>NZ_CP192105.1:4800000-7588497 GCF_050955985.1 Nocardiopsis sp. CA-288880 | reverse complement strand
TGCGAGGTTGACCTGTGCGTCAGCCAAGGTGACCTGCCATGGGTGCTGTCCCTTCGGTGCGGATCTGTGCGTTGCGGGTGGAGCAGGAGGGGACGGGGGACGGGGAGCCCGCGGAGTGTCGTCGGTCATGCGCCGCGGGAGCCGGAGGCCTCGGGGAGCGGCTTCCCATTGTCCTCCCCCCGGGACAGTGCCGGGGCAGGGGAACGCGGCCGGGTGGGCGTTTCGGTGCGGTTTGATCCTGTGGATAACCTCACTGCCCGAGATCGGCCGCGTATGCGGGCGCGGCGGGGTATCCACAGATCCAGGGCGTTGTCCACAAGTTGTCCACAGGTTTATCCACAGGATGGCAGATCTCTGTGCACAGTGCAGAGTTGTCCACAATTCGCAGGTCAGTGCGTGTGTGGGCGGGAGGGGTCGTGGGCTGCGAGTGGAGCGGGGCGGTGGCGTCAGAAGTTATCCACAGGCTGAGGTTATCCACAGGAGTGGGCGGGCGTGGAAGTCGCACGGACCTGTGGACAACAAGTTGTCCACAGGCTGGTGGGTCCCGGCGCCGGAGGGGCCCGGGGCCCGGGCGGCCCCGGAGGCCGGGCCGGCGCCGCCGCGGACGGGTCTGATTTGACCGCGACCACACCAGGTCGTATCTTCTTTATGCTTATGCCGACCATCCTGCCTGCGCACGTGTCGTCACGGTTGCGCGGCTGCGGTTCATGCACCCTGGGACCCCGCATATCCTGGGGGTCCGTCGTAGTACTTTCCTGACACGCCCCTGGAGCCAGTAGTGAGCAAGCGTACGTACCAGCCGAACAACCGGCGTCGCGCGAAGGTCCACGGCTTCCGGCTGCGCATGCGTACGCGCGCCGGTCGCGCCATCATCGCCTCGCGGCGCCGCAAGGGGCGCGCGGCGCTGACCGTGAGCCACTAGGCCACGCTCAGCCCCAAGTTCTCAGGGACCGGTCCGGCCTTCTCGCCGGCCGGTCCCTTTTTCGTGGGGAGAAGTCCCGACACCGGAGGAGCGCGGATGCTGTCGCCGAGGAACCGGATGCGCCACAGTGCCGAGTTCGCCTCCGTCATGCGCTCCGGCAGGCGCTCGTCGCGCGACGCCGTGGGCGTCGTCTACCTCGCGTCCCCGCCCGGAACCGCCGACCCGGCGGTTCCCGCGGACCCGCCGCGCGTCGGATTCGTCGTCAGCAAGGCGGTCGGGGGAGCGGTGGTGCGCAAGCGCGTCCAGCGCCGGCTCCGCCATGCCATGCGGCCCCTCTTGGCTGTTCTGCCAAACGGTAGCCTGCTGGTAGTGCGTGCCAAGCCCGCCGCCGCCTCCCTGCGGCAGGAGGACCTGGCCGCGCAACTCGACAGCGCGATCGCCGCGGTGGTGCGCCCCCGCGGACCGTCGTCGCGTCGCCGGCGCGGTCGCGGGGGAACCCGGCCGCCCGAGGCGGACCAGGCGAAGAGCGAAACAGCGGGGAACCGCCGCCCGGACGAGGGCGGAGAACGGTGGGCGAGCCGATGACCGAGCACAGACCGACGGCGTTCGCGCGTGTGCTGATCCTGCCCATCCGGGGCTACCAACGCTTCATCAGCCCGCTCTTCCCCCCGGTCTGCCGTTTCTACCCTTCGTGCAGCACGTACGCCGTCCAGGCGCTGCGGGTGCACGGAGCCCTCTACGGGTCGTGGTTGGCGATCAGGCGTATCGGCCGTTGCCACCCCTTCAACCCGGGGGGTCTTGATCCGGTTCCGCCGCCCAGGGGGCGCCGGAACGAGGAGTCCGAGGAGTCTACGGGCGAGGCCGGTCACGCCGGAACCGCTTCCGGGGACCAGTAGCTGAACCGAAGCAAATAGGAGTTGGCCGGTGCTGGACTGGCTTTACAACATCGTCGGCTGGATCTTGGTCCAGATCCACGCGGGTCTGACCTTCATCGGCCTCGACACAGACAGCGGTTGGGCCTGGGGCCTGTCCATCGTGCTGCTCACCGTGCTCATGCGGCTCCTGCTCGTCCCGCTGTTCGTCAAGCAGATGAACACGCAGCGGAAGATGCAGGACATCCAGCCGAAGATCATGAAGCTGCGGGAGCGCTACAAGCACGACCAGCAGCGGCTCCAGCAGGAGTCCATGAAGCTGTACCAGGAGAGCGGCACCAACCCGATCATGGGTTGCCTCCCGCTCCTCCTGCAGATGCCGGTCTTCTTCGCGCTCTTCAGCGTCCTGCGGAGCGTCGCCGAGGGCAACCCCCAGTACAACTTCACGCCGGAGCTCGTGGAGAGCGCGCGCCAGGCGCTCATCTTCGCGGCTCCGGTCGCCGCGCAGTTCAACAGCTCCCCCGAGGAGCTGACGGCACTCGGCGCCACCGACCCGATCATGGCCAAGGTCATCATCGCGATCGCCTGCGTGGTCATGGGGACCACGACCTTCCTCACGATGCGTCAGAGCATGAAGCGCAGCATCTCGCAGATGCCTGACAACCCCATGATGCAGACCCAGAAGATCATGATGTACATGGCGCCCCTCTTCGGGCTCTTCGGTCTGGCGATGCCCGTGGGCGTGCTCGTCTACTGGGTGACCTCCAACGTCTGGACGATGGTCCAGCAGCACTTCCTCTACCGGAACCAGCCCGTTCCCGGTCAGGCCGACGACAAGGCCAAGGGCGGCGCCTCCCCGAGCGGTTCCGCCAAGGGCATGCTGGGTCGAAAGAAGGCTGCCGAATCCGCTCCTGAGCCGAAGGAACAGCCTAAGATCGAACGCAAGCAGCCGAAGAAGCAGCCGCGCTCCAAGCGCTCCGGTGGCGGTTCCCAGTAGGGGCCTCCCGGCTTCGCGTCGGTTGCGGGGACTTTCGAGTGCGCAGGCGACAATGCCCCTGAGGCGTACGACGGCCAGGGCGTGATGGATGAGGAGACGGGATCGCTGTGGGCAGTAGCGAGGAAGAGAACGGTGGAGTAGCGGTGGCTGAGGCGCCTGAGGCCGGAGTCGACGTCGAGGCCCTGGAGAACGAGGGCGACATCGCCGCGGACTACATCGAGGGACTCCTCGACATCGGGGACTTCGACGGCGACATCGACATGGACGTCGAGGGCGACCGTGCGATGGTCTCCGTCGTGGGGGCCACCCTCGACGAGCTGATCGGTGAGGACGGCGAGGTGCTGGAGGCACTCCAGGAGCTGACCCGTCTGGCCGTCCACCGGGCGACGGGCGAGCGCAGCCGGCTGATGCTGGACATCGGCGGCTACCGCGAGGGCCGCCGCAAGGTGCTCTTCCAGATCGGGACCGAGGCCGCCGACAAGGTCAAGGAGTCCGGCGAGATCCACCCGCTGGAGCCGATGACCCCGTTCGAGCGCAAGGTCGTCCACGACGCGGTGGCCGCCGCGGGCCTGCGCAGCGAGTCGGAGGGCGAGGAGCCCAACCGCTACGTCGTGGTGCATCCCGCCTCGTAGGACGATCACCCCCGGGGGTGTCGGTGTTTCACGTGAAACACCGACACCCCTTCTCTGTGTCCGCCTCCTGTGTCCGCCTCCCGCGTGCGGCGGGCGGGCGCCCCGGGAGAGGCCGCCCCGGGGGCGGGGGCGCCCGCCGAGAGAGGCCTTCGGTCGCCTTGCGCGGCACCGGACCGCAGGGGGCGACCGGGAGGGGCCCGGTCGGGCGAGCGGGTATGTCGACACATCGACGGGCCGGGGTCGGCATGTCGCCGTGTCGATGTTTCACGTGAAACGCCGCGGGACAGGGAGCGGGGTGGGGGAGCGTTTCACGTGAAACACTTCCCCCGGGAGGCTTTCGGGAGAGTGAGGGCACACCGCGACACGCCCTCGGGGAGGGCGTCACGTGAAACCCTGGTGCCGCCCGCACGTAGGATCATGGAGGATCTTTTCTCACGCGCGCGGAACCGTGATCCGCAGCGCGCATCCCCCTCGCCGACCGATGCCGCGCCGCGCGCGGAGTCCCGGGTGCGGCGGACCGAGCATGGAAGTGACGATGGACGAGTTCCGACAGGTGGTGACCGATGACCTCGGATGTTGAGGAGCCGGGTGCCGCGCCACCCGCCCCTCCGGCACAGGCGGAGGCGGTCTTCGGTGACTCCCTGCCGAAGGCGCGGCGCTACGCCGAACTACTCGCCGACGACGGGGTGCGTCGCGGTCTGATCGGCCCGCGGGAGGTGCCCCGCCTCTGGGAACGCCACCTCATCAACTGCGCCGTCGTGGAGGAACTGATCCCCGAGGGCGCCGAGGTCGTGGACATCGGCTCGGGCGCCGGCCTCCCGGGGCTGGTGCTCGGACTGATGCGCCCCGACATCCGCATGGTCCTCCTGGAGCCGCTGCTGCGCCGGACGGTCTTCCTCGACGAGGCGGTCGAGATCCTGGAGCTGTCCAACGTGGTGGTGCGCCGGGGGCGGGCGGAAGAGGCCCACGGGCAGCTGCTGACCGACTTCGTGACGGCCCGTGCCGTCGCGCCCCTGCCCCGGCTCGCCGGCTGGGCCCTGCCGCTCCTGCGCAAGGGCGGCAGCCTGCTGGCCCTGAAGGGGGAGCAGGCGGAGGCCGAGCTGGCCGCCGGCCGCGAAGACGTTTCCCAAATGCGGCCGAGCGTTAGCGATGTGATCAGGGTGGGGCGGGGTAAAGTCGATCCCGCTACCACGGTCGTTCGCGTCACGGTGACATCCGACGGTGGTCCGCCCGCGTCAGCAGGTTCCCAGAAGGCGCGGGGCGGCAAGAAGAAGCGCGGACGGAAGAGGTGAACTCATTCGTGCCCCAGAATCCAGCCGACAACGCCGATGTTTCACGTGAAACATCCCCGGGCGCCTATGGAGACCTGCTCGGTGATTCACGTGAAACACCGGCCGGATCCAACTACGGCGTCCCCGACACCCCCCTCGCCCGAGCGGCCCACGCGGCCATGGCGGTTCGCGGGCACGACGAGGTCTGGCCCCGCCCGGCGGCCTGCCGGGTGATCGGCGTCGCCAACCAGAAGGGCGGCGTCGGCAAGACGACCACGACGGTGAACATCGCCGCTGCCCTGGCGATGCACGGGCAGCGGGTCCTCGTGGTCGACCTCGACCCCCAGGGCAACGCCTCCACGGCCCTCGGCATGGAGCGCGACACGCAGACCCGCTCCATCTACCACTGCCTGGTCGAGGACGAGGAGATCCGCAAACTGGCCCAGCCGGTCCCGGACATCCCGAACCTGTGGTGCGCCCCGGCCACCATCGACCTGGCGGGAGCGGAGATCGAACTGGTCTCCCTCGTCGCGCGCGAGGCCCGGCTCAAGCGTGCCTTCGCCGCGTACGACACGTCGGACCTGGACTACATCCTCATCGACTGCCCTCCGTCGCTCGGCCTCCTCACGGTCAACGCGATGGTGGCGTGCGACGAGGTGATGATCCCGATCCAGTGCGAGTACTACGCCCTGGAGGGTCTGGGGCAGCTGCTCCGCAACGTGGAGCTCGTCCAGTCCCACCTCAACCCGGGGCTGGCGGTCAGCACCATCCTGCTGACGATGTACGACGGCCGGACCCGCCTCTCGCAGCAGGTCGCCGACGAGGTGCGCTCGCACTTCAAGGAGACCGTCCTGGACACCCTGATCCCCAGGAGCGTGCGCGTGTCCGAGGCGCCGAGCTACGGCCAGTCGGTGATGACCTACGACCCGGCGTCGACCGGGGCGGTGGCCTACCTGGAGGCGGCTCGCGAGATCGCCCACCGGGCGCGGGCGATCGCCGGCTGACGCCGGATGTTTCACGTGAAACACGGTCTCCGCCCGCCCGGTGGGGCCGGGCGGAAAGTTCACAAGGAGTGTGGAGGGAGTTGCCGGTGAGCCAGCAGCGGCGCGGTCTGGGCAAGGGACTGGGGGCGCTGATCCCGCAGGGGCCGCCCGCCCCCGCCCCGGCGGAGAGAGAGCGGGAGACGGCACCGCCGCCCGCGCCGGAGCCGGTGGAGGTGCGTGACACGACAGCGGCGCCCGGCCCGGCCGAGATGCCGGACGGTACGTACCTGGAGGAGGTCAAGCTCTCCGACGTACGGCCCAACCCCCGTCAGCCCCGGAAGTACTTCGACGACGAGGCACTGGAGGAGCTGCGGGAGTCGATCGTCGAGGTCGGCCTGCTCCAGCCGGTGGTCGTGCGCAAGCTGCCGGTCGGGGCGGAGGTCGGCTTCGAGCTCATCATGGGGGAGCGGCGGTTCCGGGCGAGCAAGCTCGCGGGGCTGGAGCGCATCCCGGCGATCGTCCGCAGGACGGACGACGACGAACTGCTCCGTGAGGCGCTCCTGGAGAACCTCCACCGGCAGCAGCTCAACCCCCTCGAGGAGGCGGCCGCGTACCAGCAGATGCTGGACGACTTCGGCACCACCCAGGCGGAGCTGGCCCACCAGGTCGGCAAGTCGCGCTCGCACATCACCAACACCCTGCGCCTGCTGAACCTCCCCGGCAAGGTGCAGACGCGCGTGGCCGCCGGGGTGCTCAGCGCCGGACACGCGCGGGCGCTGTTGGGGCTGGAGGACCCCGAGCTCCAGGACCGGCTCGCGGCCCGCGTCGTCCAGGAGGGGATCTCGGTCCGCTCCCTGGAGGAGATGGTCTCGCTCCGGGAGGCGCCGGACGACGACCGGCCCCGGAGGGCCGCGGAGCGGATCGCCACCCCGCCCCAGGTGGACGAGTGGGCCACGCGCCTCTCCGACCGCTTCGACACCACGGTCAAGGTCCAGATGGGCCGCAAGAAGGGCAAGATCGTGGTGGAGTTCGCGACACCGGAGGATCTGGCCCGCATCATCGAGCAGATGGACGTGCAGAACCCCTGAGCGTCCCCGGGGTGATGGTCGGAGGCGGTGTTTCACGTGAAACACCGCCTCCGACCCGTCCGACCTCCGGGGCGACGGTGCGTGTTTCACGTGAAACGCGCACCGTCGGTGCGAAGCCGTCAGAGGTCGTCGTGGCGCCCCCGGGAGGGGCGCACCCCGGGTCCTGGGCCCCAGGACGCGCGAGAGGCCCCCAGGGTGGACCTGGGGGCCTCTCGTCGCCTCTGGTGTCGCCCGCGTCCCGTTACAGGAAGTCGGCGAGCTCCTTCTCCAGGACGCGCTTCGGCTTGGCGCCGATGAGCTGCTTGACGACCTCGCCGTCCTTGTAGAGGTTCATCGTCGGCAGCGACATGACGTTGTAGGCGCGCGGCGTCTCGGGGTTCTGGTCGGTGTTGAGCTTGACGATCTCGATCTTGTCGCCGTACTCCGCCGCCAGCTTGTCCAGGACCGGGGCCATCTGCTTGCACGGACCGCACCAGTCGGCCCAGAAGTCCACCAGGACGGGCTTGCCGCTGGCGAGGACCTCTTCCTTGAAGTTGGCGTCCGTGACGTGCTTGACAGTGGACATGGTTCTCCTTGGTTCACCTGGTGGCGGATGGCAGGGGGGAGGGAGGCGGGCCCTCTCGGGCGGGCCCGTGGGAGGACGGAGGCGTCAGTTGCCCCGCGCCGCGAGGAAGCGCTCGGCGTCCAGGGCGGCGGAGCAGCCGGTGCCGGCGGCCGTGATCGCCTGGCGGTACTGGTGGTCGACGACGTCGCCGCAGGCGAACACGCCCTCCAGCGTGGTCCGCGTGGACGGGAAGTCCACCTTGACGTAGCCCTCCGCGTCCAGCTCGATCTGCTTGTCGAACAGCTCGACCCGCGGGTCGTGGCCGATGGCGACGAACAGGCCGGTCACGTCGAGCGTGCTCGTCTCGCCGGACTTGTTGTTCAGGACCCGCAGGCCGGTGACGCGCTCCGTGCCGAGCACCTCGGTGACCTCGGAGTTCCAGAGGAAGCGGATCTTCTCGTTGGCCTCGGCGCGCTCGACCATGATGCGGCTCGCGCGCAGCTCCTCGCGGCGGTGGATGACGGTCACCGACGAGGCGAAGCGGGTGAGGAAGAGGGCCTCCTCCATGGCGGTGTCGCCGCCGCCGACCACCGCGATGTCCTGGTCGCGGAAGAAGAAGCCGTCGCAGGTGGCGCACCAGGAGGTGCCCCGTCCGGAGAGCTCCTTCTCGCCGGGCACGCCCAGCTCGCGGTAGCCGGACCCGGTGGCGAGGATGACCGTGTGCGCGAGGAAGGTCTCCCCGCCCGCGACGACCTCCTTGACCGGCTTGTCCAGGTTCACGGAGGTGACGTCCTCGGGGACCAGCTCGGCTCCGAAGCGCTCGGCCTGCTTGCGCAGGTTGTCCATGAGGTCCGGACCCATGATGCCGTCGGGGAAGCCGGGGAAGTTCTCGACCTCGGTCGTGTTCATGAGGGCGCCGCCGGCGGTGATCGAACCCTCGAACACCAGCGGGCGCAGCTCGGCTCGGGCGGCGTACACGGCAGCGGTGTAACCCGCCGGTCCGGAACCGATGATGATGACATTGCGGACGTCACTCACGCTCGTAGGCCCTTCACACAGTCGCTGCCCTGGCCACGCGTCGTGACCTCAGGGGAAGATGGTTAGCACAACCGATGGTAGGCGCAGGGCATTCCCCCTGGGACATCCGCCCAGCCTACGGGGGCGGGGTATGCGTCGCGGGGGTCCGCGGCCCGGGTCCGCCGCTCAGGGGCCCCGTCGGCGGCCCTCCAGCGCCGCCCGGACCGCCACGGCGAGCGCCCCCGCCAGGAGCCCCCACAGGGCGTCCGCGGCGAGGACGGGGACGAGCGCGAGCGGATCGTCGAGCGGACCCCGGGGACCGCCCCGCACGATCGGCGGGAGCACTGCGCCCAGCACGGTCGAGAACACGGCGTGGGCCAGGCCCGCGTACACGAGGGTGAGGAGCGGCCGGGGGACACGGGCGACCACGACCGCGGCCACCCACGCGACCGTGATCATGAGGGTCGTCCCCAGCGGGAGGTACGGCCTCCAGTCGATCGCCTCCGTGACGCCCGAGACGCCCAGCAGGGGCCGGATCAGCGCCAGGGCCCCGAGGCCCAGGACGAGCGACCACGGGACACCGGAGAACGGTCCGGCGGACGGGGGCTGCGGCTGGTTCACGGGCGCCTCGCGGGGTCGTGGCGCGCTCGGCGCGCCGGGGACGGAGAGCCCCGACGGTAGGGGCCGCCGGCCCCCTCGCGCGTCCGGCGCGGACCGCGTCCCGGTACGCGGTCCCGACCGGTCGGTGTACGTCGCGGCGCGTAGCGGCGAGCGCCCCCGGTCCCGCGCCCGCCGGGGGGCCGGTCCGTAGAATCACCGCATGCCCAGCGACCGCCAGGACGTCGTCGTCGACGCGCTGTTCGGGTTCGCCGTCTTCGCCGTGGTGGCGATCGCGGTCGGATCCGACGTCAGCGACAGGGGGAACCTCGCCCTCGGCTACACGATGGCCGCGGTGCTCGGCGGCCTCATGACGGCGCGGCGGCGGTGGCCGGTGGGGGTGCTCCTGGCGACGGCGGTGCTCATCGTCGCCAACTACGTGATCGACCTGCCGACCATCGGCCTCGCGGTCCCCGCCGCCGCGGCCCTGTACTCCGCGGCGGAGGCCGGCCGGACGGCGTGGTCGGCGGGCACGGCGGCGTCGCTCGTGGCGGTCTCCACGTTCGCCCGGCTGGGCGGGGGACAGGACCCCGCCTACCTCCTGGGGTACGAGCTGCCCTCCACGGCGGCGATCATGGGCGCGGCCATCGCCCTGGGCAGCGCGCAGTGGCAGCGGCGCCAGGCCGGCCGCCAGCGGGAGAGGGCCGCCCTCCTGGACGCGCAGGCGCGAGAGTCCGAGGCGGCCGAGCGGTTGGCGCTGGAGCGTACGCGGATCGCGCGCGACCTGCACGACGCGGTGGGGCACCATCTGTCGGTGGTGTCCCTGCACGCGGCGGTGGCGGCCGAGGCGCTGGAGGACGACCCCGCGGACGCGGAGTCTGCGCGCGCGGAGCTCGTGCACGTCATCCAGGCGTCCCGGGCGGGCCTGAGCGAGCTGCGCTCCACCGTGCGCGCCCTGCGCGACGCCGATCCGGGCGGCGAACGGACCTCCTCGCTCGCGCACCTGGACGAACTCGCGGACTCGGTCCGGGCGGCGGGTGTGGCGGTCGAGGTGGAGGGGAGGCCCGGGGCCGGGGAGATACCGGGGATGGTGGACGCGACCGCCTACAGGATCGTGCAGGAGGCGCTGACCAACACGCTCAGGCACGCCCGGGCCGACCGGGCCCGGGTGGTCTTCACGAGGAGGGACGGTGTCCTGGAGGTGCGGGTGACCGACGACGGACGACAAGGCCGGTCCGCCGCGGGCGGCGGGTCCGGGGCCGCCCCCGGGAGCGGGCTCGCGGGCATGCGCGAACGCGTACGCCTGGTGGGGGGATCGGTGGAGGCGGGTCCCGGGCCGGGCGCAGGGTTCACGGTGCACGCGCGGCTGCCCCTCGGAGGGGACCGGTGATCCGGGTCCTGCTGGTGGACGACCAGCCGCTCGTCCGCACGGGTGTGCGCGCGCTCCTGGAGCGCGACGGGGGGATCGAGGTGGTGGCGGAGTCGGGGAACGGCCGGGAGGCCCTCGCCGACATCGGCAGGTACCGTCCCGACGTGGTCCTGCTCGACCTCCAGATGCCCGCGCTGGACGGACTCGCGGTCCTGCGCGAGCTGGGGCGTCGACAGGTCGACAGGTCGACACGGGCCCCGGGGCCGGAGCGTGCGGGGGAGGCCGGCGCGGCTGCCGCGTCCGGCGGCCCCCGGGTGGTGGTCCTCACCACGTTCGGGGAGGACGACAACGTGTTCACGGCTCTGCGGCTGGGCGCCTCGGGGTTCCTCCTGAAGGACGCGGAACCCGGCGAGCTGCGCGCGGCGGTGCGGACCGTCGCCGCGGGGGAGGCGCTGCTGTCCCCCGCGGTCACGCGCAGGGTGATCGAGAGGGTGGCCGACACCTCGGTCCCCCCGGAGGCGGCCCGCCGCCTGGACGTGCTGACCGCCCGGGAGCGCGACGTGCTGGCCCTGGTCGGGCGCGGGCTGTCCAACCAGGAGATCGGCGCGGAGCTCCACCTGAGCCCCGCCACGGCCCGCACGCATGTGGGCCGCGTCCTGTCCAAGCTCGGCGCCAGGGACAGGGTGGGCCTCGTGGTCATCGCCTACGAGACGGGCCTGGTCAGTCCGGGCGGGTGACGGGGCGCGGGCGGGGCCGACATGTCGACCTCCGCGGTCCCGTCCGCCCTCTCCGCGCCCGGCGCGCGGACCCCGAGGCCGCCGTGCCCGCTCAGCGGCCGGGCTCGGGCACGCGATCCTGGGTGATCACGCTGCCCTCGGCGTCCCCGCCCTGCGCGCAGAGCGGATCGACCACGTACACGTCGTACTCGTCGCCGTCGAGGGCGAACATGGCCCACGCCGGGGTCGTCCCGTCGCCGTAGTGGGCGTCGTCGACCAGGCTGAAACGGGTGTCGAGCGCCTCGCCGAGGCGTCCCGCGCACTCCACCACCCCGGGCGGAGGGCTCTCCTCCGCGGCCAGGGGCTCGGCGCCGTCCTCCTGCGCGGCCCCCACGGGGGAGAGGTCGAGGGTCCGGGCGGCCTGCTCCGCCAGGCCGCCGCCGGTGTAGACGGTGCCGCTCCGCACCACCTGGGGCGTGTAGGCCTGGGCGGTGTCCGGCGCGGCCTCCTCCTGTCCGTCCTGCAGGAGGGGCGCGGCGACGCCGGTCTCCTCCTGCGGGGCCAGGCCGTTGAACAGGGCCGCGCCACCGCCGGCGACGACCGCCGCCGCGGCGGCCACCATCATCAGCCGGGGCAGCCCGGCGCCGCCGAAACCGCGTCGGCGGCGCGGGATCGGTGTCACCCCGGCGGGCGGGCCGGAGGCGGCGGGCACGGCGGCGGGCCCCGGCGCGACGCCGTTCTCCGTCCGCTCGCGCGCCGCTTCGGCGACGCGCAGGTCGAGGAGGTCGGCGACGTCCCGGGGCATCTCGGGAGCGGGTGCGGCGGCCAGCGCCTCCGTGACCCCCGTGAGCTCCTCCAGGGTGGTCGCGCAGGTCGCGCAGGTCTCGATGTGGGATGCGACGGTACGTTCCTCGCCGGGCTCCAGGAGCTCCTCGGCGAAGAAGGCGAGTGCCTCCACGTCTGGATGGGACGTCACGATGGGTTGGCACCTCCTCTCCCAGATGTGACGTCTCGCGGATCCCGGGGGTTCCTCAGATGGGCCAGTGACGGAAGAAGTTTGGCGCGACCCCGGGCACACCGGCTCTTGACCGTGCCGGTCGCCACGTCGAGGATCTGGGCCGCCTCCTCCACCCGGTAGCCGAGCATGTCCACGAGGGTCAGCGCCATCCGCTGGTCCAGCGGCAGCAGGTCCAGGGCGGCGTGCACGTCGAGGCGGGCCTCGGTCTGCGAGGCGTGGTCCGGGGCGCCCCCGGCGCGGCCCAGCCGCTCGTTGGCGACCACGTCCAGGGTGGCGTCCTCGGTGGGGGTGGCGGGCCGCACCTTGCGCCGGCGCAGCCGGTCGTGGCAGGCGTTGACCACGATCCGGTGCAGCCAGGTGGTCACCTGGGACTCCCCGCGGAACCGCTCGGCGGCGCGGAACGCCGACAGGAAGGCGTCCTGGAGGGCGTCCGACGCCTCCTCGGGGTCGCCCATCATCCGCACCGCGACAGCCCAGAGGCGCTCACGGTGGCGGCGAACCAGTACCCCGAACGCCTGTTCGTCACCCTGAGCGTGCCTCGTCAACAGCTCCCGGTCAGGAAGCTCGTGGACCGCGTCCATCAGCGCTGATCACATATCCCACTACTAGGTTCCGCGTACCTCTACCTCGTTGACGCTCCCACGGTAGTCCCCACCGTTCTGGGGCAGGGCCGTGAACCAGACCAGGACGTACTGACCGGTGACGGGCTCGTCGAGGACGACCTCCTGGGAGGTCCCGCTGCCGCTGCCGACCACCTCGTAGTCGTTCTCGGAGCTCCCGTTCGCGTCGCCGACCCGGATCTCGAACTCGTACCCGTCGCCGGCCATGTCGAGGTCCACCGCGTGGATCTCGTGGCTCGCGCCGAGTTCGAGCTGGAGGCCGACGCCGGGCTTGATCATGTCCAGCGGGTCCCTGTAGCCCTGGGTGTTCCAGGCGGTCGAGGGGTCGCCGTCCCAGGCCAGGGGCGCGTTGGCGCTGTGCTCGTCGGTGTCGCCGTGCGGGTTGAGGCCGCGCGAGCCGACGATCTCCAGGGGGGACGCGTCCGCGGCGTCGTCCGCCGGGTCCTCGGCGGATCCGGCGCTGGGGGTGGCGGGGTCATCGCCGGACTGGAGGCTGGAGCCGAGGCTCCAGGCGCCCACGACCACGGCGGCGAACAGCACGACCGCGACGACGCCGACGAGGATCCTCTTGGGCGAGGCCTGGGAGCGGGCCGCGCGCTGGTCCATGCGGGAGGGGGCGGGGCGCTCCGCACGGGGGGCGGAGGCGCTGCGGGCCGAGGTGGCGCCGCGGGCGGAGCCGCCGCTCCGGGCGCTCCGGCGGGGGCCGGAACCGGTGGTGTCGAGCTCGCCCGTGCGCCGCGAGGTCCCGGGCTCGGGGGGCGCGGACTCCACGGGGGAGACGGGGAGCGGGATGAGCCGGGGGACCTCGGCCATGGCGGCGCAGAAGTCCGCGGGCGAGGTGATGGGCGGGCCGGGCACCATCTGGCCCGCGAGCTGGGGCAGCGCCGCGCGCGTGGTGATGGTGTTGAGGGGCTCGGTGACGCCCTGGCGGATCTGTCCGGGCGGGTAGGGGCCCGCGGGGCCCTGGGGGGCTCCGGGAAGGCCGCTCTGCGGCCCGCCGGGCCAGTGCCCGGTGAGCGCCGCGTACAGCAGGTTGCCCAGGCCCTGGGCGTCGACCGCGGCGGGGTCGGCCACGACGGCGCCCAGCAGCGCGGCGTCGACGCCGATGCCGGTCACCTTGACGGCCCCGCCGCTGCTCCACATGAGCTTGCTCGGCGTCAGGCACAGGTGGTGGAGCCCGCCGGCGTGGGCGGCGGCGATGGCCTCGGCGGCCTCGGCGACCAGGCCCGCGGCGCGCTCGGGCTCCATGGGGCCCTGGGCGAGGAGGTCGGCGAGGGAGGAGCCGATGACCCACTCCTCGACGACGTAGGGGACGGGGGTCGTGTCGTCGGCGTCGAAGACCTGGGTGACGCGGGCGTCGGGGATGCGGCTCGTGGCCCTGGCGGCGCGCACGACCTCGGACGTGCGGGGGAAGCCCTCGGTGAAGGTCCACACCGCGACGGGTCGCGCGAGGGTCTCGTCGGTGGCCTTCCAGCGGGTGGCCCCGCCGGTCTCACTCACCACTTGGTCGAGGCGGTACCGGTTGGCCAGCTTCGCCCCGGGTTCGATCAGGAAGGTGCTCATGTTGGGAGTGACGGACGCCAGTGCCGTGAGCTCCGCGCGCTCCTCCCGCAACGGGTCCCTGGGGACCGGAGCGGTGCGGGGTGTGCGCGAGGGGGTTATCGGCCCTGCCTGCTGTCCCCAGCCTCCCTTCGGGCAGCTCGGATGAACATTGCTGTAGCGGTAAAGCGATGCGTGTCCATGCTAGGACGCCTGAACAGCATCTTCGGAGGACATCGGATACTCATTCACCTTCCGGGGCGTATCGGTGCTCGGCTACCCAACGTCATCCATTCCTGGTGATCAGCGGCGTCGCAGCCGTGTTCTGAGCAAATCGAGGAAGGATGTGACTTCGGTCACATTCAGGAACTTCGCGGTAACCACGAACAGTACGGCACCGACGGCGCCTCCGGCCAGCATCGCCGCGAGACCCGGCCACAGATCACCCGGCAGGCCCCGGAAGGCGTAGATCATCGCCAACCCGAAGACCGCGGCGGGGACCGTGGCCACGTGCAGCTTGAACAGCGTCGCCGCGGTACGGCGGCCGTCCATGCCGTTGAGCTTCCGGTGGAGCAGATACCACATGACGGCCGAGCCGACGATGTAGTAGAGACCGTACGGCACGGGCAGCCAGACCACCACGTGCTGGGGCTCCACCACGAACAGCAGGGCGATCGCCGTCACCGCGTGGGCGGCCTCGGAGGGGATCGACACCAGGGCGGGGGTCCGGGTGTCGCCCAGCGCGTAGAACACGCGCATCTGGAGCTGGAACAGCGTGAACGGGATCAGCATCACGCAGAAGACCATCAGGATGCGCCCGATCGCCGCGGCGTCGGACGCCGTCGTGCTGCCCTGCGCGTAGATCATCACGCAGAACGGGATCGCGAACACGATCATCGCGACCGAGATCGGCACGATCAGCACCGAGGAGAGCCGGAACCCGCGCGAGAAGTCGCTGCGCACCTGGTCCTTGCGCCCCGCCGCCACGTGCTCGCTCATCCGCGGCAGCAGGGCGGTGATCACCGAGACCGCGATGATCGCGTACGGCAGCTGGAACAGCATCGACGCGAACTTGTACGCGGTGATGCCCGCCCCGGAGTCGAAGCCCAGCTCCGCGGCGCGCGTCCCCGCGCGCGTGGCCACGTTGGTGGAGACGAGCGCGCCCAGCTGCGCGACCACGATGTAGAGCATCATCCACGAGGCGGCGCCGGCCGCCTCGCCCAGGCCCGAGCCGCGCAGGTCCAGGCGCGGCCGCCAGCGGAAGCCCGCCGCGGCCAGCGCCCACACCAGGACCGCCGCCTGGAGCACCTGTCCCATGGCCGTGCCCAGGCCCAGCAGCATCAGCTCGCCGGGGGTGACGGTCTCCGGGGTGCGCCCCGGACCGGCGACCGCCATGAACCACAGGAGGATGCCGATGATGACGACGTTGTTGAGCACCGGCGCCCACATCGGGGCGCCGAACCTGTTGCGCGCGTTGAGCATCGCGCTGGCCAGGCCGCTCGCCCCGATGAAGAAGATCTGCGTCACCAGGTACCGGGCCATGACGACCGAGACCTCGTACTGCGCCCCCGTGAACTCGCCCGCGTAGATCCTGATGAACCACTCCGCCACCAGGACCGACAGGAGCGTGATCACGAACAGCGCCAGCAGCATGAGGGTGACCAGGCGCTGCTCGGTCCTGTCCCCGCCGTCCTGGTCGAGCTTGCGCCGCTTGACCAGGAACGGCACGAACACGCTGGCCAGCAACCCGCCGATGAGCAGGTCGTAGATCATGTACGGGACCATGCCCGCGGTCTGGTAGGCGTCGCCCAGCAGCTGGGTGCCGATCGCCGCCGCCAGGAGGATGGTCCGGACGAACCCCGTCACGCGGGAGACGATGGTGCCCAGCGCCATGACCGCGCTGGACCTGGCGATGTTGCCGGGGGCGGTGTGGGCGCTGCCGCCGATCTCGTCGCCGTCCTCCAGGCGGTCGGCGGTGCCCACGTCACCGATGTCGCTCGGATCGCGGACCGTCCGCAGCCCGGTCTCGGGCACGCCCTCCGGCTCGTCGCGCTCGTACGTGTCGAGCACGTCCTCCGGCATCACCACGGGGCGGCGATGGCGCGTCCTGGCCTCGGCGGGCGCCCCGCTCGGTGCGGGGTCCTGCTCTCTGGGGTGATCGCTGGGCACCGTCGGGACGTCCTTATCTCGGTCGGGGCGCTTCGGGGAGACCTTCGGCGGGATCAGAGCCGGGGCGCTACGGCATCAACGACGCATGCGGCCGCGGACCAGTTCCACCGCCGCGCTCAGTTCCGGCACGCGCAGCAGTCGCGCGAACCCGAGGAAGAGCAGCGCGCCAAGGACGCACCCGGTGACCGGGGCGCCGATGTAGGAGGCCAGGCCGGGGCCGACATAGGCGTCGAAGAACCAGAGCACACCGAGGCCCGCCGCGATGCTCGGGACGACGGCCAGGTGCAGGCGCAACATTGTGCCAATGATGTGCTTTCCGTCAAGTCCGCCGATGCGCCGGCTCAGGACCAGTCCGGCGATGGTCAGACCGGACAGGAACGAGACCATGAAGCCCGAGGCCACACCCACGACCACCAGGTTCGGCGGAAGCAGCAGGTAGGAGACGAGGGCCAGGCCGCTGTGCACGGCGAGGTTGGCCGCCCCGATCATCGCGGGCGTCCGGGTGTCGCCCATGGCGAAGAACACCCGCAGCATGAGCTGGAAGACGGTGAACGGCACCAGGCCCAGCGACATGACGGCGAGGATCTGGCCGATGCTGGAGGCGTCGCCGACCGAGATGGACCCGCGCGCGAAGGCCAGGACCGACAGCGGCTCCGCGAACATCGCCACCGCGAACGCGGTCGGCACCAGGACGAACGCGGAGACCCGCAGGGTCCTGGAGAAGTCCCCGCGGACCGCGTCCCAGTTCCGGTCGTCGGCGTGGGCGCTCATCCGGGGGAGCAGCACGGTGATGAGGGAGACCGCGATGATCGCGTACGGCAGCTGGAAGAGCTGGTACGCCAGGTTGTAGGCGCTGATGCCCGCGCCGACGTCGAGGCCCCGCTCGATGCTCGCCACGTTCGCGGCGTTGGCGATGTTGGTGGTGATCCACAGGCCGGCCTGCGTGAGCAGGGTGTAGAGCATCATCCACCCGGCGGTGCGGAGCGCGTCGCCGAGGCCGGAGCCGCGCAGGTCCAGGCGGGGGCGCCAGCGGTAGCCGGTCCGGGAGAGGGCGACGAACAGCACGACCGCCTGGAGCAGCATGCCGCCCGCCGTGCCCGCGCCGAGCAGCGTGAGCTGGCCGTCGGTGACGGTCTCGGGGGTGCGGCCGGGGCCGGCGACCCACAGGAACACGGCGGCCACGGACATGATGACGACGTTGTTGAGGACCGGCGCCCACACGGCGGCGCCGAACTTGCCCCGCGTGTTGAGCATGGCGCTCAGCAGGCCGCTCAGGCCGACGAAGAAGATCTGCGCGAGCAGGAACCTCGCCAGGTAGACGGACGCCTCGAACTGGACCGGTGTGAACCGGGACCCGTACATCCAGATGAGGAACTCGGCCGCCAGGATCGCGGCGGCGGTCAGGAGGAACAGGGCCAGGACCGTGGTGGTGAACAGGCGGTCCTCGGTCGCCTTACCGCCGTCCGCGTCGTTCTTCCTGCGCTTGACCAGGAACGGGATGATGACGCTGGCCATCAGCCCGCCGATGAGCAGGTCGTTGAGGATGAAGGGGATCGTGTGGGCCGTGTGGTAGGCGTCACCGAGGAGGTGGGTGCCGATGGCGGCGCCGAGCACGATGGTGCGGGCGAACCCGGTGAGGCGGGAGGCCATGGTGCCCACGGCCATGATCATGCTGGAGCGCATCATCCCGCCGGAGTCCGACCCGGAACCCGCCCCCGAGCCGCCCGCCCCGGAACCGGAAGCGGCGTCCCCGGCCGGGACGGCGCCGGGCTCGGGCAGTTCGCCCTCCTCGAAGGAGGGCATGGGGCCGCCGCTGGGACGGAGAGTGCTCTCACCCGGGAGGGGGCCTTCGGGCTGGGGGGAACGGCGGTGTTTCCCGCCGCCGTTCGGAGAGTCGGTGACCACCGTGGATCAGGGTTCCTTTCGTCCGACTGGAAGGGTCCGTCCGCGGCGCCGTGGTCCGGCGCCTGTCCGGTCGGGCCGGACACGCGGCTCGGCGCCGCGTGTGCCGACATGGAGATGTGCGGGTGTGTCGACATGGCGTCCTGTCGGTAAGGAGCCGTGTCACCCATCGGTCCGCCGGGGCCCCGGGGTCACTTCCCGGAGCCGTCCTTGTCCCGTTCCGGGGCGTCCTCCCCGGCCTCCCGGGAATCTGCCCCGGTGGCCCCGGTGCCCTCACCGGGCCCGGTGGAGGACGCGGACGCCCCGGTCTCCCCGGAGTCCGCGGGGTTCCCGGACGTCTCGGTCTCCCCGGAGTCCCCGGGCGTGGCGACCGCCCCGGGCGTCCCGGAGTCCGCGGGGTCCCCGGAGCCTCCGTCGCCGCCCCCGGCGTCCCCGGGAGCCGCGGCGGCGCCGGTCCCGGCGCCGTCCGGCCCTCCGGCCCCGGCGGCCTCGGCGTCGGAGCGGGACGCCTGCTTGCGCGCCCACTTGCGCAGGGCGCGGGGCGCCAGCGCGGCGACCAGGATCAGCAGGCCGATGCCGCTGATGAGCAGTGCCTGGGTGCCCAGGCCGGTGGCGTTCACCGGGATCACGGTGTCCTGCGTGCTGATCGGCTCGCCCGCGGAGTTGTGCAGGCTCACGGTCAGCTCGGTGCGGCCGTTGACCCGGGCCGACAAGGGGACGTACACGGTGGTCTTGGCGCCGGGGTCGATCTCGAAGAAGTCCGTGTACGAGCCGATGCTCAACCGCTCGGAGTTCTCGGAGAACACCGACAGGCGCACGATGACGGCCTGGTCCTCCAGGTCGTTGGCCACCAGGACACCGGTGGTGCCCGTCTGGCTCGCCAGGGTGACCGGCTCGCCGGGGATGACGCGCACGTCGCCCATACGGTCCTGCACGGAGTCCAGGACGAGGGACCGGGTCGCACCCGCGAGGGCCTCCTCCTCCCGCCAGTACACGGACTCCAGGCGCAGGAGCGCGGGGCGGAACGGGTCGACGTCGTCCACCAGGACGCTGTTGAACAGGCGCACGTCGTTGTTGACGTCCTCGACCAGGCCCAGATAGGTGGGGCTGAGCTCGTCCTCGGAGGCGCTGTCCGGGTAGGCCAGGTTGCGCCGGGTGTCCTCGCGCTCGTCCGCGTCGGCCGGCTCGATCTCGTCCAGCTTCTCCGGCGACAGCCACGGGAGGCCGTCGGAGGCGGCCAGCACGCCGTCGGCGAACTCCGGGCTGGGGTCCCACCCCGGCTCCGGCGACGCGACGACCACGCGGTCGCCGCCCGCGTTCTCACCCGCGATCATCGCGGTCTCGGCGGCGAACCGCTGGAGCGCGAGCGCGGACTCGCCGGGCTCCCACGACGGCATGGACAGCACGTCGGTGAGCCCGGAGTCGGCCACCAGCGCGAACGGCTCCTCGACGGGCTCCTCCTCGGGAGCGGCCAGCGGGGCCTGCGCGGTCGGGGTCGTGGACATCCAGGACGCGGGCGGCATGGCGCCCTCGTCCAGGAGGAAGCGGGTGGCGCCCTGGGCGGCGTACAGCTCGTAGACGGAGTCGTCCATCAACCCGCCGGACGGCATCGCGAAGGCGCCGTCCGCCTCGAACGACAGGGCGCGCAGGACCGCCTCCTGCCCGATCCGGAGCGAGGCGGCGGCGTCGTCCCCCATGTCGTTGCGCAGAAGGGCCCCCAGGTCGGCGCCGGCGTAGGGGGACGCCACGACCGTGTCGCGGGCGAGCACCGCGCGCGCCTCGCGCAGCCACACCTGGGCCGCCTCGTCGGGGCCGGCCCCGTGCCTGACCGGGTCGGCCTCCGCCGGCACGGCGAGGAGGTCCTCCAGGACCTCGTGGTCCTCCGCGGCCATCCGGTGGATGTCGTCGAGGGTGCCGGGGTCCACCGCCCAGGTGACCGGCACGCCCTCGGTGCGCGCGGGGCGGGGCTCCTCCTCGGCGCCGGGATCCTCCCCGCCTCCGTCGCCCTCGGCGCCGGGCTGCTCCTCGTCACTCTCCCCGCCGTCCTCGGCGGCCTCCTCGCTGGGGACGGAGTCGGCGGTCTCCTCCGCGGTGGCCTCGTCCTCCTCCGACGGCGGCTCCTCGGGCTCCTCCCCGAGGCCGAGCAGCTCGACCAGGTCCTCCTCGCCGGCCGCGAAGTCCAGGGGGACCTGCGCACCGGACGAGAGGAGGCGGCCCAGCCTGCCCTCGGCGCGGACCGATTCGTGCAGCTCGCCGCTGAGGAAGGTGTCGTCGTCGGCCCGCTGGGGGCGGTCCATCAGCGGCCACACCCACGCGATGTCGACGGAGGGCACGTCGTCCCCTCCGGAGCCCGTGTAGGGGAGGAACGTGTACTGGGAGCCGATGACACCGCCGTCCCCGTCGACCGCCTCGACCACGAGCGGGTACACGCCGTAGGACGAGAGGTCCAGGTCCTCGACCGGGACGCTCAGCGAGTACTCCTCGGAGGCCTCGGGCGGCAGTGCGGAGGCGACCTCCTCGTCCGGGCCGGGCGCGTTGGGCTGCCAGCCGTCCCCCGAGGCGAACTCGTCCAGCTCGTCGCGGTTGGTGAACGGGTGCCGGGAGTACCTGACCCGGACCGTCACGTCGCGCACGCTGTCCGCGGTGGTGTTGGTCACCTCGCCCGCGATCCGCAGGGTGCTGTCCTCGCGGACCGCGTCCGGTGTGATGCGCTCGACGACGAGCGGCTCGACGGAGCCGTCGTCCTCGGGGTCCGCCAGCGCGGGTGAGTGCGCGGCCGGTATCGGGAGCAGCGCGGTGGTCATGGCCATGACCACCGTCGCGGAGGCAATTCGACGCAACGCTTGACCGGTTTCCTGATTCGGGTCCAGGTGGCCGTCCCGCCGGGGAACACGGTGAAGGGGCGGAGACGCTCGGGGTGCCCGCACGGCGCACACGGCGTACGCGGGTCGGGTGGGCGCGAGATGACCGCGGTCCTACCACTCCACCCGAAGATACCGTCTTCCCTGTCCGTCGGGTCGGGGGAGGACCACCGCGTGGTGCTCGGCGGAGGGGCCACTCTCTCATCAAACGGGTGCGATCCACCAGAGCCGGGGCCGACCTGTGGACGACCCGGCCCGGCCGGGGGGCCGCGGGACGATTCGCAGTTTGGACCGACGGCCGCCTAATCTGCGTGGTGTGCCGAACACAGAGTTTTCGAGTGAGAACGACGCCGACCAGCGGCCGGAGGCCGGGGAGGCCCCGGGACCGGGGTCGCTGAACGGTACCCGGCGCGCGGCGATCACCGCGCTGGCGGAGGCCGTCCAGCCGGTATCGGACGAGCTCGGCGCCCGTTTCGCGTCGAACGGACAGCAGCTCGCCCTCGTCGGCGGCCCGGTCCGCGACGCGCTCCTCGGCAGGCGCTCCAACGACGTCGACCTGACCACCGACGCGGTCCCCTCGCGCATCCTGGAGCTGGTCGACGGCTGGGCCGACTCCGTGTGGACGGTCGGCATCGAGTTCGGCACGGTGGGCCTGCGCAAGGGCGGTCACCAGCTGGAGATCACGACCTACCGCAGCGAGTCCTACTCGCCCAAGTCCCGCAAACCCGACGTGGCCTACGGCACGGACATCCGCGACGACCTGTTCCGGCGCGACTTCACCGTCAACGCGATGGCGGTGCGCCTGCCGGGACTGGAGTTCGTGGACCCCTTCGGCGGGCTCGCCGACCTCGAGGCGGGCGTGCTGCGCACACCGGGCCGCCCGGAGGACTCCTTCAGCGACGACCCGCTGCGCATCATGCGCGCGGTGCGCTTCGCCGCGCAGCTCGGCTTCACGCTCGCGCCGGAGGTCGCCGAGGCGGCCCGCGGCATGGCCGACCGCCTGTCCATCGTCTCCGCCGAGCGGGTCCGGGACGAGCTGACCAAGCTCATGGTCAGCCCCGACCCGCGCCGCGGCATCGAGCTGATGGTGGACCTGGGCATCGCCGAGTACGTGCTCCCGGAGATCCCCGGGCTCCGCCTGGAGATCGACGAGCACCACCGGCACAAGGACGTGTACGAGCACTCGCTCACCGTCCTCGACCAGGCCCTCGACCTGGAGCGGTCGCGCGGCCACGAGCCCGACCTGGTGCTGCGCCTGGCCGCGCTGCTGCACGACGTCGGCAAGCCCAAGACGCGCGAGTTCGAGGGAGGGGGCAGGGTCACCTTCCACCACCACGAGGTGGTGGGGGCGTCGATGAGCCGCAAGCGGCTCACCGCCCTGCGCTTCCCCAAGGACGTCGTCTCCGACGTGTCCACGCTGGTCGGACTGCACCTGCGCTTCCACGGCTACGGCAAGGGCGAGTGGACGGACTCCGCGGTGCGCCGCTACGCCCGCGACGCGGGATCCCAGCTGGAGCGGCTGCACATCCTCACCCGGGCCGACTGCACCACCCGCAACCGCCGCAAGGCGGCGGCGCTGTCGAAGGCCTACGACGACATCGAGCGGCGCATCGGGAAGCTGGCCGAGCAGGAGGAGCTGGACCGCATCCGCCCCGACCTCGACGGCAACGAGATCCAGGAGGTCCTGGGCCTCTCGCCGGGGCCTGTGGTCGGCAAGGCGTACCGCTTCATGCTGGAGCTGCGCCTGGAGAACGGGCCGATGGGCAAGGAGGAGGCGGCGGCGGAGCTGCGCGCCTGGGCGGCGGAACACCTCTAGGAACGCCGCGCGGGGATCAGCGGTGCGGCTTCACCGCGGTCACGGCCATCGCCATGCCGAACACCCGCAGAGGGGTGCCCTCCAGGCCGTCGGACAGGGACTGGAGTCCACGGGTCCGGCGGTCGAACGGCGGCATCACGTAGTCGATGGCGCGCATGCTCAGCCCGGCCGCGCGCAGCAGCCGGCCCATCTCCTGGGTGGTGAAGGAGCGCGCGTCCGACATGCGCTCGTGGAGCGGCCGGACCCAGGGCAGGAACGGCGCCGTCAGGGCGGACCTGCGCCTGCGCCCCCACAGCACCCCGTGGGTCTCGAACGGGAACCACCGGTTGGGCGTGGTGAGGGAGAGCGCCCCGCCGGGCTTGAGGACGCGGCGGATCTCCGCGAGGCTGCCCTCCACGTCCTCGATGTGCTCGACCACCTCGAACGCCGTGACCCGGTCGAAGGTGTGGGCGTCGAAGGCCAGCGAGTCGGCGGACATCTTGTGGAGGCCGATCCGGTCCTCGAACCCGGTGCCCGCGATCCTGGCGGCGAACGCGTCGAGGCGGCCGGGCTCGACGTCGATGGCGTCCACGCGCACGTAGCCCTGGGCGAGTTCGACGGTGTACGTGCCGTCCCCGCACCCCACGTCCAGCAACCGGTCGCCGCGGACGGGCAGCTGCCGGGACACCGCCCCGATCCGCTTGGTCACCCCGCGCGCCCCGAAGGCGCCGGAGGGGTTCCCGGGGCCCAGCTCGCCGCCCATGGCGCACCATCCCTGTGTGTCGACAAGTCCTTTCCGGGACACTACAACACGTGACTCCGCCGTCACGGACGGATCGGGCGGTGTGCGGCCGGACCGGCCGGGGCACCGTTCCCCCCGCCCGGCCGGGGGGAACGTGTCGACCCGTCGCCGTGTCGCCGTGTCGCCGTGTCGTCGTGTCGCCATGTCACCACGTCGACACGTGTGCGGCCCCGCGGACACGGCGGCCCCGGAGGAGGACCGGCCGGGGAGTGACCCCCGTCCTTGTCGTGCCAGGTGGCAGCGGGGAGACTGGCGCGGTGACGATCACCACCTGGTACCTGGAGTCCACCGACCCCGCCGACCTGCGCCCCGCGCGGGATCCCGGGGCGGACGTGACGTTCTCCCGGGCCGAGATCCCCAGCCCCGTGCTGAGCCGTTTCATGCACGGCGGCGAGGTCGGCGGCGACTGGGAGGCGGCCGACGGGCTCGGGCTCTCGGCCGAGCAGTGGCGGGAGTGGGTCGACCACCCGGGGCGCGAGACCTGGGTCCTGTACGAGGAGGACACCCCCGCGGGCTACGCGGAGCTGGACGCCCAGCCCGACGGGGCGGTGGAGATCGCCTACCTCGGACTCGTGCCCGGCTTCCTCGGCAGGGGGATGGGCGGGCACATGCTCACGCTGGCCCTCGAACGCGCCTGGGACCTGGCCGGGCGCTGGCCGGACCGGGACCCGACCCGGCGGGTGTGGCTGCACACCTGCTCCCTCGACGGGGAGCACGCGCTGGCCAACTACCTGGCCCGCGGCCTCCGTGTCTACGAGGAGACCACGGAGCACGGCTGACGGGGAGCCGGTCGCGCCGGGTCGGCACGTCGACAGGTCCCCCTGTCGACATGTCGCCGGACCGCCGGACCGCCGGACCGCCGGGGCGCGTCGCGCGGACGCCCTCGGCGGGCCCGGAGCCCGCGGGCCCGGAACGCGTCCTACGCCGCCTCCCGCACGGCCTCCGGCCCCGGGACGCGGAAGCCGCGCACCACCCAGGCGGCGGCCGCCGCCGTGTAGGCGGTCGCCATCCCCGCGACCGCCGGAACGCTGATCCCCGAGGGCGGGACCAGTGCGGCGGCCAGGGCCGCGCCCAGGACGAACGTCGCGTTGAAGAGCACGTCGTACACCGAGAACACCCGGCCCCGGAACGCGTCGTCGACATGTCGCTGGACCAGGGTGTCGACGGTGACCTTGACCCCCTGGGAGACGAAGCCGAGCACGAACGCGGCCACGGGGAACAGCGCGGCGGAGAACGGCAGGCCGAACACCACCAGGGCCGCGGCCGCCACCGCCAGCTGGAGGGCGATCCAGCTCCCGGCCGCCATCCGGGCCGTCGCCCAGGGAGTCGCCACGGCGCCCAGGAAGAACCCCGCCGCCAGGAGCCCGGCCGACACGGAGAAGCCGGCGAGCCCGGCAACGCCGCCGTCGGCGAACGCGTTGTTGTACAGGAGCAGCGTCAGCAGGGTCGAGACGCCGAACAGGACCCGGTGGACGCCGATGGTGGCGAGGGCGTCCCTCGGGGCGGGGCGCTCCCAGATGTGCCGGACCCCGGAGGCCATGCCCCGCACCACGCTGCGGACGGCGTCCGCGACCTCGGTGGGTTCGCGCTCCAGGTGCGGCCCCAGCTCCCGGCGGCCCAGGGTGAGGGAGACGAGGGCCGCGCCGGCGAAGCCGAGCGCGGCGACGAGGAGGACCAGCCCCGTTCCGAGCGCGGCCCCGCCGCCGACGAGGCCGACGGCCAGGCCCGCTCCGGTCCCGAGGGAGCTGGCCGCGGTGCCGCAGGTCGGCGTGACGGCGTTGGCCATCATCAGCTTCTCGCGGGGCACGACATAGGGCAGGCCGGCGGAGAGGCCGGACAGGAAGAAGCGGTTGACGCTCAGCACCAGCAGCGCCGCGACGAAGAAGGCCGGCCCCTCGCCCCCGGACACCAGGAGGGCGCTCACGGCCGCGAGCGCGGCCTTGGCCAGGGAGGACAGGAGGAGGACCTGGCGGCGGGGCCACCGGTCGATGAGGACCCCGGCGAACGGCGCCACCACCGAGAACGGCAGGAGCAGGACGGCGAAGGCCGCCGCGACGGCGCCCGCGCTCGTGTGCTGCTCGGGGTTGAAGAAGACGAAGCCGGCCAGCCCGGCCTGGTAGATCCCGTCGGAGAACTGCGAGACCAGCCGGGTACCGAAGAGGCGGCGGAACCGCGGGCCCCGCAGGACCGCGCGCAGATCACCGAAGAAGGACACCGGACCAGGGTAGGGCGTGCCCGGGGCCGGGGCCCCGGGCAGCCGCCCCACACCGGCGGCTACTCGCCCGCGATGAAGCTCTCGACCTTGTCGTGGGCCTCGGCGTCGCTGTACTGGACGGGCGGGGACTTCATGAAGTAGGAGGAGGGCTCCAGGATCGGGCCGCCGATCCCGCGGTCCTTGGCGATCTTCGCGGCGCGGACGGCGTCGATGATGATGCCCGCGGAGTTGGGGGAGTCCCAGACCTCCAGCTTGTACTCCAGGTTGAGGGGGACGTCGCCGAACGCGCGCCCCTCCAGGCGGATGTACGCCCACTTGCGGTCGTCGAGCCACGGCACGTGGTCCGACGGGCCGATGTGCACGGAGCCGGCCTTGAGCTCGTGGGGGATCTGCGAGGTGACGGACTGCGTCTTGGAGATCTTCTTGGACTCCAGGCGCTCACGCTCCAACATGTTCTTGAAGTCCATGTTGCCGCCGAAGTTCAGCTGGTAGGTGCGGTCGACGATCACGCCCCGGTCCTCGAACAGCTTGGACAGCACCCGGTGGGTGATGGTCGCGCCGATCTGCGACTTGATGTCGTCGCCGATGATCGGGACGCCGGCCCGGGTGAACTTGTCGGCCCACTCGGGGTCGGAGGCGATGAACACCGGGAGGGCGTTGACGAAGGCGACGCCCGCGTCGATCGCGCACTGGGCGTAGAACTTCCCGGCCTCGTCGGAACCCACGGGGAGGTAGGAGACGAGGACGTCGGCCTTGGCGGCCTTGAGGGCCGCGACCACGTCGACGGCGTCCTCGGGGGACTCCTGGATGATCTCGCGGTAGTACTTGCCGAGGCCGTCGTAGGTGGGGCCGCGCATGACGGTGACGCCGGTCGGCGGCACGTCGCAGATCTTGATGGTGTTGTTCTCGCTGGCCGTGATGGCGTCGGCCAGGTCGTGCCCCACCTTCTTGGCGTCCACGTCGAAGGCGGCGACGAACTCGATGTCACTCACGTGGTACGGCCCGAACTGCACATGCATGAGGCCGGGCACCCGGGACTCGGGGTTGGCGTCCTTGTAGTAGTGAACGCCCTGCACGAGCGATGCCGCACAGTTGCCGACGCCCACGACGGCTACACGTACCGAACCCATTGGTCCTTGCTCCTTCTTCTCCGCGAACATGGATTCCACAGCGCACGGCGACGGCCCCGCGCCGGAGGCGGTCGGGTTCGTCGTCCTGCGTTCGTCTTCCGTATGTGGTCAGCAGCGAACACGGCGTTTCTGTTCCCCCGTGGGCGGCTGTCGGCCGCCGGGGAGAGAACATGCATGTATGGCTGTTTTGTTCAGCTATGACTCTATCTCCGCCCGATCGGGGGACCGCATGGCGCACCGCCGACACGGCCGGACGGCGGCGCCCGGACCCCCTCCGTCCAGCGGATATCCGGAGACACTGGGGGCAAAATCTCACACACTGCCCCCGACCTGCGCGAACGAGGCCCCCGAGTGCGGCGCGGGCACGGCCCTTGCGCCTGCCGGCGTTCGGTTCCCACGCCCTGAACAGGCGCGACGGGCGGTTTCGGACACAACATGGCCAGGTGTCCCATGACGCGCGATACCCTCGCGCGTGGGTTGTGCTATACCGTTCCATCGCTCTAACGTGACCTTTGATTTGCGTGCGTAGCCGGTAGAGCCCCCGGACGGAGCCCCCGCCGCGGTGACGTCCCGTCGGCACGGAGCACCGACGAGCGGGCAGCGCTCCCGCAGGCCAACGATCAGGAGGATGAAGCGGCTAACGTCTTCGCGACCTGTTGAAAACCCCGAACCGCCTCTGTGCGTCCCTTTTATCAAGCCTTGAACGACCGGTGAGG
Source organism: Nocardiopsis sp. CA-288880 (assembly GCF_050955985.1). NCBI lineage: Bacteria > Bacillati > Actinomycetota > Actinomycetes > Streptosporangiales > Nocardiopsidaceae > Nocardiopsis > Nocardiopsis sp. CA-288880. Next base: position 7,560,722 of record NZ_CP192105.1, on the reverse strand, counting down.
AGGCGGACGCGGCCCCGCGGGGCCGATTCGCCCAGGTCGCCCGAGGAACAGGTCGCGGATCACCGATCCCCCAGGGGGACCGTCCCCCCGTTTCCACCAAGGAATCGTCAGGCCGACCGGCCGTGAGAGGCAATCGAGGACCACGTGAGTACCGAACGACGACGGAATGCCGACGGCGGCCGTCGCCGGGCCGATGGCCCGGGCGACGGTCCACGGGGCGAGGGCGGAAGGCGCAGGGCCGACGGCCCGCCGCCGGGTGACCAGCAGTCCGGAGGCCGGCGTCGATCGGGCTCCGGCGGCGGCGCCCGCCGAGGCGACGGCGGGGCCGAGCGCCCGCGCCGTCCGCGCCCCCCCGAGAACGAGGCGCGCTCCGAGGGTCAGGGCGGCCGCCGCAGAGCCGAGGGCGAACGCCCCCGCCGCCCCGAGGGCCAGCGCAGGCGCCCCGAGGACGGCGACCGGCCCCGCAGGCGCCCCGAGGGTGACCGGCCCCGCAGGCCGGAGGACGGCGACCGGCCCCGGCGCCGCCCCGAGGGCGAACGCGGCGGACGCCCCGAGGGGCAGCGCCGCCGCCCCCCCGAGAACGAGGCGCGCTCCGGCGGACGCCGCAGGGCGGGGAACGGCCCGCGCGACCCCCGCGACCGGGACCGCGAGCACGGATCGCGCTCGGAGGGCCGCCGCGCCGCCGGCCGGGGCACCCGGGCCGCGGCGGCTTCGGGCGGCAGGGGGGGCGGCGGCGGACGCCGCCGGTCCCGCGACGAGGAGCCGGACGACCGCCCTTGGTACAAGCGCTTCTTCGCCAAGGCGTGGAAGCCCGCGCTCGCGGCCTTCGGCCTGATGGTCATCGGCGGCGTGGGCGCCTTCGCGGTCCTGTACGCCCAGGCCCCCGACAGGGACGAGCTCGAGACCAAGGCCGAGAACACGATGTCGGCCACCCAGATCATGTGGGCGCCCCAGGGGGACGAGAACCCCGAGGTCGCGGTCACCACGGGCGAGGTCCGGCGCGTCGAGGTCAACTACGAGGACATCCCGCCCGAGGTGATCGACGGCGTGCTCGCCGCCGAGCAGCGCACCTTCTTCCAGGACCCCGGCATCAGCATCAGCGGCATCGGGCGGGCCATCCTCTCCCGCGGCGAGGCCGGCGGCGGCTCCACCATCACCCAGCAGATGGCCCGCAACTACTACAGCGACCTCGAGCAGGACGACCGCATCGTCCGCAAGATCCGCGAGATCTTCATCGCCATCAAGCTCGGCCAGCAGATGGAGCACGAGGAGATCCTCGAGGCCTACCTCAACACGATCTACTTCGGCCGCGGCGCCTCGGGCATCGAGATGGCCTCCCAGGCCTACTTCGACAAGAGCGTGTCGGAGCTGAACTCGGAGGAGGGCGCCTTCCTGGGCGTCATCATCCAGATGCCCAGCAACTTCGAGGCCAACGAGATGGGCGACTGGACCACGACGTACCTCAACGAGGAGCGCTGGCCCTACATCCAGGAGCAGCTCGCCCTCATGCACGAGGAGGGCAGCGGCCGCGGCCTGCCGCGCGAGGAGGCCGAGGCGCTGGAGATCCCCGAGCGGATCCCCTACGACCCCACCGCCGAGGCCGACGTCGACCCCAAGTTCGGCTACGTGCGCAACGCGGTCATCCAGGAGATCACCGAGCGCTACGCGGGCTCGGGCATCACCGACGCGACGATCGCCACCCAGGGCCTGGTCGTCGAGACCTCCCTCGACCCCGCGCTCATGGACGCCGCGACCGGCGCCTTCGACGTCCTCCCCGGCACCCCCGACGACACCATGAAGGGCCTCACCGCGGTCGACCCCGCCACGGGCGAGATCCGCGCCTTCCACGGCGGCCCGGCCGTGTCCGAGGTCGTCAACAACTCGCTGCAGCACCGCACGCAGGCCGGATCCTCCTACAAGCCCTACGTGCTCGCCACCGCGCTCAGCAACGACATCAGCCTCCGGAGCATGTTCGACGGCGACTCGCCGCAGAACTTCCCGGAGCTGCAGAGCCCGGTGCAGAACGCGGGCGGCCGCAGCTACGGGCCCGTCGACCTCGTCCGGGCCACGGCGGACTCGGTCAACACCCCCTTCGTGGAGCTGACGTCCCGGCTCGGCGCCGCGGCGGTGGACGAGACCGCGGTCGCGGCCGGGGTGGACGAGGACCAGATCACGACCTCCACCCAGGGCCCGCTGGTCGCGCTCGGCACCCACCAGGTGACCGCCCTCGACCAGGCGTCCGCCTACGCCACCTTCGCCGCGGGCGGCGTCCACAGGCCGGCGCACATGGTCACCGAGCTGAGGATGGCCGACGGCACGGTCGTCGAGCCCGACGACGCGGACCAGATCGAGCAGGGCACCCAGGTGGTCTCCACCGAGGTGGCCGCCGACGTCACCTACGCCATGACCCAGGTGGTCGAGGCGGGCGGAGGCTCCAGCGCGGCGCTCCCCGACGGGCGCCCGGTCGCCGGCAAGACCGGTACCTCCAGCGGGGCGGTCTCCGCGTGGTTCGTGGGCTACACGCCGCAGCTCGTCGCGGCGGTCGGACTCAGCCGGGCGGACGCCAACCTCTCCCTGGAGTTCGAGGGGCAGGCCGAGAGCGAGATCTTCGGTGGAACCACCTCGGCCAACGTGTGGAAGGAGTTCATGACGACGGCCGTGGAGGGCATGCCCGTCGAGCAGTTCCCGGCGCCCGCCTACGTCGGCGCGGACCAGAGCTTCCTGCCCACGCCGAGCCCGAGCGAGGAGCCCACCGAGGAGGAGAGCGAGGAGCCCTCGGACGAGCCCTCCGACTTCCCGGAGTGCGACCCGGCGAACATCGACCCGAACAACCCCAACTGCGAGGGCGTCGAGTCCCCGCCGGAGTGCGAACCGTTCGACCTGGAGTGCCAGAACGAGGAGAACCCCGAGGTCCCGGTGGAGTGCACCGGACCGAACCCGCCCTCCTGGTGCGAGGAGCAGACCACGCCGGGCGAGCCCGGCGACGACGCGAGCGGTGACGACGACGGCGGCTGGGGCAACTGGGGCCGGAGCACCACCAACGAGAACAACAGGATGATCGTCCTCGGCAGGGACGAGTGACCCCCCTCCCGCCACGGCGGTAGGCCTGACCGAGGGGCCGGTGCGCGGAGGTTCCGCGCACCGGCCCCCTCGTGTGTCCGGCCGTCCACAGCCATCACCGGTGGTACGCGGCGACTGGTAACCTTGGGGGCTGTATGGCTCAGAGTCCGTGCGAGGCCCGCCGACCCCGGCGCGGAACAGCTCGCGGACTCCTGCCCTCCTGCCATGGAGATTCCATGGCCGCAACAGTCCAGAGGAGGAACGTACGCCTATGCGTCGTTACGAAATCATGGTCATCCTCGACCCGAACCTCGACGAGCGCACCGTCGCCCCGTCGCTGGAGAACTTCCTGGGCGTCGTGCGCAACGACGGCGGCTCGGTCGAGAAGGTCGACATCTGGGGCAAGCGCCGTCTCGCCTACGACATCGACAAGAACCCCGAGGGCATCTACGCGGTCATCGACCTGACGGCCACGCCCGCCACGGTCAAGGAGCTCGACCGCCAGCTCGGCCTCGCCGAGGCCGTGCTCCGCACCAAGGTCCTCCGGCCCGAGGTCCACTAGGACGGCCCTGCCCGTACCCCTCACCCCCTCCCGTCCGCCCCGGTTCTGTCAGTGCCGGCGCGGATGATCGGGGGAGCAGGCGAAACCGCCTGAACCGACTACCTCGAACCGGAGCCCATCCATGGCAGGCGAAACCCAGATCACGCTCGTCGGCAACCTCGTCGACGACCCTGAGCTGCGCTTCACGCCCAGTGGAGCCGCGGTCGCCAACTTCCGTGTGGCCTCGACGCCCCGCACCTTCGACAAGCAGTCGGGGGAGTGGAAGGACGGCGAGTCCATGTTCCTCACCTGCACTGTCTGGCGGCAGTACGCGGAGAACGTGGCCGAGAGCCTTCAGCGGGGCATGCGCGTCATCGTGCAGGGCCGGTTGAAGCAGCGCTCGTACGAGACCCAGCAGGGTGAGAAGCGGACCGTCTTCGAGATCGACGTCGAGGAGGTCGGCCCGGCTCTGCGCAGCGCCACCGCGAAGGTGACCAAGACGCAGCGCCAGGGTGGCGGCGGCTTCGGCGGCGGCAACGGCGGCGGAGGCGGTTTCGGCGGCGGCCAGCCCCAGCAGGGCGGCGGCGGCTACGGGAACCAGGGCGGCGGATTCGGCGGGGCGCAGGGCGGCGGAGGCCGCAGCGGCCCCCCGGCCGACGACCCCTGGGCGACCAACGGTGGCGGCGGTGGCGGCGGGTTCGGTGGCGGCGGCGGAGGCTTCTCCGACGAGCCCCCGTTCTAGCGCACCACCCCGCACCACGCAGCACACGGCCCGGTGCCCCAGGGCGCCGAGTCACCTTTCCATCCACAGACCATCCCCGGGAGGACCCCGGGGCTCTTGCGAAGGAGCACCACGATGGCGAAGCCGGCAGCGCGCAAGCCCAAGAAGAAGGTTTGCCTCTTCTGCCAGGAGAAGCAGTCCTACATCGACTACAAGGACACCACGCTTCTCCGCAAGTTCATCTCCGAGCGCGGCAAGATCCGTGCCCGCCGCGTCACGGGCAACTGCACCCAGCACCAGCGCGACGTCGCGACCGCGATCAAGAACGCGCGCGAGGTGGCCCTGCTGCCCTACACCAGCACCGCTCGCTAGCGGCGATATCCGAGGGAGGTTTTTGTCGTGAAGCTGATTTTGACCCACGAGGTCAACGGTCTCGGAGCCCCCGGCGACGTCGTCGAGGTGAAGAACGGTTACGGTCGCAACTACCTGCTGCCCCGCGGGTTCGCCATTCGGTGGACGCGCGGCGGTCAGAAGCAGATCGACCTGATCCAGCGCGCGCGCTCCGCGCGTGACATCCGCACCCTGGACGAGGCCAGGCAGGTCGCCGGCCAGGTCGGTGCGCTCACCGTGCGCCTCCAGCAGCGCGCCGGCGAGGGTGGTCGTCTGTTCGGTTCGGTCACGCCCGCGGACATCGTCGACGCCGTCAAGGCGACCGGCGGTCCCGAGCTGGACAAGCGCCGGATCGAGGTCAAGACCCCGATCAAGTCGGTCGGAAGCCACAAGGTCCAGGTCCGCCTGCACCCCGAGGTCTCCGCGACGATCAAGCTGGACGTCGTCGGCGCCTGATCCCAGGCACCGGACGCGTCAGGGCCCCGCCTCTCCTCGGAGAGGCGGGGCCCGCTTCGTGTCGGGACGTGTTCCGGCGGTGGCGGCCGTGCTCTCGCGGGGGTGGGGCATTCCTGACACGCCTCATTACCAAAAGCAACCCTTTGACTACTCTTTGTAACCTATCGTGTTGTCTGTGTTGGTGTCGCACCTCGCGGCGCCCCGCACGGAGAGGACGACGACCGATGGCCGTAGAGAGAACGACCGATCCGGACCGACACCCGCAGGTGGACCGCAGGACGATCCTGCGCGGGACCGCCCTCGCCGCAGGGGGAGTGCTCCTCGGCGGGATGATGGGCATCTCACCGGCGGGGCAGGCCTCCGCCGCCGCGATGCCCAAGGTGTACACGCGCGCCGACTGGCAGGCCAGGGCGCCCAGGAACAAGATCGACCTGGTGTCCAAGGGGCCGACCCACATCGTCGTGCACCACACCGCCACGGGCAACGTGTCCGACACCTCGACACAGCACGCCGCCGCGCTGTCCCGGTCCATCCAGCGCTACCACATGGACAGCAACGGGTGGAGCGACACCGGCCAGCAGCTCACCATCAGCCGGGGCGGGCACATCATGGAGGGCAGGGACCTGTCCCTCAAGGCGATCCGCGACGGCAAGCACGTGGTCGGCGCGCACACCGCCAACCACAACTCCCACACCATCGGGATCGAGAACGAGGGCACCTACACCTCGGAGACCCCGACCCAGGCGCTCATGGGGTCGCTGGTCGACACCTGTGCGTGGCTGTGCCTGGTCTACCAGATGGACCCGTCGGAGGCCATCGTCGGCCACCGGGACTACAACGCCACGAGCTGCCCCGGGGACCAGCTCTACTCGATGCTCCCGCAGCTGCGCAAGGACGTGACGAGCAGGATGCGCGAACAGCTCAGCCACCTGAGCCGGGTCGCCGGAACCGAGCTGACCCTGGAGCAGCTGCCGACCTACCCGAGGGTTCCGCAGGCCGAACGGACCGTGCCGTTCCACCACGGCCCGGCGGTCGGCGACCTCGACGCGTCCCCGTGACCCGAGGGACCTGACACGATGCCCGTCGGAGAGCCGCCCCGACCCCCGGGGCGGCTCCTTCGCGTCCCGGCGGGCCCGCACCGCCACGCGGGAGCGGCGGCGGCCGGCAGCGGCCGGGGCACGTCCCGCGGGTGGCGCGGGTCCGGTCCGGTACGCACAGGGGGAGGGACAAGCGGACCGCTGCCGTGCGGGCGGTGTCGACCCGTCCGCATATCGGCTTCCCGACAGGTCGACAAGCGGCGGAGAGGACATGTCCACAGGTCGACATGTCGGAGCGACTTGTCCACAGGTCGACATGTCCGCTCTGGACGGTGCCCGACGGTCCGTGGTCCCCTGGTTCACAAGGGGGAGCCCGCGGCCCGCCACCATGAGGCGTGCCCCCACGGGGTCCGGGCGCGACGCTCCCGCCTCCCCCTCCGGCGGGCGGCCTTTCACGCGCGTGCCCGCCCGGGGCCGGGAGCACGACGGGGCCGGGGCCCGGAGCCGACCTCCACGCGCCCGCCCGTGCGGCGGCGCCCCGTCAGGGCCTCGTCGCCCCGGTGACCAGCCAGGCGGTCCCCCGCGCACGGGCGCCCAGGGTGACGGCGCGCGCGAGGATCCACACCGTGAAAGCGATCCACAGCCCCACCAGGCCCCACAGCGAGTCCTCCGCCAAGCGGGGGATCACCAGGGCGCACGGCAGGAACGCCGCCATCGTCCACAGCGACGCCCACGCCAGGTAGCGCTGGTCGCCCGCCCCCATCAGCACCCCGTCCAGGACCATGGTCACGCCGCTCAGCGGCTGCATGAGGGCGACCACCACCAGCGTGGCCATGATGAGGGTCCGCACCTCGGCGTCGGAGGTGAAGGGGACCGGGGCCCACGGAAGCACCAGGAACACCAGGACCATGAACACCGCACCCAGCATCACCCCCCACTCCACCATGCGGCGGGTGGCCTCCTTCGTGCCCCGCACGTCCCCCGCGCCCAGGTACCGGCCCACGATGGACTGACCGGCGATCGCGATCGCGTCCATGGCGAACACCAGCAGGGCCCAGATGTTGTAACTCACCTGGTGCGCGGCGATCGACTCGTCGCCCAGGCGCGCCGCCACCGCGGTGGTCACCAGCGCGACCACCCGCATCGACACGCTGCGCAGGAACAGGGCGAACCCCGCCGAGGCCGAGGCCCGCAGCCCCGCCGCGGTCGGGGCGAGGGAGACCCCCGCACGCCGCGCGGAACGGGAGATCGCCGCCACGTACCAGAACGCCCCGGCGCCCTGCGCGATCACCGTCGACCACGCCGAACCCGCGATGCCCCAGTCCATGACCAGCACGAACACCACGCACAGCACCGCGTTGCCGGCGTAGGAGGCCACCGCGACCAGCAGCGGGGTGCGTGCGTCCTGGAGCCCCCGGAGCACACCGGTGCCCGCCATGACGATCAGCAGGAACGGCGTGCTGAGCAGGCTGATCCTCAGATAGGTCAGCGCGTAGGGCGCGATCTCGGGCGAGGCGCCCAGCAGGTCCACCATCAGCGGCCCCAGCGGCCAGCCGATCGCGATGGCCGCGGCCCCCAGCAGGACGGCGAGCCACAGGCCGTCCACACCGTCGCGGATACCGCCCGCGACGTCGCCGGCGCCGAACCGGCGGGAGACCGCCGCCGTGGTGCCGTACGCCAGGAAGACGCAGACGGCCACCAGGGTCAGGAGGACCTGCCCGGCCACGCCCAGCCCTCCCAGGGCCTGGGTGCCCAGGGTGCCGACGACCGCCGCGTCGGTGAGCAGGAACAGGGGTTCGCTGATGAGGGCGAAGAACGTGGGGACCGCCAGAGCGAAGATCTCGCGGTCGTGGCGGTGCCGGAAGGGGGCGGCCGAGAGCAGTTTTGGCATGACCAGACCACATTATCGGACAGGCGTTCTAGTCGGGTGTGGAGTTGTCCACACCCGCCCGGATGCCTGTGGATAACCTGTGGAAACACTCCCTGTGAGGCATCTTGCACGACCCGCCTACGCACAGTGTTTTTGCAGATCAAAGCCTATATGCGAGGGTCATGGCAAAGTTATCCACAGGTGATGTGCACAACCTGTTCCCGCCATGCCCCGCACGGGGCGGGACATGGTGGTAATGGCTCCGTCCACAGGCCACGTCCACGGCGTCCCCAGCGGTCGCGATGGGGCATCCTGGAGGGGGCGGCCCGTTCGGGCCGGCGGAGTACGGTCCCGGGGAGAGCGTTCGTGAGTGTCGCTGAGCAGCCACCTGAAGAAGGCGGATACGAGCGCACCCCACCCCACGACATCCAGGCCGAACAGAGCGTGCTCGGCGGCATGCTCCTCTCCAAGGACGCCATCACCCAGGTCGTCGAGATCATCCGCTCCGCGGACTTCTACCGCCCCGCGCACCAGATCATCTACGACAGCGTCGTCGACCTCTTCTCCCGCGGCGAGCCGGTCGACGCCATCTCCGTCAACGCCGAGCTCACCAAGCGCGGCGAGGCCACCCGCGTCGGCGGCGCCCTCTACCTCCACACCCTCACCGAGGCCATCCCGACCGCCGCGAACGCCGGCTACTACGCCAAGATCGTCTCCGACCGGGCGGTCCTGCGCCGCCTCGTCGAGGTCGGCACCCGTATCGCGCAGATCGGCTACGCCGGCGACGGCGAGGTGGACGACCTCGTCGACCACGCCCAGGCGGAGATCTACAAGGTCGCCGAGAAGCGGACCGGCGAGGACTACGTGGTCCTCGCCGACATCATGCCCGGCGCCCTCGACGAGATCGAGGCGATCGGGGCCCGCGACGGCACCCTGACCGGCGTGCCCACCGGCTTCGCCGACTTCGACGCCCTCACCAACGGCCTCCACCCCGGCCAGATGATCATCATCGCCGCCAGGCCGGCCGTCGGGAAGTCGACCCTGGCCCTGGATTTCGCGCGCGCGGCGTCGATCAAGAACGACATGGCCTCGGTCTTCTTCAGCCTGGAGATGGGCCGGAACGAGATCGTCATGCGCCTGCTGTCGGCGGAGGCCCGGGTCCCCCTGCACACGATGCGCTCCGGCCTGATGACCGACGAGGACTGGGCCAGGCTGGCCAGGCGCATGGGCGAGGTGGCCAACGCCCCCCTCTTCATCGACGACTCGCCGAACATGTCGATGATGGAGATCCGGGCCAAGTGCCGCAGGCTCAAACAGCAGCACGACCTCAAGCTGGTCATCGTCGACTACCTCCAGCTGATGAGTTCGCCGGGGCGCGTGGAGAGCCGCCAGCAGGAGGTCTCGGAGATGTCCCGGTCCCTCAAGCTCCTGGCCAAGGAGCTCGAGGTCCCCGTCGTGGCGCTCTCCCAGCTGAACCGCGGCCCCGAACAGCGCACCGACAAGCGCCCTCAGGTATCTGACCTGCGCGAATCCGGCTCCATCGAGCAGGATGCGGACATGGTCATCCTGCTCTACCGCGAGGACGTGCACGACAAGGAGTCGCCGCGGGCGGGCGAGGCCGACATCATCGTGGCCAAGCACCGCAACGGCCCCACCGCGGACGTGACCGTGGCCTTCCAGGGCCACTACAGCCGGTTCGTCGACATGGCGCCCGGATAGGCCATCGCGTCCACGGCCGCGTCCACGCCGTCCAGGTCGGGTGAGCCCGGGCTGTCGTGCACCAGGTGCACGGCGTCCCCGGTGATCCCGCGGAACTCGGAGACACCCACGCGCGGCCGGATGTCCGGTGACGTGTCGAAGCCGTGCGCCGCGTACTCCTCGGCGGGGTCCGCCCAGCCGGGATCGTCCCCGGGGGCAGGGCCGGGTCGCATCCCTCCCGGTACAGGACGAGGACGTCGACGGTGTACCCGGAGGAGGGGCGGGGTCCCGCCGCCCCTCCCCGGGCCCGTTTATCGGTCAGCCTCTTTGCCTATTTGTGGTCAAGCCGATTTGTCGACAAAGAGTCATGGCCGTCTCACCGGGAGTCCCCGACGATCATCCCCTCCCGCATCTCCAGGCGGCGGCCGGCGAACCTCCCGCGCATCGTCCGGTCGTGTGTCACGATCACCAGAGCCCCGGTGAAGCGCGACAACGCCTCCTCCAGCTCTTCCACGAGACCGGGGGAGAGGTGGTTGGTCGGCTCGTCCAGCAGCAGGAGGTCGTGGACCCCCGACGCCAGTCGGGCCACCTCGATCCGGCGGCGCTGACCGACCGAGAGCGACGCCACCGCCTGGTCCATCTCCTTCGGACGGAACAGTCCGAGCGAGGCCAGTTCCTCCCGGTGCTCCTCGGCGGGGCCGGGGCGGCCGGACGCGCACGCCTGGAGCACGGTCCGCCGGGAGGGGGACACACCGTCCTCCTGCCTCAGGAAGCCGACCCTCGCCGGGACGCAGACCCGGCCCGGACCGGGGGCCAGATCCCCGGCGAGGACCCGCAGCAGAGTCGACTTCCCCGCCCCGTTGGGGCCGGTGACCAGGACGCGCTCACCCGGTGCCAGCTCCAGGGCTGGGACGTCGAGCCGGTGGTCGACCCGTACCCGCTCCAGTTCGGCGACCGGCGCCGGGCCGGGCTCCCCCTGCGGGGCCCCGGTGAACTCGGCGGTCATGCGGAGCGGGACCGGAGGCGGCGCCACCGGGTCCGAGGCCAGTCTCTCCAGCCTCTCCTTGGCGTTGCGGATACGGCCCATGGAGCCGTGCGCCCGACTGCGCATCCTGAACCCGCCGTGCCCGAACGCGGCCTTGTCCACCTTGCGCGGGATGGCCCGGAGCGCGGCGACGCCGTTGTCCGCCAGCGTCCTCTGTCTGGCCAGGTCGGCCCTCCAGTCCTGGTACTCCCGGATCCACCGGGCCCGGGCCGCCGCCTTCGCGGCCAGGAACCCGGAGTACCCGTTGCCGTACCTGTTGATCCGGCGGAGGTCGTGGTCGACCTCCAGGACGGTGTCGGTGACTCCGGCGAGGAAGGCGCGGTCGTGGGTGACGGCGACCACCGTGCCCCTGTGGTTCCGGAGCCGGTTCTCCAGCCAGGCGACCGCGCGGTCGTCCAGGTCGTTGGTGGGCTCGTCCAGGAGGAGCAGTTCGGGCGAGGCCGCCAGCATCGCGGCCAGGGCCAGACGTGAGCGCTCCCCTCCGGAGAGCGTGCGCAGCGGGCGCTCGCGGTCCAGCCCGGGAAGGCCCAGGCCGTGGAGCCCGGCGTCGACGCGCGCGTCGGCGTCGTAGCCGCCCCGTGTCTCGAACTCGGCGAGCAGGTCGCCGTAGCCGTCCATCTCCCGGGCCGTGGCGGAGCCGAGGCGGGCCTCGGCCACGCGCAGCCGCGCCTCCAGGTCCCGCAGGTCGGCGAGTGCGGAGTCGATCGCGTCCGCCACGGTGCCGGTCCGCACGCCGACCCCCTCCAGGGTCTGGGGCAGGTAGCCGACGCCGCCGGGCGCCCTGACGGTGAGGTCCCCGTCGTCGGGGCGCTCCTCGCCCGCCAGCAGGCGCAGCAGGGTGCTCTTGCCCGATCCGTTGTCCCCGATGACTCCGACGCGTTCGCCCGAAGCGATGGTCAGGGTGACACGGTCGAGGACGGTGTGGTCGTCGTAGCGTTTGGTGATCTCGTCGAGGGTGAGCTGGGAGTGTGCTCGACGTGCGGCGGTGTGCATGTGCGCGCCTCCTGGGCTGCGGTGCGGTCTGTCGGTACGGGGCCGCGGATCGCCGGAGGAGCACGCGTGCCGACTGGTTTCGGACAGGTCCCGCACAGGCGAGACGGGGTCCGGTACAGCGGGGACGCTGAGGCTTCCCTGGGTCGACCGCGGTACGGCGACGCCGGCGGAGCCGCACGGTGCCGGAGGGGCGACAGGGGTGTCGCCGCTGGACAAGCGGGTGCGACGGTGCTCGGACGCGGGCGTCTGGCGCGGATCTACAGGAAGATGTACAGCCTCATCTGTAAGACGGTACGTCTCGTTTTGCCTGGCGTCAAGTGTGCTTTCGGTGAGACGGGGATCACTCTCGGTCGGCGCCTGGGGTCCTATATGCGGTCGACCAGATTCTGATTAATTGACAAACCGCTTTATCGGCGGGGGTGCCGTTGTCCGGCTCGGGGCCGGTTCCGGGACGCGTGAAGGGGCCGCCCCGCGGGGGCGGCCCCTTCACGTCACTCGCTCTTATGAACTCCGGAGCACTCGCCGCGATGGCGAAGGGCTCACTCGACGGTCGCTCGCGCGGCTACAGCCAGCGGGCCTCCGGGCGGGTCCGACCGTTGTGGTCGGTGACCAGCACCCAGTGCATGATCGGGTATTCGGACGCGATGGCGTCGGCGTCCTCGCGCGGCTGCGGGACGTGCACGGGCTCGGGCGTGAGGCCGGAGAGACGGCGGGTCGCAGCCGCGGGGCGGATACGCCGACGGGGCGTCGCGGAGCGAGTGGGGTGTGGTGCACGGTCTGTCCAGCGCGCCATGGGCCCTCCTCGTTTCCGTATCAGATGTTATGAGTTAACCCTATGTTCACCTTCGCGTCAATTCGATTGGCTTGCGAAGGTTCGCGCCCGCTGGGTAGGGATGCCGTGTTGCGGATCTGAAGGGGGTTCTTCCCCGGGGGGTGTTCTCCCATGCCAGGGCGGTGCGGGCGGCCCTCCCCGGCGTGCGGGCGGCTGCGGTGCGAGGGCAGGGAAGTGTGACCTCGAGGCAAGGTGAACGGAAGGTGAACGAAGGGCGAATCGGACGGGGCGACCCCGCGCCCGGGGTCCGCACCCGGATTCACGGCCGGCGAGGGGGCCCGGAGCACGACGAAGGGCATCCGCCCTCGGCGGATGCCCCGTGACGGTGATCGGGACCTGCGGCGGCTCACTCCTTGAAGATGAGCCCCACGACCTCCAGGTAGAGCTGTTCCGGGTACGGGATGAAGGAGATCCGGCTCAGGGCCTGGTCCTGACCGGCGGACTCCATCACGAAGGTGCCGTAGCCGAGGAAGCGGCCCACCAGGGTCCGCTCGAACCTCATGTCCGTGACCTTGCCCAGCGGCATCATGTTGACCTGTCGGGTGATCAGCCCCGTGGTCAGCAGGAGGCGCGCCGACGTGATGACGAAGTAGTCCACGGACCACTCCGCGACCCGCCAGACGAACCACACCAGCACCAGCAGCCATAGCCACCAGATGATCGCCAGAGCCGCGGCGCTGTCCGCGATCTGGGTGTTGCTGATGATGCCGGCGACGATCAACGCACCGAGGACGGCCCCGACCGGCCCGATGAGGACCGCGGGGTGCCGACGGATGGTCACGACGTCCTGCTCGTGCGGCAGAAGGTAGCGGTTGACCGACGCCGGAGCGCTGTTACTCGACGCTACGAGCCGCATGGCACCCGTCCATCCCCACTACGGCAGCAGTGCGTTGACGAAGCGGGACATGGACTCCGCGCCACCCATCAGACCGCCCAACGCGCTCTGGATCACACCAGCGGCGCTTTCAGGTTGCGTGAGCAGATAAAACGCCACGAAACCGATGAGAGCGTAGCCGCCCCATTTCTTCAACTTCGCCACGACTGACTCCCCTTGGAATCCACCTGACCCACCAACCCAGCAGTGATTGTTCCATTGACAATGATGCCCGTAAAGCCTGGGGCGCACCCTCGGCGTGGCGGTATGTCCGTCCTACCGCGCTTGCGGGCTGTGTCCGGTTCCGGTGGTGTTGGTGAACCAGTGTTCGGTCGACCGGAATACGGTCGAAGCCCCTCGCAGGTCAGGGCATTAGGGATGGTTTGTCCGGAGAAGGGAGGGACTTCCCCGGGACCGATTCGATCCCCGGCCGGATGCGAGTGACGGTCGGGCCGAAACTCGTGGTTCGTGCGGAGCGGATCCCTAGTGCTGCTCGGCGAAGGCCAGGGCGAGCACCTGGAGGTGCTGCCGGGCGATCCGCTCGACGAGCTCGGGGGTGGACCGGCCCATGACGTCCTCGGCGCCGTGTCTGGCGGCGTCGACGCAACGGGTGACGGTGGAATCGTGGTGGACGCCGGAGAACTCCGTGGACAGTCGGTCGACGACGGAGCCGTAGCGGGGGTCGCGGTCGGTCGAGGGGGAGGGGGTCTCGGGCATCTCACTCCTTGAGGGCCGTGGGGGCTGATGGCGCAGCGTGTGCGGTCGGGGTCTTTGGGTAGTCGACGGAGGGTTGCCTGAACGCCGCGCAGGAAGCGGACACGGGCCTCCGCTCCAGCGGACCCCGGCCGTGCGGCGTGGTTTCGGTCCGGCTGGCCTTCGCGGTTATGGGTGGTCAGGAACCATGATCACTCTAATCTGTTACGTTCCAATCTCGAAATGAATTCGGCTAATGCAAGCCGTGTCGACGCTTGCGTCCGGAGGGGTGCGCCACCTGGTTCGACGCGGCTGCCTCCGGGTTCAATGCCCGATTTTCGGTCGATCATTCGTCCGGTGTTCAAAAGAGCCGAAAAAGCGCCCAACCGGTGATCCGGTTGGGCGCTGAGGCTCATGGGGCCGCGGGGAGGGCTCAGGCGCAGCCGTACAGGCGGTCGCCCGCGTCGCCCAGCCCCGGGAGGATGAACCCGTTCTCGTCCAGGCGCTCGTCCACCGCGGCGGTCACCACGCGCAGGGTGGCCCCGTGGTCCGGATCCAGGGTCTCGGCCAGCTTCTGCTCCACCGCGACCAGCCCCTCGGGGGCGGCGAGCAGGCAGATCGCGGTGATGTGGTCCGCGCCCCTCTCCACCAAGAGCTTGAGCGCGGCGGCCAGGGTGCCGCCGGTGGCCAGCATCGGGTCCAGCACGTAGCACTGGCGGCCGGACAGGTCCTGCGGCAGCCGGTCGGCGTAGGTCGCGGGCTGGAGCGTGTCCTCGTCCCGGGCCATGCCCAGGAAGCCGACCTCCGCGGTCGGGAGCAGGCGGGTCATCCCGTCGAGCATGCCCAGGCCCGCGCGCAGGATCGGGACCACGAGGGGCGTGGGACGCGTCAGCTGTGTTCCGGTGGTCTCCACGAGAGGAGTCCTGATGGTGACGTCCGTCACTCGGACGTCGCGGGTCGCCTCGTAGGCGAGCAGGGTCACCAGCTCGTCGGTCAGGCGCCGGAAGGTCGGTGAGTCGGTCCGCACGTCGCGCAGGGTGGTCAGTTTGTGCGCGACCAGGGGATGGTCGACGACCAGGGTTTCCAAGACGTTCTCCGGGTGAGCTGGGATAACGGGACGGTGGCTGGGGATGGGGGCCCGCCCGAGTCTAACCGCGCGTACCACCCGGAACAGGGCGTCCCGGCGCCGCGCCTGTCGCGCGGTGGACCTGCGGGGGCGCCCGCCCGCTCCCGGGGCGGCCCGACGGAACCGCCGGGGCGGCAGCGCGGGCCCCGTTCTCATGAGAGCGTGGTCCGGACTGACACGGACCGAGGGAGACGGCGGAGCGGGAGTGATCGTTACCATTGCACTCGCGCGGGCGCGGCTCTTCCTCGTCCGCACCGATACACCGGCCGGGTTGGGGTGACGATGACAGTACTCGATCATGGTGACGACGACTCGGGTGACTTCGCGGCGGTCGCGTACAGGGAAGAGGAGTACTGGGACGTCGACCTCCTCCCCGTGACGCTGACGCACGACCTGAAGGGCCTGATCCACGCACTGCGCCAGCAACCGAGCATCAGCGGCTCCCTCGGGCTGGTCTCGGTCGGCGACGACTTCTTCATCATCGTGCGGGTCTACGGGGAGGACGTCTCCCTCTTCCTCTCCGACGTCACCGCGTCGGTGGACTGGCAGGTCGCCAGGGACGTCCTCGACTACCTGGACATCGACCTCCCCGATGACGACGACCTCGACCAGGTGCTCCCCGCCGGTGACCTGTCCATCGTCGCCGACCTCGGCCTGGACGAGATGGAGCTCGGCGCCCTCGCGGGCGATCTCGACCTGTACCCCGACGAGGTCCTGGCGAGCGTGTCCGAACGCCTCGGATTCGCACAGTCCTTCCAGCGTGTCCTGGACGGTATGGGGTAAGGGACCCCTGGTAAAACACCCCGGAGAACAGGAGAGCACGCGGTGTCGACCTTCGCAGCTGTCTTCGCCCCCAACGGGAGGACATGGCGGGGAACCGAGGTCGAACTCGGGGACGTGGACGTCATCGACGACGTCACCGACCTGATGCTCGACTTCGCGGCGGAGCGGGGCAGCGACAGCGCGCTCCTTCTGGTGGAAGCCGACGACGAGTGGTTCGCCGTCGTGCGCGCCTCGGACGACGGCGGTGAGCCGCGGGTGTACCTCTCGGACGGCCGCGTGGTCCACGACCACCCCGTCGCCTCGGTCCTCTCCGAAGCGGGCGCCCTCGGCGCCCCGCAGCCCTCGGAGAGCGCGGGCGCGCGTCCCAACCCGGTACCGGTGGGCGACGGCGACCTGATCACCGACCTGGGCGTGGCCGGCGACGAGCTGCGCTCGCTGTCCGTCGGCAGCGGCGTCCTCCCCGCCGACGTCCTCGCCGTCGTGGCCGAGCGGGCCGGGTTCGGCGACATCCTCGACGCCATGAGGCTGTGACGTGGACGACCGCGGGGTCCTCGACGCCGCACTGTGGACGGCGGTCGCCGAGGCCGAGCTCGCCCTGTCCACGGGCGACGTCCCGGTGGGGGCGATCGTCCTGGACGCCGCGGGCGCGGTGCTGGGGACGGGGCACAACGAACGCGAGGCGGCGGGTGACCCCACGGCGCACGCCGAGGTGCTGGCCCTGCGGGCCGCGGCCCGCGCACGCGGTGAGTGGCGCCTGAGCGGCTGCACGCTGGTCGTCACCCTCGAGCCCTGCGTGATGTGCGCGGGCGCGACGGTGCTCTCACGGGTGGACCGCCTGGCCTTCGGCGCGCGGGACGCCAAGGCCGGCGCCGTGGGGTCGGTGTGGGACGTGGTCCGCGACCCGCGGCTCAACCACCGGCCGGAGGTGGTTCCGCCCGACCTGGTCGGCGCGGACGTCGCCGCGAGGTGCGCCGAACTCCTGACCGCCTTCTTCGAGCAGCGCCGCGGGGGCCGGGACCGCGGCTGACCGGCCCGCCCATGAGGACGTCCGGGACGCCGCCGGAACCGCTCGCGCCATCCGGTTTTCCGCACGGCGGAGCATCCGGTAGAGTTGCTCGCGGTGGAGTCGCCTAGTGGCCGATGGCGCCCGCCTCGAAAGCGGGTAAGGGGCAACCCTTCGAGGGTTCAAATCCCTCCTCCACCGCACGAGGCCGACGTTCACGCAGGTGAGCGTAGGGCCGGCAGAGGTAGCGAGGGCCGGTTGATCCGGGCCGGTGCACAGACGGTGCACACGGTCGGAGAGACCGGCCTTTCGCGTTACCGGGGTCCGGTCCCCGGGGAAGCTCCGTAAGAATCCTTACGCAGCGGTGCCGAGAGCCTTCGCGCGGGCCGCGTCCATCGCGTCGGCCACCTTATCCAGGCGGTCGGGGAACAGGTGCCCGTACCGGTCGAGGGCCATCATGGCGGTCGCGTGGCCGAGCACGGCCTGTACCACCTCGACGTCCGCGCCGGCCGCGATGGCGAGTGACGCGGAGGTAAGCGGCGGTCCCAGTGACCGACCGCAGACCCGGTTCGGGGCAGGGCAGAGGGGTGATGGGCGGGTCATGCGGCCCTCGTCCCGGGTGGGTAGGACTTCCCCGGTCGCTTCGTCGACATATGCCCCTGTCGCCATGTCCCAGTCGGGCAGGTGGTCGCGCTGGAAGTGGACGGTGTCGGCGGCCGACCACCAGACCTGGTGGTAGGTCGCGGAGGCGCTCTGTTCGGCCACCTCACGGGCCAGGGGTTGCGCGAGGCGTTCGGCCCTCGTTGACTTACCGGTGGGCGCCGGCATCAGCCCACCCCCATGACCACAGAACGAGAGTCCCCGATGAGAGCATCCCTCGGACCCCTGCTTGTTGTTCTTTGCCCTGATCAGCCTCGTCGGTTCGGTTCTGGCACTCTCTGAACTCCTCGTCTTTCCCGGGGTCCTGCTCTTCAGCAACGCCGGTCAGGTTCACCCCATAGCCGGCCAGCGGCACCGATGCCCACATCCACAGCAACAGAGCAGGAGCGCCCACGATGGCGAGACTCTCCAAGGAGCTCCCTTTTCGCTGGCAGGCGATCCTGTGCGCGTTCGGGGTTCTGTGGTTCGCGGTCGAAATTCACATGAGCTGGGGCGGGGGCGAAGGCCTGGCAGGGGTGTCCCCGATGGCGTGGTGGAGCGGCCCCGTGTGCGCCTTCGGGATGCCGTTCTTCGTGGTGGAGTACCGGCAGCGTCGCTGGGCGGAGCGCACCCGACAGGCCGCCCCGCTCGTCGAGGAAGAGTCCCATCCGCAGTCTGCTACCAGTGCCGCTGAACACACCCGCAGAGCGAGATCCCCCCATCCGATGGGCATTCCCCTACCTGCGGCCCGCTGGCCGGTCCTTGTCCCGGCCGTCGCCTTGCTGTTCGGAGTGGTGTGGGCGGTACTGACACGGGTGGCCGAAGGCCGGATCAACCCCCTGGCGACGTACTGGATCTGCCTGTGGGTCTGGCACCTGACCGTGGGCGTCGTGACGTACAGGCGTGAACACCGCGAATCCCTTGCGCATCGGGCCGCTCCTGCCGCTGAGGAGAAACCGGCCCCGTAGCCTGCTGTCCGCGCGACCGAACACACGCACAGAACAGGAGCGCATCAGATGGCCAGACTTTCCAAGGAGGCCTCTCTCCTCCTGAGGGCGATTCTGTGCGTGGTCGTGCTGGGTTGGCTCGCTGTCGACGTCATCGTGAAGTGGGGTGGCGACGAAGCCTTGGTAGGCGGGCCAGTCATGACGTGGTGGGGCGGCATCATGTGCTCCATCACGCTGGTGTTCCTCGTGGTGGAATACCGGCAGCTGCGTTTGGCGAAGCGGGCCCAGGAGCCCGCCCCTCCCTCCGAAGCAGAGCCGACCGCGTAGCCGACTGCCGGCACGCCTGAACACACCCACAGAGCGGGAGCCCTCGTGACCGTACGCAGTCCCCTTGAACTTCTGGTGCTGAGGGCAGCTGCCGGAATGATGTTCGTCGGTGCTCTGATCATGCTGGTGTGGGCCGGCCCCTGGACGGGGGAGCCGATGTGGCCGCACATGCTGTTCGCCGGAGTCATGCTGGTGTGGGCGCCGATGAACTACTGGCTGCTTCGTCGTCACGACCGGGTTCAGCATTCCGTCTCCTCGGCGACGGAGGAGCGCACCCCGTAGCGAACAGCCATGGCGGTGACGTCCTCGTCGGAGACGTAGGCCGCCCGGCCCCGGCCGACCCTCCCCGGCCCGGGGAGCGGGCGGCCCGCCCCGCCGCCCGCTCCCTCCCGCTACGGGGTGGGGGCCGGGCCCGTGCTCCCGCGGGCCGCGAAGGCCGCCGCGGGGGACCACCGCTCCGCGACGGGGCGGCCGTCGGCGCACTCCAGCGCGGACGCGCCGACCTCCGTCCCGTACCGGTAGACGTCCACGCTCACGCTGGTCAGCGCCGGAGAGGACAGGCGGCACAGGGTCGAGTCGTCCCACGCGACCATGCTGACCTGCCCGGGGACGGAGACGCCCATGTCGCGGGCGGCCTCCAGGCCGGAGACGGCCATGACGTCGTTGTCGTACAGGATCGCCGTCGGGGGCCGCTCGCGGCCGAGCAGTTCCCGGGTGAGCCGTGCGCCCTCCTCGTGCGAGTAGTCGCCCTCCAGGACGACGGGGGCGGCGATCCCGGCCCGGCGGCAGCCCTCGGCGAGGGCCGCGGTGCGGGCGCGCGTGTGCAGCAGCCGGGCGGGCCCGGACACCCGGGCGATCCGCCGGTGACCCAGGTCCAGGAGGCGTGCCAGGGCCTCCCGGACCGGGGTCACGTGGTCGGTGCGGACCGCCGGTGAGCCCTGGGGGTCGGGCTCCTGGACGCCCGCCAGCACCGCCGGCAGGCCGAGCCCGCGCAGGAGGGCGGGCCTCGCGTCCTCCGCGGCGAGGTTGACCACGACCACCGCGTCGACCAGGCGCCGCTCCGCCCACCGGCGGTAGGTGGCGTCCTCGGCGTCCGCGTCGGTCACCAGGTGCAGCAGGAACGCCATGTCGCGGGCGGCCACGCGCTCCTCGATCCCGGCGACGAACTCCATGAAGAACGGTTCCGCGCTGAGCAGGCGGCGCGGCCGGGCCAGGACCAGCCCGACCGCGCCGACGGGTTCGGGACGGCCCATCAGACCTGTTTCGCCGATGCGTGCGGCGTGTTCGCCGAGCGGAGGACGTGGGCCGTGGTCAGCGAGAGGGGGTCGATCTCCGCCCCGGTCCGCACCGTGAAGCTGTGCGTCTCCCCGGCCAGCAGGTCCACGAGCATGTCGTCCACCTCGGCGTCGCGGGCCGCCCGGTCGGCGAGCACCGAGACGTCGCGGGCGAACGAGGACGCGCGCACGTCCACCCGGTAGCCGCCCGGGACGGGGGCCGCCACGGCGGTCAGGGCCTCGGGGTCGTAGGCCAGGTGGCGGTCCTCCCGGAACGTGTGGACGACGCGCACCTCCCCGGACGAGGCCACGAAGACCTCCCGGTCGGGGTCGGCGGGGGCGAGGAGCCGCCGTTCCGGCTCGACCTCGGCGGTCGAGCGGGGCGGCACGGAGATCTGTGCGCTCCCGGTGTGGAGCACCTCGCCCCCGAAGCCCTGGCGCCGCAGGTCGAGGGGGCCCGTCCAGGGCTCGTCGGTGTCGTTGACGGCGATGACGACGAGGCGCCCGTCCCTGGGCTGGACGGTGAGCATGCGGGGCGCGTAGGCGCGGCGGAGCGCGTACCAGAGGGGCTTGAGCCTCTCGTCGCCGTCCACGGCCGCCCAGGAGGTCACCGGCCAGCAGTCGTTGATCTGCCAGACGAGGGCCCCGGAGGTGCGGGGCCACCAGGACCGGTAGTGCTCGATGCCGAAGGCGACCGCGCGGGCCTGGTTGAGCTGGGTGGCCCAGTGCCAGTCCTCGAAGGTGCGCGGGGTGTACAGGTGGGCCGAGTACCCCCGGTCGAGCTTGCCGTTGCCGTCCTCGGCCTTCTGGTGCAGGAGGAAGGCGGGCGAGGTGGGTGTGAGCGGCTCGTCGTGCACCCAGTCGGTGAGGGTGGTCCAGGTCGGGGGGCCCTGGAAGCCGAACTCGGAGCAGAACCTGGGGACGTGGTCCTGGTAGGCCCGGTAGTCGGTCTGGTTCCAGACGGTCCACTCGTGGCGGGTGCCGTGCGCCTCGGCGTTGGGGTGGACGTCGTCCGGGGCGAACCCGGGGCTGTACGGGCTGCCCGCGGAGTAGAAGCGGGTCGGGTCGAGTTCGGCGACGATCCGGGGGAAGAGGTCGGTGTAGTAGCCGTGGCCCCAGGTGCGGTCCCCGAGCTGCTCCTGCCAGCCCCAGTCCATGAAGCCCCAGAGGTTCTCGTTGCCGCCGTTCCAGAGGGCGAGCGAGGCGTGCGAGGTGAGGCGGGCGACGTTCTCGCGTGCCTCGGCCTCGAACTCGCTCCACAGCGGCTCCTCCTCCGGGTAGGCCGCGCAGGCGAGGAGGAAGTCCTGCCAGACGAGGACGCCGCGCTCGTCGCAGACGTCGTAGAAGTCCTCGCTCTCGTAGATCCCGCCGCCCCACACGCGCAGCATGTTCATGTTCGCGTCGACGGCCTGGTCCACGCGCCGGGCGAGGCGGTCGCGGGTGATCCGGGTGAGGAAGTGGTCGTCGGGGATCCAGTTGGCGCCCTTGACGAAGATCGGCCTGCCGTTGACGGTGACGGTGAAGGGGGTGCCGTGCTCGTCGGGCTCGGTGTCCACGGTGACGGTGCGGAAGCCGATCCGGCGTTCGGCCGTGTCCAGGGCCGCCGGTGCGTCGGGGCCGGCGGGCGCGTCGCCGCCCGGGGCGAGCGTGACGGCCAGGTCGTACAGGGGGTGGTCGCCGTAGCCGACCGGCCACCACAGGCGGGCGTCGGGGACCTCCACCACGACGACGCCGGTGTCGGCGTCCGGGGCCAGGGTCGCGGTGGCCGTGTGCCCGGCGACCTCGGCGGTCAGGGTGAGGGCGGCCGGGGCCTCGGTGAGGGAGCGCTCGACGTCGGCGTGGACCTCGACCCGGCCGACGCCGTCCTCGCCGACGGTGACCAGCGGGCGGACGGAGGCCAGGCGGGCGGTGCTCCAGCGCTCCAGGCGCACGGGCTTCCAGATCCCCGCGGTCTGGAAGTCGGGGCCCCAGTCCCATCCGAAGGAGCAGGCCATCTTGCGGACCATGTTGTACGGGTGGGTGTTGGTGTGGGGGCGCGCGCCGAGCGCGTCGCGGACCTCCTCGGCGTACTCCAGCGCGGGCCGGAACGAGACGGTGAGGTCGTTGGAGCCCTCGCGGAGGACGCGGCCCACGGGGAAGCGGTAGCCGCGGTGCATGTTGGCGGTGGTCCCCAGCTCCACCCCGTTGAGCTCGACGGTGGCCACGGTGTCGAGGCCGTCGAAGGCCAGGTCCACGTGTTCGGAGGGGGAGGCCTCCTCGGCGTCGAAGGTGAGGGTGTAGCGCCAGCCCACGCGGTGGGCCCAGGCCAGCTCGGTCTCGTTGGAGTCGAGGTAGGGGTCCGGGATGAGCCCGGCGGCCAGCAGGTCGAGGTGCGTGCTTCCCGGTACCAGGGCCGGGACGGAGCGTCCCGCGATGTGCTCGGGGACGGTTCCGGTGGCGCTCGTCAGCAGCCAGCCGTCATGCAGGGTGCGGCGGATCATCCTCTGCCTCTCCGGGGGTGTGGGGACGGCCGCCCGGGGGAGGCGGACCGTCGGCGGCCGGACGCGCCGATGTGCGCCGGACCACTCCGGAGATTCTTACTTCGATGAACTAACTAAGTCAATGGGGTGCGGCGACCTCGTGGGAGGAGGGCGGTCCGCACCCCCGCTCGTGGACGGGGCCCGCGCCCCGCCGAGCGGCCCGCGGGGCTCCCCCGCGCCGGCCTCCCCGGACGCCCGGACCCGGGCCGCCTGCCGGGGGCCGGGCGACCGCCCGAGGAGGGAGCCCCGCGGCGCCGACGCCGCATCCCGGGGGCCGGGCGAGCGCCCCTGGGGAGGGGCGCGTGCGGCGGTACGCTGGTACGCGCCCCGCCGGGGCGCGGCGGCAGGGCCGCCGGGCGTACACCGGGGCCGTTCCCCGCGCGGACGCCACGGCACGGAAGCGGCGGAGGTTCCCTTGGGCGGTCCATCACGCGCCACCCCCCACACCACGAGCAGGGCGGCGGTCCTCGACGTCATCCGGGCGGCGGGCACCATCAGCCGGGCCGGACTGGTGGCCGCGACCGGGTTCACCGGGGCGACCATCTCCACGGTCGTCCGCGCGCTCATCGACGACGGCCTGGTCCGCGAGACCGGCCGCGCCGAGTCGACCGGGGGCAAGCCGCGCGTGCTGCTCCAGCTCGACCACGGGGCCCGGTACGCCGTCGGCGTGCACCTCGACCCGATGGGCGTCACGTACGCGCTCACCGACCTCACCGGCGCCGTCGTGTCCAGGGTGACCAGGGCCGACGCGGTCGGCGACGACCCCGCCGCGATGGTCGCCCGGACGGCCCGCCAGGTCGACGCGCTGGTCGAGGGGGCCGGGGTGGAGCGCGACCGGGTCCTGGGCGTGGGCGTGGTCTCCGCGACCGGGGGCGCGAGGCCCCTGCCGTCGATGCGGCACTGGGCGCACTTCCCCGTGGCGGAGGAGCTGGAGAGGGCCTGCGGGCTGCCCGTGGTGCCCGGCAACGACGCGACCGCCGCCGCGCTCGGCGAGTACTGGTCCGGAGGCGTCGGCGAGACGTCGGTCTTCGCCGCCGTGTACATGGGGACCGGCATCGGCGCCGGGCTCCTGGTCGACGGCATCCCCTACCACGGGGCCAGCGGGAACGCCGGGGAGATCGGGCACGTGTGCCTGGACGTGGACGGTCCGCCGTGCTGGTGCGGCGGGCGCGGGTGCGTCGAGGCGCTCGCCGGGCCCGCCGCGGTGGTGCGTGCCGCGCGTGCGGACGCCGGTCTGGCGCGCGCCGCCGAACTGGGGGCGCCGGCGGCCGGCGGCGCGGACGGCGGCCCGACGGACGGCCCCGGGGGCGGCGGGCGCGGGGAGCGGTCCGAGGCGGCGGAGTTCGCCGCCGTGGTCCGGGCCGCGCGCCGCGGCGAGCCGACCGCGCGCGCCCTCCTGGAGCGCTCCGCCCGGTACCTGGCGGCGGCGGTGCGGACGCTGGCCAACGTCATGGACCTGGACCTGCTCGTGCTGACGGGGCCGGGCCTGGCGGTGGCGGGGTCCGTCTACCTGCCCGCGATCAGGTCCGAGCTGGAGGGCGCCTTCTTCGCCCGCGCCAGCCACCCCGTCGAGGTGCGCCTGTCCGCGTCGGCGGCGACGGCCCCCGCGATCGGGGCGGCGACCATGGTCCTGCAGTCGCGGCTGGTGCCGCTGCGGCCGCGCGTGCGCCTGCCCGAGGACCTGTCGGAGTCGGCGGCGCCCGCTCCCCGGTGAGCCGGGGCGGAGCGGGGCGCGTACCGCTCAGGCGGGCGCGCTCGGCCCCGACCCGGGCCACGTCCCGGCCCCGGCGTGGCCGGGCCCCGGCGTGGCCGGGACGCGGGGACGGCCGCGACGCCGCGACCGCCCGGGGCCTCCGCCGCGGACGCGGCTCAGCCGGCGCCCTCCAGGTCGGCGAGGGCCCGGTCGAGCCAGGTCAGCCAGAAGAGCTCCAGCTCGATCCCGCCCTGGAGCACCAGGCGGTGCACGCGGTCCCGCTCGGTCCCGTGGCCGCGCGCCGCGTCGCGCCTCTCGAACTCCCGGTACTCGGCCAGCCGCTCCCGGTGCAGCGCGCGGTGGCGGCGCAGCTCGTCCACCATGTCCCCGCCGACCCCCACGACGCCCGTCGCGCGCAGGCGCAGCAGAAGGGGGTCGCGGGGCGCGCGCGGGTCCTCGCGCACGCCGACCCACCGCTCCAGCTCCTCCCGGCCCGAGGGCAGGACCTCGTACTCCTTCTTCTGCCCCCGGGTCGGCCCCTCGCCGTCCAGGGCCCTGATCAGCCCCGCCTTCTCGAGCTTGCCCAGCTCCCGGTAGATCTGCTGGTGGGTCGCCGACCAGAAGTACCCGATCGAGCGGTCGAAGCGGCGGGTCAGCTCCAGCCCGGAGGACGGCTTCTCGAGCAGGGCGGTCAGGATCGCGTGGGGCAGGGACATGAGCGCATTCTAGGAAGGCCCGGGGACGTCAGGCGTCGGGCGGAAGGCGGCGGACCCGCACGGTCCCGCCGGTGACGGACGTCTCCAGGGTCTCCAGCCCGGCGGTCGCCGGACCGTGGACGACCGACCCGTCGTCCATGTCGAACCCGCTCCCGTGCCAGGGGCAGCGCAGGCACCCGTCCGCGAAGGAGCCGTCCGCGAGCGGGGCCCCCATGTGCGTGCACGTTCCCAGCACCGCCCGCACGGCGTCCCCCGTCCGGACCACCACGACCGGAACGTCGCCCAGCGAGGCGCGCACGGGCTCCCCCTCGCCGAACCCGTCGAGCGGGCCGAGGTCGTGCCAGCCGCCGGGCACCAGGTCGGTCAGGTGGTCCGCGCTGTTGGCGCCGCCCGCCCGGTAGTAGGCGATGTGCCCCCCGAGGGAGCCGCCGAGGGCGACCGCCCCCACGCCCGCCAGGGCCAGGACCCGCCCCCAGCCCTGGCGGTCCCGCGCCCGGGCGAGCGAGGAGGACGCGAACAGCAGGCTCCCCGCGGCGTTCGACGCGGCGTGGACCACGCCCACGCGCTGCTGTCTCGCGTGCTGCTGCGACCAGTCGGCGAGCCCGCTCACGACCGCGGGCAGGGTGGCCAGCAGCCCGGTGTTCACCAGCGCGTGGGCGCTCCGACGGTGGTCCCCCGGCAGGAGGTCGAGCAGGACCGCCGACATCCACGCGCCGATGGGCAGCTGGACCAGGATCGGGTGGGCCGGGTGCCCGAGCTGCACACCGTTCAGCAGGTCGCGCGCCCGGCCGCGCGGGATGCGCCCCGCCACCCGCTTGAACAGGGAGACCGCGGGGTCGAGCCCGTCGTTCCGTTCGATCTTGCGTACGCCTTCACCAAGCCTCATGGTGGGACGGCTACCCCGGCCCCCCGGGTTCACTCCCCGTTCCGGGGGCCCGGGGAGGGCTTGAACCGGATTTTCCCTGTCCGGCCCCGGGGCGCGGACACCCCGGGACCGGCCCCTCCGCCGGGCCCCGGCTACAGCGCGGCGGCCAGCCTGGTGCCCTGGTCGACGGCCCTCTTGGCGTCCAGTTCGGCGGCGACGTCCGCGCCGCCGATGACGTGCACGCCGATCCCCGCCGCCGCCAGCTCGTCGGCGAGGTCGCGGCGCGGCTCCTGGCCGGCGCAGAGCACCACGGTGTCCACGTCGAGCACGGTCTTGTCGTCCCCGACGGTCAGGTGCAGGCCCTCGTCGTCGATCCGGTCGTAGGAGACGCCGGCGATCATCTCCACACCCCGGTGGCGCAGCTCCAGGCGGTGGATCCACCCGGTGGTCTTCCCGAGGCCCGCGCCGACCTTGTCCGCCTTGCGCTGGAGCAGGTGCACGGTGCGCGGCGGGGCCTGGCGCTCGGGGGTCCGGAGCCCGCCCGCCGCCGTGTGGCCGGTGTCCACGCCCCACTGGCGGAAGAACACGTCGGGGTCACGGCTCGCGCCCTCGCCGCCGTCGGTCAGGAACTCGGCGACGTCGAAGCCGATGCCGCCCGCGCCGATGATCGCGACCCGCGCGCCCACGTCCGCGTTCCCCCGCAGGACGTCCGCGTAGCCGACCACCTTGGGGTGGTCGACGCCGGGGATCTCCGGCGTGCGCGGGACGACCCCGGTGGCCACCACGACGTCGTCGAAGCCGGTCAGGTCGGCGGCGGTCACGGTGGTTCCCAGCCGCACGTCCACGCCGTGCTTGTCCAGCTGAACCCGGAAGTAGCGCAGGGTCTCGTCGAACTCCTCCTTGCCGGGCACGCGGCGGGCCATGCGGAGCTGGCCGCCGATCTCCTCGGCCGCGTCGAACAGGGTGACCTCGTGGCCGATCCCGGCGGCGGACACGGAGAAGGCGAGGCCGGCGGGGCCGGCGCCGACGACGGCCACGCGCTTGCGGTTCCTGGTAGGGGAGAGCACCAGTTCGGTCTCGTGGCAGGCGCGCGGGTTCACGAGGCAGGAGGTGATCTTGAGGCTGAAGGTGTGGTCGAGGCAGGCCTGGTTGCAGCCGATGCAGGTGTTGATCTCCTCGGGTGTCCCGGCGGCCGCCTTCGCGACGAAGTCCGGGTCGGCGAGGAACGGCCGGGCCATGGAGACCATGTCGGCGTCGCCCCCGGCGATGACGGCCTCGGCGACCTCCGGGGTGTTGATGCGGTTGACCGCGACCAGCGGGACGGACACCTCGCCCATCAGCTTGCGGGTCACCCAGCTGTAGGCGCCCCGCGGCACGGACGTGGCGATGGTGGGGACGCGGGCCTCGTGCCAGCCGATGCCGGTGTTGATGATGGTCGCGCCGGCCTCCTCGACGGCCTTGGCGAGCCGGACAACCTCGTCGAACGTGGAGCCGCCGGGCACCAGGTCGAGCATGGAGAGCCGGTAGACGAGGATGAAGTCGTCGCCGACGCGCTCGCGGACGCGCCGCACGATCTCGACGGGGAAGCGCATCCGGTTCTCGTAGGAGCCGCCCCAGCGGTCCTCCCGGTGGTTCGTCGCGGAGGCGATGAACTGGTTGACGAGGTAGCCCTCGGAGCCCATCACCTCGACGCCGTCGTACCCGGCGAGCCTGGCGAGCTCCGCTGCGCGCGCGAAGTCCTCGATGGTCTGCTCGACCTCGGAGTCGGACAGGGCGCGGGGGGTGAACGCGCTGATGGGGGCCCGGATCGCGCTGGGCGCGACGGACTGCTCGCTGAAGGCGTACCGGCCCGTGTGCAGGATCTGCATGGCGATCCGGCCGCCCTCGCGGTGCACGGCGTCGGTGATCACGCGGTGTTCGGCGGCCTCGGCCCCGGTGGTCAGCTTGGCCGCGCCGGTGTAGGTGGCGCCCTCGGGGTTGGGCGCGATGCCGCCGGTGACGATGAGGCCGACGCCGCCGCGGGCACGCTCGGCGTAGAAGGCGGCCATCCGCTCGAACCCCTGGGGGGCCTCCTCCAGGCCGATGTGCATGGAGCCCATGATCACGCGGTTGGGGAGGGTGGTGAAGCCCAGGTCCAGGGGTTCCAGAAGGTGGGGGTAGTCGCTCATGCTCGTCTCCTCGCGCGGTTGCCCGGTCGGTGTCCGGCCGACCTCGACTTCATTATGCAACAAGTTGCAAAATGACTCGCGCGGTGCCCCGGCGACGGTTCGCGGACGACGTCCACGCGCGCCCGGGACCACGGTCGGGGCGGAGCCGCGGCGACACCCGGAGGCCACGACGTGCACGCGCGCCCGGGACCACGGGACCGCCGGGCGTGCGGCTCAGGCGGGCTCCACCGGCAGGAGCGCGGGGCGCTTGGCCGCGCGGCCGTCGCCCGAGGAGCGGCCGCGCAGGCGCCGGAGGATCCACGGGCCGAGGAAGGTCCCCAGCCAGCGGACCTCCTCCGCCACCGCGAGCAGCGCGTTCCGCTCGGGCATCCGGGGCAGGGCGTCCGCCCACGCCCCGTCGGCGCCGGGGAGCGTCAGCGCGGAGGCCAGCGCTCCGGCGATCCGGTCGTGCCCCAGCGGCGTGCAGTGCAGGCGGTCGGCGGCCCACAGCCGCCGGTCCGTGGACACCTCGTGCGCGGCGACGTCGGCCACGACGACGCCGTGCCGCCCGGCCGCGGCGCGCAGGCGCTCGTTGAAGTCCAGCACCCTGGGCACCAGGGGCCTGGTCAGCGGCGCGATCCTGGCGATGTCGGGGAAGGTCAGGGTCGCCACCCGGGCCCCCGACGCGGTCAGCTCGGCGAACATCGCCTCCATGTGGCCGACCACCGCCCCGGCGTCGTACCCGGACCGGATCACGTCGTTGACCCCGGCGAACACGGTGGCCACGTCCGGGCGCATCTCCAGGGCGGGGGCCAGCTGCTCCTCGCGAACCTGGCGGGCCAGGCGCCCCCGGACCGCGAGGTTGGCGTACTCCACCCGCGCGCCGGTGGCGGCGAGGCGGTCGGCGAGGCGGTCCGCCCAGCCCCGGAGCCCGGTCTCGTCGTCGCCGTCCCCGACCCCCTCGGTGTGGCTGTCGCCCAGCGCCACGTAGCGCACCCTGTCCCCAGGACTCATCCCAGACTCCTCACCTCGTGGCCAGGACGGCATCTTATTCCACAAAGTGATTAGTCGACTTATGTACCAGCACCCGAGCCGACCGCCGGGGTCGGCTCGGGGACCGGTGCCTTCGTGCCCTGTTTCAAGGCAGGGGCGGCCCGCCCGCCGTATCCGGCCCGTCGGCGCGCCAGGCGGGGTCCCTGGCGATGGTGCAGAGATGGCGCAGCGCACCCGGGGCGAGCAGGGGCAGTACCGGGATCGTGTGGGGCCACGCGTCGGTCTCCGCGAGCCCGCGCACGATGTCCCGGGCCGCATCCTCGGCCGGGGGAGTGCCGTCACCGGAGGCCCGGGCCAGGGCCAGACAGGTACGGAGCACGCGGTCGTCGGCCCGGCTGTCCGTGGACAGCGCCACCGGGGCGCCCGCCAGGTACGCGGCTGCGGCCCCGAGCGCCTCCGACCGCGCCTTGGGTGTTCGCAGGGCATCGGCCCGGCGCCACAGCTCTGCGATATCACCTTCTACGGCCGCGTGCAGTACGAGTTCGGCGCTGTGTTCCCGTGCCGTTCGATGTGAACGCAGCCACCGGTCCCTCAGGCCGGTGACGGTGTCGCCGTCCTCCTCGGAAAGGCAGCCGAGCTGTTCCAGCAGGGCGAAGACGACCAGTGAGTGGGCGGGCGGAGACGTCGGTGAGCCGGCCAGGTGTTTCACGGCGCGGTGGAGCGCGTCGCGCAGGCGCGGCTCCGGGGCGCGGATGTCCGGGAAGGCCAGGAGAAGGGCCGCCAGTTCGGGAAGGACGCGGAGCGGGCTGCCGGGCGTGATCCTGCCCGCCAGGGCCTCCACCAGGGGGACGGCTACGTGTTCCGCCTCGTCGGGACGGTGCCGGGCGAGCCCGGCCGCGACGGCCGTCATCGCCTGCCTTTTCTGCGCTGCGGAACCTCCCGTCGCCATGGCCGAGGCGGCGGCGCCGTCCCCGGCGTGCGCGAGGGCCTGGGCCACCGTGTTCCGCAGACCGGCTTCCCCGCTGTCGGGCACCAGGCCCGCCGCATCCCGGGCGTAACGGGCCCCCGCCTCATGGAATCCGCCGAGGGAGCATCCGAGGGAGAGCGAGCCCAGGTGACGCGCCCGGGATCCGGTGTCGGACAGACCCGCTGTGACGGCTTCCGCGAGCGGGAACTCCCCCGCCAGCCCGAGGGCCCGGCACAGTTCCACCGTCCAGGATCCCGGGACGGGCAGCTGCGCCTCCGGGGCCGGACTCCGCCGCAGCCCCTCCTCCAGAAGCTCCCGGCAGAGCAAGAGGTTGCCCTTTTCCGCCTGTTCCTCCGCCTCTCGGAGCAGACGGAGGTGTGCGGGCCCGTCGCGGTCCGTTCGACCCTCGGACCGGCCCTGCGGCTTCTTCGGCGCGGAGGCCTGCGCATCCGACTCGGCCCACCTCGTCTTTGTCGACGTGGCGACTCTCTCCGCCCGTTCCGACAGCGAATCCCCCAGAAGGCCGATGCGGTCGCCCTCGGTCAACGGGGCCATCAGGGACGTGGCGTCGTCGAGGGAGGACCGCGTGATCCCTGCTTCGCCGACAGCCTGGACGAAACGTGCCAGCGTCCCCCCTATTTCACGGCCGAGATGGGCGCGGTCCTCCTCCGACAGCTCCTCCGGGCGCTCCTCAAGGGTCGTGATCGCCTCCCTCAAGCGGGCCTCCGCCCGGTGCACCAGCTCGACGGCTTGCCTGCTCCGTTTCACCGGCAGGTTGGCGAGGGCCGACGTCGCGGCGGTCAGGATATCGACCGCCCCCAACCCGCCCGAAGGGTCGATTTCCCCGTAGACGGCTTGGATGAGGTCACCGGTTGCGGGGCCCCGGCCGGGGACCGCGCGGGCCAGCGCGCCCCACAGGTCCACTGCCGCGGCCCGTGCGCGCGTTTCCCCCATGCTCAGGGTCTCCGCCCGGTCGAACAACGTCTCCACGAGCGTGGGGTCCTGGCCGGCCTCCAGCAGCCCGGCCGCCCGGACGCGAACCTCCGAATTGGTCGCGGGATCGTGTACCACGGCCAGGAGCAGCGGACGGGCGGTGCCCGGGCTGTGCAGCCTGTTGAGCGTCGCTGCGGCCCCCAGGAGCCGTTCGTAGAGTCCGGCCTCACGATGCTCGCCCGGCGACCCCCGGTCCACCCGGTCCCGGTCCAACCACTCGGCCGCCTCCCTGATGACGGCGTCCACGTCGGGGAGTCCCGCGCCCGCCATCTGCGCCCCCACCTCGGCCAGGTGGACGGCCCGCAGAATCGGCTCCGGCGCGGAGACGGCGAGATCACGAGCCCGTTCCACGTCACCGAGCCTGACGAACAGGGTGGGGGACCCGTCCGGCACCTCGCGGGATTCCCGCCGCACCAGGGTTCGCACGGCGGAGAGCGGGACGAGTTTCGCCAGGCCGTCGGCGCCCGCCTCGTCCGCGAACGCCCTGAGCCGACCGAGCGCGACGTCCGGTCCGGACGTGGCGGAGAGCCTGCGCAGCCTGGGCAGATCCAGGACGTACGCCGTGCGTTCGGCGTCGTCCCTCAGCAGCCGCAGCTGGTGCTCCAGGGGAAACGGCGGGGTACCGTCGGGCCAGCCCCGCGCACCCCACGCCCGCGACCAGGCCAGCAGTTCACCGGTACGCCGCAGAACACCGGTATCCCCCAGGCCCGCACGGACGGCGTCGACAAGACCGGGCCCGGCCAGCGCGTAGGTCCGACGGACCGTGTCGTCGAGGACGACGGCGCGGCCGGCCGGTCCGGCGAACAGGCGGTCGATCCGTTCCTCCGGAAGTTCTGTCAGCTCCGCCAGGTCCTTCACACGCAGGCTGCCGCCCGCCACGGCCAGCAGCTCTGCCACCGGGCGGCCCAAGGGGTCGGTGGGCGGTGCCGGATTCCGCTCGGCCGGGGGAAGCCCGGCGACGGGCAGGAGCGTGTGGAAGTTCTCGGCCTGGCGCAGCGGGTGCCGCTTTTCGGGGACGTCGTCGGGAAGACGTACCGAGCGGCGGAGGGAGACGATGACACGCATATCCGACGGTGGAGCGGCCGGGAGAAGCGCGGCGATGCTCCCCGGTGCAAGCCCGGGTTCGGCCGGTTCGCGGGACCCGGCCGTCGGCGCATCGCCCTCGCCCGTCAGACCCGACCAGGCGACGTCGTCATCAAGGCCGTCGACTATGAGCAGGAGCCTTCGTTCGAGGTCCTTGCTCTTCTTGGCGGCTTCGGCGAAGAGCTGCCTCCAGCCCCGGACGTTGTGGGGGACGCGCTCTTCCCCGTCGAAGAGCTTGTGGATCTGACCGGCCACTTCTTCCGCGAACGAGGCCCGGGTGTCGGTGCCTTTCGCCGGGGAGATGAAGAAGGAGAGGATGTCCCACTTGGGCGGAGGGTAACGCCGGATGTAGTCGGCAAGCAGCACCGACTTGCCTACCGGCGCGTCTGCTTGCCAGCAGAGATACGACGGTGCCTCTGACCCTCTGGCCTTGATGAACGCGTTCATGATCTCACGTTCGTCCTTGCGTCCCTGGACGATGTCGGGCACGGGTAGGCAGAGGGTTTCCGAGTGGTCGCTGACGGATCGGGGCCCACACTTCTCCTTCACCTCCGCTTTCATACGAGCCTGAGCGGAACCCCGCCGACTGGCGTTGGCTTTCCGATCCCTCTCCTCCTGAGCCGCGTTCAGGGCCTCCAGCCACGCGGCTTCCGCGTACACGGTGCGGCCGGTGACCTGCTCAAGCCGTCGCACCGCAGAGAGGAACTTGTCGGTCTGATTCGGGACTGAACCGGCCAACCATGCCTGCCATGTGCTCCTCGCGACTCCCAACTGGGGCCCTACCTGTGATTGGGGCAGGCGGGATCCCTTCCACGCCTTTTGCAGCATGTTGCCCAGTGCTTCGCGCGAGTTCTTCGGTGAAGTCGTCACTTTTTCCTCTCTGGTCGCCGCCGGGAAAACTGCTGGCCATAAAATTAATTCACCTGGTCTGACCTGCGTAAATCGTGAAGTAGGGGTGTGATTGGGTGGGCTGGCGTCCACGTTTTGCGAGATTCTTTGGCCAAGGCCGAAAAGGTCAGAAATTTGATTCCAGGAAAGGGGTGGACCGTGTTCGATGTCTCGCAGGTCCTTATCGGTGTCACGGCTGTGTGCGGACTGGTTGCCAGTGTGATCCGTGCGGTGGTTTGCCCTGTTGTTGTATTGGTGTCTGTTTTCGCCCCTACCGCGGAGCGGCGCAGGGACGCTCGGTCGACCCTGACCATCCTGCTGCGCAAGAGGTAACGGCAAGGGTGGCGCCAGCGTGGTCGTGGAGCTTCGGCAACTCGACTGCTTCTTGTTCCCGTAGGGGTTATAGGCGGCGGATAGTTTTCCTGAATGCCTGCGCGATGGCGACTTGGTGCGATAAAAAGGTGTGCGTCGCCATCGACCGCCTCGTTCCGCTGTTGAGGGACGAGGCGGTGTGCAAGTCCCTGCGGCATGCCGGCGGATTCCTGTGAGACTGCGGGCATGTCGGCGGCCTGCGGGTCAAGGCAGTCCATCCCAGTGATTTCACCTTGTATGTCCGATATTCGTGTGATGGGGGTGGAGGCAGGGCGACGGAGTCCCGCGGGAGGCGGGAGTGGCCCCTCGACGGCTTCACGATCTCGTGTTGATTTCCTCCCCGCGGATGCGGGGGTGTCCTACTCCCCCTGCAAGAGAGGGCTTTCCGGTCTGCGACGAACGCTTCGTGTGTTCGGCCATCGAGCACATGGAGATCCGATCGCTGTGCCTGTCGTCGGTCTTCGAGAGAGCGGTAGTGAATCATTGTCAGAGATCCCCCCGGCGTCCCCCACACACACGTTTCCGGGCGAACCCCTCAGCTGGGACCCCCGTCACCAGCCCTGCGTGCCCGCCGTCGCCCTTGACGGCGCTATGGCACACCACTCCCTGCGTGCCCTTCTGGCACAGGCCGACGAACTGGCATTCCTCGACTGTGTCTCCCCGGGGGAGAACGTCGCCGTCATCGAGTACCTGTTGGCCATCTGCTTCGCGTCCGGCACCTGCCCGTCCTCCGACCAGGAGTGGCAGGACTGGATCGTTGGCAGGCACCCCCTCATCTCCGCCGCCGACTGGCTGCGCGACCAGCCGGACGAGTTCTGGGATTTGTTCCATCCCACGCATCCCCTGGCCCAGAACGCGCAGTTGGCCGGAGACTTCGCCGAAAGCGCTACGGGAACGGCCCAACTGGTCATCGAGCACTCCGGCGACTACAACCAGCACTTCGACCACCACCACCTGGCCCGGGGGAATCCGCTTCCTGCCTCGGCCGCCTTCCGTGCCGCGCTCACACAGCACGTCTACGGCCCCTACGGGCGTGCCCGTATGCCGGGAAAGCGCCTCGGGCCCAAGGTCACCAACCTCGCGGCGGGGCGGCTCATCGGAAGGATCCGTGTCGTCGCCCTCGGCCAGACGCTCGGCGAGACACTGCGCTTGAACCTCCACCCCCCGTACGGCCCACCGGACACGTTCAACACGTCCTGGACCACGGGCGGGGAGCGCCGCACGTTCACCGGGCCGGTCAAACCCCGCAGACCCCGTGGCCCGGCGGACCTGCACAGCTCACTCGGGCGGTCGGTGCTGCTGGGCGGGGTACGCGGGCCGCAGGGGCAGGCCATGGTCGACCGCGTCCTGATCGGGGCCGGGGAGGTCCTGGAACTCGACCCGGAACTCCACCTCCAGGACGCCGTCTTCAGCGAGACGGTGAGTGGCGTGCGCAAGCCGCTGTGGCCTTCGCCCACCAGGGATCTCTGGCAGCAGGCCCACGCCCTGTACAGCGCGGTCAGGGACGCGCCGAGCGGGATGTACGCGCGGCTCCGGTCGCTCCGGTACGAACGCGAGGGTACCGGAGCGCCCTACCAGATCTGGGCTGTGGGTCTGCTCACCAACCAGTCCCGCCCGCTCTCCTGGGTGGACGGTGCCTATCCCTACGCCCCGGGCATGGCCACCCACCTCTACCGGGCTTCACGGAGGGGATCGGACATCGCCGAGTACATCGCTTCGACGCTGAAGAAAGCGGCCATCAGGGCGGCCGAGACGGCCTTCCCGGCCATGCGTGCCGCCGACGAGGCCGGACAGGTGGCCCGGCTCGACGCCCGGTCTTCCTTCTGGCCCTCGGCCGAAGACCCCTTCCATGAACTCTTGGACGAGGTGGTCGGGCTTGGCCCCGAGGACGACGACCCCACCTCCGAGCCGTTGATCGCGTACGCGGCGGGGCTGATGGCGACGGCCCGCACCCAGCTGCTCCAGAAACTCGACGCACTGCCCCCGAGCGACACCAATCACGAGGCCCGGGCTCGGGCCGTGCGGCTCTTCGAGGACGCCATGTCCGGTTCCCGGGGTCCGGCTGAACTCCGAGGGGAGACCCAACGTGACTGAGCACGACCCGTCACCCGGAACGGGGCCGAACCCGTTCCCGCACGACAGCGAGGCACTCACCGCCTGGCTCACCACCCTGGTGCACCAGCGCGACACGGGGGCCCTCGCCGAGTTGCGCCGCGCCGGAGTCCGTACCAACGCGCACATCCGTGCGGGCTGGTACGGCGGTGACGACCACCGCGACCTGTTCGAGCGCATGGCCTTCCTCTTCGCGGTCTTCCACCAGGGGCGGTCCGTGCCCTCGTACGGATACGGCAGCCTCGGGGCCGCGGCCCGCCAGATCGGTGACACGACAGGACGGGGGCCCGACAACCCGGGCGCCCTGCGCTTGGTGGGCCGCGTCGTCGCCAGCCGGCGCATCCCCTGGCGGCATCTTCAGCACGCGGTCACCCGACTCCGGTCCTGCGAACAACCCCCTCCTTCCTGGACCGGGCTGACCGAGGACCTCATCAAGTGGAACGACCGCAAGGCGCGGGTCGCCTACCAGTGGTCGGTCGACTTCCACCTCCCACCGGGGCACACCCGGAAAACCCCGAACAAGCCGACGACGCGGAAGGGCAGCACCCCATGACCGAGCCTCCCCGGAGCCAGTTCCTCTCCCTCCACCTCATCGAGACCCTGGCGGCGGTGCTGCCTGTGCGCGACGAGAACGCCCAACCCAAGACCCTCGTGTTCGGCGGAGTCGAGCGGCACATGATCACGAGCCAGGCCCGCCGTCGCGCTGAGCGGATCTATGCGCGCAACCGCGCCAACGCCGGGCGAGGGGCGCTCAAGGGACGGAGCATGGGCGTCCGCACCCGGGAGTGGGCGCTGCTCACCAGCCGCGAGCTGGAGTCCTCCCACGGCTGGGACAAGGAGAAGGCACTGGCCACAGCCCGTGCGGTGCTGGAGGCCAGCGGTCTCAAGTTCGGTGACCCCAGCAAGAAGACGGTGGCCGATCTGACCAGGGTGCTGGTCTTCGCGCCGTCCGACGCCGCCGTGCGGATCGCGGAACACGTCGCGGGTCGGGCGGAAGAACTCACGCAATGGTGCGACGCCTACCTTGCGGCGCAGGCGCGTGCGGCGGAGAAGAAGAGCCGCGGCAAGTCCGGCCGGAAGTCCGAGCCGCAAGCAGGCGGGGAGCAGGCGGAGGACGACAAACTGCCTCCGCTGTCCAAGGCCACCCGTGACGCCGTTCTCCTGGCCATCGCTCCCCGCGACGCCGTGGACATCGCCCTCTACGGCCGGTTCCTCGCCGAGATCCCCGACTCCCCGAACGTCGACGGCGCCGTCCAGACCGGGCACGCCTTCAGCGTGCACGAGTCCGAGCAGATCGAGGACTTCTACGCGGCGGCCGACGACGCGAAGCTGGACCGCAAGCGCAACGCCCTCGACTTCCTCGACGCCGCCGACGACGCGGGGGCGGGAATGACCGGGTACCAGTCTCTGATCTCCGGCACCTTCTACCGGCACACCGTCCTGGACCGCCACCAGCTCCGCGTCAACCTGAGGGTGGCCGGTATGGACGAGGCCGAGGCGGAGAAGACCGCATCGGAGGCGGAGAAGGAGTTCGTGAACGCCTTCGTCGAGGCTTTCCCGGAGGCGAAGAAGAACTCCACCGCATCCACCGGGTCACTGCCCGCGCTCGTTCTCGCCTTCGAGGGGGAGCGCCCGTACAACTACGCGGCGGCCTTCCAGAAACCGGTGGACGAGGGCCCCGAGTCGACCGGGGGTGAGGGACCGGCGGGCCCGGCCGCCGTGCGCAGGCTGCTGCGCCACCACTCCTTCGTCAGCCGGCGCCGCGAGGACCTGCGGACCGCTCGGCTGCTCACCTATGACCCGGAGATCGACGCGCTCCTGGGGGAACTGGGTCTGCCTGAGACGATGGCGGTGGTGGAGCGGGCCGAGGAGCTCACCCCGTGAGCGATCCGCACGTCCTGCTCGTCCGGCTGGCGGGCCCCCTCCAGTCCTGGGGCCTCAAGGGCAGGTTCAACCGTCGGGACACCCACCGCCGCCCCACGAAGTCGGGAGTGATCGGCCTGTGCGCCGCGGCGCTCGGCCTCGACCGGGAGGAATCCCTCGGAGAACTCGCCGACGTGCGCTTCGGAGTCCGGGCCGACCGCCCCGGAACGCCGGTGCGCGACTACCACACGGTGGGCGGGGGGACCTATCCGCTCCGCCCCCGCGATCTCGTCGTCGACCATCAGCGGGCGGCGAAGGCGACGGCGGCCATCGAGGAGAGCCGGACTCCGGGTCCGTTCGGCCGCGAGGAGCTGAAGGGCTGGTACGGCTCGCCGAAGTACGTGGCCGCCGACCCTGTCTCGGGAGTCCTGGTCTCCGGTGAGGTACGCCGACACTCCCTGATCACCGAGCGCTGGTACCTGTCCGACGCCGCCTTCCTCGTCGGGCTGGAATACCCGGACGCCGCGTTCCTGGCGCGGATCGCCCATGCGCTGGAACACCCCAGGCGCCTGCTCTGGTTGGGTCGGAAGGCCTGCCCGCCCTCCGGTGACCTGGCCCTGCGCGTCGTACCGGGAACCCTCATGCAGGCGTTCGAGACAAACGCCCTTCTCCCGGACGCCGCCTTCAGCAGGAAGGGGCATGTGGTCCCGGTGACCGGCGCGCAACCGTCCGCATGGATCGAGAGCCATCGCCCGCTGCCCGGTGTCGGTTCCCTGCCCGACCAGCCCGTGCGGTTCGGTGCCGACGGAGGCGAGTACAGCCTGCGCTCCGAGGTCCGCCACCGCGTCACCATCACTCCGCACGCCCGTGGATGGGACATTATCTTGTGAACACGACAGCAGCCACACCGCACTCTCTGTCAGACCCGGCCGGGGCTGGCAGGTTCGTCACCTCGCAGTCGCTTCTCTCCCTGGACGCCCGACACCCCTTCGTCGGCAAGTCGCTCATCGACGCCCAGGACATGCACCGGACCGTCATGAGCGGTTTCCTCGGTTGGCTGGACGACGGAAGCCCCGGCCCCCGCTCCCGGATGGGCGTCCTGTCGACCTGGACGATCGACCTGGAGAAGGCGCGGCTCAACCTGGTGGTCCAGGCGTCCGTCCCCGCCGACTGGAGCCGCATCCCGCGGGCGGCGCTGGCGCGGACACCGGAGACCCTCACGGTCGACCGGACGTTCCGTATCGGTGACCGTGTCGATTTCCGCGCGGTCGTCAACCCCGTTCGCAGTGTTCCCCCGCCTTCGGGCTCGTCACCGAACACACGCGGAACCCGTGTTCCGCACACCCGCCCCGAGTACGTGAAGAAGTGGTTCGTGCGCCGTCTGCAAGCACTCGGTGAGCCTGCCGTCGCCCCCGACGGTGTTACCCGTATCGGGGCCGACACGGATGTCGAGAGGCTGGACGTACGCATGCTTCCGCAGGTTTCCAGCCCAGCGACGGGCAAGAAGCTGCGTATCGCCCGGGCCGAGATCCACGGAACCCTGGAGGTCACCGACCCCGAGACATTCGTCGCGGCACTCGGCCAGGGCGTCGGCCACGCCCGCGCCTACAGTTGCGGGCTGATACTCGTCCGCTGACGGAGAACCCGGTCGGTCGGGCTCAGGAGAGCGTGTACCCGCTGCTCCCG
The DNA here is from genome assembly GCF_050955985.1 of Nocardiopsis sp. CA-288880. Lineage (NCBI taxonomy): Bacteria > Bacillati > Actinomycetota > Actinomycetes > Streptosporangiales > Nocardiopsidaceae > Nocardiopsis > Nocardiopsis sp. CA-288880. The sequence goes on along the minus strand of NZ_CP192105.1, from coordinate 7,521,516 downwards.
TTGGGTGACAGGACATGGCCCGGCCCCGGCGGCCGAAGAGAGAACGAGATCGACGAAGGCCTCGCCCGGTGTCCGGTCGGGGTCTTCGTCGCTGGGACGAGGACCGAGGGCACGGGGCTGTTCCCATGACCCCTGCGCGTGGCTGGCGAACGCCTATCCTTGTCGGCGCTGCTCTCACCCTCCGACCGCCTTCCACGAGGGCGACCCCCGCTTCGTGGAAGGGCGCCGCTCGAGAGGCCCCGATGCCGTTCGCGGGCATCCCTCGCTCCGGGCGCGTGGCGGTCCGGCACGGCGCCGGCTCCTGCTCCTAGCGTTGACCGGGGCGCCCCCGTGGCGCCCCGGACCAGCGATGACGTGCCCAGGAGGAACCAACGTGGCCAGGAACACCGTCGCCGAACAGCTCGTCCGGACGTTGGTCGCCGCCGGGGTGACCCGGATCTACGGGGTCGTCGGCGACAGCCTCAACCCGGTCGTCGACGCCGTCCGCGAGATCGACGGCATCGAATGGATCCACGTGCGCAACGAGGAGGCGGCGGCGTTCGCCGCCTCGGCCCAGGCGCAGATCGACGGGAGGCTCGCCGTCTGCGCCGGGTCGTGCGGCCCCGGCAACACCCACCTCGTGCAGGGCCTGTACGACGCCCAGCGCAGCGGAGCCCCCGTCCTGGCCATCGCCTCCCACATCCCCTCGCGCCAGATCGGCACCGGCTACTTCCAGGAGACCCACCCCGAGCGGCTGTTCGCGGACGTCACCGAGTTCCGCGAACTCGTCTCCGAGGCCGAGCAGATGCCGCGCCTGGCCCGGATCGCCGTCCAGCACGCCCTCGGCACCCCCGGCGCGGCGGTCCTCGTCCTGCCCGGGGACATCGCCGGGCGCAAGGCCGTGGGCCCGGCCGACACCAGCCCCGTGGCCGCGGGACGCGCCACCGCCTGGCCCGCCGAGGACGACGTGCGCGCGCTGGCCGAGCTGATCAACGCCGCCGACAAGATCGCCCTGTTCTGCGGCGCCGGGGCCAGGGAGGCGCACGACGAGGTGATGGCCCTGGCCGGACGGGTGCACGCCCCGGTCGGGCACACCCTGCGCGGCAAGGAGTGGATCCAGTACGACAACCCGTACGACGTCGGCATGATCGGCCTGCTCGGCTACGGCGCGTGCTTCGAGGCCCTGCACGGCGCCGACCTGGTGCTGATGCTCGGATGCGACTTCCCCTACGACGACTTCCTGCCCAGGAAGAACGTCGTCCAGGTCGACCACGACCCGCGCCGCCTCGGCCGCCGGGTGCCGCTCCGGCTGGCGGTGCACGGGGACGTCGCGGCGACCCTGCGCGCCGTGAGGCCGCTCGTCGGGGAGCGCACGGCCGCCTCCGCCACCCGGTTCCTCCACGACATGCTGGCCCGCCACGAACGCGCGCTGACCAAGGTGGTGGACGCGTACACGAGGGACATCGAGCACCACACGCCCGTCCACCCCGAGTACGTGGCGAGGATCCTCGACGAGGAGGCCGACGGGGACACCGTGTTCACCGTCGACACGGGCATGAACAACGTGTGGGCCGCCCGCTACCTGACCCCGAACGGCCGCCGCCGGGTGATCGGGTCGTTCACGCACGGCACCATGGCGAACGCGCTGCCGCACGCGATCGGCGCGGCCTACGCGGCGCCCGGCCGGAAGATCGTCTCGATGTCCGGCGACGGAGGGCTGAGCATGCTGCTGGGCGAGCTGATCACCGTCCACCAGCACGACCTGCCGATCACCACGGTCGTGTTCGACAACTCCTCGCTCGGCATGGTGAAGCTGGAGATGATGGTGGACGGGATGCCCTCCTTCCAGACCGACCACCCGCGCGTGGACTACGCGGCCGTCGCCGGGGCGATCGGCATGCGCGCCCTGCGGGTGGAGAGCCCCGACCGGGTCCGCGACGCGCTCCGGGAGGCGCTGGCGGCCCCCGGGCCGGTGCTGGTGGACGTCGTCACCGACCCCAACGCGCTCTCCATCCCCTCCCGCATCACCGCCGACCAGGTGGCGGGCTTCGCCCTGTCCGCGGGACGGACCGTGCTCCGGGGAGGGGTGGGGGCGATGGTGGACATGGCCCGCTCCAACCTGCGCAACATCCCCCGGCCTTAGGAGAGCGAGGGAGGCCGCGCCGCTGTGGCCAGTCACTACCAGAGGTCGGGACAAGGAACGGTGAAGGGCCCGACCGCGATGCGCTCGAGCCCTTCGGTGGCGGAGGACAGGGATTCGAACCCTTGGGGGCTTGCACCCAACACGCTTTCCAATCCCGTACACGGGCGTTCGCGGTTGATCGGCGGAGCATTAGTCAGAGGACGGAGCCGCGGGGGAGCAACTCCGAACGGCTGTGAACGAGACTGGAACTGAGATTACGAGGAGGTTCTCAGAGCGCTGATGGGCAACAGTCTCGTGACCATGATGGACCACCTGTGAGTGACCGTCTTCGGTCCACAGCTTCTACTGTTGGAGGCCGTCGTCCGGCCTTTCCCTGTTGACACTGTCACGCAGATTACCCGCTTGAAGAAGGCCGTTGAACGGGGCTCGCTAGACATAGAAGAGTTTGGTGCTCAATTCGTCATATGAGCCGCCTTTGGTTACTTTGACGGTGCCCCATGTTTTTATCCTGTCGAGTTTTTCTTCAGAGGGAGTTCCCCATCCGAGGGCGGCACTGATGACGTGCATGCCAAGTCGCGGGGGAACGGCGTTTCCGATTTGCTGGCTTATGTCGCGTCCTGACCATGGATAGTCGAATGGGAAAGTTTGAAGACGTCCGGCCTCCGAAAACGTGAAACGTGGCATCTCCTTTCCGTCGACTGAGACAACACGGTTTCGAGATATTTTCCCGGTAACTGTGGCTGATGGCTCGGAAGAAGACCGTTGTCCGCGAGCTTTGGGGTCTCCTCCTGTTCCATAGTTAGAGATCACAGAGAAACCTGAATCTCGGTCGAGGGCATCGGCCATGGTCCTCCATGGGGCCAGGCTCATGTCTCCTTCCTCACGTGGCACTCCCTTGCGGTAGGTGCGATGTGTAGGAGAAGGCAGGGAGACCGGTTCACTCCCAAAGCGGGCAATGAGTACGGCCCTTTTTCGCGTTTGAGGTACCCCGTATGCTTCTGTGTGTAGAATTCCGCAGTCTGTGGAATATCCTTCGTTTTGAAGCGCCTTGGCATAGGCTTCCCAGACCGGGAGTACTGCGGGCACCTGCTCAAGAATTATCGCTTGATAAGGTGTTTCCTGTTTGTCGATTGCTTCAAGTGTCCAACGGAGCGGCTCTAGAACCAGGCCAGTTCGTTCGTCCTCCATTTTCGAAAGTTCTTTTTTGATCTCTCGAAGATCTTCTCGCGCTACCATGCGTTTAACAAAATGTAGTACGTCGTCGAGTGCCCTACGTCCGGCTCCGCTGCCAGCAACGGTGAAGGTCTGACACGGAGGTCCTCCGGCAAGGACATTTGCCCGGGGAAATTGGGAAGGTCCGTAGTTGCGCACATCGCCTTCGACTGTTTCCAACCCAGCTGCTCGACGAGTTTTGCAGGCGGAGGCATCCCATTCGACGCCTACTGTTTGTATTCCGAGTTTCTCCGCTGCTACATCGAGGCCACCGGGGCCAGCGAACAGGTCCACAATCTGTACGGGGCGCACTTGGTCTCCAGGGATTTTATGGGATCACTTTTTGCATGATTCATGTTCTTGGCGCCCCTCAGCACTGCTGATTGATGGCGACCACACAGCGTACCGTGTGCTGAGGGTGTGGAGTGACAACGCCGCAGTGCAAGGGGTTTTGATCAGATTACTTCTTTGATGACAGGTGCTTCGTTCGGTTCATCACCGTTCTTCCAGATGCCGTAGCGAATCCCATCGATCATCGTTGTCGGACGGGAATCATCTTCGGATACACGAGCTATTCTGGCGGAAACCCAGAACCCATTTTTGGGGATAGGTAAATTCAGGTCCTTTGCAATCTTAGGCGCAGGTTTCCTGTGGCCGAGAACTATGATTCCTTCTGGCCTTAGGTGATTTCGTGCGTCCCGTGCTCGTTTTGGGCCGTCGTGCTGTGTCGCAACAGTCAGCACCGTGGTGCGATCGACGAGTCGGCCGGTCATTTGCCTGAAGAGTTCATTTGTTCTAAGCTGTCCACCGTTTCCACTTCCTTTGTATCCCTCTGATGCGCGAAATATAGATTCGACTTTTTTGGGGTCTTCTCGCTTTAAGTTGAGGAGAAGGTTCTCGGGAAGATCTCCATTCTCGATGATCCATTTAATTTCTCTTCGGGCTGCCGCCGAGACGGTTCTTTTTTTGTCACCATTGCGGCCGCTGTTGAGGTTCTCCTCGGATATTCGAATGAGTCCTACCTGGAAGGTGCCATTTTGGTCGTTTGCTCGCATCAGGAGGCAAATGTGCCCCATGGCCTCCTTGGGGATCGTCCATGTGCTTCCCATGGTAAATTTTGCATCCACCTGATGGTCGTTGATGCTGTAATCCATGGTGTGGCCGTATCCCAAGTCGAATTCTACTCGAGCCACAATTTCAACTTTTGTTCCAAGGTATGTCTTCTCCGTCTTTTCTACTCTTCCTTCTCCTTTTTTTATGTAGAGGTCATATCGTCCTGTGCGCTGTCCGTCCAGTACTTCGTCGATGGATTTTCTGAATACTTGGGCGAAGCGTTCTTTGTAGTTTTTCTGATCGAGAAACCAGTTGTAAACGTCCTCGATGCCTGCATCGTGCTCCGGGGTGAGTGGCGAAGGGGTGATGTGTTTCACAACTTCCTTCGGGGTAGAGGCGCTCGCATGGAGGGGTTCGACGGGAAAAAGGAAAGGTTCTTGGGTCACGGTCTGACTCTACGGTTGGGCGCTGACACGTCGCCAGGGGGTCACTGCCGCTGTGGATAACTCCGGGCCTGATCCGTTTTTCACCCTGAACTCTTGGTGGCCACCCGTCGTGGGGGCGAGGACTGTGGGTACCCGTCGGCCTTCGGCCTCCAAGCGCGGTTCGACGGCTCTCGGCTGGGGACTTCGACGCAGAGCACCGGAGAGCCGCAGGATCTCGAACCCGACCGCTCCGGGGGGCGGTGAAGATGTTCGGTGTGCCCTCGACGGATCCCTCCGAGAACATCGAACCGAACACCCTCGATGACCACCTCGAGTCACCGATGACCTAGCAGATCCACCCTGTGAAAGGTGAGGTCTCCCTCTGAGGCCGACCGGTTGCTCCAAGGAGTACTCCGAGGCAAGCGCACGCCGCGTTCCACTTGATGTACCAGACCTGGATCGACCATGGCTTGACCACCTTCCGGGCACTGGACGTAGGGAAGGGGCTGAGGAAGAACGGTATCGATCACAAGCGCACATGGGTCTACCGCCAGTTCGACGGCGGACCGCCGCGGGCACGCGGTCGGCGGGGACCGCGCCGGCGTCGCCGACCGTGTCGGAGGGCGGCCAGGGAAGGGCCGGCCGGGACCAGGGCCGGGACCACGAACGGCGAAGGCCCCGACCGGTGTCCGGTCGGGGCCTTCGTCTCGGCAGCTAGCCGCTGCGGAGGATAGGGGATTCGAACCCCTGAGGGCTTGCACCCAACACGCTTTCCAAGCGTGCGCCCTAGGCCACTAGGCGAATCCTCCGCGCACAACTCTACACGCCGGAGGGGGGTGGTCCGAACGGGTTTCCCGGGGCGCTCCCCGGGGGCCGGCGGGGAGCGCCCCGGGAAGGCTCCGGGGAGCTCCCCGCCGGGCGGTCGGGGCCGTCGCGGGGACCCGCTCCGTCCCCGGTCCCGCCCCCGCCGGGCCGCCCGGCGGCTCAGCCTGCCCGGCTGGACCGCACCCCCTCGATGGCGTTGTTGCGGAACGCGTCCACGAACAGCGAGTGGTCCGCCCGGGCCTGGGCCGCGTAGCGGTGGGCGAAGCGCACGCACCACTCGGTGAACTCCGCCTCGCGGCCGTCGAGCACCGTCATGAGCGCCTCCTCGGTCTCCCACGCCACCAGGGTCGCGTCCGCGTGCGAGTCGGACACGCAGTGCGCCTTGGCGGTCGCGCGTCCCAGGTAGTCCAGTACGGGCACGACCTCCTCGGGCTCGGTGAGCCCTTCCCAGTCCAGGTCGTTCGTGTACGGGGACACCTCGCTCACCACGAAGCCCACGCCGTCGATCTCGGTGTGCCCCAGCAGCGGGTCGGCGTGGGCCTGGAGCGCGCGCTGGGACACGGCGGTGCGGTGCCCGTGGTGCTCGAAGGCCTCCATGATGCGCCGGTCCGTCACCACCCGGGACGGCGCGGCCACGTTCCCCTGCTTGACGGACAGCACGATGTCGTTGTCCCACGCCTCGGACCGGCCCTCGATGAGCACGCTGTAGGCGGGGAGCCCCGCGGAGCCGATCCCGAAGCCGCCGCTGCCCACCACGTCCTTGACCCCGTAGTCCAGCGAGGCGAAGCGCCGGTCGTCCGGGATGGTCCCCAGGTAGTCGTGGTAGGCGGCGAGCACCTTCTCGCGCTCGCCGTCCTCCAGCCGGCGCACCCGGGGCCCCTCCCGGAACCGGCGGTTGTAGCCGTCCCTGTCGGTCATGGACGCCAGCATGGCGGCGCGGCTGCGGAGGCGGGCGCGCTGGAGCACGTCGTGGACCGTGCCGTCGGTGTTGTCCAGCTTGAGGGAGAACCCGGAGTCGCCGCCCCGCGTCGCGAACTGGCGGACCTGGGACACGTAGGCGTCGACGTAGCACGGCACGATCGCGCCGATGTCCTCGTCGGACAGGGCCTTCTGCCATCCCATCAGGGCGATGCTGGAGACGAACCGGAGCACGTCCCACGTGAAGTGGCCGAGGTAGGCCTCGTCGAAGTCGTTGACGTCGAAGACCAGGCGCCCGGTCGAGTCCATGTAGGTGCCGAAGTTCTCGGCGTGCAGGTCGCCCTGGATCCACACCCGTGAGGTGCGGTCGTCCGCCCAGGGGTCCTCCATCGACGCCACGTCGGAGTAGAAGAGCGAGGCGCTGCCCCGGTAGAACGCGAAGGGACTGGTGGCCATCTTGCGGAACTTGGCCCGGAACGCGGCCGGGGCCGTGGACATCAGGTCGGAGAAGGCGTTCTCCAGCGTGTCCACGATGAGGTCTTGCCGCTCGGAGGAGTGGTCGGTGGTTTCCAGGGGGTCGAACATGCCGTCCATGATGGCCCCGCGGGGCCGCCGTGGCCATGCGCGCCGGGATCCGGGCGCCGTGGGACGCCCCGCGGGGGCGGGCGCGCGGGGTTGCCAGAGCGGTCGGGAGGTCGGATACACTCGGGGCAGACCCCTCGTGCGGCGTCACCCTATGAACCTCCCCAGGGCCGGAAGGCAGCAAGGATAAATGGGCTCTGGCGGGTGCGCGGGGGGTCCTTTCTGTTTCTCGGGCCCGATCGGACCCTCCCGGTTCCTCGATCCGGTGCGAGCTGTCACTGCCGGCGGGTTGAATGGGCGGGTGGCAGGGACCAGGGGAGTGAGCACACCGTGAGCATCGCGCTGTACCGCAAGTACCGTCCCGCGACGTTCGGCGAGGTGCGGGGCCAGGAACACGTGACCGACCCGCTCCGCCAGGCGTTGCGCAGCGGTCGCATCAACCACGCCTACCTGTTCAGCGGCCCGCGCGGCTGCGGCAAGACGACCAGCGCGCGCATCCTCGCCCGTTCGCTGAACTGCGCCGAGGGGCCCACCCCGGACCCGTGCGGGACCTGCGACTCGTGTGTGGCGCTGGCCCCCGACGGCGGCGGCAGCATCGACGTCATCGAGATCGACGCCGCCTCCCACGGCGGTGTGGACGACGCCCGCGACCTGCGCGAGCGCGCCTTCTTCTCGCCGGTCAACTCGCGCTTCAAGATCTACATCATCGACGAGGCGCACATGGTGACCCGCGAGGGTTTCAACGCGCTCCTCAAACTGGTGGAGGAACCGCCCCCGCACCTCAAGTTCGTGTTCGCGACCACCGAGCCCGAGAAGGTCATCGGCACGATCCGCTCGCGGACGCACCACTACCCGTTCCGGCTCATCCCGCCGAGCACGCTCCGGGAGCTCTTCGAGGACCTCCTCAAGGAGGAGGGGATCTCCTACGACCCCGCCGCGCTGCCGCTGGTGGTCAGGGCGGGCGCCGGTTCCGCCCGTGACGGGCTGTCGGTGCTCGACCAGCTCATCGCCGGTTCCGGCGAGGGCGGCATCACCCGTGAGGGCGCCGTCTCCCTGCTGGGCTACACCGACTCCAGCCTGCTGGGGGAGATGGTCGACGCGCTCGGCGCCCGCGACGGCGCCGCCGTGTTCGGGCTGATCGACCGCGTGGTCGAGGGCGGACACGACCCGCGCCGGTTCACCACGGACCTGCTGGAGCGCTTCCGCGACCTGGTCGTCCTGGCAGCGGTGCCGGACGCCCTGGACAAGGGCCTGGTCAACGTGGCCGACGAGGCGGCGGAGCAGATGCGGGGGCAGGCCGCCCGGATGGGGCCCGCCGAGCTGACCCGCGCCGCCGACATCCTCAACCAGGGCCTGACCGAGATGCGCGGGGCCACCGCGCCCCGCCTGCTGCTCGAACTCATGTGCTCGAGGGTGCTCCTGCCCGGCACCGACGGCGGCCAGGGCGCTGCCCTGCTGGCACGCCTGGAGCAGATGGAGCGCCGGATCGCCTCGGGCGCCGCCGCACCCGCCGCCCCTGCCGCACCCGCCGCGCCGGTCCGGCCCGCCGCCCCGGCCCCCGAGCCGGTGCGGGCCCCCGAGGCCCCCGCGCCCCAACCCTCCCGTGCCCCGGCCGCCCCGCAGGCGGCCCCCGCGCCGACGCCCGCCCCCGAGCGCGCCGCCGAGCCGGCGGGCTGGGACGCTCCGGCCCGTCCGAGCACGCCCGAACCCGCCCGCCACGCACCGCCGGCCCCCGCCGCCCCGTCCGGCGGGGGCGGAGCCCTGGACCTGGGACGCGTCCAGGGGTCGTGGAGCCAGATCCTGGAGGCGGTCAAGGGTCTGCGCCGGTTCACCTGGATGGTGCTCTCCGGCGGCGAGGTCCGGCCGGTGGGGGTCGAGGGCAACGCCGTCCTGCTCGGCTTCTCCCGCCCCAGCGAGGCCAAGGGCTTCAGCAACAGCGGCAGCGACCAGGTGGTCGCCAACGCGATCCGGCAGGTCCTGGGCATCGAGGTGCGGGTCGCCGCGGCCGGCAGCGCCGCGTCGGCCGCGGCGCCCGCCCGGCGCCCCGAGCCCGCGCGCCCGGCCGAGCCCTCGGGGTGGGACGCCCCCGCCCCGGCACGGCCCGCCGAACCCGCCCCGCCGTCCGCCGCCCCGGAGCCGGAGGCCGCGGGCCGGCCCGCCGGCCCGCCGCCGGACCGGATCGTCACCGGTCTGGAGGAGCCGCCGCCGGACCCCTACGAGGACGCGGCCGCGTCCCCGCCGCCGGAGTACGACGACCCGTCCGCCGGCCGGTCGCAGCCCCGGACGGCCCCCGGGACCGGGCGGCAGGAGGCCGCGCCCTCCCCGACCCCCGCTCCGGGCGGTGCGCAGCGGCCGGCTCCGGCGCCCCCGGGCGGACCGTCGTCCGCGGCCGTGGACACCGCGCCGACCACGGGCCGGGCCCCCTCCGGCGGGTCCGCGTCCCCCGGCGGGGGCGGAACGTCTCTCATCGAGACGGAGCTGGGCGGCCGCGTGATCGAGGAGATCGAGCACGGGGCCGACACGGACGCGCCCTTCTAGGGAGTGTTTTTTGGAGGCTTTCGGGTCGGCGAGCGGCCGTCCGGGCCGTCTCCCGCAAGCCGATGTGCGACGTTCGGCCCGGTCGCGCTTCACGAGCGCAGAGGCGCGGCGAGAGGCAGCCCGGTGGACGTGAGCCCGGAAGAACCCGCAGAACACGACCTGGGTGCGGCGGGCGCCACTCTGCCGGGCGGCGGGGGCACCCGCCGGGCGCGCTCCCCGGGAGAGGCCCGAAACGTTGCCGGTGTGAGCTGAGGGGCGGGACGGGAGCGCCGTTTCGGTCACCGCGCCGGCGTGCCCGGCGGAGGCCCCGGCCGGCCCCGGAGCCCGCGCCCGGCACCGGGGGCTCCGTCCCCGGCCGACGCGGTCAGTCCCGAGGTCCCACGGCGGCCAGGACCGTCTCCACGAGCTCGTCCGCGTACGCGTGGGTCAGCGGCCCGGTGCGCATCAGCCAGCGGTGGTGGAGCGGTCCCGTCAGCAGCTCGGTGACGATGCCGAGGTCGGCCCCGGCCGCGAGCTGGCCCGCTTCGCGTCCGGCGCGCAGCCGGTCCTTGAACGCCTCCGTGTTGGGTCGGAGCAGGCGCTCGTTGACGGCCTCGGCGAACACGGGGTCGTTCTGGAGCTCGGTCGTGAACGCGCGGGTGGTCCGGTCCATCTCGGGGTCGTTGAACTCGTCGACGACGGCGCGGAGCACGGTCCTCAGGTCGGCGGCCAGGTCGCCGGTGTCGGGCAGGGGTTCGCCGGCCGTGCCGCCGGTCAGCGCGGTGAAGACGTCGAACACCACGGCGGCCTTGGAGGGCCACCAGCGGTAGATGGTCTGCTTGCCCACCCCGGCCCGCGCGGCGATCGCCTCGACGGTCACCTTGGCGTAGCCGACCTCGCCCAGCAGTTCCGACGCGGCGCGGAGGACGGCGCGTCGCGCCCGTTCGCTGCGGCGGCGGGGGTCCGGGCCGCGCCGGGGTGCCCGGGAGTCTTCCAATGGGGTGCTCTCAGCCATACCTGCCACGTTAACCGCTCGAAAAATGACGAGACGTATCGTCTTGACATCGATACTCTACAGAGGCAGGATCACATCTGGCGAGACGACACGTCTCGCCTCAACCGAAAGGAGGTCCGCATGTCCAAGAACAGTGACAACCTTCTCGGTATGGGCGGACAGCGCACCACGGTCTCCCGCTCCGCGATGCGCGGAGGCGCCGGCGGGGGCAAGGGCGGCCCCAGCGACGAGGCCCGGGAGCGCAAGCAGGAGCTGCTGCGCAAGCTCCGCGAGAAGAACGCGCCCCAGAGTTCCGAGGAGTCCGAGGACACCGAAGGAACGGCGTGAACGCACGGCGGCGGCCCCCACCGGAGACGGTCGGGGGCCGTCGGCGTTCCCGCCCGCAGTGCCCGTCCGCGCGGCCCCGGCGGTCCCGGCCCCCGTCCGGCCGGGCGCCGCTGTGAGGACCGGACGCCCTCACACGTCCCAGGCGCGCCCGCCCGCCGAGTCCAGCCACACCCGGTGCGCCCCGTCGCCCGACACCGACAGCCCGAACCGGTCCGGTTCGGGGCTGCCCAGCTCGGCCCACAGGGCCAGGGCCTCCTCGAACTCGTCCCAGATGCTCCTCGGGCCGCCCTGCTCGATCATCCACGACGTTCCGTAGGGGTAGACCCTCACCCACGAACCGCCCTCCCGGTCGCACACCCACACGCCCGATCCCGTCCCGATCCACCGCCGCCGCACCCGCCAGTCGGGCACCATCACCGACAGGGCGAACGCCGTCGTGAAGGCCATGAGCGGAGCCAGGGGGTCGGTCTGCGTGAGCCGGTACTCGTCCGGCTGCTGCCCGGAGTCGCGCGCGGGCGGGGCCGCCGGGTCGGGCGTGCGCAGCGGGACGAACCCCACGCCGCCGTGGAAGCTCGCCCGCGCGGTCCCGTCACCCGGGCACTCCACCCGGGCGAGCACCCCGGCCCCCTCCAGCAGCCCCCACGGGCACACCACCAGCCCGCCGGGCCGGACCTGGTCGAGCCACGCGGGCGGGAGCCGCCGCACGCCGCAGGTGGAGACGATCCTGTCGTAGGGGGCGCCGGGGGCGTGGCCCCCGTACCCGTCGGCCACGTGGACGGCGGGGGAGAGGCCCTCCGCGTGCAGGGCCCCGCGCGCGGTCCCGGCCAGGCGGGGGTCGATCTCCACGGAGGTGACGGCTCCGTCGCCCAGCCGGTGGGCCAGCAGCGCGGTGTTCCAACCGGTCCCCGTGCCGATCTCCAGCACCGTGTTCCCGGCGGCGAGGTCGGCGAGCTCCAGCATGCGGGCGAGGACCGTGGGGGCCGCGCTGGAGGAGGCCGAGGCCGTTTCCGGCGCGGGGGCCGGCTCGGGCTCGCGCGGCCCGGGCGCCTCACGGTCCCGGGGGATCCCGGCCTCGTCCACCTGGGTGACGATGGCGTTGTCGGCGTAGACGGCGGCCAGCCAGCGCTCCGGGTCGCTGGTGGCGTCGAGCACGCCTCCGCGCGCGGTCAGCGCGCCGGTCTCGGGGATGAACCGGTGTCGCGGAACCGACCGGAAGGCGTGGATCAGCGCGGCGTCGGTCAGGGTGCCGTCCGCGATCATCGCCTCGATCAGTGCCGAGTGGCGTTCACTGGCGGTCAACACGTCCTCAGTCCCCCGTGGCTGTCGTGATGCCGGCGGCGCCCGCGGGCTCCACCGGGACGGCCGTGCCCCGCGGGACATCTCTTCGACCGAAAGTGATATTACCGCTACTCTTCGCGCTGGCCGCGGGTCGGGGCGCCTTCCGGAGAGTCGACTCCGCGTCGCCCCGCCCGGCCGCCGGGCCGCCCCGGGTCGGTCCAGCATGTTCCCTGACGACCGGTTAGTCTCACAGCGACAGCCACACAACTGCGAGACCCAGCACCATGAGTGCGGCGAGGAGACGGCCGTGAACCCTGGCGGAATGGACATGCAGGCCCTGCTCCAGCAGGCCCAGCAGATGCAGCAGCAGCTCGTGGAGGCCCAGCAGGCCCTGGACGAGGCCGAGGTCGAGGGCACCTCCGGCGGCGGCCTGGTCAAGGTCAGGCTGAGCGGCCGCGGCCAGGTGGAGGACATCACGGTCTCCGCCGACGCGATCGACCCGAGCGACGCGGACGAGAGCGCGCAGACCGTCGCGGACCTGGTCCTGGCGGCCATCCGCGACGCCGAGGCGCAGGTGGAAAGGCTCCAGCAGGAGAAGATGGGCCCGCTCACCCAGGGGCTCGGCGGCGGCGGGATGCCCGGGGGCATGCCCGGCCTCCCCGGTTTCTGACCCGGAGCGGCCGCCGGGCGGGGCGGCCTCCGCGGCGCGTACGCGAGAGGTCGTCGCGCCGGATACGGTGGTGTCAGGGGATACGGACCGCCCCGCCGATCCGGTCCGACCTGGTGGGTAGGCGATGTACGAAGGCGCGGTGCAGAATCTGATCGACGAGCTGGGGCGACTGCCCGGCGTCGGTCCGAAAAGCGCGCAGCGAATCGCCTTCCACCTGCTGTCCGCCGAGCACGCGGACGTCAAGCGCCTGGTCAACGCGCTGGTCGAGGTCAAGGAGAAGGTGCGTTTCTGCTCCGTCTGCGGCAATGTCGCGGAGGAGGAGCAGTGCCGTATCTGCCGTGACGCCCGGCGCGACACCGCCGTCATCTGCGTGGTCGAGGAGTCCAAGGACGTCGTCGCCATCGAGCGCACCCGCGAGTTCCGCGGCCGCTACCACGTCCTGGGCGGCGCGATCAGCCCGATCGAGGGCGTCGGCCCCGACGACCTGCGCATCAAGGACCTGATGGTCCGCCTGGCGGACGGCCAGATCACCGAGCTGATCCTCGCCACGGACCCCAACCTGGAAGGGGAGGCCACCGCGACCTATCTGGCGCGGCTGGTCAAACCCATGGGTCTGAAGGTGACGCGCCTGGCCAGCGGGCTGCCCGTCGGCGGCGACCTGGAGTACGCCGACGAGGTCACCCTCGGCCGCGCCTTCGAGGGCCGCCGCAGCCTCGAGTTCTAGCTCACACTTCGCCGTAATCCGGGCGAAATATGAGTAACCTCCGTTTCACCGGGTAGGCCCGAGCGCTGGTGCGTCATGCACTCCGAGCGTTCCCGTCCCAGGTCGGACGGTGTAGACGACGGCGTCGCTGGCTACACTCCATTTCATTGTCTTGATCCCAACTCCTCAGGAGCAATCGATCGTGGCCCTAATCGTGCAGAAGTACGGTGGGTCTTCCGTATCCGACGCGGAAGCCATCAAGCGAGTAGCCCAACGGATCGTGGCTCAGAAAAAAGCGGGATATGACGTCGTCGTCGTGGTCTCGGCCATGGGCGACACCACCGACGAGCTGATCGACCTCGCCGAGCAGGTGTCCCCGCTGCCGCCCGCGCGCGAACTCGACATGCTGCTCACCGCAGGCGAGCGCATGTCGATGGCACTGGTCGCCATGGCCATCGAGAACCTGGGCTTCGAGGCCCGGTCCTTCACCGGTTCCCAGGCCGGTGTCATCACCACGTCGCTGCACGGCAACGCCAAGATCATCGACGTGACCCCGGGCCGCATCAAGGAGGCCGTGGACGAGGGCGCGATCTGCATCGTCGCCGGGTTCCAGGGCGTGTCCCAGGACACCAAGGACATCACCACCCTCGGCCGGGGCGGCTCGGACACCACCGCGGTGGCGCTCGCCGCCGCGCTGGAGGCCGACGCCTGCGAGATCTACAGCGACGTCGACGGTGTGTTCACCGCCGACCCGCGCATCGTCCCGTCCGCGCGGCGCATCCCCCAGATCTCCTACGAGGAGATGCTGGAGATGGCGGCGTGCGGGACGAAGATCCTGCACCTGCGCTGCGTCGAGTACGCGCGCCAGTACAACATGCCCCTGCACGTCCGTTCATCTTTCAGCCAGAAGCAGGGGACCTGGGTCGTCCCGGAAGTCGAGGAAAGCGAAGGCATGGAACAGCCGATCATCTCCGGGGTCTCCCACGACCGGAGCGAAGCCAAGATCACCGTCGTCGGAGTGCCCGACAAGATCGGTGAGGCCGCGACGATCTTCCGGGCCCTGGCGGACGCCGAGATCAACATCGACATGATCGTGCAGAACGTGTCGGCGGTCTCGACCTCGCGCACCGACATCTCCTTCACGGTTCCCAAGGACTTCGGGAAGGAGGCGGTCGCCGCGCTGAAGAAGGTCCAGGAGAAGGTCGGCTTCGAGTCGCTGCGCTACGACGACAAGATCGGCAAGGTCTCGCTGATCGGCGCGGGCATGCGCTCCTACCCCGGCGTGACCGCGCGCTTCTTCGACGCGATCGCCGCCTCCGGCACCAACGTCGAGATGATCTCCACCTCGGAGATCCGCATCTCGGTCATCGTCGAGGAGGACCAGGTCGACGAGGCCGTCCGTGCGGCCCACAGTGAGTTCCGGCTCGACGCAGACCAGGTCGAGGCCGTCGTCTACGGAGGTACCGGCCGATGAGCAACCGTCTTCCCACCCTCGCCGTCGTCGGCGCCACCGGAGCGGTCGGCACCGTGATGCTCGGCATCCTGTCCGAGCGCGAGAACGTCTGGGGCGAGATCCGCCTCGTCGCCTCCCCGCGCAGCGCGGGCAAGGTCCTGCGGGTCCGCGGTGAGGACGTCGTGGTCCAGGCCCTGGCCCCCGAGGTCTTCGACGGCGTCGACGTCGCCATGTTCGACGTCCCCGACGAGGTCTCCAAGGAGTGGGCCCCGATCGCCGCCGCCCGCGGCGCGGTGGCCGTCGACAACTCCGGCGCGTTCCGCATGGACCCCGACGTCCCGCTCGTGGTGCCCGAGGTCAACGCGGACCAGGTCGCCAACCGTCCGCGCGGCATCATCAGCAACCCCAACTGCACCACGCTGTCGATGATCGTGGCCATCGGCGCGCTGCACCGCGCCTACCAGGTCTCCAGCCTGGTCGTGTCCTCCTACCAGGCCGCCTCCGGCGCGGGCCAGGAGGGCATCGACACCCTGCGCGACCAGATGGCGAAGGCCGGCGCCGACCGCGGCCTCGGCGACAGGGCGGGCGACGTCCGCGCCGCCGTCGGCGAGCTCGGTCCGTTCCCGGCGCCCCTGGCCTACAACGTCGTGCCGTGGGCCGGTTCGCTCAAGGACGGCGGCTGGTCCTCGGAGGAGCTGAAGGTCCGCAACGAGTCCCGCAAGATCCTGGGGCTCCAGGACCTCCGGGTCTCCGCGACCTGCGTGCGCGTCCCCGTGATCACCACCCACTCGCTGGTCGTGCACGCCACCTTCGAGCGGGAGGTGACCGCCGACGCCGCCCGTGAGCTGCTCGGTTCCGCCGAGGGCGTCGCGGTCCTGGACGACCCGGCCCGGGGCGAGTTCCCGACCCCGGCCGACGTGGTGGGCACCGACCCGACCTGGGTGGGACGGATCCGCCAGTCGATGGACGACCCGAAGGCGCTGGAGCTGTTCCTGTGCGGGGACAACCTGCGCAAGGGCGCCGCGCTGAACACCGCGCAGATCGCCGAGGTCGTGGCCCGGGAGTTCACCTCCTAGGGGCATCGATCCGGGGGCGGTGGCCGCTCCCCTCCGCGGAGGGGAGCGGCCACCGCCCTTCGTCGTGTCCGGGCCGGCGCCGGGGGCCGTGCGCCCCTCAGCGGCGCCGCGGGTCCCCGGGCCGGCGGGGTCGGGCCAGTGTCAGTTTGTAGAGGAGTCGACACTGCTCGGCCGTCCC
This sequence comes from Nocardiopsis sp. CA-288880, assembly GCF_050955985.1. Lineage (NCBI taxonomy): Bacteria > Bacillati > Actinomycetota > Actinomycetes > Streptosporangiales > Nocardiopsidaceae > Nocardiopsis > Nocardiopsis sp. CA-288880. The sequence goes on along the minus strand of NZ_CP192105.1, from coordinate 7,505,162 downwards.
GATGAGGTCCGAGGTCTCGACGGGCCGGTTGGCGCTGAAGTGGGTGCGCTCCACCACCAGCACGGGTATGCCGGGGGCCGATCCGAGCAGTGAGGCCTCGGAGTCGCGCAGGGAGCGCACGCCCACCTCCTCGACCACGCGGTCGACCGGGTGGCCCGCGGCGCTGAGCCGGTCGAGCAGGCCGATGTCGGGCGCCGCGTCGAAGGGGGTGCGCAGGGTCCCGGCGGTGAGCGACGCCGGTTCCCACGACTGGTGCAGCGTGATGGGCAGTTCCGACGCCAGCCCGCGCGAGGTGGTGCGGTAGACGGGCTCCCCGTCGCGCAGCCGGAGCCGCGAGCTCAGCGGGGCCGAGCACGGCTCCTGCTCGGTGCCGATGTCCTCACGTCGGAGTTTGCCCAGGCCGGAGCCGGAGGAGGAGTCCGTCCGGCACAGCCGGAAGAGCTCGGGGACCGTGCGTACGAAGTACCCGGAGCCGGGCCTGGCCTCGACGAGGCCCTCGGTCACCAGGAGTCGGAGCGCGGTACGGGAGATCTGCTCGCTGACCCGGTAGGAGCGCGCCAGCCGGGTCCTGGAGGGGAGACGTGTGCCGGGCGGCATCTCCCCGCGCAGGATCGGCTCGCGAAGCTGCTCGGCCAGCCACAGGTAGCGCGGTTGCCTCACCACGGTCATGAGGCCCGGGACGCGGGGCCTCCCGTGGACGGGGTCTCTCTGTGCTTGCGCGAAATGGGGGCGGTACGCCCGAGTTGGTGGTCGCGGGGGCCGGTACCGCCACCGTTTCCGGTGGAGACGCCGGTTCGGAGGAGGGGAGTGAACCTGCAAGATCGCCGAAGCTCGCCCATGGTTCCCAGTAAAGCAGTGAAAAGCCTGGTAGGGGGCGCTAATCGAAAGTCTTCGGTCCGGTCGCGCGCGGTCCGAAGAATCGGAACCGGGGCCTCAAGGCCAGGAAACGCCCGAAAACCACGAAATGCACGGGAGTGGGCACCCCAAAAGACTACTCTGCGTGACAATACGATCACGTCATGCTTGGGGGAGTCATGTTCACGAGCCTTGCTGACAGTACGGACACCGCCGTCGCCTGGATGAGCGGGATCACCGGGCTGGTCTTCCTGCTCATCGGCCTGTTCCTGCTGGTGCTGGTGATCGCCGCCGTGATCTCCGCACTGGTCGACGGCGACACCACGGGGGGCGGCAAGCTCCTGTGGATCATCTTCATCCTCTGGTTCCCGCTGTTCGGGGCCGTCGCCTGGTTCGTCGTCGGCAAGAAGGGCCACCTCAACCGCTTCCTCGGCATCGACAGGGGGAGGGCGCGCCACACGGTCCCGTCCAGCGTCGGCCAGCACAGCAACGTGGCCAACGGCAGGAACGGGGGGTCGGGCGGGGCCCAGGCCCACCCGGGCGAGGACCGGCCCGGGACGGACGAGGACCGGCCCGTGGCGCCGGAGGAACGGCACGCGGACGAGGACCGGCCGGGGGCGCGTGAGGCGCGGCCCGGGGCGGACGAGGACCGGCTCCGCATGCGCGAGGTCCGGCCCGTGGCGGGCGACGAGCGGCTCGGCCTGCGCGTGAGCCGTCCCCGGATGGGTTACGGCGGGCCCGCGATAGGCCACAGCCAGCCGGAGATGGGACACGCCTGACCGGGAGGGACACGGTCCCGGAGCGACCCCGGACGGGAGGCGCCCGTCCGGGGTCGCGCATGTCGCCGGGGCCTCCTCCGGCTCCCCCGGTCGAGCGGGCCCGCGGCCCCGCGCGCCGCGGCGGACCGCCGGCGTCCCACGGCGGCCGGGTCAGCTCCCGGCGGACCCGAAGTCGGCGAAGTCGAAGCCCGGCGACACGAAGCAGCCGGCGAGGACCTCCTCGTCCGACAGCGGACGGGCGGTCTGCCAGGTGTCGCGGGGGACCACGAACTGGAGGAGCTCGCCCCGTTCGATCGCGGGGCCCAGCACCGCGCCGCCCTCGGACACGGGGGAGTCCCCGCGCCCGCCCAGCTCCAGCCACAGCGGACCGCCGCGGTGGTGGGCCCACACCTCCTCGTGGTCCAGCCGGTGCCAGCGCGACTCCTCACCGGGCCCCAGCAGGAACGTGATCCCCGTGGCGGTCGGCCGCGGCCCCCGTCGTCCGTCCGGCCGGACCTCCGTCCCGGAGCGCCAGGTCGGCCGGTACCAGCCGCCCTCCGGGTGCGGCAGCAGGTCCAGGAGCTCGGCGGTGGCCGACCGCTCCTCCGCGGCGGTGTACCTGCCGGAGGGGTCGTGCCGCAGGTGGAGCACCCTTCGCACCGCGCCCCGCGGCAGGGGGCCGTAGACGTGCGGGAAGAGCACGTCCGGGCCCACCCCGGGCGGGGGGACGGGGTCGGCGGCCTCCCATCTCACCTCCGCGGCGACGGCGTCCGTGTCCACGACGAGGGCGACCAGGGGGCCGGCCGCCCCGGAGTACAGCGCGTTCGCCACGGCGAGCAGCGTCGGCTCGTCCGGGGAGGCGTGCACGAAACCCTGTTCGCGCAGGGACGGCGGCTCGACGTCCCCGCCGGCGGACCAGCGTTCCAGCTCTGTCAGGTGCAGGATGAGGGCCATGCGGCCGACCGTACCCCGCCCGCGCCGCCCCGCGGGGCCCGTTGGACGGATGCCCCTTCCGTCCGTTCCCGCCGGTAATCGGCGGGAGGACTCGTGCCGGTTCCCCGGACGGGCCGGCGGCACTCAGGCCTCTGCCGGGTGTTCCCACGTGCCCAGGCAGGAGCGGAGGGTGTGGGCGGCGCTCCGCGTGTCCACCTCCAACGTGAGGGAGTCCAGGCCGGGCCACCCCGCCTCTTCCCACATCGTGTACGCCTTCGTAAAGGCGGTCAGGGCCCTCGTGCCGTTGCCCGTGGCCGAACCGTCCGGCCAGATGTGGGTCCAGTCGTCGCTTTCTCCCAGGGCGACGACCGGTGCGGCGGTGCCCTCCCAGGGACGGCCTCCCACGGCGATGTACAGCTCCGGGCAGGTGAGCACGAGCCGGGTCAGCCGGTCGTTGCGCAGGAGGTCCCTCGATCCCTCGGGGAAGGCCGTTCGGTCGGTGGCCTTCTCACCGTTTCCCGGAAACCTCTGCCGGGCCCCGTGTTGCCTGCGGTCGCGCATGAACGCGGCGTCACGGACCAGGGGTCCGACGGCCGTGGTGGTCCCCGTCCTGCGCAGCGCGACGACGGGCGTGGGCCCGCCCTCGGGGTAGGGCGCCCAGGGGATCACCAGCCGCGCGTCGCGACCGACCAGTTCCACCCATGCGAGGGGGACCCGCCGGACCGCGCACGTGGCGATGAGGGCGTCGAAGCCCCCGGGCCCGTCCGGGGCGGTGCCGGTGACCACCTGCACGTCGGTTCCCCTGAGGCGGCCGCGGGCGTGCGCGGCCACACCGGGATCGATCTCCACGCTCGTCACCGATCCCGTGGGGCCGACGAGGGACGCGAGGATCGCGGCGTTCCACCCGGTTCCGGTGCCGATCTCCACCACACGCATGCCCGGTTCGATCTCGGCCGCCCGGAGCATGTCCGCCATGAGCTGGGGTGCTGAGGAGGACGAGGTCGGGATGTTCACGGGTCCGGCGGCGCCGTCGCCGATCTGCGTGGTGACGTAGTCGTCCGCGTAGACGGAACTCGCCCACCCGTCCGGGTCCTCGGCCCGGTCCAGCGCGGCCCCGACCGCACCGGGCCAGATCACGTCGGGGACGTACTCGTGGCGGGGATGGGCCGCGAAGGCGGCCCGGATCTCGTCGGTGGTGTCCAGCCGATCCGTCAGGAGGGCATGGGCCCGGTCGAGGTCGGTCACTCCCTCATACCTTCCCTGTTCCGCTGCACAGCGGGCACTGCACGGGCTGTTTGTCGGTCCACGGTCCTTGACCGTCCCCACCGGGGAAGACCCATCCGCTTCCCCGGCAGTTGTCGCAGTCGGCAGCACGGGGAAAGAGCGGCCGGCCCCGGAGCGGGCTCGGGAAGGGCGTCGCGCCCTTGGGAGGGGCGATAGCCGTCATCGGTGTTCTCAACGCTGTGGTCATCGCTGCCCTGGGTCGGGACCGCCGCGTCGCCGAGGTCGATCGGGGTCGGGTGCCATCGAACTGCTCTTCCATGCGAGCCCCCTTCGTTGAACCTGAGAGCAATCTATGGAAGTGAGTACCCCTCGGCTACGAAGATTCTCAGATATTCGAATGAGAAACATAATATCGACCATGGAAAGAATAATCCAGAATATTGCTGGACGCTTGTCTCTGGGGTTTTTGTTGGTTAAGTAGTGGCTTGTTTTGCTGCGTTTCCGATCAGGGTTCTTGCCTGGCTGTTGAAGCAAGCGCCCGACGCGGTCATTTGGAAAACGTGAAGGTACTGCTCGACCTCGATTTTGTGGCTTAAGGTCAGTTCGGCGGAAATCGTTTCGACGACAACAGATGTTTCATCCCGGATCAAAAAACCGTGGTTGGGTAGATAAGGAGGAGATGAATCAAAGGGGATGATGCCGAAGGAGATATTGGAAAGCCTGCTTAACGTGATCAGTCGATCCATCTGGGCAGCCATGGTGTCTCGGTTGCCACGCCTGTGGTGTAAGGCAGCCTCGGCGACGATGTAACGAAAACTCTTGTCGCGACGGTAGAGCACCTCTTGGCGCTGGATCCGTTGCTGGACGGCGTCTTCGATGCCAGAGGTCGATCTGTTCTTCCGGTTCGCCGCCTCAAGCACCGCACGTGCGTAGTCCGGTGTCTGGAACAGGCCGGGAATGAGCGTCGGTTCATAGCCGCGGAAGACGCGAACTCGCTTCTCTTCGCTGGCTATACGTGCCTGAATCCCGCTATGGCCATGATGCAATTGGTCTTTCCAGGCGACCCACATCGACTCAAGGTCGTTCAAACGGTTGATGAGGTCGGCCGCCTCGTCTGCCCTTCCACAGGCCTGGGCCCAGTTGGCAATCTCAGCTGCCTCCGGGGCCTGGCGCCCGGTCTCGATCTTGGAGATTTTTGGCTGGCTCCAGGCCAACAGCTCCGCGAGCTGTACACCCGTCAGTCCCGCTGACCGGCGTATCTCGCGGAGCCGCCTGCCCAGTTCTTGTCGGGCACGATCAATGCTGTAGGTCACCTATTTATTGAACCGCTTACTGCTCTCGGGGTCGTACTCGGCGTGTGGGATCGCATGGCGCCAGGCGATATCGCGCCACCGGCAGTAGCGAGCGATTGTGGCTGGGTCATCGATGCTCTCGGACTTGGAGGGGGCGTCATCGTCATCGAAGTGCAGGAGGCAACCCCACTCGCTGTCGAACAACCAGAAGTCGAAGTTCGGTAGCTCAGCCGCACCTGGGTGGTGCCGGGGGAGCCATCGGATGTCTTCTCCTGCTTCGATGTTGAAGCGGGTGACGGCATGTTCCCAGCGGATGTAGTTGCTCAAAGGCTCCGAGACGACTCGGACGCGCTGCCAGGTTTTTCCCTCGGCGCGACCGCTGGTGACGTTCCTGTGCCATGCAGAGGTCTGGGCGAAGTTCGCCTCACGCCCGAGGTCGCCGGTCCGGAGGAACCACTGGATGTCTTGGGTTTCCTTGCCGACGTTGTAGCGGTCGCGGACCTCCAGTTTCCAGGCCGTGTGCTTGAAGTCCTTGAACTGCTGTGAGAACTCGGCGTCGGTGATGACCCTGGCCATGCGTCACTTGCCTTCGTTCGCGTACCGGAGGAGTTCGCTGGGGATCTCGACCAGGGTTTCGTTGTCCGCCAGGTCTCGGACGTCGCCCATCGCCTCGGGGTCGAAGACCTTGTACCCCTGAACAACGATGGTGCCGCGATCTGTCTTGTAGAGGGTCGGGCAGTGTCCGTCCTCGCTGTCGGTACCCAGGAACGTCAGCCGCATCAGCGCCTGCCTTCTCATAGTCGAGAATATTCTAGGATGATCGTGTCATGGCTCTCCGGGGTTGGACAGACGTTTTACGTGACCGGATATGGCCACGAGAGTGTCGGGCAGTTGCGCCTCAGGTCCGATGCCGCGCGGGAGCAGTTCCGCGCCTGGTCTGCTTCCTGAACGACGACGCCCCCGGCCGACGACCGGGGGCGGAGGTGGTTCGGAGGCTAGGGCTGGTCGCTCTGGGCGGTGCTGAGGAAGGCCCGCCACTCAGGGCTGGGGAAGCTGAGCGCACCGAGGTCTCTGTGCTTGGTGTCGCGTATCGCGGCGCCCGCACGGGCGGGCGTCGCGACCTCCACGCATGCCTGGGCATTGGCGCTGTACGTGGACTTACGGAACTCCATGTCGAACATCGGTATCACTCATGTCCTTCTACGCGTAGTTGTCACGCATTACATTCTCGATCAGCTCCACCGAAGGCTCAGGCAGGAGCGCTGACCCTTGTAGGTGTCCGTACACCTCATTGTGCCGTTCGATCTGGTGGGGTTCCTCCAGGAACTGGCTGGTTGTGACGGATTCGGTGAAGGCGAGTGACTGGTCCAGGGGGTCCTCGAAGTCGAGAATGAGGAACGAGCCGAGCATCGCCGCGTGTGCTCCGGCGGAGAAGGGGAGTACCCGAAGATCCACATTGTGCCTGGTTGCGGAGTTGATGAGGTGCTGAAGTTGTTCACGCATGACCTCAGCACCGCCGACTTCGCGCCTGAGCGCACCTTCGTCGATGATCGCGTAGAGCTTGGCCGGGTACACGCCTTCCAAGATCCTCTGGCGTTCCAACCGGGCTTGTACGTGGCGTTCGACGACGTTGCCTGGATGCGCGGCACCTCCGCGAAAGATGGCCTCGGTGTAGCTCGGTGTCTGTAGGAGACCGGTGATGACCTGAGCCTCGAAGGTGCGGATGGTCGATGCTTCAGCCTCGAAGTCCGGCAGTGCCCCGGAACCGAAGACATCCCTGTAGTCCGACCACCAGCCTCGCTGTTTCGCATCCTTCGCGAGCTGCATGAGCCCGTCTCGGTATGCCTGGTCCCCGGCTTGGTAGAGGTCGAGGAGCGTAGCCAGGTCGGGCTGCGTGATCCCCTGATCTGCCCGTTCGATACGTGTGATTTTTGAGTGCTGCCATCCGAGGTTCTTGGCAGCGGTGGCCCCGGTGAGGCCCGTCTGCTCACGGAGCTTACGCAGCTCGACGGCAAGACGGCGGCGACGGACGCTGGGGCTGTGGGCAGAGGGACGGCGCATGGGTCGATGGTAGCTCGTCATTCTCTATTTCTATGGCAGTTTGCTTCTTGTAGCTTGCAAAATCGCAGTTTGCTATGCATCATGGGTGTGGTTGGACGATTGCTGAGTGTAACGCCGGGATGGCTTCTTGAAGGTCGTCTTGGGCGGGGAGCTCACGGATTAGCTGTTGATGTGGCTGACCAGAACCGTCGAGAGGTGATGTCGCATGAGGAGTTCCAGTAGTCGAGCAGACGAGGTGAGGGGCGGCCCGGACGGGGAGTGGAAGCGGTTCGGGCGGCGGGTGGGGGAACTGCGGGAGGCGGCCGGGCTCAGCACCCACGACCTGGTGGTGCGGGAGGTGTGCGGGGCCTCCGAACTCCGCCGGGTGGAGGGGGGCGACACGGCCGTCCCGCGCCATCTCGCCGAGTACCTGGACCGCAAACTCGACGCGCAGGGCAGCCTGGTCAACGCCTGGGCCCGTGCCACGCTCAACACCCATCTGGCGTCGGGGGCCCGGCCGCACGAACTCGACTCCTCGGTGAGCGCCCTGCGCGAGTTCCACCCCGGGGCGCTTCCGACCACGGTCCAGACCCACGCCTACGCGACCGCGCTCGGCCGTCCGCGGGGAAGGGCCGTGGGGCAGTCGCTCGGCTGGAACAGCACGGCTTCGCTGCGGGTGGTGGTCAACGAAGCCGCGGTGCGGACCCGGGTGGGCGGGGTCGAGGTGATGCGCGAACAGCTGGGCCGCCTCATCGGTTCCATGCGGGCGAGCGGGCTCTGCCTCCAGGTTGTCCCGGCCGACGTGGCCGAACACCCCTGCCCGATGGGACCGTTCCGCCTCCTGTCCCTGGGGCCGGTGTACACCGTCGCCCACCTGGTCTCCCCCTGCGGGGACGGTCAGCTCGTCTCCGCGCCCCAGGAGGTCCGGGCCTTCTCCGACCTGTTCGAGGAGCTGCGCGGCGCGGCGCTGCCGGTCGGTGACTCCCTGGACCTGCTGGTCCACATCGCCGAATCCCTCAGGCTCCCGGCGGAACGCAAGGCGATCACCAGCGGAGAAGAGGCCGGCGGGGTTCTGGCAACGCTCTCCGCACGCCGGGTCGCCCACCCCTGAGGGCGACCACGAAAAAGCTCTGGCGGGTGCTGAGAACACCCCCAGAGCAGGCCGACACCACCAAGCAATAATCCAGAAAGCGAGTTGTCGACATGTCCATTCTGCCGCACACGACCCCCGCGGAACACCGATGGCCTGCGCGGATCTACCCCGGAACCCTCGTGCGGATGAGCACCGTACGCGCGGACCTGCGCTCCGACCTCGCCGGGTTCACCGAGGACCTGGTGGAGGCCGTCGTCCTGTGCGCGAGCGAGATGGCCGCCAACGCCGTCGAGCACACCCGATCGGGAGCCGATCCGGACGGCCGGGTGCTGCGAGCGCTCCTCCCACCGGAACCGGGCGTGCTGCGCCTGGTCGTCGTGGACGACGGGGCACGGGAGTCCTCCCCGGAGATCCCGGCGCGGCGCACCGAAGCGGAGTGGATGAGCGCCGAACGCGGACGCGGCCTGCTCCTGGTCGACGCACTCGCGCGAGCGTGGGGCGCCTACCCGGTGGTCCCCTTTCCCTTCTGCGCCGACCTGGGCACGGCCGTGTGGGCCGAGTTCACCACCGGGGAGACCGGCTGATGACCACCGCTATGGACCCACGCATGCGTGCGGTGCCCTCCCCGCCTCGTGGACACCGTTCCCCCCGCACCGCTCTCACCTCCCACGCCTCCGGGCCCACTCGGGAACAGCAGCTCCTCGACCAGATGTGCGGCAACCCACGGGTCGCCTACCGGATCGAACACGGAGCCCTGCCCCACTGGATGAGGGTGGTGGAGGAGCAACGCGCCCAGCGGGAGCGGCCCCCGGTCCGACCGGATACCCCGGAGGATGATCCCGTGTCCGCCGAAGGCGGGCGTCATCGGCGGCCCCGTGCCCGACGGGTCCGGTGGTCCGGACGGCGGGCGCTGTCCTACGTCCTCGCCGTCGCGGGAGGCGTCCTCCTCGGCCAGGTCGTCGCCATGTCACCCTGGTGACCTGTCGCCCCGGCCGCCCGCACGCCTTCCGACTTGCTCACCGGTCCGCTTTGTCCACAGGCTGTGGACGAAGTCCGCCGATCCTCCGGCGCGCGGCGGTCCCGGGAACGGCGGACGCCCCGGCCGTTCCTCGGCCGGGGCGTCCGCGTTCGGGTACTGCGGGTACTACAGGATGATCCGCATCGGCTCTTCCAGGATCTCCGCGAGGTCCTTCAGGAAGGCCGCGCCGACCGCGCCGTCCACCGCGCGGTGGTCGACCGACAGCTCCAGGGAGATCCGGTTGCGCACGACGACCTCGCCGTCCACGACCACCGGCTCCTGGCGCATCGCGCCGACCGCGAGGATCGCCGCCTCCGGCGGGTTGATGACCGCCGAGAAGCTGTCCACGCCGAACATGCCCAGGTTGGACACGCTGAACGTGCCGCCGCTCATCTCCTGCGGCTTCAGCTTGCCGTCGCGGGCCTTGCCCGCCAGCTCGCGCGTGCGCGTGGAGATCTCCGACAGCGTCGCCTTGTCGGTGTCGTGCAGCACCGGTACGACCAGCCCGGCGTCCACGGCGACGGCCACGCCGACGTTGACGCGGTGGTGCTGGAGCAGCTTGTCGTCGACCCACGAGGTGTTGACGGCCGGGTGCAGCTTCAGCGTCGTCGCGCACGCCTTGACGATCAGGTCGTTGAAGCTGATCTTCGCGCCCGTGGACGCCAGCTGCTCGTTGATCTGGCCGCGGAAGCCCTTGAGGGCCTCGGCGTCGATCGTGCGCCGCAGGTAGAAGTGCGGCACCGTCTGCTTGCTCTCGGTCAGGCGGCGCGCGATCACCTTGCGCACGTTGCTGACCTTGAGCTCCTCGGAGTCGCGGCCGTCGTCGAAGGCCGGCGCGGACGGGGCCGCGGCCGGTGCGGGACGCGTCTCCTTCGCGGCCGGCGCGGCGGGGGCCGACTCGCGTGCCGCCCCGTCCTTGGCGGCGGCCTCGATGTCGGCGCGCACGATCCGGCCCTTGGGGCCCGACCCCTCGATGCTGTTGATGTCCAGGCCGTACTCCCGGGCCAGCCTGCGGGCCAGGGGGGACGTGCGCGGACGCGGACCGTCCTCGCCGCCGCCGGAGGACGGGGCGGGGGCCTCGGCGGGAGCGGACTCCGCGGACTCCTCGGCGGGCCCGGAGGCGCCCTCCTCCGCCCCGGCGGAGCCGGAGGACTCCTCGGCGGGCTCGGAACCGCCGGAGCCGGAGTCCTCCGGCACCGCGTCGGGGGAGTCGCCGATCACGCCGATGACGGCGCCGATCGGCACCGTGTCGCCCTCGGACACGGACTGCTTGACCAGGTAGCCGTCCTCGTAGGCCTCGTACTCCATGACGGCCTTGTCGGTCTCGATCTCGACCAGGACGTCACCGGAGGCGACCTTGTCGCCCACCTGCTTGACCCACGTACTGATGACGCCTTCCTCCATGGTGTCGGAGAGGCGCGGCATCTGGATCTCGCTCATACTTGGAATCTCCCTCTACCCGACCCGTTTGCCGACGGCGCTCAGGGTCTCCTTGATGGCGGTGCTGATCGACTCGACCGACGGCAGGGCGGCCGTCTCCAGCGGCTTGGCGTACGGCATGGGGACCTCCGCCATCGCGACCCGGCGCACCGGGGCGTCCAGGTAGTCGAAGGCGCCCTCCTGGATCGACGCGGCGATCTCCGCGCCGATGCCGTAGGTCAGCCAGTCGTCCTCGCAGATCACCGCGGCGCCGGTCTTCTTGACCGAGTCGACGAAGGTCTGGCGGTCGAGGGGCCGGAGGCTGCACAGGTCGACGACCTCGACGCTGATGTCCTCCTCGGCCAGCTTCTCGGCGACCTGGGTGGCGACCATCGCCATCCGGGAGTAGCCGATGAGGGTGATGTCGGAGCCCTCGCGGGTCACCTTGGCCCGGCCGATCGTGGCGACGGTGTCGTTCGACGGCTGGGCGTAGTCGTCGGGGACCTCGCCCTTGGAGTTGTACAGGCCCAGGTTCTCCAGGAACAGGACCGGGTCGTCGTCGCGGATGGCCGCCCGCAGCATCGCTGAGGCCTCGGCCGGGGTGCTGGGAGCGAGCACCTTGAGGCCGGGGATGAACGAGTAGAACAGCTCGATGTTCTGCGAGTGCGTGGCGCCGAGCTGCTGGCCGCCGCCCCCGGGGGTGCGGATGACCATGGGCACGCTGGTCTGGCCGCCGAACATCCCGTAGATCTTGGCGGCGTGGTTGATGATCTGGTCGATGGCGATCAGCGAGAAGTTGATGGTCATCAGCTCGACGACCGGTCGCAGGCCGAGCATGGCCGCGCCGATCGCGGCGCCGACGAAGCCCTCCTCGGCGATCGGGGTGTCCTTGACCCTGCGGGGGCCGAACTCCTTGAGCAGGCCCTCCGTGATCTTGTAGGAGCCCTCGAAGACGCCGATCTCCTCGCCCATGACGAGGACGTTCTCGTCGCGGACCATCTCCGCGCGGAGCGTGTCGCGCAGAGCCTGGCGGTAAGTGATCACAGACATGTGCTCGGTCCCTCTCTACTCTGCGAACACCGGGTCGGCGGGCATGCGGCGCGACTCGTTGGGGACGGGCGTGGCGTACGTGTAGTCGAACAGCGTGGACACGTCCGGGTGCGGGCTGTTCTCGGCGAAGTCGGCGGCCTCGGCCACCTCCTCCTTGACGGACGCGGCGAGCTCGTCGCGCAGCTCGTCCGTGAGGATGCCGGCCTCGGAGAGCCTGGCGCCGAAGAGGGCGATCGGGTCGTTCTCCTCGGACCGGGCCTCGTCCTTCTGCTCGTCGGTGCGGTACTTGGCCGGGTCGACCACGGAGTGGCCCTTCATCCGGTAGCTCCACGCCTCCAGCAGGAACGGCGTCTGCTCCTCGCGGGCGCGCTCGACCAGGCGGGCGGCGGTGTCGCGGACCGCGAGCACGTCGCGGCCGTCCACGCGCTCGCCCTCGATGCGGAAGGCGGAGCCGCGCTTGTACAGCTCGGGCTCGGCGGAGGACATGTCGACGGTGGTGCCCATGCCGGTGAAGTTGTTGATCACCACGAACACGATGGGCAGGTTCCACAGCTTGGCGATGTTGAGGGACTCGTGCCAGGCGCCGATGTTGGTGGTGCCGTCGCCCATCTGGCACATGACGACCTCGTCGCCGCCCCGGTAGGAGATGGCCAGGGCGGCGCCGGTGGCCAGCGGGAGCTGCCCGCCGACGATGCCGTAGCCGCCGAGCATGCGGGTCTCGGTGTCGTACATGTGCATGGAGCCGCCCCAGCCCCTGGACACGCCGTCGGAGCGCCCGTAGAGCTCGGCCATGACCCGCTTGGGGTCCATGCCCTTGCCGATCGCGTACCCGTGGTCACGGTAGTTCGTGAACAGGTAGTCGCGCTGCTGGAGGGCGGTCATCAGGCCGACGACGGTGGCTTCCTCACCGAGGTTGAGGTGGCAGTAGCCGCCGATCCGGGCCTGTGTGTAGGCCTGCGCGGTGCGCTCCTCGAACCGCCGGATGAACAGCATCTGGCGGTAGTAGTCGAGGAGGACGTCGGGGGTCTCGCCGGCGAGGCCGGCGGCGGTGTCCTTGCGACCGCGCCGCCGGGTCCCTGAGGACCGGGCGGTGCCGGTCTTCGGCTTGGCCGTGTCAGCCATGGTGTGCCTTTCTACGTACGAGAAGGCCTGTCTCCCCGGCCTGTGGGCCGGAGTGCCAGGCCCGCCGCGGTCCCGCTGTCGGGCGCGACCTCGGCGTGCGCCGCCGCCGGGCTCATTCGGCTGCGGTGCTCTGTGGCTGTTGCGGGGCGCGTCGCGGGAAGCGTGGCTCGTCCTTCCCGGACGCGAAGCGCTCGTGGGGTCTCGTGTGCAGTTGTCGCCCGGACCCTCGACCGCATTGCTTCCCGGTCTCCACTGCCCTATGCATCCGTGGCTCGGCGTGGCAGTGTCGGTCGCGAGGGTTCGTCCACCGGCCGGATGAACGACTCCCCGCACCCGAGGGGGCGCGCGTACGTGTGACGTGCGTCGCGCACACTCTACGGTCTGATCGATGATCGATCAATACGACTTTACGGCAGATAGCCCAAGTTTGGTGCAACGGGGCAGGTCAAGGTCGGAAGGGGGGATCCGGGACGAGGGGGCGACACGCGGGGAGGGCCCCGGCCGCCTCCCCCGGGACGGGAAACGGCCTCAGCGCACGCTCTCGTGGGACTTCAGCGCGGCCTCGACGTAGTTGAGGACGTGCTCGCTGACCATGTCCCCCACCGACGGGTCGCCGTCGCGGAAGGCCCGGGTGATCTGGTCGTGGTCGGCGGCCTTGGCGTGCAGCTCCATGTTCAGCCAGCGCACGGACAGCGCGGTCCACACCTCGACGCCCAGCGACTCCCACGTGTGCAGCAGCACGCTGTTGTCGGCGGCCCGCACGATCTCCCGGTGGAACTCCACGCTGTGCCTGATCTGCTCGGAGACGTTCCCCTCCGCGGTCGCCCGCTTGAGCGCCTCCACCTCGCGCTCCAGCGCGGAGGGGTCGACGGCGAGCCGGGGCGCGGCCAGCCGCGCGGCGACCAGCTCCAGGCCGGCGCGGACCGGGTAGATCTCCGCCATGTCCTGGACGCCGAAGTCCCGCACGCGGGCGCCCTTGTTGGGCACGGTCTCGATCAGGCGCAGGGTCTCCAGCTCCCGGAGCGCCTCGCGGACCGGGGCCTGGCTCACCTTCAGCTCGGTCGCGACGCGGCGTTCCACGATCCGCTCGCCGGGCTGCCAGCGTCCGGACAGCAGGCCCTCGACCAGTACCTGCCGGATCTGCTCCCTCAGCGGCTCGCGCGCGAGCTTCGAGGGATCATCCGGCAACTGGGGCAGGTCGACCATCCAGGGCCCTTCCGTTCCACGGCCCGCGCACACCGTGTGCCCGGGCCGGTTCGCTCAGCTTCGTACAAGCTCTTTGAAGGGTGCCACACGCCGACGGGTCAACCGGCCAGTAGGCCTCGAAAGGCTAACGGATGGCTCACGAACGTGTCGCGTCGCGGTGAACCGACGGGGACCGCGGGCGGGGCCCACGGCAAAGCCCGAGGCAGAAGCGTCACACTTGAGCGGCCGTGCCGCCGATGCGGCGAAGTGTCCGGGTAGGCTCATCTGTTGGCAACACTCACCCACCGTTGTACGTGGTAGGGGCCACGCAACGGCAACGAGTCCGACAAGGGCGCCTTGACCTGCGCCGACCACCGCCGGGCGGATCCCGGCGCGACACATCCAGCATTGTTGGGCCGCGTGTTCCCCGACACGGGACCTGACCGGTGGCCGGTCACGACATAGTGAACCAGTCCCCGGGTAGGGCCGTCGAACGGGATGAGCGGGGTAGGTCTACCCCGGCGCCCGTCCCAACCCCGAGTCGACCCTGAGGACGTCAGGATCAGTTCCAGCAACCACGGCTAGCCCGTCCCCCACGCTTCCCAGGTGCCACAGGCAAGCCCACGACGTGTGAGACAGCACTGAGCACATGACGCACTCTTCGAGGACCCGACATCCACGGTCCAGGCAGTTGAACCAACCACACGACAGGGAAGAGCGTACGACCCCGGCGGCGGGGCCGTACAGCGGACCCATCCCCGTGGTGCGTGCCACCGAGTACGCCCCCGGCCCCCCTGTCGTGCGCGCGGTCCGATGGCCGAGCGTGAGCGAGATCGCGTGGGGCGTCGCCTCCGACCGTGTGGCCATCATGCTCGCCGTGGCGCTGATCGTCATGACGATGCTCGCGGCGGGCCCGCTGCACCCTGTGGACAACTTCCTGAACGAGCTGCCCCGGCCCTACTGGGACGTGCTCCGCGAACCGATGATCCTCTGGCCGGACACGGTCGCCTCCCGTGCCGTGGCGCTGCCCGTCCTGGGCGTCACCGTGCTGCAGCTCGCCTACTGGCACCGGAGCTGGCGGCCGATCGTGCTGGGCACGGTCGGGGTCGTGGGGATGATGTCCCTGGTGTCCGTGATGAAGCTGGGGACCAACCGCGGGCACGCCAAGCACTTCGACCCGGACTTCTTCATGGGCCCCGGGAACGTGGCCTTCCCCTCCGGCCACGGGGCGAACGCGATCCTGATCTACGGGCTGGTGCTCTTCCTGATCATCAGGTTCGGCGCCGCGCGGCCGCACATCATCCGGCGCCTCGCGTACTGCATCGTGGGCATCGCCCTGCTGCAGTCGACCGTCTCCATCTACCTGCACTTCCACTGGTTCACGGACCTGGTGGCGGGGATGCTGGCCGGAGGGTTCGCGCTGAGGGTGACCATCCGCCTCGACCGGATGATCCCGCACGGGCGCACGGTGGAGTGGTGGCCGTGGTACGGCCGCAAGGAGGGCCCGCTCGCGGCGAAGGAGTGAGTGCGGCGGCCCCCGCCCCCGGGGCGGGAGGCCCGCGAAGGCGGCGCCCGCCGGACACCGTCCGGCGGGCGCCGTCCGGCGGGCGCCGTCCGCCGTCCGGAACCGGTCGGCGGCGGCGTGCGGCCGGGCCGGGGACCCGGCCGACCCTGCGGCGGAGCCGCCGGTCGCGGCGGGCCGGATGTCGGCGCGGACGGCCGCGCATTCTACGGCAAGCGCTTACCGATCAAAGCCCTGAAAATACGCCGGGAAGGCATATCCGGGCGCGGTGCCACCTGGGACGGCGTCCATTTCGGAGAATGCCGACGCGGTTCCACCGGGTGACCGCAAGCCCGTTCAGCAGGGAGAACGCTGCGCCTTCCTTCTTGCGCTACGTAATCAGTTGGTGATTCTCCGGACATGGGGTGTTGACACGGCGTCGGCCGCCGATTTACCTTCCTGGCACGGAAAGCGCTTTCAGTTCGATGGCCGGACCGTTCGGGCAACCGGACGGCAACGGCACACCGGCTCCGGAACGTGCGGGGCCGCGTCACTCCCCAGACCCCTCCCGGAAGAGACCCGCCATGTGCACACCCCCGGGCACGCCGCAGACACGAACCACGTCACCGCGGGTCGCGGCCGTCGAAGGCCTTGCGGACCCCGTGGAACCGGTCGGTCCCGCCGCGGTGCCGGGCGGCCTCTGACCAAGGACCCGGCGGGCGCGGTCCCCACTCTCGCGTCCGCCGGCACGGAGTCGGCGCCGTCCGGTGCGCGGCCGACCTCCGGAGAACCCCCGTCGCACCACGCCTCCCCTCACACCAGAACGAGGAGAACCCCCCATGAGAACAGAACACCCGAAGACCCCCTCGGCCAGGGCGCTCGGCGTCGGCGGCGCCGCGCTCGGCGCGGCCGCCCTCGCCCTCGGACTGCTCGGCGTCCCCGGCAGCGCGTCGGCGGCGGTGGGCAGCCCGCAGGGCTGGGCGTCCCAGAACGGCGGCACCACCGGGGGCGAGGGCGGCGACACCGTCACCGTCTCCTCCGGATCCGAGTTCCTCGACGCCCTGGAGGGCGACGGGCCCCGGGTCATCGAGGTCAGCGGCTCCATCGACATCTCCGGCATGAACGACGTGCCCTCGGACACGACGATCATCGGCCTGGACGGTGCGGAGATCACCGGTGGCGGGCTGGACATCAGCGGCGTCAGCAACGTCATCGTCCAGAACATCGCCTTCTCCGGCTGGGACGACGACGCCGTCAACATCCAGGAGGGCTCGACCAACATCTGGATCGACCACAACAGCTTCACCGACGGCTACGACGGCGCGGTGGACACCAAGCGCGAGTCCGACTTCGTGACCGTCTCCTGGAACCACTTCTTCGACCACGAGAAGACGTCCCTCGTCGGGCACTCGGACGGGCACACCGAGGACGAGGGACACCTCCGGGTGACCTTCCACCACAACTTCTACGACGGGACGGGGAGCCGGCACCCGCGGGTGCGCTTCGGCAACCCCGTCCACGTGTTCAACAACTACTACCTCGACAACGCGGAGTACGGTGTCGCCTCCACCATGGGCGGCGGCGTCCTGGTCGAGGGCAACTACTTCGAGGGGGTCGACAACCCGACCCACACCGGCTACGCCGATTCGGACATCGGCGCCGTCGAGGAGCGGGACAACGTCTACGACGGCTCGGGCGAGCCCGAGACGGGAGGCGGCGACGTCGCCGCGATCCCGTACGCGTACGACCTCGACCCGGCCGAAGACGTCCCCGCGATCGTGAGTGGCGGCGCCGGACCCGGGAACATCTAGATGGCCGCGGAGTCCTTCCGGTAGCGGGAGGGACACCGCGTGAGGCCACCGTCCCGATCGGATACGGGACGGTGGCCGTCTCACGTCCGCCGCCCGCCCCCGCCCCGGCGCGCCCGGTCCGGCAGGAGGCGCCGCCACTCCGGGTCGAACGCCGGGTGGTCCTCGTAGGCGAGCGCGACGCAGGCGAGCACCCGCACCGCCACCGCGGCGGCGGTCCGCTCGGGGTCGTCCCCGAAGACGCCGGTGTCCGCGGCGGGGTCCTCCTCCGCGGGGCCGCCCCCGGAGAACCATCCGCCGAAGACGTCCGCGACGGTCTCCGCCCAGCTCCAGTCCTCCTCCGCGGACGCCTCCTCGCGGAGCGCGTCCACGGTGGCGAGGAGCGCCAGGTGGGAGCGCGTGCACGGGTCCGGGCGGCCTCCGCCGGCCTCCCCGACCCGCTCCCTGACGAACCGCTCCAGCCTCCGGCCGGCCCTCGTCGTGCTGTTCATGCCGTCCTCCTCCCGGTGGATTCCGCCCCGCCCGGTCATCCGGGCGGGCGCAGCGAGTCCAGATGGGCCCGCAGGACGCCCGTGGTCCGCCCGGCGACGGCCTCCGGGTCGCCCTCGGACGTGAGGGCGTGCAGGGCCAGGCCGTCGAGCAGGGCGTGCAGGCGGAGCGTCTCGGCGTCGAGGTCGGCGTCCGGGCGGACGCGGCCCCGGTCGAGCAGGTGGCGCAGCACCCCGTGGCAGGCGGCGCGGACGCCGCGGTGCGCCTCCTCCTGGATGGCGCGGAGCCCGGGGTGCGCGGGCGTCTCGGCGATGATCGCCACCTCCAGCTCCATCTCCGCCCGGCGGGTGCCGTCGAGGGGGAGGAGCTCGTGGAGGATCGCCTCGGCGAGCTCGCGGGGGTCGTGCAGGCCGGTGTGCCGCGCGACGCGCTCGCGCGCCCGGGCGTGCACCAGTGCCATGGAGAACTCCAGGAGCTCCTTCTTGCTGGGGAAGACGTGCCGCACGGAGCCCACGGCCAGGTTCGCCTCGGCGGCGACGGTGCGCACGGAGACGGCGCCCACCCCCTCGCGGAGGATGACCCGCCAGACGGCCTCCGCGATCTCCTCCCGGCGGTGTTCGTGGTCGATCAGTTTCGGCATGGGTTCATGGTAGCACGACTGTGCTACTGTGATAGCACGGTCGTACTAACAAAGATCGGGGCGAACGGCGTCGCGAACGATCGTCGGGGGTGTGTCCAGTGGTGGAGTTCATCGTCCAGAACCCTGTGGCCGCGGTGATCGTCCTGTGCGAGTTCGGCCTGTGGGCGCTGCTGGGCCTCGGCCTGGCCCTGCGCTACCTGTTCCGGCTGCGGCGTGCCAGCGCGCTCGTCCTGTGGTCGATCCCCCTGCTCGACGTCGTCCTGGTCGTCGCCACCGCCCTCGACCTGCGCGGCGGGGCGGACACGGGCACGGTCCACGGCCTCGCCGCCGTCTACCTGGGCCTCAGCGTCGCCTTCGGGCCCGTGATCGTGCGGTGGGCGGACGCCCGCTTCGCGCACCGGTTCGCGGGCGGGCCGCCGCCCCCGAGGGCTCCCCGGAGGGGGCCCGGACGCCGTGCCCACCTGCTGCGGGAGTGGTACCGCGCCGTCGCCGCCGCCGCGATCGCGTCGGCCGTGCTGCTCGGCCTCATCGTGTTCTTCGCCGCCCCGGAGGGGCGCGAGGTGCTCGCCTGGTGGATCGGCCGCGTGTGGATCGTGGTCGGACTCTGGTGCGTGTTCGGTCCGCTGTGGGAGGGCGGAAGCGGGTCCGGGCGCGGTGGCGCCGAGGCGGCCGCCGGCGGCGACGCGGGCCTGGGGGCCCGCGCCTGAGGAGGCGGAAGGCGTCCGCCGGCCGCGTCCGGAGCGCCGCCGAGGGGGGCGAAAGTCCGTTCCCGGCAGGCTTCGCGGGGGTGTCGCCGCCGGTCCGGGGCAGCACTGCCCCGGACCGGCGGGGTTTCACGTGAAACATCCCGGGCGCCCCGGCGGAGGCCGGGGCCGGGCGTCACATGGACGTCCGGGCGTACTCGTGGAGGGAGTCGCGGACGAACGCGGCGCCCTCCACGGTCCCGTACGTGGCGGAGAAGTCCGGGTGCTCGACGTACATGTCGCCGAGGCAGCGCACCAGCTCGACGGAGCGCTCGCGGTCGCCCTCGGCCACCGGGGTCCCCGGGATCGCCCGGAGCCACTCCACGTGCCGGGCGGCCAGCGCCTGCGCGCGGTCCGACCCGGGGGAGACGCCGTCCTTCCAGGCTTCGGTCCACGAGTTGACCAGGTCGTCGGTGTCCCGCTTCCACGCGATCTGCTGCCGCACGGTCTTGCCGTGCCACCAGTCGTTGCTCTCCCGGAAGACCCGCTCGCCCCAGCGGGCGACGACCTCGTCCCGGTAGGGGTCGTTGAACCCCTCCAGCATCATCTGCATGGAGGGGTCCGACCCCGAGGCCCGGGCGTCCAGGGTGTGGCGGACGGCCCTGATCCGCTGGTCCAGGCGGCTGCGCTCGGCCTCGAGGAGGTCGATGTGGTCGCCGAGGGCCCCTTCCTCGTCCCCCTGCCGGTCCAGGACGTCCGCGATCACGGGCAGGCCGAGGCCGAGGTCCCGCAGGAGGAGGATCCGCTGGAGGCGGGCCACCGCGTCCATGTCGTAGTAGCGGTAGCCGTTGTCGCCCACCCGGGAGGGGTGCAGGAGCCCGATGTCGTCGTAGTGGCGCAGGGTCCGACTCGTCACACCGGCGCGGGCCGCGACCTGCTGGATGGTCCACTCCACGCACCCCCCTCTCCGGGCCTCGCGGGCCCTACTCCTCGACGACGAAGTCGCCGCTCTGCATATTCTCCTTGACCCACTCCTTGGCGTCGTCGGCCTCCGCCTCACGGTAGGCCGTGAGGATCACCCGGTTGCCGTCCGGGTCCTCGACGGTCAGGTCGGAGGTGAACCAGGGGGTGTCCGAGGGGCCCTCGACGGCGGCGCCCGGCGGCAGGTCGGCCCGGAGGGCCTCGGCCAGGGCGGTGAGGTCCTGCCCGCCCGCGGAGAAGCTGGCGGTGGTGCTGCCGCGCTCCGGCTCACCGGGGACGAGGAGGATGTCCTGGTACTTCATCCGCCGCAGGTGGACCACGGCGGGGGGTCCGTCCGGGTCCCCGAGGACGGCCAGGGAGATGAAGCCGACGGAGTGGTAGAAGGATTCGGCGGCGGCGATGTCCGCGACCTGGAAGGTCACGAACATCGGCATGGGGTAGACGGTCCGGTCGATGACGGACGCGGTGTTCTCGCTCATGTCGCCGACCCTAGGAGTTGCCGTAGCGAGAAGGTCAAGCCGTGATCGCGCGGACGGGGCCGGGCGTGCCCGGCCCCGGACGCACCGCGGGCCCGCCCGGAGGGGGCGGGCCCGCGCGGTTGCTCAGACGGAGAGGGCGACCCCCGCCCGGGCCTGGGGCACGGTCGTCGGCGTCTGGTGGTCCAGGCAGGAGGCCATCGCCCGGTGCCAGCGGTTGCCCCTCAACCGCGGCTCCAGCACGGACACCGTGGCCCCGTACTTGCTGAACCCGACCTCGCGGAAGCCGTGCTGGTGCAGGCGGCGCTCGGTGGAGGTGAGCCCGCCGCGCGTCTTGACCTCCAGCAGGACCATGTCCGGCCTCATCCCCACAGACCACCCGTTGCGGTACCCCACCAGGTCCGTGTCCACGGTCACCCGCTCCTCTCCCGAGAACGACACGACGGTGGCGCGCCGGTAGTCGGTGACCGCGCTCGCCGTGAGCACGTCCGGCGGCTCCATGCCGTACCCGAGCAGGGTGTCGTCCAGGAACCTGCGGGTGAGGGGGGTCAGCCGGTCGGGCGGCCCCTCGTACTCGATCCGCGTCTTGTCGGTGATGCCGCGGGCCCCCTTCAGCTTCACCTCGAACATGCGCGTCCCCGTGTCCACGTAGGTGCGCACCCGGGCCTTGAACCGCACCCGCCGCCCTCTTCGATGGTCGTGGAAGGTTCTCAGATCGGGGGTGTCGAGGTAGGTGGACGAGTACCGGAACACCTGCTGACCTCCGATCGTCAGCACCCCGAACCGCTCCTCGGCCCCCGCGAACAGGGAGTCCGCGAAGGTGACGGGCACCAGGTACTTGCGGCAGGTGCGGGTGACCAGGGCAGCGCGCGAGTTGATCTCGGCCAGCGTCATCGGGCGGAGGGCGGCCAGCGCCTCGGAGAGGGCCGGGGCGGAGGTGTCGGTGCTCATCGGTTGCCCACCAGCCAGGCCGGGAGGGCGACGGAGCGCTCGGGGGAGGACAGGGCCGCGTCGGACCTCGACGCGAGGTAGCGGACGTCCACGACCATGAGGTCCCGCACGTAGTCGACCTCGGTGACGTCCACCCGCTTCACACGGCCCCGCAGCCGCGCCTCCAGGTCCTGCCGCAGCGCGACGGGGTCCTCGTGCACCACGTCCAGCGTCATCACCCGTCGCAGGTGCCGGGAGAGCAGGCGCGGGTGGTCCGCCGCGTACAGGCCGGTGAGCAGGAGGACGTTGAGGCCCAGCAGGATCCAGGGCGTCTGTGCCGCGACCGCGTTGACCAGGCCGAGGGTGATCGCGGTGAAGTAGTAGCCGATCTCCCCCTGGCTGATGAGGTCGGACCGCAGGCGCAGGATCGACAGCACGCCGAACAGGCCGAAGCCGACGGCGAGCCCCACCTCCTGGTTGGTCAGCATCGACACCACGGCGAAGATGCCCGTGTTGAGGGCCACGTAGGCCAGCAGCAGGTCCCGCCGACCGTGGCGGCGGAAGTAGAGGGCGTACGACAGGACGGAGATCGCGGTCAGGTCGACCGCCAGCGCGAACCAGAACATGGTGATCATCCTCTGGACGGGGGGTGAGGCGTCCATGAGGAGCACATGAGGGAATCCTCATCCGGTCATCCCGGGGACACGGGTCCGGGGGCCGCCCCGTACGCGAACGGGGCGGAGGCGTCACCGACGCCTCCGCCCCGCGCTTCCCCCGTGTCACCGGACCGTCGGCCGGGCCACGGGGCCGGGGACCGGCCCCCGCCCCGCGGCCGGCCCGGTCAGCCGGTCAGCCGGTACCCCATGCCCCGCACGGTCACGATCCGCTCCGCGCCGACCTTGCGGCGCAGGGCCCGCACGAACACGTCCACGACGTTCGACCCCGGGTCGTAGTCGTAGCCCCACACGTGGGACAGCATCTGCTGCCGGGTCAGGACCTGCCCGGGATGCCGCATCAGCAGCTCCATCAGCCCGAACTCCCGGGCGGTGAGGTCCACCGCGTCGCCGTTCACCGCCACCCGCCGGGTGCGCAGGTCCAGGGCGAGTCCCCCCGCCCGCAGGACCGTCAGGTCGGCGGGCCGCTCGTTGCGCATCCGCAGCCGCACCCTGGCCAGCAGCTCCTCGAACCGGAACGGCTTGGTGACGTAGTCGTCCGCGCCGATCTCCAGGCCGGTCACCGTGTCCCGCACGCCGTCGCGGGCGGTCAGGATCACCACGGGGATGTCCACGCCCAGCGACCGCACGCGTCGCAGCACGTCGAACCCGTCGGTGTCCGGGAGTCCGAGGTCCAGCAGCATCATGTCGAAACCGCCGGTCACCGCGTAGTCCACGGCCTCCGCCCCGGTTCCGACCACGGTGGTGGTGAACCCGCTGGACTCCAGGCCCTTGCGGACGAACGAGGCGATGCGCTCCTCGTCCTCGACGATGAGGATGCGGCTCACGCGTACTCCCTTCCTGCGATGGTGGGGATGACCAGGGTGAACGTGGATCCGGCCCCCGGCGCGGACCTCAGGTCCACCCGGCCGTGGTGGGCCTCGGCGATGGCCCTGACGATAGCCAGGCCCAGCCCGGCGCCCCGGTCGCCCCGGGCGGCCCCGCCGCCCCGGGAGAAGCGCTCGAAGATCCTGCCGTGCTCCTCGGCCGGGATGCCGGGCCCCTCGTCGGTGACCCAGAACAGCGCGTCGGGGCCGCTGACCGTGGAGCCGATCCGCAGGGTGGAGCCGGGCGCGGTGTGGCGGACGGCGTTGGCCGCCAGCTGCACCACGGCCTGGGTGACGCGCTGGGGGTCGAGCCGGGAGACCCCCTCGGCCACGGACTCCAGGCGCCAGTCGCGGTCGCCCAGCTTGCGCACCTTGGCGTCGATGTCGCTGGTCAGCTCGGCCAGGGACGTGTCCTCGGGACGGAGGAAGTCGGGCTGCTGGGACTTGGCGAGCAGCAGCAGGTCCTCGACTATCCGCGCCATGCGGTCCAGCTCGTCGGTGACCAGGCGCACGACCTCGCGGCGCTCCTCGGGGTCGTCCCCCATCAGCTCCAGGTGGCCGCGCACGATGGTGATGGGGGTGCGCAGCTCGTGTCCGGCGTCGTCGACGAACCGGCGCTGCGAGGTGAAGGCGCCCTCGAGGCGGTCCAGCATGCTGTTGAACTGCTCGGCGAGGGCGGCGATGTCGTCGCGGCCGGACACGTCGATGCGGCGGGTGAGGTCCTCCTCGGTGATGTACGCGGCGGTCTGCCGGATCAGCCGCACCGGTGCGAGGATGCGTCCTGCCACCCACCAGGCCGCGGTGCTCGCGGCGAGCAGG
Source organism: Nocardiopsis sp. CA-288880 (assembly GCF_050955985.1). Classification (NCBI taxonomy): domain Bacteria; kingdom Bacillati; phylum Actinomycetota; class Actinomycetes; order Streptosporangiales; family Nocardiopsidaceae; genus Nocardiopsis; species Nocardiopsis sp. CA-288880. The sequence continues at coordinate 7,481,306 of NZ_CP192105.1, read as the reverse complement.
CCGACGAGGCTGACCAGCGCGATCGTCTGCATGGTGGTGATGACTGTGTCCTCGTCCGACTCGGTGAAGTAGCCGATGACGAACCATCCGGAGGCGCCCTCCCCGTCGGGGGGCAGGACGCGGATCTTCTCCCATTCGACGGGGCCGGCGGGGGAGTCCGCGGTGCCCCGGGCGTTCGGGTCCTCCAGGATCGCGGTGACCGCGTCGGCGTCGGCCGACAGGTCGTGGGGGGGCTCCTGGCCCTGGCGGATGCGCCCCGCCGGGGCCTCGGCGCCGCCGGGCGCGCCGCCCGCGCCCCCGCCCGCGGTCTCGGACCCCTCCACCCAGGCGAACAGGATCTCGGCCTCGTCGGGGTACTGGCGCTCCAGGTGGGCCCGGACCAGGGTGGGCACGTCCGTGAAGGCCTCCCCGGTGCCGGGGTCGACGCCGACCTGCGCGAACTCCTGGAACTCGCCGATCTCCTGGGAGAGGGCGCCGTCGACGCGCTCGTCGTTGCGCGTGGTGAGCGCGCTCCAGGTGACCACGTTGACCAGGACGAGCACGGCCGTCATGAGCAGGACGACCCAGGCCATGATGAGGAGCCGGGCCGGGATCCGCCGCCGCTGGGGGGCCTCGGGCTGCGGGCCCTCGAAGACCATGGTCGGGTACACGGAGGTGTCCTCCGGCCGGGACCACGCGCCCCTGCCGGGTACGCCGCTGAGGTCCTCCGTGGGAGAGTCCGCGCCGAAGTGACCCTCAGTCGTCATCGTCGTCGCCCCAGTCGTCATCGTCGCAGTCGTCGTCATCATCATCCCCGCTCCCGCACGTGTGTGCAGGTGACGGCTCCGGTTCGGCGCTCGGAGTCGTGGAGGGGGTCTCCGAGGGCGGGGCCGTTCCGGGGTGGTCGGGGTCCTCCTCGTCGGGGGTTCCGTCACCGTCGTGGTCGGTGACCGGGGGCGGTGGGGGGACGACGTCCTCGTCGGCCTGGTCCACGGGTTCGGCGCCGGGAGACTCCCCGACGACCACCTCGTGCGGGGGCGCGGCGTCCGACCCGCTCCCGGGCAGGGCCCACACCAGGACCGCACCCGCGACCAGGACGGCCGCGACGGCTGCGGCCAGCAGGGGCACCAAGGGTGATCTCATAGTCCGAGATCATCTCGGCTCTGGGCGAATACGAGATGAAACGGACATGAGGATCCTTTCATCCTGGCAGGTGGGGTGAGGGTTTCCGCGCCGGGTCCGGTCGGGCGCACGCGTCCTGCGCACGGACACCCCTCGACCTCGACCCGAGTCGGGTCTCCGGGGCCGCCCCGACCGGTCGGCGGCCCCGGCGGCGGGAACGGCGCGCGGCGGTCCGGAGGGAGGACGGCACCCATGGGCTCCACGAGCGGAGGCGACGGGACCCGGACGGCGGTCACCGTGATCGGGCAGGGGGAGACGGGCGCCGCGCTCGCGGGCGCGTTCGCGGAGGCGGGGCCGTCCCGGCCCGGCCGCGTCCCGTCCCGGAGCCAGGGGGCGGGACGGGCCGGGACGGGACAGGCGGTGGGAGACCCCGCCCGCGCCGTGGCGCGCGGCGCCCGACCGGTCCGCGCGTGCGCCTCCCGTCAGCCGGCTCCGAGGGCCGCGGTCGGATGCTGCGCGGCGGCGCGGAGCGCGGGCACCAGCCCCGCCACCGCGCCGATGGCCACCGTCGCCACGACGGCGCCCGCCCCCGCCCACCAGGGCACGGAGACCGGCCACCCCCGCAGCAGCGCGTACACCAGGGTCGCCAGCGACCCCAGACCCGCCCCGGCCACACCGCCGAGCGCGGAGAGCACCATCGCCTCCACCAGGAACTGCGACCGGATCGCGCCGCGCGTCGCCCCGAGGGCGCGGCGCAGGCCGATCTCCCCCCGGCGCTCCAGGACCGAGATGACCATGGTGTTGGCCACTCCGACCCCGCCGACCAGGAGGGCCACCCCTCCCAGGCCCAGCAGCAGTCCGTTGAAGGTCTGGTCGGCGGCCCGTCCGGCCTCCAGCGCCTCCGAGGGGCGCGACACCTCCACCTCGTTCGGCCGCTCCGGGTTGGCGTTGCGCCCGACCAGCTCCCGGGCCTGCGCCACCTCGTCCGGGTCCATGCGCATGTAGACGGTGGAGGGATCGCCCGAGCCGTCGAGCACCTCCTCCGCCACCGCCTGGCCGACCAGCGCGGAGTTGTCGAGCTCCGGCGCCAGTTCCGAGGGCTCCAGCACCCCGACCACGGAGAAGTACGTGCCGTCGACCAGCACCAGCGTGTCCGGGGTGATCCGGGTGACGCCCAGCCGCGCGGCCGCCGAGGAGCCCAGCACGACCGCGGGGTGGTCCGCGGTGGCGGCGTTCAGCCAGGTGCCCGAGGCCACGCCGGTGCGGACGGTCTCCAGCAGGCCCAGGTCGGCGCCGTACACGCCGATACCGCCGGACTCCCCGCCGGGGACGAGGTCGCTGCGGTACACGTTGGCCCCGTCGACGAACTCCACCTGCGACGTGTGCTCCACCTCGGGCATGCGGTCGATCCGGCCGCGCGCGTCCTCCGGGAGCGTCGTGTCCTCGCCGAACACGGTGCTCCCCGGGGAGACGCTCACGTGTCCGTCGTCCGGTCGATCGCCTCGGCGCACGGGGCGACGGCGACGGCACGGCCGCGCCCTGGCGGGGGGCTCGTGGCCACGGTCGGCTTCCCCGGCGGGTAGGCGTGCCCGGCCCGACGGAGCCCGGGGCGGGCGCGCCCCGCCCGGGGGGCACGCGCGGAGCCGCCGGCCTCCGGCGGAGCGCTCCCCGCCGGGGCGCGGCTCAGGAGGCCGGTTCGGGCTCCCGCTCGGGAGCGCTGCTCTGGGGGACGGTGAGCAGCCTGATCCCGTACGCCCCCAGCACGGCTCCCGCCGCGGCGACCAGGCCGCCGACCCAGCCGCCCCCGTACGTCTCGCCCATGAAGCCCACCCCCACCACGGTCGCGGCGAGCGGGTTGGTGAAGGTGGTGATCCCCAGGGGGGCTCCCAGGTCCATGCCCTGGTAGGCGGCCTGAGCCAGGAACAGCCCCAGCACGGCGATCACCGGGGTGGCCAGCGCGGAGGAGTGCAGCAGACCCGCGGCGCCGACCTCCCCGACGACGGCGACGGCGGTCTTGACCGTGGCCGAGGAGACACCGAAGGCCACGCCCGCGGCGCCCGCCAGGAGGTAGCTGCGCCAGGCGGCGGACCGGACGCGCCCCGCCATCCACGCGGTGGCGAGCAGCAGGACCGTGGTGCCCAGCCCGACGACCGCGGAACCGGTGTCGTCGAGGACCCCGCCCTGCCCGCCCGTCACCGTCACCGAGAGCAGGGCGGCCAGCGCCACCACGGTGAACGCCGCCCCGCGCCACTCCTCGCGGGTGACCCGCCGACCGCCCAGCCGGGCCGACCACGGGATGCCGAACACCAGGACCAGCACGCCGAGCGGCTGCACCACGCTCAGCGGGGCGTGGCTCACCGCCGCCACCTGGAATCCCGCGCGGCCCCCGTTGAACAGCAGCGACACCCACCACAGCGGGTGCCGCAGCAGCGCCTTCAGCTGCCGGCCGCCGGTGAGCGGCTCCGTCACCCGTACGGCGAGCCGCCGCTGGGCCACCGCGGCGGCCGTGTAGGCCGAGCACGACAGCACCGCGAACACGATTCCCAAGCCCGTCCCGAACACCATGACAGCCATGATCGCGCCCTCCGGGGGCGGTCGCGCCACGGGGGAGCGGCCGGACGGCGGGAACCCCCCGGAGGGACCGGCCGGAACCGGGGCCCGTCCGGGCGGGCGCCGCCGCCCGGAGCCGCTTCCGGGGAGGTCCCGGGGCCGCCGGGCCCGGAGGCCGGCGCCGGAGCCGGGTTCCGGAGCACCGTGGCCGAGGCCACAAGCGGCCACGCGCGCGTGTGCGCCGTGGTGGTGGGGCGGCGTTCCCCGCGCCGGGAGGTGCCGGGGCGGCGGGGACCTCAGGATCCGCCGGACGCCCGCGGTCGGCGGAAGTACCGGTTCGCCGCCGGGGTGAATGCCAGTGCCCACGCCGTCAGCACCGACGCGATGTGCGCTGTCCGCACCAGCAGATACGCGGCGCCGTGTCCCTCGTACCCCATGGCCTCGAGGATCGCCTGGCCGTCCGGCGCCGCCAGGACGACCGGCACGACCAGTGTGCCGAGACCGATCACGCCGAGACCCACCGCGAGGACGACCCGCGCCCACTGCCGACCGCGCGCGAACCACAGCACGGCCAGCGCGGCGGAGGCGTAGACGGCGAGGCGCAGTGCGAGCCCGGCCCAGGGCACCCCCTCCCCCGACACCACCATGCCCCCCACCGCCACCACGGTCTCCGCGACGCCGCACGCGACCGCCGCCGCCCACGCCGCCGCGGCCCACAGGACCGGCCGGGGCGGCCTCCGCCGCGCGACCCCCGCCCGCTCAGCCGTTCCCGGGGCCGTACTCCGCCGACCCGCCGCCACCGCTCTTGTCTCTCGCATACCTCCAGGGTCGTGCGATTCCCTTCCGGACTCCAGGGTGGACGGACCCGGAGCGCGGTGGTGCGCGCCCTACCCGCGATCGGCGACGGCGCCCCGGTACAGGGCGGCGACCACGCCCTCGATGTCCGGTTCGCGCAGCGTCAGGTCGACGACCTCGTGGCGCCCGGCGACCCGGGAGATCACCGCGGCCGGGTTGCCGGACAGCTCCAGCCACTGCCGGGGCCCGTCCACGCGCACGCACGCGCCGCCCTCCACCTCGATGGGCGGGGCGGGGGCGGCGAGGTCGACGACCAGGACGCGCGGAGTGGGCACGCTCGCGCGCAGGCCCTCCAGGTCGCCGTCGTACGCGAGGCGCCCCTTGTCGATGACGACGACCCGCCTGCACAGCCGCTCGACGTCGCCGAGGTCGTGGGTGGTCAGCAGGATCGTCGTGCCCTCCTCCGCGTTGAGCCGGAGGAGGAACTCGCGGATGGTCGACTTGCTGACCACGTCCAGCCCGATGGTCGGTTCGTCCAGGACCAGCAGGTCGGGACCGTGCAGCAGCGCGGCGGTGAGGTCGCCGCGCATCCGCTGGCCCAGGCTCAGCTGCCGCACCGGAGTGGCCAGGAACGGGCCCAGCTCCAGGAGTTCGGTGAGCTCGGCCAGGCGGCGGGCGTGGTCGGCGGCCGGGACCCGGTACATGTGCCGGACCAGCTCCAGGCTGTCCTTCAGCGGCAGGTCCCACCACAGGGTGGTGCGCTGGCCGAACACCACGCCGATCCGCGAGGCCAGGCGGGTGCGCTCGCGGGAGGGTTCCAGCCCGTTCACGCGCAGGTGTCCGGCGCTGGGTGTGAGGATGCCGGTCAGCATCTTCATCGTGCTGCTCTTCCCCGCCCCGTTCGGCCCGAGGTAGCCGACGATCTCGCCCGGCCGGACGGTGAAGGTCACGTCGGCGACCGCGCTGACGGTGCGGCGCCTCCGCCGCAGGAACGGGCCCTCGGAGAGGACGAAGTCGCGGCCCAGGCCGACGGCCTCGATGACGGGGCCGTCACCGCCGGTGCTCGGTTCGGACGTGGTCATCATCAGCTCCCGGTGGATCGGTAGTGGCGGAGGCCGAACCTCCAGCAGGCGGCGGCGACCGCGCACAGGGCGACGGCGACGAAGGGGGTGGCGAAGCGCAGGAACCCCGGCAGCCCGGTCGGGTCCGGCCGGTCGAGGAGGTAGAGGGCGGGCTGCCAGGTGACGAAGGCCAGCGGCAGGACGAAGGTCGCGGCGCGCACGACGTTCTTCGGGTAGATCGCCATCGGGTACTCGGAGAGGGCCTGCCCGCCGTAGGTGATCGAGTTGGCGGCCTCCCGCGCGTCGGCGACGAAGAACTGGAGGCAGGCCCCGATGATCCAGACCGCGCAGCAGATCGCGGTCGCCGACACCAGCAGCACCGGCAGCATCAGCACCTTGCCGACGCTCCAGTCGATGTCGCACGCCGCCAGGGCCACCGCGGTGACCGCCGAACCGGGGACGATCCGGCCCAGGCGGCGGGGCGCGAAGCGGTCCGTCGCCATCTGGACCAGCGGCGGGACCGGGCGCACCAGCATGACGTCGAGGGAACCGGTCCTGATGTGCCGTCCCAGGCCCTCCACCATGCCCATCACCATGTCGGCGCAGGCGAACGCGGTCGTGGCCATCCCGGCGATGAGCAGGCCCTCGGCCATCCCGAACCCGGAGACCTCCCCGGCATGGCCGAACACGACGAAGACGGCCCCCATCTCGGCGAAGGCGCCCAGGGAGGTCGACAGGGTCATCATGACCAGGGACGCCGGGTACTGCGCCAGGGCGCGGCACCAGGTCCATGCGAGCAGCACGTAGACCCGGACCGGCCAGAGCACGGACTCGCGGGTGCGGGCGAGGAGGTCAGCCACCCTGGACCACCACCTTCCGCGTGGCGTGGGAGGTGACCCGGGCGCCGAGGGCGAGGAGGGCGGCCGCCCACGCGGCCTGGAGGGCCAGGCCGCCGAGGGGGCTCCCGCCGGGCAGGGACTCCTTGTCCAGGAAGACCTCGGCGGGGATCTGGGCGATGGAGGCCCATGGGAGCACGCGCAGCACGTCGGCGACTGCCGGGGGGAACAGGGGGAGCGGGATCAGCATCCCGGCCGCCACCGGGCCGAGCAGCCCGGCCACCGCCCAGATCCCGGTGGAGTCCATGAGCCAGAACCCGGCCAGCTCGTACAGGTAGCGCAGCGCGAACGACACGAGCGCGGCCAGGACGAAGGAGACCAGCGCGATCGCCCAGCGGCCCGGTTCGGAGGGGAGGACCAGGTCGAACAGGACGAGGCCGACCGCGAACGTGGGCACTCCGCGGAAGACGAGGTTGAACGTGGCCCGCCCCATGTCGTCGGCCAGCCACCAGCCCATCATCGAGACGGGGCGGAGCATGTCGGTGGCGACCGCCCCGCTGCGGACGCGTTCGCCGAGTTCCAGGGGCGGCCCCATGATGGCGACCATGCCGATGAGGGCCTGGCCGATGAACACCTGGGTGACGGCGTCGCCCGCGTCGTAGCCGTTGATCTCGGGCCGCACCGAGAAGAGGGCGAGCATGACGGCCGCGTTGATCGCGCCGAAGACGGCGTTGGTGAAGATCCCGGCGATCGTGGCGGCGCGGTAGGTGGAGTAGCGGTGCAGGCCGAGGGCGTACACCGCGAGGTAGACGCGCATGGGCGCGGGCTCCCGGAGGGTCGAGACGTGCAGGTGGTGACCGGTCCCGACACCGGGGCGGAGCCCCGGCGGAGACGCGGTGTCCGGCACGTCCCTGACGCCGTGGGGCTCAGGTCCGGGTCGCCGCGAGGGACCGACGCTAGCACAGCCCTGGCCGGCGCACAGGGGGGTCCGCGCACCGGAACCGGCCGAGCGGGCACCGGGGGAGGGCGCTCCTGCGGCCGGGGTGACGCGGTCCGGTGAGTCGTCCCCGGTGGAGGCCGGTCCGGGGCGGCGACGTTGCGGCGGCCGGCGAAACGTCCGGCGCCTAGATTCTCCCGATGTGAACACCGAACAGCAGACGGGACCGGGGCGGGCCGCCGCGTCGCCGACCCCCGTACACCGGACCATCCGGCCGCGCATCCTCTACTTCGGCACGCCGGTGGTCCTGGTCTCCACCGCCAACGACGACGGCACGCCCAACCTCGCGCCGATCTCCTCGGTCTGGGCCCTGGGACACCTGCTGGTGCTGGGGCTCGGCGCCACGGGACAGACCGCGCGCAACCTGGCGGAGCGCCCCGGGTTCGCGGCCTGCTTCCCGGCGGCCGAGGACTGGTCGCGCGTCGAGCGCCTGGCCCCGCTGACCGGGCGCGACCCCGTGCCCCCGGGCAAGCCGCCCGGCTGCCGCTTCGAGGCGGACAAGTTCGCCGCCGCCGGCCTGACCCCGCAGGAGTCCGAGCTGGTCGCCCCGCCCCGCGTGGCGGAGTGCCCGCTCCAGCTGGAGGCCCGGGCGGTGCGGGCCGACGCCGACGCCTCGGGGGACCTCGTGGTGGTCCAGGCCGACGTGCTGCGCGTGCACGCGGACACCCGCGTGGTGGTGCCGGGCACCGACCACGTCGACCCGTCCCGCTGGAACCCGCTGATCTACAACTTCCGCCACTACTTCGGGCTCGGGCGGCAGCACGGCCACTCGCACCGCTCCGAGACCCCGGCTCCCTGACACGGGGTGTCACGGACGGGGGCGGGGCGCCGGCGCCTCCCCGGTCACCGGCGGCCGCGCCGCCCCCGCCGCTCGGCCCGACCCGCCCCCTCTCCCCCGGGAGGGGGCTCCGGGTCAGGCGAGTCCGCGCCCTCCGGAGCGGCCCGACACCGACATGCGGACCACCGTCGGCAGGCGTTCGAGTTCGAGGGACTCCCTCAGGGAGGCGACGGGCCCGTCCCGGCAGGTGCGCCACACGTCGGCGGGGTCCGCGTCCTCGGTCAGCACCAGGTCCAGCCACAGGCGGGGCTCGCGGGAGGACTCGGTGAAGTGCGCCCGGCCGCGCCGCACCCGGGGGTCCGCGCAGGCCTCGGCGACCACGGCGTCCCCGGCGGCGGACGCGGGGACGCCGGTCCGCCCGGACGCCGTGTCCTCGCCCACCCGCAGCCGTCCGGCACGGTTCGAGCGCCCCTGTACGAGCAGCCACCGCACCGCCGACACCGTCACGACCAGGGCGACGGCGACGACGACGTACGGTGTCCACGGCCAGGCCAGGGCCGTTTCCAGGGGGCCGCCCCCGACCGGCGCGGCGGCGGTGGCGCCGCCGAGGAGGCCCACGCCGGCGGCGAGGCCCGCTGCCCCGCACAGCACCAGGGGCAGCCCCGTGAGCACCAGGCCGAGCCTGTTGCCGCGCGCGGTCCTCCGGGCCCCCTTGTGCGGGAACCCCCGGATCGTGGACGCGGTCGGCCCGGGGGAGGGCCCGTCCGGCTCCGCGACCCCTCCCGGCGGGATCTCCCGCAGGGCGCCGTTCTCCTCCATGGTCACGCCTCCTCCCTGAGCCGGACGACGACCCGCGGGGCACGGAGCGGCCGGAGGTCCTCCACCCTCCGGCGCACCACCGCCTCCACCCGCTCGCCGAGCCAGCCCGCCTCGCGTATGTGCGTCCGGACCTCGATCCGTACGGTGCGGCTCCCGCCCCGGACCCGGACCGAGCCGACGCCGTCGACCCCGCGGGCCTCGACGGCGAGGATGTCGCGCAGGCCCCTGCGGGTCAGGCCCGCCACCGTGTCCCGGTCGTCGGTCCGCAGGGCCAGATGGCCGCCGGTCCCCGGCAGGAGCGCGGTCAGCACCAGCGTCAGGCCGACGGCGGCGGCCACGGCCGAGAGCACCATGGCCTCGGGCGCCTCCCAGGGCGTGGACGACACGCGGGAGAGGCTTCCGTCGATCCCCGTGAGCGGCGACGGCGCCCCGCCCGCCCCCGCGGTGGTCACCGCGACCGCCAGCCCGCCGACGACGGCCACCGAGACCGCCGCGACGGCGGCGGGCAGCGACCTCTGCGGCCGGAAGACCCGCACGGCGGTGCGCCGCGCGGTCCGGACCCCGGCGGGGGAGGGGCCCGCGGGTGTCCTCTGCGTCTGTGACGCCTCCTGGAGGGAAGTCATGTCCGCGTCCTTCGTGTCAGGGGTCAGCGCACCCGCGGGGCGGGCACGAGTTCGACGATCTCGATGTCGGCGCTGTGGACGGTGAGGCCGGTGAGCGCCTCCACCGTCGCGGTGACGTGCGCCCGGACCTCCTCCGCCGTCCGTGCGAGGGGTGACGGGTAGGCGACGGCGATCTCCAGGCGCAGCGCGACGCGGGATCCCCCGCGCCGTACCCCGGCCCGTGCCGGTCCGCGCCCCGCCAGCCCCCCGAGCCGTTCGGCGAGGGGGCGGACGCGGGGGTGCTCGGCCGCGGCCGAGAGCGCCACGCGCTCCACCACCCGGTCGGCGACGGTCGTGGAACCCCGCTCCTCCGGCGGGGTCGCGGAGGGCCCCGCGGGCGCTCCCCCGCGGAGGGGGGAGCGCGCCGCGTGCGCCCGCCGGCCCGGCGCCCCGGCGGGGATCACCGGCGGTCACCCCGTTCGCGCCGGGTGAACAGCTCGGCGAGGTCCACCTCGCCCGCGTACGCCCGTCCGGCCAGGAACCCGGCCGTCCCGAGTACGAGGACGAGGAGGAAGGCCCCGAAGCCGCCGAAGGCGGCGGCGAGACCGAGGACCGCTCCGAAGGCGAGTCCGACGATCGGCCACATGGGTCCCGCTCCTCCTCTCGTCCCTGCGGCCGGTCCCCGCTCCGGGGACCGGCCGGTTCTCATCGGACCCTCGGCTCGGCGGAGGGCTGGTCCTCGCCCTCGTCGGGGAGGTGGATGTCGTCGACGGCCACGTTGACCTCGGTGACCTCCAGGCCCGTCATGCGCTCCACGGCGGTGATGACGTTGCGCCGCACCGCGCCCGCGAGGTCGGGGATGGAGACCCCGTACTCGACGACCAGGTTGATGTCGACGGCCGCCTGGCGCTCGCCCACCTCGACGGCCACGCCGCGCGCGGCGGTGTTCGTGGAGGTCGAACCGGGGATGCGCTCACGGACGGCGTCGAAGGCGCGGGCGGCCCCGCCGCCCATCTGGTGCACGCCCCGGACCTCGCGGGCGGCCATGCCGGAGATCTTGGCGACCACGTGGTCGGCGATCGACGTGCGTCCGTTGCCGGAACCCGCCCCCCGGTCGCGGTCGGTGCGGGCGGGGGCCGAGGCGTCCCTCAGCGGGGCGGGGGCGAGACCGCCGCCGGCCACCGCCCCGTCACCGCGGTTCCCGTCGTCCTGAGCGCTCTTCGCGGTCATGGGCCGTTCTCCTTCGTCGGTGGGATGCGTCTTGCGTTGTCGCGTCGTCACAGGGGAGGACACGGGGAACGGACCCGGGCTCACGCCCTCTCTTGTGTGACCTGCATCACTATCAGGATAGGAGGGCCGGGGCGGTGCTGTGCGTGTTCGAACGAAAACCTAGGGTAGTTTCGCTGTGCGCGTGTACTGGGAGGGGTGGCCTTACCACCGATGCACAGGGAAACCGCACTGCCGGAGAGCGTGCTCGTGGAGCGCGCCCAGGACGGGGACGACCGGGCCTTCGAGATCCTCGTCCGCAGGCACCAGGACACCGTCTACCGGATCGCCCTCCGCGTGGTGGGCGACCCCGGCGACGCCCGCGACGCCGCCCAGGAGGCCCTGGTCACGGCCTGGCGCAAGCTCCCCGAGCTCACCGACCCCCGGAGCTTTCCCGCCTGGCTCCACCGGATCGTGGGCCGGCGCGCGCTGAACGTCCTGAGGGCCAGGAGGCCGGAGGCGCCCGTCGAGGACGACGACGGGTTCGCCGCCCCCGGCCCCGGGCCGGTGGGGGAGGCGATCGCGGGCGACCTCCGGGAGGCGCTGTTCAACGCGCTCTCGGGGCTCCCGCCCCCGCAGAGGACCTGCTGGGTCCTGCGCGAGATGGAAGGATTGGGTTATGAAGAGATAGCGGCGATCGTCGACACGACCCCGACCGCCGTGCGTGGACGCATTCACCGCGCGCGTACCCATCTCGTGGAGGCGCTTGAGCCATGGCGGTAGACCCGTCCGACGACCACGACCGGCTCCCCTGCGGGAATTCGGTGGACGCCCTCCTGCGACACCTGACGTCCGGGGAGCCCACACCGCACGAGTCCGCCTGCGAGTACTGCCGGGAGCAGGCGGAGGAGCTGCGCCCCCTCGTCTCGGCCGTCCGGCGGACCGGTGACCAGGAGGTCGGCGCGCCCCCCGGCCTGCTGGCGGACGTGATGCGCGCCGTGCGCGCGGAGAGGCGCACCGGCGGCACCGTCGTCCTGTCCGGCCCCGGGCCCGGCGGCACCGAGATCCGGGGGGCCGCCGTGGCCGCCATGCTGCGGGCCTCCGTCGAGTCCGTCCCCGGCGTGGTCGTGGGCCGCTGCCGGGTCGAGCAGACGCCGGAGGGGCTCGTCGTCCTGGCCACGGCGCGGGTGGCCCTCGGCCTGCCGATCGTCGAGGCCGCCGAGGAGGCGCGGCGCGCCATGCGGTCCCTGGTGGAGGACCGGCTGGGGCTGCGCGCGGCCCGCGTGGACATCGACGTCGTCGACCTCGACGACCCCGCGGGGTAGCCGCGCCGGCCAGAGCTCCGGTGCGCCTCCGCGCCGCTCCCCTGTCCTTCCGGCGCGCCTCCGTGCCGCGCGCCCCGTCCTTCCGGCGGGCTCCGTGCCGCGCGCCCCGTCCTTCCGGCGGGCTCCGTGCCGCGTGCCCCGGCCGACCGGCGCGCCGATCCGGCCGATCGGGGGATGCCCGTCCGACCCCCCGCGCACCACCCTTGGCCGGAGGGCACGCCGACGAGAGGACGCACGGGATGGACGCCGCAGCGGTACCGCCGGAACGAGGGGAACGCAGACTCGCCCCCGACCTGGCGCGGGGGTTCATGCTGCTGCTCATCGCCATGGCCTACGCCGGGGTGTACGCGGGGGCGGGCTTCGGCACGGAGGCGGCCGGGGGGACCCCGCTCGACCGGGGCGCCGCCTTCGCGACCACGCTGCTGCTGGACAACCGGGCGTTCCCGATGTTCGCGATCCTGTTCGGCCACGGACTGGCGTGGACGGTCGCCCGCCAGTCCGCGCGGGGCGCCTCCGAGGCGGAGGTCCGCCGCCTGCTGCGCAGGCGCGGGCTCTTCCTCCTGCTGTTCGGCTTCGTGCACGCGCTGCTGGTGTTCCCCGGCGAGATCCTCGCCTCCTACGGCGTCGCCGCCCTGGCCACCGGGTGGCTGCTGCTGCGCCCCACCCGGGCCGTGACGCGCGCGGCGGCGGTGTTCGCCGCGTTCTACGCGGTGACCGTCCCCCTGGCGATGGTCGGGATGAGCCTGGGCGCCGCCGGGGCCGAGGGCGGCGAGGTGTACGCCGTCGCGGGGTACCTCACCGCCGGGGACTGGGCGGCCCGCCTGATCGGGCTCCCTTTCGGACCGGTGTTCATCGCGCTCGCCTACCCGCTGTTCCTGCTGGTGGTGCTCGGCTACCGGGCGGGCCGCGCGGGGCTGCTGGACGTCCCGGAGGCGCACAGGGGGCTGCTGGCGCGTGTCGCGGCGGTCGGCGTGGCCGTGTCCGTCGCGGGAGCCCTGCCCTCCGCCCTCACGGCGGTGGGCGCGCTGGAGCCGGGAGCGGTCGCGCAGGGCCTGATGATGGCGCTCCAGGTGCTGACCGGTGTCTTCGGCGGGGCCGGGTACGCGGCCCTGTTCACGCTGTGGGCGATCCGGCCGGACCGCGGCCGGGGGCCGCTGACCCGCGCCGTCGCGGAGGTGGGGCAGCGTTCGCTGACCTTCTACATCCTCAACTCGGTGCTGGTCGCGGCCGTGCTCCATCCCGACCTCGCGGGGATGGGGCCGAGGGTGGGAGGCTTCGGCGCGCTGGTCGTCGCGGCCCTGGTCTGGCTGGTCGGCCTCGGCCTGGCCGCGTGGCTCGCCCGGTCGGCGCGTCCCGGGCCCCTGGACGCGCTCATGCGCCGCCTCGTGCACGGAGGCCGGCGCCGCGCCGGGCCGCACGCGGGCTGAGCCCGCAGGCCACGCCCACCTCGTACGGCGTCCCCGCACGGCGGGGCCCGTGCCGCTCCGCGGTCGCGGTGGCCCCCCGGCCTTCCCGGGACCCGGGCGCGCCGTCGGCCGGGGCCGCGTCCGACCCGGCCCCGTCGTCCGGGCCGGGCACGAGCGCGAGCATGATCAGGGAGAGCCCGACGGCGCTGATCAGCGTCAGCGCGAGCATCATCTCGGGGGACCGCCAGACCGCGTCGACCCCTCCGGGGCCGGTCCCCGGGGCTCCGAGGCCGACTCCGGCCCCGATCGACGTCAGCCCCCGGACGGGGAAGCCCGCCAGGCCGACGGCGATCTCGGCGGCGGCCAGGACCGTCACGGCCCCGGCGGCGGCCCTGACGGCGAGCAGGGGACCGCGGCGGTGGGGACGGGGCCGGGGTTCCGCCCCCCGGCGCGCCCCCGGGGACGCGTTGCGGGCTCCGGCAGCGGTTCCGGTCGGCTCGATGTCGGTCACGTCGCGCACCTCGTGGATCGTCGCGTGCGAGTGGGGTCGCACCTCGCTTGCACTCCACCCCGTGGAACGGTGGCGACCGTCCGGATCATCGCAGGCGGAGTGCGGTTTCGCTCACACTCGCCAGGTGTTCCCGGAGTGGTGCCGCGCGGATGCGCCGGGCCTGCGCCGTCCGCCCGGACCGGACCCGCGGCGGCCCCTCCGGTGCGGGTCCGCCGCGGGCGGGGACGGCGGCGGCCGGTCGGACCACGGGCGGCGACTCCGCTCCGTGACGAACGTCACTCCGAGTCGTTACCTCGTCGTCACGGAGTGACGAACGGGCGCAACGTCCGCCGGGCACCTTCGGGTTCATGGACGTCTCCGATGGTGACCACGGGAACAACGACCACCGCCACGGCTTCCTCGGCCGCGAGGCACTCGACCTGGGCGCGCTGCTCCTCGCGGCGGGGGCGTCGCACGTCGTGGTGCTCTCCCTCGGACACAGCGACGGCGGTGTCCGCACGCTGATCGGCGTGGGGGTGCTCCTCCTCGCGGTCTCCGCGCTGCACCGCTGGCACCGGCACCGAGCCGCGCACGCGCCCCGGCGCCGCGGTCCGCGCGCGGACGCGGCCGGGACCGGGCCCGCGGCCGGAGCGGACCCGGCCCCGACCGGCGGGGCCGCGCCGGACGGCGGCGCCGGGGCGGGGGCCGCGCCGTACGCCGCGCACGACCCGGCGGACGACCGGCTGTGGGGGGTGAGGGTGACCGTCGCCGACGTGCCCGGCGGCCTGGCGGCGCTCACCGCCCGGTTCGCGGCCCTGGGGGTCGACATCCGGCTGATGCAGGTGCACCCCGCCGGGACCGACGCCGTGGACGAGTTCTTCGTCAGCGCCCCCGCGCACGTGGGGGAGGAGGCGCTGCACACCGCCGTGCGCGAGGCGGGCGGCCGGGACGCGCTCGTGCGGCCCGCCGACGTCCACGAACTCAGCGACACCACCAGCCGCACCCTCGCCCTGGTCAGCGCGCTGATCGCCGGTTCGGCCACCCTGGAGCGCTCCCTGCTCGCGCTCACGGCGGCCCACGAGGTGGAGCACGCCGGCAGCCCTCCCGCCGGGCTGGGGAGGGAGGACCTCTCGGGCGCCTCCATGACCCTGCCCGCACCGGACGGGGGCGTGCTCACCGTCCGCCGGAACGGGGTGCCGTTCACCGCCGTGGAGTTCGCCCGGTGCCGCGCGCTGGTCCAGGTGGCCTCCTCCCTGCACGCCCGGACGCGCCGGGGCTGAGCCCGCACGGGCCGCGGCGGGGGACGCGGGGGACCGTGCCGCGGCCCGGGAGGCGGGGCCGCGGCCGGTGTCCCCGGGGCCGGGACGGCTTCCGGAAAAAGGGGCACGCGCGTGACGTGCCACGACGCGCGGGAGCCGTCCACAGGTGCGTGGATTCGGGGAGAGCCGGCGTTTTCGTGGGTACAGGTGACGTATGGCAACTCCCCCCTCACTCCTCACGCTTCCCCCGCCCGCCCGGGCACGGTCCGTCCGCTCGACGGTCGCGGTCCTGGCCGCGGCGTGCGCCCTCCTCCTGGGCGCCGCCGTGCTCGCGCCCCCGGCGTCCGCCTCCGCCGCCCCCGCCTCCGCCGCCTCCGGACCTGAGCTGCGCCAGGGCAGCACGGGACCGGAGGTGACCGCCCTCCAGGAGCGGCTCACCGAGCTGGGCTACTGGATCGACGGCGTGGACGGCCAGTTCGGCTTCCACACGGACCAGGCGGTCGTGGCCCTCCAGAAGGCCGCCGGCCTCGACCGCGACGGCGTGGTCGGCCCCGCCACCCGCGCAGCGCTCGACGAGGGCGTGCTCCCCTCCGCCACGACCACCTCCGGCGACCTGCTGGAGATCGACCTGGAGAGGCAGCTGCTCCTGGTCGTCTCCGACGGCGAGGTCGAGCGCGTCGTCAACACCTCGACCGGCTCCGGTCAGCCCTACGAGGGCTCGGACGGCAGCGAGCGGATCGCCACCACCCCCACCGGCACCTACACCGTCTTCCGCGACGTGGACGCCTGGGACCCCGGCCCCTACGGCGCCCTCTACCGACCCAAGTACTTCAACGGCGGCATCGCCGTCCACGGATACCCGAGCGTTCCCGCGCAGCCCGCTTCCAAGGGGTGCGCGCGGGTGAGCCTGGCCGCGATGGACTGGCTCTGGGAGAGCGGGAACATCGACGTGCACACCTCCGTCCTCGTCCGCTGACCCCTCCCGGCACCGGGGCGCTCCGCCCCGGTGCCGGCACTCGCGGCGCCCGGCAGGGGCGATTCGGCCGACGCGCCCTGTGCGCGGTCCGGGCGGCGGTCCGGCGTGAACGCCGCCCGGGCGGGAAGATGACGGGCAGCCGGGCGGAGACGCCGTCCGGCGGAGAGGAACTGCCCGGTGCCCTTCCTGATCGCCACGGAGCCGGGAGACCCCGGCCGGCCGAACGAGGACTTCGCCGCCGCCACCGCGACCAGCGCCGTGCTGTTGGACGGGGCCACCGCCCCGGACGGCCTGGACGACGGCTGCTCCCACGGCGTCGCCTGGTACACGCGGCGGCTCGGCGCGCTCCTGCTGGCCGGAGCGGACGCGGGGGCGCCCCTCCGCGACTCCCTGGCCGAGGCCATCGCCACGGCCTCGGCGCTGCACGCGGACACCTGCGACCTCGACAACCGGCAGACGCCGTCGGCGACGGTGGTGGCGGTGCGGGTGGGCGGCGGGCGGCTGGAGTACCTGGTGCTGTCCGACTCCGTCCTGCTGGTGGAGGACGGAGCGGGCGGAGCGGTCGTGGTCGCCGACACCCGGCTCGACGACCTGAGGGCCGATCCGGACCGCCGGGGCGCGGTCCGGGACCTGCGCAACGTGCCCGGCGGCTTCTGGACGGCGGGTGCGGACACGCGCGCCGCCGAGGAGGCGATCACCGGAACCCTGCCCGCACGCCCCTTCGCGGCGATGACCGACGGGGCGGGCCGGGTGGCCGAGACTTTCGGCGACCTGGATTGGGGACAGATTCTCGTCCTCGTATCGGACAAGGGACCCCGTTCCCTGGTGGACCGGGTCCGCGTACTGGAAAGAGCCGATCCGGAGCGGTCGGAGTTCCCGCGGGGCAAGGTGAGCGACGACGCCACCGTCCTGGCGTGGGCACCGGAGGGCCAGTTTCGGTCCTGCTCAAACTGATGATTCGGTTAACCTGCTTTTCGGGGAAGCAAGATCATTTCCCTGCTTTCCCAGGTCGCGCCGCTCCCACTATTTCCCATCATTGCGGACGTTTCCCTCGGGGCGTCAGATGACATTTGCTGTGTTGCGCACAAAAATTCCCCAGTGGGGCGCGACGGGGCGTCCACGTCACAGGCCAGGGAGACCCATGCCTCTCCGGAACCCGGGCACCAGGCGCTTTCGCGTGTCGTGTTCATCCGGTAGATTTCCTGGTAACCGAACCGTCGGAGTTCCCTCCACAACATCCCGAGACCGGCCTTCGGTGTTCTCTCAGCCCCCTTGTTCGCGTTTGCGCCACTCGGGCGTACCACGCACGGAAGAACTACATGACGTCGATTTCGACCGGTGAAAAGGAGACGATGTGAGTCCCACAAACATCCTTGAGCCCACCGGTCCCAACATCGCCCTCGGCCGCACCACATGGCTGGACAGCGTCCTGTCCACCCCCAGCGCAACCGTCGAGCGCCGCCTCCCCGTGCGGGCGCTGGTCGGCTACGAACAGCGCCCCAACCCCCTGGACGCCGAGAACCCCGCCGAGTTCCTGCTGACCATGCGCCGCTACCTCGTCTGGGCGGGCGACTGGTCCTACCTCGAACTCGAGTACCTGTGCGGGGGAGCGGTCAAGAGCTCCACCTTCCAGCAGGCCCTCGAAGGCACCGAGCTGCCCAGATACGTGTTCCTCATGGCCTTCGTCACCGCCTGCGCGGGTACCGACGACGGTGAGCGCCGGCGCTGGGTCACCGCCTGGCAGCGGCTCCGCTCCGCCGGGTACTGATCCCCCGGGGCCCGTCCCCCTCCGGAGACGGCCGCCCCGTCTGCTGTGCGCGCCTGTCCGAAACACCCACACCGCTCGCGGCGGGCCCGCAGGTCCGGCGAGTTCCCCCCTGTCGGCGCACCGCCCCGGACGCCGACGGCGCCCACCGCGCGGTGGGCCTCCGACACGCCTGGACCGCCCTCCCACCGGGTTCCGGCAAGCCCCTCGCCGGACTCGGAGTGCCCCGGCGCCCCGGCCGCCGCACCGTCGTCCCCGTGCCCGAAACCGCGGTCCGGGGCCGGTGTGCGGCCCGCAGGGAGGCCGGCGGCCGGTCCGAAGAGCGCTCCCCGGACACAGGCGTGACCTCGTGCACCGCGCGGCCGGGGCCCGGTCCCGCCGAGGACCTCGGAGGAGTTCTCCGAACAGGGCCACAGCGGCACCCGGCACAGGGATACTGGTCCCCCGAGCGCGCGGTCCCTTCACCCTCGCGCCACCACCCGTTCGGCCGTCCCCCGTTTCGAGCTGGTTGGCTGCGGCGCGGGCGTGTCCGCGCCCCCTTCCCCCTCACCCCCAGGAACGACCCATGAGCAAGACCATGGCGGCCACAGCGGCTCTCACCGTCGCCCTCACCGGGACGGCCGCCCCCGTACACGCCGACGAACGGCTCTCCGCCGGAACGGACCCCGGGGGCATCGCACTGTCCGCGGTCGGCACCTACCGCACGGACTCCTTCGACGCGGCGGCCGCGGAGATCGTCGCCCACGACCCGCGCTCCCAGCGGCTGTTCGTGGTCAACGCCGCGGCCGCCGCGGTCGAGGTCCTCGACATCTCGGACCCGTCCGCGCCCGCCAAGCTCCTCGACCTGAGAGTTCCCGGTGTGGCGGCCGCGGACGGGTCGGTGGTCGGGGAGGGGGCGGTCGCCAACTCCGTGGCGGTCCACGACGGCGTCGTGGCCGTGGCCGTCGAGGCCGCGGACCGCACCGACGACGGCTGGGTGGTCTTCTTCGACACCGGGGGCAGGGCGCTGAACGCGGTCCGGGTCGGCGCCCTGCCGGACATGGCGACCTTCACCCCCGACGGCCGACACCTCCTGGTCGCCAACGAGGGCGAGCCCGACGACGCCCACACCGTCGACCCGGAGGGCTCCGTCAGCGTGGTCGGGGTGGACCGCCGGCCGGCCGCCCTCACCCAGGACGACGTGCGCACGGCCGACTTCCGCGCGTGGGACGGGGACAGGGAGCTCCACCCCGACGTGCGGGTGTTCGGGCCGGACCTGTCCACCGGCGAGCCGGGATCCCCCGGCCGGGTGGCGCGCAACCTCGAACCCGAGTTCATCGTCGCGGACACCGCCTACAGCGCGCACGTGGTCCTCCAGGAGGCCAACGCGTTCGCCGTCCTGGACCTGCGTACCGCGGAGTTCACCGACATCGTGCCCTTCGGGGTCGAGGACCACCTGGAGCCCGGCAACGGGCTGGACGCGTCCGACCGCGACGGGGCGGTCCGGATCGAGAACTGGCCGGTGTACGGCATGTACCAGCCCGACGGCTTCGACAGCTACCGGTGGCAGGGCCGGACCCTGCTGGTCACCGCCAACGAGGGGGACTCCCGGGACCGGGACGGCTACTCGGAGGAGGCCAGGCTGGCCGACCTGGTCGAGGAGACCCCGCTGTGCGAGGACTCCCCGCGCCTGCGCGACTTCGTCGACGGCAACGGCCTGGGCGTCACTTCGCCGGAGGGGCTCGCCGACGACGCCGCCCTCGGGCGGCTGACGGTCACCGCGGCCGACGGCCTGCGCGAGGATGGCTCCTGCTACGAGGACGTGTACGCGTTCGGCGGCCGGTCCTTCTCGATCTGGACGGCGGACGGGGAGCAGCTCTTCGACTCCGGTACCGACTTCGAGCGGATCACCGCGGAGGCCGAACCGGACTTCTTCAACTCCAACCACGTGGAGAACAGCTTCGAGAGCCGCAGCGACGACAAGGGCCCCGAGCCGGAGGGCGTCGTGCTGGGCGAGGTGTCCGGCCGCACGTACGCGTTCATCGGCCTGGAGCGCGTCGGCGGGGTCATGGTGTACGACGTCACCGACCCGAACGCCGCCTTCCACGTGCAGTACCTCAACAACCGGGACTTCTCCGCCGATCCCGGGACCGGGGAGGCCGGAGACCTCGGAGCCGAGGGCCTGGCGTTCATCGCGGGCGACGACTCGCCCGTTTCGGGGGTGCCCCTCCTGGCCGTGGCCAACGAGGTGTCCGGGTCGACCACGCTCTACCGGGTGGACCCGGCCTGACGCCGGGACCGGACCCGGCGTCAGGCCGGGTCCGGTCCCCAACGGCCTGCCAGGGGCGGCTACTCGGTGAACTCCAGGCAGAACGGGTGCCCGGCCGGGTCCGCGTAGACGCGGAACGGGACGCCGGGGGCGTCGTGCGTACGCGCCAGCGGTGTGGCTCCGAGGGCGACCACCCGGTCCTCCGCCACGTCGATGTCGTCCACCCGGATGTCGAAGTGCATCTGCTGGGGCCGCTCCGGGTCCGGCCACGCGGGCGGCCGGTGGTCCGGGGCGAGCTGGAAGGCGAGGTGCGGTGCGTCACCGTCGCCGATCTCCACCCAGGAGCCGTCGGCGTCCTCGTAGGCGACGGGCAGCCCCAGGAGCTCGGAGTAGAACCCGGCGAGCGCGGCCGGGTCCGGGCAGTCGATGGCGATGGTGCGCAGTCGTCCGATCATGGCCGCAGGATGCCACAGGCCCGCCGGGGCGGCCAGGGTTTTGCGCGCGGTCGGGCCGCGGGCCGCAGCGGCCCGGCCTCCCCGTCCCCCGGCGGGGGCCGCCCTGGGAAGGCCGGACGGCCCCGGCCCCCGCCGCCGGTCGGCGGGCCGCCCGGGACGGTCCCCTTCCCGTACAGTGGTCAATGCGGAGAGTGAGACATAGGTCACTCAATGACATGGCATTCTCCGCGTCAGACCTCCGTTCCGGCTCCGTCAGGTGGATGAGGCGCCGCCGCGGAGTACCGGCCGTGTCCGGTGCCGGACCACGACACGGAGAAGGAACAGGAAGGCCACCATGGCTCGCAAGGACCGCGACCCCATTCCCGACGACCTGACGCCCGAGGAGCGCAAGGCCGTCGAACGCCAGGGCGACCAGCTCGCCTGGGAGCGGAGCCAGGGCAGCATCCCCGGTTTCGGCGAGCACGGCTGCGGCTCGTCCGGCGACGACTAGCCCCTTCCGGGACGCGCGGGACGGACGCCGGGAGGGGTTCTCCGTCCCGCGGCGCGGCCCGGCCGCGAAAGGCCGGCCCGAGGGGTGGCGGGATGCCGCGGCGCTCCTCGTACGACGCCGCCGGGGAGCCGGCGGGACGGGCCGGTGCTGGTCCGCCGCACACGGCGGCCTCCGGAGCGGGGGCGGCCGCGCCCCGAGTGTGACTAGGTGCACCCAGTGCTTCGTTGCACTTAGTGCACGCTGATGTCTAGCGTGAAACCGTGAACGACCAGCACCGACAGCCCTCACGCGACCGGCGTGCGGCCCTCAAGTCGCGCCACCGTCGCGCCATCGTCGAGGCCGCCGCCGCGCTGATGACCGAGAGCGGCGGGACCGGATTCACCGTCGACCAGCTCGCGGAACGGGCCGACGTCTCCCGCCGGACCGTGTTCAACCACTTCAGGTCCCTGGACGACATCGTCCTCGAGGTGTTCGGCCAGATGCTGGAGGCGATCATCGACAGCATCGAGGCCAACCTCACCGCGGCGGACGCCGACCGCCCGGGGAGCATGTTCGACGAGTTCGCCGCGGCGATACGCAGCACCGACCTGCTCACCCCGATCACCCGGCTCAAGCAGTTCCTCAAACAGGAGGGGCACGAACCGGCCCCGAGCCGTGCGGCGCTGTTCG
The DNA here is from genome assembly GCF_050955985.1 of Nocardiopsis sp. CA-288880. Taxonomy (NCBI): domain Bacteria; kingdom Bacillati; phylum Actinomycetota; class Actinomycetes; order Streptosporangiales; family Nocardiopsidaceae; genus Nocardiopsis; species Nocardiopsis sp. CA-288880. The sequence goes on along the minus strand of NZ_CP192105.1, from coordinate 7,459,478 downwards.
AGCGGGCGATGAACGACGTGAGCGCCCGCCTGGCGGCGATCATGACGCGCCGTCACCCGCGTGTCGACCCGCTCGTGGTCGACCTCATGTGCGCCGCGCTCATCAGCGGCGGCGCGGTCACGGTCCAGCGCTGGGAGCAGACCACCGGGGGAGTCGTCACCGCGTCCTCCCGCCGGGTCTGGTCCGAGCTGCTGGACCGCATGATCGCCGTGAACCGGGACGGGTACGGCTCGGTCGGCCCCGCCTCCTCCTGAGCGCACGACGCGCTCCCACCACCCATCTCCGTTTGGCAGACAACAACCATGGCTGAATTTCTCTACAGACTCGGGCGCGCGTGCGCACGCCGCGCCAAGACCGCCATAGCGATCTGGCTGGCACTGCTCGTGGCGGCCGGTACCGCCTTCTTCCTCTTCTCCGGGGAGCTGGAGGACAGCTTCTCCATCCCGGGGACGCCCACAGACGAGGTGGAGCAGCTCCTGTCGCAGGAGTTCTCCGGTATGGGCGGCGGCGCGGGCACCGTCGTCTACCAGACCGAGGACGGCTCGGCCTTCACGGAGGAACAGCAGGACGCGATCGCCGACCGCGCGGAGGAGGCCGCAGAGGTCTCCGGCGTCGAGGCGACGGTGGACCCGTTCGCCACCGAGGACCAGCGCGCCGACCAGCAGCAGGAGCTGGAGGACGGCCGCGAGGAGCTCGAGTCCGGTCTCCAGGACCTCGAAGCCGGCCAGGCGGAGCTCGACGCGGGCCGCGCCCAGGCCGAGGCCGCCGGGATGCTCGACCAGGCCGAGGCCGGGCTCGACGCCGAACAGGCCGTGATCGACCAGAACCTCGAGGAGATCGAGACGGGCCTGGAGGAGCTCGAACGGGGCGAGGCCATGCTGGAGATGGCCTCCGGGATCCGCACGGTCTCCGAGGACGGCGGCACCGCCCTGGTCAACATCGCCTTCACCGACAGCCAGACGGAGATCTCCCAGGAGACCCGCGACGCCGTCATGGCGGTCTTCGAGAGCGACCCGGTGCCCGGCACCACCGTCGACTTCGGCAACGACATGGCCATGGCGATGCCCAGCCTGGTCAGCACCGCCGAGGTGATCGGCGTGATCGTGGCCGGCGTGGTGCTGGTGGTCATGCTGGGAACCCTGGTGGGCGCCGGCCTGCCGATCCTGACGGCGCTGATCGGCGTCGGTGTCGCCACCCTGATCGCTATGTCGCTGTCCGGGGTGCTGGAGATGGCGTCGGTGACGCCGATCCTCGGCCTGATGCTGGGTCTGGCCGTCGGCATCGACTACGCGCTGTTCATCGTCAACCGCCACCGCCGCCAGCTCAAGCAGGGCGCCGATGTCGGTGAGTCCATCGGCCTGGCCAACGGGACCGCGGGCAACGCCGTGGTCTTCGCGGGAACGACCGTGCTCGTCGCGCTGCTGGGGCTGAACCTGACCGGGATCGGTTTCCTCGGCCTCATGGGCAGTGTGGGCGCGATCTCCATCGCCGTCGCCGTGTTCATCGCGATCACGCTCGTCCCGGCGCTGCTGTCGCTGATCGGCATGCGCATCCTGTCGCGCCGCGAGCGCGGACGCCTCGCGGAGAACGCCGCCGCGTCCGCCGGGGGCGGGAACACGGGCGGGTCCGAGAGCGTCCGGCCGATGTCGACCGGCCGGGCCGTGCTCCAGGCCGCCGTCGCCGTGATCGCCCTGGGCCTCATCGCCCTGCCCGCCCTGGGCCTGCGACTGGGCATGCCCGACGGCTCCGCGGAGCCCACCGACTCCACCCAGTACCGGGCCTACACCGCTGTGGAGGAGAACTTCGGGGCGGGACAGAACGGCACGCTCCTGGTCGTCGCCGAACTCACCGGCGGACCGAACGACGAGGCCGCCGAGCAGAACGCCCTGGACGAGCAGGCGCAGGTCGCGGAGGAGCTCTACTCCCACGACGACGTCGCGGCGGTGGCGCCCATCGGTATCTCCGACGACCACACCCTGGCCATCTTCCAGGTCGTGCCCGAGGACGGCCCGTCCAGCGAGACCACCGAGGAACTCGTGCACACCCTCCGCGACATGGAGCCGATCGACGGCGCCGGGCCGCTGGGCGTCGCGGGCATGGCCAGCGGAAACATCGACATCTCGGAGACCCTGAGCGAGTCGCTGCCGACCTACCTCACCGTGGTCGTGGGCCTGTCCCTGGTGATCCTGCTGCTGGTGTTCCGGTCGGTCTTCGTGCCGGTCGTGGCCACGCTCGGGTTCGTGCTGTCCTTCTTCGCCTCGCTGGGCGGAGTGGTGGCCGTCTACCAGTGGGGATGGCTGGGAGGCCTCTTCGGGATCGAGAACACCGGGCCGGTGCTGAACTTCCTGCCCACGCTGCTGGCCGGCATCCTGTTCGGCCTGGCGATGGACTACATGCTCTTCATCGGTACGGGCATGCGCGAGGCATACGTGCACGGCGACCCCGCCCGGGTGGCCGTGGTGCGCGGGTTCCACGCCGGCCGCGCCGTGGTCACCGCCGCGGCGATCATCATGATCTCGGTGTTCGGCGGGTTCGTCTTCTCCCACAGCGTCATGATCAGCTCGATCGGGTTCGCGCTCGCCTTCGGCGTGCTCATCGACGCCTTCGTCGTGCGCATGGCGCTGATCCCCGCGCTCATGCACCTGGCGGGGAACGGCGCGTGGTGGCTGCCCAAGTGGCTCGACCGGATCCTGCCCGACATCGACGTGGAGGGCGCCGCCCTGGAGAAGCGCCACCCGCACGAGCGGGGGGCCGAGGACGGCGACGCCGCCGAGGACGCGGGCTCCACCCCGGAGAAGGAAGCCGACGAGGTGTCCTCCCGACGGGGCTGAGGCACCTGTCCCACCAGGGCCCGGAGGCGGTCACCGCCTCCGGGCCCTCGTCGCGTCCGGTCCGGGAAACCGGCCTGCGGCCGGGCGCGATGTCGCCGGGCGCGTTGCCGGAGACGTGCACCGTCCGCGCCCTAAGCTGGCATGACTGTGCGTTCGACGAGAACACCGGGGGTAGCGATGGGGTTCACGGACACCGGGATCGACCACTTCGTGGACAAGGCGGTCGCGGCCGAGGAGAGGGGAGACCTGGAGAGTGCCCGGTTCTTCGCCTCCCTGGCGAACGCCAAGGCCCTGTCCGACATCTCCAGGGCCCTGCGCGGCCTGAACCTGGAGCCGGTCGGACGGTTCACCGACGGCCAGGTCGACGACTAGGGGCGCCCGCCGGACGCGCCCCGGTGGCGCGGTCCCGGAGGGCTCCGAGGCCGACGGAAGACGGTCCCGGCCATGTGCGCTGCATGTGCAACGTGCCCCCGACGGGGCTCTTCGGGGCAGGCGCACAAAAGAGAGCGCCCGGCCTGTGGTTAGCAGGTCGGGCACGAGTTGTGGGGACACAAAGAAGCTGCCGACCCGTTGGTGGCGGGTCGGCAGCTTCTCCACTGTCTCAAGGTGGTGCACTCGGGAGGACTCGAACCCCCAACCTTCTGTTCTCCCGGTGGGGGCTCCTGGCTTGCTGACGAGACCTCGAATCTCTCCCTGACCTGCACGAATGTTCCCGTCGCTTCCCAGCGCTTCTGAGCGCTCCCCGAAGCCATGTGCACTGAATGTGCACTGACCCCGGGGCCCGGGGTCTGGGGTCAGTCTTCCTTGGGGCGCTGCTTCGCCACGAGGGTTCTCAGCTGGTCGACGGTCAGCCAGGGTTTGGCCACGTGGACCATGCAGTGGCAGTTGGCGCACAGCAGGGCGAGATCCGCAAGGCGTGTCGTGCTCTCCCCTGCGTGGTGGAGAGGGACGATGTGGTGCACCTCGATGTAGCCGTCTCCGCGGTCGCCGTAGATCTCGGCGAAGTCGAAGCTGCACGCCTCGCAGGCGATGGGCTTGCCCTGAGCGCGGATCTGCTTGATTTTCTCTGTCCGAAGCGTGCGGCTGCGTTCGCGGGCGTAGTGCTTGCGGATGAGAAGACGGCCCTCGGAGGCACTGATCTCCTCCTCTGTTTCCTCCTCGAAGGGGGGAAGCTCGGCAAGCTCCCCGGAGAGAGCGCCTTCGCGGATGCTCCTGGCCGCGGCGTGCATCCGCTCGGGGTCTTCCGCGAAAGCCTGGTAGATCTTGCGGTCCAGGGTGCTGCCGTTGGTCTTCTTGTTCGTGTTGACCTTGTACCAGTTGCGGATGTTGGCCATCTTCAGACGGACACTGGAGGGGCTACGGAAGTTGGCGGGGCGCTTCTCTTGCGGGTGCAGGGGGAGGAGTTGCAGGATCCTGGACAGCTCGACCACTTCGGGCCTGGCGGTGTCCAGCGGCGTCCAGTCGTGTTGGGCCAACAGGTCGCAGGCCAGGATCAGCTCGTCCCAGGCCCAGGGGATGCTGGGATTAGAGCGGACCTCGAAGCCGAGTGCGTTGAGTTTTTTCCCTACGGTGGCCGCGCCACCGGAGAACTCCGCGGCGGGGAGTGCCTGTCCGGAGACGTATTTGTGGGCGACGCCGCAGATGGCTTTGGAGTCGTACGTCCTGCCGTTGTGGACGAGGTCGTAGGAGACAGCGCGCTTGAAGCCGTAGGTACTGAGGAAGTGGTCCTGGCCGAGGGCGTCGTACTCCGCGATCGCCTGGAGGACCGCGTCCCGGGTGATGTCCGTCAGGGGCATGGCGTCAGCCTAGAGGCGGTAGAGGACACCTGAAGATGTGCACCTGGGCCGCATGCGCTACCGCGTGCCATGGTCTTTCGAACGTGTCTACGTAGGCCGCCCCGGGATCTGAGCACGTCCTCAGCTTGGGAAGCCGAGAAGGCTCCGAACGACTGACCTTGTACTACGTCTACCTGCACGTTTGCCGTCCGGCTTACCGTGATTCCCCGGTGTTGACCGCCCGGTGTGGCACGTGTGTGTGGCACGGCAACGACTACGAGTAGAAGCCGTCCCAGTAGTCACCGAGGCTCACCGTGAAGTCTTCGGGGCGGGTAGCGCGCAGGTGCTCGAAGCGCTCGCTCAGAGCCTCGATGGTGGCCCGTAGGGGCATGGGGCCGAACTGCTCCCTGATCGCGTGCGCCGCCTGGATCGTGTGTCCGTGGAAGAGAAGCTCGTCGATGCGGTCCCACTCTTCGGGCACGGTCACTCCTTGGTGTTCGGTCGGCACGAGGGCTCTCCTCGGGCGGGGGCCGGTGCGCTCAACCTGTACACCACCACAGCGGCCATCTGGGGCGGGTCACCACGGTTATGGTCCCGCGCGGGTTCTGGCGCGATCGGGCGGCACTTCCGCACGTCCTGTGTCGCGCCAGGTCCCGTGCGGGTTCGGGGGGGCCAGGGGGCGCGAGCCCCTTGGTACCACCAGTCCCTGACCGAGTCCGCTGATCGCGTGCGGTCGTTGTAGAGGCCAGGAGGATACGGCTGCCGACCGAGCGAGGGACCGGGCGGCAGCCCGCAGCCCTCGCCGGCGGCGAGCCGCCGCGACGGCGCTCGCGCCGTCGCCTTGATTCCATACAGCCCAACTCGGCAACGGGTTTGTGCACTTGATGATGGTTAGTCGGTGATGTTCAACGAGAGTCCAAGGCCAGGTTCGAGGGGTGCGATCCAGGAGCCATCTGTCCGGATGTGGCCAAGGGAATTCGCCAGTAAGGCCAACAGGCGATAGATGACTCCTATAGCATGTCAAATATTTCGCAATGTACTTAAAGGAGATAATTGTGGATTCGGGCAAAAAGGATATCGCCAAGCTCAATGAAGAGATCGTTCTCATTAGAAGCTACATTGATTATGCAAATAGCAAGGCGCGCTACAGCATCTTGCTAATTTCGATTGGCATACTCGGTGGGCTGGCTTATCTTGTTGACTATTTTGGATTCCAGTGGGATGGCATTGCGCCTTATGTAAAACTGTTGATGCTTGCTGTTTCTGTTCTTCTGTTTCTCTGGGGGGTTTTTCTTAGGTTTGTGCCTGGGGTTGAAGTTCAGGAACAATCAATCATTGACGACATGGTGACGTCTGGTGGGTCGGGGTATAGGACTGTCGGTCAACTTGAGATTGAACTACGTAGGATTCGCGATAGCAAAAAGAAGGAAATTTCTGAGGAGGCTCAGGGAGACGCGAAAGACAGAAGGAAGGCATACAGGGAAGATGCGGTTTTCTACGTCGAGGAACTTCGAAAAGAGAGCGACTTTTACAGGAAGGTGAGTAACATTGTCCAGGGGGTGGTAATTGTTGGATCGCTGATCGGTTCTTTTGCTGCGGCAAGCTCTTTTTTTGTCAGGGAGTATTCTTGGTTTGTTGCTGCCAATAGTCTGGCAATTGGGATTGCTTCAGGTTTTGCTGGTTACTGGAAGTATAAAGAGCGTAGTTTCTATTCCCAACAGACGGCTGATCTAATTGAGCATGAGATTGAGTCCTTTGATCTGGAGGTCGGGAGGTACAAGGAAGGAGAAGAGGAGAAAAATATACTTGCTTTTTCAAAGGAAATCTTGAAGCTGAGGCAGGATCAGAAAATGAGGCAGCAGAACCTCGATCAGCCCTCTTCTGGGGGGGAGGATTCGAGGAAATGAAAATGAACCATGTAGGTATACCCGCAGCGTTCCTTTCTGTGCTGTTTCTGGCAAGTTGCGCTTCCTCTTATGGAGATAAAGTCGGTTATCTAGAGGAAGTAGCTCAGCGGGGGGTGGAAGTCCATAAAATCATTGAAGACCTGGAGGGTGAGGAGGCTAGTGAGGAGCAGTGCGCTGAATCTAGCAGGTTGCTGAATACGGATCTTCCCCGTGTTGATCCTGATGAAAGAGAAGACTGGGAGAATCTTGTGGAAGGAGTTTTTGTCAGTGCTTGCGTTTCGGGAAGGTACTAATAAATCTGGGTTTGGCAAGCTGCTATTCACTCGGTTTTTTATTTCTTTTGTACTAATATCTTTCGCATCGGGCTGTGCGGCTGACTACGAGGAGAGGAATGATTACCTGTTGGAAATGGCCCAGAGGGGGGTTGAGGTGAATAAACTATTTCGGGGTCAAGGTCAAGAAATCACAGACGAACTGTGCATTTCTGCAAATCTTGCCTTGAATGATGATATTCCCTCAAATCGTTCCTGGGGGTACGGTCCGTCAGAGGAATGGGAAGAGCTTGTTCGAGAGACTTTTGTGAATGCCTGCATTTCGGGTGAATATTAAAGAGTTTGAATTCCTGGAATGGTGGGGTTGGAGTTTAACCAAACTCGGTCGAAGCTGCGTGCGTAGGTCTCGGCCATGTCGGGGGACAGCTCGCGGTTAACCTCGACCACGGGGGACTTCGCCGCTGGCACTCCATAAATGTGCTGATTGACAAGGAGTCTCTTCTCCGTCAGGTAGACGGAGTTGTACAGCACGGTCGAATGGGTTCGGAGTTCGAGACCGTCGACGTCCAGGAGCGTTCGGAATAGCAGTAGGGCGTTGCTAGCTCTTGCGGACAGGGCCTCTCCGATCCGCTCGTCTCTCCCGCGCTGTTTCACCGGCTCTGACTCCGGATCTCCGAGGAGGATGCGGACGCTCACACCTTCGCGTGCCCGCGCTTCGAGGAGACGTAGGATTCCCGCGTCGTCAGCGAGAAATAGGCCGCTGTAGACCAGGATGCCGATCTCCTGTTCCGCTTCGCTGAACAGGTCATGCCAGACCTCCCGGGGCACCTCCCAGCGGTGCGGATAGACGCGGCAGGCATGCTCGGAGAACGGGGCTCGCTCCTCGGTGGGCTGGCTGGCCTGCGACCAAAGACGGTTCTCCTGGACCTGGAGGAGGTCAGCCAACGCCCAGCGGTGTCGGGGGTAGGGCCGTTGGCCGGAGAGCCAGCGGCGGACGGTCTTAGGGTCTACGCCGAGGTGCGCGGCCACATCGGTCTCGGTGAGTTGGGCTGCGGCTAGTGCCTTACGCAGTGCAGCGTTCACGTCGGTGCCCTCCGGAGTGCGGGAACCCGACGATAACAGAAGACGTCCCTAGACGTCCCTCAAGTTGTCCGATACGTGGTACACATGTCCGCTCACTCAGAGCATCGTTTCCGCATGTACGAGGGCTCCGGAGCATCCCGCGATGTCGCCGTGAGCCTCACCCGATCTCAGCGGGGAGGAACATGCGGAACCTGATCCCACACCTTTGGACACGCGGGCCGACAGGACGTCGGGGCGTCAGGCTCGTGAAGCTGCCCGTGACGGAAGCTGCTGCGCCATGAGCGCGCGCTACCTGAACCCCTCGACCCTGCTGGCAGTCCGCTTCCTGGCCACGGAGACGTTGCGCCACCGCCGACCTCGTCGGGCCTCCAGAGTGCGGGCCTACAGCAACTCGTCCCCCGCACTCCGTTCGACTCCAACCGAAGGTGTGTTGGGCGCGGTCCTGGAGGGTCTACGCGGCCTGGAGGTGTCCTGGTGATGCCACCCCTGTGTTCAGAGAGCCGCCTGGACGAATCCGGATGCCGCTGCACCTGCGTCCTTGAACGAGGCCACGAAGGTGACCACCAAGACCTCAAAGGTGAGTACTGGGAACCGCCGGGGCTAACCCTGGCGAGGTTGAACCAGACCTGGGGGCGTACCCACCAGATCGCTTGGACGGGGTCGTTCTGGGTCGCCACCGCCCACTCGCGCGCCTCGCCTTGGCGCACCGAGGTCGAACCCACGCCGGCCCAGCTGGAGGAACGGCTACGCACCAGGGGAAAGGTTCAGCCCGCGGTTCCGACTCCTCGAAGGTCGTTGTGATCAGCCCCGATGACGCACCCCTAACCGCTGAGGAGGCGGCGGCTGTGGAGCAGCAAGGCTGCTATCTGAGCTGGCAGAACGAACAGGACATACGTCGCACCCGCTCGGCCCAGACCAGAGACACCAAGCTTCCCAAGGAGGGTGAGAGCACGTGAGCGAGCCGCCGCCGCTGATGTCCACAGCTGAAGAGTTGCTTACCCCGGGAGAAGTTGCCCGGATGTTCCGGGTGGACCCTAAAACGGTCCGCAAATGGGGTCAGCTGGGGAGGTTGACCTCGGTACTCACTCCAGGCGGGCATCATCGCTACCGCGAGAACGAGGTCCGCGCCCTGCTCGACCACGGCAGGACCACCGTCAACAACCCCAGCTGATCCCAACGACAACCAGGCTCATGCGCGGTCGAAGGCCCTTGGTCTCTCCTCGTCTCTTCGGCCGCGCGCAGCCGGGCCTGCCTCTCGCGCAGCTTCAGGAAGGTCCTCAAGTCTGGCTGACACTGGTGGACGTTTGGAGCAGCCATACTTTTGGTGCAGCCATATAGAGAGCGCATCTATTGCTCCGCTGTAGACCTTCCTGGAGGAACACGTTTGAGTCCGCGAACCCCGTGGGGGACGTACCACCAGATCGCGGACGCCCTGCGCTCCCGCATCACCAGCGGGGACCCGGCACCGGGTGACGGGCTTCCCTCCGAGGCTGCTCTGGGTAAGGAGTTCGGCGTCGCTCGCACCACCGTGCGCCGGGCCCTGGCCGAACTGGAGTCGGAGCGGCTGATCAAGGCCGTCCCGGGGACCGGCCGCGTCGTGTGCACCACCGAGGAACGCGAGAGCACACCCGGCGACGGTCCGCCTCCCTCCCAGTACCGGCGCATCGCCGCCGAACTACGGGAAAAGATCGCCGCCGGTGACCTCGCCCCCGGAGACGCCCTGCCCAGCGAGGCCGCCCTCGTCCGCCAGTACCGCGTCTCCCGGGGAACGGCCCGCCAAGCCCTCTCCGAACTGGAGGGAACCGGGCTCGTCATCGCCGTCCACGGCAAGGGCCGGTTCGTCCAAGGGCCCGAAACGCCCACAAGCTAGCCTGGTACATGTGGGACATGTTCACTGGGCGCGGGATCTCGCGCGAGAACTGCTCGAAGGACCCCTTCCCCGTCGCTGGGCGCACTCCCAGGGGGTAGCCGAACAGGCGCGCTCCCTGCGTCCGGTGCTCGGTGATGACGCCGACCTGGTCGAAGCCTCCGCCTGGCTGCACGACATCGGGTACTCCCCGGACCTGGCGACGACGGGCTTCCATCCCCTCGACGGCGCCCGGTACCTGCTCCACGTCCAGGAGGCAGACGAATCCCTGGTCTCCCTGGTCGCCTATCACTCCTGCGCCGTGGTCGAAGCCGAGGAACGCGGACTGCTGGCTCTCCTCAAGGACGAGTTCGCCGCTCCACCGGATGACCTGTTGGACGCCCTCACCTACTCGGACATGACCACCGGCCCAGACGGCACACACCTGCCTGTAGAGCGCCGACTGTCGGAAATCCTGGAGCGCTACGCCCCCGAGGACCTGGTCCACCGCTCCATCACCCGCTCCTCACCGCTGCTGACGACGTCGGTGCGATCCGTGGAACGGCGCCTGGCCGAGGTTCGGTGACCGCTCACCCGATGTGGGGAGGGCCTCCGGCAAGGAAGTGCTCGACGCGCAGCCGCATGGACCGGTCCATCCGGTAGCCGGTCAGCTCGTGCTTGGGCACCCAGACGACCTCCCTGGACTCGTCGCTCGGTGTGGGTTCACCGGAGAGCGGGCGCGCCGCGAACACCAGGGAGAACTCCTGCCGCGCTTCGCCGTCGCTCGTGTAGTAGATGATGTGCCTGGGGTCGCTGTAGATGCCGATGGTTCCGGTGATCTCGCAGTGGATCCCGGTCTCCTCCAGCGTCTCCCTCACCGCTGCCTCGGGAACGGATTCGCCCAGGTCCAGTGCGCCCCCGGGCACCGCCCAGTTGTCGTTGTCGGTGCGGCGGATCATCAGCACCTCGTCGCGCTCGTTGACCACGAACACGTTCACCGATGGGACGAGGCTGTTCGCCGCCGGGGCCCCGGGGTCGTCGTAGTAGTCAATCCGCTTGCCCATGCGTTCAGCCTTCCTCAGTCGAGCGGGGTCGCCTGCCCCCACACCTTCTCGTAGCTCTCCAGGTAGGTGCCGAACAGGGTCCCGCCGGGGATCTTGCGCAGGTGGAAGACCGGGGCCTCGGACGCCATGGCGCCGTACACGTGCGTGTTGACGATGAGTTGGTCGTCCGCACGGTAGAGGGAGTTGTACAGGGTCGTCCTGTGCAGGCGGAACTCCGTACCCTCGACGGCGCGCAGCGACCGGTACAACAGGATCACGTTCCGGATCTTCGCGGCCAGAAGTTCGTCTATGCCCTCGTCCCGTCCGCGCTGGGCGACCGCTTCGCTCTCGGGGTCCCCCAGCAGGAAGCGCACCCGCACGCCGGCCCTGGCCTTGTCCGCCAGCAGTTTGATCATGCTGGGGTCGTCCGCGAGGAAGAACCCGCTGAAGACGAGGACCGAGATCTCCTGCTGGGCGTTCTCGAAGACGCGCTTCCACAGGTCCTGCGGGACGCTCCACCGGTGCGGGTAGATCTCCACGATCTCGCTCTGTGAAGCGGCCTTGCTCTGGTCCGGGCTGAGCGCCTCCGGCCAGATGTAGGTCTCCTCCACGCCGAGGAAAGCCGCGACCGCGTAGCGGTGACGACGGTAGGGGGTGCGCCCCTGTGTGATCCAGCGCTCCACGCTCTTGGCGTCCACGCCGACCTCGTCGGCCACATGGGCCGGGGTGACCCCCCGCTGGAGCAGCGCGGCTCGCAACCTCTCGTTCGGCATGTACCTCAGGTTCGCAGGATGTCTGGGGACGCGCTCACATTATCGAGACGTCCTGAACACGTCCAGCCATGTAGTGATCTCGTCCCGGCCCTGCGGGCCACAGTGGGACCGTACCGATAACCCGTCCAGGGGGCGGAGACGACAACAGCAGACCACGGCGTCCGGTGAACTCTGGTCGCCAGATTCGATACATGCTATACATGTATCGATTCCTGGTCGGGGGAGTCGGATCTGATTCCGACCAAGGGTCATGACCTGCGTGAACGATGAGAAAGGACTGGCCAGATGGCTATTCAGGGTGCGTTGCCGGTGGCGTTCGGGGCGGTGTTCCCGCACGGTGCGTTCGCGTTGGGGGTGGAAGCGATCACCGACTTCGAGACCAAGCGTCCGCAGACGGACAAGGACTCGGGGTTGCCGCTGTGGGCGGTGGACGTGATCGACGCCGACCCCGAAGCGCGCGGTAAGGCCAAGTCGGTGAAGGTCAAGGTCGCCGCCGAGGTGTGCCCGACTCTGCCGGACGAGGTTCCGGGGCTGCCGTTCCGCCCGATCGAGTTCGAGTCCATGGCGGTCATGCCCTACGTGGACGACTCCGGTCGCCGCCCCCGGGTGGCGTACTCCCTGCGCGCCCGTGGCGTGAAAGCTCCCGGTGCTGGTGGTCGCCGTGCTGTTCCGGCCAAGGAAGCCGCCTGACCCTGGCTCAGATGTGAAAGCGGGGCGGCCTGGTGCGCCAACACCGAGCCGCCCCTGTGAACCCCTACCCGAACCCTGCGAAAGCTTCGTGAAGAGGTGTCTTCAGTATGTCCGATTACCCCCGTGACCTGTCCGGCCTGAGCGGCCCGGAACTGGTCCGCCTGCTCCTGGATGCGACCAACCCCCCGCCCACCACGGACGCCGAACGGGCGGACTTCTTCGACTTCAAGGCACGGGTGTTCGCGACCCTCGCCCACCGGGAGGAGAACCCGACCGCCGAGGCGATCGCCGCCCGTGCCCGCTCCGACCGTGACCGGCTCCTGGCCCGGCTCGAGGACCAGAACCGGAGTGGTCGGTGATGCCTCAGTCCAAGGTGGGCTCCGCCCAGACCTCTCCGACCCTGCCCACCCCCGCCCACGGGGTGCGGTGGACGACCCCGATCGTGGAAACCCCCGGCATCGTGGTGCTGGGCTCATGGATCTGGCGCCTGATCCGGTTCCTGGTGACGCTGCCGTTCCGGTTCCCCGTCATGGTCGCTTGCCTAGCCTCCTCGGCTGGGGCCTGGTGGTGGTTCGAGTGGCCCGGACTCGCCACCCTGTGGGGCCTGGCCGCTGCTGCCTCCCTGGCGTGGTGGCGCGTCTGGCCCGACTCCTACCGGCCCTGGGTCACCCTGCGCCTGCTGGCCTGGTGGCGGCACGTGTTCGTCTACCGGCGCCACTGGCAACCCGTCCTGGTCATCTCCGGCCTGGCCGAGTCCTACCAGGAGCGCCGCTACCTGCCCAGGATTCGTCGCGTCACCTGCTCAGAATGGGCCGACTACGTCCGTGTCACCCTGGTCGCCGGCACCTCACCGGCCGACTTCGAGACCCGCGTGGCTGAACTCGCGCACGGCTTCCAGGCTCCCTCCTGCCGCGTGGTGGTGAACGGACCCCGCAGGATCACGCTGGAGTTCCCCCGACACGACACCTTGGCCGAACCCCTCGACGCCCTGGACGTCCCGGACACGGCGGACCTGACCGCGCTGCCCATCGGCCACCGGGAAGACGGCTCACCCTGGCTGCTGCGCCTGCACGGAACCCACGTCCTCGCAGCCGGGGTGACCGGCTCCGGGAAAGGATCGGTGATCTGGTCGGCCATCCGCGCGATGCTCCCCGCGATCGCCGACCGGACCGCGCAGGTGTGGGCGCTGGACCCCAAGCGCATGGAACTGTCCTACGGACGGGACCTGTTCGCCCACTACACCGACGACGGCGAATCCGCGGTGGCACTCCTCGAACTGGCTGTGGCCGACATGCAGAACCGGGCCCGCCGCTACGCGGGCAAGCAGCGCTCCCACATACCCAGCAGGAAGGACCCCTTCGTCCTGGTGGTCATCGACGAGGTCGCGTTCCTGACCGCCTACCACCCCGACCGGGACGTGCGCCGCCGTGCTGAGAACGCCATCGCCACCTTGACCTCTCAGGGGCGCTCGGTCGGGTTCTCGGTCCTGGCCGCACTCCAGGACCCCCGGAAGGAGGTCATGAACCTCCGGAACCTGTTCCCCGACAAGGTCGCCCTGAGGTTGGACGAGGCGTCGCAGGTGGACATGGTCCTCGGGGAGGGGGCGCGGGACCGTGGGGCGAACGCGCACCTGATCGACCCCACCCTTCCCGGGGTGGCCTACGTGCGCATGGAGACTTCTCCGGCCCCGGTGCGGGTCCGTGCCGCCTACGTCTCGGACGAGGACATCACCGCGATGTCCAACGCCTACGGCTCAGTTTCCTCCTCGGGTGGTGAATCCTGTTGATGCGCGCGGTACTGGGACCACATCGCACGGTGCACCATGACCGCGAATCCCAAGATGAGGCCCCACGCGACAGTCATTCCGTACGGCTTGCCGCCAATGATCGGTGGCGTCAAGACGAAGACGACGTTCATCACGAAAACGGCGGTCAAGCCCACCAGTGGCCACGACTTGGGACGTTCGGGCTGCATGGGGTGGGGGCTCCCGCTTTGTGGTTGTGGGGGTGGGCTGATGCCGACGCCTACCGGTAAGTCAACGAGGGCCGAGCGGCTCGCGCAACCCCTGGCCCGTGAGGTGGCCGAACAGGTCGCCGCCGACCACGGCGTGTGCATCCGCCCGGTGTCCCTCCGACGTACGAACATCGCCACCGGTGCCACCGAGGTCATCGACGTCCCCTGCGGGTCCACCCTGGAATCCCGGTGCCCTGCCTGCGCCCGTCGTAAGAGGTCGCTGCGGCGGACCCAGTGCGAAGAGGGCTGGCACTTGACCGCCGAACCTGTCGTGAAGCCCGACCCTCCGACTGAACAGCAACGGGCCTGGGTGGAACAGCGTGCGATGGTGACCGCTGAACGGGACCGGATTGCCTCCACAGGCAACACTGACCCCGAACAGCTCGCAGCCCTGGACGCGGCCATCGCCGGGCTGGACGAGGACATCACCGCGTCGGGCCTGCGGGGCTCCGTCACACGCTTTGGTGATTCTTCGGGCTCGCGCCGGGTGCGCTCGACCAGGCGTCGTCAGGACGCACCGGATCTGCCCAAGCGGCCCATGACGAGAAAGACGGTCGGCCGTGCGTTCACCGATCCCGACTCCGGGAAGGTGTTCCGGCCTTCCCTGTTCCTCACCCTGACCCTGGACTCCTACGGGCGGGTGCGCTCGGACGGAACCCCGGTCGTCCCGACCACGTACGACTACCGGCGGGCCGCCCGGGACACGCTGCACTTCTCCAAGCTGGTGGACAGGTTCGTGCAGAACCTGCGCCGGGTCGCCGGGTTCGACGTCCAGTACTTCGCCGCCGTCGAACCCCAACGCCGCCTGGCACCCCACCTGCACATGGCCACCCGGGGAACCATCCCCCGGGCCGAACTCCGGCAGATCGCCGCCGCGACCTACCACCAGGTCTGGTGGCCGGCCGCCGACCGCGTCGTCTTCGAGGGCGACTGCCTCCCGGTCTGGGTCACCGATGCCGGAACCTACCTCGACCCCACTACCGGGGAAGTCCTCCCGACCTGGGACGAGGCGTTGGACGCCCTCGATAAGGCCCCGGACGCCGAACCCTTCCACGTGGTCCGCTTCGGAAAGCAGGTGGACGCCAAGGGGGTCGTGGCCGGAACCGAGGACGCCGCCCGGTGCGTGCGCTACCTCGCCAAGTACCTGACCAAGGACATCGCCGACTGCCACGCCACCGAGACCGTCCGGCAGGAACAGCACGCGGACCGGCTCATGCAAACCCTCCGGTACGAGCCCTGCTCGCCCCGCTGCGCCAACTGGCTCCGGTACGGCATCCAGCCCGACCAGGCCAAGGCAGGTCTGCGCCCCGGGTTCTGCCGCTCCAAGGCCCACCGCCGCGAACACCTGGGCTACGCCGGACGCCGTGTCCTGGTCTCGCGCAAGTGGTCCGGCAAGACCCTCGCCGACCACAAAGCCGACCGACTCACCTGGGTCCTCAACACCCTCGGAGTCGACCCCGTCAACGAGGACCAGGGCGACGGGGACAACCCCCGCCCTCCGGCACTGGCCTCGGTCGCCTCCGGCTCCTTCGAGTGGGAGCTGGCCAAACCCACCGACCCCGACGTGGCACCCCGCGAACGGCGACTACTCCGGGCGGTCGGTGAAGCCCTCCGACGCCTGGCCCAACTCGACGCCGCGCGGCGGGACGACCTGTCGGCAATGGACGAGACGAGGGCCGCATGATCCCACCCACCGCCCCCTTCTCCCGCCCCGAACCGGGCCTGTGGTCGGTCACCGAGACCGCCGCCTACCTCCGCATCCCGCCCAAGACCCTCTACGAGTGGCGCTACAAGGGCGACGGACCGCCCTCCCACCGCGTCGGCCGGTACGTGCGCTACGTGCCCGCTGAGGTCCACGCCTGGGTCACCTCTCGCTGAGCTGTCCGAAAGGAATCCCTCATGGCCCGTGCATGGGTCTACGACCGCACCAACGACAAGGCGTACGTGGAGGCAGTGAAGAAGGCGAAGGCCGCCAAACGCACGCCTCCCGCCCGGTGGCTGGTCCGCTACTACGACCCCTCCGGGAAGATCAAGAGCGGCGGCACCTACAAGAAGAAGCCGGACGCCGAGAAGCGGCAGACCGAGATCGAGAACAGCCTCCATGAAGGCTCCTACCGCGACCCCTCGGCCTCGAAGGTCACCCTCGGACAGATGGCTGAGAAGTGGCTGAGCACCCGGACCGACATCAAGCGGTCCACCTGGTGGAAGTACCGCTCTCTGCTCGACTCGCACGTCCTTCCCCGCTGGGCGGATCTCCCGCTCTCGGCAATTCACGGGGAGGACGTCGCCGTGTGGGTGGCCCAACTCCAGAAGCCGCGGGAACAGGGCGGTGCCGACCTCGGGGCTTCCCAGACCCGGCGGGCGCACGGGGTGCTGTCGATGGTCTTGCAGTGGTGCGTGCCCCGGCGGCTGTCCGCCAATCCGGCACGGGGCGTTCCTCTCCCCAAGTCCTCCGAGGCCGAACACGTCTACCTCGACCACACCCAGGTCGAGAGGCTGGCAACCGCCGCGGGTTCCCTGCGCACCCGGTACGACCAGTTCACCGCGACCGCGCACGTCAACCGGCCGCTGATCATGCTCCTGGCCTACACGGGGCTGCGGTGGAACGAGGCCGCTGCTCTGCGGGTGGGGAGGGTCGACCTGGACGGGCGGCGCATCCGGGTGGTGACGGCCTTCGCGGAAGTGGAGGGGGAACTCATCGAACAGCTCCCCAAGTCGGGGAAGTTCCGCACGGTGCCCCTGCTGCCGTTCCTGGTGGACGAACTCCGTCCGTTCGTCCAGGGGCGCGGGGATGACGACCTGCTGTTCACCACGCGTCGGAACGCTCCCCTGCGGCTGCGCAACTGGCGCAACCGGGAGTTCGGCAGAGCCGTCAAAGCGGCGGGGCTGGACGAGACCGGGCTCACGCCCCACAAGCTCCGCCACACGGCGGCGTCCCTCGCCATCGCAGCCGGCGCCGACGTGAAGGTGGTGCAGGCGATGCTCGGGCACGCGACCGCCACAATGACTCTCGACCGGTACGGGCACCTGTTCCCGGACCGTCTGGACGAGGTGGCCGAGGCGATGGACTCCGCGCGGCTGCGGATGCTCGCCGCCTGAGGCCGGACCGAAGACAGGCCCGGCCAATGTGCACTGAATGTGCAACGCACCCCTGACAGGGCTCTTCGACGTGGGCGCACAAAAGAGAGCGCCCGGCCTGTGGTTAGCAGGTCGGGCGCTCTTCTCCACTGTCTCAAGGTGGTGCACTCGGGAGGACTCGAACCCCCAACCTTCTGATCCGTAGTTGCGCGCCGGTAGATCGCAGAAGCTCGTGATGGTCCACTGACCAGCGGTTTTGATCTACGGCGAACAACCCCGAATCACCACGGTTTTACGCCAGTAGCTACACCCGTTGCTACACCTGACCCTCAAAATGAAGCGGCCCCGAGCGGTGTCCTACCACCGCGCCAGGGCCTGGTCCACCACCTGAACACAGCAGGAGAAGACCTATGTCCACCGTACCGCGCCCCGTGCGCGCCGGCTTCGTTCCACTCGCCGATGTCCGTACCCTCCTCGACGCGATCGAGGGCGTGCTCGACATGCCGACCGTCGACATCCCGGACGCGCTCCGCTACCGGCTCGCCCACGCCTCGGGCGTGGTGTCCACCGTCACCGACGAGCGAGGCATCCGGGCCGCGGCCCCCGTTCTCCGCCGCGTGGTCGACAGCGCGAAGGACGGTGTCCAGTGAGCGCCCCCAGCACCCCCGAGCGCGCGCCGCTCTCCGACGGGCAGAAGTTCGGCCTCGGCCTGGCCGTGACCGGGATGCTCGCCGTCGGCGCCTACGGCCTGGTGATCTCGTACTGGACCGTCCGGGAGCTCGCGGTGAAGCTCCACATGCCGCTCCCGCACATCTTCCCGATCGGCATCGAGGGCGGCATGATCGCGGTCCTTGCGATCGACATCATGCTCACGTGGATCGGCCGGCCGATCGGGTGGCTCCGCCAGGTCGCCCGCGCGCTGTCGGCGACGGCGATCTCGATCAACGCCTACGCGGGCGCCGAGTACGGCCTGGCGGCGGTCGTCATGCACGCGCTCGCCCCGGCGATCCTCATTGTCGGTGTCGAGGCGCTCCGCCATCACCTCCTCGTCGTCCTCCAGGTGCCCGAGGAGCGGGAGCCGATCCCGCGCGGCCGGTGGGCGCTGGCACCCCTGTCCACCGTGGCGATGTGGCGGCGGATGGTCCTGTGGCAGCAGCCCCGGTACTCCGACGCGCTCGACACGCACCTGGACCGACACGAGGCCATCGCCGAGTTGAAGCGCGCGTTCGGGTGGCGGTGGAAGAAGGCGATCCCCGCCGGCCTCGCGTACCGGCTGTCCGTCGGCGTCC
Organism: Nocardiopsis sp. CA-288880; assembly: GCF_050955985.1. Lineage (NCBI taxonomy): Bacteria > Bacillati > Actinomycetota > Actinomycetes > Streptosporangiales > Nocardiopsidaceae > Nocardiopsis > Nocardiopsis sp. CA-288880. The sequence continues at coordinate 7,440,878 of NZ_CP192105.1, read as the reverse complement.
GCCTGGAGCAGTCCACGGCCGAGGTCCGCCAGCTGCTCGCCGACCACTACGCGCACACCGAGGAGGACGTGCGCACGCTCACCGTGCGCGAGGTCCCGACCGCGCGCACGCCGCTCGCCCCCGTGCCGTGGACCGAGCCCGCGCGTGTGCCGCTGAGCGCGCGCACGCACATCGTCGTCGGCGGCGACCGCGCGGACGGGCACGTCGACCCCGGGGTGCGCGCACTGCTCCCGATCGAGTGCGCGGCGAACGCTCGTGCCCGTGCGCAGGCGCACGCCGAGGGGGCGCGCGCGGTCGCGCAGATCGAGGACTGGCGTGCACGCGAGCAGGCCGCGAGCATGCGCACGAGGATGCGCGCCGAGGCGCTCGCCACGGCCGCCGGAGGATCCCCGCGCGCACTGTCCGCGCGTGAGCACATCGTGCCTGAGCAGGGATCTGACCGCACCGCGCGCACTCCGGAGGGCGAGCACGCACACAAAGGCGGGGCCTCCCCCGGGCGCGTGCTCCCCGCCGTCGAAGCGCGGCGCCGGGCCGGGCTCGCCACCCGCGAGCGCATCGCCGCGCACATCGACGCGCACCCCGAGCATGACGCCGAGCAGATCGCGAGCGTCGTGGGGGTGAGCGCGTCCACGGTGCGCCGGCACCTGCGCGAGATCCGCACGGCCGCGTAGCCTGGCCGCGTTCCGTCGGCGGCGGGCGCCCCGGGTGCTACGCGGCACCCGGGGCCTTGGTCCCTTCCCGGTGTCGGCGCGCCGGGGTACAGTGCTCGTGGGACATGCATCGGGTATGCATGACGAAGAACCCCCGGCTTCGGCCGGGGGTTCTTCGTTTCCAGGAAGCTACCTGCGGGTCGTGGTCAGCAGAGCGGCCCACTCGCCGATGGGGAACGAGATGTGCCCCTGGGCGCGGTTCTGGGTGTCACGGACAGCTGCGCCGGTCGGTGCGCCGGCTACCTCGACGCAGTTCTCCTGCCGGGCGCTGCTGTAGCTGGACTTGCGGAAGGTCAGGGTGTGGGACATGTCGAGCATCGGGTGTGCTCCTTCTCGGGTCAGGTCACGGACTCCAGCACCTCGGTGATGAAAGCGGTCGAATCATCCACCGAGAGCGCGGATGCCTGGGCGTAGTCGTACAGCAGCTCGTGCTGGCGGATGTCGCCTTCCTCTTCGAGGAAAAGGGTGTTGAGGCCGCTGGTCTCCAGGTATACACAGCTCGGGTCCTCTGGGAAGTCCATGATGGTGAATCCGCCAGGCATCACCGCGTGCGGCCCCAGACGATTCGGGAGCACCTGGACACGAAGGGTCGGGCGCTGTACGTCGAGCAGGTACTGGAGCTGGTCGGCCAGATCCGGAGTGATTTTGCGGAGGGCGGCCTCGTCGATCACGGCCCACAGCTTCGGGGCGTCCGGCCGCGCGAGGATCTGCTTCCTAATCATCCGGGCTTCGACGCTGCGGGCGATGGTGTCCTCATCGGTGATGCCGTGGCCGCGGATGACTGCGCGGGCGTAGCTCTCCGTTTGGAGCAGACCGGGGATGAGCAGGGTCTCGATGGTGCGGATGGATGAGGTCTCCATCTCCATGCCGACGTAGGCACCCTTGCCGAGCACGTCCGCGTAGCCGACCCACCAGCCCTTGAGCCGGGACTGTTCGGCGAGCGTGATGTAGGCGCCGCGCTCTGCCGGGTCCGTGACCTTGTAGACGTCCAGGAGCTTCTCGATGTCGCGCGGGTTCGGGAGGACCCACTCGTCGCGCTCCATGCGGGTGAGCTTGCCCCGCGAGAACCCTGCCTTCTGGGTGGCGGCGTCCGAGGTGAGTCCGGCGGCTTCTCTCAGCTCGCGTAGCTTCCGCGCCAGGCGACGCCTGCGCACGGTCGGGCTGCCTGCCACGTCGTCGTCTCCTCTCGGGTCTCCTGCGGTGCCTCCTGATCTTACGTCCGGGCGCTGAGAATCAGACATTTCACTCACCTCTCACATTGGGGTTGACGAATCTTCTCAGGTTCAGCAATCAGTCTCCATGTGAGCATTGCAGATTTCTAGTAGATGAGTGACTATGGCTGCACCCGATGTTGTCCGCCGGACTTCCCATCCGGCACCACACAGGAGGTGTGCGCCATGTCGCGCTACCTGCATCCTTCGGCTTTTGAGGCCGTTCGCACCATCGCCTCGGAGGTCATGCGAACCCGTCGGCCCCGTCGCGCCGCCCGAGCCCGGGGATACATCCCTGAGCCGCTGCCCGCCCCCGACGCCCTCGACGTCCTGAACTCGGTCCTCGGCGGCCTCCACCGCCTGGGGGTGAGGGCCGCATGACGCTCGTCTGCGACCTCCGCGAACTTCCGACCATGGCGGCGCTCACCGCATGGGCCGCCGCTCACGGGGCCCGCGTCACCTACCTGGGCCCCGACCTGCAGGGGCACGCGGTCTACGCGGCCCGGCGCGGCCCCGTGATCCGGGTGGCGGTCGCTCCGGTCCGCGACCCGCACCCGCAGCCGGTGTCCTGGGAGAGCCCGCTGGAGACCCTCCCTGAGGACCCGCCGCCGCTGACGGCCGCCGAAGCGGTCGGCCGGGCGCTGGTCGCTCCGCCCGGGTCCCTCGACGGGCCCGCCGGCGCTCTCCAGGCGGTCCTCACTGCGGCCATTCGCGCCGCCCTCTGAGACTGGGCGCGGCCCCTACCAAGGGGGCGGGGCCGCGCCCTTCCACACCTCCCCGAGGAGTACGGCGTGGACGGTTCCACCAGGTGCGAGAAGACCGCCAGCGGCAGTCACGACTACATCCCGGACCCGGCTGACCCGAAGTACCCCGACATCCGAACCATGCGGTGCCGCCACTGCGGCGACACCATCACCCACACCCGTGGGTGACAGACCAGAGAGAGCAGGCACGATGACCGAGAAACCATCCCTCATGGCAGACGGGCGCGTCGGGACGGGCGTGGTCGCGTCCATCCTGGGCGTCGGCACGGAGACGGTCCGAAGGTGGAGCCTCGAAGGGAAGCTGGCTGCGGTCACGACCCCGGGCGGGCACCGCCGGTACGACCCGGCCGAGGTCCGAGAGCTGCACCGGGTGCGCGCGGCCACGGCCGTGAAGAAGTGCGACACCTGCAATTGGCCGGTGGACGACTGCAAGTGCCCCCCGCGCCGCTAGGCCAGGAGGTCGGCCACGTGGGCGCGGAGCGGATCCGCGAGGTGAGGGTGGTGCCCGTCCTGCACCGCTGTCCACACTTCGGCCGCGGCGAACAGGAGGGCAAGCTGCCCGGTGTCGCCCGAGAGGACGTCCGAGAACAGGTCTCGAACCCGGGCGGCCACGGACGGCACGGCCAGGCTGTACGTCAGCAGGGTCGCGGCGTCCGTCCCGGCCGGGGCGAGTGAGAAGCCTTCCCAGTCCAGGACCGTCAACCGCGGTGAGAGGAGGTTCGACCAGTGGAAATCGCAGTGCGAGGGAACCCACGTGATGGGGACGTCCGCGTACCGGTCACCCGCCATGGCGGCCACCCACCGGCGGACCCGGCGCGCGGTCCGGCCGGGCCCCGCCCAACCGGCGGAGGCGATTTCGTCGTGAGCGGCGCGGAGGTCCTTCCACCACGTGTCGTCAACGTCTGGGGCGCAGGTGAGGGCGGGGTCCGCGGACGGCGGGGACCCGGCGACACGCTCGAACACATGGGCGCGGGCCTGCCGGGCCTGGTCCTCCTCGACGTCCCACACGTCCCACGTGGCCGAGTCGAGGAGCCTCGGCATCGGCACCCGGTGGCCCAGCTGTGCCGCGGCCTCCTCGATGGCGTCGGGGCGCATCCACACCACGGAGTCGGCCACGGTGCCGACGCGCACCCACACCCGGTCGCCCTTCGCGGTGCGGGCGGGGCCGGTGACCGTTGCCGCCGCGTACCCGATCCGCTCGGGCCCGTCCGGGACCAGGGCGAGGCGGTCAAGAGCCTGGTGAAGATCCTGCTCGGTGTACTTCATCCTCGCGCCCCTCCTGTCGGCCAGGGCCGCGAAGGTAGCACAGGAAATCTGATCACTTCATAGGAAGAGAGATTCGATGCTGACGCTTACCGGAAAGCACGAGAAGCAGGACGACGATTTCCCCGCCCCGTTCGGGTTCGGCGGTGGGAAAGGCGGCGAAGGCGACTTCCCGTGCGAAGGCGAGATGACCCACTAGGGCCCTTCACCCCGCGCGCCCGGCTGGCCTCCCGGTACCGGCTGGGCGCGCGGGACCCACAGACCACCACCCATGGCCCGGCCTCTGCGCGCCGAGGCCACCGGGGCCGCCGGACCGGAGACCCGGCGGCCCCGCACGCGGACGGCTGCTCTCCTGAGATCGCAGCGGCCAACGCGAAGACCGCCCCCGCCCACCGTGAGGTGAGCGGGGGCTCCCCAACTACGGCTGAGCAGGCCGCGTGTTGTCAGGCACTTCGCGCTACGGTGCGTCAAGCTGGGCAGACGCCATCTCGATATCCATGGGGAGCCCATGCGCTCACGCTCTATCCTTGCTGTCGCCTTCGCCGTAGTTCTTGCTGTCGGCTGCACATCCGACGAGGAAGCGCCCGCCGACGAGGGCATGGAAGGGACGGAGGAGTACGAGGAGCCGGACACCGAGATGGATGACGGTACCGCCGAACTGGGCAGCACCCACGACTTCGGTGACGGCGTCACCATCGCCATGGTGGACCTGCGCCGCGAGGTTGCTGAGGACGCGTACAACCCGACCACCGGCGAAGACGGGGCTTTGCCGTATGTGGCGTGGTCGTGGGAGCTGACCAACGGCACCGGTGCTCCACTGCAGTTGGGTGGGATGACGGGCACCTGCCATGTCGGTGACCCTCTGGAAGAGGTCGAGCAACCGCATCTGGGTCAGTCGTTGAACCCGCCGGATAGGCTCTCCAGCGGGCAGACCGCGACGTGGGAAGCGGACTGCTTCATGAATGAGGACGAGACGGCACTGCAGTACACCCTGGAGCTGTACGACCTTGACAGCGTGCCGCTGTACTCGGTGACGTTTGCTGGTGACGTGCCGTAGACCGATCCCTGGACACGACGAACCGCCCCCGCTCTCCCGGAGGAAAGCGGGGGCGGTTCGCGTGCGGGGCCTACTGGCCAGCGCCCTCCAGGCGGCGCCACACGTAGGCGGCCACCGGCGGCACGAGCGCCTGGACGGCCGCGGCGATCGTGACGGCCTCGCCGGTGGAAAGCAGGTCGGTCAGCACCGTGGCCACGACCAGGAGCAGGCCGGCCAGCCCCGACCCGATCACGGTCTGGGCGAGGGTGCGGAGCCCGCGGGTTCGGGCGTCACGCTCGGGTGTGGGGGCGGGAGCCGGGGATGCGTGCATGGTCACTTCCCTCCCTGCTTGCGCGCGACGGCGGCGATCAGCTGGGCCAGGGCGTGGCCCGTGATCGTGTCGCCGTAACCCTTGGCCGCCTTCGAGCCGACGTCCTTGCGGCACAGGCGGACCGCCTCGGCGGTGCCCCGCCCGTACTCGCCGTCGACCCCGGCCTCGCCGAGCGCGGAGCCGCGGCCGGCCAGCCGCGCCAGTTCCTGGACGGCCTTGACGCCGTCGCCCTTGTCGCCGATCTTCAGTCCGAGCAAGTCGTCCTCCATGGTGTGGGTGGAGCTGATGCCCCACGAGCTGGTGTTGTCGTAGGGGCCCGTGGACCGGCCGTCGGAGCCGACGCCCACGGACACGTGCATGTGCGAGGAGTGCGGGTTGGACCCGCCGTAGGACCGCCACCCCTCGCCCGCGCGGGTGCGCGACCAGATGCGGCGGTTCCAGATCAGGTACTTCAGCGCGGGGTGCCCGCCGGTGCGGAGCCGCTCGGCGAGCTGGTTCATGTCCGCGCCGCCGGCGGGGTCGTGGGTGATGTCGATCGCGCACACGACACCCGCGCTGTTCGGGTTGTGGTCGGACGCGGTGCGGGAGTGTGCGGCGTCGCCGATGCTGCCGTCGCTTCTCTTCGAGCGGCGGGGCGCGGTGGCGTTCACCTCCCCCCGGAGCTGTTCCAGGGAGCGGGCGAGTCGCCAGGACATAGGGCCTCCAGGGCATGACGAAGGGCCCGGCGTAAAACCGGGCCCCGGGAATGGGTGGGTGGTCAGTCGGTGGGGTCGGAGGACGGCGGGGTGACGAAGGTCTGCTGGACCGTCGGCACCGTCGGCGGACGGGGCTTGCTGACCTCCCGTTCGACGCGGTCCAGGGCGTCACGCATCGAGTGACCCGAGTTCGGGTGCAGCTCGTGCTCCACCCGGGCGACTCGGCCGTCGACCCGGGCGACCTGCTCCTCGACGCCGCCGACCCGCTGGTCGAGGTCGGCTAGGCGCTCCATCGCCCCCGGTCTGGCGGGGTGACCCGGCCTTGGGGGTTCGCCGCCCCAGTCGTCCAGGAAGTGGCCGACCCGGCGGGCGAGTCGCCACCCGGCGGCGGTCAGCTTCCAGAGGCCGAGCAGCGCCCCGACGACGGCGCCGGCCCCGATGATCCACGCGCCGAGGGTGGTTGCGTCCGGGGTCATCCGGTCCTCGTGACCTTCAAGAACGACTCCGGGGCGACCCAGGACTCAGCGGCGTTGGATGTCTTCTGGGCCCAGCAGAACCGGATCTCGCCGCGTGCGGTGACCAGGGCACGCCACCGTTCCGAGCCCCACCCGCGCTGTCCGGACCCGGAGGTCAGGCCGTAGACGGCCTCCGTGGCGAGCCCGTTGGCGGTGTGGCGGCCCGGGTCGGAGTTGCGGCCCGTGGCGTCCGCACCGGTGCCGCGCGTGAACCGGATGCCGGAGATGGCGACCACTCCGCTGTCCACGGACCAGTTCGTGCGCACACCTCCGGACCCGGCGGTGCCCGCGTACCCGAACTCCAGCTCGATGTCGTAGGTGCCGGGGTCCAGGGTGATGCGCAGGTCCGGGTCGGCCGTCGGGGTGCCGGTCGACGTGCGCGCCTGAAGCTCCGTCTTCTGGACGTAGACCGGGGCGGACTCCATGAGCCTCTCGGCGGTGATCCTCTGCCCGGCCAACCAGGGGAACGGCATGGGACTCCTCTCTTTACAGGGCGACAATCAGGGGCTGGGCCAGACGCACGTCCGTACCCGTCCCGTGTCCCTTGACGATGTTGTTGATGGAGCGGATGACGGTGAACGCCTGCCCCGCGGCGCTCGGCGCGATGCCGGTGACGCGGACGACCTCCCCACCCAGGACCACGTCGAGCGGGAAGTCGCCGGGGTGGGCGGACGTGGTGATCCAGGGCGGTCCCTGGACGGTGGCCACGTCCAGGACGGTGTCGGTCGCGGAGACGGGGGCGGCCAGGACGGACCCCGCGGTGTCGGCCCGGTCCGGGGCGGACGGCTCCACCACGGCCGGGCCCGTCTCGGGCACCTCCCCCACCGTCCACGGGGACGCCGGTGTGCAGGTGAGCACCAGGTCCCACGCGAAGGCGTTGATCCGCTCCTCGTAGCCCTGCACGATCAGGTCCAGGGCGCTCGACTGGGTCCAGAGCGGGGGGTTCAGGATGCGGATCCGGTCCCCGGTGTCCAGGCCGATCAGGTCCGGGATGTGCTCCCGCATACGAGGATTCGCGAGGTTCAGGTGGATGGTCGGCCACCGCAGCTCATCGACCGTGCCCAGGTGCAGCCTCCACCCGGCTTGGTCGGGCAGCTGGGCGTCGTCGGCCAGGCTGAGCGTGACGGACTCGTCGTAGCGGCCCACCCGGTTCACGCCGAGCGGCCCGTCCTCGTCCACCACCTGGTAACTGGACCCGGACGCGCGTTTGACCTCGACGTCGTTGCGCGTGTTCTGGTCGTCGTCCTGGGGCTCCACCGGATCGGAGATCGTCCCGGCCCGGTAGTCCAAGGTGATGACGGGCGGCTGGTTGTACAGCGTCGACCGGGCCCGGTACATCAGACCGAGATCGTCCCTCGGTTCGCCGGGCACGCCCAGGTCTGCGTCCGTCGCCGCACCCACGCCCTCCAGCAGAGTGCCGGCGGGCTCGGGGCCCAGGGCGGTGTTGGCGTCCCCGGTCACGAGGATCGGCACGCCCTCGCTGGTGCCGAGCCGGGAGAGCCGGGTGGCGGTCGTCTCCCCGGCGAAGCCGCTGAACGAGGTGAAGTAGCCGTTGGAGTAGCGGGCGCCCCACGCGGTGATGTGTCCGATCGCGACGTCGCCCAGGGCCGCCCCGAACACGGTGTTGATCCGGGAGAGCGTGCCCACGCCGGGGCTGTAGGTGTAGGTGTGCTGCCCTCCCCGGTACTGCTCGGCCGCATCGGCGATGTCCAACCGCGTCACGCACAGGGGGCCCGTCCACGCGATGATCCGCAGTCGCGCCCACTGCCCGTAGACCAGCGGGGCGTCGGTCTGGTCGGTGTACATCGACCAGGAGCCGAGCAGCGCCCCGTCGGGGTCGTAGGTGTAGGCGGCGATGATCGGCCGCCCGTCGGTCCACTGCCGGGTGATCACCCGCACCCGCACCGTTGATGAGGTGACGTCGAGTAGGTCCTGGTTGGTCGTGGCCTCGGTCGGCTCGGCCATGCGCACGAGCATGTCGACCTCCCACGAGCCGGTGCCGATCGACCGGATGGGGCCCGACTGGATCCGGGCGCCGGGCCGCACGGTCGGTAGGGCCTCGGACGTGGCCAGGCTGTCCTCCTCGGCGAACACGAGTCCGGACGTGAGGAGGGGGCCGGCCGTGCCGGAGACCTCGGCGGCCGAGCCCGCGGCGGACCCGTCCTCCATCGGCCAGTAGGCGAGTGGCCGGTAGGTGGGCAGCACCCGGCGCAGCGTGCTTCGGAGCGGCTTCGCACCCTGACCGAGACGGCGGCTGATCCCCGCCGCGGCCACGGGCACCCACACGTCGGTGTCCGACAGCGACCACCGCGACGGCCAGCTGCTCACCTCCCCGTAGAACCGGCACGCGGACGACACGGGGACGGGCTCGCGGATGGTGATGCCCCGGAACGCCACGGTCAGCGGCAGCACGGTGGCGTCCGCCGACGGGCTCACCACGGCCTGGAACTCGACCGGGCCGTCGCCGACGATGTCCTCCACCCACCCCTGGGCCAGCCACGCCGCGGGCTCTGGGGTCCCGGCGGGCCACACCTTGACCTTGATGGAGGGCCCGTCGGCGAGCACCCGCGCGGTCAGCTTCTCCCCGGCGGCGTAGGTCACCGCGGGGGCGACCGCGTCCACCGGTGTGACCGGGGAGATGGCCGCGCCCCTGTAGGCGTTGATGTGCGCGGACACTCGGCACCGGCCGTCCGGGGCACCACCGAAGACGCGCACCGAGATCGTGGTGCGCAGCGAGTACAGGAGCCCCCCGACCATGTGCCTGCGGATCTCCAGGTTGCAGAAGACCGCACCGGGGAGCATGCCGCGCGGCAGGTCGGACAGGGAGAACGTCCACACGGCGTCGAGGTCTGCGGGCATGGGCGGGGTGCGGGCGCCGGGCAGGGTGTTGATGGTCCCCATCTCCATCCGGCCCGCCCCTTCCCCGACCCAGACTCGGTTGGTCGCGTGGTCGGTGAAGACCTGCCAGGGCTGGCCGGTGTCGGCGGTGCCCCACCCGGAGGACACCGTCCGCGAGAACGCATCCCTCAAGATCACGGCCCCCGGCTCGGGCAGCTCGCCGACCCGCACCCGCAACGGCGTGTTCCGGCCGAGCCTCCCGTAGTACGGGCCGAGCGGGTTGCGCGGGCTGTAGCGGCCGTGGCGGTTGTTCAGCATCAGGGACAGCGAGGACGGGTCGGCGCGGGCGGCCTCGTCGGCCCGGCCCCGCCCGATGGCCACGTCCTCCTCCACCCGCACGTCGCCGGTGATGTCCACCCACTCCTCGCCCAGGAGGATCTCCGCGGTGAGCGCCGGCGGGAAAGTGGGCCGGAAGGTCCCGCGCACCACGGCCGGGTGTGCGGCCAGGGGCAGGGTCGCGGATGCGCCGAAGCGCCCCTCCCGCGCAATAGCGGCCGGGGCGGCGGTCAGGTCGCCGACCGTCCCGGCCGCGGCCAGGGTGGCGTGCCGGGTGATGGCCGCAGACCCGGACAGAGGCAGGGAGCCCGTGGCCCGGATCGGCCCGTCGTCCAGAGCGGCAGTGATGGTCGCCGACCCGGCCAGCGGCAGGGCCCCGGACGCGGAGAACTGCTGGTGGGTCGGCCACGGGCCCAGCCACTCACCCTCCCCGATCCTGATCTGGTCGATGTAGGGAGTAGGGGCCGAGGCGATCCCGGCGCCCTGGGTGAAGATGCCGCCGACGGTACTGCCCGCCGCCCTGCCCTCGGAGTACTCGTAGTCCGGGGCCCCGGTGGAGTGGACGTCGGTCCAGTAGAGCCGGTACGCCATCCGCTCCAGGGTCGCGGAGACCTCCACCCGGACCCACCGGCCGATGAGCTGGGCGGCCGTCTCGGCCGGGACGGCATGGGTGCCCAGAAAGTACTGTCCGGACTCGGTGGCCAGGTACAGCTCGGTGATGATGTTCGCGTCCCGGACCCGCAGCCACGTCCCCTGGGGCACCAGCAGATACGCCGAGATCGAGTACTCGTTCAGGGTGGGGTAGTGCAGCCACACGTCGCCGTGCGGCGTGCCCGCGTCGGTGCCCAGGCGCAGGGACGCGCCACCCATCACCGCCTGGTCGCCGTACCTGACGGCGTCCGGCGGCGGGTTGTTGCGCAGCCCCGCGATGGGGTTGCCGTAGGCGGCGCTGTTGGCGACCGTGACGCTCTGCCCCGGCGTGCCGTCGAAGCTGTTGGACCAGACGATCGCCACGAGGGCCTCCTCTCACTCGGAGCTGATGGACGCCACCAGGACGCCCCCGGTCATGTCAAGGGTCAGCGGTGCCACGGTCGCCGTCCCCGGGGAGGGGAACGGCTGCGGCACGTCCGCCGGCAGCGCGCCGAGCCACGCCCCGGCGGCGGTCCACAGACCCACGTGGGTGACCTCGGCCGAGCCCAGGCCGGGCACGAGGAACACCAGCTCCCCGCTGGCGGTGATGGCGCCGTCGGCCGGGGCCTGCCACGTCACCGCCTGGCGGACGTAGTCGCCGCCGGACACCTCCGACGTTCCGGTGGTGCCGGGGTCGCCGGTGTGCAGGGACGCTCGGACGGCCGTGGTCCCGGCCGTGGTGAGCATGGGGTGGAGCAGAGCGTTGCTGAAGGCCACGGTGGGCCCTCCTCTCAGGTTGGGGTCTACCGGCCGAACGCCACCTGGACGTCGCCGCGGCCGTCGGTGCGCACCCACTTGCGGATCATGCGCTTCATCTCGCCGTCGGCTCCGGCCAGGTCCAAGACGATCACCCGCTCGGATCCGCCGCTGTGACGGACGCTCGCACTGACGTTGGACGGGATCTCCTTGGTGACGTCGCCCAGGGTGGAGCGCAGGCCGGGCAGGGATCCCTCGATGCCTCGGGTGAGGCCGCTCATGATGGCCGCGCCCGTCGGCTCCAGGAGTCGCAGGTCGACCCGCATCGGGCCCTTCCAGGACGGGATCATGTTGGTGATCTGGCTGAACTTGCTGCGGAGCGATCCGATCATGCCGGTGACGCCGTTGATCAGGCCCTGGATGATGGACCGGCCGGCGCCGGTGAGCAGTGAACCGAGGTTGCCCAGAGCGGAGCGGATCTTGCCGGGGATGCCCCGGACGGTGGAGATCACCCGCGCGATCGTGGCGACCACCCGGTTGTGCAGGCCCAGGATCGCGGCGATCGCGATGTTCTTCGCGGCGTTGAACCCGTTGGTGATGAACGAGCGGATCTTGTTGATGCCGCCGGAGATGAAGTTGACCAGCCCGTTCCACAGGGCGGACACCTTGGCCTTGATCCACGCCCAGGCCGCGGCTGCTGCCGCCTTGATCTGCTCCCAGTGCGACATCAGGATGCCCACCGGGTGGTAGGTCATGAAGAGCGAGACCAGCCAGTTCCAGGCTGCGGACACGGCTGACTTGAGCCACTCCCAGGCGGCGGTGGCGGTGGCCACGATCGAGGCCCAGATGCCGGTCAGCCACGCGACCACGGCGTTCCACGCGGAGACGGTGGCCTGCTTGATCCACTCCCACGCGATCGTGATCGCTGCGACGATCTCGTCCCAGTAGATGATCACGAGCGCGACCAGGGCGATGATCGCGGCGATGATCCACCCGATCGGGCCCATGCCCAGGATCCACCCGGCGAGCATCCGCGCTCCCATGAGGAGCGCCTGGACGCCGAGCTTGCCCAGGATGCCCACGAGCTTGCCCAGGCCCTTGCCCGCGGAGAGCGCGAGGGAGCTGAGCTTGCGGGTGAACTTTCCCAGGGCGGTGTCGGGGGACTTGATGCTCTGGCCGAGCTTGAGCAGGCCGCCGCTCAGCGACGTGACGATGCCGGACAGCCCGGCGATCTTGCCCGCGATGGGGCCCAGCACCATGGACCAGGCGAGCATCTGCGCCACGGTGGACTGGACCGGCCCGGGGAGGCTGGTGAAGATGGACGCGATCGTGCCGATCACCCCGGCCACGCCGGGCAGGATCGCGAGCAGGTCGGTCGCGACCTGGGTCAGCAGGGCGAAGATCTGCCCGAGCTGCTCCTGGCCCTGGGCGCTGTTCGCCCACGTGGCCCACTGGGCGGTCAGGGTCTCGATGGTGGTGAGCAGGTCCCCGCCGGAGACGGACGCCCCGCCGAAGATCCCACCGAGGAAGCTGCCCAGGTTCGCGGCGATGGAGCCGAGCTGGGCCAGGGTGTCGCCGGCGGTGGTGACGATCTCGGACAGGCGGGCCGCGCCGGCCTCGGACGTCATGAACGCCGCGGCCGAGGAGAGCGCCCCGGCCGCCCACTCGTTGAACCGGGTGATGAGCGGCAGCCCGGCCACGCCGAGCTGGGCCAGGACGGTCAGCAGCGGACCGACCACCCCGGAGAAGGACTCCGTGGCCTTGGCGGTGCCGTCGAAGATGTCGGCGAGCTGCCCCTGGAACAGGGGCGTCGCCATGGTCTTCATCGCCTCGGACCCGAGGCTGTTGAGTGCTGAGGCGACGGCGGTCATCCCCGTGCGCAGGGTCGGCATGGCGCCGGTCGCCAGCGCCGACAGCTCCTCGCCGAGGCCACCGAATAACCGCTGCTGCACGGCCTGCTGGATCGGCGCGAACTGCTGGCGGACCCCGGCGAAGCTCCTCACGAAGTTCTGCGCTGCCGGGGCGAGCCCGGCCAGGGACTCCTCCAGCTCCGCGGCCGTGCCGCCGGTCGCGGCCATCGCGTCGCCCACACCGGACAGGCCGGCGGCGAGCGTGGCCACACCGGCCCCGGCTAAGAGCGCGGCGGCGGGGACGGCGAGCAGCGCCCCGGACGCGGGGCCCGCGGCGGCCGTCAGCGAGGTCAGCGCGGACGCGGCGGTGGCGAGCGCCGTCATCTTGCCGATGTCGCCGACCCGGTCGAACCTCTTGATGAGGTTGTCCAGGCCGCGCGAGACCTTCTTGACGCCCTTGTCGAACCGCTTCCCGTCCAATCCCAGCTTGACCAGCAAGGATGCAACAGTCGCCACGTGGGATCACCTCCCACCAGCTCGGCCTACTCGGTTGTCTCGGCGCCGCCCAGCTGCATGTTGGCCGCGCGGATCGCGTCCCACATCTGGTCCTCGGACTGGTAGTCGTCCCAGACGGGCAGCAGCTTCTCGGGGTCGATCGCCTTCGACCCCTTCTTGCGGTTGGTGTTGTAGATCGCCGCGGAGACGACGGCCATGTGCACGTCGCCGCGGCGTCCGCCGAGAGGGCCGGCGCGGCGCTCGTAGGCGGCCCACTCGGTCAGCTCACGGGAGCTGATCCGGGCCAACATCTCCGCGACGGTCATGCCCAGGTGCGCGGCCAGCCGGAAGTAGAACTCCCGCTCCGGCCGCGCCCTCATTCCCCCAGGAGTTCGTCCACGTCCTCGTCGGTGAGACCGGACAGCTTCTGGCAGGCCTCGAACACGCGGTTCAGCGCGGACGCGTTCTTCTTGCCCAGGGCGGCGATGTCCGCGCCCGAGGAGCTGAACACCTGATTGCCCTTAGCGTCGATGATGCACTTCGCGACGAACTTCGAGCGGACGTTGTCGAGCCGCAGCTTCTTGCCGTTGCCCGCCACGTCCGCCTCGAACCGGTCCCGCTCGGTGCCGGTCAGGGAGCGGATGCGGACCTTGCCTCCCCACTCGGGAACGGCCACCGTGTCGTAGAGCCGGTCGTCCGCGCTCAGGATGGCGTCGCGCCCGAGGAACTCCTCGGTCTCGGCGGTCTCGGTGTTGGTGCTGGTCATCGTGTGCCTTTCTAGACTGCGGGGGTGATGGTGGGTTCGCCGGAGACCTGCCAGGTCAGGGTGGCGGTCATCTGCCCGTCGACGGGCATCTCCCGCTCGAACCCGGTCAGGACCGCGGAGAACGCCCAGACCTCGCCAGCCGGCGACTCCATCTCGTAGTTGATGGGGTCGGGGGTGCGGTAGTCCGCGCGCAGGGTGTCGTGGTCGGCCGGGTCGTAGTTGACCTCCACCGACACCTCGCCCTCGTCGACCAGGCCGCCGATGAATTCCCTGCTGTTGCCGGGGGTGTCGTGGGTGGTGACGTCGTAGGCCTCACGTTCGGAGTTGGGACCGCCGAAGGTGGTGACGTTCGCGATGGGGATGAAGACCTCGGGGTCGGCACCGTCCCCCCTGCGGAGTTCGGTGCCCTTGGCGTCGATTCCAGGCATGTCATGCCTCCTTGCTGAGCCAGACCCGGAAACGAGTCGGGCAGTGTCGGATGTCGGGGTCGGGGTCGCGCATCATCCGGTGGTGCTCCCGGAAGATCGAGATCACGTGGAAGCCGTCGACCTCCAGCGGCTGCCGGTCCAGCAGCCGGTCCACGTGGGAGAGGATCCGCGCCGCCTCGGCGTAGCCGCGGTACTTCGACCAGATGTGCAGGATGAAGGCGACGTCCAGGCCCTGGGCGTCGTGGGTGTCGAGGCGCTCCTCGATGACCTCGCCCACCGTGATGTGCGGGTACGGGGCCGGTTCGGGGGCCTCGTCGTACACACCGCACATGGCGGTCAGGGCCGGGTCTGCGCGAAGCCGGGTGATGATGGCCTGCTGGAGCGGCCAGGCAGCGACCGCCATCAGCCGGGCAGCCGCTTCTCGATGCCCTCCTTGACCCAGCCGGGGACCTTGCGGTTGGCCTTGCGGGCGTTGGGATACATGAAGGGCTGGGCCTGCATCTTCGAGGTGCCGAACTCGACGAACTGGCCGTAGTAGGCGTCCTTGTCCCAGACGCCCACCTGGCCGTCCGCCGTCGCACCCTCGCCCTTGACGCGCTTCTCCAGGGCGGCGCCCAGGTCACCCTCGCGGACGGGCACGTCGGCGAGCGCGCCGGCGTACATGTCCTCGGCCCACTTCTGCGCGACCTCCTCCTGGACGTCGTGCATGTCCCTGGTCAGCTTCGTGATCGCGCGGCGGGCGAGACGGCCGCCGATCACCCTGGCGCTGAACCCCATCAGGGCCCACCTCCTTCTTGTCGGGATGTGCAGTCCGCCCGCAGGTAGGTGCCGCGCACGCTCGGCTCGAAGACCGCCACGACCTCCAGGACCAGGTCCTGTTGGCGGAGCTGGTCGCTGCGGTGCACGTCCGCCCCGGGGCGCAGGTAGACGACGTGGGTCAGGCGGGCGCCGTCCTGGTCTCCGGCCTCGCGCTGGGCGGCGGTGGGCTGGGACAGGCGGGCGCGCTGGGCGGAGACCTCGGACCAGGTCTCGGTCTGCCCGCCCCCGCCGTCGTCGGCGAGCACGACCCGCCACACGGCCACGGTGGTGTTGAGCAGGTGGCCGGTGCCGCGCCTCATCGCGCCCTCACCAGACCGACCCCACCGCCGAAGCGGGCGGCCAGCTTGCGGGTGAGCCGGTCGGACAGTTCGAGTTCGGTGATCTGCCCGTCCCCGCCGTAGGTCACCGAGTAGTCGCCGATGCGCTCCTGGCGGACGTCCCCGGCGGCCAGGCCTGAGCCGTCGGCCTCGGACCGGTAGGCGAGCAGGGTCGCCGCGGCGATGCGGCACACCAGCATGACGATGTCGGCGGGCACCTCCGGCAGCCCGTGCGTGTAGGTCACGGTGACCTCGGACGGTGCACCGGTACGCGCCCACCCGTCCGGCCGCCACAGCGCACCGGAGGCCAGCCGGTAGTCGGTGACCTCCTCGCCGTCCATCAGCACGGCGGCCACGGAGGTGACGGGCGGGGCCGGCAGGTGCAGGCGCTGGGAGCGCTCGCCCTCCAGGGCGATGGTGGACGTGGTCTGGGAGATGGGAGCCCCGGCCGCGTCCCGGACCGCAGCGGACGCGGCGGCCAGGTACGCGGTCAGCAGGGTCGCCTCCTGGCCCTCCACGACCAGTCCCAGGGCGGCGGCGTCAGCGACGGTTGCCAGCGGTGGCAGAGCCACGGCTACTCCTCTTCGGCGGCCAGGGCGACCAGGTCGGCCTTGGTCAGGTCCGCGGCCTCGGCCTCGGACAGGGCCGTGGTCTGGGCGATGTAGGCCACCCAGACCTCCTTGGCCGCGGACTGGGCCGGGCGCTCCACCTCCGTCTCCGGCTCGGGACGCGCCACCTGGATGAGCATGCGGTTGGCCAGCTGGGCGGCCACCCAGGGCACGTCCGGGTCGACGGCGAACGTCGCCCCGGCCGTGCCCGCAACGGTGATCAGTTCAGCCACGGTCAGCTCCCGAAGGTGACGGTCGCGACGGCGATGCCCTCGGGGCGGAACAGCTTCGCGCCGTACACGTGCAGCCCTCGCACGATGTCGGCGAACCGCGACTGGGACCGGAGTGCCTCGGTCTCGGTGATCTGCTCGGCGACGCTGATCGCGTCGGGGATGCCCGCCTGGACCACGCGCTGACCAGCCGCGGGCGACGGGGCGTTGTTGGTCTTGAGGATGTCGAACCCGGCGGCCCGGCCCACGATCCCGTTGCGCAGACCCTCGCTTGTGCCCGAGGCGTCCACCCGCACGAACCGGTCGTCCAGCAGCAGCTTGCCGTGGAACTCCGGGGGCGCGGTCACGTACCGGCCCACGCTCGGGCAGCCCGCCTTGTCCAGCGCCACCGCCAGGTCGATCAGGACCTGGTAGGCGTCCGCGCCGGTGGCGATGTCGATCGGCGTCACGCCGGTGCCCGGGTCGGGGGTCAGGTTGTTCGCCGCGGCCACGCCGGTGTAGAGCCCGGCCACGTGCCGGTCCAGCCCGTCGGACATCTTGTACCCGGCTCGCTGGGTCGCCGGGGCCTGGAAGTCGCCGGCGGCCTGGACGCGGTCGACGTCGTTGACGCGGAAGCTGAAGTACTGGCCCTGGTTGATCACCAGGGAGATCTGGTCGTCGTCCAGGTCCTCGGTGGTCAGGTCCGTGGTCTTGTCGTAGGCGCGCACGGTGGGGTCGGCGATGGAGGTGACGTGGACGGTGTCGCCCATCTGCCGGATCTGGCCCTCGTACTGGCGGTTGGACACGGTGCCCTGGGCGTAGACCAGGGCGTCCTCGAACGGGACCTGCACTGCGGCGGACCAGAGTTCGGGGATGAAGTTGGTGATAGCCATCTGGCTGCTCTCCTCGGGTTAGTTCTGCAAGAGGTTCTTCAGGCGCCCGTCCTGGTGCGCCTTGAGCCGCGCGGCGGGCGTGAGCTTCGCCAGTTCCTCGCGGCTGGTGATCTGCTTGGGTCGGCTCCCGGTGCGGGTGCCGCCGTCGCCGGTGCCCTGGAACCTCTTCGCCGGTGCGGCAGCCAGGTAGGGCTTGCGAGTGATCAGGTCGGTGATCGCGTCGGCGATCTCGTCGCTGTCGACATCGCCGTTCTCGTCGACCTCGAACTGGTCCAGGTCGATGTGGAGCAGCGCGTCCTTGGGGTCGGCGAGCTTCCCGGCCGCAACCGCGCGCACCTCGGCACGCAGGAGCCGGGTGTTGGCCTTGGCCGTTGCGGCCTGCTCGGCCTGGCGCCGGATCTGGTCGGGGTCCTCCGCCTTGCCGCCGTTCTTCAGCTGGGCCAGTTCGGCCTCCAGCTCGCGGCGGCGCTTGGCCTCGGCGCGGCGGCGCTCCTTCTCCGCGGCCAGGGCCTTGACGCCCTTGGGCCCGAGCGGGGCGTCCTCCTCGTCCTCGGCATTCTCGCCGTCGGAGGTGCCCTCGGGGGCCTCGTCGGTGTCGGTGTCCTCGGCCGGGGCGTCCTCGTCGCCGGCGTCCTTCTCGTCCTGGTCCTCGTCGTCGGGGGCGCCGCCCAGCACCGGCCACACGGGGCGGCCACCGATGACGGCGAGCGCGGTCAGGCCGGTACGGGGGTGGACGGGCAGGTCGGTGTCGAGCGTCTCGGTCATGGTGGTCTCCCGTTGCGGGTCCAGGGGCCCGTGGTGCACGGGCGTCAGGGCATGAAAAAACCCGCCACGGCGGGCGGGTATGGGGATCGGTCCGGTTGGTCAGCTCTCGTAGTCCACCGGGAAGGGTTTCACCGAGTCGTAGCCGGAGTTCCAGGCGAGCCAGAGCATCCGCTCGCGGGCGGTCCCGGCGTCCGACCGGTAGGGGCTGGCGGTGCGCGGCTCGTCGGCGCGGGCGGCGCGCACCCCGGCCGCGCGGGCGCGGGCCAGGTCCAGGGCGACCGACACAGGGGGCTCCTCAGCGGTTGAAGTCACGGCCCGGTTCGCGGGTGTCGCGTCCGGCCTCGATGGCGGCGACGTAGTCCTCGAAGTTCATTCTGCCGTTCGCGTCCCACCAGCGCTTGAGTTCCTCGCTGGCGTGGGCCTCGGCGCGGGCGCGCGGCCCGGAGAACAGGGACTGCGGGTCGACCCCGGCAGCTTGGGCGGCGGGCGTGAGGAGGAACCCGTTCGTGGCCTCCTCTGCGGCCTGCCACTGCTGGGTGACCTGGAGCTTGTACTGCTCCCGGGCCAGTTCCACAAACGAGCGGCGATCGGTCTCGCCGACGCGGTGCTGGAGGACGTAGTCCTCTCGGCGGAGCGCTTCCAGACTGCGGCCCTGCACTTCGGCCGCAGCCTCCTCCCAGGCGTAGCCCTGCTCCTCCACCAGCACGCGCATGCGCTCGTACTGGGCGTCCTCCAGTTCGCGGCGCGCGCGCTCGTCCTCGGTCTCGTCGGGGTCGATCCAGGCCTCGGCCAGCGGGGCGTCGGCGAGAGCGGCGCGGCGCTCCAGCTCGGTCTCGATCACCCCGGCGTCGGCCGTCCACCCGCGGGCGAAGGCGTCCATGAGCATCTCGCCCAGGCGGTCGTCGTCGTACCAGGACAGGTCATCGGCGCGCAGGCGGCCGTCCACCGGGGCGGGCGGCTCGGCCTGGGCGCGGCGGTCGATCTCGGCCTCCACGGCGGCGGCCCGGTCGTAGTCCTCGGCCGCGTATGCCTGCCCGACCATCTCCATCAGCGCGTCCTCGGACAGCTCCGACAGGACCGGCTCGGGTGCGGCCTCGCGGGCGCGGCGCTCGACCTCCTCGGCCAGGTCCCGGCCGCGCGGGGAGTCGGACCCGCCCCCGGCGGTCAGCGTCCTCAGCTCCGCGGCCAGGTCCTCGTCGGACATCTGCGGAGGCGCGGGCAGCGCGGGGCGGAGTGGCGCCGGTGCGGGGGCCGGGGGTTGTGCGGCGGATGCGGACAGGTACCCGTAGGCGATCAGCGCGGCGATCGCGTCCTCGCGCGATTCGGCCTCGGCGAGGATCTGCTCGGGCATCGGCCGGGCGAGGGCCGCGCGCGCGTACCGCTCCCCGGCCGCGCGGGCGGTGCCGGCGGTCGCGGCCATGCGGCCCCCGGCGTAGCCGCGCCGGGTGGTGCCCTCCGTGGTGAACAGACGCCCGGCGGCGGTGGTCAGGCCGCGGCGGGCGTTGACGACCTGGCCGATGTCGGCGCCTTCGCGGATGGCCTCGACGGCCCCGGCACCGAACCGGCGGAGCTGCTCGGCCGGGGACATCGACGCGAACAGCTCGCGCGGGGACAGGGGCGGACTCTCGCCGGAGCGGATGGGCAGGACCGCGCAGTCGCACCGCGGGTGCCGCTCGAATCCCTCGGAGTAGGCGTAGGTCTGTCCGGCCAGGACGATACACCGGGCACAGGCGGGCAGGTCCACCACCCGCGTGTAGGCCACACCAGGCCGGGCGGCGATACCGATCAGGTCCGCCACCCGGCCGGCGTCGTGCACCTGCGTGCCGACGATCAGCTCCAGCATGGCGACCCCGGCGGCCATGGCGTCGCCGACCGCGCGGCCGGTGGCCAGGTAGGTCAGGGCGGTGACCGCGGGCTGGGCGAGCAGCGAGTCGAGCGGGCGCCCGTCCGAGGCGATGCCGGACAGGGCGGCCGGATCCAGGGCGGCGTCGGGCGCCAGTCCCAGGAGCTGGCGCAGGTAGGGCTCGGACAGGCCGGCGGCGGCCCGCTGGGCGGCCACAACCAGGGTCAGCACCCGGGGCAGCCGGGCCTGCCAGGAGGTGCGGATCTGGTCGGGGTCGACCCGGGCCCACTCGGCGCGGGCGGCCTGGGCCGTGGCGGTGGCCAGCCGGGTCGTGTCGGCCTTGTGGTCCAAGGCCAGGGCGGGAGCGGCCACGGGCGCCTCCCCCCGGGGTCAGAGCATCGGGTCGGTGGACCCGCCAGCGGGCAGAGCCACGGGGGCGGGGCTGCGGCCGAGTTCATCGGCCAGGGCGGAGATGGGGTCCAGCTCGGCCTCGCGCTGGCGCATCGCGATGACGTCGACGATCTCGGTCGGGGTGAGCCCGTACCGGGCGGCCAGCCACTCGAAGGGCATACCGATCTGCTTCATCTTGAGCAGCGCGTCGGCGAGCTGGGCCTGCGAGCGCGACTCGGCGTCGGCCCACAGCAGGGTGCCGGCCGCCAGAGCCTGGGCCTTGGCGGTCTCGCCTCGTGCGAGCGCGATCAGCCGGAACACCTCGCGGAGCGCCTGGCCGAACCACAGCTGCTTCTCCTCGGTGCGCTTGACCAGGCCGGTCTCCGCGGCGATCAGCGCGTCCCCGGACAGGTTGGCCATGCGTCCGATCAGGTAGTGCTGGGGGGTGCGGGTCTGGGCGGCGATGTGTCCGACGGCCACCTCGATGACGCCGGTGAACGCGGACAGGTCCGCGGCGGACCACTCGGCGATCTTGGCCTGGTCGCCTTCCACCCACACCACCCGGTCCTTGGTGAACCGGGCCAGCTCCACCGGCCTCTCGCCGACGACCTGCCCCCGATCGTCCAGGATCGGGGTCTTGGGGACCTCGGCGCCGAGGATCACCCGCTGCGGCAGGCTGGCGTAGTCCGAGGCGGTGAACAGGTGCGCCCACAACAGGTTGATCGCGTCCTGCATCGCGACCGTGCCGGCCACGTCCGAGAGCGGTTCCTCAGCGAGCATCGGCCGGTTCGGCAGCTCCACCAGCGGTACCAGCCCCATCGGGTTGGGCTGCGGGTTCGGCTCCTCCTCGCCCGTGTCGCGGGGCTGCCAGTTCAGCACCTCGTCCACCCCGGCCATGTTCACGCTCTTGACGTGGCGCAGCAGCGGGCGCTTGAACTTCCACACCTCGTCGGGCAGGTACAGGGTGGCGTACTCCGAAGAGCCGTCCTGCCACCGCTTGAGCCCGGCCCGGCGGCGACGACGGCTGCCCGGGACGTAGGCCACCACGCACTCGCGGGCGTCCTCGAAGGTGACCTCGGGGGTGTCCTCGTCGTCGGGGTCGCCCCACACCAGGACGAAGCAGCGCCCGGCGATCCCCGCGCCGAGGAACCCCAGCTGGGCGTCGGCGTCCAGGCCGTTGGTCTGCCACACCCGCCACAGGTCCGCATCGGCCCGTTCGTCACCGGCCGCCTTGACGCCGATCGGGGTCAGCCGCTCGACCGGGGAGTCGGCGACCACCTGGGTCCAGTTGTCGGAGAAGCCGCGGTAGCGCTGCCCGAAGTACTCGCGGAACTCCGGCGAAGCGAACCTCAGCGGCTGGTTGCCCCGGTAGATGGAGTTGAGCCGGTCGGCTTCCCCTGACCGGTTCATCAGCTCTGCTTCCAGCAGGGCGACGAGCTGGCGGGCCCGGTCGATGGAAACCACAGTCGGCCTCCTCTCTCACGCGGTGTAGACGTAGGTCTTCTTCTTCGGTGCGGCCAGGCCGGCGGCGGTCACGTCGCCCAGGGCCTCGTGGCAGAGCACGGACGGGATGGCGGCGTCGATCTTCTGGGACGGGCTGGCCTTGCGCAGGACGTAGCGGGCCATGGGGCGGGCGGCCATGCGGGTGTTGGCGATGTGCGTCGCGGTGGTCTCGCACCCGTCGTGCGAGAACATGCTGTCCTTCTTGGTGACGTCGGTCTTGAGCCGCTCGCACGCCTTGTGCATCGGCTTGACCCGGTTGGTGTACCAGCGCTGGACGCGCTTCTCCCCGTACCGGTCGACCCAGGCGTCCACCTCGGTGTCCCAGTACGGCGGGTCCGCGTACAGGCGGACCACGTCGTAGCGGCGGAAGATCTCGTCCACCGCCGCGTCGACCTCCAGGCGCGGAACCTGCCCGCCGTAGTCGGCGGGGTTCCAGATGGACGGCTCCTTGTTCGGGCCCACGAGCGGGGTGAACTGGTGGCCGTCCATCGTCTCCAGGCGGATCGCCGTCCAGTCGTCGATATCGCTGCCATCGAAGCCGCCGACCACGCGGGCGCCATCGGGCACCACGCGCGGGGCGGCCCTCTTCGCCCAGGCCGCGGGGTCCAGCCACGAGGCGGTGCCGGCCACGGCCCGGTTGCCGAAGAACCTCTCGGCCTGGGCGGGGTCGCGCTCCATCAGCTCGGCGGCCTCGGCGTCGATGACGTCGTGGTTCACCCACCAGGAGTCGCCGTAGACGACCTGGTAGATCTTGCGCCGCTCGCGCTTGTTGGCGAAGGACAGGGTCGCGGGGGGCTGCACGTAGTCGCGGTAGATGTCCTTGGCCTTGGCCTCGTATGAGCGTTGGGCCACGGAGCCCTCTGCCGGGTCCCAGGCGTTGGTGGTCTCCACCGCCCGGCCGCCCATACCGGAGAGGCCGCGGCGCTGGGTCTCGGCCACGCGCACCATCTTGTTCGCGGCGGTCCAGATGCCGGTCTCGTCCTGGGCCACGAACGTGACCCGCTGCCCCAACCGGCTCTGCGCGGAGCTGGTCACGGTGACGATCTGCCCCCCGCCCGGAAGCCGGGTGAACTCCTCACCCACCCGCGGGATCACCTCGGCGAGCGGGCCGAGCTGGATCATCGGCTTGAGCGCCGAGTAGATGTTGTCGGTCTGGTCGTCGGAGAAGGCCGTCACCTGGATGAGCGGGGTCGGCCACGGAATGCCCATGGCCTCCCCCGGCTCGTACTCGTACACCCACCCGCAGCCGCACCCGTGCTTGGCACAGCGGTACTTCTCCCCGCCCCGGGCGAACCCAGCGAACACCGCCGGCCCCACACCCTCCAGGCACAGCTGGCTCGCGGTCAGCGGCCCCTTGCCCCACTTCTGCGGGCGGATCAGCTGGGATCGCCGGTAGACGAACGCGCTCGCGGGGGCGTCCAACGACTCGGCCACGTCCGCGTCCGGGCGGACCCGGTAGTGGTTGGCGTAGAACCACGTCATCTCGTCGGTGAGCAGGTACGGGCTCCCCGCGTGGAACTTGTCGGGGATGACGCAGTGCCGCTCGATCCAGTCGATCGCGACGAACAGGGTGGGCCAGGTGACGACCTTGGGCTCAGTCCCCGTCGCCATGGACGACCGTCAGCCGGGATCGGGCCGAGGGGCGGGCGGGCGCCGCGGGGGCGGGCGCATCGTCGGCATCGTCCTGTTCGGGGGCGGTGATCCTCCACCGGTTACGGAGCATCCCCTGCACGGACAGGCCCAACGAGTCGAGGTACTGGCGCACGACCTTCTGGAGTTCCACCGAGGCGCGGGGCTGCTCGGCCTCGGCGAGCTTGCGCACGAACAGCGCCACCTCCAGCTCCTGGCTGAGCCGCTCCCACATGACGGCCTGGGGGCGCGACCACAGGTCCCGCCACAGGTCCCACTCGCGGGGCTGCACGTCGATGAGCGGCCACTCGGGCGGGGCGCCGGTGCGGCCTTCGGCAGGCAGGGTCGACCACGCGGCGGCGTCGCTGGGCCGGTTGCGCCGAAGCGCATCGGGGTCCGGGGCGGGGCCGGACACAGCGCGGGCTCCTCCACTGGGCACGGTGGGTCACCTCCTGCTGTCGCGTTGCGCGACATCGGTGGGCATCACGTTGCGTGACGTGAGGACCTTTTGAACCTGACCGACTTTTTTCAGCCCTCCCCGGCGTTCCCCAGGCCACCACCCAGAGGGGGTATACCCCCAGGTCAGAGCGTTTTTCTTCTGTGTGGTCCGGAGTGACGGCGGGTAGCGGTCAGCTGTGCCAGCCGCCGGGTTCCTCGGCGGCGGTGATGCGTGCGTGGCAACGCTGCGTCAACGCTTCGAGGTTGTCGGGGTCGTGGCCGCGCGGACCGAGCGGGCCGAGGCCGTCGATGTGGTGGACGTGTTCGGCGAGCGGGCGCAGCAGCGGCGGTAGCGCGGCGTGCGTCTCGCATTCGCACCAGGGCTGGTCTTCGAGGTAGGCGGCGCGGGTGCGTTCCCACCGGCGGCCGTACCCCTTGGCCCTGGCGGTGGGGCGGCTGCGGGCGCGGGTCTTGCGGCAGTCGGGGCAGGCGCCCCGCTGGGTGAGGGTCGGGCATCCGGGGGTGGGGCACACCTGGAGGGCCCTACGGCGGGCCATGGGCTTCTCCTCAGGGGCGCGGGCCGGGGACTTCGGTGGGCGGGGGTGTGGGGACGTCGCCTTCGGTGGGCGTGGGCTCCTCCGATGGGGGCGTCCCGATGGGGGTCTCGAACTCGTCGGCCATGGTGCGCATGAAGAGCGCGGTGTCGGCCGTGGCTGTGTCGGGGTTGTCGAGTTCGGCGGTGCCGACTTTGGCGATGGGGCCGTCGCCGACCTGGACGTAGACGTGCACGGGAACCATGGGTGCCTCCGAGGGGGAGAGTGGGATGCCCCGGCCGGCCGCCCCCTCAAGCGGCCAGCCGGGACGTGCCCGGACCGGATCGACGCGCACGACCTCCCAGAGGTGCGCGGACATCGGGCGGGCGGTGCTCGCGCGGGTCCAGGCGGCCGAAGCGGGCTGGAGCAGCGCGGGTACGTGAGGTGCCCGGCGGCTAAGCGGGATCGCCGGGCGGGTCTGGGATTTCGGTCAGGCTCGGGCCGTCAAGTTCTTGGCCGCCCCTGGTCAGTTCCCAGAAGGTCCGTGAACGAAAAATTATCCTGGTTGCTCCGATTAATCCACGAAGGGGAGACCTTGACTTCCAGGATGCGAAATCTCGTTCGCCATGTAGCAATGGTGTTCGCGTTGATGGTGAGCACTGTGGTTATTTCTGCGGTTCCCGCGTCCGCCCACACGCTCGACCAAGCAGTCCGAGCGGGCGATGGTTGTGGCTGGTCCAGCGGCTCGTACACCCTTCAGCACTCGAATGGCATCATGCTCAGAAACAGCACGACACGCTTGGGGACTGCCTATCTCCTGTGGAGCTCCACTTACCAGCAGAACTGTGCGATCGCATTGAAGACACACTCTTCGGTGCATGGGGTGGAGACGTGGACAGAGATCTATCTGTACACCGGACCAGAGGGTCATGGGGGGTACTACCGGGACGGGGGCGGTTATGCGCACTATGCCGCCGCCAGTGGTGACACTCGCGGAGAATGTGTCACCTACCAGGGCTTCATTCGGTCGACCAGTGGGCAAGATGCACTCAGTGGGCTCGTTGACGCGGGGTGGTGTGGCTGACTTCAGCCTGAACGGCGAGGGCCCCGACACCACCAGGTGCGGGGCCCGAAGTCGTTCTGGGCATGGCTGTGGAGTCACAGCGAACCCGTCAGATAGAAGAGTACCACCTGTAAGGGGCCTGGCGCACTCACTCCTTACGGTGTTTGTAGTGGACGCGGCGGGCGGCCTCGGCGGTGTACACCTCGGACAGCCAGAATTTCCGGGGCCTCCCGGTGCCGGGGATCGGGTGGAGCTGTCCGCGGCGCACCCACGTGTCGATGGTGTCCGGGGAGACCCCGACCTCTTCGGCGGCTTCCTTGCCGGTCATCTTCGCGTCGCCCTGGTGGCTCATGCGCTGATCCCTTCGGTGATGGTGTGCCACTGGCTGGCGTGCCACTGGTGGTGGCGGGCGGCGGTCGCGTCGTGGCAGCCGCATGTGGGGTCCATGCACCGGCACGCGATGTTGGAGCAGGTGACCACGGCCCGGTCGGTGAGCTCGCGCAGGCTCTTCGCCCCGCAGTGCGGGCAGCGGGCGGTCAGCTTGCGCACCTCGCCGGAGTCGCCGAGTGCCCACCGTGCACGGGCGCGGAGCCGGCAGGCCTCGGCGAGGACGTGCGTCATCAGGTCGTCGACGGCGCCGATCTTGGGCAGCAGGCTGATGATCCGGCCGATCCGCCGGTTCGTGGTCGCCGCGGGACGCATCTGCGGGGCGACCCGTTCCCGGACGGCCTCTTCGAGGTCGGCGATGTCGGTGTCGATGTCGCGGCGGGTCTGCATGACGGTGAGGTCGCCCGGGGCCGGGGACGCACCGAGGGGCTTGAGCCCGCGGGCGAGCTGGACGAGCGCGTCGTGCCGCTCGGCGGCGTGGAGTCGGCCGGCGTCGGCGACCTGCTCCAGGGTGGGGCCCCATCCGGTGGGGCGGTGGATGGGGTGGGTGGTGTCGGCCATGTCGGCGAGGAGCGCGCGCAGGTCGGAGAGAGCAGCGTAAGCCTGGTTGGTGCGGTCGTTCATCGTTCCCCCGAGGTGGTGCGGGCCGGGCAACCGTGGGCGAGACGCCTACGGTTGCCCGGCGGTCTACTGGTCGTCTCCGGCGAGTGCGGCGGCCTCGACGAGGCACTCGAACTCCAGGACCGTGGTCATGCCGCGGTCGGTGCGCGCCGCCTGGTGGTCGAGGGCGCCTTGGAGGCGGTCCACGGCCGTGAACAGGGTGCCGACGGGGGGCAGGTCGCGGTCGTTGCCGAGTTCATCGGCGGCCCGGACCACCCACCACAGGGGCTCAGCGGGGACCTGGGCGACGGGCTGGCCGTAGGTGCGCGGGATGAGGAGCGCTTCCTTGAGGCGGCCGGCGGCGGCGATGATCTCGCGGCGGAACGGGGTGCCCTCGAAGTGGTGGGCGGCGCGGATGACGGTGACGACGGTGTGGAGCTCGTCGGTGTCGACGGTGACAACCTGGGGCGGTTCGATGATCGGCATGTTCCGGCCTTCCGGGTGGTGTGCGATCCTGGGGCGCGGACCGGGGCGGTAGTGACGCCCCGGTCCTTCTGTGTGCTGCTGTTCGTCACGGGGCTACGACGTGACGCCGAGCCAGTCCGGGCACCCGGGGAAGTGGCCCCGGACGACGGTCCACTCGGCCTTGGTGTCCACGGCCAGGTACAGGCCTGCGGTGCAGTCCGCGCAGCGGGTGAGTTCGGCCGCGCGCGCCTTCAGGTCGTCGAGGGGGATGACGGCGATCGTCTCGGGCTCGGGGGCCTGGTGGCCGTTGGCCATGTGGACTTCGAGGTCGGTGACGGTGTGGTCGACGTGCACGAAGCGGCCGGTGCAGTTCGGGCACGTGGGGTCGCCGAGGTCGCCCCGGTAGACGTGCTTGACGAGCGTGTCGACGGACACGAAGGTGGTCGTCATCGCCTGTTCCTCTTCTCGTTGATCAGCGCCATGACCTCGCCCGCGTGGCGGATGCAGATCTGGACGGCCTTGGGGTCGGGGTCCAGGGGCTCGCCGGTGCAGCGGTTGCCGCGGGCGGTGGTCATCCGGCAGGTCGCCCGACTGGTGGGCGGGGCAGCCGCCGAGGGGCGGGTGGGCTTCGTGGTCACGAGGTGCTCCTGTCGGTGATGGGGGTGGCGTCCTTCGGAAGCGGGTAGCCCGCTTCGCTGAGCCTCCAGGCGAGGTCTCCGGCGTTGATCCCGCCGACCTCCCACGACTCACGGCACCACTCCGCGACCACCGCGAGAATTGCGTCGGCGGAGCGGCCGGGCAGAGGGCGGTCGTTCGCGCGCTCCTGCTCGATGCGGTCGATGGTGGCGCGCATGTTGTCCGCGGCGGTGCCGGCCACCGTGGCGACGGTGGAGAGGCGGTCTTCGTGGGCGAGGACCAGGGCGGCGAGTTCGCTCGGGTCCTTGGCGGCGAGCTGCGCGGCTCGTTCTTCTCGGGTGGTCATCGGGTCGGCTCCTTGGTGTGGGGCTGACTCCCCGCGTGTCGCGCGGAGAGTTGGTGGATGAGGTCGGCGGCCTGGTCGCGTAGGTCGTCCGGAAGGGCGGAGGCGGCGAGCATCCGCAGGGCACCGGGGACGGTGCGGGCTTCGCTCAGGACCACCAGGGCGCACCCGGCGGCCTTCCGCGCCGGGCTGTTCGCGGGGGCGGAGGTGTGTCGGACCTTCGCCGCGGCCACCAACGGCGCGAGCGGGGCGGTCATCAACGGCACCAGAAGCAGCGGGGGGATCCTTCGGAGTTCCACTGCGGGGTTCCGCAGCAGGAGCAGGGGGCTTTCCAGCCGGGGTGGTGGTCGTTGAGGTGGCGCAGTGCGTAGGTGTTCACGTACTCGGCCGGATGTCCCAGCTCCTCCTCGTACTCGCTGGGGCAGTTGGGGTCGGAGCAGATCCACCCGCTGGCGTGGATCTCGAACCAGGCGGGGATCACTCCGGAGCCGCGGGGCGGGGTGGTGACCATCGGTGCGGCGGGGAGGGTCTGGTGGGGCATCGGGAGCCTTCCGTGGGGCCCACCGCGCACGTTCTCCCCCCTCTTAAAGGGGGGAGAGAACGTGTAGAGCGGGCGCGTGTAGAGCGTGTAGGAGTGCGTGAAGCTGTGATCTGCACGAATGCCGTCGTGCGTGTAGGGCGTGAGGGATGCGTGTACGGAAATCCCTTCACGGAGTGCGTGAAGCTGTGAACTGCGCAAACGCGAAAACCGTGTAGGGAGCGTGTAGGCATTCACGAGACGTCCCCGGGGCGTGCGGCAGCCCGGTACTCGACAGGCAACTTGGGGTTGTCCGGGTTCGGGATGCGCACCAGCAGCCCGTCCTTGGCGAGCTTCTCCAGCCGCCGTCGCACCTTCTCCAGCTGCGCCGCCGTGGTCTTCTCGCTGTTGTGGACCTCGGACGCTGCCTGCTTGGCCGTGAGCCCGTTCATGGTCCTCACGAGGGTGAGCAGGTCCGTCGCGTCGTACAGGGAGCTGGTGCCCGCCTCGTGGTCGTGGAGGATCTGGAACGGGCCGACTTCCTCGGACGGCTGCTTGAGGTGGGTGAACTTCACGATCGGGTCGCCAGCCGACCCGGCCAGCCCGATGACCGAACCCGCCCCCGCGGTGAGCCACGCGGACCCGTACACGGCGTCCAGGGTCTGGGCGCCTGGCCCGTCCGCCCCGGACTTGCGCGGGTGATGGAGCTCCAGCACCTGGACGCCCTCGGTGATGGCCCGCTGCCGGGCCCGGTTGTAACCGGCGCCGGTCTCGTCCTCGGAGAGCTTGAGCGCGGCGTCCTTGAGGGAGTCCACGACCACGGTGTCCGCGCCGACGTGCGCGCACATCTGCGCCATCATCGCCGTGTTCTGGGCGAAGTCCTTGGGCGGCGGCCCCTTCCACACGACCAGGCGCTCGTCGAGGACCTGGCGGGATTCGGGTGTGAACAGGCGTCGGAGCGCGCGGGCGGCCTGCTGGGGCCGGTCCATGGCGAGGTACAGGACCTTCCCCTTGCCGGGCATCACCGGGTAGCCGAGGACGGTGGGTATGAGCCCCAGCCGCCCGGCGAGGACCTGGCCGGCGAGCGTGGTCTTGCCGACGCCGTTGGGGCCGAAGATCATGAGCGCTTCGCCTTCGGCCCACAAAACGTCGCCGTCCCTGCCCCAGATGGCGGGGGTCTTCTCGGGGACGTCGAGGATGAACGATCCGCCGGAGATGAACCGCGCGAACGGGTCGTCTTCGAGCTGCTCGTCCTCGGCGGAGGGCGGTTCCTCCGCGGGGGGCGGCGGCTCGAACCCGGCGCGCGCGAACCCCTCGCGGAGGATCTCGTCCTCGGGGCTGGTCGTGGTCACTTGCGCATCCCCTTGCGCATTCCGGAGCCGATGGTGCCGCGGTGCGGTGCGGACCCGTACTCGCTCGGGGGCAGACCGATGCGTTCGGCGGCTTCGGCGAGCACCTCGTAGGCGGCCTGCTCGGTGATCTCGCCGGACGCGACGAGTTCCCCGGCCTGGGCGGCTGCCCAGTGCAGGGTGTCGTTGCGGTGGCCGTTGTCGGCGTTGAGGAGGGTCCGCACGATGCCGCGCAGCCGGTTCTGCGTGATGGTGCTGTAGTCGCGCGGGACGATGGGGCGACGCTCGGGCTCGGGCGGCTGAATGTGTGCGCGCAACCGCGGGTGGAGCACGTCCCGGGGGGCGGTCGGGAAGTCCCAGTACCAGGTGTAGGGCTGGCCGGTGCGCGGGTGGATGGACGGTGGGGCGACGACGTACCCGCCGTCGGCTTTCACGTCGACCTTGGGCCCGGCCTTTCCGGCGCCGGAGAGGACCTTGCCGCCGGGGTGCTGGTAGAAGAGGTGCCATCCGCCGGAGCCGGTGCGCACGGCGGCGGTCTCGCGGATGACCCCGGCGCGCTTCATGTTCGCGAGGGTCGCCAGGCCTTCGGGCGGGTCCACGTCGATGACGACGAGGTTGGACACGGCCCCGGTGCGGATGGCGAGGAGCCCGTCGGGGTGGCGGGCGAGCATGGCGTCGATGCGGTCGAGGTCGTCGGTCGCGGCGTAGAGGGCGTGGCACGTCAGGCAGGTGCACGCCTCCTTCTCCTCGACGGTGTCGTGGTATCCGGGCTGGGCGCACTCCTCGCAGTTCGCGACGGGCACCTTGCTGGGGCTGAGGACGAACACCTTCCACCCGTTGTCCACGTAGATCCGCGCGTAGTCCTGGCGGGTGGTGGGGTCGGGAAGGTGGGGGCCGTCGGTGGTGACGACGGCTCGAACGGTGATGTCTGGCTGGGTCATGCGGTCTTCCCCCGAAGTCCGTGTGCGGTATTGGTCCGGTCCGGGGCGGGGCCTCCAGGGCGGAGGCCCCGCCTTCGGGGGTCAGTGCCGGGATCGACTGTCGGCGAGCTGCTTGAGCACGTCGGTGGTCGTGACGTCCGTGGACAGGATGGGCACGACCATGCGGCGATCGGTCCCGTCACCCAGGAGCGCGGTCATGCTGTTGAGGTCGCCGTCGTTGAGGTCGATGAGCGCCTGGTCGACGCGGGCGATCACCGGGAACGGGCCGAGGTGGTCCTCGATCGTCGCGATGGTGGCCTCGCGGATGGTGTGGCCGCTCTCTAGGAGGCGGGGCTTCCACTCCGGGGTGCCGGCCAGGTTCGGGAATCGTTCGGCGAGGAACGCGGGGGCGTGGAACAGGAGGCGGGAGACGTGCTCCGCCTCGTTGCGGACGGGGTAGGTGACGATGTTGACGCCGGGGGCCCGGAGAGTGTCGGGCATCGCGGCCAGTTCGCGGTTCGTCGCGTACTTGTGGAACCGGTCCGCGTTGGGGGAGGCGTGGATGGACCATTCCTGTCCGCCGAGGTCGACCCATCCGAGGTGGGCAGAAGTGACCGTCTCGCCGTTGGTGGCGGTGATGGTTGTCCAGGTGAGCGCGGTTGCCTGATCGGCGCTGGTGAGCGTGGTGTGGGACACGAGGTCCTCCTGAGCTGGGTATGCCTCACAGCTCGACGGCGCGGTGCGCGGTCGGCGAGGCGGGGAACGGTGAAGGGGTCGGCGGCTCAAGGCCGACGGGGCCGCTGTGGGCAACCTCAGGAGGCGTTCGCGAGCTTCGCGTTGACGAACTCGTGCAGGCTCTCGGCGACGATGCGCCGGGCCTTCCCGATCTTCACGGATCGGATGTCACCCGACTTGATCAGGGCAAACATGGTTGTGCGGGAGACTGAAAGTCTGCCGCACCCTTCCTCAACGGTCAGCAAAATCTTGCTGCCGGAGCGGGAGTCCGGGGTCCCCTCGATGTGACCAGGGGCGGATTCCGGAGTACTGTGCATGACAGCATCCCTTCCTTGTCCGCTTCTTGAGCGCTGCGGTCGTGACGGATGCTCAGCTCCCGGTGCGCTAACACCAGGGGGCACTCCTCCGGTGCGCTAACACCGGGGGCTCAAGCCCGTCGACGCGCTAACGTCGGCGGGCTTTTCTCGTGCCCCAAAGCTGAACTGCTTCACCATGGGGTGACGAATCAGACGATACCGCAGCTGACGGTCGCATGCGACGGCGTACCAGTACGGCCGCGTGTGTAAGCGGCGTAAGTTTTACACCGGCGTACAGGCCTTCTCCTGGTCCCACCTGCGGGTTTGCCACATGTGGCAAGTTTCGCGTGGTCAGAAAGATTTTTCCCACCGTGTGTTCGAAGGGGGGTGCCGGTGGCGCGATAGAGGCACGGAGGTGCGAGGAGGGGCGAGACGGGGTCAACCTGGTTCAGAACCGGCCAGACGGGGGCAGATGGGGGTCAAGCTGGGTCGATCCGTGGCCAAACTAGGCCACCCATCCATGCGTCGGCGCATCGACATGCTAATGTCCGTTCGTTCGTGAAAGTTCGCCATAGACCACTAAGGACCGTCGTGTCAGAGCCCGCTCCCACCTTTGCTGACTGGCTTTTCAACACCGGCAGAGCATTGGGGTACACCACCAACTCCGCACTCGCGCGGGCTCTCGGTGTGCCCCAGCCAACCGTGAGCCGCTGGAAGACGGGATCGAAGCCGAGCGTCGAGCACCTCGTGAAGATCAGTGAGCTGTTCGGAGTCGAACTGAAGCTGCTCCTGGTCCTTGCCGGGTACATGAAGGGTGACGTCCGCGATATCCCCCTTGAGGCGCCGACCAGCAAGGCGGAACGCCTCATAGCTGAGAGTGAGGTCGGGGAAGCAGCGGAAGCGCTGCTGTCGTCCTTCTGGGGGCGGCGCCAGGACGAGGAACTCAAGAGGCTTGAAAAGCTGGTGGCGGGCATCCAGGAATCGGTCCGACTGACCGGCAGTTACGACCTGCGGTCCATGGAGAAGTCACTCGATGACGCCCTACAGACCGAGCTGCCGCAACATGTTCATCACCTGGTTCGTGGCCTGACCAGGAGGAAGCTTGCCTACCAGGCGCGGTGGGTGCTCTACAGCAAGGAGCTACCGAAGGACGGCGAGCCGGACGCCTTCGCGGAGTCCGAGGAAGCGCACGCGAGCCTCACCGCGCGGGTGTACGAGACCCCGAATGGGTGGGGTTTCGAGGTAGTTCCAGGAAACGGGGCGTGGGCCCTGGTCGGTTCCCCCTTCGACTCCAGAACAGCGGCGGAGGAGTCGCTGGCACTGTGGGCCATGGATCACCCCAATTTCGATCTGAAGCTGAAAGAGGATGAGGATGCCCCCGAAGCGTAAGGCTCGTGCTAACGGTGAGGGTTCGCTGTACCAGCGGTCCTCCGACGACATGTGGGTCGGTTCCGTGACCCTGCCCGACGGGAAGCGGAAGCCGGTCTACGGCAAGACCCAGGCGAAGGCGCGCGCGAAACTCAAGGAGCTTCAGGCGAAGATCGACGCCGGCCTTCCGATCACCACCGGCAAGGGGGTGACGCTGGCGAAGTGGCTCACCGAGGAATGGGTGGGCAGGATCCTGCCCACCCGGGTGAAGGCGGAGAAGATCAGCCAGAACACGATGAACTCGTATGCGGACAACGTGCGGCTGCACATCGTTCCGCACATCGGCCACCACGAGATCGGCAAGCTCGCGCCGGCGCACCTGCGCACGTGGCTGGAGGAGCTGGCGGCCAAGCCGTCCGGGCGCCAGAAGAAGCCGACGAAGGCCGACCCCTTCCCACCGGTGGCGCTGCTGTCCGGCCGGGCTCAGGCCTACGCGCACACCGTGCTGCGGATCGCGCTGAACGACGCGATGCGCGAGGAGATCGTCACCCGCAACGCGGTGCTGCTCGTCGACCCCCCGTCGGGCAAGTCCAGCCGCGGGCGGGCGCTCACCGAGGAAGAGGTCAACGCGGTGTTCGCCGCGGCGACCGAGGACCGCTACGCCACGGTGTGGACCACGATCCTCGGGCTGGGCCTGCGGCGGGGGGAGGCGCTCGCGCTGCGGTGGTCGCTGCTCGACCTCGACCAGGGCCTGGCGGAAGTCGGGCAGTCCCTCCAGCGGGTGCGCGACGCCGCGCCGGGGGCGGACGGGCGCCGGCGCGGTCGGCTGGAGGTGGTCAAGGGCAAAACGGAGAAGTCCGAGGCGACGATCCCGATCCCGCCCGTCGTGGTCCAGGCGCTCAAGGACCACCGGGCCGCGCAGGAGATCGAGCGGGGCGACGCCGAGGTGTGGGTGGATCCGGACCTGGTGTTCACCACGGGCATCGGTACGCCGATCGAGCCGCGCAACCTGAACCGCGCGTGGACGGCGCTGTGCGAGCGCGCCGGGGTGAAGGACGCCCGGATCCACGACCTGCGGCACACGGCGGCGACGTGGCTGTACGAGGAGGGGATGGAGCTGAAGGACATCCAGCACGCGCTCCGCCACAGCCGTCTCCAGACGACGTCGGAGGTCTACACGCACTTCACGAAGAAGACCCAGGCGCGCACGGCGACCGTCATGGACGGCGCGCTCAAGCGGCTGAACCTGCCGGGAGTGTGATGCCCGCCCCCATCGGTGTTGACCACGACGAGCATCCACGAACCATCACGGTTGCTACACCCGTTGCTACACCTGAGGCGCTACACTGACCCACAGGGGCAGGACACAAGAAAGTGCCCCCGACCGCTTTCGCAGGTCAAGGGCACTTTCTCCACTGTCTCAAGGTGGTGCACTCGGGAGGACTCGAACCCCCAACCTTCTGATCCGTAGTCAGATGCTCTATCCATTGAGCTACGAGTGCAGGTTGTTCAGTTGTGTGTCGCCCGGTTGGCCTGGCCTCCCTGGCGACGTCTCCGACTCTATCACGGTGCCGGAGGGCCTCGAACCGTTGTGTGCGTGTGCGACCCGTCATGCCGGTCCGTGTCCCCGGTCGCCCCGCGAGGGGCCGGCGGCCCCGGCGCGAGGCGCGTCGGGGCCGCCGGAACGGAAGGGTCGGGCGCGGTGGTCAGCACCCTCCGCCGAGGACCACCCCGTCGACGCGGGAGACGCCGGCGTCGCGCTGTTCGCCCACGCGCCGGTTGACCTCCTCGGGGGCCACGGACTCGCCCTGCTGGTGGTACACCCAGTCGACGTCCTGCACGTAGGTGCTCGGGCCGCCGACGTGGCCGGTCATGTCGATGAACCACTGGTTGAAGTTGATCGACATCGGCGACGACGGGTAGTACTTGCCGCTGTGCTCGGCCACCAGGTGCGTGTCCACGTAGTAGCGGACCACGCCGCCCTCCACCTGGATCACCAGGTCGCGCCAGCCCTCGAAGGAGCGGTTCACCACGTCGCTGACGTTGTCCGCCACCCAGGGATCGCGCTGGTAGGTGTGGTACGAGGTCAGGTACATGGCCTCCGCGGGGGCGCCCCATCCCGAGTTGGGCAGGTACTCGAAGTCGAGCTCGCTGTAGTCCGGGTCGTTGTCGTAGGCCAGCGGGGTGATCGTGTAGAAGGTCTGGAGCACGGTGTCGCCGTCCTGGCCGGAGACCGGGGCGTCGGCGAACCTGACCATGGCGGCGTAGGTGCCCTCGTGGAACTTCTCCTCGCCGAAGGCCAGCTCGGCCTGGCTCGTGCCCGCGGGGGTGCCGTCCGTGGTCGAGGTCAGGCGCAGGACGGAGTTGCCGCCCTCCTGGGCGAAGGAGACGTTGTCGGCGTCCCAGGAGGCGCCGGGCACGCCGGGGCCGCCGTCCCAGCTGCGCACGTTCCAGCCCTGTGCGCGCAGGGCCGGGTCGGTGTGGTCGCCGTAGTCGAAGTCGTCGAAGAACAGGCCGCACGGGGCGGACGCCGTGGACGTCCGCTCGGAGACGGTCTCCACCTGGACGGGGGAGCCCGTCGCGCAGGCCGTGAGGGGGAGTGTGACGGCGCAGGCCAGGGCGATGCCGCCGAAGCGGAGGGGGACGGGCACGGGGGGACTCCTCGGATTCGTGTGGAGGGACCGGGCCGGGGGCGGCCCGGGACGGGACGGGCGGTCAGAGCGGGGCCGGCGTCACGTCGGGGGACACCGGGGGTGGTCCCGGACGCAGGAGGCGAAGCCGTGGGCCCTGCCGTCCTCGGTGTTCCCGTGGAGGACCGCCGCGCAGCGGTCGGCGGTCTCGCGCCGGTGGAACGCCGCGGACGCGGCGACCGGGTGCGCGACGCCGTGGGCGCCGGCCCGGTCGCCGCCGCCGTCGCGGGAACGGCCGACCGTGGCGGGCGGGGTGCCGCCGACGGCGACGGGGGAGCTCCCGCCGGGGAGCGGTCGTCGGTCGATCATGGGGGAGGCCTCACCGGAGGGGCTGTGGAGACGGGCCCAATCTGTCGATCGTGAATCCGCCGCGTCAACCCGGTACGGCGGCCCTTTCGGAGGGTTGCAGTGTCGTCACTGGTGATGACGTTGCCGTGTGGCTGATGTCATAGGACGGTCGGCCGGGTCGTCCCGGACCTCCTCGGCGGCCCGCGCGTTCGGGGCCCCGGCCCGGAACCGGGAGCGTGCCGCGTCCCGATAGTACGCATATGTACATGGAAGTGTTCGCCGGGTCGAGAATCCACGTGCCGGTCGCCCGGCCCGT
Source organism: Nocardiopsis sp. CA-288880 (assembly GCF_050955985.1). NCBI lineage: Bacteria > Bacillati > Actinomycetota > Actinomycetes > Streptosporangiales > Nocardiopsidaceae > Nocardiopsis > Nocardiopsis sp. CA-288880. Next base: position 7,404,334 of record NZ_CP192105.1, on the reverse strand, counting down.
GCCCGTGTGGGCGCTTCTCGTCCTCTCCCTGACGGGCGGGCTGATCCTCGGTGTGGCCACCATGTCCGCCCGGCTCCTGCTGCCCGGTGCGCCGGGGTGGATCGCGAACCCCGGGACGGTGTGCGCCGTGTGGGCGGCGGCCGCCTTCGCGGTGGGCGCGGTCGGCTGCGGGCACCGCTGGTGGACGTGCGCCCTCGCGGGCGGTCTCACCCAGGCGGGCGCGGTGGCCGGCTGCCACGTCGGCGCCGCGATCCTGCTGTTCGGCGGCCAGATCCTCCACGCGCCCCTGGTGTGGGGAGCGGTCGGGCTGGTCCACGGACCCCTCCTCGGCGTCGCCGGGGCCTGGTGGTGCGGCAGCTCGGGCTGGTGGCGGGCGGGCGCGGGAGCCCTGCTCGGCGCCGCGCTGGGGGCCGCGGGCGCCTTCGAGCTCCTCCACCGGGCGGACCTCCCGTCCGCGCCCGGCACGGCCTGGGCACAGGTGCTGCTCGGGTTGGCGGCGCCCCTCCTCCTGCCGGGCGGCGGGGCGGACCGGCTGCGGTCGCTGGCGGTGCTCGCCGCGCTCGTCCCGCTGGGCGCGGGCCTCCACCTGCTGGCGGGCGCGGCGGCCGCCCCGGTGTGAGGGGGCCGGGCCGCGTCGACGCCCCGGGGCCGGGCGGCGTACCGCCCGGCCCCGGGGCGGCAGGTCAGGAGGAGACGGCCTCCTCGACGGAGGCCGCCCACAGGGAGACGGCCGTGTCGACCTGGTCGCCGTCGACGATCAGCGGCGGGATCATCCGCACGACGTTGCCCGCAGGGCCGCAGGTGAGCAGCAGGAGCCCGTTCCGCGAGGCCGCCTGCTGGGCGCGCAGCGCCGTCGCGGCGTCGGGCGAGCCGTCCGGGGCGGTGAACTCGTTGGCGAGCATCAGCCCCCGGCCGCGCACGTCGCCGATCACCGCGTGGGCCCCGGCCACCTTCTCCAGGCCCTGGCGCAGCCTCTCGCCCATGCGGGCGGAGTTCTCCACCAGGCCCTCCTCCTGGATCACGTCCAGGGTGGCGAGGGCGGCCGCGCAGGACACCGCGTTGCCCCCGTAGGTGCCGCCCTGGGAGCCGGGCCACGCCTTCTCCATGATCTGGGCGGGCGCCGCGATGGCCGACAGCGGGAACCCGCTGGCCAGCCCCTTGGCGGTGATGACGATGTCGGGGCGGATGCCCGAGGGCTCGTGGCCCCAGAACGTCCCGGTCCGGCCGAACCCGGTCTGCACCTCGTCGGCGACCAGCAGGAACCCGTGCTTGTCGGCGCGCTCACGCAGCCCCTGCAGGAACGCGTCCGGTACGGGCACGTAGCCGCCCTCGCCGAGCACGGGCTCGATGAACACCGCCGCCGTGTCCTGCGGGGAGGTCACCGTCGTGAACAGGTAGTCCAGCTCGCGCAGGGCGTGGGCGACCGCGTCGGACTCGGACAGGCCCTGCCGGTAGGCGTACGGGAAGGGGGACACGACCACGCCGGGCACCAGCGGGCCGATGCCGGCGCGGATCTTGACCCCGGACGTGGTCAGGGAGGCGGCCCCCATGGTGCGGCCGTGGAACGAGCCCTGGAAGACGACGGCGTTCTGCCGGCCGGTCGCCTGGCGGGCCAGCCGGAGCGCGGCCTCGACGGCCTCGCTCCCGGAGTTCACGTAGAACAGGCGGTCGACGCCCTCGGGCAGGACCTCGCCGAGGCGCTCGGTGAGTCGCAGCAGGGGGCGGTGCATCACGGTGGTGTACTGGCCGTGGATGAGGGTCGCCACCTGCTCCTGCGCGGCGGCGACGACCCGGGGGTGGCAGTGCCCGGTGCTGGTCACACCGATGCCCGCGGTGAAGTCGAGATAGCGGCGGTCGTCCTCGTCGTAGATGTAGACACCCTCTCCTCGCGCCGCGACTACGGGTGTCGCCTGCTTGAGGACCGGGGAGAGCTCCGCCATGCGTGGCCTCGATTCCGTGGTTCGGGTTCCGTAGGATTGTTGACAATCGACACTGCTATGGAAACATCCGTGCAGTGGCGGTGTCCAGTGGGCGCACGTCGGGCAGTTCTGACCACAGGCCGACCGAAACGGGTGGGCCCGTCGACCGGGGAGTAGTGAACATGTCGGACCAGGAAGCACGGGTCGTCGCGCAGGTGGACAAGAGGCTCTTCGTCGGAGGGGCGTGGCGCGACGCGGACTCCGGGGCCACCTTCGAGGTGGAGGACCCCTCGACCCGCGAGGTGCTCTGCGAGGTCGCGGACGCCGGGAAGGAGGACGCCCTCGCCGCGCTCGACGCGGCGCACCGGGCCCAGCCCTCCTGGGCGCGGACGGCGCCCAGGGAGCGCAGCGAGATCCTGTACCGGGCGTACGGGCTCCTCATGGAGCGCCAGGAGGACCTCGCCGTCCTGATGACCCTGGAGATGGGCAAGCCGCTGGCCGAGGCCAAGGGGGAGATCGCCTACGCGGCGGAGTTCTTCCGCTGGTTCGCGGAGGAGGCCGTCCGCATCGAGGGCGGGTTCTCCACGTCACCCGACGGCAAGGCGCGCTTCCTCATCATGCGGCAGCCCGTCGGGCCCTGCATGCTCATCACCCCGTGGAACTTCCCCATGGCGATGGGCACGCGCAAGATCGGGCCCGCCATCGCGGCCGGGTGCACGATGGTCCTCAAGCCCGCCCACCAGACCCCCCTGTCGGCCCTCGCCCTCGCGGGCGTCCTGACCGAGGCCGGGCTGCCGGAGGGGGTTCTCAGCGTCCTCCCCACCACGGACCCCGGAGCGGTCACCGAGCCCCTGCTGGGCGACGGCCGCATCCGCAAGCTCTCCTTCACGGGTTCGACCGCCGTGGGCAGGAAGCTCCTGGAGCAGAGCGCCGGGCAGGTCCTGCGCACGTCCATGGAGCTGGGCGGCAACGCGCCCTTCCTCGTCTTCGACGACGCCGACCTGGACGCGGCCGTCGATGGGGCGATGCTCGCCAAGATGCGCAACATCGGCGAGGCGTGCACGGCCGCCAACCGCGTCTACGCGCAGTCGGGGATCGCCGAGGAGTTCTCGGAGCGCCTCAGCGCCCGCATGGGCGCGCTGCGCATGGGGCGGGGGGTGGACGAGGGCGTCGACGTGGGCCCGCTCATCGACGACAAGGCCCGCGACAAGGTGCAGCGCCTGGTGGACGACGCGGTCGGACGCGGTGCGAGCGTGCTGGTCGGCGGCGGCCCCGGCGACGGTCCCGGGCACTTCTACCGGCCGACCGTGCTCGCGAACGTCCCCTTCGCCAGCGAGCTGTCCACGACGGAGATCTTCGGTCCGGTGGCCCCGGTGCTCACCTTCGAGACCGAGGAGGAGGTGGTCCGGGCCGCCAACGACACCGAGTTCGGCCTGGTCAGCTACCTCTACACCCGGGACCTCAACCGGGCGCTGCGGGTCAGCGAGGCGTTGGAGACCGGCATGGTCGGCCTCAACCAGGGAGTGGTCTCCAACCCGGCCGCGCCCTTCGGCGGGGTGAAGCACTCCGGCCTGGGCCGCGAGGGCGGCCGCGTGGGCATCGACGAGTTCCTGGACACCAAGTACGTGGGCATCGGCGGCCTCTGACCGGGCGGGGTCCCGCGTCCTGCGCGCGGGACGCGGGGCTCCGGCCGGTGGGCCGCTCGACGCAGCGGGAGGCAGCACGGCGGACGCGAGCCCGGAAGGGCCCGTGGAACACGTCCTAGACCCCGGCCCCCGGCGCGGCCTCCGGCGGCGACGGGAAACCGTCGTGGATGCGCTGGACCGTGTCCACCATGTGCGACTCGATCAGCGCGAGCAGCCGGTCCTCGGCGCCGTCGGCGATGGCGTCGAGGATGCGGTGGTGCTCCTCCAGGAGTTCGCCCGGCTCGGGGTAGACGTGCTGCATCACCGTCAGGCACATGCGGGTCTCCACCAGCAGGGTCTGCGACATGCGCTCCAGGCGGCTGTTGCCCGCACAGCTCACGAGGGTCTGGTGGAACGCCTGGTCCGCGTCGCTCATCGCGTTCCGGTCGCCCCCCGCGGCAGCCCGGGCGAGCCGTTCCACGGCCGGGGTGAGGCGGGCGACCGCCTCACCCCGGTTGCCCCGCATGATCAGCTCGCACGCGGTCCGCTCGACCGCGAGCCTGGCCACGTAGACGTCCCGGACGTCGGCCTGGGTGAGCTCCCGCACGAACAGGCCCCTGTGCCGTTCGCTGCGCAGCAGCCCCTCCTGGACGAGCCGCTGCATCGCCTCGCGCAGGGGGCCGCGGCTCACGCCCAGCTGTCCGGCCAGCTCCGCCTCGCCGAGCTGGTCCCCCGGGGCGAGGGAGCCGTACATGATCGCGGACCGGAGCTGGTCGGCGATCAGTTCGGCGGTGGAGCGACGTGGGACGGGGCTGAGTCGGCCAGGGGCGGGCATGGGCCGCCCTCCTCTCGAGAAACGGGACACAGGGGATGTTGTCGGGCGACGAGGTCGAGGCTAACGGGCCGGCAGGGCGCTCCTGACCGCCCCGGCGCCCACCCGGAACAGGGTTCCGGGCCCGCTCGGCCGCACGGTGTCCGCCCCGGCGAGCCGGAGCCCCTCCCACACGCTCACCTGGTTGGCGGTGAGCACGGTCTTGCCGAGCAGCGCCTCCATGGGCTCGATGAGGTGGGCGCTGTGCAGGGCGGTGTCCGGCACCAGGACGGCGTCGGCACGCGTGTGGTCGTTGGAGATGACGAAGTCCACGGCGTCGTCCGGGCCCAGCCGGCCGACCTCCGCGGCGGTCGCGATGCCGTGGCTGGCCAGGGAGAGCACCGTCACCCCGGCCTCCGTGAGGAACTCCACGAACCGCTGGGCGACGTCGTCGGGGTAGGTGGCGGCGATCGCCACCCTGGAGATCCGCAGCTGGCTCAGGGCGTGCACGAACGCGAAGGACGTGCTCGAGGACGGCACCCCGGCGGCCCGGCGCACCCCCTCGACCTGCTTCCCGGCGCCCTCCCAGCCGAAGACGAAGCTCCCGCTCGTGCACGCCCACACCGCGGAGTCCACCTCCATCGCGGCCAGTTCGCGGGCGCCCTCGGCGAGCACGTCCTCGCCGCCGACGTCGAGCAGGGCGTCGACGCGGTGCGCGTCCTCACGCATGAGGGTGTGCACCAGCGGCAGCTCGACGTCCCCTCCGAGCAGCTCCTCGAAGGCCTTGTAGTCGTCCTCGGCGCTGAATCCGGGATAGAGGAATCCGACGCGTGTCATGGGCTCTCCTTCCTGTGCGGTCGGCCCGGGCGTGTCATGCCGCGCTCGGCGCGGCCACGTCGATCAGGCTCTGTCCCCGGGCCACGGCCTGCCGGTTCGCGGCCTTCATCACCGCCCACATGGTCACCTGGTTGGCGGCGATCACCGGTTTGCCGAGCTCGCGTTCGAGCGGTGCGATGATGTCGTAGGTGAGCACGTTGGTGCAGCTGATGAAGACCGCCTGGGCGTCGGGGCGGTCCACCGCGTGCACCGCCCGGGACACCTCCTCGTAGGTGACCTTCCAGATGTGGCTGAGCAGGCCGAGGCCGACGCTGGAGGTCACCCCGACCGAGTGCTCGGCGAGGTAGGCCAGGAGCCGGTCGGTCACGCTGTCCACGTAGGGCGTGACGACGGCGATCCGGTCGGCCCCGAGCGCGTCGAGGGCCTGGATGAGGGCCCCGGAGGTGGTGACGGCGGCGGGCGCCCCGGCGTCCACCATGGTCCGGTGGAGGCGCCGCTGCCCCTCCGCCCCGTGCACGAAGCTCCCGGAGGCGCAGGCGTAGCCGATGGCCAGCGGTTCGGGGGCGAGCAGGGCCCTGACGGCCGGGTCGACGTTCTCCTCGCGGGACAGGGCCGCGGCCTGGTCGACCGTCACGGGCACGTGGACGTACGGCAGCCGTGTGACGTGCAGTGAGACGTCGTCCGGCGTCCAGCGCCACAGTTCGCGGTCGAGCGCGAAGTCGTAGGGCGCGATGACGCCGACCCCCGACTGCCATGGCGTCCGCGTGGTCGCGGCCAGTTCGACGACGCCGTGCTCGGCGCCGGTGCCGCTCGTGTGGTTCCCCTCGGTACGCATCGGTCACTCACCTCCCGGGATGTGTTGTCGTGTCTTCTCGGATGCGCGGGTCGCGCCGGGTCGGGGGGCCGTGCGGCCCCGCGGAGCGCTCAGCGCTCCAGTCGTTCGTACAGGAGCCGTTCGCCGACGCTTCCGGAGCGCCAGACGTCGTTGCAGGCCTCGGCCATGGCGGGCAGGTTCTCGACGACGGTGGCGAACACGTTGCCGGGCACCCAGCCGACGTCGCCGTTGAGCAGGAGGTTGTTGCGGCCGTAGAACAGTGCGAGGTCGATGACGCCGGGCAGGTCGCCGATCCCCTTGTCCTCCTTGAACGCGCGGTCGAGCATGCCGCCGTCGAAGGAGAAGTAGACGATGTCGCCGGGGATCGGTGTGACGGTGGGGTTCTCCTGGCCGGGCTCGACCTCGGCGAACCTCGGCACCATCGTGTAGACCTCGTTGCGCGCGTACTTGGCGTGCTGGACGGCGTCTCCCTGGGGGAGGGCGTTCCACACGGCCTCGCAGGTGCGCGGCGCGTCCTTGTCGAGGAGTTCGGCCACGCAGGAGACCCCGCGGGCGGGCAGGGTGACGGTCATGTACCTGGGCAATGGGTGAGTCCCTTCGGCGTCTGCCCGGGCCGTCGGCCGGGTACCGGCTGGAACGCTCCGGACAACAGGACTGTTGATTGTCGACAATCTTACGATCAACAAGACCGGCGCGGCAATAGATCCGACTGGTGCGGATGGGGCACGCCTGGTGGGATGTGATGTGAGAGGGGTCGGTATCCGATGGGAACGACTGCTTTGTGGATTGTTGACAATCCTATGTCGGCTCCCTAGCGTTTCCCGTGCAGGGCGATCCTCCCCACCGCAGAAGACCTCTCTGAACCATTGCCGCCGACCGGAGAGCGCACGCCCGTGAACAGTTCCGTCCCTTCCGCGCCCCACCGACCGAGGCTCCTCGTCCTGCACGGGGGCGTCCTGCCGCCCGGACACGCGCGGGTGGACGGCGACCCCCGCCTGGAGGGGGTCGACTACGCCACCGCCGAGGAGCTCCCGGCCAAGCTGCCCGGAGCGCGGGCGCTGCTCGTGTGGGACCTGTTCACGGAGGCACTCGCCTCCGCCTGGGCCGGGGCCGACTCCCTGGAGTGGGTCCACGCGGCGACCACCGGCGTGGACAACCTGATGTTCCCCGGCCTGGTCGACAGCGGCGTCGTGGTCACGAACTCGCGCGGGATCTTCGACGAGCACATCGCCGAGTACGTGCTCGGCCAGGTGATCGCCTTCGCCAAGGACTTCCACCGGACCTGGGACCTCCAGCGCGAGCACCGCTGGGAGCACCGCGAGACCGAGCGCGTGTCGGGCAGCCGCGCCCTCGTGGTCGGCACCGGCCCGATCGGCCGCCACATCGCCCGCAAGCTCTCGGCGGTCGGCATGGACGTGCGCGCCTCCGGCAGCCGCGCCCGCGAGGGCGATCCCGACTTCGGCGCCGTCGTCGAGTCCAGCCTGGCCGAGAGCGGCGCGGACGGCGGCCCCACCCTGCTGGGCGAGCTGCCCCGCGCCGACTACGTGGTGATCGCGGCGCCGCTCACCGACGCCACCCGGGGCCTGGTCGACCGGCGCTTCCTGGGGCTGATGAAGCCCTCGGCCCGACTGGTCAACGTGGCGCGCGGCCCCATCGTGGTGGAGTCCGACCTCGCCGCGGCCCTCGACACCGGGGTCATCGCCGGAGCCGCGCTGGACGTGTTCCGGCGCGAACCGCTCAAGGCGGTCTCCCCGCTCTGGGGACTGCCCGGCTCGGTCGTCTCCCCGCACATGTCCGGCGACGTCGTCGGCTGGCGCGACGACCTCATGGACCTGTTCCTCGACAACCTCGACCGCTACCTCGACGGACGAGAGCTGCTCAACGTCGTCGACAAGAGCCGTGGCTACGTGCCCGGCTGACCCGCATGTGGTGTGACTTGGGAGGCTGAAGTGACGATCCGTTCCGACCGGGCCGAGACCGACGACGCTGGAGCGGAATCCGGGGCTCCGGGGGGAGGGGCCTCGCCCGCCCCCGGGCCGGCCGCCGCGCGCGGCGGCTCCCCGTCCCCGGCCGACCTGTCCGCCGAACAGCTCCTCGAGGCCTACGCCTCCGGGGAGCTCTCCCCGGTGGAGGCCGTCGACGCCGTCCTGGAGCGCATCGAGCGGGACAACCCGGCCCTCAACGCGTTCTGCCTCGTCAGGCCGGAGGAGGCGCGCGAGGCCGCCGCCGCGTCCGCGGAGCGGTGGCGCCGCGGACGGCCGGAGGGGGCGCTGGACGGCGTGCCCACGTCGGTCAAGGACATCCACCTCACCCGGGGCTGGCCCACGCTCAAGGGCTCGGTCACCAGCCCCCAGGACGGGCCGTGGGAGGAGGACTCCCCGGTGGTCGCGCGCCTGCGTGACAACGGGGCCGTGTTCGTCGGCAAGACGACCACCCCCGAACTCGCCTGGAAGGGCGTCACCGACAGCCCCCTCACCGGGGTCACCCGCAACCCGTGGGACCTGTCCACCACCCCGGGCGGCTCCAGCGGCGGTTCCGCCGCCGCCGTCGCGGCGGGGATGGGGCCGCTGGCCACCGGCACGGACGGGGGCGGCTCGATCCGCATCCCGGCGAGCTTCAGCGGGATCTGCGGCATCAAGCCCACCTGGGGGCTGGTCCCCCACTACCCGGCCAGCCCGTTCGGGTCGCTCGCCCACACGGGCCCGATGGCCCGCACGGTGGGCGACACGGCGCTGATGCTGGAGGTCGTGTCCGGCTTCGACGCGCGCGACTGGATGGCGATGCCGACCCCGGAGCCCGGCCTGGGCGACGTGCGCCGCAGCACCGACCCCGCGGAGCTGGTGCGGGGCATGAGGATCGCGTACAGCCCGACCCTGGACGGACTGGACGTGGACCCCGAGGTGGCGCGGGCGGTCGCCGGCGCCGCCGCGGTGTTCGAGTCGCTGGGCGCCCGGGTGGAGGAGGCCGACCCCGGCCTCCCCGGGTCCCTGGACGAGTTCCACGTGCTCTGGTACTCGGGGGCCGCGAAGGCCACGGAGAAGCTCACCGAACGGCAGCGCGACCTCCTCGACCCGGGGCTGCGCGGCATCGTCGAGGAGGGCCTGACCTACTCGGCGCAGGACTACCTCACCGCGATGGCGCTGCGCATGGAGATGGGCGCGCGGATGGGGCGCTTCCACGCCTCCTACGACCTCCTGCTCACGCCGGCCACGCCGATCGCGGCGTTCGAGGCGGGCCTGGAGTCGCCGCCGCACCTGGCGGGGGAGCGGTGGACGTCCTGGGCGGGGTTCAGCTACCCGTTCAACATGACGCAGCAGCCCGCCGCGAGCGTGCCGTGCGGGTTCACGGGGTCGGGACTGCCCGTGGGGCTCCAGGTGGTCGGACCCCGCCACTCCGACGCCCGCGTGCTGGCGGCGTGCCGCGCGTTCGAGCTCGCCCGGCCCTGGGCCGGCCGGAGGCCGTGAGAGCGCGCCCGGAACGGTCCCGGGAGCGGGCCGCGGGGACGCGGCGGCCACCATGTCGCCGAATCTCCGCGGCCGTGGGCGCACCGGTCTTGAACAGGTGCTTTGTTCCACGAGCGGGATGAAATATCCCTTTCCGGGACCTTTGCCCGGGGAGTTCAGTGCCTAAGGGCCCGCGCGAGGGCCCCCTCAGGTATTACCGTCTTCCTCGGAGCGGTGTCCGACGAACGGTGGCGCAGGGATGGGGATGGGTCGATGACGGGCGGTGGAGCCGAGGGTGCTCGGAAGCGGATCAGGGTGTTCCTGGTGGACGACCACGAGGTGGTCCGCCGCGGCGTCGCCGCCCTCCTGGAGACCGAGGAGGACATGTCCGTCGTCGGCGAGGCCGGAACCGCCGAGCAGGCGCTGGCACGCATCCCGGTCGTCGTCCCCGACGTCGCCGTCCTCGACGTGCGGCTCCCCGGCGGATCGGGCGTGCAGGTCTGCCGCGAGATCCGGTCGGACCACCCGGAGATCGCCTGTCTGATGCTGACCTCGTTCGCGGACGAGGACGCCCTGTACGACGCGGTCATGGCCGGGGCGGCGGGATACGTCCTCAAGCAGATCCACGGCGCGGACCTGGTCGGCGCCGTGCGCACCGTCGCCTCGGGCGGCTCGCTGCTGGACTCCGGCAGCACCGGCGCGATGCTCGAACGGCTGCGCGGGGCCCAGGCGGAGCCGGACCCCCTGGCCGAGCTCACCCCGCAGGAGCGGCAGATCCTCGACCTCATCGGCGAGGGCATGACCAACCGGCAGATCGGCGAGCGCCTGTACCTCGCCGAGAAGACCGTCAAGAACTACGTGTCCGCCCTGCTCTCCAAGCTGGACCTGAAGCGCCGCACCCAGGCCGCCGTCCTGGTCGCCGAGCTGAGGGGCCGGCGCTACTAGGGCGTGTTCCGCGGACACCCGCCCTGCTGCGCGTCGCCCCGGCACGCCCCTCGCGGCGTTCTCCTCTGTCGACAGGACCCCGCCCTGACTCCTTCTTCGGCCTTGCGATGAACGCACCGGATGCGCCGCTCGCGACGGGCAGCATCCACGGAACACGCCCTGGGGCGTGGTCCGCGGGTGCTTTCGGCGGGCTCGGCGCTCGCGCCGATCGCCGCGAGCGGTCGCCGCGCCCTCTCCCGTGGGGCGGCGGGCGGCGAAGGCCGGCCCGGGGCCGGCTGTCCGGGCGGGGTCGGCGCGGAGAGAGGCAGCCCTGCGGACGCGGGCCCGGAACGGCCCGCGGACCACGGTCCCGGGGCGTGGTCCGTGCCGCCCCGGGCCGGGGCGGCGCCCCCGGGCCCCGGACGGGTCAGAACTCTTCCGGGGGCAGTGCGCCGCCGGGGACCGGCACCCGCCACACCAGCACGGTCCCACCGGTCTCACCGCGCTCGGCCGTGAACCCGCCGCCCAGTGCCCGGGCCCTCTGGTCCAGGTTGCGCAGCCCGCTCCGCCGCCCCTCCGGGGGCAGGCCGACGCCGTTGTCGGTCACCGTCAGGGTGAGCGCGGCGGCCCCGCCGGCGGCCGGGTCCTCCTCGACCGCCACCGAGACGTGGACCTCCGTGGCTCCCGCGTGCCTCGCCACGTTGGTCAGCCCCTCGCCGAGCACCGCCAGCAGGTGCTCCCCCACGTCGTCCGGCACGGACGCGTCGATCGGCCCGTCCAGGCTCACCCCCGGGTGGCACCCCAGGCTGTGGGCGGTGTTCTCCGCCAGTCTCAGGATGCGCCCGCGCAACGAGGTGTCGCGGCGGCTCGGCGGGTTCTGCAGCGCGAAGATCGTCGAACGGATCTCCCGGATGGTGCCGTCGAGCTCGTCGACGGTGCGCCGCACCCGCTCCTCCACCTCGGGGGAGGCGATCAGCCGCATCGTGCTCATCAGCGTCATCGCCGACGCGAACAGGCGCTGGATCACCACGTCGTGCAGGTCCTTGGCGATCCGGTCGCGCTCCTCCAGCACCACCAGGCGCTCGGTGTCCCTCCGCGCCTCGGCGAGTTCGAGGGCGACCCCGGCCTGGACCGAGAACGAGTGCAGCATGCGGCGTATGGTCGCGGTGAACGGGGGCCGGTCGGACAGCTTGCCCAGCAGCAGCACCCCGCGCGTGTGGCCGGGGGTCCCCAGCGGAACCAGCAGGCCCGGGCCGTAGCCGCGGTGGGTGAGCATCGGGCAGTTCGCGTGGCGCAGGTCCGGGACGGTCCTCGCCTCCCCCGTCTCGTAGACCGCCCCGCACGCGGAGTCGTGGATCTCGACGGGCGTCCCCAGGATCTCCTGCGCGATGGGGCCGTCCGCGATCTCCGCGAACAGGTGGCCGCGGGCGCGCGGGTCGGGCAGCATCACCACGGCCGTGTCCGCCCCGCCGATCTCCCGGGCCTGGGCGGCCAGGTGGGCGAGGACCTCCTCGGTGTCGGCCCCCGAGAGCAGGCGCGTGGTGATCTCCGTGGAGGCCTCCAGCCACCGCTCGCGCAGCCGCGCCTCCTCGTAGAGGCGCGCGTTCTCGATGGCGACCCCGGCCGCCGTGGCCAGGGCGGAGACCATCGCCTCGTCCTCCTCGTCGAACTCCCCGCCGTTGGCCTTCTCGGTGAGGTACAGGTTGCCGAACACCTCGTCCCGCACCTGGATGGGCACGCCGAGGAAGCTCGCCATCTGAGGGTGCCCCTCGGGGAAGCCGCCGAACTCGGGATGGTCCCGCAGGTCCGCGAGGCGCAGCGCGGCGCGCTGGTGCAGAGGGGCGGCCAGGACCCCTCGGCCGTGCGGGAACCGGTTGATCCGCTCGGCCTGCTCCTTGCTGAGGCCGACCGGGATGAACTCGCTGAACCCGCCCTCCTCGTCGACCACGCCGAGGCCGGCGTACCGGGCCCCGGCGAGCTGCGCCGCGGCCTCGGTGAGCCTGCGCAGGACGGTGGCCAGGTCCAGGTCGCCGCCGATGGACAGGACCGCCTGGAGCAGCGAGCGCACCCGCCCCTGGGCGGACAGCCGGGAGTCCAGGGAGTGCACCTCGGTCAGCAGGTCGTCCAGGCTCCGGGCGGACAGGGGGTGGCTCTGGGGGCTCTCGGTCATGTGTTCGTCAACCTCCGCAGAGCCGGTCGGACGGTCTCTGTTGGCAATGCGCGCTTTTCCTCGGGCGTTATGTGTGAATTGTCGTTGGTTTTTCCCCGCTTTGCCACATCTGGCTGATCAGAAGCCTGTTCGGGAGGGTGGGAATTCCTGTGGATTCGGGGCTCCGGTCGTGTAATTCATGCTAACGTCGCGGTCAGTCGACGCACGAAGGTCTTGCCGACCTCGCGTCCGACGGCCCGGACCGTGCCGCCCCCGGCACCGCTCCCGGCACCGGCCCGCCCTCGCGCGTCGGCCCCCGAGTCCCACGGTGGAAGGAACCCCGGTGACTGGAATCCACGGCTCCACGAGCGCCTCAGGCGCCCGTACCGCCGTGCTTCCCGCGCCGGTCCGGCGGGCGCTGCTGCTCGCCGCCCTCCTCTGCGGCCTCATGGTCGCCACCTGGACGGCGGCGTCCGACGCGGCGCGGGCGGACGAGCACTCCCTGGCCACCACCCTGGTCTACCAGGCCGGAACCACCGCCGAGGCGCATACCGGGGAGTACGTCCCGATCGCGCCGACCGGGCTCCGCGCGCCGCTGGCCGGAACCGTCGCCGCGCTCGGGGAGGGCACCGCGCAGGTGGTGTCCGACGCCTCCGCGGCGGTCGCCCCCGGAGCGCAGGACGGGGGAGCCGACGTCGCCCGGCAGGTCCGCGACACCGTCGACGTGGTCACGGACCCCGTGGAGCGGCGCCTCCAGGAGGAGGCCGTGCCGACGCCCCCGGCGGACGGGCAGCGGCCCGGGGCCGGTTCCGACGGCGGAGCCCGCGGCGGGACGGCCGAAGCCGTCGAGGACGACGGCGTGCCCCCGGTGCACGAGGTCCACCCGCCGTCCCTGTCCGCCCACCCGGTCCCCGGGACGGGACAGGACGCCGACCGTGCCGACGGGGCGCCCGCCGCACCCGTCGGGCACGACGCCCCGTCGACCTCCGCCGCTGCCGCCGCGCCCTCCGCCCCCGGTGGGGCGGGCACACCCGGCGGCGCACTCGTCGCGGGCTACCTGACCGCGCACGGGGCCCCGGCCCCGTCCCCCGGCCTGTTCCAGGCCGCCCGGCACGTCCTGCGCTCGGCGCCCGCCGAGTCCGCCGACGAGCCGACCTTCTCGCCCGACTAGCGGCGCGACCCCACGTCCGGCACGTCCGGCGACCTTCCTCTCGGCACGCCCCTCCCAGCCCCGGGCCGCTCCCGCGTCATCACGGTGAGCGACGAACCCGGCACTCTCTGGGGGTTGACGTGAGCCACGCTTCCCGACAGCGGGGTTCACGTCAGCCGTCGGCCAGCCAGACCCACGACTGACGACCGGCAGAGCGCCGCGCGCCCTCCAGGCGCGCCGGGCTCCCCGGCCGGAGAGCTCGAACCGCACGGCGCCCCTCCCCCGCGGGGGAGCGGGGCCACGGACGGCGGGACACGACACCCGCCCCGCCGTCCCCCTGACAACCGCGCACCACCTCGGAAGGACTCACACATGTTCACCACCGCCCGCACCACCGCCAAGACCCTGCTGGTGGCCGCCGGCACCGCCGGCTTCGTCGCCCTCGGGGCCGGAGTCGCCGGGGCGGACACCCTCGGCGGCGTCACGGACGGACTCCAGCTCGGCGACCTGGGCAGCCGGGTGCCCGCACAGCTGACCGAGGGCGTCTCGACCCCCCTGGGCGACCTGGTCAAGGTCCAGCCCGGGAAGATCTCCGCCCAGCCCGACGTCCAGCAGCAGTCCGCCCCCCGGCAGGCCGACCCCCGGGACGTGGTCGGACACGTCGTCGGAGACAACGTCTCGGCGCCCCTGGAGGGGGACGAGAAGAACTCCGCGAACGTCGGCCCGCTCGACCTGGGCGCCGCGACCGGGTCCCTTCCGCTGAGCCAGGGCTCGGACCCGGTGGCCGACCTGGTCGGAGGACTCGGCGTCCTGGAGGGGCTGGGCCTGGGCGGCGGCACCCAGCCGCAGAGCCACGGGGCCTCGACGCTGCCCGTCCGGGGACCGGCGGAGACGGTCGGCGCGGCCGTCTCCGAGGTCGGTGCGACCGCGGAGCAGGGCGTCCACGAGGTCGGGAGCGGCCTGAACGCCCTCGACGCCCCCCTCCCGGGCCGGGGGGCGACCCTCCCCATGGCCGCCTCGGACTCCCCGACCGGCCCCTTCAGCGGTGAGAACACCGACCTGACCGGCGGCAAGGCCGACCTGATCACCGACCTGGTCCTGTCCGACGACGTGGTGCTGCCCATGGCCGGGACGGAGGCGACCGGCGGCGCGGCCGAGGCCCTGCCCGTCGACCTGGCGGGCACCGCCGACCTGGCGGCCTCCACCCTGCCGCAGACCGCGCTGTCCGCGGGCGACCTGGGCCTGCCCGAACTGCCCGCCCCCGGCGAGGTGCTGCCCCTCGCCGCCCCCGAGACGACCGACGCCGTGACCGGCCTGGTCCGCGAGGACGCGCTGGGCAACGACCTGGTCGGGGTGCGGGGCCTGCCCGAGCTGGGGCAGCCGACCTTCGACGCCGGCCAGGTGACCGGCCTGCTGCCCTCCGGGGCCGTCTGACCTCCTCCGGAACGTGCGCCCGCCGGTCGTGGCGGGCGCACAGGGCCTCGGGCGGCGCGCGGGACCGTCCCGCCGACCGAGGCGCCGACGGGACTGTGGGGGTTCCGCGGCGCGTACCGGCGGGACAGGGCGTGTCCCCGCCGCACGAGGTGCCGACCGTGGCCCCGGACGCTCACCGTCCGGGGCCACGCCCCGTCCGGGGCGGGGCCCGCGGGAGCGCCCCGGACGGGGGCGGAGGGGAACGTGCCCGGGGCGCGGAACCGCCCCGCGGCGGGGCCGGCCCCGCGTCCCACGAGCGGAGCGGCCCCCGGGCCGGTGCGGACCGTGCGTCCCACCGGCCCGGGGGCCGCTTCCCGCCGTCCGCCCGGTCCGTCCCCACGCGGAGGCGGACCGGACGGGTTCCTACTCCTCTTCCTCGCCGGTGCCGAAGCCCAGGCCGTCGGCGCACGGGTTGGACGTGGCGTCACGCCCCCCGCCGGGCCGGGCCGACTCGGCGGCGTCCGGGGCGTCGCTCGCCGAGGCCGCGTCCACGGGGGTGGGCGAGGAGTCCGGCGGTTCCTGCGGCGCGGGCGCGTCGTCGGCCGCGAGCAGGGCGGGCAGGGGCCGGTCCTCCCGTACCGCGGCGAACAGCTCCGCGGACTCCTGCTCGTGCCACATCACCCGGTTGGGGTCGAAGGGCGCCTGGTACCAGGGCACGGTGTGGAACTCGATGTCGGACAGGTCCGCGTCGGCCATGGTGACGGCGATCGAGAGCATCCGGTCGAGCGTGAGCTCCTGGTCCGTGGCGCTGTGCTGTGCCACCGCCTGGAGGATGCCGTTGAGCTTGGTCGGGCTGGTCATGACGTCGCTGCTGGTCACCTGGTCGGCCAGGGCGGCGAGGAACATCTGCTGCCGGTCGATGCGGCCGATGTCGCCGCCGTCGCCGATCTCGTAGCGGGCGCGGACGAAGGACAGGGCCTGGTCGCCGTTGAGCGTCTGCTGTCCCGCGTCGAGGTCGAGCCGGGACCGGCGGTCGCTCATCGGCTCGGGGATGCAGATGTCGACGCCGCCGATGGCGTCGACGACGTCCCGGAAGCTCATGAAGCTCAGGTGCACGAAGTGGTCGATGCGGATGTCGGTCAGCGACTCGATGGTGCGGACCACGCACGGCGGGCCGCCGTGGTACATGGCCGCGTTGACCATCCCGAAGTAGCCGTACGTGCCCTCGGTGTTGCCGTAGGCGTCGCACTGGGGCAGTTCGACCAGTGAGTCCCGGGGGAAGCTGATCACGGAGACCCGGTTCTCGGGGGAGATGTGGGCCAGCATGATCGAGTCCGAGCGCTCGCCCTCGAACTCCTGGCTGTACGCGGTGGAGCCCTCCTCGTAGCCGTCGGAACCCATGAAGAGGATGTTGACGGCGTCGCTGATCTTGTCGGGCCGGTCCTCCTCCTTGAGCGCCGTGTCCAGGTCGTGCCGGACCATGCCCGAGCGCAGGAAGTGGTAGTAGCCGTAGGCCGAGGCGACCCCGGCCACCAGGAGGACGGCGAGGACGGCCGCGGTCCACACGGCGATCCGGCGGCCCCGGCGGCGCCCGCGCGGGCCGGGGGGAGGGGAGGGCGCGGTCTCCGCGCCGTCCTCGCCGGCGCCTCCGCCCTCGCCGGCGCCTCCGCCGTCAGGGGCACCGTCGCCGTCCGGGGCGGCGGGGGCCCCGGCTCCGCCGGACCCCTCCGATGCTTCCGGGGCCTCCGCGCCCGCCTCGGCGGCGGGAGCCCCGGAGACGCCCTCGTCGCCGGAGCGCACGTCGCCCCCCGGTCTGCCCGGGGCCGGGTCGGCGGACGCCGGCGCGTTCACCCCGTCGTCGCCGGCCTCCCCGGTCCCGTCCGCTCCGGGCAGACCGGCCGCGGAGGGCTCCGCTCCGGGGCCGGGGTCCGAGCCGGGTGTCTTCTCGGGTGTCTCGTCTGGGGTCTTGTCCGCGCCGGGACCGGCGGAGGAATTCTCGTCAGCGGGCATCGTTGCAATCTCGGTGAGTTCGGACAGCGGGACGTGCCAACGGTCGGACAGGGGACCGAAAGGCCACGAGTCCGTGTCTGGGGGAGGGCGGAGGTCGCGCGGGACACTGGGGCGGGTGGTCGAGCGGCCCGGGGCAGCCCGGACGTCCGGGTGCGGCCCACGGGGCATCGGCCGGACCGTGGGAGGGACGCGGCCGACGACACGGAAACCCGCGTGTGGCAGAGATCCTAGGTGAAGTTCTCTTCGTTTGCGCGCTCGGGATGTCCGCGAGCGGGGCTACTGACCACAATTGCGCAGCACAATTCCTTCGTCGGGTGATGGCCTGCTGGCGCCTTGCGCCCGACTTTCTCATCTGTGCCCGCAAGAATCACTTCTGACCCGCCGTGTACACGGAGGATCAGAGCCTCACGGTGGGATCACACGCAACGAACCGGCTTCTTCGGTCAGTCGTCCCAGAAGGTGCTTTCCTTCTCGGATCCCTCCGCGGCGTCGGCGGATCGGCCGCCCTTGGCGGCGGACTTCGCGGCGGGCTTGGCCGCGGGCTTGGCGGGGGTCGCCTTGGCGGGCTTCCGCGCCGCCGGCTTGGCGCCCGTGTGCCGGGGCCGCGCGGTCACGGCGCTCTTGGCGATGGGCTCGACGGGGCGCGGCGTCTCACCGGAGTGGATGCTCAGCGCCTCCTCCTCGACGGTCAGCATCCTGCGCACGGGGTCGGGGACCTCCGGCAGCCGCTCGGAGCGCAGGTGCGCGCCCAGCACCTCCAGGGCGTGGTCGCACAGCAGCTGTCTGGCCCGTTCGGCCTTGACCCCGCTGAGCTCCTCGATCTCGGGGAGGTTGCGCTCGCGGAGCAGGCGGATGACGTCGCGCAGCCGTTCGCGGGTCTTGCGGTCGGTCATCGACATGACCGTCAGCTCGGCCTCGGCGACGAAGCCCTCCTGGCGGCCGTCGGAGTCGCGCTCGGCGATGAACGCGCTGGTCAGGCTCCGCGCGGAGGAGCGGGAGGAGGTGCGGATGTCGTTGCGCCTGATGTGGCGGGCCTGGAGGCCGGTCACGACGACACTGGTGGCCAGGCTGATTCCGGCTCCCAGCAGGATCAACGCGAGCGGGTTCTCGAGAAGCACGGGAAGGACCTTTCCGGGCGGGGGTCCGCACGGGGTGCGGTCACGGGGCGGTGACTGGGGATGTGCGGGGGCGGGGACCGGTGCTGGGCGACTATTCGCCACATCGGGGGTGATTGTCAAGTGCGAACGCGGGGCGGACGCCCGCCGCCGAGAGCGTCGTCGCAGGTCATGCCGGTGATCGCAGGGTTGGGTGGGGTCGGGCGGGAGGGGCCGGGCGGTGCGGGACCGCAGGGCCCCTCCTTCGGAATGCCCGGTCGCGCGGAGGGCGACACCCTCCGTCCACAGCCTGTGGACAGAGCCCCGCGATCCGGTGTCACCCGGCCAGGAGCTTGTTCACCGACTCCGGCGACAGGATCTCCTCGGTGACCATCGCCGCGCAGCCGCGCACGCCGGCGTCGTCCCACAGGGAGCTGGCCACGACCCGCAACTGCCGGGTGGCCAGGGCCGTGCACTGCTGGAACACCACCTCGCGCACGCCCGCGACCAGGTGGTCGTAGGCCTCCGACAGGTCCCCGCCCAGCACGATCACCTCGGGGTTGAGCAGGTTCACGGCGCCGGCGAGCGCCTCGCCGAGCCGCCGTCCGGCCTCCCTGACGAGGGTCACGGCCACGGGGTCGCCGCCGACGGCCAGGGCCACCAGGTCCTTGAGCGTGTCGGCCCGCCGCCCCCGCTCCGCCGCGAGCTCCAGGAGCCGCCGACCGCCGGCGACCGCCTCCAGGCAGTCGGTGTTGCCGCAGCGGCAGGGCAGGCCCCCGCCGTCGCGCACGGGGATGTGGCCGATCTCCCCGGCGGCGCCCAGGGAGCCGCGCAGCAGGCGCCCCCCCGACAGCAGTCCGGCGCCGATCCCGGTGGAGGCCTTCACGAAGACCATGTCGTCGGGGTGGCCGTGCCCGCCGGCGATGTGCTCGCCCAGGGCCATCACGTTGACGTCGTTGTCGACCGTCACCGGGACCGGGAAGCGCTCGGCGACCAGCGGGGCCAGCGCCACCCCCGCCCACTTGCCCAGGAAGGGTCGGTCGTCGGCGCGCCCCGCGTGGAACTCGACCGTGCCGGGCAGGCCGATGCCCACGCCCCGCACGTCGGCGGGCCCGCGGTCGAGGGAGGCGAGCTGCTCGGACCACACGTCGAGCAGCCAGGGGAGGGTCGCGTCGGGCCCCTTCTCCATGTCGGGGGAGCCGGGCGTCCGGACGAGGACGTCCCCGTTGAGGTCGCACACGGCCGCCTGGCTGCGGGCCATGCCGAGGGCGCTGGTGAGGATCAGCCCGCTGCCGGCGTTGAACTCCAGGAGGGTGGGGGGCCGGCCGCCGCTGGAGACGGCTCCGGTCCCCTCCGTGACGAGGCCGCTCCCGATCAGCTCGGTGACGCGCAGGGCCACGGAGGGGCGGGACAGGCCCGTGACCCGGGCGATCTCGGACCGGC
The DNA here is from genome assembly GCF_050955985.1 of Nocardiopsis sp. CA-288880. Taxonomy (NCBI): domain Bacteria; kingdom Bacillati; phylum Actinomycetota; class Actinomycetes; order Streptosporangiales; family Nocardiopsidaceae; genus Nocardiopsis; species Nocardiopsis sp. CA-288880. The sequence goes on along the minus strand of NZ_CP192105.1, from coordinate 7,384,681 downwards.
TGGTCGCGGCGCCGGAGCGGATCAGCTCCAGGATGTGGCCGCTGGTGGCAGCAGAGGAAAGGCGTCCGGGGGTTCTGGCCATATCTCATTCAACCATGGGGTTAAGCCTCGAAGACTGGGAGGTTATGTAAAGAAGTGTTCTCAAGTGTGCTTGGTTTTTTACCATAGTCGGGCGTAAGGTCGAAAGTGGCGAACGTCCCCGGACCCCGAGGGCCGTTCCTCCTCCCGCACCGCCCCCCGTCGCAGCACCCCTCTCCGTTCTCCCTCCCCGCAGGAGCAGCCCGAAGATGTCGCAGCAGTCCGCGCCCCGCCCCACCGACCTGGTGGTCTTCGGGGGCACCGGCGACCTGTCCATGCGTAAACTCCTCCCCTCCCTCTACCTGTTGGACCGCGACGGCCACCTGGACGGGGGAACGCGCGTCATCGCCGTCTCGCGCGACGGCCTCACCGACGCCGACCTGCGGGACAAGACCTCCTCGGCGGTCCGCGGCCACCCCGCCGTCCAGGTGGTCGAGCCGGACGTGCTCCGCCGCTTCCTCGACCGCCTCTCCCACGTCACCGTGGACGTCGGCGGAGACCCCTCCGGATGGGCCGCCCTCGCCGCGGCCCTCGACCCGGGCCGCGACCGGGTCTTCTACCTCGCCGTCCCGCCCATGATCTCCGGCGACATCTGCCGCGGGCTGGACGGCGCCGGTCTGGCCACCCCCGGGTCCCGCGTGGTCATGGAGAAGCCCCTGGGACGCGACCTCGCCTCCTCCCGGGCCGTCAACGACGCCGTGGGCGCCGTCTTCGACGAGCAGCGGATCTACCGGATCGACCACTACCTGGGCAAGGAGACCGTGCAGAACCTGCTCGTGCTGCGGTTCGCCAACGTCTTCCTCGAACCCCTGTGGAACTCCCGCTGGATCGACCACGTGCAGATCACCGCCACCGAGACCGTCGGGGTCGGCGGGAGGCGCGGTTACTACGACACCTCCGGCGCCATGCGCGACATGGTGCAGAACCACCTCCTGCAACTGCTCTGCCTCACCGCCATGGAGCCCCCGGCCAGCTACGACCGCGAGGCCGTCCGCGACGAGAAGCTCAAGGTCCTCCAGTCGCTGCGGCCCGTCACCGGCGACCGGGTCGCCGAGGACACCGCCCGGGGGCAGTACGGGCGCGGAACCGTCCAGGGGGCCGAGGTCCACGGCTACCTCGACGAGGCGGGCGGGCCGGCGGTCAGCGACACGGAGACCTTCGTGGCGCTGCGCGCCGAGATCGCGAACTGGCGCTGGGCCGGCGTGCCCTTCTACCTGCGCACCGGCAAGCGCGTGGGCCACGCCCGCTCGGAGATCGTGATCCGCTTCCGGGAGGTGCCGCACACGATCTTCCCCGGCACCGACACGGCCCCCGGCGCGGGCAGCCTCGTCATCCGCCTCCAGCCGGACGAGGGCATACACCTCACCATGCTGGCCAAGACGCCCGGCGCGGGGGCGCTGAGGCTCCGGCCCGTGCCGCTGGAGCTCAGCTTCGCCGACACCTTCTCCACCCGCTCGCCCGAGGCCTACGAGCGGCTGCTGATGGACGTGCTGACGGGGGACTCCACCCTCTTCATGCGCCGCGACGAGGTCGAGGCCGCGTGGCGCTGGGTGGATCCCATCATCGAGGCCTGGAACAGCACGGACACCACCCCCGAGACCTATCCGGCCGGAAGCGCGGGCCCCGAGGGCGCGCACCGGCTCATCGGCCGCACCGGCCGCACGTGGCACGAAGAGGAGCAACCCCGATGACCGCGCACACCCATGGGACGACCGGGTACGGACCCGGAGTCCACCCCGTCGTCGCCGACGTCACCCGCCGCCTGGCCGAGCGCAGCGCCGGGACCCGGTCCGCGTACCTGGCCAGGATCGACGAGGCGACGGGCCGGGGGCCCGCCCGCACCGCACTGGGCTGCGCCAACCTCGCCCACGGGTTCGCCGCCTGCGGCGTCTCCGACAAGCTCGCCCTGGCCGGCGACGTCAAGCCCAACCTGGCCATCGTCTCCTCCTACAACGACATGCTCTCCGCGCACCAGCCGCTGGAGTCCTACCCGGCCCTCATCAAGGCGGCCGTGGCCGAGGCGGGCGGCGTCGCCCAGTTCGCGGGCGGGGTGCCCGCCATGTGCGACGGCATCACCCAGGGCCGTGCGGGCATGGAGCTGTCCCTGTTCAGCAGGGACGTCATCGCGATGGCCACCGCCGTCGCGCTGTCCCACGACATGTTCGACGGCGCCCTCATGCTCGGGGTGTGCGACAAGATCGTGCCGGGCCTGCTGATCGGCGCGCTCTCCTTCGGCCACCTCCCGGTGGCGTTCGTGCCCGCGGGCCCCATGCCCTCCGGCCTGCCCAACAAGGACAAGGCGCGGGTGCGGCAGAAGTTCGCCGAGGGCAAGGCGGACCGACGCGAACTCCTCCAGGCCGAGTCCGCCGCCTACCACTCGCCCGGCACCTGCACCTTCTACGGCACCGCGAACTCCAACCAGATGCTCATGGAGGTCATGGGCCTGCACCTGGCCGGGGCGAGCTTCGAGCAGCCGGGCACCCCCATGCGCGAGGCCCTCACCGCAGAGGTCGGGCGCCGCGTGCTCGGGCAGACCGCCCTCGGGGGCTCCCACAACCCGGTCGGCGTTCAGGTCGACGAGCGGGCCCTGGTGAACGCGGTGGTCGCCCTGCTGGCCACCGGCGGCTCCAGCAACCACACCCTGCACCTGGTGGCCATCGCCCGTGCCGCCGGGATCGAGCTGACCTGGGACGACTTCGCGGACCTGTCCGAGGTGGTGCCGCTGCTCACCCGCATGTACCCCAACGGCGCCGCCGACGTCAACCAGTTCCACGAGGCGGGCGGCATGGCCTACCTGATCGGCACCCTCCTGGACGCCGGCCTGCTCCACGAGGACGTGCAGACCGTCATGGGCGGGGGACTGGGCCGCTACCGGCAGACCCCCCGTCTCGAAGGGACCACCCTGACCTGGGGTGACGGGCCCAAGGAGAGCGGCGACACCACCGTGCTGCGCGGGGTGGAGGACCCCTTCGCGCCGGACGGCGGCCTGCGCATGCTCTCGGGCAACCTGGGCCGCGCCGTCATCAAGACCTCCGCGGTCGCACCGGAGCGCCGCGTCGTCGAGGCCCCCGCCCGGGTCTTCGCCGACCAGGCCGAACTCCAGGACGCCTTCGCCGCGGGCGAGCTCACCGGCGACTTCGTCGCCGTGGTGCGCTTCCAGGGGCCGCGGGCCAACGGCATGCCCGAGCTGCACAAGCTCACCCCGCCGCTGGCGGTGCTCCAGGACCGGGGCCAGAAGGTCGCCCTGGTGACCGACGGGCGCATGTCCGGGGCCTCCGGCAAGGTGCCCGCGGCCATCCACGTCTCCCCCGAGGCGGTCGCGGGCGGCGCCCTCGCGTACGTGCGCGACGGCGACTTGATCAGGCTGGACGCCACCGCGGGCACACTGGAGGTGCTGGCCGACCTCTCCGGGCGCGAGCCCGCGCAGCCCAGCGCCGACTCCTCGACCGGCACCGGCCGGGAGCTGTTCGCCGCCCTGCGCGGCGTGGTCGGACCGGCGGAGGCCGGCGCCGGGGTCTTCTGACCCCCGACCCACGCGGCGGACGGCGGGCGCGCGGAAGGACCGGCCCACCGGTCCGCGGCGCGCCCGCCCCGCCCCGGGCCGCCCGCTCCGGCGCGGGCGGCCGCCGGTGCGCCCGCACCGGACCACGCACCACCACACAGACGGAGACGCACATGACGACGAGCCCCCGTTCGGGCGCGGACATCCTCGACCTCGCCCCGGTGATGCCGGTGGTGGTGGTCTCGGACGCGGAGACCGCCGTGCCGCTGGCCCGCGCCCTGGTCGCCGGCGGCCTGCCCGGTATCGAGGTGACGCTGCGGACCCCGGCCGCGCTGGAGGCCATCGGGCGCATCGCGGCCGAGGTGCCCGAAGCCGTCGTGGGCGCGGGCACCGTGGTCGCCCCCGGACAGGCGCGGGCGGCGGCCGAGGCGGGCGCGCGGTTCCTGGTCAGCCCCGGGTGCACGGCCGACCTCGCCTCGGCCATGGCCGACACCGGCCTGCCCTTCCTGCCGGGGGTGGGCACCGTGTCCGAGGCGATGGCGCTCCTGGAGCGCGGCCTCTCGGCGCTGAAGTTCTTCCCCGCCGAGGCCGCGGGCGGCGCGGCGTTCCTGAAGTCGCTGACGGGTCCCCTGCCCCAGGTGCGCTTCTGCCCGACCGGGGGGATCACCGCGGCGTCGGCCCCCTCCTACCTGGCCCTGTCCAACGTGGGCTGTGTGGGAGGCAGCTGGCTGACCCCCGCCGACCTGGTGTCGGCGGGCGACTGGGGCCGCGTCACCCGCCTGGCCGCGGAGGCCGCGGCCCTCTAGGCGCCCCGGCCGCGGAGGCCGGTGACGACCGCCCCACCCGACACGGGCGACGAGGGCCTTCCGGTTCCGGTGCGGATCGCGACGTCCGCACCGACGCACCGGAAGGCCCTCGACGCCCCGCACCGCCCGCGCCGACGCCCGTCCCACACCCGCCGGACGCCTGGCGCCGGCCCGCCGCGTGGTCGGGGACCGACGGGGGCGGCCCCGCTCGCGGCGCCGCCTACTCCGACCGGTTGAAGCGGACCACGGTGAGCCACACCAGGAGCGCGCCGGCCCCGGCGACGAGTCCGACCTCGGCCGCCCAGGGGATCTGCCAGCCGAACCACGTGATCCCGGGGTTGAACAGCGCCTCGGTCGCGGGGGAGGTGTCGAGGTGGGCGAAGACCGCCTGGCGCATGGGGTCGACGACGTAGGTGATCGGGTTGACCAGGGTGATCGCGGCCAGCCAGGAGGGGAGGTTGCCGATGGGGAACATGGCGCCCGACAACAGGACCAGGGGCGAGATGACGAGCTGGGCCATGCCCATGAACGCCTCGCTGCCCTTGACCGAGACGGCGATGAAGACGCCCATCGCGGAGGCCGTCAGCCCGACCATGAAGGTGAGCCCGAACAGGGTGAGCATCAGCCCCGGTGCGTAGGGGACCCCCGCCAGCCCCGCGACCGCGAGGATCAGGCAGGCCTGGAGGGTGGCGAGGACCGCGCCGGACAGGACCTTGCCCAGGATGAGCGCGGAGCGCTTGGCCGGCGCGACGAGCATGCCCCGCAGGAAGCCGACCTCGCGGTCGGTGACGATGGTCGCGGCCGAGGACACCGCCGTGCCGATGACCGTCATGACGATCACGCCCGGGAACATGACGGCGGTCAGCGGCAGGTCGTCCTCGCCGCGGGGGATGAGCGAGCCGAAGCCCACGCCGATCACGAACAGCCACATCACCGATTGCAGGAGCATCGCCACGCCCCGGCTGACGTCGTGGACGAAGCGGAAGAGGTCGCGCTTGAGCACCACCCTGATCGTGCGCAGGTCGTGACCGAGCCCGAAGGGGGAGGTGGGGGCGGGCCGGAGCCGCGTGGCCGTCATCGGGTGTCCTTCTCGTCAGGGGGGTTGCTCGGGAGGCGAGGGGGCACCCTCTCCCCGTCCGGCCACGGGAGCGGGCGGCGCCCGGGGAGCCTTCCGGCCGGATGCCCCGCGGTCCCCGCCCCGGTGAGCCCGGGGGCGTTCCCGTCGGCGCCGGGGTCGGCCGCCGTCCCCACGTCCGTCACTTCCGTCCACACCGGTGCGGACCCCCTCTCCACGGAGCCGGAGCCCTCCCGGCCGCCCGCCATCCTCGTGAGGAGTCTGGCCCCCGTGCCCGCCCAGGACTCCCGGGAGACGGAATAGTAGTGGAGGTCCCACAGCTGTCCCCGAAAATACACGTGCCCGGGGAGGGTGGCCTCCCTGGGTGTCGCGAAAAGGGCGGACCCGAAATGCATCAGGCTCGCGTCCGTCGTCAGTGCGTATACTTTTCTGAGATCCTCCCAGCGGGTGAAGGCATAGTTCACCAGGAGCATCATGGATTCCGCTCCGACGCCCACCGGAATTCCGTGGGGATCCATGAAGATGCCGATCTTCGCGTGCCCCGCCGGGCTGTGCTCCCGGATCGATGCGAATCCCCGGACCTCGCCGTCCTTTTTCGTCTCGATCTGCAGCACGGTGACTTCTGAATCGTCCACGGCCCTGAACGACGACTCGAAGTTGTCCCGGGACGGAAGGGTCTCCATGCCGAGCTTCAGGAGGAGCTGGTAGAGATCGAGGACGTTCTCCTCGTCGATGGGACGAAAGCGGACACGAGGGGTTTCGAGGTGGGGGGTTGTCATCGTCGGCCGTTGCGTCCTTTCCGCCTGCCGCGGGCTCGGGGCCCGTGGGGGCGACATCCTGGCACGGAAGGACCCGATGCGCACGGGGTCGGTGGGGGCCGTTCTCCCGGGTCGCCTCCCGTCCGCGCCGGAGGGGTGCGTACGGGGTCCGGAACGGTACCGGGTTCCGCCGTGTATTCCTGTCCCGCCGGCGGGACGTGCGCGGGGAATGCCCTCCTTGTCGCCGACGGTATTGCCGGTCTAGGTTCTGGGCGGAACTGTCGGACCATCGAAGAAAGGTGGACGCCATGGCATTGTCCGACGTCTTCTCCCTTCAGGGCATGGACATCGGCCTGGAGGACGAAGTCCTCCTCAACAGCGGACTCAGCTACATCGGCTGCAGCGGCGACGTCATTACCCAGCCGAGTTGACCGCCTGACCGGTATTTGACGGGATTCAACCGGTCGTCCCATCTCGTGATCCCGGTGCGGAGACGGCTTCTGCACGGCCGGACTTCGCACCGGGCGCCGGGCGGAGCCATCTCTTGTGGTCGGCCGTGGTTTCTCCTATCTTCCCTCCCGTAGGTATCCCCCGTGTTTTTCTTTCTCAGGAGGAAAAATGGCCCTTTCCGACGTCCTCGACCTCCAGGCCTTCGAGGTGGCCGTCGACGAGAGCGTGATGCTGAACAGCGGCCTCAGCCTCGTCGGCTGCAGCGGCGACGTGATCACCCAGCCCCAGTAGCCGTTCCTCCGGGAACGCTGTGAGGACCCTCTTCGCAGCGTTCCCCCGCACGCCCGGCCGGTCCGCGACGAACCGGTACGGGAGAGAGGCCGAACGCGATGATCTTTCCCCACCTCGACACGGTCGGCGTGAGGCTTGCCGCCACCGGCACCAGACGGGGCGGGGCGGTGCGCGACGAGCTCGCCGGCCACGGGGTGGACGGCCTTCCCGGCCGCGACGTCTTCGCCGCCCTCTGGCCCGGCAGGTACGACCAGGTGGGAGCCCAGTTCCTCCTGCACGCCCCGGGGTCCGGGCGGGTCGCGGGCTACGCTTCCGTGCACGGCTTCAACTCCCAGGCCCGCCACGGCTGCGGCTCCCTCGTCGCGGACGAGCGGGAACTGGGGCCGGACGGGGCCGCCGACGCCTACGCGCTCACCGTCAACTACGCGTTCTCGATGTGGAACCTGCGCAAGCTCTACCTGTGGACCCTGGACGAGGACCTCGCGGCCCTGCGGCGGACCGGGGCCGAGGTCCGGCTGGAGGGGTCCCTGCCCGAGTACGTCCTCGACGGCGCGGAACTGCGCACGGCCCACGTCTTCGCCGTCTACCGGGAGGCGTGGGAGCGGACCGGCGCGGAGTTCGTGCGGGTCCGCGCGGGCGAGGGGCTCCCCGCCTGACCGCGCGGCCCGGCCCGGGCCCGGAGGCGTCGGAGGGAGAACGCGCCCGGGTCCGTCCCGGACCGGGCGCTCCACCAGCGGAGGAGCGGTGAACGACGATGGCGACGGACGGTTCCGGCCCGGAGGCGATGGTACGCGCGCGCGGCCTGGCCAAGAGCTTCGGCGAGGTCGAGGCGGTCAAGGGGGTCGACCTGGAGGTGGCCCCGGGGGAGCTGTTCGGCCTCCTCGGCCCCAACGGGGCGGGCAAGTCCACGTTGATCGGCATGCTCTCCACCCTGATCACCCCGACGTCGGGGACGGGCTCCATCGCCGGGTTCGACATCGTGCGCGAGCGTCCCGACGTGCGCCGCAGCATCGGTCTGGTGTTCCAGGAGCAGACCCTCGACCGGTACCTGACGGGTTGGTACAACCTCAAGTTCCACGCCGAGATCTACGGCGTCCCGTCCGACGAGGTCGACGGGCGGGTGACCCGGGCGCTCCGGGACGTGGGCCTGTGGGAGGACCGGGAGAGGCTGGCCGGGACCTACTCCGGCGGCATGCGCCGGCGGCTGGAGATCGCACGGGGCCTGCTCCACCGCCCCCGCCTGCTGTTCCTCGACGAGCCGACGGCCGGGCTGGACCCGAGGTCCCGCGAGGCGATCTGGGACCGCGTCCGGGAACTCAACGAGGGCGAGGGCATCACCGTGCTGATGACCACGCACTACCTGGAGGAGGCCGAGAACTGCGGGCGGATCGCCGTCATCGACGGCGGGGAGATCGTGACGGTCGGCAGCCCCGCCGAACTCAAGGCGCAGATCGGCCGGGACCGCGTGGAGATCGTCGCCCGCGACCCGGAGGCCCTCCGGGAGGAGCTGAGCACACGGCTCGGCCTCGCCCCGGTGGTCGAGGGCGACACGGTCTGGTTCACGGTGGCCGGGGGGCGGCGGTTCGTCCCCCGCGTGTTCTCCGAGGTCGACGCGGAGATCACATCGGTCCAGGTCAGATCGCCCTCGCTGGACGACGTCTTCCTGGCGCACACCGGGCGGGGGATCGACAGCCCCGCCCGGGAGGGCCGCGAAGGGGCCGGACCGCTGGTCGGCGGCCCCGGGCGCTGAGTCCGGACCGTGCGCCCGCCGCCGCTGCCGCGGCCCGGGCCGCGTGCCCGCCCCTACTATGTCCGTATGGCTGAGGTAAGCGCGCGTCACGGGTCGTGGTCCTTCGACGGGGCGGCCCTGTGGATCACCCCCGGGCGCAGAGCCCACCCCCTGCGCCGCGGCCTCGGAGTGGTGTCGCTGCCGCTGCCCGCGCTGGCGGGCGTCGTCTTCGAGCCCCGGCGCAGGGGCGGGACGCTCCGGGCCCACCCGCGTCCGGGCGCCGACCCCTTCACCGAGGCGACGGGCGGGCACCTGAGCCGCAGCGGCGACCCCTACCAGCTGCGCGTGGGCAAGGAGAAGGCCCTCGTCGCCGAGTACCTCGCCGAGACCGTCACCGAGGAGATCGCCGCCCTGGCGCCGGGCGACGCGACCGACCCCGACCGCTACCTGGTCGAGGCCCCCGCGGCCCCGGTCCGCGCCGACGCGGGCGACGCCTCGGTCGTCTTCGACGGCGCCCACGTCTACCTGCGGCCCAACTGGAAGGCGGAGTCCGCCAAGCGGGCGGCCGGTCCCCAGCGGCTCGCCCTGGACGAGATCGCCGAGGTCCGGTGGACCTCCGTCGCGAGCGGCGAGGACGGCAGTCTGCGGTTCGTCCCCTTCGGCAGGACCGAGTCGGTCCCGCCCAGGTACGACCCCTTCGCGGTGCACTGGAGCCTGTGGGGAACGGACTACGAGGGCGGGACCACGGCCGTCGTGGCGACGGCCGTCACGGCGCTGCTCCCGCACCCCACCGCACGCGGAAAGGCCGTCGAGGGCGGCCGCGCGTTCCCCGCCCTGCCGTGGCGCCGGACACGGCAGGAGCCGGAGGAGGCCTGACGCCGGTCAGCCGTCGGCGCGCACGGCCACCCACAGGCCGTGGGCGAACGGCTCGATCCGCAGGTGCTCGGCCGTGCAGCCCGCCTTCTCGAAGGCCGCGGCGTACTGCTCCGGCGTGAACAGCGACATCTCCCACCCGTCCGTGGCGTGGCTCAGGCCCTCCTCGGGGTCGGCCACCGCGTAGTGCACGACCATGCGCATCCGGTCGTGCCTGCCCGTGACGCGGGTGGAGTGGGACAGGCGCACGACCGTCCGGCCGCCGTCCTCGACCAGGTCGCGGGAGACGTGCCCCGGTGTGAACCCCTCCGGTCCGACCCAGGGCTCGACCACCAGGACACCGCCCGGGTTCAGGTGGCGCACGAGCCCCTGGACGACGGAGACGAGCTCGTCCCCGGATTCCAGGTGCGGAACGGCGAACATGCACGTGATGACGTCGAACCGGGTGTCCAGCGCGACCTCCCGCAGGTCCGAGCGCCACGTCCGCAGGCCGGGCACCCGGGCGCGGGCCAGCTCCAGCATCTCGTCGGACCCGTCCAGCCCCGCGACCCGGTCGAAGTGCCGGGAGAAGGCGCGCAGGTGCAGCCCCGTGCCGCACGCGGTGTCCAGCAGGGAGTCCGCCGCGGGACTGCGCTCGCGGACCAGTCCGGCGATCAGCGCGGCCTCCGCGTCGTAGTCCTTGCCGCGGTGGATCATGACGGTGTCGTACACGGACGCGTAGCTGCTGTCGTACATCGGATGGGCCTTTCCGTCCGTGGCCGCCGGGGCCGGGGGCGTCCACCGCCCCGGGTCCTGGCGGCCGCCTTGTGTGCACGTGCCGGGGCGCGGTGCGCCCGGGTCGGCGCCGGGACCGCGCGGTCCCGGCGCGGGTCCTCAGCCGGTCCCGTTCCCCGTTGTCGCGGGCGGCTCGGAGAAGAACGGCAGGAAGGGGCTCCCGCCGCCGGAGGCCGCGGCCAGGGCCAGCAGGACGCCGGCGCCGCCGGTGGCGAGGTCCATGGACAGGCGCGGCACCCGTCCGCCGTGGAACGCGGTGTGGCCACGGAAGGGCAGGGCGTACCACTCCAGCTCGCGGACGCGGGAGCGCAGGTCCTCCTCCGCCCCGCCGAGCCGGGCGAGCGCCGCGACCTGCCCGGCCTTGCCGTGGAGCAGGTCCGCCTGCGCGTACAGCAGGGTGTGGCACGACCGGCTCAGTGCGGGAAGGCTCTCCGCGCAGCGCTCGTCGGCCCTGTGCGCCAGGAGTTCCTGGACGACGAGGGCGACGCCGAGCCCCCCGGCGTCGATGTTGGGGAGGGCGCGCGCGCCGCGGTCGCGGACCAGCAGGGCGCCGTCGGGGGAGGTGACGCACTGGTCCAGGTCCAGGTGCAGCGCCCGCACGGCGGCGTCGGTCCAGGCGGTGTCGCCCGTGGCGCGGTACAGCGAGAGCAGGGCCAGGGCCACGCCGCTCCAGCCGCGCATGAGCCCCGCCCGCCCGGCGGCCGGGCCGTCCGCGGAGGCCGACGCGACCGCCTCGGCGAGCCGGCCGCCCAGCTCGGCGGCGCGGACCGCGTACTCGCTCCCCGCGTCCCCCGCGGCGAAGTGCACGAGGTTCGCGCAGACCCCGGCCGTCCCGGAGAAGAGGGAGACGCCCCCGACGGGCTCCCCGGCGTTGCGGTCCAGCAGGTCGGCGGCCTCCTCGCGGTGGCCCAGGTGGTCCAGCGCGTACGCCAGGCCCGCGACCCCGTCGTAGAAGCCCTGCCGGGGGGAGCGCAGGCGGCGCGACGCCGCCAACAGCCACGCCTCGTGCTCCTGCGAGCGCCCCTGCCCGGCACGGTCCAGCGCCCACAGGACCCCGGCCGCGCCGTGGGCCATGCCGTAGCCGCCGGACACGAACTGCTGGAGGTCTCCGGGGAACAGCCGGTCGGTGCGCTCCGGCGTGGCGGACGCCCGGATGCCCGCGGCGACGGCCCGAGGGGTCACCGGGGTCGGCGCCGGGGGAGGGGAGTCCGGGACCAGTTCGCGCTCGATCTCGTCCGCCCACGCCGGGGGCACGGGGAAGAGCTCGCGGAGCACGCCGAGCAGGGCGGACGCCTTCTCCGGGGCGAGCGCGGTGATCCGGGAGAAGGGGAGGAAGACGGACAGGCGCGTCGCGGCGAGGGCGTAGGCGTCGACGGCCGGGCCGGTCCTGGCCGACGCGGAGAAGCCGGGGGCGCCGAGCGGAGCCCGTCGGCCGTCGTCGTCCGCGTCGAAGGCGAGTTCGTAGTCGATGAGGGCGACGTCGTCCTCGGAGTCGACGATGACGTTGTTGGCGTGCAGGTCGCCGAAGACGAGGCCGCGGTCGTGGACGGCGGCGAGGACCGCCTCCAGCCGGCCCAGGATGCGAAGGGCCCGCTCCGTGAAGGCCGCGAGGCTGTCGGCGCCGGGCCGGGCGTCCGTCACACCGGGGTGGTGGACGGCGCCCCACGAGCCCAGGGTGCGGCCCTCCTTGTACTCCTGCACCAGGAACCGGTGGCCGCCCAGCGTGAAGCTCCCGAGGAGCCGGGGGACGCCCGGGACGCCGTCCAGGCGGCGCAGGTTCTCCTCCTCGCGCTCCTGGCGCGCCACCGCGTCCCGCAGGTCCCGGTCCAGGCCCGCGTGCGGACGGGCCTCCTTCAGGACGACCCGGAGGCCGTCCTCCTCCCGGCGGCCCAGGTAGATGCCGCCCCCGTTGGAGAAGTGCAGGGCCTTCTCCACGACGTAGGGCTGGCGCTCCTCGGAGGACCGGGCGGCCAGGTGGGGCCTGAGGACGTCGGGGAGCGCCGCCCAGGACGGGGGCGAGAACGAGGGGACGCGTCGGTCCGGGACGAGGGTGCCGTCCGGCGCGCGCAGCGCGGGGACCCGGGAGCCGTGCGCGTCGAGGCACCACCTCTCCCGGAACGCGCCGTACCTGACGTAGAGGGGGCCCCGGTCCCACCGCAGGTCGCTGAGGACGTACGGTCCGGGACGCCCGCCGACCAGGGCCGAGAGCCCGTGCAGGGTCCGCTCCAGCTCCTCCTCGTCGCGCGGGTAGACGGTCAGGAGCTTGCCGCTGGACGCGCGGGCCGCGTACTTGGCGTTGGCCGCGACGAGGATGTTCCTGTCGAGAAGGTACTTGAAGGCGATCCCGTGCCCGGTGCAGTAGTCCCACACGTCACGGCAGGTCGCGTCCGCGCCGTCCACCGTCGCCGAGACGTGGATCTTCCAGCCCTGCTCGGGCAGCGAGGGGTCCTCGGGGGCGACGACCTGCCAGAGACCGCTCCGTGTGCGCTTCCAGCCGGGCGGCGGCTCCAGCGCGCTCACGGAGAACTCCGCCGGGACCACGAGGGCGTGGCGGGAGCCGTCCGCCAGGCGGCTCGGCTCCTCGAAGAACAGCGGGTCCGCGAGCGTGTACATCTCGAACAGGTCGAGCATGGGCTTCCCTCCGGGAGGCGTGGCGGTACGGGCTCGGCCGCGCGGGGCGCGGCTCACTCGGGCCGGGAGCCCCCGGCGGCGGTCCTGGACCTGGGCCCGCGCGCGATCCTGTCGAGGATGGGAGCGCCGTTGGCGGTCCAGGCGCTCCGGGACACCGAGTAGAAGTGCAGGTCCCACAGCCGGCCCTGGAAGTAGACGTGTCGGGGGAGTGACGCCTCCCGGGGGGTGGACAGGAGTGCCGACCCGAATTGCCCCAGGCTCGCGTCCGTGGTCAGAACGTACACTTTCCTGAGGTAATCCCAATTCGCGAAAGCGTGGTTGACGAGCAGCATCATGGATTCGGCGCCCACGCCCACGGGGAGGCGGTCGGTGCGCATGAAGATTCCCAGTTTCACATGACCGGCCGGGTCGTGCTCGCGGATCGACCCGAAACCGAGGACCTCGCCCGTGCGCCGGAGCCGGATCTCGAATACGTCGACGAATCGGTTGGCCACCGAGTGGTAGGACTCGGAGAAGGCGTCGCGTGAGGGAAGGCTTTCCAGGCCCAGTTCGGTCAGGAGGTCGTAGAGTTTCGTGACGTTCTCCGGCGCGAGGGGGCTGAATCCGACGCGCGGGGTCTCGAGGTGCGGTGTGAGCATGGCGCGACACTCTAGGGGCCGTGCCCCGGCCGCCGGGCCGGGACCGGGCGTCCACGCACGCCCATGCCCGGACGGGATCCGCGGCCGAGCCGGCTCGGGGCCCGGAGGGCCGCCCGGGGCGCAGGTCCCGGCGTCCCGCCGGCGGGACAGCACGTGTGCCGTCCGCGGAACGGGGCGCGGGCGGCTCCCCGCGTCGGCGGCCGGCCGGGGGAGGGGACGGCCGCCGGGGGCCGGGTCGCGGGCTTCTTGTCGCACCGGAGAAATTGCCCTAGGTTCTGAACCGCCGGTATCCGACTGCGCACAGGAAAGGAGCCCAGACATGGTTCACACCGACGTCCTGTCTCTTCAGGAGATGGACACCGTCCTCGACGAGGCTGTTCTGCTGAACAGCGGCATCAGCTACTTCGGTTGTAGCTGATTGTTTTGACGCGCTGTGGAGATGCCAATCTTCACAGCGCTTTTCTCTGCTCTGCCCAGAAGTGTCGGGAGAAGTTGTGCACGAGATCGTTTTCCCCTATCTGGAGACGCGGTCGGCCAGGCTCGCGTCCACCGGCGAGAGGTTCGGGGAGGCGGTCCACGACGAGCTCTCCGGGCTCGGTCTGGCCGGGTTGCCGAGCCGCGACGTCTTCACCTCGCTCTGGCCCAAGCAGTTCGAGGGCGTGGCCGCCCAGTTCTTCGTGGAGGACCCGGCGTCCGGCCGGGTCTGCGGGTACGCCTCCCTGCACTCCCTCAACCCGAACGGGCGCTACGTGAAGTGCGCCCTCGCCCTGGACGCGGCACTGCTCGGGGAGGAGGGCGTGACGGACGCCCACGCCCTCGCCGTCAACTACGCCTTCTCGATGTGGAACATCCGCAAGCTCTACTTCTGGGTGGTCGACAGCGGGCTCCCGGGCCTGCGCGCGACGGGGACGCCGACGCCCAGGGAGGGCACCCTGACCGAGTACCTGCGCGACGGGGAGAGGCTGCGCTCCGTGCGGATCTTCGCCGTCTACCGGGAGGAGTGGGACGCGGCCGGCGCCGTCTACGTACGCGCGGCGGCGGGGGCCGGGTCGGCGTGAGCGCCGTCCGGCACGGGGGCGCGGGGCGGGGGCCGCGATGAGGGTGCTGATCGCGACGCAGGCGGAGAGGACCCACTTCCTGGGGACGGTGCCCCTGGCGTGGGCCCTGAGGGCGGCCGGGCACGAGGTGAGGGTGGCGAGCCAGCCGCACCTGCGGTCCGTGGCCGCAGAGGCGGGACTGCCCTTCGTCCCCGTCGGCAGGGACCACCACTTCGCCAGGGTCAGCCGGAACGGGCTGGCCGACCGGCATCTGGACTTCGACATGGCGGAGGACCGGGACGAGGTCCTCACCTGGGACTACCTGCGCGAGGGCTACGGCAAGGTGGTCACCTGGTGGTGGCGGATGGTGAACGACCCCATGCTGGACGACCTGGTGGCGTTCTGCCGGGAGTGGGGACCCGACCTCGTCGTCTGGGAGCCGTCGACCTACGCGGCCCCCCTCGCCGCCGAGCTGTGCGGCGCCGCGCACGTGCGGCACCTGTGGAGCGTGGACCTGTTCGCCCGGGTCCGGGCGCGGTTCCTGGCGCGGATGGCCGAGCAACCCGGGGCCGAGAGGGAGGATCCCCTGGCCGCCTGGCTGGGGGCGCGCGCCGCCCGGTACGGGGTGGAGTTCTCCGAGACCCTGGTCCACGGACAGGCCACCCTCGAACAGGTCCCCGCGTCCCTGAGGGTGGACACGCCCTCCCACCTGGACTACCTGCCGATGCGCTACGTCCCCTACAACGGCAGGGCCGTGGTCCCCGACTGGCTGCGCACCCCGCCCGGACGCCCCCGCGTCGGGCTCAGCCTCGGCACGAGCGCGAGCCTGAGGCTGGGGGGCTACACGGTCGACGTGGGCGCCCTCCTGGAGGGGCTGGCCGATCTGGACGTGGAGGTCGTCGCCACCCTGCCCGCCCACGAGCAGGCCAAGCTCGGCGCCGTCCCCGCCAACGCCCGCCTGACCGAGTACGTCCCCCTGCACGCACTCGCCCCCACCTGCGCCGCGATGATCACCCACGGCGGCCCCGGCACCGTCCTGACCGCGCTGACCGGCGGGATCCCGCAGCTCCTGGCGCCGCACCCCCGGATGTTCGACATCCCGGTGCTGTCCGGTCTCGTGCGGGACCGGGGCGCCGCCCTGCTCCTGCCCCCCGACCGGGTCACCCCCGAGGCCGTCGCCGACGGCGTCGGCGCCCTCCTGCACGACCCGTCCTTCACCCGCGCCGCACACACCCTGCAACACGACATCGCCGCCATGCCCACACCCGCCGACCTCGCCCACACCCTCACCGGCCTCGCCGGCCGGCGCTGACCGGACCGACCCCTCAGGCCCCGCCGGCGCCCCGGGCGGCGGCGATCCGCTCCAGGGCCGGGACCAGCTGGTCCGGGGCGGGGGCGGACAGGGTCTCGTCACGCATCCGCTCGGCCGCCTCCCTCACCCCGGGACCGTCGAGGACGGCGGCCAGGTGCTGGTCGACCCCCTCGGACAGGGCCGAGGCGAGGGACACCGAGCGCAGGGCGCCCCGCTCCTGGAGCGCGCGCGTGATCAGGCCCCCGTCGAACTGGTCGGCGTTGAGCACGACGAACTGCGGGAGCCCCTCCACCAGGGCGTTGCAGTACGAGTCGAAGCCCCCGCCGTGCACCAGCAGCGAGCACGACCCCATCAGCAGGTGGGCGGCCGCCGAGTCGGCGACCCGGATCTCCGGCGGGAGCACCGGCAGCGCGTCCTCCCAGGAGCGCGGGGAGAGCACGACCGGCTCGGCCTCCAGCTCCATCAGCGCGTCGACCACGTCGACGAACGAGGCGGCGCCCTCCGGGGACTTGCTCCAGGAACCCCAGTCGACGAGCACGCGCCGCCCCTTGGGCTCCTCGCGGGCCCACGCCGGCAGGACCGCGCTCCCCCCGTAGGGCACCGGGCGCACGCTCAGGTGCGTCCCGGTCTCCAGCTCCCGCAGCCGCAGCGCCTCGGGGAGCTGGTGCACGGAGAACTGGCCCAGGACGAGGTCCTCGGAGAAGTCCACGCCGAACGCGGCCGCGGCCTCGGTGAGCCAGGCGGTGAGCGCGTCGGGTACGGCCGGGTCGGGGTCGGCCGCCCGGTAGAGGCCCCGCAGGCGCGCGAAGAGGTCGACGCTCCACAGGAACCGCCCGTGGGCCGCGCCGCACGCCTCGGCGGCGATCGCCCCGGAGTAGGTGCTCGGCTCCCACAGGACCAGGTCCGGCTTCCACTCGCGGCAGAACGCCACGAGGTCCTCCGCCATCGGCTCGTTGACGAGTCTCCACCACCAGGTGACGTGGTCCTCGTAGGCGTCGCGCAGGTTCTCCTCGCCCAGCCGTTCCGGGCGCTCCTCGGAGAGGTCGAAGATGGACTCGCCCGGCTCCTCGCGCCCGTGGGCCACGACCTCGGCGAGGGTGTGGTCGCCCCCGACCGGCACCACGGTCAGGCCCGTCTCGGCGGCCGCCTCGGCCATGGAGGGCTGGGTGGCGATCCGCACCTCGTGTCCGGCGGCACGCAGCGCCCACGCCGTCGGCACCATGCCAAAGAAATAAGCCTTGTCCGCGTATGCCGCGACGACGATTCGCAAGGTGTTCCCCACTTCCGGGATTTCGATGGTCCGATCGGTGAAAGCCGACACCGCTCCTTGACAAGCCCGGCCCGCTGCATGTTCATTGCGGGTGTTGCACTCCGAACCTGTTCTCCTCTTCCGAGCCGGCGTGGCGGTACGGTTGTGTCGATCCCTTCGGAAGAGGTTCTGGGAGCCTAGCACCGGTGCTGGATCCAGGCCGGTGGGCATAGCGCAGCAGTATGTTCGCGCCGTACTTGCCCGGCAATATCGATGTTCGGACCTCTCTGGGAGTCACCATGAAAGGTATTGTGTTGGCGGGTGGCACTGGCAGCCGCCTGTTTCCCGCTGCCCGAAGTATTTCCAAACACCTTTTCCCGGTTTACGACAAGCCGATGTTCTACTACCCGATCTCCGTGCTGATGACGGCTGGAATCCGCGAGATCCTCCTGATCACCAATCCTGAGAGCCTTCCCCTGATCCGTCAGGTGCTCGGCACCGGGAGTTCGCTGGGGATCGAGATCCGGTACGCGACCCAGCCCGAGCCCAAGGGGATCGCCGAGGCGCTGCTCATCGGCCGGGACCACATCCGGGGGAGCCGTAGCGCCCTCGTGCTGGGGGACAACATCTTTCACGGCGAGGGCTTCGGCGGACTGCTCGACCGGGCCGCGACCTCGACGTCCGGGTGCACGCTCTTCGGAACCAGGGTGAGCGACCCCCGGCAGTACGCGGTCGCGGGATTCGGGGACACGGGCAGGTTCGAGAGCCTGGAGGAGAAGCCGGCCGCCCCTCGTTCGGACTGCGCGGTCACGGGCCTCTACTTCTACGACCAGGACGTGGTGGACATCGCCGAGAGCATCGTCCCCTCCGCGCGGGGCGAACTGGAGATCACCGATGTCAACCGCGTCTACCTGGAAAGGGGCCGGGCCGAACTCGTGACCATGGGGAACGAAATAACCTGGCTCGACCTCGGCACCGAGGAATCCCTGTTGGAGGGAAGCCGATACGTTTCCACCACGGCCCGGGGGACCGGTGTCCGGGTCGCCTGTCTTGAGGAGATCGCCTTGCACATGGGCTTCATCGGAGCGGACGAGTGCTATCGGCTCGGGGAAGAGATGCCCAATTCCCGCTATGGCGCGTACGTCATGGAGGCCGCCCGCAGGGCGGCAGGGGTGTGGCAGGGTGCGGGTGTATGAAGATCCTGGTCACCGGTGGCGCCGGATTCATCGGTTCCAATTTCGTCAGACGTGTCCTCGCCGGCTCCTATCCGCGGTACGCGGACGCCGAGATCGTGGTCCTGGACAAGCTGACCTACGCCGGCACGACGGAGAGCCTGGCCTCCGTGGCCGACGACCCGCGCCTGACCTTCGTCCAGGGTGACGTGTGCGACGAACAGCTCGTGCGCGGACTCATGGGCGGGGTGTCCCTCGTGGTGCACTGCGCCGCCGAGACCCACGTGGACCGTTCGATCTCGGACGCCGGCTGCTTCGTCCGCACCAACGTCATGGGCACCTTCCACCTGCTGGACTCGGCACTGGCCGAGAACGTGGAGAACTTCGTCCTGGTCTCCACGGACGAGGTCTACGGGACGCTCGGCTCGGGATCGTGGGTCGAGACCGACCCCCTGGAGCCCAACTCCCCGTACTCGGCCTCCAAGAGCGCCTCCGACCTCCTGGCGCGGTCCTTCCACCGGACCTACGGCATGCGGGTCTGCGTCACCCGGTGCGCCAACAACTACGGGCCGTTCCAGTTCCCGGAGAAGATGATCCCGCTCTTCGTGACCAACCTGCTGGACGGGACGCCGGTGCCCGTCTACGGGGACGGCGGCAACGTCCGCGAGTGGGTCCACGTGGACGACCACTGCGACGCCCTCGCCCTGGCGGCCGAGCACGGTGAGCCCGGCGAGGTCTACAACATCGGCGGATCGGTCGAGAAGCGGAACCTGGAGGTCACCGACGCGCTCCTGGAGCTGCTCGGGCACGACTCCTCGATGGTCCGCTTCGTCGCCGACCGCAAGGGCCACGACCGCCGCTACTCCGTGGACGGGACCAAGGCCGCCGAGCGGCTGGGCTACCGGCCCGCCGTCTCCTTCGAGGAGGGGTTGGCCCGCACCGTCGCCTGGTACACGGAGAACCGCGCGTGGTGGGAACCGCTGAAGAAGCGCCTCTCCCAAGCGGAGGACGGCGGCTGAGGCGTCCCCGCGCCCGGCCCGCCCGTCCCGCCGGCGGGACAACAGACGACGCCGGCGCGGACCCGTACCCCCCCGTCCCGGCCCCGCCCGGGACCCGACCCCCGATCGGATCAGGACTCACGTGTCGGTTGACGAGCTCTCCCCCGGCGACCTCATCACACGGCTCCCCGCGGCGCCCGAACTCTCGGAACGGCCGTGGACGGTGCGCTGGGACGCGCTGGACGAACCCGCGGAACAGGTCCTCGGCCGCCTGCTGCCCCCCGAGACGGCGTTCACCACCTCGGGAAGCACCGGCCGTCCGACCGTCTGGCACCGCACCCGCGAGCAGCTCGTGTCGGAGGCGGGCCTGCTCGCCGCGCTGCTGGAGGACGCCCGCCCCGAGGCGGTCGTGTCCTTCGCGCCGCCGCGGCACCTCTACGGGATGCTCGCCAGCGTGCTCGTGCCCGCCCTCCTCGGCGTGCCCGTCTGGTACGTGCCCCAGTTCGCCCAGCTGCCGCCCACCGACCACCGCCGCTGGGCGGTGATGGCGATCCCGTGGACCTTCCGGATCCTCCTCAGCCGCACGAACTGGATCGACGCGGCCGAACGCCTCGCGTTCGTCCACAGCACGGCGGTGGTCCCGCGCAGCGCGCACGACCTGCTCTCCGCGGCGGGCGACCGCGCGAGCCTGACCGAGATCTTCGGATCGACGGAGACCGGAGGCGTCGCCCACCGCGAGTGGAGCCCCCACAACCCGCCGTGGCACCTGTTCTCCGACGTCGAGTTCGGGCACGGCCCGGACCGCCCCGGGGCGGAGGACCCCCTGGTGGTCCGCAGCCCCCGCATCGCGCGGCCCGGTACGGGGGCCCCGGTCGCGGAGTGCCGGATGGACGACCACGTGGTCCGGCTCGGCGACCGGACCTTCGGGTTCGCGGGACGCCGGACCCGGCTCGTCAACGTCAACGGGCGGCGCCTGGACCTCGACCTCATGGAGGAGAGGCTGGCCGGCGTCCTCGACTGCGAGGACCTGGCGTGCGTCCCGGTGCTCGACCCGCTGACCGGGGAGCACTTCGACCTCCTGATCGTCCCGGCGTCGGCCGGGGCCCCCGACGCGGAGGAGCTCCGGAGGGCGCTCGACCGGATCGAATACCGTCCCCGCAGCGTGCGGACGGTGGAGCGGATCGACCGCTCCGAGACAGGCAAACTTCGGCGCGTGCAGTCCGCGCGCGCCCGCCCCGAAGGAGTGGACAGATGACGCCAACGCCGACCAGCCTGGCCGAGGTCGTCAGCCGGGCCGCGTGGGACGCGCGCATCGGCTGGACCGACGGCGACCTCTCGCGGATGCAGGCCAGCGCCACGACCATGGCCAAGCACCTGGCCGACGGCGCCGACGTCTACGGGGTCACGCGCGGCTTCGGCCCGCTCGTGGCCTTCCCCGCCTCGGAGTCCGCGGGCGAGCAGGGGGACGGACTCATCGCCCACCTCGGCAGCGCGCAGGGGGAACCGCTGTCGCCCGAGGTCAGCCGACTCGTGGTCGCCCTCCGGCTCACGAGCATGCGCCGCGGCTACTCCGCGGTGTCGGTCGACTTCTGGCAGGAGCTCGTCGGGCTGTGGAACCGCGGTTTCACCCCCGTCATCCCGCGTGAGGGCACGGTGAGCGCCAGCGGGGACCTCCAGCCCCTGGCCAGCGCGGCCCTGGCGTTCGCGGGCCAGGGCGAGGCCTGGGTGCGCGAGGACTCCGGCGCCTGGTCGCGCAGACCCGCCGCCGAGGCCCTGGGCCGCCTGGGCGCGTCCCCGGTCCGGTGGAACGCACGCGAGGCCCTGTCCTTCGTCAACGGCAGCGGGGTCAGCCTCGCCGTCACCGTCGACAACCACCGCCAGGTCGAGGACGTGGTCCGCGCGGCGGCGCTGATGACCGCCCGGATGGTGGACCTGCTGGGGGCCAACCCCCAGGCGTACGCGGCGGGGATCGCGGAGGCCCGCGGCCAGAGCGGCCAGGCCGCCGCCGCCGCGTGGATCAGGTCCGGCATCCCCGCCGGAGCCGAGCGCGACGGGGCCAGGCCCCTCCAGGAGCCCTACAGCCTCAGGTGCGCGCCGCAGATCCTCGGCGCGGTGCTCGACCAGCTCGCCGCCGCGGAGCGCATCCTGCTGCGCGAGGCGGTGGGGACCACCGACAACCCCGTCAGCAGCGCGGGAGAGGTCCTGCACGGCGGCAACTTCCACGCGATGCCCGTGGGCCTGTGCTCGGACCAGCTCGGCCTGGCCCTCCAGCAGGTGGCCTACATGGCCGACCGGCAGCTGTCCCTGCTCTGCGGCTCGGACACTAACGGCGGACTCCCGCCGATGCTCACCCCCCGGCCCGGGGCGGGAAGCGGCCTGGCCGGGGTCCAGGTCAGCGCCACCTCGTTCGTCTCGCGGATCCGCCAACTCGTGACCCCCGCCACCCTCACCGCCCTGCCCTGCAACAACGGGAACCAGGACCACGTGCCCATGGCGCTCAACGGCGCGAACTCCCTCGCCCAGGCCCTGGACCTGGCGTGGCTGGTCGTCGGCTCGCTCGGCGTGGGCCTGGCCCAGCTCGCCGCGCTCACCGGCAGGACCGGGGAGACGGGGCTGTGGGGCCGGATCGCCGAGCTGTCCCCGCCGCTGGACCGGGACCGCCCCCTCGCCGCGGAGGTGCGGGCCGTGCGCGACGCCCTCGCGGAGGAGGCCCGCGCCAGGTCCGGCGAGTGGGTGCACCGGGACGCCTGAGACCGGCCGCGCGCGGCGGGCCGACCGCCCGCCGCCCGCCCGGCCCCACCCGCCCCGTCCGCGTCACGGACGGGGGGTTCGCATGTCAGACGGGGCGTACCGCCAGGTCGCACCCCACAGGGAAGGGTTCGCCTTGCAGACGCCAGAACTATGGATCCGGGGCCTCGGTGTGTACCTCCCCGAGACCCGGGTGAGCGTGGAGACCGCCGTGGCCGAGGGACTCACCACGGCGGAGGAGGCGGCCGTCCACGACATGGCCGGCGCCGCCGTCGCGGGCGAGCTCCCCGCCCCGGAGATGGCGCTCCGCAGCGCCCGCGAGGCGTACGGCCAGGCGGGGGCCGACCCCGACGACACGCGCGTCCTCCTCTACACGGACATCTGGCACCAGGGCCCCGACGTCTGGTTCCCGCAGTACCACCTCCAGCACCACCTCGTCCGGGGCGACGTCATCGCGGGGGAGCTGCGCCAGGGGTGCAACGCCCTGTTCACCGCGATGGAGCTGACCGAGCCGCACCTGCGCGGCGCCCCGGAGAGCGCCACCGCCCTCCTCGTCGCGGCCGACAACTTCAGCACCCCGAACGTCGACAGGTGGCGCTCGGGGGCCTTCGTGATGGGAGACGGCGCCTGCGCGGTCCTCCTGGGGCGGGCCCCCGGCCTGGCCCGGGTGCTCTCGGTGGGCTCGATGGTCGTCCCCGAGCTGGAGGAGCTGCACCGGGCGGGGGAGCCCGAGTTCCCCCCGGCGGCCACGACCGGCACCGCACTGGACCTCCGCGCCCGGGGGCGCGCCCTCTCCGAGAAGGGCGAGGAGGACCCGGAGGTGGACCTCGCCTGGTTCACCCTCCAGCAGAAGATGATGCTGCTGGTCGGCCGCACCCTCGCGGAGGCCGGGGTGGGCTTCGGCGACATCGCCCGCGCCACCTTCAGCAACCTGGGCCCGGGAGCGGTGGAGCACCGCTGGATGGACGTCCTCAAGCTCCCCATGGAGAAGTCGACGTGGAGCCACGGCCGGACCATCGGCCACATCGGGGCCGCCGACCCCTTCATCGGGCTGCGCCACCTGCTGGACGAGGGCGGGGTCCGGCCCGGGGACCACGTGGTCCTGGGCGGACTGGGCTCGGGGGTCACGCTCTCCTGTGCCGTGGTGCGGATCGCCGACGCCCCGCCCGGCTCCTGAGACGGGGGAGGCGCCGGAGGCGGGCGGGCCCCGGAGCCCGCGTCCGGAGGACCGGCCGGCGGGCGGCCGCGTGAGGGGGACCGGGGGCCCGCCGGGCCCCCGGTCTCACCACGACCAGGCCTCGGGGGCGGGGCCGCCCTTGCCCACCGGGGGGAACAGGGCGTCGATCCGCTCGGCGGTCTCCGCGTCGATCCCCGTCTCCAGGGCCCGGATCGCGCCGTCGAGCTGGCCCAGGGTGCGCGGTCCGACGATGGTCGAGTTGACCCCCGGGCGCGAGAGCACCCACGCGATCGACAGCTCGGCCGGGTCGCGGCCCACGGAGTCGCAGAGGTCCTCGTAGGCGGCGATCGTGTCCCCGCGCTCGCGCAGCACCTCCATCGCCCGGCTCTTGGCCGTCTTGACGGCGGTGCCCTCGCGGAGCTTGCGGATGGCGCCGCCCAGCAGGCCGCCGTGCAGCGGCGACCAGGTCAGGATCCCGATGCCGTAGGACGCCGCCGCGGGCAGGACCTCCAGCTCCACGTGGCGCGTGACCAGGTTGTACGCGCACTGCTCCGAGACCAGGCCGAGGAAGTTGCGCCGGTTCGCGGCCTCCTGGGCGGAGGCCAGGTGCCAGCCCGCGAAGTTGGAGGAGCCCACGTAGCGCACCTTGCCCTGGTGGACGAGGA
The DNA here is from genome assembly GCF_050955985.1 of Nocardiopsis sp. CA-288880. Classification (NCBI taxonomy): domain Bacteria; kingdom Bacillati; phylum Actinomycetota; class Actinomycetes; order Streptosporangiales; family Nocardiopsidaceae; genus Nocardiopsis; species Nocardiopsis sp. CA-288880. The sequence continues at coordinate 7,360,718 of NZ_CP192105.1, read as the reverse complement.
TCTCCATCGCCTGCCAGACCTCCTCCCATGGCGCGTTGCGGTCCACGTGGTGCATCTGGAAGAGGTCGATCCAGTCCGTGCGCAGCCTGCGCAGCGACTCCTCGCACGAGGCGATGATGTGGCGGGCCGAGAGGCCGCGGTCGTTGGGCCAGTCGCTCATGGGGTTGAAGACCTTGGTCGCCACAATGGAACGGTCGCGGCGCCCCTCGCCCTTGTCGAACCATTCCCCGATGAGTTCCTCGGTCATTCCCTTGTGCACCTGCCACCCGTAGTGGTTGGCGGTGTCGAAGAAGTTGACGCCGTGTTCGAGCGCGCTGTCCATCATCGCGAAACTCTCGTCCCGCGGAGTGTTCACGCCGAAATTCAGCGTTCCCAGGCAGAGGCGGCTGACCTCCAGCGCGGTACGGCCAAGGCGTGTGTACTGCATTCTCTCCCCTGTTTCATGGTGTCTCGCAGAGAAAGCTGGACTCGGGGTCGAACGGAACTCGTGCGGGTGCGCCGGCCGCCGGATGCCGCCGTTATCGCTCCGGAAGGGTCCGGAAAGGGCCTCGTGGAGAAGACTTCCACGTCCGGGCGGACCCCGCGCCGCTATGCTCGCGATCCGGCGGCGCCCGGCGGCGGAGAGGCCGCCCCGGCGCCCGCGGACGAAGGGCACCGTACCCCGCGACACCCGCGCCCCGCCGTCCCCGGAGCCCCTGCTCCCGCCGCCGTGCCGCACCCCACCGCCCGCCCCTCCCGGAACCGGCCTTCCGGCGGTTCCGGCTCCTGTCCGGAGATGCCTCCTTGCGTGTACTGCTCGCCTCCTACGCGGAGAAGACGCACTTCATCGGCATGGTGTCCCTCGCTTGGGCACTGCGCGCCGCCGGACACGAGGTCCGCGTCGCCAGCCAGCCCGAACTGACGGGGTTCCTGGCCCGGGCGGGGCTGTCCGCGGTCGCGGTCGGACGCGACCACCTCCTGAAGAAGCACTTCGAGGTGGTGACCCAGTGGGGTGAGGGAGAGGCGCCGGGGCTGTTCGACGTCGGCGAGGCCTGGGACGACGACCTGCCGTGGGACGAGCTGCGGTGGGGCGCGCGCGACACGGCGGCCTGGTGGTGGCGGATGGTGAACGACCCGATGCTGGACGACCTGGTGTCGTTCTGCCGCGCGTGGAAGCCCGACCTGGTCGTGTGGGAGGCGACCACGTTCGCGGGGGCGATCGCGGCGGAGGCGTGCGGTGCGCCCCACGTGCGGTTCCTGTGGAGCCTGGACCTGTTCGCCGCCATGCGGGTGCAGTACCTGCGACGCATGGCCGAGCAGCCCGAGGCCGACCGCGACGACCCCGTCCGCGCCTGGCTGGAGAACCGCGCCGCGCGCTACGGGGTGGAGTTCTCCGAGGACCTCGTCCGGGGCCGGGCCACCCTGGACTACCTCCCCGACTCCCTGACCCTGTCCGCGCCCACCGGCGCCCGGCGCCTCCCCCTGCGCTACGTCCCCTACAACGGCAGGGCCGTGGTCCCCGACTGGCTGCGCACCCCGCCGACGCGGCCCCGCATCGCGCTGAGCGTGGGAAGCAGCACGACCGAGTGGTTCGGGGGGCACACGTTCTCGCTGGGCGAGGTCCTGCGGGGGCTGGGGGAGCTGGACGCGGAGATCGTCGCGACCCTGCCGCCGGAGGAGGAGGCCGGGCTCGGCCCGCTCCCCGACAACGTGCGGCTGGTGGGCTACGCGCCCCTGCACGTCCTGGCGCCGACCTGCGCGGCCATGATCACGCACTCCGGTCCCGGCACCCTGTGCTCGGGGCTGTCCCACGGGGTGCCCCAACTGCTCGTGCCCGGGCCCCGGCTGGACGCGCCCCTGCTGTCGCGGCTGGTGGAGCGCCAGGGGGCGGGGCTGGTGGTGCTGCCGGAGGACGCCGGGGCCGTGAGCCTGCGGGACACCGCGCGCCGCCTGGTCGAGGACCCCCGACACGCCGCGGCGGCGGCGCGGGTGCGCCGGGAGATGGACGCCATGCCCTCACCCGCCGAGACGGCGCGCGTCCTGGCCGACCTGGTGCGGGAGGGGGCCCTGGGCCCGGCCTGAGCGGGGCGCCGCCGGCGGTTCGGGGGAGCGCCGCCGCGCGCCGGAGGGGCCCCGGCCCCGCACGACCCGCGCGGGGCCCCGTGGCCCGGGGTCGCGCGGGGGGTCAGCGCCGGTGGGCGAGGCCGGTGAGGGTGTGGGCGAGGTCGGCGGGTGTGGGCATGGCGGCCATCTCCTCGCGCAGGGCGTCGGCGGCCCTGGTGTGGCGGGGGTCGTCCAGGAGTGCGCGTACCCCGGCGGCCACGGCGTCGGGGGTGACCCGGTCGGGGTCCAGGACGAGGGCGGCCCCCCGGTCCCGCACCCGGCCCGACAGCAGCACGGTGTCGAACATGTTGACGTTGGGGGCCATGAGCTGGGGGGTGCCGCTGGTGAGGGCGGTCAGGACGGTGCCGGGGCCGCCGTGGGTGACCATGGCGTCGCAGGTGGGGGCGAGTGCGTGCAGGGGGACGTACTCGGTCAGGCGGGTGTTGGCGGGGACGGGGCCCAGGGCGTCCTGCTCGTGGGCGGGCAGGGTCGCCACGACCTCCGCGTCCAGGTCGGCCAACCCCTCCAGCGCGTCCTTGGGCGAGAGCTGGTGCTCCCCGTACCACTCGGCCGCGCTGGTGCCGAGGGTGAGGGCGATGCGGGGGCGTTCGGGCGGGGTGCGCAGCCAGTGGGGGACCACGGCCCTGCCGTTGTAGGGGACGTAGCGCATCGGCAGGTAGGTGAGGTCCTCGGGGGTGGGGACCCTGAGGGAGGCGGGGACCTGCTCGACGGTGGCCTGTCCGTGGACCAGGGTCTCGGAGTACTCGACGCCGTGGCGGGCGGCGCGGGCGCCCAGCCAGTCGGCCAGGGGGTCCTCCCTCTCGGCCGCGGGCTGCTCGGCCATCCGGGCCAGGAAGCGGCGGCGGGTGCGGGCGAAGATGTCGGCGCCCCAGAGGTAGCGCACGTGGGCCGCCCCGCACGCCTGCGCCGCGATCGCGCCGGAGAAGGTGATGGGCTCCCAGACGACGAGGTCGGGCCTCCACTCCCGGCACAGCGCCACCAGGTCCTGCTCCATGGGGTCGTTCACCATCCGCCACCACCACGGGACCGTCAGGCGGTAGCCCTCCAACAGGTAGTCCCAGGTGAGGACCTCGTCCCGGTCCTCCGCCATGTCGAACTCGTCCTCCTCCCCGCCCGTCATCGCGTGGTACTGGCGCATGATCCGGCGCAGGAGGTGGTCCCGGCCGACCGGGACGAAGGGCAGACCCGTCGCCGCCACCGTCGGCCCCAGCGCGGGCTGGCTCGCCACCCGCACCTCGTGCCCCGCTGCCCGCAGCGCCCATGCCAGGGGCACCATCCCCAGGAAGTGGGTTCTCTCCGCCTGCGTCGCGATCAGCACGCGCACGGCCATCGCCTCCGTCCCTGTGTCGTCCGCCGGCCGCGGGAGCGGGCCGGGAGGCCCCCGGCGCCGCGGATCCGTCCCGGCCGCGGCGTATTCTTTCCTGCCGGCCGAACCAATCGGCACGCGACCGGGTTTGCCAAGAGTTGCTTCCGCGCGCATATCATTGCCCACCTGAACCGGCCGGGGCCTCATTTATCTTCGGCGCGGGAGATTGTAGGGAAGTCGTTCGCCCCGCCTCCGACGAGGACTCCCCCGGTGCTGCTCCGTGCGTCCCGCGCGCATGAAGTAGATTCCCAGGCACCGGCCGATCCGCCGGACAGGTGAATGGCCGGATACTGGACCGATCCTTTCTCGTCAAGATCCCTCGGGACCTGTTTTCCCTGTGCCGCCGGGGTGAGAGTCGAATGGAGCTCATATGCGTTTCCTGCTGGATCGGGAGGACATCACCGTCTCGGTCGTCGGCCTGGGATACGTGGGATCGTGCGTCGCCGTCAGCCTGGCCGACAACGGGGTGGACGTCGTCGGCGTCGACGTCGACGCCTCCCTGATCGAGGAGATGGAGGCGGGCCGCTGCCGCCTCAAGGAGCCGGGGCTGCCCGAACTGGTGGCCAAGGGCCGGGGGTCCGGCCGACTGCGCGTCACCACCGACTTCGCCGCGATCTCCGACACGGACGTGGTCGTGATCGCCGTCGGCACCCCGGTCCAGGAGGACGGCACGCTCGTCCGGACGCAGGTCGAGAACGCCGCGACCGAGATCGGGCTGCACCTGCGGGCCGGACAGGTCGTCATCTTCAAGAGCACGGTTCCCCCGGGCACGACCCGCGACCTCGTCGCACCGCTGCTGGAGGGAGGGGGCCTGACCTGCGGCGAGGACTTCGGGCTGGCCTTCTGCCCCGAACGCCTCTCCCAGGGCAGCGCGCTGGCCGAGATCCGTCGGCTCCCCGTGGTCGTCGGCGGCTGGGACGAGCGGTCCGGAGCCGCGGCCGAGCGGTTCTGGCGGGCCGGGCTCGGCGTCGAGACCGTCCCCTGCTCCTCCATCGAGGCCGCCGAGACGGTGAAACTCCTCAACAACTGGTGGATCGACCACAACATCGCCCTGGCCAACGAGCTCGCGCGCTACTGCGCGGCCATCGGGGTGGACGCCATGGAGGTCATCGCGGCGACCAACGAGGTGCCCAAGGGGAGGGGGAGCATCAACGTCCTCTCCCCGGGCGTCGGCGTCGGCGGCTCCTGCCTGACCAAGGACCCCTGGATGCTCTGGCGCTCCGCCCGGGAACGGGGGGTCGACCTCAGCACCGTGGTCACCGCGCGCGAGGCCAACGAGGCGATGCCCGGCTACGTCGCCGGGCTCATCGTGGACGGCCTCGCCGCCCTGGGCACCCCCGCCGACCGGTCGCGGGTGGCCGTGCTGGGGCTGTCCTTCAAGAACAACACCGGCGACCTGAGGTCGACCCCCACCCTGCCCGTGGTCTCCGCGCTCCGCGAGGCCGGGGCCGAGGTGGCGCTCTTCGACCCGCTCGCGGACCCCGACGAGATCCGCAAGGAGTTCGGCGTGGAGCCCTCGTCCGGAGTGGAAGTGGCGGCGTCCGGTGCCGACTGCCTCGCGGTTCTCGCGTGGCACGATGAGTTCGCCGAACTGGACATGGCCGCGCTCCGCGCGCTCACCGCCCCGGGATGCCTGTTCCTGGACGGCCGGGCCCACTTCGACGAGCAGACCGTCGAGTCCCTCACGGGGCTCGGATTCACCTACCGAGGGATAGGACGGTAGACGCCGTGGCGCGTGCCGTAGTGACCGGGGGAAACGGCTTCGTCGGAAGCCACCTCGTCGACCGCCTCCTGCGCAGGGGGGACGAGGTCGTCGTCTTCGACTCGAAGGGGGCGCGGCCCCGACCCGCGCCCTCCTGGACCGAGGTCGAGTACGTCCGGGGCAGCGTCAGCTCCGCGGACCAGCTCTCCGAGGCCATCACGAGCGGGGTGGACGTGGTGTACCACCTCGCCGCCGTCGTGGGGGTGGACCGCTACCTGGAATCCCCCCTCGACGTCATCGACGTCAACTTCACGGGGACCCGCAACGTGCTCGACCAGGCCCAGCGGGTCGGGGCCAAGGTGGTCTTCGCCAGCACCAGCGAGGTGTTCGGCAAGAACCCGGACGTCCCCTGGAAGGAGGACGCCGACCGGATCCTCGGGACGACGTCGGCCAACCGGTGGAGCTACTCCTCCAGCAAGGCGCTGGCCGAGCACCTGACGTTCGGCTACATGCGGGAGCGGGGCCTCAACGCCTCCATCGTCCGCTACTTCAACCTCTACGGGCCGCGCCAGCGCCCGGCCTTCCTCATCAGCCGCAGTGTCCACCGGGCGCTGCGCGGGGAGCCCCCCGTCATCTACGACGAGGGCAGCCAGACCCGGAGCTTCACCTACATCGACGACGCCGTCGACGCCACCATCGAGATCGGCACCCGGCCCGAGGCGGACGGGGAGTGCTTCAACGTCGGCAGCTCGGACGAGGTCACGATCCGCGAGGCGGTCGACCTCGTCGTGGAGCTCACCGGGGGGCGGGTCGGCCTCACGTCGATCGACACCCGGGACAGGTTCGGCGACTCCTACCAGGACCTCGACCGGCGCATCCCCGACGCCGGGAAGATCCTCTCCCTCCTGGGGTGGAAGAGCACCACCTCCCTGCGGGAGGGGGTGGCCCGCACCATCGGGTGGGCCGAGGAGAACCCGTGGTGGCTCGAGCAGCAGGAGAACACCACGGACTGACCCCCGCCCGTCGGGCGGCCGACCACCGGCCGCCCGACGATCCCGGGCCGCCGACCCCCGGCGCGCCCGTCCCACGACGCCCGCGAGGAGTTCAGGTTGGTCCCCACCACCACGTGCCGTGTCTGCCGAGGAACGGTCACCGAGTTCATGGACTTCGGCCGCCAGCCGCTGTCGGACGCCTTCCGCGAGCCCGACGACACCGGCGAGGAGTTCTTCTACCGCCTGGCCGTCGGCGCCTGTCCGGACTGTCAGATGGTGCAGTTGATGGAGGAGGTGCCCAGGGAGCGCATGTTCCACGAGGGGTACCCCTACTACTCCTCGGGCTCCACCGTCATGCGCGCCCACTTCGAGGCCACCGCGGAGAAGCTGCTCGCCGAGCACCTGACCGGGCCCGACCCCTTCGTGGTCGAGCTGGGCTGCAACGACGGCGTCATGCTGGAGACCGTGGCCCGGGCCGGGGTGCGCCACCTCGGGATGGAGCCGTCCGGAGCCGTCTCGGAGGTCGCCCGCTCCAAGGGCGTCCGCGTGCGCAACGCGTTCTTCGAGAAGGAGACCGCGCTGCGCGTCCGCGAGGAGGACGGCCCCGCCGACGTCGTCTACGCCGCCAACACGTTCTGCCACATCCCGTACGTGGACTCGGTCCTGGAGGGGATCGGGGAGCTGCTGGCACCCGACGGGGTGTTCGTCTTCGAGGACCCCTACTTCGGCGACGTCAGCGCGAAGGCGTCCTTCGACCAGTTCTACGACGAGCACTTCTTCCTGTTCACCGCCACCTCCGTGCGCAACATGGCCCGGCGGTTCGGGCTGGACCTGGTCGACGTCGAGCGCCTGCCCACCCACGGCGGGGAGCTGCGCTACACGCTGGCCAAGGAGGGCGCCCGCACCCCCTCGCGGGCCGTGTCCGCGATCCTGGCCGAGGAGGAGGAGCGGGACCTGACCTCGCCGGAGGCGCTGCGCTCCTTCGGCGACCGGGTCAGGGGGAACTGCGAGAGCCTGACGAAGGAGCTGCGCTCCCTCCGCGACCAGGGCAAGCGCGTGGTGGGCTACGGCGCCACCGCCAAGAGCGCGACGGTGCTCAACTTCTGCGGGATCGACGCCGAACTCCTGGAGTTCGTCTGCGACACGACGCCCGCCAAGCAGGGGCGCCTCACCCCCGGCTCCGGCGTCAGGGTCCTCGGACACGAGGCGTTCACGGCCTCCTACCCCGACTACGCGCTCCTCCTGGCGTGGAACCACGCCGAGGAGATCATGGCCAAGGAGGTCGGCTTCCGCGAGGCCGGGGGCCGCTGGATCCAGTACGTCCCGGACGTCAGGATCGAGTGAGGGCCGGCCCAGCGCCCTCTCCCGCCGCGCCGGCCAGGTCCCGGGCGACGTCGGCGGGGGAGGGCATGGCGGCCATCTCCTCGCGCAGCAGCCCCGCCGCCCTCGCGTGGGCGGGATCGCCGAGCAGGCGCAGCACACTCCCACGGACCGTGTCCGGAGAGACCCGTGCCGGGTCCACGACCACCCCCGCCCCCTGCGCGGCCATCAGTGAGGCCAGGAGCGGCTCGTCGTACATGTGGTGCGGTACCGCGGCCTGGGGCACCCCGTGGGCCAGGCCCGACAGGACCGTGCCCGCGCCGCCGTGGGTGATCATGGCGTCGCAGGCGGGGGCGAGGGCGTGCAGGGGGACGTACTCGACCAGGCGCGCGTTGGGCGGCACGGCGCCGAGTTTGGCCTGCTCCGGCGCCGACAGCGTGGCGACGACCTCCACGTCCAGGTCGGCCAGCCCCTCCAGGAGGGTACCCACGTCCACGGTGTGGCCGCCCAGGCGCCGTGTGGCCGTGATGCCGAGGCTGAGCGCGATGCGGGGGCGTTCGGGCGGGGTGCGCAGCCAGTCGGGGACCACGGCCCTGCCGTTGTAGGGGACGTAGCGCAGGGGGAGGCGCCGGGCGCCGGTGGGGACGGGGACGCCCAGGGAGTCGGGGACGGGGTCGAGGGTGGCCCGGCCCCGGACGAGGTCCTCGGAGAACTCCACCCCGTAGCGCGCGGCGCGGTTCTCCAGCCATGCGCGGAGGGGGTCGTCGCGGCCGGCCCCGGGCTGCTCGGCCATGCGCTCCAGGTACTGCACCCGCATGGCGGCGAGCAGGTCCAGGCTCCACAGGAACCGCACGTGGGGCGCACCGCACGCCTGCGCCGCGATCGCCCCGGCGAAGGTCAGGGGTTCCCAGACGACCAGGTCGGGCTTCCACGCGCGGCAGAACGACACCAGGTCGTCCAGCATCGGGTCGTTGACGACCTTCCACCACAGAGGGATGAGCACGTCGCGGTACCCCGCCCGGAGCGCCTCCCACGACGGCGGCTCCGCGGCGGCCACGCCCATCATGTCGAAGTCCGGCCGCATGTCCTCCCCCATCCGCCCCACCCAGCTGATGACCTGGGGGAGCAGGTGGTCCGTGCCCACGCGGACGAAGGGCAGGCCCGTCGCCGCCACGGTGGGGGCCAGTTCGGGCTGGCTGGCGACGCGCACCTCGTGCCCGGCCGCGCGCAGAGCCCACGCGAGGGGCACCATTCCGATGAAGTGAGCCTTCTCGGAGAACGTTGTGAACAAGATACGCATCGGCAATCCTCGCTGTTCTCGGGAAGGGTAGGGGAATCTAATCCGGGTGGCTATTTTTGCCGAGGGCGCGTGTCCGCTTCCCTTGCAATGCCTTATGAGTCGGCGGTCCGGCGGCGAATCGGCGGGAGAAGTTTCGGCCAAAGAAAAGGAATCTGGTCCCACTTGCGTGACGCACCGTGAACAAATTATTGCTCAAGGTGTCTATTATTTGGGGGTTGCTGCTCGCTTGTCTATCTCATACGCTGTGTCCGCGGCCATGCTGGTGGATGTATCAGCGGCGGTGTGCAGGGTTGTTTCAAGCATGAATTCAACCGAGGGGGTACTCAGGTTCAGGCCTTGTTGTCGACCGCTTTGGTCTGTTTCAGGGTAACGCAAACGCGCTGCGCCCGCTGAGTTCCCTGTCGAGGGGTCGGTGTATCCGTGCCGACAGCTCTCCATTTCATGCGTGCTTTCTGCAATCCTGTTTTCGCCGCTTCTACGAGCTTTTGCCTCCGCGGTTCGAAAATCCCCCGCAGTGAGCCCTCTTACCGATGTCAGCCCAATTTTCCCTACGGGAGAATGAACCTGATCCGAGCGTTGATTTCTCTTGCCGAGCGGGAGGGTCGATGAGGGGACCACATGGAAACTATGACGAATCCGGTTCACACGAACGGAAGGACGAAGTCCCGGGGCGGGGTCGAGCACCGGCCCGCCGTGGACCTCGCCGGCCGGAGGACGGGGAGCAGGAACCCGACCCGGCGCACGAGCCTCCACCTTCCCGACGGCATGGCCATGAGCGACTGGGAGCGCTGGGGACAGCACATCTTCGTCATCTCCGACGCCTCTGCCTGGTGGCTGGGGGACTGGTTGATCTACGGCCAGGAGAACTACCCCCACAGGTACAAGCGGGCCATAGAGAACACCTCCCTGGACTACCAGACCCTGCGCAACTACGCGTGGGTCGCCCGGAAGTTCATCCCCGGCCGCCGACGGGAGAAGCTGAGCTTCCAGCACCACGCAGAGGTGTGCGGGCTGCCCGAGGGCGAACAGGAGAAGTGGCTCTCCGAGGCGGAGGCCGGCCGCTGGTCCCGGAACGAACTCCGCCGCCGGATCAAGCTCCACGCCCGGGGCGAGGACGCGGTGCCGGAGACGATGTATGTTCAGGTGGCCATTAATCCCGAACGCCGTAAACAATGGCAGGAAGCAGCGGAGAGCTCGGGTATGAGCCTTCCGGAGTGGGCTTCGGCGACGTTGGACATGGCGGCCAAGAAAATGGTCGAGGTCGGTTGATCCGGGAGCTCTGAACCCGCTCCCCCTCTGCTATGTATGTTACCTCGCCCCGGTCGGAGACCCCTCTCCCCACCGCACCTGCCGGCGGATTGCCCGCCGTACGCGCGGGGCGACACCTTATGCCCACGACCCGGGTGCCCGGTTCTTTCGGCCGTGGAAGACCTGAAAACGGAGGAACACATGACGACCTATGTCTGGGGATACCTGGAGGAGTACGAGAAGGAGAGAGAGGACATCCTCGACGCGGTGGACACCGTGTTCAAGTCGGGGAAGCTCATCTGGGGCCCCTCCCTCGTCGCCTTCGAGCAGGAGTTCGCCGAGTACCACGGGGTCGCGCACTGCGCCGGCGTCGACAACGGCACCAACGCGATCGTCCTCGGCCTGCGCGCCCTCGGGGTGGGCGCGGGCGACGAGGTGATCACGGTGTCGAACACGGCGGCCCCCACGGTCCTGGCCGTCGACCTGGTGGGCGCCAAGCCCGTCTTCGTCGACATCGACCCGGACACCTACCTGATGCGGACCGACCAGGTCGCCGCCGCCATCACCGAGCGCACCCGCTGCATCCTGCCGGTCCACCTCTACGGCCAGTGTGTGGACATGGCCCCGCTGGAGGCCCTCGCCGCCGAGCACGGGCTCGTCGTGCTGGAGGACTGCGCCCAGGCGCACGGCGCCACCCACCACGGGCGGGTCGCCGGATCCATGGGCCACGCCGCCGCGTTCTCCTTCTACCCCACGAAGATCCTGGGGGCCTACGGCCACGCGGGCGCCACCATCACCTCCGACCCCGAGGTCGACGCCAGTCTGCGGCGCCTGCGCTACTACGGCATGGACCAGGAGCGCTACTACGTCGTCACCCCCAACGGCCAGAACAGCAGGCTGGACGAGGTGCACGCCGAGATCCTGCGCCGCAAGCTCGGCCGACTGGACGAGTACGTCGCGGGCCGCAGGGAGGTCGCGCGGATCTACGACGAGGCGCTCGCCGACACGGACCTGGTCCTGCCCGCGACCGCGCCCGGCAACGAGCACGCCTACTACCTCTACGTGGTCCGCCACCCCGAGCGCGACCGGATCATCGAGGAGATGAAGGCGCACGACATCGCCCTCAACATCAGCTACCCCTGGCCCGTCCACACGATGTCCGGCTTCTCCCACCTCGGCTACGAGAAGGGCAGCCTGCCGGTGACCGAGCAGCTGGCCGGCGAGATCTTCTCGCTGCCGATGTACCCCTCCCTGCCGCGCGAGGAGCAGCAGCGGATCATCGAGGCGCTGACCAAGACCCTGGCCAGGCTGTGACCCACGCGGCCGGCGAGGTCCGGTTCCCGCTCCCGGCGTCGGACCCGGAAGCGCCCCTGGAGTCCGACGCCGAGCTGGCCCGGTGGTGGGAGAGCAGGCCGCGGCACCGGATGCTCTCCGTCGGGCGGGTCGGCTTCGACCGCGGCGGCCCCTGGTCCTTCGCCGAGGGGACGGGCGACCTCGTCCACGCCAGCGGGGGCTTCTTCTCCGTCCGGGGCCTGCGGGCCTCCGCCGGGGGGACCTCCTTCCACCAGCCGGTCATCGACCAGCCGGAGATCGGCATCCTGGGCATCCTCGTCAAGGAGTTCGACGGGGTGCCCCACTTCCTGATGCAGGCCAAGTTCGAGCCCGGCAACGTCAACCTCCGCCAGATCTCCCCCACCGTGCAGGCCACGCGCAGCAACTACACGGGGGTTCACGGCGGCCGTCCCACCCCCTACGTGGAGTACTTCCGCGCCCCGCGCGGCGGGCGGGTGCTCGTGGACGTCCTCCAGTCCGAGCAGGGCGAGTGGTTCTGGCGCAAGCACAACCGGAACATCATCGTCCAGGTGGACGAGGACGTCCCCGAGCACGAGGACTACCGGTGGTTCACGCTGCGCCAGATCCAGGACGCGCTGCGCCGGGACAACCTGGTCAACATGGACGCCCGGACCGTGCTGTCCTGCCTCCCCGTGACCCGGGACGGACAGCCGGAACCGGACGACCGCTTCGGCCGGGCGCTCCGGCGCTCCTACGGTGAGGAGTCCCGGCACACGACGACCGCGGTCGTCAGCTGGTTCACCGAGGAGAAGACGGTCGTCGACTACCGGTCGCAGATCCTGCCGCTCTCCGGCGCCGAGGGCTGGCGCCGGACCGGCGACGAGATCACCGCCGGCGACGGCGCCGGTTTCAGGATCATCATGGTCTCCGTCGAGGCCCGCATCCGCGAGGTCTCCTCCTGGGTCCAACCCCTGCTGGCGCCGACCCGGAACGGGTTCGCCGCCTTCCTGGTGCGCGAGATCGACGGTGTCCTCCACGTCCTGGTCCGCGCCCGCGCCGAACCCGGCACCCTCGACCGGGTGGAGATCACGCCCACCGTGCAGTACTCGGCCTCCGCCGCGGCGCTCGGGCGCCCCGAGCCCTTCGCGGACGAGACGGTCTCGCCGCCGGCCCACCGGGTGCGCTACGACGCGCTGCTCTCGGAGGAGGGGGGCCGCTTCCACCACGCCCAGACCAGGTACCGCATCGTCGAGGCGGACCCCGGCCTGCCCGTCGAGGTGCCGCCGGACTTCCTGTGGGTGACCGCCTCCCAGCTCATGCGGCTGGTGCGGCACAGCCACTACCTCAACATCGAGGCGAGAACCCTCCTGGTCTGCCTGCACTCCCTGACCTGAGCCGCGGGCGGCGGCGCCCACTCGTTCGACACTTCCGCACCAAGGGGTCCACAGCCATGCGCGTCCTGATCGTCAGCCAGGCGGAGAAGACCCACCTGCTGGGCCTGATCCCCCAGGCGTGGGCCCTGCGGGCGGCCGGGCACGAGGTGCGGGTAGCCAGCCAGCCGGCGCTGGTCCCGACCATCGCGCGTACCGGGCTGCCCGCGGTCCCCGTGGGCCGCGACCACCTGTTCCACCAGCTGCTGGTCACGCTGAAGGGCCTGGGCTTCGGGGACACCGCGGGCTTCGACATGGCCAGGAGCGACGCGGAGGCAGAGGGGCTGGAGTACCTGTCGGAGGGGTACCGCGAGTTCGTGCGCCTCTGGTGGCACCCGGTCAACGCGCCGATGCTCGACGACCTGACCGACTTCTGCCGCTGGTGGCGTCCGGACCTCGTCCTGTGGGAGCCGACCACCTTCGCGGCCCCCGTCGCCGCCCGCGCGTCGGGGGCCGCGCACGCCCGGGTGCTGTGGGGGCTGGACGTCTTCTCCCGCACGCGGAGCCGGTTCCTGGGCCGTCTGTCCGAACTGCCCGCCGGCGACCGCGAGGACCCCCTCGCGGAGTGGCTGCGGAGTTGTGCCGAGCGTGTGGGAACCGACTTCTCGGAGGAGCTGGTCTCCGGCCAGGCGACCCTGGACCCCTATCCCGCGGGGCTGCGGCTGCCGCCCGCCCCGGGGACGCGCCACCTCCCCCTCAGGTACGTCCCCTACAACGGCACCGCAGTGGTGCCCGACTGGCTGCGCTCCCCGGGGCGGCGCCGGAGGGTCTGCCTGACCCTCGGCTCCGGGACGCCGGAGAGGTTCGACGACCGGTACCGCCTGCCGCTGGGCGAACTCCTGGAGGCGATCGCCGAACTGGACGTGGAGGTCGTCGCCACGCTCTCGGCGGAGCAGACCGCCGGCCTCGGGAGCATCCCCGGCAACGTCCGCGTGGTGGAGCACGTCCCCCTGCACGCCCTCATGCCCAGCTGCTCCGCCGTGGTCCACCACGGGGGAGCGGGGACCTTCTGCACCGCGGTCGCCCACGGCGTCCCGCAGCTCATCCTCCCCGAGTTCGCCATGGCCCAGTACGCGTTCGACGAGTCGCTGCTCGCCGCCAACGTCACGGAGCTGGAGGGCGGGCTGACGCTGGAGGGCACGGACCTGACGGGCAAGGAGGTCACCCGCCAGGTGGGGCGGCTGCTGGACGAGCCCCGCTTCGCCGAGGGAGCCCGGCGCCTGTCGGAGAAGTCCCGGGAGATGCCGAGCCCCGCCGACCTCGTGCCCGTCCTGGAGGACCTGGCGGCCCGGCGCCGGGGGAACTGAGGCGTCGACGGGACCGGTGCTTCCGCCGGGACCGGTGTTTCCGCCGGGACCTATGTGATTCCAGGGGCTCAGGTGACGGTGCCCGTGGTCTCCCCGGCGTCCGTGCGAGCGGGATGCGCCCCCGCACGGAGGACGGGCGGACGGAGAACCCCCGTCCGCCCGCGCCCCGCAGCGGTCACACCTGCTTCGGCGCCACCGCCTGCTCCTGGATCCGCTCCGCGATGAACTGGGTCAGGTCCTCGAAGCTCTCACCGGAGAACTCCGACATGTCCTCCAGGACGGACACGTTGTAGACGTCCTCCAGGGCCAGGACCAGCTGCACGATCGAGAACGAGTCCAGGTCGCTCATCTGCGAGGGCTCGGGGAGGTCGAACTGGGGCTCGTTCGACGTGAACATCAGGACGGTCATCGCCTGGACCTTGATCTGTGCCAGGATCTCGCTCCGGTCAACTGCGGCCATCGGTGCCGAACCTCTTCTCTGGGGTGATGGGGGCGGGCGCTCTCAGTTGCTGCTCGGCGCCTGGGAGAGCCGCTGGACGAACTTGGCGCCGTAGCGCTCCCAGCGCGCGCGCTGGATGACGAAGTGCGAGGCGTCCTCCAAGCCGGGGGAGCGCGGAAGGCCGGCCGCGGGAGGGTCCTCCTCCACGACCATGGTCGGGTGGTTCCGCAGGCCGGTGGCCCTGTCCCCGGCGGACCAGAAGCGCACCTCGTCCACCGGCCAGGCCCTGAACGCGTGGTCCACGGTCAGCACGGTCGCCTCCAGGGCGATGCCGACCGCGTTCGACCCCTCGTCCACGACCACGTCCACCTGGATCCACCGCCTCCCGGTGTCCAGACGGGACAGCGAGCAGAACCCCAGGACGGTACCGTCGGCCGGGGAGACGGCGAAGAACTGCTCCGTGACGTCCGCCGTGTCGCGGGGGAGCGGCCGGACCAGGTCCTCCATTCCGGGGAATTCCCCGACGCCCTTCTCGGCCAGGGCCCGGACGACGCCCTCCGTTTCCAGGCTCCGGGTGGGGGACAACCGGATCCTGCGCGTTTCCACGGGTTTTTCTGTCACGCTCTCCTACCTCGACTCTTTATCGGTTCGCGTCGGTGCCGTCCCCGGCGCACGGTGGGGGACACCCATTCCCGGAACCCGGGGCAAAGGGTGGCGGGGCGCTCGCCGCGTGTCCCGCCAGCGGGACACGCGGGCTCGGTCCACGTACCTTAGTCGCCCTTTCTGTCCCGTTTCCGGCGCGGACGCCCCCGGTCGCGGTCCGGGGCGTCCGCGGTGGCGTCCCGCCCCGCGGGACGGCCCCGGGGAGTGCCGGGCGGAGCGGTCGGAAAGGCCCGTTTCACCAGGCATCCGTCGCCCTCGCGGTCCGGGGCGTCCTGCGTCCGGGAGCCCGGGGGAGCAGCGCCGGAAGGACCGGCGGCACACCGCGGCGGCGTCGGCCGAGCAGGCCCTCCGTCCAGGCCGGCGCCGGGGAGGAGAGGGCTCCCGCAGGGCTTCCGGCGACTGCTGGAGTCATTGGCGGAACCGGCGCCGTGCGGGGAATGGGAGGCTCGGAGGAATCGCCCCCGGGTAAATCGGCACGGATTCCCGGTGAGTGCGCTGTTATCGTGAGGCAGTCCTGGCCACAAAGGTCGGACGGAGTCGCGGCAGGGTCACGGTTTGTTCCGAGTCCCCGGCCGGGATTCCTTTCTCCTGAAAGGTGAAAAAATGGCCGTGAGCGAAGTTCTCGACCTGCAGGTCCTCGAGTCGGAGTCCCTCCTGGAGGAAGGCGTCCTCCTCAACAGCGGCCTCAGCCTCGTGAGCTGCAGCTGACGTCGTCCCCACCGGGCGGTGACGGGCCCCGACCGGGGGACCGCCACCGCCGCCTGAGGAGAGAAGGGTTGCCGCGACCGGTCCTCCGGTCGCGGCAACCCGCCGTTCCGGGCCCGTCCCCTACGCGGTGACGGCGCCGCGGAAGCGCCAGACGCCCAGTGTCAGCAGGACCGCCGCGTACCCCAGGAGCACGCCGATGTGCGGCAGCACGTCCGTGAGGGTCGCCTGGTTGCGGATCAGCTCGCTGAAGGCGTCGTAACCCCACGCGTGCGGGGTGAGGAACGCGATCGTCGCCATCGTCCCGTCGAACGACTCCAGCGGGAGCATGGTCCCCCCGAGCGCCCCGGCGCCGAGGCTGATCCCCACGGCCGCGGCCAACGCGCCTCCCTCGGTCCGGGCGAGGCTGCCGAGCAGGAGCGAGGCTCCGCTGCTGACGAGGCAGAAGGCCGTGACCACCACGGAGGTCGCCAGCAGGTCGCCCCAGTCCACGCCGAACATCAGGGCCGATCCGAACAGGATCAGCAGCGCCTGGGTCAGGGCGATGAGGAACCGGCCCAGGGCCTCGCCCAGCACGATGGACCCCGCCGAAGTGGGCGACGCGTACATGCGCCGCAGCACCCCCGAGCGTCTCGCCTGCACGATGCCCAGGGACGTGGTCAGCGCCGTGATGAAGGTGTAGAGCAGCAGCAGGGGCGGCGCCGCGAGGCTGTGGGAGGAGAGGCCCTCGGGGAAGGTGGCGTCCCCTGAGGTCGTCACCTCCACCTCGATGCCGGGCACCTCGGTCTCCGAGGCGTTCTCCAACCGCTCGTCGAACCCGTCGTCCCGGACGGACCCCGTCACCTGCGCGGTGCTCAGGAGGGAGGACTCCCGGGTCACGACCGAGCGCACCCAGATGCCCACGTCCGCGGCGGCCAGGTCGTCACTGCGAGTGACGAGTTCCAGCTCGGCGCGTTCGCCGGCCCGGATCCGGTCCTCGTAGTCGTCGGGGATGACGAGCCCGGCCTGGACGTCGCCGCCCTCGACGAGGTCGCGCATCTCGCCCTCGTCCATGTGCAGGACGTCGATCCGCTCGTCCTCCTCCAGCGCGTCGACCAGGCGGTCGCCGAGCCCTGCCTGCGACGGGGAGGAGACCGCGAGCACGGGCCGGCCCTCTCCGTACATCAGGCCCATCATGAAGACCATGAGGAAGGGGAGCAGCAGGACGAAGAAGATGTTCGTCCGGTCCCGGAACACGCGACGGAGGTTGAGGACCCCGATGATCAGCGGCTTCATGCGTTCACCATCCGTCCCATACGAAACAGCGCGACGGTGGTGCCCACGAGGCCGAGGGCGAGGAGCACCGCGCACGGAAGGAGGACCACGTCGAGACCTCCCGCGGAGAGTTCGCCCAGTCCGAGGAGGAACCACCGGTGGGGCGTCAGGTAGCTGACGATCGCCAGGCCGTTGAGCTGCGAGATGGGGAACAGCGCCCCGCCGAACACCCCGAGCAGCATCGCCAGGACCGACAGCCAGTTGGCGGCCTGCTCCGAGCTCCGGGCGAAGCTCGCCACGGCCGCGGTGAGGCCGATGACGGCCATCACGCCCGTGAGGATCAGCGCGCCGGCGCCCAGGGGGTCGCCCCAGTCGGCGCCGAAGAAGACCGAGGTCGCGACGGCCAGCACGGCCATGTTCGCGAGGCCGATGACCAGGCCGCTGGTGAGCTTGGCGATCAGGATCGCCCCGCGCGGGATCGGGCTGGCCAGCAGGCGGGCCAGGGTCCCGCCGGCCTTCTCGTCGAAGATGCTCGTGACGCTGAACATCGCCGCGAAGAAGACGAAGAAGAACGCCATCGAGGCGGAGTAGTAGGTGGCGTTGCCCAGCTCCCGCCACTCCAGCTCCGAGTCCTCGGACAGGACGAGGGGCGCCTCGGCGGCCTCGGCCTCCTCCAGGAGGAGGGCCGCGTCCTCGGGGCTCGGCTCCGAGTCGAAGCCCGAAGCGACAGCGAGGCGGATGCGCAGGTGCTCGGTCGCGAAGGCGCGGCCGATCTCCCGGGCGATGTGGGTCGCGACGGGGGCGTCGGCGTCCCCGACGACGGTGAGCACCGCGTCGTCGCCGTCCTCCAGGGACTCGGTGAAGTCCTCCGGGACGAGGAACGCGGCGTCCACGCTGCCGTCCTCGACCAGTGCGCGCGCCTCGTCCTCGGAGTCCGCCGTGGTCAGTTCCAGGACCCCGTCGTCGGCCAGGGGCCGCAGGGCCGCGTCGACGAACTCCCGGCCGAGGGAGCCGGCGTCGCTGTCGACGACGACGTACTCGGAGCCCGTCTGCCGGGAGGTGTCGTCGCCGAGCAGCATGTTGAAGAAGAAGGCCACGCCGAGGGGCAGCAGGAGCCCGAAGACCAGCAGGCTGCCGTCCCGGAGCCGCTGGCGTACGTCCTTGGCCACGATGGCCGCGATCATGGTGAGCGTGTTGGGTCCGTTCGACATCGCTACTCCCGGAGTCCCTTCCCGGTGAGGCTGAGGAAGACGGCCTCGAGGTCCGGTTCCTGGACCTCGACCGACCGGATCCCGGCGCCGGCCCTGGTGAGCGTGTCCAGGATGAGGGGGAGGGCGTCCCTGGCGTTGGAGGTGAGGAGCCGGACCTGCGTCCCCTCGGAGGACACCTCGTCGATCGGCTCCAGCGCGCGCAGGACGTCCAGCACCCTCTCGCCGGGGGCGTCCAGGGTGATCAGGACCGTGTCGTCCTCACCGACCTGCGAGACCAGCTCACGCTGCGTGCCCTCGGCCCGGATCTTCCCGGCCTCGATGATGCCGACGCGGTCGCACAGGCGCTCCGCTTCCTCCATGTAGTGCGTCGTGTAGAGCACCGAGACCCCGCCCCGGGTCAGCGTGTGGACGCTCTCCAGGATGGAGTTTCGGCTCTGCGGGTCCACGCCGACCGTCGGCTCGTCCAGAATGAGGAGCCGGGGACTGTTGAGCAGGCCGAGACCGATATTGAGACGGCGTGCCATTCCGCCCGAGAATTGGGATACGGCCTCACCGGCGCGGTCGGAAAGACCGACCGTTTCCAGGACCTCTTCGGTCTTGGCGCGCGCCTCGGATTTCGACAACCCGTAGAGGCGGGCGAAGAAGCGGAGATTGTCGCGCGCGCTGAGGTCGTGGTAGAGGGCGAGTTCCTGCGGGACGAAGCCGATCAGGGACTTGCTTTTCCTGTTCGTCACGCTGTGCTCGATGCCGTCGACCGTGATCGACCCCGAGTCGCGCTGCAGGATGCCGGTGATCATGCCGATCGTGGTGGACTTGCCCGCCCCGTTCGGGCCCAGGAGGCCGTAGGTCTCACCTTCCTCGATAAAGAAGCTGACATCGTCCACCGCCTGGTTCCTGCCATATCTCTTGCTCACTCCCCTGACTTCCAGAATGGGCACGGGTGCTCCTCAAATTCTCGGTGCCTGCGTAGATCAGCCGGGGCGTGCTGAGTCGGAATCGCGCTTCTCCCCCGCCGTCTCCGGGAGGTTGTTCATGGAGACCTTTCCCGTGCCGCGCCCGGTGCCGGGTCAGTGAACCATAGGAAGGGGCGCGGAGTGATACCGGCGCCATTTCCGCAGGTATTCGCCCCGGGGTCGCGCGGGGGGTCAGCGCCGGTGGGCGAGGCCGGTGAGGGTGTGGGCGAGGTCGGTGGGGGAGGGCATGGCGGCCATCTCCTCGCGCAGGGCGTCGGCGGCCCTGGTGTGGCGGGGGTCGTCCAGGAGTGCGCGTACCCCGGCGGCCACGGCTTCGGGGGTGACCCGCTCGGGGGCCAGCACCCGGGCCGCGCCGAGACCGGCCACGGACGAGGCCAGCAGGGACTCGTCGAACGTGGGCCGGGGGGAGACCAGCTGGGGCGCCCCGTGCGCGAGCCCGGTCAGGACGGTGCCCGTCCCCCCGTGGGTGATCATCGCGGCGCAGGTGGGGGCGAGTGCGTGCAGGGGCACGTACTCGGTCAGGCGGGCGTTGGCGGGGACGGCGCCGAGCTTGGCCTGCTCGTGGGCGGGCAGGGTGGCGACGACCTCCACGTCCAGGTCCGCCAGCCCCTCCAGGACCATGGGCACGTCCACCCCGAACCTGCCCAGCCACGCCGCCGTGCTCGACCCGAGGCTGAGCCCGACGCGGGGGCGTCCGGGCGGGGTGCGCAGCCAGCCGGGGACCACGGCCCTGCCGTTGTAGGGGACGTAGCGCATCGGCAGGTAGTCCAGGTGGGAGGGCGTGTCCACCCTCAGGGACGCGGGGACCTGCTCGACGGTGGCCTGTCCGTGGACCAGGGTCTCGGAGAACTCCACCCCGTACCGGGCGGCGCGGGCGCCCAGCCAGTCGGCCAGGGGATCCTCCCTCTCGGCCCCGGGCTGCTCGGCCATCCGCGCCAGGAACCGCGCGCGCACGGCGCCGAAGACGTCCGCGCCCCAGGGATGGCGCACGTGGGCCGCGCCGCACGCCTGCGCCGCGATCGCGCCGGAGAAGGTGATGGGCTCCCAGACGACGAGGTCGGGCCTCCACTCCCGGCAGAACGCCACCAGGTCGTCGACCATGGGGTCGTTCACCATCCGCCACCACCAGGTGACGACCTGCTTGTAGTCCTCCAGCTCCTCCGCCCAGGGGCGCTGCCCGCGCCCGCTGCCGAAGGCGGAGAAGAGGGGCACCCCACCGCGCAGCCCGTCGAAGGAGGAGCGCGCGGTCAGGTGCCGCCAGAAGCCGTGGTCCCGGCCGACCGGGACGAACGGCAGACCGGTGTGCCGGACGACGGATCCCAGGGCGGGCTGGCTCGCCACCCGCACCTCGTGCCCGGCCGCGCGCAGGGCCCAGGCCACGGGGACCAGGCTCAGGAAGTTCGTCTTCTCTGCCAGGGACGCCACGACGACGCGCACGGTGGGCTCTCCTCGGGTCGCGGCCGACGTCGGCGCTGGGGGTTCGGACGACGCGCGGGGCGTCCCGCGGCGCGGCGCCATGTCTACCAGTTCCGGCCGGGGCGCCACTCGCCCCGAACCGGCCGCCCCGGGTGGACGCGCCGCGTCCCCTCCCCTAGTCTCCGAAGCGCTTCGAGGAGGTGCGGGACGTTGCGTGTGCTGTTGACGGTGGCTGCGGAGAAGCCGCACTTCCTGGGGATGGTGCCCCTGGCGTGGGCGCTGCGGGCCGCGGGGCACGAGGTGCGGGTGGCGAGCCAGCCCGCGCTGGGGCCGACGGTGGCGGCGACGGGTCTGCCCTTCGTCCCGGTCGGCCGGGACCACGGCTTCTGGCGGACGATGAAGGTCTTCGACCTCCACGACACCCTGAACGACGCACCGTTGTTCGGGCGGGTGACCGCTCCCGACGACGAGGTCTCCTGGGACTACCTGTTGGAGGGCTACCGCACGGTCGTGCCGTGGTGGTGGCGGATGGTGAACGACCCCATGGAGCAGGACCTGGTGGCGCTGTGCCGGGAGTGGAGGCCCGACCTCGTCGTGTGGGGATCGGTGAGCTTCGCGGGCGCGATCGCGGCGCAGGCGTGCGGGGCGGCCCACGTGCGCTACCTCTGGGGCGCCGACATCTTCGCCCGCACCCGCCGCCGCTTCCTGGCCCGGATGGCCGAGCAGCCCGCGGCCGGGAGGGAGGACCCCCTGGCCGCCTGGCTGGGGGCGCGCGCCGCCCGGTACGGGGTGGAGTTCTCCGAGACCCTGGTCCACGGACAGGCCACCGTCGAGCAGGTCCCCGCCTCCCTCAGGGTCCCCACCCCCGACGACCTCACCTACCTGCCGATGCGCTACGTCCCCTACAACGGCAGGGCCGTGGTCCCCGGCTGGCTGCGCACCCCGCCCGAACGCCCCCGCATCGCCCTCACCCTCGGCACGACCCTCATGGGCCAGGACAGCGGGGGCAAGGCCCTGTTCCGCGCGCTGCTGGAGGGGTTGGCCGACCTGGACGCGGAGGTCGTGGCGACCCTGCCCGCCCACGAGCAGGACGCCCTGGGCCCCGTCCCCGCCAACACCCGCCTGACCGAGTACGTCCCCCTGCACGCACTCGCCCCCACCTGCGACGCCATGGTCGACCACGGAGGATGGGGAACGGTCCTGACCGGGCTGGCGCACGGCGTTCCGCAGGTGATCGTCCCCAGCTGGTTCGACGACCCGATGCTCGCCGACATGCTCGCCGACGGGGGAGCGGCCGTCACCGTCCCCCACCGGGCGATGACCGCGGAGACGATCAGCCGGTCGGCCTCCCGGCTCCTGGACGACCCGTCCTTCGCCCGGGGGGCCGCGGGCGTGCGCGAGGCGATGGAGGCCCTGCCGTCCCCGGCCGAACTCGCGGACGCGCTCGTGGGACTCGCACGCGGCTGAACCCCGGGCCGGTCTCAGCCGGTGACGGCCTCCGCCGCGCTCCGGCGAACGCGGTCGACGAGGCCGGCCAGCTCCAGGACCGGCGCCGTGTCCACCGGCGCCGCACCGCGGACACCGTCGGCGAAGGCGTCCAGGAGGTTGCGGAACTGGTGGTCCGGCTCCAACAGCAGGTCCTCGGCCCCCGCCCCGGTCCGCAGCTCCAGGGTCGGCCGCAGTGTCTCCGGCGGGGTGAAGGCGCGGTCCAGCCGGACGGCGCCCGCCTCCCCCCAGACCGTGTACTCGTTGCGGTAGTGCAGCCCGAACCCGAACCCCGCCTGCGCCGTCCCGCCGTCCGGGGCGCGCAGCAGGACCGAGCCGCGCACGTCCACACCCGTGCCGGCGCCGTGCTCCAGGACCGCGCCGCTCACCCGGAGTCCGTCGCCCCACAGGAACTGCGCCAGCGCCAGCGGGTACACGCCCACGTCCAGGAGCGCCCCACCGCCCAGCGAGGGGTCGTGCCGGATGTCCCCGGGAGCGCGCTCGGGCACCCCGAACTCGCACATGAGCGCGCGCGGGCGCCCGATCGCGCCCTCCGAGACCAGCCGCCTCAGCTCGTGGTGCTGCCGGTGGTACCGGAAGGCGAAGTTCTCCATGACGGTCAGGCCGCGCCGCCCGGCCTCGGCCAGCAGTTCGGCCGACGCGTCGGGGCCGGCCGTGAGGGGTTTCTCGGAGAGGACGTGCAGACCCGCCGCCAGGGCGCGCCCGACCCACTCGTGCCTCAGGCCGACGGGCAGCGGCACGTACACGGCGTCGAGGTCGTCCCGCGCGAGGAGGTCCGCGTAGCCCGTGACCGCCTCGCCGCCGAAGCGGTCCGCGAACCGGCGCGCCTTGGCGGCGTCCCGGCTGGCGACCGCGACGAGCCGCACCGAGGGCGTCGCCGCGACGGACGGCAGGACGCGCCGCCACGCGATGTCGGCGCAGCCGAGCACCCCGAGCCGCACCGGTGCTCCCGTCCTTCCGAGCGTCGAGGACACACGACCTCCCTCGTGTCGGCCGGCTCCCGAGCGCCGGCTGCCGCGGCCCACTCCGGTCGCGCCGCCGCACATACTGCCAGAGCGCGACGGAGGTGGACACCGCCGTGCCCGGGCCCGGCCCGCCGGGCGCCGGGCGGTCCCCGCTCCTGCCGGAGCGCGCGGGCGCCGGCCCCCGCGCGGCGGGGGGCTTGCACGGAACATGCCCTAGTGTGTCCGGCGCCGTGCCGGGGCGCACAGACCCCGGACGGCCGAGATCCGGTGTCCACGGGGGCGGTCGGCGGCGCTTGCGCCCTCCCGCACCGCCCGCCCAGGAGGGGAGAACCACGCATGGAGACGAGTGACGAGGCCGCGGCCGTGCTCGACGCGGTCCGCGCCTACCACCGGTCCAGGCGGACCGAGCGCGAGTTCGTGCCGGGCGTGACGGAGATCTGGCCGTCCGGCGCCGTCCTGGACGAGGACGACCGGGTGGCGCTCGCCGAGGCCGCCCTCGACATGCGCATCGCGGCGGGCAGGAGCGCGCGCCGGTTCGAGTCGGTGTTCGCCCGGAGGCTCGGGCGCCGCAAGGCCCACCTGACGAACTCGGGGTCCTCCGCCAACCTGCTGGCGCTGTCGTCCCTGACCTCCCACCTGCTGGAGGACGAGCGACTGCGCCCCGGCGACGAGGTCGTCACGGTGGCGGCGGGGTTCCCCACGACCGTCAACCCCATCCTCCAGAACGGGCTCGTGCCCGTGTTCGTGGACATCGACCTGCGCACGTACAACACGACGGCGGAGCGCGTGGAGAGGGCGATCGGCCCCCGCACCCGGGCGATCATGATCGCCCACGCCCTGGGCAACCCCTTCCAGGCCCGGGAGATCGCGCAGATCGCGGAGGACCGGGGCCTGTTCCTCGTCGAGGACAACTGCGACGCGGTGGGCTCGTACTACGACGGGCAGGTGACGGGGTCCTTCGGCGACCTCTCCACGGTCAGCTTCTACCCGGCCCACCACATCACCATGGGGGAGGGCGGGTGCGTTCTGACGTCCAACCTCCTGCTGGCGCGCGTCGTGGAGTCCATGCGCGACTGGGGCCGCGACTGCTGGTGCGAGCCGGGGGAGAGCGACACCTGCCGGAAGCGCTTCAGCTACCAGCTGGGCACCCTGCCGCAGGGGTACGACCACAAGTACACGTTCTCGCACGTCGGCTACAACCTGAAGGGAACCGACCTCCAGGCCGCGCTCGGCCTCACCCAGCTGGAGAAGCTGGACTCCTTCGGGGAGGCCCGGCGGCGCAACTGGCGCCGGATGCGGGAGGGGCTGGACGGAGTGCCCGGCCTGATCCTCCCGGAGGCCACGCCGGGCAGCGACCCGAGCTGGTTCGGATTCGTCGTCACCGTCGATCCGGAGGCGCCGTTCGGCAGGGCGGAGCTCATCCGGTTCCTGGAGTCACGCAGGATCGGCACCCGGCTGCTCTTCGCGGGAAATCTCACCCGCCACCCCGCCTACCTCGACCGCCCGCACCGGGTGGCGGAGAACCTGGACAACAGCGACATCGCCACCGAACAGACGTTCTGGACCGGGGTCTACCCGGGCCTCACGGACGAGATGATCGACTACGTGGTCTCCTCCATCACCGAGTTCGTCAAGGAGCGGGGCGCCGCCGCCCCCTGACCCGGGCCCGCCCGCGGTCGCCGAGGGGGCGGCCGGGCGCAGACCCCGACGGGACGCCCCCGCGCGAAGGGCGCGCCGCGCGGTCGGCGGAAGCCCGGCGGCCCCGGCGCGTCCCGCGATCGGAACGCGCCGGGGCGCGGCTCACACGGACGGCAGGTGCTCGGGCATCCGGAAGTAGATCATCGGGTTGTCCCTGCTGGTGCGCACCGGCTCCCCCAGGCCCAGCTCCTCCTTGAGCTCCAGGAGCGCCGTGTACGGGGCGGGCGCCTTCCGGCGGGACGGCGTGAAGAAGTCCGTGCCCGTCCTCCGCAGCCACGCCAGCACGACCGCCCCCTCGGTCAGCGGCAGGGCCCGCTTGCCGTGGAAGACGTCGTGGACGCTGACCGGGGTCCCGGGCGCGACCCGGGGGAACAGCTCCGACAGGTACCACCGCGCGAACCGGCCGTTGTGGGCCGCGTCCACGAACAGGTAGCCGATCTCCTCCGGAACCCGGGACATGTTCTCCCGGATGTCGCCCTTGTGGAACTCCCAGCGGCCCAGCGACAGCTCGGAGGGCACGTTCGCCACCACGTTGTCCACGATGTCGAAGGAGTGCAGCGTCCCCGTCCCGTTGTCGCGCAGCGCCGACAGGATCCAGGTCGTGGACCAGCCGTGGAACGTGCCCAGCTCCATCACCGTGTCCGGACGGGCCTCGCGCAGGAGCAGGTAGGTGATCTCCGCTTCCAGGTCGTCGAGCTGCGGGGTCATGCGGTCCCGCGTGGCGCGGTGGAACGCGCGCTGCGCGTCGCGCACCTTCGCCAGCGGGTCGCGGTACTCGCGGTACAGGTCCCCGATCAACGACAGGCCGATGTCCCCCATACCGCTCCCCGCTTCGCTCCGTGTGGGTCCGGACCTCACCGTATCGACCCGGGGGACGCCGGGCACCGGAAACCGGGCGCCTTCCCTCCCGGCGGGTCGCGGTCGGCGCCGGCGGGGCCGCACGGCCGTCCGCCCCGTCCGCGGCCCGGCGGCCGGGGCCGGGGGCCGTGCCCGGCGGAACTACACGCCGTCCGCGGAGGAGGACCGGGAGTCCACCAGGACCTGGATCCCGTCCAGGACGCGCTCCAGCCCGAACGCGAAGTCGTGCTCGGCGGGGTAGACGGTCCGGTGCTCCCGCCCGACGGAGCTTCCCACGCGGGAGGCCGTCGGATAGTCGCTGTCCCTGATCAGGGAGGCGAGGACCGGGCCGTGGGCGCGCCACCACTGGCCGTCGGTCATGCCCGACGCCCGCTCGGTCTCGCCGACCGCGACGGCCTGGGCGGCGGCGCCCTCCGCATAGCTGTTGACCAGGCTGACCGTGGAGTCCATCTCTCCGTCGGTCAGGCCGAGGCCGTCGACCGCGGACAGCTCGTACTCGTACTTGGCGACGAGGCTCGGGCCCAGCAGGCGCCCCCGGGAGGCATGGAGCATCCACGGGTGGCGCAGGAACAGGCGCCAGTTCGCGTGCGCGATCGCGCCCAGCCGGTCCCGCCAGCCGTCGGGCCGTCCGCCGTCCGCGTGCAGGCCCGCGTAGGCGGCGTCGAGCATCAGGTCGATCAGCTCGCCCCGGCCCGGGACGTAGGTGTACAGGGACATCGTGCCGACGCCGAGGCGTTCGGCGACCTTGCGCATGGACAGCGCGGCGAGCCCGTCGGCGTCGGCGAGCCCGGAGGCCACGGACACGATCCGGTCCACGCTCAGGTCGGGCTTGTTGCGCCTGCTGGTGGGCTCCTGGGTGCGCCACAGCAGGGCCAGGCTGCGCGCGGGGTCGCCGCTCGTGGTGTGCTGAGTGGACATTGACCGCCCTGCTCTTCCGGTCCGGTGCCCGGTCAGTGTACGGCAGGGCGGTCACGCCGGGCGGTCGCCGGTTCCGGGCCGCCCCCGGGCCCGCGGCACGGTGGCCGGGCTCCCGGTGCGCGGTCCCCGCGAGGGCGTTCAGACCCGGCCGAGGAAGGCGTCCCTGTGCTCCTCGGCCCACGCCGCGAACCCGCGGGCGGGCCGCCCGGTGACCTCCTCGACGGTGAGCAGGGGCCGGGTGCCCACCTCCGGGGGGTCCGCGGCCAGCCGGGCGGCGAAGTCGACGTACTCCTCGTCGTGGCCCAGGGCGCGCAGCCGCCCGGCCTCCTCCTCGGGGCTGATCCGGACCAGCGCGATCTCCCGGCCGGCCGCCCGGGAGAGCACCGCCACCCGCTCCCCGGGGGTCAGCGCCTCCGGGCCGGTGAGGGGGTAGGCGCGGCCGCCGTGTCCGTCCTCGGTGAGGGCGGTGACCGCCACGGAGGCGATGTCCGCCTCGTGCACCAGGGCGCTGGGGTGGGTGCGGGCCTCCCTGACCACGCCCTCCTCGACGACGGACCCGGCCCAGTCGAGGGTGTTGGCCATGAACTCGACCGGGTGCAGGAGCGTCCAGGAGAGGGAGCTCGCGGCCAGGGCCTCCTCGACGGGACCCGGGTGGAAGTCGCACAGGACCGTCACCCGGCGGACCCCCGCCCGTTCGGCGAGCCCGACGATCCGCGGCGCCGTGTCGAGGGGCGCGTAGTCGTCCCCGCCGAACGTGATCAGGTGCAGGCCGACCACCCCCTCCAGGTGGGGGACGAGGCTGTCGGGGTCGGTGAGGTCGCCGCGCACCGCCCGCGCCCCCTCCGGGAGACGGGCGCGACCGGGGTCGCGGGTGAGCGCGCGGACCGGGAGCCCGGCGTCGAGCAGCTGGTCGACGACGTGGCGGCCGACGGTTCCGGTGGCGCCCGCGACGAGGAACGTCATGGCTCTCTCCTCCAGTGGGGGCGGCGGGGTCGTGCCCGCCGTTTACGTATGGCGTACAGTACACCGTACGGAACAAGGCGCGGAAGAGCGGCGGACCACGGCGGCGCGCGGCGGCTCAGGCGGAGGCGGCGGGGCACCCGGCCAGGTGGTCGTCGACCACCCCGACGGCCTGGAGGTAGGAGTACACGATCGTGGTGCCGACGAAGTTGAAGCCGCGCGCCTTGAGGTCCTTGCTGACGCGGTCGGACAGCGGGGTGCTCACCGGGACCTGTGACGGCTCGGTGAAGCGGTTGACCACGGGCTCGCCGTCCACCCAGCCCCACAGGTAGCCGGCGAAGCTGCCGTGCTCCTCGCGCACCCGCTCGAAGGAGCGGGCGTTGCGCACCACCGAGGCCACCTTGAGCCGGTTGCGGACGATGCCGGGGTCCGCGAGGAGCCGGTCGGCGTCCTCCTGGCCGTACCCGGCGATCCGGGCGCGGTCGAAGCCGTGCAGCGCGCGGCGGTAGTTCTCGCGCTTGCCGAGCACCGTGGACCAGGAGAGCCCGGCCTGGGCGCCCTCCAGCACGAGCAGCTCGAACAGGTACGCGTCGTCCCGGGACGGCCTGCCCCACTCCTCGTCGTGGTAGGCCTTCATCAGGTCCGACGCGTTCCGGGCCCAGGCGCAGCGCTGGTCCTGGTCGGGCATGGGAGCTCCTCGGTGTCGACGGCGGTCACCGCATTGTCGCGGAGACCGCCGACCGTCCGGGGGCGGGGCGGTTCCTCCCCGAGAGGCGGAGCCCCCTCCCCGCGCGCGGAAACGGAGCGCCCTGGAAGAGTGTTTCATTTTTCAACTAAAACACCGGCACCAATATTCGCACGAGGGTCGAAAGCCATCCCGAGGGGAGGGGACAGGGTAACGCGTGCGTCACGAAAATCGGCGCAGGTCATAAATCCGCCGAGAATGCGCATCATGTAGCGGTGGCAGGCCGAAACGGTGAGCCGGAGAGGACCTGGTCGTGACGATCGGCGCGGAGACGGAGAACCACCGGGAACCGCCGGTGGGCCAGGAGGAGCAGGCCGTCTACTACGAGGAGCTCGTCACACCCCACTGGACCGGCCCGGCGGGGCGGCGGCGGCCGATCATGCTGGTCCACGGTCCGCAGGGATTCGGCAAATCCCACTTCATCCTGCACAAGGCGCGCGAGCTGGAAAGCATCGGCGTTCCCTACGCCCATATCGACCTCGCGTCCGTCAGATTCCACTCCAGCGTCCCCGAGGTCTTCGCCGCCCTCTCCTCCCACCCCCAGGAGTACGTCGGCACGACCGTCGGCGACACGCCGCAGGCGGGGCTGTTCGGCACCGTGACGCAGAACGTGTGCGCCTCGGAGAACGACACCGTGCTCTTCGCGGGCCGGGCCCCCGACCTCGACGCGTTCCTGGAGTCCCTCGCGTACCGGAGCTGCCTCGACCGGCCCCTCCGCGTGCTGTTCGTCGCCACCGGCCTGACCATCCTGGACGACGGGGAGGCCATGGCCCGGCTGGAGGAGGGGAACACCACGCTGGTCTACGCGTCGGCCATCGACCCCCGCTGGGGGTCCGGGGACCCCTCGGCGGACGCACCCCCCGACTACGCGTCCTTCGTGAACGCCTTCCACGAGTACGGCGCGGACCCCGAAGCCGTCCCCGACGTCGGGGACACCACCGCCTTCAACAACGGATACGCCCTGGTCAACCATGACGCGTTCGCCGTCGCCGCCACCGCGATCCGGATGACCAACAGGATGGACCTCGACGGCGGACCGCCCACGGCGAGCATGGTCGGAGCACAGCTGATGCTGCTCAACAACGCGTACCGCGTCCCCGCCGGGGGCGGAGTCCTCAACTACAGCGACGAGTACGGCGGCGAGGCGGCAGGCAGGTACGTGCCCGTCGTCGAGATGCCCCTGGAGGGCGACCTCCCCCTGCCCGACCCCTACGTCATCGGCGCCCCCGGCGGCCCGTGACCCCGTGTCCGGGCGCGCTCCCCCTCCGCGCCCGCCGGTACCGGAGCGGACCCCGGCGGCCGGACACCGGATCGGGCGCCGGGTCAGCCGTGCCGGCCCGCCCGCCGGTGGGCCGCGTCGTACAGGGCGAGGTACCGGCGCGCTCTCGCCTGTCTGGCACTCGTGAGGGGGAGCAGGCACAGGAAGCCGGTGAACATGAGGACGGTGTGCACACCGGTCGCGAAGCCGTTCAGGTCCTCCTCCAGGAGGGCCCGGGCGGTCACGTAGAGGCCGCCCGCGAGCATCAGGGCGGTGGACGCGACCGACACGGTGACGAGCGCGGACCGCAACGGCGGAGGCAGGAAGGAGGCGTGCGCGACAGTCGCGTCCGACACCGCCCGTGCGACCTGGTTGACGCGGGCATCGGAGCCGATCAGCCCGTGCCGGACGAGGGCCTGCGCGGGACGCAGGTCCTCCGGCGCCGTCCACGGGGGGAGCCGGTCCGGTGGCGGCCAGTGGTTCACCATGGTGTACGCCAGGGCCGAGCCCATGAGCAGTGGAACGGTCACCAGGGCGAGGACGCCGACCGTGTCGGCCCAGGTATGGACCGACCGCGCCCATGCCGCGCCTCTGAGCAGCCCGAAGGGTCCCTCCGCCTCGGCGGCGACGACCATCGTCGCGAAGTTCCCCGCCATGACGGCGAGGGCCGCCCCCACCAGGGCGAACCCGGTGACGCGCCGCCGCCGGTACGCCCGGGCGTAGCCCCCGGCGGTCCGGGTCGGGACCCGGCCCGGCTGCGCGGACGGCGGGGGGTGCGGGGGATGGTGCACAGGGGCCTCCGGGGGGCTTTCGCGGGGAAGTGCGGCCGGTCCGGAGCCGCGCGTGCCCGGGGCCCGGGAGGGAGAACGGGAGCCGTCCCCCCCTGCCTCGGACGTCCGGGCGGGGACCCCGGTTCCCGCAAACCCCGACGGGACAGCGGTTCCGGGCGGGAGCGTGCGCGCCCGGGCGGAACCGGTGTGACAGCGCGGGCCGGTCGCGATAGAACGGCACCGGCATTCCCGGCACACGTGTCCATTCCAGGCACACGGACCGCCAGGCCGACGCGCACGAATCACGAGGAGCCCGAGCCTTGACCGACAACCCGTTCTTCGCTCCCAGTGGTCTGCCCTACCAGCTGCCCGACTTCGCGAGCATCCGCGAGGAGCACTTCCTCCCGGCGTTCGAGCGGGGCATGGCCGAACACCTGGCCGAGGTCGACGCGATCGCGAACGATCCCGAGCCCCCGACCTTCGACAACACGCTCGCGGCCCTGGAGCGGTCCGGCAGGATCCTCCGCCGCGTCGAGGCCGTGTTCCGCACCCTGGCCGGCTCGGACGCGACCGACGGCATCAGGGAGATCGAGAAGGAGATCGCCCCGAGGGCCGCCAACCACCGGGACGCCGTCTCCCTCCACCGCGCCCTGTGGCGGCGGATCGAGCAGGTCACCGCCTCGGGACCGGAGGAGACCCGCCTCCTGGAGCGGTACAGGACCGACTTCGCCGCCGCGGGGGCCGACCTCGCGGAGGAGCAGCAGGCCAGGCTGCGGCAGCTCAACGAGGAGCTCGCCGGCCTCGCCACGGAGTTCGCGCAGAACGTGCTCCGCGCCTCCTCGGAGTCCGCGCTCGTCGTGCACGACCCCGCCCTGCTCGACGGCCTGGACGAGGCCCAGATCAGGGCGGTCGAGAAGGACGGGGAGTACGTGCTCCCCCTGCTCAACTTCACCGTGCAGCCCGCGCTCGCCCAGCTCACCGACCGCGCCACCCGCGAGCGGCTGTACACCCTCAGCACGGAGCGCGCCCCGGAGAACCCCGGTCTCGCCGCGCGGATCGCCGCGCTGCGGGTCGAGCGGGCCAACCTGCTCGGCCACCCCGACCACGCCTCCCTCAAGGTCTCCGACCAGACGGCGAGGACCGTCGGGGCGGTCGAGGAACGGCTCGGTCAGCTGGTCGGCCCCGCCGTCCGCAACGCCGAGAAGGAGGCCGAGGCCCTCGCCGAGCACGCCGGGCACCCCGTCGAACCGTGGGACTGGCCCTTCTACGCCGAGAAGGTCCGACTGGCGCGCCACGACTTCGACAAGGGCGCACTACGGCCCTACTTCGAGCTGGACCGGGTCTACCGGGACGGGGTCCTCCACGCCGCCACCCTCCTCTACGGCGTCACCTTCGCCGAGCGCACGGACCTGCGCGGCTACCACCCCGACGTGCGCGTGTGGGAGGTGTTCGAGGAGGACGGGACCGGGCTCGGGCTGTTCCTGCTCGACCCCTACGCCCGCCCCACCAAGCGCGGCGGGGCCTGGATGCACAACCTGGTCGACCAGTCGTTCCTCCTGGACGAACGGCCCGTGGTGGTCAACAACCTCAACATCACCAAGCCCGCGTCCGGGCCGACGCTGCTCACCCTCGACGAGGTCCGCACGGCCTTCCACGAGTTCGGCCACACCCTGCACGGCCTGTTCTCGGCGGTGCGCTTCCCCCGCTTCTCGGGCACCAGCGTCCCCCGCGACTTCGTCGAGTTCCCCTCCCAGGCCAACGAGATGTGGGCGCACCGGCCGGAGGTCCTCGCCAACTACGCCAGGCACCACGAGACCGGCGAACCCGTGCCCGCCGAGCTCGTCGAGAGGATGGCCGCGGCCACGCGGTTCAACCAGGGCTTCGCGACCGTCGAGTACCTCGCGGCGGCGCTGCTCGACTGGTCCTGGCACCGCATCGGCGCCGGGGAGGACGTGGACCCGGCCGACTTCGAGGAGCGGGCCCTGGAGGCATGGGGCCTCGGCCTGGCGCAGGTGCGTCCCCGCTACCGCACCGCCTACTTCATGCACGTGTTCTCCAACGACTACAGCGCCGGCTACTACTCGTACGTGTGGAGCGAGGTCCTCGCCGCGGAGGCCGTGGAGTGGTTCACCGCCAACGGCGGCCCCACCCGGGAGAACGGTGAGCGCTTCCGGGAGCGGGTGCTCTCGGTCGGCGGGAGCGCCGACCCGATGGAGGCCTTCCGCGGCTTCCTCGGCCGCGAGCCGCGGATGGAGCCCCTGCTGCGCCGCCGCGGCCTGGAGTAGGCGGCGGGACCGGGGGTCCCCCGCCGCGGGGGCCGGAGGCGCCGGGCCGGGGCTCAGGACGCCGACGGCCCCGGCGGCTCCGGCCGGTCCGGAGGGCCCGCCGAGGGCAGGCGCACCGTGAAGACGGTGCCCTCGCCCCGCACGCTCTCCACCGAGACCGACCCGCCGTGCAGCTCCACCAGGCCGCGCACGATGGCCAGCCCCAGGCCGCTGCCGCCGGTGCGCCTGTTGCGCGACTTGTCCGCGCGCCAGAACCGGTCGAACACGTGCGGGAGGTCCTCCCGTGCGATGCCGACCCCCGTGTCCTCCACCTCCACGACGACGTCGCCGCCGGAGCCGTCCCGGAGCGGCCCGCCCGCCGGGCCCGCGGCCCCGCCCGCGCGCCGCACCCGGACGGCGACCGTCCCGGGGGCCGGTGTGTGCCGCAGCGCGTTGCCCACCAGGTTCCCGACGATCTGCCGCAGCCGGGTCCGGTCGACCACGGCCACCGCGTCCTCCGCCTCCACGACCAGCCGCAGCCCCGCCGTCTCCGCCCGCAGGCGCTGGCCGTCCACCACCTGCGCCGCCAGTGCGCCCACGTCGAGCGGCTCCGGGGACAGCCGCAGCTTCCCCGCGTCCGCCAGCGCCAGGTCCTGGAGGTCGTCGATGATGTCCTGGAGCAGGAGCGTCTCGCCGACCAGCATCCCCATGCGCTCCCGGTCCAGGTCCGCGACCCCGTCCTGGGCGGCCTCCAGCCAGCCCCGCAGGTTGCTCAGCGGTGTCCGCAGCTCGTGGGAGACGTCGCTGACCATCGCCTTGCGCTGGTCCTCCAACCGCGCCAGGTGCTCCGACATCTCGTTGAACGCGGCCGCG
The DNA here is from genome assembly GCF_050955985.1 of Nocardiopsis sp. CA-288880. Taxonomy (NCBI): domain Bacteria; kingdom Bacillati; phylum Actinomycetota; class Actinomycetes; order Streptosporangiales; family Nocardiopsidaceae; genus Nocardiopsis; species Nocardiopsis sp. CA-288880. Next base: position 7,327,180 of record NZ_CP192105.1, on the reverse strand, counting down.
AGCTGCCCGATCTCCCCCGAGTCGCTCACCTCGACCCGCGCCGTCCCCTGCCCGGCGCGCATGCGCCGCACGGCGTCGGTCAGCGCGCGGACCGGGCGGACGAGGCGGGTCGACACGGCCACGCTCACCACCACCGTCAGCACCAGTACCAGCAGCACCACCCCGGCGACGCGCAGGAGGCCCTCGCGGGACAGGGACAGTCCGGTCTCGGGCTCCTCCGACGGGTCGTCGATGAACAGCAGCGCTGCGGGGGCCACGTAGGGATCGAGCTGTTCGCGGACACCGGAGTCGAGGCAGGCCGAGGTGCGCGCGTCGAACCTCGGGGGCCCGGGAGGGGACGGCTCCTCGGACGGCTGCGGGGCCACGGGGTCGGGGGCGGGGGTGGGCGCCGGGGCCTCCTGTCCCGGGGCGATCGGCGCCTCCGGGAGCCCGGGCGGAGCCGGCCCGACCTCGGGCGCCTCGACCGATCCGCCGTCGGCGGGCTCCTCGCTCGGAACGGCGGGCACGCCCGGGCCGTCCCCGGAGTCCCCGGGCTCCTCCTCCACCGGTTCCCGGGGGGCACGCGCCTCGTCCGCCGCCGCCGACGGGGCCCCGTCCCCCACGGGCTCGGCCACCGGGACCCCGGCGGCGCCGTCCATGCGGAACTCCGCCCCGGGCAGCTCGTCCTCCCCGAGGTCGAGGCAGGAGGCGACCAGGCGGTTCAACTCCGCCAGGGCCTCCCGCTCGCCCCCGGTCGGCTCGTCCAGCGCGTCGAGCCCGCAGTCGGCCCACACGGCGCCGTCCACCGGGTCCCCGGTCACGGAGGGGCGCCCGCTCGGCACGGTCTCCACCTCCGCGGCCAGCCCGTACACCCCGCTCAGGCAGGCCGCCCCGGCCTCCGCGACCTCCAGCAGCCGGGACCGGTCCTCCCGGGACAGGGCGAACGGTCCCACCGCGCGCGGGTCGATGCGCCCCGCGAGGTCGGACGCCAGCGTGACGTCCACCGCCAGCGGGTCGATCACCGAGGACGTGCGGTAGGGGAGCGGCCGGTCGCCGCCCGCCGAGTCCGCCAGCAGGCCGTGGCTCTCGGTCGTCAGGGCGATCCGCCGCCCCGTCTCGTCCGCCAGCTCCTCCACCGTCGGCCCCACCCCGTCCCACGCGGGGTGGGTGGCCGCGTACGCGACGAGGGTGTCGTGGATGCGGGTGTCCACCGCGAGGGTCTCGCCCTGCTGGACGCTGATCGACTCCGACGTCCCCTGCACCGCCAGCCAGGCCGTCGCGGTGATCGAGCAGACCGCCACCAGCACCGAACTGGCCAGGAGGCGCGCCAGCAGGCTGTGCCGCAGGGCTCCCCCGGCCCGGGGGCGCGCCCGGCGGCCGCGGGCCCGCGGGGCGCCCCTATCCCGGCGGCGTGCCATCGCCGGCCCCGACGAGCTTGTAGCCGACGCCGTAGACCGTGACCAGCCGTACCGGCTTGCGGGGGTTCGGCTCCAGCTTCTTCCTCAGGTTCTTCACGTGGACGTCGATCGTGCGCTCGGTGATGAACCGGCTCATGCCGTGGATGTACTCCAGCAGCTGGGCCCGGGTGAGGACCCGCCCCGGCCGGGCGGCCAGCGCGGCGAGCAGCTGGAACTCGGCCGGCGTGCACTCCACCGGCTCGCCGTCCACCCGCACGGCGTGCCGTGACGGGTCCACGGCGACCGGGCCCGCGCGCAGCACCCGGTCCGGACCGTCGGGGTCCCTCCGCGACCGGCGCAGCAGCGTGCGCACCCTCGCCATCAGCTCGCGCGGGCTGTAGGGCTTGGTCACGTAGTCGTCCGCGCCCAGGTCCAGGCCGGTCAGCAGGTCCTCCTCGGTGGAGCGCGCGGTGAGCATCAGCACCGCGACGTCCGACTCCGCGCGGAGCGTGCGGCACGCCTCGAGGCCGCTCATGACCGGCATCATCACGTCCAGGACGACCAGGTCGGGCCGCTCGCGGTGGTGCTCCTCGACCGCGGCGCGCCCGTCGTGCACCACGCGGACGAAGTGGCCCTCGTGCTCCAGGTAGCGACGGATCAGGTCGGCCTGGTTCACGTCGTCCTCCGCGACCAGCACATGCGCGCACACGGCGACCTCCGCTCGGCTCGGTTGGCGGCCGGTCCCGGGGCCGGCCGCGGCTCGATCGTACGTGTCCCCCGCGGGCCCCGGACCGGCGGTTCCGGGCCGCCCCAGGTCACCACACAGGAGACACACGACGGGCACACGGGTTCTTCACATCCGTCCGCGATTCTTCGATCTCGTCCGGAAGGGAAACGGTCCGCCGGACGCCTCCCCGAACGAAGCCGGACGGATTCCATGCGTCGATCCACGCCGCCCCGACGAACCACCGGGGCCCTGCCGTCACTCGCGGCCGCCGCGGCCCTGGCCGCTCTCACGGCCTGCTCGTCCGCACCCGCGTCCGAGGACGCACCCGGGACCGGGGAACCGGCCGCCGGGGCGGGCGGGGACGCCGGCGCCGAGGCGGTCGAGATCGCCACGGTCGTCGGCGGGGAGATCGACGTCCACGCCGAGAAGGAGGGCGCGGAGGCGTCGCAGACCCTCGCGAGCCCCAACGACTTCGGGGTGGACCGCACGTTCCTCGTCGAACGGAACGAGGGCGAGTGGCTGGAGGTGCTCCTCCCGGTCCGGCCCAACGGTTCCACGGGCTGGATCAGGAGCGACGAGGTGGAGCTGTCCACCACCGAGTTCCGCGTCGAGATCGACACGGAGGCCTTCGAGTTCACCGTCCACGACGGAGAGGAGGAGGTGCGCGCCGGGGTGATCGGCACGGGGGCGAACGAGACCCCCACCCCGCCCGGCCGCTACTACTTCACCGAACTGCTCCGGCCCCCGGACCCGGACGGCGACTACGGCGTCTACGCCTTCGGGCTGAGCGGCTTCTCCGAGACGCTGGAGACCTTCGCGGGCGGCCCCGGCCAGCTCGCCGTGCACGGCACCAACGACGAGGACGCCCTGGGACGCCAGGTCAGCCACGGGTGCATCCGGGTCTCCAACGACGACGTCACGTGGATGGCGGAGAACCTGCCGATCGGCACGCCGGTCGAGATCTCCGGCTGACCCCGGCCCGGACCGCCGCGCGGGGCGGTACCCCGCACACACCGAACGACCCGAAGGACCCACCATGCGTCTGAAGACCAGCCTGTTCGCCGCCGGCATCGCGGCGTTCGCCCTGTTCGGCGCCGCCCCGGCGTTCGCCGCCGACGAGCCGGCCGTCCCGCCCTCCCAGAGCGACTGCCCGGCGGTGCCCGTCCCGGCCGATCCCGCCGAGGGCGTGGTCGCCCCCGAGGAGGGCGGGGCCGGCCTGCCGGGGGAGTGCGCCGAGCCCGAGCCCGGTGTCGAGGCCCCCTCCGAGGAGCCGACCCCGGGCGAGGGGGCCTCCGTCGCGCCGGACCCGGTCGCGCCCGAGGCCGCCCCGGCTCCCCCGGTCGAGCAGGACCCGAACTACACGGGCTGACCCCCGTCGGGGCCGCGGGGCGCGAGCCCCGCGGCCCCGTGGCCCTGCAGCCCCGCGGAACACGGTGCCGGGGTGCCGCGGCCGTCGCGCGGCGGCCCCGCACGGGAGCGGCGGACCGGGGGCGCGCCTTCCGCTCCGCCGCTCCACCCGCGTGCGGCGCGCCCCCGTGCCGCGATCCGGGCCCTCGTTTTGCGCAACGGTCCGTGGTGTCTGTAGTCTTGTCACAGCCAGGAGGATTCGCCTAGTCAGGTCTATGGCGCCGCACTGCTAATGCGGTTAGGTGGCAACGCCTTCCGGGGTTCAAATCCCCGATCCTCCGCAGATCACGAGGGGTCCCGCGCTTCGGCGCGGGGCCCTTCGTGCGTGTCTGGTCTCTGTCTTAGTCTCAGTTGCACGCCGGGGCGCCCACGCCGTCCCCGGGCGTCGCTCCCCCCGGCGCCGCGCGCCGCCGCCCCCGGCCGCCTCATGCCAGGAGCGCGACCGACCCCCGCTCCACCAAGCGCACGGGCAGCCGCACGGCGGTGCCGGGGCCCTCCACGAGCAGGTCCATGATCTGTTCCCCCAGGGCCTCGCGCTCCACGGCGATCGTGGTCAGGCCCGGGTCCAGCAGGGCGGAGGTGGGCAGGTCGTCGTGGCCCACGACGCTGACGTCCCGGCCCACGCGCAGGCCCCGGGAGCGGGCGGCGTCGTAGACGGCGGAGCCCAGGTGGTCGGAGTTGACGACGAGGGCGCGGTGGCCCGGGCGCGCCATCATCTCCGAGGACCTGCGGGCCACCGCCTCGTGGTCCAGCGGGCCGCGCACCACGTCCCCGGCCATCCCGTGCTCCGCGCAGCGGCGCAGGAAGGACTCCTCGCGTCCCCAGTCGGCGGCCAGGGCCTCGGGCGCCGTCAGCAGCACGGCCTCGCGGTGCCCCCGCTCCGCCAGGTGCGCCACGGCCAGGGAGACGGCGGCGTCGTCGTCGGGGCCGACCGTGGACAGGCGGCTCGCGGCCCCCTCGCGGTCGGGCTCCGGTGTGCAGTTGAAGGCCACCACCGGGATATGGGTGTGGCGGTCCATCCACTCCAGGAGGCGGCCGCGCCGGCCGATGGGGGCGATGGCGATCCCGGCGACCGCCTCGGCGGCGAGCCTGCGCAGCGCGGCGCCCTCCCGCTCCTGGTCGTAGTCCGAGCTCATGATCAGCAGGAGCGCCCCCTCGCGGTGCGCGGCGGTCTCCATGCCGCGCAGCACGTCCAGGAAGAAGGGGTTGCGCATGTTCCGGATCACCACGCCGTAGGCGGAGCGCCGTCCGGTGCGCAGCGCCCGGGCCCGGCCGTCGGGCTGGTAGTCCAGTTCCTCGGCGACGCGGCGGACCCGCTCCGCGGTCGCCGGGGCCACGCGGCCGGTGCCGTTGAGGGCGAAGCTGGCCTGGGCGACCGAGACCCCCGCCCCGGCCGCGACGTCCCGCAGGGTCGCGCGCTTGGTCGGTTCGGGCATGGCACTCCTCGGGGACGGCGGCCGTGGACTCGAAAAGTACCGTGTGCCCGCAGGGACCGGAACCGGCGCGGGCCTGGTAACGCCGAGCGCTGTTCCTCGGGAGTTCAAGCCGTGGACACCGTTTGCGTCATGGCAGGTCACAGTGCTGATTAATCGTTTAATCACACGATCCGGAACAGCGGTGTCCGACAGGCGCCGCGCCGACCACGGAGATCCCCATGACCCTCGCCCACGGCCGCGGCGTCCTGAGCGCGGCCGCGATCACCGCCGTCCTCGCCCTGACCGCCTGCGGCAACGCCGACCTCCCCCCGGCCCCGGCCACCGGCGACGGCGGCACCGTCATCACCTACAACTCCCCCGCCGAGTGGGGGAACTACGGCGAGGTCCTGGCCGCCTTCACCGAGGAGACCGGGATCCAGGCCCCCAACGACCCGAAGAACTCCGGGCAGGCCCTGGCCGCGCTCCAGGCGGAGAAGGGGGCGCCCGTCGCCGACGTCGCCTACACCGGGATCGCCTTCGCCGGACAGCTCGTGGAGGCCGGCGTCCTCCAGGCCCACGTGCCGGAGGGGGCGGAGGAGGTCCCCGAGGACCTGCGCGACCCCGACGGGAACTGGACGGCCGTCCACACCGGCACGATCGCCTTCATCGTCAACGAGGACCACCTGGACGGCGCACCCGTGCCGGAAGGCTGGGAGGACCTCCTCGACCCCGCCTACGAGGGCAAGGTCGGCTACCTCGACCCCACCCAGGCCGCCGTGGGCTACTCCGCCGCGACGGCGGTCAACCACGCGCTCGGCGGCGACCTCTCCGACTGGGGGCCGGGCCTGGAGTACCTGGCCGAGCTGAAGGACAACGGCGCCTCCACCTCGGCCCAGACCGCCACCGCCAAGGTCGCCCAGGGTGAGATCCCCATCCTCGTCGACACCGACTTCAACGGCTACAAGCTCCGGGACGAGGGCGCGAACGTCAGCGTCGTCATCCCCGAGGAGGGGTCGCTGCAGATCCCCTACATCGTCGGCCTGGTCGAGGGCGCCCCCAACGCCGGGAACGGCAGGGAGCTCCTGGACTTCTACTTCTCCGAGCGGGGCCAGGGCCTCTTCGCGGACGGGTACATGCGCCCGGTGGTCGGCGGGATGCCGGAGGAGCTCGCGGACAAGGTCCTGCCCGAGGCCGACTACGAGCGCGCGATCACCATCGACTACCTCGAACAGGGCGAACGGCAGCAGGAGTTCATCGACATGTACCAGAGCGAGGTCGGCTTCTAGTGGCCCCCGGCACCGCGCGCGTGCGCCTCCGCACGCCGCCCCCGTGGACCGCCGCGCTCCCGGCCCTCGCGGTCATCGGACTGTTCAGCGCCTACCCGGTCGCGGTGCTGGTGGGCAACTCCCTCGGCCTGGGCAGCGCCCCGGCCGACGGGGGACCCACCCTGGAGCACTACGCCGACGCCCTGGCCTCGGCGTCCGTCCGCGAGTCCCTGGCCGCGTCGGCGCTGGTCGCCGGGGCAGCCGTCCTGGCCACGCTCGTGATCGCCGTCCCCGTCGTGCTGCACCAGGCGCGGCAGGACCGCTCCGGGGGCGGAGGCGCCTCCACCGACGCCCTTCTCACCCTGCCGATCGCCCTCCCCGGCATCATCATCGGGTTCTTCGCGATCGTGCTCAACGGCAGGACCGGTCTGCTCGCACCGCTGTGGGAGGGGTTCGCCGGCCTGGCCTACACCCTGCCCGGCCTCCTCGTCGCCTACGTCTACTTCTCGCTGCCCCGCGTCCTGGGGCCGCTGCGCGCCGCCGCGGCCGGGCTGCCGCACTCGCTCACCGAGAGCGCCCGCACCCTGGGCGCCTCCAAGGCGCGTGTCCTGGCCACGGTCACGCTGCCCCTGCTGCTTCCCGCGCTCATCGAGACCGGGGGCACCGCGGCGGCGATCGCCCTGGGCGGGTACGGCACGGTCGCCACGCTCTCCGAGGGCATCCGCCTGCTCCCGCTCGACGTGGCCAACGCACTGACCACCGGCTACCGGCTGGCCGCCTCCTCCACCCTGGCGGTGCTGCTGGCGGCCATGGCCGTCGCGGCGCTGGTCCTCGGACGCGGCCTGGGCCGCCTGGTCGGTCGGGCGGTGGCCTCGTGAACCGCGCCGTCACCCGGGCCGTCTGCGCCTTCGTCCTCATCCCGATCCTGGCGACCCTGGTGGTCGCCACCAGCGTCGACTTCTCGCAGGGGCCCTGGGGCGGGGGGTTCACGCTCGACTGGTTCGCCCACGCCTGGCCCCCGCTCGCCCCCGTCATCGTCCGGAGCCTCGCCGTGGCGGCGCTGGTGGTGGCGGTCAACCTCGTCCTCGCCGGACCCCTGGCCTGGTGGGTGGCCCGCCACCCCTCGCCGCTGACCCGGCTGACGGGATACCTCGTCAACGTCCCCCTGGCCGTGCCGGGCATCGCGCTGAGCGTCGCCCTGGTGAGCGCCTACGCGGCACTGCGCCCCAGCGGGCTGCTGCTGGTCATGGGGCACGTGGTGTTCACGCTGCCCTTCACCCTGGCGGCCCTGGTGCCCGCGCTGGCGGACGAGGAACTGCGCCTCCACGAGGGGGTGGCGCGCAGCCTGGGGGCCGGTTCGGCCAGGGTCCTGGCCACGGTCACCGTCCCCGGCTGCCTCACAGCCCTCACCCAGGCGGTGACGATGGTGTTCGCCCTCTCCTTCGGCGAGTTCAACATCTCCTTCTTCGTCAACCCGCCCGCCACGCCCACCGTGCCGTTCGCCCTGTTCGACTCCTACTCCACACAGCGGCTCGAACCCGCGTCCGCGCAGTCGATCATCTTCATCGCCTTCGTCGCCCCGGTGCTGACGGCCATCGTGCTGGCCCGGCGGCGCGCCCTGAGGAGCACTCCGTGACCGATCCCCGTGAACCCGAGACCGGGGCGCCCGGTCTCACCGTGTCCGACCTGACCATCCGCTACGGCGACACCGAGGCCGTGCGCGGCGTGTCCATGCGGGTGCGGCCCGACGAGACCGTGGCCGTCGTCGGCCCCTCCGGCTGCGGCAAGAGCAGCACCCTGCGCGCGGTGGCGGGGCTCACCCCCGTCGCGGGGGGAGCCATCGGCCTGGGCGGGCGCGACATCACGCACCTGGACCCGGCCCGCCGGGGCGTGGGCCTGGTCCCGCAGGACTACGCGGTGTTCCCGCACATGAGCGTGGCGGGCAACATCGCCTACGGCCTGCGCGCCCGACGGCTCCCGGCGGACCGCAGGCGCCGACGGGTCGCCGAGATGCTGGAGCTGACCCGGCTCACCGACCTGGCGGGACGCCGGCCCGGCCAGCTGTCCGGCGGCCAGCGCCAGCGCGTGGCGCTGGCCCGGGCCCTGGCCGTCGAACCGGACGTCCTCCTCCTGGACGAGCCCCTGGCGGCCCTGGACCCCCAGCTGCGGGGCGGCCTGCGCAGGGAGCTGTCCGCCATGCTCTCCTCCTCGGGGTGCGCCACGCTGATCGTCACGCACGACCAGCGCGAGGCCCTCTCCCTGGGAACGCGGATCGCCCTGATGCGCGAGGGGTCCCTGGTGCAGTTCGGGACCCCCCGAGAACTCTGGGAGGACCCCGCCGACGCCTTCGTCGCGGACTTCCTGGCCGGCGCGGTCCTGCTGGAGGCGGAGCGCACCCCGGACGGGGCCGCGGTACTCGGCGGCCGGTGGAGGATCCCGGCGGATGACCTGGGGACGGGGCCGACCGGGCACGGCCGCACCCGCCTGCTCCTGCGCGACGACAGCCTCACCGTCACCGACCGCGACGACGGGGCCGCGGTGACCGCGAGGGTGGCGCACGCCGAGTTCGTCGGCGACGCCGTCCGCCTCACGGTCGACGCGCACGGCCACGTGTTCGGGGTCCGGGTCCCGCCCGACGCCCGGATCGGCCGCTCCGTGTCGCTGGCGGTCGTCCCCGGCCGCGCCACCCTGCTCGTCCCCGCCCCCTGAGACCGCCAGGTCACCGTACGAAGGAGCAACCGTGCTCGAACTCGAAATCCTCGGATCCAACGCCACGGCGCCCACGGCGGAGGGCCCCGCCTCCTGCTACCTGCTGCACACCGGCGACGGCGTCCTGCTGGTCGACGCCGGCCCGGGGTCCCTGCTGGCCTACTGCGCGCGCTACGGGCTCGACCGGTTGCGCGGGATCGTGGTGACGCACCTGCACGCCGACCACAGCCTGGACCTCATGGCCTGGGCCTACCGGTGGACCTTCCCCGAGGTCCTGCCGCGCATCCCCCTGTACTACCCGGCGGGGGAGGCCCCGCGCCTGGCCGCCTTCGACGCGGTCTTCGGCATCCCGACGCTGCCCACGATGAACAGCCCGATCGCCCAGTCCTTCGAGCCCCGGGAGATGGCCATGGACGGGACGACCCGCTACGAGGCGGCCGGGACGTCCTTCCGCTCCTTCCGGGCCCACCACAGCGTCCCCTCGGCCGCGCTCCGCTTCGAGGACCCCGACGGCAGGGTGGTCTCCTTCTCCTCCGACACGGGGTACTGCGAGGCCGTCGTGCGCGCGGCCGAGGGCGCCGACCTGTTCGTGTGCGAGGCGACCTACCTGGAGGCCGACGACCAGGCGTTGAACGGCCACGGCCACCTCACCGCCGCGATGGCCGGGGACCTGGCGGCCGAGGCCGGGGCCGGGCACCTGGTCCTCACCCACTTCGCCGACCCCGGCATGTGGGAGGAGGGCAGGAGGCACGCGGCCCGCGGCTTCCCCGGCGAGGTGAGCGTGGCCAGGCCCGGCAGCCGCTTCTGAGGGGAGGGCCGGGCGGGCGAGGCCCGACCCGCCCCCGGCCGGGCGGTCCTTCCGGATCCTTCGGAGCGGGCAGCCGAAACCTTCCGCCACGGCGGGGAGCAAGCCACGGAAACGGTGCGGAAACAGGAGCCCGACCAGCGGGTTCCGTCCCCGGGCGGTCCCTGCGGGCGGCGCGCGGGTAGCCACGGCTGTATGACCACGACACAGACTCAGCAGGACGCGGGCCCCGTCACCACGCGCATCGTCGACCACTACGACGGCCGCAGGCGGGCCTGGGTGAAGGAGGCGGTCAGGCTGCTGCACGCCGACGCCACGCGGTCGGCGGACACGCACGTCTTCCAGTTCCCGCTCCCCGTCGAGTGGGGCATCGACCTCTACGTCAAGGACGAGTCCGTCCACCCCTCCGGGAGCCTGAAGCACCGCATGGCGCGCGCGCTGTTCCTGCACGCGCTGTGCACCGGGTGGATCGAGCCGGGAACGCACGTGTTCGAGGCCTCCAGCGGTTCCACAGCGGTCTCCGAGGCCTACTTCGCGCAGCTCCTCGGCCTGAAGTTCACGGCCGTGGTGCCCAAGAACACCAGCCGGGAGAAGGTCGACCTCATCAGGGCCTACGGGGGAGAGGTCAAGGACCCCGGGCCCGACGGGGACATCGAGAAGGAGGCCGCCCGCCTGGCAGCGGAGACCCCCAAGGGCCACTTCATGGACCAGTTCACCTACGCCGAGCGCGCCTACGACTACCGGGACGACCACAACGTCGCGGCGACGATCTTCCGGCAGATCGCCGAGGAGCGCCACCCCGACCCCAAGTGGATCGTCATCGGGGCGGGCACCGGGGGCACGGGCACGACGATCGGCCGCCACATCCGCTTCAGCCGGCGCGACACCCGGGTGTGCGTCGTCGACCCGCAGAACTCGGCGTTCTTCCCCAACTGGGTCGCCAACCAGGGCCGCCCCAAGAGCCAGTGGCCCAAGGACCCCTCGTCCTGGATCAAGGGGGAGCCCTCACGCATCGAGGGCATCGGGCGGCCCGCGGTCGAGCCCTCCTTCCTGCCCGCGGTCGTCGACCGGATGGTCTCGGTGCCCGACGCCGCCTCGATCGCGGCCATGCGCCTGCTCCTGTCGCGCCTGCGCCACCGCGCGGGACCCTCCACGGGCACCAACCTGTGGGGCACGCTGCGGATCGTCGCCGAGATGCTCTCCGACGGGGAGAAGGGCAGCGTCGTCATGCTCATGTGCGACCAGGGCGAGCGGTACATGCACAACTACTACGACGACACGTGGGTCGCGCAGACGCTCGAGCTGGACCTGAAGCCGTACACCAAGGCGCTGGAGGACTTCCTCGCGAGCGGGCGCTGGAACGAACCCGTGCCGGCGGCCGTCCCCGGGGCCCGGGAGGCCTGAACGCGGGGCGCCGGCGGGAGTCCGCCGACCCCCGCCGACCCGGGCCGCCCCCGACGATCGTCGGGGGCGGCCCCCGTCGGCCGACACTGTCGGCGCCACACCGCGCCTTCCTAGCGTGGGACCCCAGAGGTCCGACGAGGGAAGGCGCCATGGACAAGCAGACCGTCACACCGGAGGTCACCGCTCTCGAAGCGGTCGACCTCGTCAAGAGGTTCGGCGAGGGCGAGACGGCGGTGACCGCGGTGGCCGGGGTGAGCCTCCGTTTCTCCCCCGGCGAGTTCGTCGCCGTCATGGGGCCCTCCGGCTCCGGGAAATCCACCCTCATGAACCTGCTGGCCGGGCTGGACACGCCCACCTCGGGGAGGGTGCTGGTCGAGGGGACGGACCTCGCCGGCCTGGACGACCGGAGGCTGACCCGGCTGCGGCGCGAGCGCATCGGCTTCGTCTTCCAGGCGTTCAACCTGATGCCGGCCCTGACGGCGGAGCAGAACATCCTGCTGCCGCTCAAGCTCTCCGGCCGCTCCCCGGACCGGGCGTTCTTCGACGAGATCGTGGACTCCCTGCGCCTCCGGGACCGGCTCGGACACCGACCCTCCGAGATGTCGGGAGGCCAGCAGCAGCGCGTCGCGGTCGCCCGCGCCCTGCTGACCGGGCCCGCGGTGGTCTTCGCGGACGAGCCGACCGGCGCCCTCGACGTCTCCACCGGCCGCGAACTCCTCGGCCGGCTGCGCGAGGCGAGCACCCGGCTCGGACAGACGGTCGTCATGGTCACCCACGACCCGGTCGCCGCCACCTACGCCGACCGGGTGCTGCTGCTGTCCGACGGCGCTCTCCACGGCACGCTGGAACGGCCGACCACCGACGGGGTACTGGCCGCCATGGCCCGGACGGAGGCCTGATGCTCGGCTACGCCTGGGCGCAGATCGCCGCCCACCCCGCCCGACTGGCCTCGGTCCTGTCGGCGATCGTGCTCGGCACGCTGTTCCTGGCGGCCACCGCTGTGCTCGCCGCGACCTCGTCCGCCGGCCTGCGCGTCGTCGCCGCGGCCCCGCTGTCGGCCGCCGACGTGATCGTGGACCGCGACCCGGAGGCGGCCGATCCCGGCGCCGGGTGGCCCGAACAGGTGGCCGAGCACCCCGGCGTCACGGCCACGGCCCCCCTCCACGCGGGCACCGTCCAGCTCGTCACGGACGAGATCCGCGCCACCGCCAACCTCCACAGCGTCTCCGACCGGGACGAACTCCGGTGGTTCGAACTGGCGGAGGGGGAGTGGCCCGCGAACGCCGCCGAGATGGTGGCCGACGCACCGACCCTCGACTCCGCGGGGCTCGCCGTGGGCGACACCGTGAGCCTTCTCGTGGGCGACGGGGAAACGACCGACATGACCGTCGTCGGCGCGGCCGACATCGGGTTCCGGCCGCTGACCGGGGTCCAGTACCAGTTCTACACGTCGGAGGACTTCTTCGCCGGGGAGAGCCCGCTGAGCGTCACGGCCGACGTCGCCGACGGGACCTCTCCGGAGGCGGTGGTCGAGAGCCTGGGAGCCGACCTGCCCGACGACCTCCAGCCGATGACGGCGGAGGAGCAGTCCCGGCTGGCGGCGGACCGGTTCGCGGGCGGCGCCCAGCAGTTGGAACTCCTCCTGCTCGTGTTCGCCCTCATCGCCCTGCTCGCGGCCGGCCTGGTCATCGCCAACACGTTCGCCATCCTGCTCTCCCAGCGGCGCCGCGACACCGCGCTCCTCAGGCTGGTGGGCGCGGAGCGGTCCCAGGTGCGCGACCTGGTCCTCGCCGAGGCGCTGATCGTCGGCTCCATCGGTTCGGCGGTCGGTGTGGTCGCGGGCGTGGGCGCGGGGTACGCGGGCGCTTCGCTGATGGGACTGACCGGGGGCGGCCTGCACGTCGGTGTCCCGGCCCTGGCCGGGGCGTTCCTGACGGGTGTGGCCACCACCGTGTGCGCCGCGTGGTTCCCCGCCCGCAAGGCCGCCGGGACCGCACCGGTCGAGGCGCTGCGCTCGGCTCCGCTCCGGAACGGGGTCCGCTTCGGACCCGTCCACGCGGTGGGGCTCGCCGTGGCGGCCACCGGTGCGGCGGCGATGGTGTTCGGCATGCTCGCCGAGAACCTGCCCGTGGCCGTCGCAGGCGGTTCCGCGGGCGCCGTCGGCCTCCTCCTGGTCCTGCGCTACGCGATCTCCCGCCTCATCGGAGGGGCCGACCGCCTGCTGCGTCTCGGGGGAGGCGTCTGCGAGCTGGCGGGGGCCGACCTCCGGCGCAACACGGGCAGGGCGGCCACGGCCACCCTCACCCTGGTGCTCGGGCTCGGGCTGATCACGGCCCTGGCCACGGCCGCGAGCACAGGGCGGGCCACCATCGACGGCGATCTCGACGACCGGTTCCCCGTGGACGTGAGCGCGCGGGCGGACAGCGGTTCGGTCTCCGCCGAGACGGTCGGCATGGTCCGCGGCATCGAGGGCCTGGACCTGGTCGAGGCGCCGCGCACCGAACGGGTGGACGTCGCCGGGCTGGGGGAGATCACCCTGGTGGGGGTCTCCCCGGAACTGGCCCGGGCCGCCGGGGCCGAGGACCTGGCCGAGGACGGCGCCGGAGCCCCGGCCATGCTGGTGTCCGCGGACCAGCTGAACGCGCTCGGCGCCGTGCGGGGGGAGACCGTCGACCTGTCCGTCGCCGGCGAGGCGCACCGCTTCACGCTGTACGCGTCCGAACTCGCCACCTCCTCCGGGGCCGCGAGCCCCGTGGTGCGGGAGGAGGTCCTGGACGCGGTCGTCCCGGGCGACGAGCGGGGCATGGTCTGGGGCACGGCCGCCGAGGGGGCTGACTACGACGCCCTCGCCGAGCAGATGAGCCGGGTGGCCGGGGCGGACCCCGGGATCACGCTGAGCGGAGCCCTCAGCGAGCGGAGCGGCCTCACCGACGTCCTCGACGTCCTCGTCAACCTGTCGCTGGCGATGCTCCTGGTCACGGTGGTCATCTCCGCCCTCGGCGTGGCCAACACCCTGAGCCTGTCCGTCCTGGAGAGGACGCGGGAACTCGCCCTGCTGCGGGCACTGGGGCTCACCAAGGGGGGCATGAGGGGCATGCTCGCGGTGGAGGCCACGGTCATCGCCGTCCTGGGCGCCCTGCTGGGCCTCGTGATCGGCGTCCCCTACGGGTTGGTCGGGGTGAACGCGGTCGTCGGGGGGACCGCGCCCCTCGTGGTCGCGGTTCCCTGGGCGCAACTGGCACTCGTCCTCGCGGCCGCCGTGGTCGTCGGGCTCGCGGCGACCCTGGCCCCCTCCCGGCGGGCGGCGCGGATCGCCCCGGCCGAGGGGCTGGGCGTCGAATGACCGGCGCCGGGGTCCCGCCCCCCGGGGGGGCGGGACCCCGGCGGGCCCCTCAGCCGCCGTCCCGGAGGGGGCCGGGGACGTTCCCGGAGCGGTCGACCAGGCCCGCCTCGTGCGCCAGAACCGCCGCCTCCACGCGGTTGCGGACCCCCAGGCGCTTGAGGACGGTGCTGACGTGGCCCTTCACCGTGCCCTCCACGAGGAAGAGCCGGCGGCCGATCTCGGCGTTGGACAGCCCGGCGCCGAGCAGGGCCAGGACCTCGCGCTCGCGTCGGGTCAGGCCGCTCACCCGCCCGCCGGCCGCGAGGCGCTCCGCTGCCCGGCCGCGGTCCAGTTCGTCCAGGACCCGCCGCGCCACCCGCGGGGAGAGGAACGCGCCGCCCTCGGCGACGGCCCTGACCCCCAGGATCAGTTCGCGGGGGTCGCCCGTCTTGAGGAGGAACCCGTCGGCCCCTCCGGCGAGGGCCCGGACCACGTACTCCTCCTCGCCGAAGGTGGTCAGGACGACCACTCCCGTCCCCGGTGCGACGCGCCGCATCTCGGCCGCCGCGTCCAGCCCGTCCATCACCGGCATGCGGATGTCGACCAGGACGACGTCGGGGCGGTACGCGCGCACCATCTCGACGCCCTCCCGCCCGTCGGCGGCCTCCGCCACCACCTCGATCCCCGGGTCGGCGGCGAGGATCGCGCGCACGCCCGCGCGGATCATCGCCTCGTCGTCCACCAGCAGGACCCGCACCGCGGCCGACGGCCTCCCCCTCACCACGTCACCACCTCGGCCGACACGAGCGTCTCGGAGTCGAAGCACAGCCGGTACCGGTCGTGTTCGTCGAACACGTTCGGGCTCGACCTGTACAGGCCGCAGTCCAGGCCCGGACGGGCCCCGCCCGCCTCCCCGGCGAGCGGCCCCCCGTCCAGCCGGCCCTCGGGCAGGACCGCCTCCACCTCGGCCCGGTCCTGGCCGGGGCGCAACCGCTCGAAGACCTCGGGGTCCAGGGCGGCGGTCGAGGCGCGGTACGCGGTGAGCGCGAGGACCAGCGCGTATCCCACGAGGGCCGCCGCCGGGGGCGTGCCCGCGACCAGGCCCAGCGCCCACGCGGTGCGTCGGCGGGCCCGCCGGTGGGTGTCCGGTCGAGGGGCCTCCGTGCCCCCGTCCCGCGACCCCGGCGCTTCGGGGCGCGGCCGGCCGTGCAGCGGCAGGCGGGCCGTCACCGCCCAGCCGCGCCCCTCCGGCCCGGCGTGGAAGGCGCCTCCGACGAGCCTGACCCGTTCGCGAAGGCTCACCAGCCCGGTTCCGCCACCCACCCCGTGGACTCGTGGGGTCCCCTCCTCGGGCGCGGATCCGACGACGCGGACCCGTACCTCGCCGTCCCCCGTCGAGACCCCGACCCGCACGGCCGCCCCCGGGGCGTGCCGGGCGGCGTTGGTCAGGCCCTCCTGGACCACCCGGTGCACGGCCCTGTCCACCAGCACGGGCAGTGTTCGCGCGTGTTCCTCCTGGCTCAGCTCCACGTCCATCCCGGACGCCCTGGCACGCTCCACCAGGGCGGTGAGGCTGTCGTCCGCCGGGCGGAGGGGGGCCGCCCCGCCGTCGACCCGCAGCACCCCGAGCGCCTCCGCCAGGCGGTCGGCCGCACGCGCCGCGGCCTCGCGGAGTTCGGCCGCCTCCGCGCGCCGCCGCCCGGACAGGTCCTCCGCCATCTCCAGGGCGCCGGCGCGCAGCGACAGCAGGCTGAGCTCGTGGCCCACGGCGTCGTGGAGGTCGCCGGCGATGCGGGAGCGCTCGCGCATCCGGGCGCGTTCGGCGACGAGCCGGGCCCCGTCCTCCAGGATCCGGGCCCGCTCCCAGCCCGCCTCCTCCAGGGCGGCGGCGTTGCGCAGGTACAGGCCCACCAGCCAGGGCAGGGGGACGGCGAACAGCATGAGCGCGCCACCGGTGATCCACAGTCCGAGGGGCTGGCCGGACCACAGGAGCCATCCCGCCCCGGCCGCCACGGCGGCCGCGTACACGGCGACCGCGGGACGCGGGTCCGGGGACAGGCGGCCGGTGAGCAGCACGGGCAGCGGGAGGAGGAGGAACAGGAGGGGCCAGGCGGGAGCCGCCGCGGCCGTGAGGACCGAGCACGCCAGGGCGGTGTGTCCGGGAGGGATCGCTGCCGGGGAGGTTCTCATATCTCGGAAGGTAACGCCCGACGCCGGTCCCGTCATCTGACGAAAGTCGGGTACGCGCCGTGCGGGGCCGCCGGGGCCGGGCCCTCGGGGGGCGGGGGAGGGGGAAGCGGAGTCGCGGCGGGGCGCCGTCCGTGTCCGGGGCGCCCGGCCCGCCCTCCGGCGGGCCGGGCGGTCGCGCTCGCGGCCGTCCTCGGGCGCGACGTCCCCGGTCAGGCCCTCAGCGGCGTGAAGTCGCGCGAGGCGACGAACCCGGGCCGGCGCTCCCGCGCGGCGAACGGCTCGACCAGAGCGTTCTCCACACTGTTGAACACCACGAAGATGTTCGAGCGCGGGTACGGGGTGATGTTGTTCCCTGATCCGTGCATGCTGTTGCAGTCGAACCACAGCGCCGACCCGCTCGGGCCGGTGAACTGCTCGATCCCGTGGCGCCGGGCCAGCTCGGCGATGTCCTCCTCCTGCGGGACGCCGACCTTCTGGGCCTTCAGCGAGGACCTGTAGTTGTCGTCCGGCGTGCGGCCCAGACACGGGACGAACGTCCGGTGGGCGCCCGGCATCAGCATCAGCCCGCCGTTGAACGGATGGTTGTCGGTCAACCCGATGGACATGCTGACGGCCGCCATGTCGGCCATGCCGTCCTCGGCGTGCCAGGTCTCGAAGTCCGAGTGCCAGTAGAAGCCGGTGCCCCGGAAGCCGGGCATGAAGTTGACCCGGCTCTGGTGCACGTAGACCTCGGAGCCGAGGATCTGGCGCGCCCTGTCGAGGATCCGGGGTTCCCGGATCAGACGGGCGATGCGATCGCTCAACAGGTGGGCGTCGAACACCGAGCGGACCTCCTCGGAGGCGGGCTCGATGATCGTGCGCTCGTCGGAGCGGATCGCCGGGTCGTCGGTCATCGCCTTGAGCTCGTCCAGGCAGGAGCCGACCTCCTGGTCGGACAGCAGGTCCCGCTGGATGTGGAATCCGTTGCGGGTGTGTTCGGCGAGCTCTTCGGCGGAGGCCGGTCCCTCCTGTGCGCCGGATCGGACGGTCGGTTCGTCGCTGGTGATCCACTTCCGGTCGGAACCGGACTCGACGCGTGTCGGATATCGATCTTGGATGTGGACGTCTACCAGGGTCATGGGACGCCTCTCCTTTCTCGGTGCCCGTCGTTTTTCCTCGTCGGCGGACGGTTGCGGTCCGGGGCGCCTCGCGCCCGGCCACGGCCCCCGGGCCCGGCGGAACCGGATTCCGCCGCGATCGGCCGGAGGCGCGGTCGGCGCGGTGTCGCGGGGCCGTCCGGGACTCCTGCGCGGTGCGGTTCCTCGTGGGGCGCCGACGTCGGCCCGGGCCGACGACACCGTCGACCCCCTCCGGGGCCGGCGGTGGCCGGTCCGTGGCCGCCGGCGCCCCGCAACGGGAACCGGGCCGCGCGGGCGCCCTCCGCCGGTCCGCAGTTCCACCCGCCGGACCAGGCCATGCCCGCCGGGAACGCCGATAATCATGCCGGAGGGTGTCGGTGGTTTCTCCCAGGGTGACCGGAAGATCCGATCACGGTGTCATGCCGACTCTGCCGTATCGGCCCTGTTCGCGGGCGCCGTCCGGCACTGCCTGCGAATTTCCTCCCGGCGTCCGTCCGGACGGGCGCGTGGGGCCCGGGGCGCGCCCCCTCGGGTCTGTGCCGCTCCGCCTCCGGGGAGGGCGGGACGGGGCCGCGGGAGGTCTGCCCGCCGTGCGGCCGGTGTCCGCGGGTCAGTTGACGGCGCGCTCGATGACGAGGTCGGCGTCGCGTCGCAGCTTGTCCACGGCCCGGGACAGGGTGCTCTTCACGGTGCCGAGCGTGACGCCCATCCGGGCGGCGATCTGCACCTCGGTGAGGTCGTCGTAGTAGCGGAGGACGACCGTGGTGCGCTGGCGGTCGGGGAGGCGTTCGATGGCCCGCCCGACCACGTCGGCGAGGTCGCTGCGCCAGGTGGGGTCGTCCACGCGCTGCTCGGGGATGTCGTCGGTGGGGTAGACGTCCAGCCGTTTGCGGCGCCACTCGGAGATCTGCGTGTTGACCATCGCCCGGCGCACGTATCCGTCGCGGGCCTTCGGGTCGGCGATCCGCTCCCAGGAGAGGAAGGTCTTCACGAGGGCGGCCTGGAGCAGGTCCTCGGCGTCGGCGAGGTTGTTGGTGAGGGAGCGGGCCATCCGCAGCAGGGCTGGGCCGCGCTCGGCCACGTAGCGGCTGAACTCGTCGTACCTGGGGGTCCGGGTAGTTCCTGTCACGCCGACCACCGACTCTCACAGGCGCTGCGTGCTGCTTTGTCATGCTTTCTTCCCCTCACTGTCACACAGCGAACGCAAATCTCCGGGCACCTGTGCTCCATGTGCCGGTCAACGGCACGCCATGGAGGGACGGTCCCGTCGGGCGGCGGCCCCGGACCGGACCCCCGAACACGCCGGGGGCGCCGCGGGAGGCCGGTCGCGCGCGGTCGGCCGCCGGGCGCCGCCCCGGCCGGTGTGCGGGGGAGGGGTCCCCGGTGGCGCGAGGGCGGGGCGGCGCGCAGACTCTTGGTCATTTTTGTGGATCTATCGGTGTGTATCGGGTCTATCTGCGACTTTGCAGCCACAAGCTGTACTCAAGCGGCTGCATGCGGTCATCATGGTGGATGGTCCGCATGGGGCACTGCCCCGGACGCACCGGCTTCCGGAAGGTCGCCGCGAGCAATGGCCGGGACATGCGGACCACCCGAACAGGTGCGTGTCGGCGTGTGGCCGGTGGCCGGCGGTTCCGATCGGGACAATGGGCAGAGAGTGACGAGTCGGGTGACAAGGGGGCGCAGACGACATGTCAGTGATGACGGACAGCGGAAGGGACCGCAGAAGGTTCACCGCGGCGGTGCTCGGCCCCGAGACCGCGCTCGAACCCACACCGTTGGGCGACCGCGTCGTGCGCGGCGTGGTCGTCGGCGCCACCACGCACATGCTCTGCCTGGCCACGCCCCGGGGCGAGGAACGGTTCCTGTACGACCGCGCCACCGCGTTCTGGCGCGGGGGCGAGGTCCGGCCCGACGACCTGAGGGACGGCGACGACGCCGTGGTGCTCTGCTCACGGGACGGCCGCCTCGTCGCCGAACGCGTGTGGGCCCAGGCCGCCCGGGCGACCGGCGTCATCGTCGGCCGCGAGGGCGAGACCCTGGAGATCGACCCCGGACACGGCCGTCCCCGCACGACCGTGGTCCTCCCCTACCGCACCTCGGGCCGCATCGCCGTCCGCCACCCGCGCCTGGAACCCGGCTACGTCTTCGACGCCGTCGGGGTCTGGCGCGAAGGGGCCGTGTGGGCCGCCCGACCCGCCACGACGCAGCCGCCCTACCCGCTCAGCGCCACACCGCCGAGGCCGCCCACACCCCGCCACTCCACCACGCTCAGCGGCATCGCCACCTGGTACGACCCCGCCTGGGGGCGCTCGTCCCACCTGGACCC
This sequence comes from Nocardiopsis sp. CA-288880, assembly GCF_050955985.1. Classification (NCBI taxonomy): domain Bacteria; kingdom Bacillati; phylum Actinomycetota; class Actinomycetes; order Streptosporangiales; family Nocardiopsidaceae; genus Nocardiopsis; species Nocardiopsis sp. CA-288880. Next base: position 7,307,113 of record NZ_CP192105.1, on the reverse strand, counting down.
GCGCGCACGCGTCGACGGCCTCGCCTATCCGGCCCTCGACCCCGTCGGCCACGACGCGGAGTGCGACCGGCGCACCTCCTGCGTGCCGCTTCCGCTGCTGTCCGCCGGTGCGACGCCGAACCTGCGTAACGACTGCACGAGGGACACGGCCGTGCTCCCCGTCGTGGACTGCGCCGCCGCCGACAGCTGGCTGTGCGACCTGTGCCCCGCCTGCGGGGGGCAGGGGGCGGGACGGATCGCCTCCCTCACCATGACCGCGTTCGTCGCGCTCGGGGGGCTTCTGGAGGACGGCTGCTTCAACGCGACCATGACGGTCCACAACGGGGAGGGATGACCATGCTGCCGGAGATCGTGGAGGCGGTCCGCGAGGTCCAGCTGCCGCTGCTGGCGGTGCTGCTCCTGCTCGGCGCCGCGAGCAAGACCACCGGACAGGCCGCCGGCTCGGGACTGGCCGTCCTGGTGCCCGAGCGCCTGCGCCGTCCGGCCACCGTCGGGACCGGCCTCCTGGAGGTCGCGCTCGCCGTCGGACTGGTGGCCCTCACCGGCCTCGCGGGCGACGCCGTGCGCCTGCTCACCGCCGTCGTGTTCGCCGCCTCGGTGGTGGTGCTGGTCCTGGCGCGCAGGCGCGACCCGGAGGCGGGCTGCGGCTGCTTCGGCGGGCTGAGCCGCGCCCCCATCGGCTGGCGCACGCTCACCCGGGCCGGGCTCCTGTCCGCCGCCGCCCTGGCCACGACGGGCCTGGAACCCGCCGGGTGGCAGGCGGCCCTCGCCCCCACCGCGCTGCACGGCTGGGTCCTGGGCGCGGAACTGCTGCTCCTCGCGGCCCTCAGCCCCGAACTGCGCGAGGTGGCGGCCCGGACCCTCCACCGGGAGCCGTGCGAGCTGCGCGAGGTCCCGATGCGCCGTACGGTGCGCAGACTGCGCCGCAGCGACGTGTGGCGCACCAACGGGAACGTGATGATCAAGGCCGAGCCCGACGACGTGTGGAGGCACGGCTGCTGGCGGTTCCTGCGCTACGACGGGATGCGCCACGGGCGGCGTGTGGACGTCGTGTACGCGGTCAGGACCGGCGGGCGCCGCCGTACCGGCGTGCGCGCGGTGCTCGTCGACCGGGGGAGCGGAGCGGTGGTCGCCTCCTTCGGCGCCGTGACCGGCCTCGAACTGGTCGGGCCGCCGCGCAGGCTCCCCCGGCCGCGCCAGGCGGCCAGGCGGGACGCCGAGCGGCACGACGCGGCCCGGGCCGCGGAGACGCTCCGGGCGGCGCGTGAGCACCCGGCCAGGCTGATGCCCGACCACTCGCGCGACGCCGACACCGGCCAGCCGGTGTGACGGGTTCCCGCACGGGACCGGCCCACGCCGGACCGGTTCCGTGCGGCCCCCGCTGGGAACCGGGCGTCCGGGCGCCGGCGCGCCGCCCGCCGGGGCAGGGCCGGACCACGGGGTCCCGGGCGGGCCGCCGCGGTGCGGCCGGGACCCTCAGCCCAGCATCTGGTCCTGGCGTTCCACGGCGGCCTGACTGAACTCGACGAGCATCTCCTCGTAGTCCTCCAGCGCGCCCTGGCCGAGGATCGACGTGGTGCCCACCAGGCCGCCGTTGCGGTACATGATGCTGAACATGCGGCTGTCCTCCTCCGCGGAGCTCACCTCGATGGCGTAGGCGCGGGACTCGTCGCCGATCTCCGGGACCTCCTCCAGGTCGCTCACCCCGTAGTCGGACGTGGTCCCGTCCTCGTAGGTGGCGGTGTACGCGGCGCAGCTCTCCGGCGGCCTCGCGGCGAGCGCCTCGGCGGCGGTGCCCTCGTCCAGCTGGACCAGCATGTGCGACACCGCGCCCTCGGACCACTCGTAGGCGGCCACGGAGGCGGGCGCCCCCTGCACCCCGTCCAGGTCCCCCCAGCGGTTCGAGGCGTCCAGGCACTCGGGTTTGTCCAGCTCGGTGGTGGCCCGGACCTCGGCGCTGTACCGCACTGTGACAAGCTCGGAGTAGGTGCCGCTCTCACTGCCCTCGGGAACGAGGGTGGCGTCGCGGACGTGCAGCGGGTGCGCGTCGTACAGGGCGGCGGCGGCCTCGGCGTTGGGATCGTCTCCCCCCTCGGCCCCGCCACCGCACGCACCGAGCATGACCACCACGGGTAGGACCATGGGAAGAGCCAATGGCCGGACGTGTGCCCGCCCTCCCCGCGGGCGGGGGTTCTGACCAGCCGGAATCCGAACTGAGCCGGCGGGGCAGGGACGCAAACGCATGGTGCTATCTCCTCGTTTGTGCGATATTTCCGCTGGGTGCGGTGATCGGCCCGGGCGCGAGATCGCTGAGCGTGTCGCGGGGTTAGCACAAAGTATTGAGGAAGGACAATGGTGTCGGAGTCGAAATCGCCATATCTGCGGTCGGTGCTGGAGAGCATCCCCCCGTACAAGCCGGGCAGGAAGGTCGTCGGCCCCGAAGGCCGGTCCGTCAAGCTCTCCTCCAACGAGAGCCCCTACGGCCCCCTCCCCTCGGTGCGTGAGGCCATCACGAGGGCGGCCGCCGAGCTGAACCGCTACCCCGACCCGGGCGCCGAGGAGCTCACCTCCCGTCTCGCGCGGCGCCTGGACGTCCCCGAGGAGCACCTCGCCCTCGGCGCGGGCTCCGTCGGCATGCTCCAGCAGCTCCTGGAGGCGGTCGGCGAGCCCGGGGCCGAGGTCGTCTACGCCTGGCGGTCCTTCGAGGCCTACCCGCTGCTCGCCGGGCTCGCCGGGGTCACCCCCGTGCAGGTCCCGCTGAAGGACGAGGCGCACGACCTCGACGCCATGGCGGACGCGGTCACCCCGGCCACCCGCATGGTGATCGTCTGCAACCCCAACAACCCGACCGGCACCACGGTCCGCGAGGACGAGCTGGTCGCCTTCCTGAACCGGATCCCGGACAGCGTGCTGGTGATCCTGGACGAGGCGTACCTGGAGTACGTGCGCGACCCCCGCGTGCCCGACGGCGTCGACCTCTACCGGGACCGGCCCAACGTCGCCGTGCTGCGCACGTTCTCCAAGGCCTACGGCCTGGCCGCGGTGCGCCTGGGCTACCTGGTCGGCCACCCGCCGGTGGTCGGCGCGGTCCGCAAGACCCTCGTGCCGTTCGCCGTGAACCACCTCGCCCAGGCCGCGGGGATCGCCTCCCTCGACGCCGAGGACGAGCTCATGGAGCGGGTGGCGGCCACCGTCGCGGAGCGCGACCGCGTCCGCGACGCGCTCGTCGCCTCCGGGTGGACCGTGCCGCCGACCGAGGCCAACTTCGTGTGGCTGCGGCTGGACGCGGACACGCTCGGCTTCGCCGCCGCGTGCGCGGAGGCGGGCGTCTCGGTGCGCCCGTTCGCGGGCGAGGGCGCCCGCGTGAGCCTCGGCACCCCCGAGGAGAACGACGCGTTCCTGGCCGTGGCCACCTCCTACGCCGAGCGCCGCTAGGGAACGCGCGGGGCGCCCCGGCGGCGGTGCCCGTCCGGCCGGGGTGTCCGGCGCACGGCCGCCCGTGCGGCCGTGCGCCGCGATGCCGGGACGCGGTGCGCGCCCCCGGGAGTGGGGGCCGCCTCGTCGTCCATGCGCGGGAGTCCGGCATCGGGGAGCGGGATTGTCACCGGATTGTCCACAGCCTGTGGACGGGGATGGCGGGGGCGGGCCGGAGAGGGGTAGCGTCGATTCGGGGGACCCACGGCTCCCCGTGGCTGCTGTGCGGCACCCCCATGTTCCACGCTCCCACCGGGCCGTTCCGCGGGCAACGCCCCTCCGCTGCCTGTGGAGAACCGGGCCGGGCCGCTTCCGGCGGATCCCGTACGCGGTCCGCCACGTCTCCGGAAAACCTGGTCGACCCGCTGCCCGTCACCGCAAACCTGGCGGCCCGGTCGCCCCAGACGCTTCCACGGGCCCCGATCGGCTCGCCCCGGGGCTTGTTCCCCACCGGCCCCCGCGGTCACTCCACAGGGCGGCCCCGGGGAGCTCCACAGTCCCTCACGGCCGGGTCCGTGCCCTCGCCCGGTCGTCCACAGGGCCCTCGCCCAGGGTGACCTCAGGGGCCTCGCCCGTTCGTCCACCGGAGCTTCGACAGGTCGCCCCCGCAGCACCGGGGCAGCACCCGGTCTCGGTCCCCGCCCCCCGGCGGTCGCCCCCGCAGCACCGGGGCAGCACCCGGTCTCGGTCCCCGCCCCCCGGCGGTCGCCCCCGCAGCACCGGGGCAGTACGCGGGCGGGGGCGGTCCCGTTGGGAACCGCCCCCGCCCGCGTACGTGTGGCGCCTGTCCGCCCACCGCCTACTTGCCCGCCGCGTCCTTGTCCAGCTTCTCCACGATCAGCCTGTAGAGCTGGCGCGGGCGGCCGGGCTGGAGGGTGCGGTTGGGGGGCAGCGGCCATGCCAGCCCCTCCTCGACGAGGGTGCGCAGCAGCCGGCGCGCGGTCCGGGAGGTGACGCCGAGCATGCGCCCGGCGTTCTCCGCGTCGACGACCAGCGGGCCGTCCTCCTCGGCGATCTTCTCCGAGAGCCGAATCAACGTCTCGCGGCCCTTGGTGCGCAGCGGTTCGGAGGACTGCCGTGCGGGCGCGCGCTGGGCGGGGACCAGGGAACGACCCTCACGGTCCACCGCGAAGCTCTGACGGGACGCCTGAGCGCGGTTCAGGGCGGCCCGGGCGTGCGCCTCGGCGTCCTGGGTGGTGCGCCCCATGCCGATCCCGACCTCGATCGCGATCCCCAGCTCCGCCTTGATGCGCTCCACGAACGGCGGCTGCCGGAACCCCTCGGTCGCGGTCACGAGCGATCCCCGCGTGGCGGTCACCATGAACGAATGGTCGTCCAGGCGGTGGGCCGTGGCGTTGATCCGGTGGGCCTCCTGGAGGAGGAGCCGGTGCAGCGACAGCCGCAGCTCCTCGCGCCAGTACCGGGGGGTCGACCGCCGGGACGAGTCCCGCAGCGTGGGCACGTCCACCACCACGACACCCAGCTGGGCCTCCTCCAGCCGGTGGTGCGCCCCCAGCAGGCCCGCGGTCTGGAGGGCGCTGCGCACGCCGGCGTTGGTCGGCCGCAACCGGATCACGGGGACGCCGATGGCCTCCAGCCGTTCGGCGACACCGCGCACGCAGGTGATCGCCATGCGGGTGGCCTTGCGCCGCCACAGCCCCTCGTGGAAGGACGTGAGCTGCGCGGTGTTCGTGAGCTCCTCGTGCACGTGGATGCCGTCCACGGGCAGGTCGACCTCGGAGTAGGCCTCGACCACGTCGGCGCGGCTGAGCACGTCGAGGCTGGCTCTGGTCGGGTCGTACCGGTCGTCCAGGGTCGCCCGCAGCAGGGCCTCGTGCAGGCTGGCCCCGCCGAGCGGCACGAAGGTGGCGGGCATCGTGAGAACCCCGGCCTTGCGCGCGAACTCGTACGGGACAGGGCTGGCGAACAGGTAGGCGTCGATCGCCGAACCCAGCCTGACGACCTTGTCCGTCGCCTCTTGCTCATCTCGGTACGCGGCTGCGATGAGTCTGGCGTTGAGGGGCCCAGTGGACCCCGGGCCCATGAGCATGACCCGTTCGACCACCTCATGGGGCCCTATGACGCCGATCGTCAAATCGCCAGTACGCTGGGCACTCACCTCGGGTTGCTCCCCGCTACCATTCCACGCTCTTCACTATGTGCGCCCACTGGTTTCCCGACCCGATCTCTGTCACGGCATGATTGCCGAGATCGTACCCATTGTGCGGGGCCAAAGAAGATCGTTTTCGATATCAACGCCGAAAGCCCGGGTGGGAGGCAAGCCCCCACCCCGGCTTGAACTGCGCTTTCGGCTCCCTACGAGACGACGACGCGCTCCACGTCCGCGCCGAGAGCAGCGAGCCTCGTCGCGAACTGGGCGTGACCGCGGTCAACCAGGTATCCGGGCGCCACGATTGTCTCACCTTCCGCGACCAGTCCGGCGAGGACCAGGGCCGCGCCGGTGCGCAGGTCGTGGGCGATGACCTCGGCCCCGCGCAGGTTGGTCGGCCCGTGCACGATGGCGCGGGTGCCCTCGACCTCGATCTTCGCGCCCATCTTGTTGAGCTCGTCGGCCAGGGCGAACCGGCCGTCGTAGATGGCCTCGTGGATGTAGCTCTCGCCCTCGGCCAGGGTGGCCAGGGCCATCAGCGGCGACTGGAGGTCGGTCGCGAAGCCCGGGAACGGCGAGGTGACGGCGTTGATCGGGCGCAGCGGCACGGAGGGGTCCCTCTGCACGTGCAGGACCGCGCCCTCCTGGGAGAAGCCCACGCCCATCTGCTCGAGCTTCCAGCGGGCCACGCCCAGGTGGTCCAGGTGGGCGCCCACCAGGCTGACCTCGCCGCCGGTGGCGGCGACGGTCATCGCGAACACGCCGGCGTCGATGCGGTCCGACATGATGGTGTGCTCGACCGCGGTGAGCTCCTCGACGCCCTCGACGGTGATGAGCCCGGTGCCGCCACCGCTGATCCTGGCGCCCATGGCGCTCAGGAAGTTGATGACGTCGATGACCTCGGGCTCGAGGGCCGCGTGCTCGATCACCGTGGTGCCCGGCGCCAGGACGGCGGCCATGAGCAGGTTCTCGGTACCGGTGTGGGACGGCGTGTCCAGGTAGAGGCGGCCACCGCGGAGGTTGCTGGCCTCCACGTTGATGTGGTTGCGCTCGAGGTCCTCGGTGACCTCCGCGCCCAGGCGCGCGAAGCCCCGGTAGTGGAAGTCGAGGTTGCGGCTGCCCAGGTTGCAACCGCCGACGCCCTCGATGCGGGCGCGGCCGGTGCGGTGCATCAGCGCGGGAACGAAGAGCACGGAGCCGCGGAAGCGGGCCGCGATCTCGGCGGGCAGGACGGCGCGCTCGGGGTCGTTGAGACGGGACGCGTCGATGACGACGGTGCGCTCGGCCTCGTGGAACTCGACCTTGGCGCCCACGTGTTCGGCGAGCTCAAGCGCGCGGTAGACGTCCTCGATGACGGGCACGTTCCGCAGCACGGTACGGCCCTTGGCCGCGAGTAGAGCGGCCCCGATCATCGGCAGGACGGCGTTCTTCGCGCCTTGGATGAACGCCGTTCCACTGAGGGGGCGTCCGCCGCGGACGCGGTAACGAACCTCCTGGCCCATGCTCATGTGCTCCTTTGTGAGGCAGATGTGAAAAAAGGTCACCCTCGTCGGGTTTCGCCTATGTGCGTTTTAGACGCGGGTTTCCCCTGGAACGTTGCGACCATCTTGCGCGTGACCTGCGCGGCCGGTGAAGCCGGTGCTCGCGACGACTCTATAGCACCCACCCGCGTGTACCGGCACAGAACGTGGTATACCCGCCGGACGTGGATGGGGACCGGTCAAACAGCCAAAGAGGTATTCGGCCCAAGGGAAAGACCAGGGATGCCGCGCGCGTGGCAGGACGCCGGCGGGACGCCGCGCACAACGTGACCACCATACGTGGTCCCCGACGTGAAACGCCTGCCGCGTGCGCCGAATCACTACCGGTTCCCGGCCCGGGGACCGGGCTTCCGGCCGGTCAGCCGCTCATGGATCTCCGTGTAGCGGTTCAGCGTGCGTTCCACCACGTGCTCCGGAAGCGGGGGCGGCGGGGTCTCCGAGGCCCGGTCCCACCCCGACTCGGGCGAGGCCAGCCAGTCCCGCAGGACCTGCTTGTCGAAGGAGGTCTGCGGGCGTCCGGGGGCCCACTCGTCCGCCGGCCAGTACCGAGAGGAGTCGGGGGTGAACACCTCGTCGGCCAGCACCAGGGCGCCGTCGGCGTCCCGGCCGAACTCGAACTTGGTGTCGGCGAGGATGACGCCGCGCTCCCGCGCCAGCTCCCGGCCGCGCCGGTACACGCGCAGGGTGAGGTCGCGCAGCTCGGCGGCGAGTGCGGCTCCGTGCCGGTCGGCCACGACCTCGAACGACACGTTCTCGTCGTGGTCGCCGACCTCGGCCTTGGTGGCCGGGGTGAAGACCGGCTCGGGGAGCTCGGAGCCGTCGACGAGGCCGTCGGGGAGGGCGACGCCGCACACCGTGCCGTCGACCCGGTACTCGGCGAGGCCGGAACCGGTCAGGTAGCCGCGCGCCACGCACTCCACCGGCACCATGTCCAACCTGCGGCACACCAGTGTCCTCCCGTCCCAGTCGGCGGGCGCTCCCGCCGGCGGGACGTCGGACAGGACGTGGTTGGGCACCAGGTCCCCCAGCTGGTCGAACCACCACAGGGACAGCTGGGTGAGCAGGCGCCCCTTGCCCGGGATCTCGGTGGGCAGCACCCAGTCGTACGCCGACACGCGGTCGCTGGCCACCATCACCAGGCTGCCGTCCGCCGCCGCGTACAGGTCGCGCACCTTGCCGGTGTGCAGGTGGGTGAGCCCCTCGACCCGGACGGGCTCGGGGGTGACGACGAAGCCGCTCATGTGGGTTCTCCGGTCCTTGCTACAGCTCGGCGGCGGCGCGCTCGGCGATGTCGGTGCGGTGGAACGAGCCGCGGAGCTCGATCCGCGACGCGGCCTCGTACGCCCGCTCGCGCGCCTGGCGGAGGTCGGCGCCGGTGCCGACCACGTTGAGGACCCGGCCCCCGCTCGCCTTGACGCCGACGGTGCCCTCCCACGCGGTGCCGGCGTGCAGCACGTACGCGCCCTCCAGCGCGTTGGCCGCGTCCAGGCCGCCGATCAGGTCGCCCTTGACCGGGTCGCCCGGGTAGTTCTCCGCGGCGACCACGACGGTGACCGCCGCGCCCGGCTTCCACTGGAGGGAGCCGATGCCGCCCAGCCCGGCCGTGTCGGTGGCCTGGAGGACCGCGCCGATCGGGGTGGCGAGCCGGTCCAGGACCACCTGCGTCTCCGGGTCGCCGAACCGCGCGTTGAACTCGACCACGCGCGGGCCGCCCGACGTGAGCGCCAGACCCACGTAGAGGAGGCCCTGGTAGCGCGTGCCGCGCCGGTTCATCTCCGCGAGGGTCGGCCGCACGACCGACTCCATCACCTCGTCCACGAGGCCCTGCGGCGCCCACGGCAGCGGGGCGTAGGCGCCCATGCCGCCGGTGTTGGGCCCCTGGTCGCCGTCGTAGGCGCGCTTGAAGTCCTGTGCGGGAAGCAGCGGCAGCGCGTGCACACCGTCGCTCAGCACGAAGAGGGACACCTCGGGGCCGTCGAGGAACTCCTCGATGACCACGCGTCCGCACTCCCGGGCGTGCCGCTCGGCGAGGGCGCGGTCGTCCGTCACCACGACGCCCTTGCCCGCGGCGAGGCCGTCGTCCTTGACCACGTACGGGGCGCCGAACTCGTCCAGGGCGTCGGAGACCTGGCCCGCGGACCGGCACACGCGCGCCTTGGCGGTGGGCACCCCCGCCGCCTCCATGACCTCCTTGGCGAACGCCTTGGAGCCCTCCAGCTTCGCGGCCGCCCGGTCGGGCCCGAACACGGGGATGCCGCGGTCGCGCAGGGCGTCGGCCACACCGGCGACCAGCGGGGCCTCCGGGCCGATGACGACCAGCTCGGCGCGGATGCGCGCGGCCAGCTCCGTCACGGCGAGACCGTCGGTCACGTTGATGACGTGGTTCTCGGCCAGTTCGGAGATGCCCGGGTTGCCGGGCGCACTGTGGATGCCGGTGACACCCGGGTCCAGGGAGAGGGCGCGGACGAGGGCGTGCTCGCGGCCTCCGCCGCCGAGAACGAGGGCTTTCACTGCAGGGGGCCTCTTCGTGTTGAAGGCGGACGGGCGGGGGTCAGACCAGGGAGCGCAGCTGGAGGGTCTCGTCGCGCCCGGGACCGACACCGATGGCGGAGACGGGCGCTCCGGCCATCTCCTCCAGGGTACGCACGTAGACCTGTGCGTTCTTGGGGAGTTCGTCGAACTCGCGGACTCCGGTGATGTCCTCGGACCAGCCGTCGAGGTACTCGTAGACCGGCACGGCGTGGTGGAAGTCGGTCTGGGTCATCGGGATCTCGTCGTGGCGGACCCCGTCGACCTCGTAGGCGACGCACACGGGGATGCGCTCCAGGCCGGTGAGCACGTCGAGCTTGGTGAGGAAGAAGTCGGTGATGCCGTTGATGCGGGTGGCGTAGCGCGCGATGGGGGCGTCGAACCAGCCGCAGCGGCGGTTGCGCCCGGTGGTCACGCCGTACTCGCCGCCCTGGGTCCGCAGCCACTCGCCCTGCTCGTCGAGCAGCTCCGTGGGGAAGGGGCCGGAGCCGACACGGGTCGTGTAGGCCTTGAGGATGCCCACGACCTTGGTGATGCGGGTGGGGCCGATGCCCGAACCGGCGGCCGCGCCGCCCGAGGTGGGGGAGGAGGAGGTCACGAAGGGGTAGGTGCCGTGGTCGATGTCCAGCAGCGTGCCCTGGGAGCCCTCCAGGTAGACGGTCTTGCCCTCGTCGAGCGCCTTGTTGAGGATCAGCGAGGTGTCGGCGACGTACGGGCGCAGCCGCTCGGCGTAGCCGAGGTACTCCTCGATGATCGGCTCGGCCTCCAGGCCGCGCCGGTTGTACACCTTGGTGAGCAGCTGGTTCTTGTCGTGCAGGGCCAGCTCGATCTTCTTGCGCAGGATCGAGGGGTCGAACATGTCCTGGACGCGCACGCCCTGGCGGGAGACCTTGTCGGCGTAGGTCGGGCCGATGCCGCGACCGGTGGTGCCGATCTTGCCCTTGCCGAGGAAGCGCTCGCTGACCTTGTCGAGGGCCCGGTGGTAGGGCATGATCAGGTGCGCGTTGGCGGAGATGAGCAGGCGGGACGTGTCCACGCCGCGCTCGTCGAGGCCGCGGAGCTCCTCCAGGAGGACGCCCGGGTCGATGACGACGCCGTTGGCGATGACCGGTACCACGTTGGGGGAGAGGATCCCGGACGGGAGCAGGTGGAGGGCGTACTTCTTGTCGCCGATGACCACCGTGTGGCCGGCGTTGTTGCCGCCCTGGTACCGCACCACGTAGTCCACGCGGTCGCCGACGAGGTCGGTCGCCTTGCCCTTGCCCTCGTCGCCCCACTGGGCACCCACGAGCGTGATCGCCGGCATCTGGATCTCTACCTTTTCGCTCGACACCTGACCGGGGTTCCCACCCCGAACATGGATGAACCCCTGGCGCAAGGCAGCGACAGGGGCCGTTGCGTATTGAGCGTACACGACCTGCGCATCCGGGTTAAGTGGGGCGCCGGGGCGTCTGCGCCACACCGGCCCGGGACCCGCGGGAGGGCGGGGGGAGCCGTCCGGGACCCGATCCCGGGCCCGCGCGTGGAGGGCGGCGGGTCCGGCCCGCGCCGGGGAGCGGGCCGGACCCCTGCGCGGCCCCCGGCGCGGGGCCCGGGGCCGTCGGGCCCCTCAGCCGGAGGCGGGCGCCGCGAGGACCCGCAGCAGGCTGGTGAAGCTGGCCTCCGCGTGGCCGGCGGCCATGCCCCGGCGCGAGAGCGCGAGGACGGCCGACGGCAGGACGGTGTCCACCCCGGCCTCCTCGGCGGTGGCGACGACGTGCTCGACGCTGGCGACCTCCATGGAGAGCCGTTCCGCGTCTCCGGAGTGGTCCCCGGCGTCGATCCGGGGCGCGTAGAACCGGAACACGGCGGCCAGGGAGTCCGTCTCGGTGTGGGGGAGCAGGTCCTCGGCGCCGATGCCGTGGGCCCTGGCGACGGCGAGGGTCTGGAGCCAGCCGAGCACGGAGGTCCAGAAGAAGGTCATCCCGAGCTGGTAGTACAGCGCGGCCAGTCCCGGGTCCTCGCCGAGGTGGGTGGCGGCGGTGAGGACCTCCAGGGTCTCCCGGTGGCGGTGGAACACCTCGCCGGGTCCGCTGTAGAACGTGGAGGACCCGGGCGAGCCGATGCCCGAGGGGTCGGACCGGACGCCGCCGGTCAGGTGGTGCGCGCCGTGCCCGGAGAGCCAGCGCGCCGCCTCCCTGGCCCGCTCGGGGGTGTCGGAGCCCAGGTTGACGAGGATCCGGCCGGGGAGGGCGGCGGTCGCGGGCGCGAGGAGGGCGCGCATCGCGGCGTGGTCGGTGAGGCTGAGCACGACGACCTCGTTCGCGGCCAGCGCCTCCTCGACGCCGGCGGCCCGCGTCGCGCCCCTGGCCACCAGTCCGTCCGCCCGCGCGGCCGTGCGGTTCCACACGGTGACCGGGCGTCCGCTGTCGAGGAACGCCCCGGCCATGGCCCGGCCCATCGGGCCCAGGCCGATGACGGTCACGCCCGCCGGGTCCTGCTGGGTTCCCATTGTGCCTCCTTCTAGAATGAACGTTCTATCTAGCGAGCAGAACATAGCACAGCTCTAGAACGAGCGTTCTATTCGGTAGGGTGGCGGGCGTGAGCACCGATGAGCGGCGTGGGAGCGGCGAGGAACGGGACGCCGGGCCCGGCACCCGTGAACGGATCGTCGTGGCGACGTCGCGGCTGATGCAGCGGCAGGGCTACTCCGGCACCGGGGTCAAACAGATCGCGGCGGAGGCCGCCGCGACGCCCGGCTCGGTGTACCACTTCTTCCCCGGCGGGAAGAAGGAGCTGGCGGTCGCCGCGATCCGGCACGGGGAGAGGGAGTTCGCGGACGAGCTGGACCGGTGCCTGACGGCCGCCGGGGACCCGGCCGAGGGCATCGTCGCCTGTGTGCGGGCGCTGGCCGAGGGGATGCGCGATTCCGGCTGGGAGGACGGGTGCCCCGTCGCCTCCACCGCCCTGGGGGTGACGGGCGGCGTGCCCGAGATCCGGCGGGCCGCGGACGCGGCCTTCGCGCACTGGCGCCGGCTGGTGTTCGAGAGGCTGCGGGACCACGGCATCGCCGAGGACGACGCGGCGGATCTGGCGTACACCGTGATCAGCACGGTGGAGGGCGCCGAGATGGCGGCGCAGGTGGCGCGCGACGGGGCTCCCCTGCGGATCGCCGGAGTCCATCTGGCCCGGCTGATCGGCCTCTACGCCTCCGGCCCGCGGGCCTGAGCGGGGTGTGGCCGGCGGCCCCGTGCGCGGGGCCCGGGGCCGCCGGGGCGTCAGCCGTTGAGGACCTTGTCGGCCTCGGCGCTGGAGTCGCGCAGGAAGGAGGCGCAGCGCTCCGCCTCCTCGGCGTCCCCGATCTGCTCGGAGGCCTTGCCCAGGGCGTGCAGGGCGCGCAGGAAGCCCTGGTTGGGCTCGTGCTCCCACGGGACGGGGCCGTGTCCCTTCCAGCCCGAGCGGCGCAGCTGGTCCAGTCCCCGGTGGTAGCCGGTGCGGGCGTACGCGTAGGCGGCCACGGGCTGCCCGTCGGCCAGGGCCAGCTCGGCCAGGCGCGCCCACGCGGCCGAGTACTCGGGGAAGCGTCCGGCGACCGGGGTGGGGTCGTCGGCTCCGGCCAGGGCCTCACGGGCCTCGGGGTTGTCGGCCAGACGGGTCTCGGGCGGCTCGTTGAGCAGGTTGCGGTGCAGGTTCATGACCCCATCCTGCCACCGGGTCCGCACCCCTCACGGTGCCTCCCGCGACATCGCGCGTCCGTCCCCCCGGCCCCCGCGGCGTCCGGGGCCGGCCGCGGGACGGGCTCCCCCGGGGCGGCGGGCGCGGAGCCGCAGGCGCCCGGGCGGACCGCGGACGCCGTACCGCCGGATCCGGGGGAGGGGGCGCGGCGCCCGGCGGCCGTGCGGCCGCCGGGAACCGCGCGCGGGCGCCGGGTCCCTACTTCATCTTGTTGCCGGCGGACTTCAGCTGCCGCGCGGCCTCGGCGACGCGGTCGGCCATGCCGGCCTCGCCCGCCTTGCCGTAGGAGCGCGGGTCGTAGGCCTTCTTGTTGCCGATCTCGCCGTCGATCTTCAGCACGCCGTCGTAGTTCTTGAGGATGTGGTCGACCACCGGGCGCGTGTACGCGTACTGGGTGTCGGTGTCGATGTTCATCTTGACGACGCCGTAGCCGATGGCCTCGTGGATCTCCTCGATGGTGGAGCCCGAGCCGCCGTGGAAGACGAAGTCGAAGGCCTTGTCCTTGCCGTGCTTCTCGGCGACGGCCTCCTGCGCCTTCTTGAGCACCTCGGGGCGCAGCTTGACGAAGCCGGGCTTGTAGGAGCCGTGCACGTTGCCGAAGGTCAGGGCGGTCAGGTAGTAGCCCTTCTCGCCCAGGCCCAGCACCTCGGCGGTGCGCAGGGCGTCGGCCGGCGTGGTGTAGAGCTTCTCGTTGATCTCGCCGACGATGCCGTCCTCCTCGCCGCCGACGACGCCGACCTCGATCTCCAGGATCGTGCGGGCCGCCTCGGACGCCGCCAGCAGCTCCTCGGCGATCCGGAGGTTCTCCTCCAGCTCGACGGCGGACCCGTCCCACATGTGGGACTGGAACAGCGGCTCCTGGCCCTTGGCGACGCGCTCCTTGGAGATCTCCAGGAGCGGGCGGACGAAGCCGTCGAGCTTGTTCTCGGGGCAGTGGTCGGTGTGCAGGGCGACGTTCACCGGGTACTTGTCGGCCACGACGCGGGCGAACTCGGCGAAGGCGACCGAACCGGTGACCATGTCCTTGATCGAGGCGCCGGACAGGAACTCCGCTCCGCCCGTGGAAATCTGGACGATGCCGTCGCTCTCCGCCTCGGCGAAGCCGCGCAGGGCGGCGTGCAGCGTCTGGCTGGAGGTCACGTTGATCGCCGGGTAGGCGAAGCCCTGGGACTTCGCGCGGCTCAGCATCTCGGTGTAGACCTCGGGACTGGCGATGGGCATGGCTTGACTCTCCCTGGATTCGGCCTGGAGCGAGCGGCCGCCGGTATCGCTCCGGCGGCACCCCACGTGCGTTCCCGGTGGAGGCCGGCGAGCGGGGGAAGGCCCATGGGGCGGGCCGTGCGTCCGGACGTGTCCACCAGGTGTCACCCAAGTATCCCGAATCCACGGAGCCCTTGAAAAGGTCTAGACCAAATTGTCCGGAGTTCCCGGTGTCGTCGCAGCTGACGGGGCAGGCGTTCCCGCTTCTCCGACCCCGGTGTGAAAAGTTGTGCATTTCGCGGGCGAACGTGAACGCATCATGGGAACCCCTGGACAGAGGGCCGATCACTGTCGCTTTTTGTCGTGATACGCGCTACATTCAACGCCGTGGGAAGGCATAGGAATGACCCTCGCGGCGTTGGCCAGGTGATGGCCATCGTCGGGGCTGTCCTGCTCCTGGTCACGCTCCTGGCCCTCGGCGGATTCTTCTTGTACCGCTCCCTCCCGGGCAACGGCGCCAGTGTGAGCGCCAACGCCTCGGGAACGGCGGCGGAGGCGGAGGAGCCGGAGAACATGGGTGTGCTGCACATCCGTGTGACCGGTGAGTCCAGCGACGTCTTCGTCCGCATCCCCGGAGGCGACGTCCTCCTCGACCAGGAGGTCACCCAGGGCCAGTCGGTCAACTACGCGAGCGCCGAGGGCGGCCTGGAGGTCACCATCGGCGACCCCTCCGCCGTCGAGGTCTTCGTCCACGGGAACCGGCGCGACATCGCCGACCGCGAACCCGGCCACAGCTTCACGATCGACGGTTAGAAGGCCGCGCACCGCCCCGGCGCGGGAGGACGGGCCCGACCGGGCCCCGCCACCGCGGAGGCGGCTCCGGCCACGGCCGGAACCGCGCCCACGGGCCGGACCGCTACACGTCCAGGTCGGACACGCCGTACACGGCCCGGTAGTCCAGGCCCTCCTCCGTGATCCGCCCGCGGGCGCCCCGGTCCAGGATCAGCGCGACCGCGACCACCTCGGCGCCCTCCTCGCGCAGGGCCTCCACCGCGGTCATCACCGAGCCGCCCGTGGTGGAGGTGTCCTCCAGGGCGAGCACGCGCCGCCCCCGCACGTCCGGGCCCTCGATCCGCTTCTGCAGGCCGTGCGCCTTGCCCGCCTTGCGGACCACGAAGGCGTCCAGCCTGCGGCCGCGCGCGTGCGCGGCGTGCACCATCGCCGCGGCGACCGGGTCCGCGCCCAGCGTCAGGCCGCCCACCGCGTCGAACTCCAGGTCCGCGACGTTGTCCAGCATGACCGAGCCGACCAGCGGCGCGGCCTCCCCGTCCAGGGTGATCCGCCGCAGGTCGACGTAGTAGTCCGCCTCCAGGCCCGAGGACAGGGTCACCTTCCCGCGCACGACCGCCTTATCGTTGATCAGACGCAGGAGTTCATCACGTTCGCTCATGACCAGTGAGCCTAGAACACCCGGTCGGGCGGTCCGGACCGCGGCGGCCGGGACGGAGGGACGACCATGCCACAGCACGAGACCGTCCGGGTCGAGACGACGGTCGACACGAGGGACGGCGCCGAACGGCTGGCACGGTCGGTGGTCGACCGCCGGCTCGCCGCGTGCGCGCAGGTGGGCGGGCCCGTCACCAGCTTCTACCGCTGGGAGGGCGAGGTCCGGAGCGACGAGGAGTGGACCGTGGTCGCCAAGACCTCGGCGGACCGGCTCGACGACCTCACCGCCCACATCGTCGGCGTCCACCCCTACGACGTCCCCGAGGTGGTCGCCGTGCCGGTGGCGGGCGGCAACCCCTCCTACCTGGCGTGGGTGCGCGACGAGACCGCGGGCCGCACCGCGTGATCGCCGTCCTCCTCCCCCCGACCCTCGGCGCCGCCACCCGGCTGCCCGACCTCCACCGGCGGCTGCCCGAGGTCGGGGCGGGCGCCGTCCGCCCCGAGGTGGGCGGGGACGAACTGCCGCCGCACGCGGCGCGCTACGTCGCGCGGGCCAGCCTGGAGATCAACCGTCTGGTCGCGACGGACGCGCCGACCGCCCTCGTCGCCGAGGGGGATGCCGGGCCCCTGCTGGGCGCGGTGGGCGCGGCGCAGCGGGCCGCCCACCGGCCGGTGTTCGGCTACGTGCTGGTGGACGCGTTCCTGCCCCAGCCGGGCAGCGCCGACAGGGCCGGCCTCGTGCGCTCGCAGAGCCCCGAGGGCGCGGCCGCGCCCGGCGCCGACTCCGGCACCTCCCCGTCCGGCGAGCCGCCCGCCTACCGGACCGAGCGGCTGCCGGTGGCGGCCGACTGGCCGGACGCCCCGTGCGCCTACCTGCTCACCGACCCGGCCTTCGCGCACGTGGCGCGGCTCGCGGGCATGCGCGGCTGGACCGTGCGCGAGACGGACCCCGACGGGGCCGCCGCGGCCCTGGCGGAACTCCTCGTCGGGCTGCGCGGCATGTCCTGAGGCCGTACCCGCCGTGCCCGCTGCGTCCGCCGGGGCCCGGGCCGGACACGCCCTCCGGTGGGAACCCCGGTCAGGCGTCGACGGCCGCGGCCGCCCGCAGGTCGGCGGCGAGCGAGGCCAGGATCCCGGTGAGCATGCCGGCGCCGGTGACCGCGCCGCTCACGAGGGGCACCCACTCCGGGTGCCCGGCGAACGCCATCGCCAGCCCGGCGAGGCCGAGGACCGACATGTAGGCGGCGGTGAACACGAGGGACCGGGCCCGCCAGCGGCGGGCCAGCGGGAAGAAGTGCAGTCCGACCACGAGGGCGATCCAGGCCACGTTGACCTGCATCGGCGCGTCCAGGGCCCTCAGGACCTGGATCCCGCCGAACAGCGCGACGGCCTCGACGGCCAGGACGGCGCCGAAGAACCCGTCGAACCGCATCCGCGGCGCGTCGGGGCCCGGGTCGGAGGCCGGCCGGCGGCCGATCGCGACGACCAGGGCGAGGACGGCGACCACCGCGGCCACGGCGAGGACGCGGAGGACGAGCGCCACCGCGGGAGGCAGCGGCGGCCCGGTGTTCGCGAGGACGAACGCCAGCCCGAATCCGGCACCGATGAGGGACCCTGCGAATCGTGTCATTGCGAGAACCTACAGCGCCGGACGGCGGCTGCTCCTCCCTTTTCGCCCATGGAGGAGCGAAACGGGTGCTAACCCCCCCAGGGGGCGGGACCGCCGCGCGGGAACGGCGCGGCCGGGCCGGGAAGCGTGCTCCCGACCCGGCCGCGGGCGCCCTCCGCCGGGGGCGTCAGGCCCGGTCCGGGATCGGGGCCTCCCGCACCGCCGTCTGGATCAGCCGTCCCGTGTCGCCGCGGGTCACCCACTTGCCGCGGCCGGGGGGCTGGGGCGCGGCGTACACCCGGGGCAGCAGCTGGCCCTCGCTCCGGTCGCCCGACATCACCAGGGAGCTCGTCCCGATCTCGCGCATCGCCTGCACCAGCGGGTCGTACATGCCGCGTCCGGCGCCCGCCACCCGGCGCGCCACCACGAAGTGCAGGCCGATGTCGCGGCCGTTCGGCACGAACGGCACGAACGGGGCCAGCGGCTTCTGGCCCGCCGTGGTGAGCACGTCGTAGTCGTCCGCGAGCACCACGATGCGCGGCCCCTTGAACGACCCCGGCTCGAGGGAGTCGACGTCCCCGTCCTCGGGCAGACGGCCCTCCACCTCCTTGGCCACGCCGCCCGCCAGGCCGGCGCACACGCGCGGGCTGCTCGCGTAGCCGCCCATGTACTCCTCGGGGACCACGTTGCGCAGGGTGCGGCGCGGGTCCATGACCGCGAACACGACCTCGTCCGACGAGTACCTCTCCACCAGGCTCTCGGCGATGAGCCGCAGGAGGTTGGTCTTGCCGCACTCGCCGTCGCCCAGGACGAGCAGGTTCTGGTCGCGGTCGAACAGGTCCAGCAGGACCGGCTCCAGGGCGCGCTCGTCCACGCCGATCGGCACCAGGCGGGGCTCGGACTCGACCGTCGGCAGCGTGCGGGCCGACAGCCGGTGCGGCAGGATGCGCACCTTGGGCGCCCGCTTGCCGCGCCAGGCCTGGTCGACGGCCCGGACGGTCTTCTCCACGACCTCGCCCAGGTTGTCGCCGTCCGCCACCCCGTCGATGCGGGGGAGCGCCACCTGGCCGAAGAGCTCGGAGTCCGTGAGGACGCGCCCGGGGGTCTTCGCGCTGATCGTCTCCGAGAGCTTGCGGTCGATCGTGGAGTCCGACGAGTCGTTCAGGTGCAGCTCCACCTTCTGCCCGAAGTTGGACTGGGCGGCGATCCGGACGTCGTTCCAGCGCAGCATGCCCGCGACCACGTGGACGCCGAACCCGCCGCCGCGCTGCAGCAGGTCGGTGACCTTCGGGTCGATGTCCTCGAAGTCCTTGCGCAGCGCCCCGAAGCCGTCGATGCAGAACACCACGTCGGCGCTGGCCAGTTCCGGCACCTCGCCCCGGGCGTGCATGCGGCGCAGCTGGGCGACGGAGTCGATCCCCCGGTCGCGGAACACCGCCTGCCGGTGCTCCAGCATCCCCTGGATCTCCTCGACGGTACGGCGGACGCGCTCGCTGTCGGTGCGCACCGCCACCCCGCCCACGTGCGGGAGCGACGCCAGGGACTGGAGGCCGCCGCCCATCAGGTCCAGGCAGTACACGGCCACCTGGTCCGGCGTGTGGGTGAGCGCGAGCGACAGCACGAGGGTGCGCAGCAGGGTCGTCTTGCCGCTCTGCGGGCCCCCGATGACGGCCGCGTGGCCTCCGGACGCCGTCAGGTCGAGCTTCCACACGCCCTGCCACTGCTTGGCGGCGTCGTCCAGGACGCCGACCGGGACGTGCATCGGCTCGTGGGTCCCGGGCAGCCGCAGCCCCCGTTCGCCCTCCACCGGAGCGCCCGCCACCGTGTCCAGCGTGGTCGCGGACGGCAGAGGGGGCAGCCAGATCTCCCGGGTCCGCTCCCCGTGGCGGCCGAACTGTCCGACCATCACGTCCAGCAGGGTCGGTCCGACCGTCCGGGACGGCATCGGCGTGTCCTCGCCGGGGGCCTGGGCCGCCGCCGGGTCCTGCCCGCCGTCGCTGTTGTACGCCGTGTACGGGCGTACCGACGGGGCGCCCTCCGAGACCTCCTCCTCGGCGACCGGCCCCCGGTAGGCGCCGGACACGTATCCGGCCTTGAACCGCTGGTAGACGCTGGTGTCGACCTTCAGGTAGCCGAACCCCGGCAGCGAGGGCAGGTGGAACGCGTCCGGGGTGTTGAGGACGGTGCGGCTCTCCTCCTCGGAGAAGGTGCGCAGCCCCAGGCGGTAGGACAGGTAGGTGTCCAGGCCGCGCAGCTTCCCGCCCTCGATGCGCTGGCTGGACAGCAGCAGGTGCACGCCGATGCTCCGGCCGATCCGGCCGATGGACAGGAACAGCTCGATGAAGTCGGGGCGCGCGGTCAGCAGCTCGCCGAACTCGTCGATGATCACCAGCAGGTGCGGCAGCGGCGGCAGACCCGGGTCGTGCTCCCGCTTGTACGTGTAGTCGCCGATGTTGGACACGTTCCCGGCGTCGCGGAGCATCTGCTGGCGGCGCTGGACCTCGCCGGACAGGCTCGCGTACACGCGCTCGATGAGCGCCGCGTCGTCCTCCAGGTTGGTGATCACCCCGGCGACGTGCGGCATGTCCTCGAACGGGGCGAACGTGGCGCCGCCCTTGTAGTCGACCAGGACCATGCTCACCCGCTCGGGCGGGTGGGAGGCGGCCAGCGCCAGCACGAGGGTGCGGAGCATCTCGCTCTTGCCGGAGCCGGTGGCGCCCACGCACAGCCCGTGCGGGCCCATGCCCAGCTGCGCGGACTCCTTGAGGTCGAGGATCACGGGCTGGCCCATGTCGTCCACGCCGATCGGTACGCGGAGGAACGCCCGCTCGCTGCGCGGCGCCCACAGGCGCTGCACGTCGACGGCGCCGGGGTCCTGCACGCCCATCATCGCGGGGAAGTCGACGCTGCCGCCCTCCTGGGCGGTCTCCTCGATCGACTCCGGGGACAGGCGGAGCGGGGCCAGCATGCGGGCCAGGCCCGTCAGGGTGGCGGCGGAGACGTCGTCGACGGTGCCGCTGGTGACCACCGGGTCGGTTCCGCGCAGCTCCTCGACCCGGACCTGGTCGCCGTCGACGCTGATCCTCAGGTTCACGTCGCCGGGCTCGTCGATCTGGCGGGACACCAGGTGCAGGACGGTGACGCCGAGGTCGGCGGGGTCCACGGCCTCGTCCGGCCGCACGAGCTCGGCGGCCACCTCGCCGTGGGTGTCGTGGACGACCAGCAGGCGCCGCATCATCCGGTACGCCTCGCGCTTGCCCATGCCTCTGCGGACCTCCGACGCGAAGTCGGTGCGCGAGCGCAGCTCGTCGGCGATGAGGCCGCCGAGCTTGGCGGGGGTCGGGGCGATGAGGCGGACGGCGGCGCCGCCCTCGCGCCGCCGCGGGTCCAGGACCTGGGGCAGCCACGGCAGCCAGGACCAGTCGTCGGCGTTCTCGGCCGGGTAGGACACGGCGAGCCCGGCGTCCTCGGGGGCGTGGAACGCCCCGAACTGGGCGGTGAGCGCTCTGACCAGGCGCATCACGTCCTCGCGCTCCCCGATGACACTGACGTTCCCGGCCATGTCCAGGGGCAGGGTGAGCGGCATCTCGGGGACGGACTCGAACCGGCGGATGGCCGCCTGCGCCTCGGAGAGCATGAACGGGTCGGTGGGGGTGAGGGCGGTCCCCTGCTCGGCGAGGCGGAGGGGGCGGCCCTCCGTCAGCCCGCTGCCCACGCGCACCCGGAGGAAGTCGCGGTGCCTGCGGCGGCGCTCCCACAGCCGGGTGGGGTCGCGGACGACGTCGTACAGGGCCTCGGGGGGCGGGTCGAGCAGGCGGGCGTGCGCGCGGGTGCGCTGCTCCCATCCGCCGAGCTCCTCCCGCAGCTCCTCCAGGTACTGGAGGTACAGCTCGCGCTGGTTGCGGCGCTGCCGGGCGACCTGCCCGCGCCGGGAGAACAGCATGGCCAGGGCGGCGAGGAGGGCGACGACCAGGACGACGCCGCCCAGCGCCATGAACGCCGGGTTGCGCATGACCATCATGATCGTCAGCGACGCCATCATGCCGACCATGGGCAGGATGGTCATGAGCGGGTTGCCCTGGGCCTTGCCGTCGGGGAGGGTCGGCGGGGCCTCCACCTCGTGGGGGTCCTGGGCCGGAGTGGGATGGACGGTCCGTGTCGGCCGGTGGACGACGCGAAGGCTCATCGGCTTTCCTCTCGGCGCAGGGGTGGGAGGACGAGGGCGCGGGGGAGGGGTGCCCGTTCCCGGGAGAACCCTACCGAAGCCGGTCCTCGGGGAGCCTTGCGGTGCGCACGGCCACGGGGCGCCATTGGGTGGGACACCGGGGGCGTCCGCGTGGTTCGCGCCCCGCGGCCCCGGGCGCCGCCGGCCCCGTACGCGGCCCCGGTGGGGGTGCGTACGGAACCGCGCGCGGCGCGCACCGGCCGGGTCAGGAGGAGGGCGCGTCGGACGGGCGGAGGTGGTCCATGAGGGCGCGGAAGCGGTCCCACGATTCGGGCTCGGTGCCGTCCCCGATCCGGTACCAGACGGCGGGCGTCATCGGCGGACCGAAGGGCACGCCCCTGACGGGGGCGGAGAGGGCCCGGTCCGTGCCCATCGAGGAGACGCCGTCGACGCCGACGGCCAACCCCACCGGGACCGGCAGGCCGGACCAGCGGGGGGCGTAGGTGAGGTCCGCGCGCCCGAGGAGCCGCTGCACGGTCAGGCTGCGCAGGGCCTCGTTCGCGGACAGCTCCTTGACCATGGCGTTCAGGGCGGAGAAGTCCGGCTCCTCCCCGCCGGGCCGGCCCACCGCGAGGGTGACGCTCTCCCGGACCCCGTCGGGGACCGTGCTCACGCGCAGGGTCCCGGTGAACGGGAGGGCGCCCTCCTCGCGCACGCCCTCCGGCCGGCCCGTGAAGGTCAGCCAGGTGGCGCCGGGGGCGCGCCGGCGGCACAGGTCGGTGACGCGGTCCCGGTCCCAGGCGTGCGCGAGGGGCTCGCTGGTGCCCCAGAGGGCGGGGGAGGACGAGGCGAGGTGGCCGGCGACCAGTTCGACGGCGCCGCCCAGCCGGAGGCTCACGGTGGCGGGGTGGACCATCTGGAAGTCGACCAGCAGCTGCGTGCCCGGGGCGCCGTCGGCCTCGGACCAGCGGAAGTCCGCATGGGGCAGGGGAGCGGTACCGGGGTCGGCGGGACCGTCCACGACGAACGCCGACACCGGGTCCCACACGAGGGGGACCCCGGAGAAGCCGTCGTGGTGGCCCCCGTCGCCGTTCCGCACCACCCAGCGCGCGGTGCGGTCGGTGAGCAGGGAGCGCAGCGAGTGGGTGATGCGGCTGTGCGCGGGGGTGACGACCTGGAGGTGGCGGCCCTCGCGGCCGTGCCGGGCGGTCGCGTCGACCAGCCAACCGCTCATGGGGACCAGGGGGCGGTCCTGCACCACCACGAACGCCTTCTCCGTCAGGACGGTGACGGCGGGGTGGTCGGTGGAGCCGGTCAGGACGTCCTCGCGCCCCGGCAGCCGGGGCTCGGGGACCCACACCGCGCCGCCGTGCCGCTCGACCAGGTGTTCGGCGAACCGGCGCACCAGCGCCGCGGTGTCGACGTCCGCGAGCTCGGCGCCGCGCGCCTCCACCCAGTAGGGCTGGGCGGGCAGCTCGTCGCTGATCCCGTCGGTGAGGAGGCGGTCCGCCTCGGCGGACAGGGCCAGCCGCTGGGCGGCCTGCATGGCGGCGACGAGCCTGCCGGAGTCGTCGCGCAGCTCGATGACGGCGCCCTCGGAGACGGAGCGCACGCGCAGGTCGGGCCCGGCCGCGACCAGGGCGTCGATGAGGCTGCGCCGGGCGGGGGCCTCGGCCAGCAGGGCGACCACGTCGTGACTCAAGAGGGCTCCTTCGGGAGTGTCACCTGGCGCGGAAAACCCTACCGAACCGGGTGCGAGGCACCGGTCGAGGCCGTTTCGGGGCCGGTGCGGCACGGCGGGCGGGCCCCGGGAGGGCCGCCGTGCCGCCGAGCGGGGTCCGGCGCGCACCCGCGGTCGGGGCGCGGGACCACGGGCGACGGCTCCGGCGGCGCCGGTTCCGCCGGACGGGGCCCGGCCCCGGAGAGGGGGCGGGCCCCGACCCGGAGGGGGAGGCGGGGGGAGCCGCGGCGCGGGGCGCTGGCCGGTTGTGGCCACGTGCCGCCGGCGCGACCCGGGGCGGCGCCCGGGCGGGGCTCCCCGGGCGTCCAACCCCGGGCGTCCCGCCCGTTCACCGCGGACTGAGGGGACGGACCCGGCCGCCCCGGGCCGCGGCGGGGGCCCGCACCGCCCCGCGGGATCCGTGGGACGGAAGGGGTTTTCCCGAGGCGGAATTCACGGCGGACATATCCGCTCCGACCTGCGGCCCCGGTCATTCCCCGTGCGGAGCGGGGCCGGCGGCCGCGCCGGGAGCGGGGCACGTCCCCGACCTGCCCGGGGCGCCCGCCACCTGCCCGGACCCCTCCGGCGCGACCGCTTCCGCGCACCCGGCCCGGAGGCCCCGGACGGGGCCTCCCGTCCACAGGTCGCGGAGTACGCCTATTTCTTCGTCAGGGGTCGCTTGTACTATTCAGATTCCCCCCACAGGGGTGATCGAGTCCATTGTCCGGTTCCGGGACTCTCCCTCCGAACCACGGGCACTCCGCGTGCATCCTCCCCTTCGGGAGGCGACCGCCTCGCGAGGTCCCCCGAGGAAAGCAGGTGAACAGTTGTCACGCTGGGAAGTCGGCGAAAGCACTCTGAACACGCTGGCCCAGAACACCGGCGGCGCCGGTGACGAGCTGAGCAGCCTCATCCAGCAGCTCATCCAGGCCGCGGAACCGCTCGCAGGGAAGTTCGACGGCGCGGGCAAGGCGGCCTTCGACTCCTTCAAGCTGCAGGCCGACAGCATCACCGCCGACCTGCGCGCCGGCCTCGGCTCCATCCAGGAGGGGCAGGGCGGCATGAACACGGCCTTCACCACCGGTGCCGACACCATGGCCGACGACGCCAACCAGAACATGGGCGCGGCCAACTTCGACGCAGCCAAGTTCCGCTGACCGCCCCCGAGGAGTCCGCATGAGCAACAACGCCTACGACGTCGGAGCCTCCCAGGAGGCCCAGGCCAACATCGCCACCATCACCAACCGGCTCGAGACGCTGATCGGCGAGCGCGACACCGACGTCAGCGCGGCCATGGCCGAGTTCGAGGCCACCGGGGTCTCCGAGGAGTACAGCGCCAAGGAACTCAAGTGGCACAACGCCGGCAACGAGGTCCGTGAGATCATCCGGCTGGTGCGCACCACGCTGGAGACCAACGACGGCACCGCACAGGAGACCCTGAGCCGCGCCAACGCCGCGGTGCAGAACATCTGACCGGCCCCGGGCGGGGCGGGAGTCACACGAGAGGCAACGGGGGGCACGGTTGGCACGCGACTACGACAGTCAGCTGCTGGAGTCCGTCGCCGTGCGCCGACAGCGCCTCCGGGAGGCGGTCCTCTTCGGGGGGCAGCGCACCCGGCGCCGCCTGGACGAGAACTTCGGCAAGGTGGCGATCAGTGCCTGCCTCGCCGCCGTCATCTGCGGCGGCACCGTCGGCTGGTCGTTCGTCAGCACCCAGCTCAGCACCCAGAGGGTCGAGCAGGAGCAGGAGGCGTCCGGCCCGGCGAACAACGCCGTCCCGCCCGTCCCCGGCGACTGGGTCGGCGCCCAGGTCACCCTCGACCGGGCCCGGGAGGAGCTGGACGCCGCCGGGGTCCCCCGGAGCCTGTACGTGCTCCCCGGGGACCCCCGCCCCGAGCCCGAGACCGTCGACAGCTACTACGTGATCACCCAGGACGAGGAGGGCTACCTGGCCGCGGCCGTCATCGACTTCGACCAGGGCCGTCCCGGCATGGAGTTCACGACCGAGGACCAGGCGGCGCGCTGGCTCTACCAGGAGCTGGCCACCACCGAGCCCGACCCCGCCGCCCTCACGCAGGCGGAGGAGGCCGAGACGGCGGAGGCCACGGCGGAGCTGGTCACCGAGGTCCGCGAGAGCCTGGAGGAGCGCAGCGGCGGCTCCTACCTGCACGGCCTGGAGGTCGGCGACGTGGTCGACGCCTTCGGCCAGGAGAGCGGGCGGTACCTGTTCCCCGACGGGACGCCGTTCGAGGAGCGCGGCCTGCCCGGGTACGCCCGCACCGGCGCGGACGGCGGGGAGCTGTACCACCGCTACCGGGTCATCCACCCCTTCCAGGTGAGCGCCACCGCCGCGCCGGCGCACGAGGGCCTGCCGGGCGGCGGGATCCGCTTCACGCTCGACACGGCCGGTTTCTCCGAGGTCCCCCCGGCGCCCACGGTCCGCTGGCTGGTCGGCAACGGCTACCTCGAACGCATCGCCGTGGACGACGTACCCGCCTGACCCCGGAAGGCCCGGACCCTCCCCGGGCCCGGGCCCGAGAACGGTGGCGGACCGCCACCCGAGACGCGAGAGCAGGATTGGAAGGCAATGACCGCTTGGAGCCGGGTGACGCTCGTCGGTGAGGAGCGCAGGGTCGACGCCGTCCTACCCGCCGGCGAACCGGTGGGCGCGCTCATGCCGGAAGTCCTCGACCTCCTCGGCGACCAGGTGGAGAACCCCGCGAAGCTGCGCCACCTCGTCACCGCCTCCGGGATCGTCCTGGACGGCGACACCACCCTCGCCGACCGGCAGGTCGCGGACGGGGCGGTGCTGCGGCTCGTCCGGGCGGAGGAACCGGTGCCCGCGCCCGTGGTGCACGAGGTCCCCGAGGCGGTGTCCATGGCGCTGGACGGCCACCAGGGGCGCTGGAGCCCCGAGGCGGCCCGGTGGACCGCGACGCTGGCGCTGGTCGTCCTCTCCCTCGGGGCGGGATGGGTGCTCCAGGGGTACTTCTCCGGGGCCGGGGGCATCACCGGGCTGGCTGTGGTCGCCGCCCTCCTCGTCGCGGTCGGCGCGGCGGTAGGCCCCACGTGGCGCGAACCCCTGGGCACGGCGCTGGCGATCAGCGGCGCGGCGGTCGGCGGCCTGGCCCTGTGGCTGGCCTGCGACGCGTTCGGATGGCCCGAGTGGGCCCGCTGGGGCGGCGCCGCCGCCCTGCTGGCGGGCCTGGTCCTGCTGCTCGGACTCACCTCCTCCCTGGGCCGCGGCGGGCTGACCGGCGGCGGGGTCGGGCTGGCCCTGGCCGCCGTGTGGTCGGCGGGGGCCGCGTTCGGGCTGCCCGCCCACCAGGTCGCCGCGATCATGACCGTGGCCTGCGTGGTCCTGCTGAGCCTGCTCCTGCGGCTGGCGCTGACGTTCTCCGGGCTCGCCGTGCTGGACGACCGGCGCAGCTCCGGTGACGCGGTGGCGCGCGGCGACGTCCTCACCTCGGTGGCCGGGGCCCACCGGAGCCTGGTGATCGCCACCGTCTCGGTCGCGGCGGCCACGGCGACGGCGGGCGTCGGGCTGGCCACCCGCTTCGACTGGTGGACGGCCGGACTGTCGGTGGTCCTGGCGCTGGTGGTGGCCAGCCGCGCCCGGCTGTTCCCCCTGGTGGCCCAGAAGTCGGCGCTCATCGGCGCGAGCCTGGTGGTACTGGTGAGTTTCCTGTTCGCGTGGGCCGACGCCGTGCCGTGGGGCGTGTGGCCCGCCCTGGGCATCGCGGTCGCGGTCGCGGCGATTCCGGCCGTGGTCCTGTCCGTCGAGCAGCCCGAGCACGTTCGCGCCAGGCTCCGCGGGGTCACGAGCAGGTTCGAGGCGATCGCCGTCGTCGTCCTGGTGCCGCTGGCGATCGGCGCGTTCGGCACCTACCAGCGACTCCTCACGACCTTCTGAGCGGGGGACGATGAACGCTCCACAGACCCACCTCGCGGGGATCCCCGCCGCGCCCCCCGTTCCGGCGGCCGGCGCGGGGCGAGCGGCCCGGCCCGTGCCCGCCGACGGCCTGGTGCGCAGGATCGGACGCACGGTCCTGCGGCCGTTCCGTCCCGTGGACGAGATCGCGGAGGCCATCGAGCTGGGACGGCGGTTGCAGCGCGCCACCTCGACGGGGCGCCGCATCCTCGTCGACGACCTCGGGACGGGCGCGGACGCGGCGGTGGTCACCGCCCTCGTCGCCCGCGCGCTGGCCCACTTCCGCCACGACCGGGTGCTGGCGGTGGACGCCACCGGGCGGGCGCCGTCCATGGCCGACCGCCTGGGAGCGGGCGAGCCGGGAGACCTGGAGGGGGTCGACCCCGCCACCTTCGAGTCGGTGTGCGCCAGCCTCGGCGAGGTCGGCGAGAACCTGTGGACGGTGGGCGCCGCGCCGGACCGGGCGGACGCCTACTCCTCGGGGCTCCTGCCGATCTCCCGGTTCTTCGGGGTGACACTCGTGGCGGGCCGCGCCGACGGCGCCTTCCCGGCGGCCGTCGGCGCGGGCGCGCACTCCCGGGTGCGGGTGGTCCGGGCCACGCGCGAGTCCGCGCTGAGGGTCGGACGCGAACTCGACTCGCTGGCCGCGACCGGGCCGGACGAGGTGGGGCGCACCGTGGTGGTCGTCTTCGACGAGCACAGGCGCGAGGACCCGGCGTTCGACGTGGCGCGCACGACCCGGATCATCGCCGAGAGCGGCGCCGCCGTGGTGGTCGTGCCGCACGACCGGCACCTCGCGCAGGGAGCTGCGGTGCTCCCGCGGCTGATCGGCGAGGCCACCCACCGGGCGGTCCAGCTCGTCGCCGCCGAGGCCCTGGGCCGCGCCGTCGACGGGGCCGCGCCCGCCCGCGCACGCACGGAAGGGGAGTAGGCCGTGAACCAGCACCACGGGTCCGATCCCGGACAGGACACCCCTCCCCGGGGGAATCCGGGCCGGGACGACCCGCGTCCGGCACCGCACGAAGGAGCGGGCGGCCCCCCGGACGCTCCGCCGCACCACCCCGACCGGGACGCCCCGCCGCACGGCGTCCCCTCCCGGGGGGACGCGCCCGCGGGCGGCGGCGCGCAGCCGCCGCAGGCAGGGCCCGGACACCAGGGTGGTGGCGGCGCGCAGCCGCCCCGGCCCGTTCCGTGGTTCCCCGAGGAACCCGGACAGGACCCGCCGCACGGAGGCGCGTACCCGCCGCCGGGTCCGTTCCCCCCGACCCCCTACGCGGTGGAGGCGCCGCGTCCCCACGAGCCCACCGGCCCCAACCGGACGCCGTGGGCGGGCCCCTCCGGCCCGCAGGACCCTCCGGCCCCGCCGCCGCAGCAGCCGCGGGCCTTCGCCCAGGACTCGATGGCCGAGGCGTTCCTGTCGGGCGCCCCGATCCCCGCCCCTCCGGCGCAGCCGCCGCCCGCGCCCCCGCAGGGGCCCGGACCGCGGCCCGACGCGGTTCCGGGGCCCGGTTCCGGTCCGCAGCGCCCCTGGGAGGGCCCGCCCCCGGGGCCGCAGCAGCCGCCGTCCGGCCCCCGGCAGCCGGTGCGCCCGCAGTCCGGGCCCCAGCGGCCGATGGGTCGGCCGCCGTCGGGTCCTCAGCAGTCGTACCCCGGTGCGGGGGTGCCCTCGGGTCCGCAGCGTCCGGTGGAGCGTCCGCCGTCGGGTCCGCAGCGGCCGTATCCCGGGTCGCAGGCTCCTTCGGGTCCGCAGCGGCCGTATCCCGGGTCGCAGGCTCCTTCGGGTCCGCAGCGGCCGTATCCCGGGTCGCAGGCCCCCTCGGGTCCGCAGCGGCCGTATCCCGGGTCGCAGGCCCCGTCGGGACCCCAGCGGCCGTATCCCGGTGCGGGGGTGCCCTCGGGTCCGCAGCGGCCGTATCCCGGGTCGCAGGCCCCGTCGGGACCCCAGCAGCCGTATCCCGGAGCGGGAGCGCCGTCGGGTCCGCAGCCCCCGGCCCGGGAGCGTTCGCCGTCGGGTCCCCAGCCGCCGATGTGGCCGCAGCCCCACCGGGGTCCGGCCCCGGGCGGTCCCGCGCACCACGCGTCGGCTCCGGCCCAGGCCCCGCCTGCCCGGACCCCGGAGCCGCCCCGGCACGCACCCCCCGGGGGCCGCCAGGAGGTGCCCCCGGCCCGCGCCTGGTTCGGCACGCGGGAACCCGCGGAGGCGCCGGCTCCCCGTCCCGACGCCGGAGGCTCCCGCGCGCCCCGCGAGGTCGGTCCGCCGCGCCCTGCCGACCCGCCGACCGTCGTCGGCGAGGAGTCGGAGGGGACCGACCCCGACGCGGAGGAGACGGACGTCTTCCTCATCCTCGGAGCCGACCGCCGCGCCCGCAAGGAGAAGGACGAGGAGCCCGCCGCACCCCCCTCCGGCCCCGACACGGCGTCCCCGGAAAGCGGTCCGGGGGCGCGGACCGAGCCGTCCTCCGACGCGCCCCCCGCCCCCGCGGGCCCGGTGCCCGCGGAGGCGCCCCTCCTGTACCGGGGCGCCTCCCTGCTCGGCGAGGACGGACCCTTCTCCGCCCCGGCGCGGACCGACGGCCCCGGAGGGGCCGACGGTCCCGCCTCCGCTGCCCCGGAGGGCCCCTCGGCCCCGGCGCCGGCCCCCGCAGGCGGGGCCGACGCCGACCGCGCTCCGGAGGGCGCCGGTGGGGGATCCGCCGCGGCGGACCCCGTGCAGGCACCGACTGCGGAACCGGCGGCTCCCGCGGTCCCGGCCGTCCCCGAGTCCTTCGACCCCGCTCCGCCGTTCCCCGTGACCGAGGTCCGCCCGGGGGCCGCCGGCCCCCTGGAGGTGACCGGCTTCCTGGACATCCCGGCCGCCCCCTACACGGAGGGCTGGCGGTCCGAACCGCTCGAACGCCCCGATCCCTCCGAGCGGTTCGAGGGCCTGGCGGGGTTCGAGCAGGCGCACGAACCCGCGACGCCCGAACGGTCCGCGTGGTCCACGGTCGCCGAGGCCCCCGCACCGGAGGGGCCGCCGGAGGCCCGTCCCGCGGACGTCCTTCCGGAGGAGGCCCGTCCGGGCCCGGCGGCCGTGGCCGAGCAGCCCGCGGCGACCGGTCCCACGGGCCTCGAGTCCTGGATCGAGGCGGCGGGCACGGCGGGCGCGGTGGGGCCCACGGTGACCGAGGTGGCCGCGATGGCGGCCGTGGCCGCGAGCGACGGGCACGTCCCCGTCCCCGGTGGGTTCGAGCAGCGGATCGCCGCCGTGAGGCCCGTTCCCGCGTCCGCCTGGAAGCGCGCGGTCTTCGGTGCGACGGGGGGACGCCTCAACCTCGGGTGAGCACGGTGCCGGACTCCCGCGGCGCCGGACGCCCACGACGAGGGGGCGCGTCCGCCTCCCCTTGCGGACGCGCCCCCGGGGACGCCGGAACACGGCGCTCCCCCTTCCGCCGGGCGGTCCCGGCCGGCTCTCCCGTGTACCGGGGAACCCGGGACCCTCGCCCGGCGGGCGGCCGGCCGGTCGCGTTCGTCCCCTCGGCGAATCCGCGCCCCGTCCGGCCACCGTCCGGCGCCGGGCCCTCCGCTCGGGGGCCGCACGGCGCCTGGACGGCGTCAACCGGTCATCCGGGCCTCCCCAGGCCCTCGACCAGCGCCAGTGCCTCCCGGTGCGTGGGCGGCAGCGCCACCGACCACACGCCTGCGCCGTGCTCCCAGCCGATGCCCCGGCGCAGCTCGTCCAACCGCGGGTCCAGGTCGTCGGCCTCGGCCGCGACGACCCCGATCCGGCCCCGGCCGATCAGGCACACGGACTCGCCCCGGGTGAAGAACCGGGACAGCTCGTAGCCGAGGACGATCAGCCGGGCGGCGCGTCGCCACGGGTCGATCCCGGGGTCCAGGGACACGACCGCCAGCCGGTGGCCCGAGGCGGGGACCGGGCCGCCGTCCGCTCCCCGGTACAGCTCGCCGAGCCTGGTCCGCAGGTACTCCTGGGTGGCCAGACCGGTCAGCGGGTCCTGGCAGGTCTCCCGTCCCCGTCCCGCGTCGGCCCACCCCTCCGCCATGGCGCGCACCAGTTCGATCGGCGGGCTCCGCCACCCCGCCAGCGCCGTGAACGCCGCGAGGTCGTCCAGGCTCTGACCGATCCCCACCCCGGAGCGTGCGCGGGCCTCGCCCAGCCGGGCGCACGGCCCGGCCAGGTCCGTCCCGGTGGCGAAGGCCTCGCACACGGCGTCGACGGCGGGGGTCCACCAGTCGTCCGGCGGCTCCCAGCCCGCCTCCCGGCTCCGGCGCCCCCACGGGGCGCGCAGGCGCCGGGTGCCGACGCCGCGGTCCCACGTCCCGGTTCCCGTTTCGGCATCACCCATGGTGTGTCGCTCCTGATCCTCGGTCCGCCCGGGTGAGCGGCGGGGGCCCGTGCCCCCGCGGCGGGTCCCCGCCGCTCGCCCTCACCCTGATTACCGGGATCGGTGGCGGCCATGACGCGGATGCGGGATATTTTTTTCGAGTACGTGTTCTTCCGACGACGAACCAGCGTTCTTCCTGGATTGTGGCGGGATCAGATGAGAGGACGTTCGGTGTCCGACGCCGACAGAAATCACACAGGGACACTCGTCGGTGACGCTGAGATCATCAGGCGGGTGCGTGGCGGCGACACCGCCGCCTACGCGACTCTGTACGAGCGGCACGCGGCGTCGGCGCGCGGACTGGCCAGGCAGCTGTTGCGCGGGGAGGCGGAGGCGGAGGACGCCGTCGCCGAGGCGTTCACCCGGGTGCTCAGCGTCATCCGGAGGGGCAAGGGCCCCGAGGACTCCTTCCGTCCCTACCTGCTCACCGCGGTGCGCAACGCCGCGTACGACCGGGGTCGGGGGGAGAAGCGCCAGGTCGTCACGGACGACATGGAGAGCCTCGTCCCGGGCCAGCCGTTCGTGGACCCGGCGCTGGAGGGGCTGGAGAGATCACTGATCGCCCGCGCCTTCCTCTCCCTTCCGGAGCGGTGGCAGGCCGTCCTCTGGCACACCGAGATCGAGGGCACCAAGCCGGCCGAGGCCGCGCCCCTGCTCGGCATGAACCCGAACGGGGTCGCCGCCCTCGCCTACCGGGCCCGGGAGGGGCTCCGGCAGGCCTACCTCCAGATGCACCTGGCCGGCGGCGCGGCCGCGGAGGCGTGCCGCCCGACCCTGGGGCTCCTCGGCGGCTACGTCCGGGGCGGCCTCTCCAAACGGGACACCGCCAAGGTCGACACGCACATGGACGGCTGCGCGGACTGCCGTGAGGTGTACGCGGAGCTGATGGACGTCAACGTCGGCCTGCGCGGGGTCGTCCTCCCGCTGGTGGTCGGCTCCGGGGCGGCGGGCTACCTCGCCCTCACCCCGGGCGGCGCGGCCACGGGAGCCTGGTGGGGCCGGATGTCGCGCCGCCAGCAGCAGGCGGCGGCCGGCGGCGCCGCCGCCGCGGGCATGGCGGTCGCGGTCGCGCTCGCCCTGACCGGCGGGGAGGCTCCGATGGGTCCCGCGGACCCGCCCCCGGTGGCGGCCCCGCAGGAGGAACCCGTTCCCGCGCCCGCGCCGGGGGACCCGGCCGCCCCCGACACGCCTCCGGGCCCGCCGCCCGCCGCCCCGCCCGCGGACGCCCCGCCCCCCGCCGCACCGGGGGAGCCGGCGGCCCCTGACCGGCCCGCGCCCCCGGAGGCCCCGGCGGAGCCGGCCGTGCCCCCGGCGGACGTCCCCGAGGAGGAGGTGGTCGAGGACGCCCCCGAACCGCTGTTCGCGGCGGGCATCGATCCCGTCGGCGCGCTCCTCCCGGGCAGCGAGGGGATCGTGGTCCTGGACGTCCGCAACATCGGCGCGTCCACGGTCGAGGACGTCATCGCGGTGATCACGCTGCCGCCGGGGGTCGAGATGGTCTCCTCCGGCGGCGCCGGCAGCTCCGTCCCCATGGCGACCGGGAACGGCGACTGGAGCTGCTCGTCGGGCAGCGGCGGCGGCCGCTGCGCGCACCCGCGGATGGCGTCCGGGCAGAACAGCACCCAGTTCCTGGACGTGCGCGTGGACGCCGGGGCCGACGTCGGCGTGCCCGCGTCCGTGACGGTGTCCTCCGGAGGCGTGGCCGCCAGTGCGACCGGCGAGCGCGGGGTCTCCTCCGAGGGGGTGGCCGCGCGCTACGCGACGGCCGGCCGGGTACGGACCGAGAGCGTCGGCAACGCGCTGATGACCTGCGTGGAGCCGGAGCGGGACCACGGGGGGCACTGGCCGTGGCCGTGGCCCTGGCGGCCCGGGAACCCCGGCGTCCCCGGCGCCGGCCCCGGGACAGGGGGAACCCCGGGCGCCGACGGGCGCACCGGTCCGGAGGCCGACGCGGACCTGGCCCGCGCACCGCGGGGGCCGCTGCCCGCTGAGCCCGGCACGGAGGCCTCCCCGGAGGAAGAGGAGACCCCCGGGGACGATGCGGAGGGAGGGGACGGCGGCGCCCCTGACGGAGCCGGCGCCCTGCCGGACGGCGTGTCGCCCACGGACCCGGAGCGGGACCCGGCCCCGGAGCGGGACCCCGACCCGGAGGACGCGGACGGCGGCCCCGCGCCCGCCCCGGAACCCGGTCCGGACCCGTCCTCCGGGGCCGGGCCGGAGGCGCCGGACGGCCCCTGTGCCGACGCGCGCCTGAGGCAGGGGGAGCACCGCGACAACGACAACTGGGTGATGGCCCCCCTCGAGGGCGATCCGGACGCCGCCACCTCGGCGAGCGCCGCGACCTGGGAGCTCCCCGAGGGCGGCGCGGTCCGCTGGGCGGGGCTGTACTTCTCGGCCGCGGGCGCCCCCGACGCCCCCACGGCCCGGGTCCGGGGGCCGGGCATGACGTCCTACCGGACCGTGGCCGCCACCGACACGAAGGTCGCGGACCTGCCCGGGTACCCCGCCTACCAGGCGTTCGCCGAGGTCACCGACCTCGTGAGGGCCCAGGGCGGCGGCGAGTGGTGGGTGGGCGACGTGCCGGCCCGGGAGGGCCGGGGCGTCTACGCCGGGTGGAGCCTGGTGGTGGTCCTGGAGGACCCGGGCATCGGCTCCTACAACCAGGCGATGGTGCTCGACGACACCGGGGCGGTCTTCCGGAGCCCCACGGGGATGTCGTTCCCGGTGTCGGGCCTGCTCCCCGCCGCGGTGCCCTCCCACGTGGACGTGGTGGCCTGGGAGGGCGACGCCGACCTGCGGGGGGACCGGGTGACGGTGGACGGCCGCGCGGTCGCCCCGAGCGGCGGGCACGGGGAGGAGGACAACGCCTTCGCGAGTTCCGCGCGCGGGGCCGTGGGGGACCCCTTCACCTTCGGTACCGACGTCGTACGATTCGACCCAGTACTCGGCCGGGAAACGGATATCCGAATCCTCACCGAACAGGACGCGGTACTGGTCGGCGTCGTGGCGCTGACCGCCCCGATGCGTACCTGAAGTCCGGTATTCGCGACGGGTTTCCCGGCAGGCCCGGGCGGCCGGAAAAGCCCGCCCCCCAACGGGATCCCGCCTGTGTGTAGTGGGTCCATAACTTTCCGTATTCAAAGAGGGCACGCAAAACCAGACAGACTTGGCTAGGCTGTGCCCCGGTCATGGATATGGCCCCAGAGTCAAAAGGGAAGGGGGCGGTGTCACGTGGACCGCTGCGCGTTGTTCGTTGACGCGGGATACCTTCTCGCGGACGGCGCGATGGCCGTGCACGGAACCCGCAACCGGGACTCCGTCTCCTGGGACTACTCCGGACTCGTCCAGTTCCTCAACGAGGTCGCACGGGACCGCACCGGTCTTCCGCTGCTGCGTTGCTACTGGTACGAGGCCGTCGCCGACGACCGGCGCTCCCAGGAGCAGGACGGCATCGCCGACATCCCCGGCGTCAAGTTCCGTGCCGCGAGGATACGGCCCGGCCGCCGCGAGGGCGTGGAGAGCTATGTCCAGCGCGACATCACCACGCTGGCACGCACCGGCGTCCTGTGCGACGCCGTCCTGGTCAGCGGTGACGAGGACATGGCTTCCGTCGTCGCCGACGTCCAGGACATGGGCGTGCGCGTCACCGTCGTGCACGTGTCCGTCGAGGGCAACTGGACCATCTCCCGGGCCCTGCGCCGGGAGTGCGACGACCTCATCGAGATCGGGGCGGGCCACCTGCGCCCGCACGTCAACCTCCTCACCAGCAGCGGCTCCTCCCAGGAGACCGCGGCCAAGACCACGACGCCGTTCGCCAACGGCCGGTCCCGTTCCGCGCCCGAGACGCAGCGGCAGCCCGTCGCGGCCCAGCCCGGCGGCGCCCGGGTCGACCCGGTGGGATCCTCCAGCGGCGGCCTGGAGGCGATGTTCGCGGGGACCGGGGGCCAGCCCGCCCCCCAGGGCAGCGCCATGGACCAGCTGCGCGCCATGCGGAGGTCCCTCGCGCAGCAGCGCGGCGGGGACCACCTCGTCGGACCGGGGGGCGACGGCGCCCAGCAGCCGGGCGGCATCGACGCCAACGGATTCCCGTCCGGCGGGCAGACCCCGCCCGGCACGGGCGGCGGCTCCTACCCCGGCCACCCGGTGACCGGGGGGCACCCCGCACACAACGGGCAGCAGGGCTATCCCGTCACCGACGGACACCCGTCGATGCGCGGCGCGGACCCGAGCGGCTACGGCATGCCCGCGAGGCCGGCCTCCGGGTCGGGGCCGATGACCGGATCGCAGCCCTCCTTCAACGGCACGGGACCCCAGCAGTCCTTCGCTGGGACGGGGCCGCAGCGCTCGTTCGCGTCGGACGGCCAACCCGGCCACGCGCCACCTCCGAGAAGCGCCCCACCCCAGGACCCACGGCAGGATCCGCGCCAGGACCCGCGCTACGGGGGCGGGGACGGCTCCGGATTCGGGGGAGCGGCCGACGCAAACCCTACCTATGGGACCAGTACGGAAACTGACACCGCTCACCGCGGTGGGGCAGCCTCCCCCTACGGGGGGCCGCCACCTACTGGTCCCGAACCCGCCAGCCGGTTCAGCGCCGGCGGCTACCAGGAATCCCGTCCCAGTCCTGGATATCCACAGCAGACACGTCCCGCCGCGCATACCGTTGACGAAGCGGTGCATGTCGCGCACAAGGAAGGGAACGACTTCGCGGAGTCGATCGCTCGCGAGGCGCCCGCCCTGTGGGTGGAGGCCGTACTCGCCCGCAGGCCCAGGATGCCCTCCGACCTGGAGGCGCGCCTGCTCCAGGGCTCCTCGCTGCCGATCGACCACCTGTTGCGTGACGAGGTCCGTGACGGACTGCGCCAGGGGTTCTGGCAGGCCCTGGAGCGGGCCAGGTCCTGACAGGGCGCGCGGGAGTGCGAGTAGGGGATGGGGGCGATGCGGTTGACCCACGTGACGACGGCAGAACTCGACCGTTGGGAATTCCACGCTGTCCGGTCCGGTGAGCACGGACGGGTCGCCGCCCAACTCCTGGACCTGGCCAACCGGGTCGACGCGGGGAGCGAGGTCTCGCGCGCGGAGCTGTTCGTGCGCGCGGGGGAGCAGTGGGAGATCGCCCAGGAGTTCGAGCGCGCCTGCTCGGCCTACCAGAGGGCGATCGACGACGGCGGGGCCACGGTGATCGACGCCCGCGCGCTCAGCGCCGGGGCACTCCTGCAACTGGACGAGGTCGACCAGGCCTACGCCCACCTCAAACGCCTGGAGGGCGAGGATCCGCCCGGACTCCAGACCTTCATCCACGTGGCGGAGGCGCTGTACGCGCACGACGACCTGGAGGGCGCCGAGCGGTGGGCGACGGTCGGCGCGCACCGGTTCCTCGACCGGGCCTCCTCGCCCTACGTCCGCGACCTCCTGGTGGAGCTCCTGCGCATCCGGTTCCGCATCCGCACCGACCTGGGGCTGTCCGAGGACCGGCTGGACCGCAGACTCGACGAGGAGTGACCCCGGCCGTGCGGGCCGGGGCGCTCCGGCCCGGACCCGGCGGAGTGAGCTTTCCGACGTGCGGGCGTGCCGCCGACACGCCCGGGGCGGTGGAGGCGCTGATCTGCGCCCGACCGCTCCGGTCCGGGCCCGGCCGCCGCGGACACGGCCGTGTGGTCAGCGGCACCGGCCCGACGGGCGCCGTCCGAACCGCCTCGGAAGCGGCGTTCCGGGCGTTCGGCCGCCCCTCGGGAGGTGCTGCCGGTCCCGGGGAGCCCCGGCGACGATCTAGGCTGTGTCCGGTCGCCTCCCAGCTGCCCAGACGAGGCGCGACATCCCCCTGAACCGGGTGCCCGAGGCCCTCTCATACCACGGCCCACGCGTGTGTTCGACGATCGTCGAAGAATCCGAGAAATCGATGACACGCCATCATCTTGCGGTGTTCCAACGCACGGCCCCCTAGATGTAGTATCTGTCCCGCTGGTGGTTCACCCCTCGGGGTGAGGCAAGAGGGAACCCGGTGCGAAGCCGGGGCTGCCCCGCAGCGGTATGTGGGAACGAAGCCGTCACAGGCACTGGGGACCCCCGAAGGCCCCGGGAAGCGACGGTGCGTAGGCCGCCCACGAGCCCGAAGACCTGCCACCGGTGCGCACGTGAGCGTGCGCCGACGACGGGGCTTCGAGGGTGAGCCGCCGCGACCCACCGGTCGGACGACCGCACGCACCCGGTGCGTCGGTCCCCCGGTGCGTGCCGCGCACCTTGCCCATCGTGTCCCCTCCCCGCCGGGACTCTTCTACCGAGGTTGGAGCCGCTGTATGACCCTTGACGTCGAGGCCGTGCCCGTATCCGTTCGGCCCGAGCCGACCAACGAGGGCGCGCCCCCCGCCGCCGTCGACCGGATCGAGCACGTCGTGACCGAGGCCTGTGCGAGGCTCACCGGTGTTTCGGCGGAGAAGGTCCTCACCGAGGCCCGCCGCGGCTTCTACCCCGGCATCCCCGACGCCGAGGTCGAGCTCGCCCTGGTCATGGCCGCCCGCAGCTTCGTGGAGGTCGACCCGGACTACTCGTTCGTGGCCGCCCGCCTGCTGCTGGACAAGCTGCGCCGCGAGGCCCTCACCTTCATCAGCGGCGCCCCCGACGCCGCAGGGCAGTCCGAGATGGGCGAGCGCTACGCCGCCTACCTGGCCGCCTACGTCGGCCGCGGCATCGACCTGGGCCAGCTCGACCCGGCGCTCGCCGGGTTCGACCTGGAGCGCCTGGGCGCCGCCCTGCGCCCCGAGCGCGACGAGCAGTTCACCTTCCTCGGCATCCAGACCCTCTACGACCGCTACTTCCTGCACAGCGACGAGGTCCGCTACGAGCTGCCGCAGGCGTTCTTCATGCGCGTCGCCATGGGGCTGGCCCTCAACGAGGACGACCGCGAGGCCCGCGCCATCGAGTTCTACGAGCTGCTGTCCTCGTTCGACTTCATGGCCTCCACGCCCACCCTGTTCAACGCCGGCACGGTGCGCGCGCAGCTGTCCTCCTGCTTCCTCACCACCGTCGGCGACGACCTCCAGGCCATCTTCCACGGCATCAGCAACAACGCGATGCTGTCCAAGTACTCGGGCGGGCTCGGCAACGACTGGACCCCGGTGCGCGGCCTCGGCTCGCACATCCGCGGCACCAACGGCAAGAGCCAGGGCGTCGTCCCGTTCCTGAAGATCGCCAACGACACCGCCGTCGCGGTCAACCAGGGCGGCAAGCGCAAGGGCGCCGTGTGCGCCTACCTGGAGACCTGGCACATCGACATCGAGGAGTTCCTCGACCTCCGCAAGAACACCGGCGACGACCGCCGCCGCACCCACGACATGAACACCGCGAACTGGGTTCCGGACCTGTTCATGCAGCGTGTGGAGCAGGGCGGCAGCTGGACCCTGTTCTCGCCGGACGAGGTCCCCGACCTGCACGACAAGTACGGCACCGACTTCGCCGAGGCCTACGAGAAGTACGAGGCCGCCGCGGAGGAGGGCCGGATCAAGGTCGCCAAGAAGATCCCCGCGGTCGACCTCTGGCGTCGCATGCTGACCATGCTGTTCGAGACCGGGCACCCCTGGATCACCTTCAAGGACCCGTCCAACCTGCGCTCGCCGCAGCAGCACGTCGGCGTCGTGCACTCCTCCAACCTGTGCACCGAGATCACGCTGAACACCAGCGCCGACGAGGTCGCCGTCTGCAACCTGGGCTCGGTCAACCTGGCCCAGCACGTGGGCCCCGACGGCCTGGACGCCGAGCGCCTGCGCCGCACCGTCCGCACCGCCGTGCGCATGCTCGACAACGTCATCGACGTGAACTTCTACACGATCCCCGAGGCGCGCCGCGCGAACATGCGCCACCGCCCCGTGGGCCTCGGCCTGATGGGTTTCCAGGACGCCCTGTTCAAGCTGCGCACCCCGTTCGCCTCCGAGGGCGCGGTGACGTTCGCCGACGAGAGCATGGAGCTGATCAGCTACTACGCCATCGAGGCGTCCATGGAGCTGGCCGCCGAGCGCGGCGCCTACGAGTCCTTCGAGGGCTCGCTGTGGAGCCGGGGCGTCCTGCCGATCGACTCGCTGCGGCTCCTCGCCGACTCCCGCGGCGGCGACCTGGACATGGACCGGGGCGAGACCCTCGACTGGGACTCGCTGCGCGAGCGCGTGCGGTCCACCGGGATGCGCAACTCCAACGTGATGGCGATCGCGCCCACCGCGACCATCGCCAACATCACCGGTGTCGGCCAGTCGATCGAGCCGCTCTACCGGAACCTGTACGTCAAGTCGAACATGTCCGGCGACTTCACCGTCGTCAACCCGTACCTGATCCGGGACCTCAAGGCGCGCGGCCTGTGGGACGACGACATGGTCTCGGCGCTGAAGATGCACGACGGCAGCCTCGGCGCCATCGACCGCGTCCCGGACGACCTCAAGGCGCTGTACGCGACCGCGTTCGAGGTCGACCCCGAGTGGCTGGTGGACGCGGGATCGCGCCGCCAGAAGTGGATCGACCAGGCCCAGTCCCTGAACCTGTACATGGCGGCCCCGAGCGGCAGGAAGCTCGACACCCTGTACCGCCGCGCGTGGCGCTCCGGTCTCAAGACCACCTACTACCTGCGTTCGCAGAGCGCCACGCACGTGGAGAAGAGCACGCTCAAGGGCACCGACGGCCGCCTCAACTCGGTCGCCGCGACCCCGAGCGCCCCGGCGCCCGCCCCCGCACCCGTCCCCGAGCCGGTCGCGGCGCCCGCCGCCGTGAACACCGAGGTCGAGGACGAGTTCGAGATCGTCGACGGCCAGGCCTGCTCCATCGACGACCCCGAGTGCGAGGCCTGCCAGTAGGGCGTGGGGCCCGGGGCCGCCCGCCGGCGGCCCCGGGCCGGTCCGGCCGTCCCGCCGGACCGTGCCCGCGGCGACTCCGCGTCCCGCTCACGACAACGACTTTCCGGCCCGGCCGGAGAACGGAAGAACCCCAGCATGACCGCAGTCTCCGAGAACAACGCCAGCGCCACCAGCGGCCTCGGTGAGATCGAGCGCGACGCCGAGCGCGTCAACGTCGACGACAAGGCGATGATCAACGCCCGCGCCGACGTCAACCAGCTGCTCCCGCTCAAGTACACGTGGGCGTGGGAGAAGTACCTCGCGGGCTGCAACAACCACTGGATGCCCACCGAGGTCGCCATGCAGGCCGACATCGCGCTGTGGAAGTCCAAGGACGGGCTGACCGAGGACGAGCGCCTGATGCTCAAGCGCAACCTCGGCTTCTTCGCGACCGCCGAGTCGCTGGTGGCCAACAACATCGTCCTGGCCGTGTACCGCCAGCTCACCAACCCGGAGTGCCGCCAGTACCTGCTGCGCCAGGCCTTCGAGGAGGCGGTGCACACCCACACCTTCCAGTACATCTGCGAGAGCCTGGGCCTGGACGAGGGCGAGCTCTTCAACATGTACCGGGAGGTCCCGTCGATCACGGCGAAGGACGCCTGGGCGCTCAAGTACACCCAGAACCTGGAGAACCCGGAGTTCCGCACCGGCACGCCGGAGGCCGACCAGGCGTTCCTGCGCGACCTGGTGGCGTTCTACGTGATCTTCGAGGGCATGTGGTTCTACACCGGCTTCGCGCAGATCCTGTCGCTGGGCCGCCGCAACAAGATGATCGGCATCGCGGAGCAGTACCAGTACATCCTGCGCGACGAGTCGATCCACCTGAACTTCGGCATCGACGTGATCAACCAGATCAAGATCGAGAACCCGCACCTGTGGAGCGAGGAGTTCCAGGGCGAGGTCCGGCGGATGCTGGCGGAGGCGTGCGAGCTGGAGGTGGCGTACGGCCGCGAGACCATGCCGCGCGGCGTGCTCGGCCTCAACTCGGAGCTGTGCGAGAAGTACATGCACTTCATCACCGACCGCCGTGCCGAGCAGATCGGCCTGGCCCCCATCTTCGGCGAGACGGAGAACCCGTTCCCGTGGATGAGCGAGATGATGGACCTCCAGAAGGAGAAGAACTTCTTCGAGACCCGCGTCATCGAGTACCAGACCGGCGGCGGCCTGGACTGGGACTGACGGTGTCCCGGCCCGCGTGAGGCGGGCCGGACGGGGCTCTCCCCCCGGGAGGCGGACACGGCCTCCCCCCGGGGCGGCCCGGATCGAGGCGCGCGATCCGGGCCGCTTTCGCGTGTGGGGGGTGTGTCCCGGGGCCGGCCGGAGGCGCCGGGACCCGGCCCTCAGCCCTTGGCGGTCCAGGTCATCCGGACGTTGAAGGTGGCCTCGCCGGTCCCCTTGACCACCACGACGTCCGCCTCGGCGCTCACGGTCACGCCGAATTCGACCTCCGTCTCCGAGGGCGCCAGCGAGGAGGAGGAGAGCTCCTCCAGTTGCGCCGACACGGCCTCGGCGATCTTCCTGATGCGGAGCAGGACGGAGTCGAGCCTTTTGTCCCCGGTGGCCTTTCCCGGGGCCCGTGAGACGGGGGCGGCCCCCTCCTTGCGGACGGGGGCGGACTCGATGCTGATCACGGTGCCGTCGTCGGTGACGAAATCGATCACTTTGTTCACATTGGCCTCACGCATTCTCCGAAGGGGCTTGCCATTCCTCTTGATGTCCACAGAAAGTAAAATAGGAGGAGATGTCCGGCAACGATAATATTCCGCTGCCGTCCGCGCGGAGGAAACGGTGGGACGTACCAGTTATGACCGGGCGAAACGACGCAAGCGCCACCTGGCGGGACGGGCGTGACGGCACCGGATGGCGCAAGTCGTCGAGGTCGGGACCCGGCGCCGACTGCTGCGAGGCCTCACTGGGGGAACCGGGCCGCGTGTGCCTCCGCGACTCCCACCGCCCCGGCGGGGACGTCCTGCGGTTCCGGTCCCGCGAGTGGCTGTCCCTGGTCTCGTCCGTGCGCTGAGCGGCCCCGGACGTGTGCCGGGGCCGCCCCCTCCTCAGTCCCGGACGGGGAAGATGTCGGTGTCCAGCCGGGTGAAGGACGCCATCGTGGCCACGAAGCGGTGCTCGGGCCCGAACCGCGAGGCGTAGTGCTCGCGCAGGGCCTCCCACTCCTCCCCGACGTCCTCGCCCAGCGCCCGCCGGCTGATCAGCAGGTTGCGCCGGGCCGTGGTCAGGAAGACGTGGTGCTCCCCCAGGGTCTCCCGGCACAGCTCCACGCTCGCGGCGTCCTGGGCGCGGGCCTCCTTGAGCCTCCCCAGGGCGAACAGGTCGTTGCCCAGGTTGACCTCGACGGCGGTGAGGGTGACGTCCGCGTCGGGGAAGCGCTCGCGGATCTCCGCCATGGCGGTGCGGTCCAGCTCGTGCGCCCGCTCGTACTCGCCCAGCACGCGGAACACGATCGCCGCGTTGGCCCTGGAGGCCCAGGGGAAGAGGTGGCGTGAGGGGAACCTGTCGTCCATGTGCACCAGGAGGTCCTCGACCAGCCGGCGGGCCTCCTCCAGGCGGTTGGCGAAGGCCAGGTTCACCATGTGGATGCTGTTGAGGTGCAGCGTCGGCGGGGCGTGCGGCCCGTAGCGCGCGACGTTGACCTCGCGCGCCTGCTCGGTCAGCTCCAGTGCCAGGATGTGGTCGCCGAGCCGGCGGTGGATGACGGAGAGGAAGACCGGTATCTCCGAGGTGTGGGTGCTGGCGTTGGCCTCGGTGACCTCGAAGCGCCTCCGGCAGTCCACCAGCGTCTCCCGGGCCTCCTCCAGGTAGCCCAGGGCCATGAGGCCGAGGCCGATCGACAACCGCGTCCGCAGCGTCGGGATGCCGTCCGGCCCGAACACGTACTTGCGCTGTTCGAGGGTGCGCCGGTCCAGCTCCAGGGCCTGCCGGAAGCGGCCGAGGCGGCGCAGGCAGCCGCCGATGT
Source organism: Nocardiopsis sp. CA-288880 (assembly GCF_050955985.1). Lineage (NCBI taxonomy): Bacteria > Bacillati > Actinomycetota > Actinomycetes > Streptosporangiales > Nocardiopsidaceae > Nocardiopsis > Nocardiopsis sp. CA-288880. The sequence continues at coordinate 7,263,448 of NZ_CP192105.1, read as the reverse complement.
CGTGGGCGATGACCAGGGTGTTCTCGTCGTCCTCGGCGAAGAGCATGGTCCTCGTCCGGTGGATGTCCTCGAACATGGCCAGGGCCCTGGCGTAGTGCCCGAGGTTGCTGAGCGCGATGGCCCGCGCCCGGTGGGCCTCCAGGGCCTCCTCGCTCTCCGGGCCCTCCAGCTGGGCCTGCTCCGCGTACATCCGCTCCGCCTCGGCGAGGGCGATCTCGTTGTCGCCGCGGATCCGGAGGATCCTGGTGCGCAGCAGCTGGATCTGGAACCTCTGCGCGGTGTCGTCGTACCAGGCCTCGATGGCCCGGTCCGCCAGGGCGAGCGCGGCGTCGCCGTTCCCGGTCTCCACCAGGTAGACGATCACGTTGCCCACCAGGCCGCGGACCTGCGGGTCGTGGCTGCGCCACGCCTCGGAGGCGTCCACGTGGGTGTACAGCAGCTGGTACTCGGGCCAGTTCTGCGGGAGCTCGGGGCCGAGGGGGTCGCTCTGCGCCAGCAGCCGGTGGGCCAGGTCGCGGTAGCGCACCCGCTCCTCGTCGCCGAGGGTGCTCTGCACGACGGTCTGGAAGGTGACGTGCAGCTGGAACGTGTGGTTGGTCCGGTCGAACTCGGCGAGGCTGTGCCTGCTCACGTAGCGCAGGACCCTCGTCAGGACCATCTCGTTGCCGAGGAGCTGTGACAGGTCCGGGTTGGGGCTCAGCCCGCGGGCGCGGTGGAACAGTGTGCGCGAGAGGGAGCGCGGGGCGAAGAACGAGCAGAGCTGGACGAACTCCCTGACCATCCGCTTGAGGGCGCGGTCGGGCCCCGTGCCGCGCCGGAGGTCGTCGAGCTGCATGTTCCAGGCCGCCGCCAGGGGCAGGGGGTACAGGTCCTCCGGCTCCACGTGGGTGACGAGTTCGTCGAACTTGTCCTGGAGCAGGTGGAGGAACTCCTCCACGCTCATCAGGGAGTCGCGCAGGTAGGCGCCGACCTGCGCGAGCGCGAGGGGGAGGTGCTCCAGCCGCTCGGCGATGCGCAGGGCCGTCGCGTCGTCCTCCAGGCCGTGGGGGCAGACCTTGCGGAGCAGGGCGACGCTCTCCCGCGCGCTCAGGGTGGGGACGATCGAGCCCTCGCTGCGCCCGCTGGGGATCCAGCTCTGGTCGCGGGAGGTGATGATGACGTCCCCGGGGCCGTTGGAGGGGAGGACCTCCTCCCCCAGCTGGTCGAGCTCGGAGACGTCGTCGAAGACGAGGAGCCAGCGCCCCACCCCGGCGTCGCCCTCCAGGACCTCCCGTACCTGCTGGGCGACCTGCTCCAGGTTCCCGGTGTCGTCGCCGAGGCCCAGGTACCGGGCCAGGCGCAGGTAGGACTGCTGGACGTCCGAGGCGCTGTTGGCGGCGAACCACCAGATCAGGTCGTACTCGTCCCGGTGCCGGTGCACGTACTCGGTGGCGATCTGGGTCTTGCCGATGCCGCCGCCGCCTGCCAGCAGGTAGACCCCGCCGACGGAGTCCTCCAACAGGTCGTGGACGTGCTCGAGGATCTTCTCCCGCCCGGTGAAGTTCAGGTTGTGCGGCGGGACGCCGCGGAGCTTGGCGAGCGGCTTCTGCCGCGAACGGCGCAGCCTCGAACTGCCCAGGGCCAGGGGCTCCGAGCCGGCGGACTCCGTCGCGGGGGTGTGGGGGTCGGTCACGGTCGGGCTCGGTTCCTCTCGGGGGGCGGTGGTCTGCGGGCGGGGCGCGTCCCCGGGCCGGGGGGCGGGGCCGCCGGGGGGGCGCGTCCCGTCCGGGGGCGTGCGGCGGGCCGCCGGGGCGCCCGTCGGAGCGGACTCGCGGGCGGGCTCCTCCCCCAGGGCGACGCGGAGCTGGTCCGCGAGCCTGCGGTACTCGCCCGGCATCTCGGAGAGCGCGGGCAGCACGGCGCGGGCGAGGTCCTCCTCGCCGTCGATCGGGGGGTCCTGGGGGGCGCCGGTCTCGATCCGGGACAGCCACTGGTAGAGCCTGGCCGCGTCCTTGAACTCGATCCCGAGGGAGTAGAACACCGACCGCATCACGCTGAGGTCGCCGAATCCGCCCAGGAGCTCCCTGCGGACCCCCGGAAGGAACTCCAGGGCCGCGGCGGCGGGGTCGTCGAGGTCGCCCAGGGGCACGGCCGGGTCCATCAGCTCGCTGCCGAACACCTCGGCGATCTCGGTGACGGCCGCGCGCGGGTCGCGGGGCGCGTGCGGGATGTTGCTCTGGATCAGCTCGGCCACCCTGAGGTTGACCGGGGCCTGGGCCAGCCGCACGGCGAGGTCGCGCGCTCCGCGCGAGGCGTGGGAGAGGAAGCGCGACACGGGATCGGGGTCCCAGGGGGCGGAGCCGGGGGGACGGGCGCCGTCGGCCGGGAGCACGGCCGCGTCGGCCTCCCAGGGGCCGGGGCCGCCGCCCACGGCCGCGCTCCACGCGGTGAGGGCGTCCGGGCCGAACTCCAGGACGGGGAGCACGGCGGCGTCCGCGGGGAGGCCGCCGTCCCCGGCGCCGGCCGCCGCCCCCGTGAACTCCCAGGAGGAGGGCGGGACGGGGGACGGTCCAATCATGCGCATCGGCCCGGGCGCGAGCGGCCCCCCGGACCAGACGGAGCGGTCCAGGAGGTGGAGGAGGACGGTCGGCAGGCGGGAGGCGAGGGAGGCGGCCCAGGAGCGCAGCCTCGGGCCGCGCCACCCGCGGTCCTGCGTGTCGGTGACGACGACGGCGACGGCGGCGTCCGGGGGGAGGTGGGACTCCAGGGGCCACGGTGGATCGTGTTCGCCCCTGGTGTGCGTGGGGTTGCCGGGGTGGAAGCGGACGACCGTGCACCCGGCCCGCCCGGCGCCCTCGACCAGCGCGGCCACGCTGTCGCGGTGCAGCTCCATGAGGGGGGACGAGTCGACGAGAACGACCGGGCGGGACGAGCCACCTGTCAGAGTGCTGAGTGCGTTCTGGTACCTGTGGGACAAATCGTCCATTATGTCGTCTTTTTCCCCTTGTGGGGAACTTCAAAGGAGGGGTCGGCGGGCCCCTCTTCTGAACTCCTCCTGGAAATGTCCTTCCCCCGATTCTGCCACGCCGCCGTCGGGGGCGGTGCCGTGCGGCGCGTCCCGATCGCCCGGGAAATCGGAACGGACCCCCGATGTGCGTGTTCGGGAGGGTTCACGGGTCGGTACCGCCTCCGCTTACAGACGATTTCGGCCGAACGGCACGGGCATAAAGGATGGAGTGGAATGGTCGGCACGGCGGCCCTCCCCGGGTCGGTCAGTCCGGCACGTCACGGGAGGCCGCCGCCCGCGGGGACGGCACCGCGCCCGTCCCGCCCCCTCCCGCCCGGGGGAGCGCCGAGCCCCCGTCGAGGACGGCCCGCGCGAGCACGTCCCCGTAGTCGTCCTGGAACAGGGAGACGTCGCGGAAGTCGGGGTAGTCCTGCGACTTGTTGCGGAGGAGCCTGGGGAGGGCGGTGATCCTCGCCCGGGACCGGGGCTCCCGTTCGAGCAGCTCGTTCACGAAGTCGAAGACGGCCTTCTTGGGGCCCTTGACGATGGTGGGGACGCCCATGTTGACGGCGGAGTCGTAGACGTGTTCGGCGTCGTCGGTCTCGGAGTCCACGGCGCAGACGGTCAGGTGCGACCTCGACAGGGCGTCCGCGACCTCGCTCACCTTCTTCTCCCATGTGAGGAGGACGTTGCGGTCCCCCACCAGGGCCTCCTCCCGCTGCTTCCGCGAGCGCAGGAGCCACCGGCCGGGAGGGGTCCCCAGGTAGCTCGGGTCCACGTGCCGCTCGCGTACGTGGTAGACGATCTCGTACCTGGACGCCAGCCGGGAGGGGAACTGCACCTCGCTGGTGCCGGTGGCCTGCCCCAGGCGCAGGTACAGCAGGTTCCTCGGGAGGAAGACGCGCAGCCGCAGGGACTCCTCGTTCGGGGTGACCAGCCTGCGCATGACCACGTCGCTCATGAGGTCGCCGATCTCGTCGCAGATCTCCGGCTCGCTGACCAGCCTCGTGTCCTGGTGCAGCGGCCGGCCGTCCGCCTCGCCCCGCCGGGCGAAGCCGTGCGAGAGCTTGAAGCCGCCGGTCACCGGCTCCAGGTCGAAGAACACCATCGTGTCGGGCTCGTCGGGGGCGGGCTCGGGGGAGGGGCGTTCCGCGGGGGAGGGCTCCCCGGGCTCGCGCAGGCGCTCGCCCCGGTCGGCGGCCAGGACCTCCGCCCACTCGCGGCCCAGGACGGAGGCCTCGTCCCGGATCCACTGCCAGACCATCGGCGGGACCGGCCGGTGAGGAGAGACCTCCCGGTAGACGTGGTGGACCCAGGCCACCCGTAACGGCGGTCTCCCCGCCCCCGGCACCAGGTCCCACAGCGCGGTGAGGACCCGCCAGGCGGTGGTGGCGGCCCCCTGCTGCCTGACCCGGCGCATCTCCCGGGGCTCCAGCAGCCTCTCCGGCGGGACCGCCTCCAGGGGGATCGAGTCCAGGAGGTCGTGCAGGCGGTCGTAGGTCCGCCTCCCGCACAGCGACTCGTCCGCGAGGCGCCGGGCCGAGACGGTCTCGCCCCCGGCCCGCTCCCCCGCGATCTCCTCCACGGGCAGGATGAAGGCGATTCCCGAGGGCTCGCCGGGGTCCCCCCACTCGTAGTGGTGGTTCATCTGCACGAGCCCCACCAGCTCACCGGTCTCGGTCCGGACGGCGCACCCGCTGAACCCGCCGGTGATCAGGGACGACCGCGAGGGAGGCGTCTCGACCTGGTGCGTGACGCCGTTGGGTCCGCCCCTGCCGTGGTAGGTCACCGAGGCCTGGAGCGACCGCATGCCCGCCGGGTAGCCCGTCGTGTACAGGGCCTGCCCCGGCTCCAGGTCCCCGCAGCCGCTGAGCACCGGGAAGTCGGTGTCCGGCAGCCCCGGGCCGGTCAGGCGCAGCAGGGCCAGGTCGCGGCTCTGCGGCCCCGCCGCCCACAGGTCGGTCGCGACCTCCGCCTCCCACACCCGCCCGTCGAACGAGCGCAGGCGCACCGCGGCGCCCGCTCCCGGGTGGTCCTCCGGGTCCCCGCCGCGGCCGAGCGCCGTGTTGACGACGTGCGCGCACGTCACCAGCAGGCCGGGGGACAGCAGGACGGCGCCGCCCACGGGCTCGTCCTCGTAGAGCACCCGCATCTGCCAGGCCGGTTCGTTCGGCTGGAGGCCGCGGGGTGAAAGGGGGGTGTCCACTGTCGGGGGGACCTCTCTCGAATTCCGTTGTGCACGGAACAGTTCCCCCGAGGGGCGACTGTGAACCAGGGGGCGAAGGCCCGGCGCCGGCCCCCGCCGGCGGCCCGGACACGCGGACGCCCGCCCGCGGGGACGCGTCCCGCGAGCAGGGGCGCGGGCCGGACCCGGCACGGCTGCCGGAGAGCGGGCGGCGCCGCCCCGGCGGTCGCGGACCCTGGAGGGCCGGGGGCGAGCCTAAGCTGACCGTGTGGACCCTCCCACCGATCCCGCGGCCGAGGCGGTCTTCCGCCCGGTGCCGTCGGGCAGAGCCCTGGAGGCCACCGTCGACCGGCTGCTGTGCGCGATCCGGCTCGGCGTGGTCCCCGCCGGAGCCCGCTTCCCCGCCGAGCGCGACCTCGCGGCCAGGCTGGGCGTCGGCCGCGTCACCCTGCGCGAGGCCCTGCGCCTGCTCCAGGACCGGGGGTACGTCGAGGCGCGCAGGGGGCGCAGCGGCGGAACGTTCGTCCGCGGTGTCCCGCCCCGCCCCACGCCCGGCCAGGCCCTGCGCGGCCTCGCGGCCACGGGCGCCGGGCTGGACGACCTGCTCGCCCTCCGCCGGGCGGTGGAGACCGGGGTCGTGGTCCGGCTCGCCGAGACCGGCCTGACCGCCGAGCAGGAGCGCCTGCTGTCGGTCGGCCTCGCCGCCGCGGAGCGGGCCGACCGGGCCGCCTACCGCCGCCTCGACACCGTCCTGCACGTCACCCTGGCCCGCCTGACCGGTTCCGAGGAGCTCACCGCCGTCCTGACGGACGTGCGGATGCGGGTCAACGGGCTCATGGACACGGCCCCGCCCACGGAGGAGGGGATCGCGCTCAGCAACGCCCAGCACGGGGAGATCGCGCGCGCCGTCCGCGCCCGCGACCCGGGGGCGGCCCGGCGCGCCCTGGGCGAGCACCTCGCCGCCGTGGAGGCGGGGCTCCGCACGCGGTTCGGCTGAACCCGCCGGGGCGGCCCCGGACCCCCGCGGGGCCCCGGGCGGCCCCTCTGTCCCACGGCCGATCGCGCTCCTCCTGTCCGATCGGACAAACGGCGGGCCTCACGCATGGCCGCGCGGACAAACGGCGCCCCCCGAGGACTCGGCGCGGTCTCGAAGCGGTGTGGTTCACCGCACAACCGTTGTGACCCGTGGAACAAGGGGTAGTGATCGCGAGCAATGTCCGTAAACAGCGCGTAAGGGCATCAGTTGCGCGCGCAAGGGAAGGGAGGAGCCGGTCTTGAGCGAATCGATGCTCTGGTCGATCGGAACCTTCGCGGTCTACCTCGCCGGCATGGTCGCCATCGGCCTCTGGGCCTACAAGCGGACCGTCTCGCAGTCCGACTTCGTGCTCGGGGGCCGCCAGCTCAACAGCTGGGTGGCCGCCCTGAGCGCCAACGCCAGCGACTTCAGCGGATGGCTGCTGCTCGGCCTGCCGGGCGCCATCTACGTCTCGGGCCTGGGGGAGGCGTGGATCGCCGTGGGCCTGGCCTGCGGTTTCGCGGGGAGCTGGGTCCTCCTCGCCCCACGGCTCCGGGTGTACACGGAGCGGGTGACCGACGCCCGTGCGGGCGGCGACTCCGACTCGCTGACACTGTCCTCGTTCCTGGAGAACCGCTTCAACGACCCCACCCGCCTGCTGCGCGGGGTCTCGGCGATCCTCATCATCGTCTTCTACTTCTTCTACGTCGCCTCCGGCCTGGTCGCCATGGCGGCCCTGTTCGACCAGGTCTTCGGCCTCTCCCCGGCCCCCGCCATCGCCATCGGCGTCGGCATCGTGGTGCTCTACACCGTCCTCGGCGGCTTCCTCGCTGTCTCCTACACCGACGTCGTGCAGGCCGCGATGATGTGGCTGGCGCTGCTGGTCGTCCCCGTCCTGGCGGTCACCGCGCTCGGCGGTTTCGGCGGCCTGGCCGAAGGCGTGTCCGCCAGGAGCGACGGCCTCCTGTCCGCCGTCGGCGGGGTCTCCCTCGACGCCGACCTCGGCCGGTGGGCCCCGACGGAGACCCTCGGCTGGGTCGTCATCCTCTCCGGCCTCGCCTGGGGCCTGGGCTACTTCGGACAGCCCCACATCCTCTCCCGCTACATGGGCATCCGGTCGGTGGCGGACATCCCGAAGGCCGCCGTCATCAGCGTCACCTGGGCGGTCAGCGCCATGGCCATGGCCGTGGTGATCGGCTTCATCGGCATCGCCTACTTCGACACCCCCCTCGGCAACCCCGAACAGGTCTTCCCGCTCCTCATCGAGTCGCTGAGCCACCCGCTGGTCGCCGGGCTCCTGCTCGCCGCCATCCTCGCCGCCGTCATGAGCACGGCCGACTCGCAGCTGCTGGTCGCGGCGTCCGCGCTCACCGAGGACGGCTACAAGGCCTTCGTGAACAGGGACGCCGACCCGAGGGCGCTGCTGTGGATCAGCCGCGTCACCGTCGTGGTCGTCGCCCTGGCCGCCGCGGCGATCGCGCTGTGGGGCAACCAGTCGGTGATGGACCTGGTCGGCTACGCGTGGGCCGGTTTCGGCGCCGGCTTCGGACCGATCCTCGTGCTCTCCGTGTTCTGGAAGAGGATGACCTGGGCCGGGGCGCTCGCGGGGATGGTCGCGGGCGGCGTCACCGCGATCCTCTGGGACGTCGTCGACACCGCCTACCTCGGCACCGGCCTGTACGCGATGGTTCCCGCCGTCGCCCTCAGCCTCGTCGCGATCTTCGTGTTCAACGGGCTGGCGAAGGTCAGCACGCAGATGGAGGAGGACTTCGACCGGGTCGAGGCCGAACTCCGCGCGACCGGGACCGGCCCCGGGGCCGAGGAGGCCGCCGGGGTCTGACCCCCCGTCCGCGCCGGGGGCACGGGCCCGCACCGCTCCCGGACGCTGTCGGTTGATTCCGGGCCCTGACCACTTCGCCCCGTCGAGTACCTGCTCGGCGGGGCGAAGCGCTGCGAAGTGACCGGTACGAGTGCGGGCCCGGGGCGTGCTGGTCAGACGGGCATCGATACGGACAAGGTTGATCGCAACACCGATCAGCTGATGCGGGAGGCTGGCCCCGGCCGGACCCCGGTAACGGAATCTGCGTGGGCCACAACGCCCCGCCCCCTGGGAGACGGTGCCGGCGCCCGTGTGCGGCGGGCCCTCTCCGAGCGCCCTGGCCCTGTGCCTCCTGCGCGTGCACGGGTCGCGTGCCCGGTCGCCGGCCGTCCCCGCGCAGGGACCCGCCCGGCCGACGAACCGGCGTCGGAGGAGGCGCCCGTCGACACCGCCGGCAACGGCGTCGAGGGTGTGGAGATCGCGACGGTCCTCGGCGACGGGGCCGATGTCCACGCCGGGCCCGGTGGCGGTGAGATGTTGCACACCCTCACGAGTCCGAACGGCTTCGGGGTGGAGCGGGCGTTCCCCGTCCAGCGCAACGAGGGCGAGCGGCTCCAGGTGCTGCTGCCGGTCCGTCCGAACGGCGGCACGGGCTGGGTGAGGAGCGAAGAGGTGTGGCCGACCTCCACGGCGTACCGCGTGGAGGTCGACACCGGCGACTTCGAGTGCACCGTCTTCGACGGGGACGAGGAGTGCGCACCGGTGTGATCGGCACGGGGGAGGGCGAGACTCCCACCCCCGGAGGGTCGCTACTATTTCACCGAGCTGCTCCAGCCGCCGGACCCGGAGGGGCCCTACGGGGTCTGCGCCTTCGGCCTGAGCGGGTTCTCCGAGACGTTCGCGGGCGGGCTCGGCCGGCTCGCCGTCCACGGCACCAGCGACGAGGACGCGCTGGGCCGTCAGGTCAGCCACGGGTGCGTCCGGGTCTCCGCCGACGACACCACCTGGATGGCCGAGAACCTGCCGATCGGCGCCCCGGTCGAGATCTCCGCGTGAGCCGACCGTCTCCGGATCGCCGCGCGGGACGGTATCCCGCGCACATGGACCACACACGAGGACTGCCATGCGTCTGAAGCACTACCTGATCGTCGCCGGTTTCGCGGCCGCCGCCCTGTTCGGCGGATCCCCCGCCTGGGCCGACGACGCGACCTACCCCACCGGGACCCCCAACTATCCCGTTGCGATCCCCGGCTACCCCTCCGAGACTCCCAACTATCCCGTCGCGATTCCCGGCTACCCCTCCGAGACTCCCAACTATCCCGTTGCGATTCCCGGCTACCCCACCGGGACTCCCAACTATCCCGTCGCGATTCCCGGCTACCCCACCGGGGTCCCCGCCCCGGTCGAGTGTTCGGCGGACCCCTCCCAGCAGCTCGCGCTGTCCGCCGGGGTGCCGGGTGCGGAGGCGCCCGTCGGGGTGCCTGTTGAGGTGCCGGGTGCGGAGGCGCCCGTCGGGGTGCCCGTCGGGGTGCCGGGTGCGGAGGTCGGGCTGTGCGAGGACCCGGGTCAGCCGGAGCCCGAGTCCTCCGCTCCCGTCGCCGTGCCCGCGTACCCGACCCACACCGACTGACCAGCTGATCCACGACCGGTGTCACCCCGTGGCGAGCACGGGGTGACACCGCGGGGCGGGGCCCGCCGCACACGGACGCCGTTGGTTGATTCCCGGTTCGGGTCCCACCCGACGCCGTTCTCCGCGACCAGGGTCGCGGAGAACGGCGTTGTCGTATTCCCCGAGTCCAAGACCAAGCGCCAGGAGGTAGGTGCGCGGATCGGCAGGGACGGAACCCGGCTGCTGGAAGCGGTCTTCGCTTCGGGGATGCCCGCCCGATGGGCACTGGGTGGACGCCGGACACCCCACCGCCTCCCAGACCGTGGCAGCCCAGCGAGAGCACGGCGTCGACCTGCAAGGACCAATGGCGGGCAACGCCGCCGCCTCTGCGAGCGGCCTCTATGCGCAGGACGCCTTCACCATTGACCGGGCGAGCAGGCAGGTCGCCTGCCCGCGAGGGCGCACCACCGCTGGCCGGCATGAGCGGCGCTCCCGACAAGGGCTTCCCGTGATCCGGGTGCGGTTCTCCGTGCTGGACCGTCGGCCCTGTCCGGACCGGGAACGGTGTGTCGGTTCGCCCGCCGCAACCTGCCGTGAACTGCGGCTACGGCACCACGACGAACACCACGCGATCCGCGCGGCACGCACCGAGCAGCAAACCGAGGCCTGGAAAGAGCGTGACAGGGTCCGGGCCGGGGTCGAGGGCACCATCTCCCAGGGGGCGGGGCGTTCTCCCAGAGGCGGGGCGTTGTGGCCCGGAATCGACCGACGGCGTCCGGGAGCGGTGCGGGCCCGCCCTGCCTGGCGCACCGGACCCGGAGAGCGGTAGAACGGTGACATGTCGTCACCGACGGAACATCCAGCCGCGTGGGCTCGGACCGACGTCCCCGAGGGGCTCGGTCTGGGCACACTCCTTCCCGAGCCCGACGGCTACCGCCTGGAGGCGGGGGAGACCGTGGTCGAGGGCGAGGAGCGGTTCTTCACCCGCTTCACCGTCCGCACCGACCTCGCCTGGGCGACCAGGGAGGTGCGCACCGAGGTCGTGAGCGGCCGGGGCACGACCGTGGTCGCCCTCACCGCCCAGGGCGGCCACTGGTTCGACGACAAGGGGAACCCCCTCCCCGGCCTGGTCGGCTGCCTGGACGTGGACGTCGCCGCCACACCGCTGACCAACACCCTCCCGATCCGCAGGCTGGGCCTGCGGCCCGGCGAGTACCGGGACATCCAGGTGGTCTGGATCGACATCCCCTCCCTGCGGGTGCGCCGGGTCCGGCAGCGCTACACGCGCCACGTGGCCGAGGGGGGACTGGAGCGCTACACCTACCGGGACCCCCTGCACGGCGAGTACCGCCTCTCGGTGGACGGGCACGGCGTGGTGGTCGACTACGAGCGCTTCGCCCGGCGGCTGCGCGCGGACGACTGAGCCCGCGCGGCTCCCGCAGGCCCTCCCCGCCCCGGCCCTCCGCCGCGGGCGCGGCGGCCCGGGTCCGGTTCCTCCCGCGGCCGGAGAGGCCCCGGCTGTGCGGCCCGCCGCCCCGCGCGCGATAATCGGCGGGAACACGCACGAGACCCACGGGGGAGAGCTGTGACCGACACCGAGCTGAGCCGGGCCCGCCGCGAGATCATCCTCGACCTGGACGTGCCCGAGGACTTCGACGTGCGCGCCGAGATCGAACGGCGCGTGACCTTCCTCTCCGAACTGCTGGCCACCACCGGCGCCACCGCCCTCGTCCTGGGCATCAGCGGCGGCGTCGACTCGCTGACGGCCGGTCTCCTGTGCCGCCTGGCCGTGGACCGCGCGCGGGAGGCCGGGCACACCGCCGAGTACGTCGCCATGCGCCTCCCCTACGGCGCGCAGAAGGACGAGGAGGACGCCGCGCGCGCCGTCGACCTCACCGCGCCGGACCGCTGCCTCACCGTGGACGTCAAGCCCGCCAGCGACGCCATGGCGGCCTCCCTCGCCGACTCCGGGCTCGCCTACACCGAGGCCTCCGAGGACTTCGTCCTGGGCAACGTCAAGGCCAGGCAGAGGATGATCGCCCAGTACGCCGTCGCCGGCGGCCTGCGCGGCCTGGTGATCGGCACCGACCACGCGGCCGAGGCCGTCACGGGGTTCTTCACCAAGTACGGCGACGGCGGCGTGGACGTCGTCCCGCTGACCGGTCTGACCAAGCGCCGGGTGCGCGCGGTCGCCGCGGAGCTCGGCGCCCCGGACGACCTGGTCTCGAAGGTCCCCACCGCCGACCTGGAGACCCTGTCGCCGCAGAAGCCGGACGAGGAGGCGCTCGGTCTGACCTACGACCAGATCGACGACTTCCTGGAGGGGCTGCCGGTGCCCGAGCACGTGGAGACCACGCTGGTCGACCGGTACCGCGCCACCGCGCACAAGCGCGCGCTGCCCACCGCTCCCTAGACCTACCACGGAGGCCGGTGACGCCGGCTCCGACCGGCACAGGCGAAGAGGGCCTCCGGCACCGGTGTGGACGGCGACGTCCACCATCGGACCGGAAGGCCCTCGACGCCCCGCACCGCCCGCCCCCCGCGCCGGCGGGGCCGAACGCGCGGAGGCGTCCACGGGTGGCCGCACCACGACGACCACTGTGAGACCTGGGGTGCCTGGTCTGGGACTGGCCGGTCAGAGTGGATGTCGGTCGCTCCGGCCCGGGTCGTGACCCATACAATCGCCGGCCCCGCCCGGGCGCCCTTCGGCGGTCTTGTCCGTCCACTGGTTCCACACCGCCCCGGCGGTCCTCCCGGGCCGGTGCGCCCGGAGCGCGGTCCGTAGCGGTCCCGGCGGTCGCCGCGGGCGGCCGCCGGACGCGGTCCTCCCCGTCCCGGTTCCACTACCCTGCCGGGCGCTCCCGCGCGGTGGTGCGGGCACCACCTTTTCGGGGAGTGCGAACCGCCGGTTCAAAAGGGGCGTCAGATCCATCGCGACCACCCGCCTCTTCCGCCTAAGGTCGTAGCAACGCGCGTCACCGATCTGCCGACACCGACGCGGGCCCGCCGTAGGGCGCGTTGGAGAACGCGTTGCCACCCCCTGATCCCGGTCGACTCCGACCACTGGGAACACGCTGTGCCCAGGGGGTCCGTGCACGGGAAGACCTAGGAGCGACATGACCGTGACCGTCGAGAACGAGGGCGGGGGCGTGCTGTCCGCGCCCCCGCCCGGCACCGTCCACGCGGCCTCACCCGCCGCAGACCAGCGGGTCCCCCGGCCCGGAGCGGGGCGTGACAGGTTTCTCGACGTCATCAGGCTCCTCGTCATGGCCCTCGTGGTCATGCAGCACTGGTGGCTCCCGGTCCTGGCCCAGGACCAGGGCATCCTGGAGGCGGGAAGCGTCCTGGAGACCGAGGGCGGCTTCGCCCTCACGTGGGTCGTCCAGGTCATGCCGCTGATCTTCTTCGTCGGCGGGGCCGCGAACCTCATCAGCTGGCGCTCGGCCTCGGACAAGGGGGTCACGGCCTCCACCTGGTACGCGCGCAGACTGCGCCGCCTCGCCTGGCCCGTGGTGCCGCTCGCGGTCGTGTGGATCACCGCCTCCCACCTGCTGGTGCTGAGCGGCGCCCCCGCGGAGTCGGTCCTGGTGGGCTCGGGCGCGGCGGGCATGGTCCTGTGGTTCCTGGCCGTGTACGTGCTGGTCGTGGTGGCGACCCCGGTGCTGTTCGGCGCGCAGGAGAGGTTCGGGTGGTGGGTGCCGGCGGCGCTGCTCGCCGGTGCGGTCGCCGTCGACGCCGTCCGGTACGGGACCGGTGCGGACTGGGTCGGTTACCTGAACATCGCGTTCGTGTGGCTGGGCATCCACCAGCTCGGCTTCCGCTACGCGACGGGGGCGATCCGCCTCCGCTACGCGGCGATGATGGCCGTGGGCGGCGGCGTCGCCGCGCTGGCCCTGGTGCTGTTCGGGCCGTACTCGGTGAACATGACGGGCGTGTTCGCCGCCGAGACCTCGAACGTGTCCCCGCCGACCCTGGTGCTCGGCTCCCTGGGCGTCCTCCAGATCGGCGTCGCGGTGCTGCTGCGGGAGAGGATCAGCGCGTGGTCGGACCGCCCCGGGCCCGCGCGGATGCTGGACCGGGTCTGCCCGCAGCTGATGACGGTCTACCTGTGGCACATGATCCCGGTCAGCGTGGTCGCGGGGGTCCTGGTGTTCGGCCTGGGGATCGACACCCCGGCGCCGCTGACGGGCACGTGGCTGCTGTGGGGCGTGCTGGGCCTGGCGGTCCTGCTGCCGATGATCGCGCCGCTGGCGCACTGGGCGGTGCGGTTCGAGAACCCGCCGAAGGCGCTGAGCGGCTCCCCCGGCATGCTGCGGGTCCTGGTCGCGGCCGCGCTGATCGGCGGCGGGATGCTGATACTGACGGTGTCGGGCCTGGGCGTGGGCCTGGTGCCCCTGCTCGGGCTGCTGGCGGTCCTGTCGGGCCTGATGCTGACGCGGGCGCCCGTACGGGTCTGACGCCCCGCTCCGCCCCGGCGCGGCCCCGGTCCCCGCGCGGAGACCGGGGCCGCGCCGTCGTCGGCGGGGACGCGGGACCGGTCCCGCGCCCCCGCCCCCCGCCCCCTCCTCGGGTCCGGTGGGGTCGGGGCGGCCCGCCCCCGCCCCCACGGCCCGCGTCGCGCCGTCGTCCGGGGCGCCCCTCCCGCCCCGGGCCCGGTGGTGGCGACGCGCCGGAGCGGGTAGACCGGACAGCATGGACCCGACACGCATCGCCTTCGAACGGCGCGGGCGCGGCCGCCCGCTGGTGCTGCTCCACGGCCTGGGCGACCGGCGCCAGAGCTGGAAGGTCGTCATGACCCGGCTCGCCCGGGACTACCAGGTCATCTGTGTGGACCTGCCCGGCTTCGGCTCGACCCCCGCGCCGGGGGCCGACGAGCCCTACGACGTCCTGAGCATGACCGAGGACGTCCGAGCGCTCTGCGAACTTCACGGCTGGGAGCGCCCGCACCTGGCCGGGAACTCCCTCGGGGGGTCGATCGCCCTGGAGCTGGGGACCCGTGGTCTGGCGGGGTCGGTGACGGTGTTCTCCCCGGCCGGGTTCTCCGACAGCCTCGCCCGGTGGGGGATGCGCGCGGTCGGCGCCGCCGCCGACCTGGCGACCCGGATCCCGACACCGGTCAAGGAGCGCCTCGCCAACACCGCGCCAGCCCGGGCCGCCGCGCGGATCGCCCTGCGGGGCGACCCCTCCTCGCCCGAGGCCAAGGCCACCCGCTTCAGCGTGCAGGGGCTCGAACCGGGAGCCCCCTACGTGCGGATGGTCCCGCGCATCGCCGAGTACCACTTCGCGGCGCGGCCCATCGACTGTCCCGTGACCATCGCCTGGGGGGACCGCGACCGGACCCTGCTGCCGTCCAGCGCGGTGCACGCCCACGAGCGGGTGCCGAACGCGCGCATGGTCTCCCTGATCGGCAGCGGGCACATCCCCATGGCCGACGATCCCGTCACGGTCGCCGAGCACATCCGCTGGACCTGCCGCTCGGCCGACCTGGGGGGCCGGCGGGCCGCCCGCGGGCGAGCACTTCCGCCGTCCGCCGGCCGGTGAGGGGAGCCCCCGGCGGGGGCGCTCCCGGGAGCCGGATCCGCCGTCCGCGCCGACCGACCGGCCCCGGCGGCGGTCGCAGGGGTCCGCGTCCGTCCGGCCGGAGCGCCCGGGGCCCCGCCCGTCCGGTCCGTCCCCGGCGCACCCGGGTCCCGGTGGCGCCAGGGGCCCGGCGCTCCGCGCGCGTCGGCGCCGCGGCCGTCCCGGCGGCGCGCGACCGGGGCCCGGTTCGCCGGGCCCTGGTCTACCGCCGCGTCGACCTCGCGGGATAGCGTGGTCCGGCGTACCGACGAGGAGGCAGTGGATTGACAGCATCGACACACCGCGCCCCGGGGCATCCCGAGTGGCTGCGGGAGGAGGAGCGGAGGCTGTGCGCCTTCGCCGCGGGCTCCGCGGTGCCCGGCGGCTTCGGCTGGTTGGACGCGCGCGGCGGGGTGGAGCGTGACCGGCCGGTCGCCACGTGGATCACCGCGCGGATGACGCACGTGTTCTCCCTGGCCCACCTCCGCGGTGACGCGGACGCCGGCCGGCTCGCCGACCACGGGGTGGCCGCACTCGCGGACGGGCCGCTGCGCGACGGGGAGCTGGGCGGGTGGTTCGACCGGGTTCCGGAGGGGCACTCTGCCGGGGACGCGTCCCGGGAGCGCTCCCACGCGGAGGGCGGGGAGCCGGGGGCCGACCTCCCGCGCAAGTCCGCCTACGAGCACGCGTTCGTGGTCCTGGCGGCCTCCACCGCCACCGCCGCCGGCCGCCCCGGCGCCCGCGACCTGCTCGACGAGGCGCTGCGGGTCATGGACGCCCGCTTCTGGGAGGAGTCGGCGGGGGCCGTCCGGGAGAGCTGGGACGCCGGGTGGAAGGCCACCGAGGAGTACCGGGGCGCCAACAGCAACATGCACTGCGTCGAGGCGTTCCTCGCCGCCGCCGACGCCACCGGCGACACCCTCTGGACGCGTCGCGCGCTCGCCGTCGCGGAGCGGCTGGTCCACGGTGTGGCCGCCGCCCACGACTGGCGCCTGCCCGAGCACTTCACCCCCGGATGGGAGCCCGTCCCGGACTACAACCGGGACCGGCCGGACCACCCCTTCCGCCCCTTCGGGAGCACCACCGGCCACCTGCTCGAATGGGCGCGGCTGCTGGTCCACCTGGAGATCGCGCTCACCCGGGCGGGCGAGGAGGTCCCCGACTGGCTGACCCCCGACGCCCGGAGCCTGTTCTCCCACGCCGTCCGGCGCGGGTGGGGGGTCGACGGCGAGGACGGTTTCGTCTACACCCTCGACTGGCAGGACGGCCCGGTCGTGCGCGAGCGCATGCACTGGGTGGTGGCCGAGGCGACGATGGCCGCCTGGGCGCTGGCCCGGCACACGGGCGACGGCGAGTACACCCTCCTCTACGACCGCTGGTGGGACTACGCCGCCAGGTTCCACCTGGACGGCGAGCACGGCAGCTGGCACCACGAACTCGATCCGGCCAACCGGCCGGCGGGAAGCGTCTGGGCGGGCAAGCCCGACGTCTACCACGCCTACCAGGCGACCCTTCTGCCCCAGATCGGGTTGTCGACCTCCCTCGCGGACGCGCTCCCCGCGACGTCCGCCCCGGCCCCCGGAGAAGACGAGTGACCGCGCGAAGCACGGACGGCACGAGGGCGGCGGGCGCACCCGCGCGCCTCGTCGTGATCGGTGAGAACGTCATGGACCTGCTGCCCACCGGCCACGGCGCCGGCGTGCTGCGCGCCTCCCCGGGAGGGGGCCCCGCCAACACGGCCGTCGCGGCGGCCCGGCTCGGCACCCCGACCCGCCTGCTCGCCCGGATCGGCTCGGACGGCTTCGGCGCGATGATCCGTGAGCGGCTGCTCGGCGAGGGCCTGGACCCCGCCGGCCTCCTGGCGGCGGAGGAGCCGTCGGCCCTGGCCCTCGCCTCGCTCGGTCCGGACGGGTCGGCGCGCTACGACTTCCGCATGGACGACGCCGCCGACTGGCACTGGCGCGCGGGCGAACTCCCGGAGGAGCTGGAGCCGCAGGTGCGCGCCCTGCACGCCGCGTCGATCGCCCTGTTCCGCGAGCCGGGGGCCTCCCGGATCGAGTCGCTGCTGCGCCGCGAGCACGGGAGGGGCCGGGTGACGCTCACCCTGGACCCCAACATCCGGCCGGACGTCATCGGCGACCCGGCGACCGCGCGCGCCCTGGCCCTGCGGCACTGCGCGCAGGCGCACGTGGTCAAGGCCAGCGACGAGGACCTGGCGTTCCTGTACCCGGACCTGTCGCCGTCGCGGGCGGCCCTCGCCCTCGCCGCCCTCGGCCCGTCGCTGGTCGTGGCGACCCTCGGTGGCGAGGGGGCCCTCGCGGTCTCCCACGGTGTGGAGGCGGTGGTCGACGCGCCGAAGGTCGAGGTGGTGGACACGGTCGGCGCGGGCGACTCGTTCATGGGAGCGCTGCTGACCTGGCTGGACCGCCGCGGCCTGCTGGGCGACGGTCCCCGGGCCCGTCTCGCGGGGACGACCAGGGGGGACCTGGAGGAGATGCTGCGGTTCGCGGCGTCCGCCGCCGCGGTCACGGTGACCCGCGAGGGCGCCGACCCGCCGGTCCTCGCCGACCTGGCGGACTCCTCGGGGGACGCCGCCTGAACAGCGGGGCCGCCGGTCTTCCGGCGGCCCCGCGCGGTCCGCTCCGGGGTCAGAGGCCCTCGCGCGTCCCGCGGACGACGTGGTCGACCACGTCGGTGAGGTACCCCCGCCGGGCGTACGCGGAGCGCTGGCGGGCCGCCCCCGTCCCGGCCTCCCGGGCCCGGTCGAGCAGCGCCGACACCAGGTCGGCGTCGCCGTTGGCGCTCAGGCCGGGGAGCGCCGCGTTCCACAGCCGTTCGAGGGCGTAGGCCCCCGGCAGGCACTCGCCGGTGAGCGGGTCGGGGACGCTGCCCTCCAGGCCGTCCCGGGCGGCGCGCCACATGGCGGCGCGCAGGGTCTGGTCGGTGATCTCCGGCGCGGGCCTGCCGTGGTGGACGTCGGCGAGCGCGCGGGTGGCCAGGCCGCGGGTGAGGACGGAGAACAGCAGCGCCTCCTCGGCGGTCGCGGCCACGTCCCCCACCCGGATCTCCAGGGTGGGCAGGTGGTCGGACAGGCGGACGTCCCAGTAGACCATGTGCCTGTCCAGGATCGCTCCGGCGGAGGACAGCGCCCGCACCGCCCGCTCGTGCTCGGCCAGCGAGCGCAGCATGGGGGGCGGCCCGGCGGAGGGCAGCCTGTTCCAGGTGATGGACCGCCAGCTCGCGTAGCCGGTGTCGACCCCCGCGTGGAAGGGCGAGTTCGCGGACAGCGCCACCAGGAAGGGGAGCCAGCGCCGCAGGTGGTCGCTCACCGCCACGGCGGTCTCGCGGTCGGGGATGCCCACGTGCACGTGGCAACCGCACACGATGTGGGAGGTGCGCAGTCCCCCCGCGTGCGCGGCGATGTCGGCGTAGCGGGGGCCCTCGCTCACGAGGGCGGCCGAGGTGTCGCCGATGACGGCGGTGCCCGTGGCCGCCACGGCGAGCCCGGCCTCGTCGGCGGAGCGCGCCAGTTCTCCGCGGGCCGCGCGGAGGAACCGCAGGGCGTCGTCGGCGGTCTCGCACACGGGGCTGTTGGCCTCGACCTGGACGCGGCTGAACTCTCCGGACAGGCGTTCGTCCGGCATGCGGGTGCGGGACAGGAGCTCGGGCGCTCGGGAGAGGATCCGGCGGGTGCGCGGATCGACGACGAAGAACTCCTCCTCGACACCGAACGTGGGACTTCTCGCGGTGGTGCGGGTGTGGGCGTGGGCGGATGCCGGTAACCACTGGCCGTGTGCTGTCGTGGAGCGGTTCTCCATGGGCGTCGGTCCCTCCTGCTGTCCGGGGGTGTCCCGGACTGGATATCCCGTGCAGGGCGGCTGCGACAGTGTCCCGAAGAAGACAAAGAGCTATCCGTTGTTTCGTTTGTCCTCTTTGTCGGTATCGCGGGTATGGCGTTGCGTGCGCGTTACGGATTTATAACCGCCCCTGGAGTCGGTGAATCCTCGGCGGGGCTCCGGACCGCCGTGCGGAGTGAGAGACATCACTCTTTCGGGGGTGTGGAAACGCAGGTGGGTGCTGGGGCACCCCCGGGAACACCCGCCCCCCGGTTCCCCGCGGGAGGCGTCCCGGGCCCGCGGGAGCCGCCGCGTGCGACTCGGTGCGGGCATCGGTGAAACGACCAGTGTGGACCTCCGCACCTGCCGTGACGGGGGGCCGCTGTGCGAATGTGAGCACGTGGAAGGCAGCGAACCCGAACCCCCGAACACCCGCCTCCGTGGCCGTGACACGCAGACGCGGGCCCTCGCCGACGCCCTGGGCCGCGCCAGGTCCGGACGGGGCGCGGCCCTGCTCGTCTCGGGTGGTCCGGGCAGGGGGAAGACGGCCCTCCTCGACCACGCCCGCGGCGCCGCCGGTGGTTTCACCGTGCTCCACGCGGGGGGTGTCTCCGACGAGGCGGGCCTCCCCTTCTCCGGACTCCAACGCCTGCTCCGCCCCCTCGGCGCCGAGGTCGACGGGCTCCCCGAGCCCTGGCGCCCGCTCCTCAGGGAGGCCCTCACCCGCGGCGCGGTGGCCGACGCCGACCGGCTCGCCCTCTACACGGCGCTGCCCGAACTCCTGTCCCGCGCGGCCGCCGGGCGCGGCCGACCGCTGCTGGTCTGCGTGGACGACGCCGACCGGCTGGACGCCCCCTCGCTGGACGCGCTGTCCTTCACGGCCCGCCGGCTCGGCGGCACCCCGGTCGCCGCCCTGTTCACCGCGCGCGAGGGACACGGCAAGCCAGCCGGGGCGCGACTGCCCGAGACCACGGGCGAGCCCACCCCCGACGCGCTCGTGCCCGGCATCGCCGAACTCCTCCTCGCCCCCCTGGAGGAGCGGGCGGTGCACGACATCCTCACCGACAGCGCCCCCGTCACCCTCGCCTCCGCCGTCCGCTCCTCCCTCGTCCGCGCCGCCCACGGCAACCCGGCCGCCGTCCTCGGCTACCTGCGCGGACTGGCCCCGGCGCAGCTCCTCGGCGAGGAGCCGCTGCCCGACCCGCCCCGCCTGCCCGGCCGCCTGCGCGGCGACTTCCTCGTCCCCTACCGCGAGCTGCCCGAGCGGGCCCGCCGCCTCCTCCTGCTCGCCGCGCTCAGCGCCGCGCCCCGCGTCCACCTGCTGCTCACCGCCTCCGGCGGGGCCGACGCGACCATCACCGACCTCGAACCGGCGGAGGAGCGGGGCCTGGTCCGGGTGGAGGGCGACGCCGTCGTCTTCACGGACCCCCTGACCCGCGAGGCGATCGCCCAGGACACCCCCGCCGGGCGGCTGCGCGACGCCCACCGGGCGCTGGCCGGGGCGGTGGACCCGGAGCGGGCGCCCGTGGAGTTCTCCCTGCACGCCGCCGCGGGGACGAGCGCCCCCGACGCGGACCTGTTCGAGGCGGTGTCCGCCGCCGCCCGCCGGGCCAAGCGCCTGGAGGGCCGCCTCGCCGCCTCCCACGCCTTCGAGCGCGCCGCCTGGCTGTCACCGGACTCCGACGAGCGCGCCTGCCGCCTGACCACCGCCTCCTACGAGGCCTACATGGCGGGCCGCACCGAACGCGCCACCCGCCTGCTGTCGCAGGCGCGACCGCTCGCGGTCTCCGACCGGCGCCGTGTCACCGTCGACTTCATCGACGCCCAGATCGCCATGCGGGGCGAGAACGCCCTCGACGTGGCCGAGCGGCTGTACACCGTCGGGCGCGAGCTCATCCCGCACGACCGCTTCCTGGCCCTGCGGGCGCTGGTCCGCTCCGCCGACTCCGCCTCCCTGGCCGGCGACGCCGGACGCCACGCCCGCGCCGCCGAGCTGGCGGTCTCCCTGGTCCGCACCGACGACCCGGCGCCGATGCGCCTGCTGTCGGCCTTCCTGGAGGGGTGCGTGATCTCCTTCCGGGGCGACTACCCGGGGTCCACGCCCCTGCTGCGCGAGGCCACCGGGCTGGCGGAGATCGCCAAGCCCTCCGAGCTGATCTGGGCGGGCATCACCGGGCTGCGGCTGGCCGACGCGCCCTTCGTGCGCGCGGCGACCTCCCGGGCGGCGGAGGTCGGCCGGGCGCGCGGCGAACAGGCCACCCTCCCCGCCGCGCTGGGTTTCCTGGTCTTCTCCGAGTTCTGGAGCGGCCGGTTCCCGTCCGCGGCCGGCACCGCGCTCACCGGCCTCAGGGTGTCCCGCGAGAGCGGGCAGACCATCTGGGCCACCCAGCACCTGGCGTCGCTGGCCATGATCGCGGCCATCCAGGGCGACGTGGACACCTGCCGGATCCGCGCCCGCGCGGTCGCCTCCCAGGCGGGCGAGAACAGCCTCGGGCTGGCGGCGGCCCTGGCGGCGTGGGCGCTCGCCGTACTGGAGCTGTCCCGGGGCAACGCGGCGGAGGCGTTCTTCCGGCTGCGCTCCCTCGTGCACTCCGCCCCCGGCCACGGCCACCCCACCATGCGGCTGCTGACCGCCCCGCACTTCGTGGAGGCCGCGGTCAGGATGGGCGAGACGGAGTGGGCCCGCACGTCCCTGGCCGGGTACCGGCGCTGGGCCGAGTCGGTGGGGAGCCCGAGCGCGCTGGCCCTGGCGGCGCGCGGCTCCGGGCTCCTGGCCACGGGCGACGAGGCGGCCGACCACTTCGAGAACGCCCTGGCCCTGCACCGGGCGTGCGGGGACGACGACGTCGAGCACGCCCGCACCCAGCTGCTGTTCGGCGCCTTCCTCCGCAGGGCGCGCCTGCCCGGCCGGGCCCGCGAGCACCTGAACAACGCGGTGGAGACCTTCGAGCGCTTCGGCGCGAGGCTGTGGGTACGGCAGACCCGCGCGGAGCTGCGCGCCATCGGCACCGCCGCGTCCGGACCCGACCCCGGACCGCACGCGGCCGGCGAGCTGACCGCGCAACAGCAGCAGATCGCCCGCCTGGTCGCCGAGGGGGCCACCAACCGCGAGGTGGCCGCGCACATGTTCATCAGCCCGCGCACGGTCGAGCACCACCTGCGCGGCATCTTCCGCAAGCTCAACATCAGGTCCCGCGTGGACCTGGCCCGCCTGTTCAACTGACCCTCCGGTCCGACGGCCCCCGGGCCGCCGGACGCCCCCGTCATACCAACTGGTCGGTACGGGTTCTCGGTCGGCAACCGCGAGAAAGGCAGCCATGACAACGACCGCAGCGGACCATCTCCTGAGAGCGGACGGGGTGACCGTGCGCTTCGGAGGCCTCACCGCGCTCGACGACGTCGGGCTCCAGGTCGCGCCGGGGTCCGTCGTCGGCCTCATCGGCCCCAACGGCGCGGGAAAGACCACCCTGTTCAACGTCCTCTCCGGCGTGCTGCGCCCCACCGCGGGCGCCATCACCTGGAAGGGAGCCCCGCCGCCCGGCCGCCGGCCCCACCACCTCGCCCGCGCCGGCATCGCCCGCACCTTCCAGGGCCTCAACCTCTTCCCGATGATGACGGTCCTGGACAACGTCGTCGCCGGAGCCGACCGCCTCGCCGCCGGAGGGGCGTTCTCCCTGATCAGCGGTCTCGGACGGCACCACCGCGACGAGAGGGAGCTGCGCGCCCGCGCCGTCGCCGCCCTGGAGGGGTTCGGGATCGCCGAGCACGCGCACCGGCTCCCCGGCACCCTCCCCTACGGCCTGCAGAAGCAGGTCGCCCTCGCCCGCGCCTGCGTCGGCGAACCCGAGCTCCTCCTCCTGGACGAACCCGCCAGCGGGCTGTCCGGGACACAGATCGACGCCCTCGCCGAGCAGATCCGCGGCTTCAGCCGGGACATGGCCGTGGTCCTGGTCGAACACCACATGGACCTGGTCATGCGCGTCTGCGACCGCATCGTCGTCCTCGACTTCGGCCGGGTCATCTCCACGGGGACGCCGGAGGAGGTCCGGGCCGACCCCCTCGTCACCCGGGCCTACCTCGGCGCCTCCGACGACGCCGGCCCCGGCCACACGAACGGAGCCCCCCGATGACCGCGGCACCCCTTCTCACCGTCGAGGGACTCAGCGCCTCCTATGGCGCCGTCCGGGCCCTCGACGGCGTCTCCATCACCATCCCCGCCGGCGGCATCTGCGCCGTGCTCGGCGCCAACGGCGCGGGCAAGACCACGCTGCTGCGGACCGTCACCGGCCTCCACCCCGCCTCGTCCGGCCGGGTCCTCCTCGACGGGGACGACATCACCCGGCTCCCCACGGAGAAGGCCATCACCCGCGGCCTCGCCCACGTCCCCGAGGGGGGCGGCGTCATCGCCGAGCTCACCGTCGAGGAGAACCTGCGCCTGGGCGGGCTGTGGCGGTCCGACCGCCGGGACAGGAGCACGTTCACCGAGGTCATGGAGCTCTTCCCGCCCCTGGCCGAACGGCGCGGCAAGACCGCGAGCACCCTCTCCGGCGGCGAGCGCCAGATGCTCGCCATCGGCCGCGCCCTCATGGGCAGGCCGCGGATCCTGCTCCTGGACGAGCCCTCGCTCGGGCTGGCGCCCCTGGTCACGCGGCAGATCTTCGGCCTCCTGCGCGACCTCCGGGACCGCACCGGGCTCACCGTCGTCCTCGTCGAGCAGAACGCCGCCGGGGCGCTGGCGGTCACCGACACGGGGTTCGTGCTCAACCAGGGGCGGGTCGTCGCCGAGGGCGCCTCCTCCGAACTGCTCTCCGACGACCGCACGCGCCACGCCTACCTGGGCTTCTGAGGAGCACCCCCATGACCCACTTCATCAACCTGACCCTCAACGGGTTGGCGACCGGGGCGGCCTACGCGGCACTGGCGCTGTCCCTCGTGATCATCTACCAGGCCACGCGCCTGGTGAACTTCGCCCAGCCCGCGCTCGCCCTGGTCGCGGTCTACACCGCCTACACCGTCACCGGGATCACCGGCTCCTACTGGCTCGGGTTCGCGGCCGCGCTGACGGCCGGGCTGGTCGCCGGGGCGGCGGTCGAACGGTTCGTCATCAGGCCCATCGCCCGCGTCTCCCAGCTCAACGCCATCATCGTCACCCTCGGACTCCTCCTGGTCGTCCAGGGCCTGGTGGGCATGGTCTGGGGCAACGAGCAGCACGGGTTCCGGTACGCGTTCAGCTACGTGGGCCGCTTCGCCCCGTCCAGCGTGTTCGCCCTCGTGTCCGTCGGCGCCGTCGCCCTCCTGCTGTTCGCCCTCTACCGGTTCACCCCGCTCGGCCTGCGCATGCGGGCCGCCGCCTTCCACCCGGAGGCCGCCCGGCTCAGCGGCGTGCGGGTCGGCCTGATGCTCACCGCGGGGTGGGCCATCGCCTCCTGCATCGGGGCCCTCGCGGGCATGCTCGCCGGACCCCCGTTCATCTCCCCGAACGTGTTCGACGCCGTGTTCGTCTACGGCATCACCGCCGCCGTCATCGGCGGCCTGGACAACCCGTTCGGCGCCGTCGTCGGCGGGCTGCTCATCGGCCTCGGCATGTCCTACGTGTCCGGGTACGCCGGCCCCGAGCTGGCCACCCTCACGGCCCTCGCCATCGTCGTCGTCGTCCTGAGCGTGCGTCCCGACGGCATCCTGTCCCGTCCGACCGCGCGGAAGGTGTAGCCATGTCCTCGCCCATCGGAAAGAGCGCGGAACGCGCCACCGGCCCCGGCGCCCACGCCGCGGGAAGCCCCGACACGCCCCGCGGCCGGAGTCGGCGGACACTGCCCTCGCCGCTGCGCCACCTCCTGTTCGCGGCGCTCGGCCTCGCCGCGGTGACGGGCCTGCTGTTCGTCACCGGGGACCTCACCGCGCTGCGCCTGGCCGCCGTCGGCTACACCCTGCTCGCCGTCGCGGGCCTGCAGCTGCTCGTCGGGGGCAGCGGCCAGGTGTCGCTCGGCCACGGGGCGTTCATGATGATCGGCGCCTACACGATGACGCTGCTCGTTCTCCACCAGCCGATGCTGCCCATCGCCGCGAACCTGCTGATCATCGTCGCGGTGTCGGCGGTCGCGGGCGTCGCGGTCGGCGCGGCCACCGCCCGCCTCCACGGCCCCTACCTCGCCGGGGCCACCCTGATCCTGGCGGTCGGGCTGCCCGGACTGACCCACCGCTACCACGAGTTCCTCGGCGGCAGCAACGGGCTCAACATCCGCACCGCCGGGGCGCCCCCGTTCCTCCAGGGGGTCTTCACCGACAGCGAGTGGAAGGCGCTCGTGGTGTGGACCACCGTCGTCATCGGCCTCGCCGTGCTCGCCACCGTCTCCTCCGGCCGCCTGGGCCGCCGCATGCGCTCCCTGCGCGACGACGAGACGGCCGCCGCCATGGCGGGCGTCCCCGTCGGGAAGACCAAGGTGGTCGCGTTCGTCATCGCCTCCGCCGCGGGGGGCCTCGGCGGCGGGCTGCAGGCCTACGTGCTCGGCACCGCCACCCCCAGCAGCTTCACCCTCGTGCTGTCCCTGACCCTGCTCGCCGCCCTGGTGTTCGGCGGCATCGGCAGCCTGTGGGGCGCGCTCTGGGCGGCGGTCACCGTCGTCTACCTCCAGATCTGGGCCACCGACCTGGCCCGCTCCCTCGAACTCAGCAGGAACGTCGAGAACAACCTCCCGGTCGTGTTCTTCGGGATCGTCCTCATCCTCGTCCTGCGCTTCTGGCCCCTGGGGCTCCACGGCGCGCTCACGCGCCTGGGCGCCCGGCTGCGGCCCTCCACGACCCGCTGATCCCTCCACCCCCCACCGAAGGAGAACCACCATGCGAAGAGGAACACCGGGTGTACTCGCCGCCGCCCTCGCGCTGACGGTCATGGCGACCGCCTGCACGGGCGCGGGCGAGGTCGCCGACGGCGGCGAGGCCGACCTGGACGTGTCGACCGGCGTCACCGACGACAGCATCGTCCTCGGCTCCCACCAGCCCCTGACCGGACCCGCCGCCCCCGGGTACCTGGCGGTCTCCCAGGGAGCGAGAGCCGTGTTCGACTACGTCAACGCCCAGGGCGGCATCCACGGGCGCCAGATCGACTACCGGGTGGAGGACGACGCCTACGACCCGGCGCAGACCATCGACGTCACCCGCCAGCTGGTCCTGGAGGACGAGATCTTCGCGATGGTGGGCGGGCTGGGCACGCCCACGCACGGCGGCGTCATCGACTACCTCAACGACGAGGGCGTCCCCGACATCTTCCCGTCGTCCGGCGCCCTGGCCTGGAACAACACCGAGGAGCACCCGCTCACGTACGGCTGGCAGACCGACTACACGAAGGAGGCGAAGATCCAGGGCCAGTACATCAGCGAGAACTTCTCCGGCCAGAACGTCGGCTACCTGTACCAGAACGACGACATCGGGGAGGACTCCCAGGCGGGCCTGGACCAGTACCTCGTCGACGAGGTCGTCGCCCGCGAGCACTACGAGTCCGAGGTGTCCGACCTCAGCGCCCAGGTCGCCGAGTTCGAGCGCACCGAGGCCGAGGTGGTCGTCTGCTCCTGCATCCCGGCGTTCGTCGCCCTCGCCATGCTGGAGGCGGCGAGCATCGGCTACGAGCCGCAGTGGGTCGTCTCCAGCATCGGAGGGGACACCGCGACCCTCCAGGGCCTGCTCGCCGAGTTCACCCAGGACACGGACGCCGAGGACGTCCCGGCCGACGCGTTCCTGGACGGCGCCCTCGTCACCAGCTACATGCCGCGCGTCGAGGACCAGGAGGACGAGTGGGCCCAGTTCTTCCTGGAGGTCTACGGGGAGTACGGCGAGGGCGAGACCGTCACCAACACCCACGTGTTCGGCATGACCCAGGCCGTCATGGTGGCCCAGGTCCTCAGGTCGGCCGGCCAGGACCTCACCCGCCAGTCGCTCGTCGACGCGATGGAGGCCCAGGAGTGGCAGGGGCCGGGCCTCCTGCCCTTCTCCTCCAGCGGCGGCGACCACGGCGGACACCAGGGCGTGTACGTCGTCCAGTACCGGGCAGGGGGCACCATCGAGATGGTCCAGGGCCCCCGCGTGACCGACCGTGAGGGCGGCGACATCGAGGAGACCGACTTCGAGCGGCTGCCCCCGGAGGAGCTGGACTTCCACGACTGACCGGGGCCGGACCGGTAGGACGGGGCGGCGGCCCGGAGGGAATCCCTCCGGGCCGCCGCCTGCGTGCTCTCCGCCGTCCGGGCCGCGGGGCCCGGCCCGGGTCAGGACCCGTGCGGGCAGGAGTCCCGGTAGTCGGAGAAGTCCGTGCCGAACCCGGTGTCGGGCGCCGGGCACAGGAACTGCTCGTACCGCTCGTCCTCGTCCACGAACCGCTTCAGCCAGGAGATGCTGTACTTCGCGATCGCGGTGTTGGACGTGTTGGGCGCGAAGTGGGAGGCGCCCCGCAGCTCCAGGTAGGCCCTGTCCAGGTTGCCGGGCAGGCTCTCGTAGAACGGGATGGAGTGGGTCCGCACCGAAGCGACGCTGTCGTTCTCGGCGCCGATGACCAGCGTCGGGACCTCCATGTCGGACCAGCTCTTCTGGGTGTGCCAGGGCGTCAGCGGGATCGCCGCACGCAGTTCGGGCCGGTCGTCGGCGACCGCGAGCGTGCCGCCGCCGCCCATGGAGTGGCCCATCACCGCCAGGCGGTCGCCGTCCACGCGGTCGGCCACGTCGCTGTCCTCGACCAGGTAGTCCAGGGCCGCGTCCAGCTGGCGGCCCCGGCTGTCGGGCTGGTCGTAGCGGGTCGTGGTGTCGATCGTGAACACCACGAACCCCTGGGAGGCGATCCGGTGCCCGTACCAGGACATCGAGGACTGCCCGGCGGTGTAGCCCGGGGCGATGACCACGCCGCCGAACGTGCCCTCGCTGGTGTCGGTCGGGTAGTAGATCGTGCCGCCGCCGAAACCGCTCACCAGGGAGGACACGGTGTCGGTGTCGGTGTCGAAGTGGCCCCGGACGGCGGTGACGCTCTGCTCGGTGGGGTCCGGGCCGCGCTCGTACTCGCTGGCGGCCTGGGCGGGGGAGGCGAGACCGCCGGAGAGGCCCGCGACCAGGGCGAGGGCCATCGCCGACCGGGCGGCGAACCGGGCCGTCCGGGAGCGCGGACGGCCGGAGTCCTCCCGGAGTTCGGGGGAGGGGGGATTCATTGTCAGCACGTCGTTTTCCTTTTCTCGTACAGCGGGAATCCGTGGGTCCTGGGGTGGACGCGGACCGGAGAACCATCAGGAAAGGAGATGTGCTCGGACGGGGGTCCGGGCAGCTCACACCGTGCCCTTTGCGAATCCCGATAAGGGGGTCGGGAAATCGAATGGGACCTGGTTCCGGGGAAATGTTTCTCCGTTAATTCACTATGAAGTCGATGGTGTGAACGTGCATCCGTTGGATCACCAGTGCCGGGATAGGGGCAGGTCGGGCTGGGCGGTACCCGGTTCCGGGACGCGCACGGCCGCCGCCGGGGGCGGTTCCCGGTGTTTTGCACGACCGTGTCCCGGGCAGGGCGGTGGGCACCGAGAACCAACGAGGATCGGGGAGTGAGGACAGTGCCTGGTGCGAAGGAACTCCCGGCGACCCTGAAGCGGTCGCCGAAGAAGGCCCAGGACACCTGGATCAAGGCGCACGACTCCGCGGTGGAGGAGTACGGCGAGGGGGAGCGCGCCCACCGGGTGGCGATCGCGGCGCTCAAGCACAAGTTCGAGAAGCAGGGCGACCACTGGGTGCCCAAGCAGCGGTCGGGACCCTCCGACGCACAGGCCGCCAACCCGAAGGCCGGGCGCAACAGGGGCGGCAAGGACCTGCCCACCGCTGGCGGGGTGGACGCCAACGCCACGAAGGACCACCTCTACGGCCGGGCCAAGGAGCTGGGCATCCAGGGCCGCTCGTCCATGACCAAGCCCCAGCTCGTCGAGGCGCTCCGCAAGGAGAGCAACAGGCGGACCTCGGGCTCCGGGAAGAGCGGGTCCTCGAAGTCCCGCCGCTCCTCCTGACACACCGCACCACCCGCACCGCGGGCGGGCGGCCGTGCGCGCCGCGCGCCCGCGGGCCACACCTGGAGGCGAGATGGCCCAGAACGTCGCCGACCACCTGCTGCGCCGCCTGTCCGACTGGGGCGTCACCGAGATCTTCGGTTATCCCGGTGACGGCATCAACGGACTCGTGGCGGAGATGGGGCGCACGGAGGGGGCGCCGCGGTTCGTCCAGAGCCGGCACGAGGAGATGTCCGCCTTCGAGGCGGTGGGCTACGCCAAGTTCGGCGGCAGGTTCGGGGTCTGCCTGGCGACCGGGGGACCGGGGGCGGTCCACCTGCTCAACGGGCTCTACGACGCCAAGCTCGACCACGTGCCCGTCGTGGCGATCGTGGGGCAGACGGCGCGCAGCGCGATCGGCGGCAGCTACCAGCAGGAGGTGGACCTCCACAGCCTGTTCAAGGACGTCGCCGGGGCCTACGTCCAGACGGTGACGGTGCCCGAGCAGCTGCCCAACGTGCTGGACCGCGCGATCCGCACCGCGCTCGCGGAGAGGGCCCCCACGGCCGTCATCGTCCCCGCCGACGTGCAGGAGGCGGACTACTCCCCGCCCGGTCACGAGTTCAAGGAAGTGCCCTCCAGCCGGCCCGACCCGGACGCCGGGCTGGGCACGGTGCTGCCGCCCGAGTCCGAGATGGACCGCGCGGCCGAGGTCATCGAGGCCGGTGAGCGCGTGGCCCTCCTGGTGGGCCAGGGCGCCCGCGGCGCCGTCGACGAGGTCCTGCACCTGGCGGACCTCACCGGGGCGGGGATCGCCAAGGCCCTCCTGGGCAAGGACGTGCTGGACGACACGCTGCCCTTCGTCACGGGGTCCATCGGGCTCCTGGGCACCCGGCCGTCGTGGGAGCTGATGCGCGACTGCGACACCCTGGTCATCATCGGGTCCAACCTGCCCTACACCCAGTTCCTGCCGCCCTTCGGGCGGCGCGCGGTCCAGATCGACATCGATCCGAAGTTCATCGGCATGCGCTACCCGACCGAGGTCAACCTGGTGGGCGACGCCGCCGCCACCCTGCGCGCGCTGAGCGACCGGCTCTCCCCCGACGCCGGGCGCGACCGCGCGCGGAGCCGGTGGCGGGAGACCGTGGAGGACAACGTCGCCCGGTGGTGGCGTGTCCTGGACGGCCAGGCGCGGCTGGAGGCAGACCCGGTCAACCCGATGCTGGTCTTCCACGAACTCTCCCCGCTGCTGCCCGACAACGCCGTGGTGACCGCGGACTCCGGGTCCGCGACCAACTGGTACGCGCGCTTCGTCCGCCTGCGGCACGGTATGCGCGGCTCCCTCTCGGGGACGCTCGCCACCATGGGCTGCGCGGTGCCCTACGCGATCGGGGCCAAGTTCGCCGCCCCGGACCGGCCCGCCGTCGCCCTGGTCGGGGACGGGGCCATGCAGATGAACGGGCTCATGGAACTGCTCACCGCACGCCGGTACCAGCACCTGTGGGAGGACCCCCGCCTGGTGGTCTGCGTGCTCCACAACAACGACCTCAACCAGGTCACCTGGGAGCTGCGGGCCATGGGGGGATCGCCCAGGACGCCCTTCTCCCAGGACCTGCCGGACATGTCCTACGCGGACTTCGCCGAGTCCGTCGGGATGACCGGTATCAGCGTCGACCGGCCGGACCAGGTGGCGCCGGCCTGGCGCCGGGCGCTCGCCGCCGACGGTCCGGTGCTGATCGACGTCCGCTGCGACGGCAACGTCCCGCCCATCCCGCCCGAGGTGGAGTGGGACCAGCTCGTCGACACCGCGAGGGCCCTCGTGTCGGGTGACCCGGACGCGGCGGACGTCGTGCGCCGGGGGCTCGCCGCCAAGGCGCGGGAGTTCCTGCCGGGCCGCGGCTGAACGGGGGCCGCGGCGCGGCCGGGCCGGGGGCCCGGCGCACGGAAGGGGGCGGGGACCGCACGGTCCCCGCCCCCGCGTCCGTCGGGCCCGGGCTCAGCCCGCCTGGATCTCCCCTCCCGTGGGCGCCAGGGTCTCGCCCGAGTAGTACGACGACAGGCGGTCGCTGGCGAAGAACACGTACGACGGGGCGATCTCGTCGGGTTCGGCGGCCCGCCCCATCGGCGCCTGCTCACCGAACCCCTCGGCGCCCTTCTTCCCGAGCGTGGCGGGGATGAGCGGCGTCCAGACGGGGCCGGGAGCGACGCAGTTCACCCGGATGCCGCGGTCGCGGAGCACCTGCGAGAGCGACAGCGACAGGTTCATCACCGCGGACTTGCTCGCCGCGTAGTCGATGAGCGAGTCGTTGCCGCGCAGACCGTTGATCGACCCGGTGATGATGATCGAACCGCCGTCGGGGATGTGCTCCAGCGCCTCGCGGACGGTCCAGAACACCCCCATCACGTTGACGTCGAACGTGCGGCGCAGCTGCTCCGTGGTCAGGTCGGTGAACTGCTCGACCGGCGACTGGGTGGCGGCGTGCTCCACGAGGACGTCGATCCCGCCGAGCTCCTCGACCGCGCGGCCGACCAGGTGGGAGCAGAACGACTCGTCGGCCAGGTCGCCGCGGATCCCCACGGCCTTGCGGCCCTGTTCCTGGACCAGGCCCACGGTGTGCTGGGCTTCGGCGTCCTCACTGAGGTAGCCGAAGACGACGTCGGCCCCCTCCTTGGCGAACGCCACGGCCACGGCACGGCCGATCCCGGAGTCGCCTCCCGTGATCAGGGCGCGCTTGCCCTCCAGCAGACCGCGCCCCTCGTAGTCCCTCATCTCGTCCCTGGGCTGCGGGTCCATCGGCTCGGTACGCCCCGGGTACGGCTGGCTCTGCGCGGGAGGTGGGGTCTCGGACATGGGCTTCTCCTCTCTCTGGCGCCTCGCGTGGGGCTCCCCCTACCCGGCTCCGCGCCCCTCCAACGCGCAACCCGGGCCCCGGTCCGGGCCCCCGCGGACACGTCCGCACGGGACGGTGAACTCCCCTCCAAAAGCGGGGCAACCATGTTTGGAGGTGGAGCGGCTCGGTCACCGTGAGTGGAGAAACCCCTTATGTCAGCACCTGAGGTCTCACCAACGGAGGACTTCCATGGACGACGCACGCACCGAGAAGGACCGTCAGCTCGATTCGGTGAGGACCGATTCCGCGCAACCGCTGACCACGGAGACCGGCGTGCGGGTGGGCGACACGGACAACTCGCTCAGGGCCGGCGCACGCGGCCCCACGCTCCTGGAGGACTTCCACGCCCGCGAGAAGATCACCCACTTCGACCACGAGCGCATCCCCGAACGCGTCGTCCACGCGCGCGGGGCTGGGGCCTACGGCCGCTTCCAGCCCTACGAGGGGCTCTCCGACCTCACCGCGGCCCACTTCCTGAGCGGCCCGGAGGTGACCACACCGGTCTTCGTGCGCTTCTCCACGGTCGCCGGGTCGCGGGGCTCGGCCGACACGGTGCGGGACGTGCGCGGGTTCGCCGTGAAGTTCTACACCGAGCAGGGGAACTACGACCTCGTCGGCAACAACATGCCGGTCTTCTTCATCCAGGACGGCATCAAGTTCCCCGACTTCGTCCACGCGGTCAAGCCCGAACCCCACAACGAGATCCCGCAGGCGCAGTCCGCGCACGACACCCTGTGGGACTTCGTCGGCCTGCAGCCCGAGACCACCCACATGATGATGTGGCTGATGTCGGACCGGGCGATCCCGCGCAGCTACCGGACCATGCAGGGGTTCGGCGTGCACACCTTCCGGTTCGTCAGCGCCGAGGGGAAGGGCACCTTCGTCAAGTTCCACTGGAAGCCGCTGCTCGGCACGCACTCCCTCGTCTGGGACGAGGCGCAGCGCATCCAGGGCAAGGACCCCGACTTCAACCGGCGCGACCTGTGGGAGGCCATCGAGCGCGGCCAGTACCCCGAGTGGGAGCTGGGCGTGCAGCTCGTGGCGGAGGAGGACGAGCACGCCTTCGACTTCGACCTGCTGGACGCCACCAAGATCATCCCGGAGGAGGAGGTGCCGGTCCGGCCCATCGGGAAGATGGTCCTGGACCGCAACCCGGACAACTTCTTCGCCGAGACCGAGCAGGTCGCCTTCCACACGGCCAACGTGGTGCCGGGGATCGACTTCACCAACGACCCGCTGCTCCAGGCCCGCAACTTCTCCTACCTCGACACCCAGCTGCTGCGCCTGGGCGGCTCCAACTTCCAGCAGATCCCCGTCAACCGGCCGGTGGCGCCGGTGAGCAACAACCAGCGCGACGGCTTCGCGCAGCACCGGGTGCACCGGGGGCAGACCTCCTACTACCCGAACTCGCTGGGGGGCGGCTGCCCCGCGCTGGCCGACGAGGGCGTCTACCGCCACTACGCCGAGAAGGTCGAGGGCGGGAAGATCCAGGTGCGGAGCGAGAGCTTCGCCGACCACTACTCCCAGGCGACGCTGTTCTACAACAGCCTCGCCGACTGGGAGCGCGAGCACCTGGTCGCGGGGTTCCGCTTCGAGCTGGGCAAGTGCGAGGAGCTCGCGGTGCGCCAGCGCGTGGTCGCCAACCTCAACCACGTCGACCACGAGCTGTCGGCCCGTGTGGCCGAGGGGATCGGGGTGGAGCCCCCCGAGACGGAGGGGACGCCCAACCACGGCCGCTCCTCACCGGCCGTCAGCATGGCCAACACCGCCTTCGGCTCGCTGACGGGCCGCCAGATCGCGGTACTCGTCGCCGACGGCGTGGACGCCGCCGCCGTCCACGCGTTCCGGGACGGCCTCGTCTCCGAGGGCGCCGTGGTGGAGCTCCTCGCCGCGACGGACGGCGCGGTGCGCGCCGGCGCCGGGGACCCCGTCACCGTGGACCGCGCCTACACGACCGTGTCCTCGGTCCTGTACGACGCGGTCGTGGTGCCGGGCGGGCCCTCCTCCGCCGAGTCCCTGGCGCAGGACGGCGTGGCCGTCCACTTCGTCCTGGAGGCGTACAAGCACCACAAGGCGGTGGCGGCGGTGGGCGAGGGCACGCGTCTCCTCGCGTCCCTGCCGGTCCCGGACGGGACCTTCGCACCCGCCGGGGGCACGCGCACCGAGCTGGGGGTCGTCGTGTCGGAGGCGGCGGGCGACGACTGCGTCGCGGAGTTCGCGCGGCTGGTCGGGGGACACCGGGTCTGGGACCGGCCGACCGCGACGGTGCCGGCCTGACGAGGGGAGGGACGACGACACCATGAAGGTGGGCTTCAAGCTGTTCGCCGAGGGCTTCGGCCCCCGCGAGATCGTGGAGCAGGCGGTCCGCGCGGAACAGGCCGGTTTCGACTTCGTCGAGGTCAGCGACCACTTCCACCCGTGGCTGTACAGCCACGGCCACTCGGGTTTCGTGTGGTCGATGCTGGCCGCCATCGCCGAGCGGACCGAGACCATCGGCCTGGCCACCGGGGTCACCTGCCCGATCCTGCGGGTGCACCCGGCGATCGTCGCGCAGGCCGCCGCCACCACCGCCCTGCTGTCCGGGGGGCGGTTCAGCCTCGGGCTGGGCTCGGGGGAGCGCCTCAACGAGCACGTCGTCGGCCGGGGCTGGCCCAACGTCGCCACGCGCCACCGGATGCTGCGCGAGGCGATCGACAT
Organism: Nocardiopsis sp. CA-288880; assembly: GCF_050955985.1. Classification (NCBI taxonomy): domain Bacteria; kingdom Bacillati; phylum Actinomycetota; class Actinomycetes; order Streptosporangiales; family Nocardiopsidaceae; genus Nocardiopsis; species Nocardiopsis sp. CA-288880. The sequence goes on along the minus strand of NZ_CP192105.1, from coordinate 7,228,850 downwards.
CATCCGCCTGCTCTGGTCCGGCGGCTACCACTCCTACGAGGGGAAGCACCTGGTCCTGGAGGACGCCCGCGTGTTCGACCTCCCCGACGAGCCGCCGCCGATCATCGTGGCGGCCGGGGGCGGGCAGGCCGCCCTGCTCGCCTCGGAGCTCGGCGACGGGCTGTTCTGCACCGAGCCGGACAAGGCGCTCACCCGGGCGTACGGCGAGAGCGGCGGCGTCGGCCCGCGCTACGGCGAGGTGCCGCTGTCCTGGGCCGCCGACGAGGGCGAGGCGCTGGACTCGGCGCGCGAGGTCTTCCGCTTCGGCCTGCTGGGGTGGAAGGTGCAGGCCGAGCTGCCCAACCCGGTGAACTTCGAGGCGGCCACCGCCCTGATCGACCGGGAGGCGATGCGCGACGCGTTCGGCTACGGGCCGGACCCGGAGCGCCACCTGGAGGCCGTGCGCCAGTTCACCGAGGCCGGTTTCGACCACCTGTGCCTGGTCAACGCGGGGCCGGACACGGAGGGGTTCTTCACCTTCTTCGAGGAGGAGCTGGCCGGGCCGATCCGGCGGATGGGCGGTCGGTCCGGCCCGGCGGCGTGAGCCGCGCGGCCGGGATCCGGCGGCCCCGGGGGTGCGGGCCTCCCCGGGGCCGCCGCCGTGCGTCCCGCGTCGGCCCGCTCCGGGGGCGGGGCCGACGCCCCGCGCCCGGAAGGCGCCCGGCCGCGCACGAGGGGCCGGAGGGCGCCGCGCCTACCCGCGCAGGCCCCGCCACCAGAGGAGGAGCCGGTCGAGCAGGTCGCCCTCCTGTCCGTCCTCCTCCCCGGCGGACGACCGCCGGCCGTCCCGGTGCTGGGACGCCGCCTCGTCCCCGGCGGCCGGATCCGGGGCGGAGGGCTCGCCCGGGACGAAGACGACGGGCAGCTCGCGCAGTCCGCGCAGGAACGGCGAGGGCGTCCAGCGCAACTCCTCGGGGTCGACCGCCAGGCGCATGCCCGTCAGCCTCTCGTGCAGGATGGTGACGGCCGTCGCCGCGATCATCTTGGCCATCTCGCGCGCCGGGCAGGCGTGCGCCCCCGCGCCGAACATCAGGTGCGCGCGGCTGCCGCTCGCCACCCCCGTGCCGTCGTCCTCGCCCCGCCGTACCGCGGGGTCGCGGTGGGCGGCGTCGAACCCGATCAGCAGGGCGTCGCCCGCCCGGACCTCGGCGTTGCCGATGCGCATGTCCTGGAGGGCGAAGCGGGCGGGGAGGATCTGGAAGGGCGTGTCCGTCCACATGACGTGGTCCAGCAGTTCCTGGACCGGCAGCCTGGCATCGGTGTACGCCCCGCGGATGCGGTCCTCCGTGAGCAGTGTGCGCAGCGTGTTGCCGATGAGGTGCGTCGTGGGCTGGTGGCTGGCGTTGTTGATGAGGGCCGCCTGGTGGGCGACCTCGTGCCCGCTCAGACCCGAGGGGTGCTCCAGGATCCACGACACCAGGTCCGGTCCGGGGTGCTCGCGCTTGCGGTCGACCAGTCCGGAGAAGTACTGGTGGACGCGGCCGATGGCGTCCTCGCCCCGCTTGGCGTCCTCGTCGAAGATGAGGGCGGTGAGGTCGCCGAGCATGTGCCCGTAGCTGTCGGAGAGCCCGTACAGCCGGTTGATCACCAGCACGGGCAGCGGGTTGGCGTACTGGGCGACGAGATCGGCTCTGCCCTCGGCCACGAAGGCGTCGATCAGCTCCTCGCAGAGCTGCCGGACCATGCGCGAGGTGGCGGCCATGTCCACCCTGGCCAGGGCTTCCACGACGGCTCCGCGGAGCCGCGTGTGCTCGGCCCCGTCGGCGTAGAGGACGTTGGGGCGCCAGGACAGGGCGGGCCGGGCCGAGGCGAGGTCGACGCGGCCCTCGGCCACCTCGCGCCACCGGCGGGTGTCCCGGGAGAACATGTGCGGATTCTGGAGGACGGTGAGGTTCTCGTGGTAGCCGAGGAGGAGCCAGGCCCGTACCCCGGTCTCCAGTTCGACGGGTGCGACGGGGCCGTGCCGTTCGCGCAGCGCGGCCCAGAGCGCGTCGCGCCCGGTGTCGGGCGTGGTTCCGTACAGGCGGGTGATATCGGCCGGGCACCCCCGGGGGGGCATGGAGCCGGGGGCTCCGGGCGGGGCGGTTTCGTCGCCGGGTCGGGTGGTCGTCATCGGGGTCGCGGTACCCGGGGGTCACGGGAGCCGCTTCCCTCCCTTCGAGGAGACGTTGCGTTTCTTTGGTGTCGGGGGAGGGGGAGCGGGGACGGTCTCGGCCGCAGGCGGGAAGGGCGGGCCGTGGCCGGGTTCCGGGACCGCATTCCCCGGAGGATTGGCGACCGGGGGCTGAGATCCTGGTCGTGGCATTCTAGGAGGGTAATAGATCTGTTTTCAACACCCTCGGAAAAATGCGCGGATCAGGACTTTCGGCACCAGGATAAAACGGCCAGAGAGAACAAATGTATTTTATATGCCGTTAATGCGTTTTCGGTGGCACACGGGGGGTTTGTGGCCGTGGGCGGGCCGGTCCGCGGCCCCATCCTTCCACGGGGCCCGGACAGTTCCGGGCGCCCGCCGGGGTACCCGGGAAAGGTCGTCCGAGGGGCTGTCGGAACACCCCGATTTGTCACTGTCGTTCCGTAGTGTTCTCCATGTGAGCGATCGATGGAGTACCGACGACGTATGGGCTCTGGCTCCGGACCCCTCCTCCCAGAAGGCCGCGATCAAGGTGGCCAAGGGCGGGTCCTGGCCGGAGCGCGGAGTGGTCGCCGCCCCCTCCGGCGGCGCCTCCGCCGTGTGGGGCGAGTGCAAGGGCAGCGGTTCCAAGCCCTACCTCGCCGCCGTCCACCTGGACGGCGACGGCGGCCCCGCCTTCAAGTGCAGCTGTCCCAGCCGCAAGATCCCCTGCAAGCACGTCCTGGCCCTGCTCGCGCTGTGGGCCCAGGACGACGTGGCGGTCCGGGCCGAGAAACCCGAATGGGTGGGCTCCTGGCTCAACGGCCGCGCGGCCCGCCGGGCCCGGGCCGAGAACGGGGCCCCCGCGGCGCCCGCCGACCCCGCCAAGGCGGCGCAGACCCTCCAGAAGCGGGAGGAGGCCGTCGGAGCAGGACTGGAGGAACTCCGGACCTGGCTGTACGACCAGGTCGACGCGGGCCTGGCCGAGGTGCCCAAGCAGGGCTACGACCACTGGGACCGCATGGCCAGGCGCCTCACGGACGCCAAGGCGCGCGGAGCCTCCACCCTCGTCTCCCAGCTGCCCTCCGCCGCCAGGGGGGACCACTGGCCCGAGCGCGTGCTCGAACAGCTCGGCCTGCTCCACCTGCTGGTCGTCGGCCACCGGGCCGGGGACGCCCTCGGGGAGCGCACCCGCGGGGCGGTCCGCGCCCGGGTCGGGATCACCACCCGCGCCGAGGACGTCCTCGCGGGCGGCGAGCGGGTCCGCGACACGTGGCGGGTCCTGGGATGGCGCGACGTCGCCACCCCCGAGAACGACATGCGCGCACGCCGGGTGTGGCTGCGGGGAGCCGAGACCGGGCGCACCGCCCTGTCCCTGACCTTCGGCCGCGCCGGGGAGGCGCCCGCCACCGCCTTCCGGGTCGGCACCGAGGTCGCCGCCGAGTTCGCGTTCTACCCCGACGGCCACCGCGTCGTCCCCCTGGGCGACGGTGACACCGGCCCGGCGCCGGAACCCGGGGGCGGCACCGTCGCCGAGGCCCTCGACGCCTTCGCCGCGGTCCTGGCCGAGGACCCCTGGCAGGACGCCTGGCCGGTCGTGCTCGACCGGGCCGCCCCCGCCCTCCCGACCGGTGGCGGCGACCGGTGGCACCTCGCCGACCCGACCGGCGCAGCCCTCCCCCTCGCCTCCCCCGACCCCTGGCGCCTCCTCGCGGTCACCGGCGGCCATCCGGCCACCGTCGCCGCCGAGTGGTCGCCCTCCCACGGGCTCACACCCCTCACCGTGTGGGACCGGAACGGAAAGGCGGTCTCCCTGTGACCGGCACGACCGAACCCCTCGACCCCCTGGCCCCCCTCACCGCCGTCGACTCCTGGGACCGCCTGGTCTCCGCGGCGCTCGTGGGCACCTCCCGCCGGGCCGTGCCCGACACCCCCGACCTGCCCTCCACCCCCGCCGCCGAGGGCGCCGAGACCCTCCTGGACAGGGCCGCCCTGGCCGCCGTCCGCCGCGCCGCCGGGTACACCCCCGCCGAGGCGGCGCCCGTCGCGCCCGACGCCCCCGACGAACGCCCCGAGGTGGGACAGGCCGCCACCCGCCGGCTGGAGGGCATCTTCGCCGGACGCCTCCCCCTCCTGCCCGAGTGGCTCGAACTCGCCGCCGCCCGCGGGAGGCGGGCCGCCCACTCCAGCGTCCCCGCCCTCCTCGACCAGGGGGCGCGCGACAGCCGGCTGCGCCCCGCGCTCGCGGCGGCCGTCGGCGGACGCGGCCACTGGCTGGCCCGGTTCAACCCCGGTTGGGCGTACATGCTGGGCGAGTCCGTCCCGGGCGACCGGTTCGACCTGCACGAGTGGGAGCAGGGGAGCCCCGCCCGGAGGCGACGCGCCCTCGCCGCCCTGCGGGCCACCGACCCCGACGCGGCCCGCGAACTCCTCCGGGGCGTCTGGCCCGACCTGGCCAAGGCCGAGCTCCGCCGCCGGCTCCTGGAGGCACTCGCGACCGGGCTGGGCCCCGCCGACGAGGATTTCCTCGAACACGCCCTGGACGACCGGGGCGCCAACGTGCGCGGCCTCGCCCTGTCACTCCTCACCCGGCTGCCCGACAGCGCCCACGCGCACCGCCTGCGCGGCCACGTCCGCGAGCACGCGTCGGCGGACGGGAACGGCGGGCTGCGGGTGGAGACCGTCCACACCCGGCGCGACGACATCCACCGCGACCTCGCGCTCGCGGCGCCCCAGAAGCAGCCCGAGAGCAAGAACGAGCGGTTCGAACGCCTGTGGGCGCTCGTCACCCACGCCCCGCTGGACGTGTGGCCCGACCTGCTCGGCACCGGCCCCGCCGGGGTCCTGGACGCCGCCACCGACTCCGGCGACGCCGACCTGCGCGACGCCTTCGTCAACGCGGTCGTCGTCCAGGAGGACACCGCGTGGGCGCGGACCGTCCTGGACGCGGCCGGCCCCCGTGTCTCCCGCCGCTCCGACGCCCACGCCCGCAGGGCGTTCCAGCTGGAGAAGCTCCTGGACCTGCTGCCGGTCGAGGAGCGCTGCGCTCACGTGCAGGGCGTCCTCGGCACCGGGGTGGGGCTGGATCGCTGGGGCGAGATGCTGCGCGCGACCCGCGGTCCCTGGACCGCGGCCCTGTCCGAGCAGACCGTCCGGCGCCTGCACCAGCCCGGGCGCGGACGCGACTCCTTCGGCTACCGGGAGGTCTGCGAGGCCGCGGCCGAGCACATGCCCCCCGAACACCTCGCCGGCCTGAGCACCGAACCCCCGTTCGACGACACCGCGGACGCCTACCTCCGGCTTCGGGACACCCTCCGATTCCGGCTCGACATGCACAAGGAGCTCTAGTTGACCACCTCCGCCATCAGCACCGACGCGGCCCAGGCCATCCGCCCGCACGCCGAGCAGACCTACGCCGCCGAACTGGAGGCGCTGGCCAAGGCCGACGACCGCCGGCGCCCCCCGGGCTGGCGCCTGTCCCCGTGGGCGGTCACCCAGTACCTGCTGGGCGCCACCCTGGACGACGGCACCGAGATCACCCCCAAGTACATCGGGGCCCGCCGGGTCGTCGAGGTCGCCGTCGCCACCCTGGCCACCGACCGCGCGCTGCTCCTCCTCGGCGTCCCCGGAACCGCCAAGACGTGGCTGTCCGAGCACCTGGCCGCCGCCGTCTCCGGCGACTCCACGCTCCTGGTCCAGGGCACCGCCGGGACCTCCGAGGAGGCCGTCCGCTACGGCTGGAACTACGCGCGGCTCCTCGCGGAGGGGCCCTCCGAGGCCGCCCTCGTGCCCAGCCCCGTGATGACCGCGATGGCGCGCGGCTCCATCGGGCGCATCGAGGAGCTCACCCGCATGCCCTCCGACGTCCAGGACGGCCTCATCACCGTGCTGTCCGAGAAGGCCCTGCCGGTCGCCGAACTCGGCATGGAGGTGCAGGCCCGGCGCGGGTTCAACATCATCGCCACCGCCAACGACCGCGACCGCGGCGTCAACGACCTGTCGAGCGCGCTGCGCCGCCGGTTCAACACGGTGGTGCTGCCCGTCCCGGACAGCGCGGAGGACGAGATCCGCATCGTGACCCAGCGCGTGGAGCAGCTGGGACGCGCGCTGGAGCTGCCCGAGGTCCCCACCAGCCTCACCGAGATCCAGCGGGTCGTCACGGTCTTCCGCGAACTGCGCTCCGGGGTCACCGAGGACAACGGCACCAAGGTCAAGTCGCCCAGCGGCACCCTGAGCACGGCCGAGGCCATCTCGGTGATCACCAACGGCATCGCCCTGGCCGCGCACTTCGGCGACGGGCGGCTGCGCGCCGCCGACGTCGCCGCGGGCATCCAGGGCGCCGTCGTCCAGGACCGCGTGTCCGACGGCGTGGTGTGGCGCGAGTACCTGGAGACCGTCGCGCGCGGCCGCGACGGCTGGGGCGAGTTCTACCGCGCGTGCCGTGAGGTGGGCGCCTGATGGGCCGACCCCGACTGGACACGAGCGGGCTGCACGTCCTCGGCGTGCGGCACCACGGCCCGGGTTCGGCCCGGGCCGTCCGGGCGGCCCTGGAGGAGATCAAGCCGGACGCCGTGCTGATCGAGGGGCCGCCGGAGGCGGACGCGCTCACCGCCCTCGTCGGTGAGCTGGAGCCGCCGGTGGCGCTGCTGGCCTACGTGGCCGACACCCCCGCGGGGGGCAGGAAGGCCCCGGCCGGGGGCGACGGGGAGGAGGGGGCCGCGGTCGAGGACCGCCGGTCGAGGGACGGGTGGGCGTTCTGGCCGTTCGCGAGCTTCTCCCCCGAGTGGGAGGCCCTGCGCTACGCGGTGGCCAACGACGTCCCGGTGCGCTTCTGCGACCTGCCCGCCGCGCACACCCTCGCCGAGCGGACGGCCGGGGCGGAGGAGCACGGCGCCGGGACGGACGCGGAGGCCGGCGCCGGGGAGCAGGGTGAGGGCGCCGACGGCGCCGGGGTCGAGGAGGCCGTCGGCGAGCCCGAGCGGGTCCGCCTGGACCCGCTCGGCGTCCTCGCCGAGGCCGCGGGCTACGACGACGCCGAACGCTGGTGGGACGACGTCGTCGAGCAGCGCGGCGACGGGGAGCCCTCCCCGTTCCCCGCGATCGCCGACGCCATGGCCGCCGTCCGCGCGGAGTCGGGCCCCGAGGAGCCGCGCAACGCCCGCCGTGAGGCGTACATGCGCCAGACCCTGCGCGCCACCCTCAAACAGGGCCACGAGCGCGTCGCCGTGGTCTGCGGCGCCTGGCACGCCCCCGCCCTGCGCGACCTGGCCGACTACCCGGTCAAGGACGACGCCGCCCTGCTCAAGGGCCTGCCCAAGGCCAAGGTCACCGCGACCTGGGTGCCGTGGACCCACGGCCGACTGGCCTCGGACAGCGGCTACGGCGCGGGCGTGTCCGCGCCCGGCTGGTACCACCACCTGTTCACCGTCGCGGACCGGCCGGTGCACCGCTGGCTCACCGACGCCGCCCGCATGCTGCGCGACGAGGGGCAGGGCGTGTCGTCCTCGCACGTCATCGAGGGCGTGCGCCTCGCCGAGAGCCTCGCCGTGCTGCGGGGCAGACCCCTCGCCGGACTCGACGAGGTGTCCGAGGCGCTCACCGCCGTCCTGTGCGAGGGCGAGCCCACCCGGGCCGCCCTCGTCCACCGGCGGATGGCGATCGGCGAGCGGATGGGCGCGGTGCCCCCGTCCACGCCCATGGTCCCGCTCCAGCGGGACCTGGTCGCCGCCCAGAAGCGGCTGCGGCTCAAGCCGGAGCCCTTCGACCGCGACCTCGACCTCGACCTGCGCAAGGACAACGAGCGCCGGCGCGGCGTGCTGATGCACCGGCTGCGGATGCTCGGCGTGGAATGGGGCGTTCCGCGCACGCCCGACGGCGGGCACAAGGGGACCTTCCGCGAGTCGTGGCGGCTGCGCTGGGAACCGGAGATGGACGTGGCGCTGATCGAGGCCAGCCGGTGGGGGACCACCGTGGCCTCGGCCGCCGCCGCCAGGGCGGTCGACCTCGCCGGGGAGGCGACGCTGCCGGAGCTGACCTCGCTCACCGAGCAGTGCCTGTTCGCGGAGCTGGGCGAGGCCCTGCCCCGGGTCCTGGCCCTGCTCACCGACCGGGCGGCCACCGACAGCGACGTCACCCACCTGATGGGCGCGCTGCCCCCGCTCGCCCGGTCGGCCCGCTACGGCGACGTGCGCGGGACCGAGAGCGGACACCTGCGCACCGTCGCCGAGCAGATCCTGCGCCGCGTCTGCGTCGGGCTGGCCCCCGCCGTGCACGGCCTGGACGACGACGCGGCGGAGCGGTTCGTCAGGCGGATCGACGAGACGCACACGGCGGCGACCCTGCTGGGCGGGGAGGGCGCCGCCGCCTGGACGGCGGCCCTCGTCGCCCTCGCGCGGCGGGACACCCTGCCCGGCCGGATCGCCGGCCGCGTCAACCGGATGCTGTCGGACGCCGGGCTGGTGGACGACGACGAGCTGCGCCGCCGCCTCGGGCTGGCGATGTCACCGGGCGAGGAGCCCGCGACGGCCGCCGCGTGGCTGGAGGGGTTCCTCCGGGGCAGCGGCCTGATCCTGGTGCACGACGACCACCTGCTGGGGCTGATCGACACCTGGCTGCTGGGCCTGCCCGAGGAGCGCTTCACCGTCGTGCTGCCGCTGCTGAGGCGCACCTTCGGGTCCTTCCAGGGGCCGGAGCGGCGGGAGATCGGGGCCGCCGCCGCCCGGATCGGCAGGGCGGCCCCGGCCGCCGGCCCCGCGGCGGTCCGCGCGGACGTGGACGTCGAACGCGCCGCCCCCGCCCTGGCCGCGGCCCTGGCCATCCTCACCACCGGAAGGAGCCACACGTGAGCGTCACGGATGAGCGGGAGCGCCGCTGGAGGCTGGTCCTCGGCCGCGAGGCGCAGTGCGCGGGCGGCCTGAGCGCCGCCGACCAGGGCATGGACGGTGCGCTGGAGGCGCTGTACAACCGGGGCGACGCGGACCGGGGGGCCGGGGACGGCCGGCGCAGCGCCGGCCTCGGCGGCTCGGCGCCCCGGGTCGCACGGTGGCTCGGCGACATCCGGGAGTACTTCCCGACCTCCGTCGTGCAGGTGATGCAGAAGGACGCCATGGACCGGCTGGGCCTGCACCAGCTGCTCCTGGAGCCGGAGATGATGGAGGCCGTCGAACCCGACGTGCACCTGGTGGGCACCCTGCTGTCCCTCAACCGGGTCATGCCCGACGAGGCGCGCGAGTCCGCCCGCGCCGTGGTGCGCCGGGTGGTGGACGACCTGGAGCGCCGGGTCGCGCAGAAGACCCGCTCCGTGGTGCAGGGGGCGATCGACCGGTCGGCGCGCACCCACCGGCCGCGCCGGGTGGCGGACATCGACTGGAACGCCACGATCCGCCGCAACCTCGCCAACTACCTGCCCGAGCACAACACGATCGTGCCGGAGACCCTGGTGGGGTACGGACGCCGCAGCCGGGGCGTGCAGAAGGACGTCGTCCTGGCGATCGACCAGAGCGGGTCGATGGCCTCCTCGGTGGTGTACGCGAGCGTGTTCGGCGCCGTCCTGGCGTCCATGAGCACCCTGCGCACGTCGCTGGTCGTGTTCGACACCGCCGTGGTCGACCTGACCGAACAGCTCACCGACCCGGTGGAGGTGCTCTTCGGCACGCAGCTCGGCGGCGGCACGCACATCAACAAGGCGATCGCGTACTGCCAGGGGCTCATCACCAAGCCCGCGGACTCGATCTTCGTGCTGATCAGCGACCTGTACGAGGGCGGTGTCCGAGCGGAGATGCTGAAGAGGGTGGCCGCCATGCAGGCCGCCGGGGTCCAGGTGGTGGTCCTCCTGGCCCTGTCGGACGAGGGCGCGCCGTTCTACGATCGCGAGAACGCGTCGGCGCTCGCGGAGATGGGCGTCCCCGCGTTCGCCTGCACGCCGGACGTGTTCCCGGAGCTGATGGCGGCCGCGATCCAGGGACAACCCCTCACGTCCTGGGTAGAGAAGCACCAGGACGCCTGATCCGGGCGGGCGGGGCCGTGGCGGTCCCCGCCCGCCTGTCCACCCCTTCGGGGACGGGGCCCGGTGACCCGGTCGTCAGTGTCTGCAGGTCGGAAACCCCGCCGGTCTACGACCCGGTGTCAGCGGTGTCGTCCCTGAAGTCCTGTCTTGCCGGGGAACCCCGCCCGGGGGCGGGCGTCACCACTCCCTGCATGCAGGAGGTCAAGGATCAGACGAGCCGCGGCATCCGGCGTCACCGGGTCCATGTCGTCCACGGCCCCCCGACGGACCACCTCCGCTACGAGATGGAGTGGGGGTACACCTCCACCTCCCGGGCCGGCGAGGAGATCCTCATCCTCGACACCGCCGAACGCGGTCGGCCCGAAGGGCTGCTCGACGAAGACTTCTGGTTCTTCGACGAGACCCATGCGGTCCGCAGGGCCTACCGGGTGACCGGGTGACCGGAGGTAGGGCAGGGCGGCTCCGCCCGGCGTGGTGGGGAGGCGCGAAAACCGGTGGCGGCGCGCGGCAGCGCTCGGCTAGTGTCCGGCCCGTGCCCGAATCGGTTGACGTGGCCGCCTAGCGGCGGCCGACCCCAGAGTCCTCCGCCGCATCAGCGACCACGCCGGTGCGGCCCTCCGTGCTGCCCCGGCTCCGTTCCTGAACGCCCGGAGCCTCCGACTTGTCCACACCACCCGCACGCGGCGGGGTAGTCCTCCTCGCCGTCCTCCTCTCCACCCTCACGTTCCCCCTGGCCATCACCGGCGCCTCGGTGGCGCTGCCCGCCGTCGGCGCCGAGCTCGGCGGCGGCCCGACCGCGCTCCAGTGGGTCGTCAACTCCTACAACGCGTGCTTCGCCGCGTTCCTCGTGGGCGCAGGGTCCGTGGCCGACGCGGTCGGCCGTCGGCGCGTCTACGCCGCGGGGGTCCTCCTCTTCTGCGCGGCCGGCCTGCTGTGCCTGTTCGCGCGGGACGTCGCCGTGCTGAACCTGTTCCGCGCGGTCGGCGGCGTCGGCGCCGCGGCGGCGGTCGCCGGGGGCGGGGCGATGCTCGCCGCGACCTTCGAGGGGCCCGCGCGTGCGCGGGCCTTCGGCCTCCTCGGCACGGTGCTGGGCGCGGGCACCGCCTTCGGTCCCGCCGTCGCCGGGCTGCTGGTGGACACCCTGGGCTGGCGGGCCGCGTTCGCCGCCCCGGCGGTGGTCGCCGGTCTCGCCCTGGCGCTGGTCCCGCTGATGCCCGCCGCGCGCGGCACCGGGAGGCCGGTCGACCGGCCTGGCGCGGTCCTGTTCACCTCGGCGCTGGCGGTCCTGATCGCCGCCCTGGTCGAGGGCCCCGCACGGGGCCTGCCGGTGGTGCTGGCGGGGCTCGCCGTGTCCGCCCTGCTGCTGGCCGCCTTCGTCCTGGTCGAACGGCGCAGCCCCGAACCCCTGGTCGACGTGGCGCTGCTCGGCAACCGGAGGTTCGTCGCGTACGCCCTGGCGGCGGCCGCGTTCATGGCGGTGCTCGTCCCCCTGCTCGTCTACCTGCCCTCGTACCTGATCGCGGTGGTGGGCCTGGGCGCGGCGCAGGCCGGACTGTGGCTGCTGATGCTCACGGGGCCGACGCTGTTCCTTCCTGCGCTGGGGGCGGAGCTGGCCGCCCGGCTGCCCCACACCGCGGTCGTGGTGGGAGCCCTGGTCCTGTGCGGAGCGGGCTCCGCAGGTCTGCTGGTGCTCGGCCCGGACGCCACGCCGTGGACGCTCCTGCTCCCGTTCCTGCTGATCGGGGTGGGTGTGGGTCTCACCAATGGCACCGTCGACGGCATGGCGATGGGGGCGGTGGGCGTCGAGCGGACCGGGGTCGCCGCCGGGGTGTTCAACGCGACCCGCATCACCGTGGAGACGGTCGCCCTCGCCTGCGCGGGAGCCGTCCTCGCGGCGCTCACCGGGGGCCGGCTGGAGGGCGGGGGGTTCACGGACGCGTTCCACGTCGTGGCCCTCGCCCTGGCGGGGGTCGCCGCTCTGGCGGCGGCGGGGGTCCTCGTCCTGGGCGGGCGCGGGGAGAAGGAACAGGAGAGGACCTGCCTCCCCTGACCGGCAGAGGAGCGGGGCCGCCGGACGGGCTCCCCGTCGGGCGGCCCCGCACCGGCGGGCCCGGACCCGGCTACGCGAGGTCCTCCTCGTCGGGCCGCGCCGAGTCGGGGCTGAGCGGGTCGTGCCCCACCGACATCAGGCGGCGCCGCCACTCGGGATCCTCGCGGTGCGGATCGGCCAGTTCCCGCCGGACGAGATCCGCCACCTCGCGCATCAGCTCGACGTCGGCCCCCGTCACGTCGACACGGCGCTTGGACAGCAGGTTCACGACCGCCTCGCCCCGCCGGGACACCGTGTGGCCGGGCTCCGGCCGGAAGCCCTCCTCGCCGGAGGCGTTGGTGAGCAGCCACTCGCGCAGCTCCTCACCGGTCATGTTCACCGCCGAGTGGAAGTCCTCCCACGCGTCGTCCACGGCCGGATCGTGCTCGGTCATCTTCTTCCTCCTCGCTCTCGGACATGTCCTGTCGGATCCGTTCACCGACCCCCGCGCCCCGCCCCGTCCCGCCTCCGGCCGGGACCGTCACCGGCCCCGGCCCCGCTCCCGCGGCTCCGGCCGTGCCGGACGCCCCGCGCCCCGGCCGCCGTGCCGGGCGCACCCCTCACCGCCGGAGCCGGCGGGACGCGTAGACCGCGGCCCCCGCCGCCAGCGCGGCGGCGCCGGCCAGGGCCGCGGGCCGGCGCCTGCGGTTCAGCTCGTCGAGGGGGCTGACGCTGTACGCCTCGTCGTCGAACTCCCCGTGCGCGCCGAAGTCCTGCACGTCGTCCACGGGCTCGAACAGGTTGTCCCGTTCGGGCGCGGGCTCGTCCCGCACCTGGCTGTCCCTGCCGGAGAGGCCCAGCTGGAGGTCGAGCGCCCTCGGGGCGAGACGCTGCGCCAGCACGGTGCCCACGGTCGACGCGCCCACCCAGTACCGGCGGCGCCGGGGGTGCTCGGCGGCCCACACGATCGCGCGCGCCGCCACCTCCGGCTGGTAGACCGGCGGCACGGGCCTGGTCCGCGCCCCCATCCGCGAGCGGACCCACGAGAACTGCGGGGTGTTGACCGCCGGCAGGTGGACCTCCGTCAACCTGATCCGCGACCGGGCGCGCACCAGCTCGGCGCGCACGGAGTCGGTGAACCCGCGCACCGCGTGCTTGGCCCCGCAGTACGCGGCCTGGAAGGGGATGCCCCGGTAGGCCAGGGCCGACCCGACCTGCACGACCACGCCCCGGTTCCGGGGCGCCATCAGCTCCAGCGCGGCCCGCGTGCCGTGGACGTAGCCGTGGTAGCAGACGTCGGTGACCCGGCGGTACTCCTCGGGCTCCACCTCCCCGAAGGGGGCGATGACCGAGGCGAAGGCCGCGTTCACCCACACGTCCACCGGGCCGAGCGCGGCCTCGATCCGGCCCGCCGCCTCGCGCACCGCCGCGGCGTCCGCGACGTCCGTGCGGACGGACAGCGCGGGGACCCCGGCCTCGCGCGCCTCCCGCTCGGCGGCGGCCAGCCCCTTCGCGCCGCGCGCGAGGAGGGCCACCGCGTAGCCCCGCCGGGCGAACTCCCGCGCGGTCGCCCGGCCGACGCCCGCGCTGGCGCCGCTGACGACGGCCACCCGGCGCCCCCCGTTCCCGGTCTCCATACCGACCTCCGTCACGAACTCGGGTCCTTCCCCCTGCGCTACCCGGGGCCGTGGTTCCTTATGTGCACCCCAGGGCGCTGAAGTGTCGTTTCGTCCCGTCCCTCCCAGGGCAGGCGGAGAGGAAGCGCTCGCGGGAGGACCACGGGGGAGGGGCCGATGGGGCAGGGGACGACGGGCATCGGGGACCACGGCTTCCTCTCGGACTGCCACACCGCGGCGCTCACCACACCGGACTGCACGGTCACGTGGCTGTGCGCGCCGAGGTTCGACGGGCCCGCGTTCCTGTCCGGGATCCTCGACCCGGACCGCGGCGGGGAGTGGACCCTGGAGGTCCAGGGGGCGCGCCCGGCGGACCGCGCCTACGTGGACGAGACACTCGTCCTGGAGACCCTGTGGCGGGGCGACGGGGTGGAGGTCGCGGTCCGCGACCTGCTCGCGGTCCGGACCCCCGGTGGGAAGGAGGGCCTGTACCGCGAGGGCGTCCTCGTGAGGCTCGTCGAGTGCAGGTCGGGCACCACCTCCGTGCGCTCCCGGCTGCGCGCCCGTCCCGACTTCGGACGCTCGGAGCCGCGGTGGGAGAGCGCGGGCGGGGGCCTGAGGGAGGCGTCGGGCCCGCTGCTGTCGGGCGCTCCCGGCCCAGGCCTCACCGGGGACGGGGACCCCGAGTTCCTGGTGGAGCTCTCCGAGGGGGACACCGCGGTCTTCGCGCTGGACTACCTCCACGGCGAGCGCCGCGTCGACCTGGGCGAGGGCCGCGCCCTGCTCCGGGGGACGGTGGACGCGTGGCGGGCGTGGTCGGCGCGGACCGACTACGACGGTGCGGGGGCCACCCACGTGCGCCGCAGCGCGCTCACCCTGCGCGGGCTGCTCCACGAGGAGAGCGGAGCCCTGATCGCCGCGCCCACCACCTCCCTGCCCGAGTGGCCGGGAGGGACCAGGAACTGGGACTACCGCTACGTGTGGCACCGCGACGCGGCCCTCGTGGTGCTGGCCTTCCTCCGCCTCGGGCACGAGGCCGAGGCGGGGAGCTACCTGAGCTTCCTGCTGCGGGTGTGCGGCCGCCCGAAGGGCTGGCTCCCGCCCGTGGAGACGGTGGACGAGGAACCGCCCCCCGAGGAGGAGGTCCTGGACCACCTGTCCGGGTACGGCGGAGCGCGGCCGGTCCGGACCGGCAACGCGGCGTACTCGCAGCACCAGCTGGACGTGTACGGGCACATCCTCGACGCGGCCCTCTCCTACGAGGACGCCACCGGGAGCCTGCCGCCGGACGAGCTGGCCCGGCTCGCCACCGTGGTCGAGTCGGCGCGCGAGCTGTGGCGGGAGCCGGACGAGGGCATGTGGGAGGTCAGGTCGGACCCCCGGCACTGGACCAGCTCCAAGGTCTACGCCTGGGTGTGCCTCGACCGGGCGGTCCAGCTCGCGGAGATGACCGGCGGGGAGGACCAGGTGCCGCTGGACGCATGGCGCGAGGAGGCCCGCGCGATCCACCGGGACGTCCTCGACCACGGCTACGACCCGTCCACCGGCTCCTTCGTCCAGTCCTACGGCGCGGCCAACGTGGACGGCTCGCTGCTGCGGATCCCGCTCCTGGGCTTCCTCGACGGCACCGACCCGCGTGTGCTCCGCACCCTGGAGCGCGTGGAGGCCGAACTGGGCGAGGGCGGCGGCCTGATCCGCAGGTACGACCCCGGGGAGACCGGCGACGGGATCGGCGCCCCGGAGGGCGCCTTCCTCCTCTGCTCGTTCGACATGGTGTCCGCGCTCGTCCTCGCCGGGCGGACCGACGAGGCGAGGGAGAGGTTCGAGCGGTTGTGCGGGAGCGGGGGCGAACTGGGACTCCTGGCCGAGGAGATGACCGCGGACGGCACCCAGCTGGGCAACTTCCCCCAGGCCTTCACGCACCTCGCGCTGATCGAGGCCGCCGTCAACGTCGACGGGGCGGCCGACAGGGAGGCGCTGCACGACTGGGCCCGCAACAGGTCCGGCAACGGAGGCGGAACGAGACGAAGGAGGAACAGGGACGATGACTGACGACACCTCCGGCGCGGAGAGCGTCAAGGAGACCGTCCGGCAGGAGGCGGAGGCCTACCGCGGGGGCAGCGACCAGCCGCTCGTCGGCTACGCCGCGGTGGCGTCCGGCTACGCGGCCCTCGTGGCGGCGGGGGCGCTCGTCGCGCGCCGCTCCCGCAGGAGCGGGGCCGCCGCCTCGGTGGGGCCCTGGGACCTGGCGCTGATGGGGCTCACCACCCACAAGCTGTCGCGGCTGCTGGCCAAGGACCCGGTGACCAGCCCGCTGCGGTCGTTCTTCACGCGCTTCCGGGGGGCGTCCGCCCCGGCCGAGCTCGACGAGGAGGTGCGCGGCGAGGGCGGGCGCAAGGCGGTCGGCGAGCTGGTCACCTGCCCCTTCTGCCTGGCCCAGTGGGTGGCCACCGGCTACGCCTTCGGGCTGGTGTTCGCGCCCTCCCTCACCCGGAGCGCGGGGGCGGTGTTCAGCGCCGTGGCGGTGTCCGACTGGCTGCAACTCGCCTACGTGCGCCTCCAGAAGGCGCAGGAGTAGGGCCCGGCCGACTCCCCCGACCGGGCCCGGCCCGCGCGCTCAGGCGCCGCGGCGGCGGTCCTCCGGTCCGGTCCCCCCGGCGCCGGAGCCGTCCCCGCGGGGCTCCCCGCCCGGCCCCCCGTCCCCGTCCGGGCCGTCGGGGCCGGCGATGCCCGCCTCGGGGGGCGCGCCGACGACGAACCCGAAGACGACGTGGTCGATCAGCAGCGCCCACCGCTCGCGCGGCCTGGACCCGTGCGCGTGGGCCAGGCCCAGCACCGGTGCGACGGCCGCCTCGAACAGGCCCCAGACCGCGACGCCGTACACCGGCCCGGTCAGCCGCGAACGGCGCAGCCGGGCGGGCAGGAGGGCGAACGCCGCCCCCGCCGTCGCGCCGTACCCCCAGTGGGCCAGTTCCACGGCGGCCGACCTGCGGTGCTCGGGCACGCTCTCCAGCAGGAGGGGCACGCCCTCCTTGAGGACGGCGTCGGGCGGAGTCCTCTCGATGGCCCCCACACCGACCGCCACCTGCCGCATCCCGCTCATGGCCATCGCGCCCACGACCCCCCGCAGAGCCCCCCGGAACCAGGGGCGGCGGGGAGGAGCACCGGTGTCGTCGACCATTGCTGCCTCCCAGTTCCTCGGTGCCTTCCGGTTCCCACCCCCTAGCCGTTCCACGGCCGTCCACACGTCGGGACGCGAATCCGTCGCACCGGCCGGCGCGCCGGGGCCGACGCGCGCCGTGCGCCCCGTCCGGGTGCTGGACCGGCCCTCCCCGCCGCCGTAGCCTCGACCCACGGGCAAGGCGAGCAGCGAGGAGTCCCGCCACATGGCGACCACAGCGCCGGACCGGCGTCCCGCGTCCCTGGCCGCGATCGAGGCCGACACCGAGGCCATCGGCTTCACGATGTCCTGCGAGGAGGGCGTCGGCCGCCTGCTCCGGGCCCTGGCGGCGTCCAAGCCCGGAGGGCGGTTGCTCGAACTGGGCACCGGCACCGGAGCGGGTACCGCGTGGCTGCTCGCCGGGATGGACCGGGAGTCCGCCCTCGAGACCGTCGACAACGACCCCGCGTGCCTCGGCGTGGCCCGCCGCCACCACACCGTGGACCCGCGCGTGACGGTCTACGAGGCCGACGGCGGCGCGTGGCTGGCCGACCGGGCGGACGACGCCCGCCCCGGCTACGACCTGGTGTTCGCGGACACGTGGCCGGGCAAGTTCACCCACCTGGACGAGGCGCTCTCGCTCGTGGACCGGGGCGGCTTCTACGTCGTCGCCGACCTCGCCCGGCACGCGGAGGGCACGGACTCCGAGGGCCACCGGCTGGAGGTGGAGGGGCTGATCGGCGACCTGGAGTCGCGTTCGGGCTGGGAGCGGA
Source organism: Nocardiopsis sp. CA-288880 (assembly GCF_050955985.1). Classification (NCBI taxonomy): domain Bacteria; kingdom Bacillati; phylum Actinomycetota; class Actinomycetes; order Streptosporangiales; family Nocardiopsidaceae; genus Nocardiopsis; species Nocardiopsis sp. CA-288880. The sequence goes on along the minus strand of NZ_CP192105.1, from coordinate 7,211,115 downwards.
TCCCGCTGCTCGGCTGGTCCTGCGGGGTGCTCGTGATGGTCCGCCGCTGAGGCGTGTCCGGCGAGGAACCGGCCCCCGGGCGGGCGGCGCCCCCTACGGTGGGCGGGACACCCGCCCTCTCCTGTCTGGAGCACCGACCTTGAGCCCACGTTTCCAGGAACTCGACCACCGGCCCACCCCGATGGGGGTGATCAGCCTGCGCCGCCGCTGGGACCCCCTCGTGGGCGACGACGTCTACGAGATCAAGCTCGACGACGACTTCCTGATGTCCAGCGCCTTCACCGCCGCGGAGGTGGAGGTGGCCCGCCTCGCCCTGGCCGAACTGCGCGCGGGCCCCGGCGCGGAGCCGCCGGACGGGTACGACGTGGTCGTGGGCGGGCTCGGGCTCGGCCACACCGCCCTCACCGTGCTCGACGACCCCGGTGTGCGCTCGCTCCTGGTGGTGGAGGCGCTGGGCGAGGTGGTCGACTGGCACCGGGAGGGGCTCGTCCCGGCGGGGGCCGTGCTGTCCGCCGACCCCCGCTGCCGGCTGGTGCGCGGCGACTTCCTCGCACGGGCCCTGGACCCGGAGGGGCTGGACCCGGAGGCCCCGGGCAGCCGGTTCCACGCGGTCGTGGTCGACATCGACCACTCGCCCCGACACCTGCTCCACCCGTCCCACGCACCCTTCTACGAGCCGGAGGGGGTGCGCCGCCTCGCCGGGAGCCTGCACCCCGGCGGGGTGTTCGCGCTCTGGTCCAACGACCCGCCGGACGCCGACTACGAAGACGTCCTGCGGCTCGCCTTCGGCGGGGTGCGCAGCGAGGTGGTGACCTTCGCCAGCCCCTACCAGGAGGCGCCCGCGTCGAACACCGTCTACCTGGGGACCGCCCCCGGGGCCTGAGCCGCGAGGACGGGACGCCGTGGGGCCCGCGACGTGTCGGAAGCGCCGGAGGGGGAAGCGACGGGGACAGCGGGGAACGGCCCGCGGCGGTACGGCTCCGCGGGGCCGGGGCACGGGAACGGGTCCCTCCCCGGCGGCGGACGAGGACAGGAGGGGACAGGGTGGCGCAGCGGCATCGGACGGGACCCGGGGGGCGTTGGCGCCGGTGGGTGCGCAGGGTCTTCGAGCGGCGGGGACACGAGCGCGAGACCGCCGTCCTCATCCTCAAGTGCGCCGTGGCCGCGACCCTCGCCCTGGGGGTGGGCACCCTGCTGATGGACACGCAGCAGATCGGGTTCGCGCCGTTCTCCGCCCTCCTGGTCGTGCGCCCCAGCGTCTACGGGTCGGTGCTCCAGTCCGGCCGCTACGTGGCCGCGGTCGTGGCGGGCGCGCTGATCGCGGGCCTGGGCGGCCTCACGGTCGGACCCGAGCTGTGGATCTTCGCCCTGCTCGTCCTGTTCGCCCTCGTCCTGGGCCAGGCCGCCGTCTTCGGCTCGCAGGGCTCCCAGATCCCCGTCGTCGCGGCGTTCGCCCTGGCCGGGGGCACGGCGGCCAGTCCGGGCGACCTCGGCTCGCTCCTGGCCATGGTCATGGTGGGCGCGGGCGCGGCCGTGGTCACGAACACGGTCCTCGCTCCCGCCATCCGCTTCCGCGACGCCGAGAACGCGGTGCTCGACTTCGCCGACGGCCTGCGCCAGCTGTCGGGCGAGATGGCCGAGGGGCTCGGGCGGGGGAACGACGGCCTGGCCGACCTCGACCACTGGGCGCGCGTCGCGGACGGGTTCGACGACACCGCGCGCAACGCGCGGTCCGCGGTCGCCGAGCAGGAGGAGCGGGCGCGCCTCAACCCGCGCAGGCTCCTGGGCGGTCGGGGTCCCCAGGGCGACCCGGACGCGTACCGGGCCTGGATCTCCGCCCTGGGCCGGTCCTCGCGGCACCTCCAGTCGGTCGTGCGCACCCTGAGGTACTCGACCGGCTCCGGGTCGAGGTTCCCCGAACCGGACGACGCCTTCCTGCGGAGGCTCGCGCCGCTCATGGACGGCGCGGCCGACGCGTTCCGGGCGGTCCGCGACGCCGAGGAACCGGAGCGCTCCTCCGTCTCCGCCGACCTGCGCACCTGCCTGGACGCCGGCGCGAGCGGGGTGGAGCGGGCGCGGCAGGAGCTCGGCGAGGACCGGGACCGGGACCGCTGGCCCGTGTACAGCGCACTGCTCACCGACCTCGACCGCCTGTTCGAGGAACTCCGCGAGGGGCACGAGAACAGCGCGCGCGACCGCGGGTGAGGAACCGGGCGTACACGGGCCGTCACGGGGAAGGGAGCGGACATGGTGCACACATCGACCGCGAGACCCGCGTTGCGTACCCTCTCCGCCCTCGGCGCCCTCCTCCTGCTCTCCGCCTGCGGCACCCCCGAGGGCGTGACCACCGGAACCGGTGAGACCGACCCCGGGACGACCGCGTCCGAGCCCGGACAGCCCGAGGACGTCGCCACCGGCCTGGAGGTGCCGTGGGGCGTCGCGTTCCTCCCCGACGGCTCGGCGCTGGTCGCCCAGCGCGACTCCGCCGACGTCGTCCGCGTGGCGGACGACGGCTCCGTCACCGGCGCCGGGACCGTCCCCGGGGTGTCCCCGTCCGGGGAGGGCGGCCTGCTGGGACTGGCCGTCGACCCCGGTTTCCCCGAGGAGCCCTACGTGTACGCCTACTACACGACGGACTCCGACAACCGGATCAGCCGGATGGAGTACGACCCGGACGGAGGCGGTCTGGGAGAGCCGGAGACGGTCCTCGACGGGATCCCCTCGGCGTCCACCCACAACGGCGGCCGGATCGAATTCGGCCCCGACGGCCTCCTCTACGCGGGGACCGGCGATGCCGGGGACCCGCGGAACTCCCAGGACACCGGCTCCCTCGGGGGCAAGGTCCTGCGCCTCACCCCGGACGGGGAGCCCGCCCCGGACAACCCGTTCGGCAACTACACGTACAGCTACGGGCACCGCAACGTGCAGGGCCTGGCCTGGGACGGGGACGGGAGCCTCTACGCCACCGAGTTCGGCCAGAACCGGCTGGACGAGGTCAACCTGATCGAGCCGGGCGACAACTACGGGTGGCCCGAGGTGGAGGGGCCCGGCGGCGGGGACGAGTACGTCGACCCGCTGGTCACGTGGACCACCGCGGAGGCCTCCCCGAGCGGCGCCGCCTTCGTGGGCGGCTCCCTGTGGGTGGCGGGCCTGCGCGGCGAGCGGCTCTGGGAGGTGCCGCTCACCGGTGGCGGCGGAGCGGGCGAGCCGGTCGCCCACCTGGAGGGGGAGTACGGCCGACTGCGCACGGTGGTGGCCGTCCCCGGCGGGGACGGGCTGTGGCTGGGCACCAGCAACCTGGACGGCCGGGGCGAACCGCGCGACGGCGACGACCGGATCCTGCGGCTGCCCCTGGAGTAGGCGGTCCGGGGACGCGCGGCTCCCGCCGGCCCGGGCGGGGAAGCCGCCCCGGCGGCGGGGCCTTCCCCGGACCTCCCGGGGGGAGGATGTCGGACGGGGCCCCACGCTCTCCTGAGGGGCCCCGTCCTCCCGGATGGATCTGTGGCCGGTCCGGGCCCGGTCACCGGGTCCCGGACCGGGCGGCTACCGGAGCTGTTCGACGGCGAACGCGGACACCCACGCCAGCGTCGAGTTCCAGTTGACGGTCAGCTCGTTGGTGGCGTACGAGCCGATGTCGTCGATGTAGCAGAACTGGGGGGCGCACCCCGCCAGGTCGGCCTCGGTCACCGGGTCCCAGGTGGCCGTGTCCGAGTTGGGCCCTCCGGCGAGCGAGCCGGGGGGCGGGGCGGGCAGCGACGGGTCGAGCTGGTGGGCGTACCAGCGGCTGTGCTGGTTGACCGCGTCGTTGGAGCCGTGCCCGGTGACGTAGGACTGGTTGAGGGCGTTGCGGCCCAGCACGTAGTCCATCCCCTCCAGGACCGCGTCCCGGAAGGCCGCGTCCCCGCTGACGTCGTAGGCGGTCGACAGCACCACCAGGTTGTTCAGCACGAGGTTGTTGGAGCCCCAGGCGAAGACCCCGTCCTCGGGCGCGTAGGACAGGCCGTACGGGTGGGACCCGACGTTGTCCAGGTACTGCCCGGCGCCCTCGACCAGCGCGTCCCGGGCCCCGTCGGACAGGTCGTTGGGCACCGAGGCCAGCTGGAGGACCCCCAGCGGCGCCGTGTAGCGCCAGTCGAACCCGCCGGGTCCGAACACCGCGGGGTCGGCGTGCAGGTCGGACGAGGTGACGGCGTCCTCGTACCCGCCGTCGCCCGTGGCCAGGTACAGCTCCGCGGCCGCCCAGTAGAACTCGTCGGAGACGTCGGTGTCGTCGTAGGGGCCGCCGCCCTCGCCGGTCGCGGGGGCGTACTCCTCGGGGTGGGCCGTGGCGGCGGCCCAGGCGGTCTCCGCCGACTCCAGGCAGGAGGCGGCGAACTCCGCGTCGTAGGGCTCGAAGACCCGGGAGCACTGGGCCGCGGTCGCCGCGAGGTTGAGGGTGGCGGCCGTCGACGGCGGGTGCAGGTAACGGGGCTGGGGGTCGTCGGCGGGCAGCATCGGGATCGCCGTCCACGCCGCGTCGTGGACCTTGTGGTGGGCCATGCCGGCCAGGGGTTCTCCCCCGGGCACCTGCATGGCCATCAGGAACTCCATCTCCCAGCGGGCCTCGTCCAGGACGTCGGGGACGCCGTTGTCCCGCTCGGGCAGGCGCAGGGTGGAGTCGCCCGCGCGTTCGGGGTTGCCGGTCGGCGCGTGCAGGGCGCGCTCGTGGACGCTCATCAGCTGGTGGACGGAGATGCCGCCGTTGACCACGTACTTGCCGTGGTCGCCCGCGTCGTACCAGCCGCCGGACACGTCCAGTGTGTAGTCGCAGGGGGTCGCGGGGTGGCAGGGGACCTCGGTGTCGCCCTGGTTGGGCGCGACGCCGACGTGTCCGGCCTCGCGTCCGTAGCCGGGGGCGACCGCGTCCGAGATCCCGATGCCGCTGCGCTGGGGGTAGTAGAAGGACAGGGCGTCCGCGGCCAGGTCCTCGTAGAGGTCGGCGGAGACGGCGAAGGGATGGCTCGTCTCGCCGTCGGCGGTCAGCGTGTACCCCTCACCGGGCTCGGTGAAGCCGCTGAAGTCGACGGTGTGGACGCTCTGGCCGGACGAGGCGTCGGGGCCGTGGGGGACGGTGTCGCCGTCGGCGACGACCGCGCCGTCCGCGTCGGCCAGCGTCCAGGGGAGGGGGTCGGCGGCGTCGGTGACGACGGTGGCGTTCTTGGGGCCCTCGGGCAGGTAGCCGAGCTGGTTGACGCGCACGCGCGGGCCGGTGTCGGGCACGTACACGGGGGGTTCGGCGCCGTCGAGCAGGGACACGTCGTCCAGGCAGAGCGTCCAGGGCTCGGCCGCGCCGCCGACCTGGAAGGCCACCTGGGCGTCGTCGCGGTCCTCGTCCGCCGTGAAGACGAACGCGTGGGCGGCGGCCTCCTCGGTGAGGAACGCGCGTTCGTCGAGTTCGGTGCGCCAGGGGTCGACGGGTTCCTGGACGAGCGCGCGGACGGGTCGCGACCCGTCCCCGGAGGCGGTGAAGGAGAAGGTGTAGGACTCGCCCGCACGCAGGGGGACGCCGTCCTGGCCGATGATCACGTCCCACGGATCGGCGGTTCCGCCGGGGATGTCGGCGCACAGCCGTCCGTCCTCCGTGACCTCGGGCGCGATGGAGGGGCTGCCCCACCATCCGGTGGCGCCGTCGTCGAAGCCTCCGTTGACGATGTGTTCGGTGGGTTCCTCGTCGGCCTGAACGGGGGAGGCCGCGAGGAGGGTCGCCGAGAGCGCCAAGGCGGCGCCGAGGGCCGGTGCAGCGTTTCTTCGTACCGGTCTCACTGTGGGGGTCCTTCCGCCGGGGGTAAGCGGTCGACACGTCTGGGAGCGCTCCCAAATTCATTGTTGTGTCGTGGGTCACTGCTGTCAATGGGGGTAAACGACACCGGAGGGCGCGGTCTCCCCGCCGCGCCGGAGGGAGCCCTCCGGCGCGGCGGGCGACCCGCTGGGACTCAGCCCCCGGCCCCGGACGCCTGCGCCCCCGCCCGCTCCACGCCGGCGGCGGAGCCCCCGGCCCCGGCCGGCCCGCCTTCGCGACCCAGCGCCCACAGGGCCAGGGCCGCGCCCAGCAGAACCAGGACCAGCGCCGCCGCGGCCAGCGCGACGGCCGGCCCCGTCACGGACCGCTTCCGCTCGGGAGGCGGAGGGGGACCGCCGGAACCGGTCAGCGCGCGGGCCAGGCCCGCCGCGTCCGGGCGGTCCTCCGCCAGCGGCACCAGCGCGGCCGAGACCGGGCCGGCCAGGTCCCGGGGCACCCCGAACAGGTCGGGGCGTCCGTTCTCGTGCCGGTGCGCCACCGCGTCCGGGTCGCCGGTGCCGAACGGAGCCCTGCCGGTCGCGGCGAAGGCCACCACCGACCCCCAGGAGAACATGTCGATCGAGGAGGACAGGCGGCCGGTGAAGCACTCCGGGTCGACCCAGCCCGCCGAGTCGGCCGCGGCCACGTGCGCCTCGAAACCGGTCAGTACCGGGCCGTCCGGCCCTAGGACCACGCCGGCCGGGGTCAGGTTCGGGTAGACGGCCCCGGCGGCGTGGACGTCGGCCAGCGCCGCCGCGATGCCGGCGGCGAGTTCGCGGACCTGGCCGCCGGGCATCGGCCCGTGCGTGGCGACCATGTCGCGCACGGTCGGCCCGGGGACGTACGCGGTCGCGAACCACGGGCGCGGGGCGGAGCCGTCGGCGGCGAGCAACGGGGCCACACGGGGTGAGCGCACCCGCTGGACCAGGCCGACGTGGTGGGCGAACCGGGACCGGAAGCCGGGGACGGCCACGTGCTCCTCGCGGACCACGGTGAGCGCGGCCCAGCCGCCGTGCCCGTCCGGGGCGGCGTAGGTGACGCCGGAGCCCCCGGTGTTCATCCGGCCGTGCAGGGGATACGGGCCGACCTGTGCGGGGTCGCCGGCCACGAGCGGGGTCGTCGGGGGAGTCTCGTTCACGGGTCCTCCGGCGGGCCCCGGCTCACGGGCCGTCCGGGTCCGCCTGTCGTCCGGATGCGTTCGGGGACAGTATGGCGCGAACCGGACGAAGGCCGTGACCGGGCCTCCCCGGGACCCCTCCGGTCCCGGGGAGGCCCGGGGGAGTCACTCCCCGGCGGGGAGCAGGCCCCGTGCGACCACGGTGTCGGTCAGGGCGCGGCGGATCTCCTCGGCGTCACCGGCGTGGCCCCGGTGCCCCGTGGCGGCGAGCACCTGGTCGCGGATCGCCGCGACCACGGCGTCCCCGCGCAGCACCTCGGCCAGCGGGGCCGCCTCGACCGCCTCCTTCCACTGGCGCAGCGCGTCCAGCCGGCCGTGGTCGACGGACTCGCGGGTGAGGTGGAACAGGGCGTCGATGTTGCGCTGGTAGGCGTCCGCGTCCAGGAGGTCGACGTCGAGGACCTCGACCGGGTTGTTGCCGCCCTCGCCGTCGGGGCGCAGGTGGTAGACCCGCCAGCGGCGGCCGTTGGTGAGGATCACCCACTCGGCGCCCTCGTCCGCCGCCAGGCGCCGCGACATCTGGATGTTGCGCTGGTCGAGCTCCTGGCCGATCCGCCGCACCTCGACGGGGGCGAACAGCTTGCCCTCCAGCATGATCGCGTAGTCGATCGAGTCGCCGCTCGTGCGGTACTCGGTGGTCATGTCCTGGTACTTGCTGAAATTCAGTCCGACACTGAAGAAGTCGGCGACGAGCATGCGGGTGTCGCCGTCGTTGGCGTCGCGCTCCAGCAGGTCGGCCAGGGGGCCGGAGAGGCGGTCCACCGCCGCGGCGACCCGACCGCGGACCGGGGTCTCCCAGCTCACGGTGGTGGTGAACTCGCCGGTCCTGGTCATGACCTGGGTGTCGTCAGCGTCCATGAACGTCCGTTCCCGTCTGTGGTGAAAGCCCTGTCGCACGGCTTTCTCCGGGACCGGGGGAGCACGCGGACAAGGGGGAGAATCCGGCCCCGATGGTACAGCTCACGGGGCCGTCCGCGGGCCGCGGGTTCGCCTTGCCACCGGCGGAACCGGGGGCCGGAACGCCTTCCGCCGACCCCCTCGCGCCGGGCGCCCGCCGTCGGCCCGCCCGTCCGGCCGCGCGCCGCCGGGCACGCGCCGGGCGCGACCGCGGCCGGGCGCCTCAGAGGCCCCCGGAGACGCGCAGCACCGTGCCCGTCGCATAGGCGGCCTCGGGGGACAGCAGCCACGAGACCGCGGCGGCGATCTCGAAGTCCTGCCCGGGCCGGCCCAGGGGGATGCGCGTGGCGGCGGCCTTGGCCGGGCGGTCGGGGTCGCCCATCGCCGCGTGCATGCCGGTCTCGATCACGCCGGGCGCCACGGCGTTGACGCGGACCCCGTCGGGGCCCAGCTCCTTCGACAGGCCCACGGTGAGGGCGTCCACCGCGGCCTTGGTCGCGGCGTAGTGCACGTACTCGCCGGGGCTGCCGAGCGTGGCGGCCGCGGAGGACACGTTGACGATGGAACCCGAGCCGTGCGCGGCCATGTCCCGGGCGGCCCGGCGGCAGCACAGCAGGTAGCCGAGCAGGTTGACGTCGACCACCCTGCGCAGGACGTCGACCGAGGCGTCCGCGAGCCTGCCCAGCGGGCCGGTGACACCGGCGTTGTTGACCAGGCCGGTGACCCGCCCCAGCGGGGCGGCCGAGTCGAAGAGCCGCTCGACGTCCTCCTCCGAGGAGGTGTCCGCGCGCACGGTGACGCAGCGCGCGCCGGCCTCCCGCACCGCGGCCGCGGTCCGGGCGGCCGCCCCCTCGTCGCTCGCGTAGCCCAGTACCAGGTCGTGGCCGTCGGAGGCCAGCCGGACGCAGGTGGCGGCGCCGATGCCCCGGCTGCCGCCGGTGACGACTGTGAGCGGACGTGACACGGTTACCCCCTGCGCGGACTGCCTCGACGGACCTCCAGTGTCCACCGCGGCGCCCGTGCCCCCGCCGTCGCCCCCGGTCACGGGGGTGGCCGGGGCCGCCCCCCTGTGCGGCGTTCCCGTGGATCCACGCGGCGCGGACCGCGTACCGTCGAGGGCGCAAGGGGCCGCCCCGACCGCGCCGAGGGGCGCGAGGGGCGGCGGACGGGACGCGGCGGGCCGGTCGGCGCCGACGCCGTGGAGAGGACATCCGAGATGCCGGAGAAACCGGGGAAGGCGCGGTTCGCCGCCACGGAGAGCGGCGCGCTGGTGTGCGAGGACGGGCTGGTGCGGCCGCCCTGGGCGGCGGCGGACCCGCTGCTGCGCGACTACTACGACACCGAGTGGGGGATGCCCGTCCGCGACGAGCGCGGCGTCTTCGAGCGGATCAGCCTGGAGGCGTTCCAGGCGGGACTCTCCTGGGCCACCATCCTGCGCAAGAGGCCGGCCTTCCGCACCGCCTTCGACGGCTTCGACCCCGACACCGTGGCCGGGTACGGCGAGGAGGACGTGGCGAGGCTGATGGGGGACGCCTCCATCGTGCGCAACGAGAGGAAGATCCGCGCCACGGTCCGCAACGCGCGGGCCGCGGTCGCCCTGCGCGGCGAGGGAGGGCTGGTCGACCTGGTGTGGTCCTTCCGGCCCGAGCGGACCCCGGCCCCCGCGCGGGTCGAGGACATCCCCACCGAGTCGCCGGAGTCGGCCGCCCTCGCCGGCGCCCTGCGCCGCGCGGGGTTCACCTTCACCGGCCCGACGACCGTGTTCGCCCTCATGGAGGCGATCGGCATGGTCGACACCCACCTGGTGGACAGCCACCGCAGGGGGACCTCGGGGGTCTGGGCGCGTTCCTGATCCGGGCCGCCGCGGGCGGGGCTCACTCCCCGCCGAAGAGCCGGGAGGCCGTGCCCCGGGCCCGGTCGAGCGGCCCGCGGTCGCGCGTGGCGCGGGAGAGCAGGAGCGCCCCCTCCACGAGGGAGAGCGCGGACCAGGCGTCGGCGTCCGCCTCCTCGGCCCCGCGCCCCTCGGCCACCAGGCGCTGCGCGAGCGTGGCCTGCCAGGAGGAGTACACCCTCCTGCACACGGTGTGCACCAGGTCGTTGGTGGCCGAGACGTCCAGGGCGGTGGCGGCCAGGGGGCAGCCCCTGGTGAACGCCGACCCCTCCATCCTGGCGGTGAAGAGGTCGACCACGCCCCGGACGAGGGCTGCCGCGTCGGGAGCCTCCTCGGAGAGCTCCCGGATGCGGGTCCCGATCTCGGCACCGGCGGACTCCAGGGCCGCCGCGACCAGTTCGTCCTTCCCTCCCGGGAAGTGGAAGTAGAGGGAGCCGCGGGGGGCGCCGCTGGCGGCCAGGACCTGCTCCAGACCCGTTCCGGCGTAGCCGTGGGCCTCGAGCAGCTCGCGTGCGCGGTCGACGAGCCGTGTCCGTGTGACCGTTCCCCTGGTGCCCATGACAGTGACGGTAGACCCGGCCCCGGGGCGAGTACAGCGGAACGGTCGGGACACGCGGGCCGTGCGGCCCGGTGCCGCACGGCCCGCGTGCCGTGTCCGCGTCACCTGCCCGCGTCGACCAGGCGCTCGACGAAGGAGCGGTAGTCGCGCAGGGCCAGGCGCAGGGACTCGGTGTCCGAGCCGTCGCCCTCGCTCCACGCGGAGCGGAGCGCGGCCCGGCGCGCCTCGATCCCGGCGATCACGGCGTCGGCGACCTCGGCCGCCAGCGCGTCCGCCTCACGCACGGTTCCCCGCGGATCGTCGACGAACCCGCCCTGCGTCTCCTGCCAGCGCTCCCGCACGTCGCCCGGGTCCATGCCGCGTGGCCCGGACCTCCCCGCCGGGTCCTCCGCTCCGCGCGGGCCGGAGGGCGCGGACCCGGCGGGAGCCGGGGCCCGCGCGTCAGGGGGAGAGGGGGCGGGGTCGGACACCTCGGCGTCGACCGCCACCGCCCGCGCGGCGCCGGGCACCGCGTCCGGGGCAGGGGGCGGGGGCGCGGCCTGGGCAGGCCCCGCCGCCCGTGCCGGGTCCGCGTGGACCCCGCCGCGCCGCCGCTGCTCCGGCACCTCCTCGGCCGGGGGCCGCCGGACCCCGGCGGTCCCGGGCGTCATCCGGCCGCCGGCGTCCTCGCGCTCCTGCGCCCGCGGGGTCCGGCGGACGCCGCTCTGCTTCCCGTCCGCCGGTGCGGCGGTCTCGTCGTGCTCTCTCACCGGTCCACCTCCGTATCGGTCCCGCTCCGCGCCGGACCGGTCACGGTCCTGCCCGGAGCCGCGGTCGGGGTCGTGCCGGGGGACTCGGGCAGCCCGCCCAGCAGGGCCTCCACGAGGCCCCGGAAGGCCACCAGCTCCTCGCGCAGGCCCTCGGTGCCGACCCGGTCGGCCCCGGCCGGGCGTACGGCGCCGCGCACGCGGTGGAACTCGGCCACGGCGGCGGGGTGGTCCACCGACAGGTCTCCCGCGCGCTGCTCGAAGCCCCGGTCCTCGGCCGGGGCGCGGTCGGCGTAGCCGACGTCGGCCATGATCCCCTCGACCAGCCCGCGGGCGTTGCGCACGGCGCTGACGGGGTCGTCCACGAACTCCTGCTGCACCGCGGCCCACGTGCCGGCGTGCGCCTCGCGCTCGCGGTCGGTGAGCCTGCGGAGCCTCATGCCCTGGTGGCGGTCGAGCCGCTCGGACAGCTCGCGTTCCGCGGCCGCCCTGCCGCCGTGGGCCTCCACGGCACGGTAGTACTCCGCGCCGAAGCGCTTCTTGAGCCGGGCGGTGCGCCGGGCGGGGAGGATGGAGGAGCGCGCGGCGAGCGCGACTCCCACGGCGACGATGACGACCGCCGCGATGACGATGATGACAACGGTTCCGGTTTCCACTGGGGGCACCTCCTGTCGTCGGGTCGTCCTGCCCTGCCCTGATGACCACGTCCAAAACGCGGTCACGGGGAGGCTCCGGCCCCGCCGCAGGTGGGAGCGCCGACAGCGCCCGGGACGGTCGGTCGCCGCGGGGCCGTCTCGTCCGAGGAGGGTGTTCCCGCGCCTCCCGGGCACCGTGCGCCACACGCGTGAGCCGGTGCCGCAGAGGACCCGCTGGCACCGTGGCCGCCGCCCCCCGTCGACCCTCGTCGGCCGCGTGCCGCGCGTGGCCGAGGGGGCACCGCACCGCCGCCCGCGACGACCCACGCGGGGGTGCGGGACCGGGACGCGGCGCGGACCGGGCGGCGGTCAGCGGCGGGCGGCCAGGAGTTCGTCCCCGAGCCAGTCCCGGGGACCGCCACGGTCGAGCCGGCGCAGGAAGGACAGGACCCCGGAGACCCCCGTCGCCCAGCCGCCGCCCGGCTCACGGGTGTGGTCGAGGAAGACCGGCGCCTCCGGGGTCCCGGCGGAGCGCACCAGCACCAGCCCGGCGACGTCCACGGCCGCGTCCCGGTACGCCGCCCCGCCCGTGAGCCCGGCGGTGTCGAGAAGGAACTCACCGACCCCCGCCAGCCCGCAGCACTGGCAGGCGACCTGCATCTTCGGGGCGAGGGCGCGGCAGTGCGACGCGGTCGTCTCCGCGAGCCCGGTGTAGCGGGGCTCGCCCCGCACCGCGCCGGCCCGGAGCAGTACCCCGCCGATCCCGGTGAGCCCCTGGCAGAAGGAGGCGGCCATGGGCCGGGCCTCGGGCGCGGAGGCGGCCGAGACCAGCCCCGGGACGAACCCGGCCAGCACCTCCAGGCAGGCCGCGGCCTCCGCGCCCGCGGCCGTGTCGCCGGTGGCGGCCTCCAGGCACAGGAGGAAGTGGGCGACGCCCGCGACGCCGTGCGCGAACCCCAGCCGCGTCGTCACCTCCTCGTGGTCGCGTAGGTCGGGCGGGCAGGCGCGCAGCCCCTCCGCGGGGGCCGAGGCCACGAGCCGCTCCGCGCAGCCTTGCGCCAGGTCGAGCCGGGACCCGTCCCCGCACAGGCGCCACAGCTGGAGCTGGGCCAGGCCGATCCCCGCCAGCCCCGACGAGTAGTCGTTCTCGGGGACCGACTCCGGGGCGGTCCGCGCCAGGGGGCGCACCGCGTCGGCCAGGGTCGGCTCGTCCAGTTCGCGGGCCGCCGCGGCCAGGAAGAGGGCGGTGCCCGCCTCGCCGTCCTGGAGGCCGGGCAGCGACCGGCGCAGCGTGAGGAAACCCGCGGTCCAGTGCGCCAGTGCGCGGGCCAGGCCGCGGGACTCGGCGTCCCCCTGGCGCAGCAGCTCCGTGCCCACGCCCGCCGCGCCCCGGTACAGGTTGGTGGGGCTGGGCCGCCCTCCCGGCGAGCCGCCGCGTCCGGACAGCAGGTCGCGCGCCACGCCGCGGGTCTGCTCCAGGGCGCTCGCCACCAGTGCGGGAAGGGAGTGCGGGGTGACGGTGTAGCGCGGTTCGGCCCGGAGCGGCGGATGGTCCCCGCCCCCGCGGAGCAGGTCGGCCGCCGCCCTGCGCTCGGCGGGGTCGGGGGACATCAGCCCCGGCACCGCGCGGGCGCAGGGCGGGACGCCGTCGCCCAGCGAGGCCAGGAGGGTGCGGGCGCGCCCGTCGTCGGGCACCGCCCGGGTGGAGCGGGCGGCCGGCTCGGTGCCGGTGGCGGCGTACAGCAGGGTGGCCCCCAGCGAGTAGAGGTCGTCCTCCTCGCACGCCGGTTCGCCGCGTTCCTGCGCGGGGGAGGAGTACCCCGGGGTCCAGCCGTGCACCTGGTCGCCGTCGAGGCTGCTGATCTCGAAGTCCACCAGGGAGGGGGCGCCGTCGTCGGCCAGCACGATGTTCTTGGGGGCGAGGTCGCGGACGAGGACGCCGCGGCCGTGGACCGCGTCCAGCAGCCCGAGCAGATCGCGGCCCAGGCGCTCCAGGTCGCGTTCCGGGGTGGTGTACGTGCCGTTCTCGGCCACGTCGGTGCGCAGGTCCCGGGGGCCGACGTCCGTGGTGACGAGGAACTCGTCGGCGCCGTGCCGGAAGTGGTCCACCACGCGGGGGACCCCCGCGACGTCCTCAAGACGGCGCAGCACGGCGGCCTCGCCGCGCAGCCGGTGGCGCGCGTCGCGGGACCCGTCGAGGTCCTCGCCCGTGTACGCGCGACGCTCCTTGACGACCACCCCCGCGCCCGACTCCCGGTCGGAGCCCCGGTAGACGCCGCCCACCGCGGTGTGGGCGATGGCGCCGGGCACCAGGAAGCGGCCGCCGAGCAGGACGGGCTCCCGGTCGGCCCCGCCGGGGGAGGGGGGCTGCCCCGTGAACGGGTCGGGAAGCCAGTCCGGCGGCTGGTAGCGCCCGTCCGCGGCGCCGGGGCGCTCGCGTCCCTCGGCGTCGTGGAGGACCAGCTGGAAGTCGCCGTTGCCGTCGATGCCGTAGACGCCGGCGAACGGCGCGTAGCGGTAGTAGACCGGCGCGTCCGGCCGCAGCCTGCGGTCGCTGGGGATGCCGGGCCCCTCCACCCCGACGAGTTCGGCGGCGAGCTTCTCGGCCAGGTCGGCGAAGTCGTCCGGGCGGGTGTAGACGGTGACGCCCTTGCCGACGGCTCCGGGGCGGTTGTGGTGGGAGTTGAGTTCGCGCATGGCCTCCGTGGTGCGCGCGAACTTGAACCTGCACGGCGTGCGCAGCAGCAGGGGGAGCACACGCTCGACGGTGGCCAGGAGGGTGACCGGCCGGGCGGACACGTGGATCTTCCACCCCTGGGGCGGAAGGTCGAGTCCGGGAAGCGCGACGTCGGTCCAGGGGCCGTAGTCGGAGACCACCCGGCCCGCCTCGACGGCCCTCTCCCGTATGCCGACCGTGCACGTGCGTGTGCCGGTGTGCTCCCGCACCCTGGTCTCCCTCGTGGTCGTCGGTGTCGAAGACGGGGCGGCCGGCTGAGCGGCCGACCGCCCCGCGGCCGGCGCGTCGGGCTCACACGGTGAACCCGGCGCGCGGCGGGGTGAAGGGGGCCCGGTTCCGGGACCGCCGCCCCGCGCTGTCGTCCACCCCGGTCGGCAGCGCTCCCTCATGGCACAGGTGGAGGAGGGCGATCGTCTCCGGACGGCCCCCGTCGGAAGGTCCGGCGCTCGTGCTCACGGCGCCCCGACGGGGTGCGTCACGGTCGTCTCGGGGGGTCGGCGGTACCCGGGCGGGTCCGGACCGGACTAGAGCGAGTAGCCGTCGCAGCGGATGGTGAAGCCGGAGACGCAGGTGTTGCGGCACTCCAGGTTGAGCCGCTCGGAGATGAGCTCGGTCTCGGCCCCGAGGGAGATCAGAGCGGTGGTGTCGAGCGATCCGGCGTCGCGGGGCAGTTCCTGTGCGGACATGAGTCCTCCAGATCTAGCAACTTTTTGTTAATGGCCGACTACCTTGGGTAGTCTTGCCAGGAGTAGTGATCCCCCTCCACCCCCCGCGAAAACGCCGGTGGGGCGGGACGACCCGGCTCGGCCCCCGAGTCGGATGGTTTTGCCCCCATGAGGAGCGAATTGGAACCAGGAACACAGGCCCGAGTTCCGCTCGAAGTGACGTCCTCAAAGGCGCCGGGGGATCGGACCGAATCCTCGCCCCCGGCGGCGATCAGGACAGAGGCACTGGTCAAGACCTACCCGGGGGTGGAAGCGGTCCGGGGACTCGACCTCCTCGTCCACCCCGGGGAGATCTTCGGGTTCCTGGGACCCAACGGGGCGGGCAAGTCCACCACCATCTCGATGCTCTGCGCGCTCACACGGCCCACCAGCGGCGGGCTGTGGGTGGCCGGGCACGACGTCCGCGTCTCCCCCGACGCCGTCCGCAGGTCCATCGGCGTGGTCTTCCAGGGCTCCACCCTGGACGACAAGCTGACGTCGGAGGAGAACCTGGCCATCCACGCCGCCCTCTACGGGGTCCCCCGCCGCCAGGTGCGCGAGCGCGTCGTGGCCATGCTGACCCTGGCCGACCTGCTCGACCGGCGGCGCAGCCTGGTCCGCACGCTCTCCGGCGGGATGAAGCGCCGCCTGGAGATCGCCCGCGGCCTGCTGCACCGCCCCCACGTGCTCTTCCTGGACGAGCCCACGGTCGGCCTCGACCCGCACAGCCGGGCCGAGGTCTGGCGCCACGTCCACCGGATGCGGAGCGAGACGGGGGCCACCGTCCTGCTCACCACCCACCAGCTGTCCGAGGCCGACAACTGCGACCGGATCGCCATCCTGGACCGGGGGCGGGTCGTGGCCCTCGGCACCCCCGCCGAGCTCCGCTCGCGGATCGGCCGCGACCGTATTGTGCTGGTCGCCTCCGACCCCGGGCAGTGCTCGCGGCGGCTGGCCGACTCCCTGGGGCTGAGCCCCTCCGTGGAGGACGGCGCCCTGGTCGTGCGGGTCGAGGACGGGGCGGCCGTGCTCCCGGCGGTCATGGCGGCCCTCGGCGGCTCCGTCACGTCGGTGTCCCTGGTCCGGCCCACCCTGGACGACGTGTTCCTGCACTACACGGGCCGCAGTATCGATTCGGAGCCCGCAGAGGGGGCAGACGCGTGAGCCCCGTGACGGCGGCCCCCCCGAGGGCCGCGCGCCTGGCCTCCGAGGGACGCGCGGCGGCCGCGGTGTGGAAGCGCGAGATGATCACGTTCCAGCGCGAGCGGATGCACCTCGTCGTCAGCCTGCTGCAACCCCTGCTGATCCTCGTCGCCCTGGGCGTGGGGCTGGGGACGGTGGTCCCCGAGGACGGTTCCGGCGTCGGCTACGTGACGTTCCTCTTCCCCGGCGTCCTCGTGATGGCCATCCAGCCGCCGGCGTTCGCCACCGGCGCCTCCATCCTGTGGGACCGGGAGTTCGGCTTCCTGCGGGAGATGCTGGTGGCGCCCGTGCGCCGGGAGTCGCTGCTGCTCGGCAAGGTCCTGGCGGGCACCACCATCGCCACGTGCCACGGCGGGATCCTGCTCCTCTTCGCCGGGCTCGCGGGCGTGCCCTACGACCCGCTCCTCTTCGCCGGGTTCGTCGCGGTGCTGGCGCTGGCGTCGTTCGCCATGACCTGCCTCGGGGCGCTGCTGGCGGTCTGCGTGCCCAGCCCCAAGAGCTTCCAGGCCGCCACGGGCCTGCTCCTGGGACCCCTCGTGTTCCTGTCGGGGGCGTTCTTCCCGCTCAACGGGCTGCCGTCCTGGCTCGTCGCCCTCACCGCCCTCAACCCCCTGACCTACGCGGTCGACGCGGCCAGGCGCGTCCTCGCCGCCCACCTGCCGGCCGGGGCCGCCGACGGGATGTTCCGCGGCCTGGAGCTGTGGGGCGTGCGGCCGCCGGTCTCCGGGGAGCTGATGGCGCTGACCGTCTTCGGCGCGGTGTTCCTGCTCGTCGGGGCGCGCCGCTTCGCCCGCCCCGACTAGTGCGCCGTCCGGGACGGGGTCGCCGCCCCGGCCCGGACGGCGCCCCGGGACCGCTGTCCCGGCGTCAGGGCTTGCGCGCCACCCCGCCGTACTGGTCCATGCCCCGCCGGGTGCCGACCTCGATGGGGCCGGGACGCCACAGGGGGCACGGGACCACACCGGGCTCCAGCAGCTCCAGGCCCTCGAAGCGGGTGGCGATCACCTCCGGGCTGCGCAGGAGGTAGGGGACGTCGCCCTGCTTGTTCCCCACCTCGATGGCCTGGTTGTAGGCCTCGCTGGTGTTGGAGCCGTCGTAGCTCGCCAGGTAGCTCCCGGGCGGCAGGGCGTCCATGAGCCGGCGCACGATCGGCATGATCTCGTCCTCGGGCACGTGGCCCAGGATGCCCATGAGCATGAGCGCGACGGGCTTGTCGAAGTCGAGGGTCTGCGCGGCCTGCTCGAGGATCCTGTCGGGATCGCGCAGGTCGGCGTCGATGTAGTCGGTGGCCCCCTCCGGCGTTCCGACGAGGAGCGCCCGCGCGTGCGCGAGCACGAGGGGGTCGTTGTCCACGTAGACCACGCGGGACTCGGGGGCGACGGCCTGGGCGACCTCGTGGGTGTTGTTGGCGGTGGGCATCCCCGTGCCGATGTCGAGGAACTGGCGGATCCCCGCCTCCCCCGCCAGGTGGGTGACCACGCGGATCAGGAAGTCCCGGCTCGTGCGGGCCAGGTCCCTGATCTCCGGGAAGAACTCGGCCACCGCGTCGCCCGCCTCGCGGTCGACCGGGTAGTTGTCCTTGCCGCCCATCCAGTAGTTCCAGATGCGGGCCGAGTGGGTCCGCGTGGTGTCGATCTGCGGCGGCCGGCCGGAGCTGTCGGGGGTGGACGGGGACGAGTTGTCGGTCATAGGGGTCTCTACCTCGCTGCAAGGGGGTTCACGCCACAGAGCGGGGGATCCGGCGCTGGCGCGCCCGGAACCCCTGTCTCATCAGGGATCTACTCGCGCCAACCATAGACGACGCGGCGCCGCCGACGGGCGCACGGAGGAGCGGGGAAGGCGGAGCCGGGCCTGCGGGGAACGGTCGGTGTCCGGCCCCCGGAGACCGACCGCCGGCGCTCCTGCCGGGCCCGGGCGCGGCGGCCCCGGCACGGGAGCGGCGGGCCCCGCCGCGCCCGCGCCGCCGGAACGGCCGGATCCGCCGCTCCCGGCGGCGGAGCCCGGGCCCTCTACCTGCGGATGCGCTGCCCCGCAGGCGGTTCGAGGGGGTTGGCCGGGCCGTTCCGGAGCAGCGGCCTACGTTGGGGCCATGACGAAATACGCGTGGATGTATCGTCTCGGCCTCACGCCCTGGGAGCGCTACGGCGCCGCGGGCGGGACCCAGCTCGGCTCCCTGCTCGACCGCGAGGCGCGGGAGCGCCCGACCGGTCCCGGGCGGGCGCTGGACATCGGCTGCGGACGTGGGCAGTTCACCCCCGAGCTCGCCCGGCGCGGGTGGGAGGCGGTGGGCGTCGACATCGTCCCGGCGGCGATCGCGGCAGCCCGGCGCAAGGGCCCTGCGGACGTCTCCTACGCCGTGGGCGACGCGACCGCCCTGGAGACGGCCGGCCTGGGCGTGTTCGACCTCTTCCTCGACGTCGGCTGTTTCCAGGGCCTCGACCCGGACCGGCGGGCCGCGGAGGGGCGGGGTGTGACGGCGCTGGCCGCACCGGGGGCCACCCTGCTGCTGCTCGCGTTCGGACCGTCGCGGTACAGCCGGCTCGTCGAGGGCGTCTCGCGGGCGGAGGTCGAGGCGGCGTTCCCGGGGTGGGAGCTCCTCGCCGCCGAGGACGCGGACACCGCCGGCCTGGGGTGGCCGATGGACCGCACCTCCCCGCAGTGGTACCGGTTCCGCCGCACCGACGGGTGACGCGGTTCCCGGGGGCCGACGGCCGCGAGCCGGCGTCCGGTCAGGCGTCCCCCGCCGTGCGGGTGGTGTCGTGCAGCTCGAACATCTGGTGCTCGATGTGGTGGTCGGGTTCGGCCCGTTCGGCGGCCAGGAGTTCGGGCCGCCAGCCGTGGGCGGCCGCGAGGTCCTCCATCGCGTCGCGGTAGCCGATGTCCCCGAACCCCAGGAAGAGCCGGCCCCGGGGCGCGAGGACGGCGCGCGCGCCGGCGAGGTAGGAGCGGCAGCAGTGGTGGCCGATGTCGAAGACCGCGCGGGTCAGGTCGCAGGGGTGCTGGTAGCCCTCGGGCATGGAGACGTAGGGGATGGCCCAGAAGACGAGGTCGTACCCGGTGTCGGGGACGGCGTCGAACACGTCGCCGACCACGACCCGGACCCGGGAGGAGACACCGTGGCGCCGGGCGTTGCGGGCGGTGTTCGCGGCGGCGGCGGGACCGATGTCGACCGCGGTCACCTCGGCGCACCCGGAGAGCGCGGCCAGCACCGAGGTCACGCCCGCGCCGCAGCCGATCTCCAGGAAGCGGCCCCCCTGCGGGAAGGGCAGGTGGCGGGTGTAGAACCCGGTGCTCGAGGTGAGCGCGGGCGAGAACACCCCGGGCAGCAGGTCCCAGGAACGGCCGAGGGTGTCGAAGTTCCTCCGGCCCTCCGCGAGCGCCCGCTCGACCAGGAGCGTGCTCCCGGCGACGACGGCGGACGGGGACGGGGCCGGGGTCCCGCCCGCGGCGCCCCTGTGCCCGGGAGCAGGTGTGGTGCCGCGGGTGTTCGAGTGCTCGACGCGCTCGTGCATGGTTCCGCCTCGTCTCCTGGTCGGGGAACGCCTGCCGCAGGGGCCGCCGCCCGCCGGCCGTCACCCGGACCGGCGCGGTCGGCGGGGAAGGGGGCGTGGGCGGACGCGTGAGCGAGACGGTCCGCGAAGCGCTCCACGAGAGGGCGCCGTGTCACGGTGCCGGATCGTGTGAGCACTCTCCGAAATCAAGGACAGAGTAGACGTCGATTCCGGAGTCGGCCGGGGATGGCGCCTCCCGAACCTCAAGGAGGGCCTCTGAACTGGGAGAACGACTCCGAGTCGGGCTTGTGGAAAACGTGGGTGCGCGGGGCGACCTGGTGGCCGGGTTCGCGGTCCTGCCCGTGGGCGCCGGTGCGGGACCGAGCCGCCTACGTCTCCGACGACGGCATCACCGCCGTGGCCGCCTTCTGCTCGGCCGCGTCCGGGGAAGCCGGGTGATGTGCGAAGTGGTCGCGTCGGCGCTGACGGTAGACACGCTCTCCTGTGGTCACCAGGCCGATGAGGAGCAGGGCGTTGAAAACGAAGGGCACGACGGAACTCCAACTGCCGCCCGGGTACACGCCATAAGCGATCACCGCGAGGAGGAGGAACTGGATCACCAGGCACACCCTCAGCAGGCTGAGGAACCACGGTCTTCGTGGTGGGGAGTTCATGGGGCGCGACGCTCCTGTTCTGTGGTTGTGTTCGGTCGTGCGGACGGCACGTCACGGGGCGGATTCCTCCCCGGCGGGAGAGGCGGCCTGAGGTGCGGGGGCGTCGCGGCGTTCATGCCTGTACGTTCTGACGGCCCTGGTCAGAAGGACCGACCAGAACACGGTCACGGCCAGCGCCATACCGCTGACCCGCCCTTCGGTCAGCCATTCCAGTACCACCCACTGCGCTCCGACCCCGGTGAGGAGAGCGGTGAAGACGACCGGCCGACGGGCCGGAGCAGGAGTGCTCATCCGGTGGAGGCCTCCCGCCCCGTGTTCGCGGGGATGCGTGGATCGACGAGCGCCATCGCCGTGCACAGGGGCTGTTCCCCGGTGTTCGCTGAGGGGCGGCTCCGGACGCGTTCGCGCCGGTCGAGGGTCCAGCGGACGAGGAAGGGGCTCACCAGACCGCCGGCGCCGCTCCCGATGAGGGCCGTGAGCCACGTGGGCCAACTCGTCAGGAGTACGAGCGGCAACGAGACCGCCAACATCAGCGTGAACATGACGGCGACCATGGGGAGAAAGAACCTCTCCGGGTTCGGTGTGGCGCTCATATCGTCTCGAACTCCTTCGTGAGGAGGGCCGGCGCCGACGCCCACCGGTAGGGCAACGGGGGGCGAACGGCCCGCGCGACCCCCGGCCCGTGAGGCGGCCGAACAGGTCGCCGCCGACCACGGGGCGTGCATCCGCCCGGTGTCCCTTCGACGCACGAACACCGCCACCGGTGCCACCGAGGTCATAGACGTTCCGTGCGGGGCCACCCCGGAACCCCGCTGCCAGGCCTGCCCGGGCCGCCGGTGATGGGAAAGACGGTCAGGTGCCCCTTCGGAACCTGAGACGCGTGGCCGGGTTCGCCAAGGTGACTTGCCGCCGAGTCGCCCTGACGGGCGTGTGGCACGTGTGTGGCACGGCCTCGGGGCCCTGCTCCGGGAACGCGAGAGGCCAGGTCACCGGGGATCCGGTCTGACCTGGCCTCTGCTGTGTGGAGCGGATGACGGGAATCGAACCCGCGCTATCAGCTTGGGAAGCTGAAGTTCTGCCATTGAACTACATCCGCGTGTGACCGCCGGAAGTCCGGTTGTCGACGCACGCCATCCTAGCCCAACTCCGCCCCCCATGGGCAACTCGGCGCGGCAACCGCGGTCCGGCCGTCCCGCCTACGGCGCGTTGTCGCAGGCGGTAGGTTCGGACCGTGCTGCTCTCCGATCGCGATATCAAGTCCGAAATCGATGCCGGGCGGGTCCGGATCGACCCCTACGACCCCGGCCTCGTCCAGCCCTCCAGCATCGACGTGCGGCTGGACCGTTTCTTCAGGGTCTTCGAGAACCACAAGTACCCCCACATCGACCCCTCGGTCGAACAGCCCGACCTCACCCGCCTGGTCGAGACCGACGGGGAGGAGGCGTTCATCCTCCACCCGGGCGAGTTCGTGCTGGCGTCCACCTACGAGGTGGTCAGCCTGCCGGTGGACATCGCGAGCCGGCTGGAGGGCAAGAGCTCCCTGGGCCGCCTCGGCCTTCTCACGCACTCCACCGCGGGCTTCATCGACCCGGGATTCTCGGGGCACGTCACCCTCGAGCTGTCGAACGTGGCGACCCTGCCGATCAAGCTGTACCCGGGCATGAAGATCGGCCAGCTCTGCATGTTCCGCCTGTCCTCCCCGGCGGAGCGCCCGTACGGCTCCGCGGGCTACGGCTCCCGGTACCAGGGGCAGCGCGGTCCGACGCCGTCCAGGTCGCACCAGAACTTCGTCCGCACGCCCATCAGCCCGGACGCCTCCTGACCGGCGGCGGCTCTGGAATCGGCCGGACGCTTACGTTACGGTTATGAGTCGACACATACCGTCGCGCGACGCATCTGTCTCGCATATGTGACAAGGGTCACCACGAAAAGCAGAGTGGCATAGATCACATATAGACGTCTTGCGGTGCCGACATCCGGTGTCATAGGTCGGCGGACGGTTTTTATGTCGGTTAAACATGTTATTTGCCGGTTACCAACCGTCTGAACTGTGCGTACGTATCTCTGTAGGGTTTGCACCCGACGTGAACCAGGTAGCGGTACCGCCCCGACCAGGGGGCGCATGGGGGCCCTGCGCAAGCCAGCTACCTGCGGGAACCGCGGGTCGGCAGTGGGGCTGAATATGCCCTGGTGTGCCTCGCGGCCAGGACAGCCCCATAGAGGAGACCGTGCCAGCAGTACGCGCAGACCACTTGTACAAGGTGTTCGGGAAACAGTCCGGAGCCGCCGTCGAGCGGCTCCAGGACGGCAGCCACCGTGACACCATCGCCGACCTCGACGTGACGGCAGCCGTCATCGACGTGTCCTTCGAGGTCGAACCGGGCGAGATCTTCGTCGTCATGGGCCTGTCCGGATCAGGGAAGTCGACCCTGATCCGGATGCTCAACGGCCTCCTGGAACCCACCGCGGGGACGGTCGAGGTCGACGGCGTGGACATCACCGCCCTGAGCAGGAAGGAACTCCTGAACCTCCGGGGCGAGAAGATCAGCATGGTCTTCCAGCACTTCGCGCTCCTGCCCCACCGCACGGTTCTCGAGAACGCCGCCTACGGCCTGGAGCTCCGCGGGATCCCGCGTGCCGAGCGCGGCCGCAAGGCGCTGGAGACCCTCGAACTGGTGGGTCTGGGCGGCTGGGAGGACAAGCTCCCCGAACAGCTCTCCGGAGGCATGCAGCAGCGCGTGGGCCTGGCCAGGGCACTGGCCGCGGACACCGACATCATCCTCATGGACGAGGCGTTCAGCGCCCTCGACCCGCTCATCCGGCGGGACATGCAGACCCAGCTCCTGGAACTCCAGGAGAGCCTGGGCAAGACCATCGTCTTCATCACGCACGACCTCAACGAGGCGATGCGCCTCGGCGACCGGATCTGCGTGCTCCGCGACGGCCGCGTCGCCCAGATCGGCACCGCGCAGGAGATCCTCAGCGAGCCCGCCAACGACTACGTCCAGCGGTTCATCGAGGACGTCGACCGGACCCGCGTGCTCACCGCATCCTCCGTCCTGGACGCCGACGGCCCCGCGGCCGACGCGTCCGCGCCGCAGGTCGCCGCGAGCACGCCGGTGGCCGACCTGTACGCCGACATGACCACCGCCGAACGCCTCCGCGTGGTGGCCGAGGACGGCAGCGTCCTCGGCACGGTGACGCGCAACTCCGTGCTCGCCGCTCTCGCGGCGGGGAAGGAGACACCGTGACACCCGTGGAGTTCCCACCGAGCCTGCCGATCGGCGAGGGCTTCGAGGCGTTCAACAGCTGGCTCAAGTCCAACTTCGGCCTCTTCTTCGACGCGCTCGGCGCGTTCATCCGCTGGGCGGTCGACGCCCTGTCCGGGTTCTTCGTCGAACCGGGTGCGGGCCAGCTCGCGTTCATCGCCGCGGTCGTCGTCGCGGCCCCCCTGCTGAGGACCCGGCGGCTGCCGCTGGTCGTGATCGTCGGCGCCGTCTCGCTGCTCTACGTCCTCCAGGGGCAGTTCGGCTTCGGCGACACCGTCGTGAACCTCCTCGGACGCCCGTTCTTCGGGTGGGCGATGACGCTCTTCGACCAGCAGTACGTGGACGCCTACCTGTGCATCTCGCTGCTGTTCCTGATCGCCGTCACCGTGCTGGGCCTGACAGGCCGGTCGACGAGGGTCCGGACCGCCGTCGTCGCGGGCGGCTGGCTCGTCCTCCTCGTGCTGGGCTGGCTCGTGCTGCCGGCGCTGGTCACGAACCCGGCGTCGCTGCTGATGATCCTGCTGCTCGCCCTGCTCGCGCTCTCGGTGGCCGGATGGCGGATGGGCCTGTTCGCCCTCGTCGCCCTCACCCTGATCGCGTCCGTCGGCCAGTGGACGAACGCCATGGACACCCTGGGCCTCGTGCTCGTGGCCAGCGCCATCGCCGTCGTCGTCGCGATCCCCATCGGCGTCCTCGCGGCCTACAACGACACGGTCAGCAAGATCGCCAAGCCGGTCCTCGACCTGATGCAGACGCTGCCCGCGTTCGTCTACCTGATCCCCGCGATCTTCTTCTTCTCGATCGGCGCCGTCCCGGGCGTGGTCGCGACCATCGTGTTCGCGATGCCCCCCGGCGTCCGCCTGACCGAGCTGGGCATCCGCCAGGTCGACCGCGAGCTGGTGGAGGCGGGCGAGGCGTTCGGCGCGCCGAGCCGCAAGATCCTCACCGGCATCCAGCTGCCGCTGGCCCTCCCGAACATCATGGCGGGCGTCAACCAGGTCATCATGCTCGGCCTGTCGATGGTCGTCATCGCGGGCATGGTCGGCGCGGGCGGCCTGGGGAGCCAGGTGTACCAGGGCATCACGCGCAACGACGGAGCGCTCGGCTTCGAGGCCGGCATCGCCGTGGTCATCCTGGCCATCTTCCTCGACCGCCTCACCGCGGCCGTCACCCGCAAGGGGCCCCGGGCCCGCGCCTCCGCACAGGCGTCCTGAGCCGACCCGGCCCCGCACACGGAATTACCTAGGGAAGGAATCCCACGATGTACACCCCCAAGCGCATGACCGCGCTGTCCGCCGCCGGCATGAGCGCCGCCCTCCTCCTGACCGCCTGCGGTGGCGGCGGGGAGGACCTGACCGGCCCCGCGGAGGGCGAGGGCGGGGACAACAAGGAGATCAACATCGCGCTGATCGCCTGGGAGGAGGGCATCGCCACCACCGCCATGTGGGAGGTGATCCTGGAGGAGCTGGACTACGACGTCACCATCACCGACGTCGACGTCGCCCCCATGTACCAGGGTGCCGCCAACGGCGACGTGGACCTGTTCCTCGACACCTGGCTGCCGATCACGCACTCGGACTACTGGGAGGACTACGGCGACCAGCTGGAGGACCTGGGCGTCTGGTACGACAACGCCGTCCTGACGATCACCGTCCCCACCTACATGGAGGACGTGAACAGCATCGCCGACCTGACCGACCACGCCGAGGAGCTGGGCGGCCAGATCATCGGCATCGACCCGGGCGCCGGCCTGACCCGGGTCACCAAGGAGGAGGCGATGCCGGGCTACGGCCTGGACGAGGACTTCGAGCTCGTCGAGTCCTCCACCGCGGCGATGCTCGCCGAGCTGGACTCGGCCATCGCCGAGGAGGAGCCCATCGTCGTCACCCTGTGGCGTCCGCACCCCGCCTACGCGCAGCACGACCTGAAGGACCTCGAGGACCCCGAGGGCCTCATGGGCGACGCCGAGCAGATCCACGCGGTCGGCCGTGACGGCTTCTCCGAGGAGTACCCGGAGCTCAGCGAGTGGATCGGGAACTGGGAGATGTCCGACGACGAGCTGGCCTCCCTGGAGGTGCTGACCGTCGGCGAGGACGTCGAGGACCCGCAGGCGGGCGCCCGCACCTGGCTGTCGGAGAACCCGGAGTTCCTGGAGCGCACCCTGGGCGAGGCCGCCGAGGGCCTGGAGTTCTAGCCCGCCGGGCCGGCGGCGCGCGGGGCCGCGCGCCGCGCCCGCGGAGGGAAGCGTGAACGGGCCGCCCCCGAGGGGGCGGCCCGTCCGTGTGCCGGGGGTCAGGGGGCGTAGTAGCCGCCCTGGGCGCCGCCGTAGCCCTGGTTGAGCTGGCGGGCCCTCTCCCTCCTGGGGAGCAGGTACGCCGCGAGCAGGCCGCCGAGGAAGCCGAAGAGGTGGGCCTGCCAGGAGACGCCGGGGTACTGGGGGAGGACGCCCCAGATCATCGTCCCGTAGAAGAGGACCACGCAGATCATGATGACGATGTCGACCGTCTTGCGCTCGACGATGCCGCGCAGGACCGTGTAGCCGAAGTAGCCGAACACCAGGCCGCTGGCGCCGACGGTGAGGGAGAAGGGCGAGCTGAACAGCCAGACCCCGACCCCGCTGACGACGATGACGATCAGCGTGGTGAGCAGGAACCGGCCCAGGCCGCTGAACGCCACGAGGGAGCCGAGCACCAGGAACGGCAGCGAGTTGCCGATGAGGTGTTCGAGGTTGCCGTGCATGAAGGGCGCGGTCAGCACGGTCCAGGGCTGGTCGAAGTTCCAGGCGCGCAGGCCGAACCCGCGGTCGAGCGCTCCCCGGAGGACGAAGCTGTCGAGGATCTCGAGGACCCACATGGCCGCGAGCATCCCCGCTACGGTCAGGACGGCGGTGATTCTGGACTGCTTCACGTCATCGAGGGTAGATGACACCGGCTTGCAGCGGTATGTCTGTGGGGCGCGTGGTGGGTAATTGTCTGATGTGTCCAGAGTCGTCCCAGGGGGACCCGGACGGTCAGGACGTCAGGGAGCGCTTGCGCGGCGGAATGCCGGCCACCGCCATGAACGACTCGACCTTGGCGGGGCTGGTCATCCCGGTGAGCGGCAGGTACGTGCGCGCGGCACGGCGGCTCTGGAGCGAGGGGAAGCGCTTGGGGCGCCCGGTGGAGTCGCACAGGCCCAGGGAGCGGATGCGACCCGGCAGGACGTAGTAGGAGCCGATGTCGTGGAAGGGGACGCGCACGATGTAGCGGCCCCGCTGGTAGCGGAACTCGCCGTCGGAGACCTCCAGGACGGGGGCCTTGATCATGTGGCCGTGCGCGGCCAGGCCGGCGCCCCCGAGGGCGAGGAGCAGGCCGAGGGTGATGTGGGCCCAGTGCCCGGGGTCGATCGCGACCACCACGACGCCGAGTACCACCAGCGCGTAACCTGCCCACAGCTCCACGTGTTTACGGCCTACGGGGCAGACCATGCGGACTGTTTCGGACACGGCAGATGCCTCTCTCGCTGGGTGCTGCGGTGGGATGACGGCGGTCGCCGTTCCCGACCCTATCGGCTCCGCGGGCATGCGAACGGTGGTTTCGGACAGCTCCGCCGAGGGGTTAGGTCTCGGGTATGCGTGCTTTGGTGTCACCAGTTCCCTTTGACGCTTTTACCTGATTAACATCATGTCATCCCACGAATCACTCGAAAGTGCCCGGCGATCCACGAGGGCGGCGTTTGTGATGAAAGAAAAGTGAGACTTTCGCCCTTGGTGGGGATTTTGGTGCCTTGTGTCCGTTTTTCTCTCGGTAATCATGCGCGAGCAACTTGTAGTTAAACGACGTTTACTTTATCGTCAACATTGTTGACTCGTGTCAATGTCCAGCAATGCATTTCTGGCTTGTCCGAATCTGGTGTCTGGGCACTGTTGCGTGAGGTCGCCTCTGACCTGCGCCGACTGGTCGTGTTACCGCTGTATTGAGGGTTTGTGTCGACGCCCAAGGTCGATGGGCGCGAACCGGTTGCGGATGGGTCACGAATCTGCCCGTAGGGCTATACAGACATTTCGCTCAATGGTCTTCTGATCGACTAATCGCCTAGGCTCGGCTGGCTGTGTGCGAACCACACAAACCCGCGCGGTCCGGCTCGTATTAGTGATCAAGGGTGTGACTGATGGAGAATCGTAGGAAATTGCTGGCCGCCGCCGCTGTCGGCGTCTCGGCTGCCCTGGTGCTGGGCGCCTGCTCGCCCCCCGAGGACAGCGGCGGTGGCGGTGATGGAAGCTCCGTCACCTGGATCGTCAACCAGGCCGGGGGCGGCTGGAACCACAACGCTCCCGAGGGCGGTTCGGTCTACGTCATCCAGATGCTCCACGGCGTCCTCCCCACGACCGGGTTCTACAACCCGGAGGGCCAGTGGGAGTGGAACTCCGACCTCATCGTCAACACTCCCGAGCTGCTCAGCGAAGACCCCATGGTCTGGGAGTACGAGATCAACCCGGACGCCAACTGGAGCGACGGCGAGCCCATCGACGCCGACGACTTCATCTGGGCCTGGAAGATGAACAGCGGCAAGGAGGAGCTCTGCG
Organism: Nocardiopsis sp. CA-288880; assembly: GCF_050955985.1. Lineage (NCBI taxonomy): Bacteria > Bacillati > Actinomycetota > Actinomycetes > Streptosporangiales > Nocardiopsidaceae > Nocardiopsis > Nocardiopsis sp. CA-288880. The sequence continues at coordinate 7,182,750 of NZ_CP192105.1, read as the reverse complement.
CCGAGATCTGCAACTCCCGCGGATCCGACGTCGACGTGCTGATCGAGAGCGTCGAGGGCTCCGAGGACGGCAAGACCGTCACGGTGACCATCGAGGAGGGGACGCAGTTCCCCGAGTGGTTCACCTTCGCCCAGGACGGCCTCTACCCGTCGCACCTCGCCGAGGCCGAGGGCTTCGACCTCGACACCCCCGAGGGCATGCTGGAGTCCTCCCACTGGTTCAACGAGAACCCCGTGACCGTCTCCGGCGGCCCGTACATCTTCGAGGGCACCCCCGAGCTCGACGGGCGGATCGTCAAGACCGTCAACGAGGAGTACTACGGCCCGGCCCCGGAGATCCAGGAGATCATCCAGCAGGTCAACACCGAGGAGGGCAGCTGGGTCCCGGCGCTGACCAACGGCGAGGTCCAGGGCGGCTCCCCGGCCTCCTGGTCCGACGACGTCATCACGCAGCTCGAGGACGCCCCCGACGTCGAGTTCGGCATCGAGTCCGGCGGCAGCTGGGAACACCTCGACGTCAACCTGGACAACGAGGCGCTGTCCGACCGGGCGCTGCGCCAGGGCATCTTCACCGCCATCGACGTCCAGAACATCGCGACCCGCACCTACGGCGAGAAGTTCCCCGAGGTCGAGCCCCGCACGAACCACATCTTCTCCTCCTCGAGCGAGCACCACGAGGACGTCATCACCCCCACCGGGCAGGGCACCGGTGACACCGAGGCCGCCCTGGAGCTCCTGGAGGAGGCCGGCTACGAGCTCAACGGCGAGACCCTCGAACTCGACGGCGAGGCGGTCCCGGCCCTGCGCCTGCGCTACACCGCCGGCCACGTCGCCCGCGAGATCATCGCCGAGCTGATCCAGGCCGACCTGGCCGAGATCGGCGTCACCGCCGAGATCGAGACCACCGACGACCTGGGCGGCACCCTCGCCGAGCAGGACTTCGACCTGATGATCTACGGCTGGAGCACCACCCCGGCCTTCGCCAGCACGCCCTACAACTACTGGCACAGCACGAGCCTGAGCAACCACGGCAAGCTGGACGTCCCCGAGGTCGACGAGCTCACGGAGCAGGCGCAGAACGTGGCCACCTCCGAGGAGGCCGCCGTGTTCGCCAACGAGGCCGCCGCTCTCGTGGCCGAGGAGGCCTACGTCCTGCCGTTCGTGGACACCCCGTCGTTCTACTTCTACGACACCAACTACCTCGGCAACGTCACGGACAACAACACCCAGTCGCGCCGAGCCCAGTGGAACCAGCACGAGTGGACCGCGGTCAACTAGCGCACCTCCCGGCCCGCACCGCTCCGTGCTGAACAGCGGGGAGACGCGCCCGGACCGGTGACCGCCGACGGGACGAGAGTCCCGGCGGCGGCCCGGCCCGGGCGGGCCCCGCCCGCCGTCCCCCGCGGCGGGCGGGGCCGCCTCCCCGTTCCGGGAGCGCTCACCGAAGGACCTTCCCATGCTCGTATACACCGCGCGTCGCCTCGCCGTGGCGATCCCAGTGCTCCTGGCGGCGTCGGTTCTCGTGTTCCTCATGGTCGACCTCAGCGGCGACCCGCTGGCGGACATGCGCCTCGCGCAGCCGCCGCCCAGCGAGGAGGCCATCGCCGCCGCGGAGGCCCGCTACTACCTGGACCGGTCGACCCCGGAACGGTACTGGCTCTGGATGACGGGGATCGGCGGCAACGGAGACATCGGCCTGCTCCAGGGCGAGTTCGGACCCTCGGTCCGGGGCGGCGCCTTCGACATCGGCGAACAGCTCGCCTCCGGCATCTCCGTCACCCTCCGCCTCGTCTCCGCCGCCCTCGTCTTCGCCCTCGGGCTGGCGGTCATCTCCGGCGTCGTCAGCGCCATGCGCCAGTACTCCAAGCTGGACTACACCCTCACCTTCATCGGGTTCCTCGCCCTCGCCATGCCGACGTTCTGGCTGGGCGCGCTGATCCGGGAGGGCGGGCTGGTCTTCAACCAGTCCACGGGCACCTCGTTCTTCTTCACCATCGGGGCGAACTCGGCCCGGGTGGGCAACATGACCAACTGGGAGTACTTCCTCGACTCCGCCGGTCACCTCGTGCTCCCCACCATCACCCTGATGCTGACCAGCTACGCGGCGTGGAGCCGCTACCAGCGCACGTCGATGCTGGAGGTGCTCAACAGCGACTACGTGCGCCTCGCCAGGTCCAAGGGCGTGCGCAACAGCGTGGTCGTCCGGCGGCACGCGCTGCGCACCGCGCTGATCCCCCTGGTCACCGTCGCCACCATCGGCTTCGTCGGCATCATCGAGGGCGTGGTGATCACCGAGACCATCTTCCAGTGGCGCGGTCTCGGGTACTTCTTCATCGAGGCGGTCAGGGCACAGGACGCGTTCGCGCTCATGTCCTGGCTGATGCTCAGCGGCACCCTCGTCGTCGTCGCCAACCTCATCGCCGACATCCTGTACGGCGTTCTCGACCCGAGGATCCGCTATGAGTGACATCGACAGCCGTACGGCGAGCGGGAAGGGCCCCGCCGGGCTCCCCGCCGGAGGCGACGTCAACCGGGGGGAGGAGCTGAGCCAGGTCCGGATGGTCTGGCGCCGGTTCCGCCGGCACCGGGCGGCGATGGTCAGCCTGGTCGTCCTGGGCCTCATCACGGCGTTCGCCTTCGTCGGCCCCTTCGTGTGGCCGTGGGACCACACCGTCAGCCGGGACATCCTCGGCAACCAGCCGCCGAGCCCGCAGCACCCCTTCGGCACCACCAACCAGGGCAACGACGTGTTCGCGCAGACGATGCGCGGCACCCAGCAGTCCCTCAAGGTCGCCCTCACCGTCGCGGTCCTGTCGACCGTGATCGGCTCGGTCTGGGGCGCGGTCGCGGGCTACTACCGCGGCAGGGTCGACGCGATCATGATGCGCGTCGTCGACGTGTTCCTCATCGTGCCGCTCATCGTCGCCGTGGCGGCGATCAACGGCAACGTCCGGGGCGGGACCACCTGGTACGCGGTGGCGCTCATCATGTGCCTGTTCTCCTGGGCCACCATCGCCCGCGTGGTCCGCGGCGTGGTGCTCTCCCTGCGCGAACAGGAGTTCATCGAGGCGGCCAGGGCGGTGGGGGCCAGGGCCTCGCGGATCATCTTCCGCCACCTGCTGCCCAACGCGGCCGGACCGATCATCGTGGCCGCGACCCTGCTGGTGGCGGTGGCGGTCCTCACCGAGGCCGCGCTCTCCTTCATCGGGTTCGGCATCCAGCCGCCGGACATCTCCCTCGGGAAGATGGTGGAGGGATCCAGGACCGCGGCCTTCACCCGGCCCTGGCTGTTCTACCCGCCCGGCATCCTGATCGTCATGATCTGCCTGACGATCAACTTCATCGGTGACGGACTCCGGGACGCACTCGACCCACGACAGACGATGGTGCGGCGATGACCACGACCGAACACATGAGCGACGGCCCCGCCCCGACCGCGGGACACGATGTCGTCCTGGACGTCCGGGACCTCAGCGTCACCTTCTCGTCCGAGGACGGCCCCCTGGACGCCGTGCGCGGCGTCACCTACCAGGTCCGCCGCGGCGAGGCGCTGGGCATCGTCGGGGAGTCCGGCTCGGGCAAGTCGGTGACCTCGATGGCGATCATGGGCCTGCTGCCCAGGACCGCCAGGGTGACGGGATCGGCCAGGGTCCTCGACCAGGAGGTCATCGGGCTCGGCGACGCCGCGATCAGCAGGATCCGCGGCGAGAAGATCGCGATGATCTTCCAGGACCCCCTCACCTCGCTGAACCCGGTGTACACGATCGGCTACCAGATCGCCGAGGCCGTGCTCACCCACCGGGACGTGACCAAGAAGCAGGCGCGGGAGCGCGCCGTCGAACTCCTCGACAAGGTCGGCATCCCCAACCCCGAGCGCCGGGTCGACCAGTACCCGCACGAGCTGTCCGGCGGTATGCGCCAGCGGGTGGTCATCGCCATCGCGATGGCCAACGACCCCGACGTCATCATCGCCGACGAGCCCACGACCGCGCTGGACGTGACGGTCCAGGCCCAGGTGCTGGAGGCGCTGGAGGCGGCCCGCCGGGAGACCGGCGCCGCCCTCGTGCTGATCACCCACGACCTCGGCGTGGTCGCGGGACACGTGGACCGGGTGGCCGTCATGTACGCGGGCCGCCTGGTGGAGACGGGCACGGTCGAGGACGTCTTCTACCGTCCGCGCATGCCCTACGCCCTGGGCCTGCTGGGGTCGGTGCCCCGGCTGGACGGGGGGCGGCACGAACGGCTCACCCCCATCCTGGGGACGCCCCCCTCCCTGCTCAACCTCCCGCGCGGGTGCGCGTTCGCGCCGCGCTGCCCGATGGCGCAGGACATCTGCCAGGAGGAGGCGCCCGCGCTCGCGGAGCCGGCGGACATCGCGGCCCCCGGAGCGGGGGAGGAGGACGACCCCCTGCGCCGGCACCGGTCGGCCTGCCACTTCAGCGAGCGGTTGGCCGGGGTCCGTCCGGAGGACCTCTTCCGGCCCACCTCCGTGGACGCGGAAGCGCCCGCCGAGGTCCTCGCGGCCGAGCTGGCGGGGACCCGGCCGGAGGGGAGCACCGCGGGGAAGGCCCCGGAGGCTGAGCCCGGGACGGGCGCCGACGTGTCAGGCGCGGGGTCCGAGGTCCTGCTGACCGCCACCGACCTCGTCAAGAACTTCCCGATCCGCTCCAAGGGCATCCTCCGGCGCAAGGTCGGGGAGGTCCAGGCGGTCTCCGGCATCTCCCTGGAGCTGCGCGAGCACGAGACCCTCGCGCTCGTCGGCGAGTCGGGCTGCGGCAAGTCCACGACGGCGCGCCTCCTGCTCCAGCTGATCCGCCGGACGTCGGGCGACGTCCGGTACATGGGGCGGCCGCTGCACGACCTGTCGGACTCCCAGATGCGGCCGCTGCGCCGCGACCTCCAGCTGGTCTTCCAGGACCCGTTCGCCTCCCTCGACCCGCGCATGACGGTCTCGGACACGGTCGCGGAGCCGCTGCAGATCCACGGCCGGGCCAAGGGCGCGAGGACCCGGGTCAAGGAGCTCCTGGAGCTGGTGGGCCTCAACCCCGAGCACGGCTCGCGCTACCCGCACGAGTTCTCGGGGGGCCAGCGCCAGCGCATCGGCATCGCCCGTGCCCTGGCGCTCAACCCCAAGGTACTCATCCTGGACGAGCCGGTGTCGGCCCTGGACGTGTCGATCCAGGCGGGCGTGATCAACCTGCTGGAGGACCTCCAGGACGAGCTGGGGCTGTCGTACCTGTTCGTCTCGCACGACCTGTCGGTGGTCAGGCACATCGCCGACCGGGTCGCCGTCATGTACCTCGGCAAGATCGTGGAGACGGGCACGACCGACCAGCTGTTCAGCGCCCCGGCGCACCCGTACACGCAGGCGCTGATCTCGGCCATCCCGCTGCCGGACCCGGTCAAGGAGAGGACCCGGGAGCGGATCGTCGTCACCGGCGACGTGCCCAGTCCGGCCGACCCCCCGTCCGGCTGCCGGTTCCGCACCCGGTGCCCGAAGTTCGCCGGCGAGCTGTCGGAGGCCGAGCGGGTCAGGTGCGTGGAGGAGCCCCCGGACCTGCTGGACCGGGGGACCGGGCACCGGGACGCCTGCCACTACTCCCAGGTGGTCGAGCTGATCTGAGCCGTCCGGGGCGTCGGGCCGGCGGCGGGGCGGGAGCCCCGGCGCCGGCCCGACGGCGTTCCCCCGGGGCGGGGCCCGCCGGAGCCCCGCCCCGCCTCCGGGCATGCGGCGCGTCCCGGACGAAACCGCTCCGCCGCGCGGGGACTCGCGGCGAAACCCTGGATCGGCGGCCGTTCCTGGGCTAGGGTGCGTTGCTTCCGCCCCCTTCGAGGAGACCCATGAAGCAACCCTCCCCCGAACCCCTGCGCCCCCGCCGCACCGGAGGGCGCGGCGGCGCCCGGAGGGCCGCCGCCCTCGTCACGATCCCCCTGCTGCCGATGACGCTCCTGGGAGCGTCCCCCGCGCTCGCCGACGCCTCCGGGGCCCGCCTGACCGAGCTGCGCGAGGACATCGACGCCATCCTGGAGGACCCCGCCCTGGAGGGCGCCGTGTCGGGGGTGGTCGTCGTGGACACCGCGACCGGCGAGGAGCTGTACTCGCGCGACGGCGGCGAGCAGCTGCTGCCCGCCTCCAACATGAAGCTGTTCACCGCGGCCGCCGCCCTGGAGGTCCTGGGCGCCGACCACTCCTTCGGGACCGAGGTCGCGGCCGAGGCCGCTCCCGGGCGCCGGGGAGAGGTGCAGGACCTCTACCTGGTGGGCCGGGGCGACCCGACGCTCTCCGCCGAGGACCTGGACGCCATGGCCGCGGAGGTCGCGGCCTCCGGGGTCCGCACGGTCAAGGGCGACCTGTACGCCGACGACACGTGGTTCGACTCCGAGCGGCTCGTGGACGACTGGTGGCCCGAGGACGAGCCCTACGCCTACTCGGCGCAGATCTCGGCCCTGACGGTCGCCCACGGGGAGCGCTTCGACACCGGCGTGACGGAGGTCTCGGTGTCCCCCGCGGCGGAGGGCGAGCCCGCCGACGTGGACCTCGGCGCAGCCGAGGGCTACGCCGAGCTCGACAACCGGGCCGTCACCGGCGCAGCCGGCAGCGCCAACACCCTCGTCATCGACCGCCCGGTGGGCACGAACACCATCGCGGTCACCGGCTCGCTCCCCGCGGACGCCGCACCCGTGACCGCGCTGCGGACGGTCGACGAGCCCGCCGCGCTCGCGGGCCACCTCTTCGAGGAGGCGCTGGAGAGCAACGGCGTCACGGTGAAGGGCGACGTCGGCCTGGGCGGTGTCCCCGACGGCTGGCAGGACGCCGAGGTGCTCGCCGACCACACGTCGGCCGAGCTCTCCGAGATCCTCGTGCCCTTCATGAAGTTCAGCAACAACGGGCACGCCGAGATGCTGGTCAAGAGCATCGGACAGGAGACCGCCGGCGCGGGCACCTGGGACGCCGGCCTCGCGGGCGTGGAGGGCGCGCTGTCCGGCCTGGGCGTGGACACCGCCGGCCTGGTCCTCAACGACGGCTCCGGCCTGTCGCGGGGCAACCTGGTCACCGCGGACACCGTCGTCGACCTGCTCGGGCGGGCGGGCTCCGCCCCCTGGGCGCAGACCTGGTCCGCCTCGCTGCCGGTCGCGGGCGAGAGCGACCCGTTCGTCGGCGGCACCCTCGCCAACCGGATGCGCGGCACCGCCGCCGAGGGCGTGGTCGAGGCCAAGACCGGGACGATGAGCGGGGTCAGCGCCCTCTCCGGGTACGTGCCCGGACCGGAGGGCGACCTGGCGTTCAGCATCGTGAACAACGGCCACTCCGGACCCGCCCCCCTCGCGGTCCAGGACGCCGTCGCGGCGCGCCTGGCCGAGTACGCGGGCCACCGGGCGCCGGCGGGCGCCGCCCCGCTGCGCGCCCCGGTCCAGGGCAGCGGTGAGCTCGAGTGCTCCTGGGAGCAGGCCTGCTGACCGGAGGGGGCGCCTGCCGTCCGGCGGCGGCCCGAGGGCGCCCTCCGGCGGAGTGATCCGGCACGGCGCCGGTCCGGCAGCGCGCCGGCCGGCGGAAGCGGGACCGGCGGGCCGTACGCGGGCCCGCCGGGGACGAGGGCCACGGGTTCACCCCCGTGGCCCTCGGCCGTTCCCGGCCCCCGGTCCGCTCCCGTGCGCCTACCAGGCCCGGCGCCCGACGAAGGCGAGGAACCGCGTCTGGGCGTCCGCGCCCTCCGGCGGGGCGAGCTCGGGGCCGCAGACGCCGTTGCCGCGCATGCTGTCGCCGAACGCGGCGGTGTTCCCGTGCGCCCACCGCACGTCCTCCGGGTCCAGCCGGTCGTCCAGCCCCGCCGCGCGGGCCAGGTCCCAGCGGTGCACGACCAGGTCGAAGGAGAGGAACCGGTCGACGGAGCGCGCGAACGTCGTCGGTCCGAAGTACCCGTCGTACCCGGCGTCCGCGAGCTCCGGGTCGTCCAGGTCGGCCCGGACCACCGCGCGGGCCGCGTCCCAGGCGGCCGCGGGGTCCGCGTCCACCGAAGGGATGTCGCCCAGGTCCCGGCCGACCAGGCGGAGGAACATGCCCTGGGTGTCCACGACGTGGCGGACCACGTCCCGGGCGGTCCACCCCTCGCAGGGGGACGGGGCCGACCACCGGCCGTCGGGCACCGCGGCCACCGTCGCGGCGAAGGCGTCGGAGAGGCGGGCGTAGCGCCCGGAGATGTCGCTCATGGCAGGTGTCCCCCTGGATCGGTCGAGTTCAGGCCCCATCCTCGTCCCGCGGTCCCGCCGGGGTCTTGAAGAAACGCGACAGGGCCGGGCGGCCCGCACGGCCGGGCCCCTCCGGGGGGAGCGGGGCGGCGCCGGACCACCGTGCGGGTCGCGGGCCGGACGCTCCGGGAACCGTCCGGGCGGGGACCTACCCTGGTGCGTGTGAGACCAGAGCCCGTCGAGCGGGACGCGCGGGGCATCATCGACCCGGGGACGGGGCTGACCCGGTTCCGGCTCGACAGGTACGCGCCCTCCGCGCCGGTCGCCCGCTTCGTGGACCGCTACTGGCTGGCCTCGTGGAACCTGTCCGGGCACGAGCCGTACACCCAGCGGGTCCTTGCCCACCCCGTGGTCAACGTGGTGTTCACCGCGGGAGGGGCCGCGGTGCACGGACCCACCACGAAGGTCACCGTGCGCCGCCTGGAGGGGGAGGGGTGGGCGCTCGGGGTCATGTTCCGCCCGGCCGGGTTCCGACCCCTCCTCGGCCGCCCGATGAGCGGGATCGCCGACGCCTCCCTGCCCGTGTCGGAGGTGTTCGCCGGGGAGGTGTTCCCCGGGGCCCCGCACCCCCTCATGGCCGAGGTGGACCGGATCCTGGCCGGGAGGCTTCCCGCGGGCCGGGACCCGGCGGAGGACACCCGCGACCTCGTCGAGCGGGTGGCCGCGGACCCGGCGGTGGTCGGCGTCTCCGCCCTGGCCGAGCGCGAGGGGCTCGGTGTGCGGCTGCTCCAGCGCAGGTTCGCCGACCACGTCGGGCTCGGGCCCAAGGCGGTGATCCGCAGGTACCGGCTCTACGAGGCGGCGGAGCGGGCGAGGCGGGGGGCCGCCCCCGACTGGGGCGTGCTGGCCGCCGAACTGGGGTTCAGCGACCAGTCGCACCTGACCAGGGAGTTCACCTCGGTCATCGGGGTCCCGCCCGCCCGCTACGCGGCTCTCACGAGGAGCGGAGGGAGAGGAGCCGGGTGAGGACCCGGTGGATGGCGTCCGCGGTCAGCTCCGGGTCGGTGCAGGAGCGCATGAACAGGCCGTCCACGGTCGCGGAGGCGGTCGCGCGGTCGTCCGGATCGGGGAGGTACGGCGCGAGGAAGGAGTCCACCGCGCGGTTCCAGCGGTCGATCTGCGGGCGCAGGGCGGGACGCCGGGACGCGAGCAGGAACAGCTCGTACTCCGCGACGACCGAGGCCCGGTCGCCCCCGGCCCCCGCGCAGGAGATCAGTTCGGCGAACCCCCGCAGCGCCGCGTCCGCCTCGCGGGGGAGGGTTCCCAGGGCCTCCACGTAGGTGTCGTTGACCCTGGTGAGGGCGTCCACGAGCAGGTCGTCGACGGCCGCGTAGTAGTAGGTGACGGTGCTGGGCGGCACCCCCGCCTCCGCGGCGACGCGGCGCTGGCTGACGGCGCCCACGCCCTCGCGCTCCACGACCCGCATCGTGGCGTCGAGGAGCAGCCGGCGGCGCTGCATCCCCTTGAGCCTGCGGCCGTCGGTGGTCCCCTCGTCCGCCGTACCGTCCACGGCGCTCCTCCCCGTCAATGCGCGCCGCCCATCTCCAGTGCCATCACCCCTCCGATGATCAGGGCGATGCCTCCCACCTGGACCCAGGTGAGGGACTCCCCGAGGAAGAGCGCTCCGATCACCGCCACCAGCGCGATGCCCGCGGCCGCCCACACACCGTAGGCCACCCCCAGGTTCATTCCCCGCGCGAGGGCCTGGCTGAGCATGGTGAAGGCCGCGACGTAGCCGACCACGACGACCACCGAGGGGATCAGCCGGCTGAACCCCTCGGAGAGCTTGAGCGAGGTGGTGGCGGTCACCTCGGCGGCGATGGCGCCGACCAGCCAGAACCACGGCATGTCATCCTCCAGGAGAAAGTTGTTCGATTGCTCAGGTTTCGACTGAAGAGAAACCTGAGCGTCCGAACAAGATGTTATCCCCGGGGGCATCCCGGTGTACAGGGCGGTTCGGGGATGGCCGTAATCTCATACATGGAGGGCTTCTGGTACGTACCCCCTGGGTGTATGGTCGGCGGTTCCGGCGTCCCGCCCCGCGCCGGTGGTAACCGCTCTATACCGATGTGCGGGTTTTCAGAACCTTTTCCCCGCTGGTGCGTCTTAGTGGCAGTAGGCACACGGCGTTCGAGGTACGACATGGAGGTCCAGACGTGACGGGCAAGACCCCTGCGGCGGTGACGCGTCGGTTCGGCATCGGGCTGGCGGCGCTCGCGCTCGTCGCCACGGCCTGTACGTCCGGTGAGGCGGAGACGCAGGGCAACAGCCCCGACGCCGAAGGCGCGGACGCGGCCGAGCTGGTGATCACGCCGGAGGACGGCGCCCAGGAGGTCGCGCCCAACTCCCCCGTCACGGTGACCGCCGAGAACGGCGTCATCACCGACGTCGCGGTGGAGCAGGTCGTCATGAGCGAGGCCGCCGCGGACGAGGGCGAGGAGGACCCCGACCTCTACGCCATGACCGGCACCCTCAACGAGGAGGGGACCGAGTGGGTCAGCGACTGGAACCTGCGCCCCGGCTCGGAGATCGTGGTCACGGCCACCGCCGAGAACGACGCCGGTGAGACGACCGAGCTGGTCCAGGAGTTCACCACCCTGGACGCGGTGGCCGGTCAGCGCCTGGAACTGGAGTCCAACTTCCCCAGCTCCGGCGACACCGTCGGGGTCGGCATGCCGATCGTCATCAACTTCGACCTGCCGGTGACCAACAAGGCCCAGGTCGAGAACTCCATGGAGGTCGTCTCCGAGCAGGAGGTCGCGGGCGCCTGGAACTGGGTGAACGACAAGACCGCGCAGTTCCGCCCCGAGGAGTACTGGGACCCCTACCAGCAGGTCAGCGTCGACCTCCGCCTCGCGGGCGTCGAGGCGTCCGAGGGCGTCTACGGGGTGCGCAACCACCGGATCGACTTCGAGGTCGGCCGCGAGCTCATCGCCACCATGCACGTGCCCGACCACGAGATGGTCATCACCGTGGACGGCGAGCAGGAGCGCGTCATCGAGGTGAGCAACGGCAAGGAGAGTCGGCACTTCGACACCACGAGCAGCGGCACCCACGTGCTGATGGAGCGCTACGAGAGCCTGACGATGGACTCCGCGACCGTGGGCATCCCGGCGGACTCCCCGGGCTCCTACAAGGTCGACGTGCAGTACGCGGTCCGCACCTCGCACAGCGGCGAGTTCGTGCACGAGGCGTCCTACAACGGCAACATCGGCTCGGCCAACACCTCCAACGGCTGCACCAACCTGCGCATGGACGACGCGCTGTGGTTCTTCGAGAACACCCTGATGGGCGACGTCCTCGACACCACGGGCACCGACCGTGAGAAGGAGTGGGACAACGGCTGGGGCGTCTGGCAGAAGTCCTGGGACGAGTGGCTGGAGAGCAGCGCCACCGGCGAGGCCCAGATCACCGACGGCTCCGGCACCCCGGGCTCCGTGCACGGCGAGCAGTAGCCGCCGCACGTCCGAGGGGGCGTCGGGAACCACCTGGTTCCCGGCGCCCCCTCGTCGCGTTCCGGGCCGCCCCGGCGCGGGTCAGTCCTCCTGGGACAGCCGGGCGACGAGGGCGTCTATCACCAGCGCGGTCACGGAGGCCATGTCCACGGCCTCCGGGTCCAGGAGCCACTGCACCTGGAGGCCGTCCATGACGGCGATGACCGCGGCGGCGGCGGCTCCGGCCGGGGTGCGCCCGTCGGGGCCGGGGGTGGACGCTGCCTCCCGGTGCTCGGGCCCGAGCCTGTCCAGGACGGCGTCGCCGATCTCGCCGCGCAGCACCGTGTAGCGGTCCCGGAACCACTCCTGGGCGGGGTGCCGGTCGGTGGCGCTCTCCGCCGAGAGGACGGCGTACAGCTGCGTGGTCCCCGGGCGGGCCGCGTTGCGCTCCGCGGTGGTCACCAGGTGGTCGAGCATCCGGCTGCCCCCGGGCGCCGGGTCGGTGTCGTCCCGCAGCTCCAGGACGGCGGTGAGCAGGTCGGTCTTGGAGCCGAAGTGGTGCAGGACCCCGGCCGGGGTGATGTCGAGCATCGCGGCGATGTCGGCGAGCGAGGTGTTGTTGAACCCCCGGGCCGCGAAGACGTCGGCGGCGGTGCGCAGGATCTGCTCCCGCCGGTTCACCCGCTTCCGCGGAGTCGGGGCCTCGGGGCCGCCGGGGGACCGGGTGTCCGGTGCGGGGGTCGTCTCGCTCATTCCTGCTCTCCACTTCGTTGTACCCGGCGGGTACTCCGGGCCCGTGGCCGGGGGCGGGCCCGTCGCCCACGGTATCGAGATTTCGTTTCCTCCCCTTGCTTAATAAACATTAAGTAAGTAAAGTTCCCGCTCAAGAGACGTACATCACAGGGTAGGGCGGCCCCCCGCCGCGTCGCGGCGCGGCGTTCCCCAAGGAAGGGCACAGCGGGGCCCGGGGCTCCGGACCCCCACACCCGCGCCGGACGGCTCTCCACCCGGGCCGCTCCGCCCCCCGACAGCAGGTCTTCCCCGAGGACACAGCATGAGAGCTCCCCTCCCCCACAGCGGCCCGGGACACCTGTCCCGGCGCGGGCTGCTCCGCGCGGGCCTGACCGCCTCGGCGGCCGGCTCCGTCGCGGCGCTGGGCGGATGCGCCGCCACCGTCGGCCCCGCCGAGAGCCGTCCGCCCGTCCCACCCAAGGACCCCGACGAGAACATCACGCTCACCTACTGGACCTGGTGGCCCGCCCTCCAGGCCGTCGCCGACATCTGGAACGCCGACCACCCCGACATCCAGGTCCGGGCCGTCACCATCCCCGGAGGACTCGACGGCGGGTACGCGAAGATGTTCAACTCCCTGGTCGCGGGGAACCAGCCCGACCTCGCCCAGGTGGAGTTCTTCCAGATCCCCTCCTTCCTGCTGGAGAACGGGCTGGAGGACCTCGGCAGGTACGGGGCCCTGGACCACGCCGACCGCTACGACGAGTGGCAGTGGCTCCAGGCGTCCTACGCCGGCGGCCACTACGGGCTCCCGGTGGACTCCGGGCCGATGATGTACTTCTACCGCGCCGACAAGTACGAGGAGTGGGGCGTGGACGGCGCCCCCGCCACCTGGGACGAGTACGCCGAAGCGGCGCGCCGGGTGGCCGCGGCCGAGGACGGCGCCGCCATCGAGTCCTTCCCGGTGGGCGACGCCGACTGGCTCGCCGGCATGTGCATGCAGGCCGGAGCCCGGTGGTTCGGCACCGAGGGCGGCGAGTGGTCGGTCAACTTCCTGGACGACGCCTCGGTGAGGGTCGCCGAGTTCTGGCAGGGGCTGGTCCGCGAGGGCGTCCTCGACCTCACCCGCCCCGTGTGGTCCACCGGCTGGTTCCAGGGGCTCCAGCGGGGCACCGTCGGCACCTGGACCGTCGGCAGCTGGGGCGACGCCATCATCAGGGGGAACGACCCCGACAACCCCGGCCGCTGGAGGGTCGCCGGGATGCCGCAGTGGGGGAGCGGTGCGCGACTGGAGGGGACCTGGGGCGGCTCGTCCTCCGTGGTCCTCAGCGGGGCGCCGCACCCCCACGAGGCGGTGCGGTTCGCGAACTGGCTCAGCACCGACCAGCGCGCGGTCGACGCCATGATCACCGAGTGCGGCATCGGGTGGGCCGCCTCCGAGGAGCTCAACGACGCCTCGGTCCGCAACCAGGGGCCCGACCCCTTCTTCTCCGATCAGAACTACACCGGAGTCGTCGCCGAGACCACCGGGTACATCGCCGCCGACTGGGTGTGGGGACCGACCCTCAGCGCCACCAAGAACCACATCGGCGACGCGTTCCGCTCCGCCGTCGCCGACGGCACGTCCTTCGTCGACGCGCTCGCGACCGCGCAGGAGAACACCGTCGGCGACATCCGCGCCAAGGGCCTGTCCGTCAGGAGCGCGTCATGACCGCGGGCACGCGCCCCGCCCCGGGGGCCGCTCCGACCCCCCGCGCGACCGCGCCGGGACGTCGCGGCCGGCGGCCCGGCGCGGTCGCGCTCGCGCCCTGGGCCTTCCTCGCCCCGTTCCTGGGCCTGTTCGTCCTCTGCTTCCTCCTGCCGATCCTGTACGCCTTCTACCAGAGCTTCCTCCGGGTGCGGCGGTTCGGGCTGTTCGGCGAGGAGGGCCGGGAGACGGTCTTCGCGGGGTTCGACAACTACGCCCGCGCCCTGGGCCAGGACGGGTTCGTCGACTCGATCGGCCGCGTGCTGCTGTTCGGCGTCGTCCAGGTGCCCGTCATGATCGGGCTGGCGCTGCTCCTGGCCCTCCTGCTGGAGTCGGCCTCCGCGACGTGGCCGGCCTTCTTCCGCGCCGCCTTCTTCATGCCCTACGGCGTCCCCGGCGTGGTGGCGTCCCTCCTCTGGGGCTTCCTGTACACCCCGGGCCTCTCCCCGGTCATCGACGTGGCGGGGGCGGTGGGCCTGGAGCTGGACCCGCTCGGGCCCGACACGGTCCTGTGGTCGATCGCGAACATCATCACGTGGCTGTTCGTCGGCTACAACATGCTGATCCTGATCGCGCAGCTCAAGACCATCCCCGAGGAGCTGTACGAGGCGGCGCGCATCGACGGCGCCGGCCCCTTCCAGACCGCCTGGCGGATCCAGATCCCCCTCATCCGTCCCGCCCTGGTGCTGACGACGGTCTTCTCCGTCATCGGGACCCTCCAGCTCTTCGCGGAGCCGCTGATCATCAAGGGCTTCACCGTCAACATCGACTCCGCCTACACGCCCAACATGGCGGCGTTCAACTCCGCCTTCACCGACAACGACTACAACGTGGCGGCCGCGCAGTCGGTCATCGTGGCGCTGGCCGCGTTCGTGCTCTCGTTCGGTTTCCTCCGGCTGGTCGACAGGAAGGACCGGCGGCGATGAGCACGACCGGGAACACCCCCGCGCAGGACGCGCCCGCGACGGCCCGCCGCGCACCCGCCGGGACCGCCACCGGAGCCCCGCTGAGGTCCAAGATCCTGGTCACGGGCATCCTCGCCCTGTTCACGGCGTACTTCGCGGTGCCCGTGCTGTGGGTGTTCGTCGCCTCCACCAAGACCGCCTCGGACCTGTTCGACTCCTTCGGACTGGCCTTCGCCGGCGAGTTCGCGCTGTTCGGGAACATCGCCGGCGTGTTCGGCGCCAACGACGGGATCTTCTGGCGCTGGACGCTCAACAGCCTCCTGTACTCGGTGTTCGGCGCGCTGCTGGCCACCGTCCTGGCGGCTGCGGCCGGGTACGCCCTGGCCAAGTACAGGTTCCGCGGCCGCGAACTGGTCTTCGGGCTCGTGCTCGGCGGGGTCCTGGTCCCGGCCGCGGCCACCGCGCTGCCCCTCTACCTGCTGTTCAGCCAGATCGGGCTCGCCAACACCTACTGGGCGGTCCTGCTGCCCGGCCTGATCTCCCCGTTCGGCCTCTACCTGTGCCGGATCTACGCCGACGCCTCGGTCCCCGACGCGGTCATCGAGTCGGCCCGGCTGGAGGGCGCGGGGGAGGGGCGCATCTTCTTCACCCTCGGCCTGCGGATGATGGCCCCCGCCCTGGTGACGGTGTTCCTGTTCCAGATGGTCGGCATCTGGAACAACTACTTCCTGCCCCTGGTGATGCTGGCCGACGAGGAGCTCTACCCGATCACCCTGGGCCTCGTGACCTGGCAGACCTACCAGAGCCGCGACGTCGGGATGTACACGAACGTCGTCACCGGGTCCATGCTGTCCGTCATCCCCCTGGTCATCGCCATCGTCGTCCTCCAGCGCTTCTGGCGCGGAGGGCTGACCGCGGGCGCCGTCAAGGGCTGACTGTGAGGATGTGTGGTGGCTTCTCCGGCAGGTCTGACCCACGGGCTGACCGACACCGACAGGTTGTCCTTCAGGGGATCCGTCGGCCTGCTCGGGGAAGCCACCGCACGCGACCGCGGACGCGGAGCGGGGCCGGGCGGTACGGGAGCAGCGGGGACAGGGGCTCCCACATCACACCGGCAACGGTTTCGGACAGCCCCTCAGGGCGTGGCCCGGTCCGGACCGGAGCGGGGCGACCGGGCTCGGCCGAGCAGGTCGCGGGCCCGGGCCAGGACCTCCACCTGGCGCTCGAAACGCGGCCCGTCGAACGCGAGGCCGACCCCGGTCGCCCCCGCCTCCGCGTAGGCCGCGAGGCGCTCGGCGACCTGTTCGGGACCACCGACGACGGTCACCTGCTCGACCTGCTCCCGGGGCATCCCGAAGGCCTCCGACAGCATGGCGTACATCGCCTCGCGTTCGGCGGCCGAGGAGGGCGACTCCCCGAGCACGGCGTGCAGGCCGATGTGCACGCCCGGGGAGGGGCGCCCCCCGGCCGCCGCGAGGGCGCGGAGCCGTGCGGAGTCGGCGGCCAGTTGTGCGGTGGTCAGCGCTGACGGCAGCCAGGCGTCCCCGTGGGCGACGATGCGCTCGAACACGGCCGGCGCGCTGCCGCCGCCGACGAACACGGGCGGCGCGGGGGCGCCGGGGGCGAGGGTGACCACGGGTTCCCCCGGCCGGTCGGGGACGACGGTGGGCTCCCCCCGGACGAGCCCCGGGAGGAGGGCCAGCGCCGCGTCGGTCAGCGCGCCCCGGCGGGTGGACGGAGCCCCGACCGCCTCCCAGAAGGGGGATCCGGGGAACCCGCCGATGCCCACGCCCAGGCGGACGCGGTTGCCCGACAGGTGCTGGAGGCTCTGGATCTGCGCGGCGAGCATCGCTGTGGGGCGGGTGGGCAGGGAGAGCACGCCGAAGTCCAGGTGCACGCGTTCGGTGACGGCCGCGGCGGTGGCCAAGGCGGTGATGCTCTCCAGGGCGGGGGTGCCGTCGCCCACGAGGACGTCGGCGACGCTGACGGAGTCCAGACCCGCGGCCTCGACCGCGCGGACCGCGTCGGCGAAGGCGCGGGGGGTGCGTGCGGTGGCCGCGTCGAGGACGGGGAGTCCGACGCCCACCTCGGGGACTGTCATGTGATGCCTTCCGTCGGTGTCCGGGGCACCAGCATCGAACATCAAGCAATGTTGAGGTCAAGGGGGGCGTGCCGAAGGTGTGCCCGGACCCGCTCCCGGATCGGAGGGCGCCCGTCCCGTAGGTCGTCCGCGCAGGCGCAGCCCGCGCGGGTCCGGGGCCGTGCGCACGGCCGGGACCGACCGCGGAGGGGAGAACCGCTCCGGAGGCCCCGGGCCCTCAGACCCCCGCGCCGCAGTCGGTCGCGGCGCCGGAGGGGTCGCAGGCCAGCATGACCAGGCGCAGGGTCTCCGGTCCGCTGACCTCGACGGTGACGGTCCCGGTGCGGTGCGCGGACCGGACCGCCGCCGGGTCGGGCCGCCCGGGCCCGGGAGCCCTGTCCGCCCGGTCCGCGGCGTCGGCCGCGCACGGTTCGGCGCAGCCGAACACCCGCGCGCTCCCGTCCCGGAGCACCTCGACGCGTGAGCCGGCCGGCGCCCCCGGGGCGGCGGCGGGCGTGGCGGCCTCCGCGTCGTCGGGGCACGGGCTCTCGGTGTCGCACACCCGCAGGTAGAGCGTGGAGGGGCCGTGGTCGGGGTCCGTGCGCCAGTAGGCGGCCACGACCCGGCCGCCGACCCGTGCGTGCGACCCGTCAGCGTCGACGTGCGCCTCGCGGCCCGGCTCGGCGGGACCGACGGTGCACCCGGGACCGCAGTCGGCCTCGCGCAGCCCCCCGGGACCGACCTCGAACAGGTGGGCGGTGCCGTCCTCGTCCTCGATCTGCACCGTGGTCCGGTTCTCCGCCGACGCCGTGAGGGCGGCGGAGGGCACCGCCCCGGGGGGCGCCGGCTCCGGACGGAGCAGCCCCGGGACGGCGAGCGGGAGGAGCGCCAGCACGCAGACGAGGGCGGGCACCGCGGCCGGGACGCCGTGGGCGTCGCCGGGGCGGGGACGGGGGAGCGCGGCGCGGACCGGTGCGGTCAGCCGGGCGGTGCTCCGGGCGCGGACGGTCCGCCAGGTCTCGGCCAGGGCCCGTCCCGGGGACAGGTCGGCCAGGACGCGGTGGGGGAGCGCCACCAGGAGGAGGGCCGTCACGGCGATCCCGGCCGCCGTCGCGGCCGCGGCCGGTGCGGACCACACGCCTTCCGACGCGAGTCGGCGCAGACCCCAGAACGGTCCGGCCCAGGACGCGGCCGAAGGAAGGAGGAGTGCCAGGGTCCCCGGGACGCGGCGCAGGGCGCGGGACCAGGCCGCGCGCGCACCGACGTCCTGCCCGAGCACGGCGCCGCCGCCGACGAGCAGCCCCGCGTGCACGGACACCGGGAGGCCGACCACGAGGGCGGCCAGGGTGAGACCGGCGAGGACCACGAGGCCCGCGGACGGCTCCGCCGGAAGGGAGAGCGGCGGCGCGGCCCCTCCGGCCGGGGCCGGCGAGAGGAGTCCGTGGGCCGGGAAGGCCACCGAGGCGACGGCGAGGAGGAGCACGGCCGGGAGGAGGGGGAGCAGGACGGCCGTCAGCAGGGAGCCGCCGGGCGACGGGCGCCGCTCGCGGGGGCGGGCGGAAGGGGAACCGCCCGGGGCACGGTGGGGGAGTGCGGAATCCGCGGTCCGACGGATTCCGCCGGAGCCGGTCTGACCGTCCATCGCCGTCTCCCTCGCTGTGCCCCAACCGAGACTACACAGGCCTTCCGGGGCGTACCGGGCGCTCCGGGGATCGGGGGCGGGGGCGGGCCGCACCGGACCGCGTCGGGCGGGCCGGCCGGCGCGGGGGCGGCGCCGCGGGGCCTCCCCCGGTTCGGGGGAGGCCCGGAATCCTGTCGCGTGCCGCCCCGGCGGCGCGGTCGGGGGCGCCGCCGGGGCGAGCCCGGCACGGAGGCGCCGCGGTGCGGTCCTACCAGGACCGGACGCCGCCGACGGGCGCGGGCAGGCGCTCGTTCAGCCACGTCCACGTGCCGTCGTTCTCGGTGAAGCGGCGCTGGACGCGCTCCACGTCCGTGAGGGGGTTCGCGAACACCTCGGTCCACGCGCCCGCGGTGCGCTCCTCCAGGTAGAGGCTGCGCGCGTCGGTGCGCATGCGCACCGCCTGGAGGGTGTGGGAGGAGCCGTTGCTCAACTGGATGCGGTAGTAGGCCATGGGAAGTCCCTGGGGTCTGGTTCGTCCTGGGAGGAAGAACGGTGCGTCCCCGGAACGTGCGTGCCGCCTCGAACGGCAGGGGGATCGGTTTCCCGGTGCGTGCGGCGGGACGAGAGTGGTCGTCGACCGCGAGGGTGCGCCTGAAGGGTGGCGGCGAGAGTGCCGAGACCCGGAGTGCTCCGGGGAACGGGTGCTGGTGCCGGTGCACCGTGCCTTCCGTGTCCTCGGACTCTACTCCCCCGGGTGGGGGCGGGAGTCGAAAACGGGGTGACGGGCGGTGAAATCCGGGTGATCCGCGGGTGAGCGGCGGAGGTGATTCGGAAACCACTGTGTATATCGGTCTATATTGCTGTGATTCGTGTGATTGACGCGACCAGAGGGAAACAGTAGCGAGCCGAGGCGAACGGTTCACGCTCTGCGGTCGTCCAACGGACAGGACCCTCTCCCCAGGGCGCCCCGCGCAACGCTTCCGACCCGAGGACCGCCATGGCCCACCCGCCCCCGCCGCCGAACCTCACGCCCCTCCAGAGCTCCGACCCCCGTGTGATCCCGCCGTTCGCCGTGCACGGCAGGCTCGGCGCGGGAGGCATGGGCGTGGTCTACGGCGCCGTGGGTCCGGACGGGCGGTGGGCGGCGGTCAAGGTCGTACGCCCCGAGTACGCCGGAGAGCCCGAGTTCCGCTCCAGGTTCGCCAGCGAGGTCGCCCTGATGCACCGGGTGCGGGCCCGCTGCATCGCCCCCGTGCTCGCCCACGACACCCGCGCCGAACTCCCCTGGTACGCCACCCCCTACCTCCCCGGTCCCACCCTGGGCGCGCGGGTGCGGCAGGGCGGGGCGCTCGCGCCGCACCAGGCGAGGGTGGTCGCGGCGGGGATGGCCGAGGCGATCGCCGCCATCCACGCGGCCGGGGTCGTGCACCGGGACCTCAAGCCCGCCAACGTCATCCTCGCCCCCGACGGTCCCAAGGTGCTGGACTTCGGCATCGCCAGGGCGGCCGACGCCACCGCCCTCACGCGGACCGGCGGGCTCGTGGGATCGCCCGCCTGGATGAGCCCGGAGCGCTACCGGGGCACCAGCGGCCCCGAGGCCGACGTGTTCGCGTGGGGCGCGATGGTCGCCTACACGGCCACCGGGCGGCCGCCCTTCGGGGACGGAGGCGCCGAGACCCTGATGTACCGCATCCTGCGCGAGGACCCGGACCTGGAAGGACTCCCGCCGGAGCTGGAGGAGCCGGTCACCCGCGCGCTCGACAAGGACCCCGCGTCCAGGCCGTCGGCCGGGGAACTGCTGCACCGCGTCGCGGCGGCGGACCCGCAGGCCGCGGCGGGGGCGGACGACACCACCATCGTGGACGGGCTGATCCGCGCCCACTGGGCCGGCGGCGCGGTCCGGGGAGCCCCGGCGCCCCGGACCGCGCCGACCGCCTTCGCCCCGCCTCCCCCCGCCGCCGGCCCCGGGGGCGGACCGGCGGGCGGCGGGCCCGGACCCGCCGGAGCGGGAGCCGCCCCGCCACCGCGGAGGCGGTTGCGCCGGGCCCCCGTGGTGATCGCCGCCGGGGCGCTCGCGGTGGCGGCCGTGGGCGGTATCGGCCTGGTCAACGCCCTGGAGGGCGGCGATCCGGACCCGCCCGCCCCCGACCCCGCCCCGTCGGTGGAGACCGCGGAACCGGGCACCCTGACGGGCACGGTGAACGGCGCCGGCTCCACGTTCCTCTCCTCGGCGGTCGAGGCGTGGTCCGCCTCGTACACGGCCGAGCGGCAGCCCGACACGCGGATCTCCTACGAGGCGACCGGCTCAGGGGCGGGCGCCGACGCGTTCGTGCGCGGCGAGGTGGACTTCGGGGCCTCCGAGAACGCGCTCACCGAGAGCCAGGCCGCGGAGGCGGAGGAGGCCAGGGGCTGCCCCGTCGTGCAGTTCCCCGTGCTGGCGGGGGGCGTCGCCCTGGTGTACAACGCCGAGGGCCTCGACGGCCTCTCGCTGGCCCGGACGGAACTGGCGGACATCTACTCCGGCGCCGTGACCTCCTACTCCGACCTCGACGGGGCCGCCGACCTCCAACTCCCGGACCTGGAGATCGTCCCCGTCCGCCACGAGAGCGAGGCCTCCACGGCGCACGTCTTCACCCGCTACCTGGCCGCCGACGGGGGGCCCTGGGGAGCGGACAACTTCGGGGACGACACCCGGTGGGGCCCCGGCGTGGTCGCCGCGTCCGGGGACGAGGGCGTGCACGCCGAGGTGGCGGCCACCCCGGGAGCGCTCGGGTTCGTCAACGCGTCCTACGCCGAGGAGCACGGCCTGGACGTGGTGCCGCTGCGCAGCGACCGGGGCGTCGAGATCGACCTCAGCCCGGCGACGACCAGGGCGGCCACCGAGCAGATCGACCTCGACGGGACGGACTTCTCCCTCGACGCGGTCGGAGGGGACAGCGCCTACCCGATCATGCGGGTGAACCACGTGTTCGCCTACGAGTGCGGCCACCCGGACGGAACCGGTTCCGTCCTGCGCGACTTCTGGGCCTACGCCCTCGGGGACGAGGGCGCGCGGATCGCCGAGGGGACGGGGTACACGCCGCTGGCGGACTCCGTCGGCGCGCGGGTGGTCGCCGACCACGTCTCCCGGATCGCCGAGGGGTGACCCGTCCGGGTCCCGCTCAGGCGTTGATGCCCCCGTCCACGCCGATCACCGTGCCGGTGACGAACCGCCCGCCCGGTCCGGCCAGGTGGGCGACCGTCTCGGCCACCTCCCCGGGACGGCCGAGGCGGCCCCGCGGGTGAGCGGGGCTCAGGCGGCGGCGAGGCGGGCGCGCGCCTCCATGAGCGCGAAGCCCAGCAGGTTGAGGCCCCGCCAGTGCTCGGGCTGCTCGGCGTGGTCGTGCCGGGCGCCGAGCCCGATGCCCCACACGCGGTCGCGCGGGCTGGCCTCCACCAGCACGCGGGAGCCCGTGCCGAGCAGGTAGGCCCCCAGGTCCGGGTTCTGGCCGAACTTGGCGACGCTGCCCTCGACCACGATGCCGAACCGGGCCGCCTCCCACGCCTCCTGGTCGAAGCCGCGGACCTCGCGGCCGATCGCCTTGGCGTCGCGCGGGTGCCCTGCGGAGATGATCCGCGCCTCCGCCTCGGCGTCGCCGAACAGGCGTGCCTTCCCGGCCATCATGTAGTGCTCGGCGGTCGGGTAGGGGACCCCGTCCACCGTGAAGTCGGCGGCCCACCACTGGGAGAGGCAGCTCGCGGAGACGCCCCCGCCGTCCGGGGGCCGGTGCCCCCAGAAGCAGAGGTACCGGGCCCGCCCCGTGGCGTCGATGAGCTCCCGCACGGACCGGGCGTCCGCGGGGTCGTGTGCGTCGGTCATGGGGGAAGCCTGCCAGGGGCCGCCGACGTTCGGCCGGCCTTTTCCCGGCCGGCGCCCGGAGCGGTCCGCGGCCCCGCCGCCTCCGCCGCGGTCTCCTGCTCCCGGGCGGTCCGGGCGCCGAGGCCGTCCACGGGCACGGGGCCGTCCGGACCGGATCCCCTCGTGCCGCACCGGGAACGGGTGCGGCCGGCCCGCTAGTCGAACTGGAAGGAGCGCTTGGCCAGGCCGTGCCAGAAGCCGTCCACGGTGGACCGCGAGCTCCGGTGCCCGTCCAGGCCCGCGCCCAGGGCCACGAACAGCGGCGCGAAGTGGTCGCTGCGCGGATGGGCGATCGCGGCGGCCGGGGCCTTGTGCCCGAAGTCGAGCAGGGAGTCGACGTCGTGGTCGGCCACCGCCCGGTTCACCCAGTCGTCGAACTCCACCGACCAGGAGGGGGCGTCGCCGTGCGCCTGCCGGGACATCTCGCGCAGGTTGTGCGTCGTGAACCCGCTGCCGACGATGAGGACGCCCTCGTCGCGCAGCGGGGCCAGGCGGCGCCCCAGGGCGAGGAGCCGGGCCGGGTCGAGGGTCGGCATGGACACCTGGAGGACCGGGACGTCCGCCTCGGGGTACATCTCCCGGAGGGGCACGTAGGCGCCGTGGTCGAGTCCGCGCTCCGGGTCCTGGTGGAGGGTCCCGACCGGACCAGTGACGAGGTCGCGCACCCTCGCGGCGAGGTCCGGCGCTCCCGGGGCGGGATAGGCGACACCGTAGTAGCGTTGCGGGAAGCCCCAGAAGTCGTAGGTCAGAGGGACTCCGTCCGCCGTCGCGCCGACGGTGAGCGGAGCGTCCTCCCAGTGCGCCGAGACCACGAGGATCGCCTTCGGCCGGGCGAGGCCACCGGACCAGTCGGCTAGCTCCCGGGTCCATCGGGCGTCGTCGGCCAGCGGCGGCGCCCCATGGCTGAGGTACAGGGTCGGCATGCGTGTGGGCCACGGTGCCATGGGGTCCTCCTGTGACTGGGAGATCGGATTTTGACCAGAACACAATTGAACTCTCAAGTATTCCGGGGGGCACGGGCCTGATGGCCGACACGAGGTGGCTCGACGACGGCGAGCAGCGGACCTGGCGGACCTTCCTGGCCGCCGTCCACCTGTTGGAGGGCTCCCTGGACCGTCAGCTCAGAAGGGACTCGGGGCTCCCCCACGCGTACTACCAGGCCCTGGCGATGCTGTCCGAGGCGCCGGGGGGCGCGCTGACGATGACCGAGCTGGCCAGGCTGCTGAGGTCGTCGCCCAGCCGGCTCTCGCACGCCGCCGCCCGGCTGGAGGAGGACGGCCTCATCCACCGGTTCAAGCGGCTGGGGGACAGGCGGACCACGATCGCCGAGCTCACGCCGCGCGGGCTCAAGGTGCTGCGGGAGGCGGCGCCGGGCCACGTGCGCGAGGTGCGCCGGGTCCTGTTCGACTCCCTGACGAGGGAGCAGGTCGACCAGCTCCGCGAGATCTCCGAGGTGATGCTCGGCGAGCTGGACCCCGAGGGGCGGGAGCCGCGGTGCCCGGGGGCCGGAGGGGCCGGCGACCGGGACTGAACCGCGTTCTGTGACCTGCCCTGACCGGGGGTTACGGCGTGGGAGGGAAAAACACGGGAAGACACTCTATGTGTTCGGGCGGATGCGTACTATCATCTGGCTTCCCAGAAAAAGGTTGCGGTCTCAAGTGTTGGACTCGGGCCACGATCTCCTCTGGGATACCCGCTCACAGAACAGGAATCACCCGTGAACGAGAAAACAGTCACCTCCAGAATCAGCGACACCACCACCCTCCTCGCGAGAGCGGTCGTCGGTGTCGTCTTCATCGCCCACGGTTGGCCGAAGGCCGCCGACCTCGAGGGCACCGCCCAGGGGTTCGCCTCCCTGGGAATTCCCTTTCCCCAGTTCTCCGCCCTTCTGGGCGCGGGAATCGAGATGGGCGCCGGGCTGGCGCTCGCCGTCGGGTTCGCCCTGCCCCTCGCCGGACTCCTCCTGGCCTTCATGATGGGAAGCGCCTACTACTTCGCCCACCTCGGAGACGCGTTCATCGGCGGCTACGAGTACCTGGTGGTCCTCGCCGTCACCGCCGTCGCCCTCGGGTTCGCGGGCGGGCGCTACTCCCTGGACCGCGTCATGCCGTGGGGCCGCGCCCCGCGCCGACGGACATCGGAATCACTGCCGGCCTCCTGACCGGGGTGCCCGGTCGCCCGCTGCCGGAGGCGGGCGGCCCGGCCGCCAGAAAATACTTTTAACTTACTTAACACCTTTCACAAAACAGACATTAGTTCGCACAATATCGAGTTTCTGTCCTATCCTCGTGGTGTTTCGGGTTCGATCGGTAGAATAAAAAAAACCAAACAGAATCCATGTTGACAGCGGGGTCGCGTCACCGGGTCCGTCCTCCGTGACCCGACCCCCTGTGCCGAACGGGAGAACCGTGTCCCTCCTGTCCAACCGACCCGACACCCCTGACTGGCAGCTCCGCGTCACCGACCGGGACGGCACCGCCCTCCACGGAGCGGCGGTACTGGTCGCGCCGGAGTACGCCCTCACCTGTGCCCACGTCGTCGTCGAGGCCGTCGGGCCCTCCGCGGGCCCCGGCAGCGAGGTGCGCCTGGACGCGCCGCGCGGACTCCCCGGATGGGAGTCCGTCGGCACCGTCCTCGCCGGCGGGTGGTGGTGGGAGGGGGAGGCGCCCTGGGACGCGGCCGTGCTCCGCCTCGACCGCACCGCCCCGGGGCCGCCCGCCGCGACCGCCCGCCACCGCGTCGGGGACCGGGTACGCGTCCTCGGCTTCCCCAACGCCGAGACCGGACGTTGGGTGACCGGACGGATCACCGGCGACAGCGGCAGCCGTTTCGGCTACACGCAGATCGACGTCGACTCCGCCACGGGCTTCACCGTCCTGCCGGGCTTCAGCGGCAGCGGTGTCCGGGAGGGGGCGGGCGACGGTCTCCTGGGCATCGTCTGCGAGGCGGCCGCCAACGGCAGGGCCGGCTGGATGATCCCCCTCGACCGGGTCCCCCGGGTCTGGGGGGCGGGACCGGACACCGCGACCGCCGTCGCGCGCACCGCGCGCGCCATGACCGACCTGCGCACCCTGCTCTCCCCCGACCTGAGATTCGACCTCTACACGGCCCTCGACCCGAGGCTGCGCCGCAGACTCCGCGCGGACCAGGACCTGACGGTCTTCGCCTCCCAGCTGGTCTCCCTCGCCCACGAGGAGTACCGACTCCTCGGCGCCGTGCTCGACCTCCTCGACGAGAGGGAGGAGGGGAGCGCCGGCATGCTCCGCGTCCGCGAGGCCGCGGGGCCGCTCCT
The DNA here is from genome assembly GCF_050955985.1 of Nocardiopsis sp. CA-288880. Classification (NCBI taxonomy): domain Bacteria; kingdom Bacillati; phylum Actinomycetota; class Actinomycetes; order Streptosporangiales; family Nocardiopsidaceae; genus Nocardiopsis; species Nocardiopsis sp. CA-288880. The sequence goes on along the minus strand of NZ_CP192105.1, from coordinate 7,156,795 downwards.
GACGGGGCGGGACGGGTGAGCCGTGCGGCCGGGATAGAGGACCAGCCGCTGGAGGGCCCCGTCCCTCCGCGGGTGGACGAGGCCGACTACGCCCGGCTCGCCAAGGCCCTGTGCTCTGTCACCTGCGTCACGTCCCCCGAGTACCACGAGCTGCTGCTGGGCAAGCTCCCCCGGGTCCGCTCCGGGGTCAACCGGAACGCCGTGCCCGTGGTCTTCACCGACGCCCTGGTCGGCCGCTGCCGCGAGAGCCGGCTGCTCGGCGTCCTCATGCGGTGGATCGGCTACTGGTCCGACGACAGCCGGAGCTGGCGGACGGCGGCCCTGATCGCCGAGCCCCTGGTGAGGGAGGAGGAGTGGGCCCAGGTCAGCCAGGCCATACCCGAGGCCACCCGGCAGCAGGTCGACACCGTCCGGGAGGAGCTGGTCCTGTACGACGCCGCGGACTTCCGGGAGATCGCCGACCGCGTCCGGGGGGCGCGGTCCATCGACCGCACGCCGTCCGACCGGGCGTGGCACACGTTCGTGGCCCTGGCCGAGATCCCCGGCCGGGAGGGGGAGTCCGCGCTGGTCGAGTTCTGCGCGATCCTGGGCGCCCGGGGCGCGCTGCGCTGCGCGGCGCTGCTGGAGGGCTGGGGCGGGGGGAGCGCCCCCGAGGCCCCCGGGGCGCCGCCGGGGCCGGACGCCGGGGAGGACGTGCCGGCCCGCCTCGTCGTCCACGTCGAGAGGGGCGAGGAGCGGGACCGCCACGACCTGCGGTACTGGACGGTGCTCAGGGAGCACGGCGGGGACCGGCCCGACTTCTGCGACTCGGGCACCCGCAAGGGCGTCACCCCGGACAGGATCGCCGACAGCGTCGGCGTCCTGCTCGGCCTCGTGGAGGTGGACCACCGCAGGGAGCACCACCGGGGGAGGATGCGGGTGGAGCTGGTCGCGGAGCTGGACCTGCTGCGGGAGCTGGAGGCCGACCGGTGGCAGGAGGCGGGGGGAGCGGCCGGGGCGCCGCCGCTCGGGGCCCGCGCGGAGGTGGTCTACCGGGCGGCGGAGCTGGAGGACCCCTCGCGGCGCGACTACGACGCGGGGCGGAGGGCACTGGGCCGGCGGTGGGCGGCACTGCTGAGGTGCGGTTCGGGGGTGCACCTGGACACGGCCCACGAGGCGGAGACCAAGGAGCGGCTGAGCGGCCGGACCTACCGGGAACCATTGGAGGATCGGCTCCCGGACGATAGAATAGCCATTCTCTCGGTCCCCTCCCATTTGGACGACTGCCACCAGTCGGTCCGGTCCGCGATCAGGTTCGGAGTTCCGGTTGTGGTGTGGCGTTCCGCCGACAACGGCCGGGGAATCGGTCCGTGGCTCAATCTGGGAAAGACGGGGCGAGAGGTGACGGTGTCATCAGAGAAACTCCAGTCGATCCCCCAGGTGCTCCACAAGTCCCGCTCAGGGGGCGTTTCGCCGGACGATAGCGGGTACATCGAAGAAAGCTTCGAGGTCGCCGTCTTCTACCACGATTCCCTGCCGGTCCTCCCGGACCCCCCTCCGCTGACCGCCAGCAGTATCCGCACCACCCCCCGTTGACCGAGGCTCGAAGGGCTCGCCATGACCGCACACGCCGGACCCGGGCCGACCGACTCCGTACCGGAGTGGTGGGTCTTCCACGGCACTGGTCAGCCGCGCGCGCATCTGGACCTCGCGACGCGGTTACCCCCGCCTCCGCAGTGGCGTACCTACGGCGGGGCGTTGAACTCCGGTTCGACGTCCCCCTTCTACGAACCGTCGGCTCCACCGGGGGAACCCGGTGAGCCGGCGGAGCCGGGGGAGGACGCCGTCGCGACGGCGGAGAGCGCGCGCCACCTCGGCCCGCAGCACCCGCGCCCCGGCACGGTCCCGCTCGGCCCCCACCGCAAGCACCTCCTGGACAAGGTCAACGCGGCGATCCACCTGCGCAGGCCGCTCCTGGTCACGGGGCCGCCCGGGGTGGGCAAGTCCAGCCTGGCCCACCAGATCGCCCGCGAGCTCAACCTGGGCAGGACGCTGCGCTGGGCGGTGACCAGCAGGAGCACCGTCGGGGACGGCCTGTACTCCTACGACCCGCTCACCCAGATCCACGACCTCAACCTGGAGAACGCCCACCGGCGGGCCACCGGGCAGGCCCCGGACCGGCGCTACGCGGGGGACGGCGACGCGCACCTGCGCAGCAGCGCGGAGTCGATCAGCCGCTACCTCGCCCTGGGCCCCCTGGGCACCGCGTTCCTGCCGACGAGGGCGCCCCGCGTCCTGCTGATCGACGACTTCGACCTGGGCGACTTCGACCTCCCCGGAGACCTGCTCGACCTGTTCGAGAACGGCGGCTACCGCATCCCCGAGCTGGCCAGGCTGGCCGGGGTGGCGCCGGCGATCGAGGTGGCCACCGACGACCCCGGACGCACCGTGCCGGTCTCGCACGGAGAGGTGCTCTGCTCCGCCTTCCCCATCACCGTGCTCACCTGCAACAGCGGACGCGACCTCTCCCCCGCCTTCATGCGGCGGTGCATCCCGGTCCGGATGGGCCTCCCGGACGAGCAGGAGCTGCTGGCCGCCGTGGCGGGGCACTTCGGGGGCGACCTGCCCTCCGGGGCGCGCCCGCTGGTGACGGAGTTCCTGGAGAGGAGCGGCAGCGGGCACGAACTCGCCATCGACCAGCTGCTCAACGCCGTGCACCTGGTGGGCGCGCTCGGCCCCGACCAGGCCGGACCCGGGGGGGACCAGGTGCGGGAGCTCTCGGAGCTCCTCTGGCACCGGCTCACGGAAAGCCCGGGATGAGTTCGGGGCGTGGACCGGGGAGCGACCGACCCCGGGTGACAGGCGACGCGGAAGGGTCCACGCGCCGGGGGCCGGGGCTCACCGCGACCGACCTGGCGGACGCGATCCACCTGGCGGCCCTGTGGGACGCGAGCGCCCGCCGGGCCCGGCGGGCGCATCGCCTCGGGGAGGGCCGGGAGGAGCTCGTGGCCGACACGGGCCACGACTTCGGGCCGGCGCCGTCCCCGTGGCCTCCCGGCACGGTCCCGGAGCGGGCCGGTGACCCCGTCGCGGGCCGGCCCCGGGAGCCCGCGCCCGCGCCCGGCGCGGACCGCCCGGCGGCCCCGGACGGGCGCGTGCCGACACCGGACGCCCCTTCCGGGCGAGAGCAGGCCCCCTCCGAGGAGGGGGCCGAGTCGCCCGGGTTCGTCCAACCCGTCCTGGAACGGCGGCAGGAGTTCGTCGCGGCCCTGTCCCCGTTCAACCTCAAGGTGCCCCGGGGCGAGCCCGACCGGGTCGACCCGGAGGGCACCGCGCGCGCGTACGCCCGCGCGCTGCTGGACAGCCTCCACTGGACGGACGGCGAGCGCGAGAGCGCCGGCGTCCCCGTCGTGCCCGCGCTCCGGGCACGCGACGAGAGGGCGGTGGACCTCACCCTCCTCCTCGACGAGGGCGTCACCATGCTCTTCCAGCGCGGTCCGGCGGGCGAGTTCGCCGGGCTCCTCCGGGACAGCGGGGTCTTCCGGACGGTGCGCGCGCTGCACTTCGACTCCGAGCGGGCCGGGCCGCCGGAGCTGAGGGACGCGAACGGGCGGGGCCGCGGCCTCGGCGGACGCCGGGCGACCGGCGCGCACGTCACCCTGATCCTCACCGACGGACTCGGCGGGGCCTGGCGGGACCGGGAATTCCAGGAGTGGGTGGCGGGCGCGGCCGGTGAGGGCGCACTGGCGATCCTGCACCTCCTGAGCCCCCGGCTGTGGAGGCGCGGCGCCATCGCCACCGTCCCCGCGGAGCTGGGCACGTCCTGGCCCGCCGCCGCCGGGGCGCCGAACACCCGGTACGTGCGCGAGCGGACGCTCGCCGACCTGGTCGCGGACGAGGACGAGCCCGCGGCCGGGACGCTGGTCCCGGTGCTCCCGCTGAAGCCGTCCGCGCTCCACGACTGGGCGTCGTTCGTGATGGCCCGCGGCCGCGCGCGGCTGTGGACGCACACCGCCGAGTTCCCCGGGCGGCCGGGACCGGTGCTGGCGCCCGACGCCGGGGCCGACGGGGAGTTCGACCCCGAACGGGAGGTGGGCCGCTTCCAGCGGGCGGCGACCCCCGAGGCGTTCGACCTCGCCGTGGCCCTGGCCGCCGTCCCGCTGGACCCGGGCCTCGTGGAGGCCGTGTGCGAGGACGTGATGGGCCGGGCGTCGCCGTCCGAGCTGACCGAGGTCTTCTTCAGCGGGCTCGTCCGGATGGGGGACGCGGCCGAGCGCGGGGCGGTCCGGTGGGACTTCCGCGACGGGGTCCGCAAGGCCCTCCTCGCCAGGGGAGGGCGGGTGTCCGACATCCGCCGGATGCTGGGCCTGGCGGCGGAGCGCCTGCTGAGGGTGGACCCCTGGTTCGGCGACCTCGCGAGGATGCTCCGCGGCGAGCACGTGGTCTCCCCGACGAACACGGGGGCGTCGCGCTCGTGGGTGCGGTCCATGCTCCCGGCGGTGGAGAGCGCGGCCCTCGTACGCCGCTATTCGGCACCGATCAGGGAATATGCCGAAGCGGCCGGGCGAAACGGATACCGGGATCATTCTGCGCCGGAAACCTGGGCCCCGTCCCCGTCTGGTTTAGGATTGACCAAGGTTCCCGGATCTGCGCAAACGAGCAAGAGCGATAACCGGAAGACACGGAATACCGCACCCTTTTCTGATCGGTCGGGTGAAAAGCCGCTTATGTCTACAAACCCGTCAATTGGGGATAGAATGAACGATTCTGGCGACATTCACAGCGGCCGCGCGGGCAGATCGTCCACCAGCGGTCGGCCGCTGAGTGCTGTCTGGGTGCAGGTTCCCCGTAAGAACAGTGCTTTCACGGGACGCGAGGAGCTGCTCTCCGCGCTGAGGGCACAGCTCCTCACGGGGCAGCGCCAGGTCATCACCGCGCTGAACGGGATGTCCGGGGTGGGCAAGACCGAGCTCGCGAAGGAGTACCTGCACAGGTACGCCTCCGAATACGACCTCATCGTCTGGATCCCCTCCGCCCACGGCAACCAGCTGCGCGAGAGCTTCTCCGTGCTGGCGTCCCGTCTGAGGCTGGACAGCGTCGGCGCCGGCAGCGGGCACGTCGTGGAGGACGTGCTCGCGGCGCTCCACCAGGGCGGGCTCTTCCAGCGCTGGCTTCTCGTCTACGACAACGCGCAGGCCCGGGCCGAACTGGAACAGTATCTTCCTGTCGGGGGCGAGGGGCACGTGATCATCACTTCTCGGGACAACAGCTGGACCGTGGCGGGGGGTGACGCCTTCCTCTCCGTCCGGGAGTTCGAGCGCAAGGAGAGCATCGAACTCCTCAAGCGGCGCGGTCCGGCCACTCTCACCGACGACGAGGCGGACGCCCTGGCGCGCGAGCTGGGCGACCTGCCCCTGGCGCTCAACCAGGCGGCGGTGTGGCTGCACGAGAGCGGCATGGCCACCGAGGAGTACCTGCGCCAGTTCGCGGACAAGAGCGAGGAGATGCTCGCGCTGCTGCGCCCGGACGGGACGTACCCGGTGGCGGTCGCCGCCGCGTGGAACGTGTCCCTGGACCGGCTGGCCATGACCAACCCGGCCGCGCTCCAGCTGCTCCAGCTCTGCTCGTTCATGGCGACGGCGCCCATCCCCCGCACCCTCTTCAACCACGCGCGGGGCATCGAGGGCCCGGCGGAGCTGAGGACGGCCCTGGAGGACCCGGCCAAACTCGGCATGGCCATCCGGGACATCGGGCGCAACAGCCTCGCCCACATCGACCACCAGCGCAACACGATCTCCCTGCACCGGCTCGTGCAGCGGGCGGTCCAGGCGCCCATGGACGAGGCGGAGCGGGAGGAGATGCGCCACTGCGCCCACCAGCTGCTGGGCCGCAGCGACCTCCAGGACGTGACCAACGACTCCAGCCGCTTCACCGACCTGCTGCCGCACGTGTGGGCGTCCGAGGCCTGGGACTGCGCGGACCCGTGGGTCCGCGCCGTGGTGGTCCAGATGTGCCGGATCGCCCTGCTGCGCCAGGAGTTCGAGGACGCCCGCCGCCTGGGAGACACCGCGTGGGCGTGGTGGAAACAGCACCTGGGGGAGGAGCACCCCTCCACCCTCGGGATGGCGGTCCAGGTCGCCGTGGCGATGCGGGGCCAGGGCCACCTGGCGGAGGCCCTCGAGCTGGGGGAGACCACCCTGGCCACGCTGCGCGAGCAGCAGAACCCGGAGGACCCGGAGACCCTGGAGGCGGAGATCGAGCACATCCGCAGCCTGCGGTTCGTCGGCAGGTTCCGGGACTCGCTCGCCGCCGCCGCCGACGCCTACCACCGCCGGGTGCGCCTCTTCGGGGAGGACGATCCCCACACCCTGCTCACCGCCCACTTCCGCGCCTTCAACCTGCTCCTCAGCGGCGACCCGGCGGCTTCGGCCGAGCAGTACCGCGACACCCTGACCCGGCTGGAGATCGTCTTCGGCCCCGACCACGGGCGCACCCTCGGCACCAACAACGGGTACGCGGAGGCCCTGATGGAGCGGGGCCTGTACCGGGAGGCGGAGGCGATCCAGACCAACCAGGTCGAGCGGGCCACCAGCCTGCTCGGCGAGGACGACCCCGGGACCCTGAGCAACGTGCGGACACTGGCCGTCATGCGGCGGCGGATCGGCAGGCACAGGGAGGCGTTCGCCCTCTCGGAGCAGGCCTGGCAGCGCTTCCGGATCAAGCAGGGCGCGGACAGCAACGACACCATGTACGCGGCGCTCGTGCACTCGATGTCCCTGAGCGCGGTCGACCAGCACGACGAGGCACTGGAGCTGGCGCAGACCACCGGTGAGCGCTACGTCAAGCTGCTGGGCGACCAGCACCCCTACGTCGGGGCCGCGAACATCAACCAGGCGATCATCCTGCGCCGCCTCGGCCGGGTCGCCGAGGCGCGCGAGCTGGACGAGGGCGCCCTGGCGCTGTTCCGGGAGCGGATCGGCGGGCACCACCCCAGCGCCCTCTCCTGCCTGGTCAACCTGGCCAACGACCACTTCCTCACCGGGGACGTGGTGGGGGCCCGGGAGCTGGACGAGGAGGCCCTGGCCGCGTGCACCAGGGAACTGGGGGCGAGGCACCCGCTGACCCTCCTGGCCCGGCGCAACCTGCTCGTGGACCGCAGGGCCCAGGGCGAGGACGTCGACCCGGAGTTCATCGAGGTGGAGGACATGTACCGGGAGGCCATGGGCGCCGACCACCCCGCGACGCTGAGCATCCGCAAGAGCGTGCGCGGGGACGCGGACATCTACCTCGCACAGATGTGACCGCGGTGGTCCGGGGCCGGCCCCGGACCACGCCCGCTCAGGCGCGGTCCGCGAGTCGGAGCAGCGCGACCCACTGGTGCGCGGGCAGGGCGAGCTCCGCGTGGTCGCGGTGCGTGGAGTCGCGGATCCCGACCGCGGCGGGCGCGCTCATGACCGCCTCGACGCACGAGTTGGTACCGCCGCCGCTGTAACTCGACGTGCGCCATCGCCCGGGCCCCCGTCCCAAGCCCTTCACGAGAGCTCCTGTCCGGGCTGTCTTTCCTGGTTGTTTCTACGCACGCGGCGGCCTCGATTCTTCCGGTTCCACCATTGGTCGCTCCTGTTTCCCGTGCGGCCCTGTAAGTCCGGTCGGGTCCGACTTCGGCTCTCCCATATATTCTGCTGACTTTCGAACCCACTTGTACATGCCCACTGGGGTACTGATCATGTTGTCCCGATGCAGTCATCCTCGGACTGTTCATAAACTGATGCTTGCGGCATGTTTCCCGTTCGCCCGGGGGAACGCCGCCGGGGGATCTGTGGAGAGGATCGGGGAAGTCCGCTGCTCAGTCCGGGTGCTTCTTTCCCCGGAGTCCCCTGTGTCCCGGCGTCATCGGCGACGTCGAGTGGCAGATGGTAAAGCGTTTTCGGTGGATCCGCCCGAAACGCACCAGCTCTCAGCAGCCCCAAAGTGACCTTGGGAGCGAAAGAGCCGGGACCGCGGTCCGACGATGGCGAAGCCCTTGACCGCTGGAAAGCGGAGGGACGTACCGGGACCTATAGGGAGAACTTCGCGAAGGCGGACCGAAGGGAGGTTTCCGCAGGTAATCCATTGTGGTCGCGGTCGTACCGCGGACGGTTCCCGACTTCTCCGGAGAAGCGACGGCCTTTGCGCTCTTCTAGGCTGTCCCGAGAGCGAGGGAGGGGATCGACGTGGACCAGGGCGAAACGCACAATTCCATCGGCGGTGGCGTCCACGGCGGCGTGGCGGTGAACGCCGGCCGCATCGGGAGCGTCACCGTCCACCACCACGCCGCCGCGCAGCGCCCCGCGAGCCCGCCCGCGGACCCCTGGCCGGAGAGGGCGGTCCGCTCCTCCGTCCGGGACCGTGTCCGGGAGGGGAGCGACCCCGGGCCCTTCCGGAAGCCCTGACCGAGTGCCGTCGTCAGCGGGGGTCCGCAACACTGCCTACCATGCTGGACATGCGCATTCTCGTGGTGGAGGACGACGACCGGGTCGCCCGCGGCCTGGTGACGGCCCTGCGGTCCGCGTCCTTCGACGTCCAGCGGGTCGCCACCGCGGAGCGCGCGCTCACCGCCCCGCCCGCCGACGTCGTCCTGCTCGACCTCGGCCTCCCCGACGCCGACGGCATCGACCTGCTGCGCAAGCTCCGCGAGCGGCCCCAGACCGCCGTCATCGCCGTCACCGCGCGGAGCGAGGAACGCGACCGGGTCCGCGGGCTGCGCGCCGGCGCCGACGACTACGTGGTCAAGCCCTTCGGCGTGGCCGAACTCCTCGCCCGGATCGACGCCGTCCTCCGGCGCACCCGCCCGGCGCGGGCCGAGGCCGCCGAGGCGGAGCCCCCGCTCACGGTCGGCGCGCTCACGGTCGACCCCGACTCCCGCGAGGCCAGCGCCGACGGGCGGACGCTCCGGCTGACCCGCAAGGAGTTCGACCTGCTCTCCCTGCTGGCCTCCCGCTCCCCCTCGGTCGTCGCCCGCGACCAGATCCTCGACCAGGTGTGGGGCGACGCCTGGGAGACCTCCTCCAGGACCCTCGACACCCACATCGCCTCCCTGCGCGCCAAGGTCGGCCGCGCCGTGCGCATCCGCACCGTGCGCGGCGTCGGCTACCTCCTCGACGGGGCCTGACCGTTGCTGCGGCGCCTGCTGGCCCTCCTGCTCCCGGTCGCGTTCGTGATCGTCGCCGCGGTGTTCGTCCCCCTGGGCACGGTCATCGCCCAGCAGCGGACACAGGAGGTGTACGTCGACAGGCTGGGCGACGCGGGGAGGTTCGCCGCCCTGGCCCGCACCGCCCTGGAGACCGACCGGCTCGACCCCCTCGCCCAGGAGATGGCCCACTACGAGGAGCTGTACGCCATCCCGGCCCTCGTGGTCGCGCCCGACGGGCAGATCGTCACCGGCTCCGGGGACCGGCACCGCATGCGCGACGTCCTCGACGGGATCCCCGACCCGGGGGCCGTCGACGCCGCGATGGCCGGCGAGCGCCCCGCGCCGCCGACCACCGCGTGGCCGTGGAACCCCGATCCGCTGGTGGTCGCCGAGCCCATCGGCCGCGACAGCGAGGTCGCGGGCGCCGTGGTGGTGGTCGCCCCGACCCGGGAGCTCGGCTCCGACATCCTCCAGGTCTGGGGCCTGCTCGGCCTGCTCAGCGTCGTGCCGCTGACGGTGCTGGCGACCGCGTCGCTGCCGCTGTCCCGCTGGGTGCTGCGGCCCATCCGCAGGCTGGACGCCGCCACGACCTCGGTCGCCTCGGGCGACCTCGACGTGCACGTGGACGCCGAGCGCGGCCCCCCGGAGCTGCGCCGCCTCACGGAGTCGTTCAACACGATGGTGGACGTCGTGCGCAGGGCCCTGGACCGCCAGCGCGCGTTCGTCTCCGAGGCCTCCCACCAGCTGCGCAACCCCCTGGCCAGCCTGCGGCTGGCCGTGGAGAACCTCGCGCCGCACCTGGAGACCCCCGAGGCCAGGGAGGCCCACGAGATCGCCGTCGACGAGGCGACCGTCATGCACAGGATGCTCAACTCCCTGCTGGCCGCGACCCGCCTGGAGAGCGTCACCGGGACGGAGGCCGTGGAGGTCGCCGAGGTCCTGGAGAGCCGGGTGGAGCGCTGGAGGGCGCTGGGCGAGGCCCGGGGCGTCTCCGTCACCACCCGTGTCCCCGCCGGGGTCCGGGCGTACGCCCCGGCGGGCGGGCTGGGCAGCATCCTCGACGAACTGGTCAGCAACGCCCTGCGCCTGTCGGGCGGCACCCGCGTGGTGGTGGAGGCCGACCGGGGGGACCCGGTGCGCATCAGCGTCCTGGACGACGGCGAGGGCCTGCCGGAGGAGCAGTACACGGCGGCCCTGGACCGGTTCTGGCGCTCGCCGCGGCACCAGAACACCGAGGGCACCGGCCTGGGCCTGGCGATCGCCGCAGACCTGGTACGGGAGGCCGGGGGGCGGCTCACCCTGGGCACGGGCCTGCCCCGAGGGGAGCGCCGCGGGTTCGGCGTGGTGATCACGCTGCCGCCGGTGCGCGGCTCCGGGGACTGACCTGCCCGGCGAGGGCCCTGCGCCGCCTCAGGCGGGCTTGTTGTCCCGGTACCAGCGCTCGGAACCTGGGTGCAGGGGCACGACACCGGTGGAGATGCCCGTGCGCACGTTGATCTGCGCGGCCTCCGGGCGCTGGGCCGCCAGCCGCGCCTGGCCGCGGTAGACGGTGTCGGTGACCCGGTACGCCAGGGCGTCGTCCAGGTCGGCCCGGCACAGGAGCAGGTTGGGGATGGACATGGTCGGGCAGGCCGGGACCCCGGAGTAGGTGGTCGCGGGCAGCGTCGCCGGGAAGTAGGCCTCCGGGTAGGCGTCGGCCATCACGTCGGCCGTGTCCGCCAGGTCGATCAGCCGTACCGCGTGCTTGTCGGCGAGCTCGGCGACGGCCGGGGTCGGCAGCCCGGTCAGCGAGAACATGGCGTCGATCTCCCCCGACGCCAGGGCGTCGGCGGAGGCGGCCTGGTCGAGCCGGACGGTCTCCACGGCCAGGCCGGTCTCCTCCAGGATCTCGGCGACCGTGAACCCGGTGCCGGAGTTGACCGAGCCCACGGACACGCGCAGGCCGTCCAGGTCGGAGAGCTCGCGCACGGGCGAGCCGTCGAGGACGACCAGGTGGACGAAGCTGTCGTAGAGGCGTCCGACGGCGTTGAGCCGGGCGCCCTCGCCGGTGTCGGCCTCGTACGAGAGCACCGCGTCGAGGCTGGCGAAACCGAGGTCGGCCGCGCCCTCGTCCAGGAGGTACAGGTTGTCGAGGGAGGCGCCGGTCTGCACTGTCCTCACCTCCAGCTCCGTCAGGACCTCCTGGAGCAGGACGGCGAACTTCGCGCCGATCTCCCGGAAGACCGCGCCGGGCGGCCCCGTGGCGACGACCAGCTCGGAGAGCCCGTACTCGGGGCCGCGGGAGCAGCCGCCCACGGCCGCGGCGACGGCGGCCCCCGCCGCGCCGAGCAGCACGGTGCGCCGGTTCGGTCCCATCGGATGCATGGATGCAGCTTAGACAGCCCGGGCGGCGTCCGGGGACGGTGCGCCGGTGCGGGACACGGGTGTACCTGCGGGAACGCCGTCCGGTCCGGGGCCCGGGGCCGCGGCCCACCGGTCGGAACGGCTCCCGCGCCCGCCCCGGACGCCGTCGGCCCCGCGCTGACCGCGCCGCCCCGACCGCGGCCCCCGCCCCGCCCCGCACCCCCCGCATACCGGTGCGAAACACACGGAAACACGGGGAAACCCAGGCTTCACGGGGAGGCAGGGCCGCCGAAACACGCCCTTCCTAGCGTCGGGCCCCATGGACACACCGATGTATACAGAGGCGGGGCCCGCCCCGGATGCGCCGCCCGGGGACGGCGTGCGGCCGGCGGGGGATCAGGCGGCCGCCACCGCCACCTCGCGCCGGGACCGCGTCTACGCCCTGTTGCGCGAGGAGGTCCTGAGCGGGCGGATCGCGCCCCGCGTCCGGCTGGGCGAGGTACGGCTCGCCGAGCTCTTCGGCGTCTCCCGCACCCCCGTGCGCGAGGCGCTGGCCCGCCTGCACTCCGACGGCCTGGTGGAGCGGCGCGAGAACGGCTTCTACGCCACCGTCCCCAACCTCGCCGAGCTCCGCGACCTCTACGAGCTCCGGGTCACCCTCGAACTCCGCGGCATCTCCCGCGCGATGGAGGACCCCTCCGTCCGGCACGACCCCGGCGTCCTCCGCGCCGAACTGGAGCGGTGGGAGAAGCTCCGCGCCGACGTCCCCGAGCCCGACCCCTCCTTCGTCCTCCTCGACGAGGAGTTCCACGCCGCCGTCTCCCGCGCCTCCGGCAACCGCGCCCTCACCGACTCCCTCGTCTCCGTCAACCGGCGCATCCGCCGGGTCCGCATGTACGACTTCCTCACCGCCGACCGGATCACCTCCACCGTCACCGAGCACATCCGGATCACCGAACACCTCCTCGCGGGCGAACTCGACTCCGCCTACCGCGCCATGCACGAGCACGTCGGCGCGTCCATGGAGGTCGTCCTGGAGCGCGCCCGCCGCGCGCTGACACAGATGGCGCTCCACTCCGACGCCCTCTGACCCGGCGTCCGCGCGCCCGGACGCGCCCGCCACCGCCGCACAGACCACCGGACCAAGGAGAGCCAGCGTGTTCGACTCCGTGCTCGTCGCCAACCGGGGCGAGATCGCCTGCCGTATCATCCGCTCCGCCCGCGAACTCGGCCTGCGCACCGTCGCGGTGTACTCCGACGCCGACGCGGGCGCCCCGCACACCCGGCTCGCCGACGAGGCCGTGCGGCTCGGGCCGGCCCCGGCCGCCGAGAGCTACCTCGACGCCGGACGCGTCCTGGCGGCGGCCGCGGCGACCGGGGCCGGGGCCGTCCACCCCGGCTACGGCTTCCTGTCGGAGAGCGCCGCGTTCGCCCACGCCGTCGAGGCCGCCGGGCTGGTGTTCGTCGGTCCCGAGCCCCGCCACCTGGAGGAGTTCGGGGACAAGCACACCGCCCGCAAGGCCGCGGCCGCCGCCGGCCTGCCCATGGTCGCCGGCAGCGAGACCCTGCCCGACGTGGAGCAGGCGGCCGCGGCGGCGGAGCGCATCGGCTACCCGGTCATCCTCAAGTCCACCTCGGGCGGCGGCGGGATCGGCCTGCGCCCCTGCGCCGACGAGGAGGCCCTGCGCGCCGCCTTCGACGAGGTCGGCCGGACGGCCGCCACCCACTTCGGCGGCGGCGGCGTGTTCGTGGAGCGGTTCGTGTCCCGCGCCCGCCACGTCGAGGTCCAGGTGTTCGGCGACGGCCGCGGCAACGTCGTCACCCTGGGGGACCGCGACTGCTCCCTCCAGCGCCGCAACCAGAAGGTCGTGGAGGAGGCCCCCGCGCCGGACCTCCCCGACGCCCTGCGCGCCGAGCTCCACCGCACCGCCCGCGAGCTGTGCGCGGGCGTCTCCTACCGCAGCGCCGGGACGGTGGAGTTCGTCTACGACACCGAGCGGGGCGAGGCCTCCTTCCTGGAGGTCAACACCCGGCTCCAGGTCGAGCACCCCGTGACCGAGGAGATCACCGGCGTCGACCTGGTCGCGTGGATGCTGCGCCTGGCCCGGGGGGAGGACGTCCTCGCGGACGTGCCCCCGGAGGGGCCGCCGCGCACCGGGCACGCCGTCGAGGCCCGCGTCTACGCGGAGGACCCCGCCCACGGCTTCCGGCCCAGCTCCGGGCTCGTCACCCGCTTCGAGACCCCTCCCGGGGTGCGGGTGGACGGCTGGATCGAGCCGGGCCAGCGCGTCACCAGCGACTACGACCCCATGCTCGCCAAGGTCGTCGTGCGCGGCGTCGACCGCGCCGACGCCCTCGCCCGGCTCGGCCGCGCCCTCGCGGAGGTGCGCGTCGACGGGCTCCAGACCAACCTGGGCCTGCTGCGCGCCCTGGCCGGGCACCCCGGCGTCCGCGCGGTCGCGCACACCACGGCCACCTGTGCGGAGGTCGGCGACCCGGAGCCCCGCATCGAGGTGGAGCGGGCCGGAACCCTCACCACCGTCCAGGACTTCCCCGGCCGCACGGGCTACTGGCAGGTCGGCGTCCCGCCCTCGGGGGCCATGGACGACCTGTCGCTGCGGCTGGGCAACCGCGCCCTGGGCAACCCGGAGGGGGCGCCCGGCCTGGAGTGCACCATCGAGGGCCCCACCCTGCGGTTCTCCGCCCCGGCCACCGTGTGCGTCACCGGGGCGCCCGCCGACGTCACCCTGGACGGGGCGCCGGTCGCCCGGTGGGAGCCGGTGGAGGTCCCCGCCGGCGGCGTGCTCGCGGTGGGCCCCGCACGCGGCCCCGGCATGCGCACGTACGTGCTGTTCAGAGGGGGGCTGGACGTGCCCGAGTACCTGGGCAGCGCGTCCACGTTCACCGCGGGGGAGTACGGCGGCCACAGCGGCCGCGCCCTGCTGCCGGGCGACGTCCTGCGCCCCGCGCCCGTCCCGGCGGGAGCGCCGGAGGCCCGTCCGGTCCCGGAGGCCGACCGTCCCGGCTTCGGGGTCCGGAGGGGAGGGAACGCGCACTGGGACGTGGAGGTGTCCGAGGGGCCGCACGCCGCCCCCGAGTTCCTGACCCGCGAGGGCCTGGACGCCTTCTACGCCACCGACTGGAAGGTGCACCCCCAGTCCGCCCGCAACGGCGTCCGGCTCTCCGGCCCCAAGCAGTCCTGGGCCCGACCGGACGGCGGCCAGGCGGGCCTGCACCCCTCCAACGTCCACGACACCGCCTACTCCGTCGGCGCCGTCAACCTCTCCGGCGACACCCCCGTGCTCCTCGGTCCCGACGGGCCCAGCCTGGGCGGGTTCGTCTGCCCGGTCACGGTGGTCTCCGGCTCCCGCTGGAAGGTCGGACAGCTCCGCCCCGGCGACACCGTCCGGTTCCACCCGGTCACCGAGGCCGCGGCCGAGCGGCTGCACTTCGAGCCCGCCGCCGCCCCGCTCCTGCGTGCCACCGGCTCCGACGGCGACGACGGCGTCCTCGCCCGCGTCCCGGAGGGCGACGGCCGACCCGGGGTCACCTACCGGCGCGGCGGCCACGACAACGTCCTGGTCGAGTACGGGCCCATGGAGCTCGACCTGGGCCTGCGCCTGCGCGTCCACGCCCTCATGGCCGCCCTGGACCTGGCCGCGCCCGCCGGGATCGTGGACGTCACGCCCGGGGTGCGCTCCCTGCACCTGCACACCGACCCGGCGGTGCTCCCGCTGCGCACCCTCCTCGGCCTCCTCAGGGAGATCGAGGACGGGCTGCCGCCCACCTCCCGGCTGAGGGTGCCCAGCCGGACCCTGCGCCTGCCCCTGTCCTTCGACGACCCGTCCGTCCACGAGGCCGTCGCCCGCTACCGCACGGGGGTGCGCGACGACGCCCCCTGGAACCCCGACAACATCGAGTTCATCCGGCGCGTCAACGGCCTCGACTCGGTCGACCAGGTCCGCGACATCGTCTTCGACGCCTCCTACCTGGTCCTGGGGCTGGGCGACGTGTACCTGGGCGCGCCGGCCGCCACCCCGCTCGACCCCAGGCACCGGCTCGTCACCACCAAGTACAGCCCCGCGCGCACGTGGACCCCCGAGGCGGGGGTCGGCATCGGCGGCGCCTACCTGTGCGTGTACGGCATGGAGAGCCCGGGCGGCTACCAGCTCATCGGCCGCACCGTCCCCATCTGGTCGGGTCTGCGCCAGTACGGGCCGTTCGAGCCGGGGACGCCCTGGCTCCTGCGCTTCTTCGACCGGATCAGCTGGTACCCGGTCGGCCACGAGGAGCTCCTCGACGTCCGCGCCGACCTGCTCGCCGGGCGCCACGCGCTCGACATCGGCGAGGGCGAGTTCGTCCTCGCCGACCACGAGCGGTTCCTCGACGAGAACGCCGGGTCCATCCGGGCGTTCGAGCGCCGCCAGGCGGCGGCGTTCGAGGCCGAGCGCCGGGCCTGGGAGGCCGCGGGGGAGTTCGAGGACCGGCCCGAACCCGACCCCGTCGCCCCCGCCGTGCCCGACCTGCCGCCCGGCGCGGTCCTGGTCGAGGCGCCCCTGGCCGCCTCCGTCTGGAAGGTCGACGCCGCCCCGGGCGACACGGTGGAGGAGGGCCAGCCCCTGGTCCGCCTCGAAGCCATGAAGCTGGAGGTCGTGGTCCGCGCGCCCCGCGCGGGAAGGATCTCGGACATCCTCGTCACACCGGGCCAGCACCTCGACCCGGGGAGCGCCCTGGCCGTCATCACGCAAGGAGAGCCCGCCTGATGCCCCACCCCACCGACCGCGTCCGCTCCGCCTACCGGCGGATCGCCGGGGCCGACCGGCCCGAGGTATGGATCACCCTGCGCCCCGAGCGGGAGACGGCCGCCGAGGCCGAGGCGCTGGAGGGGCGCCTCGCGTCGGGCGAGGACCTGCCGCTGGCGGGGACGCTCCTCGCGGTCAAGGACAACATCGACGTGGCCGGCCTGCCCACCACCGCCGGCCACCCCGGCTACGCCTACACGCCGGAGGCGAGCGCGCCGGCCGTGCGCAGGCTCGTGGACGCCGGCGCGATCGTGCTCGGCAAGACCAACCTCGACCAGTTCGCCACCGGGCTGGTCGGCACGCGCAGCCCCTACGGCGCGGTCCGCAACGCCTTCGACCCCGAACGGGTCTCCGGCGGATCCAGCTCCGGGTCCGCCGTGGCCGTGGCACTCGGGATCGCCGACATCGCCCTGGGCACCGACACGGCCGGCTCGGGGCGCGTGCCCGCCGCCCTGCACGGCCTGGTCGGCCTCAAGCCCACGCTCGGCCTGGTGCCGTCGACGGGGGTGGTCCCGGCCGCGCGCCCCTACGACTGCGTCACCGTGTTCTCCCGCGGCCTGGCCCCGGCGCGAGCGGCCCTGGCCGTGATGGCCGGGCCCGACGCCGGGGACCCCTTCAGCCGGGACTGGCCCGCCGACGTGCGGCTCGCCCCGCGCGGGGCCGGGCGGGTGGCGGTGCCGACGGCCGAGGGGCTCGCCCCGCTCGGAGAGGCGGAGCGCGCCGCCTTCCGCGCCGCCGCGGACGTCCTGGGCGCGGCCGGGACGGAGGTCGTGGAGGTGGACGTGTCGCCGCTGCTGGAGGCCGCCCGCCTGCTCTACGAGGGCGCGCTCGTCGCGGAGCGCCACGCCGCCGTCGGCGGGTTCCTGGCCGGGCACCCCGAGGGCGCCGACCCCACCGTCGCCGGGATCATCCTGGCCGCGGGGGACGTCCCCGCCCACGCCCTCGCCGCCGACCAGCACCGGCTGGCCGCTTACCGGGCGACCGCCCGTGCGCTCCTGGCCGGCTTCGACGCCCTGCTCCTCCCCACCACGGTCGGCCACCCCACGCTCGCGGAGGTCGCCGCGGACCCGGTCGGCGCGAACTCGCGCCTGGGCACCTACACGAACTTCGTGAACCTGCTCGACATGGCGGCGGTGGCGGTCCCGGCGGGGACCGCCGACGGGCGCCCGTTCGGGGTCAGCCTCGTCACCCGGGCGTTCGAGGACCAGGTGGCCCTGGACCTGGCGGCCGACATCACCGGGGAGGAGCGGGGAGGGGCCCTTCCGGGCCCCGGGGCGGAACTGGCGGTGTTCGGCGCCCACCTGCGCGGGCAGCCGCTCCACCACCAGCTCACGGACGCGGGCGCGCGGTTCGTCGCGGAGGACGCGACCAGCGCCGACTACAGGATGGTCGCCCTGCCCACCTCGCCCCCCAAGCCCGGTCTGCTCCGCGTGGCGGAGGGAGGGGCGTCGGTGCGCTGCGAGGTCTGGCGGATCTCCCCGGCGGGCCTCGGGGCGTTCCTGGCCGGGCTTCCCGCTCCCATGTCCCTGGGCTCCGTCACGCTGGCCGACGGGCGTGCGGTGGTCGGCTTCGGGTGCGACCCGGCGGCGGCCGAGGGGGCGGAGGACATCAGCCGCCACGGGGGCTGGCTCGCCTACCTGGAGACCCTGGAGGGCTGAACCCCTCGGACGCGGGACGCCCGCGGGCCTCCCCGGCCCGGACGGGGCCGACGCCGGGTGACCGGGGGAGGCCGCCGGGCGCCGCACCCGGGACGGGCGCGCCACCGCCCGGCGGCCGCGTGCCCGGCACGCCCCCGGACACGGGAGCGGCCCCCCTCCGCGCACGGAAGGGGGCCGCTCCTCGTTCAGCCGGTCCGGTGTCCCGGGGACGCCGGGACGCCGGATCAGCGGCGCGGGCGCCGCCTGCCCCGCGACGGGGGCCTGTTGGACCGGGAGGCCTCCTGGCGGGGCTCCGCCGGGAGCGTCACCGGCACGCCCGAGGGCGTGCGGGCGCCGGTCACCCGGGCCAGCTCCGGGTCCTGCGAGCTGACCTGCGCGGTCGTCGCCTCGATCTGCGCCCGGCTCATCAGCCGCGCCATCTCGCGGCGCTGGCTGGGCAGGACGAGCGTGACCACGTTGCCGGACTCGCCCGCGCGGGCGGTACGGCCGCCGCGGTGCAGGTAGTCCTTGTGGTCGGTCGGCGGGTCGATGTTGACGACCAGGTCCAGGCCGTCGATGTGGATGCCCCGGGCCGCCACGTTGGTCGCGATCAGCGCGGTCACCGTGCCCTCCTTGAACTGCTTGAGGGTCCGGGTGCGCTGCGGCTGCGACCGGCCGCCGTGCAGGGCCGCCGCACGCACGCCGTTGGCGAGCAGGTGCTTGGCCATCTTGTCCACGGCGTGCTTGGTGTCGAGGAACATGATCACCTGGCCGTCGCGGGCGGCGATGTGCGTCGCCGTGGCCTGCTTGTCGGTGTTGGACACGTGCAGGACGTGGTGCTCCATGGTGGTGACCGCGCCCGCGGTCGGGTCCACCGAGTGGACGACCGGGTCGTTCAGGAAGCGGCGGACCAGCGTGTCGACGTTGCGGTCCAGCGTCGCGGAGAACAGCATCCGCTGCCCGCCGGCCGGCACCTGCTGGAGGATCGCGGTGACCTGGGGCATGAACCCCATGTCGGTCATCTGGTCGGCCTCGTCCAGGACGGCGACGTCCACCTGGTCCAGGGCGCAGTCGCCCCGCTCGACCAGGTCGCGCAGGCGGCCGGGGGTGGCCACGACCAGTTCCACGCCCTGGCGCAGGGCCCGGGCCTGGCGGGAGATCGGCATCCCGCCCACGACGGTGGTCAGGTTGAGCTTGAGCGAGCGCGCGTAGGGCGCCAGCGAGTCGGCCACCTGCTGGGCCAGTTCCCGGGTGGGGGCCAGGACCAGGGCCAGCGGGCGGTGGGGCTGTGCGGTCCGCCCGTCCAGGCGGGCCAGCAGGGCGAGCCCGAAGGCCAGCGTCTTGCCGGAGCCGGTCTGGCTGCGGCCCAGGACGTCGCGCCCGACCAGGGAGTTGGGCAGGGTCGCGGCCTGGATGGCCGACGGGGTCGTCAGGCCCTGGCGGGCCAGGGTCGACTTCAGCGGCGCGGGCATGTCCAGTTCCTGGAACGTGGCCACGGGGTCGAGCGCCGGGGTGGTGGAGACGGGGAGGGCGAACTCACCGGCCGGACGGCCGGAGGGGGCCCTGCCGCCGCCCGGGGGGCGGCCGGAGGACCGGCGGGGCCGGGAGCGTCCGAAGGCGCCGCCGTTGCCGCCGCCTGCTGAGGAGCGCCGTTGTCCGTTCACGCGGGACGGATGGTTCATACGAGCCTTTCGTCGACGGCGCGTGCCGGTCGAGGAAGCCTCTGGGGGCTTCGACGTGGAGCATCGGTGGTGCGCCGGAGGATTCTGCGATTTCCACGGCCCACGCGGAGAACACGCGGTGGGGTGGGGTGGTGCGGCCGGTGCCTGTCGGAAGTCGACGGCCAGAAAACCGGTCCAGAAAAACATGAAAAAGGGACAGAGGCCCTGCACCCGGAGGGCGGGCCTCTGTCACGGCCGAAGCGCGGGGCTCCGTCAGATCAGGACGATGTTCTCGGCCTGCAGACCCTTGGGGCCCTGGGTGGCGTCGAACTGCACGGCCTGGCCTTCCTGGAGCTCGCGGAAGCCGGTGGCCTGGATGTTGCTGTAGTGGGCGAAGACGTCGGGGCCGCCGCCGTCCTGCTCGATGAAGCCGAAGCCCTTGTCACCGTTGAACCACTTGACGGTACCGGTAGCCATGTTTTCTCCTTCGTTCTGGGCAAGGAAAACCGCGATCTGACGGTTTCCCCGTCACCGTGATGACCACCCGAATAACGAACCCTGGAGAAGACCCAGCCTGACGGCCGAACAACGCAAAATCCAACGGGAATCACAACTGCAACTTCCCTGAATCTAGCACACCGAGCTTTCGGTGTCGCGAGAATTGTCGTGTGTGTCAAGGCACGGTGGATCCTGGTATCGACCGCCGGGCCGCGGGCGTTGGACGGTGTCCGCGTGCCGCGGGCGGGAGGGGCGCCGGTCCCGGGCGGTGCCCTCGGGACCGGCCGCCCGGGCTCACTCCCCGGCCGTCTCCGTGGGGGCCGTGCTGCCCTGGAGCCGCCTGTAGTGCCGCGACCGGGCGCCCAGGACGATCGCGGCCAGCACGGTCGCGACCAGGGACGCGAGGAGCACGCCCGTCTTCGCGTGCGCCAGGTGCTCCGGGGAGTCCGCGAACGACAGCTCGGTGATCAGCAGGGACACGGTGAACCCGATGCCCGCCAGCTGGGACATGCCGACGATGTCGATCCACTTCAGGCTCGGGTTGAGCTCGGCCCGGGTGAGCTTCGTGGTCAGCCAGGAGCCGCCCGCGATACCGACGACCTTGCCCACGACGAGGCCGGCGATGATGCCCATCGCGGCGGTGTCGGTGAGGACCTCCCCGACGCCGTCGAACACCACGCCCGCGGAGAAGAACGCGAAGATCGGCAGGGCCAGCCCGGCGGACCAGGGGCGCAGCACGTGCTCCACGCCGTGGCTGGGGTCGTGCGCCTCCCCGGGCAGCTTCGTGGTCCGCATCAGCAGGCCCATCGCCACACCGGCGATCGTGGCGTGCACACCGCTCTCGTGCACCAGGCCCCAGACGACGAGGGCAAGGGGGACGTAGACGATCCAGTTGGGCAGCGCGGAGGCGTTGAGCTTCGCGGCCAGGCCCTTGCCGCGCTGGAGGTACCAGAACAGCACCAGGCCCGCGGCGGCGGCGAGCAGCGCGAGGAAGTTGATGCCGGAGGTGTAGAACACCGCGATGACGATGACCGCGCCGAGGTCGTCCACGATCGCCAGGGTCAGCAGGAACGTGCGCAGGGCCGGCGGGAGGCCGCGGCCGACGACCGCGAGGATGGCGACCGCGAAGGCGATGTCGGTCGCCATCGGGATGCCCCATCCCTGGACGGTGTCCGGGGAGGTGGCGTTGATCGCCGCGTAGACGGCGGCCGGCACGACCATGCCGCAGACCGCGGCGACGATGGGCAGCATCGCCCTCCGCGGGTTGCGCAGCTCGCCGTGCACGAACTCCTGCTTGAGCTCGTTGCCGACAACGAAGAAGAACACGGCCAGCAGGCCGTCGGCCGCCCAGGTCTCCAGGGACAGGTCGAGGTGCAGCGACTCGGGGCCGAAGGTGATCGCGCGCAGGTTCTCGTAGGCCCCGCCGAAGGGCGAGTTGATCCACACGAGGGCGAGGACAGCCGCGCCGATCAGGAGGAAACCGCCGACGGTGTCGCTGCGCAGGGTGTCCGCGAAGCGGGAGAGCGGTCCTCCGGCTGGAATGGACTGGTTCGGGTCGAGGCTCATGGGCAGCTTTCCGGGACATGGGTCGGGGACTGCCGACCAGTCTTCCCGGCACACCTAGGCGCCGTCGCGCCGCGCCCATGCTCGCCGAAGATGGGACGAATGTCCACTCCAGAGGCCTGTGTCCGTTCCTGGGGGCGCGCCGGGACGCGTCGAGTACAGTGCTTCGGAGGTGTGCCGGGAAGACTGGTCGGCGGTTGCTGTCGCCTATCCGGAAACAACAGGTGTCCGATGTCCGAGTCCAGCCCTCACGGCGCCCACATCTACCGATCCCCCGCCGGCGCCCGCGCGATCCGCGCCTGGTGCGAGCAGCGGATCTCGGGTTGGCCCTCCCTCCGGCCGCTGCCCGAGCTCGCCACCGCCCTGGGCCCGACACGGGCCTTTCAGGCGCCGGGGGGCGACGCGACCCCCGTGCTGGTCCTCAGCGGGACCAACTTCAACTCGGCGACGTCCGTGGACACCGCGAGGATCATCGCCCGCGACCGCCCGGTCACCCTCGTCGACCTGCCCGGCCAGCCGGGCCTCAGCGTCGGGGTCCGGCCGAGGTCGGACCGCGCGGCGGCCTACGGCGCGTGGTTCGACGAGGTGCTGCCCCTGCTGACCGCGCGGCCGGTCACCGTGCTCACGCACTCGCTCGGCTCCGCCGTGGCCCTGGCGGCGAAGCCCTCCCCGCTGGTCCACGCCGTGGTGATGGTCGGGCCCGCGGGCCTGACCTCGGCGGCGAAGACGTCCGAGCTGATGCGCGCCACCCTGCCGTGGATGATCGGTCCGCGGGACGACAAGAGCACCCGCCTGCTCAACTTCATGAGCGGTCCGTCCTACGCCGCGACGGGCACGCACCCCTTCGCCCCGTGGATGACGCTGGTCGGACGCCACTGCCGCACCAGCCTGGCCCCGGGGCCGCTGCCGCTGGAGTGCCTGCGCCCCTGGGAGAACACCCCGGTCGTGGTGGCCACCGGGTCCGACGACGCCTTCTACTCCCCGGCGCGCCTGCACGGACCGGCC
This sequence comes from Nocardiopsis sp. CA-288880, assembly GCF_050955985.1. NCBI lineage: Bacteria > Bacillati > Actinomycetota > Actinomycetes > Streptosporangiales > Nocardiopsidaceae > Nocardiopsis > Nocardiopsis sp. CA-288880. The sequence goes on along the minus strand of NZ_CP192105.1, from coordinate 7,134,135 downwards.
CGGCGCTTCCTGGACGCCGACGTGGTCGTCATGGAGGGCGCGGGCCACCTCGCCATGAACGAGCAGCCCGAGCGGGTCGCGGAGCTGCTGCGGTCGGTGGACTGACGGCGCGACCGGGCGCCCCGGCCCGACACGGCGGAGGGGCGGCTCCGCGCCGTGCGCGGAACCGCCCCTCCGCCGGTGCGGGACCGGATCAGGCCGACTCGCCGGCGCGCTCCAGCTCGGCCTTGGAGGCGCGGTGGGCCAGGGACACGGCGACGATGGAGATCAGGGCCGTGAACACCAGGTAGACGGCGATCGGCACCCACGAGTCGTCGAACCGGGACAGGAGCCAGGTCGCGATCAGCGGGGCCGTGCCGCCCGCGAGGGCCGCGCCGATCTGGTAGCCCAGGGTGACGCCCGTGTACCGGACCCGGGTGGAGAAGATCTCCGAGCTCAGGGTGCCGATGGTCGCGGTCACCGGCGCCCAGAACACGCCCAGGCCGATCACGGTGGCCAGGACCAGCATGGCCACGCTGCCGGTGCCCAGCATGAGGAAGTACGGGACGGCGAACAGCGCCAGGAGGACCGCGCCGACCAGGTAGACCTTCTGGCGGCCGAAGGTGTCCGAGAGGCGGCCCGACAGCGGGATGCACACCGTCGCGACGATCGCGCCGACGGTCACGGCGTTGAGCGCGGACGTGTTGTCGAAGGACAGGGTGCCCGTGGCGTAGCTGACGACGAACGTGCCGAAGATGTAGAACGGCGCGGTCTCCACGACCTTGGCGCCGACGGCGACCAGCACGGCGCGCCAGTGGAAGCGGAAGGTCTCCACGACGGGCAGCTTGGCGACGTTCCCCTCCTCCTTGGCCTTCCGGAAGGACGGGGTCTCGTCGATGCCGGAGCGGATCCACAGGCCCAGGAGCACCAGCAGGACGCTGCCGACGAACGGCACCCGCCACCCCCACGCCTCGAACTGGGCGTCGGGCAGCAGGGACATGAGGGTGAGGGCGAGGCTGGCCAGCAGCATGCCCAGGGTGATGCCCATCTGCGGGACGCTGCCGAAGAAGCCGCGGCGCTCCTTGGGCGCGTACTCGTAGGCGAGCAGCAGGGCGCCGCCCCACTCGCCGCCGATGCCCATGCCCTGGACGACCCTCAGCACGATGAGGAGGACCGGGGCGAGGACGCCGATGCTGTCGTAGGTGGGCAGCAGGCCGATGCCCATCGTCGCGCCGCCCATGAGGGAGAGCGTGATGATCAGGGTCTTCTTGCGGCCGATCCGGTCGCCGATGTGCGAGAAGACCACGCCGCCCAGCGGACGGATGAAGAACGTCAGCGAGAAGGTCAGGTACGACAGCATCAGCGAGACGAGCGGGTCGTCCGAGGGGAAGAACAGCTTGTCGAAGATCAGGGCCGCTGCGGTGCCGTAGAGGAAGAAGTCGAACCACTCGATCGTGCTGCCTGTGAGGCTCGCGATGAGGACCTTGGCCCTCGGCGGCCGCGCCTGTGTGGTGTCCGCGCTCATGTCCAGAGCTCCTGCCAGGGTCGGGGATTTCGCGGGCCGACGAGGGGAGGGTCCGCGAGTATGGCCGGGAGCCTAGGTCCGGGTGGCGTGCGCCACCGTTGTCAGAACGGACGACATGGGCGGGTCGGCGGTGTCGGTTCCGACAATCCGGTCCCCGGGGAGCGCCGGAGGGCGGCTCCCGTGACCGGGCGGAGACCGCGCGGGAGCCGTACCGCGATCCGCCGCGCCGCGTTCAGGCCCTGAGCGTGATCGCCGCGAGGAGCCGCTGGTCGGCGTCGTCCAGGTCGAGTCCGGTCAGGGAGCAGATCCGCCGGACCCGGTGCCGGAGCGTGTTGGGGTGGACGTGCAGCCTCCCGGCCGCCGCCGTCACGTCGCCGAAGGCGTCCAGGTACGCGGACAGCGAGCGGCGCTGCTCCCCGTCCAGCGCGTCGAGCCGGTCGTCGCGCAGGCGGGGCATGTCGGCGAGGGTGTCGAACAGGTCGCGCAGCACCACGGAGGAGCGGACCTCCTCGAACGCGGTCACGCGCCGGTCGGGGCGGTCCGCGACCACGTCGAGGGTCCGGCTGGCGACCTTCTTCAGGGAGGGCACCGCGCGCATCCTCGGGGCGGTCCCCGCCACGGCGGCCTGCACCGGCGTGCCCAGGTTGTCCCGCAGGACCGACACCAGCTCGCCGGCCCACGCGGCCGGGCTCCGTCCGGTGGTCGCGGGGAGCAGGACGTACAGCAGCCCGCAGGCGGGGACGACCAGCGCGTCCCTGCGGTAGGCGGCCGCGTACACGGAGGTGATCTCCGCGGCCTGGTCCAGCCGCCAGGGGAGGTCGGCCTCCGGGCCGCGCAGGGCGAGGGCGACCACCGCGACCGGGGTGGAGGGGTCGGCCCCCAGGTGGCGGGCGAGCGCGTCGGTGTCGAAGGCGCCGGTCAGCAGGCCCACGGACAGCTCCTCGGTGTCCCGCCCCGTGCTGCGCGCCCCGCTGTTGGCGCGCATGACGTGCACCGCGGCCAGCCGTGCCGCGCCGTGCAGCACCTGGACGCTGGCGGGTGCGAGCGGGCGGTCGCCGACCTGGACCCATATGGTGCCGAGCGCGCGCTCCCCGGCCCGTATGCCCACGACGAGGCGCCGGGCTGCGCCGAGGTCGGGGCGCTCGGCGACCTCGACGACCTCTCCCGCCCAGATGCGCTCGTTGACGCCCCACTCGCGCATGTGCGCCAGGAACGACTCGGGGCAGCCCCGGCCGAGGATGGTCTGCCTGCGCAGCTCGTCCGCGCCCTCGTCGGACGCGGAGTAGGCGAGGACCTGTCCCCCGGCGTCCTCGACGCTGACGAGGCCCCCGGTCAGCGTCGCGACCGTCTGCGCGAGCGAGAACAGGTCGCCGTGGCGGGTCTCGGTCTCATCGGCCTCCAGGACGGACCGGGCCAGGGCGGCGAACTCCTCGGGGCCGACGGAGGGCTCCACGGAGAGAACGGGCAGGCCGAGGTCCCGGAGGCCGGCGGCGTCGTCCCCGAGTGCGGCCACGGCGCTCGCGCCCCGGAGGCCGGCCCGCGCGGCGGGGGCGGACCCGCCGGCGGGGACGACGACCAGGGACGCGGCGGGCACGGGGACGCCCTCGCCCGCCACGACGACCGTCCGCACGAGCGCGCCGAGCCCCCGGGGAGCGGCGACGAGCCCGTGGACGGCCCCGTCGAGTGCCTCCATCAGCGCTTTGACGGTCAGGCCGGTCTTGCTCACGTTCCACTCCGGGGGTCGATCCGCACTGGTCGGAACCATTGTGCGCCTTCGACCGGTATGCCCGCCGACGGGCGGTCAGGGGCGGTCGGGGCCCAGGACCTGGTCGACGGTGTGCGCGCCCACCGCGGCCATCCGAGCGCTCACTCTCCGGAGAGGCATGTGTGCCAAGGGTGCCATGTGTACCCTTGGTTCCATGAGTGAGATGCAGGTGGAGTCCATCCGCCAGGTGCGCGACCACATCGCCGACGTCGTCGACCGCGCGGACAGGGAGGACTCGCCCACCGTGATCACCAGACGGGGGCGCGAGGTGGCCGCGGTCGTCCCCATCGACATGTTCCGCCGCTACCAGCAGTTGGAGGAGCAGGAGATCATGCGCATGGTCGACGAGCGCATGGCCAACCCCGCCCCCGGCATCCCCATGGAACAGGTGATGGCGGAGATCCTGGAGAGGCCCGAGTGAACTATCGGACCGTCTTCCGACCCGAGGCGCGGGCCGAACTCCGGAAACTGCCCCGCAACGTCGCGATGAGCGTGTTCCGCAAGCTCACCGAACTGGAGACCGACCCGCTGGGATTCGGCAGCACCGCCCTGGTCGGGGATCCCGACGTCCGTCGCCTCCGCGTGGGCGACTACCGCGTGGTCTGCACGGTGGAGAGGGGCGAACTGATCGTCTGGGTGGTCCACGTGGGGCACCGCTCCGGCGTCTACGACTGAGCCGGACCGCTGTTCCGACGGGCGGTCAGGGGCGGTCGGGGCCCAGGACCTGGTCGACGGTGTGCGCGCCCACCGCGGCCAGGAGCGGATCCTCGTTCGTGGGATCGGCCAGGAGCGAGCCGAAGGAGACCGCCCAGGCGCGGGCGCGGTCCCAGGTGGCGGGGTCCACGGGGGAGAGGCGCTCGCGCTCGGCGCGGAACTCCGCGCGCCCGGGGGCGTCGAACATCATCCACGCCGCGGCCAGGTCCGTGGCGGGGTCGCCGGAGGCCAGGTCGCCGAAGTCCAGGACCGCGGCCAGGCCCGGAGCGCCGTCGGCGGGCGCGAGGACGTTGGCGGGGTGCAGGTCGCCGTGGATCCACACGGGCGGGCCCTCCCGGGCCGGGGTCGAGGAGAGCCGCTCCCACAGGCGCAGGAGCTCGTCCGCGCGGGGGACCCGTCCTCCTGTCAGCCGTTCGCGGACCCGCGCGTCGCGGGAGGCCAGGGGGACGCCGCGGACCGGGTTGGCCGGTGCGTCCGCGGGGGCCGGGACGTGCATCCGGGCCGTGAAGGCGGCCAGCGGCCCGGCGAGGCGCCCCCGTTCGGCGGGGGGCAGGGAGGCGGCGACGCGGCCCTCGAACCACGGGACGACCGACCAGGGCCACGGGTACCCGCGACCGGGCCGCCCCAGCCGGACGGGCGCGGGGACGGGGAAGCCGACGCGCGCGGCGACCGTGCCGAGCCAGCGCTGCTCGTTGGCGGCCAGGGCCGCAGCGCTCCCGCGCCGCGGGAGCCGCACGGCCAGGTCGTCCCCCAGGCGGAGAACCACGTTGTCCCAGCCGTGGGAGCAGGGGGTCAGGGCCAGGCCGGCCAGGTCCGGGTGCTGGTCCCGGAGCAGGCCGGCGACGAGACCGGCGGTGACGGCGACCTCGGCGGGGGGAGTGCGCATGGACCCATCATCCACCGGCCCCGGCGGGGCGGACACCCGGTGGGGGCACCGCGGCGCGGAGGATGGTAAGCACTTCCGCCGCAGGACGCAGGGGTGCACGCACCCCGAAAAGTCAGCGTGGCCGTGCCATGGTCCGAGACGTCCGCTGCGCCTAGTGTTATGCGGAACACATGAGTGATTCGTTCACCTTTGCAGGGGAGAGAGCATGCTCGACGCCGAGGCGACGACCCTAGGCCGACGTCGGGGCAGTGACTTCGCCCAGTTGTCCCGCCGTGTCCAGGAAGCCGGGCTGATGGAGCGGACGCCGGTGTACTTCGCCGTCCGGCTCTCCCTGATCGGACTGTCCTTCGCCGGCGTGTGGGCGGCCTTCTTCCTCCTCGGCGACTCCTGGTGGCAGATGCTCACCGCCGTCGCCATGGCCGCCGTCTTCGGACAGGTCGGACTGGTCTCCCACGAGCTGGCCCACCTCCAGATCTTCCGCGGGCGCCGCGTCAGCGAGGCGTTCGGCAGGGTCGTGGGCAACCTCGGCATCGGACTCGGCTACGGGTGGTGGCAGGACAAGCACACCCGGCACCACGCCAACCCCAACCACGAGGAGCTCGACCCCGACGTCCAGCCGGACATCTTCGTGTGGTCCGAGGACCAGGCCCGCGCCGCCAGGGGCGTGCCCGCCTTCCTCGGCCGCCGGCAGGCGTTCCTGTTCTACCCGCTCCTGCTCCTGGAGGGCCTCAACCTGCACGTGGGCAGCGTGCGCGCCCTGTTCCGGCCGAGCACCAAGCAGCGGGTCCTGGAGGGCGTGCTCCTCGCGGGGCACTTCGCGCTCTACCTCGGCGCGGTGTTCACCGTCCTCCAGCCCCTCCAGGCCCTCGCGTTCATCGCGGTCCAGCAGGGGCTGTTCGGGGTCTACCTCGGCTGCATCTTCGCCCCCAACCACAAGGGCATGCCCACGCTGAAGAAGGGCGAGAAGCTCGACTTCCTCCGCAAGCAGGTGCTGACCTCGCGGAACGTGCGGGGCGGCTGGTTCACCGACCTCGCCCTCGGGGGTCTCAACTACCAGATCGAGCACCACCTGTTCCCGAACATGCCCAGCCCGAACCTGCGCCGGGCCCAGCCGGTGGTGCGCGACTACTGCGCGGAGGTCGGCATCCCGTACCACGAGACCGGTTTCGTGCGCTCGCACGTCGAGGCGCTCACCCACATGCACAGGGCCGGGGCCCCGCTGCGCGCCGCCGCGCGGGCCTGACCGCTCAGGGGCGCCGTCCCCGCTCCCCGCGCTCCCGCGTCCGGGCCGACTCGGTCCGGGCGCGCTCGGTCTCGGGCAGCGGGACCGCCCGCAGGACCTCCCCGGCCTCGTAGAAGTCGGCGGACGGCATCGCGCGCAGGGCGCTCAGGATCTCCTCGTCGCCGCCCTCGTCCAGGGCGCGGGCGACGATCCGGTCCTTGTCCGCCGGGAACTCCACCCGGTCCAGGATCTGCCGCAGCCCGCTGATACCGCGTTTGACGCCCATGTCGGTCCCCCCGGAGAGCGAGAGGGTCCGCCCGCGCCGCGCCCCGGAGGGGGCGGGGCGCGGGCGGACCCGCTGGTGCACGTACTGGTGACTACCCGGTGGCGGAGCGCCCCAACCCCGGGGCCCGGGGGCCGCGGCCGGCCGGGGAGCCGGGACGGCGCCCCTCCCGGGGCACCGCGTGTCCCCGCGTGTCCCCGCGGACCGGAGCGGGGCCCGGGAGGCGCCGCTCAGCCCTGACGGAGCCGGGGCATGACCTGCTCCCCGAACGCGGCCAGGTCGGCGTGGTAGTCCGGGAAGATGAGCATGAGGCCGTCCAGTTCGGCGTACTCGACCATCTCGCGGATCCGGCCGGTCACCGTCTCCGGCGACCCGGTCACGAACGGGGTCTGGAACGCCTCGTCCTCCGGGCGCTCGGAGGTCAGCGACAGGGCCCTGTCCAGGGGCAGGCCCCAGGAGAGCTTCATGTTGACGATCGCGTCCACGTCCGCGCCCCGGCCGTACTCCAGCCGGCGCTCCTCGGCCGCGGCGTCGGTCTCGTCCATGATGACGGTGAGCATCGAGTAGGTCCGGATGCTCCGGCCCCGCTTGTCGGCCCGCGCCTTCACGTCGAGGCTGGCCTCGCGCAGGCCGGGCAGGTCCTGCGCGGTCAGGAAGGAGCCGTCGCAGTGCCGGGCCTGGAAGTCGAGCCCCGTGTCGGAGCGCCCGGCGCTGATGAGCGTGGGCGCGGGGTCGGGGTGCGGCCTGGAGCGGCAGTCGTCGAGCTGGAAGAACTCGCCGTCGTGGGTGACGGAGTCCTCCGTCCACAGGCGTCTGAGGACGGTGGCCCACTCCTCCGTGTACCGGTACCGGTCGGCGTGGCCGAGGTCGTCCCGCCACAGGCCCATCTGCGCGAACTCGTCGGCGTAGGACCCCACGACGATGTTCATCCCGGCCCGCCCCCCGCTCACCTGCTGGAGGGTGGTGTACATCTTCGCGGCCAGGGCCGGGTGGAACAGGTTCGTGTGGACGGTCGCCCACACCTTGACGCGCTCGGTCGCCTCGGCGAGCCCCGACATCATCGTCATGGACTCCAGGGTGCGCCCCCAGTGGTCGGTGGCCCCGTCGTAACCGCGCCACTTGCCCATGGACATGACGAAGTCGAGTCCGTGGGCCTCGGCGAGGATCGCGGCCTTCTTGTTGTACTCGTACGTGGCCTGCGGATGCGGTGCCGTCTCCGACACGATCCAGCCTCCGTTACCGATGGGCAGGAAGATCCCGTACTCGGTGTCGGCGGTCGGGGCGCCGCCTGGTGCTGCCATCCTGTGGGCTCCTAGTTCTCTGGCGGCGCGTCGTCGCGCCGCCGCTTCGGGTTCTGCGTGTGCCGTCCGCGCGGCCGGCGCCGCCCGCCCGGGGGCGGGCGGCGCCGGCGGCTCGCCGCGTGCGGCGGGTCCTGCCCGTGCGCGCTACTCGGCGGGCCAGGAGACCTCGGTGGCGACGTGCACGGCCTCCAGGTAGCGCGGGTCGAACAGGGGCTCCAGGTCGGGCAGCTCGTCCAGCTGGCCGTTGTCCACCAGGGTCTCCCCCTCGGCCTCGGTCAGGTTCAGGTCGATGTACCCGGGAGGGGCGTCGTCGGGCGTGGACGAGGTGACCAGCTCGTGCTCGGCGTTCCACACCCGCAGGTTGTGGTCGACGTCGTACCCGGACTCGGCCAGCTCGGCGGCGTACCCGACGCACTCCTCGCCGTTCTCCTGGCAGTACGAGAACGCCTGGGCGATCGCGCGCAGGTAGTCCTCGACCACGGTCGGGTTCTCCTGGGCCCACTCGGGGTGCGTGGCCATCACGCCGAACGAGCCGACGACCCCGTAGTCCTCGGGGAGCCACTCGTTGTACTCCTCGTCCATGTCGGCGAGGAGGAACGGCTCGTTGGACCGGAACCCGGTGAGGGCCTGCACCTGGTCGCGGGGCAGGACGCTGGGGTCGTAGCCGACCTCCACGATCTCGATGGCGTCCATGTCGACGCCGTCGGCGACGAGCATGGCCTCCAGCGGGGCGGGCAGCATGCCCTTGTGCCCCAGGGTGGTGCCCTCCAGGTCGCCGAGCTCCTGGATGCCGGTCCCCGTCAGCAGGGTGGCGATGGGGACGTGCCCGTACGTGGAGATGCCGATGACGTCGTGGCCGGCGTCGTTGGCCTGGAGGACCTCGGCCTCGTTGCCCAGCGACGTGAAGTGCGCCGTGCCGGCCGAGACCAGCTGGGAGTTGCCGATCGTGTCGCCGGTGCCGGGCTGGATCTCGACGTCGAGGCAGACGGCGTCGAAGAAGCCGAGGGCGTCGGCGGCGACGGCCTCCAGGATGCTCACGGAGGCCTGGTACTGGTAGCCGGTGATGTAGGTGACGGGTCCCGCGGCGCGGTTGGTCTCGCACCGCTCCTCGTCGATCACGGTGGCCACGTCCGCCGGCTCCTCGGTCGCCTCCTCGCCCGCGCAGGCGGTGGTGAGGAGGAGGGCCGAGGTGAGGGCCGCGGCGGCCGCGGGGCGTGCGAGCCGGATCCGGGGCCGGGGGAGGGAGGCGGGGGGGAGTGCCACGAGGGCTCCTTCGGGTGTGTGCGTCACTGCTGCGACTCGTGCCAGAACAGCAGTCGTCGTTCGAGGACGGTGATGAGTGCGAGCATCAGCACGCCCATGGCGGCCAGACAGGCGATGGCCGCGTAGACGTACTCCAGGCGGGCGGTCGCGGCCGAGGTGCGGATCATCGTGCCGAGTCCGCTGGAGGACCCGGCGGCGACGAACTCCGCGACCACGGCGCCCACGATGGAAAGGGGGAACACCACCCGCAGCGCTGCGAGGGCGTAGGGGAGGCTGCTGGGGACGCGCAGCCGGAGCAGCACCTCCAGGCGGGAGGCGTGCAGGGTCGAGAACACGTGCAGGACGGGCACGGGCACCGACCGCAGCCCGGTCGTCATGTTGATGAGCACCGGGAAGAAGGTGATGATCGCGGTGACGATCACCTTGGGCGCCATGCCGAACCCGAACGCGACCACCAGGGCGGGGGCGAGCGCGACGACGGGGGTCACGTTCAGCACGACGGCCAGCGGCATGATCGCGCGCCGCACCACCGGCACCTCGGACATGACGAGGGACAGGACGAACGCCGTCCCCGCTCCGAAGGAGACGCCGAGGAGGGCGATCTGGAGCGTGGACCACGCGTTGCCGAGGAACAGGCCGGGGTCCTCCACCAGGACCGTGCCCACCTCCGGGAGCGGGGGGAGCAGGTAGGGCTGGTCCTCGGCGACCGCCGTCCAGGCGAGGCCGCAGAGCAGCACGGCCACGGTGGCGGGCATCCACAGCCCGATGCCGAACAGGCGGCGGCGTACGCGCGGGGCCGCCCCTCGCGGGCCCTCCTCGCGGTCGGGACGGGGACGGGCGGGGGTCTGGGTGGCCATGGCCGTTCCTCCTCTCGGGGCGGTGCTCACAGGGGGATGAGGTCGTCGGGGGCGGCTCCGGCCTCCCAGGCGGTCTGGAGGGAGGCGCGCACCCTGTCCTCCAGGACGTGCAGGCGGGGCCCGGTCACGACGCCCCGGTCGCGGGGGCGCGGCAGGTCGACGTCCAGCACCTCGTGGACGCGTCCCGGACGGGCGGACATCACCACGACCGTGTCGGAGAGGGTGACCGCCTCGCGGACCGAGTGGGTGACGAACAGGACCGTCGTGGACATGCGCTCCCACAGCCCGAGGAGCTGGAGCTGGAGCGCCTCACGGGTGAACTCGTCCAGGGCGGAGAAGGGCTCGTCCATCAGCAGCAGGTCGGGGCGGATGCCGAAGGCGCGGGCGATGGCGACGCGCTGCCTCATGCCGCCGGAGAGCTCGTGGGGGTACTTGCGGGCGGCGTCCTCCAGGCCCACCATGCGGAGCAGCAGGTCGGGGTCCTCGCTGCCCCGGCCGGCCCGGCGGTTGACGCGTGAGGGCAGGGACACGTTGCGCCGCACGTTCTGCCAGGGGAGCAGGGCCGGGGACTGGGGGACGAGGCCGACGGCCTTGGCGGCGGCCATGCGCTGCGGAGTCGACCCGAACACGGAGACGGTCCCGGCGTCGTGCCGCTCCAGCCCGGCCACCACGCGCAGCAGGGTGGACTTCCCGCATCCGCTGGGGCCGATGAGGCTGACGAAGCGGCCCCGGGGGATCTCCAGGTCGACGTCGTGGAGCGCCGGCCGGAGCGGGTCGGCGCCCTCGTAGGCCTTGGTGAGCCCGCGCACCTCGATCCTGTCGCCGGTCACGCCGCGCACCCGTGCCGCGGCGTCCGCTCCCCGAGAGGGAATCGGGGGAGGGGTCCGGTCCCCGCGGGGAGCCGGAGGCGCGGAACCGCTGCGGGCGCCCGCGAGGCGGCGCCGTGCGCGGAAGGGTCGGTGGGCGGCGGTGTCATTCCTGCTCCTCGATATGCGTGATCGGATGATCGCACACGGTGTCGCTCCGGTGAATGGGTGTTTCCGGGGCAAAGGGAGGAGCGCCGGTCGGGGGTGCCCGAAAAGGGCTGCGGAGGAGCGGGAACGGCTGTGCGGTACGCGGGGAAAGCGGGGAAAAGGGGACCCGGGCGCCCGGTGGGAATCGGGGACGCGTGCGCCGGCGGCGCGTCGTCGGCGCGGGAAAGGGTCGCGCGCGCATGTGGCGCGCGGCGGCGCGCGGGCGCGCACGCGAGGCGCGCATGCGCGACGGGCGGGACATCCATGAACACCCTCCGGGGATGACTGCCTCCGGGCAGGGCGAACCAGGGACCGGAGACGTTCGTTGGAGAGCGGGTGGGAGCATGGAATGCGGCGGCCCGCGGGGTTTGACGCGTGGAACGTTAGGGTTAATCGATTAACGCGTTATGAAGTGTTCATCACGTACTGATATCGAGTGTGCGGATCCTGTGATGCTCGTCCACCAGGGCGACGGTGATCCTGTAGGAGGCGAACGCGGCGGGGAGCCAGGCCCCCCGCCCGAACAGCCGGGCGAGCGGTTCGCCGATGACCAGGAGGACGTGCGCGTCCGGGAAGTGGTGGTCGCGCAGCCACACGAGCTTGAAGGCGTCGGCGATGACCTTGTTGCGCTGGGTCGACTTGACCGGGCCCTGGAGCGGGGTGAACTGCACCAGGAGGCTCGGGCGGCCCCCGTCGGCGCAGTCGACGCCGATCCTCGTGCCGTCGGGCAGCGTGAACTCGCGGGGGGTGAGTTCGATGCCCAGGTGCGCCGACAGGGCCTCGGCCAGGCCGGGGTCGCCCTGGCGGGCCGGTCGGGTCGAGACCAACGACGACGGACTTCTCGCTGAATACGCCATGGTAGGAAGACTTTAGTGCACAGAAGCCCCATAGTCATCGCGGCGGCGTCGTTCCAGGCAGGTAATCCACGTGCTTCGGAGGGTCCTACCTGGGGCTTTATGGAAGGGATTCGTGTCGCGTCTCACAGGCGTATTATCTCTTCCGGGGAAGGCTCCGCAGGGGGCTCCGGGCAAGGTTTCCCGCAGATTCGCAGGTCGGACGGCACGGGCCGAAATCAGCGGCTTCGGGTGTGCTCGGATGTCAGGGAAAAGGGCTCTGCTATTGCCGTTTCCCATGGTCTTCGGAAAAGGCCAGTTCAGGGCGTGTGCCGGCCCGCGGGAGGAAATGTGGGATCACCGGTTGTCCTCGAAACGAGACCGGGGAATCCCGCTCCGGGCATCGCCGGCCCCTCCGTCAGGGGCCGCGGGGCCCTCGGGACGGCGGTCCGCGCGGAGGGGCCCGGGCCCCCTGGAGGCCCCGGGCGCACCGGGTCGCCGGTACGCCCGGGGACCCGGCCCGCGGGGCCCGGCGGGTCAGGCGACCTGGGCCGCCGCCGCGCGCTCGGCGGTGTCGAGCAGCGCCTGCCGCTCCCCGGGGCCGATGAACCTGCCCGCGGCCACGACGGCGTGGATGCGCGTGGTGTTGCGGATGTCGGCCAGGGGGTCGGCGTCCAGCACCACGAGGTCGGCGGCCCTGCCCGCCCGGACGGTGCCCGACCACTGTTCGCGGCCCAGGAAACGGGCCGCCTCCAGGGTCGCGATCCGCAGGACCCGCGCGGGGCTCAGCCCTGACCTCACCAGCAGTTCCAGCTCGTCGTGCAGGCCGAACCCGGGGAGGACGCCCGGGGTGAGCGGGTCGGTGCCCGCGAGCAGGCGCACCCCGGCCGCGTCCATCGCGACGACGGTCTCCCGGCGCCGCTCGAACAGGTCGCGGCGCAGGGCCCCCTCGGCGGCGCTGCGTCCGCGCGTGTAGACCTGTGCCAGGACGTACTCCCACATCTCGCGCATGTACGGCGGCAGGTACCGCAGGCGGGGGTCGTCCAGTCCGGCCCGCTCCGGCAGGTCCACCTTCTCGTGCATCACCAGCGTGGGGCACAGGGCCACGTCGTTGGCGGCCAGCCGTCCGAACACCGAGGCCGCCGCCGCGGAGTCGTAGGAGTTGACGGACTCCCACTCCACCTCGTTGATCTGCCGGAACCAGCTGGAGTAGTAGGTGTCGGGTTCGAGGGAGATCCGCGCCATCGACGCCTCCATCCCCGCCGCGTCCCGGGAGAGCGCGGGCCACAGGCCGTGGACGTGCTCGAAGGAGCGCTGGCCCAGTTCGACCTGTTCCACGAAGGGCACCAGGTCCGAGCGGTGGCCGGCGACGGGGATGTCCTGGCGCCGGGCCTCCTCCATCAGGGCGAGGTAGGACTCGCGGTCCAGCCGGGAGTAGACCTTCACGAAGTCCGCCCCGGCGTCGCGGGTCTCGCCGACGGCGCGGCGGGCGTCCTGGGCGCCCTTGACGACGGTGGGCGCCGCGGGGCCCGGGATGTCCTCCCACAGGGAGGGGGAGCCGTCCACCAGGTTGCCGCCGACGACCCAGCGGGGTCCCGACATGGTTCCGGCCGCGATGCGCCGCCGCCAGTCGTGGACCCGGGGGCCGCCCCACATCTCGCGCACGGTGGTGACGCCGTTCGCGAGGTAGAGCGCGGGGATGATCCGCTCGTCCTCGATGTCGCTGTGGACGTGCATGTCCGCCAGGCCCGGGATGAGGTACTTGCCGGTGAGGTCGACCACCGACGCGGTCTCCGGTACGGGGACCTCCGCGGTGCGTCCGACCGCGGTGATGACGCCGTCCTCGACGAGGACGGTGCGGTCCGGGGCGGCCGGGCCGCCGGTGGAGTCGATCACGGTCACATGGGTGTACGCCTGCACGGGTCTTCTCCTCATGGGTTGGGCTCGCGCCACATCGGGTGGACGGTGGGTCCGTCGGGAAGGGTGACCGGGTCGCCGAGCGGGGCGAACCCGTGCCGGGCGTAGAGGGCCGCGCTCCGCTCGGTGCTGGCCTCCAGGTAGGCGGGGAGGCCGGCGCCGTCGAGGCGGTGGCCCAACAGGGCCGAGCCCAGTCCCCGGCCCCGTGCGCGGGGCAGCACGCAGATCGTCGAGAGGTACAGGTGGGGGACGGCCGGGTGCCGGTCCTCCATGGTCCGCGCGAGCAGGGCGATCCGCGGCACGTGGGGCGCGTACGCCGCGGGGAGCGCCCGGAGGTCCTCCTCGCCCGGGGGCCGGGCGGGGCCCGGGCGGTGGGACCAGAGGGCGAGGGCGCTCCCGGTCCCGTCGACCAGCACCCGGTCGGTCGCGAGCGCGGTGGCGACGAACTCGCGCATCAGGGCGGGGAGGAGTGCGCGGCGTTCCCCGGCGTCGGGGATCATCCAGGCCGTCACGGGGTCGGAGCCCATCGCCTCGGCGGCGACGGCGGCCGCCCGCTCCTCGTCGGAGGGAGGGAGTTCGCGGATCTCGATCATGGAGCGATCATACGTATGTATATGACGTTTGTACAATACGCTTGTATATAAAGAGGTTAGAGTGGGTGCATGGGACACAAGGAGCAGTTGCTGGAAGGCGCCAAGCAGTGCCTGTACACGAAGGGCTACGCCCGCACGACCTCGCGCGACATCGTGGCCGCCTCGGGGGCGAACCTGGCGTCGATCGGCTACCACTACGGGTCCAAGGAGGTCCTGCTGACCACCGCGATGATCGCCGTCGTGGGGGAGTGGTCGGACCGCGTGCTCGCGGTGCTCTCCGCCGCCGACGGCGGTTCCGCGCCGGTCGACAGGTTCGAGGAGACGATGAACCGGCTCGTGCGCTCCCTGGACGACGTCCGCACGATGGTGGCCGCGAACTTCGAGGTGCTGGCCCAGCTCGACCGCATGCCCGAACTCCGCGACCAGCTCGCCGGGGCCCACCGGCTCGCACGCCGGGGGCTGGCCGCCGTCGTGCTCGGCGTTCCGGTGGAACAGGTGACGGACGAGCAGGAGGGCACGGTCGGCTCGCTCATGCTGACGCTGATGCCCGGCGTGATGGCGCAGAGCCTGGTCTCACCCGGCGAGACGCCGGACGGGACGCGGCTCGCCGCCGCGATCCGGGCGCTGCTGTCGCAGGCGCCCGGATCGGCGGGAGACGCGGGAGGCGACACGGCACCGGGCCGCGCCTGAACCCGGCCCGCGTCCCTCCGTTCCCGGGGGCCGGGCCCCGGCCCGGCCCCCGGCGGGTCACCGGCCGCCGAAGAACTCCGCCAGCACGGGCGCGAGTCGCTTCGGCGCCGTCATCACCGAGCCGTGGTTCAGACCCGGCAGCACGCGGTGCTCGGCGGTGCCGAGCACCCCCGCCAGCCCCTCCGCGGCCCTGTGGAACCCGGCCGGGCTCCTGCCGCCCGTCAGCACCAGCGTTCGCGCGCCGGTCGACCACGCGTCCGCGTCCAGCGGCTCCCCCCGCTGGGTGTCGCCCATGACCGCGATGTCGTAGGGCAGGGTGTGCGCCATCGCCGTCAGGTTCGCCCACTCCCTGGGCATCAGTCGCATCAGCCCCACCATGAACCCGGGCATGCCCTGCGCCCCGGTCATGAACTCCCGCACCGCGTCCGAGCGCCGTCCCTCGGAGAGCAGGGCGTCGATGCGCGACGGGAAGCCCGGCGGGGGGCCGAAGCCGCCCGGTTCCACCGAGAACGGCGGCTCGTAGAGGGCGAGCCGGCCGACACCCGCCCCGGCGACGGCGGCACGGATCGCGAGAACCGCCCCGGACGAGCTGCCGAACACCGACGCCGAGCCGCCGACGTGCGCGATCAGCGCCGCGATGTCCTCGATCTCGCGCTCCACGGCGTAGGCCTTCGCGTCGCCGCTCGCGCCCCGGCCGCGCCGGTCGTAGTTGACCACGGTGAACCGCCGGGCGAGCAGGCGGGCGAGCCCGCGGGTGTCCCCGCGGTCGGCCAGGGCCGAGGAGACCAGGACCACCGGGCTCCCCTCGCCGAGGCGCTCGAAGGCGATCCGCGTCCCGTCCGCCGAGACGACCGCGGAGTCCGCCGCGTTTGCGTTCCTGCTGTTCGAGCCCATGTGTCCTGCTCCTATCCCGGTGCTGCGCCGTCGTGTCCGACCGTGTGACGGCGGTCCGCCGGAAAAGGAATCGGCACGGCGGCGGCCGGTCCGGGGCCGCGGGCACGGGCGCTCCTCCGGGCGCGGGAGCTCCTCCGGGCGCGGCCCGCGGGCGGCGCCCCCGGACGCCGGGGCCGCCCGGGTGTGTCGGCCGGAGCCGTGTCCACGCCGGGAAAAAGGTGAGAAGAGCAGCTTTTCGTTCGCCTCGCTGCCATTCCTCGCCGATTTCCCCCGGTTCTCGACGGTGGCGGTTCCGTGAAAAGACAGGCCTTTTGTTCGCGGTTGTCACCAGTGCCCGACATGGGTACCGTGCGCCTTCTGTGTCGAAGGGATGCCCAGGTGGAGGGCGTCCCGCGTGTCGCACACGGATACCCGCCGTCGCTCTCCCCCGGAGGTCATGTGTTCTCCCCTGTCGCAGGTCGCAGTACCGCCCGTGCCGTTTCCCCCGCAGCACCCGCATTTCCCGGAAAGCTCTCGCGGCGCGGAATGCTCGGGCTCTCCGGGGCGGCGGGGGTCGCCGTCGCGGCCGCCGGAGCGCTCGGGACGGGCCCGGCGTCCGCGGCCGAGCGCACCTGGAGGGTCACCGGTGAGGACGTGGCCCCGCTCGCGCACTTCGACGACGTGATGAAGGACTACATGCAGGCGCGCGGTATCAGTGCGGGGTCGCTCGCCGTGGCGCGGAACGGGAAGTTGTCCCTGGCGCGCGGCTACACGTGGGGCGACGACAGCGTCGCGACCACGGGGGAGACCGACGTCTTCCGCATCGCGAGCCTGAGCAAGCCGATCGCCGCGACGGCCGCCGTGCGGCTCGCGCAGGAGGGCCGGCTCGACCTGGACGCGCCCCTGGCCGACCTGGTCGACCTGTCGCCCCTGCCCGGCGGGACGGCCGACCCGCGCCTGGGCGGGGTGACGGTCCGGCGGGCGCTGCAGCACCTGGGCGGATGGGACAGGGACCTCTCCGGAGACCCCCTGTGGAGCACCGTCGCCATCTCCCGGGACATGGGGGTGGACCTGCCGCTGGGGGAGGAGGAGGTCGTCTCCTACGTCAGCGGGGCCGCCCTCGACCACGACCCCGGCACGACCTACGCGTACAGCAACTACGGATACCTGCTCGTCTCCCGCGCGATCGCCGGGGTGGTGGGGACCTCCTTCGAGGACTACGTCGTCTCCGACGTCCTGGGCGCGGTGGACATCGCCCGGATGAGGGCGGGCCGGTCTCTTTCCCGGGACCAGGCCGGCGAGGTCCGGTACGAATCCCGGCACACGTCCACGTCGGCCGTCGACATGTCGGGCGCCCAGGTCCCCTACCCGTACGGCGGGTTCAACCTGGAGATCCAGCTCGGCAACGGGGGCTGGGTCGCCTCCGCGGCCGACCTCGCGCGGTTCTGCACCGTCTACGACACCCCGGACGAGGCGGGGGTGCTCACGCCGGAGTCCGTCGACACGGTGTTCGCCGCGCCCGAGACCGGGGGCGGGGCGACCCACTACGGCCTCGGGTGGTCCGTGCGCCCGACCTCCGGAGGTGAGAACACCTGGCACACCGGGAGCATGCCGGGGACCTACACGTTCTTGGCGCGCAGCAACGGCTACACGGTCGTGGCGCTCTTCAACCGGCGCAAGGAGGGCGACGACCTCGACTGGGGCGTGATCGACCCGAACCTGTGGGACGCGATCGGCGAGGTCGGCGCCTGGCCGACGGAGGACCTCACCCCGGTCTACTTCTGAGGCCGCCCGGTCGCCCGACCGGACACCGCCGCGACAGCGCCCGCCGGATCCCGGCGGGCGCTGTCGCGTCCGGGGGCGGTCCGTGGGCGCGCACCGCGGATCCCGGTGCGGGTCCGGGCGGTGCCCGGCCCCGGCCTTGATAACCGTATGGGTATACGATTATGGTCGTACGGCCATACGGTTAACAAGCCACCCGTGGAGACCCCCATGAACCGCCGTCCCGCCCGCTCCGCCCCGCGATGGGCCGCCGCCCTCTGCGCGGCACTGCTCCTCGCCCCGGTCGGCTCCCCCGCCGCGGACGCCGCCGCACGGGAACCCGCCGACCCCTACGCCGCGATCGACGACTACGTGCAGAGGCGCATGGAGGCGACCGGCACGCCCGGACTCTCCTACGCGGTGGTCGGACCCGACGGGCCCCTCCACCGGGCGGCGTGGGGAACCGACGGCGACGGGGCCCCCGTCACGGCCGGGACGCCGTTCCTGTGGGGGTCCGTGGCCAAGCCGGTCACCGCGACCGCCGTCCTCGCGCTGGCCGAGGACGGCGAACTCGGACTGGACGACCCGGTCGCCGACCACCTGCCGGAATTCCGGTTCGGAGGGGCGCACGCCCCGCGGACCACCGTCCGCCACCTGCTCGCCCAGACCTCGGGCCTGCCGCCCTCGTCGGCCTTCGCGGTCTCCGACTGCCGGGGGGACTGCCCTCGGCCCGCCGACCGCCTCCCGGCGCTGGACCGGGTCCGGCCCCTCGCGCCCCCCGGCGGCGAGTACGCCTACACCAGCGCCAACTACCTGGTCCTCGCCGCCGTGGTCGAGTCCGTCACCGGCGTCCCCTTCCCCGACCACGTCCGCGACGCCGTGCTCGAACCGGCGGGTGCGGACGGTGCGATCACCGACCCCGCCTCGGCCCGCGACCGCGCCCTGGCCCCGGGGCACCTCCCGCTCTGGGGGGTCACCGCGCCGGTCGCGGCCGGACTCGACCCCCACGGGGCGGCGTACGGCTACCTCGGCGGCGACCTCGACGACCTCGCGGCGATCGCCTCCCTGTACCTCCGGGGCGGAGGGGGCGTCCTGTCGGCGGACTCCTTCGGGGAGATGAGCCGCGAGCAGACCACGGACGACGGGGAGGGGACGGGCTACGGCCTGGGGTGGCGCGTCGGCGGACTCGACGCCCCGCTGGACGGGGCCGTGTGGCACAGCGGGGCCGCGCCCGGCTACTCGGCCGTGCTGCTCCTGCTCCCCGAGCGCGGCCTCGCCCTCGTCATGCAGCAGAACTCCCACGGGCTCCTGCACGACGCGGCGAGCACGGACGTCCTGTTCGGGGCCTCCGCCATGCTCGCGGGCGCCCCGGAGCCGGAAGGCGGCCCGTCCCGCACCGCCTACCTGCTCACCGTCGCCGCCACCACCGGTCTGGCCGTGTGGCTGACGGCGACGGCCGCCGGGGCGTGTGCGGCACTGCGCCGACCGCGCACCCCGGCCGCTCCGCCCACCGGGACGGCCACCGCGTTCCGGATCCTTCCCGGGCTGCTCCCCGTCGGGGCCGGGGCCGTCCTCCTCGCGGTGGCGGGGGTCGACGGGGCCCTCGCGTGGGCGCCCGACGTCGCCCTCTCCCTCGCCGTCGCCGCGGCGGCCGGCGTCGCCTCGGCCGTGCTCCGCACATGGGCCGACGTCCGCGCGCGGCGGGCCGGGGCCGTCCCCGTGCGGGCGTCGCGGCCCTGAGGCAGAAGAAGGGGCGTCACCGCTCTCCCGCCGAGAGACCGGTGACGCCCCCGCGTGCCCGTCGTGGCCTTCCCCGACCACGATTAGAACGCATGTACGAATCTATCAGCTGTCGATGCCGAGTGCGAGGCCCGCCGCGCGGAGCCGCCGCCCCGGCGAGTCCGGGCCGGGCGCCGTGTCGGCCGAGGCGTGCGCCGAGCCCGTGAGCCGCTGAGAGCCGTCCGCGGTTCCCCGGCGCTCTGGGTCGGGGGAACCGGGCTCCGGGCCCGCTCCCGGAGCGCCCGGAGGACGGCTTCCGGGCCCGTCCGCGGCGGAGGGACCCGCGTGGCGGCACGGTGATCAGGCGCGTTGCGCGCGGGGTCCCATCGGCAGCACGAAGGGCCTACCGCTGGGGTAGAGTTGCCTCTGGCGACGGGCGGCAGCATGCCCGGGAGTCGCCGAGGGCCTCTAGCTCAATTGGCAGAGCAACGGACTTTTAATCCGTGGGTTCAGGGTTCGAGCCCCTGGGGGCCTACCCCTCCCCACCTGGGCGTTCCTTTTCTGCGAGGAACGCCCTTCGTCGTTCCCGGGGGCTTGGGAGCCCGTAGGGAGCCCGCTCCTGTGTCCCCGCCCCGCATGCCCGCTCCACCCTCCTGCTCCGCCCCGTGGCCGTCTGCTGTGCGGCGCGGAGGGCTACCCGTCGTCCTGGGGCGTGTAGAGCATGATCCAGTGGTCCCGCTCGGGGTCGTGCAGCACCTCGATGTCGAAGCGGGCCCACCCCCGGGTCGGGTGGTGCATCCGCTTGACCGCCGACCTGGAAGCGCCGACCTCCCCCTCCTCCCAGTGGTCGCGGAAGCTCTGGCTGGTCGCGGTGAGCTCGGAGAGCAGGGACCGCAGGTAGGCGTCGTCGGGGTACCGGCTCAGCGCGATCCGGAACTCGGCGGCCGCGGCCCGCAGGAAGCGCTCCGAGCCCTCGTCTCCGAGCAGGCGCGCCAGGGTGTCGGTCGTGAAGGCCCGGTAGGCGATGTTGCGATCGAACGGGCCGTCGCCGAACGCGGTCCCGAGCAGCTCCTGCGCGGCCTTGTTGCGGGCCAGCAGGTCCAGGCGCCCGTCGTGCACGGTGACCGGCATCGTCTCGTCCAGGCCCCGCAGCAGGCGCAGCAGCCCGGGGCGGATGACCGAGGCGGGGGAGGCCGGCTCGGGCGGGGGCTCACCGCCCAGCCGGAAGAGGTGGGCGCGTTCGGCGTCCGAGAGACCGAACGCCTGGGCCAGCGAGGCGAGGATCTCGCGCGAGGGGCGGGGCGCCCTGCCCTGCTCCAGGCGTGTGTAGTACTCCACCGAGATCCCCGCCAGGTCGGAGACCTCCTGGCGGCGGAGCCCCGGAACCCGTCGGCGGGAGGTCCGCACGCCGATCCGAGGGTCCGCGGGGCTCATCGCGGCCCTGCGCCGCCTCAGGTACGCCCCGAACTCGGTTCGATCGCTGCTCGGCATGCCCCCTATTGTCCCCGCCCTGTGCCGACGGGCGAGCCTGGTCCTGCCGGTACCACCCTCGGCTCGGCCTTCCTGCCCCGCCCGGCCCCCCGGATCATCGGGAGCGCACCCGGTTCACCGGGACCGCCCCGCACGGGCGGCGGACCGCCCGAGGCCGAGGAGAGGGCAATGACCAGTACAGCGTGGACCTTCACGATCCCCCGGAACCGCGTCCAGGAGTTCCGAGACCTCCTCGCCGACCTGAACAGGGACCACCTGCCCGGCCTGGGCACCCGGGCCCGCGAGGTCGGCTACCACCGGGAGCGGATGTGGCTCCAGCCCGGCGAGGACGGCGGCGCGGAGTTCATCGTCTACCTCGAATTCGACGAAGGCGTCGACCTGGCCGCCTTCTCCGAGCGGCTCCTGGCCTACGAGTCCGAGTTCACGCGGTGGTGGACGCCCCGCTTCGCCTCCTTCGGAATCCCCACCTCGTTCGGTGAGCCCCTGCTGTCCTGGGACGCCTGAACCGGATCTCCGCACCCACCCGCACAACGATCGGAAACCTCATGGACGACCAGAGAACGACTTCCGCCACACACACCGGGCTCGCCGTGGCCCAGGAGTTCATCCGCGCCGTCGAGGCCAAGGACATCGACGCCGTGGCCCGGACCCTGGCAGGCGAGGCACGGCAGCTGTTCATGCACGCCCGGGGCGCCACGGCCCCCCAGGGCGTCGCCGACATCGTCGGGGGCCGCAAGCGGGGCGTCTGCGTCGCCGACGTCAAGGGCAGGAGCGAGGTCCTCGCGTACACGGGCGCCCTGTTCGACAAGTTCTCCCCGCTGCGCTGGCGCGACCACAGATGGATCGTCTCGCCCGACGGCGAGCTCTTCTTCCACGGCGTCGGCGACATGGTCGTGGCGCGCACGGGCCGGCCCTACCGCAACACCTATGTGACGCGGTTCGATGTCGAGGACGGCCGGATCGTCCTCATGGCCGAGTACGGGAACGCGCTGATGTACGCCGGGCTGGGCGTGCGCCCGAACGGGGCCGAGTTCCGCTCCCTGCTGCGCGCGGTCGGCCGCATGCTCTCGCCGCGGCTCTCCGCCC
Organism: Nocardiopsis sp. CA-288880; assembly: GCF_050955985.1. NCBI lineage: Bacteria > Bacillati > Actinomycetota > Actinomycetes > Streptosporangiales > Nocardiopsidaceae > Nocardiopsis > Nocardiopsis sp. CA-288880. The sequence continues at coordinate 7,112,364 of NZ_CP192105.1, read as the reverse complement.
GCTCGGGCCGATGAGCCTCCCGCCCCGCCCGGTCACCCGGACCTGCCCGGGCGGGGACTCACCCGGCGGCGGCCGCCGACCGGTCGGCGGGCGACGGCGGCGCCTCGACGACGAAGAACAGGAAGCCGATCTGCGTGGACAGGGCGTGGAAGTCGTCGGGGAACAGCTCGCGGGCGGCCGGGTCGGGCTGCGGCTCGCTGATGACGGAGAGGCGGAAGCCGGCGGCGGTGAAGGCGTCGGTCATCGCGTGCAGCGGTCGGCGCCAGAACTTCAGCGCGACGGACCGCCCGCCGAACGAGAACTCGTCGGAATAGCTCGTGGTCGCCGAATAGTCGGGCCGGGGGTCCTGGATCGCGTAGTCCGCGAACGGGTGCTGCACCGAGGCGATCAGCCGGCCGCCCGGCCTGAGCACGCGCCGCATCTCGGCCAGCGTCGGCCCCCAGTCCTCGAGGTAGTGCAGTACCAGCGACGCGACCACGTCGTCGAACGCGCCGTCGTCGAACGGCAGGGGGTCGCCCAGGTCCGCCACGCGCAGGTCCACGCCGTCCCCGAGCCGCCGCCTGGCCAGCGCCAGCATCCCGGCGCTGGCGTCGACGCCGGTGACGACGGCGCCGCGGTCGCGCAGGGCGGCCGACAGGGGGCCCGCGCCGCAGCCGGCGTCCAGGATCCGGCGGCCGGCCACGTCTCCGGCGAGGGCCACCATCGCGGGCCGCTCGTAGTAGGCGTTCTGGAGGTTGTTCTCGTTCTCCGCCGCGTACGCCTCGGCGAAGCCGTCGTAGTCGTTCGCCCGGCCCGGAACATCGGGCCGGACGGGGCTCTCGGGGGTGCCGGTTCCTCGGTCCATGGCCGGAGCCTAGTGGTCCCCCGACCCGTCGGACAGGTCCCGTCCGCGGTCCGGCCGGGACCGGACACGGCCGCCGGGGGCGGGGCGCGGTCCCGCCGTCCCGGGCGCGTCGCCGCGCGCGGGACGGGCACTGTTGGTGTACTCGGACAGCCGGAAGACCGGCCGAGGACCGACGACCAAGGAGCGGCATGGCGTTCTCTGAGAAGCAGCAGGCGGTTCTGCGCAAGCCCGCGTTCGGGCACGTGGCCACACTCGGCCCCGAGGGGCAGCCCCAGTCGAGCCCGGTGTGGATCGACTGGGACGGCGAGTTCCTGAGGTTCAGCCAGACCACCACCCGGCAGAAGCTGCACAACCTCCGGCGCGACGGGCGGATCGCGGTGTCGGCCACCGACCCCGACGACCCCTACATGTACGTGGAGGTCCGCGGCGAGGTGGAGCGGATCGAGGAGGACACGGACAAGGCCTTCATCAACGAGATGTCCCAGAAGTACATGGGCACCCCGTACCCCTGGGACGACCCCTCCGAGAAACGTGTCATTGTCTACGTCCGGCCCGAACGCTTCGTGGGCCGGTAGGGCCGGTCGGCAGGACACGGGCGCGGCCCCGCTCCGGCGGGGGCGCGCGCTCCCCGACGCGTGCGGCGTCCGCGCCGCCAGGAGCACACTCGTTGAGAAATATTGCACGGTACGCAAGGGTTGGCCGTGTACGGGGAGGACCACCGTGGGACTTCGGGAACGGAAGAAGCAGGCGACCCGCCGCGCACTCCAGGAGGCGGGGATACGCCTCACCCTGGAACGCGGGCTGGAGAACGTGACGGTCGAGGAGATCGCCCTGGAGGCCGACGTCTCGACACGCACCTTCTTCAACTACTTCGCCACCAAGGAGGAGGCCCTCCTCGGCGACGTCCCCGCGACCCCCGACGAGCAGGTGCGGCAGGCGTTCGTCGACGGCGGCCCCACGGGGGACTTCGTCGAGGACCTCATCACCGTCCTGATCACGTTCCTGGTCAGCACCGAGGACCTCGCCACCCAGCGCGCGGACATGCTCCTGCGCAAGAAGCTCACCGAACGCGAGCCCCAGCTCGTGCGCGGGCTGCTCGCCCGCTTCCACAACGTGGAGGTGGAACTGGCCGGGGCCATCGCCGAGCGCACCGGCGCCGGCCCCGACGACGACCGGCCGCAGCTCCTCGCGGCGGCCGGCATGGCGGTGATGCGCCACACCATGAAGCGCCTCCACTACTCGGAGAGCGAGGAGCCCGCGGACGTCCGCGCCAAGATTCGCGAGGCGCTCCGCCACCTCGGCGAGGCCTTCGCGCCTCCGGCGCGCGAGGACTGAACTGCGGGGCGAGCCGTCCCTCCCAGGTCTCCCGAAGGCGAACGGAACCCTCTATGACCACCCCCGGACCCACCCGGCTGCGCTGGATCCTCCTGACGATCATCCTGACGATGCTGCTGGGCTCGCTCGACCAGACCATCGTCGCCACCGCCCTGCCCACGATCGTCGGCGAGCTCGACGGCCTGGAACGCCTCTCCTGGGTCGTCACCGCCTACATGCTCGCGGCCACGGTCGGCATGCCCGTCTACGGCAAGGCCGGGGACGTCTTCGGCCGCCGCCACGTGTACGTCTTCGCGATCGCGGTGTTCCTGCTGGGGTCTGTCCTGTCCGGCCTGGCCCAGGACATGACCCAGCTCATCGTCTTCCGCGCCGTGCAGGGCATCGGCGGGGGCGGGCTGATCATCAGCGCCCAGGCGATCATCGCCGACGTGGTCCCGCCCCGCGAGCGCGGCAAGTACATGGGGGTCATGGGCGCGGTGTTCGGCGTGTCCGCCATCGCGGGACCGCTGCTCGGCGGGTTCTTCACCGACCAGCTCGACTGGCGCTGGATCTTCTACATCAACCTGCCGCTCGGGGCGGTGGCGCTGGTCACGGCGCTGGCGGTGGTCCACCTGCCGCGGCCGACCGGCCCCCGGCCCCGCCTGGACCACGCGGGCACGGCACTGCTCGCGGCCACGAGCGTCTGCCTGGTGCTGGCGACGAGCTGGGCCGGGCACGCCTACGCCTGGCTCAGCCCGCAGATCATCGGCCTGGGCGCGGGCGCCCTCGTCTCGGGCCTGCTGTTCGTCCTCGTGGAACGGCGCGCGGCCGACCCCGTCATCCCGCTGCGCCTCTTCCGGGACCGGGATTTCGTCCTGACGGCGCTGGTGGGGATCACCGTCGGCATCGCCATGTTCTCGACGGTCGCCTACATGCCCACGTTCCTCCAGATGGTCGGCGGGGCGTCGGCCACCGAGTCCGGCCTGCTCATGCTCCCGATGGTGGCCGGGATGCTCACCAGCACCATCACCACCGGACGACTCATCTCCAGGACAGGCCGGTACAAGCACTGGCCGGTCATCGGCACCGCCCTGATCACGGTGGGCCTGGTCCTGCTGTCCCGCATGACCGCCGACACCCCCTACGCCTTCAACGGGACGGCGATGCTGGTCCTGGGGCTGGGCGTGGGCATGGTGATGCAGAACCTCGTGCTGATCGTCCAGAACACCGCCCCCCGCCGCGACCTGGGGGCCGCGACGTCGGCGAACAACTACTTCCGCCAGATCGGCGCCTCCTTCGGCATCGCCGTGTTCGGCTCGATCTTCGTGTCCCGCCTCGACCGGCGGATGGAGGGCGCGCCCGGCGGCGGCGTGGAGTTCGCGGGCGGGGAGGCCGGGATCAGCTCCATGACCCCCCAGCTGCTCCAGGGCCTTCCGGCGCCGCAGCGCGAGTTCGTCGTCGACGCTTTCGCGGGGGCGCTGCCGCCGATCTTCCTCTACGCGGTGCCCGTGGCCCTGGCCGGCTTCGTGCTCTCCTGGTTCATCTCGGAGAAGCCCCTGGGCACCAGCCTCCCCGGCCACGCCCCCGCGGAGTCGGGCGGGCGCGGGGCGGACGCCGGGGCCGGGGACGGCGGGGACACGGGCGCCGGGGAGCCCGGCACGCCCGGCCGGTCGGAGGGAACCGCCGAGGAGCTGTCCACCGGGAGGGAATGACCCCCGGGGAACGCCCGGGTCCTTCCCAGGGGCGACCGTGCCGCCCCCGGGGGCCGCGGTACGGGTCGGCCCGGCCCCGTTCGGGCCGAATGTGCCCCACGCCTCAGGAACGCCGTGGGACTCCGTCCCGTCGAACCCTTCACGGGGGTGTCCGGACGCCCCCGGCCGCCCCTCCAGGGGGGTCGGGGGGATGTCAGGGGAGGGCCAGGGCTGTCCCCGATGGGAATCGTCGTGGGGAGCGGGCATGGTGGATACATGAACGAGAACTACCAGAGCAAGCGGTTCCGGCGCAGCGGGACCGACCGCTACCTCGCAGGCGTCTGCGGCGGTATCGCCGAGTTCCTCAAGGTCGACTCGAACCTCGTCCGGCTGGTCCTCGTGGTACTGACCTTCTTCGGGTTCAGCGGTGTCTTCGTGTACATCCTGGCCTGGCTGGTCATGCCGGCCGCGAACGAGCAGCGCTCCATGCTGGAGCAGATCATCCGCAACTTCCAAGGAAAGCCGAGCGAGAACTGATGTGGACCCTCAGGGCACACCCGGGCTGGGAACGACGAGAGCTCCGCACCCCACGGGAGGAACGCGAGGCCGAGGAGGCCCGCGAACCCTCCGTGGAGAGCTGCGGAGAGCGCTAGGGCGCGTCCGGCCGGCGCCGGTCCCGCAGGGAGGGACGGGCGGCACCCGCCGGAGGACGCCCTAGGGCCGCTCGGTGGCGTCCATCCGCGCGATGGTCTCCCCCGAGAGCCGTGACCAGGGGATCGCCAGGAGCACGGCGAAGCCCACCCCGAGCACGCCGGCCGAGACGATGACGACGCCGGTGCCGAAGAACTCGGCGAAGAACCCGGCGATCAGGATGCCGACGCCCTGCGCGGCCTGGAGCCCGGACGCGACCAGCCCGAAGGCCAGTCCCCGGCCCTCCTTGGGCACGCACAGCACGAACGCCGCGTTGGCCACGAACTGGTAGGACCCCGCGACGCCGCACAGGGCGAGAGCGGTCACCATCAGCCACAGCGGCGGGTCGAACAGCCAGAGCAGCAGCGGTACCGACGTGAGGACGGCCAGGGGGCCGAGCAGGCGCATCCGGGTCGGCGGCGGGACCAGGCGGGTGAGGACGAACCCGCCGAGGAACGCGCCGATCGACGAGCCCGCCATGATGAACCCCGCGGCGGCGGCCCCCGCCCCGATCTCGGCGGCCATGGGGTTGGCCAGCCCGTAGGGGATCATGTAGAGGCCGGCGAGCCACGCGAGCAGCGCCAGTGTGCGCAGCCGCGGGTCGCCGAAGACGAGCTTGGCCCCGTCGCGCGTCATGGCCGCGAACCCGGGCCGCTCCTCCTTCTCCCCCCGGGGCGCCGGGCGGGCCTTCACCCCGATCAGCACGACCGTCGCGGACAGGACGAAGAGGATCCCGGTCGACATCACGGTGATGTTGGGTCCGACGTGCGCCACGATCACACCGCCGGCGACGAGCCCGGCGAGCATGCCGATCTGCGAGGTCAGTTGGATGATCGCGGTGCTCGCGACGTAGCGCTCGCCCTGGATGATCTCCGCCAGCATGGCCGCGCGGGCCGCCGCGAACGGGATCGACGGCAGCACCGAGCAGAACAGCAGGAGCCAGATCGCCCAGATCGGCATGCCGGGGATGCCGATGAGGACGATGACCGCGGCGCGGGCGAGGTCGCAGATGACCATCACCCTGCGCCTCGGGAAGAGGTCGGCGAGCCCCGCGATCAGGGGGCTGATGATCGGCGGCAGGAAGGTGAGGGCCAGGGTGACGCCGGCGGCGAGCGCGGAGCCCGTCACCTGGAAGACGAGGATGCTGGTCGCGATGTTCAGCAGGTTGGAGCCGATCATCGAGAGTGCGTGGGCGAGCCAGACGGCGCGGAACTCGCCGATCGCCATGACGTCGCGGTAGCTGCTCCGCCAGTCGTCCTTGCCCGGGCCGGCGGGGGTCGCGTTGTCGGGGGCGCTCGAAGACTCGTGGTCTCCGTTGTCAGGTGTGTTGTCGAGGCGCGGTTTGGCCACCCGGCACTCCCTTACTGTTACAGGGTTGAAATCACGCTGTGTCGTGTCTCAATAACCAACCGTTCCGGAAGGCGGGCTTCCTCGCAAGCCACTTGGGTAAATTCGTGTCTGATTCGTTGCTGCGGGTAATGGACGACGGGTGGATTCGGCAATCTCCCGGCCAAGTCGTGTACGGAACGTTTTTGCTGGTGACAATGTGTACACAGGCGATCCCCGTGGCGGTCCGGCGTGTCGGGCGCGGGCGACTCGTTCCCGGATGTGTACGCAGAGCATTGAAAATGGAACCCCGTACCGAAAAAAGCGGCCTGAGTTTCGGATTCCGGCGGCCCCGCTCAGCCCCACCCCAGTTCGGTCAGCCTGGCGTCGTCGATCCCGAAGTGGTGGGCGATCTCGTGCACCACTGTGACCAGGACTTCCTCCACCACCTGCTCGGGGGTCTCGCAGATCGCGCAGATGTTGCGACGGTAGATGAAGATCTGGTCCGGGAGCACGCCGAAGTAGGTGTCGCCGCGCTCGGTCAGCGGGATGCCCTCGTACAGGCCGAGCAGGCCGTCGGGGGACTCGTCCTCCACGCTGATCACCACGTTGTCCATCAACCGGGACAACTCGGTCGGGATCTCGTCCAGGGCGTCGGCGACCAGCTCCTCGAAGGCCCTGCGTGTCAGTTCCACCACGCCTGCCATTGTGCTGCCTGCCGATGGGGGAGGGAAGCGGCCCCCGAGCGGCATAACACTCTGGAAAGGGAGGAAATATTGGGATCGACCCCCGTCAGCGGCATGATGGTGGTGTGTTGTCTTGGGAAGCGATCCGCGGTCACGACTTCCGTGGGGCCCTCGCGCGGCTCCGCGTCGCCCTCGACCGGGTGCGCGCCGGGCGCGCGTGGCGGTGGGGGTGCGTCGTCGCCGCCGGGCTCGTCGGGGGGTGGCTCGGCCTTGCGCTGGGCGGACAGGTGGTCACCCCCATCGGCCCGGCCGACGTCACCCTGGGTCTGACCCCCCAGTGGCGCGGCGAGACCGTCGTCGACGTGGCCCCGCTGGGCCAGCTGGCCTTCGACACGCACAGCGCGCCCCTGAAGCTGGAGGCGACGATCTCCGACATCCGGCTGTCGGCCGCCCAGGAGATGTTCGCCGACCCGGAGGCCATCAACCGGATGGCCGCGGGCATCGGATCGGACCTGCGCGACGGCGTGGTCGCGCTGCTGGTCCGCGCGGTCCTCGCGGCGACCCTGGGCGCGGCCCTGATGGGCCTCCTGCTCTTCAGGAGCGCCGGGCGCGCCGCGGGCAGCGCGGCCGCGTCCCTCGCCGTCCTCGTGGCCTCGGGCGCCGCCGCCGCGGGCACCTTCAACCCCAGCGCCATCGCCGAGCCCCGCTACACCGGCCTCATCGCGGGGGCCCCGCAGGTGGTCGGCAGCGCAGAGGAGGTGGTGGGCCGCTTCAGCCAGTACCAGGAGCAGCTCGCGGGCCTGGTCGGCAACGTCGCGATGCTCTACGAGGCCACCTCGACCCTCCCCGTGTACGAGGAGGACGAGACGGTGATCCGGGTGCTGCACGTGTCCGACATCCAGCTCAACCCCGCGTCGTGGAGCATCATCCGCACCCTCCGGGAGCAGTACGGGGTGGACATGGTGGTCGACTCCGGGGACATCACCGACCGGGGCAGCGCCACCGAGGACGTGTTCGCCGACGAGATCGGCAAGCTCGACGTGCCGTACGTGTGGGTGCGCGGACAGCACGACTCCATGGGCACGCAGCGCGCGGTGGAGGCCCAGTCGAACAGCGTGGTCCTCGACGGCGCCGTCGAGGAGGTGGGCGGGCTCACCTTCTACGGCTCGGGGGACCCCCGGTTCTCCCCCGACGCGACCCGTCTCAACCCCGACGCCGCCGGGGTGGCCGCGCAGGGCGAGGAGGAGGCCGGCGAGGTCATCGGCTCCCGCGAGGACGTGGACGTGGTCCTCATGCACACGCGCACGCAGGCCGAGGCGTTCGACGGGGTGGCGCCCCTCGTGCTGACCGGCGGCGACCACCTGAGATCCACCGAGCTGACCGACCTCGGCACGAGGTTCCTCGTCCAGGGCTCCACCGGGGGCGCGGGACTGCGTGGCCTTGATCACGGTCCGGACCGGCCGACCCCCTACCAGGCGTCGGTGCTGTACTTCGACGCCGAGAGCGGACGCCTCCAGGCGCGCGACGACATCGACCTGGGCGGCATCGGCCTCACGTCGGCGCAGGTCGAACGGCACATCGAGGGCGAACCGGACCGCCCGGTCGGGGACCCCCCGCAGGCGCCGGAGACGGAGGGCGACGGGGACGGCCGCACACCGTAGCACCCGGGCCCGGATCGGCGTTCCCGCAGGTGGCGGACGTCTGGCCCGGGTGGGGGAATCGCTTTGGTGTTGGTGGGAATCTCCCCTATGCTTGACCTGTCACAGGGGCCCCCATCGTCTAGCGGCCTAGGACGCCGCCCTTTCAAGGCGGTAGCGCGGGTTCGAATCCCGTTGGGGGTACGACGCGGTTCGAGCACTGCCGGACGTCTGGCAGAATAAGAACCGCAACAACGCGCCGGGGCACGTACCGGGCGCGACAACAGAACAAGGTCCTGTGGAGCAGTTAGGAGTGCTCGCCACCCTGTCAAGGTGGAGGCCGCGGGTTCAAATCCCGTCAGGACCGCCGTCGCCGAGCGATCGGCGAGTGCGGCTAGGTAGCTCAGTTGGTACGAGCGTCCGCCTGAAAAGCGGAAGGTCGGCGGTTCGACCCCGCCCCTAGCCACTTCCAGCAGACATGCGAAAAGGCCCCGTCACCTGCGTATACAGGTGACGGGGCCTTTTGGTGTGTCGGTGCCCTCCCTGATCCGCCCCACCGCCGGTCGTCGGCGGGCCGTGTCGCTCGCCACACGGGGCGGACCCCGGAGCGAGCAGGCGCAGGTCACAGGGTCCCGGAACCGCGCTCCCCTGCCGGCCGGTGACCGTTCCCCCTCCACCGCTGTTGACCGTGCCCCGACGGCATGGTCTGCAATGGCAGGCACCGGCACGGGAGGCACCAGCATGGCAGGCACCGGCACGGGAGGCACCGTGCCGGAGCGAGGAAGACGAGGAACCCGCACCATGACGGCCACCCGGCCCGACACCCGGTCTCGGAGCGGGCCCTGGCGCCGGCCCGCGGCCGGACACGCGGGCTGACGGATCCGTCCCCGGCGGCCCGCCGCCGTGGGGGCCGGGCCCGGCAGTGGGCCGGCCGTCGGCGCAGGCCGCCGACCGGCACGGGCCGGGTCCCGGCAGGGGCCGTGCGCGGGGCGCGCCTGTGGCGCCGGGGAAAGCGGTCGCGGCGTCCGACCGGATACGGCACAGTGCGTCCATGGACGACGGGCGGGGACTGGACACGGACGGCGCGATCGCGCGCGAGGGCTCGCTCGCGCGGGTCGGGCCGGCCTTCGCGCCCGTGGTGGAGGCCGCCCGCGCCCGGATCGCCGGTGCGTTCGGCGACGCGCTGCACAGCGCCTACCTCTACGGAAGCGTCCCCCGGGGCACCGCGGTCCCCGGGACCTCCGACCTCGACCTGCAACTGGTGTTCCGCGACGCCGTGACCGGGGCGCAGCGGGAGGCGGCCGGGGAGATGGAGGTCGACCTCGACGCCGCCTTCGGCGAGGTCGACGGGGTGGGCGTTCTGCTGGGGTCGGTCCGCGACGCGCTCAGCGAGCTCGAACGGCACGACTTCGGCTTCTTCGTCGCCTGCCTGTGCACGCCCCTGCTCGGCGAGGACCTCGCGGACCGGCTGCCGCGCTACCGCCCCACGTCCCTGCTGGCGCGCGAGACCAACGGGGACCTGCACCTGGTGCTGCCCCGCTGGCGGGAGCGCGCCGGACGGGCGGAGACCGCGGCCGAGCGGGCGGGGCTCGGACGCGGCGTCGGCCGCCGCCTGGTCCGCACCGGCTTCACCCTGGTCATGCCCCTCTGGGGCGGCTGGACCAGCGACCTCGACGAGTCCGCGGAGATCTTCGGCCGCTACCGTCCCGACCGCCTCGGGCAGATGCGGGCCGCGGTCGCGGAGGGCCGTGCCCCCACGGGCGACCCGGAGGTGCTGGAGGAGCTGATCGAGGACCTGGGCCCCTGGCTCGCGGCCGAGTACCGGGCGGTCCACGGGGAGAAGGCGCCCCGCCCCTGAGCGGCGGGCGGCGACCGCGACCCGGAGCGTTTCCCGCGCCTCCCGGGGCCCGCCCCCGAGCGGCGGGTGCCGACCCGTCCCGCCCCCCGGGAGGGCGCCACGGCGGAGGAGGCCCGGCGCGCGAGCGCCCGCGGCGGGGAGAGCGCCGAACGCGGCGTCCCGCGGTCCGGGGGCGGGGTCGCGCGGGTCCCCGGCCCCCGGGTGACACGTGACACGGCCCCCGCGCACGTCATCGGGTAGTGTCCGGACCCGTGAGCCATGTGACCGCGGCGGACGGAACCCGCATCTGGTACGACACCCTCGGTGAGGGCGACCCCCTCCTGCTCCTCAACGGGCAGTCCCTCGACCACGGGATGTGGGAGGGCGTCCGCGCCGGGCTGGCGGCCGGGCACCGGGTCGTCCGGGTGGACTTCCGGGGCACCGGCGGCAGCGACGCGCCCCTGGGCGAGCCCTACACCTTGGAGCTGTTCGCCGAGGACGCCCTGGCCGTCCTGGACGCCCTGGAGATCCCGAGGGCGCACGTCTACGGGTTCTCCATGGGCGGCAAGGTCGCCCAGGTGTTCGCGTCCGCGGCGCCGGACCGCGTCGGCGCGCTCGTCCTGGGCTCCACCGGCCCGGGCGGGGCCAACGAGGTGGAGCGCCCGGCTTCGGCCACCCTGGCACTGCGCCGGGCCAACACCGCGGCCGGGCGGGACGCGATCGCCGAGCTGTTCTACTCGCCCGCGTGGGCGTCCGCCCGTCCCGACGCCGTCACCGGCATCCTCCCGCACGGCCCCCTGCGCGCCCAGCGCCTGCACTTCGGCGCGAGCACCGGCTACGACGGCTGGGACCTGCTGCCGGGCATCCATGCGCCGACCCTCGTCGTGCACGGCGAGGACGACGAGCTGACCCCGGTCGGCAACGCCGCCCTCCTGGCCGGGCGGATCCCCGGCGCGCGCCTGCTGGTGCTGCCGGGGATGCGCCACGGCTACCTGCACGAGGACGGGCCGAAGGCCACCCGCGAGGTCCTCGACTTCCTGGCGGGCCACCCCCTCTAGCCGGAACGCCCGCCGCGCCACGGCTGTGCCCCCCGCCGCCGGACGCTCCCGTCCGCCGGCCGGCAGGGACCCGTGCCGCGGTGTCCGCCGCCGGTCCCGCCGGTCCCGCGGGTCCGACCCGGGCCCCGCCCCGCCTTCCCCGCACCACCCCCCACCTCCCCCGCCCCCACCCGACCCCACCCCAGGAGGACCATCCATGCCGGACGACGCCGGGAAGCCCTCGGAGACGGAACAGCTGAGGAGGCGCCTGACCCGGTTGGAGATCAGGGCGCGGGAGTCCTCCGCCGCGGAGTCCAGGGCGCGGACGGCCGCGGCGGGATCCGCGGCCGGGGCCGTCGCCCTGTTCCTCTCGCTGTCCCTGCCCTGGGCCCGGGAGGAGGTCCCGTACGCGTACGACATCAGCGACGAGGGCGTCCCCAACATGTACGGGGTGCGCGCGTCCGCCACGGGATGGGACGTGCTGGCGGCGTCCTTCGAGGACGAGCGCCTGCTCCTCGCCGCGGCCTTCACGGTCCTCCTCGTGCTCCTGGCGGTCGCGGTGTGCGCGATCGTGACCTGGTCGAGGGTCCTCTTCGTGACGGTTCAGGTCCTCGCGGCGGCGGCCCCGCTGCTGTTCCTGTTCTCCTGGCCCCGGAACAGCGGCGATCTGGCCGCTGGTCCGGGGCTGGCGGCGGCGGTGTTCGCCTGCGCGGTACTCGTGCTGTCCGCGCGCCTGGCCGCGCACAAGGACTCGCGGTCCCCGGACCGCTGAGGGCCGTCGGGCCGTCCCGGGGCTCCCCGCCGACTCTGCTGCGGGGCCGGGGGGAACCGGTCCCGCCGGTCGCCCCCGCCGCCGCGGTCCCGCCGAGGGTCAGGCGAGGGCCGACCGCAGGGAGCGGACCGGGTCCGCCGCGGCGTGCTCCATCGCGAAGACCCCGGCGGCGGGGCCGCGCCCGCCCGGTGGCGGCGCGGCGCCCGGCGGTTGTCGGGGGCGCGGACGCCGGTCCCGCGGCCCGACGCGAGGGGTTCCGGCGGTACGGGCGGGCCGTCCGTCAGACGGGCGGGGGGAAGTCGGTGCGGAGCCGGTCCAGGACGCGCCGGTCGCGCTTGGTCGGGCGTCCGGCCCCCCGGTCCCGGCGGATGACCGGCAGGTTCGCCTCGGGCGGGGCCTCGGGGGTGTTGTCGGCGTAGCAGCGGACGGCGACCGGGGCGCTGACGCGCTTCTCGATGACGTGGCCGACCTCCACGATCCGCGTGGTCCCGTGCAGGCGGACCCGCACCTCGTCGCCGGGCTTGACCGGGGAGGCCGGCTTGGCCGGGCGGTCGTTGACGCGCACGTGCCCGCCCCGGCAGGCCTGCGCCGCGTCGGCGCGGGTCTTGACCAGGCGTACGGCCCACAGCCAGCGGTCGACCCGGGTGCTGTCCGGTCCTGGCGGCAGGGGGGCCGGTGACTCGTTCACGCCGGGTCCTCTCGGGGTCGTCGGGGTGGTGGAAGGGATGCCTGCCACTCTAGGCGGGCGCCGGTACGAAGTACTCCGAAACCGCGCTAGAGTTGTACCAGCAACGAGGTCCTGTGGAGCAGTTAGGAGTGCTCGCCACCCTGTCAAGGTGGAGGCCGCGGGTTCAAATCCCGTCAGGACCGCATGAGAAGGCCCGGTGTCCCAGGACGCCGGGCCTTCGGCGTTCCCGGGGCCCCGGGCGGCGTCGGGCGGTCCGGTCCTCCGGGGGCCGCGCCCGGCCCCGGGGAGCGGCCGGGGCGCGCCGCCCGCCGTGTTCCGCCGTGCTCGGAGAACATGGGGAGGCGCACGCCGGGTCGCGCACGGCGCCGTGCCCGGTCCTCGGGGCCGGCCGCGCCGCCGGGGCGGCGGTTCCGTCCGCCGCGCGCGGGTTGAGCGCGGTGGAGGCCGGGGAGACCGGTGCGGGGCCTCCCGCGGGCGACCGCGGCCGGGGCGCCGACGAAGCAGGACACGGAAGGGCAGGGGCACTGTGAGCTACCGGTACGCCGTCGAGCGGACCGACCACTCGGCTCTGGCGAGCGGGCAGGTGCTGCGGTCCGCGCCCGGTTTCCCGGGCTTCCCGGTGCGGCTGGCGAGCGAGCTGTTCCAGCGGGCGATGGTGCACACCAAGGAGGAGCGCGTGCGCCTCTGGGACCCCTGCTGCGGCAGCGGCTACCTGGTCACGGTCCTGGGCTTCCTGCACCGCGAACGGCTCACGCGCGTCCGCGCGGGCGACGTGGACCCGGACGCCGTCGCCCTGGCGGCCCGCAACCTCCGGCTGCTCTCCGCCGAGGGGCTGGCCGAGCGCGAGGACGAGCTCCGGCGCTCCGCCCGCGACTTCGGCCGCCCGGAGTTCGTCGAGCGCGCCGAGGCCACCCGCGACCTCGCCGCGGGGCTGTCCGCCATGGGCGGCGACCTGCTCCACGAGGCGGTCGTCGAGGACGTGTTCTCCCTGCGGGAGCCGGTGGGGGCCGACCTGGTGGTGACCGACGTGCCCTACGGCGAGATGACCTCCTGGGCGGGGGCCGTCCCGGAGGACGGGGGCCCCGGGGCCGCCGGGCACGGGGGCGGTACCGGGCAGGCGCCGTCCGACCGTCGCGAGGGCGGCGGAGCCGCCGGGGGAGGGGCGCCGCTGCGGGCGATGCTGGCCTCCCTGGGGCGGGTGCTGCCCGAGCACGCCGTCGTGGTGGTGACCGCGCGGACGAGGCGGGTCGCCCTGCCGGAGGGCGTCAGGGCCCTGGAGCGCGTGAAGGTGGGCAACCGCGCCGCCGCCCTCGTCCGCGCCCGGGACATCGCCCCCTGACGGCCGTGGCGGGCCCCGTCCGCCCGCCGCCCCTCCGGGCCCCGTCCGTGCGCCTCCGGTGGGTCCTTTGACCGCTGCCCCTCCGGGAGGCGTCGCGGCGTGTCCGCCTGACCCCGGGCCGGACCGGCCCCGGGTCCGTGACCGTCCGCGCGGACCGAGCGCCGGGGCTCCGGCCCGGGGTCAGGCGGACACGCCGCGGAAGGCCCGCGAGGTGTACAGGGCCACCGCCAGCGAGACCGCCGCCAGCAGCACGAAGCCCAGCGTGTAGGCGCCCGTCGCCTGGTAGACGACCCCCATCAGCAGCGGCGGGAAGTAGCCGCCCAGACCCCCGGCCGCGCCCACGAGCCCGGTCACGGTACCGACCCTGGACGGGTCGACCAGCTTCGCGACCAGAGCGAACACGGCGCCCGTGCCCAGGCCCAGCGACAGCGCGATCAGCACGAAGGCCGCACCCGCCGGGAACTCCGCGGGCGGGTGCAGGGCCAGCACGACCGCGAACACGCACGTGCCGAGGAACGACGCAAGGCACACCCGCACAGGGCCGAGCCGGTCCGACAGGATGCCGCCGACCGGCCGGGCGATCACGGCGGCGACCGCGAAACCGGCGGTGCGCACCCCGGCATCGGTCTGCGCGTAGTCGTACGCCATCGTCAGCAGGGTCGGCAGATAGGTGGAGAAGGCCACGAACCCGCCGAAGGCGACCGCGTACAGCAGGGACGCCTGCCACGTCGCCTTGAGCCTGAGCGCGTCGCGCATCCCCGGCAGGGCCGGCTCAGTGCGGGGCGTCCACGCGGGGGAGTTCCGGCTGAACACCCACATCACCGCGCCCATGGCCGCCAGGGCCGCGCACATCAGCAGGTGGGTGGTGAGCACCCCCGTCGCCTCGACGAGCAGGGGGGTGAGGAACGACGACAGGGCGGTGCCGCCCATGCCCGCCCCGAACACGCCCGTGGCGAAACCGCGCCGCCCGGCCCTGTACCAGGCGTTCACGAACGGGATCCCGACGGCGAACGACGTGCCCGCGATGCCCAGGAAGAAGCCCCAGACCAGCAGCATCGCGTAGGACCCCGACGACACGCCCACGAGGAAGGTCGGCACGATGCTCACGAAGCAGATGACCGTGAACATCAGCCGCCCGCCGTAGCGGTCGGTCAGCGAGCCGACCGGGATGCGGCCCAGGGAGCCCACGAGCACCGGGAACGCCACGAGGAGCGAGGTCTGCGAGGGCGACAGGTCCAGCTCCTGCGTGTAGGTCCGCGACAGCGGTCCGACGAGGTTCCAGGCCCAGAAGGTCAGCGCGAACGCCGCCGTGGCCAGGGCGAGGTTGGCGCCCGCCGTTCCCGAGCGGGTGTCCCGCTCCCCGACTTCCGCTCCCATGGCGGTCCCCCACGTCCTGTCGATCCGGCCGGCGGTGTCCCTTTCGGAGGTGATTGTCACCCCTTCCGGTGTGGGATACGTGACTTCCGCGCCGAAGGAGGCATATTCATTAACGGAATGTGATGGGCACCGGAGACCGGAACCGCGTGGAAATGCAATTCTCGGCAATACGCTGTTAAACGAGGTGGCTCCCGTATGGCGGAAAAGGGCAAAGGCGGAGGCGCGGGGGAGGCCCTTCTCCGGTTGGGCGGCCACTTGAGCCGGGCGGAGCAGCTGGACGGCGTCCGGGCGCAGGTCAGGCACGGCGGCCGGGAAGGCGACGTCTTCTACAGGGACCGCTGGAGCCACGACAGGGTCGTGCGTTCCACCCACGGCGTGAACTGCACCGGTTCGTGTTCCTGGGACGTGTACGTGAAGGACGGGATCATCACCTGGGAGACGCAGGCCACGGATTATCCCTCCGTCGGCCCGGACCGTCCCGAATACGAGCCGCGGGGCTGCCCCCGCGGCGCGGCCTTCTCCTGGTACACCTATTCTCCGACCCGCGTCCGCTACCCGTACGCGCGCGGCGTCCTCGTGGAGATGTACCGGGAGGCGCGCGGACGCCTGGGCGACCCCGTGGCGGCCTGGGAGGAGATCACCGCCGACCCGGTCAGGCGCCGCCGCTACCAGCGGGCGCGCGGCAAGGGCGGCCTGGTGCGCGTCACGTGGGACGAGGCGCTGGAGATCGCCGCCGCCTCCCACGTGTCCACCATCAAGAGGTACGGTCCGGACCGCGTGGCCGGGTTCTCCCCGATCCCCGCGATGTCGATGGTCTCGCACGGGGTGGGCGCCCGCTTCGTGAACCTCCTCGGCGGCTCCATGCTGTCGTTCTACGACTGGTACGCCGACCTGCCGGTGGCCTCGCCCCAGGTGTTCGGCGACCAGACCGACGTCCCCGAGTCCGGCGACTGGTGGGACGCCGCCTACCTGGTGCTGTGGGGCTCCAACGTCCCGGTCACCCGCACCCCCGACGCGCACTGGATGGCCGAGGCCCGCTACCGGGGCCAGAAGGTCGTCGTGGTCTCCCCCGACTACAGCGACGCCACCAAGTTCGCGGACGAGTGGCTGGCCCCCCACCCGGGCACCGACGGGGCACTGGCCATGGCCATGGGCCACGTCATCCTCAAGGAGCGGTTCGTCGACCGGACCACGCCCCGGTTCGAGGACTACGTCCGCCGGTACACCGACCTGCCGTTCGTGGTCTCGCTGGACAGCCGCGACGGCCGCCTGGTGCCCGGCAAGTTCCTCACCGCCGCCGACCTCGGTCCCGGCGGAGGGGAGAACGCCGACTGGAAGCCGGTGATCTGGGCGGAGGGGGAGGACGCGCCGGCCGCTCCCCACGGCACCGTCGGCGACCGGTGGGGCGAGGAGGGCCTGGGCAGGTGGAACCTCGACCTGGAGGGCCGCACGCCCGCCCTCAGCTTCTACGAGGTGGGCGGCGAGGCGGCCGAGATCGCCCTGACCCGCTTCGACACCCCCACCGGCGCCGCCGGGGTCGCCACCCGGGGCGTCCCGGTCCGCAGGGTGGGCGACCGCCTCGTCACCACGGTCTTCGACCTGCTCCTCGCCCAGTACGGGGTCTACCGCGACGGCCTGCCCGGCGTCTGGCCGACCGGCTACGACGACCCGGGCGAGTGCTGCACCCCCGCCTGGCAGGAGGCGGTCACGGGGGTGCCGGCCGACCGGGCGGCCCGCATCGCCCGCGAGTTCGCTGACACCGCCGAGGCCTCCGGCGGCCGGGCCATGATCATCCTCGGCGCGGGCACGAACCAGTGGTTCCACGGGGAGAACGCCTACCGCGCCTTCCTGTCCCTGCTCCTGCTCACCGGCTGCCAGGGGGTCAACGGCGGCGGCTGGGCGCACTACGTGGGCCAGGAGAAGTGCCGCACCGCCACCGGCTGGGCGGCCTACGCCTCCGGCATGGACTGGTCGAGGCCGCCGCGCTTCATGGCCGGGACGGCGTACTGGTACATCCACACCGACCAGTGGCGCTACGACACGTACCGCGCCGACGCCCTGGCCTCGCCGCTGGGGCCGGGGCGCGTGCGCGGCATGCACACCGCCGACCTGGTGGCCTCCTCGGCACGGATGGGCTGGATGCCGTCCTACCCCACGTTCAACCGCAACCCGGTCGACCTGGGCCGTGAGGCCGACGAGCTCGGCCAGGACCCCGGCGAGTACGTCGCCGGCCAGCTGGCCGACGGCACCCTGCGCTTCGCCGCGGAGGACCCGGACGACCCGGCCAACTGGCCCAGGACGCTCACCGTCTGGCGGTCCAACCTGTTCGGCTCCTCCGCCAAGGGCAACGAGTACTTCCTCAAGCACCTGCTCGGCACGCACTCCAACCTCCGGGCGCGGCCCGCCGGCCCGGACGACCGGCCGCGCGACGTCAGCTGGCGCGAGGAGGCCCCGGAGGGCAAGCTCGACCTGCTGCTGTCGATGGACTTCCGCATGACCAGCACGACGCTGCTGTCCGACATCGTCCTGCCCGCCGCCACCTGGTACGAGAAGCACGACCTGTCCACCACGGACATGCACCCGTTCGTGCACGCGTTCAACCCGGCGATCGACCCGCCGTGGGAGACCCGCACGGACTTCGACGCCTTCCACGCGCTGGCGCGGGCCTTCAGCGCCCTGGCCGCCGACCACCTGGGCGAGGTCACCGACCTGGTGGCGGTGCCCCACCAGCACGACACCCCCGGAGAGCTGGCCCAGCCGCACGGGGTCCCGGTGGACTGGAAGGCGGACGGTGAGCGGCCGGTCCCCGGCCGGACCATGCCCGCCGTCGTGGCCGTGCGCCGCGACTACTCGGCGGTCGCGCAGAAGATGGCGGCCCTGGGACCCCTGACCGAGTCGGCGGGGCTCCCGGTCAAGGGCGTCTCCTTCACCCCCGACAAGGAGGTGGAGTGGCTGCGCGAACGCAACGGCGCCGTCCGCGGGGGCGTCGCCGACGGGCGGCCCTCCCTCGACACCGACGTCAAGGCCTGCGAGGCGATCCTCGCCCTGTCGGGCACCAGCAACGGCCGACTGGCGGCCCAGGGCTTCGAGCGGCTGGCGGCCCGCACCGGCACCGACATGGGCGAGCTGGCAGCCCACTCCGCCGAGCGCCGCGTGGTCTTCGACGACGCCCGCCGGGGCCCCACCCCGGTGGGCACCAGCCCCGAGTGGTCGGGCAAGGAGGCGGCCGACCGCCGCTACTCGCCGTTCACGATCAACGTCGAGCACGACAAGCCCTGGCACACCCTGACCGGGCGCCAGCACTTCTACCTGGACCACGACTGGATGCACGAGTTCGGCGAGGCGCTCCCGGTGTACCGCCCGCCGCTCGACATCAGCCGCCTGTTCGGCGAGCCCCGCATCGGCCCGAACGGGCGGCGCGAGGTCACCGTCCGCTACCTGACCCCGCACTCGAAGTGGTCCATCCACTCCGAGTACCAGGACAACCTGCTCATGCAGACCCTGTCGCGGGGCGGCCCGACCATCTGGATGAGCGTGGAGGACGCGGCGGTCATCGAGGCCGCCGACAACGACTGGGTGGAGGCGGTCAACCGCAACGGCGTGGTCGCCGCCCGCCTGGTGGTCTCGCACCGGATGCCCGTCGGCACCGTGTACATGCACCACGCCCAGGAGCGCACCATCGACGTCCCGAAGACGGAGACGACGGGGAGGCGCGGCGGCATCCACAACTCGCTCACCCGCCTGCTGGTCAAGCCGACGCACCTCATCGGCGGCTACGCCCAGCTGTCCTACGCGTTCAACTACCTCGGCCCCACCGGAAACCAGCGCGACGAGATCACCGTCGTGCGCAAGCGGACCACGGAGGTGCGGTACTGATGGCACGCCGGAAGGACACGAACCGCGGGCAGGGGACGGCGGCCGACGGCGCCCGGGGGGAGCGGGCCGTCGGCCGGGTCATGGCCCAGGTCGCCATGGTCATGAACCTCGACAAGTGCATCGGCTGCCACACCTGCTCGGTCACGTGCAAGCAGGCGTGGACCAACCGCAGCGGGGTCGAGTACGCCTGGTTCAACAACGTCGAGACCCGCCCCGGCCAGGGCTACCCGCGCACCTACCAGGACCAGGACAGGTGGAAGGGCGGCTGGGTGCGCAAGGCCGGGGGCCGCCTGGTGCCGCGCGCCGGGGGGCGCATCAAGCGGCTCGCGACGATCTTCGCGAATCCCGTGATGCCGTCGATCCAGGACTACTACGAGCCGTGGACGTACGACTACGACACCCTCCTCAACGCGCCCCTGGGGGACGACTTCCCGGTGGCCTCGCCCCGCTCCGCGCTCACCGGCGAGCCGATGCAGGTCACCTGGAGCGCCAACTGGGACGACGACCTCGGGGGCGGGCCGGAGCTGGCCCGGCACGACCCGATCGTGCGCAAGCTCGGCGACAGGGTGAAGTTCTCCTTCGAGGAGACCTTCATGTTCTACCTGCCGCGCATCTGCGAGCACTGCCTCAACCCGACGTGCGTGGCGTCCTGCCCGAGCGGGGCCCTGTACAAGCGGGCCGAGGACGGCATCGTGCTCGTCGACCAGGACCGCTGCCGGGGCTGGCGCATGTGCGTCACCGGCTGCCCGTACAAGAAGATCTACTTCAACCACAAGACCGGCAAGGCCGAGAAGTGCACGTTCTGCTATCCGCGCGTGGAGGTGGGCATGCCCACCATCTGCTCGGAGACGTGCGTGGGCAGGCTCCGCTACCTCGGCGTCATCCTCTACGACGCGGAGCGGGTGGGCGACGCGGCGGCCGTCGAGGACGAGAAGGAGCTGTACCGCGCTCAGCTGGACGTGTTCCTCGACCCCGCGGACCCGGCCGTGCGCGCCGCCGCGCGCAGGGACGGCATCCCCGACCGCTGGGTGGAGTCCGCCGCCCGCTCACCGGTGTACGCGCTGGCCAAGCGCTTCCGGGTGGCGCTGCCGCTGCACCCGGAGTACCGGACGATGCCGATGGTCTGGTACGTCCCGCCGCTGTCGCCCGTGGTGGACTCCCTCACCTCCACCGGGCACGACGGGGAGGACTCCGGCAACCTGTTCGGCGCCATCGACACCCTGCGCATCCCGGTCGAGTACCTGGCCGAGCTGTTCACGGCGGGGGACACCGAGCCCGTCGACCTGGTCCTGCGCCGCCTCGCCGCCATGCGCTCCTACATGCGCCGGATCAACCTCGGGCAGGAGCGCGACGAGGACATCGCCGGGGCCGTCGGCATGACCGGCGCCGAGATCGAGGACATGTACCGGCTCCTCGCCCTCGCCAAGTACGACGACCGCTACGTCGTCCCCACCGCCTACGGGGTGGACGAGGCCGACCGAGGGGTCATCGAGGAGGTCGGGTGCGGCCTCGACTTCGAGGGAGGGCCCGGGATGGGCGGCATGGGGGCCGTCCCGTTCGGCGAGGCGTCCGGCCGTCCGGACGCCGCGTCCGTGGAGACCTTCCACGCCCTGCGGGACCGCCAGACCGGCGGGGCCGCGCAGGGGGAGGGGCGGGTCCCCACGGAGGGGCGCGTCAACCTCCTCAACTGGGACGGCAACGGCCGTCCCGACGGACTCTTCCCGCCCCGGCCGGGCGGGGACGGCAACGGCACCGACGGCGGTGGCGGGGGCGGGGCCTCCGCGCCGCGTGAGGGGGGTCAGTCATGAGCACCACCACCGACGGGGCGGACGGGCACACGGGCGGCGCGGCCGGGGAGGACCGGGCCGCGTCCGTCGCGGGGGCGGGCGCCCCCGAGGTCCCGGCGCAGCGGGGGCCGGGCTGGCTCGGCGCGGGCCGGTCCGCCCGGCGCTCCCACCGGATCGCGGTCACCCACCAGGCCGCGTCCGTCCTCCTGGCCTATCCGGACCAGGCCTTCTTCGAGCGCCTGCCGCTGGTCGCGCGCGCGGTCGCGGAGCTGCCCAGGGGCACCGTGCGCACCGAGCTCCAGGAGTTCTGCGAACACGCAGCCAGCACACCCGAGCTGGAACTGTGCCGGCACTACGTCGACGTGTTCGACCTGCGCCGGCGCCGGGCCCTGCACATGACCTACTACACCGACGGCGACACCCGGCGGCGCGGGCACGCGCTCGCCGAGATCAAGCGGGTCTACGCCGAGTCGGGGTGGTCGGTGACCGCGGGGGAGCTGCCCGACCACCTGGCGGTCGTCCTGGAGTTCGCGGCCAGGGGGGACGCCGCCCGGGGCGGGGCGCTGCTGCTGCGCTTCCGCCCGGGCCTGGACCTGCTGTGGGAGGCGCTGCGCGCCCACGGGACCCCGTACGCGCGGGTCGTCGACGCCGTCCGCATGACCCTGCCGCCGCAGCGGCGGGACGACCGGGAGGCGGTGCGGCGGCTCGCCGCCGAGGGGCCTCCGGCGGAGGACGTGGGCCTGGAGCCGTACGGTGTCCGGGCCCCGCTGCCGGTGACCGACGTCTCCGGCCGGGGCACCGGGGGGACTGCGGGCGGTGTGCCGCCGGCGCCGGGCGTGCCCGCGCCGCGGGCGCCGGGGTCCGCCTGCGGCTGCGGCGACGGGGGCCGGGCGTGAACGGCTTCGGGCCGCTCGACCTGGCCCTGTGGGGCATCCTGCCCTACATGGTGCTCGTGACCGTGGTGGGCGGGCTGGTCTGGCGGCACCGGTACGACCGGTTCGGCTGGACCACCCGCTCGTCCGAGCTGTACGAGTCCCGGCTGCTGCGCATCGGCAGCCCGCTGTTCCACGCAGGCCTGCTCTTCGTCGTCCTCGGCCACGTGGTGGGGCTCCTGGTGCCCGAGGGGTGGACCCGGGCGCTCGGGGTGTCCGACGCCCTCTACCACGTCACCGCGCTGAGCCTGGGCCTGGTCGCGGGGGTGTGCACGCTCGGCGGGATCACCCTGCTGATCTGGCGGCGGCGCACCACGGGCCCGGTCTTCAGCGCCACCACCCGCAACGACAAGCTCATGTACCTCGTGCTGGTCCTGGCCGTCCTCACGGGGCTGGGCATGACCACGTACTTCGCCGGGGTCGAGCTGGCGGGCGGGCACACCCAGGACTACCGGCGGACGGTGTCCCCGTGGTTCCGCTCGATCTGGATCCTGCGGCCGGACGTCGCGGCGATGGCCGCCGCCGAGGCCCCGTACAAGCTGCACGCGCTGACGGGCCTGGCGCTGTTCGCGCTGCTGCCGTTCACGCGGCTGGTGCACGCGTTCAGCGCGCCGGTCGGCTACCTGTTCCGCCCCTACGTCGTCTACCGCACGCGGGACCGGCACACGGCAGGCGCCGGCCGGTCCGAGCGGTCCACACGCCGGGGCTGGTGAGCCCCGCACGGCCGGGGACCGGTCCCGGTCCGCAGGCCCGGCCGTGTACGCCACGCACCAAGGAGAGAAGGAGAGAGTCCGTGGAGCTGTTCCCAGCCATCCCGCTCGACTCGTGGTACGACACCAAGCAGACACTGCACCGCTTCGAGCAGGTCGTCGGCAAGATCCGACTGCAGCACAGCCCGCGCCGCAACCACTGGTGGAACGTCCCCTTCCACGTCACGGGGCGCGGCATCACCACCCGCCCCATGGGGCTCGTGGACGGCAACCCCGTCTTCACCGTCGACTTCGACTTCGTCGGGCACCGGCTGGTCGCGGCGAACCTGGACGGGCGGACCGCGTCCTTCCCGCTCCAGGGGCACAGCGTGGCGTCGTTCTACCTCGGGCTCCAGTCGGCGCTGGACAGCCTCGGCGTGGACGGCAGCATCCCGCACGCGACCCCGTTCGACCTGCCCGACACAGGGAGGCCGTTCACGGAGGACCGCGAGCACGCCGCCTACGTGCCCGAGCACGCCACCCGCTACTGGCAGGTGCTGAGCCAGGTCGCCCTGATCCTGGAGGAGTTCGCCGCCGGCTTCTCGGGCAAGACCAGCCCGGTGCACCACTTCTGGCACACGTTCGACATCGCCGTCACGCGCTTCTCCCCGCACCCCGTCCCCCAGCCCCGGGAGGCCGGGCAGCTGGTGCGCGAGGCGTACTCGCGGGAGGCGGTGAGCTTCGGCTTCTGGTTCGGCGACGACCACATCCCGGAGCCCTGCTTCTACTCCTACACGGCGCCCGAACCGGACGGGCTCACGGACCGCAGGCTCGACCCCCCCTCCGCGGAGTGGGTGAGCAGCGGCCACGGGCACCTGGCGCTGCTGCGCTACGCCGACGCGCGCAAGTCGCCGGACCCGCGCGCCACCGTCCTGGAGTTCCTGGAGAGCGCCTACCGGGCGGGCGCCGGGCTCGCCGGCTGGGACCTGGACGCGCTGGCCTGCCCGCGGGGGATCACCGACCCGTACCTCGCCGGCCGCTGAGCCCCGCCCCGCGTCCGGGGGCGGGGCCCGGGGTGTGCGTGGTGGGCAGGTGTGGGAACGTGGCCCCCGGGCCCACCCATCACGCGCACACTGCGTGCGCGGACGCAGGAGGCGGGAGAGTGTCATGGACCTGACGGTCGTCGACGTGCCGGAGCGCTCGCGCTACGAGGTCAGCGCGGACGGGGAGGTGGTGGGCTTCTCCGCCTACCACCTGATCGACGAGGGCGTGTACGCCCTGCCCCACGTGGAGGTCGACCCGGCCTTCGAGGGCAGGGGCGTGGCCAGCGCGCTCATGCGGGAGTCCCTGGACGACATCCGCGAGCGCGGTCTGAAGGTCGTGCCGATCTGCCCGTTCGCGCGGGCCTACATCGGGAAGAACCGGGGCTACGCGGACCTCGTCCACGAGGGCTGACGCGGGGCACGGGCAGTAACGGAATCATCACCATCGCGCGGGTGTGCGCTGCCGGCGGTGATTCGGTGCACTTCACGGGTAGGTGGGAGCGGTTGTCCCTTTCGGAGTGAAGGAGCCCCGTCCCCCGTGATATCCGCAGACGCAGCACAACCCCTCGACGCGCGCCTCACCGACGCCGTCGCCGCCTTCAACGACGAGTTCTTCTGGTCCTGGATCCTGATCCCGCTGCTGGTGGCGGTCAGCCTGTACATCACGGTCAGGACCGGGGCCGTCCAGATCCGGCTGCTCCCCGAGATGTTCCGGGTCCTGCGGAGCAGACCCGAGATCGCCCCCGACGGCAAGAGGGCCGTCTCCTCGCTCCAGGCGTTCATGATCTCGGCCGCGGCCCGCATCGGCACGGGCAACATCATCGGGGTGTCCATCGCGATCTCCCTGGGCGGCCCCGGCGCCGTCTTCTGGATGTGGGCGATGGCGGTCGTGGTGTGCGCCGCGAGTTTCGTGGAGTCCACGGTCGCCCAGCTCTACAAGGTCCGCGACCCGGCGGGATACCGGGGCGGGCCCGCCTACTACATCGAGCGGGGGCTGGGCCAGAAGTGGGCGGGCGTCCTCTTCGCCCTCACGCTCATCGTGACGTTCCCGCTGGTCTTCAACGCGGTGCAGAGCAACACGATCACCAACACCATCGCGAACTCCGCGGAGGACCTGGGCAGCGGCACCGGCCTGTGGATGTCCGCGCTCATCGGCGTGCTGCTCGTCGTCCTCACCGCGCTGGTGATCTTCGGCGGGGTCCGGAGGATCGCCAACACCGCCCAGGCGCTCATCCCGTTCTTCGCCGCGCTGTACGTGCTGCTCGGCCTCGTCGTCATGGCGCTCAACTGGGAGGCCGTCCCGGGCATGATCGCCCTCATCTTCCAGCACGCCTTCGGGGTGCGGGAGTTCGCCGCGGCGGGCCTGGGCGTCGTGATCATCCAGGGCGTGCGCCGGGGCATGTTCTCCAACGAGGCGGGCCTGGGATCGGCCCCCGTCGCGGCGGCCAGCGCCGCGGTCTCCCACCCGGTCAAGCAGGGGCTGGTCCAGACGCTCGGGGTCTACCTGGACACCCTCGTCGTCTGCTCGGTCACGGCGTTCATCATCCTGCTCGGCAACCCGGGCACCGGTGACGGGCAGCTGGAGGGCGACCTCACCCAGTTCGCCCTCCAGGCGGCGCTCGGTCCGTGGGCGCTGCACCTGATGACGCTGATCATCTTCCTGGTCGCGTTCACCTCGGTGCTCGGCAACTACTACTACGGCGAGTCCAACCTGGAGTACCTGACCACGAACGAGAGGGTCCTGTTCGGCTACAAGCTGGTCTTCCTGACGGCGACCTTCCTGGGGGCGCTCGGCTCGATCGACCTCATCTGGACGCTGGCGGACACGACCATGGGCCTGATGGCGCTGGTCAACCTCCTGGCGCTCGTGCCGCTGACGGCGGTCGCCGCACGCCTGCTCAAGGACTACGTCGGACAGCGGCGCGAGGGGATCGACCCGGTCTTCACCCGCGACCGGATGCCGGACGTGCGCGGGGTGGAGTGCTGGGGGCCCGAGGACGCGCTGCGGCCGGACGAGTCCGAGCGCTCGCCGGCGTGAGCCGGCGGCCGGGGGGCGGGACGGGGGCGGGCCCGTCCTCCCGGCCACGCACATGGGGGCGTTTCTCCACGAATAACCAGAAAGTGTTCGATGGGGGGCATCTGTGTTCTTTCGGTCACGGCGAATAATCGCTAGTGTGCTGGATCACAGTTGTGGCGGCCAGTGTGTCTCGTCGAGGGAGTCCGATGTCCATCGTCTCAATCGAGCCCGCCACCGCCGAGCGGTGGGATGACCTGGAGAACCTTTTCGGACCGACCGGGGCGTACGGGCACTGCTGGTGCACGTTCTTCCGCCGGCGGGCCAAGGACCACACGGCGAGCACATCCTGTGAGCGCTCCATGCGCGGCGTGGACAACAAGGAGGAACTGCGCCGCCTGACCCTGGACGGCAAGGTGCCCGGCCTCCTCGCCTACGACGAGGACGGGCCGTGCGGCTGGGTGTCCGTGGCTCCGCGCGACGACTTCATCCGGCTGGCCCGGTCGCGCTCCCTGCGCCCCGCCGACCCCACGGAGCAGGGGGTCTGGGCGCTGGTCTGCTTCTGGCTGCCGCCCCGTCGGCGCCGGCGGGGCCTGGGCAGCCGCCTGCTGGACGGTGCGGTCGAGTACGCCCGCGCCGGCGGCGCGCGCGTCCTGGAGGCCTACCCGGTGGACACGGTGGGCGGCCGGGCCCCCAGCGCCGAGGTCTACACGGGGACCGTGGAGATGTTCCAGCGGGCCGGTTTCACGCTGAGCGGCCACCACCTCAGCGAGCGCGTGGTCGCCCGGTTGGAGCTGAAGACCGAGTAGCCCCCGCCCCTTCCCGGCCCCTCCGGCCGGGAACGGGGGGAGGGTATCCGGGCATGTGTCCCGGAGTACGCGTTTCCTCCGCTCCTGTGGGGCGGAGGACCCGGGGCCCCCGCGCGACGCGCGGGGGCCCCGTTCCGTTCTCGTGGAGATCGCACCTCGTGGGATTACCCCCCGGGGGTACAGTGGGGACGAGGGGGCTTCCGGTGCGGGGGTGCCCCCGCACCGGACGGTGCGGGTTCCGTGTCGCCCGGGTGGGGGTGGTGTGATGACAGGGGTTTGACAATCACATACCCCCTGGGGGTATATTGAGCCCTGTTGGAGCGGTCCGCCACGGAGACCGACACACCACACACGCCACAGGAGGCGAAATGGCTGCCACCACCACCGCTGTTTACACGGTCGAGGGCATGACCTGCGGGCACTGCGTCAACTCCGTCACCGAGGAGGTCGGCGGGGTCAGCGGCGTCACCGGCGTCAAGGTCGACCTCGACGACAAGAAGGTGACCGTCACCAGTGACGGCCCGGTCGACGACGCGTCGGTCCGCGCCGCCATCGACGAGGCGGGTTACGAGGTGCGTGACTGACATGAACGTGACCGCGAAGCTCGGGCTCTACGCCCTGGGTCTCGTGGCCGTGTTCGCCGCGGCGTTCGGGGTCGGCGGCCTGGCCGGCCCCGTTCTGCCGCAGGAGGCTCCGGGGCACGCGCGCAGCGCGGAGACCGGGGAGGAGTCCTCCACGGGCGGACGGGACCACACGGAGGACGCGTCGTACGGGCACGACGAGGAGCGCAGGGAGTCGGGGAGGGACCATGGGTAGCGGGGGAACCACGGCGAAGCCGGCGGGGGCCGCGGCGGTCGAACTGGCCATCGGCGGCATGACCTGCGCCGCGTGCGCGAACCGGGTCGAGAAGCGGCTCAACAGGCTGGAGGGCGTCACCGCCACCGTCAACTTCGCCACCGAGAAGGCCCGGGTGTCCTTCGAGGGGGCGCCCACGCCCGTGGAGGACCTGGTCGCGCAGGTGGAGAAGGCGGGCTACACCGCCACCGTCCCCCGGCCCGACCCCGGCCCCTCCGCGGCGGAGCCGGCCGACCCCACCGCGGTCCTGTGGAACCGGGCCATGGTCTCCCTCGTGCTCTCGGTGCCCGTCATCGCCATGGCGATGGTCCCCGCGCTCCAGTTCACGTACTGGCAGTGGGCCTCCCTCGCCCTGGCGGCGCCCGTCGTCGTCTGGGGCGCGCTGCCCTTCCACGTGGCCGCGTGGAAGAACCTCAGGCTCGCCACCGCCACCATGGACACGCTGGTCTCCCTCGGCGTCTCCGCCGCGTTCCTGTGGTCGCTGTACGCCCTCTTCCTCGGCACCGCCGGGACACCGGGCATGACCCACCCGTTCGAGCTCACCATCGCGCGGACCGACGGCTCCGCCAACATCTACCTGGAGGTCGCCGCCGGGGTCACGACCTTCATCCTCCTCGGCAAGTACTTCGAGGCGCGCTCCAAGCGGCGCGCCGGGGCCGCACTGCGCTCTCTCCTCGAACTCGGCGCCAAGGAGGTCACCGTCCTGCGGGGCGAGGGGCCCTCCGCCCGCGAGGAGCTGGTGCCCGTGGCGGAGCTCTCGGTCGGCGACCGGTTCCTGGTCCGCCCCGGGGAGAAGATCGCCACCGACGGCACGGTCGAGGAGGGCACCTCCGCCGTCGACATGAGCATGCTCACCGGCGAGTCCGTCCCCGTGGAGGTCTCCCCGGGCAGCACCGTCGTCGGCGCGACCGTCAACGCCGGGGGCCGCCTCGTCGTGCGGGCCTCCCGGGTCGGCTCCGACACCCAGCTCGCGCAGATGGCGCGGCTGGTGGAGGACGCCCAGAACGGCAAGGCGGCCGTCCAGCGCCTCGCCGACCGGGTCTCGGGGGTGTTCGTCCCCGTCGCCATCATGATCGCGGTCGCCGCGCTCGGCTTCTGGCTCGGCACGGGCGAACCCGCGAGCGCCGCCTTCACCGCGGCCGTCGCGGTCCTGATCATCGCCTGCCCCTGCGCCCTGGGCCTGGCCACGCCCATGGCACTGATGGTGGGCACCGGCCGCGGCGCCCAGCTCGGGATCCTCATCAAGGGCCCGGAGGTCCTGGAGAACACCCGCCGCGTGGACACCGTCGTCCTGGACAAGACCGGCACCGTCACCACGGGGCGGATGGCGCTGACCGGCGTGGCCGTCGCGGACGGCGAGGACGAGGAGGAGGTCCTGCGCCTGGCCGGGGCCCTGGAGAACGCCTCGGAGCACCCCGTCGCGAGGGCCGTCGCCGCCGGCGCGGCCTCCCGGGTGGGCCCGCTGTCCGCCCCCGAGGACTTCGCCAACATCGAGGGACTGGGCGTGCAGGGGGTCGTGGACGGCCGCGCCGTCCTCGTCGGACGCCCCGCGCTCCTGGAGGAGTGGTCCCAGGAGCTGCCCGCGGAGCTGACCCTGGCGCTGGAGGAGGCCAGGGGGGAGGGGCGCACGGCCGTCGCCGTCGGCTGGGACGGCCGCGCCCGCGGCGTGCTCGTGGTGGCCGACACCGTCAAGCCCACCAGCGCCGAGGCGGTCCGCCAGTTCCGCGAGCTCGGACTGACGCCGATCCTGCTGACCGGGGACCACGAGGCGGTGGCCCGCTCCGTGGCCGCGGAGGTCGGCATCGAGGAGGTCTTCTCCGAGGTGATGCCGAAGGACAAGGTCGACGTGGTCACGCGCCTCCAGGCCGAGGGACGCACCGTGGCCATGGTCGGCGACGGGGTCAACGACGCCGCCGCGCTCGCCCAGGCCGACCTGGGGCTGTCCATGGGCACCGGCACCGACGTGGCCATCGAGGCCAGCGACCTGACCCTGGTGCGCGGCGACCTGAGGGCGGCGGCGGACGCGGTCCGGCTCTCGCGCCGCACGCTCACCACCATCAAGGGCAACTTGTTCTGGGCCTTCGCCTACAACGCGGCGGCGCTGCCGCTGGCCGCGGCCGGGCTGCTCAACCCGATGCTCGCGGGAGCGGCGATGGCCGTGTCCAGCGTGTTCGTGGTGACCAACAGCCAGCGGCTGCGCAGGTTCCGGCCCCTGTCGGACCACATGGGGACCGCCGCCGACCGCACCTGAGGAGGGATGGCCGGGACGCCCCGTCCGGAGCACCGGCTCCGGGCGGGGCGCCGCCGTGTGCGCCGGGGCGGCCCGCGCGGACCGCCCCTTCCCCCTGTCTCCGCGCGAACGCGGAGACAGGGGGAAGGGGCGGAGGGAATGACATCCGTATAACGGCAGATGACCGCCGATGTCCGCTGTCGCACGGGGAGTCCGGCTCTCGCGCCTCCCGGGACGGGCCGCTAGGGTGTGCGCCCAGTGGCACCGGCCGCGGGCCCTCCCACGCGCGGCCGCGGCGGTCCCGCCGTGCCCGACGGCCAGGAGGAGGCGCAGGACGGACCCCGGCCCGTAGCCGACCGACACCCCCGAGGTACCCGTGTCTTCTGGTTGTCCCCACGCCGCGCTGTACCGGAGCGAGCCGCACCCCGACCCCTACGCCGTCTACGCCGGCATGCGGGCCGAGCACGGCCCCGTGGTCCCGGTCGAGCTCGAACCGGGTGTGCGCGGATGGCTCGTGACGGACTACTCCACCCTCATCTCCTGGTCGCGGGACACCACCGCCTTCACCCACGACTCCCGGCTGTGGCGGGACTTCACCGAGGGCAGGGTCGACCCGGACTCCCCGCTCCTGCCCATGATGGCCCCGCGGTCCAACGCCCTGTTCGTGGACGGGACGGAGCACCAGCGCTACCGCAGGGCGATCACCGACAGCCTCGGCGCCGTCGGCGCGGAGCGCCTCGGCCGGATCACCGCCGGGTACGCCGACCGGCTCATCGACGGGTTCTGTGAGCGGGGCCGCGCGGACGTGCTCAACGAGTACGCCCGCATGCTGCCCCTCCTCGTCATGAACGACCTCTTCGGGTTCCAGGGGGACCAGGGTCTGCGCTTCGCCACCGCCATGCGCAACCTGTGGACGGGCGTGGACACCGAGAAGTCCAACGCCGAGGCCGAACGCGCGCTGTCCGAGGCGGTGTCCGACAAGCACCGCGCGCCCGGCGACGACCTCACCTCCAGGCTGATCCGGCACCGGGCCGGGCTCAGCGACGAGGAGGTGATCACGCAGCTCCTCCTCGTCGTCGCCGCGGCCAACGAGCCGACCGCCGACCTCATCGGCGCGGCGGTCCGCGCGGTCCTGGCCGACCCCGCGGTCCGCGGGGACGACGCCGTCTCCCTCTCGGACGCCGCCCTCGGCGACCTCGTCGACCGCGTCCTGTGGGCGGACCCCCCGATCACCAACTACCCGGCCGTCTACCCCCGCGTCGACATCCCCCTCGGCGGGGGGCGGGTCATCGAGGCGGGGACGCCGGTCCTCCTGGGCTTCGCCGCGGCGAACCACTTCTTCCTGAGGGAGAACGCCGAGCTGATGGAGGAGACCCCCAACAGGGCCCACCTCGCCTGGGGCGCCGGCCCGCACCGCTGCCCCGCCCGCGACGAGGCCACGAGCATCGCGATCATCGCCACGCGCACGCTCCTCACCCGGCTCCCCGGGCTCCGCGCGGCCGTCCCGGCCGAGGACCTGCGCTGGCGCCTGACCGGGCTGTCGTGGATCCCCGTCGAACTCCCCGTCCTCTTCACCCCGCAGCAGCCCCCGGCCCCCGCGCCCGTGGAAGGAACCCCTTGGAGCCCGTCGCACTCGCCCCCGGAAACCTCCGCGCACAAGCGGCCCGCCTCCGGGAGATCGGCCCTGTCGTCCCTGTCGAGCTTCCTGGAGAGGTTGCTGCGTGGGTCGTGACCACGCACGCCGGGGTCGCCGAGGCCCTGGCCGACCCGCGGATCCGGAAGGACAAGAGGCACTGGAGGGCGTTCAACGCCGGTGAGGTCCCGGCGGACTGGCCCCTGGTCTCCTGGATCATCGCCGAGAACATGCTGACCAGCGACGGCGAACAGCACACCCGCCTGCGCAAGCTGGTCTCCCAGGCGTTCACCCCGCGCCGGGTCGACCGCATGCGCGGGAGCGTGGTCGCGGTCATCGAGTCCCTGCTGGACGGGGTGGAGGCCGCGGCCGGGCGCAGCGGGGACGGCGTGGTCGACCTCAGGGCGCTGGTGGCGCAGCCTCTGCCCCTGACGGTCATCGGCGACCTGTTCGGGCTGTCCGAGGAGACCGGGCCGGAGCTCCACCGCCTGGTCGGCGCGTTCTTCGACCAGAGCGTCACGCCGGAGGGGGCGATGGCCGCCTTCGTGGAGATGTGGGGCGTGCTCACCGAGCTGGTCGCCGCCAAGCGCGCCGAGCCCGCGGACGACCTGACCTCCGCCCTGATCGCCGCCCGCGACGAGGACGACAGGCTCAGCGAGGACGAGCTGGTCTGGACCCTGGTGCTGATCATCAGCGCGGGCTACGAGACCACGATGAACCTCGCCGTCAACGCCGTCCGCGCCCTGGCGGACCACCGCGACCAGCTCGGCATGGTCCTGTCGGGCGAGGTGGCATGGGCCAGGGCGACGGAGGAGGTGCTGCGCTGGGACGGCCCGGGAGGGTTCGTGCCCATGCGCTACACGGCCGAGGAGGTCGAGCTGGCGGGGGTGCGGATCCCGGCGGGCGAGCCGCTGCTGCTGGGCTACGGGTCCGCGGGACGCGAC
Organism: Nocardiopsis sp. CA-288880; assembly: GCF_050955985.1. NCBI lineage: Bacteria > Bacillati > Actinomycetota > Actinomycetes > Streptosporangiales > Nocardiopsidaceae > Nocardiopsis > Nocardiopsis sp. CA-288880. The sequence continues at coordinate 7,080,314 of NZ_CP192105.1, read as the reverse complement.
CGGGCGCGGTACGGGGCGACCGCGGACGAGTTCGACATCACCCGCGAGGACGCCTCGCACCTGGCGTTCTCGCGCGGACGGCACTTCTGCCTGGGCGCGAACCTGGCCCGCCTGGAGGTGAACGAGCTGCTGCCCCGCCTGTTCGGGCGCTTTCCGGGGCTCGAGGTGGCGGAGGGCGCCGACGGGCCGGCCCCGCTGCCCTCGATCATCGTCTCCGGGGTCGCGACCCTCCCGGTGCGCCTCCGCTGAACGGTTTCCGGGTGTGACACTCCCGGTGATTCGGTCCCGCCGGATGGGCGCCCTCAGGTGTTTCCGGCGGGATCGTCGCATTTCAGGGAGGTTCCACGGGCGCTCGGCCGACGGGGGACACCGACATGCCGCCCCGGGGAAGAGCGGCAGGAGTCGCCCCGGGCTCCTAGAATCGTGGCGACCCCCGACCCTCCCCTCCGCGTCCCGGAACCCTCACACACCGCCTTCCCCCCACAGAGGAATCGCGCCTTGACGAACAGTTCGGAAGCCGACCCCGGCCGTGTCCTGGCCAACCGGTACCGCCTGGACGAGGTCATCGGAGCCGGCGGCATGGGGCGCGTCTGGCGGGGCACCGACACCCTCCTCGACCGCCCCGTCGCGGTCAAGGAACTGACCACGCCCCCCAACCTCCCCGCGCACGAGGTCGACGTGCTGCGCACCCGGATGCTCCGGGAGGCGCGCAGCGCGGCGCAGCTCAGCCACCCCTCGATCATCACCGTGTTCGACGTGGCGGAGGAGGACGGCCGCCCGTGGATCGTGATGGAACTCGTCCTGGGCCCCTCCCTGGGCGACCTCATCCGCTCCGACGGGGCCCTCTCGGCGAAGAGGGTCGCCGACATCGGCGAGCAGATGGCGGCCGGGCTGGCCGAGGCGCACGCGCGGGGCATCGTGCACCGCGATATCAAGCCGGGCAACGTGCTCATCGCCGGGAACGACCGCGCGGTCCTGACCGACTTCGGCATCGCCCACCTGGACGGCTCCACCCACCTCACCAGCACCGGCCTGCTGATCGGGTCGCCGAGCTACCTGGCGCCGGAGATCGCGCACGGGCACTCCGCCACCCCGGCCTCGGACATGTGGGCCCTGGGCATCACCCTCTACCAGGCCTCCGAGGGCACGCTCCCGTTCGACCGGCCGACCCCCATGGCGACGCTGACCGCCATCGTCACCCAGGACCTGCCCGAGCCGGTCAACGCGGGCCCGCTGCGCCCGGTCCTGGAGTCGCTGTGCGAGAAGCGGCCGGAGGACCGGCCGTCCGTGAGCGAGGTCCGCACGTGGCTCCGCGAGATCCGCGACGCCTCCGACACCCCCGCCACGGCGGTGGCGCCGGCCCCGGCCGCGACGGGGCACACGGAGGAGCCGGTCGCGGCCGAGGCGCGCGCCGAGCCCGCCGCGCCCGTCCCCGCGCCGCCCGCCCCCCGCCCCTCCGGCGGCGGCTCAGGTCGGCGGCGGCCCCTCCTGCTCCTCGCCCTCGTGCTCGTCCTGCTGGTCGGGGGCGCGACCACCGGCGTCCTGGTGGCCGTGAACCGGACCGGCGACCCCGGCGCCGGACTCGTCGGCGACTCCGAGCAGGCCGCCGTCGAACCGTCCGCGGAGGGCGGGGACGGGGCGTCGGAGGAGGCCGAGCCCTCCGCGGAACCCGGTTCCGAGCAGGAGTCCGCGTCCGCGTCCGAGGACGCGGACACGGAGGAGGAGCAGGACGAGGAGGACGACAGGTGGGACCACCTCGTCCGCCACGAGGACGAGAACGGTTTCGCCGTGGACGTCCCCGAGGACTGGGAGATCGACCGGTCGGGGGTCCAGGTCTACTTCCGCAACCCCGACGGCGGTTACCTGCTCGTGGAGTACACGGACAGCCCCAACCCCGACGCCGGTGACGACTGGCGCGCCGCCGAGCCCGGCGTGCGCGGCAACTTCCCCGGCTACGAACTCGTCGGCATCGAGGACGTCGACGCCGACTGGGCCGACGACTACGTCAGCGCGGCCGACTGGGAGTTCACCTACGACGGCAGGGGCGGCCGGATGCACGGCATCAACCGGGGCTTCCACACCGAGGACAGGGGCTACGCCCTGTTCCTCGTGGCCAGCAACGAGCACCCCGACCTCAACCGGGAGATGCTGGACCACATGGCGCAGACCTTCGACCCGGACGCCTGACCCGGCCGGGTCAGGCGTGCAGGGCGGGCCGGTAGACGAGTTCCTGGACGCGGCCGTCCAGCGTCCGGTGGTCGACCAGGTCGAGGTCGAAGTCGGCCGCGCCCCGGAAGAGCGGGGCCGTTCCGGTGCGGCCGGTGATCACGGGGAAGATCGTCACCTGGACGAGGTCGACCAGGCCCGCGGCCATCAGGGAGCGGTTCACCGACAGGCTGCCGTGTGAGCGCAGCGGGACCGCGGACTCCTCCTTGAGCCGGGCGACGGCGTCGACGGCGCCGCCGCGGGCGACGGTCGCGTCGCCCGGCCAGTCGAGGGGTTCCTCCAGGGTGGTCGAGACCACCGTCAGGGGCAGGTTCCTCATCCGGGCGACCCAGGGGTCGCCCGCGTCGGGGTCCGGCCCCAGCATCTGCGCGAACTCCCGGTAGGTGGTCGCTCCGAGGACCATCCGCTGCTCCGCGTCGTACAGGGCGAGGCGGTGGCCGAGGAGCTCCGGGCCCTGCTTGCCCCAGTAGCCTCCCCAGTCGCCGTCCCCGCCGTAGGAGCCGAAGCCGTCGAGGCTGGTGAAGACGTCGAAGGTGTAGGTGGCGGTCATGGCGTTCTCCTCGGACGAGGGTGATCGGGTGTACACGGATACGGACCCGGCGGCGCGGCGGAACTCATCGCCTCCGGGCTCCCCGGACCGGCCGGCCCCGCGCGTCCCGGCCCCGCGGGCCGCTCAGAACACCGAGCAGCCGGTGACGTCGGTGAAGGCCTCCAGCGCGAGGGCCGCCGTCACCGAGTTGCCCTTGGCGTCCAGTCCGGGCCCCCAGGCCGCCACCGTGCACCGTCCCGGGACGACCGCGAGGATGCCGCCCCCCACACCGCTCTTGCAGGGGATCCCGACGCGGTAGGCGAACTCCCCCGCGGCGTCGTACGTGCCGCAGGTCAGCATCACCGCCAGGATCCGGCGGGTGTCGGAGACGCCCAGCAGCTCCGAGCCGTCCGCCCGCGTGCCGCGCCGGGCCAGGAACAGGCCGGCCCTGGCCAGCTCCTCGCAGCTGACGGTGATGGAGCACTGCCGGAAGTAGTGGTCCAGCACCTCCGGCACCGGGTTCCGGATGTTGCCGAAGCTCGCCATGAGGTAGGCCAGCGCGCGGTTGCGGTCGCCGCTCCTGGACTCGGACTCCGCGACCAGGTTGTCCGTGTGCAGGTCGGGGTCGCCGGTCTCCTCGCACAGCAGCTCCCGCAGCGCCCCGACCGCGTCCCCGGTGTCGGACAGGAGCTGGTCGGTGACGATGAGCGCCCCCGGGTTGATCATGGGGTTACGCGGAACGCCGTTCTCGAACTCCAGCTGGTGGAGGGAGTTGAAGGCGTTGCCGGACGGCTCCCGGTGCACCCGCTTCCACACGTCGGACCCCGAGTGGCCGCGCATCACCAGGGCCAGGGTGAACACCTTGGTGATGCTCTGCATGGAGAAGCGGGTGCGCGCCTGTTCGCCGGTGCTGTACATGCCGCCGTCCACGGTGGCGATCGAGAACCCGAACTCGTCCGGGTCCACGTCGGCCAGCTCGGGGATGTAGTCGGCGACCCGTCCCTCGCCGATGTGGCTCCGGACCCGTTCCATGACGGCGTCGAGCACGCCGGGGTAGTAGTCGCTGTCGTCCATCCGAACCTCCCTTCCCGCGGAGCGGTCCTTCCGGGGAGTCCCCGTTACGGCCCTGCCCGACGGGGGGACGGCGTAATCCGCGCCCCGGGGAGGCGGGGCGCGGACCGCCGCGGCGGGGGCTCAGCCGCCGCCGTCGAGGAGCTGCGCGTCGTGGACCAGGAGCGCGACCTGCACACGGTTGTTCAGCCCCAGCTTGGTCAGGATGCTCGACACGTGCGTCTTGACCGTCGGCACGCTGAGGAACAGGCGCGAGGCGATGTCGGCGTTGGACCGGCCCTCGCCGACCGCCACCGCGACCTCCAGCTCACGGCCGTTCAGCGCCGCCAGCCGTTCGCGCGCCCGGCCCGCCCGGGCCCCGTGGTCGCCCGCGCCCACCCGGTCGACCAGGCGGCGCGTCACGGCGGGGGAGAGCACCGACATGCCCCGCGAGACCTGCCGCACCGACTCCACGATCTCCGCCGGAGGGGTGTCCTTGAGCAGGAACCCGGCCGCGCCCGCCCGCAGCGCGCGCAGCACGTGCTCGTCCGCGTCGAACGTGGTCAGCACCAGCACCTCGGGCGGGTCCTCCAGGGAGCGCAGCCGCTCCGTCGCGGTCAGGCCGTCCACCGTCGGCATGCGGATGTCCATCAGGACCACGTCGGGGGAGTACCGCTCGACCAGTCCGAGGACCGACCCGCCGTCCTCGGCCTCGGCCAGCACCCGGATGTCGGGCGCGCCGCCCATCATCATCACCAGGCCGACCCGGACGAGCGCGTCGTCGTCGACGATCACGACCCCGATCTCCCTGGCTCCCCGCTCTGTTCGACTCATACGGGCCACGGTAGCCAGGCCGACAGGCGCCAGCCACCACCGGCGGCCGGCCCGTGCTCCAGGCGCCCCGACGCGAGGGAGACCCGCTCCGCCAGGCCGACCAGGCCCTGGCCCGAACCCCCGCCGGCGGTCGGGGGAGGCGGCTCGGGGGAGGGGCCGTTGAGCACCTCCACCACGAGGCCCTCGCCGGGGGCGCCCCTCACCCGCACCCGGGTGTCGGCGCCGGGGGAGTGCTTGCGCACGTTCGTCAGGCCCTCCTGGACGATCCTGTAGGCGGTGCGGCCGGTCCGCTCCGGGACCGTCCCGGTGTACTCCTCGGCGAACTCCACGCGGGCGCCGACCTCGTCGGCCTCCTCGACGAGCTGCTGGAGGTCGGCCATGGTCGGCTGGGGGAGCTCCCCGACGGGCGCGCGCAGGACGCCGATCACCTCCCGCAGGTCCTGGAGGGCCTGGTGGGCGCTCTCCCGGATCACCTTCGCCGAGCGCGCGACCTCCTCGGACGGGGCGTCGGGCCGGTACTCCAGGGCCCCGGCGTGCACGCTGAGCAGCGACAGCCGGTGCCCGAGCACGTCGTGGATCTCCCGGGCCATCGCCTCCCTGACCTGGTGCTGGGCGTGCTCGGCGCGCAGCTGGGCCTCGGTCTCCGCGTGCACGGCCCGGTCGCGCAGCGACTCCACGAGCTCGCGCCGGTGGTGGACGGTCAGCCCCCAGCCGATGACGGCCCCCTGGATGGCCACGCTCAGCAGCACGGTGACCAGGATCGGCAGGTGCGGGTCCGGCCACAGGACCGCCTGCAGGTAGGCGGTGGCCGCGCCCACCCCGAACACGGCCAGGCTCGTGCGCGGCGACCGGTGCACGGCCAGGGAGAACAGGGCGATGAGCATCGCGCCCATGGCCAGGGGGAAGACCACGGAGACCAGCACCAGGACGACGGCGAGCTGGACCGGCCAGCGGCGGCGCCACCAGAGGGACAGGCAGGCCAGGAAGGCGGCCAGGCGGCCCGCGCCCTCGAACCAGGTGGACGGCGGTCCCGGGGGCACCAGCTCCGGGCCGAACTCGACGCCGGGGGGAGAGGTCCCGGGCAGTTCGAGGGAGGTCGTCACCGCGTAGGCGAGGGCGAGCAGGAACATGGACAGGTCCACGATCCAGTCACGCGCACTGCACCGCTGCGCACCGGTCACCGTGGAAGCGTTCATCGCTGCGAAGTCTACGTTCGGCGACCGGCCCCGGGCAGGCGCGCGGCGGCACGCCCTACCGATGGCGGCCAGGTCCATACTTTGGTCGTCGGGGCAGGTGGCGGGGGCGCGGCCGGTCGGTCGGCGCGGACCCGGCGCGCGGGCGCCCACGGCCCGGAACCGCACCGCGGGCGGGGGCCGGCCCGGCCCGCCCGCGGGCCACGGTCGGCCCGGGTCCGCGCCCGGGATCGCGGTCCCGTTGGCGGTTCGTGTCCGGTCGGCCGCGCGCCGTCGGTACGGTGGTTCCAATGAGCACACTGGTCACCGGAGCCACCGGCATGGTGGGCCGTCGCGTCCTCACCGAGCTGACGCGGCGCGGGCTGCCCGCGACGGGGGCGTCCCGTTCCTCTCAGACGCGCCTGGACTGGACCGACACCTCCAACTGGGACGACGTCCTCAAGGGCGTGAGCAGTATCTTCGTGGTGACGCCGGTCGGCAGCGCCCTGGGGAACCGGGTCGCCGGGTTCCTGGAGAAGGCGGCCGACGCCGGGGTCGGGAGGGCGGTGGTCATGTCCGCCATGGGCACCGAGCACGCGCCCTCCGACTCGGACCAGCGCGCCGCCGAGCTGCGGGCCAAGGACCTGTTCCACACGTGGACGGTCCTGCGGCCCAACTGGCTGTTCCAGGACTTCACGGAGGGCACGTTCGCGAGTCTGGCGCGGTCCCGCAACGGCCGCCTCGAACTCCCCGTCAAGCGCCGGACCGAGGTCAGCTTCGTGGACGCCCGCGACGTCGCGGACACCGCCGTCGCCGCCCTGCTGGGCGACCACCGGGGCCGGGAGTACACGCTGACGGGCCCGCAGGCCCTCACCTTCCGCGAGGTGGTCAAGCGGACGAAGGGCACCGAGAGCCCCGTGTGGCGGTTCAAGACCGTGGACGAGGCGGGCTTCTACTTCCGCGCCACCAACCGGGGCTGGGGCGAGAGGTACATCGACACGCTCAACGAGCGCTTCGCCGCCGCCGTCTCGGGCCGGGCCGCCGAGGTCACCGAGGGGGTGCGCGCGGCCCTGAACCGCGACCCCATCCCGCTGGCCCGCTTCATGCGGGAGTCCGTCCTCTGACCCCCTCCGGGACCCCGTAGGGCCCTCTGCGGGAGCCCGGGCCAGGACGGGGCGCGGGCGGAACGGCGCGCCCCCGGCGACGCGCGACCGACGACCGGTCCCGGCGCGGGCGACCCGGCGGAGCGCGGACGGAGCAGACCCCCTGGCACGTGGTGCCCGGGGGTCTGCCGCTGTCACCTCACGACCGGGCCGTGAAGGCGCGAACCGGGGCCGACGGCCTACTTCTTGAGGAGCTGGCGGGCCATCACCATGCGCTGGATCTGGTTGGTGCCCTCGTAGATCTGGGTGATCTTGGCGTCGCGCATCATGCGCTCCAGCGGGAAGTCCTTGACGTAGCCCGCGCCGCCGAGCAGCTGCACCGCGTCGGTGGTGATCTCCATGGCGGCGTCGGAGGCGTAGCACTTGGCGGCGGCGCCGTAGAAGGCCAGGTCGTCGTCGCCGCGCTCGGACTTGGCGGCGGCCACGTAGACCATCTGCCGGGCGGTCTCCAGCTTCATCGCCATGTCGGCAAGCATGAACTGGATGCCCTGGAAGTCCGCGATCGCCTTGCCGAACTGCTTGCGCTCCTTGACGTAGGCCACGGCGTGGTCCAGGGCGCCCTGGGCGATGCCGACGGCCTGCGCGCCGATGGTGACGCGGGTGTGGTCCAGGGTGCGCAGGGCGATCTTGAGGCCCTCGCCCGGGGCGCCGACGATGCGGTCGCCGGGGATGCGCACGCTGTCGAAGAACAGCTCGCGGGTGGGGGAGCCCTTGATGCCGAGCTTGCGCTCGGGCTCGCCCAGGGTGAAGCCCTCGTCGTCGGCGTGGACGACGAACGCCGAGATGTTGCGGCCGCGGGCGCCCTCGGGGTCGGTCACGGCGAGGACCGTGTAGTACTCGCTGACGCCGGCGTTGGTGATCCAGGACTTCTGGCCGTTGAGGATCCAGTCGTCGCCGTCGGCCACGGCCTGGCTGCGCATGCTCGCGGTGTCGGAGCCGGCCTCGCGCTCGGACAGCCCGTAGGAGAACATCGCCTCGCCACTGGCCACCTTGGGCAGGTACCGCTGCTTGACGTCCTCGGAGGCGCCCAGGATCAGCGGCATGGTGCCGAGTTTGTTGACGGCGGGGATGAGGGAGGAGGAGGCGCACACGCGGGCGACCTCCTCGATGACGATGCAGGTGGCCAGGGCGTCGGCGCCGACGCCGTCGTACTGCTCGGCGATGTGCGGTGCGTGGAAGTCGGTGGCCACCAGGGCCTCCAGGGCGTCCTGCGGGAAGGCGCTCTTCTCGTCGACCTCGGCCGCGTGGGGCGCGATCTTGTCCTCGGAGACGGAGCGCACGGCCGCGCGCAGCTCCTCGTGCTCCTCGGTGGTCTTGAACAGGTCGAAGTCACTCATCCGATTCCCTTTCCCGGCACCGCGTGCCTTTCTGTGGCATCCAGTGCCAGAATAGGGGGTGGGAAGGGCGAAGTACACAGTCGGATAGCTTCTTGGCAGCTTCCGTACGTCGAAGGGGTGCGCCATGGCGCGGGAACGGTCGGGTGGGCGCGTGGCCACCCGCGAGGTGGTGCTGGCCTCCGTGCGGTTGTTCACCGAGAACGGGTTCGACGCCACCACGATGGACGGGATCGCCGCCGCCACCGGGGTGAGCCGCCGCAGCCTGTTCCGGCGCTTCGGGTCGAAGGAGGACATCCTCTTCGCCGAGCACGACGAGCTGTTCTCGACCGTGGTCCGCTACCTGGAGGCCTCCCCCGACGACCCGCTGAGCTCGGTGTTCGCCGCCGCGCGCCTGGTGCTCCAGGGGTACCTGGGGGACCCGGAGATCACCGTGCCGCGCTATCGGCTGGTGCGCGCGCACCCGCGCCTGCGGGACCGCGAGGTCGCGATGACCGCCCGCTACCAGGCGGCGTTCAGCCGCTTCCTGGCCGACCGGGAGGGCGGGGGCGGCGGCGGGGAGCGGTCCCTGGCCGCCGGGGTGGCCGCCGCCTCGCTCATCTCGGCGCACAACCACGTCCTCCGCTCGTGGCTGCGCAGCCCGGAGCAGGACCGGCGCGAGGTGTGGGCGAGCTTCGACGCCGCCATGGAGTTCGTCCGCCGGGCCGCCGAACCGATGCTGCGCGCCGAGGAGGGCTCCGAGCGGGAGCGCGTGCTGGTCGCCGTCTACCCCGGCGGCATCGGCCGGGACGAGCTGATCCGCCGTGTCACCGCCGCCGTGGAGGGGGCCGGGGGCGCCTGAGGCCCCGCGTCCCCGCCGCCGGCCTCCCGGCGGGACGGTGCCGTCCCGGAGGGCGGGGGCCCCGCTCCTCCGCGTGCCGCGGGGCCCGGCCGCCCCTGGACCGCGGCGCGCGCCCGGGGCACACTGACGGGATGGCGCGGTACTTCAGGATCCACGCGGACCACATCGGCCGCCTCGGGACGGGGGTCGGCCTCTTCGTCGCGGTCGACCACCTGCGCCGGGCCGGGCGGCTGTCGGAGGCCGAGGAGGACCTCTACTTCGACATCGACGACTGGTTCCGGGAGGCGCTGCCGACCCCTCCGTTCTACGCCGACGGGAACACGGTCGGCGCGGTGACCTGGTTCAAGCCGGAGGGGTGCGCGCACTTCGCCGGACGTCTCGACGCCCTCCGGGGCCTGCTCCGCGCCCACGGCGTGGAGCACCGCAGGAGCGAGTCCGACGACCCCGGCCGGATCGTCTACGAGGACGCCCACCAGGTAGGGGCCGTCCCCCGCACGCGGCGGGCGCCCACGCCCCTCCCCCTCGGGACGGTCCTCGGACCCACCACCGCCGGATCGAAGCGCCACCTCGGCAGGCGCGCCGCGCGCGGGCCCGGGGACTGAACCGCGTCGGCGGCGGGGCGCGGCGGCCGGGTTCCTGTCACCCGCACGCCCCGGCGAGCGTAGGCTGGACAGGGCCCACGGGCCGGTCGGACGACAGCACACGAGGCGGGGCGGACAGCGGGAATGAGTGTGGACACGGCGGGCGTGACCAAGCAGGAGTCAGAGGTCGCCCACGAGGCGGGGCGCCGGAGGACCTTCGCGGTCATCTCCCACCCCGACGCCGGAAAGTCGACCCTCACCGAGGCCCTGGCCCTGCACGCGGCGGCCATCTCCTCCGCCGGCGCCGTCCACGGCAAGGGCGACCGCAAGGGCGTCACCTCCGACTGGATGGACATGGAGCAGGACCGGGGGATCTCCATCACCTCGGCGGCGCTGCGCATCGACTACGACGGCCGCGTCCTCAACCTGCTCGACACCCCGGGCCACGCCGACTTCTCCGAGGACACCTACCGCGTCCTGTCCGCCGTGGACTGCGCGATCATGCTGCTGGACTCGGCCAAGGGCCTGGAGCCGCAGACCCTCAAGCTCTTCGACGTGTGCCGGGCGCGCAAGATGCCCGTGATCACGTTCGTCAACAAGTGGGACCGCCCCGGCCGCGAGCCGCTGGAGCTGCTGGACGAGATCGAGCAGCGCATCGGGCTGCGCCCCACCCCGATGAACTGGCCGGTGGGCATCGCGGGGGACTTCCGCGGCCTCGTCGACCGGACCAGCGGCGTCTACACGAAGATGACCCGCACGCCCGGCGGCGCCACCAAGGCCGTCGAGGAGGTCCTGGAGCCCGAGCGGGCGGCCGAGGTCGAGCTGGACGCCTGGGTGCAGGCGCAGGAGGAGATCGAGCTCCTGGAGGCGCTCGGCGCCGACTTCGACCCCGAGTCGTTCATGGCGGGGGAGTCCTCCCCGGTGCTGTTCGGCGCGGCCCTGTCCAACTTCGGCGTCGGCCAGCTGCTGGACACGGTGGTCGAGCTGGCCCCGGCCCCCTCGGCCAAGCTCGACGCCAAGGACCGGCCGCGCAGGGTGGAGCAGCCCTTCTCCGGCCAGGTCTTCAAGATGCAGGCCAACATGGACAAGAACCACCGGGACCGCATGGCGTTCCTGCGGGTGAGCTCGGGCCGGTTCGACCGCGGCATGGTCCTCACCCACGCCTCCACCGGCCGCCCCTTCGCGACCAAGTACACGCAGGCGGTGTTCGGCTCGGACCGCTCCACCATCGACACCGCCTACCCCGGTGACGTGATCGCCCTGGTCAACGCCCAGGCGCTGGCGGTCGGCGACACCCTGTACGACGGGCCCAAGGTCGACTTCCCGCCGATCCCGAGCTTCGCCCCCGAGCACTTCGTGGTGGCGCGCGCGGTCGACGCGGGCAAGTACAAGCAGTTCCAGCGGGGTATCGCCCAGCTCGACGCCGAGGGCGTGGTGCAGGTCCTGACCTCCGACGTGCGCGGCGAGCAGGCGCCCGTGCTGGCGGCGGTCGGCCCGCTCCAGTTCGACGTGGTCAAGCACCGCATGGACCAGGAGTTCCGCAGCCCGGTGGAGGCGTCGCCGCTGGACTACTCGGTGGCGCGCCGCACCGACGAGGAGTCGGCCCCCGTGCTGCACGCCCTGTCGGGGGCGGAGGTGCTCAGGCGCCGCTCCGACGGAGAACTCCTGGTGCTGGTGCACAACAAGTGGCGTCTGAGGGTCATCGAGCGGGACCACCCCTCGCTGCTCATGGAGCCCCTGCTGGCGGGCGGCGTCGACGAGGGCGAGTGACGTCCTCCGCCGGCGTCCGGGATCGGAGCCGGCGGCCGGGAGCGGGACCGGCCTCGTCCCGCGTGCCGCGCGTCCGTCCCCCGAGTGTGCCGGGAGGGGCGCACGGGACCGCCCCGGGTGGGGGCGCGGGCCGCGGGCGGCGCCACGCGCGGAGAGCGCTCCGCCACTGCCGGGGCCCGTGTGAACTCTCGTGCCGCACGCACACCACGAGCCCATCGTGGCTCCGCTCCGCCGTGCCCAGAGGTGCCCGCGGGACCGCTGTTGTGCAGGCAGAGGTCAAGATCACCAAGCAGGGGGTACCCCGTGTCAACCCCCTTGATCAGGGCGAAGGTACCCTGAGAGAAGGCCGCTAGGGCGCGTTCGAACACCTGGCCGCACTGAGCTTCGTTCGGATATGTCCACTTCTGTGAAGAGGGCGCCGAGGGGCCGGTCCGGGCGGGTGGCGGGGTGCTCAGGGGACCACCACAGGAGGCGGTGACGACGCCGGGAGAACCCCCGGTGCCGTCTGCGACGTCTCAGGGCGATCACGGAGTAATCGACAATCGGCAAAGTTTGTAAATCTTCACCGTGCGGTAATTCTTCTCACGTCTGGGTATGTGTTGCATGTCACCTGTTCGTGAATCGGTGAAACTTATATGATTTTGCTTAACAGTCGTTTAACAAAACAGAACAATAACGAGTGAATCAAGAACGTGGCGGCAGACCGCCCCGCGTCTGACGCACCTCACGTATCCCCCGCTGGGAAAGGTTGACCTCGGGCATGAGCGAAGACGACAAAGACCGCACGGTGGAGCTCCACTACGAGGGCGGCGTGCTGAAGCTGCCGGTGTTCACCGGTACCGAGGGTGAACGCACCATCGAGCTGAAGACCCTGCTGGGGTCGACCGGAATGACGACCCTGGACCCCGGGTTCGGCAACACCGCTTCGTGTAGCTCGAAGATCACCTATATCGACGGGGCCGCCGGCATCCTGCGCTACCGCGGGTACCCGATCGAGGACCTCGCCGTGGGCGCGACCTTCCTGGAGGTCGCCTACCTGGTCATCTACGGCGAGCTCCCCGAGCCCGGCCAGCTGAAGGAGTTCTCCGACGGCCTGCGCGACAACGCCGACATCCCGGCCGAGATGGGCGCGTTCATCGACGCGATGCCCCGCAACGGCCACCCGATGGCGCTCATGGCCAGTGCCGTCAACACCCTCGCCGCGTACTACGACGACAGCGTGGACCCGGGCGACGACGCCCAGGTGGAGCTCGCCACGATCCGGCTGCTGGCCAAGCTGCCGACGATCGCGGCCCGCATCTACCGCAACTCCATCGGCGAGACGCCGATCTCCCCGGACGACTCGCTCGACTACGTCGACAACTTCATCCGGATGACCTTCGGGGACAAGGCCCCCACCGGCGAGCTCGGCGACCTGTTCAACAAGGCCGTCGGCATGCTGCTCGTCCTGCACGCGGACCACGAGCTGAACTGCTCCACCGCCACCGTGCGCGTGGTCGGCTCCTCGCAGGCCGACATCTACGCCAGCGTCGCCTCCGGCATCAACGCCCTGTCCGGCCCGTCCCACGGCGGCGCCAACCAGGCCGTGCTGGAGATGCTGGAGGAGATCCGCGACTCGGGCATCTCCATCGAGGACTTCCTGGAGAAGGTCAAGGCGCGCGAGATGCGCCTCATGGGCTTCGGGCACCGGGTCTACAAGAACTTCGACCCCCGCAGCAAGGAGATCAAGGTTCTGGCGAGCCAGATCCTCGACCGGGACGAGAACCCGGACGAGCTGTTCTCCCTGGCGCTCAAGCTGGAGGCCGCGGCGCTCGCCGACTCCTACTTCACGGAGCGCAAGCTCTACCCGAACGTCGACTTCTACACCGGCGTCATCTACCGCACCATGGGTTTCCCCACCAACATGTTCACCGTGTTGTTCGCGATCGGCCGTCTGCCCGGCTGGGTCGCCCACTACCGCGAGCAGCTGCACGACCCGGCCTTCCGGATCGCGCGCCCGCGCCAGCACTACGTCGGCTCCGCCGAGCGACGCCTCCCGGGCCAGGGCTAGGCCCCGCCCGAGGCGCACCACGGTGCCCGCCCACGCCGCCGGCGAGGGCGGGCACCGTCGTCTCCGTTCACCCGCGTACCGGCCGCGCCGGGGCGGCGACACTGTCCCTACCGGTACATAGGCCGCCCTTTCCCCGCATTTTGCGTACAGTCTGTCATCCATGTGCGACCTTGAGGGAAGTTGCAGGGTGTGGCCCGCACGGGCCGTGCCGGTGAAGGGGAGGCGACGATGGTCCGGTACGCGTTGACCGGTGACCTGCTCGGTGAGCTGAGCCGGCACTGGTGGGTTGTGGTCCTCCGCGGCGTCGCCGCGGTGCTCTTCGGACTGATCGCCCTCGTGTGGCCCGGGGTCACCCTGGTCGCCCTGGCGATCGTGTTCGGTGTCTACGCGCTGGTCGACGGCGCGGCCCTGGGCTACGCGGCGTACCGCGCCGCGCCGGGCAGCAGGGGCTCCCTCGCCGCCCAGGCGGCCGTCAGCGTCCTGCTGGGCCTGATCGCCCTGATCTGGCCGGTCGCCTTCGGCATGGCGGTCGTGCTCGTGATCGGTGCGTGGGCCGTCATCACCGGTGTGGCCGAGATCGTCACCGCCATCCGCCTGCGCGCGCACATCAGCTCGGAGTGGCTGCTGATCTTCGTCGGCGCGCTCTCCGTCGTGTTCGGCCTCCTCCTGTGGTTCTGGCCGCTGGAGGGCGCGCAGGCCATCGTGTTCGTGGTCGGCGTCTACGCCGTCATCTTCGGGGTCGTGATGGCTGTCGCCGGGTTCCGGCTCCGCGGGGCGCACGCCGCCGTCCGGGACGGCGACGGCGACGGCGCTCCCCTCGCCCGGGACGAGCCCCGCCCCGCCGAGGAGGGCTCCGGGCTGACCGCGTTCGACGACGGCTACGCGGGCGGCTACGCCGACGGCTACCGCGGGGACGAGAGGACCGGGCCGGACGACGACGGCCCGGAGGGGACCGACGGCGAGGGCGCCTCCAGGCGCCCCGGCGGAGGACGCCACCGCGCGCCCCGGGAGCGGCCGGAGGACCCGCAGTGAGGCGCCTCAGCCCTCGCTGACCGCGAGCGATCCGAGGTGGTCGACCTGGCTTCCGGGGACGACCACCTCGGCCTTCCTCCTCTGCCAGGCCAGGAAGTGCGCGGTCCCGCGATGCGCGAGCAGGGCCTCCCGGTCGGCGAACACCTCGTACACCCGGAAGACGTCCGGGTCGGCGCCGTCCTGCACCACGTCGAAGCGCAGGCAGCCGGGCTCCTCGCGCACCGCCGCCGACGCGTTGAGGGAGATCCCGGCGAGGAAGTCCTCCCGGCGGCCGGGGAGGACCCGCAGGGAGATGACGAGCGCGACCGGCGCGAGGCCGGGGACCGAGGCGGGCACGGGACCTCCGGAAGGGGTGCGGGAGCGGTGCCGGGGACCCGATCCTACGGCCGGAGGGGCCCGGGAAAACGGCTTGTGGCCGCCAGAACGCCACGGATAGCATCACGCCATGCACATGCTTCAGATGTACGGCTAGAGGCCCGCGTCGAGCGACGCCGCCGCGCACCGCCCCGGTCCCGGGGCCCGGTGCCCCACAGCCCTACCCGACATCTGCACACGGAGACACTGCGATGACCCGTCGCGCCCACATCGCCATGGTCGGCGTTCCCGCCGTCAGCCACGTCCTGCCCAGCCTGGAGATCATCCGGGAGCTGGCGGCCCGCGGCCACCGCGTCACCTACGCCAACGACCCCCTGATGGCCGACCTGATCACCGGCGCAGGCGCCGAACTCGTCCCCTGCGCCACGACCCTGCCCGTCGCCGACGCCGACTGGCCGGAGGACCCGATCCGGGCGATGGACGTCTTCCTGGAGGACGGGATGGCCCAGCTCCCCGTCGTCCGGGCCGCCTACGAGGACGACCGCCCCGACCTCTTCCTGTACGACATCGCCGGGTACCCCGCCCGCGTGCTCGGCGAGAACTGGGGCATCCCCAGCGTGCAGCTCTCGCCCACCTACGTGGCGTGGGCCGACCACGGGGACACCGTCATGGAGACGCTGCGCGCCCTGCCCGGGGCGGCCGAGCACTTCGCCAGGTTCGACGCCTGGCTGGCGGAGAACGGCGTCACCGGGCTGGACCACGCCTCGTTCGCCGGGCGCCCGGACCGCGCGCTGGCGCTGATCCCGCGCGAGATGCAGCCGTACGCGGACACCGTCGCCGACACGGTCACCTTCGTCGGCCCCTGCCTGGGCGCGCGGACGGACCAGGGCGGGTGGACGCGCCCGGCGGGCGCGGAGAAGGTGCTGCTGGTGTCCCTGGGGTCGGCGTTCACCGACCTGCCCGGGTTCTACCGCGAGTGCCTGAAGGCCTTCGGCGACCTGCCGGGCTGGCACGTCGTCCTCCAGATCGGCAAGTTCGTCGACCCCGCGGAGCTGGGGGAGATCCCGGCCAACGTGGAGACGCACCCCTGGGTGCCGCAGCTGGACATCCTGCGCCGGGCCGACGCGTTCGTCACCCACGCGGGCATGGGGGGCTCCAACGAGGGCCTGTACTGCGGGGTGCCGATGATCGCGGTCCCGCAGGCCACCGACCAGTTCGACAACGCCGACCGGCTGGTGGAACTCGGCGTCGCCCGGAGGATCGACACGGCGGACGCCGACGCGGCCGCGCTCCGCGCGGCCCTGCTGGAACTGGCCTCCGACCCGGAGGTCGCCCGGAGGCTGGCCGGCATCAGCGCCAGGCTCCAGGAGAGCGGCACCGCGTACGCGGCCGACCTGGTCGAGGCGGAGCTCCCGGCCCGCTAGGCCGTGGTCCGGGGACACCCGCCCTGCTGCGCGTCGCCCCGGCACGCCCCTCGCGGCGTTCTCATCAGTCGACAGGACCCCACCCTGACTCCTTCTTCGGCCTTGCGATGAACGCACCGGATGCGCCGCTCGCGACGGACAGCATCCACGGACCACGCCCTGGGCCGTGGTCCGGGGGTCGTTCCGGGCCCGCGTCCGCCGGACCGCCCCTCGCCGCGCCGAAGGCGCCCGGACGGCCGGCCCCGGGCCTTCCGGAGGGCCGGAGGCCGCTCCTCCGGAAGGCACCGCGGACCGGAGGGGCGCGAACCGCATCCGGCCCTCCGGGGCCGCCCGACAACCCAGGGAGAACCATGGACCACCTCGTCGTCGTCACCGGAGGCCCCGGCTCCGGGAAGACCGCGCTGATCGAGCACCTGGCCGCGCTCGGCCACGCGCGCACGGCCGAGGCCGGGCGGGCGATCATCCGCGACCAGAGGGAGATCGACGGCCCCGGCCTGGCCTGGCGCGACGACGACCTGTTCGCCGAGCTGATGCTGTCCTGGGAGATGCGCTCGCACCGCGAGGCCTCCGCGTGGGAGGGCCCGGTCTTCTGCGACCGGGGCGTTCCCGACCTGGTCGGCTACTTCCTGCTGCGCGGGCTCCCGGTGCCCGCGCACGTCGACCGGGCGGCCCGGCGGTTCCGCTACCACCGCCGGGTGTTCGTCGCCCCGCCGTGGCCGGAGATCTTCACCGGCGACGCCGAGCGCCACCAGTCCCCTGAGGAGGCCGAGCGCACCCATCGGGCGATGGTCGAGGCCTACCCCGCGTACGGCTACGAGCTGGTGGAGCTGCCGCGCGTCCCGGTCGCGGAGCGGGCGCGGTTCGTGCTGGACGTCCTGGGCACGGAGCCCCGCGTCCCGGGGGCGCGGGCCGGGCGCGGCTGAGCCCCCGGGCCCGGCGACAGCGGTGGCACCGGCGTGGGAGGGTGTCTGTCATGTCACGGTGGTCTGGTTCACAAAGGGTGAGGAACTGGCCGTTCATGGCCGTAAAGCGGGCACTCTCTTGTGGTTCGCGGACCTCCCCGCCAGACTCGTGTCAGGTAAAGGAACATCGACCGTTCCCGCTCGGGCACACGCGGGCCGGGGCGCACTGACGGGAGTGGTACGGAAGGTGGCGAGTGCGTCGGGGGCCGGTATACCGCCCATGAGCTGGGAGGGCATCGACCACGACCTCAACCGCGTGCGCGGGGAGGCCGACCGGATCACCCTCAACCTCGCGGACCTGGACGCCCACGTCGGACACCGGCTCCTGAAGGGCGCGGCCCTCGAGGGCCGGACCCGGCAGCGCTGGGAGCACGCCGACACGCATGTCCACACCCTGTGGACGGTCTACGACGCCTTCCGCCTCGTGGTGGACGAGGCCACCCGGTTGCGCGCGGACGGCGGGGGACCCGGGGCGCAGGCCGCGCTGACCGCCCTGCTCAACGGGCCCTCGGTGGTGCTCCCCGCACGGCACGCGCCCCTCGGCGAGCGGGGACTGCTCCACGCCGACGAGGAGGCGGTGACCCTCGCCGACGCCGTCGCCCGCATGTCCGCCGCCTACGAGGAGGCCACCGGGGTCATCTCGGAGGTCGGGGCCGCCTGGGACGCGCTCCACCCGAGGCTCGGCGAACTCGACGCGATGTGGCAGGAGATCGGCACCCTCTCCGACATGGTCGAGCTCGGCGAGGACGAGTACGAGGCCCTCCGGGCCGACCTCGCCGCCGTGGGCGCCACGGTCCGCACCGACCCCCTCTCACTGGTCGAGGACGGGCGCGTCGACACCTCCGCCCTCGACCGCCTGCGCCAGGCCCTGGAGCGCGTGCGCGGCGAACTCCGCGACGCCCTGCGCATGCGCGACTCCTACACCGAGAGCGTCGAGCGGCTCGGCTCCGCCATCGACGGCGTCGAGGAGGCCGTCGCACGCGCCCGCGGGCTCCGCGCCCGGGTCGTCGCCAAGGTCTCCTCGCCCGCCGCCGTCGAGGTCCCGGACCCGGTGCCGGGACTGCGGGCGGGCATCGGCGAGATGGACTCCCTGCGCGCCCGGGGGCGCTGGCGCGAACTCGGCACGCGGCTGGGAGAACTCCAGCGCGCCGTCCACGAGGCCGCCGACGACGCGCGCGACCGCGAGGAGGACCTCGCCGGGCTCCTGGAGCGCCGCGCCGAGCTGCGCGGGCGCCTGGACGCCTTCCGCGCCCGCGCGGCGCGGCTGGGGCTCGCCGAGGACGAGCGCCTGGCCGGACTCCACGCCCGGGCCCACGCGGAACTGTGGTCGGCCCCCTGCGACCTGCGTGCCGCTACGGTCTCCCTGTCGTCCTACCTCCGGGCGCTCCACGAACTCGGCGGAACCGAAACGCCCGGGGACAGAACCACACCGGGCACGGGCGCGTCAGACGGCGAGAGCGATGGTGGTGTGAGCAGATGACCAAGTGCACGGCCCCCGGCTGCCACGGCCGGATCGAGGACGGCTTCTGTGGTGTGTGCGGCCTGGCCCCGGTGGAGGAGCGACCCACCGGGACGACCGCGCCCCCGGCATCCGGCGCACCCTCCCCGGGAGGGGCTCCGCGGCCCTCGGACGCCCCCGGGGCGTTCGGCGCGCCCCGAGCCGGGGCCGGGCCCGCGTTCGGCGGTCCGCCTCCGCCGGGCTCCGGTCCGCAGCGGTCCTTCGCGCCCCCCGGCGGGACCGGGCCGAGGGCCGGGTCCGGAGCCGGGGACCAGGGGCCCGGGAAGGGCCGGCGGCAGGGTTCCGGCCCCCGGCCGTCGCCCGTGGTGACCCCGCCGGGCGAGGTCCCCGACCAGTGGCCCTCCTCCACCCCCTCCTCCGGCGGCGACCCCGCCCCCTCCCACCCGCTCTCCGGCAACGTCAAGCTCTCCGGGCGGTCCGGTCCCGGCAGCATCTCCGGCACGGTCGGCCCGGGGCCCGACGGCCCGGGCACCGGGCGCTTCGGCCGCCGGGGCTCCTCCCGGGGCATGCTCGGCATGGGCATGGTCATGGTGCCCCCGGTGCCCTACCGGGACCCCTCCGAGGCCGTCATGCGCAACCCGGTCGTCTCGGAGAAGAACCGCTTCTGCGGCAACTGCGGCGAGAAGGTCGGCCGCAGCAGGGGCGAGCAGCCGGGCCGCACCGAGGGCTTCTGCCGCAAGTGCGGCACCCAGTTCTCGTTCACCCCCAAGCTCTCCCCCGGGGACAGGGTCGGCGGTCAGTACGAGGTGCTCGGCTGCCTCGCCCACGGCGGCCTCGGCTGGATCTACCTGGCCCGCGACCGCAACGTCAACGACCGGTGGGTCGTCCTCAAGGGCCTGCTCAACTCCGGTGACGCCGAGGCGCACAAGGCGGCCGCCGCGGAACGGGCGTTCCTGTCCGAGGTCGAGCACCCCAACATCGTCAAGATCATCAACTTCTCGCAGCACCCCGACCCGCGTACCGGGATCCCCGGCGGGCACATCGTCATGGAGTACGTCGGGGGCAAGTCCCTGCGCGAACTGCTCATAGAGCGCCGCGAGGACGACTCCGACGCCGTGCTCCCCGTCGACCAGGTCATCGCCTACGGCCTGGAGGCCCTGCGGGCCCTCGGCTACCTGCACTCCAGGGGCCTGCTGTACTGCGACTTCAAGCCCGACAACGTCATCCAGAGCGAGGAGCAGATCAAGCTCATCGACCTCGGCGGCGTCCGGCGCATGGACGACACCGTCAGCCCCGTGTACACGACCCCCGGCTACCGCGTGACCGAGGACGAGCTGCGCGGCCCCGGCCCCACCGTCAGCGCCGACCTGTACTCGGTGGGCCGCGCGCTGGCCGTGCTCAGCTTCCGCTTCAGCTTCATGCGCGAGTACCCGCACAGCATCCCCCCGCGCGAGACCGTGCCGCTGCTCCAGCGCTTCGAGTCGTACGACCGGCTCCTGCGCCGCTCCGTCCACAGCGAGCTCGAACTCCGCTTCCACGACGCGAGCGACATGGCCGACCAGCTCACCGGCGTCCTGCGCGAGGTCCTGTCCGAACTGGAGGGGGCCCCGCACCCGGCGCCCTCCACCCTGTTCGGCGGCGAGAACTTCGGCACCCGCAGCGGCGTCGGCGCGCACGACGCCGACCGCATGCTCGCGCCGCCCGCCCCCACCGACGCGGCCGCCCTGCTGCCCGCGCCCCTCGTCGACCGGGGCGACCCGGCGTCCCAGCACCTGCGGGGGTTCCGGGCCCTTCCCCCGGAGGAGCTCGTCCCCGCCCTGCGCGCGATGCCCGCGCCCACGCCCGAGACCCTGCTGATGCTGGCCCGCGCGCTCATCACGCTCGGCCGGCAGGGCGAGGCGGTGGACGCCCTCCAGAAGTTCAGCGAGGCCGTCCCCGGGGACTGGCGCACCATGTGGTACCTGGCGGTCGCCGAACTGAGCACCGCCCGGTTCCGCGATGCCCGCGACCACTTCGACGAGCTGTACGACCACCTCCCGGGGGAGGCCGCGCCCAAGCTCGGCCTGGCGCTCGCCTGCGAGCGGACCGGTGAGCTCGACACCGCGGCCCACCAGTACCGGACGGTCTGGAACACCGACCACTCCTTCGTCAGCGCCGCGTTCGGCCTGGCCCGCGTCCGCCTCGCCCAGGGCGACCGGGACGCCGCCGTCGCCGTCCTCGACAGGGTCCCGGAGATGTCCAGCCTCCACGTCCACGCCCAGACCGCGCTGATCGCCGTGCTCTCCGCCCGGCACCCCGGGACGGGCGCCGCCGACTTCGTCGAGGCCGGACGGCGCCTGGAGCGCGTCGGCCTGGACAGCGAGTCCGCCGACCGGCTGGCCGCGCGCGTCCTGGAGTCCGCCCTGGGATGGCTCGACGGAGGTGGCGCCGCACCCGGCGGCGGAAGCCTGCTCGACGGCCCGTTCACCGAGGAGGGGGTGCGGACCAACCTGGAGCGGCGCTACCGTGCGCTCGCCCAGCGGTCCACCGCCGCCTCGGAGCGGTACGAGCTGATCGACAAGGCCAACTCCCTGCGTCCCGTGACGCTGCTGTGAGGATCGAGGGAACGGCGATGACAACGGTGCGGACCTGCCCTGCCTGCTCGGACAGGGCGGCGGCGGGAGACGTCTTCTGCGAGGGGTGCGGCCGCCCCCTCCCGGAGCGGGAGGGGGGCGCCCCCGCGGAGCGCTCCGACAACGTGCCCACGGCCCCCCAGCAGAGCATGTCCGGCGCCACACGGGGGCCGGTCGGCGGCGGTGGCCCGGGGGGCGGCTCCCGCCCCGGACTCGTCCCGGCCGACGGTGGGCCGACGGCTCCGCAGGTGAGCCTGAACGGCGCCACCCGAGGCCCCGGGACCGGTACCGCGACCCCGGCCGCGCCCGCCGCCGGGGGAGGCCGTCCGAGGGGCGGCGGACCCGAGGCGGACCCGGGACGGCACGGGGCCGACTCGTTCACCACCCAGCCGATACGGCGGGACTCCCTGAGACCCCTGTCCGCCCCCGCGCCGTCCGCCGCCGCCGCGGCGCCGCCCCCGGCCGCACCGCCCGTCCCGGCGCCCGACTGGCCGCCGCCCGCCGTGGGCAGCAGCCCCGTCCAGCCCACCAACCCCGAGATGTGCGCGTGGTGCCCCGGCCGGGTCGGCGACGGCTACTGCGAGAAGTGCGGGTTCCTCCAGCCCACCGGGCGCGACCACGTCGAGGTGCGCACGGACGCGGCCGCGGGCGTCAGCGACCGCGGGCTCCGCCACCGGCGCAACGAGGACGCCATGGCCATCCGCGTCGTCGCCGCGGACGACCCCCGCGCGCCGGGCACGGTCTGCGCCGTGGTCTGCGACGGCGTGTCCAGCTCGCCCCGGTCCGACGAGGCCTCCCGGGTCACCGCGGAGACGGGGGCGACGGTCCTCGCGGAGCAGATCCGCCGGGGCGCCGATCCCCGCGAGGCCACCGCCGCGGCGATGACCAGGGCGGCCGAGGCCGTCGCGGGGATCGCCGAGTCGCTCGACTCCGCCCCCGCGTGCACGTTCGTGTCCGCGGTCGTCGACCCCGCCGCCGGGACGGTCACCGTCGGCTGGGTCGGGGACAGCCGCGCCTACTGGCTCTCCGGAGGGCCCAGGTCCAGCGCGTCGGCGCTGCTCACCCGGGACGACTCCTGGAGCGAGGCCATGGTGCAGATGGGGGCGCTCTCCCGCGAGGAGGCCATGAGGTCGGCCAACGCGCACGCCCTCATCGCGTGGATGGGCGCCGACTCCGGCGAGATCGACGCGCACATCTCCACCGTCACCCCGACCGGGCCCGGCACCGTCCTCCTGTGCAGCGACGGCCTGTGGAACTACTACCCCGAGGCGCAGTCGCTGACCGACGCGGTGCCGGGAGCGGGGGCCAGGCCCCACGAGGCCGCCCGCACCTACATCAGCCTCGCTCTGAGGGCCGGCGGCAAGGACAACATCACCGCGGTCCTCATCCCCGTACCCACCGAGCAAGGGGGTCCACGTGCCGAACAGGACTGACCGGTCCGCCGAACCGGAGTTCCGGATCGACGTCGACCAGAACAGGTTCCTGCCCATCGGCGGGCGCGAGGTGCACGCCGTCGTCAGCGTCACCTCCCGCAGCCCCGTCCTGGTGGGGTCCTCGGTGCGCGCCTCCGAGGTGATCATCGTCGACACCTCCGGTTCGATGTACGGGGAGAAGCTCCACGAGGCCAAGCGCGCCGCCCGCGCGGCCGTGGAGACGCTGCGCGAGGGGGTCAGATTCGCCCTGATCAGCGGCGGCAGCAAGGCACGCATGGCCTTTCCCGAGGGCGAGCGGCGGTTCGTCGAGGTGGACGCCGTCACCAGGGCCGAGGCCCTGGACGCCATCGGCGGGCTGCGCGCCGACGGCGGCACCCGGATGGGCGCCTGGCTGTCCCTCGCCGCGGAGCTGTTCGCCACCGTGGACGACGGCATCAAGCACGCCATCCTGCTCACCGACGGTCGGAACAACGAGGTCGCCGAGGAGTTCGAGCGGGTCCTGCGGCAGGTCGGCGGCCGGTTCGTGTGCGACTGCCGGGGCGTGGGCACCGACTGGAGGGTCGACGACCTGCGCCGTATCGACTCCGCGCTGCTCGGCGGCGGCCCCGGCCTCGTCGCCGACCCCGCCGACCTGGCCGCCGACTTCCGCGCCATGGCCCAGGCGTCCATGGGCAAGGCCGTCGCGGACGTCGTCCTGCGGCTGTGGACCCCGCAGAACTCCGTGGTGCGCTACGTCAAGCAGGTGTCGCCCACGGTGCAGGAGCTCACCCACCGGGCAGTGGCGCGCGCGCCCCAGGCGGGCGACTACCCCACGGGGTCGTGGGGCACCGAGAACCGCGACTACCACGTGTGCGTGGAGGTGCCCGCGGGCGACCCCGGACGGCAGCTGCGCGCCGGGTGGGTGCGTGTGGTCCTCCCCGGGACCGGGGGCGCGGAGGACCAGGTCCTCGCCTCCGGCAACATCCTCGCGGAGTGGACGGCGGACGAGGCCACGGCCACCCGGATCAACCCGCGGGTGGCGCACTACACCGGCCAGGTCGAACTGGCCCAGGCCATCCAGGAGGGGCTCGCGGCCCGTCGCGACGGGGACGAGAACACCGCCACCACGCGGTTGGGCCGTGCCGTCGCACTCGCGGAGCAGACGGGTGACGCGGAGACAGCGAGGCTCCTCGGAAAGGTGGTCGACGTCCTCGACCCGGTCACCGGCGCCGTCCGTCTCAAGCCCGGCGTCGACAAGGTCGACGAGATGACCCTGGACACCAACTCGACCCGGACCGTGCGGACCCGGCCCGGGGACGGGACCGGAACCCACGGCGCCCCCGGCCCCGGGTAGGAGGGACCCATGCCGAGTTGCCCCTCCGGGCACCACTCGACGGCGACTGACTTCTGCGACACCTGCGGGCTGCGCCTCCAGGCGCACTCCCCCTCGCCGCCGCCCCAGCAGTACCGGCCCCCGCCGCCGGAGGCCCCCGCGGGCCGTCCGGATCCGCCGCGCGCCCCCGCGCCGCGGCGGCCGCCCGCCGCGCCCAGGGGCGGCCCCTGCCCCGAGTGCTCGACCTCCCGTACCGGGCGCTTCTGCGAGGAGTGCGGCTACGACTTCGCCTCGCAGTCCGGCAGCCACACACGCGGGGGCTCCGAACAGGACGGCGCCCCGGCCGCCCCGCGCTGGCGGGTCATCGTCGTGGCCGACCCCGCCTACTACCAGTACATGGTCGACCGGGGCATGCTCGACCCCGCCCAGATCGCCTTCCCCCCGGTGAACAAGCAGCGCCGGGTGAGCCTGAAGGGCGACCGGGTCCACATCGGCCGTCGCAGCGCGTCCAGGGGCTTCACGCCCGAGATCGACCTGGGCGGGCCGAAGGGCGACCCGGCGATCTCCCACATCCACGCCATCCTGGTCGCCCAGCCCGACGGGACCTGGTCGATCGTCGACCCCGGGTCCACGAACGGGACCATGATCAACGGGACCGCCAACATGATCCCCCGCAAGGTGGAGGTGCCCCTGTATGACAGTGACCGGATCTACGTCGGAGCATGGACCGTCATCATCGTCCAGAAGGGGTGAACCCCGTTGATGCCCCCCGACTCCGACCAGGAGCTGGGCCGTGACCGCCCCGGCTCTCCGCCGGCCCCCTCCGGGGCGTCCCCCGCGCGCGGCGCCCGGGACGCCGGAGCGGTGGTCGGCCCGCCCGCCCCGCCCGGGGGCGCCGACACGCGGACCGGCGGTTACGCGCGTGACCGCGTGGCCGGCGCACGCCGCTGGCTCCGCACCACCCCGGCCCGTGTGTGGCTGCTGACGGTGGTGTGCCTGGTGTCCGTCGCGGGGCTGTTCGGCTCGGCGACCCTCACCCTCGACCAGGCGCGCGAGGGCCTGGACGTGGTCGGCCACGAGGCCGGGCCGCAGGCCAGGACGACCACCACGCTCTACCTCGCCCTGGCCGACATGGACGTCCAGCTGGCCGACGTCCTGCTCATGGGCACCGAACACGGCCTGGGCTCGGGCCGTGCGGAGGCGATGCGGCAGTACGAGGAGAGCCGGAGCGATGCCAACGAGGCGCTGCTCCAGGCCGCCTCGCTCATGGAGGACGAGGTGCGGGGGGAGGGCGCCGGCGGAGGCGGTGAGCGGAGCCGGAGCGTCCAGGAGCTGGACCTCCAGGCCGTCCTCGACGGGATGGGCGAATACGAGCAGCTCGCCGCCCAGGCCCTGCTCCACAACGACGAGGCGCAGGCCCCACCGGGAGAGGTGGACCAGACGGCGCTGGTGTCGTACCGACAGGCCACCCGCCTGATGCACACGGAGCTCCTGCCCAAGGCGTTCAACGTGAGCCTGGACGCGTCGGCGATCATCCGCGCCCACCACGTGGAGAGCGAGTCCTCCGTCGAGCTCGGCCGGGTCTGGGTGGGGGTCGCCGGAGGGGTGGCGCTCGTGGCGATGCTCGGCCTCCAGCTGTACATGCGGGCCCGCTTCCGCCGTCGGCTCAACGCCCCCGTGGCCGTCGCGACCGCCGGGACGGTGCTGCTCACCGTCGGCGTGGTCCTCTCGCTCGTCAACAGCGGCGAACACCAGAGCGCCGCCAAGGAGCGGGGTCTGGACGCGGAGATGGCGCTGGCTCGCGCCGGGGCGATCTCCACCGTCATGCAGGCCGACCAGAGCCGCTACCTGGTCGACCCGGCCCAGGCCGACAACTACCAGCAGGTGTATCTGGACAGGGCGCAGCAGGTGCTGTTCAGCCCGGCCGACGACCTGGACGGCTACTACGAGGCGATCGACCGGGTGGTCGGTGCGTCGGGGGCCGACGGGAACGCCCCCGACGCGCTCGGCTACCTGGGGCAGAGTGCCTACGAGGCGCTTCTGACGGGCAGTGAGGGCAAGTTCGCCGACGTGCTCGACGCCTACCGCGACTTCCAGAGCGGTGACCGCGCGCTGCGCGCCGCCGCGGAGGAGGGTCCCGGCTCCGCCGTCGCCGCCCGGATGGAGGTCGCCCACGCGGAGGACGGCACCTTCCGCGCCTATGAGGACGCCCTCGACGCCCTGGCCATGGAGCACAGGGCCGAGTTCAACGAGGGCATCGAGCGCGGCGACGACGCCCTGGCCCCGTGGGCGTGGCTGCTGCCCGCCGGAACGCTCGCCCTGTTCGCCCTCGTCCTGCTCGGGGTGCGCCCCCGGCTGGCCGAGTACCGCTGACCCCCGAGAGACGAGGAACAGGCCGATGATGTTTCGACACCGCCGCACCGTTGCCGCGGCCGTCCTTGCCGTCGTGACGGTGGCGGGGACGGCCGCCTGCACGGCGGAGCTGGGGGAGGAGGGGTCGCTCGTGGACGCCACCTCCCTGACCGTGGCGGTCAAGGCGGATCAGCCCGGCCTGGGACTGGAGGTCGGGGAGGGCCGGTTCGAGGGCCTCGACGTCGACGTGGCGCTGTACATCGCCGAGGAGCTGGGCATCGCCCGGGAGAACGTCGATTTCGTGGGCGTCACGTCCGAGCAGCGGGAGAGGGTGCTGGACGTCGACGAGCCGCTGGAGATCTCGGGTCGCCGGGTGGACATGGTCGTGGCGACCTACTCCATCACCCCGGTCCGCAAGACCGAGGTCACGTTCGCCGGCCCCTACTACGTGGCCAAGCAGGACGTGCTCGTGCGCTCGGACGCCACGGACATCGAGGGCGTCCGGGACCTGGACGGGCGCGTCGTGTGCCGGAGCGACGGGTCCAACTCCAACAGCCGCATCGAGGGCCTCGGCATCTCCGTCGAGGTCAAGCCGGCGTCCAGTTACAGCGCGTGCATCGACCTGCTGAGGGAGGGCGACGTGGACGCGGTGTCCACGGACAACCTGATCCTCGCCGGGTTCCAGGCGCAGAGCCCCGGCGAATTCCGGCTCGTCGGCAACCCCTTCACCGACGAGAAGTACGGTGTCGGCCTGCGATACGGGGACGTGGCGGCGTGCGAGGCCGTGAACAGGGCCATCAGCAAGATGTACCAGGACGGGGTGGCCGGCGACATGCTGCGCAGGTGGTTCGACGGAACCGGTCTGGAGACACCGGACGGGGACGGCCCGGAGAGGCGGTACAGCGTCCCCCAGTTCGAGGGCTGTGCCTGACGGCCCGCCGGGTCCCGCGGTCCGGTGCACGGGGGGACCCGCCTCCCCCGGGACACGCCTCGTCGGCGGTCGTGCCGGAAGGGACCCGGGAGGGGCGCCTCCGGAGCCGGGCCGGGGGCCGCGGCCCGGCTCCGGAGGCGTGCTCGTGAGCATCCGGACGAAGTGGCCCGGACCGGATTTATGGCAGATACTGACCCCTGTGCCGGGCAAGGGGGACAGAAGGGGAGTTGTCCGTTGACCATCGTCGAGTTCCTGAACGCGCGTCTGGACGAGGACGAACGCGCGTCGAAGGCCGTTCCCGTGGGAGCGCGCGGCCGGGACCGGGCCCTGGCGGAGGTCGCGGCCAAGCGCAACATCGTCCGCGGGTACGCCGACGCGCACCGTGCGAGCATGCGCAGCCTCACCCCCGGCCCCCAGGCGGACACCGGTGGCGGCGACCCCTGGTCCGAGCTGCTGGCCTGGCGGCTGGCGGTCAAGTACCTCGCCGCGGTCTACCGGACCCACCCCGAGTACGACCGGACCTGGGAGGGCTGACCCCCTGATCGTCCGGCCGCCGGGTCGCGAGCCGTCGGAGCGCCGGGCCGCTGGTCGTCGGGCCGCGGGCCGTTCCGTCTCCGCGACCCACGGCCCCGGTGTCCACGGGCCCGTGCGTGGGGGACGTCCCGGGGACGAGGGCACGGCGGAGGGGCGGAGCGCGTCAGGCCACGGGGGCCGCGGGCAGGGCGAGGAGCCGGTCGACCGTCTCGGCCAGGTCGCGGCCGGAGGCGTCCGGCGGGGCGAACAGCGAGGGGAAACGGCCCTCCAGGTGTCCGGACCAGCCCGTCACCAGCCCCGCCCGGCGGGCGCCGGCCACGTCCCAGCCGTGGCCGCTGACCAGGCCCACCCGCTCCGGGGGGAGGTCCAGGGCCCGCGCGGCGGCCAGGTAGGCGCCGGGAGCGGGCTTCCAGTCGCTCGTCGGACGCGCGGCGACGACGTGGTCCACCAGGTCCAGCAGGTCCGCCCGCTCCAGCAGGGCGCGGTGCAGCCCGGCGTCGCCGTTGCCCAGGGTGGCCACCCCGAGACCGGCGCCGCGCGCGGCGGCGAGGGCCGCGGCGGCCTCGGGACGGGGGTCCAGCCAGGCCAGCCCCTCGATGATCGCGTCCTCCGCCGCCGGCGCGATCTGGTGGCCGGTGATGTCCCGGAGGGCGCCCCGGACGACGTCCTCGAAGGAGCGGCCGTCCCCGGACCCCGGCCCGCCGTCCGTCAGCGCCAGGGCGAACGAGTCGCGCAGCAGGTGGTCCGACCAGCGGGTCATGAGCACCCGGGGGATCCCGGCCTCCCGAAAGCGCCATTCCAGGGGGCCGAGGGGGAAGAGGGTGTCGAGGACGTCGACGACGAGGGCGGCGGGACGGAGCAACCGCCCGTCAGGGCTTGCGGCCATGGGACTCAGCTCCAGGGGAAGAGGGGGCACCCATCCCGGTCCTACCCAGGGAGCGCCGCCTTCAGCACCTCCGGCCGGGGACCGGGTTCTTCCGGGACCCGGGTGCGCCGGGCCGCCGTGGCCCGGCCCGCCCGGGACCCGGGACCGGCCTCCCGGCCGCTCCGGCTTCCCGCCGGGCGGCCGGGCGCTCAGAGGGCGTCGAGCCGGGGGATCTGCTCCACGGCCCACGGGCTCAGCAGCCACGGCGTGCGCCCGGCGACCGCCACCAGGTCCGCCCACTCCACCCACGCGTACTCGGCGACCTCCTCCGGGTTGGGGGAGGGCTCCCCCTCGGCCCGGGCCCAGAACACCGGGCAGAACTCGTTCTCGACGATCCCCTCGGCGGACACGGCCCGGTAGCGGAAGTCCGGCAGCGCGGACCGCACCCCGCCCACGGCCAGCCCCAGCTCCTGCCCCGCGCGGCGGCGCACGGCCTCCTCGAACCCCTCCTCCGGCGCGGGATGGCCGCAGCAGCTGTTGGTCCACACACCGGGCCAGGTGGTCTTGCCGAGGGCCCGCCGTGTGAGCAGCACCCTGTCGTCCGCGTCCAGGACGTAGCACGAGAACGCCAGGTGCAGCGGGGTGTCCCCGGTGTGCACGGTGGCCTTGTCGGCCACCCCTACCCGCTGGTACTCCTCGTCGAGCAGCACCACGAGCTCGCGATCGGTGCGAGCCGCGTCCGAGGCGGCTCTCGGCTGGATCACGGATATCCCCTTACCCATGGGCCTCATATGTCCCATGCGTCGTCTGTGTCCACTCCATGGTCACCTGTCCCCTCGACTGGATTGTGCCCCGCGTGGTGTGCGAGTGCGCATAAGGTTCCTGATGGCCCCGAGTCGGGCGCCACCGGGTCCGCGAGCGCGGGCCCCAGGACGGCAGCGGAGCGGTGACGGAGACGATGACGGAGACGAGGACGGGACCGGCGAACGGCGTCGGACGGGCGGACGCGCCCGGAAACGGCTCCGCCGACGGGGCGGCGCGGGTACCCGGGGGCGCGGACGCCGCGGGGGCGGAGCCGGGGATCTCCCCCGAGCGGATGGCCGTGTGCCTGGACGTCCTCGCCCGCGCCGGCGAGCTGCCCAGCGACCACCCGGACTCGGCCCTCCTGCAACGGGCCACCGCCAAGCTGTTCAAGGCCGTCAAGGAGCGCCGCCGCAAGGAGCGGCAGACCGCCCAGAAGGCCCACGACGAGGCCGTGTTCGCGGCCACCGCCACCGCCGCGCCGGACCGGATCGACGACGAGACCAACGGCCGCGCCCTCACCAGCGGCGCCGGGGGCGCCCTCGCGGGGGTGCTGCGCAAGGCCCGGCCCTGCTACATCTGCAAACAGAAGTACCGCGAGGTCGACGCCTTCTACCACCAGCTGTGCCCGACGTGCGCCGCGTTCAACAAGGAGCGCCGTGCGGCCCGCACCGACCTGTCCGGCCGGCGCGCGCTGCTCACCGGCGGGCGCGCGAAGATCGGCATGTACATCGCCCTCCGGCTGCTGAGGGACGGCGCGCACACCACCATCACGACGCGGTTCCCCAACGACGCGGTGCGCCGCTTCGCGGCCATGCCGGACAGCGGCGAGTGGCTGCACCGGCTCCGGGTGGTGGGCATCGACCTGCGCGACCCCGCCCAGGTGGTGCGCCTGGCCGACTCGGTCGCGGAGCAGGGGCCGCTGGACGTCCTCATCAACAACGCCGCCCAGACGGTGCGGCGCTCGCCGGGCTCGTACGGGCCGCTGATCGAGGCGGAGGCGCAGCCGCTCACGGGAGCGGGCCTGCCCGAGCCGCTGGTGCTGGGCGGCGTCCGGCCGCGCGCGCTGGAGGCGGTGGAGGGAGCGGACGACGGGGGAGCCGCGGTGGCGCCGCACGCGCTCACGCCGCAGATGCTCACGTCGCTCGCGCTGACCACGGGGTCGGCCTCGCTGGAGCGGGTGCGCGCCGGTACGGCGATCGACGCGGGCGGCCTGGTCCCGGACCTCGCGGCGGAGAACAGCTGGACGCGGCGGGTCGGCGCGATCGACCCCGTGGAGATGCTCGAAGTGCAGCTGTGCAACGTGAGCGCGCCGTTCATGCTGGTGGACCGGTTGCGGCCGGCCCTGGCGGCGACCTCCGCCCGGCGCTCCTACATCGTCAACGTCTCCGCGATGGAGGGGGTGTTCGGCCGCGGCTACAAGGGCCCGGGCCACCCCCACACGAACATGGCCAAGGCCGCGCTCAACATGCTCACCCGGACCAGCGCCGAGGAGATGCTGGCGTCCGACGGCATCCTCATGACCAGCGTGGATACCGGCTGGATCACCGACGAACGGCCGCACCCGGACAAGGAGCGGATGGCCGAGGCGGGGTTCCACGCGCCGCTCGACCTGGAGGACGGGGCCGCGCGCGTGTACGACCCCATCGTCCGGGGCGAGCTGGGCGAGGACCTGCACGGGTGCTTCCTCAAGGACTACGCGCCCGGGAACTGGTAGGCCGGGAACCGGCAGGCCGGGCGGTCGCACGGCGGACGCGGGCGCCGTCCGGCCCCCGCCCCGGGCGGGGCGGGGGCCGGGTCGGCCGTCCACAGGTGCGCGGTCGCCCCTACCGGTGGGCGTCCGCCTGCGGTTCGCTTGATACAGGGGGCCCGGAGGGCCCGTCCGCACCGTGCTGCCCCGGAGCCGATACGGGACCGCGACGGCGACCGGCGCCGGTACGGCCCCGGCACGGCCCCGGACCGGCGACCGGCACCGGAACGCGACGGCGACCGGCACGGGCCCCGGGCTGCCCGTCCCGGCGCCCCCGGGGCTGCCCGTCCCGCCGTACCCCGGGCTGCCCGTCCCGGCGCCGGTCCGGGACCGCCGGTCGCCGGGCCGGACGCACGGGCCCGGCCTCGGTACTCCTAGGGCTCCAGGACGAGCCGGACCGGGGAGCCGATCCGCTTCTCCAGGCGCTCCACCGCCTCCGGCGCCTCCTCCAGGCCGAAGGTCCCGCTGATCGATCCGGCGAAGTCCAGGCGGCCCGCCCCCACCAGCTCCACCAGTTCGACGACGTGCTCCGGCTCGGAGCCGTAGTGGCCGAGGACCTGCTGCCTGAGGTAGCTGAACCGGGTGCCGTCCCTGATCTCCAGCGGCTTGTCGGTCAGGCCGACCAGGACCAGGCGGCCGTGCTCGCCGAGCAGCCGGAGCGCCTGTTCGCGCACGACCGGGACGCCCGCGAAGTCGAAGGCGGCGTCGAGGCCCCGCCCGCCGGTCAGCTCGCGGACCTTCGCCGCGAAGTCGGGCGCGGCCGAGTCCAGGGCGGCGTCGGCCCCGAACGCCAGGGCGCGCTCCCGGGCCCGGGGGTCGGGGTCGGCGGCGATGACCGGGGCGGCGCCCACCAGCCGCAGCAGTTTCACGGCGTGCGCGCCCAGCCCGCCCGCGCCCCACACGCCGACCGACTCCGCCGGGCCGACGCCGGCCGTGGCGGTGACCGCCGCCCACGGCGTGGACACCGCGTCGGGGATGATCGCCGCCTGGTCGAACGGGAGGGAGTCGGGGATCGGGACGAGGGTCTCCTCGTCGGCGAGCGCGTACTCGGCCCAGCCGCCGTCGTAGTCCACCCCCCGCGTGAGGGTCCTTCCGGCGCGGTCGCGCTGGCCCGCCTGGAGCGCCACCCGGTCGCCGACCCCGGCGGTCAGGACGTCGGGGCCCAGTTCCTCGACCTCGCCGGACACCTCGTGCCCCAGGGTGACCTCGTCTCCCTCCAGGTACTGCGGCCGGAGGATGCCCTCGACCAGGTGGACGTCGGACAGGCACACGCCCGCCGCCCTCACCCGGACCAGGACCTGCCCCCGGCCGGGGACGGGCCGCGGAACGTCCTTGACCTCCAGGGTCCGGGTCCTCACGTTGAGCCGGGCGGCTCGCATCGTGGCCATGGGCAAACCTCGCAGTCGGTGCGGTCGGGTGCTTCCCCCGATCATCATCGGGGCCCGCCGCACCGGGGCGAAGGCGACACCGGGGCACGGGTCAGAATTGGGTCAAAGCACCGATGGGGTCACGGATGGGGCGTGACCGTGCGTCGCCGCCGGGACGCGGAGGGCGCGTGGCCGCCCGCCACCCGCCGCCACCCGTCGCCACCCGCTGCCACCGCCCGCCGTAGCGGTGTCCGGGCCGGCGGGCCCCGCACGCCGGAGGGCGGGCGGTGGTCCGGTCGCCGCCGCGCCGCCCGCGGTCCGTGCCCGCCGTGGCCCGCGACGCCCGGCCCAGGCGGCCTGGCCCAGGCGGCCTGGCCCAGGCGGCCTGGCCCAGGCGGCCCGGCCCCGTCCCGCTGAGCCGGGCCCCGGGACGGCGGAAGCGGTCCCGGCACGCCCGTCAGCTGACGTGCCCGCCGCGGTACGCCCAGGCGGCGACCTCCACCCGGTTCCGCGCCCCGAGCTTGTTCTGGACGCTCGCCAGGTGCGTCTTCACGGTGCTCACCGTGACGAACAGCTCCGCGGCGACCTCGGTGTTGGTCAGCCCCCGCGCCACCGAGCGCACGATGTCCAGCTCCCGCGGGGTCAGCCCGCCGTCGTCGGGGGAGGAGCGGGGGGCCGTCGCGGAGAAGTGGCGCAGCAGGCGCACCGTGATCTGCGGGGAGACCATGGCGTCGCCCCGGGCGGCGGCGCGCACCGCCTCGATCAGCAGGGCCGGGCCCGCGTCCTTCAGCAGGAACCCGACCGCCCCTCCGCCCAGCGCCGCGTGCACGTACTCGTCCAGGTCGAACGTGGTCACCACGACCACCCGGAGCGGGTCCTCCACCCCCGGACCCGCCAGACGCCGGGTCGCCTCCAGACCGTCCACGCCCGGCATCCGGATGTCCATGAGCGTCACGTCCGGGCGCAGCTCCCGCGCCTTCCGGACCGCCTCCAGGCCGTCCCCGGCCTCGCCCACCACCGTGATGTCGTCCTCGGCGTCCAGCATGTAACGGAACCCCGTCCGCACCATGCTCTGGTCGTCCGCGAGCAGCACGCGGATCGTCATGAGTCCCCTTCCAGAGGCAGCCACGCCCGTACTTCCCATCCGTGCCCCCCGCCGCGCGGACCCGCGGACAGCTCCCCGCCGAGGATCCGGGCACGTTCGGCCATCCCCATCAGGCCGAACCCGCCGCCGACGCCGCTCCCCGCCTCGCGGCCGTCGTCGAGCACCTCCACCGCCACCCCGTCCGGCCCGGCGCGGACCACCGCGTCCACCAGGGCCGCCCCGCGGGCGTACCGCAGCGCGTTGGTGACGGACTCCTGGACGATCCGCAGGACCGCCGTGCCGACGGTCGGCGGAAGGCCGTCCACGTCCCCCTCGCACCGTACCGACACGCGGGGGAGGCCGTCGGAGGCGGCGGCCTCCAGGCGGGCGAGCCCGCCGGAGAGGTCGGGGGAGAGGGGGACGTCGTCCGGTTCGCGCAGGCGGGTCACCATACCCCGCATGGACTCCAGGGCGCGCGCGCCCGCGGCCTCGATCTCGGGCAGCCCGTCCCGCACCGCCCCGGGGTCGCGTTCGGCGATGTACCGCAGGGCCTGCGCCTGCACGACGATGCCGGTCACCTCGTGCGCGACCACGTCGTGCAGGTCGCGGGCGACGGCCAGGCGCTCATGGGCGCGCGCCCGCTCCGCGTGGGACCGCCGCTGGAACGCCCTCCACCGCAGGTACAGGCCGGGGACCAGGCCGGCCGTCACCATCATCAGGGACGGCGAGACGACCTCGTAGTTGTTGGGCTCGCGCAGCTGGTCGGTGAGGCCCGCCGCGAACACGCACAGCGCGACCGCGACGATCTGCCAGGGACGGCAGCGCAGCGCCGCCAGCGACAGCAGGACCAGGAGGGACAGCACCTCCGAGAGCGCGAAGGCGTACCCGAACATGCCCTTCGGCAGGGGGAGCAGCACGGCCGAGGCGGCGGCCACCACGAGCGCGGCGGCGACCCCGCAGGCGGTGGTCAACCCGCGGCCCGCGCGGGGGTGCAGGGCGACCAGGGCGAGCACGGTCGCGACCGCGCCCGCGACGACCGGCACGTAGTCCATGGGTGAGCGCGGCGGCCCCGGCCAGTCCGGAAGGGTCTGCTGACGGACCGTGCCGATCAGGCCGTACCCCCAGGCCAGGGCCAGTGCCCCCGCCACGGCCCACGGCACGAGCCGGACGGCCGTGCCCTCCAGTCCAGACAGGCGGCCGTGGAGGGGTGAGGGGATGTCGTTCGACGCCATGCGCCCAGGCTAGACGCCGCGGCCCCGGGAGCCCTCGGCCGAAAGGAGGAGGGGGCCGGGGGCGCCGTTCGGCTGTTCGGTCGATGTGCGAGGGAGGGGCCCGGGGCGAGTCTGGAGGTCCGCACACGAGGGGAGCAGACGTGACCGACGTACAGCCGGGCGCCGCCGCGGGGCCGGGGACGTATCCGCAGCAGGGCCGGGGACCGGGGGACGCGCCGCAGCCGGTGCAGGCGCCCGTGCCCGGGTACGCGGAGGGGGCCGCGCCCGCGCCGGGACCGGGGCCGGGGGAGCGCGGCGGCCCGGACGGACCGGCGGGGGACGCGCCGCCGGGGGCTCCCCGGCGCGTGGCCTTCCTCGACGTCGCCCGCGCGCTCGCGATGATCGGCGTGGTGCTGATGAACGCGCCCTTCGTCGTGTTCTCGGCGGAGATGGCGGGGGAGCTCGACCGCTCCACCCTGACCTCCCTCGTGGACACCGGGCTGAGCCTGCTGACGGCGGGCAAGGCGCGGGCGATGCTGATGGTCCTGATCGGGGTCGGGGCGGTGCTGGCCTGGCACTCCGCGGTCCGGCGCGGCGGGCGCCCGGCGGCCGTGATGGCGCGCCGCTACGCCGTGCTGGGCCTGCTGTTCGGGGTGCCGCACCTGCTGGTGTTCGACGGCGACATCCTCACCCACTACGCCCTGACGGCGCTCGTGCTGGTCCCCCTGATGCCGCTGCTGACCGGCGGCTCCCGCGTGCGCCCCCTCGCGGCGGCCCTGGTGCTCTTCGCGGCGGCGCCGTTCGCCGAACTCCTCCTCCACTCCCTGCTGCCCTCGCACAGCTGGACGACGCTGGTCGTCCAGGTGCCGCAGACCCTGGGGCTCTTCTGCGTGGGCGCGTGGCTGGCCCGGCGCCCCGAACTCGCGCCGGGCGCCGATGCCGTCCCGTCGCGCCTGCCGGTGGCCATGCTGTGGACCGGGCTGGCCCTCGAAGTGCTCGGATACGGCGCCATGCTCGCCGCCGACGTGTTCTTCCCGATGGAGATGGGCGCCGACGGCGTCCCGGTGCTCGGGGACGACGGCATGCCCGTGGAGCCGCCGGGGTCGTCGCTGCTGGTGTCGCTCGCGTCCACGCTGATGGGCGGGGGCGGCGCGCTGTTCTACCTGGGCCTGGTGTGGTGGCTCGTGCGCCGGGGCCGGACGTCGGCCCGCGTGCTGGGCGCCCTCGCCCCGCTCGGCCGGATGACCCTCACGGTGTACCTGGCCAGCACGGCGGTGTTCCTGGCGGTGATGGGGCCGCTGGAGGGCGAGATCCCGCTGCTGGCGCAGTACGGCGTGGCGGTGGCGTTCTTCGTCGCGGCGGCGGCCTTCGCGCGGGTGTGGAGCGGCTGGCTGCGGCTCGGCCCCCTGGAGTGGGTGTGGCGCAGCCTGACCTACCTGCGGCCGATGCCGATGCGCCGCTCCGGTGCCGTGCGGGTGCGGCGTCCCGAACCCCGCTCCGGTGCCGTGCCGACCCCCGTGCCGGCTCCGGGGCAGCACGGTGCGGGCGGACCCTCTGGGCCCCCTGTATCAAGCGAACCGCAGGCGGACGCCCACCGGTAGGGGCGACCGCGCACCTGTGGACGGCCGACCCGGCCCCCGCCCCGCCCGGGGCGGGGGCCGGACGGCGTCCGGGGCCGCGGGGGCAGGGGACCGCCGCGCGGCCGGGACCGCCGGGGTCAGCCGCCCGCCACGGACGGGAGCACCCGCACGTTCGCGCCGTCGGGGACCGGCGCCGCCAGACCTCCCGCGCCCCGGCACTCGTCGCCGTCCACGAACACGTTGACGTACCGGCGCAACTCCCCGCGCTCGTCGCGGATGCGCCGGTCCAGGCCCGGGTGGAGGGCGGTGAGCGCGTCCAGGACCCCGCCCAGCGGGGCGCCGTCCGCGACCTCGACCGGGACGTGGGCGGCGCCGTCGGCGTCGGCCCGGAGCAGTCCCGGCAGGTGCACCGTCACACGCATGTCAGACCTCCGCCGCGCGGACGCACAGGACGTCGGGCAGGTGCGCCGCCACCTGTTCCCAGCTGTCCCCGTCGTCGGTGGAGGCGTAGACGTCGCCGGAGCGGGTGCCGAAGTAGAAGCCCGGCACGTCGGCGCCGTCGGTGCAGGCGCCGTCGCGCAGCACGATCCCGAAGTAGGGGTCCTGCGGCAGCCCCCGGACCGCCGGGCGCCAGCTCCCGCCCCCGTCGTCGGTCCTGTACACCGACAGCCGGTCGCCCGGCGTCAGGTGCACCTCCTGGCTGACCACCGGGAAGTTGAACGCGCTGAGCGGGCGGTGCGGGTGGGCGACCAGGGCGAACCCGAAGTCGGTGGGCAGCCCCTCCTCCACCGCCGTCCACCCCTCGCCGGCGGGGTCGGCGCTGCGGTACACGCCGTGGTGGTTCTGGGCGTACATCGACCCGTCCGGGGCGACGGCCACCTTGTGCACGCACTGGCCGAACTCGGGCTCCTCCTCGGGCAGGAAGACCGCCGAGATGCCCCGGTTGGCCGGGTTCCAGCTCGCACCCCCGTCGCGTGTCTGGTAGACACCTCCGGTGGACATGGCCACCGTGATCGCGTCGGGTGAGCGGTCGCCCGCGCCGAGCACGCCGGGCAGGACCGTGTGGATGGCCGCGCCGCCCGCGCCCGGGAACCACTCGGCCCGGTGCGGGTGGTCCCACAGCGCCCGCACCAGCTCGAAGCTCAGCCCGCCGTCGGTGGAACGGAAGAGCGCGTGCGGCTCGACCCCCGCGTACACGGTGCCGGGGTCGTCGCCGAAGGCGAACTGCCAGGCGCGGACGAAGGACGCGTCGGTGTCCTCCGGGAAGGCGATGGGCGCGGACGCGGGCTCGTGCCAGGTGCGGCCGAGGTCGTCGCTGTACCAGACGCTGGGGCCGAAGTGCGAGCTCTCCGCCCCGGCCAGGAGGCGGCCGGTGTGCGGGTCGACGCCGACCGCGTACACCGCGCTCATGCTGGCGTAGTCCGCGGTGTCGATCCGGTGGGGGCCCTCCACCTCCCAGCGCCGACGATCCTCGCTCCGGGCCGTGAAGAGGCCCTTGCGTGTGCCGATGAGCAGCAGATATGCCATGACCAACTCCAGGAACCGATCGAGGGCTCCACTGTGGCACAAGGGTGTGACAATCCGTGAGGAGGCGTGGCCGTGGCGGGTTCCGGACAGG
The DNA here is from genome assembly GCF_050955985.1 of Nocardiopsis sp. CA-288880. NCBI lineage: Bacteria > Bacillati > Actinomycetota > Actinomycetes > Streptosporangiales > Nocardiopsidaceae > Nocardiopsis > Nocardiopsis sp. CA-288880. The sequence goes on along the minus strand of NZ_CP192105.1, from coordinate 7,042,122 downwards.
GCAGGGAGTCAATGGTTAGGAACCTGAACGATTTACCGCCGGTGTTTAATGAGTTCCGACCGGAAATGGTTCGCCCCTCGGCGGCATAACCGCCCTGAGAGGGGAACCACTTTCCTGGCGGTGTTCCGTCCCCAGTGGAAGGCGGGTGTCAGACCGAGACTCCTCTGCAATAAAATTCCGGGCCAACCGGTGCACCTGTGCGGATCCGGCCTGTGCCCGCACGGTTGCCTTCCTCGTGAACAACAGGCCAGACGACTTCCCGCTCCCCGGTTCTCACTGTGCGTTTCAGGACTACCGTCCCAATGGTCCCGCGTACCAGGGAGAACCAGGTTCCCACTCGATAGGGTCGCCTCATGCAACACCCCCCGGACACGCTCCACGCCCGCAAACGGCGTAAGGCCCGAGCCATGATCGTGTCAGCCGCCTTCCAACTCTTCGCCGAACACGGATTCGACAACGTCACGGTCGCCTCGATCGCGGAGCGCGCGGAGGTGGGTCGCACCACCTTCTTCCGGTACTTCGGCGACAAGCAGCAGGTGCTGTTCGCCGACGACGACGCCGAGGTCGACCGCATGTGCGCCTACGTGCGGGAGAAGGCCACGCAGCCGATCGGCGACGACCTGCACACCGCGGTGGGCCTGCTCCGGGAGGCCAACGCGGCCACCCGGCCGCACGCCGCGCTGTCCCCCGCCCACTCCGCGGTCCTGGTGCGGCTGCTCGCGGAGAGCACCGAACTGCGCTCCCGCTACCTCCTCACCCAGCACCAGCGGGCCTCCCGGCTGGCCGGGGCCCTGGTGGAGGCGGGCACGCCCGAGAACATCGCCGTGCTCGCCGCCCACACCGCCATGGCCTGCGAGCTGACCGCCATGCGCCTCTCCGAGACCCCGGAGGCGTTCGGTCCCCGTCTGGACGAGGCCCACCTGCTGCTGCGCGACATCGGAAGGCAGGCGGCCTCCTGAAACGGGGGCTGCCCCTCCGCAGAGCGGGCCCCGGGCCGGCGGTCACCCGCCGTGCCCGTGCCCGTGCACGGGACGGGTGAGCCGTCCGCCGAGCACCGCCGCGACGGCCGGGCCCACCGTCCCGACCGGCGCGTAGGCGGCGCGTAGCGCGTCCTCCTGCCCCGGGACGCCACGAGCGCCGCCACGAGCAGTCCGCCCGCCGCCATGCCCACGGCCCCGGCCCTCCCGGCCGACCGTGCGCATGGCGGCGTCGTTCTTCCCGGTCGCGCCGGGATCCGGGCCCGGCGCGGCTGTGCGCCGTGGCCGGAAGGTTCGCCGCCGGGGCCGGGTCCACGGCCGCGGACCGGGCCCTCCCACCGCGCGGGGGCCGCGGTTGCCCCACCGGGTACGGCACCGGGAGGATCGTCCTCGACCTGCGGGTGCACCGAATCCTGGAAGGGACCAACGAGACCATGAACCCGATCATCGCCCGCGGCCCGACGGGGGCCGCCTGATGTCCGCCGCCGGAGCCGCCGGGGACACGGTCCTGGCGCGGGTGGAGGGCCGCCTCGGCCGCCTCACGCTCAACCGCCCCCGCGCCATCAATGCCCTCGACCACGCCATGGTGGACACCCTCCGGGGCGCCCTCACCGCCTGGGAGGACGACGACGCGGTCTCCGCCGTCCTGCTCGACGGCGCCGGTGAGCGCGGCCTGTGCGCGGGCGGCGACGTCCGTGCCATCCGGGCCAGCGCCCTCGACGGGGACCTGCGCGCCGCGGCCTTCTGGCGTGATGAATACCTGCTCAACGCGCACATCGCCCGCTACGCCAAGCCCTACGCCGCGTTCATGGACGGCGTGGTGATGGGCGGCGGCGTGGGGGTGTCCGCGCACGGGTCCGTCCGGATCGTCACCGAGCGCACGGTCCTCGGGATGCCCGAGACCACGATCGGTTTCGTGCCCGACGTGGGCGGCACGTACCTGCTGTCACGGGCGCCGGGGGAGACCGGCACCCACCTGGCGCTCACCGCCGGTTCGGTGGGCGCGGGCGACGCCCTGTACCTGGGCCTGGCGGACCACTTCGTGCCCTCCGGCCGGCTGCCGGAGCTGGCCGTCGCGCTCGCGGACGCGGCCTCCGCCGAGGAGGTCGCCGAGGCGGTGGGCCGGTTCGCCGAGGCCCCGCCCGACTCCGACCTGCGCGGCCGGAGGCACTGGATCGACTCCTGCTACGCGGCCGACACCGCGGAGGAGGTCGTGGAGCGGCTGCGCGCCCACGGCGACCCGGAGGCGGCGCGGGCCGCCGCGACCGTCCTCGCCAAGTCGCCCACCGCCGTGAAGGCGACCCTGGCCGCGCTCCGCCGCGCCCGGGAACTGCCGGGGCTGGAGGCGGTCCTGGAACAGGAGTACCGGGTCTCCTGCGCGTCCCTGGCCTCGCCCGACGTGGCGGAGGGCATCCGCGCGCAGGTGGTCGACAAGGACCGCTCGCCCAAGTGGGTGCCGGACACCCTGGAGGCCGTCTCCGACGAGGACGTCGCCCGCCACTTCGTCCCCGCGCCGGACGGCCCGCTCGGCCTGGTCTAACCCGGGGCGGGGCGAACCCGGGCCGTCCCGCTCTCCTGGCCGGGAGAGCGGGACGGTCGAGTTTTTCGGGGTTAGAGGCGTCGGCCCTCGCACCGGCACGACGGCCAGGGCTGGGAGCAGTCCCGGCAGAACTCCTTCGGCGGGTCCGAGGTGTCCGACCGGCCGAAGGGCTCCAGCAGCGGTCCTCCGAACTGCTGGGACAGGACCGGGTGCGGCCAGGGGCACCAGGACACGGTGACGGCGGTGTCCCGTCTGAGCGGGACCACGCACACGCAGGCGGGCCAGGGCTGCAGGCAGTTCGGGCAGATCTTGTCCATGGCGCTTTCCAGGGCTGGTGGAACCGGATACGCGGAGCGGCTCGCCAGGGAGGGCGTCACCCGTTCCCGTGGAGTGTGCCGATGAGGTCGGCGATGTGCTCGGCCTCGGCCGTCGCGCCGGTTTCGAGGGCGAGGGCGTGGACCTTCTCCAGGGCGCGGACGACCTCGCCGCCGGCCGGTTCGGCGTTGAGCACGTCGGTGATCTGACCCTTGGGGTAGCGGCGGTGGCCGCCCAGGGTGCGGAGGGAGGTGAGGCGGCCGTCCTTCTCCCAGCGTGTGACGGTCTTGGGGTCCACGCGGAACAGGCGGGCGACCTCGCCGGGCGTGAGGAGTTCCTCGGCGGTGTCCATGAGGGGCTGTACGGGGGTCATCGGTCGTTTCTCCAGCTCGAAGCGTATGCGTAGGCGGATGTTGCGGCGAAGGCGAGGGCGGTCGCGGAAACGGGACGGGCGGGTGCGGACCGGGGCCGCCGGGCTCTCGCCCGGCGGCCCCGTGCCCTGCGTCCGGCTCGGGTCCCCGGGGCGCTACCCGTCCTCGCGGTCCCGGGTGCTCTCTTCGCGGCTGCTGTCGCCGTTGCCCCAGCGCACACCGTCCATGGTGGCGGGGACCCTGTGACCGGAGGTCCGTAGGGCGTTCTCCCAGCGCAGTTCCATGGCGATCAGCTCGCCCTGGCGGTCGTAGGCGGCCTGCTCCTCGGGGGTGAGCGGGGCGTCGTCGGCGCAGATACGGGCGGGGCCTCGTCGGGGCGGTCGCCGTCGGTTCACGGGGCGCCTCCCGTGTCGGTGGCGTCGAGGACGCGGGGCGCGGAAGGCGCGGAAGGCGTTGAGGGCGTTGAGGATACGGAAGGCGCGGAGGGCGCGGAGGGCGCGGAGCGGGCGCGGGGCCGGTCGGGCGGCCGGGAGTGCTTCTGAAGGCTCGCCTCCAGCTGGGCCGGGGTGGGTTCGACCTCGGTGCGCCAGTGGACGTCGTCACGGTGGGCGGTGGCGATCCACATGCGGCCGGTCCAGATGATGCGGTGGGTGCGGCCCCAGGTTTCGTGGAGGCGGGCGAGGACCGTGCCCGGGGGTTCCCAGGTGCGGGCCTGGTGGTCCATGTGGTCGCCCTCGTGGCCGGCTTCGATGACGCAGCAGCGCGGGATGCCGTTCCGGTCGAGGGAGGTCTCGGCGCAGTGCGGGGGCATCATGCCGCCCTCACCTCCAGTCGGTGGAGGCCGTCCAGGACCGCGTTCAGGATGTCGTGCGGCGTCGGGGCGCAGGGCACGAAGCGGGCGGGGGCGTAGGCCCGGACCCGGGCCGCCCGCCGTGGTCGTCGGCGGCGCATGGCCTCCGAGGCGATGTAGCGGGCGGCCACCAGGGCCGAGGGGTTCAGGTAGCGCACAGGATGCACACCTCCTGGTCGGAGCCGGGTGGGAGGCCCGGCGGGATCTTCAGGTGGCACCATCGTGGCGCTCCGCAACTGGATTTGCAATACCCATCTACAGAGTGCTGTAAGAATTCTATATGTGAACTCCGTCTGATGATGGGTAGTGCGTAGAATGTCTGATTCTCATCCTCCGGTCGTAGGATCGAATGCCCAGATGCGTGATCCAAGGAGGTCAAGAGACGTGGCCAGCCCGACCCTGCGTCGACGGCGACTGTCCAGGCTGCTCCGTGAGCTACGCGAAGATCGCGGGTGGACCGCAGGCGCTGTCGCCAAGGAAGCGAAGGCCAAGTCCGGGAAGACGCGCGGTTGGTCGGCGAGCAAGCTCACTCGCTTGGAGGGTGCCGAGTGGAAGCGCGTCCAAGCTGACGACGTGCTGATCTTGCTCGACATCTACGGCATCACCGCTGAGGAGGAGCGCGCGGCCTACGTCGCCCTGGCCCGGGAAGCGAACCAACAGGGTTGGTGGGCCTCATTCGGGGACGCGCTCGGAAGTGGCCAGTTCGTGGGGCTGGAGTCGGAGGCATCTGCCATCCGCAGCTACGAGTCGATGACGATCCCCGGCTTGCTCCAGACGCCGGAGTACGCCCGAGCCGTCATCAGCGGCTCCGGCCAGGTGACCGACGAAGACGAACTGACGCAGCGTGTGGATGCCCGGATGTTCCGGAAGACGGTCTTCACCCGGTCCGCTCCGGTGACGTTCTGGGCGGTGCTCGATGAGCTCGCGCTCCTGCGCATCACTCCCGCGCTGGCCGGCCAGCTGGACTACCTGTTGGAGATGGGTGCCCGTTCGAACGTTGGCATCCAGGTCCTGCCGATCTCCCGGGGACCGCACGCTGCGATGAACGGCAACTTCGTCATTATGGAGTTCCCGCCGCCGGACCTGCCGGTCGTCTACCTTGAAGCCATGTCCGAGGAGATCTACTTGGAGAAGTCTGAGGAGATCACCCGGTACCAGCACGTGTATGACTACGTGCAGGCTGAGGCCCTCTCGGTCTCCGACTCGCGGCAGCTCATACGTGACCGACTCGCATCCCTATGAAGAAGGCGCTCATGCCTGAGACATCCCACATGAAGTTCCGCAAGTCCTCCTACTCCGGCGCCACCACCCAGAACTGCGTGGAGGTCGCCGATCTCCCGGGCGCCGCGGCTGTCCGCGACACCCAGAACCGCGATCTCGGCCACCTCACGTTCGGCGCTGCCGAGTGGGAGGCGCTCCTGCGCACCGCGACCCGCGCGTAGCCCGTGAACGAGCAAGGCCCCCGGTCGCGTGGACCGGGGGCCTTGTCGTGCTTACCTGAAGCATCCCACGAGCACTCTACCCCGGCGCGCTGACACCGGGAAGGGACCAAGGCCCCGGTGCTCGGCGGCCGACACGGTCGGTCCGTCACGAATGGAAATCGCCCTTTCGCTCATTACAACAGGAGGGCTAAAGTCCGCCGTGGAGCCCCCGACCCGAGGATGCGCCATGGACGCACGGACGCTGCACGACATCGCCGCCATGCCCGACCCGCTTGAGAGAGCCCGCGCAGCGTCAGCAGCCATGACCAGCTTGCAAGGCCAAAGCGTGGAGCTGTCTCGGATACGGCGCGCAGCGATCATCGAAGCCCAACAGTCCGGCCTCCATCAGGAAGACATCGCACGGCACCTCGGGGTGTCGCCCGGCCGTGTGAGTCAGATGAAGAAGGCCGCCGCAGAAGAGTCCGAGCACAAAGCGCCGACCGGACCCCTCGACCCGCGTCCGCGCGTGCTGGTCGAACGCGCACTGCCGACTCCGCCTGCCACCCGCGGGTCCAAGTCCCTGTACCTGACCGAAGCCCAGCAGCAGGGGCTCAAACCGGAGCGGAAGATGCTGTTCGTCGGTCAGGAGCCCGCGAACGAACACGTGGCGCTCGGTCTGCGCGTCGAACCCGGTGAAAACGTGATCGCCAGACGCAAGATGTTCTGGGCCAACGAGATTCCCGTGCGGATCTCGACTTCGTACTTCCGTGTGGACGTCGGCGAGAACACGCGCCTCGACGGTGAGGGCTTTGTCCTGCCGACACTTCAGGCTGCTATCGAGGACATGGGCCACCGGTTCGGGAACGCCACCGAAACTCTGACCGCGCGCCCGGCCACACTGTACGAGGCCGACCTCCTGGACATCCCGGGTGAGTGGGTGGTTCAGGTGCTCCGGGTCAGCTACTGGACCGAGGACGTTCCCATCCATGCCTTGGAGACGATCTGTGCTGCCTCCCGCCACTCGTTCCCGATCGGGCAGGTGACCGGTTCCGACCAGTTCTGACGCCCGCACGAGCAACGGCCCCGGCAGAAGCCGGGGCCGTCCCACGGCCTGACGGCGGGTGAGGAACCTGGCCCTGCTCCAAGGGCTGTAGAAGGACGTGCCCCCGGTCGCCTGGTGACAGGAAGGGCGCCACTAGGTGTCTAGTTTCCAGGGTCCTCCCGCCGTACTCTTCCGGGCAGGAGCTACCGACTCGCATCCCTATGAAGAAGGCGCTCATGTCTGAGACCTCCCACACCATGACGTTCCGTAAGAGCAGCTACAGCGGTGGCCAGACGCAGGACTGCGTGGAGGTCGCGGACCTTCCGGTCGGCGCGGCCGTCCGCGATACCCAGAACCGCAACCTGGGCCACCTCACGTTCGGCACCGCCGAGTGGGCTGCACTCCTGAGCACTACGACTCGCGATTAGCCGAGAGGGCACCATTGATGACCACCAGCACTCCCCACCTGAACTTCCGCAAGTCGAGCTACAGCAACCCGCAGAACTGTGTGGAGGTCGCTGATCTCTCGGGCGCTGCGGCCGTCCGGGACACCCAGTACCGCGAGTTGGGTCATCTTACGTTCGGCGCTGCCGAGTGGGCTGCACTCCTGAGCACCGCGATCCACGATTAGTCGAGAGGGCACCGTTGATGGCCGCCAGCGTTTCCCGCCTGAACTTCCGCAAGTCGAGCTACAGCAACCCCTCGAACTGCGTGGAGTTCGCTGACGCAGGAGAGGGGACCGCCGCCGTGCGAGACTCCCAGAACCCTGCGGATGGGCACTTCCTCCTGCCCGGCCGTGAGTGGGGAGCGCTTCTCAGCGTCGTCCGCCACGAGTGAGTTCCCACGGGGTAGGGCCCGTTCACCGGGCCACCCGGTTGCCCGGAGCGTCCAGCCACACCCGGTGGCCGCTCGCGTCCACCGTGAGCCCGAACCGCTCCACCCCCGGACGGCCCTGCTCCGCCCACCACCGCCACGCCGCCTCGACCTCGTCCCACAGCCGCCGGGGCCCCGACTGCCACACCTCACCCGGTGCGCCCGGCTCCCACCGCACGGCCGCCCACGACCGGTCGTCGAGCCCGTAGAACCAGGCGATGCCCCCGCCGTCCTGGGCCCGGAGGCTGTGCGCGCAGGCGGGCACCATCAGCCCGAGCAGGAGTTCCGGTCCGCCGAACCCCCCACCTCCCAGCTCCTCGGCGGCCAGCTCCGTGGCGGACCCGACCGCCTCTCCGGGCCACTCCCGGACGTACTCGTCGTGGCGCGGCCACACCAGGCGCTGGGACCTCGCCTTCATGAACTGGACGGGGCCGGTGAACCGGCCGGCCGCCGAGGCGCCGTCCTCGGAGACGACCAGGCGGGCCACGGCGTCCTGCGGGCTGTAGTCGGTACCCCACGGGGCCAGGACGATGCCGCCCGGCCTGGTCTGCTCCACCCACGCGTACGGCACCTGCCGAAGCCCGCACGTGACCACGACCCTGTCGTAGGGCGCCCCGCCGGGATGGCCGAGAAGACCGTCCCCGACGATGACGTGCGGGTGCAGGCCGACCGCGTCCAGGCGGCGGCGGGCCTGCTCGGCCAGGACCGGGTCGACCTCGACGGAGGTGACCGCGTCGCCGCCCAGGCGGGCCGCGAGCAGGGCGGACGACCACCCGGTTCCGGTGCCCACCTCCAGGACCCGCATGCCAGGACGGACGTCCAGGTCGCGGAGCATGGAGGCCACGACGGACGGCATGGACGAGGAGGAGGTCGACACCTCGCCGGGAACGCCGGTGTCCGCCGTGGCGTCGTCCCACTGGGTGGTGAGCGCGGTGTCGGAGTCCGCCCACCGGTACCAGGTGTCGGGGTCCGCGCGCCGGTCCACGGCGGTTCCACCGGTCTCGCCGGTTGCGCCGTGGGGCCAGAACCGGTCGGGCAGGAACGCGGCCCGGTCCACGGCGTCGAACGCCTCCGCCCACCCGGGCGACATGGATCCGGTCTCCAACAGGAACGCCCGGAGCCGGTCGCGCTCCGGGCGCCTGTGCGCGGTCCCGGTCACTTACCGTGCCGTCCGGGCGGGGGGCCGCTGTCGGGGCTGGGCGGAGGAGGTGGCGGCAGCGGCCGGATCGGCTGCGGGGGGCCTTCGTGCTTGCCCATGGCGGTGCTCCTTGCCTTGAGGACAGGTCACGCTGACGGTAACCCACGGTGACCGCCCTGTCCGGGGATCGGCCGGTCCCGGACAGCACGGTTGCGCAGCTCAGAGCAGGGGTACCGCCGTTTTCGTCGCACCGGCCGCGGTTCCCGCCCGGTGCGGCCGGCACGCCCACCGTTCGGGTCGGGGCCGGTCGGGGGAGTGACCGCGGCCGGGCGCGAGGCCCGGCCGCGGTTCCCCGCTTCGGGGCGCGGGGCGTCAGTCCGAGCCGAGGGCCCGGCCGAAGGCCTGGCCGTCCTCGGGCAGCACCTGGCCCCCGTCCACCACGAGGGACTGGCCGGTGATGAAGGAGGCCCCGGCGCTCGCCAGGAACACGCAGGCCGCGGCGATGTCCTCGACCTCGCCGACGCGTCCGACCGGGATGGCCGCGCGCATGCGTTCGAGGTAGTCCGGGCCCATGTCGTCCAGGCCCTCGGTGCGCACGTTGCCGGGGAGCACGGCGTTGACGGTGATGCCGCGGGGCGCCAGCTCCAGGGCGGCGCTGCGCATGAACCCCAGCTGGGCGGCCTTGGTGGCCCCGTAGTGGGACCAGCCCGCGTACCCGGTCAGCGGCCCGGTGATGGAGGACGTGATCACCACCCGCCCCCGGCCGGAAGCCGTCAGGGCCTCCACCGCGGCCTGCACCATCAGCACGGTGCCCTTGACGTTGGTGTCGAGGACCCGGTCGAGTTCGTCCTCGCCCATCGCCACCAGCGGCGAGGAGGGGAAGATCCCGGCGTTGGCGCAGAGCACGTCCAGCCCGCCGCTGCTCGCCACGACCTCCTCCACCACGCGGGCGCAGTCGACGGCCCTGGCCACGTCCCCGACCACCCACCGCGCCCCCGGGACGCCCTCGGCGGCCTCACGGGTCCTGGCCTCGTCGCGGCCCATGATCACCACCCGGTCCCCGGCCTCCGCGAACCCCTTGGCGATGCCGAGTCCGATGCCCTTGGTACCGCCGGTCACCAGAACTGTTCTGCTCACAGCCGTCTCCCGCCATCCCGTTGGTCACTACCCTCCCGGTGCTCTCGGACGGTGCCGTCCCGCCCGCCCCGTCCCGTGCTTCCCGGGCGGGCCACCGGGCCCGTCCACGATCCCCCCTCCGGTCGGCGCGGCGGCGGTCGGCCCCCGGGTATTCATCTGTTTCGACCACGGCCCCCACGGCGTGGAACCCTGGATGCTCGACACCACCACGTGGCCGGGAGACACCGACCACTACGTCGACGCGCTGCTGTGGCTCGTCGGCGAACTGCTCACCGACCCGAAGCACTTCTTCAGAAGCTTCACCGTCAAGGAACTCGGACGCATCATGACCGACCGACCAGCCGACCTCGACCAGCGGCCACGTGCCCACGAGATGGGCATCTACAAGCGCTACTTCGACCTGATCAGGGCCGGGACCAAGACCACGGAGATCCGGGTCGACGACTCCTCCCGTAAGCGGCTGAAGGTCGGAGACCTGCTGCGGTTCCGGTGCCGCGATGAAGAGGTCCTGACGCGCATCACCCGCCTGGCCCGGTACACCGACTTCGAGGAGATGTTCGACCACGAGCCGGTCTCCTCGGTCAACCCGACCGCCACCCGCGAGGACCAGCTCCGCAACATTCGGGAGATCTACCCCCCGGAGCGCGAGGCCCTGGGCGTGGTCGCCATCGGTATCGAACTGGAGGAGCACGTCCACTGAGGGTGGGTCCGCATACCGCCGCAAGGGAGCGGGAACGGGGCCGTGTCCGGTCGGCGCAAGGGTGACGCCCCCGTGCCCGGCGGCACGGGGGCGTCACCGGTCCCGGCCCACCGCGCCGCCGCGACCCGGCCCCGCGCCCCACACGCGGAACGGGTCCCGGCGACGGCCGGTGGACCGGGCGTCGGAAGGGCTCGCCCCCGGGCCGGGCACGGGGCCGCCGCGGGCGGCTTCCCGGATCCGATCCCGGCCTGGGAGCCGCCCGCGTGCGCGGGCGGTGCGAGCCGCGGCGTCAGAACGCCGTGAGGGTGATCTCGAAAGCGGAGGGCCCGTGGTCCTGGATGTAGGACGCGAAGTCCTCCACGTCGTCGAAGGCGAACCCGTAGGCCTTGCCGTCCACGGTGTTCGCGTGGAAGACGGCGGCGTAGTGGTTGGCGATCTCCGACTGGTAGAAGCCGGTCGGGTCGTCGGTCGGCTGCTGCGCGGCGGTCAGCAGGGTCGCCCTGTTGAACGCCGCGCCCAGGATGGCGGCGACGGGCCCGGTGATCCCGTCGTTGGGGGCGGCCAGGTTGCCGTCGCAGAAGAGGACGTCCCTGGTCGAGGGCCGGGAGATCGGCGCGACGCCCCCGTCGAAGACCAGCTGCTCGCCCTGCACGCGGCCGGTGAAGGTCCCGGCGTTCGTGGTGACCGTCAGGTCGGTGGACGTGTAGTGCGACCAGACCTGGTCGATGTAGGGGTCGAAGTAGTCCGAGGGGAACAGCCCCTGGTCGAGGGCGTGTCCGGGGGCGATCACCCGCAGGTCGTCGTAGACCAGCGACGAGAAGACCGGGTCCGCCGAGAGCGTCTCGAACACGGCCGCCCGCCCGCCCGGCTTGAACGTGCCGGTGGTCTGGTCGGCGTCGCCGGTCAGCCGGATGCCGATGGGCACGCTGAACTGGTCGACCATGCTGGTGTTGCAGAACATCCCGGCGTCGTTGTGGGTGAACTCGACCGAGTCGTGCAGCACGTCGAAGCCGTGGTCGCTCTCCACCCAGCCGGCGGGGAGCTGGAGCGCGGGAGTTCCGTCTCCCCCGATGACGATGCGGATGCCGAGCTTGCCGCCGAGCGCGAGGTAGATGCGCCCCGACATGTAGGGGAGCGTCATGCCGGCGAGGGCGTCGAGCGGGATCGAGTAGTCGGTGTACCCGTTGTCGGTGTTGTCGCCCTCGCTGACGGGGTGGGGCGTCCCGGAGGCGTCGACCCACACGTGCTGGTTCGTGGTCAGGTCGGTGCCCACGACGTAGACGAGCACCTCTCCGTCGGCGAACCGGCCGGTGTTGTTGACGATGCTGACCGGGAGCGCTCCCGGATTGGCCAGGGCGGAGGAGTCCGACCTGAGCGACGCCTGGGTCGGGCCCGGCGCGCAGCCGCCGAGGAGGGGGACCCCCACGGCCAGGGTGGCGCCCCCGAGGAAAAGCCTGCGGTCGATCATGAGGTCTCCTTGGTAGCGGGTCAGAGACTGGAAACTAAGTGATCATTTAGTCACGCTTGCGTCAACAGGGGTAACGGTGCGTGCTTCTGGTGCGGGGGAGTTTTCCGAGGCGGGAGGCCATGTATGTGATGCAGGTCACACTTCATGGCGAGGGGGTGGAGTGCTCGGAACCCCCTGTGGCGGCGCGTCGCGGGCGCGGCCGACCGCCCGCGGGGAGGGGCCGTACCCTCGGGAGGGAACCGTCGGGCGCACCCCGGAGTCGTATCCCCGGCAACGCCCGCGGAACGTCCGTGATCCCGACGACAAGGAACCTCCCCGTGTATCCCCCTGCTCCCAGACCTCCCATGCCGACCGCCCTCAAGGCGGTCAGGGTCATCCTGATCATCCGGGCGGTCATCGCCGTCCTCCTCTACGGGGCGGCCTTCCTCGGCCTCCTCGTCCTCATGACGCTGCCCGCCGCCGAGGTCGAGGCCGAGGCGGGCATGCCCATGGCGGCCCTCGCGGCGGTCCTGGTCGTCGGCCTCCTCATCACCGCCTTCGAGGTCTACGTCATCGTGGAGATGGGCAAGGGCGGACCGCGGGCCCGCAACCTCCTGCGCGTCGTGATCGGCCTCGCGCTGGCCAACGCGCTCCTCAGCATCCTGACCGGCTCCAACCCCGCACTCGGGCTGTTCCTGGCGATCTCCGTGCTGTGCCTGATCGAGATCCAGTCCTCGAAGGAGTGGTTCCGGGCCACCGACCCGAACGCCCCCGTCGGCCACCCGCCGGTCCAGGGCGGATACCCCGGCCAGGGCGGATACCCGGGGCAGCCCGGCCACCCCGGCCACCCCGGCCAGGGGGGTTATTCGGGCCACCCGCAGCCCGGATACCCGCAGCCCGGCCACCCCGGCCAGGGTGGATACCCCGGCCACCCCGGATACCCCGGGCAGCCGAACCAGCCCGGCCCGGGCGGCCACTAGCCGTTCCGGCGTCCCGGGGAGCCCGCCGTCCGCGCGACGGACTCCCCGGGCGGGACCGCCCGGCCGGGCCCCGCCGATCGCCGTGTCGGCCGTGCCCACCGCATCCGTTCAGACCGTGAAGTCGAAGACGCCGCCGTCGAAGGCGTTGTAGGCGGGGTAGTCGAGCAGTTCGTAGAGGCGCCTGCGGGTCTGCATCCGGTCCACCAGGCCCGCCTGCGTGCCCTCGTCGCGCAGGGTCCGCAGTCCGTCCTCGACCGCGCCCATCGCCAGGCGGAGCGTGGTGACCGGGTAGACCACCATGTTCATCCCGAGGGACTCCAGCTGTTCGGCGGTCAGCAGCTCGCTCTTGCCGAACTCGGTCATGTTGGCGAGCAGCGGCACGTCCACCGCCGCGCGGAACGCCTCGAAGTCGGCGGGGCCGCGCATCGCCTCCGGGAAGACCATGTCGGCGCCCGCGTCCACGTAGGCCCGCGCGCGCTCGATCGCGGCGTCCAGACCCTCGACCGCGGCGGCGTCGGTGCGCGCGCAGACCACGAACCCGTCGTCGCGGCGGGCGCCGACCGCCGCCCGGATCCGGCGGACCATCTCGTCGGCGCCGACGACCGCCTTGCCGTCCAGGTGGCCGCAGCGCTTGGGGTTCACCTGGTCCTCCAGATGGCACCCGGCGAGCCCCGCGTCCTCCAGGGCCTGGACGGTGCGGGCGGCGTTCATGGGTTCCCCGAAGCCCGTGTCCGCGTCGATGAGCGTGGGAAGGTCGGTCACCCGGGCGATCTGGCCGCCCCGTGTCGCGACCTCGGACAGCGTGGTCAGGCCGATGTCGGGCAGGGCCAGGTCGGCGGCCACGACCGCGCCCGACACGTACGCGCCGTCGAAGCCGAGCTCCTGGATGAGCACCGCCGTGAGCGGGTTGACCGCGCCGGGCACGCGCATCAGGCGTCCCGAGGCCAGGGCCTCGCGCAGGGCGCGCCGCTTCTCGTGCGGGGCGGTACGGGCGTGCAGCATCAGAGGATTCCCTTCGGTCCGTGGAGGGCGCCGGGCACGGTCGCCCGGTCCTCCCCGAAGCACAGCAGACGGCCCTTTGCGGAGGTGGGCCGGGGCGGCGCCTCGGGGGCGGCCACGGCGGGCGGCTCCGTTCCCCGGTTGCCGCCTCTCCGTGAGGCGGCCACGCTAGCCTGGGGAGAGTTTCGGCCCCCGGCACCCGGGGACGGGCCGCAGAGGTGCGTGCCAGTCCCCGTGGGGCAACCTGCGGCGGATCGCTGCCCAGGGCCCTGCTCGCGTCCGGGATCGAGGGTGGGATGGGTTCGGAGACCGCTCGTGGAACCGTCGGCCACGACGACTTCGCCACGACCCGCAGGCCGGAGGGTACGTGGCGCACGCGGTGGGCGCCGGGGTGGCCTCGCAGGGCGAGACCGCGGAGGAGGCGCTGGCCGCTCTCACCGAGGCGCTGGAGCTCTACTTCGAGGACGACGGACCGACCGGGTGACCGCCGAGGAGCTGCGCGGCCTGCTGTGATCCGGGCCCGTGGTGGGACCGGCTGAGAGGTCGTGACGCCACCGCCGGCACCGTCACGCCCTACCCGGTGGCGGTCCCCCCGTCGCACGCGGCGAGGTCGGAGGACAGGGTCCGCGCGGACGCGTCGTAGCAGAGCCCGGTCGGCGGGACCCCGGCCACGTCCGGGACGTAGCCCGGGCTCGCGAGGACGAGCAGGCCCTCGTCGGGCGCCCCGTCGAAGGTGACCGCGAACGCGCTTCCCGCCCCGACCTCCCCGTCGGCCTCCACCCCGGACGGCGCCAAGGGCTCCTCCCCGGCGGTGACGGCGAGCATCGACGGGACGTCGTCGCCGAGCTCGACCTCCATGAGGTCGACGGTGAACGCGAACCGGACGCCGCCGGGGGTCGCGTCGACCGAGTCCACGGACACGCTGAACGCGCTCTCGAACGAGTCGGGCGAGGCCGCGAAGGCCGGCCGGTCTCCGGGGGCGGCCTCGGCGGGGTTCACCACCAGGTCGCCGCCGGTCCGGGACTCGGTCCACCACTCGACGTTGTGACCGCCCGTCCGGACGTCCGACCGCGTCCAGCCGGCGTGGGCCTCCGCGTCGGCCCCGGCCGCGTCCTGCGCGGGCCCGTCCGCGGCCCCGCCCGGCCCGGCCCCGGGAACGAGGACGCGGGCCGCCACCGCCCCCGCCGCCACGGCCAGTACGAGGAGCAGGGCGGCGCCCGCGGCGAGGAGCGCGCGGGGGCGCCGGGGCCGGGGCGCGGCGGGGAGGACCGCCCGGATCTCGCGCCAGGAGCGGTCCAGGGCCCTGTCGACGGACGCCGCCACCTCGTCCGAGGGCAGGTCGGAGGGGGTCCCCGTCAGGGACGACACCAGTTGGGCCGCGGTGGGCCTGCGCCCCGGCTCCTTGTCCAGGGCCGCCGCCACGAGCGGGAGCAGCCGGGCCGGGACCGCGGACAGGTCGGGCTCCTCCCTGAGCACCCGGTACACGAGCGCGTCCGCCGGCCCCGTCCCGAACGGCGGACGCCCGGACGCGGCGTGGGCGACCAGCGCGCCCCACGCGAACACGTCGGCGGCGGGGGAGGGCGGCGCTCCGCGCAGCAGCTCGGGCGCGATCCACCCGGGCGTGCCGAAGAGCCCCCCGGTCCTGGTCAGCACGGTCTCGTCCAGGGCCCGCGAGATGCCGAAGTCCAGCACCTTCGGCCCCTCGGGGGAGAGCATGACGTTGCCGGGCTTGAGGTCGCGGTGGACGATCCCGGCGGCGTGGACGGCGCGCAGCGCCTCGGCGGTCCCGAGCGCCAACCCGTCGAGCGGGGGGCCGGTGAGCGGCCCGTGGCTCCGCACGTGGTCGGACAGGGTCCGGCCGGGCACGAACTCCGTGGCCAGCCACGGGTTCCCGCCGTCGACGCCGGCCGCGACGAAGGCGGGCACGGCGCGGCTGCGCACGCGTCGGAGCAGGCGGACCTCGCGCGTGAAGCGCTCCCTCAGGGCGGGGTCCTCCGCCAGGTCGGCCCGGATGACCTTGACGGCGGCGTAACCGCCCCGCCCGGCCGTGCCCGCGTAGACGGTGCCCATGCCCCCGCTGCCGATCCGGCCCACGACGCGGAAGGCGCCCACGGCGGCCGGGTCGCCGGGGCGGACGGGTGCGAAGCTCACAGGCCCTCCTCACCCACCACCGAGTCGAAGGTGGGGCAGGGGACGCCGTCGAACGACCCGTCCATGGTGCTCGTCGAGATCTGGGTCCAGGCGGTCCCGCACATGTAGGCGCCCTGGCTCCGCTCCGCCGCGTACTCCCCGCTCGGGGCCGCCCCCGGGTCGGGGCGGTAGGCGACCAGGACGGAGCTGGGCGCGTCGGGCACGTCGAACGAGAACTCGGCGGTGGGGTCGGACGGCGTCAGCTCCGCGAGCGTCCGGCCCTCCACGCGGTAGGCCTCCCTGCCGTCGTCGGGGTCCTCGGGCACGGACTCCAGGCCGGGGCCGACCTCGTAGAGGGTGATGTCGTCGGAGCGGAGCGTGTAGCCGCCGCCGTCGGGCAGGTAGGTGATGTCCCCGCTGACGGTGAGGCCGTCCGACTCCTCCATGGCGGCGGTGTCGAGGTAGGTGACGTAGATGTTCATGGTCGCGATGGCGTGGTCCTCGCGGGCGAACCCCTCGGGCGGCTCGTACGTCCACCCGGCGAAGCCGTCGGCGGCCCCCATGCCCCCGGAGGGGTCCGCGAGGACCATCATCACGTTGTCGCCGGGGACGGTCACCGCCAGCTCCCCGGAGGAGGAGGCCGGGGCGGCGCCGCCCTCACCGTCGTCCTCCGCGGACTGGCCCGCCCGGCCGAAGCGGTCCCCCGCGTACCAGGAGCCCGCGACGACCAGCACGAGCGCGGCGAGCGCGGCGCCGACCGCCGTCCACGGGCGGCCCCCGCGACCGGGGCGCCCCGGCGGACGGCCCGCTCCCCGGGCGGGGGGCGCGGAGGGGCGGGTCGGGGGAGGGACCACCGCGGCCGTGACCGGCGGCGCCTCCCATCCGTCCGCGATCACCACGGTGACCAGGGCGGTCGTCTCCTCGTGGCCGGCGCCGGCGTCGAGGCGCGGACCGAGGAGGCCCGCCAGGAGCGCGGGGACGGTGAGGCGTCGGCCGGGGTCGCGGGCGAGCGCGCCCCGTACCGGGCCGAGCAGGTTCTCCGGCACGCCGTCGAGGTCGGGCTCGCCCTCCAGGACGCGCAGGGCGGCGGACTCGGCGGAGCCCGCCCCGAACGGGGCCCGGCCGGTGGCGGCGAATGCCACCAGGCCGCCCCACGCGAACACGTCGGCGGCCGGGCCGGGCGGCGCTCCGCGCAGCAGTTCCGGGGCGACCCACCCCGGGGTGCCGAACAGGCCGCCGGTGCGCGTGATCGCGGTCTCGTCCAGGGCGCGGGCGATGCCGAAGTCCAGCACCTTGGGCCCGTCCCCGGAGAGGACGACGTTGCCGGGCTTGAGGTCGCGGTGGACGATCCCGGCGGCGTGGACGGCGCGCAGCGCCTCCGCGACACCGGTGGCGAAGGCGTGCAGCGGGGCGCCGGACAGCGGCCCGTGCTCGTCCACGTGCCGCCGCAGGGTCGGGCCCGGAACGTACTCGGTGGCGAGCCACGGCTGCCCGGCCCGGGTGTCGCTCGCCACGAACCGCGGCACGCAGGGGCTGACCACCCGTCGGACCAGCGATGCCTCCCGGTGGAACCGGGCCCGGAAGTCGCGGTCGGCGGCCAGGTCGGCGTGGACCAGTTTGACGGCGACCAGTCGCCCGGAGGGGTCGGCGGCGGCGTAGACCGCGCCCATGCCCCCGCTGCCCAGGCGGCCGACGGTGCGGTAGCTCCCGACCGTCCGGGGGTCGCCCGGGAGGAGGGGCGGGAACGTGGGGCGGTGGGAGGTCACGGGACTCCGATGGGACCGGCGAAGGGGTGGGCGGGGGTCAGAATGCTACCCCCGGCCCAGGGGGAGCCGGGATCGGAGGGGGAGCGCCGCCCTGCCCAGGGCGGCCCGGCGGTGCTCGGCCACGAAGTCGTGGGGGTACCCCAGCCCGGTCCCGGAGACCTCGTCCAGGCGGTGCGCGGCCTCCTCCGGCAGGTCGAGGGCCAACGCGCGGACGTTCTCGGCGACCTGCGCGGCCGTGGCCGCCCCCGTGATCGGGTGCACGTTAGGCGACCTGGACCGGAGCCAGGCCAGGGCCACCTGCGCGGGGGTCGCGCCCAGCTCCGCCGCCACCTCGGCGACCGCGCCGGTGATCCGCTCCCGGGCCCCGTCCGCGCCGGTCGGGGCGGGGCCGCCGCGGGCGCCGCCCGCGAGCGCGCCGCCCGCGAGGGGCGACCACGCGGCCACGCTCATGCCGAGGTGGTCGGCGGCGGGGAGGATCTCGCGCTCGACGTCCCGGTTGAGCAGGCTGTAGTTCACCTGCACCGCCGAGAACGGCGTCCAGTCGCGCCACTCCGCGAGGGTGTTCGCGCGGACGGCCACCCACGCGGGGGCGTTGGAGATCCCGACGTAGAGCACCTTCCCAGCGCGCACCGCGTCGTCCAGGGCGCGCACGGTCTCCTCGATCGGCGTGTGACGGTCCCAGAGGTGGACCCAGTACAGGTCGACGTGGTCGGTGCGCAGCCGCCGGAGGCTGGTCTCCAGGGAGCGGACGAGGTTCTTGCGGTGGTTCCCCGCGGCGTTGGGGTCGGTCTCGTCCCGGGAGAGCGTGTACTTCGTGGACAGCACGAACCGGTCCCGGCGCCCCTCCAGGATCTCGCCCAGGGCCTCCTCGCTCCGGCCCCCCGCGTAGTTCACGGCGGTGTCGAGTACGTTGCCGCCCGCGTCGGCGTAGGCGTCCACGGCCGCGGCGAGCCCGGCGCCGTCGCCGGGGAGCATCGCGCCCAGGAACATCTCGCTGACGCGGAGTCCGGTACTGCCCAGGAGTTCGTAGCGCACGGGGTCGCCTCTCGTCGTGGAACGGGGTCGTCGGTCCGGCCGGCGGGAGGGGCGGTGCCCGCCCCGCCGGCTCGGAAGCCCAAAGTACAACGGCCAGTTTACTTATTGCAATGCACGTTGTACTTTACTTTTCGACGGTCCACCGGACGAGGAGCCCTCCATGACCCGCATCGCCCTGATCATCGGCAGCACGCGCAGCCCCCGCCGATCCGACTACGTCGCCACCTGGGTGGAGGAGGTCGCCCGGCGCCGTCTCGACGGCCGCGGCGTCGTCCTGGACCTGGTGGACGTCGCCGACTTCGGCCTCCCGGTCCTCGACGAGACCCACCCGGCGGCCTACGGGCTGCCCTACGAGCACGAGCACACCCGGCGGTGGTCGCGCGCGATCGACGCCTACGACGGCTTCGTGTTCCTGACCGCGGAGCACAACCGGGGCATCCCGGCCTCCCTCAAGAACGCGATCGACTACCTGTACGCCGAATGGGCCGACAAGGCGGCCGGTTTCGTCTCGTTCGGCGCGAGCGGCGGCGCGCACGCCGTCGCGCACCTGCGCGGCGTCCTCTCCGAACTGAAGGTCCACGCCGTGCGCGCCCAGGTCCAGCTCGGCAGCTTCACCGACTTCGCGGTGGACGCCCCCTCGGACCCCTCCGACCTCGGCAGGATGGCCGTGCGCGAGCACCAGGAGGGCGCCCTGGCCGGGATGCTCGACGAGGTGGTGGAGCTGGCCGGGGCCCTGCGCCGCATGAGGGAGGAGCGGACGGCACCCCTGACACCTGTCACGGCCACCTCCTGACGGACGGCCTACGCCCTCCCCTCCGATCCGGGACAGCCTGGAGGCAGACACCGGAGGAGAGCGATGATCAGCGTTCGCGGACTGACCAAGAGGTACGGGGAGAACCTGGCGGTGGACGGCCTGACCTTCACCGTGGCCCCCGGCCGGGTGACGGGCTTCCTCGGCCCCAACGGGGCCGGGAAGAGCACGACCCTGCGGATGATCCTGGGCCTGGACACCCCCACCTCGGGGGAGGCCCGGATCGGGGGGACCGCGTACCGGCGGCTCGCCGCGCCCGCGCGGGAGGTCGGGGCCCTGCTCGACCCCGCCGCCGTCGACCCCGGGCGCACGGGGGCGAACCACCTGCTGTGGCTCGCCCGCGCGGGCGGCATCGGCCGCGCGCGGGTGGACGAGGTGCTCGGCCTCGTCGGACTGGAGGAGGTCGGCGGGCGCAGGATCCGCCACTACTCGCTCGGCATGCGCCAGCGGCTCGGCATCGCCGCGGCCCTGCTCGGGGACCCGGGCGTGCTCCTGCTGGACGAGCCCCTCAACGGGCTGGACCCCGAGGGGATCGTCTGGGCGCGCCGCCTGCTCAAGGGGTTCGCCGAGGAGGGGCGCACCGTCCTCCTGTCCAGCCACCTGATGAACGAGATGGAGGCCACCGCCGACCACGTGCTGGTCATCGGCGGCGGAAGGCTCGTCGCGGACGTCGGCCTCGCCGAGCTGGTCGCCACCGGCGCGGGCACACGGGTCGAGGCCGTCTCGCCGCGCGCGGACGACCTGGCCGCCCTGCTGCGCCGCGAGGGCGCGACGGTGGCCGGGGGACGGGACGGACGGATCGCCGTGACCGGGGCCGACGCCGCCCGGGTCGGCGACCTGGCCGCCCGGCACGGGATCCCCGTGCACGAGCTGGTGCCGGTCCGGGCCCGGCTGGAGGACGCGTTCATGGCCCTCACCAGGGGCCGGGGCCGACACGGGGGCCGGACCGGGGAGCCCGGGGCCGCAGGCGCGGACACCCGGAAGCCGCAAGGAAGGGGAACGGTCCGATGACCGCCGTGGACCACCGTCGACCCACCGCCCGGGACACCGTCGCGGCGGAGTGGACCAAGCTGGCGGGCCTGGCCCGCAACCGCCGGACGGCGGCGGGAGCCGTCGCGCTCGCGCTCCTGGTCGCCGCCCTGTTCTGCCTGACCTTCGGCGCCACGACCGGCGTCCCGCTGGCCGAACAGCCCGTCTTCGACGTGCTGACCGCGGGACTGCTCGGCGTCGACGCCGCCGCCCTGGTGCTGGCGGTGCTCGCCGCCTCGGCCACGGGGGGCGAGTACGCGACGGGGATGATCCGGACCACGCTCACGGCCACGCCCTCCCGGGGGCGCGTGCTCGTCGCCCGGGCCCTGGTCGCGGCAGCCGCCTCCTGGGCGGTGTCGCTCGCGGCGGCGTTCGGCGCGGCCCTGGTCAGCCTGCTGGTCCTGGGGCTCTCCGGGCTCCCGGCCTGGGACGCGACCGACCCGGCCGTGTGGCGGGTCGTGCTCGGCGCCTCGCTGATGGGCCCGTTCTACGCGCTGGCGGCGGTGGCCCTCGCCGACCTCACCCGGTCCACCGGGGGCGGCGTGGCGGGGGTGGCGGCCCTGCTGGTCGCGCCCACCGTCGCGGGCTGGCTGCCGGGAGGGCAGGCGGTCGTGCCGTTCCTGCCGGGTGAGGCCGTCCACGTGCTCGCGGGGATCACGGGACCGGGCCAGGGCCACGCGAGCCCGTGGTCCGCGCTGCTGGTCCTGGCGGTGTGGGCCGTCGCGCTCCTCCTGCCCGCCCTCGGCGCGAACCGGCGCGGGGACACCTGAGGGCTCAGAGCCAGCCGTTGCGCTCGGCGACCCGGGCCGCCTCCGCGCGCGTCCGGGTCCCCGTCTTGCCGATCGCCGACGACAGGTGGTTGCGCAGCGTTCCCCGGCTCATCCCGAGGGAGCGGGCGAGCGCCGCCACGTCGTCGCCCCCGCCCGCCACGGCCGCCAGGACCTCGCGCTCGCGCGGGGTCAGCGGGCTCGTTCCGTGCGCGAGGGACTCCACCGCCAGGGCGGGGTCCACCACCCGCAGCCCCCGGTGGACCCGGCGGACCGCGTCCACCAGGTCCTCGGGGGAGGCGTCCTTGACCACGAACCCGGTCGCCCCCGCCGTGAGGGCCCGGGCCAGGTAGCCGGGGCGGCCGAACGTCGTGCACATGAGCACGCGGCAGCCGGGCAGGTCCGCCACCAGCTCGGCGCAGACGCCGATCCCGTCCCCGTCCGGCATCTGCACGTCCAGCACGGCCACGTCGGGCCGGACGCGGCGCGCCTCGGCGAGCGCCGTCGCGCCGGACCCCGCCCGGGCCACGACCTCGATGTCGGCCTCCAGGTCGAGCACGGTGGCGAGGGCCCCGCGCACGAGGGCCTGGTCGTCCGCGACCAGCACCCTGATCGTCCCGCTCATCCCCGCTCCCCGCCGCCGCCGTCGGCGTCATGCGCCGTGTCCGGTTCCGTGTCGTCCCCCGGCGGGCCGCCGGTCGCGCCCGCGTCCCCGGACCGGGCGGCCTCCCCGGGCCCGCTCCCGTCCCTGTCCCCGGCGCCGCCGCCGGGCGGTACTCCCAGCGGCCCCGTGCCCGTGTCCCCGGACGGGCCGCCGTCCGCCGCCCCGGACCGCGCACCGGGCGCACCGTCCGTCCGGTGGTCCCCCTCTCCGGCGCCGCCCGCGCCCGCCGGGAGTTCGGCCCGGACGGTGAGCCCGCCCCCGGGCCGCGGCTCCACGGTCAGGGCGCCGCCCGCCCCGGTGACGCGGTCCTCCAGCCCGCGCAGGCCGCCGCCGGGCACGACCCCGCCGGGCCGGGCGCGGCCGTCGTCGCCGACCTCGATCCAGCCCGGTCCCAGGGCGACGCGCACCCGGGTGGCCCCGGAGTGGCGCACCACGTTGGTGACCGCCTCCCGCAGCACGAACCCCAGGACCTCGTCGGCCGCGTCGGCGCCGCCCGAGGCGCCGGTCCCGTCGCGGCGGAGGGCGGCCGGTCCCGCCGGGCCGCCGGACCCGGAGCCCGCGGGGTCCGCGCCCGGCGACAGTTCGAGGGCGACGTCGGCCGCGCGCAGCACCGACTCGGCGCGCAGGAGCTCGGCCGACAGGGTGACCCGGCGCGATCCGGAGACGGCGGCGCGCACCTCGGCCAGCGACCGCCGGCCCAGGTCCTCCAGGTCCCGCAGCTCCGCGGCCGCCCGGTCGGCGTCACCCGTGGACTCGAGGATCCGGCGCCCCACGCCGGCCTTGAGCACGATGGTCGTGAGGCTGTGGCCGAGCAGGTCGTGCAGGTCGCGGGCGAAGCGCTCGCGCTCCCGGAGGACGGCGAGCTGCGCGGCCTGGTCGCGGGCGCGGCGGAGCTCGGCGTTGGCCTCCACCAGCCGCACGGCCAGGGCCGTGGCGACGGTGACGGTGGTGATGATGACGAGGTTGCCGAACTGCTCGCCCACCTGTCCGGTGGCCAGGGCCACCGCGGTCACGCCGACCACGGCGAGGACGGTGGCCCACAGCGTGGGGCGCAGGGGCAATATCGCGGCGGTGACGGCGAGCCCGAAGACGAGGACCCACGAGTGCGGCAGCCCGAGGACCGCGAACAGCGCGCAGCCCAGCAGGAGCAGGGCGGCGCAGGCCAGGTGGCGTGCGAGGCTCCCCAGGCGCGGGGCCAGGGGGACGGCCGCGGCGCACCCGGCGACGTAGGCCGCCGCGAGGACGGCGGCGAGCGTGCGCAGGGCGGGGGAGCCGGCCCCGTCGAGGGCGCGGAGCCACTCGGGCAGGATCACCGCGTTGAACAGCAGTGTCAGGCCGACCGACAGCACCAGGGTCCGGCCGGGGCCGGACTCCTCCGACACCGTTTCCGCAGCCTCGCCCATGCGTCGCATCCTATGGGGCGTGGCCCTTCGCGGGTGCGCGGGCGTGCCGGGGCACCGCTGCGGCGGGACCCTACCCCTCCGCGGGCGCGTGGCCGTGCAGGAAGGTCCGCACGCCCTCGGCCGCGAACCGCGCGGCCTCCTCGCGGCCGCGCGGCCGCGAGTGGCCCGACGGGTCCGGGAGGCTCACGAGCACGCTGAACTGGAGGGCGGCCAGCTCCGGGTCGTCCACCCGCAGCAGGCCCCGGGCGGCCAGGTCCTCCAGGCGCCGGGCGAGCGCCGCGCGGACCCGCACGGGACCGTTCCGGTACCACTCCTCCAGGGTCTGCTCCGGGATCTCCGGGACGCTCCTGCTCTGGCGGAACAGCGCGAAGTGCGCCTCGTGCTCGGGGCGGTCCGAGGACCAGTCCACGGCGAGGTCGGTGAGGTCGGTCCGCAGGTCGGTGACCTTGCGCAGGTGGCGGTCGATCAGTGCGATGTGGTGCTCGGAGACGGCCTCGGTACTGGCGGACACCACCGCCGCGTACAGCTCGGTCTTGTCCCGGAAGTGGTTGTAGATGGTGCGGGTCGAGACGCCCGCCTCCTTGGCGATGACGTCGACGCTCGCGCGGGGGTAGCCGCACCGGGCGAACACGCGCAGGGCGCCGTCGAGGATCATGGCGTGCTTGTCGGCGCGGCCCCCCCGGGGTGCGGGCCTGGCCTCGGCGGTGCTCACGGGTGCGCCTCCCACAGCAAAGTACAACGATGGTTTTACATTGTTGCACGGTGCGGGGCCGCGGGGCGCGTGGGCCGCCCCTCCCCGCCGGAGCCCGTCGCCGGTCCTGCCGGGTCGCCGGTCGCGTCCTCCGGCCCCGCTCCCGCCGGGGTCCGTCCGTGCGGGCGCTCGGGACCGGGCGCGTGCGTCCGGGGGCGGCGCGGCGGACGGCCGCGGCCCGGCCGGGGAGGCCGGGAGCGGAGCGGGAACGGGGGCGGCCCCGCCTCCGGAGAGGAGGGGCCGCCCCCGTGTCGGCCCGTCCGCCCTCCCAGTAGGGCGGACGGGCCGCGGGACGGTCGCCCGCTTTCCCGGGGGCGGCCGCCCGGTCGATGGGGCCCCGGCGTCAGCCCGCCACG
Organism: Nocardiopsis sp. CA-288880; assembly: GCF_050955985.1. NCBI lineage: Bacteria > Bacillati > Actinomycetota > Actinomycetes > Streptosporangiales > Nocardiopsidaceae > Nocardiopsis > Nocardiopsis sp. CA-288880. Next base: position 7,017,620 of record NZ_CP192105.1, on the reverse strand, counting down.
AAGGCCCGGTACGGTTCCGCGCCCAGCAGGGTGACCCCGATGACCGCGCCGCGCGGAGAGGTGAACGTGCGCCGCTCGCCCCGGCGGGCGCCCAGCAGGGACGCCCCCAGCGGCGACTCCGGCGAGTACACCGTCATCCGGTCCGCGACGGACGCGTCCCGCAGGCCCAGCAGGAACTCCTCGGTCCCGTCCTCGCCGTCGTAGCGGATGGTGAGCACCTTGCCCGGCGCCGCGATCCCGTCGTCGGGGGCGGCCTCGTCCACCACGGCCTCGCTGAGCAGGCGCTCGATGGTGTGGACGCGGGCCTGCCGCACCGCAGGGTCGTGGATGTAGCGGGGCGCGGGGACTGTGCTCCCCGCGCCCCCGTCCGCCCCGGCGGTGTCCGGGTCGTCGTCGGGGAGGCCGCGCAGCACTCGCAGCTCCTCCTGGAGGCGTTCGTAGCCCTCCCTGGTCATCCATCGGTCGGTGGTCCTGGTCATGGAACGTTCCTTGTCTTCACGGGCCCACGCCACGGCTCGGTCCGTGGGTGGAGAAACACAGCGAGGGCCGGCGAGGGGGGTGCTGCCGCTCATTACCGAGTGTGTCCACGGCGGAGGGGCACGGGGTTATCCTGGGCCGACATTCCCGTGACCTGGTTTTGTCGAGATCCGACAACATCATGGTGGGAGGGGGAGCGGGAGATGATCAACCTCGACCGGCTCGTCAACGTGCTGGGCGGGTACGGCGCCAGGCTGGTGGGCGCCGAGGGCCTGCGCCGCAGGGAGCTGCGCAGCGTCGCCATGCACGATCCCACCGACGACGCCCCGCCCCTGGGCGACGCGTTCCTCGCGGTCGGGGTGGACTCGGCGGCCGAGGCGGTCCGCCTCGCGGAGCAGGCGCGCGCCACCGTCGTCCTCCTCCGCTCCGCCGCGGACCCCGCGGACGACGTGCGCGAACACCTCCGGGCGCACGGGCTGGCCCTCCTCGTCGTCGACCCCGCGGTGTCCTGGAGCCAGATCTCCGGCGTCGTCTACGGCCTGGTGCTGGAGGGCCGCGAGACCGAGGCGGGACGCGGGCCGAGCGACCTGTTCACCCTCGCGGACACGGTCGCGGCCGAGGTCGGCGGACCGGTCACGATCGAGGACCGCTCCTCCCGCGTCGTCGCCTACTCCGCCTCCCAGGGGGACACCGACCGGGTGCGCCGGGCCACCGTGATCGACCGGAGGGCCCCGGAGGAGGTCCGGGCACGCCTCGACGCCGACGGGGTGTTCGCCGGACTGGCGGCCTCCGCCGAGCCCCGCTTCGTCCCCGGGGTGCCCGAACTCGGGCTGGGCGGGCGCACGGCCGCGCCGATCCGCGTGGGGCGCGAACTCCTGGGCTCCCTGTGGGTGGTGTGCGACGCCCCGCTGGACGCCGGGCGCTCCCGCGCCCTGCGCGAGGGCGCGCACACCGTGGGACTGCACATGCTGCGCGCGAGGGTGAGCAGCGACCTGGAACGCCAGGTGGAGTCGGAGTCGGTGATCGACCTGCTGGAGGGGTCGGCGGACCCGGCGCAGACGGCCGGGCGCCTCGGCCTGCTCGCCACGGGCCTGCGGGTGATCGCGTTCCAGGCGAGGGCCAGGACCGAGCCGGAGGCGGCGATCCTGCACCTGTTCGAGCTGGTCACCACGGGTTTCGGGTGGTCGCGTCCCGGTCGCAGCACCCTGCTCGGGACGACCGTCTACACGGTGCTGCCGTGCGGGGACGACCCCTCACCGGCGGTGGAGTGGGTCCGGTCGACGGTGCGCGGGCTGCCGGACCAGCTGGGCGTGGCCGCCGGCGTGGGCGGCGCCGCCGACCCCTCCGGGCTCCCGGCCAGCAGGCAGGAGGCGGACGAGTGCCTGACCCTGCACGGCCGCGGGGTGCGCACGGCGCCCCCGGGGCGGAGCGGGGCGCGCGGGGCGCCGGCCGCGGGGCCGGGGTCGCCGGGAACCGCCGGGCCGGTGGTCTACGACGACGTCTGGCACGCGGTACTGCTGCGCCGCCTGCGGCTGGTGGCCGAGGCCGGCAGGCTGCCCACCCGCAACCCCGTCGCGGAACTGGTGCGCCACGACGCCGCGCACGGGACGGACTACGCGGGAACGCTGCGGGCGTGGCTGTACGCGCACGGCGACCTGGGACGGGCCGCGGAGGCGCTGGACCTGCACCCGAACACGGTGCGGTACCGGCTGCGCCGCATGGGCGGGATCGCGGACCTGCCGCTGGACGACCCGGAGGCGCGGGTGGCGATGACCATCGCGCTCGCCGCCCTGGTCGAGGAGCCCTCCGCTCCCCCGGCCGGGCGCGGCCCCGGGCCCGCCTGAGGCCGGCCGGGCCGGCCCGCCCCGCCGCCCGGGCACGGGGCGCCGGACGGGGGCGCCGGGCGGGGGCGCGCCTCCGCCCGTTCTCGCGGAACCACTTGTCAGGAGGGGCGGGCGCGGCTTCAATCGGGGTGTCGGGGCGGTCCGCCGGCACGGTCCGCCGTCGTCTCGACGAAGGGGAGCGCCGTGATGTCCGGGACGTGGAACGCGTGGTCGTGGGACACCGACCCCGAGGCCGTGCGCCGCGACGTGGCCGCCGCGCACGAGCGCTTCACCGACTCCGGCCGGGTCAGCGGCCCCGTCCGGGCGGTCGTCGGCGAGTCCTGGAGGCGCAGCGTCCTGCACGGCGTCGACCCCGACACCACCGTGCCCCGGATCGAGCTCGCCGGGCACGCCCTGCGGGACCACCGCGACGCCCACCCGCTGGCCGCCGCCATGCCGCTGCTGCGCCGGCTCCTGGTCGACACCGCGCCCGGTCCGCAGATCGTCGCGGTCGGCGACGCCGCGGGACGCCTGCTGTGGGTGGAGGGCGACCGCCGGCTGCGCGACAGCGCGGAGGACATGTGCTTCGTGGAGGGCGCCAACTGGCACGAGCGGTCCGCGGGGACCAACGCGCCCGGCACCGCCCTCGCCCTCGACCACGAGGTCCAGGTGTTCGCGAGCGAGCACTTCTCCAGGGGCGTGCAGCGCTGGAGCTGCTCGGCCGCGCCCCTCCACGACCCCTGCACCGGGGAGGTCCTGGGCGTCCTCGACATCACGGGCGAGGACCACCTCGCCTCCCCGCAGGCCCTCGCCCTGGTGCGGACGGCCGCCGCCGCGGTGGAGATGGAGCTGCGGGCCCTGCGCCTCGGAGCGCGCCCTCCCCGCCCCCGGGCCGCGCCCGGGGACCGCGGCGCGCACCGCGCCCCGGGGGTGCGGGAGGACGGCGGCGCACACCCCGCGCAGCCCCCGGGACGGGGCCCGTCGGCGGGCCCCGCGCTGCGGGTCCTGGGCCGTGCCGGGGCCCTGATCGCCCTCGACGGCCGGGAGGCGGAGCTGAGCGTCCGCCACTCCGAGATCCTCCTCCTGCTCGCCCGCAGTCCGCGCGGCCTCACCGGTGAGGCGCTCGGGGCGCGGCTGAACGAACACGACGCCTCCCCGGTCACCGTCCGCGCGGAGATGTCGCGGCTGCGCCGACTTCTCGGCCCCGGCCTGCTCGCGTCACGCCCCTACCGCCTGCTCCGCCCGCCGTCCACCGACATCGACGAGGTCCGGCGCCACCTGGCGGAGGGCTCCTACCGGAGGGCGCTGGAGGTCTACGCGGGGCCGGTCCTGCCCCGGTCGGAGGCGCCGGGGGTGGCGGAGATCCGCGACGCCCTCCAGGCGGAGGTGTGCGAGGTGCTCGGGGCCAACGCCCCGCCGGGCGTGCTCCTGGCCTGGTCGGAGGACCCCGAGTGGCGCGACGACCCCCGGGTGCTCACCGCGGCGCTGCGCTCCCTCGACCCCGGGTCCCCACGCCACGCCGCCCTCCGGGGAAGGCTGCGCTGGCTCGGCGGCTGAACCCGCCCCGCTCCCGCCCCTCCCGCCCCGCCCCGCTCCTGCCCCGCGCCCACCTCCTCCCGCCCCTCCCGCCCCGCCCCGCTCCTGCCCCGCCCCGCTCCTGCCCCGCCCCGCTCCTGCCCCGCCCCGCTCCTGCCCCGCGCCCACCTCCTCCCGCCCCCTCCCGCAACGTGGTCGCAACGTCGCCGTGGCTAGCGTCACCGGCCCCAGACCCCTCGGAAGCGGGCGCCGGCCGCACCACCGGCGCCCCACCGAAGAAGGAGGCCACCATGGCGGTCTACGCTCCCCCCGGACAGCCGGGGAGCATCGTCGAGTACGCGCCGCGCTACGACAACTGGATCGGCGGCGACTGGGTCGCGCCCGTGCGGGGCCGCTACTTCGAGAACCCCACGCCCGTCACCGGGCAGACCTTCACGGAGGTCGCGCGCAGCGGCGCGGAGGACGTCGAGCTCGCCCTCGACGCCGCCCACGGTGCCGCCCACGCCTGGGGCCGCACCTCTCCGGCCGAGCGGGCCCTCGTCCTCCACCGCGTCGCGGACCGGATCGAGGACAACCTGGAGAAGCTGGCCGTCGCGGAGTCCTGGGAGAACGGCAAGCCCGTCCGCGAGTGCCTGGCCGCCGACCTCCCGCTGGCGGTGGACCACTTCCGCTACTTCGCCGGGGCGATCCGCGCGCAGGAGGGGCACAGCTCCCAGATCGACGGCGACACCGTCGCGTACCACTTCCAGGAGCCCCTGGGCGTGGTCGCGCAGATCATCCCGTGGAACTTCCCCCTGCTCATGGCCACCTGGAAGCTGGCGCCCGCGCTCGCCGCGGGCAACGCCGTGGTCCTCAAGCCCGCCGAGCAGACCCCGGCGTCCGTCATGCTCCTGGTCCAGCTGGTCGCCGACCTGCTGCCGCCCGGCGTGCTCAACGTCGTCAACGGCTTCGGCGTGGAGGCGGGGAAGCCGCTGGCCTCCAGTCCCCGGGTGCGCAAGGTCGCCTTCACCGGTGAGACCACCACCGGGCGCCTGATCATGCAGTACGCGTCGGAGAACCTCGTCCCGGTCACCCTGGAGCTGGGCGGGAAGAGCCCCAACCTCTTCTTCGCCGACGTCGCCGCGGCCGAGGACGCGTTCTACGACAAGGCGCTGGAGGGCTTCGCGATGTTCGCCCTCAACCAGGGCGAGGTGTGCACCTGCCCCTCCCGCGCGCTCGTGCAGGACTCCTTCTACGACAGGTTCATGGGCGACGCCCTGGAGCGGGTCGGCCGGATCGTGCAGGGCGACCCGCTCGACACCGGCACCATGCTCGGCGCGCAGGCCAGCAACGATCAGCTGGAGAAGATCCTCTCCTACGTCGACATCGGCCGGCGGGAGGGCGCCGAGGTGCTCGCCGGGGGCGAGCGGGTCGACCTCGGCGGCGACCTCTCCGGCGGCTACTACATGGCCCCGACCGTGTTCGCGGGGCAGAACGGCATGCGCGTCTTCCAGGAGGAGATCTTCGGCCCGGTGGTGTCCGTCGCCCGCTTCGACGGCTACGACGACGCCGTCAGGACCGCCAACGACACCCTGTACGGGCTGGGGGCGGGGGTGTGGACGCGCGACGGCAACACCGCCTACCGCGCGGGCCGCGACATCCAGGCCGGCCGCGTGTGGGTGAACAACTACCACGCCTACCCCGCGCACGCCGCGTTCGGCGGCTACAAGCAGTCGGGCATCGGGCGCGAGAACCACAAGATGATGCTCGACCACTACCAGCAGACGAAGAACCTGCTGGTCAGCTACTCGGACCAGGCGGCGGGGCTCTTCTGATGGGCGCCCCCGGCAGCGGCGGGGAGGTGGAGCGGGTCGCCGTCACCGAGGAGGCCGCGGCCCTGCTCCGCGAGCTGCGCGACGAACACGGGCCGCTCATGTTCCACCAGTCCGGCGGGTGCTGCGACGGCAGTTCGCCGATGTGCTACCCGGCGGGGGAGTTCCGCACGGGCGACTCGGACGTCCACCTGGGCGACCTGGACGCGGGCACGCCCGAACCGGTGCCGGTGTGGATGTCCCGCTCGCAGTTCGCGGTGTGGAGCCACACCCACCTGACCATCGACGTCGTCCCGGGGCGGGGCGCGGGCTTCTCCCTGGAGGCGCCGACCGGCCGCCGGTTCCTCGTCCGGTCGAGGCTGATGACCGACGGCGGGGACGAACGCCCCGCACGGTGACCCGTGCGCGCGGACCCCGGTCCGCGCGCACGCGCGGCCGCCCGCTGGGGCGCGGTGGGCGGCGGCACGCGGAACGGCCGGGGGAGGACCTCCTCCCCCGGCCGTTCCCTCTCCGGCGCGGACCGGGTCCCCCGGCCGCCCCGGCTCAGGCCCGCGTCTCGGGGACACCCCCGCCGCCGTCGGTCCGGCGCTTGGCGGCCAGCCGGTCGGCCAGCTCGTCCCGGACGATCAGGTCCTCGCGGACGCGCCCCGTCCGGTAGGCCACCCGGGCGGCGATGTGGCCGGCCACGGGGACCGTCACCACCTGGAACAGCCCCACCAGGATCAGCGTCCCGATGTTGAACACGTTGGTCTCCTCCGGGATCAGCCGGATGCCGATCCCGACCAGGACCAGGAGGAGCCCCAGCACCTGCGGCTTCGCCGCGGTGTGCATGCGGGAGAGCAGGTCGGGGAAGCGGATCAGGCCCACCCCGGCGACGAGGGAGAGCAGCGCCCCGGCCAGCAGGCACAGGATCGCGATCCAGTCCAGGACGGCGACGACCTGGTCGCTCATGACGAACCCCCTTCCTCAGGGGCAGGGGCCGGGGGCTCGGTCGGCGTGGCCACGTGCTCCTCCGGGCGGCGGGCGACGAACTTGGCGATGCTGATCGAGCCGATGAAGCCCAGGAGCGACAGCACCAGCAGGGTCGGCAGGACCGTCGGGTCGCGGTGGAAGGCCGCGTAGGCGCCGATGCCGGTCAGCGCCGAGGCGAGCAGCACGTCCACGGACAGCGCCCGGTCCAGGATGCTGGGGCCGATCACCATACGGGTCACGCCCAGCAGGACGGCCGCCCCGAGCAGGAGGCCGATGGCGATCCACAGGATGTTCACGCGTCCCTCCCCAGGTTCTCGACGGTCGGTCCGGCACGGAGCGCGTCGATGTCCTCACGGGTGCCCAAAGCCATCACGATCCGCTCCTCCAGCTTCCAGATGTCCTCCCGGCCGGCCTCGATGCCCCTCTCGTCGTCCGCGCCCAGCAGGTGCACGTACAGGATGTGGTTCGGCTGGGAGACCTCGACGATCACGCTGCCGGGGATGATCGAGCTGGCGATCGCCGTGCACACCAGCATGAGGTCGGCCTCGGTGCGCAGCGGCACCGCGACCACCGAGCTGCGCACGGGGCCGGGGGAGAGGGTCTGCACCGTCACCCGGAAGCTGGCCACGGCCATTCTGCCGAACACGTACACGAGCATGCGGACCAGGTACACCGGCCTGAACCGGAACCCCGGGGTGATCGGCGGCAGCGGGAAGACCAGCATGATCAGGACCGACACCAGGAACCCCAGGACCAGCAGGCCGAGGGACTCGAAGCGCAGCCGGAAGCCGTCGAACAGCAGGAGCCACACCAGGGTCATGCCGAGCGCCACCGGGACCTGGACCTTGCCCAGGCGCCGCCGCAGGGCGGCCAGGCCCATTCTCTTCTTCGCCTTCAGGTCGATCACCGGGCGCCTCCGAGAACCGCCTCGACGTACGGGGTCCGGGCCATCAGCTCCACCGCCGCCTCCGAGGAGTAGTGGATCAGCGGGCCCGCGAACACGGTCAGGGCCAGGCCGAACGCGACCAGGGCGACCGTGGCGCCGACCATGCTCTTGGGCAGGACCACGGACGTCACGACCGGGCCCGCCAGGGTCGAGGTGTCGCCGAGGCGGGAGGACGGGCCGACCGCCTCGCCCGGCCCCAGGGCCGCGGTCGACGCGTCGTCGGCCTCGACGTCCTCCAGCACGGTGCCGGGCTCGGCCACCATGCCCTCGGAGGGCGTCCGCCAGAACGCGTAGTTCCACACCCGCGCGATCACGTACAGGGTCAGGAGGCTGGTGAGGACCGAGGCCCCGACCAGCGTGTAGGAGAGCGGCGTGCCCGCCTCCACACCGGCCTGGAGCAGGCCGATCTTGCCCAGGAAGCCGGACAGCGGCGGGATGCCGCCCAGGTTCATCGCGGGGATGAAGAACAGGACCGCCAGCACCGGCGCGATCCGCCCCAGCCCGCCCAGCTGGTCCAGCGACGTCGACCCGCCCCGGCGCTCGATGAGCCCCGTGACCAGGAACAGCGTCGTCTGCACGGTGATGTGGTGCGCCACGTAGAACACCGCTCCGGCCAGGCCGTGCTCGCTGCCGAGCGCCACGCCGAACAGCATGTAGCCGATATGGCTGATCAGCGTGAACGACAGCAGACGCTTGATGTCGGTCTGCGCGACCGCGCCGAGGATGCCCATGATCATGGTGGCCAGCGCCACCCACATGAGCAGGTCGTTGAGGACCTGGCCCGGGAAGAAGAGCGTCTGGGCGCGGATGATCGCGTACACGCCCACCTTGGTGAGCAGGCCCGCGAACACCGCCGTGACCGGCGCGGGGGCGGTCGGGTAGGAGTCGGGGAGCCAGGCGGCCAGCGGGAAGACCGCCGCCTTGATGCCGAACGCGAACAGCAGCATCACCTGGAGGACGACCCTGAGGTCGGGGGAGATCTCCGGCAGGCGCTCGGCGAGCTGCGCCATGTTGACCGTGCCGGTGGCCCCGAAGATCAGCGCGATGGCGATCAGGAACAGCACCGACGACACCAGCGACACGACCACGTAGATGGCGCCCGCACGCATCCGGGACTGGGTGCCGCCCAGGGTCAGCAGCACGTAGCTGGCGGTCAGCAGGATCTCGAACCCGACGTACAGGTTGAACAGGTCACCGGCGAGGAAGGCGTTGGAGACGCCGGCCACCAGGATCAGGTAGGTCGGCTGGTACACCGACAGCGGCGCGACCTCGGCCTTGCCCGCCATGCCCTGGCCGATCGAGTAGACGAGCACGGCGAGCGTGATCGCCGCCGAGACCGTCACCATCAGGGCGGACAGCTGGTCGGCGACCAGGGTGATGCCGATGGGCGCCTCCCAGCCGCCCACCTGCACGGCCTGCGGGCCGAACTCGTAGGCGCCCAGCATCAGCGCGAACCCGATGAGCAGCACGAGGGCCAGCGAGATGACGCTCAGCCACTGCTGGACCCGCGGCCAGCGGATGCCGAGGGCCAGCTTGACCCCGGCCGCGAACAGCGGGAGCACCACCGGCAGGGGAATGAGGTAGTGCACGAAACCGACGAGGTATTCCCCATCCATGATCAGTCACTCCCTTGCAGGTCGCTGTCCTCGGCGCGGGCCAGGCGCTCGCGCTCGGCCGACATGGTCTGGCGCGCCTGGCGCCGCTGCGAGCGGATGCGGCGGCGCAGCTCGCGCCACAGCTCGCGCTCGGCGGCCCGGTCGGCGCGGCGGTGCTCGCGCAGCCGCCTGCGTCCCAGGCGGATGCGCCCGCGCAGCTCCTGCACCTGGGCGGTCATGCTCTCCGTGCGGTCGGTGAGCCTGCGCATGGTCTCCTGCGACCGCTCGTCCGGCCCGCTCTCCTCGGCCTCGACCTCGTAGCGGGCCAGTTCGGCCTGGGCCGCCGCGATCTCCGCCTTGATGCGGGCCTGCTCGGCCAGCTCCTGGGCGTCGGCGGCGGCGATGGTCGCCTGGAGCTCGGCGCGCTGGCGGCGGATGTCGGCCTGGAGCCTGCGGCGCTCCTTGGCGAAGCGCTGCCGCACCGCGCGGCGGCCCTCGCCCTGCACGATCCTGATGTCCTCGGCGTCGTCCTGGACCTCGTCGTTGCCCTCGAGCTGCCAGTTCCGGTACGCCATCGCCAGCAGGAACGCGGTGATGCCGAGGGTGATGACGATCGCCGTCAGGATCATCGCCTGCGGCAGCGGATCGGTCATCTCCTCCGGATCGGCCAGCCACAGGAGCGGCGGCTCGCCCGGCTCCCCCGCCATCGACAGGATCATCAGGTTGACGCCGTTGCTCATCACGATGAAGCCGAGCAGGACACGGGTCAGGCTGCGCTCCAGCAGGAGCACCACCCCCACCGCGACGAGCACGCCGATGAGGACGACGAGGATCAGGCTGGGTGACTCGTTCACGAGGTGACCTCCTCGGCCCGGGCCAGCGCGTCGGCCCTGGCGCCCTCTTCCGCGTGTGCGGCGTCCCTCTCGATCTGTTCGTCGATACGGGCGCCGAGACTGCGCAGGATGTCCAGGATCAGGCCGATCACCAGCAGGTACACGCCGATGTCGAAGATCATGGACACGGTCACGTGGGCCTCGCCCAGGATCCAGAGGTCGATGTAGGCGTCCCCGCCCGCGAGGACGTCGGTGCCGAAGATCGCCCCGCCCAGCGCCGTGCCGGTGGCCAGCGCCAGCCCGGCGCCGATCAGGGCCCCCGGCTGCACCCACGCCGTGGCGTACAGCTCGAACCGGCCTCCGGCGAGGTAGCGGACGATGAACGCCAGCCCGGCGACGATGCCGCCCGCGAACCCGCCGCCGACCGCCGTGTGGCCGGTGAGCAGCAGGTACACGGAGATCACCATGATCACCGGGAAGAGGAAGCGCGAGACGACCTCGAAGATGACCGACCGGCGCTCGGTGGGCAGGGCGTCCGCGCCCGGCAGCCAGGCGTTGTTCCACCTGGGCTTGATGTGCATGCTGTCCGGCGCCATCCGCAGCTCGCCCAGGTCGATGCTGCCCTGGCCCTTGGCGGGTTCGGGGGCGCTGGTGACCGACACCGCCATCACCCCGCCCGGGGCCTTGCGGGGCTGCGCCCGGCGCCGCACGAACATCAGGCTGGCGACGCCGGCGGCCGCGGCCGCGAGCACCGCGATCTCGCCCATGGTGTCCCACGCGCGGACGTCGACCAGCAGCACCGAGATGATGTTGTAGCCGCCGGCCTCCTCGGCGGCGGCGGGGTACCCCTCGGAGACCGAGGGCGCCTGCCGCGCGGCGAGGGCGAACCAGGTCATCGTGGCGACCAGGATGCCGGTGGCGGCGCCGATGGCCATGTTCCACACCCGGCGGCCGCGCAGCGCGGGCGCCGAGAAGAGGGAGGGCAGCCGGCGCAGGACCAGGACGAAGACCACCAGGCTGACGGTCTCCACCAGGAACTGCGTGAGCGCGATGTCCGGCGCGCCCATCAGGTAGAAGAGGGCGGCGATGCCGTAGCCGCCGGTGCCCACGAGGATCACCGCGAACAGCCGCCGCCGCACGAACAGGGCCAGCAGGGCCGTCCCGGCGACGATCACCGCCGGGATGACCTGGACCGGGGTGTCCCACAGGCGCACCTCGGGGTGCGGCCCCTCCCAGATGCGGCCGCTGACCATCCACCAGCCCGCGGCGACGACCAGGGAGACCAGGACGGTGCCGAGGTAGACCGGCAGCGAACCGCGCTGGGTCCGTCCGGTGACCTGGAGCGCCAGGTTCTCCAGGGCCGCGAGCATCCGCCGGTAGATCCGGTCGGGGTCGACGAAGGAGGTGCGGCTGCCGATCCACACGACCTGGTGGCGGAAGTAGAACAGCACGAGGCCGACCGCGACGCAGACGGCGGACAGCAGGAGCGGGAGCTCGAAGCCGTGCCACAGCGCCAGGTGCGTGGCGTACGCGCCGGGGGCGAGGGGCACCGTGTCCGCGTAGCGGGCGAGGAGGACGTCAAGCGCGTGGGAGAGGGGCCCTCCCAGCAGGCCGAGCGCGGCCATGGCCGCGGCGGGCGCCAGGAAGAGCGCCCCGGGGGCGTGCACCGGGGTGTCCGGGACGTCCTCCTTGACGGCGAACGCCCCCCACAGGAAGCGCAGGCTGTAGGCGACCGTGAGGACGGAGCCGGTGACGATGCCGACGAGGACGGCGGTGTCGAAGGGGCCGCCCTCCGTGAAGGCGCCGAAGGCGAGCTCCTTCGCGGCGAAACCGAGGGTGGGCGGCAGGCCCGCCATCGAGGCGAGCGCCAGGACCGAGATCCAGAAGGTCCCGGGCATGGAGGTGCGCAGGCCGGAGAGCTCACGCAGGTCGCGGGTGCCGGTGCTGTGGTCGATGATGCCGACCACGAGGAACAGCGGCGCCTTGAACAGCGAGTGCGCGATGAGCATGGACACGCCGGCGAGGGCCGCGGCCCGGGTGCCCGCGCCGAGCAGGACGATGAGGAAGCCGAGCTGGCTGATGGTGCCGTAGGCCAGGACGAGCTTGAGGTCGTACTGGCGCAGCGCCTTCCAGCCCCCGAGCAGCATGGTGAGCACGCCGAAGAACAGCGCCGACCAGGTCCAGACGGCGGAGTCGGGGAAGGCCGGGGTGAGCCGGGCGACCAGGTAGACGCCGGCCTTGACCATCGCCGCCGCGTGCAGGTAGCCGGAGACCGGCGTGGGCGCGCGCATGGCGGCGGGCAGCCACAGGCTGAACGGGAAGAGCGCCGACTTGGACATCGCGCCGACCATCACGAGGGCGAGGGCGACGTCGACCAGGGCGCCCGACGGCGGGGCGGCAACGAGCTCGGAGATCACGTAGGTCCCGGCGGTCTCGCCGAGCACGATCATGCCGACCAGCATGGCCAGGCCGCCGAAGGTGGTGACGGTCAGGGCCGTCATCGCCGAGCGGCGGCTCTCCTTGAGCTCCGTGTTGTGCCCGATGAGGAGGTAGGAGAAGACCGTGGTCAGCTCCCAGTACACGAAGAGCTGGATGAGGTCGTCGGCCAGGACCAGGCCGAGCATGGCCCCGGCGAAGGCGACGAACACCCCGGCGAAGCGGCCCAGGCCGGGCTCGGAGTCGTTGAAGTAGCGGGCGCAGTAGACCAGGATCAGCGTGCCCACGCCGGCGGCGATGAGCGTCATGACCAGCCCGAGCGTGTCCATGTACAGGCCGAGCCTGAGCGAGAACTCGGGGGCCCACTCCACGGAGGCCGAGAGCTCGCCGCCGCGCAGGACGGCGGGGGTCTGGAAGAGGGCCCAGACGGTGGACGCGCCGGGGACGACGGCGAGGGCGAAGAACGCGTTGCGGCCCCACTGGCGTACCAGTAAGGGTGCGATCGCCGCTGCGATGAAATGCGCGATCAGCACTGTTGTCAATGCGCCCCTCCCGGACCGGTCCGGGCCCGCCCGGTGCCGGGCGGACGTCCACTGCCCCCAGCGGCGGTCCTCGTCGTCCACAAGCGGACGCGTGGACGGGGTGTCGCTACGGTTTGTGGGGGCATGGATGCTTATGAACTTGCGTGCTTAAGCTATTTAATAGTTAGACTACACAAACGTCAAACCACCGCGCGGGTCGGAGGACCCGCGGCGCCCGCCCAGCCTGCGAGGACCGTTTCGTGCCCGACGAGACCCACGAGCCAAGTGCCGAGCAGCCAAGTGCCGAGCTCGAAGAGTTCCAGCGTGCCTGGACCGAACTGATCAACGCGGCCATACACGCGCGCTCGCGCAGCGGCCACGGACACCGGGGTGCCGAAGAACTCACTCTGACGCAGGCCCTGCTCATGGAGGCGGTGCGGGGCATGGACAACCCGAGTGTGGGCGCCGTCGCCCAGATCGTGGGCGTCTCCTCTCCGTCCGCCACCCGCATGATCCAACAGCTGGAGCGCAAGGGCATGATGGCGCGCCGCCGCTCGGAGCGGGACGAGCGCAGCACGGTGGTGGCGCTCACGGAGGAGGGTGAGAGGGTTCTCGCCATCCGGCGCAAGGAGATGGAGCGCAAGCAGCGGCAGGTCTTCGACGCCATAAGGCCTTCGCTGCGCCCCGTCGTGCTCACGCTCCTGCGGGACCTGCGCGCGGCGGTGGACGACACCTGACCCGCGGGCGGCGGACCCGTTCCTCCCGCACGCGGCGCCCGGGGTGTGGACGGGGGCCGGACCGGAGTGCGCCCGAGGACGGGGACGCGTACGGGACCGGGCGGGACGCGCCGGGCGGGGGCGGGGCCGTGCGCCCCGCCCCCGCCCCGCGCGGTCGGCGGGGACGTGCGCAGCGGAGCCGGTGCGTCCCGCACCCGCCGCGCGGGGCCGGTCGCCCCACTCGAACCACGGCTCGGCGGGTCCCGCCCCCGCCGCGGCCGGCCCGGTCAGCCCCGGCCGCCGGAGACCTCCGGTTTCCCCTCCCCCGGGGGCGGCGCCGCCCCCTCCGCGAGGTGCAGCCCCGCGACGCCGGCCAGGATCAGCACGACGAAGCCGATCCGCAGCGGACCGACGGCCTCGCCGAGGAAGGCGGCCCCGGCCAGGACCACCCCGGCCGCGCCGAGCCCGACCCACACCGCGTAGGCCGTGCCGACGGGCAGGTCCCGCAGGGCCAGGGACAGCAGCGTGAAGCTGGTCGCGGCGGCGCCCACCGCGAGGACGCTCGGCCAGAGCCGGGAGAAGCCGTGCGACTCCTTCATCGCCAGCGCCCACACGACCTCCAGGGCGGCGGCGGCCAGGAGCAGCGCCCAGGGGAGCGGGAGCCACTCGGGAGCGTGCGGCGCGCTCACGCGTTGGCCCCGGCGTCGACCAGGATCGACGTCCCCGTGATGCTCCGCCCGCCCGGTCCGGCCAGGTGGGCCACCGACGCCGCCACGTCCTCCGGGTCGGTGTAGCGCCCCAGGGCGGTCAGTGCGCGCTCGGCGTCCGCGCCGGGGCCGTCGGCCGGGTTCATCTCCGTGTCGGTGGACCCCGGGTGGACGAGGTTGACGGTGATCCCCCGGGGGCCCAGCTCGCGGGCCAGCGAGCGGGTCAGCCCCACCAGGGCCGCCTTGCTCGTCGTGTACAGGGTGGCCTCCGGGAGGGAGGCGCGCTCGCTCAGGTTGGTCCCGACGCCGATGATCCTGCCGCCCGGTCCCATGTGCCGGACGGCGGCCTGGGCGGCGACGAACGCGGCGCGGGCGTGGACGGCCATCGACCGGTCGAACTCGGCCACGGTGGCGTCGCCGAAGGGCCCGAAGACGGCGATCCCCGCGTTGTTCACCAGGATGTCGGGTCCGCCCAGGCGCTCGTGGACGAGGTCGACCGCCTCGCGGATCCGGTCCGGCTCGGCGGAGTCGGCGCGGACCGCGAGGGCGCGGACCCCGACCGCCCCGGCTTCGCGGACCAGCGCCTCGGCGCGCTCCCGCGCGTTCAGGTAGGTGAACGCCACGTCGGCGCCGTCGGCGGCCAGCCTGCGGACGATCGCGGCCCCGATCCCGCGGCTGCCGCCCGTGACGAGCGCGACCCGTCCGGCGAGGGGGCTCCGTGTGCTGTCGTGGGCCATGTCGGCTCCCTGGTGCGTTGCTGGGGGTGGTGCGTCCGGGGAGGGTTCCCCGTGCGGCCGATACTAAGTGGAATTTTTTCCACTTACAAGGGGGCGGTGGGGCTCCGGCTATACTCGCCGCGTGTTCGCAGGTCACCAGGAACCCCCCGAGGCGTCCCCGTGAGCGGCCCCGCCCCGCGGCGCCCCACGCTCCCCATGGCCGGGGCGGCGCGCCCCGAGCGCGCCGACGCCGCCCGCAACCGCAGGGCCCTCCTCGCCGCCGCCCGCGAGCTCCACGCCGAGCACGGCACGGAGGGCCTCACCCTGGAGGCGGTGGCGGCCCGCGCGGGCACCGGGGTGGGCACGGTCTACCGGCGCTTCGGAGACCTGGCCGGACTCACCCACGCGATGGTCGACTCCCAGGAGTACGAGTTCCAGAGGGGCTTCCTCGAAGGCCCGCCGCCCCTCGGACCGGGAGCGCCGCCCCTGGAACGGCTGCACGCCTTCGCCGACGCCTTCGTCGACCGCCTGGAGGCCCAGGCCGGGCTCCTCGCCGTCGCCGAGACCGCCTCGCCGCAGGCCCGCTACCGGAGCGGGGCCTACGCCGCCCACCACGCGCACCTGGTCTCCCTGGTCGCCGAACTGCGCCCGGACGCCGACCACGCCTACCTGGCGGACGCCCTGCTCGCCCCCCTGGAGGCCGCGCTCCACGTGCACCAGCGCCGGGGGCGCGGGATGTCCGAGGAGCGGGTCCGCGCCGGGGTGCACGGGGTGGTCGACCGCATCGCCCGCCCCTGAGGCCGGGGGAGGGGCCCGCCCGGCCCGGACGGCGGGCGTCCCGCCGCCCCCCCCGGGTCGGGGCGGGGGCGGGGGAAGGCGCCGGAGGGCCGCCGGGCGCGGCGGCGCGTCCTCCACGGGCCGGTTCTGCCTTCCGCAGAAGGGCGCCGTCCGCCTCCCGGCCGCTCCGGGCGCGGCGTACGCTCGGAGGAGACCACCGCTCACCCACCGGGAGGACCCGATGACCGACGTCCTACGCTCCCTGGACGAGGCCCGGAGGGGTCACCGCGCCGAGGAACCGCCGGAACCGCTCATGCGGGACCTCATCGGCGACCTCCTGCGACGGACCCGGACCGAGCAGGGCCGGACCCTGCGCGAGGTGGCGGAGGACGCCCAGGTCTCCCTCCCCTACCTGTCCGAGATCGAGCGCGGACGCAAGGAGGCCTCCTCCGAGGTCCTCGCCGCCGTCTACCGCTCCCTCGGCCTCAGCATGGCCGACGTGCTCGCCGCACTGTACGAGCGGACCGTGATGGTCCCGCTCACGCGAACACGCACCGGCCCGGGCGACTTCCGGCGCGCGCCCGTGGCCCCCGTCGCCGTCCCCGCCCACCAGGCCAGGGTCCTCTCCCTGGCCGCGTAGCGGCCCGCGGCGGGCGCAGCCGCTCTCCGTCCTCCTCCCCGACTGCGCAGGGCCCTCGCGTCCACGGCGTGCGGGAGGCCGGGGCCGGGGTCCTCTCCCCGGCGTATCAGGGCGCTGCTCCGCCCCCCGACGGGGTCGGGGGGCGGAGCGCGTGCGGGGGGCCGCCGGTCCGTGCGGGGCCCGGTCCGCGCGGACCGGCGGCGGGAGGCCCCGGGGCCGGCGGCACGCCCGCCGGACCCCGGGGCCCACCGCCCCTCAGGCCGCGCCGACGGCCTCCGGTGCGACCTGGCGGGTGGTGATGATCCCGTCCACCAGGCCGTACTCCTTGGCCTGCTGCGCGGTGAAGATCTTGTCCCGGTCGGTGTCGGCGCGCAGCCGCTCCACCGTCTGCCCCGTGTGCCGCGCCAGGATCTCCTCCACCTGCGAGCGCACCCGCAGGATCTCGCCCGCCTGGATCTCCAGGTCGGCGGCGACGCCCTGGCCCTCGCCCGAGGGCTGGTGCAGCAGGACCCGCGCGTGCTCCAGCGCGAGCCGCTTGCCGGGCGCGCCCGCCGCGAGGAGCACCGCCGCCGCGGAGGCCGCCTGGCCCATGCACACCGTGGCGACGTCGGCACGCACGAACCGCATCGTGTCGTAGACCGCCGTCAGCGCGGTGTTCGAGCCGCCCGGCGAGTTGATGTACAGCTGGATGTCGGCGTCGCTGGACTCGTAGTCGAGGTGGAGCATCTGCGCCATGACCACGTTCGCGACGTCGTCGTCGATCGGGGTGCCCAGGAAGACGATCCGCTCCGACAGCAGCCGGCTGAAGACGTCGAAGGACCGCTCGCCGTGGGGCGTGCGCTCCACGACCATCGGCACCGTGTACCGCCCGCTCATCGGGTTCCCCCCGCCGTGCCCGTGGCGAAGCCGGGGGCGTGCGCGCCCAACCGGATGCCGCCGCCGTCGACCTCGGCCGCGGACGCGACCACGTGGTCGACGAACCCGTAGTCCCTGGCCTCCTCCGCGGTGAACCAGGCGTCGCGGTGCTGGTCCCGGGAGATGGTCTCCTCCGACTGCCCGGTGTGCCGGGCGATCAGCCGCACCATGGTCTGCTTGGTGTGCGCGAGGTTCTCCGCCTGGATGGCGATGTCGGCGGCGGTCCCGCCGAGCCCCCCGCTGGGCTGGTGCATCATGATGCGCGAGTGCGGGAGGCTGTAGCGCTTCCCGGGGGCGCCGACGCAGGCCAGGAACTGGCCCATGCTGGCGGCGAACCCCATGACCAGCGTGGACACGTCGTTGGGGATGAAGTTCATCGTGTCGTAGACGGCCAGCCCCGCGGAGACGGAGCCGCCGGGGCTGTTGACGGCCAGCGTGATGTCCTTGTGCGGGTCCTCGTCGGCGAGCAGCAGCAGCTGGGCGCAGACCCGGTTCGCGCTGGTCTCGTCGACCTGGGTGCCCAGCAGCACGATGCGGCTGCGCATGAGGCGCGCCGCCATCTGGTCGTCGAAGGCCGCCCCCGCCGCCTCGTGCGAGGCGACGGGAAGTGGGTGGATGGACATGGAACCCTCCTCGTCCGGCCCTCCGTGGCGGGATGGTCGCCCGCCCGGCCGGTGGTTCCAGCCTGCGGTGGCGGCGCCGGCGGATTCCACTGTTTCGGCCCGCCGCAGATCTGCCCCTGGCAGACCCCGTTCCGCGCCCGGAGGGGGAAGGGGCCCACGTCCGGGGAGGTGCACGTGCGAACAGGCGTGCATCGGTTTATGCGGGGGAATGCGCCGATGCCCGTGTGCAATTGGCGTGCATGCGGGGAGAGCTTATAGATTTCCGCTCGAAATGTATACCCCGGGGTGATACATCCCTGTCCGCCGAAGGTTTCTTGTGGAGTCGTTGGCGGTTGTCTTGGCTGTTCGTGGCCTCGGGGGGCATTTGTGTTCGATCTTTGTCGGTGTTTATGTTCCTGAGAACAGGCAATGGAGGGTGCGATTATGGTCCGATGTTGAGTGGTGGCCATTGGGTGGTGTTCGGTTGGAGATACAGATCCTCGCCCAGGAGCCCCGGATGCTGGTCGGCGGTCGGCTGGTGGAACTGGGCCCCCCGAAGGAACGGCTCGTCCTCGCGATCCTTGCCCACTCGGTGGGAAAGGTCGTGCCGGTCCGGGTGCTGATCGACCGGGTGTGGGGTCAGGACACCCCGGCCTCGATCCGTACCAGCCTCTACTCGCACATCACCCGCATCCGCAGGCGCCTGCGTGAGGCGGGGGCGGAGATCCGGCTGGAATCCCGGTCCCACGGATACGTCCTGGAGGCCACTCCCGACTCCGTTGATCTGTATCGAGCTCAAAGGCTGTACGGGGACGGAGAGAAGCGCCTGCGGGAAGGGGAGCACCGGCCTGCGGCCGAACTCCTTTCACAGGCTTTGGGGCTCTGGAAGGGTGATCCCCTCGTCGGGGTCCCGGGAGCATGGGCCGAAGCCACACGCGACCGCATCGAGGAGATCCGGCTGAGGGTGCTCGTGCGCTGGGCCGAGGCCCAGGCGGAGCTGGGCGAGTACGACGAGGCCGCCGATCGCCTTGCCGAGGCCTGCGCTCAGAGTCCTGGGAATGATTCGCTGGTCCACGCCCGCATGCGCGTCCTTGCTGCGGCCGGCCGCCAGAGCGAGGCCGTCGAGTGCTACGGGGAATTGCGTGACTTCTATCGGGAGGAACGCGGAGTCGAGCCGAACCCGCGGACACGGAGACTCTTTCAGGAGCTTCTCGAAGGGGACCGGCGGACGGAGGAGAGGGCGCCCGCCCCAGAACGGCGAGTGGACGGGCCGGGCCCCGTCGTCTTCGACAATCTCGAACCCGGACTGCCGGACTTCGTCACGCGTGAGGCGGAACTCGAGATGCTCCTTGCTGGAGCCCGGACCGATACCGCCACCACTGTCGTCCAGGTGGTGGAGGGAAGCGCGGGCGTCGGTAAAACGTCGCTCGCCGTCAAAGCGGCCCAGATCCTGCGCGAGAACTACGATGTCGTCATCCATCTGCTCCTTCGTGGGACGAATGGTCCGGTCCAGCCCGCGCACGCGCTCCACCGGCTGCTGCGCATGCTGGGAGTGCCTCACGACCAGATACCCCAGGGGGTCGGGGCCCGAGCGGACCTGTGGCGGACCCGTCTCTCCCGGCACCGTGCGCTCATCGTCCTGGACGACGCCGTCCGGGGACAGGTGGCGCCACTGGTCCCGGGGGTGGCCGGCAGTACCGTTCTGGTGACCAGTCGCCAAAAGCTCACGGAACTGGACGGCGCGCGCACCCTGACCCTCGGCCCGCTGTCCCCCTCCGACTCCGTCCGGATGCTCGCAGCCCTCACGGGCAAGGCCGCCGAGCCGGAGGCGGCCGGACGGCTGGCATCGCTGCTCGGCGGACTGCCCCTCGGCCTCCGCCTGGCCGCAGGCCGCCTGCGCCGACACCCCACCTGGCCCCTCGACCACCTCGCGGACCGGATCGCCCGAAACGGCATCGAAGAGGTATCGGCCGGTGAGCGGGATCTGACGTCGGTCTTCGAGCTCTCCTACACGGAACTGAGTCCGAGGGCACGGTCCGCGTTTCTGGCCATGGGGATGCACCCGACTGCGGAGGCCTCTCTCCACGTGGTCGCCGCAGTACTGGGGGGCTGGGATGGAGCAGAGAGGGCGATGGAAGAGCTCCTCGGCGTCCACCTGGTGGAGGAGGCGGAACCGAATACGTATCGGATGCACGAGCTTCTGCGGAGTTTTGCACGTCATCGGGCAGCCGAAGTGCTGTCACCGGGCGAGCGCCGCAGTGTGGGGCACAGGTTCCTCGACCACTACCTCGCGATCGCCGACGTGGCGGACCGTGCGGTCGTGCCTGGCCGCTCCCGCCTGGACGTACGACCGACACACGCGTCGCGCCTCCCCTGTTTCGAGGACGCCCGTGAGGCGGGACAGTGGTTCTCGACACACTTCCCGGAGATAGAGGCTGCGGTCGGGTACGCACACTCGCACGGATTCATGGGGCATGCCGCCCGCATCCCCCTGGCATTGGCCGGCCTGCTGGACAAGTACGGTCCGTGGGACGGCGCCGAGGCCCTCTACCTCGGAGCCGTTGAGGCGTGGCGCTGGATCGGCAGGGGGCCGGGGCTCGGCAGGGCCCTGTACGAACTGGGCCGGGTGCGGTGGCGACTGCGCGATCTTCCCGCCGCGGTGGAGGACATTCGGGCGGCCTTGGCGGAGAGCGAGCGGCGAGGGGACCGGACAGGCCATGCCTGGGCGATGGACCAGCTCGGACTGATTCGTCAGCGTTCCGGCGACGACCGGGGTGCCCTTGCTGAGTACCGGAAAGCGCTGACGGAGTTCTGTGCCCTGGGCGACGATCGGGGTGTGGCCCAAGTGTTCAACCACATGGGGATCAGCCAGAGCATCTTGGGGCAGTACGAGGCTTCCGAGGCCTCCCTCACGACGTCGGTCGCGCTCCACCGCTTGCTCGGTGACATCAACTCCGCAGCCCAGGTGCAGATGAACCTCTCGAGGGGGCTCTACCTGAGCGGATACCACCGGGACGTGAGAAGGGCGTGTGAGCGTGGTCTGGCTGTCTTCAAGCAGACCGGCGACGACCGCTCCGTCGCGAAAGTCATGCAGGGCATGGGTCTGGTGGCCGAGTACAAGCACCAGTACGAGGAAGCGCTCGACTGTTTCACGGAGGCACGGCGGCTGCTCCGGAGCCGGGAGGACGAGGCCGAGATCATCGAGGCCGACGCGGGCCTCGCCGCGGCCCTCCTCGGCCTTGGTCGGCACGATGAGGCCGACGCGCTTCTGGAGTCGGCCCTGAGGCGCGTTCGTGCCCTGGGAGTGCCGGAACTCGAGGCGCGGCTGCTGCTCGTCCAGGGCGACGCGCGTGTGGAGGACCGCTGCTTTTCGGAGGCGCGCCTGTGCTACCGCAACGCCTGTGAGTTGGCCAGGCGCGGAGGAGAGCGCTCGTACGAGGCGAGGGCTCACGACCTTCTCGGTGACCTGCTCCGCCGCGAGGGGCGTGAGAGCGAGGCGCTGGAACACTGGAACCGCGCGATCACCCTTCTCGAAGGGGTGCAAAACCCCCATTTGGGATCGATACGCATCAAGGTGGAAATGTGTTCTCAATTCGGTAGTTGAGCACTAGGTCGCCTAGGCGTAATGAGCGTGTTTTGTCCGCTAGGATCTGGTGCATCACCCCGTAGGTTCTCTGCGCTCGGGTGAACCGGTTGGGCCTCTGTGTCCGACCGGTGAATCGTGATGATCCGATAGTGGGGGAGCAAAGGCGCTCATGCCTCCTGAGGTAAATTCCGGCCTTCGTGAACTTGACGCGGCCCAGTCGCGTCGAGCGAAGGCACTTCCCGGCCCTGGTGAGCTTGACGCGGCCCAGTCGCGTCGAGCGGTGGCCCACATGTGGCCCTGGTTCTTCTAGGGCTCCGAGCAGGGTGTTCAGGCTGGCGCAAGTTCTCGGTCAGCCTGACTCAAGGCCCCGCAAGGGGGCCGCAAGAGGTTTTTCATAATTTTCCCAGATTGGTGCTTCATTGTTGCTCCCAGCTTGATCTTAGAGCTGGAAGGAAAAAGCAATGAGATATGGCCACCAGAGTTGGCGGAGAGATTCTGTTGGGCCTGTGGCTCCAGTCACCTTCGAGGTTGAGAGAACTATTCTCGTGCTCCTCGAAAACAGGCAGTCGGCAAACCGGGTCGATGATTTTCTTGGGATGTTCGAGCAGGACAGGCGTATCCAGGTGGTTTTCGCTTTAGGGCGGGGATCACGTTTCGAGCGGAGCGCCGAGTCCTACACTCGGGACCTCGACGGCCTCCTCCTGGAAGCCGAGCAGGTGGAGTGCTTCGAGTTCGACCTGGCTATCGCAGCGAACAACAGTCACAACAGCCACCTTGAAAAGGTGCGGGCACCGACCCTCGTCATACCGCACGGAGTCGGTTTCTCCAAGATCGTCAAGGCTGCGACCGGCTACGGGCCTCCACTGGTGCGTCCGCCAGTGAACGATGCTGTTTATTCCAACCTTGTCCGGTACGGCAGGGTTATTCCGGCGGCGATCGGCGTTTCCCACGAGAATCATCGTGCGATCCTCGCCAATGTGGTTCCTGAGTCTCTTGAGGTGACCCATCTCGTGGGTGACCCGTGCCTCGACAGGGCTTTGATGTCTCGTCCCGAACGGGAACGCTACCGGCAAGCCATCGGAGTGGGAGACGGTGAGAGGCTCGTACTCCTGTCGAGTTCTTGGGGAAGGCGCTCTCTTCTGGGGCGTCACCCCGGTCTGCTCGAACAGCTCATGGACGACCTCCCGCATGACCACGTCGCCGCTGTGAACATCCATCCGGGAGTCTGGTCCGCTCACGGGGGGCGGCAGGTTCACGCCTGGCTCGCCGGAGCCCGTCGACGCGGCCTTCGGGTCCTCGCCGAGAGCTCCCCGTGGCTGGGTCTGCACGTCGCTGCAGACGTTGTCATCGGCGACCATGGATCCACCACCTACGTGTCCAGCGCTCTCGGAACTCCAGTGCTCCTCGCCAGCGGTGACCTCACCTACCTGGCTCCCGGCTCGCCCCTGGAGGCGTTGCACCGGTATGCGCCCGTCTACGAGCCGACTCGGCCCCTGATGCCGCAGATCGAGAAGGCTGCCGAAAGTCGCGACCCCCAACAAGCCTCCCTCTTCACCTCGTTGCTCACCTCAGCCCCCGGGCAGTCCGCGGAATTGCTGCGCGGACTCGTCTACCGCCTGATGGACCTGCCAGAGCCCGTTGGCGCGGCCTCTCTACCGGAGGTTGCGGTACCGAGATTCGTCGGTGGAGGGGCAGGGGAGGAGGTGTCGGTCGCGTGAAACCGACAAGGGCGCGGGCGGCGCTGTCCAGGGTGACCTTTTTTCCCGCCCTCGACCACAGCCGCCCGCTCCCCCCGGACGAGCACCTTGTGGTGGTCGCAGGCCCCCACACGGAGCGTTGTTGGCTCTTGGCGGCGGACGTCGTCCTTCTGCCCAGGGACGGTGAACTCAGCCCCGAAAGAACGTTTGAAGACCTTGTCGGGAGCAGTGTGGTCGCAAGCCTGGGACTGCCCTCGTCGTTGTATGTGCGAGGAGTGCCGGACGGCTTGACGGTGGCGGCAGACGTCCCTGCGTGGGTGGCGGGTTCCGTTGCCTATGCCTGGTTGACGACAGGGGGATGCGTTGAGGGGCTGGAGGCGTTCGTCGCGTCAGCCGAGCTCAGCTCTCCTCGAGTTGTCGGAGGGCGTCCAGACCTCGCCGCGTCTCTTCGGTCTGGGGGGCGGACAGCGCGGTGTAGATGGAGAGCGCTCGTGTGAGCTGACGTCGCGCTTCGCCGAGCTGCCCGGCTTCCCGGGCAGCATCGGCGAACATGACCCGGACACGGGCCTCCTCCGTTTCCGCCCTCAGGTCACGGCTGAGCCTGAGCGCTTCCTCCAGAACAGGCATGGCGTCCGGAAATCGTCCTGCGCTGATGTACGCAGAGGCAAGACCGACCAGGGCACGAAGGCGCATGTAGGCTTCCGTGCTTTCGGGAAGGTCCTTCAGGGCCCTGGTGAAGTATCGGACGGATGCTTCGTGGTCCCCCATCGCGGAGGCGGCCTGGCCCAGGCGTCGGTGGACCAGGACGATGCCGCGCTCCATCCCGATCTCCTGGTAGATGCGCAGGGCCTCTCGGAAGCAGTCAAGGGCTTTTCTCGGTCGACCACGGTCGAGCTCGAGCACGCCGTAACCCTCCAACGCGGCGGTACGGCCGACGACGTGGTCGGCCCGTCGCCACAAGGGGAGGGCTCGGTGATAGCTGTCACCGGCCTGGTCCAGTCTTCCGAGTGTGCGTTGGAGGGCGGCCAGGACCGACAGGAGATACGCCTGGGCGGCGGGGTCGTCGAGGGCCTCGGCGGAGGCCAGACCGGTCGTGTAGGCCTCCTCCCAGGCCGTGTAGTGCTTGCGCAGCATGAAGAGGTTGCGCAGGGCCTCGCACAGCTGCCAGCACACGGAGTGGCGGCCGGTGCCGTGGGCGAGGCGCACGCACGCGCGCAGGCACTCCAGTTCGGCCTCCAACCAGTCCAGGGCCTCGGCGCGCGAACCGAACGCGCGCCGGGGCGGCCGGTCGAACACGGGCGCCAGGTGCCAGCGGCCCGGGTTGAGGGTCCGGTCGGCGGCGGCGGACGTCTCCAGGTAGAAGTCCAGCACCCGGTCCACGGCGTCCTCGCGTTCGGAGCCGTCCCCGCCGCCCTCCTCCGCCAGGGACCGGGCGTGCAGCCGAGCGAGGTCGTGCTGCCGGAGCCGCCCGTCGGCCCCCTCCTCCAGGAGGCTGGCGGCCACCAGGTCCGTCAGCAGGTCCTCGGCGTCGTCGTCCGGCACACCGGCGAGGGCCGCGGCGGCCTCGGGGGTGAGGTCCCGGCCGGGCGCCAGGCCGAGCAGGCGGTACATGCGCCGGGCCGGCCCGGACAGGAGGGCGTAGGAGGCGTTGAACGCGGTGTCCACGGACAGCTCCCGTGTCTGGCTGAGCGCGGCCAGGCGCCCGTGCTCCCCCGACAGCCGCGACACCAGCCGGCTCAGCGGCTGGTGGGGGCGGTCGGTGAGACCGCTGACGGCCGCCCTCAGGGCCAGCGGCAGCCGTCCGCACAGGTCCACCAGCTCCCGGGCCGAGGCGGGTTCGGCGCAGGTGCGGCCGTCGGAGAGCATGAGCGACACCAGGCGGACGGCCTCCGGCTCGTCCAGGGGCCGCACCTCGAGCAGGTCGGCGCCGTCGAGGCGGAGCCCCGCGAGGTGCAGGCGGGACGTGACCACGACCAGGTGCGGCCCCCGGCCCGGGAGGAGGGCGCGGACCTGGGCGGCCGAGAGCGCGTTGTCGAGCAGGACGGCGATCCCCAGGCCGTGGGTGCGGGAGCGGAACGCCGCCGCACGCGCCCCCGTGTCGTGCGGGATGGCGCCGGGGTCGACGTGCAGGGCCCGCAGGAACCCGTCCAGGACGTCGCCGGTGTCGGCGGGGCCCGGATCGCCGAACCCCTGGAGGTCCGCGTAGAGCGCCCCGTCGGGGAAGGCCCCGGCGTTCTCCTCCAGGAAGTGGGTGGCCAGAGCGGTCTTGCCGACGCCGCCGGTCCCGCTGAGCACGACGACGCGCCCTCCGCCCCCCTCGCGGGCCTGCCGGCCGACGGAGTCCAGGAGGCGGGACTCCCGCTCGCGGTCGGTGAAGAACCGCGGGGTGTGCGGGATCTGCCGGGGGACCCTGTGCCGGTGCGGCGGTCCCGCGCCCACGCCCACGCCGCCGTACACGGTGCCCACCTGGATCACCGTGCCGTGGTTGTCTCCGGTGACGCTGTTCCCGGGGGGCCCGGGTCCCGTCCGGTCGCGGTCCTTCTCGGGGGGCATGGGCTTCTCTCGATGTCAAGAGGCCGACAGAGGGAAGACCTACCCCTTGCCGTTCCCGGTCAATCCCCCCGCTGCTCCCGGCCGGTCCGCGGCCCCCGTACAGGCCCGCGTCCTGCCGGACGAGTGGGGACGGGGGGCAAAAAAAGCGGCAAAAGAGTCGTTCAGGGGATGGACTCGCCGTGTTTTCCCCTCCCGGCAATGGGCACGGGGAGAGGGCATCTACGTGGGGGAGGAACCTGTGGAGATCACCGGAATCATCAGTGCGATCATCGTCGGCCTCATCATCGGAGCACTGGGCCGCCTCGTCGTGCCGGGGAAGCAGCACCTGCCGATCTGGCTCACCCTGCTCCTGGGCATCGTGGCCGCCTTCCTCGGCGGCTGGATCGGGGCGATGATCTGGGACCAGTTCCTTTTCATCCTGGTCATCCAGGTTCTTGTCGCCGCCGGAATCGTCTACCTGGCGGACGGGATGTACTCGAAGAACGCGAGGGGGACCGCCTAGCGGAACCGCCCCGGCCGGTGCTCCCGGCCGGGGCGGCCCTCCCGGGGCCGCGGCCCCGGGGCACACGTCCGGAAAGGCCACCGGGTCCTACCCGGTGGCCTCGTCCACGCCCACGGCCCGGCCCAGCGACACGGACCTCTCGGCGGCCTCCAGCACCGCGACCACGTCCCGGCCGAAGCGCACGTCGCACGGTTCCTCCGCGCCGCCGATCCGGGCGGTCAGCCGGTCGACCGCCGTGCCGAACGCCTCCACCGCCGACCGGTCGCCGCCCGGCACCGGGACCCAGCCCCGTTCGCCGTGCAGGACGATCTCGAAGGTCTTCGCCTCCGGCGGGGCGTCGAGGGTCACCGCGAACGAGCCGACGGCCCCGCCCTCGTGCTGGGTGAGCATGTGCGTGGTGTGCCTGGGGCCGGCCAGGGCCGTCACCCGGGTGACCGGGCCGAGCACCGGCAGCACCACCGACAGCACGTGGGGTCCCACGTCCCACAGGCCGCCCCGCTCCCGGCGCCACGGTGAGGCGCCGTACGGGTTGCCGGGCTGGAAGATCGACGCGAACAGGGTCGCCCGGACTCCGTGCCACCCGCCCTCGGCGGCGGCCGAGCACACGAACTCCTCGACGCTGTCGGAGAAGCGGTTGGTGAAGAACACCACCGACGCCAGGTCACGCGCCGCGACCTCGGCGGCGAGTTCTCCGGCGGCCGCGGCCGAGAGCGCCACGGGCTTGTCGAGCAGGAGGTGCTTCCCTGCCCGCGCCGCGCGCAGGGCCAGCTCGGCCTGCACGTCGGGCGGCAGGGCGATCGCCACGGCGTCCACGTCGGCCAGCAGCGCGTCCACGTCGTCGTACGCGCGGGCGCCGTAGCGGTCGGCGAGCGCCGCGGCCTTGGCCGGGTCGCGTCCCCACACCCCGGCGAGGACGGCGCCGGGGTGCGCGTCCAGCGCCGCGCCGTGCGTCTGCGCCGCCCAGTGGCCGGTGCCCAGCAGTCCGAACCTGAGACCCATACGGTTCTCCCTTGTTGTCGGTCGGCCGCCATTGTGCAGGGGCGCGCCCCCGCCCCGGACGACCGGCCCCCTCGCTCCCGCGCTGCGGCCCGGGAGGTGTCAGACGACGCGGCGCGCCCCCGCTGAGGGGACGGCCTCGAAGACCCCGGGTTCGGCGAAGCCCCGCTCCCGGTAGGCCTCCCGTACGGCCTCCTCGCAGCGCCGCGCCCCGTCGGCCGCCACGAGCGCGATCACGCACCCGCCGAACCCCCCGCCGGTGATCCGCGCGCCCAGCGCCCCGGCGGCCAGGGCGGCGTCGACGGCGGTGTCCACCTCGGGCACGGTGACCTCGTAGTCGTCGCGCAGGGAGGCGTGCGAGGCGGTCAGCAGCGGGCCGACCGCGCGCACGTCGCCGGAGCGGAGCAGCGCCACGGCCTCCAGCACCCGCGCGTTCTCGGTCACCACGTGGCGCACCCGCCTCCGGGACAGGTCGTGGGGCAGGGCCGCCAGGGCCCCCGGCAGGTCGGCGACGTCGCGCAGGGCCGCCAGCCCCAGGGCCCGGGAGGCGTCCTTGCAGGCGCGGTGCCGGTCGGCGTAGTGGCCCTCCACCAGCCGGTGCGGGGCGCGGGTGTCCACCACCAGCAGGGAGAGCCCGTGCTCGCCGGGGGCGAAGGGCACCTGCTCGGTGTCCATGGTGCGGGTGTCCATGAACAGGGCGTGGCCCTCGGTGGAGAGCATGGACGCCGACTGGTCCAGGATCCCGCAGGGCATCCCCACGAAGTCGTTCTCCACCCGCTGGGCCAGGCGGATCACCCGGTCGGGCGGGAGGTCGGCGCCGTACAGGGCGGCCGCGGCCATGACCACCGCGCACGTGAGCGCGGCGGAGGACGACAGCCCCGCGCCGGTCGGGACGGTGCTGTCGACCAGCAGGTCCAGCCCGCCCACCGGGTACCCCTCCCGCTCCAGGACCCACAGGGCGCCGGCCGGGTAGGCGGCCCACCCCTCGACCGCGCCGGGGACCAGCTCCGCCAGGGGGGCGCCGAACTCCCCGGCCGTCTGCCCGGACCGGAACCGCACGGCGCCGTCCGGGCGCCGGGAGGCGGCGGCGGTCAGGGCGAGGGGGAGGGCGAACGGGAGCACGAACCCGTCGTTGTAGTCGGTGTGCTCCCCGATGAGGTTGATGCGGCCGGGCGCGGTCCACACGCCCTCCGGGCCGTGGCCGAACGCCGCGCGGAACGCGGACGACACGTCGCTCATGTGATGGTGCCCTCTCGTGTGCCGGAGGACCCGCGCCCCGCGGGCCGTCCGTGTCCCCGTCCCGTTCCCGTCTCCCGTCCCGCCCCGGTCCCCCGCCCCGGGCCGTGCCCGGGGGAAGCCGGGGACGGACGGCCCGGGCCGCCCACCGCCCCGGGGGAGGTCACGTCCGCCGGCTTCACGGGCGGGGGAGCGCGCGGGCGAACGCCCACGCGTCGGCGACGGTCTCGTCCAGCGTGCGGGTCGGGGACCAGCCCAGGTCCCGCCGCGCCCGCTCGTTGGCGGCGACCAGCACCGCCGGGTCGCCGGGCCGGCGCGGGGAGTCCACCGCCGGGACCGGGTGGCCGGTGGCCCGCCGGACGGCGTCGAGGACCTCGCGCACGGTGTGCCCGCCGCCCGTGCCCAGGTTGACGGCGCGGTGGGTCCCCGGGACCACCCGCTCCAGGGCCCGCAGGTGCGCGTCGGCGAGGTCGGCGACGTGCAGGTAGTCGCGCACCGCCGTCCCGTCCCGGGTCGGGTAGTCGGCGCCGTACACGCGCGCGCTGTCCCTCTCCCCGGCGGCCACGCGCAGCAGGTTCGGGATCAGGTGGGTCTCGGGGTCGTGCCGCTCGCCCAGGCCGAGGTGGGCGCCGGCGACGTTGAAGTAGCGCAGGCTCACGGCGCCCAGCCCGTACGCGCGGGCCCAGGACGCCAGCATGTGGTCCACGGCGAGCTTGCTCGCCCCGTACGGGTTGGTGGGCACGGCGGGGTCGGTCTCCGCGATCGGCCCGGGCGACACGGGCTCGCCGTAGACGGCGGCGCTGGAGGAGAACACCATCCGGCGGACGCCGTGGCGCCGTACCGCCTCCAGGAGCGCGAGGGAGCCCGCCACGTTGGTGCGCCAGTAGGCCCCGGGGTCGTCCACGGACTCGCCGACCAGCGACTTCCCGGCGAAGTGCAGGACGGCCTCCACCGACGGGTCCAGCACGTCGGCGGCGTCCGCCAGGTCGGCGACCACCAGCCGCGCGCCCCCGGGGACGGTGTCGCGGTGACCCGTGGACAGGTCGTCCAGCACCGTCACCTCGTGTCCGGACCGCAGGAGCAGCGCGGTCACCACACCGCCGATGTATCCGGCTCCGCCGGTGACGAGCAGTCTCACTGCGCGACCTCCCTGAGGCGCCGGGCGGTGGTCTCCGGGGCGACGTCGTTGATGAACACGCCCATGCCGGACTCGGTCCCGGCGAGGTACTTGAGCTTGCCCGGCGCCCTGCGGACGGAGAACAGCTCCAGGCGCAGGCGTGCCAGGCCGCGCCGGGGGTCCCGGACCGGGGCCTGGTGCCAGGCGGAGATGTAGGGGAGGGGCGCGTCGTACAGGGCGTCGAAGCGGCGCAGCACGTCCAGGTACAGGTGGCCGAAGTCGTCGCGTTCGGCGCCGGTGAGCGCGGGCAGGTCGGGCACCGCCCGGTGCGGGTACAGGTGCACCTCCACCGGCCAGCGCGCGGCGGCCGGGACGAACGCCGTCCAGTGCTCGGTCCGGGCCACGACCCGGCTCCCCGCCTCCTGCTCGGCGCGCAGGACGTCGGCGAACAGGTCGCCCCCGGTGCGCGCCCGGTACTCCTCGGCCGAGTCGAGGGTGCGCAGGGTGCGGGGGGTCACGAACGGGAGGGCGTAGATCTGGCCGTGGGGGTGGTGGAGGGTCACCCCGATCTCCGGCCCCCGGTTCTCGAAGCAGTAGACCTGCTCCACGCCCGGCAGGGCGGACAGGGCGAGGGTCCGGTCGACCCAGGCCTCCATCACGGTGCGGGCGCGCTCCGGGGAGAGGTCGGCGAACGACGCGCGGTGGTCGGACCCGAACACGAGGACCTCGCAGCGGCCCGCGCCCACCCTGCGGGAGGGCTCCAGCTCGCCGACGTCCCCCAGCTCCCGGCCGTGGTCGGGGACCAGGGAGGGGAAGCGGTTCTCGAAGGCCACCACGTCGTAGGAGGCCGCCGGGATCTCGGTCGCGCGCCCGCCGACGGAGGGGCACAGGGGGCAGTCGTCGCTGGAGGGCAGGTGGGTGCGCCCCTGCCGGTGGGAGGCGACGACCACCCACTCGCGCAGCAGCGGGTCCCAGCGCATCTCCGACCCGGTGGCGGACGGCGGCAGGTCGCGCGTGTCGGGCGCGGGCTCGCGGGCGGCGCCGCCCTCGTCGAAGTAGACGATCTCGCGGCCGTCGGCCAGCTTCGCCGGGGTCCTGCGCAGGGGGTGTGCGGGTTCCGCGCCGGCGGGGCCGGGGGCCTCCCGCCCCGCGCCCGCGTCGGCGGCGCCCGCTCCGTGCCCGCGCCCGGCCGGGCCGTCCTGCGGAGTGCGCGTCATCCCTGCTCCGCCCGGGGCCGCACGTCGGTGACCACGAGGCGGCCGACCCTCTCGGAGAGCGCGGCGCGCGCCGCGTCGGGGATCCCGGAGTCGGTGACGAGCACGTCGCAGCGGTCCAGCGGCGCGATGGTGCTGATCCCGACGGTGCCCCACTTGCTGTGGTCGGCGGCCACGACGAGGGTGGCGGCGGCCTCCACCAGGGCGCGGTTGGTCTCGGACTCCATGAGGTTCGGGGTGGTGAACCCGGCGCGCTCCTGCATGCCGTGCACGCCCAGGACCAGGGTGTCCAGGTTGAGGCCGCGGATCGAGGCGAGCGCGAGCGGGCCGACGAGCGCGTCGGAGGGCGTGCGGAAGCCGCCCGTGAGGGCGACGGCCTGGTCCGGCCGGGCGGTGCGGTGGAACACCTCGGCCACGTGCAGGGAGTTGGTGACCACGGTCAGCCCCGGGGTGTCGGCCAGGTACTCGGCGACGAGGGCGGTCGTGGTGCCGGCCGACAGGCCGACGGCGCTGTGCGGTTCGACCAGGCCGGCGGCGGCGCGGGCGATCGCGTGCTTCTCGTCCTCCTGGCGGGTGGACTTGGCCTCGAAGCCCGGCTCCTCGGTGCGGGCGCCCTCCGGCGCGACGGCGCCGCCGTGCACCTTGCGGAGGGAGCCGCGGTGTTCCAGGACGTCGAGGTCGCGCCGGACGGTCATGTCCGACACGGCGAGGCTCTCGACGAGGTCGGCGACCCTGACGCCCCCGGTCCGCCTGACCTGTTCGAGGATCAGCTCCTGCCGTTGCGCGGCGAGCATCCGTCCCCCAAGCGATGAGTGGAAATGTTGAAAGGTGTTCGCATCAGTGTTGCAGGTTCCGTGTTCGTGTCAATAGGCACGCAAGTGCGTGGTTTCCTGTTCGAAAAAGTTGATAAGTGTTGACAAGCGAGAGTGACGTACCGAACATATGGAGGACTGTGATCGCCTTCACACCCGTTCGGAGGAGTCCTCGATGCACCACAGACCTCCGGGGCCGCCGGGCCTGCGGCGCCGCGCCCTTCTGGGCGGCCTGGCCGGGGCCGGGGCGCTCCTGGCCCTGCCCGGCCTCACCGGGTGCGGCGCCGCGGGCCGCGACGACCCGAACACGGTCACGATGGCCTCGAACCGGGCCAACCCCGCCCAGCGGGAGGCCGTCCGGGAGAGCCTCGGCGTGTACGAGGCCGCCTCCGGACGGACCGTCGAGGTCAACACCTTCGACTCCACCTCCTTCCAGGAGAGCGTCAACAACTACCTTCAGGGCACCCCGGACGACGTCATCGGCTGGTTCGCCGGGTACCGGATGCGCTTCTTCGCCGAACGGGGCCTGATCAGCGACGTCACCGACGTCTGGGACCGGCATTTCGAGGGGGCCTTCACCGACCAGGTGAGGAGCCTGTGCACGGCCCCCGACGGCAGGCAGTACATGGTCCCCGACTCCACCGCGCCCTGGGCGGTCTTCCACCGCAGGAGCCTGTTCGAGCGCAACGGCTACGAGGTCCCCGCCACCAGGGAGGAGTTCGTCGGGCTGTGCGAGCGGATGCGCGCCGACGGGCTCGAACCCCTCGCCTCCGGGATCCGCGAGGGCTGGCCCGCGATGGGCATGTTCGACCACCTCAACCTGCGCATCAACGGCCCCGAGTTCCACCTGGAACTCCTCGACGGCGACCACTCCTGGGACTCGTCCGAGGTCAGGAGCGTCTTCGGGGCCTGGGCCGAGCTCCTGCCCCACCACCAGCCCGACCCCCTGGGCCGGGGGATCAACGAGGCGCAGACCTCCCTGGTCCGCGGCGAGGCCGGGATGATGCTGTGCGGCATGTTCATCACCCACGTCTTCCCCGAGGGGGAGGACCTGGACGACCTGGACTGCTTCGCCTTCCCCGAGTTCGACCCCGAGATCGGCGCCGACGTGGTCGAGGCGCCCATCGACGGGTTCATGGTCTCCGGCGACCCGCGCAACCCCGAGGGCGCCCGGGAGCTCCTCGGCCACCTCGGCTCGCTGGAGGCGCAGGAGATCTACACCGCGATCGACCCGCAGGCGCTCCCCACCCACCTGGACGCGGGCACCGGCGGGTTCAGCCCGCTCGACGCGAAGGTCAACGACATGGTCGCGAGCGCCGGCGCGCTCACCCAGTACATGGACCGCGACACCCGGCCCGACTTCGCGTCCGTCGTCATGATCCCCGCCCTCCAGCGCTTCCTGCGCCGACCCGACGACATCGCCGACCTGACCGGCACGATCCAGCGCCAGAAGCTGTCGATCTTCGGCCGGTGAACCAGAAGTGAAGGAGACAGGCATGGCGTCGAACCGCCCCCCGCCGCCGCCACCCGCCGCCCGGACGGACGGGACCCCGCCCCCGTCCCCGCCCCCGGCGCGGCGCACCGGACGCGCCCGCCGCCCGGGGACGGGCCCCCGCCACGGGCGCGCCGACCGCACCGCCCTCGCCCTCATGCTGGGCGTGCCCGCCCTGCTCGTGGTCGGCCTGGTGTGGCTGCCCGCGGCGGCCACGGTCCTGCTGTCGTTCACCCGGTGGGACGGCATCGGCGGCCTGGACACCATCGAGTGGATCGGCGTCCAGAACTACACGGACGCGTTCACCATCTATCCGCCGTTTGAGCCCGCCCTGCGCAACAACCTCGTGTGGCTGGCGGTCCTGTTCACGGTCCCCACCCTGCTCGGGATGTTCCTGGCGGTGCTGCTCGACCGGGAGATGCGCGGCGGCTCGGTGTACCGGAGCATCTTCTACCTGCCCGTGGTGCTGTCGCTCGCCCTCATCGGGTTCGTGTGGCAGCTCGTCTACTCCCGCGACCAGGGCCTGCTCAACGCGTTCCTCGCCCTGGTCGCCGACGCGCCCGCCGTGGACTGGTTCGGCAACCCGGACATCAACCTGTACGCGGTGCTGGTCGCGGCCGGATGGCGGCACACCGGGTACATCATGCTGCTCTACCTGGCCGGACTGAAGGCCGTCGACCCTTCCCTGCGCGAGGCCGCCGCCATCGACGGCGCCGGACCCGTGCGCACCTTCACCCGGGTCGTCTTCCCGGCGCTGCTCCCCGTCAACCTGGTCGTGGTCGTCGTGACCGTCATCGACGCACTGCGCGCCTTCGACATCGTGTGGGTCGTCAACCGGGGCCGCAACGGCCTGGAGCTGATCTCCGCGCTGGTGACCTCCAACGTCATCGGCGAGGCCAGCAGGGTGGGCTTCGGCTCCGCGCTGGCCGTGGTCATGCTGGTGATCTCCCTGGTGTTCATCGTCGTCTACGTGTCCACCATGCTGAGAGGGGCCCAGAGGTGACCGCCGAGACCCCTTCCGAGACCCGGGGCCCCAGGCCCCCGACGCGCCGGAGCCCCGCCCGCCGGCGCCTCCGCCCGGCACGGGCGCTGCTGCACGCGTTCCTCGTCGTGACGGCGCTGGCCTGGCTGTTCCCCGTGCTGTGGGCGGTGGTGAACTCCTTCCGCGACTACGACCACACGGCGCTGCACGGCTACCTGTCCCTCGGCGGGTTCACCCTCGACAACTACGCCGACGCCTGGAACCAGGGCGAACTGCCGGGCTACTTCCTGAACTCCCTGGTCATCACCGTCCCCGCGGTGCTGCTCACCCTGTTCCTGTCGTCGTGCGCCGCGTTCGTGCTCTCCGCCTACTCGCGCCGCTTCAACCTGGTGATGCTCGCGGTGTTCCTCGCCGCGAACCTCCTGCCGCCGCAGGCGCTCCTCGTCCCGCTGTTCCGCCTCTACAACGCCGTCCCCCTGCCCTACTGGATCAGCGGGTCCGGGTCGCTCTACGACAGCCACCTGGGCGTCGTCCTCATCCACACGGCGTTCCAGATCGGCTTCTGCACGTTCGTCCTCAGCAACTTCATGAGGGCGATGCCCGCGTCGCTCCTCGAAGCCGCCAGGGTGGACGGGGCGACCGTCTTCCAGCAGTACCGGAAGGTGGTGCTCCCGCTGTGCCGCCCGAGCCTCGCGGCCCTGGCCACACTGCTGGTCACCTGGATCTACAACGACTTCTTCTGGGCGCTCGCGCTGCTGTCCAGCGGCGACAAGCTGCCCATCACCACCGCGCTCCAGAACCTCCAGAGCGCGTTCTTCGTCGACTACAACCTGCTGTCGGCCGGGTCGGTCATCGTCGCCCTGCCCACACTGGTCGTGTTCTTCGTGCTGCAACGCCACTTCGTGGCCGGACTGACGCTGGGAGCGAGCAAGGGATGACGTACCGCACTGTCCGCCTGAACGCGGCGGGGACCGCGCTGGTCGTCGGGGTCCCCGACGAGGGCCTGCCCCACGTACTGCACTGGGGCGCGGACCTGCCCGACGACACCGGGCTCGCCGCCGCCGCGTCGCCGCCCGCCGCCCACAACGGGATCGACGTCCCCACCTGGATGTCGCTGGCGCCCACCCAGGGGGAGGGCTGGCGCGGCCACCCCGGGATCGCCGGGCACCACGAGGGCCGGGTGACCTTCCCCGCCTGGACCGTCCGCTCCGTGACCGTCGACCCGCCGGAGGGGCCGGACGGCGGCGCGGGGGCGGGCGCCCCCGGGGACGGCGCGGGGGGCGCGGTCACCGTCCTCGCCGGGGCCGCGGGACTGGAGCTGCGCTGCGAGCTGAGGCTGGAGCCCTCCGGGCTGGTCCGCGCCCGCAACACCGTCACCAACACCGACGACGCCCCGTGGACCCTGGACTCCCTCCTGGTCACCATGCCCCTGCCGCGCGAGGCCGGGGAGGTCCTCGACCTCACCGGGCGCTGGTGCCGCGAACGCGCGCCCCAGCGCCAGGACCTCTCCATGGGCACGCGCATGCGCGCCTCCCGCCGCGGCCGGACCGGGCACGACGCCACCCTGCTGCTCACCGCCGGGACGCCCGGGTTCGGGTTCCGGCACGGCGAGGTGTGGGGCGTGCACACCGCCTGGAGCGGCGACCACGTCCACCTGGCCGAGCGCCTGCCCGAGGGGGCCGGGCACGCCGACGCGGTCCTCGCGGGCGGCGAACTCCTCCACCCCGGCGAGGTCCGGCTCGCCCGGGGCGAGTCCTACTCCACGCCGTGGGTGTTCCTGTCCTGGTCCGACCGGGGCCTGGACGGGATGTCGTCGCGGATCCACCGCTGGCTGCGGGCCAGGCCGGGCCACCCCTCCCCGCCGCGACCGGTCGTCCTCAACACCTGGGAGGCCGTCTACTTCGACCACGACCTCGACAAGCTCAAGCGGCTGGCCGACACGGCGGCCCGGATCGGCGCCGAGCGGTTCGTCCTGGACGACGGGTGGTTCCGGGGCCGCCGCGACGACACCGCCGGGCTCGGCGACTGGACGGTGGACACCGGGGTGTGGCCCGACGGCCTGCACCCCCTCTTCGACCACGTCCGCTCCCTGGGGATGGAGGTGGGGCTGTGGGTCGAGCCGGAGATGGCCAACCCCGACTCCGACCTGCTGCGCGCCCACCCCGAGTGGATCCTGGCCGCCGAGGGCCGCCTGCCCCCGCCCAGCCGCAGCCAGCAGCTCCTCGACCTGTCGCGGCCCGAGGCGTTCCGGTACGTGTTCGAGCACCTGGACGCCCTGATCAGCGAGTACCGGCCCGACTACCTCAAGTGGGACCACAACCGCGACCTGCTCGAACCCGTGCACGCCCCCACCGGCGCGGCGGGCACGCACCGGCAGACCCTCGCCGTCTACGCGCTCCTCGACCGGCTGCGCGAACGCCACCCCGGCCTGGAGATCGAGTCGTGCTCCTCCGGCGGCGCCCGGGCGGACCTGGGCGTCCTGGAGCGCACGGACCGCGTGTGGGCCTCCGACTGCAACGACCCCCTGGAACGGCTGGCCCTCCAGCGCTGGACCTCCCTGCTCCTGCCCCCCGAGCTGGTGGGCAGCCACGTCGGCGGCCCCGTGTCGCACACCACGGGCCGGGCCGCTGACCTGTCGTTCCGCTGCCTCGCCGCCCTCCTCTCCCACGCGGGCATCGAGTGGGACATCACCGCGTGCACCGAGGACGAGCTCGGCGCCCTGGCCTCCTGGATCTCCCTCTACAAGGAGCTGCGGCCCCTCCTGCACTCGGGCGACCCCGTGCACGCCGACGCGCCCGACCCCTCCGAACAGCTCGACGGGGTGGTCTCCCGCGACGGCGGCGAGGCGGTCTTCCGGTACTCCCGGCTGACGACCTCCGCGCGGGCCCTCCCGGGACGGGTACGCCTGCCCGGCCTGCGCGAGGACCGCGTCTACCGGCTGGCGTGGCGCCGGGAGGCGGGACGGCCCTCCACCCTGCAGCAGGCGCTCCCGGCGTGGTTCTCCGACGGGGAGGCCGCCGTCTCCGGCGCGGTCCTCGCCCGCTCGGGGGTGCAGCTGCCCAACCTCAACCCGTCCCAAGCCCTGCTCCTGCACCTGAGGGAGGTCTGACATGACCGAGACCCGCAAGCCCGCCTACCTGGAGGACTTCGCCCCCTCTGCCGGGGCCCGCGCGCCCCGTGCCCGGTTCGACGGCGACGCCCCCGCCCTGGACCTCAACGGCACGTGGCGGTTCCGGATGCTCCCCGGGGCCCCGGCCGGCACGGACGGTTTCGAGCGGCCGGACTACGACGACTCCGGGTGGGAGGGGCTGCCCGTCCCCTCCCACTGGCAGCTGCACGGCCACGGGGCCCCCGCCTACACGAACGTCGTCTACCCCTTCCCCGTCGACCCCCCGCACGTGCCGGACGA
Source organism: Nocardiopsis sp. CA-288880 (assembly GCF_050955985.1). Classification (NCBI taxonomy): domain Bacteria; kingdom Bacillati; phylum Actinomycetota; class Actinomycetes; order Streptosporangiales; family Nocardiopsidaceae; genus Nocardiopsis; species Nocardiopsis sp. CA-288880. Next base: position 6,980,001 of record NZ_CP192105.1, on the reverse strand, counting down.
GAACCCCACCGGGGACCACCGGCGGGAGTTCGACCTGCCGGAGGACTGGCCGGAGGGGGCCGCCGCGCTGCGCTTCGACGGCGTGGACTCCTGTTTCCGCGTGTGGCTCAACGGCGTCGGACTGGGCTTCTCCACCGGGAGCCGCCTGGCCGCCGAGTTCGACGTCGGCCACCTGCTGCGCCCCGGCCGCAACGTCCTGGCGGTCCGCGTGCACCAGTGGTCGGCGGCCAGCTACCTGGAGGACCAGGACATGTGGTGGCTGTCCGGGATCTTCCGCGACGTCACCCTGACCGCCCTCCCCGAGCGGGGGATCGGCGACGTCGCCGTCCACGCCTCCTACGACCACGAGGACGGAACGGGCACCCTGCGCGTCGACGTGGCCGGATCGGCGGAGGCGCTGGTCAGCGTTCCGGAGCTCGGCCTGGTGGACGCCCCGGCCGGGGTGGGGCACGCGGTCGGCCCGGTGGAGCCGTGGACTGCCGAGGAGCCCCGCCTCTACGACGCGGTGGTCGCCGCGCCGGGGGAGCGGGCGCGGCTGCGCGTCGGCTTCCGCACCGTGGAGGTCTCCGGCGGCCTGCTGCGCGTGAACGGCAGGCCCCTGCTGCTGCGCGGCGTGAACCGCCACGAGTGGCACCCCGACCACGGCCGCGCCGTGCCCCGGGAGACCATGCGCGAGGACGTGCTGCTGATGAAGCGGCACAACGTCAACGCCGTGCGCACCAGCCACTACCCGCCCCACCCCGACTTCCTCGACCTGTGCGACGAGCTGGGCCTGTGGGTCGTGGACGAGTGCGACCTGGAGACCCACGGCTTCGAGCTCGTGGGGTGGCGCGGCAACCCCTCCGACGACCCGCGCTGGCGTGACGCCTACCTCGACCGGATCGCCCGGACGGTGGGGCGGGACCGCAACCACCCGAGCGTCGTCCTGTGGTCCCTGGGCAACGAGTCGGGGACCGGGCGCAACCTGGAGGCCATGGCCGCCTGGGTGCGCGAGCACGACCCCTCCCGGCCGGTCCACTACGAGGGCGACCGCGACAGCTCCTACGCCGACGTGTACTCGCGCATGTACCCGCCGCACGACGAGGTGGACGCGATCGGCCGCCGGGAGGAGGAGGCCGCCGACGACCCCGGGGCCGACGCCCACCGGCGGGGGCTCCCGTTCGTGCTGTGCGAGTACGCGCACGCCATGGGCACGGGCCCGGGAGGACTGGAGGAGTACCAGGAGCTGTTCACGCGGCACGAGCGGCTCCAGGGCGGGTTCGTCTGGGAGTGGATCGACCACGGCATCCGCCGCCGCGAACCGGACGGCGCCGAGTGGTTCGCCTACGGCGGCGACTTCGGCGAAACGGTGCACGACGGCAACTTCGTCGCGGACGGCCTGCTCCTCCCCGACCGCACGCCCGGGCCCGGGCTGCACGCCTACAAGAAGACGGTCGAGCCGGTGCGGGTCGTCCCCGACCCGGCCGCGGGGACGGTGGGGATCGCCAACACCTGGGACTTCCGGGACACGTCCGGGCTGGTCCTCCGGTGGCGCGCGGAGGAGGAGGGCGTGCCGTTCGGGGAGGGCGTGCTGGACATGCCGGTGCTCGGCCCCGGGGAGGACGCGAGCGTCCCCCTGCCCGGGCTGCCCGAGCCGCCCGGCGGCGGCGAGGCGTGGCTGACGGTGTCGGTCCACCTGGGCGCGGACCTGCCCTGGGCCCCGGCCGGGCACGAACTGGCCTGGGGGCAGGCCCGGCTCGCCACCGGGAGGCACGGGCCTGCCGGGACCCCGGGGTATGCCGGGACGGCCGGGACCCCGGGGCCTGCCGGGGCCGCTGCGTCCGCTGCGACCGCAGAAGCCGCCGTGTCCGCCGGGGCTGCCGTGGCCGGTGGAGCCGCCGTGTCCGGCGCGCCCGCCGCCGGCACGGAGCGCGCCCTGCTCCGCCTCGGCCCGGGTGTCCTCGACACGGGGACGGGCGCCCTGCTCTCCGTCGGAGGGCTGCCGGTGGAGACCCCGGCGGTGGACCTGTGGCGCGCGCCGACCGACAACGACCAGGCGCGCCACGGGGTGTCCGTCGAGGTCCCCTGGCGGGAGGCCGGGCTCGACCGGATCACCTCGCGCCGACTCTCCGCCGGGCGGGACGGCGACGCGTACGTCGTGCGCGACCGGCTCTCCCCGGCGGGCGCGGACTTCGGGATGCTCGTCGCCTACCGCTGGACCGCGGAGGGCGGGCGCCTCCTCCTGGACGTGGACGGCGAGGCCGAGGGGGAGTGGCCCTGCCCCCTGCCGCGCTTCGGCGTGCGCATGGCCGTGCCCTCCTCCCTGGGAGGGGTCGAGTGGTTCGGGCGCGGTCCGGGCGAGGCCTACCGCGACGTGGACCAGGCCGCGAGGGTCGGCCGGTTCGCCAGCCCGGTCGACGGGCTCCAGACGCCCTACCTGCGGCCCCAGGAGAACGGCAACCGGGCCGACGTGCGGTGGGCCGTCCTGCGGGCGGAGGACGGCACGGGGCTGCGGATCGACGGGGACCCGGTCTTCGGCCTCTCCGCACGCCGGTGGGACACGGCCGCCCTCGACGCGGCCCGGCACCCGCACGAACTGGTGCCGGACGGGCGGATCCACCTGCACCTGGACCTGGAGCACCACGGCATCGGCTCGGCCTCCTGCGGCCCGGGCGTGCTGCCCGCGCACCGGCTGGAGGCCGGCCGCCACCGGCTCCGGCTCGGGTTCTCCCCGGCGGCCCCGACCCCCTGAGGCCCGCCCCCAGACCCCCGCGGAACGCGGCGGCGGGGAGGGGCCCGTCCGGGGCGCCCTCCCCGCCGAAGGGCGAGCCGTCCGGGGGGACCGGTCCGGACCGGTCCCCGGACACCTCGGGAAGAGGGGTGGCCAGGCGGGGGGAAGCGCTGCTGTCATAGGGGTTCCCTCTCACGAAAGGCACCCCCCCCCGCCCATGGCCGACACCACCGGACCCGAACGCGCCCGCCCCGGGCGCAGACCCTCCCGGATCGACGGCGCGGCGCTCCGCGCCGACCTGCGGCGCGTCGTTCCCGACAGCGCCGCCGCCCTTGTCGTCACCCTCGTCATCTTCTTCGTCGTCTACGCACGCATCGAGGCGGGGACCTCGATGACGCTCATGGTCATGCCGTTCCTGTCCGACGCCAGGGAGTACTGGCTGTACTGGCTCTGCCAGGCCTTCGGGTGGTCGGGGCTCCTCTGGGCCTGGATCACCGTCATGCTCGGGCTCCTCCGCTCCACCGCGCCCCCGGCGCGGGCCCCCGTCCCGCACGCCCGCATCGAGCGCTGGCACCGCGTCACCAGCCTCACCACCATGGGGCTGATGTTCGCCCACGCGTTCGCGTTCTTCCTCGAACTCGTGCGGGACAACGAGGAGGGGCTGGCCTGGGGCGGACGCCTGCTGTCCGCGTTCGTGGACGTGTTCGTGCCCGGCGGCTACGCCACCGGGACCGGGCAGGTCGCGATCCTCATCGGGCTGATCGCCCTCTACCTGGCCGTGCCGCTCAGCCTCGCCTACTACTTCCGTTTCCGGACCGGGACGCGCACGTGGCGGGCGCTGCACCGGTTCGTCATCGTCGTCTACGCGCTGAGCGTCTGGCACACCCTGCTCTACGGCACGAACGTGTGGTTCGACGGCTGGTTCCGCACGTTCGTGTGGGCCCTCCAGCTCCCCGTGGCCCTGCTGCTCCTGGCCCGGCTGCTGGCGCCGCTGCGCGCGGACGAGCGCTTCACGCTCCGCGACCTGGCGGGCGGGCGCAGGCTCCGGGCGCTCGCCCGGCTCGGCGCCCGGCTGGCGGTCGCGGCGACCGTCGTCGTGCTGCTCGTCGTGACGGTCACCGGCCGGGACGGGGGGCGGACCCCCGGGGCCGAGGGCGGGGAGATGCTGATCGGCCAGGACATGGTCTGGGGCGGGCTCGCCGTCCTGCTGACGGTGATCGGCGCCGTCGTGCTGTCCCTGCGCGGCCGCGAGCGCCCGGAACGGGGGGCGCGCGTGGGGTAGCGGGCCGTCCGCACCCGCCTCCGGTGCGACACGAAACCCCCACCCCCGATGATCTTGTACTTATAGCCGATCTCGACGCTTAACCCCGCTATAAGTACAAGATCACGGCGGAGGAGCCGAAGGTTTCCCGCTCTCGGGTGCCCGGGCCGGAGCCCCGGGCGGGCACGGCACGCGGCGGGGGCGGGGCGGCCCGGGGCCGCCCCGCCCCCGCCGTCCGCGCGGGTCCTACGGAGCCTTGGGCTTCTTGTCCGAGGTGAGGGCGTCCTTGGCCTTCTCACCGGCCTGCTTGAGCTTGGACACGGTCTTCTCGGACTTGCCCTCGGCCTGCCACTGCTCGTTGCCGGTGGCCTTGCCGAGGGACTCCTTGGCCTTGCCCTTGTACTCGTCGGCCTTGTTGCCGGCGCGGTTCTGCTCGGACATGTCAACCTCCTGCTGGGCATTCGGTCCTGGTCTCTGCCCTCACCGCTGTGGCGGCTCCCAATCATGATCCGCAGAAAAAATCTGCCCAAAGGGGTCGAATTCTCCTGAAATCCTGGGTCGGGAGGCCATGCGCGTCAGCCGCGCGGGGCGACCGGCACCACCGAGGCGAACGGGGCGTGCGTGGTCAGCCGCCTCTCGATCCCCTCGCGGACCATCGCCTTCGCGGTCGCGACGGCGGCGCCCACCTCGGCGCCCTTGGCCAGTTCGGCGGTGATCGCGGCGGCGAAGGTGCACCCGGCGCCGCTCACGCGCTCCTCGCCGATCTTCGGGGCGCTGAGGACCGTCACCTCCTCGCCGTCGAAGTACACGTCCACCGCGTCCGGGCCGGGGAGTTCCGTGCCGCCCTTGACGACCACGTGCTCGGGGCCGAGTTCGCGGATGCGGCGGGCGGCCTCGACCAGGTCGTCCACGGAGTCGATGCGCTCCATGCCCGCGAGGGTGCGCGCCTCGAAGTGGTTGGGGGTGATCACCGTGGCCAGCGGGAGGATCTGGGCGGTGAGCGCCTTGTCGGTGTCCAGGGCCGCGCCCGCCTCCTGGCCCTTGCAGATCAGGACCGGGTCCAGGACCACGTGCCGCCACGGCTGCCGCCGGAGGGCCTCGGCGACCACGTCGATGGTGTCGGGGGTGCCGAGCATGCCGATCTTCACCACGTCCAGGTCGTGGCAGGCGGTCGCCGCCTCGATCTGGTCGGCGATGACGTTCGGGGCGACGGGGACGAACCGGTGGCCCCAGCCGTTGCCGGGGTCGAAGGAGACGATGCAGGTGATCGTCCCCATCCCGTAGACGCCGAGTTCCTGGAAGGCCTTGAGGTCGGCCTGGATGCCGGCGCCGCCGGTGGCCTCCGATCCTGCGATCACGTACGCGCGGTCGGTCATGGGGGACCAACCTCCCTCTGTCGATGTGCTGTTGCCGGTCTCGGGATCCCTCGCGGGTTCACGAACCCGTTGTTATTGCATCACAAGCGCAGGTCCCGGGCGTTCGCGGAGTCCGTGGCGGGCGTCACGAGCCTCGTGTCACGGGCGTCGCGGTCGTCCGGAGCCGGTGGCCGCGCGGCCGGTTCCGGCCACGGGACCCGTCGCCATATTAAAAATAGTGTCGTATTATTTTTTCATGGCGAGAACGGCGGACCACGACGAGCGGCGACGACAGGTCGCCCGGGCACTCCTGCGCTCGGTGGGGAGGCGGGGGCTGGCGAGGACCACCCTCGCCGACGTCGCCGACGAGGCCGGGGTGTCGGTCGGGCTGGTGCAGAGCTACTTCCGCACCAAGTCCCAGCTGCTCCGGTTCGGGGTGGAGTACATGTACAAGCAGGGCGAGGCCCGCCTCGTGGCGCTCGCCGCGGGCGAGGGGCCGGCCACCGTCCGGGAGTGGGTCCTCCTCGCGGCGCAGACCCTCCTCCCCCTCGACGACGAGCGGCGCCTGGAACTCACCGTCTGGCTGGAGTTCCTGCCGGCCACCATGGCCGACGCGGAGATGTCCCGGCTGCACAGGGCCACGACGCGGCAGCTCGTCGACGCGTTCGAGCAGGCGTTCGGCGAGGGCCTGCGGGCGGGCGAGCTGCCGTCCGGCACGGACGCCCGCACGGAGGCCGCCGCCCTCGTCGCCTTCGTGGACGGCCTGACAGTGCACCACCTCGTCACCGGCGGGGACTTCGCCGAGGCCCCGGTCCTCGCCTCCCTCACCACCTACGTCGACCGGCTCTTCACGGACCCCGAGAGCTCGTGACCCACGTCCGACCGAGATCTGGAGCTGGGCTGACCGCATGACGACCACCGATCCGCAGACCGAGTCCCCCGCCCTGGCGGGGGCGCGCCTCCCCCTGCTCGACGTCCTCCGGGGCGTCGCCATCATGGGCACCCTCGCCACCAACGTGTGGCTGTTCACCGCCCCCGGCTCCGAGGCGAGCTTCCTGTTCGGGGCGGAATCCCTCGTCACCCTCGCCGACTTCCGGGAGTCGCCGTCCGCGGCCTCCCTGGGGGAGGGGCTGTTCCTCTTCCTCGCCAACGGCAAGTTCCTCGCCCTGCTCACCCTGCTGTTCGGCGTGGGCCTGGCCATCCAGTTCCGCTCGGCGGCCCGGCGGGGAGAGCGCTGGCCCGGCCCCTACAAGTGGCGGGCGCTGTTCCTGTTCACCGAGGGCCTCGTGCACTTCACCCTGGTCTTCGCCGCCGACGTCCTCATGGGCTACGCGGTCACGTCCCTGGTGGTCGCCTGGCTGCTGACCCGCTCCCGGAGGGCGCAGGACGCCGTGATGTGGACGGCGGCGGCCCTGCACGCGGCCTTCATCGGGCTCCTCACCGCGGTGATGGTCCTCGACCCGGCCGCGGCGGGAGGGGAGACCCCGCCCGAGGTCGTGGACCTCTACGCCCACGGGAGCTACCTGGACCAGGTCGCCTTCCGGCTCGACCACGTGCTCCTCTTCCGGGCCGAGCCGATCCTCACCTTCGCCCTGATGGTGTTCATGTTCCTGCTGGGCGTGCGGCTGTTCCGCGCCGGGGCCTTCGGGGACGACGTCGCCGGCCGCCGCATCCGGGGCCGCCTGCTCGTGTGGGGCCTGGGCGTCGGGGTGCCGTTCAACCTGGCCACGTCCCTGGCCGGGCCCGGGCTGGCACTCCTGGACCGCTACGTCGCCGCCCCGGTGGTGGCGCTCGGCGTGATCGGCGCGGTCGGCTGGGTGCTGGACCGGGCGAACCCCGCGGGCCGCGCGGTCACGGCGGTGTCGTCCCTCGGCAGGACGGCCATGAGCGGCTACGTGGCGCAGAACCTCGTCTGCGTGCTGGTCCTCCACGGCTTCGGCCTGGGCCTGGCCGCCCGCCTCGCCGACTCGGGCCCCTGGTGGGTGATGGGCCTGTGGGCGGCGCTGTGCGCGCTGCTCCTCACCGCCTCCACGCTGTGGCTGCGCCGGTTCCGCGCCGGTCCCCTGGAGGCCCTCCAGAAGGCGGTGCTGGCGCGGGCCCCCGGACACCGCCGCTGACCCGGCCCGCCCCGCCCCCGTCGGCCCGGCGGGGGCGGGGGCCTCCGGACGCCGGCGCGACCGCCTGGGCCGCGCCGTTCCGAAGGCCCCCGGGCCCGGAGCCGGTCAGGCGACGGGGTTCTCCGCCATCGCCATCGCCCTCGCCTCGACCCTCTTCTTGATCAGCCCCATCTCGACCGGGGCCTCCCGGTTGATGTTGGCGGTGATCTGCTCGTCGCCGTAGGGCGAGTCGGGCTTCATGGTGAACTCGTTGCGCCAGGTCATGAGGACCCCGCCCGAGACCTCCTCGTAGGTCCAGTGCAGGTTGATGAACTCGAACGCCCCGGTCTCCACCCGCCGTGCGCGCACCTCGCCCGCGGCGCGGTCCATGACGCGCTCGGACACCCAGCTCCACACGCGGCCCTGGTCGTCCGGGAACTTGGTGATCCGGAACCGGACGGTGTCCCCCTCCCTCTCGAGGACCTCCACCTCGGCGTACTTGGGGAAGAAACCGGTCCACTCGCCCAGGTCGTTGGTCATCTCCCAGACCAGGTCGAGGGGGGCGTCGATGACGATGCTGTTCTCGGTACGCGAGGGCACGGCCGTCACGCTCCTTCCATGTGGACGGGGACGTCCCCGTTGACCAGGGCCATGAGTGCGGCGGGGGAGGGCGCCTGCTCCGCGTCGGCGCCCAGCTTGAGGCCGGTGCGGCGCTCGATCTCGGCCACGATGCCGAGGACGCCGAGGGAGTCGACCCCCAGCTCGTCGAAGGTCTGCGAGGACGCCGTCCCGACGTCGGTCCTGATCCCGGCACAGGAGGAGATCAGCTCCACCTGCTCCTCGATCGTGATGCGGCTCTCGGCCATGGGTCTCCTTGTTGTCGTGTGTCAGACGTGGTCGGGATGCTGGAGGACGAGCGCGGAGTTCCCGCCGCCCACGCCCCGGGACAGCACCAGCGCGGAGCGCAGGCGTGCGGGGCGGGCGACCCTGGTGACCAGGTCGAGGCCCAGGGGCGCGTCCGGTACGTGGGGGGTGGGGGGAACGACCTGGTGTTCCAGGCTCAGCACCGCGGCGGCCACGTCCAGGGCGCCGGCCCCGGCGTAGGCCCGGCCGAATCCCGCCTTCGGCGCGGTGACGGCCACGCCGTCGGGGAAGAGCCGCCGCAGCGCCGCTACCTCGTCGGCGTCGGCCTTGGGGAGGCCGACGGCGTCCGCGAAGACGACGTCCACCCCTGCCGGGCCCACCCCGGCGCGGCGCATCGCCTCCTCGGCCGCGCGCAGGAGGCCCTCGCCGCCGGGGTCGAACGCGCCGACGCCGCCGAACGTGCTCGCGTGGCCCGCGACGACGGCCCGCACCCCGGCCCGGCGCGCCCGCGCGGTGGCCGCGTCCTCCACCAGCGCGACGGCCGCGCCCTCCGCCGGGACGAAGCCGCACGCCCCCTCCGTGAAGGGCGCGTACGCCGTGCCGGGGTCGGCGCCCTCGCTCAGGACCCCGCTGCCGAGCTGGGTGGCCAGGGCGAACGGCGAGCCGAGCGCCGCGTCGCTGCCGCCGACCAGCATTGCCGGTGTCCCGCGCCGCAGCGCCTGCCGGCTCTGCCCCAGCGCGTCGAGCATGCCCGGCTCGTCGGTGGTCAGCACACCGCACATGCCCTTGAGCCCGTTGCTGATCGACACCTGGCCCGTGCTGGCCGCGTAGAACCAGGCGATGGACTGGTAGGGGCCGACGAACTCCGGCCCCCGTCCCCACAGGGCGGCCAGTTCGCGCTGGCCGAACTCGTTGCCGCCGCTGCCGCTGCAGATGAGCACCCCCGTGGCGTAGGGGTCGGCGGCGACGTCGACCCCCGAGTCACGCAGGGCCTCGTCGGCGGCCACCATCGCGAACCAGCTGAACGCGTCGGTCCGGACGACGTAGCGGCCCTCGATGTGCTCGTACGGGTCGAACCCGGGGACCCTGCCGCCGAGGCGGACCGGGTAGCCCCGGGCGCCGACGTCGGGGATCGGCGTCAGGAGGGTCCGCCCCTCCACCAGCGCGGCCCAGTAGGCGTCGGTGCCCGTTCCCGCCGGGGACACCGTGCCCAGGCCCGTGATCACCATGGTCATGGCCGCTCCTCACTCTCCCCGGTCCAGGACGACCGCCGACTGGAACCCTCCGAAACCGCTGCCCACGGACAGCACCACGTCGGTCCTGTGCTCGCGCGCGGTCACCGGGACGTAGTCGAGGTCGCACTCGGGGTCGGGGGTGGCCAGGTTGGCCGTGGGCGGGACCACGCCGGTGTCCATGGCCAGGACGCAGGCCACGAGCTCGATCGAGCCGATCGCGCCGAGCGAGTGCCCCACCATCGACTTGATCGAGGTCATGGGGACCCGGCGGGCGTGCTCGCCGAGCGCGCGCTTGACGGCGTCGGTCTCGTGCCTGTCGTTCTGCACGGTCCCCGACCCGTGCGCGTTGACGTAGTCCACGTCGGCGGCGGAGCGCCGGGCGTGGTCCAGCGCGGTGGTGACGGCGCGCGCCATCTCCGTCCCCTCGCGCCGCAGGCCGGTCATGTGGAAGGCGTTGCCGTGGTTGGCGAAGCCCGCCACCCGGCAGCGGACGCGGGCGCCGCGCCGCCGCGCGGCCGACGCCTCCTCCAGGACGAGGACGGCCGCGCCCTCGCCCATGACGAAGCCGTTCCTGTGGAGGTCGAAGGGCCGGGACGCGCGCCCCGGGTCGTCGTTGCTGTCCGACGTCGCCTTGATGGCGTCGAAGCAGGCCATGGCGATGGGCGAGATCGGCGACTCGGCGGCCCCGGCGACGACCACGTCCGCGAGGCCGTCCTCGACGGCCTGGGCGGCGTAGCCCACCGCGTCCAGCCCGGACGTGCACCCGGTGGAGACCGTGCGCACCGGGCCGCGGGCGCCGACCAGCTCCGCGATCTCCCCGGAGAGCGTGCTCGGCATCAGGGCGAGGTGCGAGTGGGGCTCCGTGGCGGTGTGGTCGACCACCCAGTCCGCGCCGCCGCGGCTCGTCACCGCGTACTCCCGGTCCAGGCGGGTGGTGCCGCCGACCGCCGTGCCCATGCTCACCCCGACGCGCCAGGGCGGGACGCCGGCCAGTGGGGCGCCGCTGTCGGCCAGGGCCTCGGCGGCGGCGACGGCGGCGAACTGGACGTACCGGTCCATGCGCGCGGTCCGCTGCTCGTCCAGGCCGTGCGCGGCGGGGTCGAAGTCGACCTCGGCGGCGATCCGGGAGCGGTAGCCCGCCGGGTCGAACAGGGTGATGCCCCGGGTGGCGGTGCGTCCCGCGGTGAGCATGTCCCAGAACGCGGTGGCGCCGATGCCCCCGGGGGCGACCACGCCCACGCCGGTGATGACGGCCTCACGTTTCACGGCGCGCCCCCCTGGCGGCGGAGTCGCGGCGGGTGCGGAGGAGCGGGCGCGTGCGGGTCTCGGAGGAGGCGCCGCGGTGCCGCCGCGGCGCCCGGTGGGAAGTGCCGGACGGAGGTGTGACGCGCCCCGGTGACACCGGGGGACGGCAGATCTGGGTCAAGGGTGTCTTCTCCACGAGTTCAGGGATATCGACCGGGGCCGGTCGCGGGGCGTGATGCCGAACGGTCCGCGGGTGCTGTGCCGCGCCTCGGGCGGGTCGGGCGACGGACAGCGCGCGAGAGCGGCCGCGGAGTGACGGGTCGGAGGCGGTGCGGCCGGTCACGGGAGACCGCAAACGGCCGACATCGCTACTTTCTGTGTTTGTGATATCACGATGTGGAGTCGATCTGGCGTTGGCCATGCCCCTGACGACGACCTGGTCGCCCAGGTTCCCCGTTTTCCCCGCGGTCCCCGAGCGGCTTGTCCGGCTGTTCGGTATTTGTTCGCCCCCCGGAGCGGCGCAGCCGCCCGGGAACGGGGAATCCCGGGTCCACGACCCGGGGCGGCCGGGTTCCGGTGTGCGGACCGGCGCGGGGCGCGCTCCGCCTCCCCGCCCCCTGACCGGCTCTCGCCGCCCGGGGCCGCGGGCACGGTCCGGCCCCGGGCGGGCGTCCGACGGCGGCCGTGCCCGCCGGAACCGCGGACGCGTCCGTGCGGGCCGCTACAGCCAGTCGTGCTCGCGCGCGTACCTGGCCGCCTCGTGCCTGGTGCGCGTCTGGGTCTTCTGCATGGCGTTCGAGAGGTAGTTGCGCACCGTGCCCTCCGCCAGGTGCAGCCGGGCGGCGATGTCGGCGGCCGAGTACCCCTCGCCGGTCGCCCGCAGGACGTCCACCTCCCGGTCGGTGAGCGGGCAGTCGTCGATGACGGCGAGCGCGGACACGTCCGGGTCGATCCACCGCTTGCCCCCGTGCAGGGTCGCGACGACCGAGGCGATGTGCGCCGGCTCCGCCGACTTGCTGACGAAGCCCTGGACCCCCAGCCGCAGGGCCTTGCGCAGCACCCCGGGCCTGGCGTGCCGGGTCAGCATGAGGATCACCTGGTCCGGGAGCTCCCGGCGGATCGCCGCGACGGCCCCGAGCCCGTCCGTCCCGGGCATCTCCAGGTCGACGACGAGCACGTCGGGCCGGTGCCGGAGCGTGGCCTCCACGGCCTCCTCCCCGTCCTTCGCCTCGGCGAGCACGGTGATCTCCCCCTCCAGGGGGAGCAGCGCGGCCAGCGCCTTGCGGAGCAGGGCCTCGTCGTCGGCGAGCACCACGGTGGTCATCGGTCGTCCTTCCGTGTCGGTGCGGGGCGGTGCGGCAGGGGGGTGGCGCCCGAGCCCGTGTGCGGGAAGCTGGCGGCGGTCAGGAAGCGCCCGTCCTTGCGCTCCACCGTGAGTTCGCCGCCCTCGCCGGCCACGCGCTCGCGCAGGGTGGCGAGCCCGCCGAGCCCGGCGGGCGGGCCCTCCTGCGCGCCGTCGTTGACGATGGAGATACCGGTCCCCGTGAGGGTGATCCACACCTGTTCGGCCTGGGCGTGCCGCAGGATGTTGGTGGTGGTCTCCCGCAGGACCTGGCCGAGCATCTCGCCCGCGCGGGCCCGGTCCCCGCCCTCGTGGCGCACCTCCACGCGGATGCCGGCGGCCTCGAAGAGGTTCTTGGCGTTCTCCAGCTCCGCCGACAGGTTGAGCCTGCGCTGGGCGTGGGCCAGGGCCTTGGTCTGGGCGATGGTGTCGCCGACCAGGGCGTGGATCTCGCCGAGCTCCTCCTCCGCGCGGTCGGTGTCGGTGCGCACCAGCCTGCGGGCCAGCGCGGTCTTGAGCTTGACCACGTGCAGCGTGTGGCCCTGGATGTCGTGCAGGTCGCTGGCGAAGCGCATCCGCTCCCGGGCCACGGCCAGCTCGGCCTCGCGCTCCCGCGACTCCTCCAGCTCCGCGACGAGGCGCGAGACCATCTGGGTCAGGGAGGTGAGGACGACCGCCACCACGGCGATGCCCGCGGAGCCGACGACGTACTCCAGCAGGGTCCCGACGACCTCCCCCGGCGCGACCGCGAGCCTCGCCGCGAGGACCGCGACGACGAAGGCGGCCAGCCCCGCCGCTGCCGCTCCCCGGCGCCGGCGCGGCAGCTGGAGGAGGACCACGGTCCCCACGACGGCGAAGCCGTAGGACGCGGTCGGCGTCTCCGCGACCAGGACCCCGAAGAGCCACACGGCCCCGGTGACGGCGAGGGCCGGGAACGGGACGCGGGCGACGCGGCCCTCCGCCCACCGCGTGACGGTCACCGAAGCCGTCGCCACCCCCAGGGCCAGGACGAGGGCCTGCCACCAGGTCGGCGCGTCGATCACCACCAGGAGCGCCCCCACGGTGGAGAGCGAGGCGAACACGATGCCGAGGTTGACGGTGCGCAGCTCCCCCCGGGCCGCGTCGGCGTGCTCGGACATCGTGCGGGCCCCGGCCCGGGGCGGCGTCACCGGTTCCCGCCCGGGGTGCGGGCCGGGGAGGCCGGGAGGAGGCGGGGCCCCGGGAGGACGGGCGGACCCGCGGCCGCGGCGACCGCCGGCGGAACGCGCGTGCGTCTGGTGTCCATGTGGGGCTCTCCGGGCTCGGCGGCGGGATCTCCCCCAGTATTCCCCCCGCTCAGCGGCGCCACCAGTGACACCGCGTCACGGGTCCGCCCGGGGCCGGGCACTCGGCGCGGCGGCCCCGCCCCCGGCCGCGCGGACGGGGGCGGATCCGCCACTACACTTCCTCCGGTGATCGATCTACGGCGGGCCGCGGAACTGTGGAGGGGCCTCGACGTCACGGTCCGGGACCTCCCGCTGGGGCTGGTGTTCCTCGCCGCGTCGTTCGTGCCGTCGCTCCACAACCACGGGACGATGCTCGGGGGCGTGCCCGACCGCCCCTTCGACCTGCTCGCCGTCGTGGCGATCGCCCTCCAGTGCCTTCCGCTCGCCCTGCGCCGGCGGTGGCCGACCGCCTCCCTCGCCCTGGTGTCCGCGGGCTTCGCCGTCGACCAGCTCATGGGGTACCACACGCTCGCCGGCACGGGGCTGGCCATCGCGGTGCTGAGCGCGGGCGCCCACCTGGAACGGCGCCGGCGCGCCACCGTGCTCGTCCTGACGGCCGCCTACGCGGTGCTGTGGGCGGCGCTCGCGCAGCTCGGCACGGGCGAGACGCCGGTCGGTTTCGCGACGTTCTACCTGGCGCTGGCCTTCGTGTGGGGCATCGGGGCGTGGCTGCGGTCCACCCGGGCCATGGAGGCCGAACGCCGCCGCCGCGTCGCCGAGGACACCCGCACCGCCGAACGCACCCGCATCGCGCGCGAGCTCCACGACGTCGTCACCCACCACGTGACCGCGATGGTGGTGCAGGCCGAGGCGGCGCGCTACCTGACCGCGGACCCCGAACGGCTCGACGGGTCGCTGACCGCCGTCACCGACACCGGCCGCAGGGCCATCACCGACCTGCGGAGCCTGCTCGACCTCCTCAACCCCGACCACGGCGCCGGGGCCAGGACGCCCCCCGTCGGCCGGGTCCTCACGCTCGTGGAGCAGACGCGCCGGGCCGGGCAGCCGGTGGAGTTCTCCGAGGAGGGCGCCCCCGCCGAGTCGACGGGCGGCGCCGACCTCGTGGCCTTCCGGGTCGTGCAGGAGGCCCTGACGAACGCGCTCAAGCACGCCCGGGGCAGCCGCACCTCGGTCCTGGTGCGCCACGGCGAGAAGGAGATCACCGTGGAGGTCGGCACGGAGGGCCCCGGCCCGCGGACCGGCTCCCCCGGCGGGAGCGGGCGCGGCCTCGCCGGGCTCCGCGAGCGGGTCCACGTCCTGGGCGGCGACCTGGAGGCGGGCCCCGGGCCGGAGGGCGGCTTCGTCGTGAGGGCGCGCATACCCGCGGGGAGCCGCTCGTGACCGCGCCGATCCGGGTCCTGGTCTGCGACGACCAGGTGCTGATCCGCACGGGGCTGGTGACGATCATCGGCGCCCAGCCCGACATGGAGGTCGTGGGCGAGTGCGGGGACGGGCGGACCGCGGTCGACCTCAGCGGCCGGTTGGGTCCGGACGTCGTGGTGATGGACGTGCGCATGCCGGTGCTCGACGGCATCGGGGCCACCCGCCTGCTGGCCGGAGCCGGGGTGGAACACCCCGTCAAGGTGCTCGTGGTGACGACGTTCAACCTGGACGAGTACGTCTACGAGGCGCTGCGCGCGGGGGCCAGCGGGTTCCTGCTCAAGGACGCGCCGCCCGGACAGCTGCTGCACGGCATCCGGACCGTGGCCTCGGGTGCGGCGCTGCTGGACCCCGGGGTGACCCGCCAGCTCGTGGGAAGGTACGCCGCCCGTGTCCGGCCGGCCGGGGGCTCACCGGACGACACCCCGCTGACCCCCCGCGAACTGGAGGTCCTGCGCCTCATCGCGGACGGCCTCTCCAACAGGGAGATCGCCGGGGCCCTCGTGATCAGCCAGGAGACCGTCAAGACCTTCGTCTCGCGCATCCTCGCCAAGCTCGCGCTCCGCGACCGCGTCCAGGCCGTCGTCTACGCCTACCGCCACGGCCTGGTGGCCTGAGGGGCCGCGGACCCGCCGTCGGCGGGAACGAGTGTGTCGGCCGGGCCCGCCGCCGGCGAGGCGCGAGCGGTGCGCGGGATCACCGGCGCCCGCCCTCCTCCATGCCCGGGTCCAGGCCGAGCAGGCGCAGCTGGGCGTCCTCGGGGGAGTCGGGGGCGGCGAAGTAGAGCTTGAGGAAATGGCCGTTACTTTTTAGGCCAACAGTTACAGGGGACCGTCCGGGTTATTTGTGACCGCGTCGGTGCCGCGGACTGCGGCGTCGTTCCATGGTGTCAGCGTCGGCCAAGCCCCCGTTGATGAGGTCAAGAGGGCAAGCGGTACAGGTCTAGGGCCCGTTCGGCGTTGTCGAGGAGTTCCTTATAGGTGAGGACCTCGACCCGGGACGTGACCGTGTTCCGTTTGCGAAGGACCTCGTTGATCTTCTCCTCGGCGATCTTTGGCTGGAGTCCCGGATGTCCGATCAATACGGTCGCGCTCGCCCTCCGTGTCTCCAGTCCGAACTGCTTCCGGATCTCCTTATATTGTTCGTCGATTCCTACAAGGTAGTTCTGTGCCTGCCCGATCGCATCGTTGACGGACGAGGTGGGGATGTAGTCCCCTCGATGGCGTTTCACCAGACCGGTTTCGAGACTCATGGAGCGCTTGAGCTCAACGATGTGTAGAGATCCATCGCCTCGGATCAGCGGGATGTCCACCTCGTCGCCCGGCACCAACCGGCGGTGGGCCGCCTCTCCGACGTACTGCCCTCCGAAGATCCAGGGCTGTCCCATGAGAGCCTTCTGGAGATCTTCTTCTCGGGCGGAGTGGTCTTCAACCTTCGCGCGGAGGTGGCCCAGCTTCGCCTTGCGGCGTCGCAACTCCGCGGCCCTGAGGATGAGTTCCCCGTCCTTGTCTGCAGCGACCAGAGCTAGGGCCTCCGGAGAAAGGGAGAGTCGACGGACAGTTTCTTCGATGTCCTCCACATCGATGCGATTATGGGCCACGTGGTGCAACCACAGTGAGAGCTCGTTCCTCCCTCGGGATATGACATAACGGCCGGGACGGTCGAGGGGGGCATCGATGTGTTTGATATCTGGGTAGAGCGACTCGAAGTAATCGATCAGGTCTTTTGCGCTAGCATCCGGATGCTTCTCCAGGAAGCGCTTTGAGCCCCAGATGTCGTGGTCCAGATCCCTTTTTGCCTGGGGGAGGACGAGATCGAGAAGACTTCCCTCTCTGCGCCCTTCTTTCAGCAATCGGTGGCGTTCCTCGAGGTTGGGCTTGGAGAGTCGGTTCTCGGCAAAGTCCAGGGAGTCCTGCAAATGCGACACAATGTCCCACTCGTCAGCCTCTGCGGCATGTGCACGTGCCTGCGCTAGCAGGGTAAGGAGGGCGAACCCACCCGGGGGAGGTTCCCCCTTCGACCCCAGATGATCGAGCACGGTGGAGATCCGCACTTGAAGCCCTGGATCGGTGGCCCTTCCCAGAATCACCTTGAGGTGCCGCCTTAGAAGGGGGTCGAGGCGGACGTCCACGCCTGCCATCTCCTCCGGCGTCTCCGGTACGTGGCGCAGGGCACGGGAAAGCTTGGCTTTGGCAGGCCGGTTCGGTTTGTGTAGGTAGCGCAGAACCCGCTCCCCTCGGATGCGGATTTCGCGGACGGCCCCGTTCCATCGTTCCCTTGCCGACCGGTCCATCCGGGGATCGAACGGTGTGGACGCGAGTTCGTCGAGTTCGGCCAGAGATCGGATGACGTCACCCTTGCTCAGGCTGTCCAGTCGGTCCGCCCACTGGTTGACCCCGATCCAGAGCCCGTACAACTCGTGCGCCACGCGGTAATAGGTGAGCTGTTCCCTGTCGAGACGACGAACAGCGTATCCACCACAGGTCGAACACCAGCGGCCAGGAGTGATGGTCATGAGTTCGTGGGCGGTCATTAGGCTGAACCCGTGCCCGAAGCGTGTGGGTGCGTGCTGGCATCCGGGAGCGTGGCCCATTCTGGACAGTTGCTGACGCATGTCCGTGCTGTAGATCTGAACATCAGCCAGATGACCGAGAGGGAGCCCCAGGCCTGGGCCCCTCTTGTTGGGTGCTCCCCTGTCGAAAAGGGGGCTGCCCAGTGGTCGGAACGGGTCAAGGTCCAGTCGATGCAGGGAGAGCAGCGCATGGTTGAGCCCTGAACGGTGGAAGGCGCGGCTGTTCGCCTCGGCGAAGTCGCGCAAGTCCGGGGCGGTGCGTGCTAGGAGAAGCAAGCGTGCCATGAGGTCGATGGAGCTGTTCCGGTCGCGGCTGTACAGTTTGAGCCATGTCTCCCCCTCCTGCCATCCCAGAACGTCTCCGGCGTGATCACGGTTCCGACCGGTAAGGGGCTCTCCGCTTCTGGCGTCACTGCGGGCGGTTGCCTGCTCTACGAGCGGGGAGACCAGTGCTGTCGGCAGGTCCGACACTCCTGCCAATAGCACACCCTCCCAACCGTGCCGACAGCGTTCTTCCAGGGCAGCGGGGTACAGGACCTCCGTTCCGTGTGTCGCTGAGAACACGATGTAGGGGTGGCAGGAGAGCGGGTCGGAGCTGCTGAGAAGGGCGGCATCCTCCACGCTCAACAGTCGGCGTTCGTGCACCGGGACGTCATCTAGGACCCCGGGGGTCAGGACATGGGTGGACTCGAAGTTGTTGGGGCGCAGGAGTTCCGAGAGAAGAGCGGTACCGTCGGTGTCGGTCGACCTAGTCAGCTCCACGCATGTGATCCCGCGTTTCTCGGACTCCTCGGCCAGGCGTCGAGCGACGAGCTCCGGCACACGGAGGAGAGCGGCCCCCTTCCGCCAGTCTGATGCTGCCGAATACGTGGCGATCGTCCCCGTCCACCAATCACCAGGGTGGAGCCATGGTCGGGGGAAGGTGAGAAGGACCCAGCTTTCCCCGAAGGAGGCGAACCGACCGACAGTGGTTCGGACCTCCCCGAACCAACCTTCGACTATCTCTCGGAACGATTCGCGGGCCTCTTCCCCAGCCTCGTCGGGTACGTAGATACGGAGGGCGTCCGTGAGGGAGTTGATCGAGAATTCCCCTGGGTGATGTTCAGCGGTCCTCTCCCAGGAGTCCCTGAGGTTTTCGAAGGTGTTGCGAACTTTTCCAGCCTCCAGGCCTTCGAACCCGGTGCAGTCGACGGGGAGCTCCGGCCTGACCAGGAACGCGGCCGCTGCTTCCAGGAGGTCGCTGCTCTCCACCAGATCAGCGAAGGCCTGACGTCGGTCTTCGGTTTCCTTGTTCATCGCCGTTACCGTGGGTTGTGCCCACGGTTCCAACCAGGGGTAACGGGTGACAGCGTCGAGCAAGAGTTGCAAAAGGGAGACAGAGGTCAACCACATGTCCTCCGCGAGTTCGCGCAGGGGCGTGGACTCTTCCTCAGAGGCGGGGTACCGGTCGGCCCCCTCCCACGGTCCTTCCCCTTCCTCTTCCTCCGCCCAGGGTTCGTCCGGGCCTTCCTCGTCGATCTCGTCCATGAACCGAGTTGACGTGCGAAGCACGGTGAGCACAGCAGTGACGAAGAGGCCCACCGCGGTGACCGGTCCCCCTCCGGGGATGACGGAACAGTACAGACACAGCTTCCCCACCAGCGTCGATGTGAGAGGTACATGACGTCCATCCGTTGCCTCGCACGAAGGTTCGGCGCAATCCGGTGAGGTGTGCAGCAGGTCGTCGCTGTCGGACGCATAGACGCGCAGAGGCACCCCCTCGAAGGAGCCGAGCGGTATGTCGGAAGAGAGGCTGTGCATGTTCATGGCTGGTTCCAGAAAGGCGCTCACCACAAGGGTGGAGACGGTCGTGAGTACCGCCGAGTGTTCCAGTCAGATCGGACAGACTGGCTTCAGAGGCCACGGAGAGGTTCGTGGTCCGGGAGAGCTGGAACTGCGAGAGCTTCCTACGCCCGGACCGTCCTCCCGGCGCCGTGAGCGGGCGCCGCCGCACCCGCCCCGCACCCGCCGCGAGTCCGGGAACAGGGCCGGGACAACAAAAAAGGCCCTGATACCAGGGCCTTCTGTTTGTGTCCGAGGGGGGACTTGAACCCCCATACCCTTAACGGGCACTAGCACCTCAAGCTAGCGCGTCTACCTATTCCGCCACCCGGACCGGGTGTCCGGCGCCTGCCGCGCCGTACAGGTCAACCATAGCAAAAGTCTGGGGTGGCACGAACCAGGTTTTCCGCCGGGGGGCCTCCATGGCAGGGTCGGGGGGACAGCACGGCAAAAGGTGCGGCTGGACGGGAGCGTCAGATGGCAGAGCCAGACAGGGTCCTGAGCGCGGCGGAGGTGGAGGTCGTCGACCTGTGCCGGGAGCTCATCGAGTTCGACACCTCCAACTACGGCGACCATTCGGGGCCGGGGGAGCGCAAGGCGGCGGAGTACGTCGCCGCCAAGCTCGACGAGGTCGGCGTCGAGTCGAGGATCTACGAGAAGCACCCGGGGCGCAGCAACGTCGTGGCCCGGATCACGGGGGAGGACTCCACCCGCCCCCCGCTGCTCATCCACGGCCACCTGGACGTCGTCCCCGCGGCGCCCGAGGACTGGACCCACCACCCCTTCGCGGGGGAGGTCGCCGACGGGTGCGTGTGGGGCCGCGGCGCGGTCGACATGAAGAACATGAACGCGATGGTCCTGGCCATGCTGCGCCAGCGGCTCCGGGAGGGGCGCCGCCCACCGCGCGACATCGTCCTGGCCTTCCTCGCCGACGAGGAGGCGGGCGGCACCTGGGGCGCCCAGTACCTCGTGGACGAGCACCCGGACCTGTTCGCCGACTGCGACTCGGCGATCAGCGAGGTCGGCGGGTTCTCGTTCACGGTGAAGGAGAACCGCCGCCTCTACCTGGTGGAGACCGCGGAGAAGGGCATCGCCTGGATGAAGCTGACCGCGCGCGGCACGGCCGGGCACGGTTCGATGACCAACAGGGACAACGCCGTCACCGAGCTGGCGGAGGCGGTCGCGCGGCTGGGCCGGCACGAGTTCCCGCTCGACCTCACCCCGACCGTGCGGACCTTCCTGGAGGAGATCTGCGAGGAGTTCGGCATCCCCTTCGACGAGAAGGACGTCGACGCCACGGTCGCCCGCCTGGGGCCGATCTCCCGCATGATCGGCGCCACCCTCCGCAACACCCTCAACCCGACGGTGCTGGGGGGCGGGTACAAGGCCAACGTCATCCCGGGCGAGGCCACCGCCCAGATCGACGGCCGCTTCCTGCCGGGAACCGAGGACGCGTACTTCGCGAAGATCGACGAGTTGCTCGGCCCGAAGGTCGACCGCGAGTTCATCCACCACCTGCCGGCCGTGGAGACGCCCTTCGAGGGTGGCCTGGTCAACGCCATGTCGGAGTCCCTGCTGGCGGAGGACCCGGGGGCCAAGGCCGTCCCCTACTGCCTCTCCGGCGGGACCGACGCCAAGAGCTTCTCCCGCCTCGGCGTGCGCAACTACGGCTTCGCGCCGCTCAAGCTCCCCCCGGAGCTGGACTTCGCGGGCATGTTCCACGGCGTGGACGAGCGGGTCCCGGTGGACGGCCTCCAGTTCGGCGTCAGGGTCCTGGACCGTTTCGTCGGATTGAGCTGACCTCGACGCGTTTTGCGGTGTCGTGCCTGGTGAACCGCGCCGAAAACTTTTTCGGCGCGGTTCACGTTTCGGTGTTGCATCACCCAACGTGATGCTACGGTTGCTTTGAGTTCGAGGGTGTCGTGGTTCTCCCTCCCGCCTCTGTGCGGGTCGGAGCGGCACCGGTACGACCGTGGCGGCCCAGCCGCACGGGACCGTCCAGCGGCAGCGAAACGAGAGGGCGTCATGGTGCTCACGGGCAGGGGGTGGCTGGTGTCGACCGGTCGCGCTGCCTGTGTGTCCCGCAACGCCTGCGCCCGTCTGCTGCTCCTGTCCGGCATCGTCGCCGTCGCCTGGCTGGCCGGGGGGATCGGTGTCGCCCACAGCGACACCGCTCCCGGCTCCGACGGCCTCGTCGACCGCGTCATGGGCGTCGGCGACACCGCGGAGGACGCCGGCCGGGCCGCGACCCAGGAGCTCCGGAAGACCCGGATCTCCGACGCCGCCGCCGGTGCCGGCTCCGCGACCGGTGCGCTGACCGGGGCCGTGGCGCCCCGGGCCGCCGCCCTTCCCTCCCGCGCCCTGGACGAGACGGGTGTCTCGTCCGCGCTGGAGGAGAGCAGGGCGGGAGCCGCGGCCGCCAGGGTCGTGGACGACACCGCGGCCACCGTGGACGGGACCGCCCGCGGTGCGGGAAGCCTCGTCGACGGCATCGCCCGCACCGGTCAGGACGTGGTGCGGTCCACCGACGGCACGCTGCGCGACAGCGGCCTCGTGGACACGGTCGCCGCAGGGCTGAGCGAGTCCACGCGGGTCGTCCGGGGCGGCATCGACGGGGCCGCGAACGCGACGGCCCCCCTGGGCCTGCCCGTCCTCGGCGCCACCGAAGAACTCCCCACCGACCCGGCCGGCCCCGCCGTCGAGCGCGCCGCCGCCGAGACCGCTCGGGGCGCCGATGCGCCCCGTCCCGGTACGGCTGCGGACACCAGCGCTTCCGCGGTGCCGTCCGCATGGAGTTCGGCCGCCGTCGTGGCGGCCGAGCGGGTGCATGACGACGACCCCGGTGAGCGCATCCGCCTCATCGGCGGAGGCGGCGCGCACCATTCGGCCGGAGCGGACGCCACCGGCGCCGCCGCCCCGTCCTTCCCCGCGCCCGGCGCTGCCGGGTTCCTGATGGCCCGGGCCGCCCACCTGGCTCCCCGTGCCCAGCGGGTCGCCCTTCCCGGCGACCCCACCCTGGTCGTCCGCGACGCCGCGGACGACCCCAGCTTCGCCCCCGACTAGCCGCGTCCCCGACCGCGGCCGGTCCGTGCGCTCCCGCACGCAGCCGTCCCGCCGACTCCGGCGGGCGTGCCTTCTCACCGGCTTTCCCAGAGCCCGAAGCTCTCCGACCGCGGTCACACGTGTAGCCAGCCGATCCTTCTCGCTGACATAAGGACACGCGATGACCCACGAGACACAAGCACGTATCGCCGCCCTGGTGACCGCCGGCTTCATCGCCGCCACGGCCGCCGCCGGAACCGCCTACGCCGACACCGTCACCAGCGGAAACGGCTCCATCGGCGGAGGCAACCAGCTCAACGCCGACCTCGACGTCCCGCTGAACGTCTGCGGGAACGCGATCGCGATCCTCGGCCTCGCCGGCGCCCAGTGCACGGACTCCGGAGCCGCCGTCATCGAGGGCAAGTCGTCCTCCGTCCGAGGGCCGCAGGGCGGCTACGAGGGCGCGGAGGAGGCCCCCGGCGGGGAAGCGCCCGGCGGAGAGGCCCCCGGCGGGGGGTCCACCGAGGGCGAGAACCCCGGTGAGGAGGCCCCGGAGGGCGAGGACCCCGGCCAGGGCGTCCCGCCCGAGGTCCCCGAGGACCGTGAGGGGCTCGCCGAGGAGAGCCCCGCGCCGGTGGACGAGCAGCCCGCGCCCGACCCGTCCGCCTCCCCGGCCGGTCCCTCCGCGGAGCAGCCCGACCAGCAGTCCTTCGAGCAGTCCGCGGAGGAGCGGTCCGAGCAGACCTTCGGGCAGCCCGCGGAGCAGGGACCGGGCGCGGAGCTCGCGGTCACCGGCACCGACTCCACCGGCCTGTTCGGCCTGGTCGCCGCCGCGGTCGCCGCGGTCGCCGCCGGGGCCGGCCTGGTCGTGGCGGGGATGCGGCGCAGGGCCCGCTCCTGATCGGCTCCTCGGGCCGCCCCGTGCGGCCCGGGGGTTGACGCGAGTCCCGTAGCACCGGCCGAGGCCACGTGCTCGGGGTTCACGTCAGCCGCCGCCCAACCAGGGCGGAGCTGATCGACGGGGCGCGCGCGTCACCCGCAACCAGCGGGCGCCGACCGCGGCGCGCTCTCCTGAACCGGCCGGCACGCACCGCCCAGGTGTGAGGCCGTCCGGATGATCCCCGGCCCCGGCCGGAGGCCTGCACCCCACCCAGGGATGTGGCACGGCCTGTTGCCCGAGCACAAGCACGCACAAGCACACCTGTTCTCTTCAACATGTCTTCATGTCTTCTCGAAAGGACTCCCCACATGCGTAAGTGGGCCAGCATCTCCGCGAAGTCCGCGCTCATGGCGGCGGGATTCGTCGCTCTGGGCACCGGTGTGGCCTTCGCCGACACCGAGCCCGTGACCTCGGGCAACGGTTCGATCCTGGGCGGCAACCAGGCGGTCGCCAACCTCGACGTCCCGGTCAACGTCTGCGGGAACGCGATCAGCGCCGTCCTGGGCACGTCCGGCGCCCAGTGCACGGACTCCGGCGCCGCCGTGGTCGACCACCACAGCGACGAGGTCGCGACCTCGGGCAACGGCTCCGTCCTGGGCGGCAACCAGCTCGTGGTGGACGGCGACGTCCCCGTGAACGTCTCCGGGAACGCGATCGCCGCGGTGGGCGGCATCGCGGGCGCCGCGGCCACCGACACCGGCGCCCTGGTCCACGAGGGCGGCCACCACGGCCACCACGGCCACCACGGCCACCACGAGCGCGGCCACGCCCACCAGCAGGGCCACGACGGCTACGACGTCGTGCACCAGGGCCACGGGCACCACGGGCACGACCACGGCCCGGACGTCGCCACCTCGGGCAACGGCTCGGTCGCCGGCGGCAACCAGCTGGTCGCCGACCTGGACGTCCCGGTCAACGTCTCCGGCAACGCGATCGGCGCCGTGGCGGGCGTCGCGGGCGCCGCGGCCACCGACACCGGCGCCCTGGTCCACGAGGGCGGCGGCCGTCACCACCAGTCCGCCCCCGCCGGGCTCACGGCGATGGACCTGGTCAACGAGGCCGTCTCGAACGCCAGCATCCTGCCCGACACCTCCGGCGTGGACGCGGGCATCCTGCGCCAGTCGGCCGAGCGCGAGCACCAGTCGGGCGTCGCGACCTCGGGCAACGGCTCGCTCGTGGGCGGCAACCAGCTGGTCGCGGCCCTGGACGTCCCGGTCAACGTGTCCGGCAACGCGATCGGCGCCGTGGGCGGCGTCGCGGGCGCCGCGGCCACCGACACCGGGGCCCTGGTCCTGGAGGAGGAGCCCCACGTCGCCACCTCGGGCAACGGCTCGGCCGTGGGCGGCAACCAGCTGGTCGCTCACGCGGACGTCCCCGTCAACGTGACCGGCAACGCCGTCGCCGCCGTCGCGAGCCTGGCGGGCGCCAGCTCCACCGACAACGGCGCCGCGGTCGTGCACCAGAGCGCGACCGAGCACCAGTCGGGCGTGCTGCAGGACGCCCCGGTCGTGCGCGACCTGCCCGAGATCCCCGTCTCGCAGATGCTGCCCGTCGACTACACCCTGAGCGAGACCACGCACCAGGCCGTGGCCGAGCACGCTCCCGAGCACGTGGACCAGCTGCCCGCCCCGGCTCCGAGCGTCGACCCCGTCGGCGCCCTGCTCGGCGCCGCGGGCGTGGGCCTGTAGCGACCAGCGCGGGGTGGGCCCGGGGGCCCGCCGACCGGCCTGGAGGGTGACGGCGCCTCGTTCCGTTTGGAACGCGGTGGACTGCGAGGTGCCGAATCCCACAGGACGGCGGTGGCCCCCGGGCGGGACCCCGCTCCGGCACACCGGTGCCGTGTGCGTCCGCAGAGCAGGATGAGTCGCCTCCGCACTCCCGTTCCGTTTGGAACGCGGTGGACTGCGGGAGGGTGGAGGTGACGACGCCGGCTCGGGACGTGAGCCGAGTCCTCCCGGGAATATCCGGGAGGACTCGCCGCATTCTGGGGGATATCAGCACTCGGGCGTTTATAAGTGTGACCGAAGTCACACACAAGATGGGTTCCGGGTGCTCGACGAAGGCGGCGACCGTTGACCGACGGGCGTTGCCAGGACCGCTCGCGTACGCTACGGACCGGTACCGGTGCGCGAAGCGCTTATTCTGCGGATGCCGGTGGGTGTGAGCCGGGCGCCCTGCCCGGGGCGGTGGACCCCGCACACGCGGAGAGGGCCCCGCACGCCCATCGACGGGGGAGTGCCTGGAGTTTCGGTTACTGTCGGTTCCCACGGGAACCGACAGACCGCGGCCGGATAGATCACGTAAGGCTAGACGTAGGGGAACAGCGTGCCACCCACGAAGGGCAGCGCCGGCAAGAACGGCTCGAAGGACAGCGGACGGCAGGGGGCGGGCACCGCTCTGGTCATCGTCGAGTCGCCCGCCAAGGCGAAGACCATCGCCGGTTATCTGGGGCGCGGCTACGTCGTGGAGTCCAGCATCGGCCACATCCGCGACCTGCCCAACAAGGCCGCCGAGATCCCCGCCAAGTACAAGGGGGAGTCCTGGGCCCGGCTCGGCGTGGACGTCGACGGCGACTTCGAGCCGCTCTACGTCGTCAACGCGGACAAGAAGTCGCACGTCAGGAAGCTCAAGGAGCTCATGGCGGACGCCGACCTCCTCCTGCTCGCCACAGATGAGGACCGCGAGGGCGAGGCCATCGCCTGGCACCTGCTGGAAGAGCTCAAGCCCAAGATCCCCGTCCGCCGCATGGTGTTCAACGAGATCACCAAGGACGCCATCCAGCGCGCGGCGAGCAACACCCGCGACCTGAACACCCGCCTGGTCAACGCACAGGAGACCCGGCGCATCCTGGACCGCCTCTACGGCTACGAGGTCTCCCCCGTGCTGTGGAAGAAGGTCATGCCGAAGCTCTCGGCGGGCCGCGTCCAGTCCGTGGCCACCCGGCTGGTGGTGGAGCGCGAGCGCGAGCGCATGGCGTTCACGTCCGCCGAGTACTGGGACCTCAAGGCGCTCTTCGACGCGAGCGAGGCGGGCGTCCCCGAGGGGCCGGCGACCTTCCCCGCCACCCTCGTCTCCGTGGACGGCACCCGTGTCGCCGTCGGCCGCGACTTCACCCCCCAGGGCACGCTGCGCTCGGACCGCGGGGTCCGCCAGCTGGACGAGGCGACGGCGCGCGGCCTGGCCGAGCGCCTGGCGGGGGCCGGGTTCTCGGTCCGCTCGGTCGAGCGCAAGCCCTACCGCCGCTCCCCGTACGCCCCGTTCCGCACCACGACCCTCCAGCAGGAGGCCTCGCGCAAGCTCGGGCTGTCCGCCAAGCAGACCATGCAGGTCGCCCAGCGGCTGTACGAGAACGGCTACATCACCTACATGCGCACCGACAGCACCACGCTGTCGGACAGCGCCGTCGGCGCGGCCCGCTCCCAGGTGCGCAGCCTGTACGGCGGCGACTACCTCCCCGACAAGCCGCGCGTGTACGCCAAGAAGGTCAAGAACGCGCAGGAGGCGCACGAGGCGATCCGCCCCGCGGGCGACGCCTTCCGCACCCCCGCCTCGACCGGCCTCTCCGGGCCCGAGTTCCGGCTCTACGAACTGATCTGGAAGCGCACCGTCGCCTCCCAGATGAAGGACGCGGTCGGCGAGTCGGTCACCGTGCGCATCGAGGGGACCTCCTCCACCGGGGAGGTCGCCGAGTTCAGCGCGACCGGCAAGATCATCACCTTCCACGGTTTCCTCAAGGCCTACGTGGAGGGGTCCGACGACCCCGCCGCCGACCTGGACGACCGCGAGCGCCGCCTGCCCGCGATGGCCGAGGGCGACCCGCTCAAGGCGCAGAACCTGGAGGCGGAGGGGCACAGCACCCGGCCGCCCGCGCGCTACACCGAGGCGTCGCTCGTCAAGGAGCTGGAGGAGCGGGAGATCGGCCGCCCCTCCACCTACGCGTCGATCCTCGGCACCATCCTCGACCGCGGCTACGTGTTCAAGAAGGGAACGGCGCTCGTGCCGTCCTTCCTGGCCTTCGCCGTGGTGCAGCTGATGGAGCGCCACTTCGGCAACCTGGTGGACTACGAGTTCACCGCCCGCCTGGAGGACGTGCTCGACGACATCGCCCGCGGGGAGGCGGAGAGCCTGCCCTGGCTGCGCCGCTTCTACTTCGGCGGGGAGGACACGGAGGGCCGCCGGGAGACCGGTCTCAAGGAGCTCGTGGGCGACCACCTCTCCGAGATCGACCCCAAGGAGGTCAGCTCCGTGCCCCTCCCCGGCACCGACATCGTGCTGCGGGTGGGCCGCTACGGTCCCTACCTGGACCGTGACGGAGTGCGGGTGAACGTGCCGGAGGACCTGGCGCCGGACGAGCTGACCGAGGCCAAGGCCGAGGAGCTCTTCGCCCAGCCCAGCGGCGACCGCGAGCTGGGGACCGATCCGGAGACCGGCCGCCCCGTCGTGGCCAAGACCGGCAGGTTCGGGCCCTACGTCACCGAGGTCATCGAGGAGCCGGAGGAGCCCGAGGGCGAGGCCAAGCCCAAGCGCGCCAAGGCCAAGGCCAAGCCCCGCACCAGCTCGCTCCTGAAGTCGATGAGCCTGGACACCGTCACCCTGGAGGACGCGCTGCGCCTGCTGTCGCTGCCCCGCGTGGTCGGCGAGATCGACGGCGAGGAGGTCACCGCGCAGAACGGGCGGTACGGCCCCTACCTCAAGAAGGGCACCGACAGCCGCTCCCTGGAGACCGAGGAGCAGATGTTCACGGTCACCCTCGACGAGGCGCGCGCGATCTTCGCCCAGCCCAAGCAGCGCGGCCGCCGCGCGGCGACCCCGCCCCTGCGCGAGCTGGGCGAGGACCCGGTGTCGGGCGCCAAGATGGTCGTCAAGGACGGCCGCTTCGGCCCCTACGTCACCGACGGGGAGGTCAACGCCTCCCTGCGCAAGGACGACCAGGTCGAGTCGATCACCGACGAGCGCGCCTCGGAGCTGCTGGCCGAGCGCCGCGCCAAGGCGCCCGCCAAGAAGAAGCCCGCGGCCAAGAAGGCCCCGGCCAAGAAGCCGGCCGCCAAGAAGACGGCGGCGAAGACCGGCACGACCACCAGGACGGCCGCCAAGAAGGCCCCGGCCAAGAAGACCGGCGTCCCCCGCGCCTCCGCCGAGGAACCGGCGGAGGGGAACGGCCCGTAGCCGCCGCAGGGCCCCTCCTCCGGCCGCGGCCACAACCGAAGAACACCGCTCACCCGGGCCTTCCCCGAAGGGGTGCCCGGGTGAGTACTATCTCCGTGTCCGCACCGGGTGGGCCGTCTCCACCCCTGTTCGGCAATGATCTTCCGTACTAGTGTGGGCGTGACTCCCGAGGACGCAGAATCGTGTGCGAGCCCCGGCGTCATCCACCGAATTCTGGGACGGATCCCGTGTCCGTCGTTCCCTTTCCCCCTCACCGATATCTTGAGCGCTATGAGCAGATCTGCACCCGGAGCGCCAGTCGAGGCGCGAAACGTCCTCGCGATCACACCCTTCCGCAGGCTGTGGATCTCGCTTTCCCTCTCCAGCCTGGGCGACTGGCTGAGCCTCCTGGCCCTGATGTCCCTGGCGGCGATCTTCACCGCCGGCAGTTCCACGCTCGTGCAGTACGCGGCCGTCAGCGGCGTCGTGGTGATCAAGCTCGCCCCGCCGATCCTGCTGAGCCCGCTGGCCGGGGCGGTCGCGGACCGCCTCGACCGCAAGTGGACGATGGTCGCCACCGACGTCCTGCGCGGCCTCCTGTACGTCTCGATCCCCGTCGTGGGCCTCCTCGTCCCGGGCTTCGCCCTGGAGTGGCTGCTCATCGCCAGCCTCCTGGCGGAGCTCGCCGCCCTGTTCTGGACGCCGGCCAAGGACTCCGCCGTCCCCGGCCTGGTCCCCCGCAGGCTGCTGCCGCAGGCCGAACGGCTGAACCTGCTCACCACCTACGGCACGGCCCCGGTCGCGGCCCTGCTGTTCGCGGCCCTCGCCTCGGTCGGCAACGTGCTCGGCGCGCTGCTGCCCTCCATGGCGAGCCCCGAGGCCGACATCGCCCTCTACCTCAACGGCCTCACCTTCTTCGTGGCGGCGGCCGTCGTCGCCGTGCTGCCGATCCCCGGGCACAAGGCGTCCGGGGACGGCGGGATCGGCCTCCGCGACAGCGGGATCCTCCGCGTCGTGGCGACGGGCCGTCGCCCCGGGGGCGAGCCGCTCCCGCGCGGCCTCGTGGCGGGCCTGCTCGGCTCGCTCGCGGGCGGCGCCGCGGTCATCGGCGTCGCGCGCGTCCACCTCGAGGCGCTGGGCGCGGGCAACGCCGGTTTCGGCGCCGTCTTCGCGGCGGTCTTCGCGGGCATGGCCCTCGGCGCGCTCGCCGGGCCCCGCGTCCTCAAGCAGTTCAGCCGCAGGCGCCTGCTCGGCCTGAGCGTCGCCCTCTCCGGCCTGGCCCTGCTGTTCACGGGCGCGGTCGGGGACACGGTGCTCATCGCCGTCCTCGCGGGGCTCCTCGGCGTGGGCGCGGGCATCGCCTGGGTCACCGGCCTGGCGCTGCTCGACGACGAGGTCGGGGACGAGAACCGGCCGGGCGCGGTCGCCTTCGTGCACGGCGCCGCCCGTGTCGCGCTGCCGGCCGCCATGGCGCTGGCGCCCCTGCTCGCCGGGCTCGTCGGCGACTACGCGATCCCGGTCGGCCCGCTCACCTACGACCTGCGCGGCGGCGGCGTCGTCCTGATGGCCTCCGGCCTGCTGGTCGTCCTCGTGGCGCTGCTCTGCTACCGCCTGATGAACAGGGACCGCCCCGACGCCGGCCCCGGCCTGCTCCCCGAGCTCTTCGCCGCCCTGCGGGGCGTCGCGGTCAGCGACGGCGAGGGGGAGGCGGCCGTCCACTCCGGCGCGTTCATCGTGGTGGAGGGCGGTGAGGGCGCGGGCAAGTCCACCCAGGTGCGCGAGCTGACGGTGTGGCTGCGCGAGCAGGGCTTCGAGGTCGTCGGCACCCGCCAGCCGGGAGCGACCAAGCTGGGCATGCGCCTGCGCGGTCTGCTCCTGGACCGGGAGAACTCGCACATCACCCCGCGCGCGGAGGTGCTGCTGTACACCGCGGACAAGGCCGACCACGTCGAGCAGGAGATCCTGCCCGCACTGCGCCGCGGCGCGGTCGTCATCAGCGACCGCTACGTGGACTCCCTGCTCGCCTACCAGGGCGCGGGCCGCGACCTGTCCGTCGAGGACATCCGCGACATCAGTTCCTGGGCCACCCAGGGCCTGGTCCCCGACCTGACGGTCCTGCTGGACGTGCGGCCCGAGGACGGGCTCGCCCGCCTGGGCGGCCCCGCCGACCGCATCGAGTCCGAGTCGGTGGAGTTCCACTCCAGGGTCCGCAAGGGCTTCCTGGAGCTGGCCAAGGCCGACCCCGACCGCTACCTCGTGCTGGACGCCCGGGAGCAGCAGGACAAGATCACCCGCGAGATCCAGCGCCGGATCCGCTCCGTCCTGCCCGACCCGGTGCCGAGCGGCGCCGAGGCCGTCACGGGCATGATCCCGGTGATCAGGGCCGACTGAGGGGGACGCCCGGCCCGGAGGGCCGGGACACGACGAACGGGGGAGGCCCCGGCGGACCGCCGCCGGGGCCTCCCCCGTCCGGTCCGCCGGTCCGGGACGGTGCGTGCCCGGCGCCCCGGGAGGACGCCGGGCACGGGTGGTCCGTCAGACCGGCAGGAGGACGGCGACCCCGATCGCGACGAGGGCGACGAGCGCCACGACCACGCAGCCGAGGACGATCGCGGCGACCCGGTCGGCTGCGGACATCCCGCGCCGCGGGGGCTCGGGCGGGGCGAACGAGGGGCGGCCGGAGCCTCCCCCGAAGGGCGAACCGTCCTCGGGGAGGGAGGCGTCCCGCCCCGGGCGGGACCCGGGCTGCGGCCGGAAGGAGGGGGATGGGGAGGGGGAGTGCGTCAAGGGGGACTGCTCCGGATCTTCTGCGGGGGACGGGGAGGGGTGTGGCTGGACCGCGGAGGTCGGGGGACCGCCGCGTCGGCCGTACGCGGAGCGGGCGCCGGGCCGTGACGGCACTACGCTATCCACCCCCTGCGGGCCTGTGGACGACGGCCCGGGCGTCGGTGGCGGCTCCTATCCTGGGAGCAGACATCAGCGGTGGTTCTCGGGGGGAAGCGTGACGGTCTTCGACGACCTCATCGGCCAGCAGGCCACGGTGGGCCAGCTCCGACGGGCCGTGGCCGGGGCGTCGGACCTCGTCGCCGGGGGCCGGGGCGCGGGCATGACCCACGCCTGGCTGTTCACCGGCCCGCCCGGTTCGGGCCGTTCGGAGGCGGCCCGGGCCTTCGCGGCCGCGCTCCAGTGCCCCGACGGCGGCTGCGGACACTGCCCCTCCTGCCACCAGGTCCTCGCCGGAACCCACCCCGACCTGCTGTACGTGCGCCCCAGCGGTCTGAGCTTCGGTGTCGCCGCCACCCGCGACCTGGTGCTGCGGGCGGGTTCCAGGCCCTCCGGCGGCCGGTTCCGCATCGTGCTCTTCGAGGACGCCGAGCGCGCCACCGAGGCCGCCTCCAACGCCCTGCTCAAGGCGGTGGAGGAGCCCTCCCCGCGCACGGTCTGGCTGCTGTGCACGCCCGCGCCCGACGACCTGCTCGTCACCATCCGCTCCCGCTGCCGGCTGGTCACCCTCGCGACCCCCGGCACCCGGGAGCTGGTGGACGCCCTGGTCCGGCGCGACGGGGTCGACCCCGTGCTCGCCCAGGCGTCGGCGGTGGCCGCGGCAGGCCGGATCGACAGGGCCCGGCAGCTGGCCACCGACCCCGAGGCGCGCCGGCGCCGGGAGGAGGTGCTGTCCATCCCCGCCCGCCTCGACGGGCTCGGCGCGTGCGTCACCTCCGCCGCCCGGCTGTACGAGATCGCCGAGGAGGAGTCCAAGGCCCTCACCACGGCCCTGGACGAGAAGGAGAAGGACGAGCTGAGGACCGCGTTCGGCGAGGGTTCCACCGGCAAGGGCGTGGCCAAGGCCATGCGGGGCTCCGCCGGCGCCATGAAGGACCTGGAGGAGCGGCAGAAGCGCCGTGCCACCCGGATCAAACGGGACTCCTACGACCGCGCCCTGCTCGACCTGGCCGCCTTCTACCGGGACGTCCTGGCCCTCCAGCTGGGGGCCTCGGTCGAGCTGTCCACCGGAGAGCGCTCCGGCGACCTGGACCGCGTGGCGCGCTCCAGCGCCCCCGAGACCACATTGCGACGGATCGACGCCATCATGGAGTGCCGCGGACGCATCGAGGCGAACGTGCACCCCCAGATCGCCATGGAGGCCATGACCTCCGCACTCCTGGTCGACGGGAGAGCGTGAGCCGGGACGGTCCGGGGCGCCCCTGCGGGGCGCCGACCTGGGCGGACGGCCGCGTCCGGTACCCGCGCGCACGGCCGCGGCCGTCCGGCTCCGGAGCGGTCCGGAGCGGTCCGGAGCGGTCCGGAGCGGTAGGAGGCGGCCCCGGCCGCGGGTCGCGACCACCCGGTGGCCGCGCCCCCGGGGCCGTGGGAGGACAGAGCCGCACGGCCGGGCCGGTGCGGAGCAGACGACGCGCCGGCCACCAGCGGCCGGCGGAAACGAGAGGGCGGACATCCGTGGCGACGAGAGTTCGGGGGGCACTGGCGGCGGCACTGGCCGGTGCGGTGCTGCTGGCGACCGGGTGCACGGGCGGGGAGGGCGCCCCCGAGGAGGGGAACGTCGCCGCCCCCGACCCCGCACTGACCGACTTCACCGAGCAGGGCCTCGACTGGGGTGAGTGCGAGAGCGGGGCGGACGGCGCGGAGTGCGCGGTCTACGAGGTGCCCCTGGACTACGACGAGCCCGGCGGCGACCGCGTCGAGATCGCGGTCAAGCGGTTCCCCGCCGAGGGCGGCGACCGCATCGGCTCCCTGCTGGTCAACCCCGGCGGTCCGGGCGGCTCCGGCTACGACTACGTGGACCACGCCGCCTTCACGGTCAGCGACGCGGTGCGCCAGAGGTTCGACGTGGTCGGGTTCGACCCGCGCGGCGTCGGGCGCAGCTCGCCGCTGACCTGCCTGGACTCCGAGGGGCTCGACGAGTTCCTCGGAGGGGTGGACAGCGTCGAGGGCGACGGCGACATGTCCGAGGTCACCGAGGCCGAGCTGGCCGAGCTGGAGGAGGACAGCCGGGGGTTCGTCGAGGCCTGCCGGGCCAACGACCCCGAGCTGATGCTCCACATGGGCACCGTCAACGTCGCCCGCGACATGGACATCCTGCGCGCCCTGGTCGGCGACGAGCAGCTGACCTACCTCGGCGCCTCCTACGGCACCCACATCGGGGCGCAGTACGCGGAGGAGTTCCCCGACCGGGTCCGCGCCCTCGTGCTCGACGGCGCGGTGGACCCCAGCCAGGAGCAGCTCGACCTCAGCGTCGCGCAGGCCACCGGCTTCGAGACGGCGCTGCGGGCCTTCGTGGAGGACTGCCTCGCACAGTCGGACTGCCCGCTGGGCGCGTCCGGGGACAGTGTGGAGGACGGCGTCGGGGCGCTGAGCGACTTCCTGGCCGACACGGCCGAGGAGCCGCTGTCCAACAGCGCCGACGACCGCGAGGTCAACCGGGCCCGCGCCGAGCTCGGCGTCCTCGCGGCCCTGTACTCCGAGAGCTGGTGGCCCCGGGTGCGCGAGGGGCTGGCCGAGGCGATGGAGAACGGCGACGGCACCGTGCTGATCCAGCTCGGCGACGACCTGTACAGCCGCGAGGACCCGGCCGCCTACGAGAACTCCACGGCAGCGCTCATCGCGGTGAACTGCTCCGACTCCCCGAGCCCGCGCGACGTCGACGCGTATGTCCGGGCCGCGGCCGAGGCCGGCGAGGAGTCGCCGATCTTCGGTCCGACGCTGGCCTGGGGGGCCCTGCCGTGCGCCTACTGGCCGGAGGAGGCGGTCACCCCGACCACCGGCCTGGACGGAGCGGGGGCCGCCCCCATCATGGTGGTGGGCACCACCCGGGACTCGGCCACCCCGTACGCGTGGGCCGAGGCGCTCGCGGGCCAGCTGGAATCCGGGTTCCTGGTGACCCGCGACGGTGACGGCCACACGGCCTACCGCATGGGCGACCAGTGCATCGACGACATCGTGGACGCCTACCTGGTCGACCTGACCGTCCCCGAGGACGGCATGGCCTGCGCCTGACCGGTGGGGCCGGGGCCGCCGCCCCCGGCCCCGCTCCCCGCTCGCGGAGGCGGGACCGGTATGACCGCAGACGTGTACACGGCACCCGTCGGAAGGCGTTAGACTGGGACCGCTTCGCCGCGTGTGACACGCGGCGTCGCGCCGCCTTAGCTCAGTCGGCAGAGCGATTCACTCGTAATGAATAGGTCGTCGGTTCGATTCCGACAGGCGGCTCCAGCCAAAACGCCACCCCGGTCCGGGGTGGCGTTTTGCGTGGGGGGCCCAAAAGGGGGCCAACGGCCTATTCGGCGAAGAGGTTCCCCCTGATGTGGGCCCCCTCGGTGATCACCGGGCGGGCCTGACGTGTGTCCGGGGTCCGTCCCTGACGGATCCGGTTCCGCGGACGCCCCCGGGGTGGGCGCCCCGGTCGGCGGAAGGGGCCCCGCGCAGGGGTCCGGGGGTGACGGAACCGCGGTTCCGGCGGTCCGGGGGCGGTTCCGGGCCGGTTCCGTCGACCGCCCTCGGTCAACAGATGATTACCCGACGTGTCGGCGGCGTGGGGCTGTGCCGACGGGGACGCGGGTAGGTGCACGCCATGAGCCTGATGTTCATGCTGTTCGCGCTGCTCGGGTCCATCGTCGTGCTCGCCGCGGGTTCCCTCGCGCTGCGCCGCGTGGTGGCCTACCTGAACGACCGGCTCGTGGTCGGGGAGGAGACGGCGCTCCAGGCGGAGCCCGAACAGCATGTGGGCGGATACGTTCCCGCGCCGAGGGGGCAGGAGGACCTGCCGCACTCCCTGCGCGCTCGCGTGCACGACCTGGTCGCCCTCGGACGGGACGAGGAGGCGGTGCGGGTGGTCCGCGAACGCCTGGGCGCCGACGAGGTCCGCGCCCGTCGGATCGTCGCCGGGCTCGGAGGCGACGGGACCGGCTCCAGACGGGCCCTGGAGCCCTAGGCGTACCGGCCTGAGAGGTTGGTGACGCGGGAGGCGGGAGGGCCGTCTCCGGCTGCGCCGACCGCGCTCGGACAGCCGGGCCCGGGCCGGCCTTCGCCGCCCGTCCCGCGGAAGGGGCCCGGCGACCGCTCGCGGCGATCGGCGCACGCGGTTCCGTCACGGGCCGCGGGGCGCGGTCCGGACCGCGCCCCGCGGACGTCGCCTCGCGGTCCCCCCCGGCCCGGACCTCAGACGCGCTGCCGGTTCTGGAGCCACCCCCACACGGCGGTGGCGACGAACAGGATCGCGCCGATGACGGCGAGCCAGACCAGCCCCTTGATCACCACGCCGATGATGGTGAGGATCAGCCAGATCGCCAGCAGTACCAGGATGAGGTAGACCATGTCGCCTCCTGAGGATGTGCGCTCTGTGGGGGTGGCCTACCCGTTCGCCGGGGTTCCGCACATCACGGGCCGCGGGGAGGTCCCTCAGGGCCAGGCGCCGTCCACCACGGTCCCGTGGTCGGGCTTGTTGCTGTCCATCCACGCCTGGCGGTTGCGGGCGTAGGAGAGGGCCCAGTCGACCTGGCGCCGGTGCAGCTCGGCGAGGTCCGCCGAGGCGAGGCCGGGGTGGCGGGCGCCGATCTCCTCGGCCAGGGCCAGGGCGGCGGACGCGTCGCCCCGGGCCGTGTGGGCGTCGGTCAGCTCCACCCCGTAGTACTCGCACATGGCGCCCAGGTTGCGCTTGCCCTTGCGGTAGGGCTCCACCCCGCGGTCGATCACCAGCGGGTCCACCAGGGGCGCGGGAGGCCCGCCCAGGCGCTCCTCCAGGGAGGCCAGGCCGTACCGCCGCAGTTCGCAGGAGAGGACCCGCAGGTCGTAGGGGGCGTTGAAGACCACCAGGCCCTGGCCGGCGGAGAGCTGTTCGGCCAGGGCCCCGGCGATCTCCTCCAGGCACTCGGCGGCCGGCCGCCCCTCGGCGCGGGCCCGTTCGGTGCTGATCCCGTGGACCGCCACCGCTCCCGCCGGGATCTCCCGCTCGCCGGGGCTCACCAGCCAGGTGCGGGCCTTGCCCTCGCGGTCCACGAGGGCGGCCGACACCAGGAAGGCGGTGTCGGGGTCGCGGGAGGAGGTCTCGGAGTCGAAGCCGAGCAGGGGGGTGGTGTGCCATCCGGGGTGCGCGCCCCGTGAGGGAGGGACGGGGCGCGGCTCGTGCTCGGCGCAGTAGGTGAGCCAGCGGCCGTCCCCCTTGAGGACGACCCCCTCGCCGGTACCGACGGCGACCTGGCAGGTGGTGCATGTCCCGGGGTAGCGGTTGCGCATGGATTCCTCTCGGCCGGATGGTCGGCACTGCTGTGAGCAGCGGCGATGTTCCATCGTAGAGCGGCTCTGCGACAGTCGGGGAGGGGGTGGAAGGGGCGGTGCCGGTGGGGCGCGTGTGTGCGGGGGCCTTCTTCTGGGGAGGGGAAGGGCATGAGTTTGGAAGAGGCATCACGTCAGCTGGAAGCAGCGATCCACGACGCACGGGTTTCCTTCGACTGCATCCTGTTGGAGGAGCTCGACCGCGCGCACACGAACGCGATCACCGCCAGAGCCGCGGTCGACGCGGCGGAGCAGGCCATCAGGGTCGAGTTCGAGAGGCGGGAGGCCGCCAAGGAGGACTCGTCGGAGACGACGGGGACCGCCGACTGACCCACCATCGAATCGAACATATTTTCGATCAAAGGGTATGCTGGT
Organism: Nocardiopsis sp. CA-288880; assembly: GCF_050955985.1. Taxonomy (NCBI): domain Bacteria; kingdom Bacillati; phylum Actinomycetota; class Actinomycetes; order Streptosporangiales; family Nocardiopsidaceae; genus Nocardiopsis; species Nocardiopsis sp. CA-288880. Next base: position 6,943,064 of record NZ_CP192105.1, on the reverse strand, counting down.
CGGCATGCCCGATCAGCCGCTGACGCCGGACTGGCCCGCGAGTGTTCACCCGCCCGGGTCGGACTCCTTCGAGCAGACCGCCCTCGTGTGGCTGTTCGACCACGTGCCCGCCGACTACCGGCTGCACGGGGTCCTGCGTCGTCATCCCGTAGCCCTCTCCCGGCTGGCCCGCCAGTACGTCTCCGCGGCGCTGGAGGCCGCCCGGGAGGGGTACCGGACCGCACGGGTCGACCTCCGCGACCACCTGCCCCCGCACGCGCTCGACCAGGTGATGAACGCCTACCTCGCGGAGGGGCAGCGCATGGCGGGGGTCCTGCGGTCGGTCGAGGCGGTCGACGCTGCGCTCCGCGCGGCCACCGGCGAACGGGGCGCGGATGTGTGAGCGCCCCGCCGCGGGACCGAGCACGGGCGCGGTGTCCGGGCGCGGGCGATCAGGCGGTCACCCGGACCACCACGGCCACCTCGTCCCCGGTGTTCACCAGGAAGTGGTGTCCCCGTGCGGTCCCTCCCGCGGGTGCGCCGACCACGCGGGCCCGGCCCTCGGCCAGCTCCGAGGCCGAGCGCATCTGCCCGTCGGGGGCCGACGCGATCAGGTGGGCGCGACCGCTGACCAGGTAGAGGACCTCCATGCCGTGCGGGCGCGCGGGGTGGTCGGCGGGGCCGGACACGAAGCTGTTGGGTTCGAGGGCCACGGTGGTCACCCGCAGCCGGCCGCTCGCGTGGCGGCGGGCGGCGCGGGGCGCCGGCTGCCAGTGCCCCCGCCGGGTCGGCCACAGGGTGGGTCGGCGCAGCGAGGACGCGGCGCCGCGGGCCGCCGCCACCAGGCGGCCCAGGGTCGGCAGGCGCCGTTCGCCCAGGTGGGCGTAGCCGGAAGGGCGTCCGGCGTCCACCACGTCGCCGATCCCCTCCAGCGAGACCGGCCCGGGGGCCGGGGACGGGGTGTCGGAGGGGCGGCGGGCGGCCGGCGCCGACACGGCGGACGGCGGGGCCTCGGAGGACGGGAGAACGGCGGTGGGGTCGAGAGTGCGCTGGGGCATCGTGAGAGGATCTTTCCCGTGTGCGCGCCCGTGTGCCGGGAACGCGCGGATGTCGTCGGTGGGTCCCGGCGGGCCGGGCGGCAGGTGCGAGGCCTCCGCGCTTACGCGTGGAGACGGGAATCACCCTGCGGGATGCGCCCCGTGTCCGGACCACACACCGAGGTGGTCGGAGCGGAGGGGCACGCGGTCGAGCGACGGCGTACGGAGACGCCTCAGAATCGGCTCAGCGACGACAACACGGACACGCCGCACAGGCCAGGTGGCAGGGGGCCCCGGGGGCCGTGCGAGCCGTGGCGTCGGTGCGGGTGCGCGGATACATAGGTGCAAGGACACCAGCAAAGTCCGGGAGGAGTCAAGCCATCGTCGGGAATCGCGCGTGTCGGCCACCTCACCCCGGAGGCGCGCCGGGTGTGTTGCGGGTGGCGCTGCGCGGTGGTGACATGTGGAGCCCGAGTACGGCGTGCGAACACCGCCGGAGCGGGCACCATCCCCCAGCCGTAGTGACAGGAGCGGCCGTTATGGCATACCTCCCCAGAAGGCACAGTTGAACCCCGAGACCCCGGGGCTGTGGGCGCGTGTGCTCGTGCGCGCGCTCGTCGTCGCGGCCGCCGCGGTGATGGCGCTCGGCTTCCTCGGACCGGGCGCGGCCGTCCTGGTCGCCGCGCTGACCGTGCTGACCTTCGTGCTGCTGTGGCTGCGCGCGCGCCACCAGAGGTCCTCCCGGCCCCCCGGCGGAGCCCCCAGCCCCCCGGAACCCCGGGGTCCCCGGGACGCGGACTGAGGGGACCGCCCGCACCGGTTCCTTCGGTTCGACGGGCGGAGCGCCGGTACGGCACGTCTTTCGACAAAGGGGGATGTGCCGCCCGCCGCGCCGCGTAGATTCTTGGTCTATGACGGACCAGGATCTCCTCCACGCCCTGCGCTCCAGTCGCATACCGCGGGCCGACGCCTACGCGAGGCTGCTCGACGCCTACGGGGAGGAGCTCTACCGGCGCTGCATCCTGGTCCTGCGCGACCGCGACGCCGCGCACGTGGTGCTCAGGGACACGCTGATCGCCGCCCGGGCGCACATCGGCCGGCTGGAGGAGCCCGAGCACCTGGGGGAATGGCTGCACGCCCTGGCGGAGGCGGAGTGCGCCAGGCGGCTCGCGTCCGGCCTGCGGACGGCCGCGCCGGTCGGGATGTCCCTACCCGAGAGGACCGCGCTGGTGCCGGTCCGGGTGCTCAACGGGATGAGCGGGCCCGAGCTCGACGGGTACCGGGCCCACGTGGCCGCGCGCGCCGACCACTTCGACCGGAACGGGTTCCCGGTGCGGCCCGACGGCCCCCTGCGGCTGCGGGGGGTGGTGGCCCTGGCCCCCGTCGCGCTGGCGGTCGTGTGCGCCCTGCTCCTGGTCGCGTTCGCCGGTTTCGTGCTCGCCCGGGACCACGCCCCCGAATCCGCCCCCGGGGAGGCGATCCCGCAGAGCCGGAGATGACGCCGGCCGTCCACAGCCCCTACCGGGGCGGGGCGAACCGGGGTTTCATGGATACAGGGGGGCCGCAGGCCCCGACGGCGCCGGCGTGCCCCGACGGCGGAGGGCCGGTGGGGACGTCCCCACCGGCCCTCCGCCGGCACAGCCGGACCACGCGTCGGCGACGCCTACTTGTCGCCCTCGGTGTCGGAGATGTGCGAGCTGTCGCCGTGCGCCCCCGCCTCCTCCGCGCGCTTCACGGAGGCCACGATCTCCTGCTCGGCCTCGTGGCGGCCCACCCAGCTGGCGCCCTCGACGGACTTGCCGGGCTCCAGGTCCTTGTACACCGTGAAGAAGTGCTCGATCTCCAGGCGCTCGAACTCGTTGACGTGGTGAATGTCACGAAGGTGCTCCTGGCGCGGGTCCGTCGCCGGAACGCAGAGCAGCTTGTCGTCACCACCGGCCTCGTCGCGCATCCGGAACATGCCGATGGCGCGGGCCCTGATCAGGCAGCCCGGGAAGGTCGGGGCCTTGAGCAGGACGAGGGCGTCCAAGGGGTCGCCGTCCTCGCCGAGGGTTCCCTCGACGAAGCCGTAGTCCGCGGGGTAGGTGGTGGAGGTGAACAGCATGCGGTCGAGGCGGATACGACCGGTCTCGTGGTCCACCTCGTACTTGTTGCGCTCCCCCTTGGGGATCTCGATCGTAACGTCGAATTCCATGCTGATCTCGGCTCCCAATGCGACTAATGTCGCCGTATAACAACAACGTCAGGCCGCGACACCGAAGGAAGGGCAGGTGCCCCGGGTGCGACGGGTACGAGGCGAGGGGCTCCTCGCACTGGCCCTGCTCAACATATTCGTGCTGATTGCCGGGTTCGTAGCCCTCGACGTGATCGAGGCTCGGCCGCTTCCCGCAGTGCCCAACCCGGTCACGAACGCCGAGGGCGTGGCGGCGGCGGAACCCGCGGCCTCGACTCCGGCGGACCCGGAACGGATCGCGGACATCCTTGATGATCCCATGTCGTCCCCGGGGCTCGAGGAGGGCCTCTCCGGTTACGTCGTCGACGGAACGACCGGTGAGACGCTCTTCGAGAGTGACGCGGACACGCCCGTGACCCCCGCTTCGACGACCAAGATCGCCACGGCCGTCGCCGTCCTGGACACCGTCGGCCCCGACCACGTGCTGCGCACCGAGGCGTACCTCGACACCGGCGCGAACCGGGTGGTGCTGCGCGGAGGGGGCGACACGACCCTGACCGCGACCGCCGACTCCGCAGCTTACCCGCAGGTAGCCACACTGGAGGAGCTCGCGGCGCGCACGGCCGAGGCGCTGGCGGCGGAGGGCGTCGACGCCGTCTCCCTGGGCTACGACGACTCGCTGTTCACCGGCCCCGGGACCCCGGAGGGCTGGAAGCCCAACTACGTCCCCGAGGGCAACGCGGCCCCGGTCACCGCCCTGATGCTCGACTCCGGCCGGGTCTCCCCGGAGGCCAGCGGCTACGGCTCGCGCACGACGGAGCCGTCCCTGCACGCCGCGCGGGCGTTCGCCGAGCAGCTGGAGCGGGCGGGCGTCGAGGTCGAGGGCGAGCCGTCGGAGGCCACCGCCTCGGGCGAGCCCGTGGCGTCGGTGGAGTCGGCGCCGATGGCCTCCCTGGTGGAGTTCATGATGCTCGCCAGCGACAACATCCTGGCCGAGTCCATGGGCCGGATCACCGCGATCGGGACGGGGGAGGAGCCCACCTTCGACGGCGCCACGGCGGCCACCGAGCGGATCATGTCCGGGCTGGGCGTCGAGGGTGTCTCCCTGACGGACAACAGCGGCCTCAGCACCCGCAACCGCATCACGCCGCGCGCCCTGGTCGAGCTCCTGGAGCTGGTCGCGAGCGGCGAACGCCCCGACCTGGGCGCGGCGGTGACCGGGCTGCCGACCGCCCACGCCACCGGCACCCTGGCCGGGCGCTACACCGAGGGCTCCTCCGCCCACGACGCCGCGGGCCTGGTGCGCGGCAAGACGGGCACGCTCAACGGGGTGGCCACCCTCGCCGGAACGGTCCACGACCGCGAGGGCAACGTGTTCGTCTTCGCCTTCATGGCCAACAACCCGGCGGCGAGCGGCTACCAGCTCGACGCGCTGCCCGCGGCGCTCAGCCGCTGCGGCTGCTCCTGACCGCTGCCGCCCCTCCGCTCCGGGCGCCCGGAGCGGAGGGGCGATTCGGCCGGTCTCAGGGGTATCCCTGGGGGCACCCGGAATTCCGACCCTGATCCCCGTGCCCTCCGCCGCTGCGTGGGTAGGCTGGCGGTGTGACTGTGATCGACTGGGACGTAGCCGTCAACACCGGTGTTCGCCTCGTGCGCCCTGGGCCGCAGGTGGACCTCTCCGACGCACGGCAGGCCGTGGCGCAGTTGCGCGAGCTCTCCACCGTGGCGGCCGGGCACGTGCGCGACTTCACCGGAATGAACCCCCTCGAACCAGCGGGACCCGCGGCCGTCGTGGACCGCCCCGGCTGGATCCGAGCCAACGTCGACGGGTTTCGAGTGGTCATCGAACCCGTACTCGAGCAAATGGGCGCCGACCGGCTCAACAACAGCCCCGCCGGGAACCTGACCAGCGCGGTCGGGTCCCGGATCACGGGGATGCAGCTGGGAGCGATGCTCTCCTACCTGGCGGGGAAGGTCCTCGGCCAGTACGAGCTCTTCCTGCCGCCGGGCCCCGACGGCGCCGTGTCGACCGGCCGTCTGACCCTGGTGGCGCCCAACATCGTCAACGCCGAACGCGAGATGGACGTCGACCCCCGGGACTTCCGGCTGTGGGTGTGCCTGCACGAGGAGACCCACCGCATGCAGTTCACGGCCACGCCGTGGCTGCGCGGGCACGTCCAGGGGCTCATGCAGGAGCTCCTGCTGTCGTCCGACATGAACGCGGGCGACCTCATCGACCGGCTGCGCGCGGCCGGCGAGGCCGTCGCGGACGCCGTCCGCGGGGGCGGGGAGACCAGCCTCATCACCGCGATCCAGAGCCCGGAGCAGAGCGAGATCATGGACCGCGTCACCGCGGTCATGAGCCTCGCCGAGGGGCACGGCGACTACGTGATGGACGCCGTCGGACCCGAGGTGGTGCCGACCGTCGCCACCATCCGCGCCCGCTTCCAGAAGCGCCGCGAGTCCGTCAACCCCCTCGACCGGATCATGCGGCAGCTGCTGGGCATGGACATGAAGATGCGCCAGTACGAGGAGGGAGCCGCCTTCGTCCGCGCCGTCGTGGCCGACGTCGGCATGGCGGAGTTCAACAAGGTGTGGACCTCGCCCGAGACCCTCCCCACCCTGGAGGAGATCCGAAACCCGCACACGTGGGTCGCCCGGGTCGTCCGCCCCGCCGCCATCACCGAGTGAGCGGACCGCCCCCCGCCGTGGCCGCGGTGCGCTCGGCGGTCCGGCGGGCGCTGTCCGCCCTGCCCTCCGGCGCCACGGCGCTGGTGGCGTGCAGCGGTGGCGCCGACTCCCTGGCACTGGCGGGGGCGGTGGCCTTCGAGGCGCCGAGGGCGGGGAGGGCCGCGGGCGCGGTCACCGTCGACCACGGGCTCCAGGAGGGGTCCGCGGCGCGGGCGGAGGCGGTCGCCCGCGTCCTGCGCGGGCTCGGACTCGACCCGGTCCTGTCCAGGAGGGTGGAGGTGGGCGCGGACGGGGGGCCGGAGGCCGCCGCGCGCCGTGCCCGCTACGACGCCCTGGAGGGCGCCGCCGCCGCGCACGCCCCCGCGGTGGTGCTGCTCGGCCACACCCTCGACGACCAGGCGGAGACGGTCCTGCTGGGGCTGGCGCGGGGGTCGGGGGCCCGCTCCCTGGCCGGAATGGCGCCACGCACCCGCGGCTACGCGCGCCCCCTCCTCGACCTGGACCGCGCCACGGTCCGCGAGGCGTGCGCCCTCATGGGCCTGGACCCCTGGGAGGACCCGCACAACCTGGACCCCCGCTTCGCCCGGTCGAGGGTGCGCCACGACGCGCTGCCCGCCCTGGAGAGGACGCTGGGGCCGGGGATCGCCGCGGCCCTCGCCCGTACGGCGGCGCTGCTGCGGGCCGACGCCGACACCCTGGACTCCTTCGCCGACGCGCTGTACGCGCAGGCGGCCGAGACGCCGGCCTGCCTCCCGCCGGCCCCCGCGGCCCCGGTCGGGCCGGAGCTGGCGGTGGCCCCGCTGGAGGCGGCCCCCGACGCGCTGCGCACGCGCGTGCTGCGCCGCGCCGCACTGGCGGCCGGCTGCTCCGCGAGCGCGCTGACCGCCCGGCACGTGCGCGAACTGGACCGCCTGGTCGTCGACTGGCGTGGCCAGGCCCACATCGACCTGCCCGGGGGCATCAGGGGGCGGCGCTCCGCGGGCCGTATCCGGTTCGAGGCCGGAGCCCCCTGAACCCCCCCGCCTACCCGGCATGTCCGACCTGCGCGGACGGCGAGGGGGCCGGGGGCCGCCGGTCGGGGGCCGTACCCGTGTTCGGCACGTTTATCCTGGTTGCCGCAAACGGGGAACCCAGCAGCGAGGACAGTGAGCGTGGACGCTAAGGACATGGGTCGGGACCTGGAGAAGGTCCTGGTCACCGAGGAAGAGATCAACGCGCGCCTGGCGGAGCTCGGTGCGCGGATCGACGCGGACTACGCGGGCAGGGACCTGCTGATCGTCGGAGTGCTCAAGGGCGCGGTCATGGTGATGGCCGACCTGGCCCGGGTGCTGCACAGCCCCGTCTCCATGGACTGGATGGCGGTGTCCTCCTACGGCGCGGGGACGACCTCCTCCGGTGTGGTGCGGATCCTCAAGGACCTGGAGACCGACATCAAGGACCGCGACGTCCTGATCGTCGAGGACGTCATCGACTCGGGCCTGACGCTCTCCTGGCTGGTGGGGAACCTCAAGTCGCGCGGGCCCAGCTCGGTCGAGGTCTGCACCATGGTCCGCAAGCCGCTGGCCTTCGACGTCGACCTCGACGTCAAGTACATCGGCTTCGACCTGCCCAACGAGTTCATCGTCGGCTACGGCCTCGACTACGCGGAGAAGTACCGCAACCTGCCGTTCATCGGCACTCTCGCCCCGCACGTCTACGAGGAGTAGCCCCCCGGGAACGCCGCCGCGCGGCCCCCGCGCGGCGGTGGGAACGCTCACGGGAACAACGGGGCGGGGTGCCGTCGTTGCTCACATGACGACCCCGCGTCCGGCTTCCCGAGCGGTGCTCCCGCCCGGTGGGGTGCGGTGTACCGTCGAAGGTCCCGGCGTTCTCGCGGGGAGCCACGTGTCCGTTTGGTCCTGCTTCGGATAGTCCTCTGGGGCGGGCGGCCTGGTCAGGAGGGACGGACCCGACAGGGTTCCGCTCACATGAATCTGAAGCGTTTTTTCCGCGGCCCGTGGATCTGGGTCCTGGCCGTCGGCCTCATGCTCATCATCGGTTTCCGCGTCTTCGACGTCGGTGGCGGACCACAGCCCACGGAGACCGACACCTCGACCGTCTACCAGCTCATCGAGCGGGACGAGGTGGACAACGCCGAGATCGTCGACCGCGACCAGCGCATCGTGCTGACCACGACCGACGACGAGATCTACGAGGCGTACTGGGTGGAGGGGCAGGGCCTCCAACTGGCGGACATGCTCCAGGAGTCCCTGGAGACCGAGGGCAGCAGCCTCGAGTCCTACGAGGTCACGGTCGCCACGACCTCCGTGTGGACCACCGCCCTGTTCAGCCTGCTGCCGCTGATCATCATCATCGTCATCTTCTGGTTCATCTTCAGCCAGATGCAGGGCGGCGGCTCCCGGGTCATGAACTTCGGCAAGTCCAAGGCCAAGCTCATCACCAAGGACACGCCCAAGAACACCTTCTCCGACGTCGCCGGCGCGGACGAGGCGATCGAGGAGCTCCACGAGATCAAGGAGTTCCTCCAGAACCCGTCCAAGTTCCAGGCGATGGGCGCCAAGATCCCCAAGGGCGTGCTCCTGTTCGGCCCGCCCGGAACCGGTAAGACCCTGCTGGCCCGCGCCGTCGCGGGCGAGGCCGGGGTCCCGTTCTACTCCATCTCCGGCTCGGACTTCGTGGAGATGTTCGTCGGTGTCGGCGCCTCCCGTGTGCGCGACCTGTTCGAGCAGGCCAAGGCCAACGCTCCCGCCATCATCTTCATCGACGAGATCGACGCCGTCGGCCGCCACCGCGGCGCGGGCATGGGCGGCGGCCACGACGAGCGCGAGCAGACCCTCAACCAGATGCTGGTCGAGATGGACGGCTTCGACGTCAAGGGCGGCGTCATCCTGATCGCCGCCACGAACCGCCCGGACATCCTCGACCCGGCCCTGCTCCGCCCGGGGCGCTTCGACCGGCAGATCGTCGTCGACCGCCCCGACATGGACGGCCGCCGCGACATCCTCAAGGTCCACTCCAAGGGCAAGCCGCTGGCCGACGACGTCGACTTCAACGTCATCGCCCGCCAGACCGCCGGGATGACCGGCGCCGACCTGGCCAACGTCATCAACGAGGGCGCGCTGCTGTCCGCCCGCGCGGACAGCACGGTCATCACCCACGCGGTCCTGGAGGAGGCCATCGAGCGCGTCATGGCCGGTCCGGAGCGCAAGACCCGGGTCATGTCCGACCAGGAGAAGAAGATCATCGCCTACCACGAGGGCGGCCACGCCCTGGTGGGCCACGCGCTGCCCAACTCGGACCCGGTGCACAAGATCACGATCCTGCCGCGCGGCCGTGCCCTCGGGTACACGATGTCGGTGCCGACCGAGGACAAGTTCCTCACCTCGCGCTCCCAGATGATGGACCAGCTCGCCATGATGCTCGGCGGACGCGCCGCGGAGGAGCTCGTCTTCCACGAGCCCACCACCGGCGCGGGCAACGACATCGACAAGGCCACCAACCTGGCCCGCAACATGGTCACCGAGTACGGCATGAGCGAGCGCCTCGGCGCGCGCAAGTTCGGCTCCGGCAACACCGAGCCCTTCCTGGGCCGGGAGATGTCGCACGCCCGCGAGTACTCCGAGGAGATCGCCTCCATCATCGACGAGGAGGTGCGCCGCCTCATCGAGTCCGCGCACGACGAGGCCTACGACGTCCTCGTCGAGTACCGGGACGTCCTGGACGAGCTGGTCGTGGCCCTGCTGGAGAAGGAGACCCTGACCAAGACCCAGGTGCTGGAGATCTTCGCCCCGGTGGCCGAGCGCCCGTCGCGGGGCTCCTACACCGGCTACGGCAAGCGCCAGCCCTCCGAGCGGCCCCCGGTGCGCTCCAAGAAGGAGCTGGCGGTCCTCAACGGGGCGGAGGTGCAGACCCCGTCCACCAACGGCCGGCTGCCCGAGGCCCCCTCCACCGGCACCGAGGGAGACGACGCGTGAGCGGAGCCGGCGAACTGCCGCCCAGACCAGTGGACCGTCCGCGCATCGAGCGCGCGGTCAGGGAGATCCTCATCGCGATCGGCGAGGACCCCGACCGCGACGGCCTGGTCAAGACCCCGGAGCGGGTGGCGCGCGCCTACGAGGAGCAGTACGCGGGTCTCGGCCAGAAGCCGGGCGACGTGCTCACCACGGTCTTCGAGGCCGACCACGAGGAACTGGTCCTGGTCAAGGACATCGAGCTCTACTCCACGTGCGAGCACCACCTGGTGCCGTTCTACGGGGTCGCGCACGTGGGCTACATCCCGGGCGCCGACGGCCGGATCACGGGCCTGAGCAAGCTCGCCCGGCTGGTGGACGTGTACGCGCGCCGCCCGCAGGTCCAGGAGAGGCTCACCGGCCAGGTCGCGGACGCGATCATGGACCACCTCCAGCCCCGCGGCGTGATCGTCGTGGTCGAGGCCGAGCACCTGTGCATGACGATGCGCGGGGTGCGCAAGCCCGGGGCCCAGACCGTCACCTCCGCGGTGCGGGGGATCTTCCGCAGCAGCGACCGCACCCGGTCCGAGGCGATGAGCCTGATCCTCGACCGGCGCTGAGGGCGCTCCGGGGCGGAGCCCCGGAAGTGACGTCGCGGACATCCGGCCGGGGGCCGGGGGCACGAGCCCCCGGCCCCCGGCCGTACGCGTAGGGTGATCCTTATGGGGCCGAAACACACACTTCCGGGCCTGCCCGACCGCGGGCGGTGCCTGGTCATGGGGGTCGTGAACGTCACCCCCGACTCCTTCTCCGACGGCGGCGCGTGGTTCGATCCCGACAGGGCGATCGAGCACGGCCTGCGCCTGGTCGAGGAGGGCGCGGACATCATCGACGTGGGCGGTGAGTCCACCCGCCCCGGAGCGCAGCGCGTCTCCGCGGAGGAGGAGCTGCGAAGGGTCGAGCCCGTCGTGCGCGAACTCGCCTCGCGCGGCGTCGCCGTCAGCGTGGACACCATGCGCGCGGAGGTCGCGGAGCGGTCCGTCGAGGTCGGCGCGGTGCTCGTCAACGACGTCAGCGGGGGCCTCGCCGATCCGGCGATGGCACGCCTTGTCGCCTCTTCCGGCGTTGCCTACGTGTTGATGCACTGGCGTGGGCATAGTCATGACATGCAGAGCCGTGCCGTGTACACGGATGTCGTCCAGGAGGTCCTCGATGAGCTCCGCGACCGTATGGAGGCCATGATCAGTGCAGGTGTCGATCCGGGTCAGATCGTTCTGGACCCGGGACTGGGATTCTCCAAACGCCCCGAGCAGGCGCACAACTGGGCGCTTCTCCACGACCTCGAACGCTTCCACGAACTGGGGCGGCCGGTGCTGGTGGCCGGTTCGCGCAAACGCTTCCTGAGCCGGCTCCTCGGCGACGCCAAGGGCGAGGACCGCCCGTTCGCCGAGTGCGACGCCGCCACGGCCGCCGTCACCACGCTGTCCGCCGACCGCGGGGCGTGGGCCGTGCGGGTGCACGACGTGCGGCCCAACGCCGACGCCGTGCGCGTCGCCGCCGCCTGGGCCGACGGCGGCGCCGGCCTGGACGAGGGGCGCTCCGAGCCGCTGGACCGGGGCGGCCGGTGAAGTCGCGCCAGGAGGTCATGGAGCGCGTGGCCGAGGCCAACGCGCAGTTCTACAGCGCCATCGAGAACGGCGACATCGACCTGATGCGCAGCGTCTGGGCCGAGGAGCACGAGGCGCCGGACCTGGTGTGCGTCAACCCGGGCTGGCCGCTGCTGCGCGGCCGGACCGAGATCATGAGGGCCTGGTCGCTGATCATGGCCAACGTGACGTACATCCAGTACGTGCTCACCGAGACCCACATCGGGGTCGGGGGCGACATCGCCATGGTGACGTGCGAGGAGAACGTTCTCACCGCCGAGGACGGCAGCCCCGGCTTCGTCGCCGGGGGCCAGGTGGTGACCACCAACCTGTTCGTGGACACGGAGCAGGGATGGAGGCTGTGGTCGCACCACGCCTCTCCCGTGCTGATGGAGGACGACGACGAGGAGGGCGAGGAGTGACGCGGGACCGCATCGCCCTCCGCGGCCTCCGCGCGCGCGGCCACCACGGGGTGTTCGGGTTCGAGCGCCGCGAGGGCCAGGACTTCGTGGTCGACGCCGTGCTCCACCTGGACACCGCGGTGGCGGCGGCCTCCGACGACGTCGGCGACACCGTCCACTACGGGCTGCTCGCCGACCGGCTGGTCGCGATCGTGACCGGTGAGCCGGTCAACCTGATCGAGACGCTCGCCGAGCGCCTGGCGGACGCGTGCCTGTCCGAGCCCCTGGTCGACCGGGCCGAGGTGACGGTGCACAAGCCGTCCGCGCCCATCGACCACGAGTTCGCGGACGTCGCGGTCACCGTGGTCAGGGACCGGACGGACGGGGGCCCGGGGCAGCCCGGCGCCGCGGAGCCCGCCCGCGTCCCGGACGGACGGGGGGCGCGGACGTGACCCGGGCGGTGCTCTCCCTGGGGTCCAACCTCGGGGACCGGACGGCGGCCCTCCAGGGCGCGGTGGACACCCTGCTGGGCGGGCCGGGCGCGCCCGCCCCGGTGGCGGTCTCCCCGGTCTACGAGACCGCCCCGGTGGGCGGCCCCGAGCAGGGGGCGTTCCTCAACGCGGTCCTCGTCGTGGACACGGTCGGCACGCCCGGGGAGCTGCTGGCCCGCGCGCAGGACGCCGAGCGGGCCTTCGGCCGGGTCCGCGGGGTCCGGTGGGGCCCGCGCACCCTGGACGTGGACGTCGTCTCGTACGGCGACGTGCGCGACGACGACCCGGACCTGACCCTGCCGCACCCGCGGGCGCACCTGAGGGCGTTCGTCCTCCAGCCGTGGCTGGACGCCGACCCCCTCGCCGAACTGCCGGGCCGCGGCCCGGTCGCGGACCTCTTGGCCGACCTCGTGGCCGAGGACGCCGACGGCGCGCAGGAGCTCCGCGTGCGCGAGGACCTCGGACTGCGGCTGCCGGGCGGGGAGGTCCGCTGATGGCCGAGGACGACGAGGGGCGGCTCCGGCCCACGGGCTGGCGGGTGCCGGCGCTGCTGGCGGTGGCCGGGGCCCTCCTGGGCGTCCTGCTGACCAACGCGCTGCCGGCCCTGCCCCTCCTGCCGTGGTCGGCGATCCCGACCCTGCTGCTGCTCGCCCTCGCGGAGGGGTTCACGGCGGGGCGGACCCGCAGGCGCATCCGCCACGAGCCCGGCACCGAGCCGATCCAGCCGCTCAGCGCGGCCCGCCTGGTCGCCCTGGCCAAGGCGAGCGCGCTGTTCGCGTCGCTGGCGCTGGGCTTCTTCGCGGGCATGGCGCTCACGGTGTCGGACATGCTGGTGCTGCCCACGCAGCGGGAGGTGTTCCTGACGGCGCTGTTCACGGCGCTGTCCGCCGGGCTCCTGCTGGCCGCGGCCCTCTACCTGGAGTACTGCTGCCGGGTCCCCGAGGACGACGACAGGGGCGACGAGCCCCCGGCCGCCCGGTAGGCCGTGTCCCGCGGGCCGTTCCGGGCCCGCGGCGACCGGCGCGGGCGCCGGGGGCGTCCACGGAACACGCCCCGGGCGCACCGGCCACGGAAGCCGGTGCCGCCCGGCGCGGGCGGGGAGGCCGACCCCCGCGACGGGCCCGTCGGCCGCTTCCGGGGCGCCCGCGCCGCGGTCCGGCCCGGGGCCGCGCCGAGCCGCTCCGGCGGGGGGTTGCCCGCTGATGGTTGACTGGCTCCGTGGAGACCAGTGATCCGACACCGCAGCCGACGCCGCCGCCCCCGACCGGGGAGCCCCGGCCCGCCCGGCCGCTCGACGCGGCGTTCGCCCCGCCCGAGAACACCTCCTGGAACCGCGTGTCGCCCGCCCTCGCGTGGTACCGCAGGCTCGTGGTGGGCGCGGTGTGCCTGATCGCCGGTGCCGGGGGCGCCGTGACGCTCTTCGTCTGGGCCTCCTGGCCGTGGGCCGCGGGCTGGACGGCGGCGGCCCTGGCGGCCTTCGCCGCGGGCTGGCTCCTGGCCGGGCGGTTCCGCGGGTCGTGGGGGTACGCGGAAGCCGCGGAGGAGCTGTACCTGACCTACGGGGTGCTCGTCCGCCAGCTGGTGGTCGTCCCCTACGGCCGCATGCAGGTCGTCGACGTCACCGCCGACCTGCTGGAACAGGCACTGGGGATCGCGACCGTGCGGGTGCGCACCGCGGCGAGCACCGCCGACATCCGCGTGGTCGGACTCCCCCTGGCCGAAGCCGTCCAGTTGCGCGACCGGCTCGCGGCGCGCAGCGAGAGTTTCTCGACGGGGTTGTAAGTGCACGGACCAGCTCAGCCGTCCCAGGAGCCTCAGCGTCCACCGGGGGAACAGCCCTCGGGGGAGGGCGCCGCGCGTGAGGACCCGCCGGGGCCGCAGGACACGGCCGGACCGGGGTGGGTCCCGCCCGGCGGGGGCCCGCGCCCGGAGGCGGCGGGGGCGGAGTCCGGACCGGCGGGTCCGACCGGCGCCCAGGACCCCTCCGGTCCCCAGGAGGCGCCCGGGGCCCCGCGGACGGCGCCGGAGGGGACCGCCGGGCGTGTGCCGCCCGGGCCCCCGCCCGCCGCGCATGCGGGCCCCGGCCGTCCGGGCGGACCGGGGCGCCCGGGACCACTGCCCCGGGACCCCCGGTCCGCGTACGGTCCGGGGATCCCGCCCGGACCGGCGCCGCAGTGGCCCGGCGGCCGCACCGGCCGACCGGCGCACCCGCCCGCCCCCGGAACCGTTCCGGGCCCGTACGGCCCCCCGGGGCCCGGCGGGTACCCCGCTCCCGGCCCGCAGGGGCCGTACGGGGCGCCGTACGGCCACGGGGCCCGGCCCCCCGCCGGCTTCCCGCCGGCCGGCCCGTACCCGCAGGCGCCGACGATGCTGCCCCCCTCGGTGGCGTGGCGCCCGCAGCCGGTGCCGCGGCGCGAACCCGACGAGGACGTCACCACCGGCGTGTTCCGTTCGCACTGGGCGGTCGTCCCGCTCCAGGTGGTCGCCGTCGCCCTGGTGTTCGTGGCGCTGGCCGGCCCGATCCTCACCATGTTCGGCTTCGGCTGGGTGGTGATGATGACGGTGGCCGTCGTGTTCGGCTCCCTCGCCTACGCCCTGCCCTCCTGGTGGTACGGCACCTTCGGCCTGCGCGAGGACCACCTGGTGGTCCACAGCGGCCTCGTGATGCGCAGCTCGCGGGAGATCCCGCTCAGCCGCCTCCAGGCGGTGGACGTGGTCCAGCCCCTGCTCATGCAGGTGTTCGGCATGGCCGAACTGCGCATCGAACTCGCCGGGGGCGACGGGAGCGCCATCCGGCTGCGCTGTCTGCGCAGGGGCCTGGCCGAGCGGGTGCGCGCGGCGGTCCTCGCCCACGCGGCGGGGCTCCCGGGCCGTTCGCCCGAGGCGCCGGAGTGGCCGTTCTACCGGCTGCCGTTCCTCCTGCTGCTCGGCGCGCTGACCTTCCGGGTGCCGGTCCTGCTGTCGTTCGTGCTGCTGCTCATGCTGGCCACCGCCGGCGCGGTCTTCGCCGAACCGGGGGTGGCGGGCGCGCTCGTGCCCCTCACCCTGGGGCTGCTCCGCTACTTCTGGGGGCCCCTGGCCCGCTACACGGACTACTACGCCTCCCTGTCGTCGGACGGGCTCCGGCTGCGCTACGGCATGTTCCAGCGCCGCATGCAGACGGTCCCGCCGGGCCGGGTCCAGGCGGTGCGCGTGGTCGAGCCGCTGCTCTGGCGCGCACTGGGGGTGGCCCGTGTGGAGGCCAACGTCGCGGGATACGCGGGAGCCCGCCAGGGCGACTCGGCCACACTGCTCCCGGTGGCCCCGCGCCGGAGGGCCTACGCGCTGGTCGACGAGCTGTTCCCGGACAGCGGGGCGGCGCACGTGGCGATGGTGCCGAACCGGACCTGGATGCCGGGGCTGGTCGGCGTCGACCGGCGCCTGTTCATCAGCACCCGGGGCCTGTTCTGCCAGGTGACGGAGATCGTCCCGGTCGAGCGCGTCCAGTCGCTGCGGCTGACGGCCGGCCCGCTGGCCCGGTTCACCGGCCTCGTGTCGGTGGACGTCGACACGCCCCCCGGCCCGGTCCGGGCGAGGGCGTCCGCCCGGGAGGCGGGTGAGGGCCGCGGGCTCGTGGACGCGCTCGCCGCGTACGGCCGCCGGGCACGGGTGCCGTCGGCGGGGACGGAGCGCTGGGCGACCCGTTCGACGCTGGAGCGGCGTCCGGGGCACGCCGTGGGGACCGGGGCCGAGGACGGGACCTATGACACCCCCGAAACCTGATGTGACGTGCAACACAATATGGGCCCAAAGTGCTTCCAGTTGCAGACCACATGTCGGACATGGTTGGTCACGAATGGTGATATCTCCAGCTCGGGGCCGGGAAAGACTTCCGAGTTTTGGTCACATGGAGTGGTTGAGTATGGCTAAATAGTGACTGAACACGGCGAGTGTTCAGTCTCATACACATAGTCAACGTTATCGACCGGTTGGCGCCCCCGCTGGCCGGTCCGACGGGAGAAACACATGCTGAAGAAGGCTTTCGCCGCCAGTGCCATCGTTGCCGCCGCCGCCGGCGTCCTGTTCACCGGTGCTCCGGCCATGGCCAACAGCAACGTCTTCACCTCCGGCAACGGCAGCATCCTCGGCGGCAACCAGCTCGTCGCGGACCTGGACGTGCCGATCAACGTCTGCGGCAACGCGATCTCCGTCCTGGGCGTGGCCGGCGCCAGCTGCGTCGACTCCGGCGCCACGGTCAAGAACTAGTACCGCGGTCCCCGCGGTACACGCAGGACAGATCGATCCGGCCCGACCGGGCGGGGGTGTCCAGTCGGAGACGTCCCGGCTGAACCGACCCGGCCGGGGTCCGCGAGCTTTCCGCGCGAGGCGCCATCCCGTGACGACGGGGTGGCGCCTTCCCCGTGTCCGGTGTTCGGCGCCGACGCGCCCCGCCGTCCCCGAGGGGCGCCCGCCCCCGGCCCTCCGCTCCGACACGGTCGACCGCAACCCGTATTGGTGCGCGACTGGAACCCCGCGCGGCGGTGACGCAGCGCGCACACACGCCTCCCCGGTCCGCGACCTTTGCCCCGATCGGCCCCGAGACGTTCGACTACGCAGGGTCGGCATCTCCGTCGATTTCGTGATCACTCCAGCTCAAACCCCCTGTCGGGGGCTTCTCGCCCAGTAACTTCATCACCAGCACTCCCGGGTGCCACGAACAACCGCGATCCGGTCGGCCCTCCCGGCCGGACAAAGAAGGAGTTCCATCGTGCTGAAGAAGACGTTCGCCACCGGTGCCGTGGCCATCGCCTCCGCCGCAATCCTTCTCTCCGCCTCGCCGGCGGCTGCGGACTCGGAGGCATGGACGCAGAACTTCGACTCCGTGCTCAGCGGGAACACCACCCTCCACGAGCTGGAGAACGAGAGCGAGGGCTGCGGCATCTCCAACGCCGTCCTCGGCGGCAAGTCCGTCGGCTCCTGCTACAACACCGGCGTGATCATCCAGAACTGATCCGCGCCCCCACACGGGGGCGGGGAGCACGACGGGCGGGGACGGGCACGACGTGTCCGTCCCCACTCGTGTCCCCGGGGGCGGGGCGGCAGGTCACCGGCGGGGGAGGGCTATCGTGTGCACAGGCGTCACGGTGCGCGGGAACCGGACGCACCGCACCACGAGGGGGCACGCACATGGAGACGACGCAGGGGCGCCCCGCCCGACTGCGGGTCGGCGTCATCGGTCCCGGCCGCGTGGGCTCCGTCCTCGGCCAGGCCCTCGGCCGCGCCGGGCACAAGGTCGTCGCCGCCTCCGCGGTCTCCGACGCCTCCCGCGAGAGGGTCGCCGGGCGCCTGCCCACCGCGCGCGTCCTCGAACCGGCGCAGGTCGCCGAGGCCAGCGACCTCGTCCTGCTGACCGTGCCCGACGACGCCCTGCCCGACATCACCGAGGGACTCGCCTCCACCGGCGCCGACCTGCGCGGAAAACTCCTGGTCCACGCCAGCGGGGCGCACGGCTACGGCGTCCTCGCCCCCGCCACCCTGGTCGGCGCGCTCCCGCTCGCCCTCCACCCGGCGATGACCTTCACCGGCCGCGACGAGGACGTCGACCGCCTCGCCAACTGCGCGTTCGGCGTCACGGCGCCCGAGCAGCTGCGGCCCATCGCCGAGGCCCTCGTCGTCGAGATGGGCGCCGAGCCCGTGTGGATCGAGGAGGAGAGGCGCACCCTCTACCACGCGGCCCTCGCCGGAGGCGCGAACCACCTCGTCACCCTCGTCGCGGACAGCGCCGCCCTGCTCTCGGCCGCCGGCGTCCCCGAGCCGGGCCGCATGCTCGCCCCCATGCTCAGCGCGGCCCTCGACAACGCCCTCCGCCTGGGCATCCACGGCCTCAGCGGGCCCGTCCTGCGCGGCGACGCCGGGACCGTCGCCGGACACATCGAGCAGCTGCGCGAGAACGCCCCCGAGAGCGTCGCCAGCTACGTCGAGCTGGCCCGGCTCACGGCCGACCGCGCCATCAACGCCGGGATGCTCAAGCCGGAGGACGCCGTGCGCCTGCTCGACGTCCTCCGCCGCTGACGCCCTCCCCACGTCGCGCCCGGTGCGCGCCCGGCCGCCGCGCCGTGCGCGCCGCAGAACTCCACCACGGGAAACCACCGATGACCGAACCCACACCGCAGACCGCGACCGCCGGCGGCCCCCTCGTGGCGCGCACGCCCGAAGAACTGCGCCGGGCCCTCTCCGGCCCCGGGCACGTCGCCCTCGTCCCCACCATGGGCGCCCTCCACGGCGGCCACCGCTCCCTCATGCGCCTGGCCCGCGAGCGGGCGGACACGGTGGTCGTCAGCGTCTTCGTCAACCCGCTCCAGTTCGGCCCCGACGAGGACTTCGACCGCTACCCGCGCGACCTGGCGGCCGACACCGCCCTCTGCGCGGAGGAGGGGGTGGACGTCGTCTTCGCGCCCTCCGTCGGAACCATGTACCCGGCCCCGCAGATGGTCACGGTCGACGCCGGGCCGATGGGGGAGCGGCTGGAGGGCGCCTCCCGCCCCGGACACTTCACCGGGGTCCTCACCGTCGTCGCCAAGCTCCTCAACCTGGTCCGGCCCGACACCGCCGTCTTCGGGGAGAAGGACGCCCAGCAGATCGCGCTCGTCAGGCGCATGGTCGCCGACCTCGACGTGCCCGTGGAGATCGTCGGGGCCCCCATCCTCCGCGACCCCGACGGGCTCGCCTCCTCCAGCCGCAACGTCTACCTGTCGGACGCCGAGCGGCGCAGCGCGCTGGCGCTGTCGCGCGCCCTCCGGGCGGGCCGTGAGGCCGCGCCCGGGGGGCCGGACGCCGTCCGCGCCGCCGCCCACTCCGTGCTGGACGGGGCGGCCGGGGACACTCCCCCCGTCGTCCTCGACTACCTGGCCCTGGTCGACGCCGCGACCTTCACCGAGGCCGCGCCCGGCCACCGGGGGGACGCGGTCCTCGCCGTCGCCGCCCGCGTGGGCTCCACCCGGCTCATCGACAACGTGTCGATCCCCCTGTGACCGCCCCGGCCCCCGGGGCGGCGCCTCGCGAAAGAGACCCCAGATGAGTACACCCGCACAGACCAGGCTCGACGCACCCGGGCCCGGGTGGACGGTCGCGGCGGACGTCGCGGTCGTCGGCTCCGGCATCGCGGGCCTGAGCACCGCGCTGCGCTACGTCCAGAGGAGCGGGAGCGGACGGGTCGTGCTGGTCACCAAGGACCGGCTGTCCACAGGGTCCACCGCCTATGCCCAGGGCGGGATCGCCGCGGCCGTCGCGCCCGGCGACGACCCCGTCGCCCACATGGTCGACACCCACCTGGCGGGCGGCGGGCTGTCCGACCCCCACGCCGTCAACGTCCTGGCCACCGAGGGCCCCGGCGCACTGCGCTGGCTCATCGGCCTGGGCGCCGAGTTCGACCGCTCCGAGGACGGCGCCCTCGCCCTCACCCGGGAGGGCGGCCACCGCGCGGACCGCGTCGCGCACGCGGGCGGCGACGCGACCGGCGCCGAGATCCAGCGCGCGCTCGTCGCCGCAGTCCTCGCGGAGGAGCGGATCGAGGTCGTCGAGCACGCCCTCGCGCTCGACACCCTCCACGACCCCGCCTCCGGGGCCGTCACCGGGGTGACCCTGCACGTGATGGGCGAGGGGGCCCGCGACGGCGTCGGCGCGGTCGTCGCCCCCGCCGTGGTCCTGGCCACCGGGGGCATCGGGCAGGTCTTCGCGGCCACCACCAACCCGCCTGTCTCCACCGGGGACGGCCTCGCCCTCGCCGCCAGGGCCGGGGCCAGGATGCGCGACCTGGAGTTCATCCAGTTCCACCCCACCGTGCTCTGGCTCGGCGCCGACGCACGCGGTCGGCAGCCCCTGGTCTCCGAGGCCCTGCGGGGAGAGGGCGCCTACCTGGTGGACGCCGACGGAGCACGCATCATGGAGGGCGTCCACGAGCTGGCCGACCTCGCTCCGCGCGACGTGGTCGCCCGCACCATCGCCCGCACCATGGCCGAGCAGGGCGTGGACCACGTGTACCTGGAGACCCGCCACTTCGGCGAGGCCACCTGGGAGAAGCGCTTCCCCACCATCCTGGCGTCCTGCCGCGCCAACGGCGTCGACCCCCTCACGCAGCCCGTCCCCGTCGCCCCCGCCGCCCACTACGCGTCCGGCGGCGCCGAGGTCGACATCGACGGCCGCACCAGCGTCCCCGGGCTCTGGGCGGTCGGCGAGGTCGCCCGCACCGGCGTCCACGGCGCCAACCGGCTCGCGTCCAACTCCCTCCTGGAGGGGCTGGTCTACGCCGACCGGATCGCCGCGCGCCTGGCCGGGGACCCCCGGCCCGTCCCGGGGACGGGCGTCACCGCCGGCTCCGTGGCCCCGCTCGCCGACCCCGCAGCCGCCACCCGGGTCCGCACCCTCATGTCGCGGCACGCCGGGGTGCTCCGCACGGGCGAGGGCCTCGCCGAGCTGGTGGCCGAACTCGACGCCCTCGCCCGGCCGACCGCGCCCGTCACCCCCGGCGTCGCCGCGTGGGAGGCCGCCAACCTGCTCACCACGGCCCGCCTTGTGGCCGCCGCCGCCCTGTACAGAACCGAGAGCAGAGGCTCTCACCAGCGTGCCGACTTCCCCGAGCCCAGACCCGGGCTCAGGATCCGGCCCGTCGTCGTCCGACTGGAAGGGGACACCGCCGTGACCACCGCCGAGGACTGGCAGCCGTCCCTGCCGTCCGCCCTCGTGGCCGAACTCGACGCCGTCTCCTTCCCCCTCGCCGGGGCCGACCGGAGCCCGGAGGCCCGGGCCGAGTTCGCCCTCTCCTGCACCGCCCCCCACCTGTCCCACGTGGACCTCGTCCGCCGGGCCCTCTCCGAGGACCTCACCGCGGGCCCCGGCATCGACGTCACCAGCGTCGCGACCATCCCCGCCGACCAGGTGCGCACCGCTCAGGCGGTCGCCCGGGCCGACGGCACCGTCAGCGGCCTCCCGCTCGCCGAGCTCGTCTTCTGGCTGGTCGCCGACGGCGCCCTGGAGGTCACGCGCACCGCACGGGACGGCGACGCGGTCAAGCGCGGAGACGTCCTGATGACCGTCACCGCGCGTACGCGCGACCTGCTCACCGCGGAGCGGACCGCGCTCAACCTCCTCACCCACATGTCCGGGATCGCGACGGCCACGCGCTCGTGGGTGGACGCCGTGGCCGGCACGCGGGCCCGCGTCCGGGACAGCCGCAAGACCCGCCCCGGGATGCGCGCCCTGGAGAAGTACGCGGTGCGCTGCGGAGGGGGCGTGAACCACCGGTACGGCCTCAGCGACGCGGGCCTGGTCAAGGACAACCACGTGGTCGCCGCCGGGGGCGTCGGCGAGGCGGTGCGCGCCGTCCGCGAGCGCTTCCCCGACCTCCCCCTGGAGGTCGAGGTCGACAGGCTGGACCAGATCGAGGACGCCATCGCGGCCGGGGCGGAGGAGATCCTCCTCGACAACTTCACCGTCGACGGGCTCCGGGCGGCGGTCGCCCAGGTCGGGGGCCGTGCGCGGCTGGAGTCCTCCGGCGGACTGACCCTCGGCGTCGCGGCGGACGTGGCCCGCACCGGGGTCGACTACCTCGCCGTCGGAGCGCTCACCCACTCCAGTCCCGCGCTCGATATCGCCCTCGACCTGTTGTGAGGGTGCCCGAGTGGTGGAAGATTCCTTGAGAACACACCACTTCGACCATGGATGAGGCCCTCAGAATGCTGCTCGCGATCGACGTCGGCAACTCCGAGACGGTCTTCGGTCTCTTTGAATCCGACGAGCTTCTCGAACACTGGAGAGTGGGGACCGACACCCGGCGCACCGCCGACGAGTGGTCGGTGGTGCTGCGCGGGCTCCTCGACGCGAGCACCCTCGGCGGCCCGGAGGACATCGACGGGATCGCCCTGTGCTGCTCGGTGCCGTCGGTCCAGCACGAGATGCGCGACATGTTCCGCCGCCACTTCGGCGACGTCCCCGCCGTCATCGTCGAACCCGGGGTCAAGACCGGGGTGCCGATCCGGATGGACAACCCCAAGGAGGTGGGGAGCGACCGGATCATCAACGCCCTCGCCGCCAACCACCTCTACGGCGGTCCGGCCGTGGTCGTGGACTTCGGGACCGCGACGACCTTCGACGCGGTGAGCGTCAAGGGCGAGTACGTGGGCGGCGCGATCGCCCCCGGCATCGACATCTCCGTGGACGCCCTGTCCCGGCGCGGCGCCCAGCTGCACATGGTGGAGATCGTCAAGCCGCGTTCGGCCATCGCCAAGAACACCACGGAGGCGCTGCGCTCGGGCATCGTGTTCGGGTTCGCGGGCCAGGTGGACGGGATCGTCGACCGGATGGTCGCCGAGCTCACCGACTCACCGGACGACGTGACCGTCGTGGCCACCGGCGGGCTCGCGTCCACGGTCATCGGCGAGTGCGAGACCGTGGACCTGCACGAACCGTGGCTCACCCTGATCGGGCTGCGCCTGGTCTTCGAGCGCAACACGGGCTGAGCCCGTGCGCGGGGCGGGGGCGTGCGCCCCCGCCCCGGACCGGGGCCGGTGCGGCGCGGGGGCCGCGCCGGCCCCGGCTCACACGGAGGTCCCGGCCCCGGGCGAGGCGGAGGACCCCGGCGCCGTGCGGAACAGGTCGGGCTCGATGTAGATCAGCGTGGCGATGGGCACGGACGCGCGGATGCGCTCCTCCGCCTCGTTGATCGCCCTGGTCACCCGGCCCGCGTCGTCCTCGGCGTCCACCGCGACCTTGGCGGCCACCAGGAGCTCCTCGGGTCCCACGTGCAGGGTGCGCATGTGGATGAGGCGGTCGACGTCCTCGACCGACTCGATGGCACTCCGGATCGCCCGGACGTTCTCGCTCGTGGCGGACTCGCCGACCAGCAGGCTCTTCACCTCGGCGGCCAGCACGACGGCGATCACCACGAGGAGGATGCCGATGGCGGCGGTGCCCAGGCCGTCCCACAGGCCGTTGCCGGTGATCAGGGTCAGGCTGACGCCGAGCAGCGCGAACACCAGGCCGAGCAGGGCGCCGGCGTCCTCCAGCAGGATCACGGGCAGTTCGGGGGCCTTCGCCCGGCGGACGAACTCGACCCAGCTCGCCTTGCCGCGCACGGCGTTGGACTCCTTGACGGCCGTCCTCATCGCCATCGACTCCAGCCCGATCGCGACCACCAGGACCGCGACGGGCACCCACTGCCACTCGGTGATGGGCTCGGGGTGGGAGATCTTGTGCCAGGCCTCGTAGAGCGCGAACAGGCCGCCCACGCTGAACAGCACGATCGCGACCACGAACGCGTAGATGTAGCGTTCGCGCCCGTAGCCGAAGGGGTGCTCCTCGGTGGCGCCCCGCCGGGCGCGCTTGCCGCCGATGAGCAGCAGCGCCTGGTTGCTGGAGTCGGCGACCGAGTGGATGGACTCGGCCAGCATGGAGGACGAGCCCGTCAGTACATAGGCCACGAACTTCGTGACCGCGATCCCCAGATTCGCAACCAGTGCCGTGACGACGGCCTTCGTGCTTCCCTCAACGCTCATTGTCCGACTCTCGGTAGTTCCTGCTCCGGTGGTGGGGGTGCGGGTCAAGGCAGCGCAATACTAGTGATCCGGACACGCCCGTCCCACCTCCCGGATCCGCGTGGCACGGCTCCGGGACCCCCGGCCGGGCGGGGTCCGGGCGGTCGGCCGGGGCGCGGACCGCCGGTAGGATCGTGCGCGTGACTGACACGCACGACGACACCTACGACGACCTGCCCGAACAGATGCGGGTCCGGCGCCAGAAGCTGGACCGTCTCCGGGAGGAGGGGATCGATCCCTTCCCCGTGACCTTCCCGCGCTCCACGTCGATCGGTGCCGTGCGCGACAAACACCAGGGCCTGGAGCCGGACACCCACACGGGCGTCGGCGTCTCCATCGCCGGTCGCGTGATGCTCTACCGCACCGGCGGCAAGCTCTGCTTCGCGACGCTGCGCGACGAGACCGGCGACGTCCAGATCATGCTGTCCCTGGACCAGGTCGGCCAGGAGCGGCTGGACGCCTGGAAGGCCGACGTCGACCTGGGCGACCACGTCGGCGTGGAGGGCGAGGTCATCACCTCCCGCCGCGGCGAGCTGTCCGTCCTCGTGAACTCCTGGACGCTGACGGCCAAGTGCCTGCGCCCGCTCCCGGAGAAGCACAAGGGCCTGACCGACCCCGAGGCCCGTGTGCGGCAGCGGTACGTCGACCTCATCGTCAACCCCGACTCCCAGCTGATGGTGCGCCGCCGCTCGGCCGCCATCCGGGCGATCAGGGAGGGCCTGAGCCGGCGCGACTTCATCGAGGTCGAGACCCCGATGCTGATGCGCGTGCACGGCGGCGCCACCGCGCGGCCGTTCACCACGCACATCAACGCCTACGACATGGACCTGTACCTGCGCATCGCGCCCGAGCTCTCGCTCAAGCGGCTGGTCGTGGGCGGCCTGGAGAAGGTCTTCGAGGTCAACCGCAACTTCAGGAACGAGGGCGCGGACTCCACGCACAACCCCGAGTTCACGATGCTGGAGTTCTACCAGGCGTACGCCGACTACAACGTCATGGCGGACATCACCCGGGAGCTCGTCCAGGACGCGGCGCGCGCGGTGTTCGGCACGACCGTGGTCGAGCGTGACGGCGAGGCGTACGACCTCGGCGGCGAGTGGCCGCAGATCACCCTGTACGGGGCCGTGTCCGAGGCCCTCGGCGCGGAGGTCGACCCGCGCACCCCCGTCGAGGAGGTCCGCCGTCTGGCCGGGGCCAAGGGCGTCGAGTTCAGCTCCGACTGGGGTCAGGGCAAGCTCGTCGAGCACGTCTTCGAGGAACTGGTCGAGCACACGCTCCTCCAGCCGACGTTCGTGCGCGACTTCCCGGTCGAGACCAGCCCGCTCACGCGCCAGCACCGCGAGGACCCGCTGCTCACCGAGAAGTGGGACCTGATCGGGTTCGGCATGGAGCTGGGCACCGGCTACTCCGAGCTGGTCGACCCGGTCGAGCAGCGGGAGAGGCTCACCCGGCAGTCCCTGATGGCGGCCGAGGGGGACCCCGAGGCGATGCAGCTGGACGAGGACTTCCTGCGGGCGCTGGAGTACGGTATGCCGCCCACCGGAGGCGTGGGGGTCGGCATCGACCGCCTGCTCATGGCCTTCACCGGCAAGAACATCCGCGAGACCGTGCTCTTCCCGATCGTGAAGCCCTCGGGGGACTGACCGGGGCGTCCGGCCCCGCGTCGCCGGGGCCCGGCGGGGCCGTGGGACGGGGGAGAGCCGGGACGCGCGCGTGTGCGGCGCGTCCGTGCGGGAATGGCCGATAAGGGTCGCGCCGAGTGGCCGAAATCGGGGACGGGGGTCGTCGCACCAGGGGTGCGCCGGCCCCTTCCGCATGTCCCGGTCCCGGTCCCGGAACAAGGGACATGACTCACCGATCGGACATAGAAGGCGAACCCGCGGTCAGACCGTGATGGCCGCGGGGATAGGCCAGAGTTTTTCCAGGGGCCGGAGTGCTATAAGCAGCCGCTCTCCGGTAAAGATTGTTTACGCAGGTCAATGCCCTCGGGGATTTTTCTTTCCCCTTGCCTTGTCACAGAAGGATCTTGCATAACTACACATGGTGATTTATCGGGTCTTGACGGTATCATCTCTGCGGCCTAGCGTGCTGAGGGCGGGCCGAGGCCCGTGAGTTTGCCGAAGTGGATCGAGAACGACGGTGAGCGCGAAACGGGACCGCCGATGCGGTCCGAATTCGCGCGCGCATGCGCGCCCTCGGTGTGGTCTGTCCGTCCCAGACCCCAGCGAGCCGGCCAGCCTGCGACCCGTGCGCCCGGAACGCCCCCGACCCCTGTGCCAGAGGGGTCCGCCGGGGATTTCGAGGCCCGCGGAGTCTCCGTCCGCTCCGACGGGGCGACCCCCGGTCGGCGCACTCGCGTCCATCAGGTGACGAGTTGATGTTCCGCACTCACATGATGAGGGAGGACGGAGTGGAACAGGCCACACTCGTACGACGTACCGTTGAGGACCATGGCGCTCTCCAGCCGAGGGAGCACCGGGAGAGCGTGGTTCCCCTTCAGACCCGCCCGCGCGACACGGCTGTCAGCAGCCCGTACGCGCCGGTGGAGCTGAGCCACGAGGAGCTCGAACTGCTCGCAGAGATCGCCACCGGCGTGACCACCGAGGTCGCGGCCCGGCATCTGGAGCTCAGCGCGAGGACCCTGCGCCGGCGTATCCGCAACATCTGCGACGTACTCGGCGTGAACACACCCATCGAAGCGGTCGTCTGGGCCGCGCGGCGGCAGCTCATCTGAGCCGAACCCCCGGCTGGAGCCGGAACCGCACACGGGAATGACCGACCCAGGGGGCGCACGCGCACCGCGAGGGCCGGGAGGAGACTCTCCGGCCGGCGGTGCCGCGGTGCCCCCGATCTCGTGTGTGCGGCCGGGCGCCGCCCGCGCCCCCTGCCCGCCCCCCGCCCGCGCGGCCGTGCTCCGGTGGGGTGCTCTTGGTGTGGTCGCGGGCCTCGGGTAGGAGTTCTTCCCCGTCCCCCGCCCGCGCGGCCGTGCTCCGGGGGGTGGTCGCGGGCCTCGGGTAGGAGTTCTTCCCCGCCCCCGCCCGCGCGGCGGTGCTCCGGTGGGTGTGCCGGAGGGTGGGGGAGGCCTCGGGTAGGAGTTCTTCCCCGCGTGGGCATAGTCTGGTCCGGCTATGCCCGTTCGCCATGTTCACGTGCGTCGCGCCAGGACGCGCGACGTCGCAGCCATCCGCCGCCTCGTCGACACCTACACCGTCGACCGGCGGGTGCTGTCCAAGAGCACCGTCAACCTCTACGAGGACGTCCAGGAGTTCTGGGTCGCCGAGGCGGAGGTGGTTCCGGACATGTCGCCCGCCGGGCCGGAATCCTCCCCCGGTGCGGCCCCCGAGGCGGAGGTCGAGCACCGCCTGGTGGGCTGCGGAGCCCTTCACGTGCTCTGGGAGGACCTGGCCGAGGTGCGGACCGTCGCGGTCGACCCCTCTCTGCGCGGTTTCGGCGTGGGACACCGAATCGTGACCGAACTTCTCGCCACAGCCCGTGAGTTGGGTGTGCAACGTGTGTTCTGTCTGACATTCGAGACCGGTTTCTTCTCCAAACACGGCTTTGCCCCGATCCAGGGGACCCCTGTCTCGTCCCGTGTGTACGAGGAACTCCTGCGTTCCTATGACGAGGGAGTTGCCGAATTCCTCGACTTGGAGCGGGTTAAGCCCAACACCCTCGGGAACACCCGGATGCTTGTGCGCCTCGACGACGCGGCCCGCCCGGCCCGCGTCTAAAGGATTTCCGGTGTGCTTGGTACGGAGTTCCCCTTACGCGGCCCCGCCCGTGCCGCTCCGGCGTCCGGACTCGGGGCGGCTTATGCACACCGGGGGGTATGGAGGTGGAACAGGGCAGGTAATGTGTACCTGCGTCCGGCCGGCCGTCCTCATGATCGAGTTCGGCGGGGCGGTGACGAAGGGTTGTGATTTGACCCCGCAAGACCCCGTGTTCCGGCCGCACCCGCACGAGGGCACCGAACCCACGACCGGACATTGGCGCCCACGGGGTTTGCGGGAGGCCGCTCGGGTACGTCCGGTGTCAAACCGGGGGCAAACGATGTCTATGATGTCGGGTATGCGTTTGCCAGGTCGTCCGGCGCGCCATCCCCCCGGAGTGGCCCGACACTGAGTCGGGTATTTGCTGCAATAAGTAACAACCAGGAAGGGTGGAGCGCTTCGATGGGTGACTTTTTGTCGTCGGTGGTTCCCCCTGGACTGATCGACGTATTGTCGGCGCTCATCCCCCCTGTGGTTGTCGGTACCGTCTTCTGTGCCTTCGTCATCAAGCTGCTGCGCAAGGAGATGGCTCCGCGGCGGATGGACGGAAGCCTGGTCAGCAATGACGGGGCGGCGCAGGACGCGACCGACCACAAGGGCGCTGCCGAGGTCCGCGAGGCCGGGGCGACGAACGAGACGCCGATTGTCCAGGGTGGGGAACGCGCCGAATCCGACGGTCGTTGATACGGTACTCGACCGGTTGCGTGAAGCCCGGGGGCCGGGCCTCGGTCCCACCGCGTGCGCGGGCCAACTCGCCGCACCCGCGCTGCTCCGGCGACCCCCGAAACCACGGTCGGTCCCAGACGATTTCTGGCACGCCGGGAATTGTCTTCCGCGTTCGCGCGGGATAGCTTTATATTCAGGTGTGCAGACACCGCTCTTCTGAAAGGTTTGATTCCATGGCACAGAAGGTCCAGGTTTTCCTGGTCGACGACCTCGACGGCGGCGAGGCCGAGGAGACGGTGACGTTCGGTCTGGACGGATCGACGTACGAAATCGACCTCAGTGCGGGTAATGCCGCCAAGCTTCGCGAGGCCCTTAACCCGTTCGTCGAAGCCTCCCGCAAGGCTCCGTCCAAGGCGAACCGCGCCACCGCCCGCCGGGGCAGCCGTAATGCGCCCAGCCGCGAGCGCAGCGCCGAGATTCGCGCGTGGGCGAAGGCTGCCGGCAAGCCCGTCAATGAGCGCGGCCGGATCCCCGCCGCCATCGTCGCCGAATATGAGGCCATCAAGGGCTAGGTCCCACGACCGCCTTCGGTTCGCCGAAATGTTGTCAGGGCTTGATCGAATTTCGACCGGTGCCCACCAGGAGCACCCGACTCCCTCATCCGGCACCGCCTGACACCGGTGGACCCGTCACGCGGGGGATCCTGTGACACGGGTCCCGCGCCATGGGGATGCAGGGGACAAGGGGATACGACGGGCACCGGATCCCCGGCCGACGGCGCCGAGCCGGTGCCGCCGGATCCGGACCGCGGGCGCAGTGCGGCCCCGGGCCTTTCCGGCCCCCGTCTCCGTGACGCGGCTCGGACGGGGGTCCCGCCGCTCGCCGCGGTGCGCGGACGCGCCGACGACCGGGGCGCCACGGCGCTCCCCGTTCTCGTGGAGGCTCTCGACTTCCGGCCCTGCGGCCGCACGGCCGCAGGGCCCGGGGCCGTTCCGCCGGTCCGGCGGGGCCGTACCGCTGCCCACCGGGACCGAGGCGCATTTCCCGCTTTCGGGGCCGCCTGATCCGGCCCGAAGAACAACACGCGGTTCGGCTTGTTCGCTCAGAGCCGATTATCGGGCTTGTACACGTGCGGTCCGGGGACTCCCGTGATGGATGGGAGTGTCCGGGCCGTTCGCCTTCGGCGTACAGGGAAATCTGACGCCTCAATTGGTAGTTGGATGTTGGGTGAACGCCCTATCGTCGGGGAAAGTCTCTGGCACGGACGGCTGGGAGGTCGGCCATGCGGAGATGTTCGCCCGGTCGGCAGCCTGTCGACCGGCGGGTGCGACAGTGCTCCCCTGGGCGGTTATCCCTGTGGGGCCGATATGCGGAAGAGTTGGGTCGGCGAGACCGTCCCTGCCTGACCGCTCTGTAGAGGAGCGACGAGACATGTTCGAGAGGTTTACCGACCGCGCACGGCGAGTGGTGGTTCTGGCCCAGGAAGAGGCCAGGATGCTCAACCACAACTACATCGGTACGGAGCACATCCTGCTCGGCCTCATCCACGAGGGTGAGGGCGTCGCCGCCAAGGCTCTGGAGAGCCTCGGTATCAGCCTCGAAGCGGTTCGGCAGCAGGTTGAGGAGATCATCGGCCAGGGCCAGCAGGCGCCGTCGGGGCACATCCCCTTCACCCCGCGCGCCAAGAAGGTCCTCGAGCTGTCGCTGCGCGAGGCGCTCCAGCTCGGCCACAACTACATCGGTACCGAGCACATACTGCTGGGCCTGATCCGCGAGGGCGAGGGCGTCGCCGCCCAGGTCCTGGTCAAGCTCGGCGCGGACCTGAACCGGGTCCGCCAGCAGGTCATCCAGCTGCTGCACGGCTACCAGGGCAAGGAGCCGCAGGCCACCGCGGGCTCCTCGGAGTCCACCCCCTCCACCTCCCTGGTGCTGGACCAGTTCGGTCGCAACCTGACCCAGGCCGCCCGGGAGAGCAAGCTCGACCCGGTCATCGGCCGGGACAAGGAGATCGAGCGCGTCATGCAGGTGCTCTCGAGGCGGACCAAGAACAACCCGGTCCTCATCGGCGAGCCCGGCGTCGGCAAGACCGCCGTGGTCGAGGGCCTGGCCCAGAAGATCGTCAAGGGCGAGATCCCCGAGACGCTCAAGGACAAGCAGCTGTACACGCTGGACCTGGGCGCGCTGGTCGCCGGAAGCCGCTACCGCGGTGACTTCGAGGAGCGCCTCAAGAAGGTGCTCAAGGAGATCCGGACCCGCGGCGACATCATCCTGTTCATCGACGAGCTGCACACGCTGGTCGGAGCGGGAGCGGCAGAGGGCGCCATAGACGCCGCCTCCATCCTCAAGCCCATGCTGGCCCGGGGCGAGCTCCAGACCATCGGCGCCACCACCCTGGACGAGTACCGCAAGTACCTGGAGAAGGACGCCGCCCTGGAGCGGCGCTTCCAGCCCATCCAGGTGGACGAGCCCACCATCAAGCACGCCATCGAGATCCTCAAGGGCCTGCGCGACCGGTACGAGGCGCACCACCGGGTCTCCATCACCGACAGCGCCCTGGTGGCGGCGGCCCAGCTGGCCGACCGCTACATCAGCGACCGGTTCCTGCCGGACAAGGCGATCGACCTCATCGACGAGGCCGGCTCGCGGATGCGCATCCGCCGGATGACCGCTCCGCCGGACCTGCGCGAGTTCGACGAGAAGATCGCGGGCGTGCGCCGGGACAAGGAGTCCGCGATCGACGCGCAGGACTTCGAGAAGGCCGCGTCCCTGCGCGACGACGAGAAGCAGCTCCTCAACAAGAAGGCGCAGCGGGAGAAGGAGTGGAAGGCCGGCGACATGGACGTCGTGGCCGAGGTCGACGAGGAGCTCATCGCCGAGGTCCTGGCCGCGTCCACCGGCATCCCGGTCTTCAAGCTCACCGAGGAGGAGAGCTCCCGGCTGCTGCGCATGGAGGACGAGCTGCACCGCCGGGTCATCGGCCAGGAGGACGCCATCAAGGCGCTCTCGCAGGCGATCCGCCGTACCCGCGCCGGTCTGAAGGACCCCAAGCGCCCGGGTGGCTCGTTCATCTTCGCCGGCCCGTCCGGTGTCGGTAAGACCGAGCTGTCCAAGACCCTGGCCGAGTTCCTGTTCGGGGACGAGGACGCGCTGATCCAGCTGGACATGTCCGAGTTCATGGAGAAGCACACGGTCTCCCGGCTGTTCGGCTCGCCTCCCGGCTACGTCGGCTACGAGGAGGGCGGCCAGCTCACCGAGAAGGTGCGCCGCAAGCCGTTCTCCGTGGTCCTGTTCGACGAGATCGAGAAGGCCCACAACGACATCTTCAACTCCCTGCTGCAGGTGTTGGAGGAGGGCCGTCTCACCGACGCCCAGGGTCGCAACGTCGACTTCAAGAACACGGTCATCATCATGACCACCAACCTGGGCACGCGCGACATCTCCAAGGGCCAGGCCATGGGCTTCGCCAAGGAGGACAACGCCCAGACCAACTACGAGCGGATGAAGGCGAAGGTCAGCGAGGAGCTCAAGACCAACTTCCGTCCCGAGTTCCTCAACCGCGTGGACGACATCATCGTCTTCCACCAGCTGACGGAGGCGGAGATCTTCCAGATCGTGGACCTCATGATCACGAGCCTGGACGGTCGCCTCAAGGAGCGGGACATGGGGATCGAGCTGCGCCCGAAGGCGAAGCAGATCCTGTCCGAGCGCGGCTTCGACCCCGTGCTGGGCGCCCGCCCGCTGCGCAGGACGATCCAGCGGGAGATCGAGGACCAGCTGTCCGAGAAGATCCTGTACGGCGACCTCAAGGCGGGTCAGATCGTCGTGATCGACGCCGAGGGCGAGGGCACGGACGCCAAGTTCACGTTCAAGGGCGTGCCGAAGCCGGCCGCGGTCCCGGACACCCCGGAGGTCGAGGAGTCGGCCGCGAGCAAGAGCGACTGACACGGCTGAACCGGACGCCGTCCGTCACGGGGGTACCCCTTCGGGGGTGCCCCCTTCGGCGTTCGGCCGTTAGTGTGCGTTCGTGACCCATCCAGAACCCCGGCAGCACGGTCCGTGGCCGCCCCATGGACAGCAGCCGCAGCAGCCCCCGTCCGCACAGCCCCCGTACCCGCAGCCCGGCGACCCCGGCGGTCCTCCGCCGGGCGGCCCGCCGGGGCAGCCGCCCCACGGCGCGGTGCCGCCGGGCGGGATGCCTCCCGGCGGCGGGTATCCCCCGCCGGGTCCTCCCGGCCCCCAGGGACCGGGCTCCCACGGCCCCCAGGGGCACTACGGGCCGCAGGGGCCGTACCCGCCGCCGCAGCAGGCGGGGGGCGGCCGCGGCGCAGGGCTCGCCCTGATCATCGGAGCGGTGGTCCTCGTCGTGCTCCTCGTCGCGGGCGGCGGGGTCCTCTACGTGGTGACGCGCCCCGGCGGCGGGGACGCCGGCGCCTCGGCCGGGGCGGGGCTGGAGGCGGTCCAGCACTACGAGGACCTGTCCGCCGACCACGTCGAGGAGGGCGAGACCGTCGAGTACGACGTGTTCCCGCCCGTGGGCGGGGAGCACTACCCGGTCTGGCAGGACTGCGGCGTCTACGGGGAGCCCCTGCGCACCGAGTACGCCGTGCACTCCCTGGAGCACGGGGCCGTGTGGATCGCCTACGACCCCGGCCTGGACGCCGGGCAGGTCGAGACGCTCGCCGGCCTCTACTCGCCGGGCGACTACCTGGTGATCAGCCCCGTCGAGGGGCTGCCCGCACCCGTGGTGGCGTCGGCCTGGGGATCGCAGATCCTGCTGGAGGGGGCGGAGGACCCGCGCCTCATCGAGTACCTGGTGCAGTACGTCCAGGGCGAGAACACCCCGGAGCCGGGGGCGCCGTGCAGCGGCGGCTTCGCCGGGACCGAGGCGGAGTTCGCCGCGGGCGGCGGCACGAGCGCCCGCATGGACGACTGACCCGGCGCCGGAAGGGGCCGGATCAGGAGGGCAGGGCGTACCGGCCGTCGTCGAGTGGGTCCACCAGGCCGTCGGACACCAGGGCGTCCAGGGCGCGCTCACGCTGCACGCGGTCGTCCCAGACGGCGTCCAGGGCGTCCTTGGCCACCGGGTGCGCGGAGTCGCGCAGCACGGCGAGCAGGCGGCCGCGCACCTGGCGGTCGGTGCCCTCGTAGGTCTGGCCCCGCCGGGGCGGCCCGTCGTAGGCGGGCTTGCCCGCGAGCCTCCACGCGCACTGCCCGGCGATGGGGCAGGACGCGCAGGCGGGCGTGCGGGCGGTGCACACCAGGGCGCCGAGCTCCATCACGGCGACCCCCCAGCGCGCGGCGACGGGGGCGGTGGGCGGCAGCAGCGCCTCCGCGAGTGCCGTCTCCGCCTTGGTCTGGGTTTTCGGAGGGTACTGGACTCCTGTTTCGGCCCTGGCGAGGACGCGGCGGACGTTCGTGTCCAGAATGGCGTGCCTCTGCCCGTAGGCGAAGCTCGCCACGGCCGCGGCGGTGTAGGCGCCGATCCCCGGGAGGGAGAGCAGCGTGGCGTGGTCGTCCGGGACCCGGCCGCCGTGCTCCTCGGTGATCGCCACGGCACAGGCGTGCAGGCGCAGGGCGCGGCGCGGGTAGCCGAGCCGGTTCCACATGCGCACGGCCTCGCCCGACGCCTCCCCGGCCAGGTGGGCGGGGGTGGGCCAGCGCTCCATCCAGGCGCGCCAGGCGGGCAGGACCCGCACGACGGGGGTCTGCTGGAGCATGATCTCGCTGACCAGGATCGACCAGGGGGTGGCGTCGGGCGCGCGCCAGGGGAGGTCGCGCGCGTTCGACTCGTACCACGCCAGAACGGCGGTGCTGTAAGGGTTATCGCTCATCTTTAAAGGGAATCGGCGGGTTGAGTAGGTGGGTGGCACGCAAAACCGCAATACTACGGGCCATGGCGTCAAGTACCGGACATCCAGGAGCCGTCAGCCGCGAGACCTATTGGAAGCGGCGTGCCTTCGTCCTGATCGGGGTCATGCTGGTGGTCGCGCTGATCGCGTTCGCCTGTCAACCCTCGGACGACGAGACCGGTGAACCGACCCGGTCCGAGGCCGGTATGGACGCGTCGCCCTCTCCCAGTGTCCCATCCGAGGACCCCTCCGCGGACGAGAGCCCGGAACCCGCGGCCGGGGCGTCGGAGGGGGCCGAGGAGAGCGCCTCCCCCTCGCCCGGCGACGGGGAGTCCGAGGGCGCCGGCGGCGGGGAGGGCGGCGGCGCCGGCGAGGTCGCCGCGCCCGAGAGCGCCGAGGACCTCTGCCGTCCGGAGGACGTCGTGGTGACGTTCGAGCTGGAGGGGGACCAGGAGGTCTACGGCTCCGGGGACGCCCCGGGCTTCAGGGTCACCGTGGTCAACACGGCGGAGCAGACCTGCACCGTGGACGTGGGGGGCGCCGCCCTGGAGGTGCGCATCCACTCCGGTGACGACAGGATCTACTCCACTGCGGACTGCCTCAAGGACGGCGGCGCCGAGGAGCGCCGGCTCAGCCGGGGCGTGCCGCACGAGTTCACGGTCGACTGGGAGCGCAACCGCTCCTTCGCGGACTGCCGCGAGACCACTTCCAGCGCTCAGGCGGGCTGGTACCGGGCCAACCTGCACGGCGACTACGCGGGGGACCAGCCCCAGCTGGCGTTCCAGCTCAGGTCCTGAGCCCGGGCGGTGCCGCGGACGACGCGGCCCGCCGGGATCGCGCCCCGGGGTCCGGGCGGCGCCGCCCGGACCCCGGGGCGCGGTGCGCTTCCGGTCCCGCGGTGCGGGGCGGCCCCCGCCCCTCCGGTTCGGAGGAGCGCCCTTCCGGCCGCGCGAAGACCTGCCCGTTCCGGGAGCCCCTCTTCCCGAGCGGACGCGGCGGAGGTACTCTGCCTGCGGTTGGGAGCGCTCCCAAAGCGCTCTTCCCGGGGACCCGCCACAGAGCAAGGAGTTTCCGCATGGACCAACGACTCTCCCGGGCCGCCCGGCGCGCCGGCGCCGGCCTCGGACTCGCCCTGGCACTCGTCGCGGGCGCCCTCGCCCCCGCCGCGGCGGAGGCGGGACCGGCCGGGGCGGCGCGAACGGAGGAGGACACGGTGCGGATCATGCCGCTGGGCGACTCGATCACGGGCTCGCCCGGATGCTGGCGGGCCCTGCTCTGGGCCGACCTGGTGGAGGCCGGGCACACGGACGCCGACTTCGTGGGCACCCGGCCGGGCGACGGCTGCGGTTTCGAGTACGACGGCGACAACGAGGGCCACGGCGGCTTCCTCGTCACCGACGTCGCCGACCGCGGCCTCCTCGTGGACTGGCTCGCGCGGACGGAGCCCGACGTGGTGCTGATGCACTTCGGCACCAACGACGTGTGGAGCGGCATCCCCGCGGAGACGGTCCTGGACGCCTACAGCGTGCTCGTCGCGCAGATGCGGGACCAGAACCCCCGCATGCGCGTCCTGGTCGCCCAGATCATCCCGATGGACCCCGCCCGCAGCTGCGCCGGGTGCGGGCGGGGCGTCGAGGAGCTCAACGCGGCCATCCCGGCGTGGGCGGCCGGGGAGGGCACGGCTGAGTCGCCGGTGACCGTGGTGGACCAGTGGACCGGGTTCGACACCGACACCGACACCTACGACGGGGTGCACCCCTCGGGCAGCGGCGACCGCAGGATCGCCGACCGCTGGCTGGAGTCCCTGCTCCCGCTCTTCTCCTGAGGCCGCGCCGGACCGGGCGGCCCGGGCCCGGTCCGGTGGTTCCAGGGCGAACCCGGAGGGGAAGGAGTCGCCCGTGTTTCGGTAAAGTCGGCCGATTCCGGTGATCGAATGGTTACGATGCGTGGTGTTCTGATCGTTCGCACACCGGGAGCAGTCGTGCACCGCACCGCCCTGGCCCTCGCGGCCACCGCCGTCCTGTCCCTCGCCTTCGCCGTGCCCGCACAGGCGGAGCGCACCGTGACCACCAGCCACACACTGAGCATCCGGACGCCGTCCACGGGAGAGGTGCGGCAGGTCACCCTGGAGTGCCGGCCGACCGGCGGGGACCACCCCGAGGCGGAGCGGGCCTGCGCGGCCGTCGACGGGGCCGGATCGATCGCCCGGGCCAAGGGGGAGGGCGGGATGTGCACGATGATCCACCGGCCCGTCGTGGCCGTCGCCGAGGGCGCCGAGAGGTACGAGGAGGAGTTCTCGAACGCCTGCCTCCTCGTGAGCCAGAAGGGCGTCCTGTTCGACTTCTAGACGTGTTCCGCGGGCGCTTCCGGCGGTCCCGGGGCCGCGGGCCCCGGACGGCCCGCGGACCACGGTCCGGGACCGCCCCGGGGCCGGCGGGCCGGGCCCCGGCCCGCCGGCCTCAGTCGTCGTCCTGGGACCTCCTGGGCCGGCGCGAGCGCCTGGCGACGCGCAGGAGCGCCTCGCTCAGCTCCTCGACCTCCTGGGTGCGGATGCCCGGGATCGGGTCGCCGAAGTGCTTGGGCACGATCGCCTCGGTGAACCCGAGCCGCTGCGCCTCCGCGACCCTGCGGCGGACGCCCGAGACGGTGCGCACGTCGCCCGCGAGGCCGACCTCGCCGATCGCGATGAACCCGACGGGGAGGGCGACGTCGTTGCTGGAGCTGGCCGCCGCCATGGCGAGCGCCAGGTCCACGGCGGGCTCGGTGAGCTTCACGCCGCCGACCGTCGAGGCGTACACGTCCATGTTGGCCAGCCGCATGCCCGTGCGCTTCTCCAGCACCGCCAGGATCATGTTGACCCGGGAGGTGTCCAGGCCCGAGGTGGCGCGGCGCGGGGCGGGCAGGGGCGTGGGCGCGACCAGCGCCTGGACCTCGGTGATCAGGGGGCGCCGGCCCTCCATCGCGACGGTGACGCAGGTGCCGGGCACGGGGTCGGTGCGCTCGGTGAGGAACAGGCCGCTGGGGTCCGGCAGGCCGACGATGCCGCTCTCGGTGAGCTCGAAGCAGCCGATCTCGTCCGTGGGGCCGTACCGGTTCTTGATCGCGCGCAGCAGCCTCAGCTGGGAGTGGCGCTCGCCCTCGAAGTGCAGCACCACGTCGACCAGGTGCTCCAGCATGCGGGGGCCCGCGATCGAGCCGTCCTTGGTCACGTGCCCGACCAGGATGGTGGCGATCCCGCGCTCCTTGGCGATCTGGATCAGCGCGCCGGTCACCTGGCGGATCTGCGTGACGCCGCCGGGGACGCCGGTGGCGTCGGGGGAGACCATGGTCTGCACCGAGTCCACGATCAGCAGCCGGGGGCCGACCTGGTCCACGTGGCTGACGAGGGAGGCGATGGAGGTCTCGGCGGCGAGGTAGAGCTTGTCCGACAGGGCCCCGAGGCGCTCGGCGCGCAGCCGCACCTGTCCGGCGGACTCCTCGCCGGTGACGTACAGCACGGGCCCGTCCGCGGCCCGCATCGCCGCGACCTCCAGGAGCAGCGTGGACTTGCCCACGCCGGGCTCGCCCGCCAGCAGGACGACGCCGCCGGGGACGGCGCCCCCGCCCAGGACGCGGTCGAGCTCGCCGACGCCGGTGGGGACGGCCTCGGCGCTCTCCACGCTGATCTCGGTGATGGGCCGGGCCCGGGAGGTGACGGGCGCGGCGGCGACGGACGTCGCGGCGGGGGCCCCGGCCTCCTCGACCGTCCCCCAGGCCTGGCACTCGCCGCAGCGGCCCACCCACTTGAGGGTGCTCCATCCGCACTCCGCGCACCGGAACGTCGTCTTCGCTGCCTTTGCCATGGTCGCCACGCTAGCGGCTGCCGGGGACAGGCCCGTCGGGGCGGAGCGGATTTTCCGCGACACACGAAAGTTACCTACGGGTTATGGGGAACTTCCGGTAGGTCGTGTTAAAGAATCTGTAAGGGTCCGACTACTCCCTGCCCCCCGCTCCCCGGAGAGGAACCCGCGTGCCCCGTAACGACGCAAACCCCGCCAACCCCCGACACCGGTGGCTCCGCCGAGTCCTGGTCCCCGCCGCCGCGGCGGTCCTGGGCCTGTCCCTGGTCTCGCCGCCGTCCGCCGCCGCGGAGGAGGCCGAGGCGGCCGCCTTCCAGCACTACGTGGCGCTGGGCGACTCCTTCGTCGCCGGGCCCCTGGTCCGCCAGCAGCAGGCCCAGGCCCGCGTGCCCCTGCTCGGCTGCATGCAGTCGAACCACAACTACCCCAAGATGCTCGCCGAGCGGATCGGGGTCGCCGAGCTGACCGACGCCAGCTGCTCCGGCGCGCGGATGGAGCACTTCTACGAGAACCAGTTCACCGACACGCTCCCGCAGCTCGACGCGCTGCGGCCGGAGACCGACCTGGTCACGGTCGGCATCGCGGGCAACGACTTCGGGTTCTCCGACGTGTTCGTCGAGTGCGCCAAGCGGAGCCTGGGCAACCCCCTGGGCAGCCCGTGCGCCAACTACTACGGCGACGAGCTCGACGTGCGGATCGAGGGCCTGCGCGGCGAGATCTCCCAGGTCTACGCCGACATCGCGGAGCGCAGCCCCGACGCGACGGTCCTCAGCGTGGGCTACCTCCAGCTCCTGCCGGAGAGCGGGGGCTGCTGGCCGAGC
Organism: Nocardiopsis sp. CA-288880; assembly: GCF_050955985.1. Lineage (NCBI taxonomy): Bacteria > Bacillati > Actinomycetota > Actinomycetes > Streptosporangiales > Nocardiopsidaceae > Nocardiopsis > Nocardiopsis sp. CA-288880. Next base: position 6,904,184 of record NZ_CP192105.1, on the reverse strand, counting down.
ACGCCCGTCGCCCGCGGGGACGTCCCGTTCCTCGACGCGGCGCAGACGTCGCTCAACGCGGTGATCAAGGAGGAGTCGGAGGCCAACGGCGCGGTGTTCGTGGACGTCCTGGAGCGGGGCAGGGACGTGTGCAAGCCCTCCGGCACCCGCTGGGTCGAGGGCCTGATCCCGGAGAACGGCGCCCCGGTGCACCCCAACCGGCTCGGTATGGAGGCGACGGCGGACTTCGTCCAGGCCGCGGTGGGCGTGCCCTCCCCGGCTCTGTAGCGGAGGGTCGCCGACCCAGGGATAAGGGGTCCGTTTGCTGGTCGAATGACCGGTATATCCCCTCGGGTAAAGCAGCCTTTACCCTCCTTGGTGGCCAACTGGACCACGGAGAGTGATTTCTTCGGGTGGCTGTGTGACGAATGGTGGTGCGTCGAGGCGGAGAGATCCGCGTCACAGTGGCGCGGACGCCCCGGCGTGACTACTCACACGAGTGGAGCACCACCGTCATGCGACTACCGCGACAGCACGAGCAAAGGCAGGCCTGTCGTCCTACGGACCCGGGGCGACAGGCCTCGCCCGCCCGCCCCCGCCGGGGCGGACCGCGATCGCTCACGGCCGCCGCGCTCGCCGCGGCCTTCCTGTCCTCCGGCGCGGCCCCGGCCCTTGCCCAGCACGCGCAACCGGCGCCGGGCGCCGGCGCGCCCGCGAGGGTCCACCAGGCGGCGCTGCCCTCCTCCACCGTCGAGGAGGCCATCAGCGCCGCCGAGTCCAAGAAGGGCACCCCCTACGGCTGGGGCGGCACCGGACCGGACTCCTTCGACTGCTCCGGCCTCGTCCAGTGGTCGTTCGCGCAGGCCGGCGTGAGCCTCCCCCGCATCGCCCACGACCAGGTGCGGGAGGGGACCAGGGTCTCCTACTCCGACGCCAGGAGGGGCGACATCCTCTACTGGGCCGACGGCGGAGGGTACGCCTACCACGTCGCCATCTACCTCGGCGGCGGCCGCATGATCGACGCGCCGAAGTCCGGGGACCAGGTCCGCGAGCGGGACGTCAACCGCTACAACCTCGCCGGGGCGGTACGCCTGTGACGGGGACGGTCCCCGCGGGCGGCGCCGACGGCGGCCGCGGGCGTCCCGGGCGGTGAACCCGGGACCCCGGACGCACCCGTCCACCGGGTCAGTACCGCTTCCACCACAGGTTGACCGCGTAGTCCACCGACAGCCCGGGATGGGACCGCACGATCTCCGCGGCCAGCGCGGAGGGGAACTCGATCCGCACCACCGCCTCGAAGGCGCGGCGGTCGGTGAACGACCAGCGCATCGTCAGGGGCTCGCGGGTGAACCCGCGGGCCGCCCAGAACCGTTCCACGGCGGCCGGGTCGTACGACGGCAGCGAACGCCGGAACCAGGAGCCGAAGGTGGAGCGCGTGGCGTCGTTGTCGATCACGAACGCGACCCCGCCCCGCCGCATCACGCGGTCGAGCTCGGCCAGGCCGGGCTCGCACCCCGGACCGAAGAAGTAGGCCCAGCGCGCGTGCGCGACCTCGACGACGGAGTCGGGGACGGGCAGCCGCTGGGCCACTCCGTCCAGGACCCGGACGTGGTCCAGGCCCCGCACCCGGGCCCGGGCGGCCCCGGCCAGGGACGGGTGCGGTTCCACGCCGGTGACCCTGCTCGCCCGCGCGGCGAACCCCGGCAGGTGGTAGCCGGTGCCGCAGCCGACGTCCAGGACGTGGGCCCCGTCCATGGGGCGGACGCGGTCCATGGCCGCGCCGATCACGCCCTCGGGGTCCACCGCCCGGTTCTCCAACTCGTACGTCTGCGGGTTCCGCCAGATGTTGGGGCTGGGGATCGCGTCCCTGGGGATCATGCACCGCACACTAGCCATCCGGCCGGGCCCGCCCTCCGGGTCCCCCGCCGGTCCCCGTGCCGTGTTCCCGCGGTCCCGGCCCGGCCGGCGGGCTCCGCTCCGTCCGGGCCCCGTGCGGGGGAGGGGCGGGACGGGAGGGGGCGGGGAGGCCCGGGGGACACGGCGCGCCGCGCTCGTCCGGGCGGAACGCACGGAGGGCCCGACAGCGCATAGTCTGGGGGTGTGAGTCCTATCCAGGTCCCAGACGCACCCGTCGTCCTGTCGTCGGCGTCGGTCTACCCGGAGAAGACCCCGGCCGCCTTCGAGATCGCGGCGAAGCTGGGGTACGACGGGGTGGAGGTCCTCGTCTCCTCCGATCCGGCCAGCCAGGACATCGACCTCCTGCGGCGCCTCTCGGACTACCACCAGATGCCCGTCACCGCCGTCCACTCGCCCTGCCTGGTCCTCACCCAGCGTGTGTGGGGCAGGGAGCCCTGGGGGAAGCTCGTCCGCTCCAAGGAGATGGCCGAGGCCCTGGGCGCGAAGACCATCGTCGTCCACCCCGCCTTCCGCTGGCAGCGCGAGTACGCGCGCGAGTTCGAGAGCGGGATCTCCCGTATGCAGGACGAGACCGACGTCGTCTTCGCGGTGGAGAACATGTACCCCGTGCGGGTCCGCGACCGCGAGGTCGTCCCCTACGCGCCGAGCTGGAACCCCCTCGACCGCGACTACCCCGACGTCACGCTCGACCTGTCGCACACCGCCATGTCCGGCTCCGACGCCATGCAGATGGCCAGGCAGCTGGGCGACCGCCTCTCGCACGTCCACGTGACGGACGGCTTCGGCGGTCAGAACCTCGACGAGCACCTCATCCCCGGCCGGGGGACCCAGCCGGTCGGCGAACTCCTGGAGTACCTGGCCGAGGGCGGCTTCGGCGGGCAGCTGGTGCTGGAGGTCAGCACCCGCAAGGCCGCCGACCGCCAGGCGCGCATGCGCGAGCTGGCCGAGGCCCTGGCCTTCACCCGCCTGCACTTCGCGCAGACCTCCTCGCCGTCCGGCCGCACGCACGACCGCCGCGAGCGCATCGCCCTCCTGCGCCGGAAGCCGTCGGCGCCGCCCCGCCGCTTCTCGGTGGACGGCGGCGGCACGGTCGACGACAAGGGCACGGTCGACCCGGGCGGGAACTGACGCGGTCCGGCCCCGGCGGGGCCGGGGCCTGCGCCGCCCGCCGTCCACAGGCCGGGACGCGGGGTCCCCCCGGGGCGGCGGGGCCGCTAGCGTGGACGTGACCCGCAGAGAGGACTCTTCATGATCGCGATCATCGGTGCCGGGAAGATGGGCGAGGCGCTGCTCGCCGGAATGCTGGCCAAGGGCCACGCGCCGGAGGACGTCCTCGTCACCGAGCCGCGCGAGGAGCACGCGGAGGAGCTGCGCCGCCGCTACCGGGTCGAGGTGGTCTCCGCGACGGACGCGGCCAAGCGCGCGGACACGCTCCTGCTCGCCCTCAAACCCCAGGACATGGTGGCGCTGCTGGACGACCTGTCCCCGCACCTGGGTCCGGAGCGCCTGATCATCTCCGTGGCGGCCGGGATCACCACCGCCGTTTTGGAGAACCACCTGCCCGCCGGGACGCCCGTGGTCCGCGCCATGCCCAACACGCCCGCCCTGATGGGCGAGGGGATGACCGCCGTCGCGGGCGGCGCCCACACCGACGGGGCCCACCTGGACCGGGCGGAGGCGCTCCTGGCCACGGTCGGCGAGGTGATCCGGGTCGGCGAGCAGCACATGGACACGGTGACCGCCATCTCGGGCAGCGGCCCCGCGTACTTCTACTTCATCGCGGAGACGATGATCGAGGCCGGTGTCGCCATGGGGATGCCGCGCGTCACGGCGCAGAAGCTCGTCGGGCAGACCATCACCGGCGCCGCCGCCATGCTCAACGGTTCGGGGGAGCACCCGGTGGTGCTGCGCGAGGCCGTGACCTCACCGGGCGGCACCACGGCCGCCGCGCTGCGCGAGCTGGAGCGGCACGGCGTCCGGACCGCGTTCACGGACGCCATCGAGGCGGCCCGGGACAGGAGCGGCGCGCTCTCCGGAAGCTGACGGGGCCGGAGCGGGCCCGCCGCCGCTGCCCCGGGGCGCCGGACGGCGGCCGCCCCCGCAGGTCGGCGCGGGACCCGCGGCGGTGCGGGACCGGGCCGGGCGGGACCGCCGGCCGCACGCGGGGCGGGGGAGCGCACCGCGCGGGGGAGGCGCCGGGGACGTCGGCGATCGGGAGTTGGCCGGAAACGGCCTTTCTTGACGAATCCGGACGTCGTGGTCCGTGTGTACTGTGCAGGGGAAGGGGCGCGCACGCCCCTCTCTGTCTCGCCCGCGCGAGCCATCCCCCTTCTCCTGCGTCCAGGGTCCTCCATGACATCTCCCCCTCCCCCGTCCGACCCCTCCCAGCCGCCGGGCGGAGGCCCACCTCCGGGAGGTCCGCCGCAGGGCGGCGCCCCCCGTGGTCCGATGGGAGGCCCGCCCCCGGGCGGATTCCCGCCCGGAGGCCCCCCTCCGGGAGGTCCGCCGCAGGGCGGCGCCCCCCGTGGTCCGATGGGAGGCCCGCCCCCGGGCGGATTCCCGCCCGGAGGCCCCCCTCCGGGAGGTCCGTCGCACGGCGGCGTCCCCCGTGGTCCGATGGGAGGCCCGCCCCCGGGCGGATTCCCGCCCGGAGGCCGTCCCCAGGGCGGCGCCCCCACGGGCGGCACCCCTTCCGGGGGCGTGTACTCGGGCGGGATGCCCCCCGGCGGACCGCCTCCGGGCGGCTTCCCGCCCGGAGGCCTCCCCCCTGGCGGTCCTCCCGGCGGGATGCCCCCCGGTGGACCGCCTCCCGGCGGGATGCCCCCCGGCGGTTTCGGCGGCACGCCTCCCCCGAAGCCTCCCCGCATGCCCGTCCTCTCCTCGCCCTCGGCGGTGCGGGCCTCCCTGCTCAACGCCTCCGGCCTCGGCGCCGGGTACGCCTACCTGCGGCAGTGGCCCTTCTTCGCCGCGGCGGCCGCCGTCACCGCCGGCCTCCTGGTCGCCGCCGCGGTCATGGGCGCCGCCGACAACCTGCTGGTCTGGGCGCCGGTCCTGCTCGCCTGGTTCGCGGCGGCCGCCGTGCACGGCCTCTTCGCGGGGCGCTCCCGCGACGAGCGGGCGCTCACCCGGGGCGAGCGGCCCGCGCGGAACAGGGCGGCGCTCCTCACCGCGGGCGGCCTCGCGCTGGTCATGGCGGCCTCCGTCGCCGGCGTCTGGCAGGCGGGTGAGTGGCGGCTGCGCGTCGCCGACGCCGCCCACGCCCGGGGCGAGTGCGGCCCGTCCGAGGCCGTGGCCGCCTACGGGAGCGTCGAGGACCTCTTCCAGCTGTCCTTCTCCCCGTCGCTCATGTCCCGGGCCCGCGCGGGCGCGGAGGCGTGCGCGCTGCTGGAGCGCGCCCAGGGCGACGTCGCCTCCGGCGACTTCGGGCAGGCCCTCGACTCCTACTCGGCCTACTTCGCCCACGGTTCGTCCCGGTGGGAGGACGCCGACGGCGAGATCGCGGACATCCACTTCTCCTACGCGGCCGACCTGGCCGCCACGGCGGCGGAGGGGTTCGACGGCGAGGTCACCGAGGAGTACCGCGAGAGCATGAGGCAGGCCCACGAGGTCTACAGCGTGATCCCGGTGGACTACGCCGGCACCGAGGCCGCGGGGAACGTGCCCGCCGCGCTCGCGGAGCTGTACGGGACCGGCACGGCCGAGTACGCGGCCGAGAACTGGTGCGCGGCCTTCGACCAGATCGACCTGTTCAACGACCTGTCCTGGGAGGGCGCGCCCGAGATCGCCGACCGCCTGGCCGAGGAGCGCCCGGACGCCGCGTTCAACTGCGGCTGGGAGCACGTGGAGGAGGAGCGGTTCGATCCGGCCGAGACCATGGTCGCCCTGCTCGGCGACGAGTACCCCGACCACGAGGCGGACGAGGTCGAGAGGATGGTCGTCCACATCGGCGCCGGGCGCGTCGAGGCCGAGATGGACACCCTGACCACCATCGGCGAGGTCGACTTCGCCCCGGAGCCCACCGGGGGCTCCGGGAACGACACGACCGTCCTGGAGATCACCAACAACACGCCCTACGAGATGAGGTTCCTCTACGTCGGCCCCGACCGGGTGCACGACGAGGTCGTCACCGAGGCGTGCGAGGAGTGCGAGACCTACAGCTCGCCCCCGACCGGCAACTCGTGCTTCGACGACGGCGAGGTCATGCGCCTCGAACTCGAACCCGGCGAGTACCGGGTGCTGCTCACCTCCAATGAGGGGTTCTTCGGCGCCGCGCCGCTGCACGGCACCGTCGACTTCGGGGCCGGTGACCTGTACGAGTCCTGCTACTTCATCACCGAGTAGCCGGAGCGGCGGGAGGGCCGGTGCGCGCACCGCGGCCCCTCCCGCCCCGGGCGGGCGGACGCCGCCCGCCCGGGGCGCCCGCCGGTCCGGCGCCCGTCCCCAGGACCCGGGGTTCGGATCGGGGCCCGGTTTTGCGTACTGTGTGCTTCTGAGCACGCACACCTGAAACGGGGGTCACCACATGGGAGGGCGCACGTCCTGCTCGCTTCGGGTGGCATGGGATGACGGACTGACGGCCTACGACTTCGGGCCCCAGCACCCGATGGCGCCGATCCGTGTCGAGCTGACGATGGCCCTCAGCCGCGAACTCGGCGTGCTGGACGCCCCGGGGGTCGGCCTCCTGGACGTGGAGCCCGCGTCCGACGAGCTCCTCTCGCTGGTGCACGACCGCGCCTACATCGAGGCGGTCAAGCGCGCGGGCCGGACACTGGCGCCCGACGACACCCACCTGCTCGGCACCGCGGACAACCCCGTCTTCCCCGACATGCACGACGCCGCGGCGCTCATCACGGGCGCGTCCGTCGCCGCCGCGAGAGCGGTGTGGACGGGGGAGACCGCGCACGCTGCGAACATCGCGGGCGGCCTGCACCACGCGATGCGCAACCACGCGTGGGGCTTCTGCGTCTACAACGACCCCGCGATCGCCATCAGCTGGCTGCTGGAACAGGGCGCCAAGCGGATCGCGTACGTGGACGTGGACGTCCACCACGGCGACGGCGTGCAGAACGCGTTCTACAACGATCCCCGCGTGCTCACCATCAGCCTGCACGAGTCGCCGGTGACCCTGTTCCCCGGCACCGGGCAGGCGTCCGAGACCGGAGGCCCGGACGCGGAGGGGTACGCGGTCAACGTCGCCCTCCCGGCGGGCACCGGGGACACCGGCTGGCACCGCGCCTTCGACGCCGTCGTCCCCCCGCTGCTGCACGAGTTCCAGCCGGAGATCCTCGTGACCCAGCAGGGCTGCGACACCCACGCCCTCGATCCGCTCGCCAACCTCACCCTCAGCGTGGACGGCCAGCGGCGCGCCTACTCCGAGCTGCACAAGCTCGCGCAGAAGACGGCGGGCGGCCGGTGGCTGCTCTTCGGCGGCGGCGGCTACGGGCTGGTGCACGTGGTCCCGCGCGCCTGGACCCACCTGCTCGCCGAGGCCGCGGGCCACCCGATCGACCCGGACACCGAGACCCCGCAGAAGTGGCGCGACTTCGTGCGGGAGCGCACCGGGGAACTGGCGCCCCTCTACATGACCGACGGCCGCGAGGTCTCGTTCGCGCCCTTCGTGGACGGCTACGACCCCGGCGACGCGGTGGACCGCGCGATCCACGCCACCCGCACCGCCGTCTTCCCCAGCCACGGCATCGACCCGAGCCTCTAGCCCCCGCCGACCGGACCGCCCGCGTCCCCCGGCCGCCCCGGACCCGGAGCGGTTCCGGCGCGGCCCGAATTCCGACCGGTTCGGGGCCGCCGCGCATTCCGGGATTCCGGTCCGTGGCCCGGCCCGCAGCGGTGCCCGGGAGTACGGAGGTGAATTCGTGGGGATTGCGCGTTGTACGCCGCAGGCGGGTAGGACAGAGGTTGAATACCGGGCGAACAGAGGCCGGCGTCGTGGTGGCATCACGGCGGGGCGCACGCTCGCTGCCCAGTCGAGGAAGGGGAACGCCAGGTGACGCCGCCGACACGCGCTGAACTCATCACCTATCTGGTTCGCACGGGGATCGCCGGGCACGTCGACACCCCCCGCCAGAACAACCTTCGGCACTACCGGCGGCTGGTGCAGAAGGACCCCTACCACCAGTTCGGTCTGACGTTCTCCCACGACTGGACGTTCTCCGAAGTCCTCTCCCTCATGAGCAAGCGGTGCGGCGTCGTGGGCGACGAGGAGTACGTGTGGGGCATCGACACCATCGACCCCGACCTGACCGTGGACGCCCTGGAGGCGCTGGCCGACCGGATGGCGCTGGCGGCGGAGCGCCGCGAGAGGGTCATGTTCGCCACCGGCCACCCCAGCAAACTCCGTGAGACCTACCGGGTCTGGAAGGACGCACTGGCCTCACGCGGCTGCCCGGTCGTCACCGCGGCAGGCGGTTATTCGTACGAGGTGACTACCGAGAAGCCGCCCAACCGGCGGATCGTGGTCTGGAAGGACGAGGTCGCGATCGTGACGGACGGGCACCTCGCGCGTCACAGCCACCACCCCTTCGCCATGCGTGCCATTCTCGGGGACCTGGAGAACCGGGGCGAGGCATGGCCGCAGTTGGTCATCGCGGACCACGGGTTCGCGGGTGCGGCGGGGGAGGCCGGGGTACCGACGATGGGGTTCGCGGACTGCAACGACCCCGCTCTGTTCCTGGCCGAACACGAGGGAAAGCTACTGGTCACGGTGCCTCTGGACGACGGATACCTGACCGAGGACTACGCCCCCCTGCGCGAGTACGTCCTCGCCAGGGCCGGTCTGATCTGACCAGGGCCGACCATTTATACCCACCGTTAAACCTCATCCGTCCCGTCGTCAACGTGTATCCCCGAAGACAGGACAATCGACCTTTCGCATACGGGGTCTCGGCTCTACTCTGAAAACGGACGTGTCAGTAGTGACAGAGTGACACGCTGGCGTGGGGTTGGGACGGGCACATACCGGGGTTGCCCCTACCGCCGTAGATCACGCCGGGCTGAAGAGTGGACAATGCTCACGTCCGGGAATGAGGGCGTCGGAAGATGAACGGGAGCAAACCGCCTCTCGAAGAGGTCAGGTTCTTGACCGTGGCAGAAGTCGCCACGATCATGCGTGTGTCCAAGATGACCGTTTACCGAATGGTGCACTCGGGAGTTCTCCCCGCGATTCGCGTGGGGCGTTCCTACCGGGTTCCCGAGCGGGCCGTGCACGACTACCTCCGCGAGGCATTCGTCGAGGCTGGTTGATCCAGGGCCGAGGCCGGCCGGGGCGGCGACACGCGCGCCCCGGCCGACGCACAACCCCCGGGGGCGGTGCCCGACGGACACCGCCCCCACCGAGGTTTCCCCACCTCGCCGCAGGCCCCCCGGCACGCCGGACCGAAGGTCCCTTGTGCCGGGGCGGCCGAAGGGGCGCCAGGGCATCTACTACAATCTGTCGTTGATGTAGTCCGCCCTGTTCACCCCCGGTTCGCGAGGTTCCCTCGATGCCCAGTACCAGCTCAGGTACGCGGTCGCGCCGCGGCGTGCCGCGCCTTGCGGCGACCGCCCTGGCCGCCGCCATCGCCCTCACCGGCTGCGCCGGGGGCAACGAGATCGAGGCCGGGGGCGAGGACGACCGGTTCATCTCCGGCGACGGCAGCTCCACCACCTTCGAGGCCGCCGAGCGGGTCGAGGCGCCCGAGGTCGAGGGCACCACCCTCGACGGCGACGCCGTGTCCCTCGGCGACTACGAGGGCGGCATCGTGGTCCTCAACGTCTGGGCGAGCTGGTGCGGCCCCTGCCGCGCCGAGCAGCCCGTGCTCGACGAGGTCCACGCCGAGTACGGCGACCTGGGGGTGGACTTCCTGGGCGTCAACATCAAGGACGACGAGACCGCGGCGCGGGCCTACCTCTCCGACAAGGACGTCGCCTACCCGAGCCTGTACGACCAGCCCGGCGAGGTGCCGCAGGCCTTCCGCGACACCGTCCCCCCGCGTGCGATCCCCAGCACCCTCGTCATCGACCCCGACGGCCGCATCGCGGCCCGCGTCATCGGTCCCACCACCTACGGCCAGCTCACGGGGCTGCTCAACCCCGTGGTGGTGGAGTTCGGCCTCGGCGATCCCGAGGAGCGGCCCCGGGTGGCCGACCAGGAGGCCTCCCCGGAGGACGGGGAGGCGTCCCCGGAGGAGGGCGGGGAACAGCCCTCCGACGCCCCCTCGGACGGGGACGACCGCTGATGGACGCGATCGGCACCACCGTCCTCACCGGGTCCCTCCTCGCCGCCGTCCCCCTGGCGCTCGCCGCCGGTCTCCTGTCCTTCCTGTCCCCCTGCGTGCTCCCGCTCGTGCCCGGCTACCTCTCCTACGTGACCGGCATGAGCGGCGCCGACGTGCGCGAGCGCTCCGCCGCCCGCGCCGCCGGGGGAGAGGCGGCCGAGGGGGGCGCCACGGCGACGGCCGTCGCCGACGTCGACGCCGAACTCGCCACGCGCCGGTGGACCATGGTCACCGGCAGCGTCCTGTTCATCGCCGGGTTCACCCTCGTGTTCGTCGCCGTCGGCGGCTTCATCGGCTGGCTCGGCGACCTCCTCGTGGACTACACCGACCCCCTCACCCGGATCCTCGGGGTCCTCACCATCGTCCTCGGGCTCGCCTTCATGGGCGTGATGCCCGGGTTCGGGCGCGAGTTCCGCTTCCACCGGCTGCCCCGCGCGGGCCTGGCCGGCGCGCCCCTGCTCGGGGTCCTCTTCGGCCTCGGCTGGACCCCGTGCATCGGTCCGACCCTGGCCGCCGTGCAGACCCTCGCCTTCATCGAGGGCGGCGCCGGCCGCGGCATGCTCCTGTCCCTCGTCTACTGCGTGGGCCTGGGGCTGCCCTTCGTCCTGGCCTCCCTCCTCTACCGGCGCGCCCTGACCGCCTTCGGCTGGCTCAAGCGACGCACCCGCACCGTCACCGTCATCGGCGGGGCCGTGCTCGTCCTCGTCGGCCTGGCCATGGTGACCGGGCTGTGGACGCAGCTGACCGTTGCCATGCAGGGCTGGGCCGCCGACTTCCAAACGGTGATCTGATGAGTACGACGACCACGACCGACGACGACACCGGGAGCGGGGCCGGTCCGGGAGACGGGACCGGGGCCGGGGGCCGGGAGGGCGGACAGCCCAGGGGCCTGGGCCCGCTCGGCTGGCTGCGCTGGGCGTGGCGCGTCCTCACCTCGATGCGCACCGCCCTGATCCTGCTCTTCCTGCTGGCCGTCGGCGCCATCCCCGGCTCGATCCTGCCGCAGAACGTCGTGAGCGTGGACGAGGTCAACACCTACGTCCGGGAGAACCCCGAACTGGCCCCCTGGCTGGACCGGTTCTACCTGTTCGACGTGTTCTCGTCGCCCTGGTACGCGGCGATCTACCTGCTGCTGTTCGTCTCCCTCGCGGGCTGCGTCTTCCCGCGCGCCGTCGTCCACGCCCGCGCCGTGCGGGCCAGGCCGGTGCACACCCCCAGGAACCTGGGGCGGATGCCGTACGCGGCGACGTTCACGACGGGCGCCGACCCGGAGACGGTCCTCGGCCAGGCCCGCAAGGTCCTCAAGGGCTACCGGATCGAGCGCTACGGGGACTCCCTCTCCAGCGAGACCGGCTACCTGCGCGAGGCCGGGAACGTGCTGTTCCACCTCGCCCTGCTGGGGCTGCTGCTCGCGCTGGCCGCCGGATCGTTCTTCGGCTACCGGGGCAACATGCTGCTGGTGGAGGGCGACGGGTTCGCGAACACCCTGCCCTCCTACGACGCCATCTACCCCGGGCACTGGACCGACACCGACGCCCTGGAGCCCTTCACCCTGCACCTGGACGACTTCGAGGCGTCGTTCATCGAGGACGGCGACCTGCGCGGACAGGCCGAGTCCTACGTCGCCGAACTGACCTACAAGGAGTCCCCGGAGGCGGAGGAGGCCCGGCACACGCTGGAGGTCAACCACCCCCTCACCGTGGACGGCGTGCAGGTCTACCTGCTCGGCCACGGCTACGCGCCCGAGTTCGAGGTCCGCAACGCCGACGGCGAGGTCGTCTTCGACCAGGCCGTCCCGTTCCTGTTCCGGGAGACCGCGACCTTCACCTCCGACGGCGTCGTCAAGGTCCCCGACACCGGCGGGGAGGAGCTGGGCTTCGTCGGGGTGTTCCTGCCGAGCGCGGCCGAGACGCCCGAGGGCGACCTCGTCTCCGACTTCCCGGGCGCGGAGAACCCCCGGGTGACCCTGGAGGGCTACCGCGGCGACCTCGGCATGCTGGACCCGCAGTCGGTCTACCAGCTCCAGACCAGCGGCATGGAGGAGCTCGGAAGCTCCCCGGTGCTGGGGATCGGGGACAGCTGGGACCTCCCCGACGGCGCCGGGTCGATCACGTTCACCGGGTACAGCGAGTACATCAGCCTCCAGACCAACCGCGACGGCGCGCGCGTCCCGGCGCTCGCGGCGGCCACCCTCGCCGTCCTGGGCCTGGTCACCACGCTGTTCGTCCGACCCCGCCGCGTGTGGGTGCGCGCGACCAGGGGCGCGGACGGGCGCACGCGGGTCGAGCTGTCCGGCCTCGGCAAGACCGAGGTGGCGGGCAACAACGCCGAGTTCCACGAACTCACCACAGAGCTTGCCGGACGGCTCCGGAACGACGAGTCGGACGACAACCCCCGAAATCCCCGAAGCAGCACACCATCCGACCCGCCAGAGTCGACGACAACGAGGGAGTGACCGGTGACGTACACACTCGCCGGAACGGTGGACGAGACGATGGCGTCGACCAGCGACATGTTGATCATCGCGATGATCGTCACGTACGCGGCGGCCCTGTTCCTCTTCGCCATCGAGGCCGCCTACGGAAAGCGCACCAACCTCAGGGCCGGCAAGCTCATGCCGGTGGCCGCGGGGTCCGGGAAGGGCTCCGGCGCCGCCGGAAGCGGTGACGACGACCTCGACATCGACGTCAACGTCCGCACCACCGAGGGGGAGGCGCAGGCCTCCCAGAGCGGCCTCGGCCGGGTGGCGCTCGGCGTGACGACGCTCGGGTTCGTGATGGGCGTCGCCCAGATCGTCACCCGGGGCCTCGCCGCGGGCCGGTGGCCCTGGGGCAACATGTTCGAGTTCATCGTGGCGCTGTGCCTGGTCGCGGTGGGCGGGCTCCTGTACGCCTCGTTCCGCTACCAGGCGCGGTTCCTCGGGGCCTTCGTCCTGGTCCCGGTCCTGCTCCTGCTGGGCATCGGCGTCAAGTGGCTGTACGTGGACCCGGGCCCGCTGATCCCCGCCCTGCACTCCTACTGGGTGCCGATCCACGTGACCGCGACGATCATCGCGGGCGGCGCGTTCATGGTGTCCGGCGTCGCGGGCGTCACCTACCTGGTGTCGCACCGCGCGGAGGCCAAGCGCGCCCTGGGGCAGAAGGTCGCGGGCATCGCGGGGCGCCTGCCCAGCCCGGAGCTGCTGGACCGCATCTCCCACCGGTTCATCCTGTTCGCGTTCCCGCTGTGGACGTTCGGCATCATCGCCGGCTCCATCTGGGCGGACGAGGCGTGGGGCCGCTTCTGGGGCTGGGACCCCAAGGAGGTGTGGTCGTTCATCTCCTGGGTGATCTACGCCGCCTACCTGCACGCCCGTGCCACGGGCGGCTGGCGCGGCCCCAAGGCCACCTGGATCAACGTGCTGGGCTTCCTGACCATCCTGTTCAACTTCTTCGCCGTGAACTACATGTTCAGCGGCCTGCACTCCTACGCCTGACCGGGGCAGCGCACGGCGGCGGGGACCCCTCGGGTCCCCGCCGCCGGCCGTTGCGGCCCCCCGCGCGGCGGTTCGACGCCGGGACACTCCGGGACGGCGGTCCGGCGCCGGGGCCGGTCAGGGGCGGGACGCGGCGCCCCGGGGCGGCGCCGTGGACTCCCGGACGACGAGGCGGGTGTCCAGGGTGACGGTCCCGGGGTCCTCCCCCGTGGTCACCCGGTGGACCAGCAGGTCGATGCCCCCGCGCCCGGCGGCCACGACCGGCATGTCCACGGTGGTGAGGGCCGGGCGGCAGTGCCGGGCGATGTGGGTGTTGTCCACGCCGACCACGCTGAGGTCCCCGGGAACCGACAGCCCCAGGGCCTCCACCTCCCGGATCAGGCCCAGCGCCACGAGGTCGTTGTAGGCGAGCACGGCGGTCGCGGGGCCCGACGCCACCTCGGCGGCGGCGGACGCCCCGCCCTCCTCGGTGGGAGGGTTCGGCCCGACGGGGTGCAGCCCGGCGCCGTGGCGCGCGGCGGCCTCCTCCGCGGCCCCCCGTATCCGCTGGGCGGTCCAGGACGCGCTCGGCCCGGTCAGCACGGCGATGTCCCTGTGCCCCAGCGCGACCAGGTGGTCCACGGCCTGCCGGGTGCCCGAGGCCACGTCCATCAGCACGCAGGGCAGGCCCCTGACCCGGCGGTTGACGACGACGAAGGGCACGTCGCGGCCGAGTTCGGCGATCACGCGCCCGCTGAGCCGCGAGGCGACGAGCAGCGCGCCGTCCACCTGCTTGGCCATGGAGCGCACCAGCTCCTCCTCCACCCGCGCCCGTTCGTCGGTGTCGGCCACGAACACGTGGTAGTCCCGTGCGCGCGCCTGTGCCTGGGCGGCCTTGATCAGCGGCGGGAAGAACGGGTTGGCGATGTCGGCGACGATCACCCCGAGGTTCGCGGTCCGCCGCGTGGAGAGGGCCCGCGCGGCGCGGTTGGGGCGGTAGCCGAGCCGCTCCGCCGCCGCCATGACACGGGTCCGCGTCACCGCGTTGACCATGTGGGCGGCGGAGAAGGCCCGGGAGACGGTGGAGACGTGGACCCCGCTCTCCCGCGCGACGTCCCTGATGGTGACGGCCACCCGGGGCCTCCGTTCCGTGGATGTTCCGATGTGCTCCGCTGGGACCCGAGGTTACGGCAACCGGTTGTGGAGCGGCAGGGTGCGGGCCGGGCTGCCGGTACCGGGTTTTCCGGGGTTTTCCACGGAGAAGGCGGGGCGGGAGGGTTGACGTGGGCGGGGGAGTCGGGAGATGTTCATGCAAACGTTTGCAGCCGGGTGCCGACCAGTACCCGGTATCCCCCCACCAGGAGCACGAACATGCGCAGGCTCATACTCCCCCTGGCCGCGGCGGTCGCGCTGACCGCCGTGCCGGCCACCACCGCGAACGCCGCCCCCGACATCGGCCGGGAGGCCCTGGCCGACGGTGACGGATGGGGGTCCGCCGGGGCCGGGACCACCGGCGGGTCCGCGGCGGCGCCGGAGCACGTCGTCACCGTCTCCACCCTGGAGGAGTTCCGCGAGGCGGTCTCCGGCGACCACCCGAAGATCGTCCGCGTGGAGGGCACCGTCGACGCCAACACGGCGCCGGACGGCACCCCGATCGCGTGCGAGGACTACGCGGTCGACGGCTACACCCTGGAGGGCTACCTGGCCGCCTACGACCCGGCGGTGTGGGGGTGGGAGGACCCGTCCGGCCCGCTGGAGGAGGCCCGCGCCGCCTCGCAGGACGTCCAGGCCGAGCAGATCCGGGTCCGCGTCGGCTCCAACACCACGGTGGTCGGCGCGGGCGACGACGCCGTCATCGCCGGCATGAACCTCCTGGTCCACGACGTGGACAACGTCATCCTGCGCAACCTCTCCTTCTCCGACACCCACGACTGCTTCCCCGGCTGGGACCCCGCCGACGGCGGGACCGGCAACTGGAACTCGGAGTACGACCACGTGGAGGTCTCCGGGGCCACCAACGTGTGGGTGGACCACAACACGTTCGACGACGGCGACAACCCCGGGGCGGAGCTGCCCGACCACTTCGGCCGCAAGTACGAGGTGCACGACGGGCTGCTGGACATCGTCCGCGGATCCGACCTGGTCACGGTCTCGTGGAACGACTTCGTCGAACGGGACAAGGCGATGCTGCTCGGCAACAGCGACAGCCGGACCACGGACCGGGGCCGGCTCCGGGTGACCTACCACCACAACCACTTCGACGGCCTCGGGCAGAGGGCGCCGCGCGTGCGCTACGGCCAGGTGCACGTGTACAACAACCACTACACCGTGCGGGGCGGGCTCTACCAGTACAGCCTGGGCGTCGGGGTGGAGTCCCACGTCTACGCGGAGAACAACGTGTTCGACCTGCACGACGGGATCGGGGCGGAGGAGGTCCTGTACAACTGGGGCGGCGACGACATCGTCGAGCACGGCAACGCGGTGATGCGCGACGGCCGGGGGCGGCTGGCCCGGGTCGACCTGGTGGAGGCCTACAACGCGGCCAACCCCGGCATGGAGCTCGGCACCGCCGGCACCTGGGTCCCCGAGTTCGCCCCGGACGTGGAGCCGGTGCACGCGGTGCGCGGGCTGCCGCGGAAGGTGGGGGCCGGGCTGCTCTGAACCGGGGCGGGCCGGGGGGCCGCCGTGAGCCCCCGACATGACGGTGGGGCCGTGCTCCGAGGAGTGCGGCCCCACCGTTGTGTTCACACCTGTCGTGCCCCGCTTGCCGGGGCGGCCCGGTTCCACGCGGTCCGTCGGCGAGGTTCACCCGGGCGGGCCGGCGGCGAGGGGCCGGTGGGCCCCTTCTCCGACCGATCCGGCGAGGAGAACCTATTCTTCCGGGTCGATGCGCCGTTTGAGGCGTCGCAGGAACTCGGGGTCGTCATCGGGTCCGAGCGGGTGCGGGCTGTCGGAGGGCTTGGCGAAGTCGGACGGGTCAAGGTCGTCGGCCGACGCGGCTTGCGCCGGGGAGGGCGGGCTCCCGTCCACGGGGGCCGCCCGGCGCGGGCGGCCGAGGAAGAGCCACAGGATCGAACCGACGGGCATGAACAGCGCGATGACGATCATCCAGAGGACCTTGGGCAGGTTCCGGACCTCTTGCGCAGGGGTGGTCAGCGCGTCGAAGAACGCGTACACCCAGAGAACGATCGATACGAGCGTGATCAGGCCACCAAGCCACACCATGGTTCCAGCCTACTCTTGCTGTCGACTCCTCACGGTCGGGACACCGAGCCAGGGCTGCGGGAGACCCCGCGGAGTCCGAATGTCCGGGGCCGAAGGGGTGAGGGGCGTTACCTCGCTCTCAGGGGGTGCTCTCGCTCGGCTCCCCGAGGAGGAGGGCACGCACCTCGGACTCGCGGAACCGGCGGTGGCCGCCGGGGGTGCGAATACTGCTGATCCGCCCGGAGGCGGCCCAGCGCGTGACGGTCTTGGGATCAACCCGGAAGAGTGAGGCCACTTCCCCGGGGGTCAACAGGCGTTCGCTTGCTCGTTCCACCTTCACATTCCCCCAATCGTGCCCGCCTCGGACTGTGGGGGCGGCGGGCGTTTGATCCCCTAGTGTGCACGAGTTGGTCCGTTTCCTCCCTAGTTTTCGGAGAAATTGCGGTGATGGGGGGAGGAGTACCGGATATGTGACCGGAACGTGATGTTCGGGCCCTGCTGTCGGGATTGGAAACATCCCATGACTATGTGAATCCAGTGGCCTGTGTGGTCCCGTCGCCTTTGCGGCGGGGGACACGCCGCCCCGGTGCCCGCTGCGCCCGACACGCCCTTAACCTGGTGGTGAGGACATGCGGGAGCCACCCGTTCGGTCCTGTTCGGGGACCCGGTACCGCCCGGGCCACATGTGTGGACCCGGTCGTCTCGTGTGCTGATGGGCGTAGCGACCAATCTAGTCCAGGTAATCGTCTGTTGTGAGGCTTTTTCATGCGTAGCTGGCTGACCTATACCGCCGCCCGGGTGGGGCTCTTCCTGGCGGCCTTCGGAGTGGTCTACCTATTCGGCGCCCGGTCGTGGGTCGCGCTCATCCTGGCGTGGCTGGTCAGCGGCCTCGCGTCCTATGTTCTGCTGTCCCGGATGCGCGACCAGTTGTCGGCCCGCACCGTCGAGCGCCTGGAGAGCCGCCGGGGCGCCAAGGTGGGCGACCGCCTGGCCGGAGGGGCCTCTCGTGAGGACGACCTCCAGGACGCGGCCGAGTCGGAGCCGGCCGGGAAGCCCGCCGACGCGGCCCCCGAGGAGGCCGGCGCCGGGAACGCGGCCGGGAAAGCGGACGCCGACGCGAAGCGGGACGAGGGCGCGGCCGCCGCGTCCAAGGACGCCTGACGGACACCCGGCCGGACACCGGCCGCGGCCCCGACGGTCCGGGACCGGCTCCCGAGGGCGGGGCCCGGCCCTCCGGCCCAGGACGACCGCCCCGGTGACCGGCCCAGGACGACCACCCCGGTGACCGGCCCGGGACGACCGCCCCGGGCCGCCGTCCTCAGGCCAGCGGGAACATGCCGAGGCGCGCGTGGTACTCGCCGGCGAGGCGTTCGGTGTCGCTTCCCACGTACAGCCCGTCCGACGTGGCGTGCAGGGCCTCCGCGCCGTGCCCGCGCGCGCGTCCCGGGTTCCACGCCAGCGCGCGCCCCGTCCGCGGGTCCACGGCGCCGATGCCCTCACGCTCCACCGACCCCGGTCCGGGGTTCAGCTCACCCTTCTCGTTGTCCATCCAGCGCTGGTGCCCGCCCACGTACACGGCCGACTCGGTGACCTCCACCGAGTACAGGGAGTCGCCCCCGGTCTTGTTGCTCCACGTGGGCTGGGAGCCGGCCTTGTCGGTGTTCTCGAACCGGCTGGTCGACTTGCACAGGCCGGGCTTGACCTTGGGCCCGCCCCCCGTCACGACGGCGAAGTACGAGCCGTCGGGGGAGAACGCCATCTGCCGCATGTACGTGTGGATCCGCTCGTAGTCGCACGGGGCCTCGTAGGCGGACGTGGACCACGGCGTGACGAAGGCTCCCGCGGTGTCGATCATGGCGATCTGGTAGCGGTTCTTGTCGTCCACCTTCGTGAACGTCCCGTTGATGGCGAGCCGTCGGCCGTCAGGGCTCAGGGCCAGCTCCTGCACGCGCAGGCTGCCGCGGCGGGGCTCGGCGAGGCGCGGCGCGAAGTCGCCGTCCACCTCGCCGGTCCGGAGGTCGAGGCGGGCCAGGCCCGTGCGCTCGGCGCCGCTCACCCCCGTGAAGTTCCCGCCCACGTAGAGGCGGGATCCGTCGGTGGCCAGGCGGTTGGTCGCGCCGTCGTCGAGGACGGCGCCGAACTCCGGCACGGGGCCGCCGTCGGCGAGGGACAGCCGCGCCAGCCCCCGGGAGGGCTTGCCGTCGACGGCGGTGAACCGGCCGCCGACGACCACGCTGTCGTCCGGCCCGGGGGCGAGGGAGGTGACCATCGCGCTGACGTCCGGCTCGAAGTCGCGGATGATCCGCCCGGTCCCGTGCTCGAAGGCGAAGAGGTTGCGGAGGGTGTGCTCGTCGCCGCCGACCTCGGCGACCCTGGTGAACTCACCCCCGACGAGGACCGTGTTCCCGATCCTCAGGATGTCCTTGACCGTCCCGTCCAGGACGTGCGGGGTCCACTGGACGGGCTGCTCGCCGACCACGCCCCGGTGCGCGGCGTGCGCGGCCGGGGCCGTCACCGCGATGCCGACGGGGAGCAGGAGCATGGTGCTCATCGTCAGCGCGACGAACGAACGGCTGGGTTTCACGGAGGATTCTCCTTGGTGTGCGGACCTGCTTGTCGGGCGAGAGGCCGGACGGCCGGGGGGTGTCCGCATTCTTTCAAAGAGTCGCGAGAAAATCACACACAGTAATCATATTGGCTCGGTTCGTGCCGTCAGGCCCGGGGCGCCGCGGCGAGGTGGCGCAGCTGGGCCGCCACGGCCTCGGCCGCCCGCTGGCGGGTCGCCTCGGCGGGAGCGGGATACCAGATGGCGCGGGCCCCGGCCTCTCCCAGCGGTTCCCCCCGCAGGGGGCCGGCCAGCGCGTGCTCCTCCCCGGCCCGCCGCACCCCGTCGGGGCCGAGGGCCATGCCGACCGGGGCGGCCAGTCCGTGCCAGCGCGGCTCGAAGGTGACGTCGCGGCGACCGCGCGCCCGGCGCACGTGGAGCACGTCCAGAAGGTTCTCCGCGGCCAGGGCCTCCACCAGGCCGGGGAGCGTCCCCAGGGGCAGCGCCCCCTCGTCCTCGAACCCGATCGCCAGGGAGATGCGCTCCACCGCCCTCTCCCCGTCCGGGGCCCACGAGACGCGGGCGCCGCCCGTGAAGGGGGGACCGGCCTCCTGGCGCCCGGAGAACTGGAGCACGGCCGTCCGCGGGGCGCGGTGGCGCACGAGCCGCACGAGCCGCTCCCGGTCCCAGGGCGCGAGCGCCGGCTCGTGCGGCCCCCAGCCCGCGGGGAGCACCCCGGCCAGGTGCCCGGTGACGAGCTCGACCGCCCGGCCGAGGGGCGGCGCGAAGGACGCGCCGTGCCGGACCGCCAGGTCGACCAGCAGGTGCGCGCCCAGCGGAGAGATGTCGAGGAACCCGGCCGCGGGCTCGGGAGCGCTCCCGCCACGGCAGTCGGGAACGTACCCGTGCACCCGGTCCCAGCGGAGCGGGAGGCCGCTGACCCCGTCGAACTGGCCGCCCTCCCCGTCCAGCACCACCCACCGGGCCATCGGCTGCGTGATCAGGGTGCGCAGCCCGTGGGTGAGCCGCGACGACCTGGGGGTGAGCACCTGGAGGACCGTTCCCCGGAGCGCGTTGGCCGACACGGCGTCGGTGATCCAGGAGGACAGCGGGACCACCTCGCGGTCCTGGGCGACGACGAACGCCTCCTCGGCCTCGAACTCGACGGCCGGGTGCCCGGTCTCCTCCCACAGCGAGAAGTCGCCCGGGCCCGAGGTCCACACACCCCCGCCCAGGCGCAGGGCGAGGCCGTCGGCGACGCGGTGCGCCGCCTCGCGCCCCGCGGCGTCGGGCCGCGCACGCACCTCGGCCCACCAACAGGTGTCGGGCAGGTTGACGGCGGCCTCGGCGCCGAGCAGCCGGGAGACCTCGCCCCGCGACTCGACCAGCTGGGCGGGTTCGAGGGTGGCCAGGACACGGGCCTCGGCGTCCCGCAACTGGACGATTCCGCCGTCCAGGGGGCGCACCGCGAGGTCGGCCCCCGCGTCGCGGAGCGAGTGGGCGACCGCGACCATGCCGGGTTCCGCCGCCAGCAGTGCGACCACGTCGTAGCTCAACGGTTCTCCTTGGCGATGCCGCCGGGGGACGGCGGGGTCGGGTCCGGCGTGACCGGGCGAAACGGGAGGGGTGTCCGGGTCCGGGCCCGGACGGGGGCACGGTCGGCGCCGGGTGGCTGATGGCTCGGTGCTGGTGGCTCGGCATGCGTGCGTGCGGGGGCCTGCGGGGCGGGGAAGCGTGGGAGCGGACGTCGTGGGGCCCGTCCCTCCGGTGGGGAACCGGTAGAGGGGGCCTGCGGTCAAGGGGTATCCGGAACTCCGTGCCAGTACGAACCTCTTCCGCGAGGGAGAGGTCACACATTGTCGTGGTGCATCGGCATAATACGCACAACGCGCCCCTGGGGGCGGCGGTTCCGACGGACCTGGGCAGGGTGACCGGTAGATGAGATTCGAGCTGGTAGAGGTCCCGGGCGCGCTCGGGGAACCCGCGGGCGACCTCCCGCGCGGCGACGTCCCGCCGATGCGCGTCCCCGTCGCGCACGGGATCGTGGCCGTGCGCATGCGCGAGCGCACCGGGGAGCTGCGGACTCGTCTGACCAGCATCATCGAGGCGGTGCTCCCCGCCCTGAATCGCATGGATGCGAGCATCGTCCGCTCCGAGCGCGAGTTGGCCGATACCGGCCACGATTCGACTGCCGAACCGCCCCAGAACTTCCGGGGCGACCGTTTCTCCGCCCGGGAAGGCGGTGACCGGTGAGCGCGTGGGACATCGACGCCCCCTCCGTCGGAACGGTGCTCAACGAGGTGCTGGGCAAGGTCGGCGACGGCAGCGGCGACGCGCTCGACGGCGCCCTGACCACCACCGGCGACGAGATCATGAACGCCGCCACGGCGGCGTGCAGCGGACCGGTCGAGGGGGAGCTGTACCACTTCCTCGAACACGTCGGCGCCCTCGCGGAGGAGATGGTCGAACGGGCCGGCTCCGCCCTGGAGGGGTGCGCCCTGGCGGTGGACGCCTACCTCGCCGGCGACCTGGAGATGGCGGAGGAGGCCCAGGCCAACGCCACGTATGTCGAGAACCCCGTGAACGCTCCGCACTGACCCGCGCCGGTCCGGCGCGCACGCTCTGCCGCGCACCGGTCGCGAAGCCCCGACCGGGCCGTGCCCTCCGTGCCCCGGTCACCCCTCACCCCCTGCCCCCGCCGGGTCGGCTGTCTCCGCCCGGCGGCGGATCCCCCACCTCCTCCCCACGGAGTCGCCATGCCCCCTGTCGACGTGACGAGACCCGAGCCCGACCCCCGGAACCAGCAGCCCCTCGACAACGACTTCACCGTCCTGATCGTCCCCGAGGCCATCCCCGTGCCCGGCACCTCGGTGGAGGTCCTCCAGACGGCCGCGGCGAACCTCAGGGCCGCCGCGGAGGAGGTCGCGGAGGGAGGCGCGGGGGTCGAGAGTTCGTGGCAGGCCCTCCAGGCCCACTACACCGCTCCCGAGTCGGAGACCCTCCTCGCCGCGATGGGCCCGGTCGCCCGCAAGGGCGACACCGTCCTGGAGGACGTCACCGCGGTCGTGACCGCCCTGGAGACCTTCGCCGAGGAGGCCGAGAGCGCCCGGACCCGGCTGCGCAACATCAAAGACGACGCGGTGGCCTTCGTGGAGGAGGTGCGGGACGAGGAGTTCTGGGCGCTCAACCCGTGGCACTACAGCAAGAACCGCTCCCTGAAGCTGTGGGCCAACATCGTCTGGGCGACGTTCCAGGAGGCGGAGAGGGAGTGCGCCACCGCCATCTCCGCGGTGAACGGGCAGGGCAACACCTACACGGCCGCGGGCGGGGAGGCGCCCGGCCCCCGGGAGATCGCCTACGGCCTCGACCCGGACGAGGTCCCCGACATCGCGTTCGACCTCACCGAGTTCTCCGAGTGGCAGCGCGCGGGGGAGGAGAGCTGGTCCCACCTCACGGGGTCGGACAAGCCGTGGCCGCTCGACTGGGCCGCCGACGCGTTCGCCGCCCAGCAGGAGCACTTCGGCGTCGGGATGGCCTGGGGCCTCGGTGCGGGGGCCCTGTCCTCCACCGGGCTGTGGCGCGCGGGTAGCGGGTGGGCCGGCAGCGTCGGCGAGGTGGTGGACAACGCCGTCACCCACAAGGAGGAGACCTTCCAGGGGTACGGCGCGCTCGTCGGGATGTACGGCGAGGACGGGTGGATGAACCCGTTCGACGCCGAGGAGAGCTCGGGGCAGACCTGGCGGGAGAACGCCGGGGCGGCGTGGACGGAGGTCGGCCACGAC
Source organism: Nocardiopsis sp. CA-288880 (assembly GCF_050955985.1). Taxonomy (NCBI): domain Bacteria; kingdom Bacillati; phylum Actinomycetota; class Actinomycetes; order Streptosporangiales; family Nocardiopsidaceae; genus Nocardiopsis; species Nocardiopsis sp. CA-288880. Next base: position 6,881,033 of record NZ_CP192105.1, on the reverse strand, counting down.
CTGTTCCCGTGGCGGGAGTGGGAGGACCGGCCCGCGTACACGCTGTCCACGGCGGGCGGGAACCTGGCGCTGACCGTGGTGGCGTTCCCCGTCAGGGGCGGCATGCTGCTCAGCCGGATCGGAGGTGGCGGACCCGACATCCCGGACATCGACGTGCTGGAGCGCACTGGGGTGGCCTGGGAGCCGGGCGCCGCGGCCCGGCCGGGGTTCAGCCTGGCCCAGACGCTGAGCGGGATCAGGACCGGGTTCTCCGACACCGCCACCGGCATCGGGCTGCGCCTGGACCAGCTGCGCACGGGGATGGCGGCGCGGTTCGCCCACTGGGAGGTGGTGGAGGGCGCGCCGGAGCCCGCCGGGAGCGGTGGGGCCGGGGCCGGGGCCGGGCCGTCGCCCGGGACCGGACCGGTGCCGGCGCACGCGGGGGACGGGGGTGTTCCGGACGACAGGGCCGGGGCGCCCGCGGCGGCGGTCCCGGCCGGACGCGGCGACGAGGTGAGGGTCGCCGAGCTCGTCGCCGACGTCGAGCGCTACAGCGGCATGGATGCCGCCGAGCGGTCCGCGCTGCTCGACGTGCGCCGGGAGGCCCTGGTCGGAGCCGGCGCCCGGGGCGGGGGGATGGAGGTCCCAGGCGGGGACGGTATCGGCGACCGCTCCGACCGGGACTTCCGCGTCACCGCCGCCCACGACCCGGATCCGAAACCCGCCACCCCTGCCTCGACCCCCCGCGACGGGACCAGTGCCGCAAGCCCCACCCCTGCCCCCGACGGTCCGAGCACTGGTCACGGGCACGGCACCCCCCGCCCGGCCGAAGGAGCCCCTCTGCTTCCGAGCCCAGAAGGACCTCCCACCACTTTTCCGGGGGGCGAGGGCTTCGAGTTCCGCGATGTCGACGACGGTGCCGGAGACGGGGCATCGGATGTCATCGTCCCCGAGCCGGTCAGAGAAGGGGCTGGAGAACTCGGTGGACGTGCCGAGGACAGAAGTTCTCTGATCGAAGATTTCGGCCTGGGTACAAGGGGAGGAACTTATCCGGAGGCGTATCAGGACAAGCTGCCGACCACCGACCCGATGAAGCTTCGCGAGTTTGCTTCCAGGGGAAGAATCTTGGGCGAGGTTCTAGATGGAATGGTGACACGAAGGGACGATCGCGGTCTCATCCTGGAAGTCAACGGAATCGATATCAAGGTTTGGCTTGAGAGGTTGGTGGTGCACAGGGGGAATGAGATGGCCGAGTTCAAGGATCGGCATGGATTGAGTGATGCCTCTCTCGGAAAGAAGGGCGGGGCGGTCAATGCGATCGTCATCGACAGGCGGACAGGGCTTGTAGCGGAAGGCTTCAACGGGCACAGCAATGGTACGAGCATCCCCGATGTTGAAATGCACGGGTTGATTCGGGATCGAATCGCTCGAATGCATCGCCCGGTCGATCCTCGGGTGCCGGGTTCCGGCTACCCCCAGTACAACGAGGATCAAGAGGTGGTGCGTTACACCCCCTACCCCCATGGAGACACTCCCTCGCGCCACGCGGAGGTGAAGGCCCTCAACCGTCTGCTCCAGGAGAGGGAGGCGGCTGGAATGGAGGTCGTCGTGGGGGAGTTCCAGCTGGATAACAGATTCACTCTGAAGGCGGAAAGGCCCGGCGACTGCCCTTGCTGTGCGAACTGCTATAGAATCACCGAAGGGGTTCCCGCTCCCCGGGTGGGTAAGAACACCTGGCCTCCAACGAATGAGGCGTGTGAGTTGGTCGGAAGGGATGGTCCTCCCCATGAGGCGAGTTGATTCGGAAGAGCTCGATTACCTGGATGAAATTTCAGTCAGGATACCAGGGGGGAGTTTCACCGGGCAGGCCGTTGAGAAAGACGGGAGGTTCACGCATTACCAGACCTTCGTGAAGGGCTACGCCCTCGGTCCGGTCTTCCTGCTGAATGAACACGGTGTGGCCCTTGAGTACTCCAATCGTGTAGGAAATATCACCACTGGGCCATATTTCTTCTGGGATGAAAACGGAAGGCTTCGTGAAGAAGGTGTCTCGGACTACTCGGACGGGAGTCTGAGGGTTCTGCGGCGATGGGACGAAGCGGGAATTCTTGTTCACTTCGAGGAGAGTTCGCCGCATACGCCGTTTGTGGATCCCGAGACAGGGGAAAATCTTTTCCGACCTTGGCGCTCTGTCCCTTCGTGTCCTGGCGTACCAGGGCGTGAAGGCTATGTGGAGGCTGTCGGGATGGATGAGTTGGACTTCGAAAGCCGAGTGACTTATCAAGGTGTCGCCTATACAGGCGAAGCGGTGCTCGTCGAAGGTTCCGGTCGGACCGAGATGCGGACTTTTACAGAAGGGGCCGAGGACGGTCCTTTTCTTGTGTGGTCGCCCAGCGGAAAACTCGTGACCCAGGGGGTTACCCGAGATCCCTACGGTCCGGTCGGTCCCTGGCACGAGTGGGACGAGGAGGGGAGGCTTCTCTCCGAGACGATCTACGACGCGCTGGGCAACCGCATCATCTTCCGTGGGATGGACGAGGCGGGGAACATGGTGAAGGAGGAGGTCTTTCCTCCGGAGCGCTTGCTGCGGGACCCCGAGACCGGGGAGGAGCGCCCGGCTCCGTGGCTGTAGCTTCCCTCGCGAGGACTCCTGAACGGTCAGGCGCCCTCAAGTCTGTCGTCGTCGGCGCGCCCCGCTGTGACCGCGACCAGGTCGAGGAGGCGCGGGGCGGGGCCGGGTAGCCCGCGCGCCCACCCCCACCCACCCCCGCCGCCCTCCGGTCCTACAGCTCCCCGGAGCGACCGCCGAGGTGCTCCGCGAAGTGCCTCTCGATCGCGCGGTGGAGCATCACCTGGTTCTCGGGGTTCGCGAAGCCGTGCCCCTCGTCCTCGGCGACGATGTACTCGACGGGCACCCCGCGCGCACGCAGGGGCCCGACGATGTTGTCGGACTCCGCCTGGACCACGCGGACGTCGTTGGCGCCCTGGGCGACGAGCAGCGGGGTGCGGATCCGGTCGACCATGGTGATGGGCGAGCGGGCCAGCATGTCGGCCTCCTGCTCGGGGATGTCGGGGTCGCCGACGTAGCGGTACCAGTTGTTGGCCATGCTGGGCCTGAGGAACGGCGGCAGGGTGCGCATGAAGTTCGCCAGGTCCGAGATGCCCACGTAGTCCACCGCCGCGGCGAAGTAGTCCGGGGTGAACGTGACGCCGACGAGCGCCGCGTAGCCGCCGTAGGAGCCCCCGGCGATGCCGATGCGGGCCGGGTCGGCGTAGCCCCGGGCCACCGCCCAGTCGGCGGCGTCGACGAGGTCGTCGTGCATCTTCCCGGCGAACTCGCCGATCGCGGCGGAGATGTGCCGCTTGCCGTAGCCGGTCGAGCCACGGAAGTTGACCTGGAGCACCGCGTAGCCGCGGTTGGCCAGGAACTGCACCGTCTTGTCGAAGGACCACGTGTCGTGGGCCCAGGGCCCGCCGTGCACGAGGAGCACCAGCGGCAGGTTCTCGGGCGCCGTCCCGACCGGCAGGGTCAGGAACCCGTGCAGCGGCAGTCCGTCGCGGGCCGGGAACCGGACCGGGGTCATGGGGGACAGCTCGGCGGGGTCCAGCTCCGGGTGCGGGCGGAAGAGCAGCCTGCTCTCCCGGGTCGCGTGGTCGTAGAACCAGGTCGCCCCCGGGTCGCGGTCGTGGACGAAGGAGACGACCCACCGCTGCTCGGACTCGTCCGAGGACACCGATCCGAGCACGCCGTCGGAGAGCTTGGACACCTCGGCGTACACCTCGGCGAAGTGCGGGTCCAGCACCTCGATCCTCGCTCGGTCGCCCACGAAGCGGGCCGCGAGGACCTCCCCGGTGCGCCGGCTGAAGTACAGGGCGGGGGGCAGGCCGGGGGACACCATCCCCATGGTGCACAGGCTGTGCCCGTCCACGGCGGCGACCACGGTCTCCTCTCCGGTCTCCCGGTCGAGGCGGACGACCCGCATGTCGTCGGAGTCCCGGTGGGAGCCGAGCAGCAGGCCCTTCCCGTCGGGGGTCACCAGCTGGAGGGGCAGCCCGTACGGGTACTCCGCGCCGCCCTGCCGGGACAGGAGGCGCTTGTCCCCCTCCGCGCCGTCGATCGCGTAGAAGGAGTGGGTGCCGTCGTCGGCCACCTCCACGTGGAAGGCCGGCTCCCCCTCGCTGTCGACCAGGGTGCTGCTGGTCGGACCGGTCTGCTCCACGAGCACGGTCGTCTCGCCGGTGGCCACGTCGATCCGGAACACGTCGAAGAGCATGGGCCTGAGGTTCATCCAGACCCGCACGCTGCCGGGTGAGGGCTTGTGCGGCTCGACGAGGGCCACGCGGGAGCCCGGTTCCATGGGCGTGAGGTCGACGGCGGGCTCGTCCGGTGCGTGGAGGTCCACCCGGTAGAGGTGCCAGTCCTCGTTGCCGTCGGTGTCCTGGAGGTACAGGAGCCAGCGCGGGTCGTCGGTCCAGTGGTAGGTGTGGACGCCGCGCCGGGTCTCGTGCGTGACGCACACCGCGTCCTCGTGGCCCTCCCCGACGCCGCGCACCCACACGTTCGTGCGGCCGTGCTTCGGCGCCAGGTAGGCGATCCGGGTCCCGCCGGGCGAGATCGACGCACCGGAGAACTCCGGGTCGGCGAAGAACTCCTCGACGTCGAACAGGGTCGGAAGGGACTCTCGGCTGGGTGTCTGGGTCATCCGGTGCTCCAGTCGGGGTCGGCGTCGCGTGAGCGGGCGGCGCGCCGCGTGCGGCGCGCACCGCTGCCCGGGGCCCTCCTGCGGACGGCCCCGGAAACAACGCAACACCATGACGCAGGGGCATGGTCAATCCGGCGGGACGGCGGTCCGGGCCCGCGCCGAGTGTCCTCCGGCTGCGGCAGCATGTCCGGTATGGACAACCCCCAGACCTATCGGGACGCGGCGCGCGAGAAGGGCGTCCCCGAACACGTCATCGACCACGCCCTGCGCCTCACCCTTCCCCAGACCGAGCTGACCACGTCGGGCGCCGACGGCGGCGTCCCGGCCGGGAGGTACGGCGGTCTCCCCTCCCTCCCCGCGGGGGTCGAGTGGGACGGCGGGCTGGACCTCGTCGCGACGGTCGACTGCGCGGCCCTCCCCCCGGACGGGTTCGACCTCCCGCTGCCGCGCGACGGGCGCCTGCTGTTCTTCGCCGACAGGACCGACCCCGACGGGGCCGTGCTGATCGAGGACTCCCGGTCCGTGATCCACGTCCCGGCCGGGACGCCCACGACCGAACGGGCGCTCCCCGGGGACGGGGACGCCCTTCCCGCCCTCGATCCGGGACCCCTCTACGCCCGGACCGTCCGGAGTTTTCCGATGAGCGCCGACGACGCCGTCCTCTCCGACCCGGAGACCAGCCGCCTCTTCCAGGAGTACAGGCTGGGCGATTACGACCACAGGAGGCCGGTCCGGGGCGACAGCCTGATCCTGGGCGGGTACGCCTACTCGCCGCAGGACCCCCCGATCATGGGCTCCTCCCCGGAGGACGAGAAGGGGGGATGGGTGCTGCTGGCCCAGACGCAGCTGGACATGCCCGGGGTCTCCGGCACCACCGCGTGCCCGTTCTGGATCATCCAGCGCGACGAGCTCAGGGCCGGGAACTTCGCGGCGGCGGCCCTGGTGACGCTGACCTACCACTGAGGCGGTTCCGGCGTTCCGCACGCCCCGGCCCGCACGCCCCGGCCCGCACGCCCCGACCCCCCGCCCCGACGCGGCAGCCGGCCAGCGGGCCGCCTCACCGCCCACCCGCCCGCCGACCGGCCCGCGGAAACGGCGGTCCGCCCCGTGAGGGGACGGGCCGCCGTGCCCCGCCGGTCCCGGTCCCGGACCAGGGCCGCCGAGCCGCCGGATCAGGGGTGGCGGATGTCCGGCCAGGGCGCCGCGGCGTCGCCCGCCGTGACGTCGCCGAGGGCGAACGACGGGTGCGGCGGCTGGTTGTAGGCGGTGTTCTGCCAGGCCAGTGCCACCCGGTACTGGGTGTCGTGCACGAGGGTCGGGACGCGCAGGTCCGTCTCGTGCGGCGTGGAGTAGATCCTCAGGGCCGTGTTGTCGGCGGTGCGCCAGACGACCTCCTCGCGCCAGTCGCCGAGGATGTCGCCGGACAGGGCGGGGGTCGCCTTGGTGCCGTTGTTGGAGGCGACGCCCTCCCCGTCGAGCAGGCGGGTGCTCCCGTCCGGGTCGTACTCGTCGATCCGGGTCCCGTCGAGCAGTTCGCGGCTCCCGTCGCCGTCCCACCACACCAGGAAGTTGGCGGAGCCGGGCTTGGGCCCGACCTCGTCGCCGCCGGTGTCGCGCAGTCCGGACACGCTGGAGGACCAGAACTCGGCCCCCGGGCTGCCCGCCCAGACGTCTCCCGCCACGCCGCGTCCGTTGTCGTTGCCGGAGCCGAGGGTCCACAGCACGTCGCCGGTGGCGGCGTCCGCGAGCCAGGCGTCCGGGGCGGCGGTGTTCTCGCCGACGCCGTACACCTCCAGGCCGGGCCGGTCGGGGACGAAGTCGCCGACGTGCAGGGCGTCGCCGTGCCCGTGGCCGGTCTCCCAGAGGCCGGTTCCGTCGTCGTCCACGGCGGCGGCGCCGAACATGACCTCGTCGCGCCCGTCGCCGTCGGCGTCCGCGACGGACAGGCTGTGGAAGCCCTGCCCGGCGTAGGCCCCGTTGCCGGGGTCGTCGGAGTCGAACACCCAGCGCCGCGTCAGTTCGCCGTCGCGGAAGTCCCAGGCGGCGATGACCGCTCGGGTGTAGTAGCCGCGGGAGAACACCATGCTGGGGTTCTCGCCGTCCAGGTAGGCGGTTCCGGCGAGGAACCGGTCGACCCGGTTGCCGTAGCCGTCGCCCCAGTCCGCGACGTTGCCGCGCCCGGGGGCGTAGTCGGCGGTGTCGAGGGCGCGGCCGGTGGCGCCCTCGAACACGGTCAGGTACTCGGGTCCGCTGAGCACGTACCCGCCGGAGTCGCGGTGGTCGGCCCCGGCGTCGCCGATGACCGTCCCCTCGCCGTCGCGGGTGCCGTCGGCGGTCTTCATGGCGACCTCGGCGCTGCCGTCGCCGTCGTAGTCGTACACCTGGAACTGGGTGTAGTGGGCGCCCGCCCGGATGTTGGCGCCCAGGTCGATGCGCCACAGGCGGGTGCCGTCGAGCGCGTAGGCGTCGACGAGCACGGGGCCGGTGTGTCCGCTCTGGGAGTTGTCCCTGGCGTTGGTCGGGTCCCACTTGAGGACGATCTCGTACCGGCCGTCGCCGTCGAGGTCGCCCACGGAGGCGTCGTTGGCGTCGTAGGTGTAGGCGGAGCCGTTGACGCTGCCGCCCTCGGGGCGGTCCAGGGGGACGTCCAGGTGTCCGTCGGCGAAGGTGAGCGAGGGCGCGGACGGGGGCTGCTCCTGGCCTCCGACGACCGCGGCGACGGTGTAGGCGGCGTCGGCCGGGGCGTCGGGGTCGAGGTGGTTGGTCGCCCCGCTGAGGGGTTCGGGGGTGATGAGCTCGCCGTCGCGGTAGACGTTGAACGCGGTGGCGGGGTCGTCGCCGCCGAGGAGCCGCCAGGTGACGAGGTTGCCGTCGGGGCCGCCGACGCTGACGACGCCGCGGTCGAGCTGCTCGGCCACGCGTGCCCCGGCGGGGGCGCCGGAGGCGTCGGAGGAGGAGGCGGGTGCGGCCGTCGCGGTCGCGACGCCTCCGGGGCCGGTGAGGGTGAGCGCGCCGGCGCCGAGGGCCAGCGCGGCTGCCGTGGCTGCCGTGGCTGCCGTGACGGCGGTCCGGCGCCGTCGGTGAGCGGGGGGTGGCATGGGTTCCTTCTCTCGGGGGGTCGCGGGCGGGGTGTGCGGCCCCGCTCCGCCGGGGGCGGCAAGCACGTGGGTAAGCGCTTACCCACCGTGTTGGGAACAGAACGTAACACGGCGGCGACGCAGGGGGAATCCCCGCAACCGGACGCGCGGCCGCCCCCGGCCCCGTGGGCGCGGGGGCGGGCGGGGTCAGGGGGCGTAGACGCTCTGGCCGTGCTCGTCGACCCTCCGCTCGCCCGGGTCCACCGTCGTGACGTATCTGCCCGTGCAGCCGGGGTCCGAGAACACGTGGACCGGGCCGTCGGTCCGGTTGTCGACCACGAGGGGCCACCGGTCCGTGTCGTAGCAGCCCCGGGGGTCCCGGTGCTCCGTGCCGTTGATGACGAGTGAGCCCCCGGCCGCCTGCGCCGGCGCGGCCCCGAGCGCGAGGGTGGAGAAGGACGTGAGGACCAGTGCGGCCAGGGTGTGCTTCACGGGCGTTCCGATCACGCGGAGTGATGTGATGGGCACTTTATGTCCGCTTCGGCACGTTGAGAAACCGCCGGCGCGCAGCGAGGCGCGGTTCACGCCGTATGCGGGGGCAAGCGACCGGTTTCTCTCCGACCGGGTGGCCCGGAGGCCGGTCCGGGGACACCTGGTTCCGTCCTCCGGGGGCGGGGCGGTCAGCCGCCGAGCCTGGCCGCCTGCATGTCGGTCAGCCGCCGCACGAAGACGGCCGCGGCGATCGCCGCCGGCACCGCCAGCGCGTGCGCGGCCAGGGCGGCCCAGGCCATCGGGAGGAACTCGAACTCGTACACCTCGATGGAGCCGAAGTCGCCGATCCCGTGCCTCTCCTCGATCATCAGCGCCCACGGGGTCCAGAACAGGGGCCAGGTCGCCAGGGCGGGCAGCCACAGCGCCCACCAGAGGTGCACGGCCCCGGCCGGGGCCGGGCGCCCGCCCCGGTCGGCGGGGCTCGAGGCGTGCCAGACGTCGTCGGCGATCTGCTTGGGGAGCCAGAGGTTGCCCACGGGGACGAACCAGCCGAGCACCGCCATGCGCGGGCGGTAGCGCAGGCGCCCGGGGGCGAACGACTCCGCGAGCGTGCGCACGCGCAGGAACCAGGCCAGCCAGGACACCACCAGCCCCGCGCCCAAGGCGATCTGGACGCCCCAGAGGGCGAGGGCGAAGGTCCGCCACCCCCACGGTTCCCTCGCCGCCGCATAGGCGTGGCCGCTCAGCTCCACGCCCGTCTCGGCCGCCACGACGAGCTGGTGGACGACCGCGACCGCGGCGGCGAGCGCGAAGAGGGCGAGCATCCAGTGGACGGCGGTCTGTTCCGGCCGGGCCGGGCGCGGCGGGGCCTCGCCGCGTGCGCGGCGGCGTTCGTGGACCAGCAGGGGCGCCGTCCGTCCGTCCGGGCCGGGCGGGCGCGGAGCGGTTCCGCGGTGGTCGCCCGGCTCCGGAACCGGCTCCGGGACGGGCCCCGCCGGGGGGCTTCCCCGTGTGGCGCGCTCCGCGGGGGCGTCCCCCTCCGGGACTCCCCCGGCCGGGGTTCCCACGGCGGGAGCGGCCTCCTCCGAAGCGTCCGCCGCCGGGACGACCGCGGTCAGCGCGAGGGTCCGGCGTGCGGCGACGACCCGGGTCAGCTCCTCGGGGAGCCACCGCTCGTGGGCGGGCGCGGGCAGGGAGGCCGTGAGCGCGGCCAGTTCCTCCAGCACCCCGCCGACCCCGGGGCGGTCGTCGGGCTCCTTCGCCAGGCATCCGGCGACCAGGGCCGCGAGGGTGGTCGGAACGCCGCCCAGGTCCGGGGCCTCGTGGACGATCCGGTAGGCCACCGCGTGGGCCGGGCCCTGCCCGAACGGGCTGTGCCCCGTGGCCGCGAAAGCCAGCACGCACCCCAGCGAGAACACGTCCGAGGCCGGGCCCACCGGCAGGGCGCGCGCCTGTTCGGGGGACATGAACGCCGCCGTTCCCAGCACCGTGGAGGTCCGGGTGAAGGAGGTGGCGTCCAGCGCGCGGGCGATGCCGAAGTCGATGAGCCGGGGCCCGTCCTCGGCGAGGACGACGTTGGCGGGCTTGAGGTCGCGGTGCACCACCCCGCACGCGTGCACCGCCGCCAGGCCCTCGGCCAGGCCCGCGCCCAGCACGGCCACCGATTCCGCCGGGAGCGGTCCGTGGTCGGCGACGGCCCGGTGGAGGGAGGGGCCGGGGATGTAGGCGGTGGCCAGCCAGGGCGGGTCGGCGTCGGGGTCGGCGTCCACGACCTGTGCGGTGTAGAACCCGCCCACCTTCCTCGCGGCGGCCGCCTCGGCCGCGAACCGCCGCCGGAACTCGGGGTCCTCGGCCAGTTCGGGGTGCACGGTCTTGACCGCGACCAGGCGCCCGCCCGGTGAGCGCCCCAGGAACACCCTCCCCATGCCGCCCGTGCCCAGCCGTCCCGCCAGCCGGTAGGGGCCGATCCTGAGGGGGTCGCCGTCGCGCAGGGGGGTGGCCATGGCTTCACGCTCCGCCAGAGGTCGTGTGTCCGAACGGGCCGATGATCCCAGAAATCCGCTCCTGCGGGGCTTTGTGCCCGGATCCGGCCAGGGCGGACCCCGACGCGCCCCGGCCCCGCCCGCCGCCCCACCCCTCGGTGATCTTGTACTTATGGCGAACTTGGGCGCTCAGCCTCGCTATAAGTACAAGATCATCGGGAAAGGCGGGGGTGGGTCGGGGCGGGCTGGGGTGGGGGTGCCCGGCCTCGTCCGGCACCGACCGGCGCCGTCTCAGGCGGAGGGGCCGGGGGTCAGGCCGTTCCGGAGCAGGAGCAGGTAGGCGTCGGCGGCGGCCCGGCGGCGTTCGGCCGGGTGCTCGGTGACCGCGTGGATCAGCCCGCACAGCAGCTTGAGCAGGTTCTCCCCGGTCAGGGGCGTCTCCGGGCGGGCGCGTTCGAGGAGCCGCGAGGCCGCCGCGACGAGTTCGCCCTTGGCCTCCCGCAGGGACTCCCGCTCGTCCTCGACGGTGATCAGGACGTCGAACAGGCCGGGCTGGTCGAGAGCCGCGGTCAGGGCCGCCCGGAGGAAGGCGTCGAGCCCGTGCCGGGGGTCGGGGTCGGTCACCGCCTCGGCCGCCACGCGGTTGAGGTCGGTGACGGCCTCCTCGACCACGGCCTCCAGCATCGCCCGCGGGGTGGGGAAGAGGCGGTAGACCGTGCCGACGCCGACCCCCGCGCGGCGGGCCAGCTCGTTGAGCTTGAGGTCGGTCTCCCCGGCGCCGACCGCCTCCCGGGCCTTCTCGAAGATCTTCTGGTTGTTGCGCGCGACGTCCGCCCGCATGGCTGCCCCCCGGATCCAGAAAGTCGATAACTCATCAACTTCTCGTGCTACGGTGAAATCGATAGCTTATCAACTTCCTTGGGGGGAACCGCATGACCATCGTCTTCGTCCACGGCGTGCCCGAGACGCCGTCCCTCTGGAACGCCGTCCGCGCCCTCGTCCCCGAGCCGAGCACGGCCCTGCGCCTGCCCGGCTTCGGCAGCGCCCGGCCGGACGGCATGCACGGCAAGGAGGAGTACGCCGCCTGGCTGGCCGACGAACTCCGCGCCATCGGCGGGCCCGTCGACCTCGTCGGCCACGACTGGGGCGCCCACCTGGCCATGCGCGCGGTCTCCGCCCACGACGTCCCGGTCCGCAGCTGGGTCTCCGACGTCGCCCACGGCTGGCACCCCGGGTACACGTGGCACGACGCGGCCACGCTGTGGCAGAAGAGCCCCGAGGGCGAGGAGTCGCTGGCGGCGCTGCGGGAGGCCGCCCCCGGCAGCGGGGCGTCCTTCGGGGAGGTGCTCCGGTCCCGGGGCATGAGCGCGGAACTCGCCCAGGAGGTGGACGCCGCCCACGACGAGGTGATGAGCGCCGCCATTCTGGCGCTCTACCGGTCGGCGTGGCCCAACTTCCACGCGGACTGGGGCAGGGAGTTCGAGGGGCCCGTCCGGGCGCGCGGGCTCGTGCTCGTGCCGACCGGGGACCCGATGGCCCGCCCGGACCAGGACCGGGACGTGGCCCGGCAGCTGGGGGCGGAGTACGAGGAGCTGGACGGGCTGACCCACTACTGGATGCTCCAGGACCCCGAGCGGGGCGCGGCCGTCCTGCGCCGGTTCTGGGACTCGCTGCCCGGCTGAGCCCCGGGGGTCCCCGTCGGGCCCCGAGGACCCCTGCCGCTCTGCTCGGGGAAGGCTGTACCGAACGACAGCGAAAGGCTGATTCGATGCTGTGACCAGCGTAAACGTCTCCGCATTTTTTAGGAGTGCACTTATAATAAATGCACTCCTACATTCTGCATGCGTCATGACCGGTCCCTGGGACCCTGTCGTGGGACGGGGTTCGGGCGGTATGGGCGGCGGAGTCCCCGTCGCGGCGGGCGGGACGGGGACCCCCGGGGCGGTTCAGCGGGTGAACACGTAGGGGCGCAGGCCGGGCGGGACCCCGGCCGGGTCGACGGGCAGCGACGCCCACACGTGGGTGCCCAGGTCGGCCCAGGGCGCGAGCCGGTGGTGGCCCCACGCGGAGGCCAGGTTCTCGACCATGAGCAGGCCGCGCTGCCCCTCCGCCCGGTCCCACTCGGCGGCGGTCCGCTCGCGGGGGACGGCGGGGACGCCGCCGCCCCCGCCGAAGTCGGACAGGCCCACGCGCAGGGTGCCCGGGTCGGGCATGGACAGCGCGCGCAGGACCTCGCCGCCCTCGTGGCCGGAGTCGGTGTACTTGCAGCAGTTGGCGAAGAGCTCGCTGGTGACGAGGGTGAGCGTGTCCACCGTGTCCGGGTCGAACCCGGCCAGGTCGGCGGCGAGGTCCGCGCGGACCCCGGCCAGCCCGGACAGGTGACCGGGGTAGACGCGGTGCTCCCAGAAGACGCGGGGCCTCATGCCGGGACCCCCTGACGGGCCCGCAGACCGCCCCACCCGTGGGTGGCGGCGGCCAGGTCGTCCCAGTTCGCCGGGGCCGCGGTCCCGGCGACCGGAACCGGCGGCCCGAACGCCGAGAGGGGCAGCGGGGACGGGGCGGCGAGGAGGTCGCCGGAGGCGCGGGGCCGGGGGACCCAGCCGTGGAGGCGGGCGCTGGCCTCGGCCTGGACGCGGAGCAGCGCCCGTTCGCGCTCGCTCTCGCGCTCGTGGGCCTCGTAGTAGGGCCGGACGAGGGCGACGTCCTCGGCCTCGCAGGTGTGGCGCGGGGGAGCCGGATCCTGTGCCGGGCGGGGAGGCGTCCCCGGGGCCGGAGCGGCGGCCGTGGCGGTGTCAGGCCCGGCGACCGGGGCCGGGACGGGAGCGGGCGCGTAGCGGCGGACCCGGGTGGACCGGCGGCGACGCAGCCGCCCGGGGGAGGCGTGGCGTCCGCGAGGGGCGATGAACAGGGCCGTGACCAGCCGAAAGGCAGGGGTCAGGGCCGCAGCGCTAAACTGGCGCATGCTGGCAATCCTTCTCGTTAAGGGTGTGAGTTGCTGGCCACGACCCCGAACGGTGTTCAGCCGTTGCGGGGTCATTTGATGCGGTTGGCTTTTCGAGACAGAGAGTAAGGGGTCGGGGGGTGGGGTGGGGGAGGTATCGGAAAGTAAGACGGGGAAAGTTGAGAAAACGGCCGACCGGAGAGCCGGTCGGCCGCCTTTATGTCCGTGATCAGGGGATATGGGTTGTGGGGTCCAAGGTCGCTGCCCGGGACCCGGGGGCCTGGTTCCGGGACGGGTGCGGAGCGCGGCGGAGTGTCCGCCGAATGGGGCAGCATGTCCGGCATGGACAGTTCTGAGCAGTATCGCGAGGCGGCCCGCGAGGCCGGTGTGCCCGAACACGCCATCGACCTGGCCCTCGGGCTCGCCCGCCCCCAGATCGAACTGACGTCCTCGGCGGAGGACGGCGGGGTCCTGGCCGGGCAGTACGGCGGCCTTCCCTCCCTCCCCCCGGACGCCGAATGGGGCTCCTACCCGCACTTCGTCGCGTCGGTCGACTGCGCGGCCCTTCCACGGGACGCCCTCGACATCCCGCTGCCGGAGGACGGCCACCTGCTGTTCTTCGCCAACAAGCACGACCCGCTCGAGGACGACGAGCCGGCCGTCGGCGACCACGTGGTGTACGTCCCGGCCGGGACGGTCACGGAGGAACGGTCTCCCCAGCCTCTGCGCGAGGACGTCGGGGAGATCGAGGACGAGGAGAGGGCCGCCTACTGGGCCACCCCCCACACGGACCCGCGCCCGCTCTACGCCCGGACCATCCGGAGCCTGCCGACGGACGACGACGACGCCCTCCACGACCCGGAGGTCCGACGGGTCTACCGGCAGTACGGCCTGGAACACCACGACAAGAGGAAGCAGACGTGGGCGGTCGACCTGCTCCTGGGCGGCTACGCCTACTCCCCTCAGGACCCGCCCATCACGCAGTCACCGGAGGAGAAGGCGAAGGAGGAGTGGGTCCTGCTGGCCCAGGCAAAGTACCCCATGCAGGCGGACCCCGACTGCCAGGGCTGCCCGTTCTGGATCATCCGGCGCAGCGACCTGGAGAAGAGGGACTTCGCGGGCGCGCGAGTGGTCATGTGGGAGTACCACTGACGGGGTGAACCCCGCGGGCGAGGGCGTCGGCCCGTCAGCCGGACGGCGTGCGGCGGCGGAGGCGCCCCGTCATGGGGCGGGAACGGGAGAACGGCCGACCAGCGGGCTGGTCGGCCGTCGTCGTGTCCGGGATCAGGGGATGAGGGAGGTGGTGGAGCCGAGGAACGCCGCCCAGGCCTCGGGGGTGTAGTCGATGTGGCCGAGGGGTCGGTTGTCGGTGTCGCGCACCAGGACCGACTCTCCTTCGGCGACCTCGACACAGCTGCCCGCTTCGCCGCTGTGGGTGCTCTTGTGCCAGGCGTTCACGGTGGCTCCTCTGCCTCGTCGGCTCAGGCGCGGTGGGTGGTCACCCCGCGCAGGAATGATGCCCACGCTTCGGCGGTGTAGTCGATGTGTCCGAGTACTCGGTTCTGGGTGTCGCGGACCAGGACGGCCTTCCCCTCCGCGACCTCGACGCAGCTTCCCTCCTGGGCGCTGTAGCTGCTCTTGTGCCAGTGGGGCTCACGCTTCGTCATCGAGTTCTTCCTTGACCTTCCTGATCAGTTCCCGGCTCGCGCGGGGAGACAACGCCTCCGCCTGAAGGATGCCGAAGAGCATCGCGCAGTGTTGCACCTGCATCATGTCATCCATGAACTGCTCACCTTTCATGTGCTCAGCGGAGGCAACCGTGGGCTTCTCCGGGAACGTGTAGAGCCGGAACGGTCCAGAAGCGCCTGGGTGGCACTCGGCGTCGACAGGAATGACCTGAAAACGGACTTTGCCCCGTTCGATCAGCTCAAGACTCTTAGTGAGCTGTTCGATCAGTACCGGTTTCCCTCCCTGGACAGCTCGACGGAGAACCGACTCTTCCACCACGATGGACAGCAGAGGGAGATCTACTCTCTCCAGTACCTCCTGGCGCTCCACCCGAGAGTCGACCATTTGCTTGAACTCTTGCTGGGAGCGCCATGGTCCTGTGTCGGCCAGCAGACCTCGCGCATAGGCCTTGCACTGAACAAGTCCAGGAAAGACCAAAGGCTGGTACTCCCGGAGTTCGGTCGCCTCCCGCTCCAGCTGTCCGACCTCCGTGTACCAGGGCGGTAGTGCGTCGGGCTCGTTCGCCGCGTTCCAGGCCCGATTTATCGCACCGCCGCAATCGAAGAGCGCATCGAGTTCTTCCGCCCGGTCCGAAGGCAGCCTCCGCCTGCCCTTCTCCCACGCGGACACCGTGGACTGGACGACCTTCAGCGCCTTGGCCACCTGTCCCTGCGTCATTCCGGCCTGGCTCCGTGCCGCCGCGATCTTCCTGCCCAGGGTCTTGCGCCTGGGGTTGGCCTTGAGGCTCACTACGACTCCCATTTCCGGGTTATCGCCACTACGACCCATGCAAGACCAGGACACGACCCGATAGAGCCTGTAACGACTAAGTGTGACCGTTCGGTGATTTCGCTGGAACCCGCCCACGGGCGGCCCCAGGGTGGTGCCACGGGCCACGCGCGTAGTGGCCGACCCAGGGAGGGAATACAGGTGCGACCAGCTATCCGCATTGTGCCGAACCGCGAGCCCGACACCGGCGGCTCCGAGCCCCTGCCCCGCCGGGTCACGGACCCCGACGACCGCGCGCCGATGGTGCTCGACCGCACGTGCGGGGTTCCCGACTGCCACGCCCTGGCCGTCGCCGGACGCCCCGAGCAGGCCGCCGTCCTGCGCAGGCGCATCGCCACGGTCCTGCCGCCCGCGACCGCCGACGTCGCCCAGTACCTGGTCAGCGAACTCTTCAACAACGCCATCACCCACTCACGCAGCGGGGACGAGGGAGGGCACGTGACCGTGACCGTCCACCGGTTCCCGGACCGCGTCCAGCTGAAGGTCATCGACCAGGGGCCGCGCGGCGAGGCCGGCTCCACCCCGCACGTGCGCCCCCTCGACCTGGAGAGGGAGGGCGGCCTGGGGCTCCGCCTCGTGCACGTCCAGGCGGCCCGGTGGGGGACCTTCCACGACCGGAACCGCACCACCGTGTGGTTCGAGCTGGACCGGCCGCAGGCCCGGATCTGAGGTGCCGACCGTGACGACGCGACAAGAGCAAGGGAGACCGGTGGCGGAGCGAGCCCCGGGGAACCCCGCTCCAGACGTTCCCGCGCGACCGGTGGAGAGGCTGCTGACCCCACGTGAGGCCTCGCGCATCCTCGGCGTGGACCCCAAGACCCTCATCCGGTGGGAGGGGGAGGGGCGGCTCATGTCGCTCCGCACCCTCGGAGGGCACCGGCGCTACCCGAGGACCCTGGTCGAGCAGATGGCCGTCCCGGTGCCGCCGCTGGAGGAGGTCGTCTCCACCCTGCGGCAGGTCCACGACCGGGCCCTGGAGATCGGGGCGCGGGAGGAGGCGGCCACGATCGCCCGGCTCATGGCCGTGCTGGACGCCGAGGGGTGAACGCCCGCCGACCCCCGCGGGGGCGGGGACGGCGGGGGCGGTCGATCGGCCGCTGTGCGCGGGCTGGTCCGGCTACGGCGCCACGAGGCAGTCCACGGGCAGGCTCGTGGTCGTGTTGAGGGAGACGGGGGAAAGGGGGTGGTCGAGCACCCCGCCCACGGCCGAACAGGCCTGGTCGAGGGGCTCGGCGGCGACGGCCGTGCCGGCGCCGGCCGCCAGCGCGGCGGCGGTGAGGGCGGTGGCGGCCAGAAGGGTGCGCAGGCGCATGTCTCTCCACTCTCGGTCACTCGAATGCGTCAATGTGTGACCAAGCGTAGTCGCGGTGGGACGGTCGCGCCCGGGGAACGCCTCCTGTCCGACACGCTGATCCGCGCACGGTCCCGTCACGGGGCTCACGCGCACCCGGGGAGGCCGATCCGCGCCGACGCGTCACCGGGCCGGACCGGCCGAGCCGGACCCTCGTCGGGGGAGGCGGGGCGGTCAGCGGGACCGGGCCACCCGGTGCTCCCCGACGCCGCTCGACGGGACGATTCCACGGGGGGAGGGGGCCGCGGGGACGGCGGCACGCGCCCGGCTTCCGCCACCGGCGCGCGTGGCCGGCAGGTCCGCGAGGACCTTGCGCACGGCGCCGGACGGGGCGTCCGACGCCGAGGGTCCGGCCGCGGTCCACCCTCCCGGCCAGCGGGCCCCGGCCCGTTCGGCCCGGTCGCACAGAACGCGCATGCGGGTGAGCGACGTGCGCAGGGTCTCGGTGCCCGCCCGCATGCGGCCGACGGCGTTGAGCGCCCTCATCTCCGCGGGCCGGACGCCGCGCGCCAGGAGGCGGATCAGCTCGCCGAAGGACCTCCTGCCCGCGTCGGCGTATCCGGCCACCTGCTCGGGGTCGTCCCCCGCCGCGAGCAGCGTCCTGCCCCGGGCGAGGAAGCCCGCGACCTCCCCGGCCGTCCCCCGGGAGTCCGGGGCAGACGCCCGCGCGGCCCGCTCGGACTCCTCCAGGCGCGGCACCAGCCCGCTGAGCTCGGCGCGGGCGGAGAGCCACTCCCGCTTCACGGCATCGGCCTCCGCCACGACCTGGTTGAGTTCGGCGCGGGTGTACGGGGGCTGCCTCCGCGCCCAGGGGAAGCGTCGGCGCGTCTCCGGGGACAGCGGGTGCCCACCCATCTCCAACCGGACCTCGGCCATGCTGCCACTCCCTGGTGTCGGCGGACACGGCCCGGGACGGGCCGGTGCTTCCTGTTCGCCGGTTACGATCCGCACTTGTCCCGTCCGGTTCACGGAAGTTCCGGTGCGGCAGGGGTTCTGGCGGCCGACCCGCCGTCCGGGCGGCGGGAACCGCGCGGTCCGCGGAGCCCCGGGCCCGGACCCCGTCGTGGGGCTCCGGGACGGCGCCCGTACCCGCCTACTCGGACGCCTCGCCGGCGCTGCGGAGCTTCTCCCGCATCCACTCGGGGATGTTCTCCTCGGACCTGGGGAAGTGCCGCTGTTCGAGCACGAACGAGCCGTCGGAGGGCGGCACGTCGAACTCCGGCGGGTTGTCGTAGTCGTAGGTGACGTGGAAACGGGCCGGGCGCTCGATGGTGTAGGCCGCGGAGAACCAGGTCCCCTTGCCCTCGCTGTACATGCCGGGCCGGAGCTTGTCCATCTCGTCCCACACCGAGTCGGGCGGGTCGATCCTGTGGACCTCCCCGTCCCCGACTGCGGCCTCCGTGTGAATCGTGGAGATCCCGACCAGTCCGCTGTAATGGCACCGGATCTCCGTCCAGCCCTCAGGGGCGAGGCCCAGAAGAATGCCTCCGATCCTGCGAAGGATCTCCTGCTGCTCTTCGGGTGCGAGTGCCTGCGTGGCCATGGATTCCTCTTGCTCAGTTCGTTTCCGGGATATTGGAGAGCCGGACCGGTTTCTGCGGCACCCCGTCAATCGAGTAGTCTACTCGAATCCTGTTCGGAGTTGTCATGTCGGCTGCGTACTCGACCCTGATCTTCACGCTGACCTGTGCTTTGGGAAGTCCGGTGACAGGGTCCTTCTGGGTCAGCCGAGCCCATTCCTCCTCAAGCTTGTAGTAGTTGTCCCTGTGCGTGTCCGTCGCCGATTTCGACTGGTTCAGGTTCTCCAGCATGGGCACCAGGTTCAGGCGCTCGCCAGCTCCGAAGAACTGCGTTCCGATGAGGTGGCCGCCGTTCCAATCGGCATTCTCCGCACGGAATTCGGGGTTCTGGGGATCGTTCGGGGAAGCGTCGTTGTCGTCATTGAGGTCGCGGTATTCCTCGGCCCCTTCGTTGCCGATCCTCCCCTGGTCCGGGTGCCTCCGGTTGTTGTTGGACCCGGTGTTCTCGAGATCGCCCTCCACGCTCACGGTCCTGGCCAACGAGTCCGTCTGATAGGTGTACCTGCCGTCCACCACGTAGGTGGCGTCGGGGCGGGGGTGCCTCAGCTCCACGCTCCACCCCTTGTACTTCTCTCCCGACTTCACCTCGGCGTGGACGACCCTGCCGTCGGCGTCGGTGTAGAACACGCCCCGACCCGCGACCTCGAACTTGCTGTTCGGGGGGAGGTCCACGCCCTCACCGAAGACCTTGTTCGCCCTGGGCCTCAGCTCCGGGTTGTTGTCGGCGTCCACCTTCTGCGGGGTGTCGCCGTTCGGGATGCGGGGGCCCGATCCCCCGCCGGGACCCTGTCCGGAGCCGCCGTCCGTGCCCGAGCCGACGTGCGTCGGCGTGCCGGGTCCATGTCCGGTGAGGTCGCCGGACGCCGTGGAACCGGAGCCGGGCCCGTGCCCGGTGAGGTCGCCGGAGGCGGTGGTACCGGAGCCCGACCGGCCCTGGTCGAGTGTGCCGCTGTCGGAGGAGCCGTTCCCGGAATCCGCGTGGCCGGCGTCCCCCGTCCGGGCGCCCACGCCGCTGTCGACGCTGTTGGTGACCGTGGGCGTACGGTTCTGCGCCTCGGGGCCGTCGCCGTTGCCCGTGTCACCCGTGTCCGCCCGCGTGTCGAAGTCCTGCGGACCCGTGCCGGTGAGCCGGTACACGTCCTCCGCCGAGGTGTCGCGGGGCCTGTCGGCCTCCATCGTGTCGCCGCGCGGCGTGACCGGGACCCGGGCCGGGTCGTTCTCCAGGTCGGGTCGGTCGGACCCGATGTCGTTGCCCTCCCACGAGCCCCCGCGGTCGGCCTCGTCGAGCTCGGCCTGGTGGCGCTGGGTGACCTCGTGCCCGAAGCGGGCATTCTCCGGGGTGTTGACGATGTCCAGGAAGTCGTCCGTGGCCTGGAGCCCGTCCGCGGTGGCGTCGCGGTTCCGGGGCGTGCCGTCCGTGTCCGCGCCGTCGTCGCCGTTGTTGTTCACCGGGGTGACCCGGCGGTTGTCCGGCGTCCCGTCCGGGACGGGGCCGGTCCCGCCGGTGTTGATCCGGTCCAGCGCCGCCCGCATCTCGCCGAGCTGCGACGGGCTGAAGGAGCCGGTGTCGAGGTCGCTCATGTCGAAGTCGAACGTGGGCGAGCCGCTGCCGCCGAACCGGCCGGGGACACCCAGGTTGAGGTTGTTCACGTCGAACTCCGGCACGTCCGGCGTGCTCACGCCCGGACCGTCGCCGCCCATCCGGTTGAGCATCGCCGAACCGCGCCACGCCAGCAGCGGCGCGCCCACGACCGCGCCCACACCGGTGGCGGACAGGGCCACGCCGGCCACCGTCGCGCCGATGTTGAGCAGGGCCGTGCCGATCACGTACCCGGGCCGCTCGCCCCACTCCTCCCACGGCACCACCGCGTGCGCGGCGTCCTTCCACGCCCCGCCCGCGATCTCGCCGGTGCGCTCCCAGCCCTGGAAGCCCCAGCTGTCGTTCTCGGCGTCGTACATGCCCACGAGCGACGCCGCCGACTGGAGGTTGCCCTCGTGGTACTCCCACAGGTTGTCGCCCCAGCTGCCCTGGAACCAGCCGTCGGAGTTGTGGATGCCGACGAAGCCGCCGACGTCCTCGGCGATGCCCACCCCGAAGTCCTTGACCGCGGACCCCGCGTCCACCCACCAGCCGTGGTCGGTCTCCTGGGAGCCGCCCCACGCCATGTCGACGTCGCCCAGGTACCCGTCGAACCCGTGCTGGTACTCGTTCGCCCCGGGAGGGCTGCCGTCCGCGTTCGCGGAGACGAAGTTCGTGCGGCCGGGGATGTCGGCGTTGATGGCGTTCGCGCAGTCCCGCTCCGCCTGCTCGTACTCCTGGCGCAGGGCGTCGGCGCGGTCGAGGAGGGCCTGGTGCTCCCCGACCTTCTCGCTCTCGTTGCCGACGAGCCGGTTCCAGAAGCCGTCGGCCTGCTTCCAGTCGTCGTTGCCGGTGTCGATGGAGCCGAGGAAGGCGTTCGAGTCGGTCGTGAGGGTCGCCCACTTGGCCTTGATGTCGCGCACGGCCTCGGCGAAGGTCTCCAGGGCCGTGGCCGCCTTGCCCGTCGAGGTCTCCACCGAGTCCCCGTCGGTCGCGACGGAGTCGACCGCCGCGAGCAGGGTCCCGGACTCGGGCGCGGTGTAGCAGCCGGAGAGGTCCGACCAGGCGCTCTTGATGTCGGCCCCGATCCCGGACACCGTCGTCCCGGCCGTGCGGAGCTGCCCCGCCAGGGTCTCCAGCTCGGCGGGGTCGGCGGTGGGGACGGGGAACATCGAGGGGTTGATCAGGCCGCCGGTGGGGGTGCACATCTCGGTCACGTGGACGTCTCCATCTGGGATCCGGAGCGAGTCGGGGCAGGGGTCTTCGGGGTGCGGGACCGGGGAGGGCGAACAGGGCCGTGGACAGGGGCCGGGGAGCGGCGCCTAGGGGAGGTGGGGGCCGTACACCGGACGCTCGGGCTCCGGCTCGGGGACCACGCCGGCGTTCTGCTGGGCCTCGGCCGCCATCTCCAGGTTGCCGTTGACGTAGTGCGTGGTGGCCTCGCTGGCCCCGGTGACGGCGCTGACCGTCACGCCGGCCATGTCGCCCATGAGCCCGAAGTTGTACTCGGCGAACTCGCCCAGGGCCATGCTGACGGGGGCGCTGTTCGCCTCGCCGCTGATGCTCGTGAGCAGGGTCTCGGTCGAGGTCATGGAGCCGACCAGGCCCTCGCTGCCGCCCTCCTCGCCGATGTGCCCGGCGACGGTGGACAGGACGCCGCCGACCTCGGACGGCAGGATGTTCCAGGCTGACACGGGGTTCTCCTCACCAGGACGGGGATCAGGGGGACGGGGGGCGGGAGAAGGCGCCCGCCCGGAAGTTCGTGGGCGGCGGGGCCTGCGGGGCGTCCTCCTCCTCGCGGCTCCGCGCGGTCTCGATGTGCGCGTGCAGGCGGTTCAGGCTCTCGCCGAGGGTACCGAGGTCGGCGCCGACCCGGGTGCGCATCCGGCGGGCGGCCCGGTCCAGCCGGGGATGGACCCCCGGGGGCAGGGGCTCGTCCTCGGCCCCCTGCTCGTCGGGGGCCGCCTCCTCGTCGAGGATGGCCTGTTCGTCGCTCGGGTCGACCACGTCGAACTTCACTTCACACCCCTCCTTCTCCGGAGTCCTCCTCCGGGGGATAGGACGCACGGCAGCCGTGCGCGGTTCGGGAATCATCCCCGTCGCACGTCCTCATTCTCCCCGGCGGGACCGGAAAGGACGCGAGGTCGGGGGATTCCTACCCGCGGGTACGTCCTTCTCCCCGCCGCCTCTCGGACGGGGGCAGAAATGGTCTTCCGAAATGCGTTTGGAAGTACGGCCGAATTCCTCCGCGCATCCCCGGGGCCCGGCCCCCGGGACCCCGGGGACCCCCGCGGGTCCGGGACGTGACGGCCCACCCGCGCCGGAAAACCGGTGGCGCCTCCTGCCGGACCACGGCAGGGTGTGCCATCCGAGACCATCGCGGACGGAGCACGGTTCACCTATGGACGACGCCGGGAAACTGTTCGTGGACGAGGAGTCGCAGAAGCTCGTCACCGGCCTCGCGGCCGCGGTCCCCTGGCTGGCGGAGGACTACGAGTGCCACGTCGAGAACGAGGGCGGCTTGCTCCCCCATGTCTTCTTCTGGGACGTCACCCGGGAGGTGGTCGCGTCGTTCCTCTCCGACGGGAGCCACGGGCTGGACTGGGAGGGGGTTCTCGGCTTCCTGGAGGAACAGAGCGCGCGCGGGGTCCCCGAGGTGGACGTGGTGATCGGCACGTCGTTCCTCTACTCCCTTCCGTGGCCGGGACAGCCCGGATACGCCCTGGTCGGGCATCTCGGCCCGGTCATGGCCGAGAACTTCCAGCGGATCCGGCCGACCGGCTGACGGAGCCGGGCCACGGGCACCGGGCCGGGCGCCGGCGGAAGCGGCCGGGGCGCGGCGGCGGGAGGCAGGGCGTGGGCGGGGCGGGGGAGCGGTACGGCCGCACGGGGCGCACCCTTAGTCTTGTGCCATGACCCGCGCGAAGCTCGACAAGAAGCCCCAGGACGTCGCGGCGATGTTCGATGGCATCGCCGAAAACTACGACCTCGTCAACGACGTCATCTCGCTGGGACAGGACAGGATCTGGCGGAAGGCCGTCGTCAACGCCGTCGAGGCCTACAGCGGAGAGCTGGTCCTCGACCTCGCCGCGGGCACCGGCACCTCCTCGGAGTCCTTCGTGAAGAAGGGCGCGCGCGTCATCGCGTGCGACTTCTCCCTGGGCATGCTCACCACGGGCGCCAAGCGCCGGGGCGGCGCCTCCACCGGCGGCGTGACCTTCGTGGCGGGCGACGCCCTCAGCCTCCCCTTCGCCGACGAGACCTTCGACGCGGTCACGATCTCCTTCGGCCTGCGCAACGTCAGCGACGTGGACCGGGCACTGCGGGAGCTGCTGCGGGTGACCAAGGTCGGCGGCCGGCTGGTCATCTGCGAGTTCAGCCACATCCCGGTGGAGTTCGTGGACAAGCTCTACTCCACCTACCTGATGGCCGCCCTGCCCAAGATCGCGGGCGCGGTGTCCGGCCGGGGCGAGTCCTACGACTACCTGTCGGAGTCGATCATGGCCTGGCCCAAGCAGGCCGACCTCGCCCGGCACCTCCAGGACGCGGGCTGGTCCAGGGTCGCCTGGCGCAACCTGTCGACGGGCATCGTCGCCCTGCACCGCGGTTTCCGGGAGAAGTAGAAACCGACATAGCGCCCAAGAAGCTCGATACTTCTTTTATAGCTAACAAGCACGCAAAACCCGGAGAACAGAGCGTTCTCCGGGTTTTTTGTGTTGCTACTGGGTCCCCTGGGGTGTCGGAAACAATCATGAGCTGCACCTTTGTCAGAAGGTGATGCCTTTAGGTGTCCAGTGGGGCTATCTGGGAGCAATATCCCGTTTGGGGATAAAACGTCTAGCGCGCCCCCCGGGGGTCGCCTCGCGGTGCCTAAGGGTCTAGACTGCGGAAAAGAGCCTTGTGAAGTGCTTCACAAGGCCACGAGGCGCAGGACACATGGCCCTATACCGGACATGTCGAAAGTCCCACAACACCCATACCACCCCCCGTGAGCGGGTCGTCCCCGCACTGGCCCGCCACGGTGCACCGCGCGAGCAGTCGAGGACCCACCCGTGAGCGAGACAGCCACCTCCTCTCCCAGAGGCCGGGAGCGGACCGAGTACGACGCCGACGTCATCGTCGTCGGCGCCGGCCCCTCCGGCTCAACCACCGCCTACTACCTCGCCCAGGCGGGACTCGACGTCCTGCTCCTGGAGAAGACCGCCTTCCCCCGGGAGAAGGTCTGCGGCGACGGACTGACCCCCAGGGCGGTGAAGCAGCTCACCGCCATGGGGATCACCTTCGAGGACGAGGGGTGGATCAAGAACCACGGCCTGCGCATCGTCGGCGCCGGCGTCCGCCTCGAACTCCCCTGGCCCGACCTGGCCGCCTACCCCGGTTTCGGACTCGTCCGCACCCGGTTCGACTTCGACCAGATCCTGGTCGACCGCGCGGTGTCCGCCGGGGCCAAACTCCTGGAGCGGACCAACGTCACCGGCCCCCTCATGGACGAGCGCAGCAACCGCATCGTCGGGGTCCGCGCCAAGGACGCCGACCGCGAGCCCGTGACCTTCCGGGCCCCGCTGGTCGTGGCCGCC
Organism: Nocardiopsis sp. CA-288880; assembly: GCF_050955985.1. Classification (NCBI taxonomy): domain Bacteria; kingdom Bacillati; phylum Actinomycetota; class Actinomycetes; order Streptosporangiales; family Nocardiopsidaceae; genus Nocardiopsis; species Nocardiopsis sp. CA-288880. The sequence continues at coordinate 6,856,255 of NZ_CP192105.1, read as the reverse complement.
GACGGCAACTCCTCCCGGCTGTCCGTCGCCATGGGCATCCGCAAGCGCGACGACCGCCCCATGGGCGTGGCCGTGCGCACCTACTTCGAGAGCCCCCGCCACAAGGACGACTACCTGGAGTCCTGGCTGGAGCTGTGGGACAGGAGCGGCGACAAGGACGTCCTCCTGCCCGGCTACGGCTGGGTCTTCGGCGTCGGCGACGGCACCAGCAACGTCGGCCTGGGCATCCTCAACTCCACCGCCTCCTTCCAGGACGTGGACTACCGCAAGCTCCTGCGCCGCTGGACCGAGTCCATGCCCGAGGAGTGGGGCTTCACCGAGGACAACCAGAAGGGCGCCATCCGCGGCGCCGCCCTGCCCATGGGCTTCAACCGCGTCCCGCACTACTCGCGGGGACTCATGCTCGTCGGCGACGCAGGCGGCATGGTCAACCCCTTCAACGGCGAGGGCATCGCCTACGCCATGGAGGCCGGGAACATCGCCGCCGACGTCATCGTGCAGGCGCACGGGCGGCCCACCCAGCAGACCCGCGAGCGGACCCTGCTGAGCTACCCCGACGTGCTCGCCGACACCTACGGCGGCTACTACACGCTCGGGCGCTACTTCGTGAAGGTCATCGGCCAGCCCGAGTTCATGAAGTACGCGACCAAGTACGGCCTGCGCCAGCGCACGCTCATGAAGTTCGCGCTGAAGATGCTCGCCAACCTCACCGATCCCACGCAGGGCGACGCCATGGACAGGGTCATCAACGGCCTGACCAGGATCGCCCCCGCGGCCTAGCCGCTCCGCGGGCCGGGCGGCCCCGATCCCCGGAGCCGCCCGCCCGCCCCGGGGAACCGGGCGCGGAGCACTGGGACAACACGGCCGGGCGGTCGGGTCCGGCGCCACAACAGGACAGCACGGGACGACCGAAGAGATGAGCTAGTGAAAGCAATCACAAGCATGCGCGAGCGTGCCGACCAGCCAGAAGGAGGGTGACCCGTGGAGCTCTACACACCGATATTCGTGCTCGGCGGGATCGGCGCCGCGTTCGTGGTGGTGTCGATGGTGGCCGGGGCGGTCATGGGCCCCAAGCGCTACAACCGGGCCAAGATGCAGGCCTACGAATGCGGCATCGAGCCGACCCCGCAGCCCGCGGGCGGCGGCCGCTTCACCGTCAAGTACTACATGACGGCCATGATGTTCATCATCTTCGACATCGAGATCATCTTCCTCATCCCCTGGGCCGTCCACTTCGACGCCCTCGGCTGGTTCGGACTGGTCGCGATCGTCCTCTTCCTGGTGAACGTCTCCATCGCCTACGCCTACGAGTGGCGCCGCGGGGGCCTCGAATGGGACTGACGACCACCGCGCGCCCCGCCCAGACCCGGCAGCACGCCCAGCCCAGCCCGGAGGAGGTCCGCAGCTGATGGGACTCGAAGAGAAAATTCCCAGCGGAATCGCGCTCACGACCGTCGAGCAGGTCGTGGGCCTGGCCCGCAAGAGCTCCATGTGGCCCGCCACGTTCGGGCTCGCCTGCTGCGCCATCGAGATGATGGCCGTCGGCGGCCCCCACTACGACCTGGCCCGGTTCGGCATGGAGAAGTTCGGCGCCACCCCGCGCCAGGCCGACCTCATGGTCGTCGCCGGACGCGTCAGCCAGAAGATGGCCCCCGTCCTGCGCCAGATCTACGACCAGATGCCCGAGCCCAAGTGGGTCATCGCGATGGGCGTGTGCGCCTCCAGCGGCGGCATGTTCAACAACTACGCGATCGTGCAGGGCGTGGACCACGTCGTCCCGGTCGACATCTACCTGCCGGGCTGCCCGCCCAGGCCGGAGATGTTCCTCGACGCCGTGCTCAAGCTGCACGACAAGGTCCAGAACACCAAGCTCGGCGCCCACCGGGAGCTGGAGATCACCGAGATCGAGGAGCGGATGCTCCGCCGGTCGCTGCCCGTGGTGACGAGGGACTGACATGAGCGAGAAAGAGCGCAACGAGGAAGCCGCCGACCTGCCCGAGAGGCAGGGACGCGAGCGGCTGGCCGCCCCGGTCAAGCGGACCGGCATGTTCGGCGGCTCCACCGGGGGCGACACCTCCGGCTTCGGGGGCCTCCAGGTCAGGGGGAGCGCTCCCGCGAACAGCCCGCGCCCCTACACCGACCCCGACGACCCGCGCACCGCGGACTTCGACAGGGTGGCCGACGACCTGGAGGCGGCCCTGGGCGAGGACGCCGGAGCGGTGGAGCGCGTCGAGGTCGCCCTCGGGGAACTCACCTTCCACGTGCGCCGCGAGGCGCTCCTGGAACTGGCGCGCGTGCTGCGCGACGACCCGGCCCTGCGCTACGAGCTGTGCACGGGGGTGACAGGCGTGCACTTTCCCGACGACACCGGCCGGGAGCTGCGCGCGGTCTACCACTTCCGCTCCATCAGCCACAACAGCGAGATCCGCGTCGTCACCACCTGCCCCGACGCCGACCCGCACGTGCCGTCGATCGTGTCGGTCTACCCGACCAACGACTGGCACGAGCGCGAGGCCTGGGACTTCTTCGGCATGGTCTTCGACGGCCACCCCTCGCTGACCCGCATCCAGATGCCCGACGACTGGCGCGGCCACCCGCAGCGCAAGGACTACCCCCTGGGCGGCATCCCCGTCGAGTACCGGGGAGCCACCGTGCCCCCGCCGGACGAGCGGAGGTCCTACACGTGACCGCCAGCACCCACAGCCACTCAGCCACGAAGGGAGGCACGGCATGACCGTCACCGAGGACTACATCGACGCCTCCGGCGGGGACTGGGACGACGTCATCGAGAAGGCGCAGGCCACCAGCGCCGAACGCCTCGTCGTCAACATGGGCCCCCAGCACCCGTCCACCCACGGCGTCCTCCGCCTGATCCTCACCCTCGACGGTGAGACCTGCACCGAGGCACGCGTCGGTATCGGCTACCTGCACACCGGTATCGAGAAGAACATGGAGTACCGGACGTGGACGCAGGGCACCACGTTCGTCACCCGCATGGACTACCTGACGCCGCTCTTCAACGAGACGGCGTACTGCCTGGCGGTCGAGAAGCTGCTCGGCATCACCGAGCGCGTCCCCGAGCGCGCCAGCGTCATCCGCGTGATGATGATGGAGCTCAACCGGATGGCCTCCCACTTCGTGGCGATGGCGACGTTCGGCATGGAACTCGGCGCGACCACGGTCATGACCAACGGGTTCCGTGAGCGCGAGATGATCCTGGACATCTTCGAGCTGGTCACCGGCCTGAGGATGAACCACGCCTACGTCCGCCCCGGCGGCGTGGCGCAGGACCTGCCGCCCGGCGCGGTCGGCCAGGTCCGGGAGCTGCTCAAGGAGATGCCCAAGCGCATCCAGATCATGCGCAAGCTCCTGGACGAGAACCCCGTCTACCTCGCCCGCACCAAGGACGTCGCCTACCTCAACCTGCCCGGCTGCATGGCGCTCGGCGTCACCGGGCCGCTGCTGCGCGCCTCCGGACTCGCGTTCGACCTGCGCAAGTCCAAGCCCTACTGCGGCTACGAGGGCTACGAGTTCGACGTCCCCGTCTCCGACGGCGGCGACGTGTACGCCCGCTACCGGGTGCGCATCGCCGAGATGGAGGAGAGCCTGAAGATCATCGAGCAGTGCCTGGACAAGCTCGCTCCCGGCCCGGTGATGATCCAGGACGCCAAGATCGGCTGGCCCGCCAAGCTGGCACTCGGCCCCGACGGGCTGGGCAACTCGCCCGACCACATCGCGCACATCATGAGCAGCTCCATGGAAGCGCTGATCCACCACTTCAAGCTGGTCACCGAGGGCTTCCGGGTGCCCGCCGGCCAGGCCTACGCGGCCGTCGAGAGCGCCAAGGGCGAACTCGGCTGCTACGCCGTCAGCGACGGGGGCACCCGCCCCCACCGCGTGCACTTCCGCGACCCCTCGTTCACGCACCTCCAGGCCGTCGCCGCCATGTGCGAGGGCGGCACGGTGGCGGACGTGATCGCGGCCGTGGCCAGTATCGACCCGGTGATGGGAGGCGTGGACCGGTGAACCAGAACGACACCACACCCGACAGCGCGGACAGCGCGCAGGTCGTGCGCGAGAGGTTCCCCGACGAGGTCACGGCCCGTCTGGAACCGGACGCCAAGGAGATCATCGCCCGCTACCCCCGGCAGCGCTCCGCCCTGCTCCCCCTGCTGCACCTGGTGCAGTCCGAGGAGGGGCACGTGAGCACGGCCGGGATGCGCTTCTGCGCCGACCAGCTCGGCATCACCCTCGCCGAGGTCAACGCGGTCGCCACGTTCTACACCATGTACCGCCGCCGCCCCGGCGGCGACTACCAGGTGGGCGTGTGCACCAACACCCTGTGCGCCGTCATGGGGGGCGACGAGATCTTCGCGTCCCTCAAGGACCACCTCGGGGTCGGCCACAACGGGACCACCGAGGACGGCAAGGTCACGCTGGAGCACCTGGAGTGCAACGCGGCCTGCGACTTCGCCCCCGTCGTGATGGTCAACTGGGAGTTCTTCGACAACCAGACGCCCGACACCGCCAAGCGGCTGGTCGACGACCTGCGGCTCGGCAACGACGTCGCCCCCACGCGCGGCCCCGCGAGCCTGTGCACCTGGAAGCAGGCCTCCCGCGTGCTCGCCGGGTTCGACGACGGCCGCGCCGGCGAGGGCGTCCAGGCGGCGGGCGCCTCGCTCGCCGGACTCGACGTGGCCCGGCGCAACGGCTGGACCGCGCCCGACCCCGCGAACCTTCCCGCCCGCGACCAGGGTGAGGAGGGCGCCAAGTGACCACCCTGACCCCGATCCTGTCCCGCAACTGGGACCGCACCGACTCCTTCACCCTCGACGGGTACCAGGCCACCGGCGGCTACGACGCGCTGCGCAAGGCCCTGGCCATGGAACCCGACGCCATCGTGGACCTGGTCAAGCAGTCCGGCCTGCGCGGCCGCGGCGGCGCCGGGTTCCCCACCGGGATGAAGTGGGGGTTCCTGCCCAAGGACAACCCCAACCCGCGCTACCTCGTCGTCAACGCCGACGAGTCCGAGCCGGGCACCTGCAAGGACATCCCGCTCATGCTCGCCAACCCGCACGTGCTGGTGGAAGGCGTGGCGATCGCGTCGTACGCGATCAAGTCCAACCAGGCCTTCATCTACGTGCGCGGCGAGGTCGTCCACGTCATCCGCCGCCTGCGCAAGGCCGTCGCCGACGCCTACGAGGCCGGGCTGCTCGGCCGGGACATCCTCGGCAGCGGCTTCGACCTCGACGTCGTCGTCCACGCCGGGGCGGGCGCCTACATCTGCGGCGAGGAGACCGCCCTCCTGGACTCCCTGGAGGGCTACCGGGGCCAGCCCCGGCTCAAGCCGCCGTTCCCCGCCGTGGCCGGGCTCTACGCCTCGCCCACCGTGGTCAACAACGTCGAGTCCATCGCCAGCGTCCCCGGCATCGTCGCCAACGGCGCCGACTGGTTCACGTCCATGGGCACCGAGAAGTCCGCCGGCTTCGGCTTCTTCTCCCTGTCCGGGCACGTCACCCGGCCCGGCCAGTACGAGGCGCCGCTCGGGATCACCCTGCGCGAGCTCCTCGACATGGCCGGAGGGGTGCGGGCCGGGCACAGCCTCAAGTTCTGGACCCCCGGCGGCTCCTCCACGCCCATCTTCACCGACCAGCACCTGGACACCCCGCTCGACTTCGAGTCGGTCGGGGCGGCCGGGTCCATGCTCGGCACCCGCGCGCTCCAGGTCTTCGACGAGACCACCTGCGTGGTCCGCGCCGTCGGCCGGTGGATCGCCTTCTACGCGCACGAGTCCTGCGGCAAGTGCACGCCCTGCCGCGAGGGCAACTACTGGATGGTCCAGGTCCTGGACCGCATCGAGCGCGGCGAGGGCACCGAGGCCGACCTCGACAAGCTCCTCGACATCTGCGACAACCTGCTCGGCCGCTCGTTCTGCGCCCTCGGCGACGGAGCGACCAGCCCGGTCATGTCCTCCATCAAGCACTTCCGCCAGGAGTACATCGACCACGTCGAACAGGGCGGCTGCCCGTTCGACCACGCCAAGTCCACCCTGTGGGGCGACCGCCCGGCCGCGACGGGAGGAAACCAGTGACCGTCACCTCCAACTCCTCCGGCGGATCGGCGCCGGCGCCGCCGCCCGAGGACCTGATCACCGTCACCATCGACGGGTTCCGGATCCAGGTGCCCAAGGGCACCCTCCTGATCCGGGCCGCCGAACTCCTCGGCATCCAGATCCCGAGGTTCTGCGACCACCCGCTCCTCGACCCGGTCGGCGCCTGCCGCCAGTGCCTGGTCGAGATCCCCGACATGGGCAACGGCCGCGGCATGCCCAAGCCGCAGGCCTCCTGCACCATCACCGTCATGGAGGGGATGGTGGTCAACACCCACCTCACCTCCCCGGTGGCGGAGAAGGCCCAGCGCGGGATCATGGAGTTCCTGCTCATCAACCACCCGCTGGACTGCCCGGTCTGCGACAAGGGCGGCGAGTGCCCCCTCCAGAACCAGGCCGTGTCCACGGGGCGGGGCGAGACGCGCTTCGTCGACGTCAAGCGCACCTTCCCCAAGCCGATCCCGCTGTCCACCGGGGTGCTGCTCGACCGGGAGCGCTGCATCCAGTGCGCCCGCTGCACCCGGTTCGCGGCGCAGATCGCCGGGGACCCGCTCATCGAGCTGATGGAGCGCGGGGCCCAGGAGCAGGTCGGCATCGCCGACGGCGAGGCCTTCAACTCCTACTTCAGCGGCAACACCGTGCAGATCTGCCCGGTGGGCGCCCTGACCGGCTCCGCCTACCGGTTCCGGTCCCGGCCCTTCGACCTGGTCTCCACCCCCAGCGTGTGCGAGCACTGCGCCGGGGGCTGCGCCCAGCGCACCGACCACCGCAGGGGCAAGGTCACCCGCCGCCTGGCCGGGGACGACCCGCAGGTCAACGAGGAGTGGAACTGCGACAAGGGCCGGTGGGCGTTCACCTACGCCACCCAGCCCGACCGCCTCACCCGCCCCCTCGTCCGCGACGAGGAGACCAAGGCCCTGGAGTTCGCGTCCTGGTCCGAGGCGATCACCCTCGCCGGGCAGGGCCTGGCCGCCGCGCGCGGCCGGGTCGGCGTGCTCACCGGGGGCCGCCTCACCTACGAGGACGCCTACGCCTACGCCAAGTTCGCGCGGGTCGCCCTCGGCACCAACGACGTGGACATGCGCGCGCGCGACCACTCCGAGGAGGAGGCCGCGTTCCTGGCCGCCCACGTCGCGGGAACCCCCGTCGGCGTGGACTTCACCGCCCTGGAGAAGGCGCCCGCCGTGCTCCTGGCCGGGTTCGAGCCGGAGGACGAGTCGCCCTCCACGTTCCTGCGCCTGCGCAAGGGCGCCCGCAAGCGCAAGCTGAAGGTCTTCTCGGTCGCCTCGCACGCCAGCCTGGGCCTGACCAAGACCGACGGCACGCTCGTCCGCACCGTGCCCGGCGACGAGGGCCGCGTCCTCAACGCCCTCGACGTCGACCACCCCGAGGTCGTGGAGGCCATCGGTCAGGAGGGCGCGGTCATCGCCGTCGGGGAGCGGCTCGCCGCCGTCCCCGGGGCGCTCACCGCCGCCGCCGCCCTGTCCCGCCGCACCGGGGCCCGGCTCGTCTGGGTGCCGCGCAGGGCCGGGGAGCGCGGCGCCGTCGACGCCGGAGCGCTGCCGGGCCTGCTGCCCGGCGGACGCCCCGTGGCCGACCCCGCCGCCCGCGCCGAGGTCGCCCGCGCCTGGAACGTCGGGTCCCTGCCCGAGCGCCCGGGCCGCGACACCGCCGCGATCATCGCCGCCGCCGCGGCCGGGGAGCTCGACGCCCTGGTCGTCGCCGGGGTCGAGCTGGACGACCTGCCCGACCCGGACGCCGCCCGCGCGGCCCTGGCCAGGGTGCCGTTCGTCGTCAGCCTCGAACTGCGCGCGAGCGAGGTCACCGACCGCGCCGACGTGGTCCTCCCCGTCGCCGCCGTCGCGGAGAAGTCCGGCACCTTCGTCAACTGGGAGGGCCGCCACCGGCCCTTCGGCGACGCGCTCAAGGTCCCCGGAGCCCTCTCCGACCTGCGGGTCCTCTCCGCCGTCGCGGACGGCATGGACGTGCACCTCGGCCTGCCCGACGCCGCGTCCGCCTACCGCGAACTGCTCGAACTGGGCCTGTGGACGGGGAACCGGCCCTCCGGGCCCTCCGCCCGGCCGGTCGCCGTCCCCGAGCCGGAGGCCGGGCAGGCCGTCCTGTCCACCTGGCGGCAGCTGCTCGGCACCGGGCGCATGGAGGACGGCGAGCCGTTCCTCGCCGGCACCGCCAGGCCGCCCCGCGCCTACCTGTCCAGGACCACCGCGGACGAGGTCGGGGTCCCCGACGGAGGGATGCTCGGCGTCACCGGCGCCCACGGCTCCGTCACCGTCCCGGTCGTCGTCGCCGACATCGCCGACCGCGTCGTCTGGCTCCCGGCCAACGCCCGCGGCTGCGTCGTCCGACGCGACCTCGGCAGCGGCGCCGGGGACACGGTCATCCTGTCCGCGCCCGAATCCGCGGGCGCGTCCCACCACACCGCCGGGAGGCAGCAGTGAGCCCCGCCGTCCACACGGGCGCCCTCCAGCTCGCCTCGGAGGAGACCCTGGGCGCCTTCGGCAGCGACCCGTGGTGGATCACCACGATCAAGGCCCTGGCGATCTTCGTCTTCCTCATGCTCTGCGTGCTGATGATGATCATGGCCGACCGCAAGGTCATGGGCCGCATGCAGCAGCGCCACGGACCCAACCGGATGGGCCCCTTCGGCCTCCTCCAGTCCCTGTTCGACGGCATCAAGCTCTCCCTCAAGGAGGACCTGATCCCGCGCGGGGTGGACCGGTTCGTCTACATCGCCGCGCCGATGATCGCGGCCGTGCCCGCGTTCATCGCGTTCTCGGTCATCCCGATCGGGCCCGAGGTGACCATGTTCGGGGTCACCACCCCGCTCCAGCTCACCGACCTGCCCATCGCCGCCCTGGTCGTCCTGGCCACCGCGGCGCTCGGCGTGTACGGGTTCGTGCTCGGCGGCTGGGCGTCCCAGTCGCCGTACGCCCTGCTCGGCGGCCTGCGGGCCTCCGCCCAGGTGATCAGCTACGAGATCGCGATGGGCCTGTCCTTCGTCGCGGTCTTCATCATGTCCGGCACCCTCACCACGTCGGGGATCGTCGAGTCCCAGCGCGGGCTCTGGTTCGCCGTGCTGCTCCTGCCGTCCTTCCTCATCTACCTGGTGACGATGGTCGGCGAGACCAACCGGCTGCCCTTCGACCTCGCGGAGGGCGAGGGCGAGATCGTCGGCGGCTTCATGACCGAGTACGGGTCCATGAAGTTCACGATGTTCTTCCTCGCGGAGTACGTGAACATGTGCACGGTCGCGGCCGTGTCCGTCACGCTCTTCCTCGGCGGCTGGCTCGCCCCGCCCGGGGTGAGCGCGATCCTGCCCGGCGCCAACGAGGGCTGGTGGCCCGCCCTGTGGTGGCTGCTCAAGTTCCTGTGCGTCATGTTCCTGTTCATCTGGGCGCGCGGCAGCCTCCCCCGGGTGCGCTACGACCAGCTGATGAAGCTCGGCTGGAAGGTGCTCATCCCCATCCAGCTGGTGTGGATCACCGCCGTCGCCGTCGTCCGGATGCTCGTCCTGGACGGCGCGTCGCCGATCGTCATCGGCCTCGTGGTCGCCGGGTTCTCCGCCGCGACGATCGGGGCGTTCGCCGCCTGGGCGCGCTCCGCCCGCCGCGAACGCGCCGAGGAGGCGCGCCTGCGGGCCGAGAGCCGGCGCCGCGCCCACAAGGACCCCGCCTTCGGCGGGTTCCCGGTGCCGCCGAGCACCGCCCCGCACTACGGCAGCAGCGTGCTCGCCGAACCGCCGCGGACGGCCCCGGTCGCCGCCGAGAGCAACAAGAAGGGTGAGGAGGTTTCCGGTGCTTGAGTGGCTCAACCCCGTCAAAGGATTCGGCGTCACCTTCCACACCATGTTCAAGAAGGTGCCGACGGTCGAATACCCGGAGGTCAAGCGCCCCACGGCGCCGCGCTTCCACGGCCGACACCAGCTGAACAGGTGGGCCGACGGCCTGGAGAAGTGCATCGGGTGCGAACTGTGCGCCTGGGCCTGCCCGGCCGACGCCATCTACGTGGAGGCCGGTGACAACAGCGACGACGACAGGTACTCGCCCGGCGAGCGCTACGGCCGCATCTACCAGATCAACTACCTGCGCTGCATCCTGTGCGGGCTCTGCGTGGAGGCGTGCCCCACGCGCGCCCTCACGATGACCAACGAGTACGAGCTGGCCGACACCAGCAGGCAGAGCCTGATCTGGACGAAGGAGCAGCTGCTCGCCCCCCTCAAGGAGGGCATGGAGCAGCCGCCCCACCCGATGCGCCTCGGCGACACCGAGCAGGACTACTACGCCACCGGGCGCGGCCAGCACGGGACGCAGGACGCCCCGGCGGAGAGCGCGGAGGGGATCCGTTGAACCCGCTCTCCACGACCCACCACGGCGTCAACGTCCCGCTCGACGCGCCCGTGGACGCCCCGCTGTACCTCGCCGCGCCCATCACGGGCGGGGAGGCCACCGCGTTCTGGATCCTCGGCGCGGTCGTCCTCCTGGGCGCCCTCGGCGTGGTCTTCTCGCGCAAGGCCGTCCACTCGGCCATGTCCATGGCGCTGACCATGGTCGGCCTGGCCATCTTCTACGGCATCAACGCGGCGCCGTTCCTGATGGTCGTCCAGATCGTCGTCTACACCGGCGCCGTCCTCATGCTGTTCCTGTTCGTGCTGATGCTCATCGGCGTCAGCTCGGCCGACTCCCTCGTGGAGACGCTCAGCGGACAGCGGATCATGACCGCCGTCGTCGCGCTCGCCTTCGTGGGCGCCCTGGCCACCGGCATCACCCGCATCTCCGTGGGCGACCCGGTGGGGCTGGGCGCCGGGGCGGCGGCCGCCGGGGGCACCATCCCGTGGATCGCGGGCGAGCTGCTCCTGCGCTACGTGGTCGCCTTCGAGGCCACCGGCGCGCTGCTCATCACCGCCGTCCTCGGCGCCATGGTGCTCGCGCACACCGCCCGCACGAAGAAGCGGCGCACCCAGCGGGTGATGTCCGAGGACCGCATCCGCGGCGACCACCCGACCCCGCTGCCGGGGCCGGGCACCTACGCCCGGCACAACGCGATCGACATGCCCGCGCTGCTGCCGGACGGCACGGTCTCCCAGCTCTCCCTCAACCCGGTGCTCACCGCCCGCGACCCCGAGTACCAGTCGCGGGTGCCCGCCGACGTCCGCACCGGCAGCCCCGCGCTGCCCGGCGGGGCGTCGGACCCGGCCTCCTCCAAGGAGGGCGAGCCCGTCTCCGACACCGGCGAGGGCCCCGGAGGCGACCCGGACGACGGCGCCGACGGGACCGGCGGCACCGAGAACAGCAACGGCAACGGGCAGGAGGTCGAGTCCTCGTGGACCCGATGAACTACATCGTCCTCGCGGCGCTGCTGTTCACCATCGGCGCCGTCGGCGTACTCGTCCGGCGCAACGCGATCATCGTCTTCATGTGCGTGGAGCTCATGCTCAACGCCTGCAACCTGGCGTTCGTCGCGTTCGCCCGGATGCACGGGGACATCGAGGGCCAGGTCATCGCGTTCTTCGTGATGGTCGTCGCCGCCGCCGAGGTGGTGGTCGGCCTCGCGATCATCATGCAGATCTTCCGAACCCGCAGGTCCGCGTCGCTCGATGACGCGAACCTGCTCAAGCACTAGAAGGCGACGTGGCAGTGACATCTCACGCGTACCTCGCCGCCGAACCCGCGGTGGCGACCGCCGCCGACAGCGCGGTGCTGTCGAACGCCTGGCTGCTGATCGCCCTGCCGCTCGCGGGCGCGGCGATCCTGCTGCTCGGGGGGAGGCGAACCGACAAGTGGGGGCCCTGGCTGGCCACGGCCCTCCCGGTCGCCGCCTTCGCCTGGGCGCTCCTGGCCCTGTTCGACCTCCTGGGCCGGGGCGCCGACGCCCGCAGCGTCGCCGTCCCCGTCTACCAGTGGTTCGCCGTCGGCGACTTCTCCGCCGGGGTGGACCTCCTGGTCGACCCGCTCTCGATCAGCTTCGTCCTGCTGATCACCTTCGTCGGCTCCCTGATCCACATCTACTCCCTCGGCTACATGTCCGAGGACCCCGGCAAACGGCGGTTCTTCGCCTACCTCAACCTGTTCGTCGCCGCCATGCTCGTGCTGGTGCTCGCGGACAACTTCGTCCTGCTGTTCCTCGGCTGGGAGGGCGTCGGCCTCGCGTCCTACCTGCTCATCGGGTTCTGGCAGTACAAGCCGACCGCGGCCACCGCCGCCAAGAAGGCGTTCCTGATCAACCGGGTCGGCGACATCGGCCTGCTGGTCGCCATCATGATCATGTTCACGGCGCTGGGCGCGGTCAGCTTCAGCGACGTGTTCGCGGCCGTCCCCGGGGCCGGCGACGGCGTCCTGCTCGCCGTCGGGCTGCTGCTGCTCCTCGGCGCGTGCGGCAAGTCCGCGCAGCTCCCCCTCCAGGCCTGGCTCCTCGACGCCATGGAGGGCCCCACCCCGGTGTCCGCGCTCATCCACGCGGCCACCATGGTCACCGCGGGCGTGTACCTCATCGTGCGGGCCGGGCCCGTCTTCGAGGCCGCGCCCGTCGCCCAGACGGTCGTCACCGTCGTGGGCGCCGCGACCATGATCGCGGGCGGGATCATCGCCTCGGCCAAGGACGACATCAAGAAGTCCCTCGCCGGGTCCACGATGAGCCAGATCGGCATGATGGTCCTCGCCGCCGGGCTCGGCCCCGTCGGCTACGTGGCCGCCATCGCCCACCTGGTCACGCACGGCTTCTTCAAGGCCGGGCTGTTCCTCGGCGCCGGATCGGTCATGCACGCCATGAACGACGGCGTGGACATGCGCCGGTACGGGGCGCTCCGCAAGGCCATGCCGGTCACGTTCGCGACCTTCGGCCTCGGCTACCTCGCCATCATCGGGTTCCCGCTGCTGTCCGGCTGGTGGACCAAGGAGAGCATCATCTCCGCGGCCTTCGGCGTCGGCGGCACCCGGGGCCTGGTCCTCGGCACCGCCGTCATCGTCGGCGCCGCCCTCACCGCCTTCTACATGTCGCGGATGGTCTTCATGACCTTCTTCGGCGAGAAGCGCTGGGAGGAGGGCGTGCACCCGCACGAGTCGCCGGTCAGCATGACCGCTCCCATGGTGGTGCTGGCGATCGGCTCCGTCGCCCTGGGCGCGTTCCTGACCCTCGGCGACCGGTTCGCGAACTTCCTGGCCCCGACCATCGGGGCCCACCCGCACCACTTCGACGTGGCGCACGCGTTCACCGCCCCCTACGGGATCGCGGCCTTGGCCGTGATGGCGGGCGGCGTGGCCCTCGCCTGGGTGGTCTACCTGCGCAGGCCGGTGGCGAGGACCGCGCCCGAGGCCAACCTCGTCACCGCCTTCGCGCGTGAGGAGCTGTACGGAAACCAGATCAACGAAGGCCTGCTGATGCGGCCCGGACAGGTCCTGACCAAGGTCCTGCTCGTGGTCGAGGACAAGATCATCGACGGCGCGGTCAACGGGCTCGGCACGGGTGTGCGCGACTCCTCCCGCGGACTGGGCAGGGCGCAGACCGGCTTCGCCCGGACGTACGCGCTCACGATGCTCCTCGGCGCCGTCATCGTCGCCGCGACGCTGGCTGTGAGGTTCTAGACAATGATCCCCTGGCTCACTATCGCGATCGCGCTCCCCGTGATCGGCGCGGCCGTCATCTGGGCGCTGCCGCGCGTGAAGACGTCACAGGCCGCCGCCCCCGCGGGGGCCTCCGCCTCCGCGGGCGCCGCGGCCACGGCCGGGGCCGCCACGGCCACGGCCACCAGGGCCCCGGCGGCCACCGCCGCGGGGGCCGCCGGGTCGCCGGCCGGGACCGCCAAGCGGGTCGCGCTCAGCTTCTCGGTGCTCACCCTCGTCGTCCTCGCCGCCATGGCGCTGAGGTTCGACACGTCCGCGGCGGGCGGCCTCCAGTTCGAGGAGGTCTACCCCTGGATCCCGCGCTTCGGCGTCCACTTCGCGCTCGGCGTCGACGGGATCGCGCTGACGCTGATCCTGATGTCGGCGGTCCTGGTGCCGCTCGTCATCCTCGCGGCCTGGAACGAGAACGAGGACAGGGAGGACGGCGGACGCGGCTACTTCGCGCTCATCCTGGTGCTCGAAGCCATGATGATCGGTGTCTTCGCGGCCACCGACGTGTTCCTGTTCTACGTGTTCTTCGAGGCCATGCTCATCCCGGTCTACTTCATGATCGGCCGGTACGGGCGAGGTGAGGACAGGGCCGGTGCGGCCGTCAAGTTCCTGCTGTACAGCCTCGCCGGCGGACTGGTCATGCTGGTCGCGGTGATCGGCGTGTACGTCATCGGCGGGACCTTCCTGTGGACCGACCTCGTGGGCGAGGGCAGCGCCCTCGCGGCGGTCGACCCGGGCACCGCGCGGTGGCTCTTCCTCGGCTTCTTCATCGCCTTCGCCATCAAGGCGCCGATGTGGCCCGTGCACACCTGGCTGCCCTCGGCGGCGGGGGCCTCGCGCCCCGGCACCGCCGTGCTGCTCGTCGGCGTGCTCGACAAGGTCGGCACCTACGGCATGCTCCGCTACTGCCTGGAGCTGTTCCCGTCCGCGGTCTCGTGGTTCGTGTGGCCGGTGGTCGCACTGAGCCTGGTGAGCATCGTCTACGGCGCGATCCTCGCCATCGGGCAGAGCGACATGATGCGCCTGGTGGCGTACACGTCCGTGTCCCACTTCGGGTTCATCACCCTGGGCATCTTCGCCCTGACGCCGCAGGCGCAGGCCGGAGCCGCCCTCTACATGGTCAACCACGGGTTCGCGACCGGCGCGCTCTTCCTCGTCGTGGGCTTCCTCGTCGCGCGGCGCGGGTCGTCGCTCATCGAGGACTACGGCGGCGTCCAGAGGGTCGCGCCCAAGCTCGCCGGGGTGTTCCTGGTCGCCGGCCTCGCGGGCCTGGCGCTGCCCGGCCTCGCCCCGTTCGTCAGCGAGTTCCTCGTGTTCGTCGGGGTGTACGCGTTCCACCCCGCCCCCGCGGTCATCGCCGCGTCCGGCGTCGTCCTGGCCGCGCTCTACATCCTGTGGATGTACCAGCGCACCATGACCGGCGAGACCCCGGCCCGGCTGTCCGGGCTGCGGGACCTGTCCGGGCGCGAGATGTGGGCGGTCGCCCCGCTGCTCGCGCTCATCATCGCGTTCGGCCTCTACCCCCAGCCCCTGCTCAACGTGATCAACCCCGCCGTCGAGCGCACCGTGGAGGTCGGGACCGCCGACACCGCGGGCGCCGGGGCGGACGGGGCCTCTGAGGAAGGAGGCGAGGAGTGATCCCCCACATGGACCTCCCCGTCGTCACCGAGGGACCGCCGGAGATCAACTGGTGGCTGCTCGCCCCGCTGCTCACGCTGTTCGCGGCGGGCGTCCTGGGCGTGCTGTTCGAGGCGTTCGTGCCGGCCCGGCGCAGGCGCCGCCTCCAGATCGGGCTGGCGGCGCTCGCGCTGCTGGCCGCGTTCGTGCTGCTCGTGCTCCAGATCGGCACCCTCCCCGACGGCCGGGCCGGGGTGACCGTCGCCGCCGGCGTGCTCGCCGTGGACCGGACGGTGATCTTCTTCCAGGGCACCATCACCGTGCTCGCGCTGATCAGCCTGCTGCTCATCGCCGAGAACCGGGACGGCCGGGACGCGTTCGCCGCCCAGGCCGCCACCGTCCCCGGCAGCGAGGAGGAGCGCGCGCACATCCTGGCGGGCTCCCAGCACACCGAGGTGTACCCGCTGGTCATGTTCGCCGTGCTGGGGATGCTGATGTTCCCCGCCTCGAACGACTTCCTGACGATGTTCATCGCCCTGGAGGTCATGAGCCTCCCGCTGTACCTGCTGTGCGGGCTCGCGAGGCGGCGGCGCCTGTTCTCCCAGGAGGCCGCGGTCAAGTACTTCCTGCTCGGCGCGTTCTCGTCGGCGTTCTTCCTGTTCGGCATCGCCCTCGTCTACGGGTACGCCGGATCGGTGAACTTCGGCACGATCAGGGCGGCCGTGGAGGCCGGCGGGGCCGAGATCTTCCAGGGCGAGGGGGGCGACGGCGAACCGCTCCTGCTGATGGGCATCGGCCTCGTCGCCATCGGGCTGCTGTTCAAGGTCGGCGCCGTCCCCTTCCACAACTGGAAGCCCGACGTCTACCAGGGCGCACCGACCCCCATCACCGCGCTGATGGCCTCCTGCACGCTGGTCGCCGCGTTCGGCGCCCTGCTGCGGGTGTTCTTCGTGCCGTTCGGCACCTCGGCGGCCAGCTGGGAGCCGATGCTGTGGGCGGTCGCGGTGCTGACGATGGTGGCCGCCGCGGTCATCGCCGTCACCCAGCGGGACATCAAGCGCCTGCTGGCGTACTCGTCGGTCGTGCACGCCGGGTTCATCCTGACGGCGGTCGTGGCCAACAGCACCGACGGGCTCGCGGGCGCCATGTTCTACCTGGCGGCCTACGGGTTCACGACCCTGGGCGCGTTCGCGGTGGTGACCCTGGTGCGCACCAAGGACGGCGGGCAGGAGCTCGGCGACCTGGAGCGGTGGGCCGGGCTCGGACGCCGCTCCCCGGCGCTCGCCGGTGCGCTCGCCCTGTTCCTGCTGGCCTTCGCCGGTATCCCGCTGACCAGCGGTTTCATCGGCAAGTTCGCGGTGTTCGAGGCGGCGGTCGCGGCCGGGGCCACGCCCCTGGTGGTCGTGGGCGTGCTCAGCAGCGCGGTGACCGCGTTCTTCTACGTGCGGATCATCGTTGTGATGTTCTTCCGGGATCCGGAGGGCGACGGCCCGACCGTGGTGCGCGCCGGCGCGGCCACCGGCGGGGTCATCACGATCGGGGTGGCGGCCACGCTGCTCCTCGGCCTGTACCCCGGCCCGGTGCTGGACCACCTGCTGCCGTCCTCCGAGACGGGCCCGGAACCGGTCGCCGTCATGGTGGACCAGGCCTCCACGGACACCGACGGGTGAACACCGCTGGTCAGCGATCCGGATCGCCCGTGAAACCCGGGTGATCCGGATCCGGCCGCCGTGTACCCGGGTGTGGCTTTGGCTGAGCATTCCGGGTCGGATACCGTGGCAAGTCGGATCATGTTCATGTGCTGAGCACGCGGCGGCCCCCGGGCCTCCTTCCGAGGGTCTCCCGAGAGGCCGCCGACGTGCCCGTTCAACAGGTGGAGCTTTACGGTGAGCGGTGCTGTCCCGAGCGGGTTTCTCGCTCTGCCGAGAGTCGACCCGACCCTCGCCCGGGAGGTCCAGGACAACCTCGAGAAGGTCGAGGACCTGCTCCGGGACTCTGTGGCCTCCAGTGACCCCCTGCTGTCCGAGGCGGCGTCCCACCTGCTCGCCGCGGGCGGCAAGCGGTTCCGGGCCACCCTCGTGCTCCTCGCGGCCCACTTCGGCGACCCCACGGTCCCCGACCTCATCCCCGCCGCGGCCGTCGTGGAGCTGACCCACGTGGCCACCCTCTACCACGACGACGTCATGGACGAGGCGGAGATGCGCCGGGGCGAGCCCAGCGCCAACCAGCGCTGGGGCAACAGCATCGCCATCCTCACCGGCGACTACGTGTTCGCCAAGGCCTCCGAGATGCTCGCCGACCTGGGCACCGAGGCCGTCCGGCTCCAGGCTGTCACCTTCGGCCGCCTCGTCCAGGGCCAGATCCTGGAGACCTCCGGACCCAGCGAGGGCACCGACCCCCTGGACCACTACCTGCGGGTCATCAGCGACAAGACCGCCTCGCTCATCGCCTCCTCGGCGGAGTTCGGCGGCATGTTCGGCAAGGTCGACCCGGAGACCATCGGAACCCTCACCCGGGCGTGCGACGCGCTCGGCATGGCCTTCCAGCTCTCCGACGACATCCTGGACGTCGCCAGCGAGAGCACCGACTCCGGCAAGACGCCGGGCACGGACCTGCGCGAGGGCGTGCTCACGCTGCCGATGTTCTACGCGCTGCGCTCGCAGGACCCCGCCGACGCGCGGCTCCGGTCGCTCCTCGGCCGCCCGCTGGGCGACGAGGAGGCCGAGGAGGCGCTCAAGCTGCTGCGCGTCCACCCGGCCATGGCGGAGGCGGAGGCCACCCTGAGGGGCTGGGCCGACAAGTCCCGCGGAGAGCTGGCCACGCTCCCGGAGGGACCGGCCAGGAGCGCCTTCGAGGCGCTCTGCGACTACGTGGTCGAGCGCTCCGGCTGACACCGGGACGCCGGGGGCCGACTCCCGAGGTGCCGTGTGCCCCCGACCGCTGTCGCGTTCGGGCGGCAGGGCCGC
The DNA here is from genome assembly GCF_050955985.1 of Nocardiopsis sp. CA-288880. Taxonomy (NCBI): domain Bacteria; kingdom Bacillati; phylum Actinomycetota; class Actinomycetes; order Streptosporangiales; family Nocardiopsidaceae; genus Nocardiopsis; species Nocardiopsis sp. CA-288880. The sequence continues at coordinate 6,837,935 of NZ_CP192105.1, read as the reverse complement.
GCCGTGGCCTGTCCCGTCCCTGTGGCCGTCTTCCGCGGCCTCCTGCGCCTCCGACCGCTGACGCTCCGGGCGCGCCGTGCCCGGGTCCCGCCCGGGCGGCCGGACGCGGCGCGAACGGGCGTACGAGCGGTGGACCGACCCCCGAGACCCCGGCCCCTCCGGAGGCCGGACGCGCCGCGGCGCCGCCCCGGGAAGGGACGGCGCCGACGGTCGAGCGGTCCGGTCGGGCGGCGCGGTGACCCGAGGGGTTCCCAGACCCGCCCCTCCCGGAAACGTCCCCCGTACCCGCGGCCCGCAGGGCGTCGAGCCCGTCCGCGGGTCCTGGTCCGTCGGGGCAGGTCCCCCTCGGGTCGCACCGGTCGCCGTCCCGGACGGCCCGCTAGCTGATGACGGGAAGCGCCTCGGAGCCCGGCAGCTGGGTGAAGGTCGGGTGCTGCACCATGTTCGCGGGGACCTCCTGCTCCTTGGTCCCCCCGTCGATCGACACGATGTCGCTGGTGTCGATGTCGTTCAGCAGGTCGGTGCCCCGGCCCAGGCTCGCCACGAGCTCCTCCGCGGTCTCCGTGTTCGCGCCCTCCACCAGGGTGGGCAGGCCCGTGTCGGCGGCGGCCCGGGGCAGGGCCTCGGCGGCCTGCGGCAGCACTTCGGCGGCCTGCGGCAGCGCCTCGTCCACCGGGGCGATGCCGGTGCCCGTGATGCGGGGCACGCCGGCGTCGGCCAGCGGGCCGCCCAGCCCCAGGACGGTCGTGCCCTCGGGGGCGGAGAACACGGTGTCGGTCAGGCCGGCCAGGGGCTCCGCGGGGGCGCTCTGCCGGACGGTGCCCCGGCCCAGCGGGGCCACGACCTCGTCCAGGACGATGCTTCCGTTCCCGGTCAGGGCGGTCAGGTCCGAGGGGTCGGGCAGCTCGGCGGCCTGCGGCAGCGTGGTGAGCTCTCGCGTGCCCGGCAGGTCGATCTGGTCGCGCAGGGCGTAGGTGGCCTCCACGGTGTGCGGCACCACCTCGACGAGGGTCGCCTCGGCCTCGGACCCGACGCCCCGCGCGGTGTCCTCCAGCACCCCCCCGGCCGCCACGGCGCGCTCCTCCACGACGGCGCCCGCGGTGTGGCCGACGGTGTCGTGGGGGTTGCCGTCCAGCCCCGTGGCGTCCTGGGCGCCGGACACGGTGTCGGCCAGGGCGGGGACGGGGTTGGGGACGGTCCCGACCGGGGTGGCGACGTCCGTGCCCCGGGGCAGCGGCGCGGAGAGGTCGGGGGCGGGCCGGTCCGGGTTGTGCGCGCTGTCCTGGAGCTCGGACAGGGCGGTGCCCGCGATGGGGCCGACCCCTTCGGGGGCCAGGCTGTTCACGGTGGGGGCGACGCCCTCCACCAGGGCCCGCTCGACGAGCGGCGTGACCTCGCGGACGGGGGAGTCGAGTCCCTCGGCGCCCGCGATCCCGGCGCCGAGGGCGACGAAGCCCGCGGTGCCCGCGGCGAGCAGGACGGCCCTGGCTGAGATTCGCTTGGCCTGCGTCATGGAATTCCTTCCGGAAGCTGTGGTCGGTGCATTCGTGGAAGCCGTGCGCCCGGGGCGCCGACGACCTGGGCCGGAGGTGGACCACCGGCTGACATGAATCACGTGAACGGCGGCACGGGACTCAGGTCAGCTCCCAGGAGGTGCGGCGGGGACGCCGCGCTGGGAACGGTCCGCGCGCGGGAAGGGGACACCGCGCGGTGGGACCGCCCTAGTCGGGGGAGACGGTGGGGTCGTCGCTGGGACCGCTCGGCACGGGGTGCAGCGAGCGGGAGGCCAGGAGTACGGCGGAGGCCGCGGGAGCGGTGACGGGCGGAGCCGTGAGGTAGCCGGCGACCGCGGGGGCGGCGCCGCCCGCGGGCGCGGCGGAGCCGGTGGCCAGCTGGGCGGAGGGCGCCGTCGCGGCGGAGGCGCCGGTGTCGCCGGGCTCCGCGTCCGCCTCGGCGGAGGGGGCCTCGGCGGCGGGTGCGGCGGACGGGGCGTAGGCGTACACGGTCCCGTGCCCGCCGGGGGCGCCGGCGGAGGCGGACGGGGCGTCATGGCGCCCGTTCCGCCCACGGGCGCGGTCGGCGGATTCCGGCTCCCCCTCGCGCGCCCGGACCCCGTCCGGGGCCGGGGCGTCCCGGACGCCGGACACGGCGTCGACGGCGGGGGAGAGGAGGTTCTGGGCGGTGTCCCGACGGGTGCGGTCGAGGTCTCCGACCACCCGGCGGGCCCCTTCGCGGAGCTCGTCCACCGGCCAGCCGGGATCGTCCAGGAGCCCGGCCGCGCCGTCCCCGTCCTGTCGGCCCAGGCCCTGGTGGACGGTGCCGAGGGTCCGGGAGACCGGTTCGGCGACCCGCTCCGGGACGACCTGGTCGAGGGAGCCGGGGCGGTCGAGCCCGAGCGCGCCGGCGTTCCCCAGCGCGTCCGAGCCGGTGCCGCCGAGGGCGGCGCCGGTCCCGGTGATCGCGCCCGCCCCGGTCCGCGCGAGGGCCCCGGTCCCGTCGAGGGCGCCGCCGAGGGCGTCCGCGTGGACGGGTGAGGCCCCGAAGAGCCACAGGGTGGTGAGGAACGCCCCCACGAGGAGCGGCAGGCCGAGCAGGGAGGGGCTCATGGAGCACGCGGCCGAGGCGACGCGCATGGCGCGGGCCGTTCGGCTGGTGCGGGGCATGAGGGACCCTCCGGGACGTGCTGCCTGGTCGGAACCGGTGCGGTGACCGGTTCGCGACCTGACGTTAGCACAGTGTCACGCAGGGTAGTTTGTGTTCTCCGAAACGGGGAAATCCGTCCGGGTCACTCCTCGTTGTCCGGTCGGGCGTGCTTCTCGGGCTCCCTCTCCCGTTCCGCCTCCTGCTCCATGAGGTCCAGCCTGGCCCTGGCCCGTGCGCGGGAGCGCGAGCGGACGCCGCTCAGCTGGTCGAGGACGAACACGCACAGCGCCGACCAGACCAGGGCGAAGCCGATCCAGCGGGCGAGCGGCATCTCCTCGCCCTGGATGAGCCAGCCGATGAAGAACATCATGGTCGGGGCGATGTACTGGAGCATGCCGATGACGCTCAGGGGCACCTGGCGGGCGGCCACGCCGAAGAGCAGCAGGGGCAGGGCGGTCACGAACCCGCCGCCGACCAGCAGCGCCGTGTGGGCGGGCGACACCGAGAACATGGTTCCGGCCCCCGTGGCCTCCAGATAGACCACGAAGCCCAGCGCCGGCAGGAACATCACCAGCGTCTCGACGGTCAGGCTCTGCATCCCGTCGAGGTCGACGTACTTCTTGACCGCGCTGTAGGCGGCGAACGAGGAGGCCATGAGCAGCGCGAGCCACGGCGTCACGCCGTAGCCGATCGTCATCACGACCACGGCGAGGACGCCCAGGGCGACCGCCACCCACTGGGCCGTGCGCAGCCGCTCGGAGAACAGCAGCACCCCCAGACACACCGACATCAGGGGGTTGATGAAGTACGCCAGGGAGGCCTGGAGGGTCTGCTCCACGGAGACGGAGTAGATGAACCCCCACCAGTTGAGGGAGATCAGGACGGCCGCGGCGGCGACGGGCAGGAGGCGCCGGGGGCTGCGGAGCACGGCGGGGAGCCAGGACCAGCCCCGGCGGGCGAGCAGGAGGATGACGCACATCGCCAGCAGGGCCCACACCATGCGGTGGGCGAGGATCTCGCTGGGTTCGGAGGCGGAGAGGAACGGCCAGTACAGGGCCGCGAAGCCCCACAGGAGGAAGGCGCTTGCCCCGAGGGCGACGCCGCGGTTGGATTCCGGCACGTACGCAATGGTAGGACGAATTCTTGGGTGTGTCTGCCTCATATCGGGCGATACCCGGACTCGTGAGGAGGGTCATGCTCCTGGTGGTCGGGGTGGTCGGGGTGGTCGGGGTGGTCGGGGTGGTCGGGGTGGTCGGGGTGGTCGGGGTGGTCGGGCGGCGCCGCCGCTCTCCCGGGCGGACCTTCGGCGCCGGGCCGCGGGCGGGGAGGGGGCGGGTCCGTGCGGGGCCGGTGTGGGGCGAGTGCGGAGAACGCCCCCTGGGCCGAGGGGCGAGCCCGCGCGGGGCCGGTCGGAGGGAGGTCCTCCGCGCCGCCGGAAGGGGCCCGCCCGCCCCGCTCCCGGCGGTGTCGTCCACAGGCGTGAACGGGGCCGTGCGCCGCGCCCGCGTCGCGGATAGCCTGGAGTCATGTTCGGGAGAAAAGCGACCATGGTCGACCCAGCGCGTGCCCTGCCCGGCCGGGACACCCCGATGCCGGTGCACGCGGTGCACACCGTGCTCGGCACGCCACTCACCCCGCCCTACCCCGAGGGGAGCGAGATCGCCGACGTGGCGATGGGCTGCTTCTGGGGGGCCGAGCGGATCTTCTGGCGCCTCGGCGCCGAGCGCGGCATCGTCACCACCGCGGTCGGCTACGCGGGCGGTTACACGCCCAACCCCACCTACGAGGAGGTCTGCTCCGGCCTGACCGGGCACACCGAGGTCGTGCGGGTGGTGTTCAACCCCGGCCGGATCACCTACGCGGAGGTCCTCAAGGCCTTCTGGGAGGGCCACGACCCGACCCAGGGGATGCGCCAGGGCAACGACACCGGCACCCAGTACCGCTCGGCGATCTACTACCACGACGAGGCCCAGAAGGCCGTCGCCGAGGCCACGCGCGACGCCTTCCAGCCGGTGCTGACCGCCGCCGGGTACGGCCCGATCACCACCGAGATCGCGCCGCTCAAGGCCTTCTACTTCGCCGAGGAGTACCACCAACAGTATTTGTCCGACGCCAAGAACCCCAACGGGTACTGCGGCATCGGCGGTACGGGCGCCAGCTGCCCCATCGGCGTCGTGGGCTAGCCGTACCGACCATGGAGGTCGGTGGCACCCACCCCGGCCGACACACGCGGAGAGGGCCTCCGGCAACGGTGTGGATCGCGACATCCACCACCGGACCGGAAGGCCCTCGATGCCCCTCACCACCCACGCCGACGCCCGCCTCACACCCGCCGGACGCCTGGCGCCGGCCCGCTGTGTGGTCGACGACGGCCGGCCGCCGCGACGGGCGTCCGCGTCAGTCGTCCTCGCCGCAGGAGCGGTAGACCCCGTCCGGGGCCTCGCGTGCGGCGGAGGAGAAATCCTGGAAGCCCGTGTTGGCCCCCTCGACGTTGGCATGGATCGCGTGGATCTCGCGGGGAAGGGTCCGGAAGGCGGGTCCGTGCTCGACCGTTTCCTCGTACTCCTCGCCGTCCAGGGCGTCCTCCCCGGTCAGGGTCGTGACGGCGAGAAGGGGAGAGAGGTCGGAGCCCATGGTGGTGCTGTCGGCGACGAACACCACCGCAGGGGGTTCCCACCCCTCCCGCCACGCGGCGAGCGCAGCCAGAACGGTCTCGCTGTCAGCACCGCCCAGCAGGGGTACGTCGACGACGGTGTAGAACCTTTCGGGATCGGCGTCGTCCAGAGCGGACAGTCGCACTTGGGCGACGACCTGCGTCCATGCGGCCTCGTCGGTGAAGTCGGTCCTGAAGATCACGGCCGAGAACTCGTCGTATTCGGGCAGTCGTGGTCGTGCCGGAATCATCACTGCTCCAAGGGGGTGCCACGGGGCGTCGGAACTGCCTGCCGGAAGAAGGTAGCGGCCGGAACCGACACCCCGAGCCTCAGTCCGGGTCGGCACTCCTGCGCAGCCACCCGGGTCCGCACGAAGCAGGAAGCGGTGCGTCGGGCGGTTCCCCGGCCCGCAACCACACCTACACGCGTGCCGGCGGCCACTCCCTCCGTCCCGGCGGAGTACCGGTGGACCCGGCGGATGCGGACGGCCGCGACGGTGCGCCCGCCCCGGAGGGTACGCGGGGCCCTGCGTCCGCCTCGGTCCGCGACCGGGTGAGGGGCCTCGCCGCCCCGGGGGCGCGCACACCCGCCGCCCCGCACGAAGTCACTTCCCGCGGCGTGGAGCACGCCCTTGCCCACATCCCCGGGGGGCAACTTGCCGGAACCGCAATTTTCAGTGCCATAAGCGGAGATCCTGTCGAGACTGGGCGCACCTCGACAGAAAGAGCCCCCATGAGTACCGACCAGGCGACCACGTCCGGGGACGGCGTCCGCGCCCCCGGACCGACGACCACCCCGCGGCCTTCCCCGCGCGGCCTCCTCCGAGCCGCGCGGGCGACGGCGGCACCCCTGCTCGCCCTCCTGCTCATGGCCGGCGTCGCGGCCTGCGCCACGCCGGCCCCCGAGGAGGACGTTCCCCCCTACGCGGCCGCCACCCAGGGCGATCCCGAGTTCGAGGGCACGTTCCGACACGAGTTCGCCGACGTCGACGGAGTCCGCATGCACTACGTGACCGGCGGCAGCGGCACGCCGCTGGTGCTGCTCCACGGCTGGCCGCAGACCTGGTACGGCTGGTGGTCGATCATGCCGGAACTCGCCGAGCACCACACCGTCTACGCCGTCGACCTCCCCGGGCTGGGCGACAGCACCGGTTCGCCGACCGGTTACGACAAAGCCACCCTGGCCGGGTACGTACACACCCTGATCGCCGACGAGCTCGGGGTGGACGGCGCCGCTGTCGTCGGGCACGACCTCGGAGCCGCGGTGGCCTTCCAGTACGCCGCCCGGTTCCCCGAGGACACCGACCGCCTCGGCTACCTCGACCTTCCGCTCCCCGGGCCCGGGATCGACGCGTCCGCCTACCGCTCGATGAGCTGGCACATCGCCTTCCACTCCCAGCCCGGGATCCCCGAGACGGTGGTCGGCGACGACGTTCGCGACTACCTGGCGCTGTTCTACCCCCAGGTCTCCTTCAACGGAACGGCGTTCGGGGGCACCTCGGACCGGTCCCCGTTCACCGAGGCCGAGATCGACGAGTACGCGCGGACCTACGCCAGGCCCGAGGCCCTCGCCGGCGGTTTCGACCTCTACCGCACCCTCGACGAGGACGTCCGCGACACCGTGGAAGCGGAACCGGTCGACGTCCCGGCCCTGGTCATGACCGCCCAGGGGCAACTCGACCCGGTCCGGGCCACCGTGGACACGCGCATGACCGACATCGTGCGCGCGGTGGAGGTGCCGGGCGCGGGGCACTGGCTCGTCGAGGAGAACCCCGAGTTCGTCACCGCGGAGCTGCTCCGCTTCCTCGATGGGTGACCCGGCCCCCGGGGCGGCGTTCCGGCACGCCGCCCGGACGGCCGCCGCGAGGGCGCCCGCCGTGAGCGTCCGGCGGGTCCGGGAGGGACGCCGGAGCCGCCCGCCGGGGGCGGGGCGCCGCGGGCAAGGGCCCCGCCCGCCCGGGGTCCCGCCCGCCCCGGAGGGCGCGCGGGGCCCTTGGTACCCTTCCGGGGCCAGTCGTACCACCTAGGTGGTCAGGGAATCCGGTGCGAATCCGGAGCTGACGCGCAGCGGTGTGGGGGACGGGCGGGGTACACGAGCCACTGGGGCACGCGCGCGGACGGAAGCGCCCGCGCGCACCGCCCTGGGAAGGCACCCCGTCCGGAGGAACCCGAGTCCGAAGACCTGCTGGCCCCTCCGCGTCGAGTGCGCGGAGGCGCATCCATGCCAGGCTCCGCGTTCGAGTCCCGACACCTGAGGCATCCCCATGTCACGCCACGCCCTCCTGCCCTCCGCACTCCCCTCCCTCGCCCTCCTGCTCGTCCCCGTCCTCGCCCTCACCGCCTGCGGCCCGCAGGGCGACCAGGGCGGCGACGGCGCCGAAGCGGCCGCCGGGTCCGGTTACCCCCGCACCGTCGACAACTGCGGCCACGAGGTCACCCTCGACGCGCCCCCGCAGCGGGCGGTCTCCCTCAACCAGGGCACCACCGAGATCCTCCTCTCCCTGGGGCTGGAGGACCGGGTGGTCGGCACCGCCACCTGGACCGACCCGATCATGGAGGGCCTGGAGGAGGCCAACGGGGACATCCCGCGGCTGGCCGAGAACAGCCCCTCCTTCGAGCGGGTCCTGGAGGCCGAGCCCGACCTCGTGACCGCGTCCTTCGTCTCCACGCTCGGCGCCGGCGGTGTCGCCACCCGCGAACAGTTCGAGGAGCTGGGCGTGCCCTCGTACGTCTCCCCGACCGACTGCGCCGCGGGCAAGGACAACGGGGGCGGCGGGGACGGCTCCCGGAGCGAGCCGCTCACCCTGGACGCCGTCTACGGCGAGATCCACGACCTGGCCGAGATCTTCGGCGTGGAGGAGCGCGGGGAGGAGCTGGTCGGAGAGCTCCGGGGCCGGGTGGACGCCGCGACCGGGGACCTGGAGGTCGAGGACGTCTCCCTCATGTACTGGTTCGCCAACGCGCAGTCGCCCTACCTCGCGGGCTGCTGCGGCGCCCCCGGCGCCATCACCACCGCCGTCGGCGCGCAGAACGCCTTCGACGACACCCACAGCGAATGGCCCCAGATCAACTGGGAGACCGTCGCGGACCGCGACCCCGACGTCATCGTGCTCGGCGACCTGACCCGCGACTCCCAGACCGCGGAGAGCGCGGCGGCCAAGATCGGGTTCCTGGAGGACAACCCGGCCACCCGCAACCTCACCGCCGTGCGGGAGGAGCGGTACGTCCTGCTCAGCGGGCAGGCGATGAACCCCTCGATCCGCACGGTCGAGGGCATCGAACTGGTCGCCGACGGCCTGCGCGAGCTCGGGTACGCCCGTTGAGCGGTGCGCGCCCGGCGCTGCTCGTCACCTCCGGCCTGCTGCTCCTCGGCCTGTCGGTCTCGGTCGCCGTCACCATCGGGCCCGCCGACCTCACCCCCGCCGAGGTCTGGAGGTCGGCCGCCGCCCGGTTCGGATGGGGCGAAAGCCCTCTGACGCGCTTGCGCGAGGGCATCGTGTGGAACCTGCGCATGCCCCGCACCCTGCTCGCCGCGGTCTGCGGGGCCGGACTGGCCGTGTGCGGCGCGGTCATGCAGTCCCTGCTCCGCAACCCGCTGGCGGACCCCTTCGTGCTCGGGGTCTCCTCCGGCGCCTCCACCGGGGCGGTCCTCGTGACCGTGCTCGGCTGGGGCGTCGGAGCGGTCTCGCTCCCGGCGGGGGCCTTCGCGGGCGCCCTGCTCTCCTTCGGCATGGTGATGCTGCTCAGCCACAGCCTCGGCGGGAGCATGGACCGCGTCGTGCTGTCCGGGGTCGCGGCCATGCAGCTGTTCTCGGCGCTGACCTCGTTCATCGTGCTGACCTCGGCGGACGCCGACACCACGCGCGCGGTGCTGTTCTGGCTGCTGGGCTCCCTCGGCGGCGCCGGATGGACCGACGTGCTCCTGGGCGCCGCGGTGCTGTGCCTCGTGCTCGCCGTCTGCCTCGCCCACACCACCACCCTGGACGCCTTCGCCTTCGGCGAGGAGGCCGCGGCGAACCTGGGCGTCCGGGTGGGCCGGGCCCGCGTGCTGCTGCTGAGCGCCACCGCGCTGCTCACAGCGGTGCTGGTCAGCTCCACGGGCGCGATCGGGTTCGTGGGCCTGGTCCTGCCGCACGCCGCACGGGCCCTCACCGGCTCCTCCCACGCCCGGCTGCTGCCGGTCACCGCGCTGGCGGGGGCGGTCTTCCTGGTGTGGGTGGACACGGTCGCCCGGACCGCGCTGGACCCGCAGGAGATCCCGGTGGGGGTGGTCACCTCCCTCATCGGGGTGCCCGCCTTCGTCGCCGTGCTGTACCGAGTGAGGAGGAAGACGTGAACCACTCCGTCCAGGCCCCCGGGGAGGGGCTGCGCGCCGACCGGGTCAGCCTCGGGATCGGCGGCCGTCTCGTGCTCGACGGCGTCACCCTCGCCACCCGCCCCGGTGAGACCGTCGGGCTGCTGGGCCCCAACGGGTCGGGCAAGTCCACCCTGCTGCGGCTGCTCGCCGGGGTGCTCGGCCCCTCCGCCGGGGCGGTCACCCTGGACGGCCGGCCGCTGGACCGGGTCGGCCGCCGGGCCGTGGCACGGCGCGTGGCCACCGTCCAGCAGCAGGCGCACACCCAGACCGAGCTGACGGTCCGCGAGGTGGTGGCCCTGGGACGCATCCCGCACCGCCGGTCCTGGACGCCCATGACCCCGGCCGACCTGGAGGCCGTGGCGCGGGCGCTGGAGCGCACCGGACTGGCGGACCGGGCCGACCAGTCCTGGCACACCCTGTCCGGCGGCGAACGCCAGCGCGCCCAGATCGCCCGGGCCCTGGCCCAGGAACCCGGCGAGCTCCTGCTCGACGAACCCACCAACCACCTCGACATCCAGTACCAGCTCGACCTGATGGAGCTGGTCACGGGCCTGCCGGTGACCACCGTGATCGCCCTGCACGACCTCAACCTGGCGGCGATGTACTGCGACCGCCTGGTCGTGCTCCGAGAGGGCCGGGCGGTCGCCGGGGGCACGCCCTCCGAGGTCCTGACCTCCGACCTCATCGGAGAGGTGTACGGGGTCCCGGCCGAGGTCACCCCGGGGGCCGACGGCCCGGTGGTCCGCTTCCTGCGCCGGGGCGCCGTCCCCCCGGGGCGGGCCGGCCGCTCCTGACGTCCCCGCCGGGACCGGAGGAGGGGCTCCCGGCTACAGTGTGAATCCTTTGCCCGTGGTACAGGAACCCGGTGAGATTCCGGGGCGGTTCCGCCACTGTGACACCCCGACGAGGGGTGCAGCCAGACACTGGCCCGGGCAGTCCGACCGCCGACGGGGCGAGAACCCCGAGGGAGGAGCCCGGCCATGACGGTCCGGATCGCTCTGCTGTCCACGTCCGACACCGACCTGCTGTCCGCGCGGGCCAGCGGCGCCGCCTACCTGTGGGCCAACCCGTCCCGCGCCTCCGACGCCGAACTCACCGGCGCCGTCGAGCGCGCCGACCTCGTGGTGGTGCGCCTGCTGGGCTCCTCGCACGACCTGTGGCCCGGTCTGGCCGCCGTCCGCGAGCGGGGCACGCCCCTGGTGGTCCTCAGCGGCGAGCAGCAGCCCAGCGCCGAGCTCATGGAGCACTCCACCGTGCCCATCGGGGTGGCGACCGAGGCCCACCGCTACCTCGCCGAGGGCGGTCCGGCCAACCTCGGCCGCCTGCACGCCTTCCTGTCGGACACCGTGCTGCTGACCGGGGAGGGGTTCGAGCCTCCGTCGGCGCTCCCGCCGTGGGGCTTCGCCGAGCGCGAGCGGCCGCACGGCCAGGGGCTCCCCGAGGTGGGCATCCTCTACTACCGGGCCCACGAGGCGGGCGGCAACACGGCGTTCGCGCACGCCCTGGCCGACGCCGTCGACGCGACCGGCCGGGCCGTGGGCGTCCCCGTCTTCGCCGGGTCGCTGCGCTCGGCCCCCGACGACCTCTACGAGGCGCTCGGCCGCTTCGACGCCCTGGTGGTCACGGTCCTCGCGGCGGGCGGCAGCGTGCCCGCGTCCGCGAGCGCGGGCGGCGACGACGAGGCCTGGGACGTGGAGCGCATGGCCGCCTTGGACGTCCCCGTCCTCCAGGGCCTGTGCCTGACCAGTTCGCGCGCGGACTGGGAGGCTTCCGACGACGGGGTCACCCCGCTCGACTCGGCCACCCAGATCGCCATCCCCGAGTTCGACGGCCGCATCATCACGGTGCCGTTCTCCTTCAAGGAGATCGACAGCGACGGGCTGCCCCGCTACGTCGCCGACCCCGAGCGCTGCACGCGGCTGGCCGGGACCGCCGTCGCCCACGCCCGGCTCCGGCACGTGCCGCCCGCCGAGAAGCGGATCGCCGTGGTCCTGTCCGCCTATCCCACCAAGCACGCGCGCATCGGCAACGCCGTCGGGCTCGACACCCCCCGCTCCCTGGTGCGCCTGCTGCGCCGCCTGCGCCGGGAGGGCTACGACCTGGGCGCGCCCGACGCCCTCCCCGGCCTGGACCTGCCCGACGAGACGGAGGCGGGCGACGCCCTGATCCACGCCCTGATCGCGGCGGGCGGCCAGGACGAGGACTGGCTGACCTCCGTCCAGCTCACCGAGGCCCACGTGCGCATCACCCCCGAGCAGTACGCCGACTGGACCCGGGACCTGGACCCGGCGCTGAAGGAGGCGATGGCCGAGGCGTGGGGCGCCGCACCCGGCAAGCTGTACGTGAACGAACAGGGCGAACTCGTGCTGGCCGCCCTGCGGGCGGGCAACGTCGTCGTGCTGGTCCAGCCCCCGCGTGGTTTCGGCGAGAACCCGATCGCGATCTACCACGACCCCGACCTGGCCCCCAGCCACCACTACCTGGCGGCCTACCGCTGGCTGGAGCACGGGTTCGGCGCGCACGCCGTCGTGCACCTGGGCAAGCACGGCTCCCTGGAGTGGCTGCCCGGGAAGAACGCCGCGCTCTCCGCCGGCTGCGCGACCGACGCGGCCCTGGGCGACCTCCCGCTGGTCTACCCGTTCCTGGTGAACGACCCGGGGGAGGGGGCCCAGGCCAAGCGCCGGGCCCACGCCACGGTCGTCGACCACCTCATCCCCCCGATGGCCCGGGCGGAGAGCTACGGCGACATCGCACGCCTGGAGCAGCTCCTGGACGAGCACGCCAACATCGCGGCGATGGACCCGGCCAAGCTGCCCGCGGTCCGCGGCGAGATCTGGGCCCTGATGCGCGCCGCCGAGATGCACCGCGACCTCGGTCTGGACGAGCGGCCCGACGACGAGGAGTTCGACGACTTCCTGCTGCACGTCGACGGCTGGCTGTGCGAGATCAAGGACACCCAGATCCGCGACGGCCTGCACGTGCTGGGGGCGGCGCCGGAGGGCGCGGCCCGGGTGAACCTGGTCCTGTCCGTGCTGCGCGCCGCCCAGGTCTGGGGAGGCGTGGGCGGCGCGGTGCCCGGCCTGCGGGCCGCCCTCGGCCTCAAGGAGGACGCGCCCACCCAGGAGGTCGACGCGGTGGAGGCGCTGGCCCGCGGCCTCGTCGAGCGCATGGAGGCCGCCGGGTGGGACCCGGCGGCCGCGCGGGACCTGCACGACGACCCCGGGGTGCGCCGCGTCCTGGAGTTCGCCGCCGAGCAGGTGGTCCCCCGGCTGGCCCGCACCACCGACGAGATCGACCACGTCCTGCACGCCCTGAACGGCGGTTTCGTTCCGGCGGGCCCGTCCGGCTCCCCGCTGCGCGGACTGGTCAACGTGCTGCCGACCGGCCGCAACTTCTACACGGTCGACCCGCGCGCGGTCCCCTCCCGGCTCGCCTGGCAGACCGGCCAGGCCATGGCCGAGTCCCTGCTGCGCCGCCACCTGGACGAGACCGGCGCCTACCCGGAGTCGGTCGGCCTGTCGGTGTGGGGCACCTCCGCGATGCGCACCTCCGGCGACGACATCGCCGAGGTCCTGGCCCTGCTCGGGGTCCGGCCCGAGTGGGACGAGGCCTCCCGCCGGGTCGGCCGGCTCCACGTGGTGCCGCTGGAGGAGCTGGGGCGTCCGCGCATCGACGTCACCGTGCGCATCTCCGGCTTCTTCCGCGACGCCTTCCCGCACGTGGTCGCCATGCTGGACGACGCGGTCGGCCTCGTCGCCGGGCTCGACGAGCCGGACGAGCAGAACCACGTGCGCGCCCACACGAACGCCGACCTGGCCGAGCACGGCGACCGGCGCCGCGCCACCACCCGGATCTTCGGCTCCGCCCCCGGCTCCTACGGCGCGGGCATCCTCCAGGTCGTGGAGTCCGGCAACTGGCGCGACGACCGCGACCTCGCCGAGGTCTACACGGCCTGGGGCGGTTTCGCGTACGGCCGCGACCTCGCCGGTGTGCCCGCGGCCGACGACATGCGGACCAACTACCGCCGGATCAAGGTCGCCGCGAAGAACATCGACAGCGCCGAGCACGACATCGCCGACTCCGACGACTACTTCCAGTACCACGGCGGCATGATCGCCACCGTGCGCGCCCTCAGCGGGGCCGACCCCAAGGCCTACGTCGGCGACTCCACCTCGCCCGACGCGGTGCGCACACGCCCCCTGGCGGACGAGACCGCCCGGGTGTTCCGCGCCCGGGTGGTCAACCCCCGCTGGATCGCGGCCATGCGGCGGCACGGCTACAAGGGCGCCTTCGAGCTGGCCGCGACCGTCGACTACCTGTTCGGCTTCGACGCCACGGCCGGGGTCGTGCACGACTGGATGTACGAGAAGCTCGCCGCCGAGTACGTCCTGGACGCCGAGACCCAGGAGTTCCTGCGCCGCTCCAACCCCTGGGCGCTGCACGGCATCGTCGAGCGCCTGCACGAGGCCGCGCGGCGCGGGCTGTGGGCGGAGCCGGACCCGGCCACCCTGGAGGCCCTCACCGAGGTCTACCTGGAGGTCGAGGGCGACCTGGAGGAGCGGTCCGAGTGAGGGTGCGGATCCTGGGGATCGGCATGGGCCCCCAGCACGTCACCGGCGAGGTCGCCGAGGCCCTGCGGGGCTGCGACTACGCGGTGGCCGTCGACAAGGGGGCGGACGACGGGCTGCTGGCCCTGCGCCGGGCCGTCTGCGACGCCTTCGGCGTCCCGCTGGCCACCGTGCCCGACCCCGAGCGCGACCGCGACGACCCCGCCGACTACCCGGCGGCGGTCGCCGACTGGCACGAGGCCCGCGTGGCCGCCTTCGAGCGGGTGCTCGGCGAGCGCGGCGGCACCGCGGCCTTCCTGGTCTGGGGCGACCCCTCCCTGTACGACTCCACCCTGCGCATCGTGCGGCGGATCGCCGAGCGCGGGCACGTGGAGGCGGACTACGACGTGCTCCCCGGGATCAGCGCGCCCCAGGTCCTGGCCGCCCGGCACCGGATCGTGCTGCACGGGGTCGGCCGCCCGGTGCACGTGACCCCGGCGCGGCGGCTGCGCGAGGCCGTCGACGCGGGGCAGGACAACATCGTGGTCGTGCTCGGCGGACGGCACGGGTTCGAGGGGCTGGAGGACTGGTCCCTCTGGTGGGGGGCCAACCTGGGCGCCGACTCCGAGGAACTGGTCGCCGGACGGGTGGGCGAGGTGCTGCCCGAGATCGCTGCGGCCCGCCGGAGGGCCAGGGAGAGGGCCGGCTGGATGATGGACACCGCGCTGCTGAGGAGGCCGGAGTGACAGGGCTCCTGGTCGCCGGGACCACCTCCGACGCGGGCAAGAGCGTGGTCACCACCGCCCTGTGCCGGGCCTTCGCCCGCCGGGGCGTGCGGGTGGCGCCGTACAAGGCGCAGAACATGTCCAACAACTCGATGGTCTGCCACGGCCCGGACGGGCGCCCGGCGGAGATCGGCCGCGCCCAGTGGGTGCAGGCGCTGGCAGCCCGCGCCCTCCCCGAGCCCGCGATGAACCCGGTGCTGCTCAAACCCGGCAGCGACCGGCGCAGCCACGCCGTGCTGCTCGGCCACCCCGCCGGGGAGGTGTCCTCCTCCGACTGGGAGGCGGGGCGGCGCCACCTGGCCGAGGCCGCGCACGCCGCCTTCGACGACCTGTCCGCACGCTACGACGTCGTCGTCGCCGAGGGCGCGGGCAGCCCCGCCGAGATCAACCTGCGCGCGGGCGACTACGTGAACATGGGCCTGGCCCGCCACGCGGGGATGCCCGTGGTCGTGGTCGGCGACATCGACCGGGGCGGGGTGTTCGCCGCGATGTACGGGACGGTGGCGCTGCTGGAGCCCGAGGACCAGGCCCTGATCGCCGGTTTCGCCGTCAACAAGTTCCGTGGCGACCACGCCCTGCTCCGGCCGGGGCTGGACGACCTCGAACGGATCACCGGCCGCCGGATGTTCGGGACCCTGCCGTGGGACCCGGGGCTGTGGCTGGACTCCGAGGACGCCCTCGACCTGGAGGGGCGGCGGGCCGCGGGGGAGGCGGCGCTGCGGGTGGCGGTGGTGCGCCTGCCCCGGATCAGCAACTTCACCGACGTGGACGCGCTCGGCCTGGAACCCGGGCTCGACGTGGTCTTCGCCTCCGGTCCGCGCGACATCGCCGACGCCGACCTCGTGGTGCTGCCGGGCACCCGTTCCACCCTCGCCGACCTGGCCTGGCTGCGCTCGCGCGGACTGGACACGGCGATCACCGGACACGTCCGCCGCGGACGTCCGCTGCTCGGCGTCTGCGGCGGCTTCCAGATGCTCGGGCACACCGTCACCGACCCCGAGGGGGTCGAGGCCGCGCCGGGGGCGTCCGCCGAGGGGCTGGGCCTCCTCGACGTGCGCACCGACTTCACCGCCGACAAGGTCCTCCGCCTGCCGGAGGGGGAGGCCCTGGGCGCGCCCGCGAGCGGTTACGAGATCCACCACGGCCGGATCACGGTGGGCGGGGGCGCGGAGGAGTTCCTGGGCGGGGCGCGTGCGGGCAACGTCTTCGGGACCATGTGGCACGGCAGCCTGGAGGGCGACGCCTTCCGGGCGGCCTTCCTCGCCCGGACACTGGAGTACGGGCCGTCCGGGACGGACTTCCCCGCGGCGCGCGAGCGGCGCATGGACCTGCTCGCCGACCTGGCGGAGCGGTACCTGGACGTCGACGCCCTGCTCGGGCTGGCCCTCGACGGGGCTCCCGCCGGACTCCCCGTGCTCGGTCCGGGAGCCGCCCTCCCGTCACCCTCCACCACCCTCAACGGTTGGCCTGCGGCCGCGGTCCCTCCCTCTTCGTCACCCTCCACCACCCTCAACGGTTGGCCTGCGGCCGCGGTCCCTCCCTCTTCGTCACCCTCCACCACCCTCAACGGTTGGCCTGCGGCCGCGGTCCCTCCCTCTTCGTCACCCTCCACCACCCTCAACGGACGCCTTCGGCGCAGCCCTTCTCCTCTGAGGCTCCTGCTCCTGGGGGGTACGTCCGAGGCCCGTGAGCTGGCCGCCCTGCTGGTCGGGGCGGGCGTGGACGTGACCACGTCGCTGGCCGGCCGGGTGGCCCGGCCGCGCCTGCCGGTGGGCAAGGTGCGGATCGGCGGGTTCGGCGGAGTGCCGGGGCTGCGCGCCGCCCTGGCCGACTACGACGCGGTCGTGGACGCCACCCACCCCTTCGCGCTCGGCATGACCGCCAACGCGGCCGCCGCCTGTACGGACCTGCCGCTGCTGCGGTTGGAGCGGCCGGGATGGGAGCCCGACCCGGCCTGGCACCACGCCGACACCCACGAGGAGGCGGCCGAGCTGGCGGCCGGGCTCGGCGGGCGGCCGTTCGTGACGGTCGGCCGCCAGGAGCTGGCCCGCCTCGTGCCCGCCCTGGGCGGGCACGAGGTCCTGGCCCGGGTGGTGGACGTGCCCGGACTCGAACTCCCCGCCGCCTGGCGGCTGGTGACCAGCCGGGGGCCGTACCGCCTCGACGGTGAGCTGGAGCTGATGGCCGGGCACCGGGCGGACGTGCTCGTCACGAAGGACTCCGGGGGAACCTACACCTGGCCGAAGATGGAGGCCGCCGCCCGGCTCGGCGTCCCGGTCGTGGTGGTGCGGCGCCCGCCCGGCCCCCGGGGCGTGCCCACCGTCCACGGCGTGGCGGACGCCTTCGACTGGGTGACGGGCCTGGGAGGGGCCCCGCGGGAAGCCCGCCGCAGGACCCCCTGAGGCCGGTGCGTGCCCGGGCCCCGGCGGGGCGGACACGGGCGGTCCCCCTCCCCCGGCGTGACGGCGGGCGTCCGCGCCCCGCGCCCCGTGCGTCGGGGACGCCGGCGCGCGTGCTGCCGACCGCGGAGGAGCGGGCGCTCGGGCGGGCCCTCCGCTACCCCGCCGACAGGGCGGCGAGCAGCTTCCGCGCGGTCTCGGGCGGGCGCACGGCCACGCGCACCCAGTCGGGGCCCAGCCCGGGGAAGGTGTCGGCGCGGCGTACGGCGATGCCCTGGCCGCGCAGCCGCGCGTGGACCCCCTCGCCCGCCTTCACCAGCACGAAAGGCGCCCGGGAGGGCACGAACCCGATCCCCGCTCCGCGCAGCCCCGCCTCCAGGCCGGTGCGCCACGCACCGAACTCCGACGCGCGGCGCTCCGCCTCCGAGCCCGCCTCCTCGCCCGTGCAGGCGACGGTGGCGGCGATCGCGGGCGCCGACACCGACCAGGGCGTCTGCGCCCGGGCCAGACCGCGCACGACGGCCTCGTCGCCGACCGCGTACCCGGCGCGGATACCGGGGACCGACCAGTGTTTGGTGAGACTGCGCAGCACCACCAGGCCGCCGATCCGCTCACCGGCCAAGGACTCCGGCTCCCCGGGCAGGGCGTCCATGAACGCCTCGTCCACCACGACCAGCCGACCGGGCCGGCACAGCCCGCGCAGCGCCCCGGCCGGGTGCAGGACACCGGTGGGGTTGGTGGGGTTGCCGACCACCACCAGGTCCGCGTCCTCGGGGACGGCGGCGGGATCGAGGGCGAAACCCCGGCCCTCCGGGCAGAGCACGGCGGTGACGGTGTGCCCGGCCTGCTCCAGGGCGGCGTGCGGCTCGGTGAACTGGGGGTGCACGACGACGGGACGACGCCACGGCCGCAGGCGCGCGACCAGGGTGAACGCCTCGGCTGCGCCCGCCGTCGGCAGGACCTCGGCGGGCCGCCGCGCGTGCCGGCGCGCGACGGCCTCGCGGGCGGGCGCGGGGTCGGGGTAGACGTCCGCGTGGTCCAGGCTCTCGCGCAGGGCCCGGTCGAGCCAGGCGGGCCGTTCCCCCGGATAGACGTTGACGGCGAAGTCGAGCATGCCGCCGCGCGCCTCCACGTCGCCGTGGTGGCGCAGCGGATCCGCCACCGGTCCGGCGCCGGGGACTGCCGCCGTCCGGGCGGCGGGGGAGGGCACGGCGGGCGCCGGAGCCGGTGCCGGAGCTCCGTGCACGGCCCCGGCGAACCTCGCGGCGAGCTGCGGGTGTCCGGCCCAGTGCACGTGCAGGTAGGAGGCGTGCAGGGTCGGGGAGGCGAAGCCCTCCGGCGTGCCGTCGACCTCCCAGGCCGGACGGCCCCCGTGCCCGGGTGTGAGCGCCGTGCGGTGGAACTCGTGGCCGGTGACCCGCTCCCCGGCCCGGGTCAGCAGCGTGTCCCCCGGCGAGACCGCCTCGGGGTAGCGCAGGGTGAGCCGCTCCGTCATGCGGGCGACGGCCGGGACGGCCCCCGCCATGGTGTGGCCGTCGAGCGCGTCGGCGAGGTAGAGCAGCCCCGCGCACTCGGCGACCGTCGGGACCCCGCCGCGGACCGCCTCGCGCAGCTCGGACAGCAGGCCCCGGTTCGCGGCCAGTTCCCCCGCGTACACCTCCGGGAAGCCGCCGCCCAGGTAGAGGCCCCGGGTACCGGCCGGCAGGCCGGTGTCCTCCAGGGGGTCGAACGCGACGACCTCGCACCCGGCGGCGGTGAGCAGCTCCTCGGTCTCGGTGTAGCGGAAGGTGAAGGTCCGGCCCCCGGCCACGGCGACCACCGGGCGCGGACCCGCGCCCGGGGCCGCCACCTCCGCGGCCGGGTCCCAGGGGCCGGCGTCCAGCGCGGGCGCGGAGCGGGCCGCCTCCAGCAGGGCGTCCAGGTCGACATGGCCCGCGATGTGCTCGCCGAGCCGCGCGACCGCCCGCGCCGAGTCCTCCCGCTCCGACGCCGGGACGAGCCCGAGGTGGCGGGACGGACTGGCGATCCGCTCGTCGCGGGGGACCACGCCGAGGACCGGCAGGCGGACCGAGCGGGTGATCTCGGCGACGTTGCGCGCCGAACCGGCCTTGTTGAGGAGCACGCCGACGACCTCGACCGCGGGGTCGTAGGCGGCCATGCCCGCCACCAGCGCGCCCACCGACCGGGACATGCGGGACACGTCCACGACCAGGACCACGGGCGTGCGGGTCAGGGCCGCGACGTGCGCGGAGGAGGCGAAGCCGTCGGCGCCGATCCGCCCGTCGTGCAGCCCCATCACCCCTTCGACGACGGCCGCGTCCGCGCCCCGGGCCCCGTGCAGGAGCAGCGGCGCCACCCGCTCCTCCCCGACCAGGTGGGGGTCGAGGTTGCGGCCGGGGCGGCCGGTGGCCAGGGCGTGGTACCCGGGGTCGATGTAGTCCGGGCCGACCTTGTGGCCGCTGACGGCGAGCCCGGCGTCGCGGAGCGCGGCCATCAGCCCGGCGGCGACCGTGGTCTTGCCCTGCCCGGTCATGGGCGCGGCGACCATCAGCCTCGGCAGGGCCGTCGGCCGTGCCGGGGGCGCCGGCCGGGGCGGCCCCGTCGGCTCCGGGGCCGCCGGGGTCCTCACCACTCGATCCCCCGCTGGCCCTTGCGGCCCGCGTCCATCGGGTGCTTGACCTTGGTCATCTCGGTGACCAGGTCCGCCGCCTCCAGGAGTTCGGGGGCGGCGCGGCGGCCCGTGACGATCACGTGCTGGCGGCCCGGACGGTCGCGCAGGGCGGTCACGACGTCCCCGACGTCGACCCACCCCCAGTGGATCGGGTAGGTGAACTCGTCGAGGATGAGCAGGTCGTGCGTCTGCTCGGCGAGCCTGCGCTTGATCTCCGCCCATCCCTCGGCCGCGTCCGCCGCGTGGTCCTCGTCACTTCCCCGGCGGCGGCTCCAGGACCAGCCCGAGCCCATCTTGTGCCACTCCACGGGGCCGCCCTCGCCGGTCTCCTCGTGCAGCCTCCCCAGGCGTTCGAGCACGGTCTGCTCGCCGATGCGCCACTTCGCCGACTTCACGAACTGGAACACCCCGATCCGCCAGCCCTGGTTCCAGCCGCGCAGCGCGAGCCCGAACGCGGCGGTCGACTTGCCCTTGCCGTCCCCGGTGTGGACGGCGAGCACGGGCTGGTTGCGGCGCTGCCGGGTGGTGAGCCCGTCGTCCGGGACGACGGACGGTCTGCCCTGGGGCATCAGGCGGCCCTCTCTCTCACGGCGTTTCCCAGAGCGTCGGCGCTGACCTCGTCGACGGGCAGGTGTTCGGCGCCCATGCGGGCGGCGAGGGCGGCGGCCAGGCCCAGGCGCAGCGGGCCGGACTCGCCGTCCACGACGACGGTGGCCACACCCAGGCCGGCGACGTGGTCGGCGGCCGCCAGCGACCGGCCGACCGCCCCCCGGCCGCCGGTGGCCCGGCCGTCGGTCACGAGGACGAGCAGGGGACGCTGCCTCGGGTCGCGCAGGCGCTCGCGCCGCAGGACCCGGGCGGCCTCCAGCAGGCCCTCGGCGAGCGGGGTGCGCCCACCGGCGGGCAGTGCCTCCAGACGGGCGGCGGCGGTGTCCACCGAACGGGTCGGGGGCAGCACCAGGTCGGCCGCCGTCCCCCGGAAGGTCACGAGCCCGACCTTGTCGCGGCGCCGGTAGGCGTCCAACAGCAGGGACAGGATGGCGGTCTTGACCTCGCCCATGCGCTTGCGCGCCGCCATGGAGCCGGAGGCGTCGACGCAGAACAGCACCAGGTTGCTCTCCTGGCCCTCGCGCACCGCGACGCGCAGGTCGCCGGGGAGCAGGCCGATCCGGCCGCCGCCGTGCGGGCGGGAGGCCGCCGCCCTGACGGTCTCGACCAGGTGGAGCGGGCCGCCGGAACCCCCGCCGGGCGGTGCGGCCCCGATCCGGCGGCCCCGGGCGCCGAGGGCGCGGCTGCGCCGGCCGTCGGCTCCGGTCCCCGTGCCCCGCGCGGTGAACGCCCGGGGGCGGTAGGGGGCGCCCGCCCCGACCGTGGTGCCGGCCGCGGGCCCGGGTCCGTCCCGCTCGGCGTCCCCGGGCTCCCGGGGTGCTTCCGCCTCCTGGGCGTTCTCCGGCCCCCGGGGCGGGACGGGGGACCGGTCCGGTTCGCCGGCGCCGGCCTCCGGGGGCCGGGAGGGCCCCCCGTCCGGGCTGTCGGGAGCGCCGTCCCCGCCGTCCCCGTCGTCCCCGACGGGGGAAGCGGGGTCGTCGGAGCCGGCGGGGTCGTCGGGGCCGCCCGGCGGCTCGGGGCCGTCCGGCGGCGGCTCCTCGTCCCCCAGGACGCGGTCGAGGAGCTCCTCGTCGAGCCCCGGCGCGTCGAAGGGGTTGCGCCGGCGCCGGTGCGGCAGGGCCAGCAGGGCCGCGCGGCGGATGTCGGCCAGGGAGACCGAGGTCCGGCCCTCCCAGGCGGCGTGCGCCAGGGCCGTGCGCGCGGTCACGATGTCGGCGCGCAGGCCGTCGACCTCGAACGCCGCGCACACCTGCGCGATCTTCAGCAGCGCTGCGTCGGACAGCCGGGCGTGCCGGGCCGTCTCCCGGGCCGCCGCGATGCGCTCGGCGAGGGCCTTCTCGGCCCGGTCGTAGCGTTCGGAGAAGGCGGCGGCGTCGGCGTCGTAGGCCATGCGCCTGCGGACCACCTCCACGCGTGCGGCGGGCTCGGAGGGCGCGGCGACCTCGACGGTCAGCCCGAACCGGTCCAGGAGCTGCGGGCGCAGCTCGCCCTCCTCGGGGTTCATCGTCCCGATGAGGAGGAAGCGCGCGGCGTGCTCCACGGAGAACCCGTCGCGCTCCACGGTCACCCGGCCGGTCGCGGCGGCGTCCAGGAGGAGGTCGACCAGGTGGTCGTGGAGCAGGTTGACCTCGTCCACGTAGAGGAGGCCGCGGTGGCCGCGCGCCAGCAGTCCGGGTTCGTAGGCGACCCGGCCGTGCGTGAGCGCCTGTTCCAGGTGCAGCGAGCCCAGGACGCGGTCCTCGGTGGCGCCCACCGGCAGTTCGACCAGGCGCACCGGGCGGCGCTCCACGGCCGTGCCGGGAGGGAAGGGGCCGTCCGGCGACTCCTGCGCGGGGTCGGCGGGGTCGACGGAGAAGCGGTCGCCCCGGTAGACCTCGACCGGGGGCAGGAGGGGGGCCAGGGCCCGCACCGCGGTGGACTTGGCGGTGCCCTTCTGGCCGCGGACCAGGACACCGCCGATCTCGGGGGAGACGCTGGCCAGGACCAGGGCCAGGCCCAGGTCGTCGAGCGGTTCGGCGTCGCAGCCGACGATCGCCGAGAAGGGATAGTGGGACGTCCGCAATGGCATGTGAGGCTCCCGCTCGTTTCGCCATCGGTCATGGGCGGGTGCGGGGCCGGTCTTCGGACTCACCGAGTCCTCCTGTACGGAGGCTCGGCTCACCGCAGCGGGCCTGTGCCGGATTCTCACCGGGCTTCCCAGATTCTCCCCGGACGCCGTCCCCACCGTTTCCGATGGCTGGGCAGCCGGGGCACCTCGCACCTTCGGCCGCCACGATAGCGTCCTGCCCATGAAGGTCGAGATGTCCCCTCCCCGAATCACCGTCGTCGGCATCGGCGCCGACGGCTGGCCAGGCGTGCCCGAGAGGCTGCGCGGGCCGGTCCTGGCGGCCGACACGGTGCTGGGAGGGCGCAGGCACCTCGCCATGCTGCCGCGGGCGCCGGGCCAGCGGCGCCTGGCCTGGCCCTCCCCCCTGCGCGAGGGCCTGCCGGACCTGCTCGCCTCCCTGGAGGGCCGCGCCGTCGTCGCCCTGGCCTCCGGCGACCCGCTGGTCTCGGGCATCGGCAGCACGCTGATCGACCTGCTCGGAGCGGACGCGGTGCGCGTGGAGCCGGCCGTCTCCTCGGTCGCCCTGGCCCGCGCCCGGATGGGGTGGCCGGCGGAGGGGAGCACGGTGCTGTCCCTGGTGGGGCGCGATCCGCACCTGCTGATGCGCGACCTGGCCCCGGGACGCCGTGTCCTGGTGCTCTCCTCGGACGCCGCCACCCCCGGGACGGTCGCCGCCCTGCTGGTCGGCGCGGGCTACGGCGGCAGCCGGATGACCGTCCTCGGCGACCTGGGGGCGGCCGCGGAGTCGCGGTCGGGGAGCACGGCCCGCGACTGGCTCGCCTCCCCTCCGGAGGGGGTGCCCCGGCTGCACGTACTGGCGCTGGAGCTCTCCGGACCTGCGGGCCGCGGGCTGGTCGCCGGGCTGCCCGACGACGCGTTCGAGCACGACGGCCAGCTCACCAAGCGGGACCTGCGCGCCTCGGCGCTGGCCCGGCTGGCGCCCTCCCCGGGGCAGCACCTGTGGGACGTGGGCGCGGGCGCGGGCTCGGTCGGCATCGAGTGGATGCGCGCCCACCCCTCGTGCACGGCCACGGCGGTGGAGGCCGACGCCGGGCGCGCCGGGCGGATCGGCCGCAACGCGGACCGGCTCGGCGTCCCGGGCCTGCGCGTGGTCGCCGGCCGCGCGCCGGACGCGCTGGAGGGGCTGGCCCCGCCCGACGCGGTGTTCGTCGGCGGCGGCGCGACCCGGCCCGGCGTGCTCGACGCCTGCCTGGAGGCGCTGGGACCGGGCGGCAGGATCGTGGTGCACGGGGTGACGCTGGAGACCGAGCGGCTGCTCGCGGACGCCTACCGGAGCCACGGCGGGGAGCTGACCCGCATCGCCGTGGAGACCGCCGCGCCCATCGGCGCGTTCACCGGATGGTCCCCCGCCCGCACCGTCACCCAGTGGAGCCTGGCCCCGTCACCCGGAAGCGCCTGACGAGGGGGCGGCGCCCCTGGGCCGCGAGGGGTCGTACAGGTAGGACTCACCGCCCCCCTCGGGGTCGAGCGCCCACCCGACGAGGACCACCGCCGCCTGCCGGAGCCCCGCCTCCTCCACCAGGCCGGCGATGGTGGAGACCGTCCCGCGCAGCACCTCCTCCTCCGGCTGGCTGGCCCGGTACACGACCACCGCGGGACAGTCCGCGCCGTAGTCGGGAACGATCTCGGCCATGAGCTCCCGCACCCGCCGGATCGCCAGGTGCAGCACCAGCGTGGCCCGCGTCGCCGCGAACGCGCCCAGCGCCTCGGTCTCCGGCATCGCCGTCGACCGGGTGCCGGTCCGGGTCAGCACCACCGACTGGGCCACCAGCGGAACGGTCAGCTCGCGGCCCACCAGCGCCGAGGCGGCCGCGTAGGCGGGCACCCCCGGCGTGACGTCCCACGGGACCCCGTGCGCGTCGAGCCTCCGGGTCTGCTCGGCCAGCGCCGAGTACAGCGAGGGGTCCCCGGAGGTCAGCCGTACGACGTCCCGGTCCGCGGCGTGCGCGGCGACCAGGCGTTCGGTGATGCGGTCCAGGTCCAGGCCCTGGGTGTCGACCAGTTCCGCGCCGGGGGCGCAGTGGGACAGGACCCCGGGGTCCAGGTACGTGCCGGGGTAGAGGACGACGTCGGCCGCGTTGAGCATGCGCGTGGCGCGGACGGTGAGCAGGTCGGCGGCGCCGGGCCCCGCCCCCACGAAGTGCACGGTCACGGCCGCACCCACCTCGGCGTCCAGACCCGGCCCGTCCCGGAGACGCGGGTGCCCGAGGCGCCGACGATGAGCAGACAGCGCATGTCGACGCCGGCGGGGTCGAGTTCCCCGAGCGTGGTCACCGCCAGCGACTCGCCCTCCCTGCCGACGCTCCGGCCGACGACGACCACGGTGTCGGGCTTGCGGTGCTCCAGCAGGACCTCGCGGGCGGCGGCGACCTGCCCCGTCCGCGAGCGCGAGGCCGGGTTGTAGATCGCCAGCGCCAGGTCGGCCTCGGCGACGGCGCGCAGGCGCCGTTCGATCACCTCCCAGGGCTTGAGCCGGTCCGACAGGCTCATCACCGCGAAGTCACCGCCGACGGGGGCGCCCGCCCTGGCGGCGACCGCCTGCACGGCGCTGACGCCCGGCAGCACCCGGACCGGGACGTCCCGGTAGGCGGGGTCCTCGGCCGCCTCGAACACGGCGGTGGCCATGCCGAACACACCGGCGTCCCCGCCCGAGACCACCGCCACGCTCTCACCGTCGCGGGCGAGCCCGAGGGCGAGGCGGGCGCGGTCGATCTCGACGGTGTTGCCGGAGGCGTGCCGGGTCAGGCCCGCCCGCTGCGGGACGCGGTCGACGTAGGGGCCGTAACCCACCACGTGGTCCACCTCGGCCAGCGCCGCCGAGGCCTCGGGGGTGAGCCAGTGGCCGGGACCGGGCCCCAGGCCGACGACCAGCAGCTCGGCGGCCGGGCCGGCGGGCTGCACGGCCGCGGGCCCCGGCACGGCCCGGTCGCGCGACCTCCTGCCGTTGCGGCTGTCCCCGGTGACCAGGACCAGGGAGAAGTAGGGCACCGTCGCCGGATCGACCTCGGCCACGGGCAGCCGCCGCTCCCCGTCCATGGAGGCGCGCTCCACGTACACGGCGTGCTCCAGCCGCCCCGCGGACTCCAGCGCCCGGCGCACGGCGGGGAAGGTCCGGCCCAGCTTCATGACCACCGCGGCGTCGGTGTCGGCCAGCCGACGGGCCAGCTCCGGCTCGGGGAGGGTTCCGGGCAGCACGGTGAGCACGTCGGTCTGCCGGGCCAGCGGGGCCGCCGCCACCGCCGTGGCCGCGGCGAACGCCGGGACCCCGGGCACGATCTCCGTCTCGTACCGCTCGGCCAGCCGGTCGTGCATGTACATGTACGAGCCGTAGAACAGCGGGTCGCCCTCGGAGAGGAGCACGACGTCGCGGCCGGCGTCCAGGTGCGCGGCCAGCCGGGCGGCGGACTCCTCGTAGAAGTCGGCCAGCACCCCCGTGTACCCGCCCGGGTGATCGGTCGCGCCGGTGGTGACCGGGTAGGTGAGCTGTTCCTCGACCGCCGGACCGGGGATCAGGGAGGCGGCGATGCGGCGGGCGTTGGACGCCTTGCCGACCCCGGCGTGGTAGGCGACGACGTCGGCCGCGGCGATGAGCCGCGCGGCCTTGAGGGTGATCAGTTCGGGGTCGCCGGGGCCGACGCCCACGCCGTGGAAACGTCCGGTCACTCCTCCTCCTTGGCGAGCGCGTTGAGAGCGGAACAGGTCATCGCGGAGCCTCCGCGGCGGCCGCGGGCGGTCACGTAGGGGATGTCGGCGCCGAACCGGCTGCCGAACTCCGTCAGCGCCTGCTTGGACTCGGCGGCCCCCACGAAACCGACGGGGCAGCCGACGATCGCGGCCGGGCGCGGCGCCCCGTCGGCCAGCATCTCCAACAGGTGGAAGAGGGCGGTGGGCGCGTTGCCGACGGCGACCACGGCGCCCTCCAGGAACGGTTCCCACAGGGAGACCGCGGCGGCGCTGCGTGTGGTCCCCCACTCGGCGGCGAGGCCGGGGACGCGTTCGTCGCCCAGGAAGCAGAGCACCTCGTTGCCGCACGGAAGGCGGCTCGCGGTCACACCGCTGGCCACCATGCGCGCGTCGCACAGGATCGGCGCCCCGGCACGCAGGGCGGAGCGCGCCGCGGACACCAGGCCGGGGTGGACCACCAGGTCCCCGGCGAGGTTGACCTGGCCGGTGCCGTGGATCATCCGCACGGCGAGCCGCTCCGCGTCGGCGGGCAGGTGCCCGAGCTCGGCCTCCTCCCGGATGACGGCGAAGGAGTCCGTGTAGATCGCGGGCCCGTCGTCGATGTAGTCGTAGTGCCGACCCGGTCGGCGCGGGACGGTCACCGCGCCTCCCCGGGGGCGGAAACGGACCCTCCCGGCACCAGGACGCCGCGCCAGGGCGTGACGACGAGTTCGCCGGACCCGGAGGCGAGCGCCTCCTCTGCGAGGGCCTCGGCGGCCGGGCGGTCCAGGCCCCCGTCGGGCACACGCACATGCCGTGCGCCTCCGGGCAGCGGGCCGTACGGCAGCGGCGGGGCGGGAGGAGGGAGCCGCCGGTCCGGTTCCGCCGGCCCGGCCAGCGGCGCCGGGAGCTCGGCGACGTGCCACGGCGCGGCGGGCCCCTCCCCGCGACGGTCCAGGAACGCGTCCGCCAGGCGCAGGAGCGCGGCGGGCGCCTCGCCGACCGGCACCAGCGGGCCCCAGCCCTCGCCGATCCTCAGCTGGGCGACGCCCCCGTCCAGGGCGACGAGGCCCAGGTCGCACGGGTGGCCGACCAGGTCGCCGCGCCCGTCGTCGAGGACGAACAGGAAACGACCGGGCAGGTCGGCGCGGCGCGGGACGGAGCACAGCATCGTGTCCAGGTCCGAGGCGACGGGCCGCAGGTCGGCCCGGCCCCCGCCCGGTCCGGCCCCGGCCGTGCCCGCCGTGCCCGTGCCCGGGGAGACCATCACGTTGCGGACGAGTTCGTGGCTGACGGAGGGCAGCAGGCCGGTCTCCGCCAGGGCCCGGACCACCTCGGGCCCCAGCCGCCCCGCGTTTCCCGGCAGCGCGCGCAGCTGCAGGTTCGCGCGGCCGGTGACGTGGACACGGCCGGAGCCGTACCGTTCGGCCACCGCGGCGAGGGCGCGCAGCGAGGAGGCGCCGACACGGCCGCCGATGAGCCGGAGCCGGACCAGCAGGCCGTCCTCGGCGGGCCAGGGTCTCAGCACGCCGGGGCAGCGGTCGCGGCGCGTACGGCGCGTGGAGGGGGGAGAACCGGTCGGGGACATGCGCGTCCTTCGGGTCAGGGGCTCGTGCGCGGAGCCCGCGGATGACTCGGCGGACCGTGGCCGCCGGTGCCAGCAGGTCTTCGGACTCGGATTCGACCGGTGCGGAGCGCCTTCCCGGAGCCGTGCCCCAGTGGCTGTCCCGGGGAGCTCTCCCCAGACGTGCCCGCCCGTCATCCTCACCGCTGCGCGTCAGTCCCGGATTCCCACCGGGTTCCCTGACCCCACGAAGTGGAGTTCGACTGGCCCGACGAGGGTACCCGACCCCCTCCTGCCTGCTCCGGGGGACGCCGCCTTGCCGTGCCGGCCTCCGGCGGCGCCCCGGTCGGTCCGGCCGGGGCGTGCCGGGCGACCGGCCCCGTCCCCGGGCCCGAAGACCGGACGACCGGACGACATGAAGGGGCCCCGCCCTCCTCGGAGGGCGGGGCCCCGACCGCGCGGACGCGGGGACGGGCCGCGGGACGGCCGCACGGGGTCCTCGCAGGTCAGTCCTCGGCGCGCACGTCGACGACCTCGCCGGCCGCGTCGAGGATCACCTCGTACTCCTGGCCGCCGGCGTCGAGCACCTCGGCGTCCCAGCCGTCCCAGCCGTCCTCGTCCTGGCGCTCGACCTCGACGGTGCGGGCGCCCTCGCCGACCGCCTCGGCGGCGTTCGCGGACACCGTGTCGCGGTCGGCCTCGGCCTGCCCGCCGGTGTTCTGCCACGGGGCCGGGCCGTCGTCGGTGTCCCGGAAGGCCAGCCCGTTGACGGTGTACACGTCGGCGTCGTCGCGGTCGTCGTCGGCCTCGTAGCGCACACCCAGCGTCACCTCGGTGCCCTCCAGGCCGCGCAGCTCGTCCAGGAGCGGCTGGACCGTGCCGTTGCCGTCGAAGTCCTCCAGCTCGGGGCCGGTCAGCAGCCACTCCTCGGGGCCGAAGTCGACCTCGACACCGGACACCGTCCAGTCGTCGGTGTCGTCGCCGTCACCGTCGTCGTCACCGTCGGCGCGCAGCTCGCCCACGAGCTGCTCCAGGCCGTCCACCGACTGGGTCGAGGGGGGGTTCTGCTCCGCCGCGTCCGCCCCGTTCGCCGAGGGGGCCGAGCCGGAGGTCACGCCGGTGAGCCTGATCGAGTCGACCTGCTGCTCGGGGTCGTCCACCACGAGGTAGCCGATCGTGCCGACGGCCAGCAGCCCGGCCGCGGCGGCGGAGGAGAGGAGGATGACGGTGTTGCGCTGCATCGGCGTTCCCTTTGCTCGAAGGTTTCTACTGCCCCAAGCATGCGGCGGCAAGATGATGGAGTCCTGAAAGCCACCTGAAGAACGTCTTCATGTGGCTCTCAGGAACGGTTCATCGGTCCCTGCCAAGGTAGGGGGACCACGGGCGGAGAGGACACGGCGTTGGCGATTCTGGTGGTGGAGGACGAGGAGGGCATCGTCTCCTTCGTGCGGCGGGGCCTGGAGACGGCCGGGTACCAGGTGCTCTCGGCCGCGGACGGGATCGACGGGCTGACGATGGCCCTGTCCCCCGACGTCGACCTGGTCGTCCTGGACCTGGGACTGCCCGGCATCCCGGGGGAGGAGGTGCTGCGCCGCCTGCGGCAGCGCCGCCCCTCGGTCCCCGTGATCGTGCTCACCGCCAAGGACGCGGTCAGCGACCGGGTGGCCAACCTCGACGCCGGGGCCGACGACTACATGGTCAAGCCCTTCAGCGTGAGCGAGCTCCTGGCCCGGGTCCGGGCGCGCCTGCGCACGGGCGGACAGGAGCGCGGCGACGTGCTGGCGGCCGGAGGCGTCGTGCTCGACCTCGGGGCCCGCACCGCCTCCGTCGACGGCCGGACCGTCAACCTGTCGACCCGTGAGTTCGGCGTCCTGGAGGTCCTCATCCGCCACCCCTCACAGGTGTTCTCCCAGCCCCAGCTGCTCGACCGCGTCTGGGGCTACGACTTCGACGGCGCCTCCAACGTGGTCGAGGTCTACGTCAGCCAGCTGCGCCGCAAGCTCGGCGCCGACCGCATCCAGACCGTCCGCGGCGCGGGCTACCGCCTCGCCGGAGGCGGCCGGTGAGCCTCACCGGCCGCGTCGTCCTGCGGTCGCTGCTCGTCATGGCCCTCGTCATCGGCGGCGTCGCCCTGCTCACCTACGAACTCGTGCGCGTCTCGGGCCTGACCGACATCGACCGCCTGCTCCGGGAGGAGTCGGAGCTGGTCGGCGACGCCCTCGCCGACCAGGTCCCCGCCGCAGCGGGGCTCGACGGGGTGGTCTCGGGGCCCGAGGCGGAGCGCGCCGCACGGCAGGCGCTCGCCGTACGCCCCAGCGGAGCCCGCCACGTGACGCTGGTGACCGCCAACGGGGCGCGCCTGCAGAGCACGGGAGGCCCCACCCGCGTCGCCGGGCTGATGCGCGGCGGCGACGCCCCCGCGCCCGAGCCGGGGACGATCCGCACCCTCGACACCGACGCCGGCCCGGTCCGGGTGCTCGACACCGCGGTCGCCGACGGGGCCGGGGTCCCCCTCGCCGTCGTCACCGTCGTCGCCCCCCTCGACTCCACCCGCGACACGGCGGCCACGGTCCTGCTGCTCTCCGCCCTCGCCGGCGGGGTCGGCGTCGTCGGCGGCGGCATCGCGCTCTGGCTGGTGGTGCGGCGCACCCTGTCGCCCGTGCGGGAGGTCTCCGAGGCGGCCAAGGCCATCTCCCCCTCCGACCTGGACACCCGCGTACCGGTGCCCGCCACCCGCGACGAGATCGCCGAACTGGCCACCGAGATCAACCAGATGCTCGTGCGCATCGAGCAGGCCGACACCAACCGGCGCCGCTACCTGGCCGCGATCTCGCACGAGGTGCGCACCCCCCTCGCCGTCGCGGAGGGGCACCTGGAACTGCTGGGCACGGCCGACGCGGCCGTCGTGCGCGCCGAGCTCGACCGCCTGCGCCGGGTCCTGGAGGACCTCATGGCGGTCGCCCGGGGAGGCGACGAGATCGACGTCCGGGTGGAGGCGGTGTTCCTGCCCGACCTGTTCCACGCCGTGCGCGCCCGGCTGGGCTCCCTGCCCTACGCCGGCGCGGTCACCCTGGAGGAGCCGCCGCCCGACGTGCTGCTCGGGGACCAGTCACGCCTGGAGCAGTGCCTGGCCAACCTGGTCGCGAACGCCGTCGACCACAACCCGGAGGGCACCCGCGCCACGGTGGCCGCCCGCGGCGAGGGCGACTCCCTCGTCCTCACGGTGTCCGACGACGGCCCGGGCATCGACCCCGCGCTGCTGCCCCACGTGTTCGAGCCCTTCGTGACCTCGCGGGACGAGGGCGCCGGCCGCATCTCCGGCCTGGGGCTGGCGGTCGTCAGCTCCCTGGTCCGGGCCCAGGGCGGCCGGGTGGGGATCGACAGCGGGCCCTCGGGCACCTGCGTCGCGATCACCCTGCCCAGGGCCACGGCCTGACCGGCGGCCGACACGCCGCGGCGGTCCGGGACGCGCAGCGCGTGCGGGACGCGCCGGGACGCGCCGGGACGGGCCCGTACGCAGGCATGCCGGACCGGGGCGGCAGGAGGGAAGGGAAAAGCCCCAGGCGCGTGTCAGCAGAGGCGGCACTGGGGCGTTCCCCAGGACAGTAGCATCGGCCGATGTCCTCCGTCGAAGCAGACACCGACGCCGTCCTGGGCCTGGTCCCCGCCCCGCGCCTCGCGCCCTACCTGGCGCTGGCCGGGGGAGACCGCGTACGCGCCCTCGCCCTGTACGAGTGGGGCGCGCGCGTGTCCGCGGCGGCCTTCGAGGACATCGCCCACCTGGAGGTCCTGCTCAGAGGGGGCATGGACAGGGTCC
This sequence comes from Nocardiopsis sp. CA-288880, assembly GCF_050955985.1. Taxonomy (NCBI): domain Bacteria; kingdom Bacillati; phylum Actinomycetota; class Actinomycetes; order Streptosporangiales; family Nocardiopsidaceae; genus Nocardiopsis; species Nocardiopsis sp. CA-288880. The sequence goes on along the minus strand of NZ_CP192105.1, from coordinate 6,806,099 downwards.
TCAGGGCCCACTTCCGGGAGGCCGAGCGGGGCATCCCCTGGTTCCTGCTCCCCGTTCCCGGCGGCGAGTACGTCGCCGAGGCGTCCGGCCGCGTCCGTGAGCGCCTCCGCCAGGAGGGGCGGGAGACACGCGACCAGGTCGTCGCCGCGATGAGCTTCGGGTTCTGGTCCGGGATGCTCGGGCCCGGGTACGAGGAGCTGTGGCGGGCCTGCCTGCACCGCGCCTTCCCCGGGTCGTCCGGGAGGCGCGCGGAGGTGGCCGCCACCGCGGAGGGGGTCCGCCGGTTCCGCAACCGGATCGCCCACCACGACTCGGTGCTCGGCGTCGACTTCCCGTTCGAGGTCCGCCAGGTCGCGGAGCTGGCGGCGTTCGTCGACCCGGCCGCGGGGCGCTGGCTCCGAAGCCGCAGCCGGACCATGGACGTCTACGCGCAGCGCCCCGCCACGCCCGACGACACGCTGGTGGTCTCGGCGCCCGGCGCGCTGTTCCTCTACGAACGCTGCCGGGCCCACGTCACCCGGGCGGGACGGGCCTTCGCCGGGGTCGACCGCATGGCCTTCCGCGTGGACGACATGATCGCCCCGGACCTCCCGCGGGTCCTCCTGCGCCGGGACAACGTGGAGTGGACCGAGCGGGGCGCGATCCGGCTGCGCCGCACCCGCGACCCCTGGGACCGCAGGATCGCCGAGGTCGTCGAGGACTCGCTCGGGACCGGGCGGAACGGGGGCCGGCGCCAGGTCTTCCTGCTGACCGGGCCGGGCGAGCCCGGCCACCGCCGCCTGGCCGGGCCCCTCCCCGTGCACGGGGGCGCGTCCGGGACCGCGGCGGCAGGGGAGGACGGTTCCGGCGGGGGCGGGGAGGGGCTCGCCGGGCGGCCCGTGCCGGAGTACGCCTACACCCGCCTTCACGCACTGGAGACCGGCGCCGCCGGCTGACCCGGAGGGCCCGGGGCCGGACACGCGGCCCTTCCGGTCCGAGCCGGGGCGTCGGACGCGGGAGCCCGGCGCGCCCTAGGATGTGGACCATTGGTCCGTTTGAAGCGGCGGGCCCGTCTCGCAGGGGGAGTGGAAGTGAACCCACGCAGGGAGCGCGCCGACGCGCAGCGCAACAGGGAGGCGGTGCTCGCCGCCGCGGACCGGCTCTTCGCCGCGAGCACGAGTCCCGGCGGTGTGTCGATGGACGACGTCGCGACGGCCGCGGGCGTCGGCAAGGGCACGCTGTTCCGCAGGTTCGGCGACCGCGACGGCCTGATCCAGGCGCTCATGGAGAAACGGATCGCCCCCCTGCGCGAGGCCGTCGCCGAAGGGCCCGCGCCCCTCGGCCCCGACACCCCCGCGCGCGAGCGCGTTCCGGCGCTCATGGCCGCACTTCTGCGGTTCAAACTCGACAACCGCCACCTGGCGCTGGCGCTGGAGACGGGCGGCGGGAACAGCCCCTACCGGGCGGGGCCCTACACGTGGTGGCACACCCTCCTGCGGGACGCCGTGCGCGGGATCCCGGGCGCGCCCGACGCCGACTTCACCGCCCACGCGCTCCTGGCCGCCGTCCGCGCCGACCTGGTGGAGCACCTGGCCGGGGGGGAGGAGGCACCGCCGGAGGGGCTGGAGGAGCGGCTGGAGGGGTACGTCGCCAAGGTGCTCGCCTGAGGGCCCTCCCCGGCGGCGGCCCCCGGCGGTCGGAGCCGGGGGCCGCGGGGACGGACGCGGTGGGAGGTGTCAGCCGAGGTCGGCGGACTCCCGCTCCGGCGCGGCCTCCTGCCCGCGCGCGGCGCGGCGGCGCCGCAGCCCGGCGATCACCGGGACCACGGCCGCCAGCAGCACCAGCGCGTACAGGGTGATCGAGATACCGCTGCCGACCAGGATCGACGGGTCGCCCGAGGAGGCGGCCAGCGCGCGGCGGAACTCGGTCTCCGCGATCGGGCCGAGCACGACGCCGATGAGCGCGGGTGCCACCGGGACGCCGAACGTCCGCATGGCCAGGCCGAGCAGCGTCACCCCCAGCAGCATCACCAGGTGCACCACCGACGTGTTGATCGCGTACACCGCCAGCACCGAGAACAGCGTGATGCCCGCGTACAGGTACGGCTTGGGCAGCTTCAGCAGCTTCGCCCACAGCGGCGCGAACGGCAGGTTGACGACCAGCAGCAGGACGCTGCCGATCAGCAGGCTCGCCAGGAGGGTCCACACAAGGTCGGCGTTGCGCTCGAACAGCACCGGCCCCGGCTGGAGGCCGTACTGCTGGAAGGCGGCCAGCATGATCGCGGCCGTCGCCGAGGTCGGCAGCCCGAGCCCCAACAGCGGCACCATCGTGCCGGCCGCGCTGGAGTTGTTCGCGGCCTCCGGCCCGGCCACGCCCTCGATCGCTCCCCCGCCGAACTCGTTCGGCACGCCCCTGCGCTTCGCCCGGCGCGCCGCGAGCCTGCGCTCCAGACCCAGGGACAGGAAGGTCGGGATCTCCGCGCCGCTGCCCGGGATCGGGCCGAACGTGCTGCCCAGGGCGGTGCCGCGCAGCCACGGCTTCCACGACCGGGCCCAGTCCCGGCGGCTCAGCCACGCGCGTCCGGTGCGGATCGCGGACAGGTCCGCACCGGAACTGCCGCGCGCCGCCACGTACAGCACCTCGCCCAGGGCGAGCAGGCCCACGGTGACGACGACGATGTCGATCCCGTCCAGCATCGCCGACGACCCGAAGTCGAAGCGCGCGGCGCCGCTCTGGCCGTCGATGCCGACCATGCCGATGGCCAGGCCGATGAGCAGCGAGGCCAGCCCGCGCAGCACCGAGCCCGACACGACCGCGGCGACCGCGACGAACGAGAACACGGTCAGCGCGAAGTACTCGCCCGGGCCGAAGTTCAGCGCCAGGGACACCATGACCGGGGCGAACAGGGCCACCACCAGCGTGCCGATGACGCTGGCCACGAACGAGCCGATGACCGCGGTGCCCAGGGCCTGGGCGGCACGGCCCTTGAGCGCCATCTTGTGGCCCTCGTAGGTCGTGGCGATCGACGACGCCTGGCCGGGGGTGTTCAGCAGGATCGACGTGGTCGCCCCGCCGAACATGCCGCCGTAGTACACGCCCGCGAACAGGATCAGGGCGCTCGTCGGGTCGAGCCGGAACGTCACGGGCAGCAGCAGCGCCACCGCCATCGCCGAGCCCAGACCCGGCAGCACGCCCACGGCGGTGCCGAGCAGCACGCCGAGGAAGGCCCACATGAGGTTCATCGGGGTCAGCGCCGAGACCAACCCGTCGAGGAGGAGGGGAAGAGCGTCCATCAGAGCACCAACTCCAGGAAGCCGCCGGGCAGGCTCAGCCCGAGCCCGAGCGAGAAGCCGACCTGCACGGCCGCGGACATCGACAGCGCCACCACGGCGTCACGCACGTGGGCGCGGGCGCCGAACGCGTAGGCCACCACCCAGAACAGCAGCGCCCCCGACAGCAGCCAGCCCACGTACTCCAGCACGGCGATGTGCACCACCAGCCCGGCCAGGATGAGCAGCACGGGGCGGCCCTCGAACCACGCGAGTCCGTTCCCGCCGGAGCCGGCGCCCGACCGGAGGTTGCGCACGTTGACCGCGCTCAGGCACGCGGCGACCAGCAGCAGGAGGCCGCCGACCGCCCCGGGGAAGGCCGCCGGTCCGGGCCGGGTCACGTTGGGCGGCGCCTCGACGGTGAACGCGCCCCACAGGCAGACCGCGCCCAGGGCCGCGACCAGGGCGGGGACGACCCACATGGCCGGTCCGCTCCACGGCGCGGTCTCCGGGTCCGGGGCCTCCCCGGCCTCCGGCCCGGCCCCGGCCTCCGGGGTCTCCGGCGCCGCAGCGGCCCCGTCCGCCCCGGCGGCGCCGGTTCCGGCGGACTCCTCGGTCACGGTCGCCGTCCCCGGCCCGGGTTCCCCGGCGGTCCCGGGGACCGACTGCTCGCTGTCGGCCGTCACAGCCCCAACTCCTCTACGGTCTCCTGCGTCACTGCCACCTCCGCGTCGAGGAACTCCCCGAACTCCTCACGCGGCTGGAAGGTGTCGGTCCACCGGTTGCGCTCCAGGGTGTCCGCCCAGGCGTCCGAGGCCAACAGTTCCCGGACCAGCCCCTCCAGCCGGTCGGCCTCCTCCCCGGTGAGCCCGGGAGGGGCGACGACCCCGCGCCAGTTCGACATCTCCACGTCGTAGCCCTGCTCGGCGAGGGTCGGCACGTCCACCCCGTCCATCCGCTCGGGGGAGGAGACCGCGAGCGCGCGGAGCGGTCCGCCCTCGTCGACCTGGTCGCTGAAGTCGCCCAGCGTTCCGAAGCCGACCTCCGACGTCCCCGACAGCAGCGAGGTCAGGACCTCGCCGCCGCCCGAGTACGGCAGGTAGTTGATCTCCCCGGGGGCGATGTCCATGGACCGGGCCACCTGGGCGGCGAAGATCTGGTCCACACCGCCCATGGAACCGCCGGCGACCGGCAGCGTCCCCGACCGCCCGCGCCAGTCCCCGGCCAGGTCGTCCAGGGTCTCGTACGGGGAGTCGGCGGGCACGACCACGGCCAGGTACTCCGACGCCAGCTGCGCGATCGGGGTCGCGTCCTCCATCGTGTACAGCGAACCGGTGGTCTCCACCGCGCCGACCATGCCCAGGCCCGTCATCGTGAGGACGTTCGCCTGGCCCTCGCGGCCCGCGGTCTGCGCGAGGCCGATCGTGCCGCCCGCGCCCTCCGCGTTGCGTACCTCGACGTTGAAGCGCAGGTCCTCCTCGCGCAGCCCGTTCTGCATTTCCCGGGCCAGCGTGTCCCAGCCTCCGCCGGGTCCGGCGGGGGCGATCAGCAGGAGCTTCTCCTGCTGGCCGCTCCCCGACGCCGCGCTCTGCCGCACGTCGAACAGCGCCGTCCCCACGAGGAGGAGGGCGCACAGCCCGCCCCCCACGCGGAACAGCACGCCGCGATCGCGCATGGGTGCTCTCCTCTTCGGTCGTCCAGGGCATCACGGGCCTCCCCGGCGCGTCTGCGACGAGGAGATCCAGGCCACAGTGTGACCCGGGGCACGCCGATGTCAGATCTTTGTTAAAACTGGGGGCATATTGGTCGTATTGTTCGTGACACGCCCACCTGGGCGTTTGCCCGGCCGGGTCCCCGCACCCCGGCGAAGGCGACTGGAGGACACATGACCACGCTCCCCGCGCGCGGCCGCCTCTCGCTCACAGGTTCCCTGTTCATCGGCTACGTGCTCCTGCTGACGGTGGCCCTGGCCGCCGTCGGAACCCTCTGGGCGGTCCACCTCGACCGGGCCACCGACCGCCAGTACACCGAACGGGTCCTCGGCGTGGCCCGCTCCGTCGCCGTCATGCCCCAGGTCGTCGACGGCCTCCAGACCGCCGAGCCGAGCACCGTCCTCGACCCGCTCGCCGACCGGGTCGCCGCCGCGACCGACGCCGACTTCGTGGTCATCGCCTCCCCCGACGGCATCCGCCACACCCACCCCGACAAGGACCTCATAGGCCGTACCGTGTCCACCCCGCCGGGGCCGGCCGCCCGGGGCGAGGAGTGGACCGGCGTGGAGAACGGGACCCAGGGGCGCACCGTCCGGGCCAAGGTCCCCGTGTTCTCCGGGGGCGGCTCGGTCAACGGCGGCGACTCCAGGGGCGACGTGGTCGGCTACGTCTCCCTCGGCATACTCACCTCCAGCGCCGCCACCGAGGTACGCGCCTCCGTCCCGGCGATCCTCGGCATGGTCGCCGTGGTCCTGGTCCTCGGCGTGGGCGGGGCCTGGGCGCTCTCGCGCCAGGTCCGCACCAAGACCCACGGGCTCGAACCGGCCGACATCACCGCGCTCCTGGAGAGCCGGGAGGCCCTGCTCTACGCGGTCCGCGAAGGGGTCCTCGCGGTGGACGGCGCCGACCGCCTCGTCCTGGCCAACCTGCCCGCGCGCGACATGCTCGGCCTGCCCGACGACGCAGAGGGGCGCCACCTCGACGAACTCGGCCTGTCCGAACGGGTCCGCGACATCGTCTCCGGCGACGACCCGGGGGACGACCGGCTCCTGCTGGCCGGGAACCGCATCCTGGTCGCCAACCGCATGCCGGTCCAGGTGCGCGGCGAGGACGCGGGAGCGGTCGTCACCCTGCGGGACCGCACCGAGCTCGACCGGCTCACCGGGGAACTCGACGGGGCCCGCACCGTCACCCGGGGTCTGCGCGCCCAGACCCACGAGTTCGCCAACCGGGTGCACACCGTCGCGGGCCTGCTCGAACTCGGCGCCTACGACGAGGCCCGCGCCTACCTGGCGGACCTGTCCGCCACCCACACCCGCACCAGCACGGACATCTCCGAGCACGTCCGCGACCCCGCCGTGGCGGCCCTCACCATCGCCAAGTCGGCGCAGGCCTCCGAGATGGGGGTCGACCTGCGGCTCTCGCCCATGACGAGTGTCCCCGCCCTCGACAGGGAGGTACGCTCCGACGCACTGCTCGTCCTCGGGAACCTGGTCGACAACGCGCTCGACGCGGTGGCGTCCGCCCCCCACGGGTGGGTCGAGCTGATGGTGCGCCTGCACACCGCCGACGGCGGCCTGCCCCACGACCTGCTGGAGATCCGGGTGACCGACTCCGGCCAGGGGGTGGCCGACGACGTGGCGGAGGAGATCTTCCGGCTCGGGTTCACCACCAAGGCGTCCCGGGACGGCGGCACGCGCGGGCTCGGACTCGCGCTCGTGAAACAGGTGTGCGAGAGCAGAGAGGGAAGTGTCGAGATGGAGGCGCCCGACGCCGACGAGGGCGCGGTGTTCACCGCCTGCCTGCCCGTGCGGGCCGCGGCGGTGGTGCCGTCGTGATCCGCGTGCTGGTCGTGGACGACGACGTGCGCGTGGCCCGCAACCACCAGGAGCTGGTGGAGTCGCAGCCCGGGTTCTCCGTGGTGGGGGTCGCGCACACCGCCGCGGCCGCCCTCACCCAGATCCACGGCCACCGGCCCGACCTGGTCCTGCTCGATCTGCACCTGCCCGACGCCTCCGGGATCTCGGTGATGCGCGCGCTGCGCGCGTCCGCGGCCGCCGCCGCGCCCCAGCAGACCGACTTCCTGATGATCACCGCGGTACGCGACATCGCGCAGGTCCGCTCGGCCCTGCACGGCGGGGCCGTGCACTACCTGCTCAAGCCGTTCCCGCTGAGCGCGCTGCGCGACCAGCTGGAGCGGTACGCGGTGGCGCGGCGGCAGATGGACGCCTTCGGGGAGGCCACCCAGCAGGACGTGGACCGGCTGTTCGGGCTGCTGCGGCCCCCGGCGGCCCGGTCGCTGCCCAAGGGGCTGACCTCGGCCACCGTCGACCTGGTCGCGGGGGTCCTCCGCGACGCGCCCGAGGAGGTGTCGGCCTCGGAGGTCGCCGAACGGGCGGGGGTGTCACGGGTGACCGCGCGCCGCTACCTGGAGCACCTGTGCGCGGACGGCCGCGCCGAGCTGCGCATGCGCTACGGCTCGGCGGGCCGCCCGGAGCACCTCTACCGCTGGGTCGCCTGACCCTCCTCGGGCGCCTCGCCGCCGATGCGCCCGCGCCACGGACCACCGGCGGTGAGCCAGTGCGGCACGAGCCTGACCGGGAAGGGGAGGTCGGTCTCGAAGACGTCCTCGCCGTGGACCTGGGCGGCCTCCTGGTAGACGCCGTCCTCCAGACGCAGTTCCACCAGGCCGACCTTGTCCGCGAGCGCGTTGACGATCCAGTAGGACCGGATGCCGAACGCGGCGTACTCGTGCCGTTTGGTGTGGTTGTCGCGGAGCACGCTCTCCGGGGAGACGATCTCGACGGCGAGTACCGGCGGAATGTCGAAGTAGCCCTCCTCCGGAGGCTCATGGTCGAAGACCGCCAGGTCGGGGATCCGGTGGAGTGTTCGGTCGCCGTTGAGGTTGACCCCGGGACCGGAGAGCACGACGAACTCGTCGGGGGCGGTGTTGCCCAGGTGGATGGTCAGCCGGGAGTCGACCACGCTGTGCAGGGGTTTGGGGGCCGGTGACACGTCAAGCCGCCCGTCGACCAGCTCGTACCGGCGCCCGTCGTCCGGTGTGTGCGCCAGGTCGTCCACGGTCAGACCTCGTTCGGGTACGTCCGGATGCCTGGTAGTCATGACAGACCTACTGCCTCCTCTTGATCATGACCGCCAGTATCCGGCCCCACGCTCTGTTACCGGCGGGTTTCGCAGAAGAAGTCCGAAGGAGAGCGGAGGTTTCTCACGAAGGAGGGGCTTCCGCACCGGGGAGCGCCGACCGCCGGGCCGGGGTGGTCCGTCCCCGCTCCCGGCCCGGCGGTCGCGGGACCGGCCGGGATCAGGGCGTCCCGACCGGCCTCCTGCCCGTCGCCGCCTCGGCGGCGGCGACGGCGCTGGTGAACGCCACCTCTCCGAGCAGACCGGGCGCCGCCACCGAGTCACCGGCCAGGTAGACGCCGTTCCCGCGGTCGATCGCGGGGCGGTCGCGCCAGGTGTGCCCCGGCAGGTCCAGCGCACCGGTGCGCCCCCGTGCGACCTGGTCCCTGCGCCACGTCACCCGGTCGCGCCACCGCGGCAGAGCCAGGTCCAGCAGCCGCTCCAGCCGCTCCCGGGTGCGCGCCCTCGACTCGCCGGGGCGCACCGGGACCTGGGCCTGCACGAGCTCCTCGCCCTCCGGCGCCAGCGTGCGGTCCACCGCCGTGTAGCGCTCCACGAACCCGCACTCGTCGCCGTCGAAGACGATGAACGGGTCCCGGCCCCGTCGCAGCCCCAGGTCCACCATGAGGGTGTGCCCGCTCTCCCATTCCAGGGAGTCGTCCCCGAGCAGGGAGCGGGCCGCGGCCAGCGACGTCGCCACGACGACCGGGCCGTCGGGGAGCGCGTCCAGGGAGTCGACACGGGCATCCGTCACGATCCGCACCCCGCGCTCCCGCGCCCGGTCGGCCATCCACCCGACCAGCGACGTCCAGCCGCCCACCATGTAGCGGGCGGCCGGCCACGCGGGCGCGGTCACCCGCAGGAACCTGTCCCAGACGAACTCCGCGGACAGCCGGGACGGGTCCGCGTCGAAGAGCGCCACCCCCATCATGCTCGCGATCGCCCCGGTGGTCCCCGTGCCGAACCGCTCCCGGCCCCACGACCCGAAGTCCCGGTCGTACGGGGCACGCAGCCCGCGGCGGGCGGCGGCCAGCAGGAGCCCGGCGGGCGGCATGCCGAGCCGTCCCCGGTACCGGAACCTCACTCCCGGCGCGGCCCGCGCCGGAAGGCGCAGGTGCGGCGGGAGCAGGTCGCGCTCGGCCAGCCACCGGTACGGGGCCCCGTCCCCGTAGAGCACGTGGGGCCCCTCGTTGGCCACGTACGGGGGCTCGGTGGCGCGGGCCCGCCCGCCCAGGGTCCGGTGCGCCTCCAGCAGGGTGGTGTTCGCGCCCCTCTCGGCGCCGGCGATGGCCGCGGTCAATCCGGCGAGGCCACCGCCCACAACGGTGATATCCATACCCCTACGACGTGCCGGACGTCCGCAGGCGTGACATCTTGTCGGGGTTGGCCACCAGGTACACGTGCTGCACCCGCCCGTCGGCCACGTCCAGCACGACCAGCGCCACCGCCCGGCCCCCGAGCGAGACGACCGCCGCCGGACCGCCGTTGACCTCGGTGATCTCGGTCCGGGCGTCGGCCCAGGTGAGCGCCGGGCCGAGACCGAGCGAGGCGAGGAACCTGTCCGCGTTGCCGGGCAGGGCGGCCAGGAAGCGGCCCACCTTGGACGAGCCCTCCAGGACCCGCAGGGGCGCCTTGGCCTTGCCGCCGCCGTCCCCGACGAGGGTGGCGTCGTCGGCGAGCAGTCCGGTCAGCCCGTCCAGGTCCCCCTCCAGGCAGGCGCGGAGGAACCGCTCCGTGATCCGCCGCCGGGCGGCGCGGTCGGCCTCGAACCGGGGCCGCCTCTCCCGGACGTGGTCGCGGGCCCGCCTGGCCAGCTGCCGCGTCGCGGCCTCCTCCCGGCCGATGACCTCCCCGATCTCCGCATAGGGGAACTGGAAGGCCTCGCGCAGCACGAACACGGCCCGTTCCAGGGGTGAGAGGGTCTCCAGGACCACGAGGAGCGCGAACTCCACGGAGTCCGCCAGTTCGGCCTGCTCGGCGCCGTCGGGGACGTCGCTGACCGGTTCGGGGAGCCACTCGCCGACGTAGGACTCCCGGCGGGACCGGGCGCTGCGCAGACGGTCGATGGACAGGCGGGAGGCGATGGTGACGAGGTAGGCGCGCGGGTCGTCGACCTTCGCCGGATCGACGGCGGACCAGCGCAGCCAGGCCTCCTGGACCACGTCCTCCGCGTCGGAGGCGCTGCCGAGGATCCTGTAGGCGACACCGGTCAGGAGGGCGCGGTGCTCGTGGAAGGCATCGGTCGTCATGTCTGGAAGACGTATCACCCCCGCCCCGGCGTGACACGCCTCCCGTTCCGGTTCCCGGGCACGCGGTGCGCGGTGCGCGGGCGCACCGGGCGGCCGGGCGGGCTGTCCGGGCGGGCTGTCCGGAAAAACAGGACGCGGGGCGCGGCCGGTGCCGTGCCCCGCGTCCGTCCCGCGAGTGCCGGGTGTCCTGGGAGTTCCGGGTGGCTCCGGGGGACGGAGAGCCCCGGAAGTCCCGTTCCCGGCGCGCCGGGAGGGCCGACTAGTCGTCGACGGAGATGCCCTTGGTGGCGGTGCCGGAGACCACGTTGCAGCCGCCCAGGTCGACGCCGTCGAAGGCGAGGATGTCGGCGCAGATCGGCACGGTCACGTTCTGGATGTTGGCGTTGTTGTCCGCCGCGGCGGTCCCGGTCATGGCGCCCAGGGCGAGGCCGGTGGCGAGGAGGAGGCCGGAGACGGTGGCGATGCGCTTCATGGTGCTGATCCTTTTCGGTTGGCAGTGCGTTGATCGGTGACGACGGGGCTGCGGGGCCCCGCTGGTGCAGGGGTGAGTGCGACGGGGTGCTAGTCGTCGACGCTGATGCCCTCGGTGGCGGTCCAGTTGACGACGTTGCACTCGGGGCCGCTGACGCCCGAGGCGGCGAGCACGTCGAGGCAGATCGGGATCGTGATGTTCTGGACGTTGGCGTTGTTGTCCGCGGCGGCGGTGCCGGTGAAGGCACCGAAGGCGAGGCCGGTGGCCAGTACGAAGCCGGAAACCTTGGCGATACGGGTCATGGGTGATGCCTTTCGGAAGTTCATAACGCTCTATCGGCGGCCGCCGGAATTAACTTAGCGTAGCCAGGACCGTGCTCGCCGTACTTCGCGGGAAGAATCCAGAGTTTCCTCGGACTTTTCTCGGCTTCGATGTGGACATGCCGGACATGTCGCCAGGCAATGAAGTCATCGTGTTACCCAACCGAAAGCACGGCCGAATCCCACCCCTGACGAATGCATCGGAATCACGCTGTATCCAGACATCGGACATGAAAAAGGGCCCGCGCGGTGTCTCCACCGCGCGGGCCCCGAATCTCGTGGGCGCCGCCCCCCGACGGGCGCCGCGAGCGCTACCAGCCCTGCTGCTGCCCGTATCCCGGGTACTGCTGGCCGTAGCCGGGCTGCTGCCCGTACCCCGGCTGCGGCTGGCCGTAGCCCGGGTACTGCTGCTGGTCGTACCCCGGGTACTGCTGCTGGCCGTAGCCGGGCTGCTGTCCGTAACCCGCGTACGGGTCCGGCTGCTGGGCGCCCGTGGGCGGGTGCTGGTAGGCCTGCTGCTGGCCGGACGGCTCCTGCTGCTGGGCCTCGGCGGCCCTGTCCGCCTCGTCCTTCTTCCCGCTGTCGGGGTCGGGACGGAAGATGAACAGGCGCGCGGGCTTGTCGCCCTCGTCGCCGGGGGTGATCAGGTCGAGCCGCCAGCCGGCCTCCTCGATCCCCTCCAGGATGCGGGTCAGCCCGGGACGGAGCTTGCTGGAGGGCTCGTCATAGGCGTTCACCTCCAGCTGGATGATGAACATCCGGCGCTTCTGCTGCGCCGCGACCTTGGCGTGTTCGACGACCGTGCTGTCCCTCACGACCTGCGTGACGCTCATGAATAACCGTACCCATCTGCTCAGCGCGGAGCTTGCCGTACCCGTCGGGGTGCCACCCGGTCGTCCGCGTCCGCAGTGGCGGGAATCCGCCGGGTTCCGCTCCCATCATGCCTCCTGCGGGCCTGTCTGGCCACAGAAGGATCCGAAGCGGCCGCCGACCGGGGCGGTGCTCAGGAAACGGCGGCGCGGACGGCCTCGACGACGGGCGTCTCACCGTTCACGAGGTTGAGAACCCTCCCGACGGTCCCCGGTTCGTCCAGAACGGCCACGATCACCGAGGCGACGTCCTCCCGCGTCACCGAGTCCCTCCCGACCTCCGCGCCCAGCGCCACCTTCCCGGTGGCCGGCTCGTCGGTCAGCCGCCCCGGGCGCAGGATCGTCCAGTCCAGTTCCAGTCCGCGCTCCCGCAGGTCGGCGTCGGCGGCGCGCTTGGCCTCCACGTAGGCGGCCCACGACCCGTCGGGGTCGTTCCCGCCGGGCAGCGGGTCGTCCACCCCGATGGCGGAGACCTGGACCAGGCGCCGCACCCCCGCGAGCGAGGCCGCGTCGGCGGTCAGCACCGCCCCCTTGCGGTCCACCGTCTCCTTGCGGGCCGGCCCGCTGCCCGGTCCGGCCCCGGCGGCGAAAACGACGCCGTCGGCGTTCATGAGCTTCTCCGTCAGCTCGGTGACGGTGGCCGTCTCCAGGTCGACCACGACCGGTTCGGCACCGGCGTCGACGACGTCCTGCGAGTGGTCCGGGTTGCGGATGAGGGCGACGGGCTCGTCCCCGCGGTCGGCCAGTTGCCTGGCCAGCAGCAGTGCGATCTTCCCGTGTCCCCCGGCGATGACGATACGCATGGGGGAAGCGTATGCCCTCCCCTGCCGCCGGACCCCCGGACCCCCGGACCCCCGGGCCCCGGGCCCCGCGCGAGTCCGCGCGGGGCCCGGGAGGGACGGGCCCCTACTCGACGGTCCAGGTGTCCCCGCTCGCCAGCAGCGCGGCCAGCTCGCCGTCCCCGTGCTCCGCCCGCGCCTCCGCGACCTGCTCGTTCAGCAGCTCGTCGTAGGCGGGGCGGCGCACGTCCCGGAACACCCCGATCGGCACGTGCTCGAACGCGGGCTGGTCCAACCGGGACAGGGCGAACGCGTACCCCGGGTCCTCCCGGTGCGCGTCGTGCCGGATCAGCCGGTCCTCTCCCACCGCGTCCACGTCCACGACCTCCAGTCCGCCGAACCCGCCGGCGACCACGCCGCGGTCCGGGCCGAGCCGCAGCGGCTCGCCGTGCTCCATGCGCAGCAGGCGCGTGTCCCTCGCGGCAGGGTCCTTCAGCGGCTCGAACGCGTCGTCGTTGAAGATCGGGCAGTTCTGGTAGATCTCCACGAACGACGCCCCCGGGTGGTCGGCCGCCGCCCTCAGCACCGACGTGAGGTGCTTGCGGTCGGAGTCGACCGTCCGGGCCACGAACGAGGCCTCCGCGCCCAGGGCCAGGGACACCGGGTTGAACGGGTGGTCCAGCGAGCCCGACGGCGAGGACTTGGTGATCTTCCCCGGCTCGGAGGTGGGGGAGTACTGCCCCTTGGTCAGCCCGTAGATCCGGTTGTTGAACAGCAGGATGTTGATGTTGACGTTGCGGCGCAGCGCGTGGATCAGGTGGTTGCCGCCGATGGACAGCCCGTCGCCGTCACCGGTCACCACCCACACCGACAGGTCCGGGCGGCTGGAGGCCAGCCCGGTCGCGATCGCCGGCGCGCGCCCGTGGATCGAGTGCACGCCGTAGGTGCTCAGGTAGTAGGGGAAGCGGGAGGAGCAGCCGATCCCCGACACCATGACGATGTTCTCGCGGGGCACGCCCAGCTCGGGGAGGAAGGACTGGAACGCGGCCAGGATCGCGTAGTCGCCGCAGCCCGGGCACCAGCGCACCTCCTGGTCGGACTTGAAGTCCTTCATCTTGTAGGCGGTGTCCGTCCTGGGGACCAGCCTCAGCCCCCCGGAGCCGTCCGCCGGGCCGTTCGCGTTCTCAGTCACGGTCGATGACCTCCCGAAGCACGTCCGCGAGCTCCTCGGCCTTGAAGGGCAGGCCGCGGACCTTGTTGTAGCCGATGACGTCGACCAGGAACCTGCCGCGCAGCAGCAGGGCCAGCTGGCCCAGGTTGATCTCCGGCACCACCACCCGCTCGTAGCGGGCCAGCACCTCGCCGAGGTTGGCCGGGAACGGGTTGAGGTGGCGCAGGTGCGCCTGCGCCACCCGGCCGCCCGCGCGCCGCACCCGGCGCACCGCCGCGGTGATCGACCCGTACGTGCCGCCCCAGCCGAGGACCAGCACCCCGGCGCCGCCGTCGGGATCGTCCACCGCCAGCTCGGGGATGTCTGCGGCGATCGCGTCGATCTTGGCCTGGCGGGTCCGCACCATCAGGTCGTGGTTGGCGGGCGTGTACGAGATGTCACCGGTCTCGGCGTGCTTCTCGATGCCGCCGATGCGGTGCTCCAGGCCGGCCGTGCCCGGCACCGCCCACGGGCGGGCCAGGGTCTCCTCGTCGCGCTTGTACGGGAGGAACGAGCCGTCGGGGCCGTTGGGCTCCGTGGCGAACCCCGGTTCGATCACCGGCAGGTCGCCGACCTCCGGCAGGCGCCACGGCTCCGACCCGTTGGCCAGGTACCCGTCGGACAGCACGACCACCGGGGTGCGGTAGGTGACGGCGAGCCTGGTCGCCTCCACCGCGGCGTCGAAGCAGTCGGCGGGGGAGGACGGCGCCACCACCGGGAGCGGTGACTCGCCGTTGCGCCCGTACAGGGCCATCAGCAGGTCGGTCTGCTCCGTCTTGGTCGGCATGCCCGTGCTGGGCCCGGCCCGCTGCACGTCGATGATCAGCAGCGGCAGCTCGGTCATCACCGCGAGCCCCACCGTCTCCTGCTTGAGCACCATGCCCGGGCCGGAGGTGGTGGTCACCCCCAGCGAGCCGCCGAAGGCGGCGCCCAGGGCGGCCCCCACCCCGGCGATCTCGTCCTCGGCCTGGAACGTGCGCACACCGAACCTCTTGTGCCTGGACAGCTCGTGCAGGATGTCCGACGCGGGGGTGATCGGGTACGAGCCCAGGAACAGCGGCAGGCCGGACCGGGTGGACCCGGCGATCAGCCCGTAGGCCATCGCCAGGTTCCCGGTGATGTTCCGGTACGTGCCCGCGGGGAGCCGGGCCGGCTTGACCTCGT
Source organism: Nocardiopsis sp. CA-288880 (assembly GCF_050955985.1). Lineage (NCBI taxonomy): Bacteria > Bacillati > Actinomycetota > Actinomycetes > Streptosporangiales > Nocardiopsidaceae > Nocardiopsis > Nocardiopsis sp. CA-288880. The sequence continues at coordinate 6,790,935 of NZ_CP192105.1, read as the reverse complement.
AGGAGACGGCGAAGTCCTCGGTGGTCTCACCGAAGTTCCACCCCGCCTGGAACGCCGTCAGGTTCGCCGCGAGGATGTCCGGCTTGGCGGCGAACTTGGACTTGAGGAAGGACGTCGTCCCCTCCGTCGGCCGGTTGTACATCCACGACAGCAGGCCCAGGGCGAACATGTTCTTGGCCCGCTGCGCGTCCTTCTTGGACAGGTCGGCGCCGGCCAGCGCCGCCACCGTCATCGAGGTGAGCGCCACCGCGCTCACCTTGAGTCCGTCCAGGGTGCCGTCGGTGAGGGGGTCCCCGGTGAAACCGACCTTGGCCAGGCTCCGTTTCGTGAACTCGTCGGTGTTGACGATCACGGTCGCGCCCCTGGGCAGGTCGCCGAGGTTCGCCTTGAGGGCGGCGGGGTTCATGGCCACCAGGACGTCGGGCGCGTCGCCCGGGGTCATGATGTCGTGGTCCGCGAAGTGCAGCTGGAAGCTGGACACCCCCGGGAGGGTTCCGGCGGGGGCGCGGATCTCGGCCGGGAAGTTCGGAAGGGTCGACAGGTCGTTGCCGAACGACGCGGTCTCCTGGGTGAAGCGGTCTCCGGTCAGCTGCATGCCGTCGCCGGAGTCGCCGGCGAAGCGGATGATGACGCGGTCGAGCTGTTCGATCTGTTTGGCCACTGAGATCGACGACCTCCTTGGTGAGCCGCCGGTCGTGACGGGCGGCGGCGCTCGGGTGTCATCCCCCGGCCGGGGCACTCCGCCACGGGGCGGGCGCCCGGTCCGGGGGCGTGGGACAGCGTGCGCGGCCCTCGCGCTCGCCGGGTGCGCCAACCCGGTCTCGCACGGCGCGGTCACACCGCGACGGCCGGGTCGTGAAGGGGCCTGCCTTCAACGACACGGCTCCCCGGACACCGGGGTCCGGACGGGGCGGCGCCCCGCCGGCCTGGAGTTCGGAGTGATAAGGGCCACGATCGCACTATAGGTCGTCGGGAACGGCCGGACGCGGGCCGGGTGGCGATTGTCACACCGGAACCCCGCCGGGCGGTGTGAGGTCATCCGCAACCGGGATGTGACCGACAGCCCGTCACATGGGGAACGCAAGACGTCGACCCGCACGTTTGTCACCATGTACGCATTCACGGTCGAGGACCGGCTGAGCGAGGAGGTGGCGGCGTGCACGTCAACGTGGCCCGTGCGGTCGGTCTGTTCGTCGGGGCCGCCGTCCTCGTCGTGGTGGTCGGCTGGCTGTGCGGATCCGAGAAGGGCGCGCAGTTCTCCGTGGCCCTGGTGGTGGGCGCGGGCGTGCTCGTCTACCTGTTCGGCGAGTCGCTGGCCCTGCGGGCCATGAGGGCCCGGCCGGTCAGCGAGATCGAGCGCCCCGAGCTGTACCGGATCGTCCGGGAGCTGGCCACCGCCGCCCGGCAGCCCATGCCCCGGCTGTACCTGTCGCCGATCCGCTCACCCAACGCCTTCGCCACCGGCAGCAGCCCGCGCCGCGCCGCGCTCTGCTGCACCACGGGCCTGCTGCGCACCCTCGACGAACGGGAGCTGCGCGGCGTGATCGCCCACGAGCTGGCGCACATCCGCTCGCACGACACCCTGATCAGCTCGGTGGCGGCGACCCTCACCGCGGTCATCACCGCGATGACGGTGGTCACCTTCCTGCTCCCGCTGGGGGAGTCGGAGGAGACGGACATGCCCGACCTGCTGGGCGGGCTGATGATGGCGGCGCTGGCGCCGCTCGCCGCCCTGGTCGTCCACTGCGGGGTGGGGCGCGGGCGCGAGTTCCGCGCCGACGAGAAGGCCGCCGAACTCACCGGGGACCCGGTCGGGCTGGCCGAGGCGCTGACCAAGCTGGAGGAGGGGGCGCGGCGCTACCCCCTGCCCCGCGACCGCGGCCTGCTGGCGTCGGCGCACGTGATGACCACCAACCCGTTCCCGACGGGGGTGGGGCGGCTGTTCGCCGCCCACCCGCCGACGGACGAGCGCATCCGCCGCCTGTACGCCCTGCGCCGCCGGTGGGACATGGGCGGGTAGGGACCCCTCCCCGGCACGGCGACGGCCGCTCCTCCCCTTCACGAGGGGAGAGCGGCCGTCGCCGTGCCGGTGCCGCGGACCGCCGGCTAGTAGTACTTCGTTAACTCGTGTCGGGTGGGTGCTGCTGCGCAAGGGGCCTACGGCAGGTGTGACACACGCCGGTCCAGCACAGCAGCACCCGTTGGAGCTCCTCCAACACCTGGTACAGACTCAGACCGACGTCGACCCTTTTGGGTCGAGTCTTCGCAGGGTCAGGAACGCCTGCGCCGCGCTGACCAGCGTGACATGGTGATGCCAGCCCCGCCAGGTCCGCCCCTCGTAGTGGTCCAACCCCAGGCCGTGCTTGAGCTCGCGGTAGTCGTGCTCGATCCGCCACCGGATCTTCGCCAACCGCACCAGCTGCCGCAACACGGTCCCGGCAGACAGGCTGGACAGCCAGTAGTCCGTGGGCGCCTCCCCATGGGGCGGCCACTCGGCGATCAGCGTCTCGACCGGCAGCACCCCGTCCCACGTCGAGCGCCCGCCCGCACGGTCCAGAGCCGCTTGGCGGGCGGACTTACCCGCCAAGCGCACGTCCATGACCAGGAAACGGCCCCGCATCGCCCCACGGGACCCCTGCCGCCACGTACACCGACGCAACGCGGCGCGCCCCTGTTCCAGGGCCAGGTCCTTCAACGAGCGGGCCGGGGTCCGGTAGCGCGGCAGACGCGGCCCCGGCCCGGACCGATCGGGCGCCCGGGGCACCGCCCCACCGGGATGGGCGTTCAGATCACCGCGCACCGCGACCACGTAGTCCAGGCCCCGCTCGGCCAACCCGTGGCGCAAGCCGTGGATCTGCCCGTAGCCGGCATCGGCCACCACCACCCGGTCGGCCAGCCCCCAGGAGCGGGCCTCATCGACCATGTCCAGGGCCAGCCGCCATTTCTCCCGGTGGCCGACCCGGTCGGGCACCCCGGTCTTGACCCGGCGCTCATCGGCGGCATCGGCCCAGTCCTGGGGCAGGTAGAGCCGCCAGTTCAGCGGCACCGAGGCGGCATCGGTGACCGCGTGCAGGCTCACCGCGCTCTGGCACACCGCCTGCTTGCCCAGGGCCCCGCACCACTGGTGGGCCGCCCCCACCGACTCGGTGCCCGCTTTGGGCAGGCCCGAGTCGTCGATCACCCACGCATCCGGGGTGATCGCCTCACTCACCTTGGTGGCCAGGCGTCGTTGGACGGGGGTGTGCTCCCACGGGGACTGGCCCACGAACTGCTGCAGGGCCTGCATGTTGCCGTCCGGGAGGCGCTCGGCCATGGGCTGGATGGACTTGCGCCGCCCGTCCAGCATCAGACCGCGCAGGTAGCAGCTGCCCCAGGCCCGGGAGTCCTTGCGGGGGATGGACGCGAAGACCTCGGCGCAGAACGCGTCGAGGTCCTCGCGCAGCTCTTCTACAGCGGCCAGATCCACGCGTCCATGATGGCGGAACCGAGCCGAGAAAACAGATACTTAACGAAGTACTACTAGCGGTAGTTCACGAACTGGAGGGCCAGGTCGAAGTCCTTCTCCTTGATCAGGTTCTGGGCGGCCTGGAGGTCGTCCTTCTTCTTCGAGCTGACGCGCAGCTCGTCGCCCTGGATCTGGGCCTTGACCCCCTTGGGACCCTCGTCCCGGATCAGCTTGGAGATCTTCTTGGCGTCCTCGGAGGTGATGCCCTCCTTGAGGCCGACGGGAAGCCGGTACTCCTTGCCGGAGATCTTGGGCTCCTCGGCCGGGTCGAGGATCTTCAGGGAGAGCTTGCGCTTGACCAGCTTCTCCTTGAACACCTCCAGGGCGGCGTTCGCCCGCTCCTCCGACGTGCTCCTGATCTCGATCCCGTCCTCGCCCTGCCAGGCGATGGTGGTTCCGGTGCCCTTGAAGTCGAACCGCTGGGACAGCTCCTTGCCCGTCTGGTTCAGGGCGTTGTCGACCTCCTGACGGTCGAGTTTGGACACGACGTCGAAACTGGATTCGGCGGCCACGTTCGCTCACATCCCGCTTGGTCTCATGGATCGCGGGCGCCTGTGGGGACGCCCGCGTGGGTACACGTCCGCCCGTGCCGGATCCCCGGCCCGGGCAGGCTTCAGAGCTTAGCCGTGACCTGCTCAGGGTGCCCGAAGGCCCTGCTCGGGACGCGCTCCGGGTATTCGATTACAGGTTCGGGCGGATCATCCGCTATTCTCGTTCATGCGTCGCGACGAACACCGTCGCCGCAGCCCAGGCAGGTTGCCCGAGCGGCCAATGGGAGCGGACTGTAAATCCGTCGGCTTAGCCTTCGAAGGTTCGAATCCTTCACCTGCCACCCTGGGATCGGGGCCCCGGCACCATCAGGTGCCGGGGCCCCGTCGTGTGTCCGGGACCCGTCGGCCCGGCGCCCTGCCCACCCCGGCCCGGTCCGGCTCGCGCCGTCGCGGATCCGCCGCCTCCCGGGATTCGGCTGATCGCGAATGTGTCGCGTTCAGGGCACGGCGGAGTAACGGCGCACCCTGCTTCCGGTCCGACCGGAACCGCTCGCCGGCCACTCGGCCGACCCTGCCCTGAGCTGCGGTTTCTCCGTCTCCACGGGCGGTTCCGCGCACGGGCGGGGGGTGCACATGTGCCGTTGGCGGCGGATGTGCCCGGTTCGCCGGTACGGCCACCCCTCGACCGACTATCGGGCCTTTGTGCGTGTCGCGCGAAAAGAAGGGCAATCAATCCATTTGTGGATGACGCAAAAAGAACCCCGGCGGCAATATGGACAAAGTGATTCCGGGGTTTCGGCGTTGACAAAAAACGGGGGCCGGATGATGATTGCACCAGTCCACCGCGACACAGGTGCAGCAAGCGCCTGAGTCTTTTTCTGTCAATGCCTCGTAATGATTTCCCGGGGGAAACATGATCAAGAAGATGGCCGTTGCCGGCCTGGTCGCCGGTGCCGCGATGGGCGCTCTCCTCATGGGGGCTCCCGCTCACGCCTCGCACGGCGGTGACCAGCAGTTCAACCAGAACCTCCAGCTGGTTCCGATCCAGTCCTGCAACCTGAACGCCAGTGTCGGCCTGGTTGCAGTGACCGTGCCGATCCTGTCGCCGCAGACCACGGGCGACTGCGTGAACGGTCCCATCGGCACCAACATCAGCTAGTTCCGGCAATTCGTCCGACTGCGACAACAACTCACACTTGCTCGAAGGGTAATTCAATGCTGCGTAAGCTCGGTGTTGCCGGTCTCGTCGCTGGCGCCGCTCTCGGTGTCGTTCTCACCGGGTCCCCGGCCCTCGCCTCCGGTTCCCACGGTTCCCACGGTGGGGACCAGCAGTACAACCAGAACCTCCAGCTGGTTCCCGTCCAGCTCTGCAACACCCACGCCACGGTCGGCCTGGTCGCCGTGACCGTGCCGGTCCTGTCCCCGCAGACCACGGGCGACTGCGTCAACGGCCCGATCAGCACCAACATCGACTAGGGGATTCCAGACATGCTGCGCAAGTTCACGACTGCCACCGCCATCGCCGGAATCGCCCTGGGCGCCATGCTCGCGGCCTCCCCGGCCTCCGCCTCCGGCTCGCACGGCGGCGACCAGCAGTTCAACCAGAACCTGCAGGCGGTTCCGGTCCAGCTCTGCAACACCCACGCCACGGTCGGCCTGGTCGCCGTGAACATCCCGGTGCTCTCGCCGCAGACCACGGGCGACTGCGTCAACGGCCCGATCAGCCACAACATCGACTAGGGGATCCCAGACATGCTGCGCAAGCTCACAGCTGCCACCGCCATCGCCGGAATCGCCCTGGGCGCCATGCTCGCGGCCTCCCCGGCCTCCGCCTCCGGCTCGCACGGCGGCGACCAGCAGTACAACCAGAACCTGCAGGCGATCCCGGTCCAGCTCTGCAACACCAACCTGACCGTCGGCCTCCTGGCGGGCGTCAACATCCCGATCCTGTCGCCGCAGACCACGGGCGACTGCGTCAACGGCCCGATCAGCCACAACATCGACTAGCGGGGGGTCAGCATGCTGCGCAAGTTCGCGGCTGCCACCGCCGTCGCCGGTGTAGCGCTGGGGGCGATGCTCCTCGCCTCGCCCGCGTCCGCCTCGCACGGCGGTGACCAGCAGTTCAACCAGAACCTGCAGCTGGTCCCCGTTCAGCTCTGCAACATGAGGCTGGCCGTGGGGCTGGCGGGTGTCAACGTGCCGATCCTGTCGCCGCAGACCACGGGCGACTGCATCAACGGCCCGTCGACCACCAACGTCAGCCAGGACCGCGCCGAGCACGAGAGCGGTCACGGGTACCACTAGGCACCCGGCGTGACGGGGTTCCGGCCCCACAGTGACGGAACAGAGCAGTAGGTCGAGGCCCCCCGGCAGCCGCCGGGGGGCCTCGACGCGACCCATCGGTTCGGCGGGTCCCGAGCGCGTTCCCGCGCGGGCCGGCCGGGGGCCGTCCCGGGCCCCGACGAGAGGAGGCGAGAGGCGAGATGAAGCGCATGATCCTGACGGCGGCCGCCCTGCTGCTGGCGGCCACCGCCTGCGGACAGCAGGAGACCACCCCGAGGCTGCCCGAGGGCACCGGCGCCCCTCAGGCCACGGAGAGCCCCGAGGACCGGGCGAGCCCCGACGCCGGGGAGGGCGGCGGCTCCGGCCAGGGGGCCCGGGGCGACGGCGCCCACGTCCTGAACATGTACGGCGACGAGAACGGGTTCGACGACCAGCGCCCCGTCGAGTACGTCGCCACCGAGTTCACGTCCTTCTCCGACCTGGAGTGGCCCGAGTGGACGGACGAGACCGCGTCGGGCGTGGGCGACCTGTACGGGACCTGGTGCATGGACCGGGGCTGCCAGGACGAGCCCTACGAGGTCGAGGTCGAACTCGGCGACCCGGTCGACGTGAATGGCACACCGTACTTCTCGACCTACACGATCACCGGGTACGACGAGGACATGACGCCGGAGGTGCGCCAGGCGCTGGAGGACGCGGACGGCGGGCGCCTCTCCGTGCCGACCCCGGAGTGAGGCGGGCGGTCCGGCGCGGCCGGGTGTGGTTCGCCTCTCCCACGGCCCCCAAGAATCGTCCTAAAGTTCCGAAAATGCACAAACCTCCTGGTCAGAGTGGGTGGTAGGGGCAGGTCGGCGGGACCGGACAGGCCGGAACCGGGCGTGGCGCGCCCGGGAGGTCTCTAGTCTGCTGAGTTGTGGCACTCAACGAGCGCGCGGACACCCGCGCGGACGACGTACAGGGCGCCGGCGGACGGCCGGGGCCGCGGCACGGCCGCGCGGCTCTGCTGCGCCTGGCCTCCTGGTTCGAGGAGGCCGACCCCGACCGGGCCGACGCCCTCGCGACCGCCGCCTACGGCCTGCACCCGGCCCTCCACCTGGAGGGGCGGACGGACGAGGGCGTCGCCGCCACCACCAGCTGGTGGCAGGCGGCCCCCGACCGCAGCACCGTCACCGAGCACCCGGGCTCCCGGCTGCCCGAGCCCGTCCGCGACCACCGCGCGCAGCAGGCCCGCCTGCGCGACGCCGCCGAGTCCTCCGCCCACTGGCGCCGCGCGGGCGCCTCGCAGATCCGCGCCCTGCTCGCCGAGCCCACCCCGCTGCGGGCGCGCCTGGACCTTTCCGGGGCCGGGATGGAGGTGCTCATGGAGCTCCTCACCGCCGCCCTCGGCTCCGGCGACGCCAGCCGCCGCCCCTCCTCCGCCGGCGACCTGGAGTTCTCCCTGCGCCTGCACGTCAGCGCCGCCCCGGGGGCCGAGGTCACCATCCGGGGCGAGGGCGGGGAGCTGACACTGGAGGGACTCCGCCTGCGCGTCACCTCCTACGACCAGCACACCGTCGAGGACGACGGATTCCCGGGCCTCCTCGCGCCCGCGGGGTGGGCCCCGCCCGCCTCCCGGACCGGCTCAGGTCCCCTCTCCGGGGACCAGGCGACCGCGCCCGCCCCCGTTCCGCACCCCCTCGGCCCGGATCCGCTGGACCCGTCGACCCCGTACCCGCCCGCCCCCGAGCCGGACGCCCCGGCACAGGACCCGCACCTCCCGTCCCCGGACCCCGCGCCCGCGGCCTCCTCGGACGCGGATCCGCTGGACCCGGGGACCCCGTACCCGCCCGCTCCTGAGCCGGACGCCCCGGCACAGGACCCCGCGCCCGCGGTCCCGGGCCCCTCGGGCCCGGACCCCCTGGACCCGTCCACCCCGTACACGCCCGTCCCCGGGCCGGACGCCCCCGGCCCGGCCGCGTCGGACGACTCCGCTCCGCACCCCCTGGACCCGGACCCCCCGACCCCGTCGACCCCGTACACGCCCGCCCCGGTCCCGGCGGCTCCCGCCGCCCCGCACCCCCTGGACCCGTCGACCCCGTACACGCCCGCCCCGGAACCCCCGGGCCGCACGGCCCCCCGGTACGACGCCCCCCCGGTCCGCGGCCTCCTCGCCACCCCGTCCGCGGAGCCCGAGGACGGCGGGGCGCGGACCCCCCCGGCCGGGTCCGACGGCGGGAGCCGGCCCCCGGAGGAGCCGACCGGCCCCGAGACCGACGACGGAGCGCCCCTCCCGGCCGACGCCCCCGCGACGGGGGGCCGGCGGCCCGGACCGGGTACCGTCGGGAACCCGTCCGCCCCCTCCGCCGAGGCGCCCGGAACCGCCGGCGGCCTGCCGGGGCCGGACCCGGACGTCGAGACCACGGGGCCGATCGACCTGTCCGCCGACCGGAACCGACCGTGGGGGTGATGGAGACGGACGCCTACAGCGAGGACGCCGCGCTCATCGGCGAACGCCAGGCCGCGGCGCGCGCGCTCATGGCGCACCCGCTGCTGACCCGGGCCGTCCATCCGGCGGAGCTGTCCCTCGTGCGCTCCCACGCCGAGTGGCTCGTCCAGCGCTTCCAGCGCGTGCTCGGGTACCGGCTCGACGTCGGCGACGACCACGCCCGGCTGGTCAAACGCGGCCTCGTCGACGAGGCCGTCCACCGGCCCACCCGTGCCAACGGGGCCCGCTTCACACCGCGCACCCACACCTACCTCGCGCTGGCCCTGGCCGTCCTGGTCGAGGAGACCGGGCCCACCACCGTCCGCGCGCTCGCCCACCGGGTCCGGGCCGCCGCGCACGAGGCCGGGATCGACGCCGATCCCGGCCGCGGGCTCGGCGAGCGCCGCGCCTTCTGCGCGGCCCTGGAACACCTGGTCGCGCTCGGCGCCCTGACCGAGACCTCCGGCCGCGTCGCCGACCACGGGGCCGACGCCGCCGCGGACCCGGCCCTGCGCCCCCGCACACCGGTCGTCCGCGCCGTCGCCGTCCACCTGCCGCAGGCCTCCGACGACCCGGACTCCTTCCTCGCGAGCGCCGTCGACACCGACCCCGACGGCGAGCACCAGGGCGAGACCGCCCTGCGCCGCCTCCTCGCCGAGACCGCGGTCGTCTACCGCGAGGAGCTCCCCGACCGCCAGAGGGACCGCCTCGCCGCGCACCAGTGGCGGGCCGCCGCCGCGCTCGGCAACCTGCTCGGCTGCGACGCCGAGGTGCGCGCCGAGGGCGTCGCGATGGTGATGCCCGACGAGGCCGGCGCCCGCCCGGCCTTCCCCTCCGACGACCCCGTCGGCCAGGTGGCGCTCGCCCTCGTCCGCCACCTCTCCGGCCGCCTGCACCCCGGCATGCCCGCCACCTCCGTCCCCGTGCCCGACCGCGAACTGCGCACCGCCCTGGACGCCCTGGGCGGCCCCGACGCCCCCGCGCGGACCGAGTGGGCCCGCACCGCAGGCCCCGAGGTGCCCGACCCGGACCGGCTGAGCACCCGCGTCACGGCCCTGCTGACCGACCTCGGACTCCTGCGGGGAGGCCCCGGCGAGTGGCGGCTCACCGCCGCGGCGGCGCGGTACGGGGCCGACGTGGACGAGCGCGTCCCCCCGATCCAGGACAATGGCGGAGACAGCCGGACGCACGCCGCCCCGACGCGCGGGTCCGGCCACGAAGACGGTCCGCCCGACGCTCCCGCCGATCCCCGAGGCGACCTGAGCCGGGTGACGTCCGTGCTGCAAGCGGTGGCGAACGAGAAGGTGAGCGCGACCAGTGGTGACACAGGAGACCAGCGAGGCCCCGGGGGCAGTTCCGGCTGACCCCGCCGACACCCCGCGCTACCGCCTCGAACGCGCGGGCATCCGCAACGTCTGGCAGTACGACGACCACGTCCTCGACTTCGCCGAGGGCCGCCTCCTGCTGCGCGGACGCAACGGCGCGGGCAAGTCCAAGGCGCTGGAGATGCTGCTCCCGTTCCTGCTGGACGGCGACGTGCGCCGACTGGACACCACCGGCACCAACCGCACCAGCCTGCGCTGGCTCATGGCCGACGACCCCCGGGCCGGACGCCGGCCCGAGCCGGAGGAGACCGGCCCCGACCTGCTCGGCGGCCCCGAGGAGGCCGCCGACGAGGCCGGGCCCGAGCAGGCCGACGGCGACACCGGCCCCGTCACCCGCCTCGGCTACCTGTGGGTCGAGTTCACCACCGACCGCGGCGACCGCGGCCTCGACGCCGCCGCCCGCGCCACCACCGGGCCCAACAGCGCGTCCGCCCTGCTCGCCGCCGCGACGCCGGGCCCCGCACCCGCCTCGGAGGAGACCGGACCGGGCGCCCCGGGCGGCCGACCGCGCCACCTGACCCTCGGCGCCGCCGTCATGGCCGTCGGCGACTCCGACCCGCGCTGCGTGTTCTTCGTCACCGACCGCCGGGTCGGACACGACCTCGAACTCGTCACCGACGGCCGCCCCAAGCCCGTCGACCGGCTCCGCTCGGAGATCGGCGCGGACAACTGCTTCACCAGCGCCGTCCCCTACCGGGCCCGCGTGATGCACGACCTGTTCGGCATCGACGACTCCGTCCGCTACCGCAACCTCATCCACCTCCTCTACCGGCTCCGGCGCCCCACCATCGGCGACCGCCTGGAGGCCGGCGAGCTCGTCGGCGTCCTCTCCGAGGCCCTCCCGCCCATGGACGAGTCGGTCCTGGACGAGGTCGCCCGCAACATCGCCGACCTCGAACAGGCCCGGGCGGAGAAGACCGCCCTCGGCGAGGCGGGGGCCGGGGTCACCGCCTTCCTCGACGACTACCGCGGCTACCTGGTCCACGCCCTCCGGTCGCGCGCCGCCGACGTCCGCGAGCAGATCGACGCCGCCGCGGGCCGCACCGCCGAGACCGGGCGCCTGCGCGCCGAACTCGACCGGCTCATCACCGAGGAGAGCCGGATCTCCGAGGAGCGCGACCAGGCCCGGCGCACCCGCGACACCGCCGAGGCCGACGACGGCACCCTCGCCGCGGCCCGGAACAACGCCGCCACCGCCACGGGGAACGAGCGCCGCGCCTACGACGCCGCCGTCGGCGCCTACATCAGGGCCGCCGAGGCAGCCTGGGTCGCCGCGGAGCACGCCGAGCGGGTCGAACGGCACACCGTCGAACGGCTCGGCGAGGACACCGCCGCCATCGACCGCGCGCTCGACATCCTGCGCCAGACCCACGCCGAGGCCACCCGCGCGGCCACCGCCGCCGGGATCGACCCCGCCCTCCTCGGCGAGGTCCCGGACACGCTCGACACCGTCCACGCCCCGCGCGAGAGCGCCACCCGGGTCGACCTCCAGGGGCTCGAACAGGCCGTCGAGCGCGAGCCCGTCGAAGGCATCGACCTCGACGACCTGCGCGACCGCCTCGGGCGCCTCCACGACCAGCTCTCCGACGCCGCGGAGCGGTCCGCCGAGCGCGCCGACCTGGCCGCCCGCCTCACCGGCCTCACCACGGCGGAGGCGGCGGCCGACCGCCGCCTCGTCGCCCTGACCAGCGAGGCCGAGAGCGCGGACGCCGTGCTCGAACACGCCCACGACCGCGAGAGCGCCGCCGTCGCCGCGCTGCGCGAGGAGAGCACCGCCTACGCCGACGGCGTCCGGGCCTGGGCCGCCCGCCTGCGGGAGTCCAGCCACGCCCACGCGCTCGGCGACGCCGTCCACGAGCTGGAGGGCAGCGTCGAGCTGCCCATCACCGACTCCCTGAGGGTCCTCGACCCCGACGTGCCCTCCACCGTCTCCCGCCTCGCGAACGACGCCGTCGCCCCCCTCCTGGAGGACCTGCGCGCCCGGCGCGACGTCGCCGTCAACGAGGAGGGCCAGCTCTCCGACGAACTGGCCGAGCTCGCCGAGCGCCGCACCGGCAACGCCGAACACGCCCCGGAGCGCCCGCCGTGGGCCACCTACCCGCGTCCCCGGGGCGAGGGCGCCCCCCTCTACCTGGCCGTCGACTTCGCCGACGGGCTCAGCACCCGCGAACAGGCCGGACTGGAGGCCGCCCTGGAGGCCAGCGGACTGCTCGCCGGGTGGATCCGCGCGGACGGCTCCCTCCACGACCCGGGCACCCGCGACATCCTGGTCACGCCCGCCCGGCAGGCCAAGGGCAGGACCCTCCTCGACGTGCTCGTCCCGGTCGCCGCCCCCGACCGCGGCGTCAACCACGACAGCCTCCGCACCCTGCTCTCGTCCATCGCCCTGCACTCCGAGGACGAACCCGTGCCGGGCACGGCCGAGGACACCGAGGCCAAGCACCGACGCGACAGCTCCGTCGCCACCGTCAGCTCCATGTCGCTCACCGGCGGCTGGCGCCTCGGCGTGGCCTCCGGCTCCCACGACAAGAGCGAGCCCGAGTACATCGGCGAGGCCGCCCGCAAACGGGCCCGCGACCGCCAGTCGGCCAACACCGACCGGCGCATGGCCATCGCCGAGGCCCTCCTCGCCGAGGCGGGGGAGCGCCGCTGGGCCGTCGAGCAGTCCTACGCCGAGCTCCTGGAGGTGTCCCGGAGCCTGCCGGACCCCTCCCCGCTCATCCGCGCCCGGGCGGTCCTGGACGTCGCCCGCGAGGACGTCGCCGCCGCCCGCCGCGCCCACGCGACCGCGGGCCGCGCCGCGGAGGAGTGCCGCGCCGAACTCCTCGACATCCGCTCCCGCCTGCGCACCTCGGCCGACGTCAACGCCCTGCCGAGCGTCCGCGCCGAGCTGGACAGCGCCCTGCGCGCCCTCGACCACCTGCGCGTCCTCGTCGGCTCCGGGCTCAAGGACCTCGACGTCCTCGCCTGGGAGCTGGCCGACCACGAGCACCACGTCGCCGGGTGGAGGGCGGCCCGCGCCGAACGGGTCCTGGCCGAGGACGCCAGGGCCGCCGCCATCGACGACATGATCACCGTCCGCCGCCAGTTCGAGCTCGGCGACCGCGCCCGCGGCGTGCCCGGCGAGCAGATCGACGCGGCCCGGGACCAGGTCAGGGCCAGGGCCGACGAGGCGTCCCGGCGGCTGCCCGAACTCGAGCGCGGGGCCCAGCGCGCCCGCGACGAGCGGGTCGGCGCCGAGGCGCGGCTCGTCGCCGCCACCCAGGAGCGCGCCGAACAGGTGCGCCGCGCCCTCACGGCGGGGGAGCGGCTCGTCCGCGCGGTCTCCCTCCCCGGCGGCACGGGGATCGACGACACCGACGTTCCGGACGCCGTCCTGCTGGGCGCCGCGGGCCTGGACGCCTGCGCCGCGGACGACGGCCCCCTCACCGCCTACCTCGCCCACTCCGCCCTCCACGGCGGGGAGCCGGACGCGGACCCCGCCGGACGCCCGCCCGCGCCCGGCCCGGACGCCCGGCTCGCCCTGCTGGAGGCGTTCGTCGGACAGCTGGAGGAGGGCCTCGCCGCCCAGGTGGGGGCCGGGGCGCCCGAGGTGGACGACAGCGCCATCCTGAGCAGCCGCGAGGACCTGCACCGCCTGCTCACCTCCGCCGGGTGGGCGCAGACCCGCACCGAGCTCAGCGAGCCGCGCGGCCTCAAGCGCCTCACGGTCCACGACGAGGACGGCGCCCACGACGTCACCGCCTACGCCGAGCGGATCACCGCCTCCGCCGCCCGCGCCGACGAAGCCGTCGCGGTGGCCGAGGAGGAGGCCTTCGAGCGCCACCTGCTCGGAGAGCTGGCCGGCCACCTCGCCCGCCAGATCGACGAGGCCCGCGCCCTCATCACCACCATGAACGACGTCCTCAAGGACGTCACCACCTCCGCCGGCCTCGGAGTGCGCCTGGACTGGAGGCTGGCCCCCGACGCGGGCGCCGACGTCGAGGCGGTCGTCCCGCTCCTGGCGACCCCCGCCGAGGAGCGCACGCGCGTGCAGACCACCCGCCTGCGCGACGCCCTGCGCCGCTGCATCGAGGCGATCCGCCGCCTGGACCCCACGGCCACCGGCGGGGCCCAGCTGCGGGCCGCCCTCGACTACAGGTCCTGGTTCACGTTCACCGTCTACGTGACCGACGGCGCGGGCGACGAGCGCCGACTGGGCCACCGCACCGCCCTCAGCCAGGGCGAGCAGCGCGTGGTCGCCTACCTGGTGCTGTTCGCCGCGGCGGCGGCGCACTTCGACGCGCTCGCCGCGCGCGCCTCGTGGGCGCCCAGGCTCATCCTGCTGGACGACGCGTTCGCGAAGGTCGACGAGCCCACCCACGGGCGCCTCCTCGGCCTCCTGGTCGAACTGGACCTGGACTTCGTGCTGACCTCCGAACGCGTGTGGGGCTGCTTCGCCAGCGTGCCGAGCCTCAACATCTACGAGTGCCTGCGCGACCCCAACGTCCCCGGCATCGCGACACTGCACTTCACGTGGGACGGCAGCAGGAGGCGCCTGGTCGGCGTGTGAGCGCCGCGGCCCGCCCCGGGGCCCTCCGGCCCCGGCGCGCGGCCCCTCCCGGGCACGCCGTTCGGGCCCGTCCCCGGCCGGGGCCGGGGAGCGCACACGGCCCCGCCGGGGACGGCGCGGGGCGGCCGGGCGCCGCGCGGAGAGCCCTCCGGGGAACGCCGACCGGCCCCCGCGGGCGGGCGCGGCCGGGAGCGGACCCGCGCGCCCGGGAAGGGGGGAACCACGAATGCTTCCTCCCCACCTGTCCTAGTCTGCTTGTGCGGCAACGACAACAGAGCGGGGTGACGAAGGTGACTCGGGTACCCGAGACGTTCGACGGTGGCGGTGCGGACGCGCAGAGCGCCCCGCCGGCCGGGGACGACCCCACCACGACCTCGCTCCTGGACGCCCTGGCGGCCTCCGGGCTGCCACGGGAGGTCCGGTCATGGGTCACCGCCGCCCTGTGGGGGGAGGACGCCCTCGCCGCGCTGCTCGAGGGCGAGCACATCCCCGACCCGGCCGCCGACGGGCCGTCGGCGGCGCCGGCGCCGCCGGGCCGGGTCCGCCGCTCCTACCTCACCGGTATCCGGGTCCAGGGCTTCCGCGGGATCGGCCGCCCCTCCGAGCTGACCTTCCCGCCCGGCCCGGGGCTCACCGTCATCGTCGGCCGCAACGGCTCCGGCAAGTCCAGCTTCGCGGAGGCGGCCGAGGCCGCACTCACCGGGCGCAACCCCCGCTGGGACGCGATGCCGACCGGGTGGCGGGACGGCTGGCGCAACCTGCACTACGACGAACGCACCGAGGCGACCGTCGACATCCACGTCGCCGGGGACGAGGGCCCCACCCGGATCACCCGCCGCTGGACCGGCGAGAGCGTGCGCTCCGCACGGGGCGAGGTGGTCCGCCCCAACGGCGAGGTGGCCCCGCTCCGCACCCTGGACTGGGGCGAGAGCCTCGTCCGCTACCGCCCCTTCCTCTCCTACGACGAGCTCGGGCGCACCGTCACCGGGCGCTCGGCCGAGCTCTACGACACGCTCACCGCGCTCCTGGGCCTCACCGGCCTGGCCGAGGCCGAGCGCAGGCTCGCCAAGGTCTGCGACTCCCTGGCCAAGCGGCGCGACCGGCCCTCGCGGGAGCTCGGCCGCCTGGTCGACGCGCTCCGCGGCTCCGGCGACCCCCGGGCCGCCCAGGCCGTCCACCTCCTCGGCGCGCAGCACCTCGACATCGAGGCGCTCCGCCGGATCGCCGAGGACGACGGGCCCAGCGACCCCGCCCTGCACGTCGTCCTGCGGCGCCTGCGGCGGCTCTCGGTCCCCGAGCGGACCGTCATCGCCGACGTCGTCAACGAGCTGCGCGGGGCGTCCATGGAGCTCGCCATGGCCGCGGGGAGCAAGGGCGACCACGCCCACGGCGTCGTCCAGCTCCTCGAACAGGCGCTGGAGCACCACAAGCGGCACCCCTCCGACACCACCTGCCCCACCTGCTCCGCGCCGGGGGCCCTCGGCGCCGACTGGGCGCGCAGGGCCAACGCCCAGCTGAGGACCCTGCGCACCCAGGCCGCCCCGGCCTCGGCCGCCTACGAGCGCGCCGCGGCCGCCCGGGACCAGGCCCGCTTCCTGCTCTCCCCGGCCCCCGGGTGGCTGCCGCCGGAGAGCGAGCTGGGCCAGGTGTGGGCGCTGTGGGAGTCCGGCTCCGACATCACCGACCTCGCCGAGCTGGCCGAGCACATCGAGGCGGTCGGCCGCCGGCTCCGCTCCGCCGCCATCAGCGCGCGCCGGGACGCGACCGAGCGGCTGGAGGACCCCAGCGGGGGCTGGGGCGACCTCGCCGAGCGGCTCGCCGCCTGGCTGGACGAAGCGCAGGACGCCCTCCGCGCCAGGGACGTCCTGTACAGCGCCGAGGCGGCCCTCAACTGGCTGGCGGACCAGGCCCGGGGCCTGCGGGCGGAACGGCTCGGCCCGGTCGCCTCACAGGCCGAGCAGGTGTGGTTCCGGCTGCGCCAGGAACGCCACATCGACCTCCAGGGCATGCGCCTGATCGGGCGCGGCGCCCGGAGGCGGGTCGAGGTGGACGTGACCGTGGACGGGGTCGACGACCAGACCAGCGCGCCCGGCCTGCTCAGCCAGGGGGAGTTCCAGGCCCTGGCGCTGTCCATCTGCCTGCCCCGCACCCTGGTGGAGGGCAACCCGTTCGGCTTCCTGCTGCTCGACGACCCCGTGCAGGCGATGGACACCGAGACCGTCGAGGGGCTGTCCTCGGTCCTGGCGGAGGTGGGCCGCCACCGGCAGCTGATCGTCTTCACGCACGACACCCGGCTCTCCGACGCGCTGCGCCGCCTCGGGCTGCCCGCGACCATCCGCACCCTCAACAGGGACGCCATGTCCAACGTGTGGGTGTCCGACGGAGTGCTCTGACGCACGGCCCGGCGTCCCGGCCCCGGGACGCCGGGAGCGGCCTGGATCACACGCGGACTCGCGGAAGGGTCGGAAACAGGCTCCGAGCAGGGGTTTCGCTCCGCCGGGCCGGGAGGCCGGGGTCGCCGGCGCCTCTGATTTGGCAGACCACCCCCGAATCCCTGTATAGTCATGACCAGCGCAAGGGGGCAACACCCCCGGGGCGGTCGACACAAGCCCCACAGCGCGCCCCTTTAGCTCAGTCGGCAGAGCGTCTCCATGGTAAGGAGAAGGTCTACGGTTCGATTCCGTAAAGGGGCTCCACCACTTGACGAGGTCCGGTCCACTCAGGTGGGTGGCCGGTGGAGCATCTACCGGCCTGAACCGGGACCGGTCCCCACGGGGGCCGGGTTCCGTTGATCGGGGCGGGGTAGCTCAGTCGGTAGAGCAAGCGGCTCATAATCGCTGTGTCGTCGGTTCAAGTCCGGCCCCCGCTACCAACCCGTTGACCCCTGGGACACTGTTCTCAGGGGTCGTCGCGGGCGCTTTGCAGTGTTCTACTGCGCACTAGGTACTGTTTCCAGCGAGAAAGGCACTCCGAAGTGGCTGCCACAGACGTGAGGCCGAAGATCACCCTGGCCTGCCAGGAGTGCAATCACCGTAACTACATCACGCGCAAGAACCGTCGGAACACCCCCGACCGGCTCGCGATCAAGAAGTTCTGCCCGAACTGCCGCAAGCACAACGAGCACCGCGAGACCCGCTAGGTCCTCGCGAGCGGCGCGGCTGAGGCCGACGTGAGCTTCTCATAGACTTCCAGCCCGGTGAGCGATCCGCTCACCGGGCTGTTCGCGTATCCGGGCCCCTCCGGCCCGCGTTGCAGAACCAGGAGAGGGAGAGCGTGGCGATCAACCCTGACTACCTCGGCCGGGAGTACCCCGCGCCGGAGTCCTACGAGGTGACCCGGGGCAAGATCCGGGAGTTCGCCGAGGCGGTCAACGACCCCAACCCGGTGTACACCGACACGGCCTCCGCCAAGGCCGCCGGGTACCCCGACGTGATCGCGCCGCCCACCTTCCCCGTGATCCTGGGCATGGCCGGGTCCGCGCAGGCCATCGCCGACCCGGAGCTGGGGGTCGACTTCTCCCGTGTCGTGCACGGCGACCAGAGCTTCCACTACAGCCGGCCCCTGCACGCCGGCGACGTCCTCAGCAGCGTCACCCGCATCACGGGCATCAAGTCCCTCGGCGGCAACGAACTGCTCACCCTGGAGACCGTGGCCGACAACGCCGACGGCGAACACGTGGTCACCACCACGATGATGCTCGTCGTGCGCGGCGAGTGACCCCCATCCACAGGAACGTGAGGAACGCGATCGTGAGCAGGCTGAGCCACGCCGACGTCGAGGTCGGCACCGAGCTGCCCGAGCGGACCTTCCCGGTCCGCCGCCTGGACCTCGTCCGCTACGCGGGCGCCTCCGGCGACTTCAACCCCATCCACTGGAACGAGCGCTTCGCCAAGTCCGTCGGGCTCCCCGACGTCATCGCCCACGGCATGTTCACGATGGCCGAGGCCGCGCGGGTGCTCACCGACTGGACCGGGGACCCCGGCTGCGTCGTCGACTACTCGGTGCGCTTCTCCGCGCCCGTGGTCGTCCCGGACGACGACGAGGGGGCCGAGATCACCGTCGGCGGCAAGGTCAAGTCCAAGAACGACGACGGCACCGTCACGGTCCTGCTGACCGCCCGCTCCGGCGGCGCGAAGGTCCTGGTGCAGTCCAAAGCCGTCGTCCGCCTGGCCTGACGGCAGTAGCGAAGCAGTGAGGTGACCGTGTCCACAGTCCACGAGAACGAGGCCCCCGAGAACCAGGTCCTCTGGCTCTGCGACCACACCACGCTCGGCCTCGGCGGCCCGGCGACGACCTCCCGGACAGCCCGTACGACCGACGAGCTGGTCGGGGCGGTCGCCGCGGCCGACGCCGCGGGGGAGCCCGTGCTCGTCCTGGGGGGCGGGAGCAACCTGGTCGTCTCCGACGACGGGTTCCCGGGCACCGTGGTCCTCGTGGACACGCCCGGGGCCTCCTTCGAGGAGACCGGCGACACCGACCCCGGGACGGGGGAGCCCGTCGTGCTGCTGCGCGCCGAGGCGGGCGTCGAGTGGGACCCGCTCGTGGAGCGCACCGTCGCCGAGGGGCTCAACGGCCTGGAGTTCCTCTCCGGCATCCCCGGCCGGGTCGGCTCCACCCCCATCCAGAACGTCGGCGCCTACGGCCAGGACGTCAGCCAGACCATCCGCGAGGTGCTGGTCTACGACCGGCGGACCGGCGAGCGGCGCGTCCTGGACAACGCGGAGTGCGGGTTCACCTACCGCGACAGCGCCTTCAAGGGCGACGACCGGTACGTGGTGTGCGAGGTCGTGTTCGCCCTCCGCCGGGCCAAGCTCAGCCGCCCGATCGCCTACGCGGAGGTCGCCCGCGCCCTGGGGGCCGAAGCGGGGGACAGGGTGCCGCTGGAGCGCGCCAGGGAGACCGTCCTGGGCCTGCGCAGGGGCAAGGGCATGGTCCTTGACCCCGACGACCCCGACACCCGCAGCGCCGGCTCCTTCTTCACCAACCCGGTGGTCACGGCCGAGGAGTTCGCCGAGGTGCGCGCACGGGCGGACCGGCGGCTCGGCGCTGACGCCGGGATGCCCGGCCACTCCGACGGGAACGGCAACGTCAAGCTGTCCGCGGCCTGGCTCATCGACCGGGCGGGGTTCCGCGGCCACGCCAGGGGGACCGCCCGCGTCTCCTCCAAGCACGTGCTCGCCCTCACCACCGTCCCGGGGGCGCCCACCACCGAGGACCTCCTGGCCCTGGCCAGGGACGTCCGCGACGGCGTCGAGGAGGCCTTCGGGGTCCGCCTGGTCAACGAGCCCGTGATGGTCGGCGTCTCCCTCTGAGGCCTCGCGCCCCCGACCGCCGCACCGGCCCGCGGGCGGTCGGGGCCGCCGTGCCGCACAACGGAGTGTCCTTTCCCCAAGAAAGAAGTTCGGTGAACCGAACTCGTTTATGAGTCGCTCCGAATAAAGAAATGCGAAGAGGCAATGAATTGCCATTCGCCGTTCTTTCGGCATAAAGTACGGGTGTCGAAGGGGAGTAGTCCCCAATGCGTGCGATCGACACACTGGCCGCCCCGCGGCCCGGTCGTACGAGCCCGAACCGACGAGGAGGCCCCCGGCCGAACGGGGACCGCATTCCGGCGCGGCGGGCGGACGAGACCTTTGACCCGGTTCAGGACGACCGGGTTGAAGGGGCGCTCTCCGCCTCCTTCCGCCCTGCACACCTCGTACGGAGGCAGACGCATGACCGCTTTTCTCGCGGGCCTCGGATTCAGCGCCGTCGCCATCTTCATCGCCGAAATGGGCGACAAGACCCAACTCGTCGCGATGTCGCTGGCCACCCGCTACCGGGCCCTGACGGTCCTCCTGGGCATCACCGCGGCCACCCTCGTCGTGCACGCCGGGAGCGTGCTCCTCGCCGAGGTCCTGGGCACCGCCATCCCCACCGACTGGCTCACCCTCGTCGCCGGCGCGGCCTTCCTCCTCTTCGGCGTGTGGACCCTGCGCGGCGACGAGATGACCGAGAACGACGAGAGGCGCGCCGCCTCCAGGCGCATCCGCTCCGCGTTCATGACCGTCTTCGTGGTCTTCCTCGTCGCCGAGCTCGGCGACAAGACCATGCTCGCCACCATCACGGTCGGCACCCAGCACCACTGGCTCCCCGTCTGGATCGGCTCGACCCTCGGCATGGTCGCCGCCGACGCCATCGCCATCGCCCTCGGCGCGGCCCTCGGCAAGAAGCTCCCCGAGCGCGCCATCCGGATCGGCGCCGCCGTCCTGTTCTTCGGGGCGGGAGCGGTCATGCTCGCCCAGGGGGCCCGGATGCTCCTGGCGTAGCGTCCGGCACGGGCTCGGGCTCCGAGGCCAGCCAGGCCTCCACCCCGCCCAGCAGCTCCTTCTTCAGCGCGTCCGGCGCGCCCGACCCGCGGATCGACATCCCCGCCAGCGCCGCCAGCTCGGCGTCCGAGAAGCCGAACACCTCGCGCGCGATCCGGTACTGCTCCACCAGGCGGGGGCCGAACAGCAGCGGGTCGTCGGTGCCCAGGGCGATCGGGACCCCCGCCTCGAAGAGTCTGCGCAGGGGCAGGTGCTCCAAGTCCTCGTACACGCCCAGGCCCACGTTGGAGGTCGGGCAGATCTCCAGGGTGACCTCCTGGGTGGCGATCCGCTCGACCAGGTACGGGTCCTCCACGGCGCGGACGCCGTGCCCGATCCGGTCGGCGCTCAGCTCGTCCAGGCACTCGCGCACGCTGCGCGGCCCCTGGAGCTCGCCCCCGTGCGGGGCGGACAGCAGGCCGGCCCGGCGGGCGATCCTGAAGGCGCCCTCGAACTCGCGGGCGCGCCCGCGCCTCTCGTCGTTGTTCAGCCCGAACGAGACGACCCCCTTGCCCGCGTACTGCCGGGCCAGCCGCGCCAGGGCCTTGGCGTCGAGGGGGTGCCTGGTCCGGTTGGCGGCCACCATCAGGCCGACGGCGACGCCGGTGTCGCGCTCGGCGGCGCGGGCCGCGTCCAGGATCAGCTCCAGGGTGGCGGTGAGACCGTCGAAGAGGGACGCGTACCCGCTCGGGTCGACCTGGATCTCCAGCCAGGCGGACCCGGCCTCGCGCTCGTCCTCGGCGGCCTCGCGCAGCAGCCGGTACATGTCCTCCGGCCTGCGCAGCACCGAGCGGGCGATGTCGTACAGGCGCTGGAAGCGGAACCAGCCGCGTTCGTCCGTGGCCCGGAGCCGGGGAGGCCACTCCTCGACCAGGGCCTGGGGAAGGTGTACTCCGCGCTCCTCGGCGAGCTCGACCAGGGTCGAGTGCCGCATCGAGCCGGTGAAGTGCAGGTGCAGGTGGGCCTTGGGCAGCCGGTCCAATCGGCGAGCGGTGGTCGGTGTCTCCATGAACCAAGCCTGCCGTATCACGGGCGCCCCCGGTGCCAGGACGCCGTACTTGCCGCGCCGGGACGGGATCGGGCGCCCCGGGCCGCGCTCCGCACGGACGGGGCGGCCCTCCGGGGCGCGCGTCCCCCGCGGGCCGCGGGCCGTCCGCTACCGCGCCTCGCCCAGCAGCCTCTGGAGCCGCCCCACGCCCTCCGCCAGGTCCTCGTCGCCGAGCGCGTAGGACAGGCGCAGGTAGCCGGGGGTGCCGAAGGCCTCTCCTGGCACCACGGCGACCTCGGCCTCCTCCAGGACGAGCTCGGCCAGCTCCGCGGAGGTCCGCGGCGTCCTGCCGCGCACCTCCCTGCCGAGCACGCCCTTCACGGACGGGTACGCGTAGAACGCGCCCAGCGGCTCCGGGCAGACCACGCCGTCGATCCCGCCGAGCATCCGGACCATCGTCCTGCGGCGGCGGTCGAAGGCCTCCCGCATCGCCTCCACGGCGGCCAGACCGCCGGAGACGGCGGCCAGGGCGGCCGCCTGCGAGACGTTGGCGACGTTCGAGGTGGCGTGCGACTGGAGGTTGGAGGCGGCCCTGACCAGGTCCTTCGGGCCGATGATCCACCCCACGCGCCATCCCGTCATCGCGTAGGTCTTCGCGACGCCGTTCACGACGACGGTGCGGTCGGCGATCTCCGGAACCTCCACGGGCAGGGAGGAGAACTCGGCGCCGCCGTACACCAGGTGCTCGTAGATCTCGTCGGTGAGGACCCACAGGCCGTGCTCGTCCGCCCAGCGGCCGATCGCCCGGACCTGCTCGCGCGGGTAGACGGCGCCCGTCGGGTTGGACGGGGACACGAACACCAGGACCTTGGTGCGCTCGGTGCGCGCGGCCTCCAACTGCTCCACGCCCGCCATGTACCCGGTGCCCTCGTCGGTGACGACGAAGACCGGCACGCCGCCCGCGAGCCTGATCGACTCGGGGTAGGTGGTCCAGTACGGGGCGACCAGGAGGACCTCGTCGCCCGGGTCCAGCATGGCGGCGAGGGCCTCGTGGACGGCCTGCTTGCCGCCGTTGGTCACCAGCACCTGCGAGGGCTCCACCGCGTAGCCGGAGTCCCGCCGGGTCTTCTCCGCGACGGCCTCGCGCAGCTCGGGGAGGCCGCCCGCCGGCGTGTAGCGGTGGAAGCGCGGGTCGCGCGCCGCCGCGACGGCCGCCTCGACGACGTGGTCGGGCGTCGGGAAGTCGGGCTCCCCCGCGCCGAAGCCGATGACGGGGCGGCCCTGCGCCTTCATGGCCTTGGCCCTGGCGTCCACGGCGAGGGTGGCGGACTCGGAGATGGCGCTGATGCGTGCGGAGACACGGGGTCGGTCGCTCATGGCGCCCATGGTGCCACGCGGTCCCGTCCCGGGCCGGGAGCCCGCGAGGCGTCTCCGGAGGGGGCGCCGGCCCTCCGGCGGTTTGGTCAGATCGGGCGAATGGGCATACACTCGGTCGCGCCGAACGGTCGTGGCCCAGGTGTTACCGGGCCATCGGTGTGCGTAGCGCACGGCGACCGGCTATGGTGGGAGCGCAGTTTCCGTCAAGGGCAGTGGCTCAATTGGTAGAGCACCGGTCTCCAAAACCGGCGGTTGGGGGTTCGAGTCCCTCCTGCCCTGCAAGTCCGCGCGAGCGGAGTGGCGGCCTCCGGGCCGACACTCCGCACGGGGCATCGGAACTACGGGGATTTCTGGCAGCCCGCGACCCTAAGGACCCCAGGTGACACAGACTGACGCCGACGCGAAGCCCGACAAGGAGCCGAAGCGTCGTACCGGTCCGGTGACGTTCACCAAGCAGGTCGTCGGTGAGCTGCGCAAGGTCCGCTGGCCCACGCGCCGCGAACTGGTGACCTACACCATCGTCGTCCTCGTCTTCGTGGTGGTCGTCCTCGGCTACGTCTCGCTCCTGGACTGGGGCTTCGGCGAGGCCATCACCTGGCTCTACGGCACCTTCGGCCGCCCTGCGGGCGTCTGACCGAGACTTCTGGGCCGCGCCTCCGGACGACCGGGGCGCGGCCCCACTCGTCCGCGCGTCGGTCCCGCGCCGCCCGGACAGACCGTAAGCTGGCATGACTGGGTTCGACGCAGACCGCTGTTCGGCGTGCGTCGCTCCGCAGAGCGCATCCGACGAGAGAAAGAGCAGCCGTGTCCGAGTCCCCACTGACCTCTGACGACTTCCCCGATGAGGAGCCGGATCAGTCGTCTGCGGAAGAGACCGGCCTGGCGGGCGAGCTGTCCGAGGACGCGGCCGACAAGGCCGACGACGACAGCCCTGCTCTGACCGGCGACGCGGACGAGAGCGCCGACGACGAGAACGACGGCGGGGCCGCCGACGGCGAGGGCGAGGAGGAGGCCGAGGAGGCCCCGCGCCTGGACCCCGTCGAGGAGTTCAAGAACGAGCTGGTCCTGCTGCCCGGCGACTGGTACGTCGTGCACACCTACGCGGGCTACGAGAAGCGGGTCAAGGCCAACGTCGAGAGCCGCACCCAGTCCCTCAACATGGAGGACTACATCTTCCAGGTCGAGGTGCCCGAGCACGAGGTCACCGAGGTCAAGAGCGGCAAGCGCCAGCAGGTCACCGAGAAGGTCCTGCCCGGCTACGTGCTCGTCCGCATGGACCTGACCGACGAGTCCTGGTCGGCGATCCGCAACACCCCCGGCGTCACCGGCTTCGTGGGCCTGTCCAACAAGCCCGCCCCGCTGAGCCTGACCGAGGTCGCCAAGCTCCTCGCGCCCGAGCCGGAGCAGGAGCCGGAGCAGGCGCAGAAGGCCCGCGCCGGCGGCGAGGTCCGCTCCGACGTGGCCTACGAGATCGGCGAGTCCGTCACGGTCATGGAGGGCCCGTTCGCCACGCTGCCCGCCACGGTCAGCGAGATCAACCCGGACACCCAGAAGCTCAAGGTGCTGGTGTCGATCTTCGGCCGCGAGACGCCGGTCGAGCTGTCCTTCACCCAGGTCGCCAAGATCTGACCCGGGCCGCCGTCCGGCGGGGCGCCGTGCCCGCCGGACGACCGTCAAGGCACTCGTCACGGCGACATAGACTTGGTGGGTCCACCCTCGCGGTGGACCCACTCTCGTGCCCCGCCCAGGCAGGGCACGTCACGGCCCGCCAGGTCCCGGCGGGCCGTCGCCCCCGCGCCCTCCGGCACGGGGCCGCGCCTCCTTCGGCAGCGGTGCCGCCGCGATCGCCACGACCGCACGGCGCCGCGGGGAGGCCAGGGACCAGCACACAACGCAGATCAGGCAAAGGACCCGATATGCCTCCGAAGAAGAAACTGGCCGCACTCGTCAAGGTGCAGCTCCCCGCCGGTCAGGCGACCCCGGCGCCGCCCGTTGGTACCGCTCTCGGCCCGCACGGCGTCAACATCATGGACTTCTGCAAGCAGTACAACGCTGCCACGGAGTCCCAGCGCGGCAACGTCATCCCCGTAGAGATCTCCATCTACGAGGACCGTTCCTTCACCTTCGTCACCAAGACGCCTCCGGCGCCGAAGCTGATCCTGAAGGCCGCCGGGCTGGACAAGGCCGCCACCGACCCGGGTCGCAGCACGGCTGGTTCCATCACCGCCGAGCAGGTCCGCGAGATCGCGCAGACCAAGCTGCCCGACCTCAACACCGACGACATCGAGGCCGCGACCAAGATCGTCGCCGGCACCGCCCGTTCGATGGGCATCGAGGTCAAGTAGCTCCCCGCACGGTGGCGCCGGCCCGGGACGGGGCGGGGCGACCGGGGACGCTCGACGTTCAAGAACCACCGTGGCAGGGCCAGGCGCTGGCCCGACGACCACACGTTCCCTAGGAGAACAGCGTGAAGCGCAGCAAGAACCACCGCAAAGCCAGCGAGCTGGTGGACCGCGACAAGCTCCACGGCCCCGCCGAGGCCGTGAAGCTCGCCAAGGAGACCTCCAGCGCCAAGTTCGACTCGACCGTCGAGGTCGCCCTGCGCCTGGGCGTCGACCCGCGCAAGGCCGACCAGATGGTCCGTGGCACCGTGAACCTGCCGCACGGCACCGGCAAGACCGCTCGGGTCCTGGTCTTCGCGACCGGTGAGCGTGCCGAGCAGGCTCTCGCCGCTGGCGCCGACATCATCGGCGACGACGAGATGATCGAGAAGGTCGCCAAGGGCTACACCGACTTCGACGCCGTCGTCGCCACCCCGGACCTCATGGGCAAGGTCGGCCGCCTGGGCCGCGTGCTCGGTCCGCGTGGCCTGATGCCGAACCCGAAGACGGGCACCGTCACCCCGGACGTGGCCAAGGCCGTGACCGACATCAAGGGCGGCAAGATCGAGTTCCGCGTGGACCGCCACGGGAACCTGCACTTCATCATCGGCAAGGCCTCCTTCGGCGAGCAGCAGCTCCTGGAGAACTACCAGGCCGCGATCGACGAGGTGAACCGCCTCAAGCCGTCGGCCGCCAAGGGCCGCTACATCAAGAAGGCCGTGGTCAGCACGACCATGGGCCCGAGCATCCCGCTCGACGCCTGACGTCCTTCCGCGTAGCCGTCCCGCAGACGGCGACGGCCCCCGCGTCCACCGGACGCGGGGGCCGTTCCCCGTACCGGGCCCCTACAGGTCGGTGATCTCGTCCTCGCCGGGGATCTCGAAGGAGGTCTCGCCCAGCTCGGAGAAGACCATGGACACGTCGGCCTTCTCGTCGGAGAAGTCGAGGCGCATCGGGAAGCCGTCCCGGCCGACCCAGATGGACACGTCGACGGAGCCGCTGACGTCACCGATCAGCTCCAGCACGGCGAGCTTCTGCTCGGCGTCCAGGGCGTCGATCTCCTCGGCGGTCATCGTGCCCTCGACGAGGGTGGTCTCGACACCGCCGACCTCCTCGGCGCCGGCCTCCTCGATCTGGTCGATCTCGGCGAAGGCGCCCACCAGGTCGGGCAGCGAGGCGATGTCGAACATCTCCTGCGGCCCCAGCTCCGCGGTGTCCTGGACGCCGCGGGCCCAGGGGGTGTCGACCTCCTGGAGGCCGTTGTGGTCGGACACCAGGGTCTCGCCCTCCGCGGGGACGATGAGGACGGTCGTGCCGAGCTCCTCGGCCGTCAGGCCGGGGTCCTCCCCGCCCAGGGCGGCGAGCTCCAGCAGCATCTCGCCGACGAAGGGCATCACCATGGTGACCTGCGCGGCCTCGGGGTCGTCCATGACCTCGTAGGTCATCGTCATGTCCACGGTGCCGAGCTCGGGGTCGGGCATGGACATGTCGAGGTCCAGCGTGTAGTTGGTGACCTCCTGCGTGCTCGAGGCGAGCTCGGCGAGCATGTCCAGGACACCGCCGCCCTCTCCGGGCTCCTCGGCCGCCTCGACCTCGACCGCCTCCTCCTCCGGGGCGCCGCCGCCGCAGGCGGTGAGGGCGAGGGCGAGGGTCCCCGCCGTGAGCAGGGAGGGCATACGCGTCTTCACGAAGGTGTTCCGCTTTCTTCGGGTGGGGGACGGGCGCGTCCGGGAGCGGGGGCGCCCGGGAGACATCTTCCCGCACACAACCGACATATCGGTCGATTATTCGCGAGTGCCCCCTCGGCGGCCGATCTCCCCGTGCGGTTCCCGTGCGTGCGCGGGGTGCGCGGACGGCCCGGAGCCGGTCCGGCGCATGTGCCGACGGTTCCCGCGCGTGCGGGGGTGCGCGCGATCACACCGGCGGTTCCGCCGGAGGGGACGAGCACCCCCGGGCGTCGGTTACGATGGAGGCTGCCGAAGACCGCTGGTCGCCACCCGCAGGGGTGGCCCTAAGGACCCATCCGCGATGGGCGCCCGCGCAGGTGTCACTAGAGCTTTCCCGTTCCGGGCGCGCACTCCGCGCCGAGAGAACGCGGTCGTGCCCCGTGCGCCTGGCGCTCGGGGCTTTTTCTCGTGCTGACGCCGATCGCGCGAGTCCTTGGGAACCGACCGGCGCTCGTACCCGCACCGGCCGGTACCGGTGGTCCACCGGGCCCCGGCCGGAAGGCAGGCGGAGCAGGAGCGGGTCCGCTCCGACTCCGCCCGGGGCGGTTTCCGGCGCACGAGTCAGGAACTCCGCCCCGCGAGGTGCGGGACACCCCGCCGTCAGGCGCGGGATCGAAGTCAATGTTGGAAGGAGTCCCATGGCGAGGCCGGACAAGGCAGCCGCGGTCGCCGAACTCACGGAGGAATTCCGTGAGTCGAGCGGCGCCGTGCTGACCGAATACCGGGGGCTCACTGTCGCGCAGATCACCGACCTGCGCAACAGCCTCGGCCAGAACGCGCGTTTTCGCATCGTCAAGAACACGCTGACCAAGATCGCGGTCAAGGAGGCCGGCGTCGACCAGGAGATCCAGGATCTTCTGGTGGGCCCGTCCGCCATCGCCTTCGTCCACGGTGACGTGGTCGAGGCCGCCAAGGGTCTGCGCGACTTCTCGAAGGCGAACTCGCCCCTGGTGATCAAGGGCGGCATCATCGACGGCAAGTCGATGAGCGCCGAGGACATCACCAAGCTGGCCGACCTGGAGTCCCGCGAGGTTCTCCTCGCGAAGCTTGCCGGCGCGCTCAAGGCCAAGCAGGGCCAGGCCGCCGCCGTCTTCCAGGCGCTTCCCTCCAAGGCCGTGCGCCTCGCGCAGGCCCTGGCGGACAAGCGTTCCCAGGAAGCTGCCTGAACCTTTTGAACCGCGGCGGGCGCCGAGGGCGCCCCGCCGAAGGCTCGCACGTGATGCCGACAGGCGCGCGTGTCTGTAGAGAAAGAGAAACCGCATCATGGCGAAGCTCAGCAACGACGACCTGCTTGCCGCTTTCGAGGAGATGACCCTTCTCGAGCTGGCCGACTTCGTGAAGCTCTTCGAGGAGAAGTTCGACGTCACCGCTGCCGCCCCGGCCGCCGTCGCCGTCGCCGGCCCCGCGGGCGCCGCTCCGGCCGAGGTCGAGGAGAAGGACGAGTTCGACGTCGTCCTCGAGTCCGCCGGCGACAAGAAGATCCAGGTCATCAAGGAGGTCCGCAGCCTCACGAGCCTGGGTCTCAAGGAGGCCAAGGACCTGGTCGACAACGCTCCGAAGCCGCTGCTCGAGGGCGTCAACAAGGAGGCCGCTGAGAAGGCCAAGGCCGCTCTCGAGGGCGCCGGCGCCACCGTCACCCTCAAGTAGTCCTCCGCGGGCCGCACAGGCCCGCTGGTCTGCTCCACGCGGCCGTCCCTCCTCCGGGAGGGGCGGCCGCGTTCGCGTTCCCGGGGCCCGGCCGTGGGACACGGGGGTCCCCGGCCCCTCGGTCCGGGTGCCGCCCCCGCACCCCGCCTTCCGCGTCCCGCGTCCCGCACCCCGCGTCCCGCGGGTGCGGCGGCGGTCCCCGCGCTCCCCGGCGGCGCCCCGCCGTCCCGCCCCTCCCCGCCGTCCCGCCCCTCCCCGCCGTCCCACCCCTCCCGGCCCCCTCCCGGCCCCCTCCCGGCCCCTTCCCGCGCGCCGCCGCGACAGGGCCCCTGGTCCCGGACCCGTGCGACGAAGGTCCCCTCTCTCCGGGTACGCCGTGTTCCGACGCCGTTCGCCCCGCCGGGTGTGCGAAGCTGAGGCGGTTCGGGAGCACCAGGTCAGGGGCCGCGTGTGCGAACTGTCCCCCGAACGCGGTAATCTCCCGTCCCGGGAATCCCGACGAGGCCCCGGGAGAGGGTTTACCCGCCCCCCGCGGGGGAACCTTTTCCGGTGTCCGACGGGCTCACAACCCCCTGGGGCCAGGGCAGGCGCGCCAGCTCCACCGATCCCGGTCGAGGGCGATCCCCGAGGGTTGCGAGAGACGGCGGACCGGAGCCGGTCCGCCGACGGACGGCTCCCCCTCGGGGGAGCGGACGGGCAGACGGCCCGAGGCCGGACACCCCTGTGCCGGAGACGGCGGAGGGGCTGGTCCACGGTCGGAGGTTCTCCGTCGCGGGCCGAGCGGGACGACGGCCGGGCTTGACGGATCGCCCTTCACGGGTGATCCTGCCGGTGTCGTGAGTTGCGCTGTGGACCGTGAGTGGACAGCGGTGTGGTGTTCGGCTACACTGCTCTTTTGCGCTGCCCTTTGGTGATCCCTGTGCCGGTGCACGGCTGCCACCCATCCCATTTCTGGACATACGGTGGCCCGTCACCCGCTCGATGTGACCGTCTCAACCGCGTTGCGGCGGTCCCTCTCGTGACGGATCGTCTGGCGTGCGCGCTTCAACCGCCACAAGCCTTCGGAAGGACCCCTGTTGGCAGCCTCGCGCAACGCCTCCGCTAACGCCCTTGGTCCGCACCGCGTTTCTTTCGCCCGTATCCAGGAACCCCTCGAGGTTCCGAACCTTCTGGCCCTGCAGACCGAGTCGTTCGACTGGCTGCTGGGCAACGACAAGTGGAAGACCCGGGTCGAGACGGCCCGAAACGCCGGCCGCAAGGACGTTCCGGAGCAGTCCGGTCTCGAAGAGATCTTCGAGGAGATCAGCCCGATCGAGGACTTCTCGGGCACGATGTCCCTCTCGTTCCGCGACCACCGGTTCGAGCCGCCCAAGTACTCCGAGGAGGAGTGCAAGGACAAGGACATGACCTACTCCGCCCCGATGTTCGTCACGGCGGAGTTCATCAACAACGACACCGGTGAGATCAAGAGCCAGACGGTGTTCATGGGCGACTTCCCGCTCATGACCGTCAAGGGCACCTTCATCATCAACGGCACCGAGCGCGTCGTCGTGTCCCAGCTGGTCCGCTCCCCGGGCGTCTACTTCGACCGGTCCGTCGACAAGACCACCGACAAGGACCTCTTCGGCTGCAAGGTCATCCCGTCCCGCGGTGCCTGGCTGGAGTTCGAGGTCGACAAGCGCGACTTCGTCGGCGTCCGCATCGACCGCAAGCGCAAGCAGGGCGTCACCGTCCTGCTCAAGGCGCTGGGCTGGACCACCGACCAGATCCTGGAGCGGTTCGGCCAGTACGAGTCCATCCGCAACACGCTGGAGAAGGACCCCACGGCGGGCACCGACGACGCGCTGCTGGACATCTACCGCAAGCTGCGCCCCGGAGAGCCGCCCACGAAGGAGTCGGCCCAGGCGCTGTTGGAGAACCTCTACTTCAACCCCAAGCGCTACGACCTCGCCAAGGTCGGCCGCTACAAGATCAACAAGAAGCTCGGCCTCGACGCCGACTACACGCAGGGCACGCTGACCGAGGACGACATCGTCGCCACGATCGACTACATGGTCCGCCTGCACGCGGGCGAGGTGGAGAAGGAGACCGTCAACGGCCTCCGCCCGATCGAGACCGACGACATCGACCACTTCGGCAACCGCCGCCTGCGCACCGTCGGCGAGCTCATCCAGAACCAGGTCCGCCTGGGCCTGGCCCGCATGGAGCGCGTCGTCCGCGAGCGGATGACCACCCAGGACGTCGAGGCGATCACGCCGCAGACCCTGATCAACATCCGCCCCGTCGTCGCCTCCATCAAGGAGTTCTTCGGCACCTCGCAGCTGTCCCAGTTCATGGACCAGACCAACCCGCTCGCGGGCCTGACCCACAAGCGCCGCCTCTCGGCGCTGGGTCCGGGCGGTCTGTCCCGTGAGCGCGCGGGCTTCGAGGTGCGCGACGTGCACCCCTCCCACTACGGCCGCATGTGCCCGATCGAGACCCCCGAGGGTCCCAACATCGGTCTGATCGGCTCCCTGGCGGGCTACGGGCGGGTCAACTCCTTCGGCTTCGTGGAGACCCCGTACCGCAAGGTCATCGACGGGCGCATCTCCGACCAGGTCGACTACCTGACCGCGGACGAGGAGGACCTGTACGTCATCGCGCAGGCCAACACGCCGCTGAACGCCGACGGCACCTTCGCCGAGGCCGGCGTGCTCGTGCGCCGCAAGGGCGGGGAGTTCGAGCAGGTCAGCACCGACGAGGTCGACTACATGGACGTGTCGCCGCGCCAGATGGTGTCGGTCGCCACCGCCATGATCCCGTTCCTGGAGCACGACGACGCCAACCGCGCGCTCATGGGCTCCAACATGCAGCGCCAGGCCGTGCCGCTGCTGCGCGCCGAGTCGCCGTTCGTCGGCACCGGCATGGAGTACCGCGCCGCGACCGACGCCGGCGAGGTCATCCTCAACGAGAAGGCCGGCGTCGTCGAGGACGTCACCGCCGACTACGCCACGATCATGGCGGACGACGGCACGCGCAAGACGTACCGCATGGGCAAGTTCCAGCGCTCCAACCAGGGCACCTGCTTCAACCAGCGGCCGATCGTCAGCGAGGGCCAGCGGGTCGAGGCCAACCAGGTCCTCGCCGACGGACCCTCCACCGACCAGGGTGAGATGTCGCTCGGCAAGAACCTGCTCGTGGCCTACATGTCCTGGGAGGGCCACAACTACGAGGACGCGATCATCCTCTCCCAGCGCCTGGTGCAGGACGACGTCCTCTCCTCGATCCACATCGAGGAGCACGAGGTCGACGCCCGCGACACCAAGCTGGGCCCGGAGGAGATCACCCGCGAGATCCCCAACGTCAGCGAGGAGGTCCTGGCCGACCTCGACGACCGGGGCATCATCCGGATCGGCGCCGAGGTCGTGGACGGCGACATCCTCGTCGGCAAGGTCACGCCCAAGGGCGAGACCGAGCTGACCCCGGAGGAGCGCCTGCTGCGCGCCATCTTCGGCGAGAAGGCCCGCGAGGTCCGCGACACCTCCCTGAAGGTGCCGCACGGCGAGACCGGCAAGGTCATCGGCGTGCGCGTGTTCAGCCGTGAGGAGGGCGACGAGCTCGCCCCCGGCGTCAACGAGATGGTCCGCGTCTACGTGGCCCAGAAGCGCAAGATCACCGACGGTGACAAGCTCGCCGGCCGCCACGGCAACAAGGGCGTCATCTCCAAGATCCTGCCGCAGGAGGACATGCCCTTCCTGGAGGACGGCACCCCGGTCGACATCATCCTCAACCCGCTGGGCGTGCCCGGCCGGATGAACGTCGGCCAGGTCCTGGAGGTCCACCTCGGGTGGCTGGCCAAGAACGGCTGGCTGGTCGAGGGGGTGGAGGAGGAGTGGCAGAAGTCGCTCCACGCGATCGGCGCGGCCGAGGTCCCGCCGAACTCGCGCGTGGCCACCCCGGTCTTCGACGGCCTGCACGGTGACGAGCTCAGCGGCCTGATCCAGTCGGTGCGCCCGAACAAGGACGGCAACCGCCTCATCAACGAGGACGGCAAGGCGCGCCTGTTCGACGGCCGCACCGGCGAGCCGTTCGCCGAGCCGATCTCGGTCGGCTACAAGTACATCCTCAAGCTCCACCACCTCGTGGACGACAAGATCCACGCGCGCTCCACCGGCCCGTACTCCATGATCACCCAGCAGCCGCTGGGCGGTAAGGCGCAGTTCGGCGGTCAGCGCTTCGGTGAGATGGAGGTCTGGGCGCTGGAGGCCTACGGCGCCGCCTACGCGCTCCAGGAGCTGCTCACCATCAAGTCCGACGACGTGGTGGGCCGGGTCAAGGTCTACGAGGCCATCGTCAAGGGCGAGAACATCCCCGAGCCGGGTATCCCTGAGTCCTTCAAGGTGCTCATCAAGGAGATGCAGTCGCTCTGTCTGAACGTGGAGGTGCTGTCCAGTGACGGTATGTCCATCGAGATGCGGGACAGTGACGAGGACGTCTTC
Source organism: Nocardiopsis sp. CA-288880 (assembly GCF_050955985.1). Taxonomy (NCBI): domain Bacteria; kingdom Bacillati; phylum Actinomycetota; class Actinomycetes; order Streptosporangiales; family Nocardiopsidaceae; genus Nocardiopsis; species Nocardiopsis sp. CA-288880. The sequence goes on along the minus strand of NZ_CP192105.1, from coordinate 6,757,310 downwards.
CGCGCGGCGGAAGAACTGGGAATCGACCTGGGGCGGCGAGAGCCCAGCAGTGTCGAAGAGGTCTAACTTCCGCGGATTTCGAGAGCAGGGGACGAATTAAGTGCTCGACGTCAACTTCTTCGACGAGCTGCGGATTGGCCTCGCCACCGCCGACGACATTCGCCAGTGGTCGCACGGCGAGGTCAAGAAGCCCGAAACCATCAACTACCGGACCCTCAAGCCCGAGAAGGACGGACTCTTCTGCGAGAAGATCTTCGGTCCGACCCGGGACTGGGAGTGCTACTGCGGCAAGTACAAGCGCGTCCGCTTCAAGGGCATCATCTGTGAGCGCTGCGGCGTCGAGGTGACCCGTGCCAAGGTGCGACGCGAGCGGATGGGCCACATCGAGCTGGCCGCTCCCGTCACGCACATCTGGTACTTCAAGGGCGTGCCCTCCCGCCTGGGCTACCTGCTGGACCTGGCTCCGAAGGATCTCGAGAAGATCATCTACTTCGCCGCCTACATGGTCACGTGGGTGGACACCGAGGCCCGTGAGCGCGACCTCCAGTCCCTGGAGGCGCGGATCTCGGTCGAGAAGCAGCACCTGGAGCAGCGCCGCGACTCCACCATCGAGGAGCGGCACCGCAAGCTCGAGGCCGACCTGGCCGAGCTCGAGGAGCAGGGCGCCAAGGGCGACGCGCGCCGCAAGGTCCGCGAGGGCGCCGAGCGCGAGATGCGCCAGCTCCGCGACCGTGCCCAGCGCGAGATCGACCGCCTCGACGAGGTCTGGAACCGCTTCAAGAACCTCAAGGTCCAGGACCTCGAGGGCGACGAGATGCTCTACCGCGAGATGCGGGACCGCTTCGGGAAGTACTTCCGCGGCGGCATGGGCGCCCAGGCCATCCAGGACCGGCTCGCCAACTTCGAGCTGGACGTGGAGGCCGAGAAGCTCCGCGAGACCATCCGCACCGGCAAGGGCCAGAAGAAGGCCCGCGCCCTGAAGAGGCTCAAGGTCGTCTCGGCGTTCCTCAACACCACCAACAGCCCCATGGGCATGGTGCTCGACTGCATCCCGGTCATCCCGCCGGACCTGCGTCCGATGGTGCAGCTGGACGGCGGCCGCTTCGCGACCTCCGACCTCAACGACCTGTACCGCCGCGTGATCAACCGGAACAACCGCCTCAAGCGGCTGCTCGACCTCGGCGCGCCCGAGATCATCGTCAACAACGAGAAGCGGATGCTCCAGGAGGCCGTCGACGCGCTGTTCGACAACGGCCGCCGTGGACGCCCGGTCACCGGTCCCGGCAACCGGCCGCTCAAGTCGCTGTCCGACATGCTCAAGGGCAAGCAGGGCCGCTTCCGCCAGAACCTGCTCGGCAAGCGCGTCGACTACTCCGGCCGTTCGGTCATCGTCGTCGGCCCGCAGCTGAAGCTGCACCAGTGCGGTCTGCCCAAGCAGATGGCCCTGGAGCTCTTCAAGCCGTTCGTGATGAAGCGCCTGGTCGACCTGAACCACGCGCAGAACATCAAGAGCGCCAAGCGCATGGTGGAGCGGTCCCGCCCGGTCGTGTGGGACGTCCTCGAAGAGGTCATCACCGAGCACCCGGTGCTGCTCAACCGCGCCCCGACGCTGCACCGCCTGGGCATCCAGGCCTTCGAGCCGCAGCTGGTCGAGGGCAAGGCCATCCAGATCCACCCGCTCGTCTGCACGGCGTTCAACGCCGACTTCGACGGCGACCAGATGGCCGTGCACCTGCCGCTGTCCGCCGAGGCCCAGGCCGAGGCGCGGCTGCTGATGCTGGCGACCAACAACATCCTCAAGCCGTCCGACGGCAAGCCCGTGACCATGCCCACCCAGGACATGATCATCGGCCTGTACTACCTGACGACGGAGAAGGCCGACGCCAAGGGCCAGGGCCGCGCGTTCCGCTCCCCGGCCGAGGCGATCATGGCCTACGACCTGGGCGACCTGGACCTGCAGGCGAAGATCCGCCTGCGGATCGCCGACGGCGCCCCGGCCCCGAAGGACTGGACGCCGCCGGAGGGCTGGCAGCAGGGCGACGTGTACGTCCTGGAGACGACCCTGGGCCGGTACCTCTTCAACGAGACCACCCCGGTCGACTACCCGTACGTCAACTTCCAGGTGGGCAAGAAGCAGGTCTCGGTCCTGGTCAACGACCTCGCCGAGAACTACCCCAAGGTCCAGGTCGCCACGACCCTGGACGCCCTGAAGGACGCGGGCTACCACTGGGCCACCCGGTCCGGCCTGACCATCGGCATCGAGGACGTCGTCGCGCCTCCGCGCAAGACGGAGATCCTCGAGGGGTACGAGCGCAAGGCCGACAAGATCCAGCGCGAGTACGACCGCGGTCTCATCACCGACGACGAGCGCCGCCAGGAGCTCACCGAGGTGTGGACCCAGGCCACCGCCGAGGTCGCGCAGAACATGGAGGACAACTTCCCCGCCGACAACCCGGTGTGGATGATGGTCCAGTCCGGCGCCCGAGGCAACCCGATGCAGGTGCGCCAGATCGCGGGTATCCGCGGCCTGGTCTCCAACACCAAGGGTGAGACGATCCCGCGTCCGATCAAGTCCTCCTACCGCGAGGGCCTGTCGGTGCTGGAGTACTTCATCTCCACGCACGGCCAGCGCAAGGGCCTGGCGGACACCGCCCTGCGCACCGCCGACTCGGGTTACCTGACCCGTCGTCTGGTGGACGTCGCGCAGGACGTCATCGTCCGCGAGATCGACTGCGGCACGGACCGTTCGATCTGGCACGAGATCGGTGAGAAGAACGCCGCCGGCGTCGTCGTGCGCAAGCACAACGTCGAGAACACCGGTTTCGGCCGCACCCTCTCCGAGGACGTGACGGGGCCGGACGGCAAGCTCGTCCTGCCCGCGCTCAGCGACACCTCCGAGCAGAACATCGACAAGCTGATCGCGGCCGGGTTCACCCGCGTGCGCATCCGCTCGTCGCTGACCTGCGAGGCCAAGATCGGCGTCTGCACCACCTGCTACGGCCGCTCCATGGCGACCGGCAAGCCGGTGGACGTCGGCGAGGCGATCGGCATCATCGCGGCGCAGTCCATCGGTGAGCCCGGCACCCAGCTGACCATGCGTACCTTCCACATGGGCGGTTCCGCGGGTCAGGACATCACGCACGGTCTGCCCCGTGTCCAGGAGCTCTTCGAGGCCCGCATCCCCAAGGGTGTGGCCCCGATCTCCGAGATGGAGGGCCGGATCCGGATCGACGACACCGAGAAGAGCCGCAAGATCGTCGTCATCCCCGACGACGGCACGGACGAGATCGCCTACCCGGTCCCGATGCGTGCGCAGCTCCTCGTCAGCGACGGCGACCACGTCACGGTCGGCCAGCAGCTGATCCAGGGTGCGATCAACCCGCACGAGGTTCTTCGCATCCAGGGCCCGCGCGCGGTGCAGCAGCACCTCGTGTCGGAGGTCCAGGAGGTGTACAAGTCGCAGGGTGTGTCCATCCACGACAAGCACATCGAGATCATCGTCCGCCAGATGCTCAAGCGGGTGAACATCCTGGAGTCGGGCGACACCGAGCTCCTGCCCGGCGAGATGGTCGAGCGTCCGAAGTTCGAGCGGATCAACCGCCGCGTCGTCTCCGAGGGCGGACAGCCCGCGGCCGGACGCCCGGTGCTGCTCGGGATCACCAAGGCCTCGCTGGCCACGGAGTCCTGGCTGTCGGCGGCCTCCTTCCAGGAGACCACCCGGGTGCTCACCGAGAACGCCATCCACGGCAAGAGCGACCCGCTGCTCGGCCTCAAGGAGAACGTCATCATCGGTAAGCTCATCCCGGCCGGTACCGGTATTCCGCAGTACCGCAACATCCGGGTGGAGCCCACCGAGGAGGCGAAGGCCTCGATGTACTCGGTCTCCGGGTACGAGGAGCCGAGCGAGTACACCTTCGGCCAGGGGTCCGGCGAGGCCGTCCCGCTGGAGGAGTACGACTTCGGGCCGTACAACCGGTAAGAGCGGTTTGAACTGACGGCGGCGGCCAGCCACTCCCGACCGGGAGTGGTGCCGCCGCCGTTCGGCGTAGAGGGTCCGCGCACGGCGGACGGGGAGACGGCGCTACTGCGCTGGCGGGAGAGGCATGACTGAACACGGGGGCGGACGGGACTCCGGTGCGGGGGACTGGTTCAAGCCGAGCGAGAACCGCTACCGCACGCAGTCGGAGTACCAGGACCCGCTCGAGGGTGAGGAAGCCGACGAGGGCGCCGAGACGGTGTTCCCCGACAGCGGCGGCTACACGGGGCTGAGCGCGTCGCGCCCGGCCCTGGTCGAGCCGTACCCGGAGGCGCTCGGCGGTCCGCCGCCCGGCGCCCCGCACCCGATCTCCTACCCGGGGGCGGGGCAGTCGGCGTACCAGCCGCTGACCCGGGTGCCGGGGGAGCCGGAGGAACCGAGCCTGCCCAGCGTCGCGGCCAGCGCCGAGGTTCCCCTGCCCTCCGAGGACCCGGGCGAGGAACCGGCCGGCCGCATGGACTCCTGGGCCGCGCCCCGGACCGACCCGGCGGCGGGCGGCGCCGAGGCGCCGGCCGGTCCCGGTGACGCCTGGACCGCGGGCCGGGACGAGCCGGAGGCGCCCGCCCCGGGCCCGCTGGGCGGGGAGGGCTTCCCGGACACCGGGTACGCGTCGCCCGACCGCGCCTCCGACGCCTGGAGGAGCGAGGCGCCCCTCGACGGGGCGCGCGACCCGTCCGCGTGGGACGCCCCCGCGGCCCGGCCCGAGGGTTCCACGGCGTGGGACCCCGAGGGCGCGCGCGGTCCCGCCGCGTGGGACGCCGGCGCCCCGGCGGGCGGATCCGACGTGTACACGCGGGACGCCTGGGGCGATGCCCCGGCAGACCGCTCCGACACCCGCGGGCAGGACGCGTGGCGTACCGACGTCCCCGGGGACGTCCCCGGCGACTTCGGTCCCGAGGCGTGGGCCCCGGCCCGCGACGCCGGCGCACGGACCCCGGAGCCGTCGGACGACGCGCGCCCGTGGGACGAAGCGCCCGCGGGCGGGCACGGCCGCGAGGCCCCGGGGAACCGTACGGAGGGTTCCACGGCGTGGGACCCCGAGGGCGCGCGCGGTCCCGCCGCGTGGGACGCCGACGCCCCGGCGGGCGGATCCGACGTGTACGAGCGTGAGGCGTGGACCCCGGACGCCCCCGCGGCCCCCGCAGGGGACCCGTGGGGCGCCGACGCCCCGGCGGGCCGCTCGGAGGACCGGGAGCAGGACCGCTGGTCCCCCGACGCCCCGGTGGGCGGTTCCGCCCCCTCCGGCGCCGACGCGCCCGTGACCGGCCCCGGGGCGACCGACGCGCGCCCGTGGGACGAGGCCCCCCTGGGGGAGGGCGGCCGCGAGGCGTGGTCCCCCTCCCCGGGACCCGACGCCTGGACCCCGCAGTCCCCGGCCGACACGCGGTCGTGGGAGCCGGACCCCGCCCTCGGCGGGATCGGTGAGCCCCTCCGGGACCCGTGGGGCGCCGACGCCCCGGTGGACCGTCCGGAGGGCCGGGAGCAGGACCGCTGGTCCCCGGACGCCCCGGTGGGCGGTTCCGCCCCCTCCGGCGCCGACGCGCCCGTGACGGGCGACGCGCGCCCATGGGACGACGGGCCGGCCGTCGGCGCGGACGCCCCCTGGACGCCCCCGGCCGACGCCGGGGACCGTCCCTGGGACACCGGCGCCCCCGCGAACGGGGACCGCCCCTGGGACGACGCGCCCTCCGGGTACGGCCCCGTCGGCGGCGCGGACCGCCCCTGGGACGGGGACCGGGACGCCACCGCCTGGAGCACGGGCCCCGAGGACCGGCAGGGCCCCGAGGGACGGGGCGGCGACACGGCCCCCGCGGCCCCGCTCTGGGACGACGAGCTGTCCGACGACCGCCGGCCGTCCGCGTGGGGCGCCGACGCCCCCTCGGCCGGCACGGCGGGACCGGAGTACGACTCCTGGGACGCGGCTCCCCGCCACGAGGCCCACGGGGCGCCGTCCGGCGGACGTGCCGCCGACGGCCGCTCGTGGGACGACGACGAACTCGGCTCGGACTCCTGGGGGCCTGCCGCCGACCGCGGCGCCGCCGCGGGAGAGGACCGGGACGCCGCCGCGGGGCCGCGGAACGGCGGTCGCGGGTCCGCGGCCGACACCGGCGGCCTGGAATCCTGGGCGCCCGCCGGGGAGACCGCCGACGCGTGGTCCGTCGCGGGGGCCGACGAGTCGTGGACCGACGGCTACGACGACGAGCTGTCGCCGCCCGCCTCCGCCCCTGCTCCCGCCCCGGCCCCCGATCCGGGCGAGTTCGGGACGGGGAGCGGCAACACCTGGGCGTTCGACCGCAACGACCCCCGTCTCCCCGACATCGTCCGGGAAGCGGAGGAGCGCCGACGCGAGTCCGCCAGGTCCTCCGACGCCGGGGCCTGGGGAGACGACGGCGCGGACGGGGAGCGGACCGGCGGCGCGCCGTCCGCGGACGACCCCCTGGCGGCCATCGCTGACATGCAGTCGCGCGCCCGCTCCAGGGAGGCCGAGGGATACGCGGACGAGGCGTTCGCGGACGAGGAGTACGACGACGAGGGGTACGACGACGGCCCGGTGGGCCGGGGCGGTCCCTGGGAGGACGGCGTCCCCGACGGCGCCACCCAGGTCTTCGAGGCGCCGAGCATCCCCGAGGACACCTGGGACCACGACGAGCCGGAGCCGGCGGGGGAGAGCGAGTACGACGACGGCTTCACCCCGGCGGACTACGGCATGCCGGAGGCCCCGGCCTCCCGCAGGCGCCGCAAGGACCCCATCGCCGAGGAGTTCCCCGGCTTCGTGGACCGTCCCCTGGGCGGGGAGCCCGGCGACCCGTACCCCGGCTACGACAGCATCGACTTCCTGCCGGACACGGAGAAGGGGGCGACCGTCACCCTGTGGCTGGGCATCGCCTCGCTGCTCCCCGGCATCGGTCTGGTCACAGCCCTCCTGGCGCTCCTGATCACGGGGCCCAAGGCCAAGAAGGCGATCCGCGCCTCGCGCGGAGAGCTCGACGGCCTCGGACTGATCACCGTCGGCACGGTGTTCGCGGTGGTCGGCATCCTGGTGACGGTGATCTCCGTCGCCATCTGGCTGGTCCTGTAGCGCCGCGGCCGCTCCTCCAGGACAATGTTCCGGGGGAGCGGCCGCATGTCCGGGCCGCCCGCCGACGGTCTCCGGGGAAACCCGGGGCGAAACGACTCCGGGAGCGCGTAGACTGGCGGTGACCCACGGCTACGCGAGAACCGGTTCCATGATTCTCGCCATGTCGCACGCCGTTTTGACCGCCCAGACGGTAAACGGTAGCCTGTGTGATTGTGCCCGTGAGTCGACGGGTCACACGTGCGTGTGCGGCGCCTCGGTCCCACCAGTTGAGGACGTAAGGCGCGCCGCGCAGGTGAACCCCCTCCCATGATCGGCCTCCGGCCGGGTGTGATCGGTTTTTTGCCGTGCGCGACAACCAGCGCGACACGCCCGACCACGGGGGTCGGGGAGGTTCGGGAAATTCAGCAGGTCAATAGCGATATCGGCTACGAGAACCGGCGTAGGTCACGAGGAAGACGGAGACGCGGTGCCCACCATCCAGCAGCTGGTCCGCAAGGGCCGACAGGACAAGGTCGCAAAGAACAAGACCCCGGCGCTGAAGGGGAGTCCGCAGCGTCGTGGTGTGTGCACGCGTGTCTACACCACTACGCCGAAGAAGCCGAACTCCGCTCTGCGTAAGGTCGCTCGCGTCAAGCTGAGCAGCGGCATCGAGGTCACGGCCTACATCCCCGGCATTGGTCACAACCTCCAGGAGCACAGCATCGTGCTCGTTCGCGGTGGTCGTGTGAAGGACCTGCCGGGCGTCCGCTACCGAATTGTCCGCGGCTCGCTCGACACCCAGGGTGTCCGGGGCCGCAAGCAGGCGCGTAGCCACTACGGCGCCAAGAAGGAGAAGTAAAGATGCCGCGCAAGGGCCCGGCGCCGAAGCGCCAGCTCATCACCGACCCGGTCTACGGCTCGCCGCTCGTCACCGCACTCATCAACAAGGTGCTGCTCGACGGCAAGCGCTCCATCGCCCAGAGCGTCGTCTACGACGCCCTCGAAGGCGCTCGCGAGAAGACCAGCCAGGACCCGCTCGTCGTTCTGAAGCGCGCCCTGGACAACGTCAAGCCCGCGCTCGAGGTCCGCAGCCGCCGTGTCGGTGGCGCGACCTACCAGGTGCCGGTCGAGGTGCGCGCCTCCCGGTCCACCACGCTGGCCCTGCGCTGGCTGGTCTCCTACGCGCGTCAGCGCCGTGAGAAGACCATGACCGAGCGTCTGATGAACGAGCTGGTCGACGCCAGCAACGGTCTCGGCGCGGCCGTCAAGAAGCGTGAGGACACGCACAAGATGGCCGAGTCGAACAAGGCCTTCGCCCACTACCGCTGGTAACCCCGCGGCGATTCGATTCCTTGAGACCGAGGGAAGACGAGCCTCATGGCTGCTAAGACTGCGCTTGACCTGGCCAAGGTCCGCAACATCGGGATTATGGCCCACATCGACGCGGGCAAGACCACCACGACTGAGCGGATCCTCTACTACACCGGTGTGACCCACAAGGTGGGTGAGGTCCACGATGGCGCCGCCACGATGGACTGGATGAAGGAGGAGCAGGAGCGGGGTATCACCATTACCTCGGCTGCTACCACCACCCACTGGGACGACCACACCATCAACATCATCGACACGCCCGGCCACGTCGACTTCACGGTCGAGGTCGAGCGGTCGCTGCGTGTCCTCGACGGTGCCGTCGCGGTGTTCGACGCCAAGGAAGGCGTCGAGCCCCAGTCCGAGCAGGTCTGGCGTCAGGCTGACCGCTATGGCGTTCCGCGTATCTGCTTCGTCAACAAGATGGACAAGATCGGCGCCGAGTTCCAGCGCTGCGTCGACATGTTCCGTGAGCGCCTCGGCGCGAACGCCATGCCGATCCAGCTGCCCATCGGCGCCGAGAGCGACTTCAAGGGCGTCGTCGACCTGGTCCGCATGAAGGCCTACGTCTGGAACGACGAGGCCGCGCTCGGCGAGATGTACGACACGATCGACATCCCCGAGACCCACGCCGACGCCGCCCGCGAGGCCCGCGAGAAGTTCATCGAGGTGCTCGCCGAGGCCGACGACGAGATCATGGAGCTGTACCTGGAGGGGCAGGAGCCCACCCTGGAGCAGGTGGTCCCGGCGATCCGCCGCGCGACCATCGCCGGTACCGCGATCCCGATCGTGTGCGGCACCGCGTTCAAGAACAAGGGCGTCCAGCCCCTGCTCGACGCGGTCACCGCCTACCTCCCCTCGCCCCTGGACGTGGACGCCATCGAGGGCCACGACCCCAAGGACGAGACCGAGGAGACCAAGCTCGCCCGCAAGCCGAGCGTCGACGAGCCGATGTCCGCCCTGGTCTTCAAGATCATGAGCGACCCGCACCTGGGCAAGCTGACCTACGTGCGCATCTACTCCGGCGTCCTCGAGACCGGCACCCAGGTGCTGAACAGTCTCAAGGGCCGCAAGGAGCGGATCGGCAAGATCTACCGCATGCACTCCAACAAGCGTGAGGAGATCGGCGAGGCCGGCGCGGGCGACATCGTCGCGGTCATGGGTCTGAAGGACACCACGACCGGCGAGACGCTGTGCGACCAGTCGGCTCCGATCGTCCTGGAGTCCATGACGTTCCCGGCTCCGGTCATCGAGGTGGCCATCGAGCCCAAGACCAAGAGCGACCAGGAGAAGCTGGGCATCGCGATCCAGCGCCTCGCGGACGAGGACCCCTCGTTCCAGGTCGCCACGGACGACCAGACCGGCCAGACCATCATCTCCGGTATGGGCGAGCTGCACCTCGAGGTCCTCGTCAACCGCATGCGCGACGAGTTCAAGGTCGACGCGAACATCGGCAAGCCCCAGGTGGCCTACCGGGAGACCATTCGCAAGAAGGTCGAAGGCCACGTCTACACCCACAAGAAGCAGACCGGTGGGTCGGGCCAGTTCGCGAAGGTCAAGATCGACGTCGAGCCCCTCGTCGTCGAGAGCGGCGACGCCTCCGGCTACGAGTTCGTCAACGCGGTCACCGGTGGCCGTATCCCGCGGGAGTACATCCCGTCGGTCGACGCCGGTGCCCAGGAGGCCGCCGAACTGGGTGTGCTCGCGCACTACCCGCTCGTCGGCGTCAAGGTGACGCTCCAGGACGGTCAGTACCACGAGGTCGACTCCTCCGAGATGGCCTTCAAGACCGCGGGTTCGATGGCCTTCAAGGAGGCCGTCAAGCTCGCCAAGCCGACTCTTCTCGAGCCGGTCATGGCGGTGGAGGTCACCACCCCTGAGGAGTACATGGGTGACGTGATCGGCGACCTGAACTCCCGCCGTGGACAGATCCAGTCCATGGACGAGCGTTCCGGCGTCCGGATCGTCAAGGCCCAGGTGCCCCTCTCCGAAATGTTCGGCTACGTGGGTGACCTGCGCAGCCGTACGCAGGGTCGAGCCAACTACTCGATGGTGTTCGACTCCTACGCGGAGGTTCCGTCCGCTGTCGCCCAAGAAATTGTGGCGAAGGTTCGCGGCGAGTAGCCGCGAACACGTAACCAATCCGATCCCCGCCCAGGCGGCGGGGATGGACCCAGATAGCTCTGTACGTCTAGGAGACTTCCAGTGGCGAAGGAAAAGTTCGAGCGGACTAAGCCGCACGTCAACATCGGCACCATCGGTCACATTGACCACGGCAAGACCACGCTGACCGCGGCCATCACCAAGGTGCTGCACGACGCGTACCCGGACCTGAACCCGTTCACGCCGTTCGAGGACATCGACAACGCTCCCGAGGAGCGCGAGCGCGGTATCACGATCTCCGTCGCCCACGTCGAGTACCAGACCGAGCAGCGCCACTACGCTCACGTGGACTGCCCCGGTCACGCCGACTACGTGAAGAACATGATCACGGGTGCGGCGCAGATGGACGGCGCCATCCTGGTCGTGGCCGCCACCGACGGCCCGATGCCGCAGACCAAGGAGCACGTGCTCCTGGCCCGCCAGGTCGGCGTGCCCTACATCGTGGTGGCCCTGAACAAGGCCGACATGGTGGACGACGAGGAGATCTTCGAGCTCGTCGAGCTCGAGGTGCGTGAGCTCCTCAGCGAGTACGAGTTCCCCGGCGACGACGTCCCCGTCACCAAGGTCTCCGCGCTCAAGGCGCTGGAGGGCGACGAGGAGTGGGGCAAGTCCGTCCTGGAGCTCATGGGCACCGTGGACACCTACATCCCCGAGCCCGAGCGTGACACCGACAAGCCGTTCCTCATGCCCATCGAGGACGTCTTCTCGATCACCGGTCGCGGCACCGTCGTCACCGGTCGTATCGAGCGCGGCATCGTCAACGTCAACGAGACCGTCGACATCGTCGGTATCAAGGACGAGAAGCAGACGACCACCGTCACCGGTGTCGAGATGTTCCGCAAGCTGCTCGACCAGGGCCAGGCCGGCGACAACGTCGGGCTGCTCCTGCGCGGCATCAAGCGCGAGGACGTCGAGCGCGGCCAGGTCGTGATCAAGCCGGGCACGACCACCCCGCACACGGAGTTCGAGGCCAACGTCGTCATCCTGTCCAAGGACGAGGGCGGGCGCCACACGCCGTTCTTCAACAACTACCGTCCGCAGTTCTACTTCCGCACCACGGACGTCACGGGCGTCGTGACGCTGCCGGAGGGCACGGAGATGGTCATGCCCGGTGACAACACCGAGATGACCGTCAACCTGATCCAGCCGGTCGCCATGGAAGACGGTCTGCGGTTCGCCATCCGCGAGGGTGGCCGTACCGTGGGCGCCGGTCGCGTCACGAAGATCCTCAAGTAGTACGCATGCCGGGGGCGGCCCCCTGAGGAGCCGCCCCCGGCGTGGTGGGCGGGCCGTGTCCGCACGGCCCACCCACCGCACACACAAGACGTCATCGGGCACTGTGACGGTGACGCACCGCAGGGGCAAGCCCTGTTGCGGTTTCTCAAGGGAATAGGGGCTCACGGCCACACGGCGGATTCCGTCAGGCCTGGGCTTCTGTGACCGGGACAGCTCACCGTTACGGACACTGAAGCGAAGGACGAACAGGCCACATGGCGGGACAGAAGATCCGCATTCGGCTAAAGGCCTATGACCACGAGGTCATCGACAGCTCGGCGCGAAAGATCGTCGAGACTGTGACGCGAACTGGCGCACAGGTCGCGGGCCCGGTGCCGCTGCCGACGGAAAAGAACGTTTACTGCGTTATCCGATCGCCGCACAAGTACAAGGACTCGCGCGAGCACTTCGAGATGCGCACCCACAAGCGGCTGATCGACATCATCGACCCCACGCCGAAGACGGTCGACTCGCTCATGCGACTCGACCTGCCGGCTGGTGTTGACATCGAGATCAAGCTTTAAGGACGCACAGACATGGCCACCAAGCAGATCAAGGGAGTTCTGGGCGAAAAGCTCGGCATGACCCAGGTCTTCGACGACACGGGCAAAATGGTGCCCGTGACGGTTCTGAAGGCCGGTCCGTGCGTCGTGAGCCGCATCCGGACTCCGGACACCGACGGCTACTCGGCCGTCCAGCTGGGCTACGGGCAGATCAACCCGCGCAAGGTGAACAAGCCTCTCGGCGACTACCTGCGCAAGAACGACCTGACCCCGCGCCGGCACTACGTCGAGGTCCGCACCACCGACGCCTCCGAGTACACGCTCGGCCAGGAGGTCGCCGCGGACAGCTTCGAGAGCGGCCAGACGGTCGACGTCACGGGCAAGAGCAAGGGCAAGGGCTTCGCGGGTGTGATGAAGCGTCACGGCTTCCGTGGCCTCTCCGCCTCGCACGGCACCCAGCGCAAGCACCGCTCGCCCGGTTCCATCGGCGGCTGCGCCACGCCCGGCCGCGTTTTCAAGGGCATGCGGATGGCAGGGCGCATGGGCAACGTGCGCAAGACCGTCCAGAACCTGACCGTTCACTCCGTGGACGCGGAGAAGGGCCTCATCCTGGTCAAGGGTGCTGTGCCCGGTCCCAACGGCGGTCTGGTGCTCGTCCGCACCGCTGTGAAGGGGGACAAGTAAGCCATGGCCCAGATCGAGGTCAAGAACCCCGAGGGCGCCGCTCAGGGCAGTGTCGAGCTGCCGGAGAGCGTCTTCGCCCAGCAGGTCAGCATTCCGCTCCTGCACCAGGTCGTGAACGCCCAGCTGGCCGCAGGCCGTCAGGGCACGCACTCCACCAAGACCCGCGGCGAGGTTCGCGGCGGTGGCAAGAAGCCGTACCGCCAGAAGGGCACCGGCCGGGCCCGCCAGGGCTCCATCCGCGCCCCGCAGTACACCGGCGGTGGCACGGTCCACGGACCGCAGCCGCGCGACTACAGCCAGCGGACCCCGAAGAAGATGAAGGCCGCCGCCCTGCGCGCCGCCCTCTCCGACCGGGCCACGCACGGCCGTATCCACGTCATCAGCCACTTCGTGGCCGAGGGCGCGGACAGCAAGCTCACGCAGAACGCTCTGAAGGCGCTCCGCCAGGTCACCGAGTCCGACAAGGTCCTGGTCGTCCTGGCCCGCGACGACGAGCACAACCGGCGCGCCCTGCGCAACCTCGAAGAGGTGCACATCCTCGACGCGGACCAGGTGAACACCTACGACGTCCTCTACTCGGACGACGTGGTCTTCACCGAGGCGGGCTACGCCGAGTTCCTGGCCCACGCGGCCGGCGCCTCCAAGGCCGCTCAGTCCGAGGAGGACGACCAGTGAGGATCGCCGACCACCGGGACATCATCATCGAGCCGGTGATCTCCGAGAAGAGCTACGGGCTCATGGACGAGAACAAGTACACGTTCATCGTCAAGCCCGACGCCAACAAGACCCAGATCAAGATCGCGATCGAGAAGATCTTCGAGGTGAAGGTCACGAGCGTGAACACGATCAACCGGAAGGGCAAGCGCAAGCGGACCCGTTTCGGTTTCGGGAAGCGTCCTGACACGAAGCGCGCGATCGTCGGCCTCGCCGAGGGCGACCGGATCGACATCTTCGGTCGGTGACCTTTCCGGGTCTGACCGCTACACACCAAGCAACACGTAAAGGAATGCGCGAAGAAGATGGGCATTCGTAAGTACAAGCCGACGACACCGGGTCGTCGCGGTTCCAGCGTGAGCGACTTCGTCGAGATCACGCGCTCGGAGCCGGAGAAGTCCCTGGTGCGTCCTCTGCACTCCAAGGGCGGGCGCAACGGCCACGGCCGGATCACGACCCGCCACCAGGGTGGCGGCCACAAGCGCGCCTACCGCGTGATCGACTTCCGTCGTCACGACAAGGACGGCGTGCCGGCCAAGGTCGCTCACATCGAGTACGACCCGAACCGCACCGCTCGCATCGCACTGCTCCACTACGTGGACGGTGAGAAGCGCTACATCCTGGCACCCGCCGGTCTCAAGCAGGGCGACAGGGTCGAGAACGGCCCCCAGTCCGACATCAAGCCCGGCAACTGCCTCCCGCTGCGCAACATCCCCACGGGTACGTTCGTGCACGCGGTCGAGCTGAAGCCGGGTGGTGGCGCCAAGCTGGGCCGCTCCGCCGGTTCCCAGATCCAGCTCCTCGCCAAGGAGGGCCGTTACGCCACGCTGCGTATGCCCTCCGGCGAGATGCGCATGGTGGAGATCACCTGCCGCGCCACCGTTGGTCAGGTCGGCAACGCCGAGCAGTCCAACATCAACTGGGGCAAGGCCGGTCGTAACCGCTGGAAGGGCAAGCGCCCGACCGTCCGCGGTGTCGTGATGAACCCGGTCGACCACCCGCACGGTGGTGGTGAGGGCAAGACCTCCGGTGGACGACACCCGGTCAGCCCCTGGGGCAAGAAGGAAGGCCGGACCCGGGCCAAGAACAAGGCCAGCGACAAGCTGATCGTGCGGCGTCGGCGTAGCGGTAAGAAGAAGCGGTAAGGAGCACGTCTGATGCCACGTAGCCTTAAGAAGGGTCCCTTCGTCGACGACCACCTCATCAAGAAGGTGGAAGTCCAGAACGAGAAGGGGACCAAGAACGTCATCAAGACGTGGTCCCGGCGGTCCATGATCGTCCCGGAGATGATCGGTCACACGATCGCCGTCCACGATGGCCGCAAGCACGTCCCCGTGTTCGTGTCCGAGTCGATGGTCGGCCACAAGCTCGGTGAGTTCGCTCCCACGCGTACTTTCCGTAGCCACGTCAAGGAAGACCGCCGTAGCCGCCGTTAGCGGTTGCAGCAGGAGAAAGAACCATTTCTCCACGGTGAGTGGAGATGAATTTCCGTGAGCGAGGGAAAAGCGATGGGAACGAGGGCACAGGCACGGTTCGTCCGTGTTACGCCCCGGAAGGCCCGCCGGGTGGTGGACCTTATTCGCGGGTTGCCCGCTGACGAGGCACAGGCGGTGCTCCGGTTCGCGCCCCAGTCGGCGAGCGAGCCTGTTGGCAAGGTGCTGGCTAGTGCCATCGCCAACGCTGAGCACAACGACAAGCTGGACCGCGAGACGCTGGTGGTCGAGGGCGCATGGGTGGACGAGGGTCCGACCCTGAAGCGCATTCGACCGCGAGGCTTCGGCCGCGCCTTCCGGGTGACCAAGCGTACGAGCCACATCACCGTGGTCGTCGCTGAGCGCTCGGGCGCCTCGTCCAAGACGAAGGAAAGGACCCGATAGTGGGGCAGAAGGTAAACCCGCACGGGTTCCGCCTCGGCATCACCACCGACTTCAAGAGCCGCTGGTACGCCGACAAGTCCTACAAGGACTACGTCAAGGAAGACGTTGCGATCCGTCGGATGCTGACCCGCGGCATGGAGCGCGCGGGCATCTCCAAGGTCGAGATCGAGCGCACCCGTGACCGTGTCCGCGTGGACGTCTACACCGCCCGGCCGGGCATCGTCATCGGCCGCCGCGGCGTCGAGGCCGATCGAATCCGGACCGACCTGGAGAAGCTGACCGCCAAGCAGGTTCAGCTCAACGTCTTCGAGGTCAAGAACCCCGAGGTCGACGCGCAGCTCGTCGCCCAGGGCGTCGCCGAGCAGCTGAGCAGCCGTGTGGCCTTCCGCCGCGCGATGCGCAAGGCGATGCAGAGCGCGATGAAGAGCGGTGCCAAGGGCATCCGTATCCAGTGCGGCGGACGCCTGGGCGGGGCTGAGATGTCCCGCTCGGAGTTCTACCGCGAGGGCCGGGTCCCGCTGCACACGCTCCGCGCCGACATCGACTACGGCTTCTTCGAGGCCCGTACGACGTTCGGCCGCATCGGCGTCAAGGTGTGGATCTACAAGGGTGACGCGCCCGCGACCCGCGCCGAGCGCGAGGCGGCCCAGGCCGCCCAGCGTTCCGCCGGCGGCGGTGGCGGCGGTGGCGGCGGTCAGCGCCGCGAGCGCCCGCAGCGTCGTCGTCGTGGCGGTGCCGGCGGCGGTCAGCCGCAGAGCACCGAGGCCAAGGCTCCGGCCGAGTCCGCGAAGCCCGAGGGGAGCTGACCAGTGCTTATTCCTCGTAAGGTCAAGTACCGCAAGCAGCACCACCCGGATCTGCGCGGTAAGGCCAAGGGTGGAACGACGGTCACTTTCGGCGAGTACGGCATCCAGGCTCTGGAGTCGGCCTACGTCACCAACCGTCAGATCGAGTCCGCTCGTATCGCTATGACGCGTCACATCAAGCGTGGCGGCAAGGTGTGGATCAACATCTTCCCGGACCGTCCGCTGACGAAGAAGCCCGCCGAGGTCCGCATGGGCTCCGGTAAGGGTTCACCCGAGTGGTGGGTCGCGCCGGTCAAGCCCGGTCGCGTGATGTTCGAGCTGTCGGGCGTGCCCGAGGACATCGCCAAGGAGGCGATGCGCCGTGCCATGCACAAGCTCCCGATGAAGTGCAAGTTTGTTAAGCGGGAGGGGGAGTGATGGCGAAGTCCGTGACTGCCCATGAGCTCCGGGACCAGTCCGTCGAGGACCTGGTCGCCAAGCTCAAGGAAGCCAAGGAAGAGCTCTTCAACCTCCGCTTCCAGGCCGCCACCGGCCAGCTCGACAACCACAGCCGGCTGCGTACCGTCAAGCGCGAGATCGCGCGGATCTACACGGTCATGCGTGAGCACGAGCTGGGCATCGCCCCGCTGTCTGGTGAGTCGGCTGAGGAGACGAAGGAAGCAGCCGAATGAGTGAGAACCAGACCGCGACCCGCAACTACCGCAAGGTGCGCGAGGGCTACGTCGTCAGCGACAAGATGGACAAGACCGTCGTTGTCGAGGTCGAGGACCGCATCAAGCACGCCATGTACGGCAAGGTCATCCGTCGGACGACCAAGTACAAGGCGCACGACGAGGCGAACTCCTGTGGCGTCGGCGACCGGGTCCGAGTGATGGAGACCCGGCCGCTCTCCGCGACGAAGCGTTGGCGCGTCGTGGAGATCCTGGAGAAGGCTAAGTAACCCCAGCCTGCGTTTGGCGGCCGACACGCGTTGTCGGCCGCCAGCGCGAGGGGTGAGACCACCTAGCCGTGCGGCAGTGGACCGCACGCATCACATCAGGAGCAGACGTGATTCAGCAGGAGTCGCGACTCAAGGTCGCCGACAACACGGGTGCCAAGGAGATCCTCACCATCCGTGTTCTCGGTGGCTCGGGTCGGCGCTACGCCGGGATCGGCGACACGATCGTCGCCACGGTGAAGGACGCCCTGCCTGGCGCTGGAGTCAAGAAGGGCGACGTCGTCAAGGCCGTTGTCGTGCGCACCGTCAAGGAGCGCCGCCGGCCCGACGGCTCCTACATCCGCTTCGATGAGAACGCTGCCGTGCTCATCAAGGACGGTGGGGACCCGCGAGGCACCCGCATCTTCGGCCCGGTGGGCCGCGAGCTGCGTGACAAGAAGTACATGCGCATCATTTCGCTGGCGCCGGAGGTGCTCTGAGCGATGAAGATCAAAACTGGCGACGAGGTCATCGTCCTCGCCGGCAAGGACAAGGGTGCCACCGGCAAGGTCGTCAAGGCCCTGCCGAAGGAAGACCGTGTCGTCGTCGAGGGCGTCAACCTGGTCAAGAAGCACAGGAAGGCGAACCCGGCGGGCGGCCAGCAGGGCGAGGTCGTCACGAAGGAGGCCCCGATCCACGTGAGCAACATCGCGCTCGCCGAGGACGGCAAGCCCTCCCGGGTCGGCTACCGCTTCGAGGACGACGGAACCAAGGTTCGCGTCTCCCGTCGCACCGGTAAGGACATCTGATGACGGTTACCAACGACATCACGGCCCCTCCGATGCCGCGGCTCAAGGAGAAGTACCGTAACGAGATCGTCGCTGCCCTCAAGGAGGAGCACGACATCGCCAACATCATGCAGGTCCCCGGTCTCACGAAGATCGTGGTCAACATGGGTGTCGGCGAGGCGGCTCGTGACGCGAAGCTGATCCAGGGCGCGATCGCCGACATCTCGGCGATCACCGGCCAGAAGCCTCGGATCAACCGGGCCAAGAACTCCATCGCGCAGTTCAAGCTGCGCGAGGGCCAGCCGATCGGCGCCAGCGTCACGCTGCGCGGCGACCGGATGTGGGAGTTCCTCGACCGGCTGCTCTCGCTGGCTCTGCCCCGTATCCGGGACTTCCGTGGCCTTTCCCCGAAGCAGTTCGACGGGAACGGCAACTACACCTTCGGTCTGACCGAGCAGGTCATGTTCCACGAGGTGGACCCGGACAAGGTCGACCGGCAGCGTGGGATGGACATCACGGTTGTCACCACGGCCACGACCGACGAACAGGGCCGCAGCCTGCTCAAGCGGCTCGGTTTCCCGTTCAAGGAAGCCTGAGGGGTAAGCACACATGGCTAAGAAGTCCCTGATCGCCAAGGCGCAGCGGAAGCCGAAGTTCAGCGTCCGCGCGTATACTCGATGCTCTCGGTGCGGCCGTCCGCGCGCCGTCTACCGGAAGTTCGGCCTCTGCCGCATCTGCTTCCGCGAGATGGCGCACCGCGGCGAGCTGCCCGGTATCACCAAGTCGAGCTGGTAGTTTCCGGCGGGGCCGACCAGGCGCTCACTCCCTGAGGAGGGCGCACTGGGTTCGGCCCCCCGAACCGCCACCCCCTTGGTGGCTCGACAAGTGTCCGTGACCGCCCGACGCGGTCAGCGGTCCAGCAACATCCAACCATCAGGGCACGGCAGTCCCGCGAGGGACAGCGGTGCCCACGACCACGCCGTAGGTCCGTTTGTGCACCTCCACGGGGCGACCCGTGGGAGGGCAGGCTCTGGGAAAGCCCGCACTCGGAAACCGCGGTGAGGAAGGGCCAGTCGGCCATGACGATGACCGACCCGATCGCAGACATGCTCACGCGTCTGCGTAACGCGAATTCGGCTTACCACGACACCGTGGCGATGCCGTATTCCAAGATCAAGGCGCACATCGCCGAGATCCTCCAGCAGGAGGGCTTCATTCAGGGCCACCGGACCGAGGAGGCCCCTGTGGGCAAGAGCCTCGTCCTGGACCTGAAGTACGGCCCCACCCGAGAGCGTTCGATCGCGGGCATCCGCCGGGTCTCCAAGCCCGGTCTGCGGGTGTACGCCAAGAAGGAGAACCTCCCGCGCGTGCTGGGTGGCCTCGGTGTGGCGATCATTTCGACGTCCGGTGGCCTGATGACTGACAAGCAGGCCAAGAAGCGCGGCGTGGGCGGCGAAGTCCTCGCCTACGTCTGGTAGAGGGAGAGACTGAAGCATGTCGCGAATCGGTCGACTGCCGCTCTCGGTCCCCAAGGGCGTCGAAGTCACGATTAACGGGCAAGACGTCACTGTCAAGGGGCCGAAGGGCGAACTGAAGCACACCGTCGCCGAGCCGATCACCGTCTCCTTCGAGGACGGGGTCGTCACGGTTGCGCGTCCCGACGACAAGCCGGAGAACCGGTCGCTGCACGGTCTGACCCGTGCACTGGTCGCGAACCTCACCGAGGGCGTCTCCAAGGGCTACACGAAGACGCTGGAGATCCACGGCGTGGGCTACCGCGTCCAAGCCCGCGGCTCCAACCTGGAGTTCTCGCTGGGCTACAGCCACCCCGTCGTGGTCGAGCCCCCGCAGGGCATCACCTTCCGCGTCGAGAAGCCGACGATCCTCCACGTGGAGGGCATCGACAAGCAGCTGGTGGGCCAGGTCGCCGCGAACATCCGCAGCCTGCGCAAGCCGGACCCGTACAAGGCCAAGGGCGTGCGGTACCAGGGCGAGCACATCCGCCGCAAGGCCGGAAAGGCTGGTAAGTAGCCATGGGTATCACCGTGCGCAAGCGGACCTCCAAGAGCGCGACCTCCCGTGCGCGCCGCCAGTTCCGCGTCCGCAAGAAGGTCGTGGGCACCGCCGAGCGTCCGCGTCTGGCCGTGTTCCGGTCCTCCAAGCACATCGTCGCGCAGGTCATCGACGACACCAGGGGCCACACCCTGGTCGCCGCCTCCAGCGTCGAGGCCGACCTGCGCGGTGCCGAGGGCACCAAGTCCGACAAGTCCGCCAAGGTCGGTCAGCTCATCGCTGAGCGCGCCAAGGCCGCTGGGGTCTCCGCCGTGGTGTTCGACCGCGGCGGCAACCAGTACGCCGGCCGTATCGCCAAGCTCGCCGACGCGGCGCGCGAGGGCGGGCTGGAGTTCTAGCGATGACCTCTGTACTGGGCAAGATCAACCACGAGAAGAGGAACCACTGATGGCTGCAGCACCGCGGCGCGGCGCCGGTGGCGAGCGGCGTGATCGCCGTGACGATCGCCGCGGCGGCGCCGCAGACAAGGGTGTCTCCTACATCGAGAAGGTCGTGACCATCAACCGGGTCGCGAAGGTCGTCAAGGGCGGCCGTCGCTTCTCCTTCACCGCTCTCGTCGTCGTCGGTGACGGCAACGGGATGGTCGGTGTCGGTTACGGCAAGGCCAAGGAAGTTCCGGCCGCGATCGCCAAGGGTGTCGAGGAGGCGAAGAAGAACTTCTTCCGCGTCCCCCGCATCCAGGGCACCATCGTGCACCGGGTCCAGGGCGAGGACGCCGCTGGCGTCGTCCTGCTCCGTCCGGCCGCTCCGGGTACCGGCGTCATCGCCGGCGGTCCCGTGCGCGCCGTGCTGGAGTGCGCCGGCATCCACGACATCCTGAGCAAGTCGCTCGGGTCGTCCAACCCGCTGAACATCGTGCACGCCACCGTGGCGGCTCTCAAGGGGCTCAACCAGCCCGAGGAGATCGCCGCCCGCCGTGGCCTGCCGATCGAGGACGTCGCCCCGGCCGCCATGCTGCGTGCTCGTGCTGAGGCGAAGGCAGGAGCCTGACCATGGCCAAGCTCAAGATCACGCAGACCCGCTCCAAGATCGGCGGCAAGGTGAAGCAGCACGCTGCTCTCCAGTCGCTCGGCCTGGGCCGGATCGGCAAGTCCACCGTCCGTGAGGACCGCCCTGAGGTTCGCGGGCAGATCACGATCGTCGCGCACCTCGTCTCTGTCGAGGAGGTTGCCGAATGAGCGACTACAACCCCGACGAGCTGCTCAAGCTGCACCACCTGCGGCCCGCCCCGGGCGCCAACAAGGCCAAGACCCGCAAGGGCCGCGGCGAGGCGTCCAAGGGCAAGACCGCGGGCCGGGGCACCAAGGGCACCAAGGCTCGTAACACCGTCCGTCCCGGCTTCGAGGGCGGGCAGATGCCCCTCATCCGCCGGGTGCCGAAGCTCAAGGGCTTCAGCAACGCGCGGTTCAAGACGACCTACCAGGTCGTCAACCTGGACAAGCTGAGCGAGCTGTTCCCCGAGGGTGGCGAGGTCACCGTCGAGGCCCTGGTCGCCAAGGGCGCGGTTCGCAAGAACCAGCTCGTCAAGGTCCTGGGCACCGGTGAGATCACCGTCGCCGTGCAGGTGAGCGCGAACGCGTTCTCCGCCTCGGCGAAGGAGAAGATCGCCGCTGCCGGTGGCTCCGTCACCGAGCTGTAGGGGTCTACCCCGAAATGCGCAACTGGGGGCGTCCGCCCGGCAGGTCAGTGAAAGACCGGCCGGCGGGCGCCCCCGTGTGTTGTGAGAAGTGATCGTTATGACTCACGACCGCAACTGCCGCGTGATGGCTGTTACAGTTCCATCTGTTTGAGCTCCCCGCTTGACGTACTGTGAATACTTCCGAGCAACGGGCGACTGCCCGCTGCTGACGTTCTACGACGATTCAGGATCGGCCGCGATGTCTGGAACCCGTTCCGCCGCCGAAGCCGCGCAGGAGGAGACGTGCTAGGTGCGTTCGTCCGTGCATTCCGCACGCCCGACCTGCGTAACAAGCTGCTGTTCACACTGTTCATCCTGACGATCTTCCGTCTGGGGTCGGTGATTCCCGCTCCGGGGATCGACTCCGCGGCGATCCGGGAGCAGATGGAGGCGGTCACCGCCGCAGACCAGAGCGGTGTGTACGCGCTCGTGAACCTGTTCAGCGGCGGCGCGCTGTTGCAACTGGCGGTGTTGGCGCTCGGGGTCATGCCGTACATCACCGCGAGCATCATCATCAACCTGCTCACGGTGGTGATCCCCCGCCTGGAGGCCCTCAAGAAGGAGGGCCAGTCGGGGCAGAGCAAGATCACCCAATACACCCGCTACCTCACGCTGATGCTCGCGGTCCTGCAGGCCACCAGCATCGTCGCCATGGCCAGGACGGGCGCCCTGTTCCAGGGGGCCATCCCGGTCAGCACCTACATGCCCAACCAGGACATCCTGACCCTGGTGACGATCGTCTTCGTGATGACCGCCGGCACCGCCATCGTCATGTGGTTCGGCGAGCTGATCACCGAGCGCGGCGTGGGCAACGGCATGTCGCTCCTGATCTTCACCCAGGTCATCGCGATGTTCCCGTCCTCCATCATGGGGCTCTTCGAGGAGCGCTCCATCTGGGTCTTCACCCTCATCTGCATCGCGGGCCTCGTGCTCGTGGCCGCGGTGGTCTTCATGGAGCAGGCGCAGCGCCGCATCCCGGTGCAGTACGCCAAGCGCATGGTGGGACGCCGCATGTACGGCGGGAGTTCGACCTACATCCCGCTGAAGGTCAACCAGGCGGGCATCATTCCCGTGATCTTCGCCTCCTCGCTGCTGTACCTCCCGCAGCTGGTCGTCGGACTGGTCGGCCAGGACTCCACGAACCCCGTGGTGACCTTCATCCAGACCTACTTCCTGTCCGGCACGCACCCCGTGTACCTGGCGACCTTCTTCGTCATGATCATCGGGTTCGCGTTCTTCTACGTGGCGATTACGTTCAACCCCACTGAAGTCGCCGACAACATGAAGAAGTACGGTGGGTTCATCCCGGGTATCCGACCGGGGCGTCCGACCGCCGAGTACCTCGACTACGTCCTGACGAGGCTGACGACCCCCGGATCCCTGTACCTGGGTGTGATCGCTCTTCTCCCGATGGTCGCGCTCGGCGCCACCGGCGCCAACGCGAACTTCCCCTTCGGCGGGACGAGCATCCTGATCATGGTCGGTGTCGGGCTGGACACGGTGAAGCAGATCGAGAGTCACCTCCAGCAGAGGAACTACGAAGGTTTTCTGCGATAAATGCGAGCAGTATTGGTGGGGCCGCCTGGGGCCGGCAAGGGCACCCAGGCCCAGATCCTCGCGTCGGAGCTGTCGATCCCGAAGGTGTCCACCGGTGACATCTTCCGGGCCAACGTCAGCGGTGGCACGGAGCTTGGCAAGAAGGCCAAGGAGTACATGGACCGTGGCGACCTCGTCCCCGACGAGGTCACGAACGCGATGGTCAAGGACCGACTGGCGCAGGACGACGCCGCTGTGGGCTTCCTGCTCGACGGCTTCCCCCGCAACGTCCCGCAGGCCGAGACGCTCAAGGGCATCCTGGCCGACCTGAAGACGCACCTGGACGTGGTCCTGGAGCTGAGGGTGGACGAGGACGAGGTCGTCAAGCGCCTCTCGGGGCGCCGCTCGTGCCCCGAGTGCGGCCGCGTGTACCACGTGGAGTACGACGCCCCGAAGTCCGAGGGCGTGTGCGACCACGAGGGCGCCGCGCTGTACCAGCGCGAGGACGACCGCGAGGAGACCATCAGGCACCGCCTGAAGGTCTACCGCGAGCAGACCGCGCCGCTGGTGGAGTTCTACGAGCGCGAGGGGCTTCTGGCGACCATCGCCGCCACGGGCTCCGTGGACGCGGTGACGGCCCGGGCCAAGGCCGCGATCGAGGAGCAGGCCCGAAAGGCCAGTTCCTGATGTTTCGGAAGGCGGAGCCGGACGTGCAGATCAAGACGCCGGAACAGATCGCCAAGATGAGGGCGGCGGGCCAGGTCGTGGCCCGCGCCCTGGACACCCTCCGGGCCGCTGTGCGGCCCGGAGTGTCCACGCTGGACCTCGACTCCGTGGCGGAGAAGGTCATCCGCGACGCGGGCGCCGTGCCGTCCTTCAAGGGCTACCACGGCTTCCCCGGGTCCATCTGCGCCTCGGTCAACGAGGAGGTCGTCCACGGCATCCCCAGCGCCCGGCGGGTGCTGGCCGAGGGCGACATCATCTCCATCGACTGCGGCGCCATCCTGGACGGCTGGCACGGGGACTCGGCGATCACCGTCGCCGTGGGCGAGGGCCGGCCCGAGGACCTCCGCATGATGGAGGTCTGCGAGGAGTCCATGTGGCAGGGGATCGCGCAGATGCGGCCGGGCAACCGCCTGGGCGACATCGGCTTCGCGATCGGCGGCCACATCTCCGCGAACGGCGGCTACGGCAACGTCCGCGAGTACGGCGGCCACGGCATCGGCACCGAGATGCACATGGACCCGCACGTCCTCAACTACGGCAAGCGGGGCCGCGGTCTGAAGCTCGTCGAGGGCATGTGCCTGGCGATCGAGCCGATGACCACCCTGGGCCGCCAGGACGTCCTCCAGCTGGAGGACGGCTGGACGGTGGTCACGAAGGACGGCAAGAGGGCGGCGCACTTCGAGCACACGGTCGCGGTGACCGCAGAGGGCCCCGTGGTCCTGACCGCTCGTGAGTCCAACCGCGATAAAATCGCTCATATGGGGTTCGTCCAGCCAACCTGGTAGCGGCCCCGCCCCACGCGCACCGCGCGCGGGACGCGACCACTCACGGGTGAAGATCGAGGTGCGCGCAGTGTCCGACCCGGTGCCGTCGATACGAACGTCCGACTCCGAGCGCGACCGTGTCGCGCAGCTCCTCCAGACGCACTTCGCGCAGGGCCGGCTCGACCACGAGGAGTTCACCGACCGGCTCGGCCGCGTCTACAAGTCCCGGACGGCGGACGAGCTGGCCACGGTCACCCGCGACCTGCCCGAGCGCGATCTGGCGGACCTGCACGGGGCCTCCCCCTTCCAGGAGGAGCCCCTGCTCGCGCCGCCGATCAGCATGCGGGACCCGGCGCTGATGGTGCCGTGGATCCTGTACGCCGGGGTCAACGTCCTGTGCTTCGTGATCTGGCTGATCCTCTTCCTCACCACCGACTACAACTACCCGTGGTTCCTGTGGGTGCTGGGGCCGTGGGGCATCGTGATGAGCGTGGTGACCTTCGGGGTTCTGGCCTCGCAGCGCAGCCACCCCGGCGGCGACCACTCGCCGTAGGCCGGCCTCCGGGCGGCCGCGGTCCGGCCCTCCCCGGGGCCGGCCCCGTCCGCCCGGCCGGGGCCGCCGCACGCGGGAGGAAAGCGGCTGCCGGAGGCGTTGTCGGGGACACCCCCCGACGCGGCCCGGGGCGCGAAGCGGCGCCGGTTCCCCCTGCGGGGGCGACGGTATAGGGTTCTCTGCCCGCCGGTCAGAAGCACTTGCCCGAAGGCGATAGACTGTCACTGCCCATACGCGGGCTGTTGGGTCAGTCTGCCTTCTTTGTGCCACGTCTTCCCATCGACGTACGCCCTTGCAGTTGACCTGAACTACCAGTGTGTCCTGGCGTCGACGACATCCGGCCCGTCCGGTGTCGCCGGGGCCGTCGCGTTGTGCGAGGCCACTGGGGTCGCGTCGGGACTGTCCTGATCAACCAATCGATGAGCGAGGCGTGGAGGACATGGCAAAGAAAGACGGCGCCATCGAGATCGAGGGTTCCGTTGTCGAGTCCCTACCCAACGCTATGTTCAAGGTAGAGCTCGACAACGGGCACCAGGTTCTTGCCCACATCAGCGGCAAGATGCGGATGAACTACATCCGTATTCTCCCCGACGACCGTGTCGTCGTGGAGCTGAGCCCGTACGACCTCACGCGCGGGCGCATCGTTTACCGCTACAAGTAGCCCGTCGTGGGCCGCACGGCCCAGGATGAGTGATGTGATGAGTTCGGAGTCACCATGAAGGTCAAGCCGAGCGTGAAGAAGATCTGCGCGAAGTGCCGCGTGATCCGTCGCAACCGTCGGATCATGGTCATTTGCTCGGACCCGCGGCACAAGCAGCGTCAGGGCTAGCAGCCCCCGCAGCTCGCCGCGGCTTCTGAACCGCGACAACCCGGCAAGGGAAGGACTTCCCTCCCGGGCGCAGTACAAACGAAAACCTGTTCCGATTCCCGGCGCCGACGAGGCCCGGGGACAACCCCCGGTCGGAGGCCGGGGCCTCGTCGATTGGGCGACGAGAGGGTGGAACGGGGCAGACCTCCGGGGCATGGATATGGAGTCTCGCCCACATGGCACGTATTGAAGGCGTTGACCTCCCTCGCGACAAGCGGGTGGAGATCGCTCTCACGTACATCTTCGGGATCGGCCGCACCCGCGCGCTCGAGACCCTGAAGCAGACCGGCGTCGACGGCAACACGCGCGTCCACCAGCTGTCCGAAGAGGACCTGGTCAAGCTGCGCGAGTGGATCGGCGCGAACTACCAGGTCGAGGGCGACCTGCGCCGCGAGGTGCAGGGCGACATCCGTCGCAAGATGGAGATCGGTAGCTACCAGGGCGTCCGCCACCGTCGCGGGCTCCCGGTCCGCGGTCAGCGCACGCAGACCAACGCGCGTACCCGCAAGGGCAAGAAGAAGACCGTGGCCGGTAAGAAGAAGGCCGGTAAGAAGTAGTCCGCTCGGACTGTCGACCGCGTCCGAGAACAGCAACGGACCGATGATCTCTGGGAGTTTCGCTAATGCCGCCTAAGGGCCGTCAGGGTGCCGCGCGCAAGGTGCGCCGCAAGGAAAAGAAGAACATTGTCCACGGACACGCTCACATCAAGAGCACGTTCAACAACACGATCGTGAGCATCACCGACCCGACCGGTGCCGTGATCGCGTGGGCAAGCTCCGGACAGGTGGGCTTCAAGGGCTCGCGCAAGTCGACGCCGTACGCCGCGCAGATGGCCGCCGAGGCCGCTGCCCGTCGCGCGCAGGAGCACGGCGTCCGCAAGGTGGACGTCTTCGTGAAGGGCCCGGGCTCCGGCCGGGAGACCGCCATCCGCTCGCTCCAGGCGACCGGCCTCGAGGTGGGCTCCATCCAGGACGTCACCCCGGTTCCGCACAACGGCTGCCGTCCGCCGAAGCGCCGCCGCGTCTGATCGGCAGCGCGTGCCCGCGGCCCCGGCCGGCAGGGCACCGTGCCGTGCTTGATCCCGCGCGGTCCCCGCTGGGGCCCGCGCGGGCTGGGTAGTAATCCGAGTAGTGGACACCGCCGTTCCGGCGGAACGTCCATCCGGTGGCCGTCATATAGCGGTCGGCCATGTGGAAGGGAAGACACGGACCATGTTGATCGCACAGCGTCCCACGCTCGCCGAGGAAGTCATCTCGGACCTGCGCTCGAGGTTTGTCATCGAGCCGCTGGAGCCCGGTTTCGGCTACACCATCGGCAACTCGCTCCGGCGCACCCTGCTGTCCTCCATCCCCGGCGCGGCTGTCACCAGCATCCGCATCGAGGGCGTCGAGCACGAGTTCACCACCGTGCCCGGTGTCAAGGAGGACGTCACGGAGATGATCCTCAACCTCAAGGGCCTGGTCGTCAGCTCCGAGCACGACGAGCCCGTGCTGATGTACCTGCGCAAGCAGGGCCCCGGCGTCGTCACCGCGGCGGACATCGCTCCGCCCGCCGGCGTCGAGGTGCACAACCCCGAGCTGCACATCGCCACGCTCAACGGCAAGGGCAAGCTGGAGATGGAGCTGACGGTCGAGCGTGGCCGCGGCTACGTCTCGGCGACGCAGAACAAGCAGGCCGGCCAGGAGATCGGTCGTATCCCGATCGACTCCATCTACTCGCCGGTCCTGCGTGTGACCTACAAGGTCGAGGCCACCCGTGTCGAGCAGCGCACCGACTTCGACCGCCTGATCGTCGACATCGAGACCAAGCCGGCCATCCGTCCCCGTGACGCGGTCGCCAGCGCGGGCAAGACCCTGGTCGAGCTGTTCGGTCTGGCGCGCGAGCTCAACGTCGACGCCGAGGGCATCGACATGGGCCCGTCGCCGACGGACGCCGCCCTCGCGGCGGACCTGGCGCTGCCCATCGAGGACCTCAACCTGACGGTGCGCTCGTACAACTGCCTCAAGCGGGAGGGCATCCACAGCGTTGGTGAGCTGGTCGCCCGCTCCGAGCAGGACCTGCTGGACATCCGCAACTTCGGTGCGAAGTCCATCGACGAGGTCAAGCAGAAGCTCATCGACATGGGCCTGTCCCTGAAGGACTCCCCGCCCGGATTCGACCCCAGCACGGCGGCCGACTCCTACAGCTCCGACGACGACGAGGGCGAGTCCTTCGTCGAGACGGAGCAGTACTAACCGACCTTCGTCGCCCACATGGTCCACGGCCGAGTGCGGCCGCGGATCGCATCACTAGGAGAACGACACCATGCCCACGCCTACCAAGGGCGCCCGTCTGGGTTCCGGGCCCGCTCACGAGCGGCACATCCTGGCGAACCTCGCGACCTCGCTGTTCCAGCACGGCCGCATTCGCACCACCGAGGCCAAGGCCAAGCGTCTGCGCCCGTACGCCGAGAAGCTGATCACCCTCGGCAAGCGCGGTGACCTGCACGCCCGTCGCCAGGTTCTCACCAAGATCACGGACAAGTCCGTGGTGCACGAGCTGTTCACCGAGATCGGCCCGCGCTTCGAGAACCGTCCCGGTGGCTACACCCGGATCACCAAGATCGGTCCGCGCAAGGGCGACAACGCCCCCATGGCGGTCATCGAGCTGGTCGAGGCGCTGAACGCCCCCGCCGCTCCGGCCGCCGCCCCGGTCGAGGAGCCCGTCGAGGCCCCCGCCGAGGAGACCGCGGCCACGGAGACCGAAGAGGTCGCCGAGACCGACGAGGCCGCCGAGAAGAGCGCCGAGAGCAAGTAGGGCGGATGGCGCGCGCGGGCAGGACCTGTGTGTGCGACCGCTCGCCGAGTGCCCGATCCCTCCGGGGGTCGGGCACTCGTGTTTTCCAGGAGGGCGGACGCCTGGGGCGCCGCCCTCCGACGGTGGGCCTGAACGGATGGGTGTGATGGACGAGAACGGGACGACGGCCGGGGCCGGGCCCGCGGGGGAGCCCCCGCGCGGCGCCGCGGCGGAGGAGTCGGCACGCGCCGGTGTTCCAGGGGGCGCCGGGACCGGTGGCGCCGCCGGCCCCCCGGAGGCCGGCGGGGGCTCCGGTGACGCGTCCGGGGCGGAGCCGGCGGTCAGGATCCGGCTGGACATCGCCTACGACGGCACGGACTTCTCGGGGTGGGCCGCGCAGCCCGGGCGCCGCACGGTGCAGGGCGAGCTGGAGTCGGCCCTGGAGAGGGTCCTGCGGCTGCCGCGCGTGGCACTGACCTGCGCGGGTCGCACGGACGCCGGGGTGCACGCCAGGGGGCAGGTGGCGCAGGCCGACATCCCGGCGGCCACCTGGGAGGCCGAGGGGGAGAGGGTGCTCCGCCGCCTCGCCGGGGTCCTGCCCAAGGACGTGCGCGTGACCGGGGCCCGGAAGGCCCCGCCGGGGTTCGACGCGCGGTTCTCCCCGCTGTTCCGGCGCTACGAGTACCACGTGAGCGACGCCCCCCACGGGGTGGACCCGCTGCTGCGCCGGTCGGTGCTGTGGCACAGGAGCCCGCTGGACGAGGGGCGGATGAACGAGGCCGCGGCGCGGCTGGTCGGCGAGCACGACTTCGCGGCCTTCTGCAAGAAGCGGGAGGGCGCCACGACCGTCCGGGAGCTGCTGCGCCTGGAGTGGGCGCGTGTGGACACCCACCTGCTGCGCGGGACGATCCAGGCGGACGCCTTCTGCCACAACATGGTGCGCGCCCTCGTGGGGGCGCTCCTGGCCGTGGGCGACGGGCGCCGGGACGCGGACTGGCCGGGGACGGTGCTCGGCGCGGCCGTGCGCGACTCCTCCGTGCACGTGGTGGGACCGCAGGGGCTCAGCCTGGAGGAGGTGCGCTACCCGGGGGACGAGGAGCTGGCGGCGCGGGCCTCGGCGACCCGGCGGGTGCGCGAGCTGCCCTGCCGGGGGCACTCGGCCTGACGCGGGGCGCGGGGTGCAGTGCGCGGGGTGCGGGGGCCGGAGACCGGCGGCGCCGGGGCCGACGGGACCGTCAGGGCGCGCGGTGCGGCCGGGCGCCGCACGCGCGGCCTGCGTGACCGGTGCGGGGCCGGTGCGGCCTGTGGCAGGCAGCGGGGCCGGTGTGACCCCGGGATCCCCCCGCTTTCCACGGTAGGGCCGGGCCGCGGGCGGGGGAAGCCCGCTCTGCGGGCTGTGGACGGGGGCGGAGAGGCCGGGGACGACGGAGGGGGCGCCCGGACCGGGCGCCCCCTCCCCGTGTTCCCGGGCGGATCAGGCGCGGTCCTCGCTGAGGGCGCCGAACGCCTCGTCGAGGAAGCCGTCGCCGATGGTGCGCAGCTCGGTGGCGGACTCGCTCTCCTCCGAACCCTCCTCGGAGCCGTCGCTGTTGGTGGCCAGGGCGAAGAGCACGTAGCGGCCCCACTGGCCGCTGCTGCCGTGACCGCCCGCGTGGCCGAGCCGCTCGGCGGGGGTGCCCTCCTCGCCGGCGAGGCCGGCGAACCACTGCGCCCCCACGAGGTCCTGCGCCTCCATGGCGGCGGCGGCGTCCTCGTCCGAGGGCATCGCCGCGACCCCGATGGTCACCGCGTGGGCCTCGTCCTCGCTGAGGTAGGACGCGCGGACCAGCTGGCGGCACTCGTTGTCGGAGAGGACCTGGCCGTAGTCGCCGTGCGCGCCCGCGGAGCAGTCCTCGATGTCGTCGACGGCCACACGGGTGAACGTGCCGCCCTCCACGTCGAGGGTCTCGGGGAAGAGGTCGTCCGGGGCGAGCGCGCCCGGGTCGTCGGACTCGTCCGCGACGGCGGAGGCGCTCGCGCCGCCGGACTCCGTCCCCCCGCCCATGGCGATGAGGAACGTCCCGCCGCCCACGACGACCAGCAGCGCGGCGAACCCGGCGATCATCAGGAGGCGGCGCTTCTTTGCGCGCGCGTCCGCATAGCCGTCGTCACCGGACGCGTAGTCGTCGTAGTCCTCGTAGTCGTCGATCCCCTGGACGTCGAACTGCGCGGTGTCGACGCCGGCGTCGTCGGGGACCTCGTCCCGGTACAGGGGGCGGTTGTCGCGCCTGCCCGGCGCCGCGGGGACCGCGTGGATGTTCTGTGTGGCCCCCATGGCCTCCGGGGGGAACACGGGGTCACCCCTACCCGGCTCCCCGGCCCCCGGGCCGCGAGGCGGCGCCTGGAAGGCCTGCTGGGGGCTCGGGGCCGCGCCGGGCGGCAGCGCGCCCGGCGGCAGAGCGGGGGCGCCGCGGCCGGCCTGGCCGCCGGACGGAATGCCGGGGAGCGGGCGCGGGCCGCCGCCCGCGGGGCCCCCGTGCGGGGGAATCTGACCGCCGGTGGGGGCGCCGTACGTCGGCTGCCCGGACACCTGGAAGTCCGGCTGGGGCCCCTGCTGTCTTCGGGGGCCCTGCGGCCCCTGGGGCGTGCCGGGAGCCTGCGGCAGTCCGGGCGCCGGGGCGCCGGGGGGCGGGCCGGGCCGTCCCTGTACGTGCGGGGGGAGGGGCGGCGCGCCCTGGCCGTGGGGGAGGGCGCCCGGGGGAAGCGTCGGGCCGGGGGGCTGGTGGGGACCGCCCCGGGTGAGATGTCCCATGCCGGGGCCGCCGCCCGTGGGGCCCCCGTGCGGGGGGGCCTGGCCCCCGGCGGGGCCTCCGTGCGGAGGCACGTGTCCGCCGGTGGGAGCGCCGTACGGCGGCTGTCCGGGGCGCATCGGGGGCTGGCCGCCCGTGGGCGCGGCGGCGGGGCCGCCGGGGTGGGGCGGCTCCTGGGGGCCGCTCGGGCCGCCGCGGCCCGCGGGATCGCCCTGGCCGCCGTGGAACCCCTGCTGGGGCCCGCTCTGCGGGTACGGGAAGGGGGTCTGCGGGCCGCCGGGCCGCGCGTGCGGGGGGGAGGGCTGCGGGGGGAGGGGCGGCCGGCCGCCCGCGGGCGCGGAGTGCGGCTGCTGCGGCCCCGATGTGGGATGCTGGCCCTCGGCATGGGGGGCCGCTGATCCGAGCAGGTCCTGGCCGTCACCGGCCTCCGGTCCGAGGGGTCGCCCGTCGGGTCCGTACTGTGGCTGGTTCGGATGGGTACTGATGGGAGTCTCCGAAGGCTCTGGGGATGGGAACCGGGCCGCGGTCGACCGGGCTCACGGCCTGGTGCGCCCTCTGGCGTCAGCACCGGCTCCCGGGGTGTCGGCGTCCGTGACGGGCGTCTCCTGGGGTGCGTGTCGGCGCCCGTCGTTCCGGGCGGAGACCGGCCTTTCGGTGCAAGCGTAGCCAACGCGCGGACGACCGCAGGACGAAGCACTCCCGGCACAAGGCATAATAAAAGGCGGAGAGGTCACGGATGTGACCCCGTGCCGGCGCTTCCCGCCGAGCGTGGTCCTGCCGGTCCGCACTGTCGCTGGCTTTGACCTGCGCTATGGTGGCCAGGTAGGATATCCCGTCGTTGTGCGTTGAGTTGCCGTGGGCCCCGAACTCCCGTATTCGGGTGCCGATCCACGCACCATCGTCTGCGCACTCACCATCGGAGAGTCCTGTGATTGGCATGGGACACCCGGCCAAACACCCCGCAACCGCGGGTGTGTATACGAGTCCCCCTTCCCACCTTCGGGATGGGGCAGCCGACTGAAGAAGCGAAGGCAAACGATCGTGCGCACATACAGCCCCAAACCAAGCGATGTCCAGCGTCAGTGGCACGTTGTCGACGCTACCGATCTCGTGCTCGGGCGTATGGCGAGCCAGGTTGCCACGCTCCTTCGGGGCAAGCACAAGCCGTACTACGCGCCCCACATCGACACCGGCGACTTCGTGATCGTCGTGAACGCCGACAAGGTCGCCCTGACCGGTAAGAAGCTGGAGCAGAAGAAGGCCTACCGGCACTCCGGCTACCCCGGCGGTCTGCGCTCCGTGGCGTACGTCGACCTGCTGGAGAACAACCCCGAGCGCGCCATCGAGAAGGCCGTCAAGGGCATGCTGCCCAAGGGCTCCCTCGGCCGCCAGATGGCCAAGAAGCTCAAGGTGTACGCGGGCGCGGAGCACCCGCACCAGGCCCAGCAGCCGGTTCCGTTCGCCATCACCAAGATCCAGCAGCCCGCCTAGGCGTTCGCAGACTTTTACAGAGAGCACGAGGAAAACCGTGGTCGAGCCCACCGGCATCGAAGAGGTCGAGCAGGAGATCGCTGACAACCCGGAGGAGTTCCCCTCCGAGTACACCAGCGAGTCCGACGAGACCGTCGCCGCCTACGTCCCCACCGCTTCCGGCCCCAGCGCCGGTACCGGTCGCCGCAAGTCGGCCGTCGCCCGCGTCCGCATCGCCCCCGGTTCGGGCGAGTGGAAGGTCAACGGCAAGCCCCTTGAGGTCTACTTCCCGGACAAGGTCCACCAGCAGACCATCAAGGACCCGTTCGTCTCCCTCGGGTTCGACGGCGCCTACGACGTCTTCGCCCGTCTCGACGGCGGCGGCACCAGCGGCCAGGCCGGCGCGCTGCGCCACGGCATCGCCCGTGCGCTCGCGACCCTGGACCCGGAGAACAACCGCCCGACCCTGAAGAAGGCCGGCTTCCTGACCCGCGACTCCCGTGAGGTGGAGCGGAAGAAGGCCGGTCTCAAGAAGGCGCGCAAGGCTCCCCAGTTCTCCAAGCGTTAGTGCTCATGCGCCGGCACCTGCTCGGCTGAGCTTCGGCCCGTACGCCGTTCCCGTTTCCAGGGGGCGGCGTGCGGGTCTTTGGTTTTTCCGGTGGCTTGCGCCACGCTGAACTTCACCGGCGCCGGACGCGGCGCCGTTTGCGAAAGGGGCTGGTCGCCTGTGGCTCGGCTGTTCGGAACAGATGGTGTACGGGGCGTCGCCGGTCGGGACCTGACCGCGTCCCTGGCTCTGGACCTCTCCATCGCCGCGGCGAGGGTGCTGACGCGGGACAGCGGGTCGGGGCGCAGACCCAGGGCCGTGGTCGGCCGGGACCCGCGCGCCTCCGGCGAGTTCCTGGAGGCGGCCGTGGTCGCCGGCCTGGCGAGCACCGGCGTGGACGTGGTCCGCGTGGGTGTGCTCCCCACGCCGGCCGTGGCCTTCCTCACCGGTGAGCTGGACGCCGACTTCGGCGTGATGCTCTCCGCCAGCCACAACCCGGCCCCCGACAACGGCATCAAGTTCTTCGCCCGGGGCGGACAGAAGCTGGAGGACGCCCTGGAGGAGGAGATCGAGGGCATGCTCGGCGTGCCCTCGACCCCCGCCGTGGGCGACCAGGTCGGCCGGGTCGGCGAGGCGGACGACGGGGCCGAGCGCTACGTCGCCCACGTGCTCGCGTCGGTCCCGCACAGCCTCAAGGGCCTCAAGGTCGTGGTGGACTGCGCCAACGGCGCCTCCACCGCGGTCGCCCCTGAGGCCCTGCGCCGGGCGGGCGCCGAGGTCGTCACCATCGGGGACCGGCCGGACGGCTACAACATCAACGAGGGCTGCGGCTCCACGCACCTCGAGGTGCTCCAGGAGGCCGTGCTCCTGCACGGCGCGGACGCGGGCATCGCCAACGACGGCGACGCCGACCGCTGCCTGGCGGTGGACGCGGACGGCCGCGTGGTCGACGGCGACCAGATCCTCGCCATCCTGGCCGCCGAGGCCAAGGACGAGGGCAGGCTCGCCAAGGACACCCTCGTGGTGACGGTCATGTCCAACCTGGGGCTGAAGCTCGCGATGGAGCGGGAGGGCATCGCCGTGGTGGAGACCGCGGTGGGCGACCGCTACGTGCTGGAGGAGATGAAGCGCGGCGGCTTCGGCCTGGGCGGCGAGCAGTCCGGGCACGTGATCCTGCTGGACCACGCCACGACCGGCGACGGCGTGCTGACCGGGCTGCACCTCCTCGCGGCGATGGCCCACCGCCGGCAGGGGCTGGCCGAGCTGGCCAAGGTGATGACCCGCCTGCCGCAGGTGCTCATCAACGTTCCCGACGTGGACAGGTCCCGGGTGAAGGACTCCGAGGAGCTGTGGTCGGCCGTGCGCGCAGCGGAGGCGGAGCTGGGCGAGACCGGGCGGGTGCTGATCCGTCCGAGCGGGACCGAGCCCAAGGTCAGGGTGATGGTGGAGGCTCCCGGGCAGGAGCAGGCGGCGGCGGTGGCCGAGCGGCTGGCCGCGGTGGTCCGCTCCGCCCTGGGCTAGGGAGTGGTCCGCGGGCGCTCCCGGTGGGCCCGGCGCTCGCGCCGCGAGCCCGGAACGACCCGCGGGACACGGCCCGGGCGCTCCGGGGGCCTTCGCCCCGCGGAGGCCCGCCGGGGCGCGGCCCCGACCCCTCGAACGCGCACCCGGGCACGACGCCGCCCGGGTGCGCGTTCCCCTGTGTGGCGGACCCGCCACTCCGGCGCGGGTCCCTGGAACCGGTGAAGTGGTCACGATGGCGGACACGCGGTACGGGCACGCCCTGACGATCGGGGTGGACATCGGCGGCACGAAGGTCGCGGCGGGCGTGGTGACGCCGGGCGGGCGCATCCTCGCCCGCCTGCGCACGGAGACGCCCGAGCGGAGCAAGAGCCCCGCTGTGGTGGAGGACACGATCGTGTCCGCGGTGGAGGAGCTGCGCCGGGAGTTCCCCGTGCGCGCGGTGGGGGTGGGCGCGGCCGGCTTCGTGGACGAGCGGCGCGCGAACGTGCTGTTCGCCCCGCACCTGTCGTGGCGCAAGGAGCCGCTGCGCGACGCCCTGTCGCTGCGGCTGGGCCTGCCGGTGGTGGTGGAGAACGACGCGAACGCCTCCGCGTGGGCGGAGGTGTGCGCCGGTTCCGGCCAGGGCGTGGACCACGTCGTGGTGGTCAACCTCGGCACCGGGATCGGCGGGGCGGTGGTGCTGGACGGGCGGCTGCACCGCGGCCGGTACGGGCTGGCCGGTGAGTTCGGTCACATGACGGTGGTGCCGGGCGGTCACCGGTGCGAGTGCGGCAACCGCGGGTGCTGGGAGCAGTACGCCAGCGGCAACGCGGTGACCCGGGAGGCCCGGGAGCTGGTGGCGGCGGAGTCCCCGGTGGCCAGGGCCCTGCACCAGGCGGTCGGGGGCGACGCCCGGCTCATCACCGGTCCGCTGGTGAGCGAGCTGGCGCGCAAGGGCGACCGGGCGTGCGTGGAGCTCATGGAGGACGCGGGGGAGTGGCTGGGGACCGGCCTGGCCAACCTGGCCGCGGCGTTCGACCCGGAGCTGTTCATCATCGGCGGCGGCGTGTCCGAGGCGGGGGAGCTGCTGCTGGCCCCGGCGCGGGCGGCGTTCGAGCGCAACCTCACCGGTCGGGGCTACCGGCCGACCGCACGGGTCGCGGCGGCGGCCCTCGGGAACGAGGCGGGGCTGATCGGCGCCGCCGACCTCGCCCGGGAAGGGCTGCCCCGGTGGCACCAGAGGCGCCGCCAGCGGCGCTTGAGGGGGCCGTACCGGGGCTGAGCCGTCAGCGGGGGGCCAGCGCCTTCACGTCGATGTCGATCGGGAAGGGCACGTCCAGCTTGAGCCGTTCCCGCGCGATGGTGACCGGCACGTAGCGGGGGTCCTTCGTCCCGTCGAGCTCGTAGACGTGGATCGCCGGGCCGTTCTCCTCGTGCTCGACCCTCCAGAAGTGGGGGATGCCCGCCTGTGCGTACTTGAGGGGCTTGGTGGTGCGGTCCCGGTCCCGGGACTCGTCGGACACGATCTCGATGGCGACCAGAACGTTCTCGGGCGGTACGTGGGTGGCCCGGTACCAGTCGAGGTGCTCCTCGTCGCCCTTCTCGAACCGGTAGAGGAGTACGTCGGGTTCCGGCCTCTGGTACTTACCGAGTTTCATCGTCATCTCTTGCAGGACCTCGACGTCCCGGGGAGCCGAGTCCTCCAAGGCATTGGCGAGCCGACGCATGACCTGACTGTGGAACCGGGTCTGGGGGGAAAGCAAGACGAGCGCTCCGTCGATGAGTTCCATCCGGGGTACCCCCGGGGGAAGGTTGTCCATGTGGTCGGCGGTCCATCCACCGGGCGGCGGCATGAACCAGGCGGGGAGCGGCTCGGCGGTCATCGATTCCTCCGGGGTCGATTCCTGAGCCCACTGTAATCCTGTCGCTCTGCTCATGACAGGACGGTAGCGCTCCGTGACGACAAGGTGTGGCGGACCGGGAAAGGGGCCGGTGGGACGGCGCGGGCTCCGGTCCGGAGCGGCCGTCCGCAATTAACCGAACCCGGTTCTAGTGCGTGGGTCACATCCTCGGTAGAGTTCGGGCCATGGATCTGAACGGAATCTCCGCCCTCGTCTCGGGCGGCGCGAGTGGCCTGGGCGAGGCCACCGCCAAGGAGCTCGCGGCAGCGGGCGCCACCGTCGTCGTCGCCGACCTCAACGCCGAACGCGGCGAGGCCGTCGCCAAGGAGATCGGCGGGGTCTTCGTCTCCACCGACGTCTCCCGGGAGGACCAGGTCAAGGCCGCGGTCCAGGCCGCCGTCGACACCGGCAGGCCCTTCCGCGTCGCGGTCTCCTGCGCCGGGATCGGCTGGGCGACCCGCACCGTCGACCGCCACGGAACCCCCCACGACCTGGACAGCTACCAGAAGGTCATCCAGGTCAACCTCATCGGCACCTTCAACGTGCTGCGCCTGTCCGCGGCCGAGATCGCCAGGACCGAGCCGCTCAACGAGGACGGCGAGCGCGGCTCGATCGTGAACACCGCCTCCCTCGCGGGCATCGAGGGCCAGATCGGCCAGATCGCCTACTCCTCCTCCAAGGGCGGCGTCATCGGCATGACCCTCCCCGCGGCCCGCGACCTCGCCGCGGTCGGCATCACGGTCAACACGATCGCCCCCGGCATCCTGGAGACCCCCATCTACGGGGAGGGCCCCGCCTCGGAGGAGTTCAAGGCCCGCCTGGCCGCGCCGGTCCCCTTCCCCAAGCGCCTCGGCACCGCCGCCGAGTTCGGGAAGCTGGCGCGCGCCCTGCTGGAGATCAGCTACGTCAACGGAGAGGTCGTCCGCATCGACGGCGCGCTCCGCATGCCGCCGAAGTAGGGGGACACCGTGTCCGACGAGGTTCTCTACACGGCCGAGGACGGCGTCGCCGTCATCACCATCAACCGGCCCGGGGCCAGGAACGCGGTCAACGCCGCGGTCGCCGCCCAGGTCGCCGAAGCCCTCGACGACCTGGACGCACGCAAGGACCTGAGCGTCGGCATCATCACCGGCGCGGGCGGCACCTTCTGCGCGGGGATGGACCTCAAGGCCTTCATGAAGGGCGAGGTCCCCTTGGTGGAGGGGCGCGGATTCGGCGGGTTCGCCGAGCGCGGTCCGAGCAAGCCGCTGATCGCCGCCGTCGAGGGCCACGCCCTCGCGGGCGGGTTCGAGGCGGTCCTCGCCTGCGACCTGGTCGTGGCCGCCGAGGACGCCCGGTTCGGGATCCCCGAGGTCAAGCGCGGCCTGGTCGCCGGTGCGGGCGGGCTGCTGCGCCTGCACCACCGGATACCGCGCAACATCGCCATGGAGTTCGCCCTCACCGGCGACTTCGTCGGCGCCCCCCGGATGGCCGAGCTGGGCCTGGTCAACCAGGTCACGGGGAGCGGCGGGGCGCTGGAGGGGGCCCGCGCCCTGGCGGCGCGGATCACCCCCAACGGCCCGCTGGCGGTGAGGGTGTCCAAGGAGATCATCGCCGCCTCGGACGACTGGTCCTCCACGGAGATGTGGGAGAGGCAGAACGAGCTGGCGGGCCCCGTGTTCGTCAGCCGGGACGCGATGGAGGGGGCGGCGGCGTTCGCCGAGAAGCGCCCCCCCGTGTGGACGGGCGAGTAGCGCCGCCCGGCGCCTCCGGCTCCGCGTGCGGCGGCCGTCCCCTCCCGGGGGCGGCCGCCGCCGTCGTCCGCGCCCGGGAGGGGCGGCCGGACGCCGCCGGGCCCCGGCCCCGTCCCGGTGCCCCTGTCCCGGTCGCAGGGCCGGTCCGCCTTCTCCGCCCCTCAACCGGGGCGGGGCGCACGGCTCCGCCCCCGGGCTCCGGGAGGACCCGGCGCCCGGGGGCGGAGAACACGGCCTAGCCCTCGCCGCCGCCCAGCATGCGGTCGACCACCCGCTGTGTGGCACGGCCGTCGGAGGGGTGGCAGAAGTCGCGGACGAACGCCTCGTACTGCTGCGCGTACTCCTCGGTGACGGACCCGATGTCCCGGATGGAGCCGATGAGCTCGTCCGAGGTCTTGATCAGCGGCCCCGGGGCCCGCGCGGTCAGGTCGAAGTAGAACCCGCGCAGGGTGTCCCGGTAGTGCTCCAGGTCGTAGGTGAAGAACAGCATCGGCCTGCCGGAGTGGGCGAAGTCGAAGAACACCGACGAGTAGTCGGTGATCAGCACGTCCGTGATCAGGTACAGGTCGGCGATGTCCGGGTACTTGGACACGTCCCAGACGAACCCCTGCCCCGCGCCCGGGATGCTGTCCAGCACCTTCGGGTGCTTGCGGAACAGCAGCACGTGGTCCTCGGCGAGCTCGCGCTGCGCCGCCTCCAGGTCGATCCGGAGGTCGAGCTTGAAGCGGGTCCCGCCGTAGCGCTGGTCGTCGCGCCAGGTCGGGGCGTAGAGGACCACCTTCTTGCCCTCGGGGATGCCGAGGAGTTTGCGGGTCCGCTCGGCGCGCTCCTCGCGGTCGGGGGCGTGGAAGACGTCGTTGCGCGGGTAGCCGGCCTCCAGGATCTCCGTCTCGCAGCGGAACGCGCCGCGCATGATGGGCGTGGTGAACGAGTTCGGCGAGACCAGGAAGTCCCACTGGCGGGACCGGTGCGGCAGGCTCGCGATGTAGGCCCGGTTGGCCTTCGGCGTGCCGAGCAGGTCGGCGCCGATCTTCTTGAGCGGGGTGCCGTGCCAGGTCTGCACCACGGTCTGCCCCTCGCGCCGGACGAACCAGTCGCCGATGCCGACGTTCGTGACGACGTACCGGCTCCGGGCCAGCGCCTCGTACCACTCGCGGCTGTGCCACTCCACGGGCACGACGCCCGGCGGCAGGGACACCTGCTGGTCGTCGACCGACCACAGGTGGTCGACCTCCACGCCGCGGCGCACCAGCTCCTCGTACACGGCCCGCGGCGAGTCCGAGAACTGCTTGCCGCCGAAGCTGTTGTAGAACACCGCCTCGCGCAGGGGCAGCGCCTTCTGCTCCGCGGTGAACGCCTCGCGCAGGACCCTCTGCCGGTAGGCGCCCTTCTCGGAGGCGTCGAGCGGACTGGCGGGGGACAGGAACAGACGGTCGTGGAACCGGTGGTCCACGGAGTAGGAGCGCTTGGCCCCCTGGTGGACCAGGGGCAGCCGCGGCACCAGGTCGTGCCGGATCTTCACCGGCACGTCGTTGGAGTCGTCCCAGTCCTGGACGGAGCGGAACGACATGTACCACCGGCCCTTGCGCAGCGGCAGGGTGTCGCCGTGGGAGTCGTGGTGCTCGGGGTCGATGACCGCCCGGAAGCGCCCGTCGGCGACCTCCACCGGCACGGGGACCTCCTCGAACCGCTCCCCGTGGCGGAGCACCATCACGCGGTCCCGGTCCGGGCCGGTGTAGGAGCCGGACAGCACCAGGTCGCCCTCCACCCACTCCATCGCGTCCACGACGGGCTGGCGGAGGCGGTCGTGCAGGACGAGGGTGTCCACGGCGGTGACGCCCACCGAGATCTCGCGGCCGCCGTCGGTCGGGTGGGCCTGTGAGAGCACGCCGTCGGCGACGACGACCGGCACCCGGTGCCCGCCGACGACCGCGTGGGCGCGCAGTTCACGGGTCTCCTCCGTGTCCGCCACGGAGAGGTCGGCGAGGGGCACGGTGACGCGGCGGCGCCCGTCGGGACCGTCCGCCTCGGCCTTGTACTCGCGTTCGACCGGCTCCTTGGCCGGGCCGTGGGAGAGCACGAGGCCCTCCACGGGACGCTCGGCCGGGCCGCGCAGCCCGAGGCTGAGCAGGTCGGCGTCGAGGGAGTGGCCGACGAGTTCGGCCTCGACGGACTGGATCTCGAACTCCAGCCGCTTCTTGCGGAACGCGCTCACCCAGCGGGTGGACGCGTCCAGGCGGTGGGCGTGCTGGTGTCCGGCGGGGCCGATGTCGCCGGGGACCAGCCCCGCCCTGTGCGGCCTGCCCGAGGCCCACACGCCGAGGGTCAGCGACCACGTCGAGGGCTTCCAGCCGTGGCTCCCGCGCAGCTTGGCGGGGTCGACGAACAGCTCGAACCCGGCCCAGTCGTAGCAGTGCAGCGCCTGCTTGGAGTCGGCCGTGGCGCGCGGCTCGTGCCGCGGGGCCATGCGGACCACGACGCGCCGGCGCGAGGCGGTGTCGGTCAGCCACGCCATCGCGGGGACGCGCGGAGCCGACTCCACGGGCACGTTGCGCACGTACGCGTAACCGCGCAGGCGCAGGCGTCCCTCCACCCAGGCCATGTCGGTCAGCTTGGTGACCAGCGGCATCTCGGAGTTCTTGAGCCGGGTGACCTCCCTGGGCAGGGACGACGGCGCGATGCCGGGCACCTCGACCGAGGGCGACAGGCGTCCCCGCACCAGGTGGGCCTGCGGGTTGTCCCGCTCGTACCGGATGACCGTCTCCAGGTCGTCCAGGCGGTGCTCCTTGGCCAGCCACAGCTTGACCCTGGTCAGCGGGGAGAAGGCCCTCAGGTCGCCGGGGGCCGAGCCGCCGACGAACTCGTCGGCGGCGGCGAGGAAGCGCGCCCGCTCGTCCTCCTCGGACTCGGGCAGGTAGCGCATGAGGCGCTGGAGTTCCTCGGGGACCGTGCGCTTTGCTCCGGCCATGGGTTGTCAGGTTCCTTTCAGGAGCGCGGTGGACGGGGCGTCACACACGCGCGGGAGCGGGGTCCGCCCCGGAGGGCGGGGAGCCGGCGGAGGAGCGGGGCGCGTCGTCCGCGGCGGACGCGTCCGCGGACGCAGCCCCGGACGCGTCCGGGCGCTGGTCGCTCCTGCGCCGGTAGAGGTCGTCGACGGCGGCCTCGAAGCGCGACTGGGAGCTGGAGTCGCCGGAGCCGAGCAGGTAGGCCTTGAGCCTGGTGCGGTCCTCCGCCAGGGGGTCGGTCGCGGCCGACCGGACCGCCGCGAGCGCGGCCTCCAGGCCGCCCCCGTCCGGCGCGAGCATGTACGCGGCGCCGGAGGTGGGGTGCTTGTCCTGGAACTCCTCGTCCGTGATGCCCTCGCAGTTGGTGATGGCGTAGGGCTTCTCGGTGGCGATGAAGTCGGCGACGACGCTGGAGATGTCGCTGATGAGCAGGTCGGCCTGGTTGAAGCACGAGTAGAGGGTCGGGCGGGGACCCTGGATGACCAGGTGCTCGGTGTCGGCGCGGCCCTCCCAGTACACCCGGTGCCACTCCTCGGACAGCTGCTGGAGCTCGGCGGCGGCGCCGGGGTCGGCGGTGCCCTCCTCACGGGAGTTGTGGGCCTCGTCGGTGGCGCCGTTGTCGGTGTCGAAGGCGGCCAGGCGCCGTTCGAGGGAGGCGAGGTCCGGGCGGTCGCGTCCCGCCGGGGAGCGGTCGCCGTTCACGGCCGCGGCCCGGTTGGCCTCCTCCAGCATCGCGACGATGCGGCGGTGCGCGCCGCGGGCGGCCGCGGACCGGACCCCGGTGAAGGGGTGCGGCTTGTACAGGACGCGCACCCGCGGCTCGGCGGCCAGCAGCGTCCGGATCAGC
Organism: Nocardiopsis sp. CA-288880; assembly: GCF_050955985.1. Lineage (NCBI taxonomy): Bacteria > Bacillati > Actinomycetota > Actinomycetes > Streptosporangiales > Nocardiopsidaceae > Nocardiopsis > Nocardiopsis sp. CA-288880. Next base: position 6,714,357 of record NZ_CP192105.1, on the reverse strand, counting down.
GCCGGGCCGGCGTCGGTCAGCGACGTGTTGCCGGGCTCGTCCGTCCACCCCTCCCAGGTCGGGGCGTACAGCACGCTGCGCACGGCGTTGGGGGCGGTGTCGGTGCGGATCGCGTCGAGCTGGGGGCGGCCGACCTCCACGATCTCGTCGTCGCGCACGCCCACCCGGGCGCGGTCGTAGCGGTCGCGCCCGGCCCGTCCGGCGGTCCACACCTCGTCGTAGACCTTGCTGAACGGGTTGATGCTGGCCACCTTGTCGCTGTCCCCGTGGCCGATGAACACGTGGCCCAGCAGCGGGTTGCGCAGCATGTGGATGTTCTTGCCGGTGTTGGCCGGGTAGAGGGCCACGCGCGCCGGGCCGAAGTCCAGCGCCATCAGGTCGGTCGAGGTGGGAACGCACAGGACCGGCACCGGCGTCGGGGCGAGCTGCGCGGCGATGACCCGCTCGCGCAGGACGACCACCGACCGGCGCGGCAGCGCGGCCACGGCCTCCAGCCACATGTTGACCTGGTAGGCGGAGTCGGCCGAACCCGAGAAGTAGAGGACGACCTCGGGCCGGTAGGAGTCCAGCCAGTTCTGGGCGAACTCCATGACCCGCTCGGACTCGGGGATGGTCCGGGCCCGGGCCAGGTGCCATCCGAACAGCGCCAGGGCCAGCACGGTCAGGGACACGGAGGCGATCGCCCCGGCCACGACGGCCCAGACCGCGCCCTCGGCGACGTAGGCGACCGCTCCGGCGACCAGGAACGCGTCCAGGGGCAGCAGGCGGCTCATGGGCTCGCGGACGAGCACCATGGGCGGGCTGTCGGGGATGCGCAGGGGGCCCAGGTCGATGTTGCGGGTGACGATCGGCAGGCGGCGGCGCATCCGCAGCAGCCGGGCGGCCACACCGCACACCAGCTGGAGCCCGAACAGCACCAGGCAGGTCAGTAGGACCATGCCGATGCCCGTGGAGGTGGCCGTGGGCGTGGTGATGAGCAGGCCCAGGGCGAGGAGCTGGCGCAGCAGGGCCCGCGGCGTGATGCCCAGGCGGATCTGCTGGACGAGCTTGGCGAGCGCCGGCAGGCGGTGCAGCAGGAGTGCGTCCATGGCGTAGCTGCCGACGGCCCCCACCAGGAAGACCCACCACAGGCCGGTGATCACGCCGACGAGCATGACCAGGTAGGACAGCCCGAGCAGGGCGGACCAGCCGATGGTCTCCCTGCCCAGTTCTCTGAACTTGTTCACTTGGCTCCCTCCGTCTCCCCGCGGGGGGCGCCGGTCACGGCGCCGGGAGGGTCCTCGCGGCGCACGTCGACGACGTGGCCGGTCAGGTCGGACAACAGGACGTCCACGGACGTGCGGGCGACCTTCTCCGCGCTGAGGAGGCTCCCGGCCGGCTCGTCGCCGAAGGCGTTGGTGCGCATCGGGGTCTGCGTGCGCTCGGGGTTGATGCAGTTGATCCGGACCCCGTCCTGCGACCACTCGTCGGCCAGCGCCTGCGTCAGGTTGACGGTGGCCGCCTTGGTGGAGGAGTACAGGCTGTACTCGCCCCTCCCGCGCGTGTAGGAGCTGGAGGTGTACAGCAGCAGCTGCCCGCCGGTCTGGGCCAGGTACGGGAAGGCGGCGCGGGCGATGTGGACCGGGGCGAGGTAGTTGACCCGCAGGGCCTCCTCGATGGTCTCCGGATCGGTCTTGTCCAGGCGCCCGATCCGGAGCACGCCGGCGGTGTTGACGACGAAGTCGACCCGGCCGGTGGCGGAGTGGGCCTGTTCCAGGGCCGCGGCGACGTCGTCGGGGTTGGCGACGTTGGTGCGGGTGGTGCCGCGCGAGTAGCGGAACACGCGCGCGCCGTGCTTCTCCGCCAGGTCGGCCACGCCCGCGCCGATGCCGTAGCTGCCGCCGAACACGACGACGGTGGCCCCGGCGAGCCGCTTCGCGTAGTCCTCGTCGGAGAACTCGGGGGTGGCGGAGGAGGCCAGCTGGAACAGCTTGTCGGCGATGAAGATGTCCACCGGCTGGGTGACCTTCATGTTCTGCTCCTCGCCGGCCACCACGTGGATGGGGACGCCGGGCGAGTAGCGCAGCACCACCGAGCAGTCGTCGGTCGCCTCGAAGCCCGGGTCGTCCCACGCCTTGACGTAGGCGTCGCGGATGGTGGCCAGGCGGAACCCCTGCGGGGTCTGGCCGCGGCGCAGCCGCGAGCGGACGGGGACGTCGGTGATGACGTCGTCGTCCACCTCGATGATCGTGTCCGAGGAGGGGATCGCCACGTCCACGGCCTCGAAGGACCCGAGCGCGGTGACGCAGTCGTCGATGACGCGCTGGGAGAGCATCGGGCGCACGGCGTCGTGGAAGAGCACGTTCGTGGTCTCCGCCGGGAGGTGCGCCAGGGCGTCGAGGGCGAGCTGGGTGGTGGCATTGCGCGATGTGCCGCCGGGCAGGACGCGCGTGACCTTGGACAGGCCGGCGCCGCGGACGATCGCCTCCGCGTCGGAGACGAACCCGGGGTTCATCATCACGATGACCTCGTCGACCCTCGGAGCCTGCTCGAAGATCGTGAGCGTGTGCTCGAGGATCGACTTCCCGGCGATCTTGAGCAGCTGCTTCGGGGTGGCCAGTCCGATGCGCTGGCCGCTGCCGCCCGCCAGGACGACGGCCACGGTGCGGTGCGCCGACGCAGGCGTCGGGCGCGCGGAGGAGTGAGGCAAGGTGATGTCTCCCGTCGAAACGCGAGATGTCGAACGACGCCCCCGGCTACGCAGACCCCGTCGGGGTGGACGTGTGGGGGAGAGGGAACGCGGGAGGGACAGGACCCGCGCGGGGGATGCGCGTCACTTCATGACATGTGTGCGTTGTCTGGATGAAAGTGGATGCTTCGGCGTCACGTTGACGGCCGTGGCCGCCCCGGGGTTTACCCGGGGCCCGATGCGATTTGTAGTTCGTTCTGGTCGTCTTGGTCTGGGATGCGTGTCTTGCGCCCCCTGTTCGGGTGACATCGCCCGCCCACCCGCCACGGTGCGGTAGGACGGCCGGTGGCCCCTGTGTGAACGGTGCGCGGGACGCGTGCCGGGAACCCGGAGCGGGACTCGTGGGCCGACTCCTGGGCTAACGCCCCTCCCCAGGGGAACGGTTCGCCCGGACAGCCGGATATATCCACGTAGTGGGAACACACAGGTGAACACTACCTAACCCGCCGAAGCACCTTCTTCTCGTGTGATAGCAGTCATTCGCCCCGCGCCCGCGGCGGAGGGGCCCTCCGCCGCCGGTGCGACCACCGTGGCCAGGGGAGAGTCCCGGACGGCCCGTGCGCGCGGGTCGTCCACGGACGCGCCGAACCCGGTCCGAGTGTCCGGCCCCGGGGGGTGCTCGACCCGGACCGCCCGCCGCCCGGCCGGGGCGCCGGACCCCGGGGTGCGCCCCGCGGCCGGGAGGGTGTCCAATCCCACCGGCACGGGAGCGCGCCCGTGCCGGCGGACGCGCCCGGGCCGCGGCCGTGCGGGCCGCGGCCCCGCGCCCCGCCCCGCCCCGGCCCGGGACGCGGCGGGGCCGCGCCGGACACCGGCGCGGCCCCGGGACCTGTCGGGCGGGCGGTCCGGTCAGTCGGCGGGGCCTTCCGCGGGCCGCCGACCGCCGGCGCGGCGGTCGGGCAGGAACACGCCCAGCGCCCAGTGGACCAGCAGCGCGCTGACGAGCCCGACCAGCCAGCCGTAGTCGGCCAGCGGGGCCAGGACCGGGATCAGGCCGTCGGCGGGGAAGGGGCCCGAGCCCTCGGGGGAGTGCGATCCGCCCACGGCGAGCACCGTGCCGATCCCGAACGCCGCGAGGGCGCGCCAGTTCCACCCGTGCGCGTACCAGTACTCCGAGCCGCGCTCGTACAGCGCTGCCAGGTTCATCCTGGTGCGGCGCAGCAGCCAGTAGTCGGCGAGCAGGATGCCCGCCACCGTGCCGAGGACGCCGCCCACGGTGCCGAGCCACGTGAAGATGTACACGTTCTCGTTCTCCAGCAGCCTCCACGGGAAGATGAGGACGCTGAGGAAGCACGTGATGACCGCTCCGGTGCGGAAGCTGATCAGCCTCGGCCTCAGGTTGGCCAGGTCGTAGGCGGGGCCGACCAGGTTCGCGGCGATGTTGGTGGACACCGTCGCGAGCAGCACGACGAAGACCGCGAAGAGCAGGCCGAGCCCGCTGCCCATCTGCGCGACGATGTCGATCGGGTTCCACAGCGGCTCGCCGTACACGGAGGCGGTGCCCGCCGTGACCATCACGGCCAGCAGGGAGAACAGCGTCATCGTGGTGGGCAGTCCGAGCGTCTGGCCCACGACCTGGGCCCGCTGGGACGCGGAGAACCGGGTGAAGTCGCTGATGTTCAGGGTCAGGGTCGCCCAGTAGCCGATGACGCCCATGAGGGACGGGAAGAACAGCGCCCAGAAGGACGGGCCCCAGTCCAGGGCCTCGCCGGAGTCCAGGGAGAGCATCGGGGCGACGCCGCCCGCCTCGACGGCCATCCACGCCAGCAGGGCCAGGCCTCCGACGACCATCAGCGGCGCGGCCCACACCTGGACGCGGCGCACGCCCTCCATGCCCCACAGGATGATCGCGAGCTGGGCCGCCCAGAACAGGCCGAAGGACAGCCACAGGGTCCACGGGTTACCGCCGACCTGCGCGGCGCCGGTCCACCCGTCGCCGAGCAGGCGGCCGACGAGGACGTACACGCCCTGGCCGCCGACCCAGGTCTGGATGCCGTACCAGCCGCACGCCACCGCGCCGCGCAGCAGCGCGGGCAGGTTGGCGCCGCGCAGGCCGAAGGAGGCGCGGGCGAACACCGGGAACGGGATGCCGTACTTGGCTCCGGCGTGGCCGGTCAGCACCATCGGCAGCAGCACGACGAGGTTGCCGAGGACGACGGCGAGCATCGCCTGCCGCCAGTCCATGCCGGCCGCGATCAGGCCGCTGGCCAGGGTCCACGCCGGGATGCTGACCGACATGCTCACCCACAGGGCGGTGAAGCTGCCGGTGCCCCAGTCGCGCCGGGAGATCGGCACCGGCTGGAGGTCGGCGTTGACGAAGGGGCTCTCGGGGAGGGCGGAGCCCTCCGCCAGGGACACGCGTCCGTCGGGATGGGTGACGACGGCGGATTCCGGGGACGGCGGGGCTTGGGTCACAGGACACCTGGTTTCGGTGGTGCTGGGTGGGGAGCGGGGTGGGGGAGCGGCGCCGGGCCCATGGGGGCGGCGCCCGGCAGCATGCACGGAAAGTCTGGATTGTGCATAGGCCACCGAATATCCTCGCACGTCACCCGGGGTGCGACGACGTCTCCCCGCGTGCCTCGGGAACCGGGCCCCGCAAGGCGCCGGAACGGCGTGCGGGCCGCCTTCGGGCGCCCGCAGGCGGCCCGCACGGGGCCGGGCCGCGGGGACGCCGTCCGCCTCCCCGCGGCCCGCCCGGCCAGGCGCCCCGGGTCTCAGGAGAGGGCGGGGACCACGTCGCGGCCGTAGGCCTCGACGACCCCGTCCACGTCGTCGTGCATCGCGTAGACCGCGAACTGGTCCACACCGGCGCTCCGCAGCCGTTCGAGCTTGGCGACGTGCTCCTCGACCGGGCCCACCAGGCAGAACCGGTCCACGATCGCGTCCGGGACGAACCGGGTGTCGGGGTTGTCCACCCGGCCGTGGTGGCTGTAGTCGTAGCCCTCGCGGGCCCGGATGTAGTCGGTCAGCTCCTGCGGCACGGCGCCGGACTCGCCGTACCGCGCGACCAGGTCGGCGACGTGGTTGCCGACCATCCCGCCGAACCACCGGCACTGCTCGCGCGCGTGCGCCAGCGCCTCCGGGGATCCGTCGGTCACGTAGGCGGGGGCCGCCACGCACACCTTCACCGACGCGGGGTCGCGCCCGGCGCCGGCCGCGGCCGCCCGCACCGCCGCGACCATCCACTCGGTCAGGTAGGGGTCGGCCAGCTGGAGGACGAACCCGTCGGCCCGGCGCCCCGCCAGGTCCAGCGCCTTCGGACCGTAGGCGCCCATCCACACGGGCAGGGAGCCGCCGCGGACCCACGGCAGGCGCATGGGCGTGCCGTCCACCTCCGCCTCCCGGCCCTCGGCCAGGTCCTTGATCGCCCCCATCGCGAGGGAGAGGCGTTCGAGCGTCGCGGGCCTGCGCCCCGCCACCCGCATCGCCGAGTCGCCCCGGCCGATCCCGCACACCGTCCGGTTCCCGAACATGTCGTTCAGGGTGGCGAACAGGGACGCGGTCACCTCCCACGCGCGTGTGCCCGGGTTGGTCACCATCGGTCCCACGACCAGGCGCTCGGTGCGCTCCAGGATGCGGCTGTAGATGACGAACGGCTCCTGCCAGAGCACGACCGAGTCGAAGGTCCACCCGTGGGTGAAGCCGTAGGCCTCGGCGCGCACCATCCGCTCGACCAGCAGGTCGGCGGGCGGGTCGGTCTGGAGGACGAGTCCGAAGTCCATGTCGTGTCCCCTCGGGCGGTCAGATCAGGTACTGGCAGGTGGAGCGGGGCACGTACCGGCCGTGGCCGGCCTCGCCCAGGTAGGCGCCGCCGTCCACGACGACGCGGCCGCGCGAGAGGACCGTGCGCGCCCTCCCGGTGACCCGTCTGCCCTCGTACGCCGAGTAGTCCACGTTCATGTGGTGGGTCGCGGCCGACAGGACATGCTCCGCGCGCGGGTCGTAGACGACGATGTCGGCGTCCGCGCCGGGCGAGATCGTGCCCTTGGACGGGTAGAGGCCGAACATGCGGGCCGGAGTGGCGCAGGCGATCTCGATCCACCTGCGCCGGTCGATGCGGCCCTCCACCACCGCCTGGTGCAGCAGGTCCATCCTGTGCTCCACACCGGGCATGCCGTTGGGGATCTTGGAGAAGTCGCCGACGCCCAGGTCCTTCTGCCCGCTGAAACAGAACGGGCAGTGGTCGGTGGAGACGACGGACAGGTCGTTCGTGCGCAGGGCCCGCCACAGGTGCTCCTGGTGCTCCCGCGGGCGCAGCGGCGTGGAGCACACGTACTTGGCGCCCTCGAAGCCCGGCTCGGCCAGGTTGTCGGCGGACAGGAACAGGTACTGCGGACAGGTCTCCCCGAACACGTTGAGGCCCATGTCGCGGGCCCGGACCAGTTCCTCCACGGCCTCCCGGGCGGACACGTGCACCACGTACAGGGGCGATCCGGCGACACGGGCGAGCTGGACGGCGCGGTGGGTGGCCTCCGACTCCAGCAGGGCCTTGCGTACCTCCCCGTGGTGGCGGGGGCCGGTCCTGCCCTCGGCGAGGGCCTGCTCGACCAGCACGTCGATGGCGATGCCGTTCTCGGCGTGCACCATGGTCAGCGCGCCGTTGGACGCGCCGCGCTGCATGGCGCGGAGGATCTGGCCGTCGTCGCTGTAGAACACGCCGGGATAGGCCATGAACAGCTTGAACGAGGTCACGCCCTCGTCCACCAGGGCGTCCATCTCCCCCAGGGAGGACTCGTCGATGTCGGACAGGATCGCGTGGAAGGCGTAGTCGATCGCGCACCTGCCCTCGGCCTTGGCCATCCACTCGTCCACCCCGGCGCGCACGGACCGGCCCCGGCCCTGGACGGCGAAGTCGACGATCGTGGTGGTTCCGCCCCAGGCGGCGGCGCGGGTGCCCGTCTCGAAGGTGTCGGACGAGTAGGTGCCGCCGAAGGGCATCTCCATGTGGGTGTGGCCGTCGACCCCGCCCGGGACCACGTAGTGGCCGGCGGCGTCGACGGTGCGGGCTCCGCTCGCGGCCCAGGAGCGTGCGGTGTCGCTGCCGCGCAGGGCGAGGGCGGCGACCCGCTCCCCCTCGACGAGGACGTCGGCCTCCACCTCCTCGGAGGCGGTGACGACCAGGCCGCCGCTGATGACGGTGCGTTCCACGGCTCTCCTCCCCCTCAGCCCTCGACCAGCGGACCGTAGGCGTCCGGGCGGCGGTCCCGGTAGAACGCCCACTGCTGCCGGACCCGGTCGACCAGGTCGAGGTCGAGGTCGCGGACGACCAGCTCCGGCGAGGTGTCCGAGGCGACATCGCCGACGAACTGCCCGCGCGGGTCGACGAAGTAGCTGGTTCCGTAGAAGTCGTTGTCGCCGTACTCCTCCACGCCCACGCGGTTGATGGCGGCGACGAAGTACGCGTTGGCCACCGCGGCGGCCGGCTGTTCGAGCTTCCACAGGTGGCCGGAGAGGCCGCGGCTGGTCGCGGACGGGTTGTACACCAGCTGCGCCCCGGCCAGGCCGAGCGCCCGCCACCCCTCCGGGAAGTGGCGGTCGTAGCAGATGTAGACCCCCACACGGCCGACGGCGGTGTCGAACACGGGCCAGCCGAGGTTGCCGGGACGGAAGTAGTACTTCTCCCAGAAGCCCTCGACCTGCGGGATGTGGTGCTTGCGGTACTTGCCGAGGTAGGAGCCGTCCGCGTCGACGACGGCGGCGGTGTTGTAGTAGAAGCCGGGCTTCTCGACCTCGAAGACCGGCAGCACCATCACGGTGCCCAGCTCCCGCGCCAGGGCCGCGAACCGGGTGACGGTGGGGCCGTCGGGGACGGGCTCCGCCCAGCGGTGGTGCTCCGCCTCCTGCACCTGGCAGAAGTAGGGCGCGTTGAACACCTCCTGGAAACCGATGATCCGGGCGCCCTGCGCCGCCGCGTCGCGCGCGTACTGCTCGTGGGCCGCGAGCACGGACTCGGTGTCGCCCGTCCATTCCGTCTGGACGAGCGCGGCGCGGACGTTGTGCGGCATGGTTCCCTCGCTCCTCGGCTGGTGGGCCCGCGTACCCCCTGCTCGCGCCGGTGGTCGTGCGGCGGGCGCGGCGGGCGGTGCGCGTGAGAGTCGCACCTTAGAGAAGAGGGGAACGGGGGGTCAACGTTCGACATCCCCGTTCATGTGATAAGTCGGTGTTTCCTGTTTTCCCATCGTGCACAACAGGGGCGTAATGGCATTTCCGGGTGAAAACAATTCGGAGGAAAAGACAGGTTTCGCACCGTGTTCCCGAGAAATTTCGGGGAACCGCACATGCCTCCGGCGGACACGGCGAGGGGCCGCCGGAAGGGATTCCGACGGCCCCGTTCGCGCTCAGCCCCGTGCCCGGGGACGGGTGCGGGTCAGGGACTGATCTCGACCTCGATCTCGTCCCCGCCGTACGTCTCCGAGCTCAGCCCGATGTGGGTGATGTCGGCGGCCGAGGGCACGTCGAAGACGATGCTCAGGCTCACCGGGGTGCCGTCGCTGGGCAGGTCGCTCCACATGGAGTCGCCGAGCGTGCCGGTGGCGTCGTAGTCCTCCTCGAACTGCTCGCCGGAGGACGTGTACAGGTGCTGCTCGTCGCGCCAGAACGTGTCGGTGCCGGCGTAGGCCACGTCGAGGTGCACGATGACGTACTCGCCGTCGGCGGTGTAACCGCCGACCTCGTCGGTGACCTCGGTGCCGGTGATCGTGTAGAGGATGCCGTTGTGCTCGACGGCCTCGCCGGTACCGCCGCCGCCGTCACCGCCGCCGGACTCGCCCGAGCCCTCGCCGGGACTCTCGGTCGTGACCGTCGTGGAGCCGCCGCCCGACTCGCCCCTGTCGTTGAAGACGAAGGCGATGAGCACCACGAGGATGACGCCGATGACGAACAGGCCGCCGCAGCCCAGGCCGACCCACAGCCACGGGGAGCTCTTCTTCGGCCCCTGCGGGCCGGGGCCGTAGGGGGGCTGGGGGCCGCCGGGGCCGTAGGGCCCGCCCGGTCCGCCGGGGTGGCCGTACGGGCCTCCGCCGGGAGGGCCGTAGGGGTCGCCGCCGGGGGGACCGTACGGGTCACCCCCCGGAGGGCCGTAGGGCCCGGAGGGGTCGCCGCCGGGAGGGCCGTAGGGCCCGGAGGGGTCACCGCCGGGGGGACCGTAGGGGTCACCGCCGGGAGGGCCGTAGGGCCCGGAGGGATAGCCGTCGGACGGGCCGCCGGGGCCGTAGGGCCCACCCGGCGGGGGAGGGCCCATGGGCGGTTGGCCACCGGTCGGAGGTCCCTGGTACGGGCCGTTCGGAGGAGGAGGCTGACTCATGGAGGTCCTGGCTTTCTGCTGCGGGCGGGTCGGGAGGCGGCCGGGCCGTCTTGCCCGTGCTGAGTGTGACGCCGGCCGGAGGCCGACAGTTCCAGACGCGTTCGACTGCCTACTGTGGGGGCATGGCACGACTTCTCATCGTTCACCACACGGTCTCACCCGCCACCCGGGAGATGTTGGGGGCCGTGCTCGACGGTGCCCGCGACGACGATATCGAAGGGGTGGAGGTGCGGTCGAAGTCGGCACTGTCCGCGACCGTCAGCGACCTGCTCGGGGCCGACGCGCTGGTCCTGGGGACCCCGGCCAACATCGGCTACATGTCCGGCGCGCTCAAGCACTTCTTCGACACGGTGTTCTACCCGGCCCAGGGGGAGACCGGGGGGCTGCCCTACTCCCTCTACGTGCACGGGGACAACGACACCGCCGGAGCCGTCCGCGCGGTGGAGTCCATCGCGAAGGGCATCGGATGGGAGCGCCACCGGCCCCCGGTCACCGTCCACGGCAGCCCCGACGCCGCCGCCCGCGAGGCATGCCGGGAGCTGGGCGCCGTCACCGCGCTCGCCGCCCAGGAGAGGGGCTGACCCGGGGGCGTCCGCGTCCCTCCGCACGCGGGACCGGGCCCCCACGCCCGGGCCGCCCCGCACCCGGCCGGACACGCGACGGCCGGTGGCCCGACCGGAACGCCGGGCGCCCGTCCCGGCTCCTGTCGGGAAAGGGGCGGTAAGTCTGGGTAAGGGGTTGGCCTGCGCGGGGACCGGGGCGGCGTGGCGACCCCGTGGAGGACCGCCCCCGGGACAGGATGGACCCGGTCGCGGGCCGACGTGCGAACGTCCGGTCCGGCGTCCGCCCCCGCACAGACCCACCGCGTGGCCGCCCACTGGCCCACAGTTCCAGGCCGCGCGGTGTCCACTCCACGGGAGGGCGCACCGGGGCCGCCCAGGCCCCGGGCCCCGCCGGCCCCGGGGCCGGCGCGGCGTCAGTAACCGCGCCAGGCGCCCTGGTGGTAGGCCATCACCCGGGGGTGCATCAGGGTCGACTCCTCGGCGTCGCTCTGGCGCCGGTCCCTCGGGAAGACCTGCGCCGCGTCCAGCAGCGGCTCGTCCAGGAACCGCAGCGGGGGAGCGTCGTCCGGCACGTCCAGCTCGGGCGCCGGCCCCACGGCCGCCAGGTAGAACCCCCAGTTCCCGAAGCTCGGCACGTCCACGTTGTACGGGGTGGTCGAGAACCCCGCCTCCTCCAGCGAGCGGTCCACGCTCCAGAAGGCGTCGGGCGCGAAGAACGGCGAACCCGCCTGCACCACCAGGCGGCCGTCGTCGGCGAGGGCGTGCCGCAGGAGCGAGTAGAACTCCACCGAGTACAGCTTGGACGTGGAGGTGTCGTCGCCGTCCGGCAGGTCGGCGACGACCACGTCGAAGCCCTCCCCGTTCTCCCGCAGCCACTGGAAGGCGTCGGTGTTGACCACCTCCACCCTCGGGTCCTCGAACGAGTCCCCGTTCAGCTCCGTGATCACCGGGTCCGTGGACGCGAGCTCGATCACCGCCGGGTCCAGGTCCACCAGCGTCACCGAGGACACGTCGTCGTAGGCCAGGACCTCCCGCAGGGCGAGGCCGTCCCCGCCCCCCAGGACCAGCACGTTCCCGTGCGGGCCGTCCATCGCGGGGTGGATCAGCGACTCGTGGTAGCGGTACTCGTCCAGGGTCGAGAACTGGAGGCTCCCGTTGAGGAACATGCGCACGTCCTCACCGTCCAGGGAGCGCGTGAGCACGATCTCCTGGTACTCGGAGCGCTCCGCGTGCACGATCGGGTCCCGGTACAGCGCCTGGCGGGCGTCCACCTCGAACCGGTCGGCGTACACGTAGGCCAGGCCGAGCACCGCGATGATGGCGGCCAGGCCGAGGCCCAGCCCCGCGTAGGCGCGCCGGGTCAGCTCCGAGCGGAACAGCCAGAGCACCACCGCGACGCCCACCACCGCGTTCAGCGCCCCCACCACCAGGGCGCCCCTAGGCAGGCCCAGCAGGGGCAGCAGCAGGAACGGGAAGGCCAGCCCGCCGATCAGCCCGCCCACGTAGTCGGCCGCGAACAGGTCCGCGACCGCCTCCGAGGCCTCCTGCCTGCGGATCCTCTGGATCAGCGTCATCAGCAGGGGGATCTCCATGCCGATGAGCAGGCCGATGACGAACGACAGCACCACCAGGGCGGGCTGGTAGGCGGAGAACCAGGCGAAGGCCCCGTACAGCAGGAGCACCGACAGGCCGCCGACCAGGGAGAGCAGGCCCTCGATCACCGCGAACGACACCGCGGGACTGGCCTGGAAGCGCTTGGACAGCAGCGACCCCACGCCCATGGCGAACACCATCACGGACAGCACCACGGAGGCCTGGGTGATGGTGTTTCCCAGCAGGTAGCTGCCGATGGCCACGAGCGCCAGCTCGTACACCAGGCCGCAGGCCGCGCAGATGAACACCGCCAGCAGTACCAGGAACCTGGCGGCCCTGGCGGGGACCGGGAGTCCTGGCCGGGCGCGGGTCGTGTTCTCAGTCAACGCGGATGCCTTCGTGTGGTGGTGCGGGTGGGGCGGTGGCCGGGGTCAGGGGCCCTGCGCTCCCGGGGCGTCAGGTGAGGGCGGCGGCCACGACGAGCGCGATCGACACGTGCGCGGTGGCGCTCACCCAGGTGGCCGGGTGCGGCTCGTCGTTGCTGATGATCTGGGCGATCTTGGCCGGGATGATGAGGTCGATCAGCAGGAACGACAGGGCCATGACGCCCAGGCCGATCACACCGTAGACCGCGGCCGAGAGCAGGCCGGCGCCCAGGCCCATCTCCGAGTCGCTGGACAGGATCGCCGACGTGACGATGATCGCCGAGCCCAGCGTGTTCGCGGACACGAGCAGCACGGCGTTGCGGTTGCGGTTCTCCCAGATCAGCTGGTGCAGCTTGCCGGGGGTGAGCAGGTCGGTGATCAGGTAGCCCGCCACGAGGATGGCGATACCCACACCGCCGTAGGCGAGGGCTGCGAGGGAGTTGAAGAGGATCTCGTTCATGGTCCTGTCCGTGTAGGGGGTGACGTCGTCGGGTTGTCGGTCGCGGGGCTCCCGGGGGCGGGGGGACTACTTGCCGAAGCTGCTGCCGCCGCCGCGGTAGCTGCTGCCGCTGCCGTTGTCGTTCCGGTAGTTGTTGCTGCCGCTGTTGTAGCTGCTGCTGTTGTCGTTCCGGTAGCTGCCGCCGGTTCCGCCGAAGAAGAAGAAACCGCCGCCACCGCCGGAGCCAGACGAGGACCCCTCGCAGTCGTCGTCGTCGTAGCCCTCCACGGCGACGACGTCGTCGTCCGGGCAGTAGTTGTTGCTGTTGGTGTTGCAGGCGCTCAGCAGGATCAGGATCAGGAGGATGACGCCGACGACGACGACCACCGTGATGATCTTGTTCCTGTTCTCGTGGGTTTCCTCATGTGCGTTCATGGTGCGGATCTCTCCGGACTGGGGGGAGTGGTCATCGTCGAGGTGGTCGTCACCAGTTCGCCTGTCTGCGGATAGGCGTGCCAGGTGCGCCAGCCGAGGGGAGAACCGCCGAGAGGGGTCAGGTGCAGGGCGGTGATCGCCAGGGGGTCGCCGGGGAAGGCGACGAGGAGGCCGCCGGGGGAGTCGGCCACCTCGCGGTGGAGCCGTTCCACGCGGTCGGCCAGTTCGCCGCGCGCGAGGGACTCCACGAGGGAGTCGAAACGGTAGCCGCCCCGGTCCGGGCGTTCCGCGCGCCCGGGGAGCCCGCCCGGCAGGCCGGGCAGGCAGGCGACCGTCTCCACCAGGGCTCCTCCGCCGGAATCCGGCGCGACGACGACCTGGTGCGAGGCCCCCAGCACGCGCAGTTCGACCCGGGCGCCCGCCACCCGGAGGGAGCGGGAGGCCAGCGGCTCGGTCGGCGGGTGCCCCAGGGTCCAGACCAGGTCGTCCGCGCCGGTGTCGACGAAGGGGGCGCTGATGCTCGCGCGCACGTGCGGATCAGCTCCCGGGGTAGATGGTGAACGTGCCGGGGGCGACCTTGGTGCCGGTGCTGGCCTCCCAGCCGCCGTGGTCGAACCGCTCGAACGACAGGAGCCTGCCGTCCGACGACTCGTAGTCGGCGTAGTCGAGGCCGCCCTGCGCCTTGAGGCCGGTGGTGCCCTCGGAGCGGTAGGAGCCGCTGCCCTTCTCCTGGAGGCGGTAGGTGACGCCCTCCAGCTCGATGGTCTTGCTGTGCGGGGTCAGATCCAGGTCCGGGCGCCCGGACCACAGGGCGAGCTCCACGTCCGGATCCTCCTCGACCGAGAGCCAGCGCTTGCCGCCCTCGACCTCCAGGAAGTGCTCGGACCAGACGTAGCCGCCCTCGGACAGGCGCAGCGTGCCGCGGATCCACGTCCGCTCGGCGCCCCAGTCGATCATGTCGCCGGCCTTGATGGAGCGGGGGTCCCCGGCGGCGCTGTCGCCCTGGTCGGCGAAGGGGTCCCGGGGCGCGGCGGGCGGCGGGGGAGCCGCCTGCCGCTGCCGGGAGCGCTGGAGGTAGATCAGGACGCCGGCCACGGCGGCGACGATGAGGAGGATGAACAGCAGAACGAGTTCGACGGACAAGATTCCTCGTTTCGCGGTGGAGCGGGGTGCGGGGGTGGGTTGTCGGTTGTGCCCCGGCCGCGTCGTTCCCCGGGCCGGGCAATCCTACCGACTGGTCGGACGCCGCACAGGGGGAGCCGGTTCCCTCCGAGACCGGATCGCGACAGGTCACGACGGTGCGTGGTCGGTCCGGGACGGCGCCGACCGCCCGCGGGGCGGGCCGCCGGGAGCTGACGGCCCGTCAGGCGCGGGGGTCGCCGGTCTCCGCGGGAAGCGAGTCGTCCCCGCCCCACCGGCTCCAGGAGCCCGGGTACAGGCGGGCGCCGGCGTACCCCGCGTGTTCGAGGGCCAGCAGGTCGTGGCAGGCGGTGACCCCGGAACCGCAGTACGCGGTGATGGTCCTGGCGGAGTCGGCGCCCAGGGAGGCGAAGCGCTCGCGCAGGACCTCCGGTGCGGCGAGGAGGCCGTCGCCGTCCAGGTTCGCCGTCCACTCGGCGCTGCGGGCGCCCGGTACGTGCCCGGGACGGGCGTCCACCGGCGCGGGCCGCTCGCCGGTGAAGCGCTCGTAGGCGCGGGCGTCGACGAGAAGGTCGCCGGGCTCACCGGTCCCGGCCAGGACGGTGTCGGTGTCCACCACCAGTTCGGCGGGCCAGGGCCGCGCCGTCCGGCGCACGGCCGGAGGCACGGTCTCCCCCTCCTCCAGGCCGCCGGTCCACGTCCGCATGCCTCCGTCGAGGAACGCGGCAGGGGTTCCCAGGGCGCGGAGCATCCACACCAGGCGGGCGGCCACGGAGCCCCCGGCGTCGTCGTAGGCGACCACCCGGGCGGAGTCCCCGACGCCGAGGCGGCCCAGAGCCCCGGCGAAGTCCTCGGGCGAGGGCAGCGGGTGGCGGCCGACCCCGGGGCCCGCCGGGGCGGCGAGGTCGGTGTCCACGTCGGCGAAGACGGCGCCGGGCAGGTGCCCGGCGCGGTAGGCGTCACGGCCGGAACGGCCGTCGAGGTACCAGCGGGAGTCGACGAGGACCACCTGGTCGCGGTGCTCGCGGAGCCAGTCGGCCGAGACGGCCACCGGGAGGGACGAGGGTTCTGACATGGGCGACAGCCTAACCGGCCGCCGTCCGCCGCACACGGATCCGGGTCCCCGTCCCGGGGGCGCGACCGGCCTGGTCAGTCCCGGTCCATGCGGTGCACCCGCAGGATCCACCACAGGCCCAGGGCCGGCAGCACGAGCGGGATGAACAGGTAGCCGCTGCCGAAGCCGGACCACACGGTGTCCTCGGGGAAGACGGACGGCCAGAACACGCTCGCCGTCCCCACCACGAGGACGCCCGCCATCTCGACGGCGCACGAGACCAGGGCGACCCGGCGCGAGGTCCGCCCCGCACGGGCCAGGCCCACCGCCGCCACCAGGTAGACGATCCCGGCGAACAGCGACAGCGCGTAGGCCGCCGGCGCCTCGTCGAACCGCGTGGCCAGCTGGTAGCTCCCACGGGCGGTCGCGGCCAGCGCGAACACCCCGTACACGGCGACGAGGAGCCGGCCGGGGCCGGTGCGCAGGGTCTTGGCCGCGGTGGGCGCGGACGTCTCAGGCAACGGGGCTCCAGAGCTGTTCCAGGCGGACGAACAGGACGGGCAGGATCAGGCACGCGAAGGCGATCACCGCGGGCCCCCACTTGCTCCGCTCCATGAAGCCCCACACGGCGCACGCGGGCGGCAGCAGCGCCACCGTCGCCAGGTAGGACACGTACATCGCCGTCTCGGCGGGGCGGTCGCCGCCGACCATGGCGGCCACGGAGACGCCCACCTGTCCGAGCACGAGCAGCCACAGGACGCCCATGCCGACCAGGTGGGGGACCACCATCGGCCGGTCGCGGAAGGTCGAGACGAGGCACCAGCCGGCCATCGCCAGCGACACCATCTGAATCGTCATGGTCAGCCAGTCGACCACGCCGCCTCCGCTCGCACTCCGCCGCGTCCGCCCATGTCAGCGGTCCGCACACCACACTTGTCTACGACACAGCGTAGTACTCCGGGCGGCCCCCGTGCCAACCGGGGAGCCCGAACGGGCGGGGGCGCCGACGTGCCGGGCGCCGATCGCTGACCACATCCGGCCGTCTCCCGCGCAACAGGCGCCCCATGGTCACTCCGGGGACTACGGTTCTCCCAACAGCCGCGCACCCCCGCTCAGGGCTCGGTACCCCGCGGCTCCCGCTCGCCGCTCCGCCCCCACAGACTCGGAGCTCCCCCATGTCCTACGGACCCTATGGACAGTCCGTCCCCCCGCCCCAGCCCCCGAAGCAGGGGATGTCCACCGGAGCGAAGATCGGCCTCGGCTGCGGCGGCTGCGCCGGCGTCCTGCTGATCCTCCTCCTCATGGTCGGCTGCGTCGCCGCCGTCACCTCGGACACCGAGGCCGACGCCCCGCCGCCCGCCGCGAGCGCCACCCCCGAGGAGGCAGACGAGGCCTCGGAGGCGGAACCCGCCGAGGAGGAGCCCGTCGAGGAGACCGGCGTGACGATGACGGCCACCCACGCCGGCACCGTCGGCGACACCATCGACAGCACGACCTACACCGCGATCGACGTCGAGGTCGTCAACGACTCGGACGAGCCCGTCGACGTGAACCCGATCAACTTCACGGCCGTCCTCTCCGACGGCACCGTCGTGAGCGACTGGGCCGACACGATCTTCGCCGACATCGACCCCATCGACGCCGTCACCCTCCAGCCCGGCCAGCGGGCCTCCGGGCAGATCGCCCTCGTCGGCGAGGTCGACGTGGCCACCGTCGAGATGGGGGACATCCTCGGCCTGGGCGACCCGGTCGTCGCCGAGGTCGGGTAGGACACGTACGGGCCCCGCCGCGCACGCGACCGGGGCCCGTACGCCTCCGCCCGGGACGACCGCCCCCACCCGGACGGGCGGGGACGCCGTGCCGACGGTCCCGGGCGCTCCCGCGCCGGCGCGGTCAGGCCCGGGCCCCCGGCACGAAGCGCGCCCTGACGGAGCGGACCCCGACGCCCACGTACCCGCCCCGGAACCGGGGGTCGGCGGCCGCGGCCACGACCCCGGGGGCGTCCAGGCGGCTGACGCCCACGTGCGTGGGGGAGACCTCGATGCGCAGCGGCACGTACACCGGGTCCGTCGCGGACACGGGCACGGCCGGACCCGTCGCGGTCGCGACGCGGGTCCCGGCGCCGTCGGCCGCCGCGTAGAGGTCGAGCGTCCCGTTCGGCCGCAGCAGGACGTTGTAGCAGTCGACGCGGCCGTGGTCGTCGTCGTGGTAGCCCACGTCCGACCCCATGCAGAACTGGACCTGCGCGGACCGGGTGGCGCTCGCCGCCTCCAGGAGGGCGACCCGCACGTCCCACGTCCACGACTCCGGCGGCGCCTCGTGGCTGAGCGAGCCGAGGACGGCAGCGGTGTAGTTCCCCGGCGCCCCCGTCTCCATCCGCACGGGCGCCAGCTCCAGGGCCGAGCCGGTGAGCACTCCCGTGACCGGGTTCACCGGCGAGGGCAGGTGGCCGTGCGGCCAGGTGCCCAGGGCGTACAGGTCCGGGCCTGGCGCGCGTCCGGCCAGGTAGAGGGGGTCGTCGGTGACGATCCCGGCCGCACCGGCCGCGAGCGCGGCGTCCCGCTCGCTGCGCCGGTTGATCGTGTAGAGGAGGGGGCGCAGCCCGGCGTCGGCGGCCGCCGCGATGCGTTCGGGCGGGGCGTCCTTGCGCATCCCGTAGTAGTCGAAGCCCTGGTCGGCGAGCTCGCGGGGGTCGCTGCCGCCGGCGGTCTCGATGTACCCGGCGGGGAGCCCGGCGGCGACGGCGCGCAGCCCGGGACGCCGCTGGAACGACTGGACGATCACCGAGCCGGCCAGGTTCCAGCGGAACACGTGGTCGACGATGGCGTCGCCGACGGCGTCGAGCCGGGCCCCGGTCGGGGCGGGCGGGTACTTGGCCTCGATCAGCCAGGCGACCGGGGCACGGGCGAAGCGGGCGAACACCTCGTTGAGGGTGACGGTGGGCACGTCCGGCCACCCGGTCAGCCCGAGCCGGGACGCCGATCGGACGGGCCACCTCTTCACCGCCGTGGCGGTCAGCCCGGCCACGGGCAGGGCGACGCCGTGCGTCCGGTTCAGGGTCGTGTCGTGGCACAGGACCAGCGACCCGTCGGCAGCGAGGTGGACGTCGACCTCGATCAGGTCCGACCCGGCGTCGATCGCCGCCGCGACGGCCTCCAGGGTGTTCTCGGGGGCGGTCGACCGGGCGCCGCGGTGGGCGACGGTCAGCGGCCAGGACAGGTGGTCGATCAGCACGGGCGTCTCCTCAGGGGGCGGGGGGCCGCGAACAACCTACGACGCGCACTCCCCACGCCGGGGCGCCGGGGCGCACGGGCGGGGGACGGAGCGCCTTGCGCACGGTCCACGCCGCCCGCGGCGCGACCCGTCCGAGGCGCGCTCGCCCGCCACGCGACCGGCCGCCGGGCACGGCGGACCGCGGCGCGGACCCGGTGCCGGACCGGCGGGCCCCGGAGCGGGGAGCGGCAGTGGAGAACCTCACAGGGCCGGGCGGCATCGAACACCGTGCCGCACCGCGTCCGCCGCCGAGGCCGGCCGGATACGTCCGGGGCGCCGGGGCTCCCGCCTGCGTCCGCGTCCGGAACCGGACGGGCCGGGCAGGGGAGCAGCGCGAACGCGATGCGGTCATGTCGGATATTGTCCTCGCAGCCGCACGTGTTCACCCGACGGTGCACGGTGTAGGCGGCGCATCCCCTTCCACCGCATCGTGCACGAGAGCCGGAGTACCCCCGTGTCCTATCCCCAGTACCCCTCGGGCCCTCAGCAGCCGCCCTACGGCGGGCAGCCCCCCTACGGAGGCCCCACCGGCGGCCAGCCGCCCTACGGAGACCCCTCCGGGGGCCAGCCCCCCTACGGCGGGCCCACCGGCGGACAGCCGCCCTACGGCGGGCAGCCCCCCTACGACATGCCTCCGGGCGGACAGCCGCCCTATGACATGCCCCCCGGCGGCCAGCCCCCCTACGGCCAGCCGCCCAAGAAGGGCATGTCCACCGGCGCCAAGGTCGGCATCGGGGTCGGCGGCTGCCTCGGCGTGGTGATCATCGCCATCGTGCTCATCGTCATCGTCGCCTCCCTGTCGGGGGGAGACGAACCGGTCACCCAGCCCACCACGTCCTCCTCCCCGGAGGAGTCGGCGGGCGCCACCGAGTCGCAGCCGACCGAGGAGGAGGCGCCCGTCGAGCAGGGCGGCATCACCGCCAGCGCCACCCAGAGCGGCACCGCCGGCGACGTCATCGACGACACCACCTACACCGTGGTGGACGTCGAGATCACCAACGACTCGTCCGAGGCCCTGGACGTCAACCCGATCTACTTCACCTTCGTGCTGGACGACGGCACGGAGCGCTCCGACTGGGCCGAGACGATCTTCGCCGACATCACCCAGATGGAAGCCGTGTCCGTCGCTCCCGGGGACAGCATCTCCGGGCAGCTCGCCACGGTGGGCGAGGTGACCGTCACCGAGCTCCGGTTCGACCCGAGCTTCGGGATGGAGGAGCCGATCGTCATCCCGGTCGGCTGACCCGACCGGACGAACGGCGGAACGCCCCGGACGCGCCTGAGCGCGGCCGGGGCGTTCCCGTGTCACGGACGCCTCTCCCCCCCACGGACCGGCGCGGCCCGGAGCCGCAGGCCTCCGGGCCGCGCCCGGCCCCCGGGGGGAGTCCACGGGCTACTTGGGCCAGTAGAAGACCTCGGCGGTGGCCGACGTGACCTGCGCGTTCGCGTCCCCGAACTGCGCGACCCGCACCCGCACACGCCTGCCCTTGGCGAGATTGCCCTTCCAGGCGTAGGTGAAGTGCCCGTTCCCCGCCGCCTGCACCGGACTCTCGATGGGGCGGTTGCGGGCCACCTTCCAGCCGCCGCTGCCGTCGGACTCGTACTCCGTGGCGCGCAGCTGCACCTCGGTCCCCGAGGCCAGGCCCTGGAGGGTGACGCCCACGGAGAGGTCGTAGAGCGCCCCGTCCGGTTCGTCCGGGCCCACGAGGGCGTACAGGTCGCCCCTGTGGCCGTCGTGGCGGCGGTCGAACTTGAGGCTGGCCCACGTACCGGGTGTCAGCTCCTGTGCGTCGTCCTTCTCGAACCTGCGATGTCTGGGCACGTCATCTCCCTCGGTTTCGTCGGGCTTCTTGGCGAAGGTTCCGTCCTTGACGAGCTTGTAGGCCCTGTCCCCGGGACACGAGGTGG
Organism: Nocardiopsis sp. CA-288880; assembly: GCF_050955985.1. Classification (NCBI taxonomy): domain Bacteria; kingdom Bacillati; phylum Actinomycetota; class Actinomycetes; order Streptosporangiales; family Nocardiopsidaceae; genus Nocardiopsis; species Nocardiopsis sp. CA-288880. The sequence goes on along the minus strand of NZ_CP192105.1, from coordinate 6,693,496 downwards.
AGATGAAGTCGCGGTGGCCGAGCACCTTGCCGGAGATGGAGGTGTCCGGTTCCATCAGCCACTGGCGCAGCTGGCGGACGGCGTTGATCTGCTCGGGTGTGACGGGGTCCTTCGGACCCGTGGCCAGGGTCACCGAGTAGTGGGAGGTGTTGCCCCCGGGCTGCGCGGCCTGGGTGCGGTACAGACCGCGGCCTTCCAGGACATATCCGTGGGCACACGCCATGAACGAGTTCCCGGTGAAGTACACCGTGCCCGCCCGTCGGGCGAGCCAGGTACCGTTCGGCGTGGTCGGGCACCAGATGCGACCGTCGTAGGGTTCCTTCGTGATGGAGAAGGCCGACTTCCGCGTTCGCGCGGCCTTGGGCGCGAAGTGGGTCTTGCGCCGCAGTTCGACCTTCCACATGTCGTACTTCGTCGACGGCGTCGGCGGGCGCCTTCGCAACGACGTCGCATATCCCGCCAGGATCACGGCGAACTGGAAGGCCTCCGCCGCCTCCCGGCTCTTCTGGCTGAGGGCCTGTGCGTCGGCGGTTCGGCTGTTGTGGCCGTCGGCCAGCAGGGAGGCCTCGATGAACAGGCCGAGCTGAGCCCGTGTGAGGGACCGGAGAAACCCGTATCCGGGAACACGTCCGGGCGCGTGGTCGAGAAGCACCCGGCCCGCGTCCACCGAGAGATGGAACTCCACGAGCTGTCGGTTGGCTGCTTCCCGCCACCGGGGGATCCCGTCCGCAGCAGCCCCGGAGCGGGGGAAGCCCTCACACGCGGGGCCGAAGAGAGCATGCAGCGCTCCCCTGATCCTGGCCACGTTCTGCGGGTTCTTCTGCTCGGACTGGTAGATGACCACGCCCGTACCGGGGACGCGGCTCCGGCTCTGCGGCTTGATGTGCCCTTCGGTCCAGAACCACGCCACCAGTTCCACCAGGGCGTCCGACCACTTGGGCTCGGTCGGGAGAGTGACGCACGGAGCGGACAGGGGGATGCGGTCCGCGTACTTCAGGGTCCCGGTGGTCGCCCAGACGCGTTCGCGTCCCTGCTGCGTGCGCTCCGCACGCCCTGTCGCCGCCCATCGACCATCGGCCGACTTCTGGCGTTGCGTCCCCGCGCGGCGGTAGAACCGCTCGACGGGCCACCGGTGCTGGGCCGTGGTCAGGGAGGAGTGGCTGTGCCCCTCCATCCTGATCAGCTCGCGCGGTACCGCGGGGAAGACGTTCACCGCCAGCAGCGGCTGCCACTGGGACATGCCCGTCTCGTGGTCGAGGGTGAGGACCACATCGCCTTCGGCGATCTCCTGGAATGTCTTCCAGCCCTCTTCTGTGAAGATCTCCGTCTTTTCGTCGACGCAGTATCCGATGTCGGCCCAGCCGCGGGAGGGGCCGGTGTGGAACTTGCGGGTGTTGCGCCAGTATGTGACACACGCCTCGTGCTTCTTGTCGGCGAGGCCCTGGTCGGCGCTGTCGTAGTGGATGACCAGTCCGGATCGGGGGTTGGCCCTCTCGGCAGGGGAGGATCCCCAGCCGAGGTCGGACCGGGACACGTACTTGCTCGGTCGAGGCATACACCCCATTGTTGCAAGCCGTCACTCCGAAGGGTAGTGAAACGATGACATCGGGTTGAAATCGACCTACCTGGAACGCCAGGTGTGGCGCTGGCCGCCCCATGGGCCCCACCTGCGACACGATGGGGGCCGATCGACCCCTCTGGAGGTAGCCGGTGCACTCAGCACACACCGTCAGCGTCGTCCGCGAAGCCGAGCGCGCGCTCATGGCGCGCGTTCCCGAGGGGGCCCTGATGCGCCGGGCCGCGGCCGGGCTCGCGGCCGAGTGCGCCGGTCTCCTGCCCCGGGTCTACGGGGCGGGGGTGGTGCTCCTGGTCGGCGGCGGCGACAACGGGGGCGACGCCCTGTACGCGGGCGCGCTCCTCGCCTCGCGGGGCGCGTCGGTGCGCGCGCTGGCGGCCGGGCGGTCCGTCCACGAGGGCGGCGCCGACGCCCTGCGCGCCGCGGGCGGGCGGATCCTGCCGTTCGCGGGCGGCGCGGCCGAGGAGGCCGCCCTGTTCGACGCCGACCTGGTCGTCGACGGGCTCGTCGGCATCGGCGGGCGCGGCGGACTGCGCGATCCGCACGCCGCCCTGGCGGTGCTCGCCTCGAACGCCCCCGCCCGGGTGGTCGCCGTCGACGTGCCCAGCGGGGTGGACGCGGACACGGGGGAGGTGGCCGGGCCCGCGGTCCGGGCCGACACCACCGTCACGTTCGGCACCCACAAGCCGGGCCTGTTCGTCGACCCCGGGGCGGAGCGGGCGGGCCGCGTCCGGCTGGTGGACATCGGGCTGGGGCCGGAGCTGCCCGGCCCCGCGCTGGTCCGTCCACAGGCTGTGGACATCGCCGCGCTCCTCCCGGCCCCCGGCGCGGAGCAGGACAAGTACCGGCGGGGCGTCCTCGGGGTCCGCGCGGGCTCCGACCCCTACCGGGGCGCGGCGGTCCTGTGCGTGGGCGGCGCGCTGCGCACCGGCGTCGGGATGGTCCGCTTCGGCGGGGGGAGGGGCCTGGCCGACCAGGTGGTCGGCCGCTGGCCGGAGGTCGTCGCCGACCTCCGCGACCCGCAGAGCAGCACCGACCTGTCCCCGGGCCGGGTGGCCGCCGTGGTCATCGGCCCCGGGCGCGGCACCCACCCGGCCAACGCCGATGAGCTCAGGGCGGTCCTGGACAGCGAGGTCCCGGTGCTGGTGGACGCGGACGGGCTGACCCTGCTCACCGGGGGCGGGGGCGGTCCGCTCTCCGCGCTGCTCCGCGAACGGGCGCCGCAGACGCTCCTGACCCCGCACGCGGGTGAGCTCTCACGGCTGCTCGACGCGGACCGGGCCGACGTGGAGGCGCGCCGCCTGGAGCACGCGGAGCGCGCCGCCGACCGGTTCGGGTGCACGGTCCTGCTCAAGGGCTCCACCACCGTGATCGCGCACCCGGGCGCCCCCGCGGTCGCCAATCCGACGGGGACGCCGCTGCTGGCCACCGCGGGGACCGGTGACGTGCTGTCGGGGGCGGTCGGCGCGCTCATGGCGTCCGGCCTGCCCGCGCGCGAGGCCGCGACGTGCGGCGCCTACCTGCACGGACGCGCCGCCTCGCTGGCCCGCGGCGGTGCGCCGATCAGCGCGTCCGACCTGCTGGACGCGCTGCCGCTCGCGGTGGCCGAGGTCTCCCGGAGCCGCGCCGTGTGACGGGGCCCGCCGGGCCCGCCGGGGCGGACCCGGCCGCCCCGGCGGGTCAGCCGTCCGCCGCGCGGGCGGCGTCGAGGCCGCGCTGCACGATGTCGGTGATGAAGTAGTCGCCGGGGTCGCGTTCGTCGCGCAGCCGGTGCACGAGGGAGTCGTCCACCCACAGGTGCTCGGTGTGCTTGTCGGGCTCCAGCCGCGGCGCCGACAGGTCGCCCTCGACCCGCACCAGGTAGTCGACCTCGTGCCGGGTGACGCCGTCGCCGGGGTCCCAGTCGAGCCGGTACAGCTCCGCGAGCACGCCGACGAGCCGCCAGCCGGTCTCCTCCTCGACCTCGCGGGCCAGGCCCTCGAGCATGGTCTCGCCCTGCTCGACGTGTCCGCCGACGATGTCCCAGCAGTGCGGGAACACCTTGCGGGTCGCGGACCGGCGCTGCGCGAAGACGCGTCCCCGGCCGTCGGCGATGACCGCGCCCGCCACGTGGGTCCTCCCGTCGGCGGTGTCGGGGAACTCGATCCCCGGGGCCACCGCCACGCCCTGCCCGTCCGCCGGCCCCGACCCGCCGGCGCCCGCGCCCCGTCCGTCGGCGCCCGCGCCGCCGCCACCGCTCATGCGTCCTCCTCCTGGTCCGCCGGCGACAAGCCTACGTCGCGGTCGCGGCGCGGCAGGCGCAGGGTGAGGAGCCTGGCCCGCGGCGCCAGTTCCCCGGCCAGCCCGAAGACCGCCTCGGTGCGGGTGCGGTCCTCGTCCAGGACGGAGAACAGGTTGACCCCCAGGTAGAACGTGATCGCCCCGTAGGCGACCTCGCGCGCGGGCAGCAGCCTTCCGAGGGCCGATCCGCCCAGGACGCGGTTCCACTCGTGCTCGATGAACGCGATCCACGGCTCCGCGCGGTCGCGGATCTCCGTGCGGAGCTCGGGCTTGGTGACGGCGGCGGCCACGAGTTCGGAGAACTCGGTGATGTAGCCGCGTTCGAGGTCGGTGCGGTAGATGCGCAGGGCCGCCTCCACGAGCTCCTCCAGGGTCTTCGCGCGCCCGGCGATCTCCCGGTACATGGCCATGCGCTCGGCGCTCGACCGGTCCAGCGCCGCGAGCAGCAGCTGGTCGACCCCGCCGAAGTGGTAGAAGACCAGCGCCGAGTTGGCCTCGGCGCGCGTGGCGATGGCGCGGGCGGACGCCCCGGAGTACCCCTCCTCCCGCAGTACCGCGCAGGCCGCGTCGAGCAGCCTCTCCTTGGTCTCCTCGCTGGTCCGCCGTCCGCCGCCGCTCCTGGCCATGGTCCTCCTCGCGTAGCCCCCTTGCCGCTCGGGGTGTGTTCATCATACGGTTTAATCAAGTGATTAAACCAAGTGCTTTAACCGCTTGATGAAGGGTGCCCCCATGTCCCGAAGCGACGAGCCCGAAGCCTTTCCGGCCCACGCCCCCACCCGCGCCCGCTGGACGCTCGCCGCGCTCCTGCTCGCGGCCTTCGCCGGCCTGCTGGCCCTGCGGGTCAACCACTGGGGCGGCCTCGACCAGACGGCGCTGTTCTACGTGGGCCTCCCCGCGGTGATCGCCCTGATCGTCGTGTTCACCGTGCGGGCGCGGAGCGCCACGGGCATCGCGATGGCCGTCACCACCGTCGGCCTCGCGCTGGCGGCGGCCCTGCTCGGCGAGGGCACGGTGTGCCTGGTCATCGCCGCGCCCCTGCTCTACGGCGTCGCCGCACTCGTGGCCTGGACGGCGGAGGCCCTCAGGGCCGGCGGCAGGGGCGGACGCCACGCCCTGCTGGGCGTACCGGTCCTCTTCGTCCTCGCCCTGGAGGGCGTCGCCGGGACGAGCCTCCTCCCCCGGGCGGACCGGGGCGAGGGGTCGGTGCTGATCGACGCGGAACCGGAGCGGGTCGCCGCCGCGCTGGCCGCCCCGCCCGGCTACGCGGTCCCCGACGCCCTCTTCCTGCGCGCCGTGCCCTTCCCCCACCCCGTCCGGGCGGCCGGGGAGGGCCTGGAGCCCGGGGACGCCCGCGTCGTCGACTTCACCCCGAGGCGCATCCTCCGGATCGGCTCCGGGCCCACCCCCCGCGACATGGAGCTGGAGGTCGCGGAGAGCGAGTGGGACGGCGACGGCGGCCGCGTGGTCTTCGACGTGGTCCGGGACACGGCGTTCGCGAACTGGATGGACATGCGCCGGGCGGAGGCCGCCTGGGAGAGGGAGGGCGGCGGCACCCGCCTCACCTGGACCGTCGAGTACGAGCGCACCTACGAGCCCTCCTGGTACTTCGGGCCGATCCAGTCGTACACGACCGACCTGGCCGCCGAGTACCTCGCGACGACCTTCCGGGACGCGGTCGCGGAGGCCGGGGAGTGACGGCCGCGGAGGTCCCCGCGACCCTGGTCCGGGGCGTCGGACTGTTCGTCCCGCTGCTGCTCCTGGCCGTCCTGTGCGCGTGGCGCGCGCCCCGGCCGCGCGAGGTCGCGTCGATGATCGTCGCGGGGGCGTGGGCCCTGCTCACCCTCGTCCCGCTCAACCTGTACGCGGTGCACGCGGGCTGGTGGACCTTCCACGCCGAGGGCGCCGTGTGGCGCGGAATGCCCGTCGACCTGCTGATCGCCTGGGCGGTCCTGTGGGGAGCCCTGCCCGCGCTGATGCTCCGCCTCCTCCCGGTCCCCCTGCTCACCGGCCTGCTCGTGTGGGTCGACGTGATCGTCATGCCGCTCGCCGAACCCGTGGTGGTCCTCGGGCCCCTCTGGCTCCTCGGCGAGTTCGCGGGGTCGGCGCTGTGCCTGATCCCCGCGCTGATGCTGGCCCACTGGACCCGGCGCGGGCAGCTGGTCCGGGCCCGGACGTGGGCGCAGGCCGTCCTGGCCTTCGGGCTCATGGTGGGCCTGCCGCTGTACGCGCTGGACGCCGTCCCCGGCCCGGGGGAGGCACTGCTCGCCGCCCAGGTCCTCGCGGCGGCGTGCCTGCCGGGCCTGGCCGCGGCCCGCGAGTTCGCGCAGGTGGGCCGCGGCACCCCGCTGCCCTGCGACCCGCCGTCGCGCCTGGTCGCCAGCGGCCCCTACGCCTACGTGCGCAACCCCATGCAGGCCACCGTCGCCGCCGTCCACCTGGTGCTCGTGCCGGTGACGGGGGACCCCCGGCTGCTGGTCGGCGCCCTGGTCGCGTTCGCCTACGGAGCGGGGTTCGCGTCCTGGCACGAGGGCGGGCAGCTGCGCCGGGCCTTCGGGAGCGACTGGGAGGACTACCGCGGGGGCGTGCGCCCCTGGCTGCCCCGGTGGCGGCCGTGGCCCGGCCGGACCCCGGGGACCCTCTACGTGGCGGCCGACTGCGCCATGTGCACCGGCCTCGGCGGCTGGATCGCGGCCCGGGCGCCCGTGGCCCTGGAGCTGCGTCCGGCGGCGGAGCACCCCGAGGTCCTGTACCGCCTCACCTACGAGACGCCCGACGGGCTCCGCCGGAGCGGGGTGGCGGCGCTGGCGCGTGCCCTGGACCACCTCCACCTGGGGTGGGCGTTCGCCGGCTGGGCCCTCGACCTGCCCGTCCTCCGCCACGTCGGGCAGCTGTGCGCCGACGCCTTCGGCGCCGGGCCCCGTGCGTCCCGCGACGTCCGCTGCGCACCGGGCGCGCAGCCGGGGGAGGGCGTACCCTCCGGCGGCGGACGGTGACGGCAGCCGTCCGGGGCCCCGGGCCCGGCGGCTCCACCGCGCCCTCCCGGCCGGGCGGCGGCCCCGGGCGCCGGGGGAGGCGCGGCGCGGCCCGCCGCATGACATCACGGCCACAATGCCGCAGAGCACCTCTTCCGCCGCCGCCCCGCGCCGTTATGCTCGGTCGGGCCGTTCCGTCCGCCAAGGGCCGGGACCGGCCCCCGTATCCGCCCCCCGCACGGCACAAGGACGTCGATGGAAGAACAGGCCATGCTCGCGCGGGACCTCGTCCTCCGTGTCTGTGCCGGAGCGACCGAGCTCGACCCCCAGTGGATCAGGGTCGACGGCAAGGTCACCACGCCCTTCCTCGTGCCCCGGGACCGCAACCTCATCCGCGCGATCGTCTCGGCGGGACGCGCCATGGGCGTCGACCGGCTCCTGGTGTGCCGGACCCGGCCCGAGTTCTCGTACGACCCCGTCACCGAGGTCCCCCTCGACACCGACACCCTCATCGACCTCATCCGGGGCTGGGGGCCCACCCCCACCGACTTCCTCGTCTGCGTCGAGGACTTCTCCGCCGCCGTCCTGGTCACCGCCGACGAGCTCACGGTCGCGGCCGGGCCCGCCGACTTCGTCCGCGAACTGGTCGGCGCCGACATCCCCCAGGCGCGCGTCCACTTCGGCAACAGGGCCCGCGTCGAGGGCGGGCCCGTCCTCACCCGCGCCGCCCTGCTCTACAACTGCGCCGACACCGGCGCCAGGCACGCCCGGAGCCCGCGCGGCCCCGGACCCGACCTGCCCGAACGCCTCGCCCGCCGGGGCGACCGCCTCCGGGAGCGCTCGCCGCGCGCCGTCGGCGCGCTGCGGGCCCTGCGCGGGGCCTGGGGGTGGCTGGCGGTCGTCGCGCTGCTGGTCGCGCCCCTGTTCGTCCCCAGCCTCGACACGGCCCTCCCCGCCCTGGCCGCGGCCTTCGTGCTGCTGTTCCAGCTGGCCTGGCCCGCGCGGTCGCGCACCGTCTCCTTCGCGACCCTGCTGCGGGTGGCCGCCGTCGGCGCGCTCCTGCTGTGGCCGCTCGCCCTCGCCGAGGCGGCCGTCGTCGGGCTCCTGGGCGTCGACCCGTACGGGGTCGTCGGCTACACCTATGTCGCGGTGGCCGTGGAGGAGGCCGGAAAGCTCGCGCCGCTCCTCCTCCTCGGCCTGGTGGCCCGACGGCGGACGCGCCGACTGGCCGCCGTCGACTTCCTGCTGCTGGCCGCGGCGTCCGGCGCCGGCTTCCAGCTCGCCGAGCACCTGCTCACCGGGGTCTCCACCGGGGGCGGCGACCGGCCCGGCGGCGGGGGGTTCCTCCTGCCGGGCGGGAGCACCGTCACCGACGCCTCCGGCGCCGTCCTCGCGGTCTTCTCCGGCCACGCCGTCACCACCGGCCTGGTCGGGGCGGCCCTCGGGCTCGCCGTCGTCGGCCGCCGCTACGGCGCGTGGCTGTGGCTGCTGCCGCCGGTCGCTTTCACCGCGGCGTTCCTGGAACACCTCAACCTGAACGCCGTGCTGGCCAACGCGGCCCTCCACCCGGTGTCCGGTTTCGTGCACGGCCTGCTCGGCGGCGGGGTCCTCACCCCGTGGCTGCTGGTCGTCCTCCTCCTGTGCGCCGTGGCCATGGACTACCGGACGATCGGCACCGCGGCCGAGTCGACGCCGCCGCTGCCCGGCCGCCCCCCGCTGGCCGGGCTGCGCCGCCGGGCCCGCGGCAGGTCCGTGGCGATGAGGGTGCGCGTCCCCGCGGACATCGCGCCGCTGTTCCGTAGGCTGGCGCTGTCCTGGGTGGACCTGCCGGTCACGCTCGCCACGACGCTGTCCACGATCGTCCACGAGTTCGCGGTGTCCGCCATCGCCGCGCGGCGCGGCCCCGGGGCCCTCTGCGACACGTGGCGGTTCCTCCGCCGGCGCCGGGCGAACGCCATGGCGGAGGCCCGGTCCGCCGGCCGCCCCTGGCGGAGCCACCCCTCGCAGGAGGAGCTCACCCGGCAGGCGCGCTCACTGGCCCGGCGGCTGGGCCTGGCCGCCACCGGCGGCGTCACGGCGGCGACCGCCTCGCTCGCCGCCGCCGCGGTGTACGCCCCCGGGGCGTCCGGGCCGGTCGGAGCCGCGGACCGGGAAGCGCCGGCCTACGCGTTCGTGGCACTGGACCGGCTCCAGCTGTGGCTGGGCGGTCTGACGGGGGCGGAGACCGCGTGGGCCGCGCTCGTGCTGGTCGCGGCGCTCTCCCTGCTGGTCTCCGGCAACGGGGTCCCGCACGCGCACCCGCGCATGCGCGAGTTCCTGCGGGCGCCGACGGCGAACACGGGCGCGATCCTGGGCATGCTCGCCCCGGGCCAGGTCGGCTACGCGCTCCTCGGGTTGGCGGGGCTGCTCCTGCCCCGCCGGGTGGACCGCCTCCTGGTCCGCTGAACGCCCGTCCCCGCCGGGGAGGCGCCGTACCCGCCCCCCGGACGCGTACCGCACCGCCCCGGTCCCGGTTCCCGGCCCGGACCCCGCGGCGCGCGGGCACGGGCCGGACCGGGCGGGTCCCGGAGCGGCGGACCCGTTCTCCGGCTCAGGCCGGGGCGCCGATCCCGTTCGGCGGCTCGAACGCGCGGACCGGCGGCACCGGGCCGGCGAACGGCTCCACCCTCACCCGCACCGTCTGCCCCGTGCACCCCTGGCTCAGCCGTGACGTCCCCACGTCCTCCGTCAGCGCGTTCGGGTTCCCGTGCGCGCACGTCACGCCCGGCGCCGACGGGTCGTACCAGGCGCCGGTGGACAGCTGCACCACGCCCGGCCGCAGCGCGTCGCTCACCACCACGCCCGCCAGGCACGACCCCCGGCCGCTCGACACCCGCACCACGTCGCCGTCGGCGACGCCGCACGCCCGTGCGTCCTCGGGGCCGATCCGCAGCGGCGAGCGCCCCCCGACCTTCTGCGACATGCTGTGCGCGCCCATGTCCTGCTGGCTGTGCAGCCTCCCGCTGGGCTGGTTCGCGAGCAGCACGAGCGGGAACCCGTCGTCCCCGCCGTCCACGGCCGGCCCCGCCAGCCACACCGGGTGCCCCGGGCAGTCCTCGTACCCGAACGACGCGATCGTCTCCGAGAACAGCTCGATCCGCCCGCTCGGCGTCCGCAGGGGCCTGCCCTCCGGGTCGGCCCGGAACTCGCCCAGGAGCGCCTCGTCCTCCACCCGGCCGGGCATCTCCACCCGCCCGCGCTCCCAGAACTCCTCGAACCCCGGCACCTCCGCGCCGTGCCTGGCCACCAGCGACCGCCACCGCTCGTAGACCGACCTCATCCACTGGGCGCTGGTCCGCCCCTCCGTGAACTCCTCGCGCAGCCCGAGCCGCCCGGCCAGGTCGGCGTACGTGTCGTACTCGTCGCGCGCCTGTCCGTGGGGGGACACCGCCCGCGGCATGGCCCGCACGCTCAGGTCGCCCTTGCTGGCCGTCAGGTCGTCGCGTTCCAGCACCGTCGTCGAGGGGATGACGATGTCGGCGTGCCGGGCCGTCGCCGTCCAGTGCGTCTCGTGGACCACCACCGTCTCCGGCCTGCCGAACGCCCTGGTCAGCCGCTCCAGGTCCTGGTGGTGGTGGAACGGGTTGCCGCCCGCCCAGTACACCAGCCGCACGTCCGGGTACCGGCGCTCCTCGCCGTCGAAGTCGTACCGCCCGCCCGGCTCCAGCAGCATGTCGGCGATCCGCGCCACCGGGATCGACGAGTCGACGGGGTTGGCGCCCTGCGGCATCCTCGGCAGGCCCATCGGGGTCGAACCGCCCCCGTAGTTGCCCATCGACCCGTACCCCGACGCGAAACCCGCTCCCGGCAGCCCCACCTGTCCCAGGCAGCACGCCAGCGCCAGACCGGCCCACAGCGGCTGCTCGCCGTACCGGGCGCGCTGCACCGACCAGCCCACGTTGACGAGCGTGCGCTTCTCCGCCATGCGCCGCGCCAGCGTCCGCAGCTCGCCGGCCGGGACCCCGCTGATCCGCTCGGCCCACTCGGGCGAGCGCTCCACCCCGGGCCGGTCGCCGCGCTCGTCGCGTTCCCCCAGCACGTAGGAGCGCAGCACGTCCGCGCCGACCGTGTACCGGTCCAGGAAGCGGGTGTCGGCCAGCCCCTCCGTGAACAGGACGTGCATCAGGGCGAGCATCACCGCCGTGTCGGCGCCCGGCGTGATCGACACCCACTCGGCCTTGACGTCCTCGGGGGTGTCGTCGAACAGGGGCGACACCGACACGAACTCCACACCCGACTCCGAGGCGGCCCGCATCTCCGGACCGGCGGTCTGGGCCGCCCGGCCCCCCGAGGTCGTCCACGTGTTGGACAGCCGCAGCCCGCCGAAGGTCACCAGCAGCTCGGTGTGCTCGCGGATCTGCGTCCACGCCGGCGCGCGGTGCAGCAGCCGGTTCGCGGCGGGGGTGCCGATGATCCTGGGGAACAGCACCTCGACGGCGCCGTGGCTGTAGGTGGCGACCGACCGCGTGTACCCGCCGATCGTGTTGAGGAAGCGGTGCAGCTGGCTCTGCGCGTGGTGGACGCGCCCGGCGCTGCCCCACCCGTACGAACCGCCGAAGACCGCCGCGTTGCCGTGCTCCGTGCGCACCCGGTCGAGCTCCGCCGCGAGCAGGTCCAGGACCGTGTCCCACTCGACCTCGACGTAGTCGTCGTCCGGGTCGCCGCGGCGCGGGTCGGGGCCCGGGCCGCGCTCCAGCCACCGGCGGCGCACCGCGGGGCGGGCCACCCGGGACGCGTGGTGCTGGGCCGCGGGGGTGTTGGCCATCACGGGGGAGGGCGCCGGGTCGTCGGGGTCGGGGCGGACGCCGACGACCCGGTCGTCCTCGACGACCACCTGGTAGCTGCCCCAGTGGGCACTCGTCGGACGCAGCGTGGCGGACATGGTCACTCTCCCTCGGTCACTCCGGTCCCACCGGGGGACCCGTCCCTCACTCTACGCACGCGCAGGTGGGATGATGGGCCCCGCGACCCGTGGACGGCGGCGCCGGGAGCGGCTCCGCCGCGGGGGCGCGGACACAGGCACGGTCGAGCGGAACAGGGACGGCGATGGGCGAACTCAGGTCGCGGCGGTCGGTACTCGCGGTTCCGGGGTCCAACCCCAGGTTCGTGGACAAGGCGAGGGGCCTCGGCACCGACGCCTTCTTCCTGGACCTGGAGGACGCGGTCGCCCCCTCGGAGAAGGAGGCCGCCCGCGGCACGGTCGTCCGCGCCCTCACCGAGGGCGGCTGGGACGGGCGGGTCAGGTCGGTCCGCGTCAACGACACCACCACGGAGTGGGCCTACCGCGACGTCATCGCCGTCGTGGAGGGCGCCGGGGCCGACCTCGACTCGATCGTCCTCCCCAAGGTCACCGCGGCCCGCGACGTCGAGTGGCTCGACACCCTGCTCACGCAGATCGAGCGCGCCGCCGGCCTCCCGGTCGGCCGCATCGGCATCGAGGCGCAGATCGAGGACGCGCGCGGCCTCGTGAACGTCGACTCGATCGCCGCGTCCTCGCCCCGCCTGGAGTCCCTGGTCTACGGCCCCGCCGACTTCATGGCCTCCATCACCATGAAGAGCCTGGTCGTGGGCGAGCAGCCGCCCGGCTACGACACCGGCGACGCCTACCACTACGTGCTCATGCGCATCCTCACGGCCGCGCGCGCCAACGGCGTCCAGGCCATCGACGGCCCCTGCCTCCAGATCCGCGACGTGGACGCCCTCCGCCGCTCGGCCGGGCGTACCGCCGCCCTGGGCTACGACGGCAAGTGGGTCCTGCACCCGCTCCAGGTGGAGGCCGCCAACGAGGCCTTCTCCCCCTCCCAGGAGGACTACGACCACGCCGAGCTGGTCCTGGACGCCTACGCGCACGCCACGACCGTGGACCGCCGGGGCGCCGTCATGCTCGGCGGGGAGATGCTCGACGAGGCCTCCAGGAAGATGGCGCTCGTGGTCGCGGGCAAGGGCCGGGCGGCCGGACTGGAGAGGACCCGCGCGTTCGTCCCCGGGGCCTGACCGGCGGAAGCTCTGACACGCGCCCCACCCGCCTCTTACCGCCTTCTCACCCGGATAGGGGACCATGGGCGCCATGGAAGCCACCGCCACGGTCCTGGTCGCCGACGACGACCGCGCGATCAGGGACTCACTGGAACGCGCCCTCCAACTGGAGGGCTACAGCGTCCGGACGGTCGCGGACGGGGTCCAGGCGCTCGCCGCGGTGCACGCCGACCCCGTCGACCTGCTCGTCCTCGACGTGATGATGCCCGGCGTGGACGGGCTGGGGGTGGCCAGGGTGCTGCGGGCCGAACACGACCGCACGCCCATCCTCATGCTCACCGCCCGCGTGGAGACGCCCGACCGGGTGGCGGGGCTGGACGCGGGGGCCGACGACTACCTCGCCAAGCCGTTCGAGCTGGACGAACTCCTCGCCCGGCTGCGGGCCCTCCTGCGCAGGGCCGCGCCCGTTCCCGAGGACGCCGCCGACGAGGGCCCCCTGCGGGCGGGGGAGCTGCGCCTGGACCCGCGCGCCCGCCGGGTGTGGCGCGGCGAGCGCGAGATCGAGCTGTCCAAGACCGAGTTCGACCTCCTCGAACTCCTCATCCGCAACACGGGGATCGTCCTGGACCACGCCACCATCTACGACCGCATCTGGGGCTACGACTTCGGTCCGGAGTCCAAGAACCTCGCCGTCTACATCAGCTACCTCCGCCGCAAGCTGGAGGACGGCGGCCCGCCGCTCATCCAGACCGTGCGCGGAGTCGGGTACACGCTCCGCCCGCAGGGGTGACGGGCGTGCGAACGCCCGCCGCCGACGGCCGCGGGGACGGCTCCGGTCCTGGCGTGCCGGGCCCCGGGGCCGCCGGCGCCCACGCCGCCCTCCCGTGGCGCGGCGGCGTGGTGCTCAACCCGCGCGGCTGGCGGCTGGGAACCCGCTTCGCGGTCATCTTCGCGCTGGTGGCCACCGTGATCATCGCCCTGGTCGGCACCCTGGCCTACACCACCGCCGCCGCCCTCATCCGCGCCGACGTCAGGAACGGGTTCGAGAGCACCGTCGCCGACCTGTCCGACAAGCTCGTCGAGATCCACGGGCAGGAGGGTGGCGGGCCCTCCGCCGGCCCCATCCCGTTCCTGTCCAGCGACAACCTCCAGGTGCAGCTCCTCGGCCCCGACGGCCGCCGCACCGTCAGCGTCGAGGACCCCGCCGAGGTCGTCTTCTTCACCCCCTCCGACGCGGACATGGAACTGGCCGCGACGGCCAGGCCGGGCGTCGTCGACATGCGCGAGCAGTCCATCGAGGGGCAGGCCTACCGGATGGCCACGGTCTCCGTCGGCGACGGCGCCGGAGCCCTGCAGCTCCTCCAGCGGCTGTCGCCCACCGAGCTGATGCTCGACCGCCTCGCCACCCAGATCCTGTGGGTGGGCCTCCTCGTCGCCCTCTGCGCCGCGGCGGTGGGCTGGCTGGTCGGCCACCGCACCACCGGGCGCCTCGTCCGCCTCACCGACGCCGCGGAGTACGTCAGCTCCACGGGCCGCCTCGACCCCGTCGGACCCGGCGACGCCCACGAGGAGGGCAACCACGACGAGGTCGACCGCCTCGGCAGCGCCTTCAACGCGATGCTCGCCCGCCTGGCCAGGTCCAAGGAGGAGCAGCGCCGACTCGTCCAGGACGCAGCGCACGAGCTCCGCACCCCGCTCACCAGCCTCTACACCAACGTCCAGGTGCTGGGGAGGGTGGACCGGCTCAGCCCCGAGGCGCGGGAGAGCCTCATCGACGACCTGCGCGGGGAGACCCGCGAGCTCACCGCGCTCGTCAACGAGCTGGTCGGACTCGCCACCGGAGACCACGAGGACGAGGCGATGCGCGCGGTCCCCCTGAGGGAGGTCGTCGACAGGGTCGCCGAGCGCACCCGCAGGCGCACCGGGCGGGACATCGTCGTGGACGCCGACGACAGCGTGGTGTGGGGGCGCCCCGGCTCCCTGGAGCGGGCCGTCGCCAACCCGGTGGAGAACTCCGCCAAGTTCGACCCCGACGGCACCGCGCCCATCGAGATCCGCGTCCGGGCGGGCGCGGTCGAGGTACTGGACCGCGGCCCCGGCATCGACCCGGAGGAGCTGGGCCGCGTCTTCGAGCGCTTCTACCGCGCCACCGTCGCCCGGGGCCTGCCCGGCTCCGGGCTCGGACTGTCCATGGTGAAGGAGATCGCCCAGGCCCACGGCGGCCGGGTGTTCGCCCGCAACCGCGAGGGGGGCGGCGCCGCCATCGGGTTCCAGCTGCCGGAGCACAGGCCCGGTGGGCCGGAGGCCCCGGCGGGCTGAGGGCGGTGCGGGGCCTGCCGGGACGCCGCCTCCCGCGCGCGGACCGGGAGCGGGACGGCGGGGTCCAGGGCCCGTGTCCCGGGGGCGCCGCTCCGCGGCGGGCGGTCCCGCGCGGCCGCGCCCCGGCCCCGGGCCCCTCCGGGGCGGGCGGTCCCGCGCCGCGGTCAGCCGCTCAGAACGGCCCCGGCGGACGCCGGGACCGCCGTTCCCCCGCGGCCTCCAGGTAGATCCGCTCGAACCGCTCCAGGGAGTCCTCCAACCGGTGCCGCGAGGCCATCGCCCTGCTGTGCTCGCCCATCCTCAGGCGACCGCCCTCGTCCGCGACCACGTCCTCGATCCTCGCGGCCAGCTCCTCCGGGCTGCCCGGCCGGTACAGGTACCCGTTGCGGCCCTCCTCGACCAGGTGCGGCAGCGCCATGGCGTCCGCCGCCACCACCGGCAGGCCGCTCGCCATCGCCTCCAGGGTCGCGATGCTCTGGAGTTCGGCGACGCCCGCGATCGCGAACACGTCCGCGCACCGGTACACGTCGGGCAGGTCCTCCTGCGGCACGAAGCCCAGGAACACCACCCGGTCCGCCACGCCCTCGGACACGGCCAGCTCCTCCAGGCTCCGCCGGTACGCGCCGTGCCCGGCCAGCAGCAACTGGGCGGAGGCCGTCCGCGCCGTCGCCCGCACCAGCTCCTCGGCGCGCTTCTCCTCGTCCAGCCGGCCCACGAACAGCACCGTCGTCCGGTCGGGGACGCCCAGCCGCGCGCGCAGCCGCCGCTTGGACGCCGCCCCGCCGTCCAGGGGGCTGAACCCGGCCAGGTCGACCCCGCAGGACACCGGCTCGACCGGCTTGGCGAACCCCTGGTCCCGCAGCAGCCCGGCCGCCGCGGGCGTCGGGGTCGTCACGTGCTCCGTCCGGGAGAGCACGGCGCCCAGGTCCCACCAGGCGATCCGGGCGGCGTACGGGCGCAGCGGCCCGGGGACGCGCACGTAGTCGAAGAGGTTCTCCGGCATGAAGTGGTTGGTCGCGACCACGGGGACGCCCCTGGCGCGGGCCGCCGCGGCCAGCATCCGGCCGACGAGGAAGTGGTTCTGGATGTGCACCGCGTCCGGCTCCAGCCGGTCCAGCAGCAGGTCCAGGTGCCCGCGCACCCCCAGGGGGACCGCGAGGCGCACGCTGTCGTGGACGAGTGAGGACATCGAGCGGAGCCTGTGCTCGACGACCCCGTCCCGTTCGACCGTGCGGGGCGAGCCCTCCGGGGAGGGGCACACGACGTGCACCCGGGCGCCGCGTCCGGCCAGGCCGCGGGCGAGGCGCTCGGTGAAGTAGGCGGCGCCGTTCACGTCCGGGGGGTAGGTGTCGGTGCCGATCAGCACCCGGGGCCGGCGCTCCGGGCCGTCGGCCGGCCGGGGAGGGGGCGCCGTCGTGGGGGAGGCTGAAGCGAAGGACGTGGACATGGACCGGATCTCCTGGCTGTCGGGTCGCCGCGTACGCATGAGTGTGGCCCACCCGCGTTGACCGTCGCCGACCTTCCGGTGACGCGGGGGCGACCGCTCAGGTAGCACACGGCGCAGAGAAGGATACTCTGCGTGTTCGCCCGTGTGCGCAACAGCACCGTGATGTGGCCGATCGGTGATCTCCGCCGGGCCCGGGAGACCGTCCCGGCGGGTTCCGGGGTCCCCGTGCCCGCGTCGACCGCACGAACCCCCGCACGCGGCGGGTGCCGGAGCCCCGGGGCCGGGGCGGGGGCCGCCCGCGGACGGCGCGGCGGGGCGGGAACGGCGACGGGGCGGCCCCGGGCCGAGAGCCCGGGGCCGCCCCGCGGAGAGGGACCGCGACCGCGTACGGTCAGTTGCCCCCGCCCTGCTCCGCCTCGTTCTCGACGGACTCCGAGCTCTGCTCGCCGAGTGTGACGGCCACGTCCTGGGGGGAGCCGCTGCCGCCGGACACCACCCCGAAGGTGACCTCCTCGCCCGGCTGCCGGGAGCGGATCTCGGCGATCAGCTGGTCCGGCGTCGTGACGGCCTGGCCGTCCACGGACACCACCACGTCGCCCGCCGACAGGCCGGCCTCGTCCGCGGCGCCGCCCTCGACCACCTCGACGACCTCGGCCCCGCCGCCGCGGCTGTTGGTGATGGTGGCCTCGATGGCCGGGTAGCTCGCGCTGCCGTCCTCGATCAGCTGCTCGGCGATGGGACGGGCCTGGTTGACCGGGATGGCGAAGCCCAGGCCCACGGAACCGCTGTCCTGGGAGATCCCCGCGATCGCGGTGTTGATGCCGATCACCTCGCCGGCCATGTTCACCAGCGGGCCGCCCGAGTTGCCGGGGTTGATCGCCGCGTCCGTCTGGATCGCGTTGATCACCGTCGAGGTCTGGCCGTTGCCGTTCTCGGTGGCGCCCGTGTTCACCGGCCGGTTCAGGGCGCTGACCACGCCCGTGGTGACCGTGCCGGACAGGCCCAGCGGGGAGCCGATCGCGACCACGTCCGCGCCCACGCCGACCTGCTCGGAGTCGCCGAGGGTGGCCGGTTCGAGGTCGTTGCGCCCCTCGGCCTGGATGACCGCGATGTCGGAGACCGTGTCGGCGCCCAGCACCTCGGCGGGGGCGGAGGTCCCGTCGTTGAACAGCACCTCCAGCGGGCCGCCCCCGGACGCCTCCACCACGTGCGCGTTCGTGAGGATCTGGCCGTCGGAGGAGATCACCACGCCGCTGCCGCCGCCGTTGGCGGTCTGGATCGACACCACGCTCGGCAGGACGCTCTCGGCGACCTCGCCGACCGCCCCCTCCGTGGGCGTGCTGCCCTGCTCGCCCGTCAGGGAGCTCACCGGGGAGCCCAGGCCGTTCGGGAAGAGGTAGGCGGTGCCCAGGGCCGCGGCCGGACCGACGATCAGGCTCGTGACCAGCGCGGTCACGGCGGCGATCGTCACGACCCGCCCGCCCCGCTTCTTGCCGCCGTCGGCCGCGGGGCCGGGCGCGGCAGCGCCGTACGGGGGGTGGCCGTGGCCGCCCGGACCGAAGCCCGGGCCGTCGCCGAACGGGGGCGGGCCGCCGGGCCCGCCCGGAGCCCCGGGCGCCCCGGGGCCGTTCGGGCCGCCGGGTCCCTGCGGACCGCCGTACGGACGGCCGGGGCCGGCGTGGTGCGCGGCGAACTGGTCGGGCGGGCCGCCCGCCGGGCCGCCGGGGCCGCCGACGTGCGGCGGGAACGTGTACGAGGCGCGGTCCGCCTCGTTGGGACCCGTGGCCCACCGCGGGGCGTGCTCCGGCGGGGAGAAGCGCGGACCGGTTCCGGTCACGTGCGCCCCCGCGTGCTGCACGGGGTGTCCGGTAGGGGCCGTGCCCGGGTGCTCCCCGTACCCCCCGTGCGGCAGGGGCCGCTGCTCCGCCGCGAACGGCGGGCCCGCGTGGGCCTCCGCCTGCGCGGGCCGCCACTCGGCGTCCTCCGGACCGGCGGTCCCCGTTCCGGCGTCCTCCGCCCCGGGGGCCCCGGGCCCGCTGCCCTCGGCCGCCCGCGGCGCGGCCGACCGGTCCTCGTGCCCGGCGGGAACGCCCCCGCGCTCCCCGCCGGGCACGGGCTCGTGCGCCTCGCCGTCGGCGGAGGAGTGTCCCGGACCGGACGGCACCTGCTGGTCGGTCGGCTCGGCGGGGAGGCGGGCGTTCCCGGCCGCCGCACCGGGCTCGGTACCTGTACTCGGTTCGTTGGGGTTCAACTCATCCTCCGACTGGCGGGACGATGTCTAGTGGACGGGATCCATCATGCGCCGCATGGGTTAGAACAGGGTGAGAGCCCGATATACCAGGGTTTCGAGTCCGTGCCGGGGGGCGGCGGACCGGAGGCCGGCGGGGGCGCGCGCTCCCCGGACCGCCTCCGCGGGGGCCGGACCCCGCGGCCCTCGGAGCTCCTGTGCCTGCAAGAACCTTATGCACCACAATGTCCGGAACAATACCGCGCCGGGGCTCCGGCTACACGTGAGAAGGGCCGACCTTGATCAAGATCGTGCTGGCCGATGACGAACACCTCGTCCGAGGGGCCATCGCGGCCCTCCTCGGCCTGGAGGAGGACCTGGAGGTCGTCGCGCAGGTGGGCCGCGGCGACCAGGTGGTCGACGCGGTCCTCGGACACGGCGCCTCCATCGCCGTCCTGGACATCGAGATGCCCGGCGGCACCGGCCTCGAGGTCGCCGCACAGCTCAAGCAGAGCGCGCCCGGCTGCGGCGTCGTCATCCTCACCAGCTTCGGCCGCCCCGGCTACCTGCGCCGGGCCCTCGCCTCGGGTGCGCGCGGGTTCCTCGCCAAGGACGCCCCGGTCGACCAGCTCGCGGGCGCCATCCGGCGCGTGCACGGGGGAGGGCGCTACATCGACACCGACCTCGCGGCCGCCGCGATGGTCGGAGGGGAGAGCCCCCTGACCGACCGCGAGGCCGAGGTGCTCCGCGCCGCGTCCGACGGGGCCACCGTCGCCAGGATCGCCGCCGCCCTGCACCTGACCGAGGGGACGGTCCGCAACTACCTCTCCAACGCCATCGGCAAGACCGGCGCGGACAACCGCATGTCGGCCATCCGCACGGCGCAGGACATGGGCTGGCTGTGACGGGGACGGCTCCGCCGGGGAGCCCGGCCCCCGGCGCCCCTCACAGGAAGCGCAGCACCAGCATGGCCGTGTCGTCCGTGTGGCCGCCCGGCGCGTACTCCTCCAGCTCGCGGTCGATCCGGCTGATGACCGCCTGCGCGGTCAGGCCGGAACACCCGGAGAAGATCTCCAGCAGACCCTCGTCGCCGAGCATGTCCGTGTTGCTGCGCCGCTCGGTGACGCCGTCGGTCACCGCGAGGACCACCTCGCCGGGACGGATGTCGACGCTCTCCGTGGTGAAGCCCACGTCCTCGAACGCCCCCAGGAGGGGCTGGGACGTCCCGAAGTTCTCGACCTCGCCCTTCTGGTTGAGCCGCATCGGGAGGGGATGGCCCGCGGACACCATCCGTACGCGCATCCCGCCGCCCTCGTCGGTGGCCGGGGTCATCTCCCCGTAGAGCATGGTGAGGAAGCGGGTGGAGGTGTTCTCGTCCAGGATCGCCATGTTCAGCCGCTGCATGATGTGCGACGGGGTGAACCCCTCCTTGGCCAGGGCGCGCAGGGTGTGCCGGGCCAGGCCGGTCACCGCCGCGGCCTCCGGACCGGTCCCGCACACGTCGCCGATGGCGAAGCACCAGCGGCCGCTCGCGGCGAACACGTCGTAGAAGTCGCCGCCGACCTGGTTCTTCTCGTCCGCGGGGCGGTAGAACACCGCGTGGTCCACGCTCGGGATCACCGGCTCCTTCTCCTTCGCGGGAAGGAGGCTGCGCTGGAGGGCGCTGCTCATCGCCGCCTGCTTCTCGTGCAGGCGGGCGTTCTCCATGGCGGAGGCCACGCGGCGGCTGAGGTCGTCCGCGACGTCGACCTCCTCGCGGGTGAAGTCGTCCGCCTCGTTCTTGCCGATCGTCATCCGGCCGAGCGCGCGGCCGTGCGCCACCAGCGGGATGCTGATCGCGGGGCCGCTGGCCAGCTCGCGGACCAGCTGCTCGTCGAGCCCCTCCTCGGCGAGCTCGGCGGGCGACCACAGGGGCTGCGGCTCGCGCTGCTCCCGCGGCGGCAGCCCGGTCAGCAGGGCGCGCAGGACGTCGTTGTAGTTCTCGTCCCCGTGCACCACGTGGGTGAGCTGGGAGCTGCCCAGCTCGTTGATGGTGTGGATGGAGCACCACCGGCCCAGCCGGGAGGTGATCAGCTGGGCGGCGAGCGCGCCCGTCATCCGCTCGTCCAGCGTGCCCGCGAGCAGGTCGCTGGCCTCGGCCAGGAAGCTCAGCGACGCGCGCCGGTTGAGCTCGACCTCGGCCAGGCGCGAGCGCTCCACCGGAAGCGCGATGAGGTCCGCGCCCTCCTGGAGCTTCTTGGCGGCCGACGGGCCGAAGTGCCTGGCCCGCCTGGAGGCGACCCCGAGCAGGCCGGCCACCCGGCCGTCCACGATCAGCGGCGCCGTCACCAGCGAGCGCATCCCCGCCCGCGACAGGCGGCCGCGCCCGGTGCGGGCGATCATCAGGTCGTCGTTGATCACCGCTCCGGGCTCGGGCGCGGCGGACGGGAAGGTCTCCTCGGTGCGCACGCGCAGCGGCCGCCACGGCGCCCCGCCCGGGGTCAGCCCGACGGCGGCGCGCACCTCCCACATGGTCTCGTCGGAGGTCGCCAGCGTGATGTAGGCGGCATCGCCGCCCAGGGCGGTCGCCGCGTACTCCACGGTGCGCTCCAGCAGCTGCGGCAGGGTCAGCCGCGAGCCGAGGGCGGCGTCCAGCGCCGACCACGGCGCGGGGCGCACCTGACGGGCCGGACCGCGCCGCACCTGGGGCGACTCCAGCGAGGGGTGCTCGCCGGGGGCGTCCTCGATCCGGAACCACACCGCCTTGTCGTTGCGCCCGTAGCTCACGCCCCAGCTGGACGCGATCGCGGACGCCAGGGCCAGCCCCAGCCCGCCGCTGCGCTCGTCGTCCCTGGACGGCGAGGTGTCCACGGCCAGCGGGCCCGCCTGGGGCACGGCGCGCTCGGGCGCGGAGTCGGTGACCATCACCTCGGTCGCGCCCTCGGCCCGGCGCACGGTCACGTCCAGGCTCGACCTCGCGTGGATGACGGCATTGGTCACCAGCTCGCTGACCAGCAGGATCACGTCGTCGAACGGATCGGGGACACCCCAGGAGAGAAGGGTGTCGTGAACGAACTCACGGGCAGCGGCCGCGGTCTCCGGGGCAGGAGGGAACTCTCGTCGAGCGACCTTCAACGCGTCGTGTGCTGGCAAGCCGTCGGTGTCCTTCGTCGCTGGATACGGGCGAGGGGGTGGTGGTCACTGACACGATACGCGTGCGCCCGACGTCGGATCCCGGGGTATCGACCGGAAACCTCCGGACCGGGGGTCGCGCGGTACCGCTCCCCGTGATACCACCACGCCCCCCGGGGCACGGGGGACGGCGCGCTGACCGGCCCGGGGAGGCGGGCGGAGGAGCCCAACATGGAGAACCCGCCCGTGCGGCCCATCCCGGCCGGTTAGTGTAAGTCGACACATCCGCTTCTTTCGGGTGGTACTTCGCGCGGGTAGCGTGACGGGGTGTCACCAAGGGTACGCGGGCCACACCGCGGACCCCCTGCCCGTGCGCCCGTCCGGCGGACCGGCGGGACACAGCGGTGACGAGGCAGGTTGAGGAGGGGGTTCGATGCCCGAGGCGGTCAAGGAACTGGTGGCCGACGACCAGCTCGACGAGATTCTGCGTGCCCTGTACCGCATGCGCGACGGCGACTTCAGCGTCCGCCTCCGGAAGCGCGGCAGCGGCACGGTCCGGGAGATCGCCTCCGTCTTCAACGAGGTGGTCGACCACAGCGAGCAGCTGAGCAAGGAGCTCCAGCGGGTCGGCGACGTCGTCCGCGACGAGGGGCGGCTCAACGAGCGCGTCAACGTCAACCCCTCCCGCGGGGCGTGGGGCGAGAGCGCCCAGGCCCTGAACGAGCTCCTGGACGAGGTCGCCGAACCCCTGTCCGAGGTCGCCCAGGTCCTGGACTCGGTCGCGGAGGGCCAGCTGAGCCGCCGCGCCTCCACCGACGGCCGCCGCGGCGAGCTCCGGGGCGACCTGCTCCGCCTGGCCACCACCGTCAACCGCATGGCCGACCAGATGAGCGGGTTCACCGAGGAGGTCACGCGCGTGGCCCGCGAGGTGGGCACCGAGGGCAAGCTCGGCGGCACCGCGCGGGTCGAGGGCGTCTCCGGCGCCTGGCGCGAGGTCACCGAGTCCGTCAACCAGATGGCGTCCCGCCTCACCGTGCAGGTCCGCGACATCTCCGAGGTGACGACGGCCGTGGCCCGGGGTGATCTGAGCAAGAAGATCACCATCGACGTCCAGGGCGAGATGCTCGACCTCAAGGACACCGTCAACACGATGGTGGACCAGCTGTCCACGTTCGCGGACGAGGTCACGCGCGTGGCCCGCGAGGTGGGCACCGAGGGCAAGCTCGGCGGCCGGGCCAACGTGCGCGGCGTGCAGGGCATCTGGAAGGACCTCACCGAGAACGTCAACTCGATGGCGGACAACCTGACCAACCAGGTGCGTGACATCTCACAGGTCACGACGGCGGTGGCCAGGGGCGACCTGACCCAGAAGGTCCAGGTCGACGTGCAGGGCGAGATGCTGGCCCTGAAGAACACCGTGAACACCATGGTCGACCAGCTCGACTCCTTCGCCGACGAGGTCACGCGCGTGGCGCGCGAGGTCGGCACCGAGGGCAAGCTGGGCGGTCGCGCCAACGTCAAGGGCGTGTCGGGCATCTGGAAGGACCTGACCGACAACGTCAACTCCATGGCGAACAGCCTCACCTACCAGGTCCGCAACATCTCCCAGGTGACGACCGCCGTCGCCGCCGGCGACCTCACCAAGAAGATCACCGTGGACGCCCAGGGCGAGATGATGGAGCTGAAGGACACCATCAACAAGATGGTGGACCAGCTCGACTCCTTCGCCAGCGAGGTCACCCGGGTGGCGCGCGAGGTGGGCACGGAGGGCAAGCTCGCCGGGCAGGCCCACGTCCGCGACGTCTCCGGGGTCTGGAAGGACCTGACGGACAACGTCAACTCCATGGCCAACAACCTGACCTACCAGGTGCGGCAGATCTCCATGGTCACGCGCGCGGTCGCGGCGGGCGACCTGACCAAGAAGGTCACGGTCAACGCCAAGGGGGAGATCCTCGAGCTCAAGGACACCATCAACGTGATGGTCGACCAGCTGTCCGCGTTCGCCGACGAGGTCACGCGGGTCGCCCGCGAGGTCGGCACCGAGGGCAAGCTGGGCGGTCGCGCCAACGTCAAGGGCGTGTCCGGCATCTGGAACGACCTCACCGAGAACGTCAACTCGATGTCGCACAACCTCACCACGCAGGTGCGCAACATCTCCGAGGTGACGACGGCGGTCGCGGCCGGAGACCTCACGAAGAAGATCGACGTCAACGCCCAGGGCGAGATCCTGGAGGTCAAGACGACGGTCAACACCATGGTGGACCAGCTGTCGGCCTTCGCCACGGAGGTCACCCGCGTCGCCCACGAGGTGGGCAGCCAGGGGCAGCTGGGCGGCCAGGCCAAGGTCGAGGGCGTCTCGGGCACCTGGAAGCAGCTCACCGACAGCGTCAACGGGCTGGCGGGCAACCTCACCACGCAGGTGCGCGCGATCGCCGAGGTGGCCAGCGCCGTCGCCGAGGGCGACCTGACCCGCAACATCCAGGTCGACGCCCGCGGCGAGATGGAGCAGCTCAAGGACAACATCAACCTGATGGTGTCCAACCTGCGCGAGACCACCGCCACCCAGCGGGACGCCGACTGGCTCAAGTCCAACGTGGCCCGCATCTCCGGCCACATCCAGGGCCACCGCGACCTCAAGGAGCTGGCCCGCCTCATCATGACCGAGGTGACGCCGCTCATCGGCGCGCAGCACGGCGCCTGCTACCTGCCCGAGGCCCAGGACGACGAGGAGAACTTCCTCTTCTACGCGGGGTTCGGCTTCGAGCCGGGCGAGAGCCGCCGCCGCGTCCGCAAGGGCGTCGGACTCATCGGCGAGGCCCTCTCGCAGCAGGTCGAACAGCAGGTGGGCAACATCCCGCCGGGGTACGTCAAGGTCGAGTCCGGCCTGGGCGAGGCCTCGCCCCGCAACCTGTACATCCTCCCGATCGTCTCGGAGGAGCGCGCCCTCGGCGTCGTGGAGTTCGCCTCCTACGGCGAGTTCCGCGAGATCCACAAGAACTTCCTGCGCCAGCTGGTCGCCCTGCTCGGCACGACGATCAACACCATCCTCGCCAACAACCGCACCGAGCACCTGCTGGAGCAGTCCCAGCAGCTCACCAGCCAGCTGCGGGAGCGCTCGAACGAGCTCCAGCGCCAGCAGGAGGAGCTGCGCGGCAAGAACGCCGAACTCCGGCAGAAGGCCACCCAGCTCGCCAACCAGAACAGGGCCATCGAGCTCCAGAACCAGCAGATCCAGCGGTCCAGGAACGCGCTGGAGGAGCGGGCGCACCAGCTCCAGGTCTCCTCCAAGTACAAGTCCGAGTTCCTGGCGAACATGTCGCACGAGCTGCGCACACCGCTCAACAGCCTGCTCATCCTGGCGCGACTGCTCGCCGACAACGGGGAGCAGAACCTCTCGCCCAAGCAGGTCGAGTTCGCCCAGACCATCCACAAGGCGGGCAGCGACCTGCTGCTGCTCATCGACGAGATCCTCGACCTGTCCAAGGTGGAGGCGGGCCGCGCGGAGGTCCAGCCGAGCGAGGTGTCCATCGGGCAGCTGGTGGACTACGTCGAGGCGACCTTCCGCCCGGTCACGGGCGAGCAGGGGCTCGCGTTCGCGGTGGACGTGTCGCCGGACATCCCGGGGACGCTGTGGACCGACGAGCAGAGGCTCCAGCAGATACTGCGCAACCTGCTGTCCAACGCCGTCAAGTTCACGCCGCAGGGCGAGGTGCGCCTCCTCATCGAGCCCGCGTGGGCGCTGGAGGACGCCGACCTGGAGATGTTCGAGGAGAACGAGGAGGTCATCGCCTTCACGGTCGCGGACACCGGGATCGGCATCGCCGAGGACAAGCTCCAGGTCATCTTCGAGGCCTTCCACCAGGGCGACGGCGGCACGTCGCGGAGGTTCGGCGGCACGGGCCTGGGCCTGTCGATCAGCCGGAACTTCGCCCGCCTGCTGGGCGGTGAGATCCGGGTGCAGAGCGTCGCGAACCAGGGCTCGACCTTCACGCTGCTGCTGCCGGTCCGCCTTCCCGAGGACGCCGGGGACCGGGACGACCAGGCGGTCGGCGTGTCGTCGGTGCCCATGCTGGAGACCGGTCGCGGCGACACCGACCCCGCCCAGGACGCCTTCGGGACCGCGTTCGGGACGGGCGTCCCGATCGACGACTTCGCCATGCCGGACGAGGACTTCGACGCGGCGGTGGCCGCCCTCACCGACATCGGCCACGAGCCGCTGCCCACCGTCCCGGTGCTCAAGGCGCCCGAGTCGGCCGCACCGGCCGGGGGAGAGGCAGCGGAGGAGCCGAAGGAGGCCGAGGCGCGCACCGACCCCGAGCGGCGCGCCGTCCTGGCCGGCCAGCGAGTCCTCATCGTCGACGACGACGTGCGCAACGTCTTCGCCCTGACGAGCGCCCTGGAGGCGCAGGGGCTGGAGGTGCTCTACGCCGACAACGGCCACGCGGGCATCGCCAGGCTGGAGGCCAACGAGGACATCTCCCTGGTCCTCATGGACGTGATGATGCCGGAGCTGGACGGCAACCAGACGACCCAGCGCATCCGGGAGATGCCGCAGTTCGCCGACCTGCCGATCATCTCGCTCACCGCCAAGGCCATGCAGGGCGACCGCGAGCGCAGCCTCGCGGCGGGCGCCACGGACTACGTGACCAAGCCCGTCGACCTGGACCACCTGCTCGACGTCATGCGGCGCTGGCTCACCGCGGGCCGGGAGGAGACCATCGCCGGAGCGGCGGCCGAGGACGCCGCCGCCGCGGCGGCCTCCGCCGGAACCGGGGCCGACGGCGCGGACGACACACGGACCGGGCAGAATGGCGCGACGGCCGACGACGGCGGCAACACCCGCGCCGGTACCAGGGATAACAACGACCCGAACGGGGACACTGGCACCAGCACCCCGACCGAAGACCTGGAGTAACCCGAAGTGACCCAGAAGGCCAACATCCTTCTCGTCGACGACCGCGACGAGAACCTGATCGCGCTGGAGGCCGCCCTCACGTCCCTCGACCAGAACCTGGTCCGTGCGAACTCCGGGGAGGAGGCGCTCAAGCACCTCCTGGGCACCGACTTCGCGGTCATCCTGCTCGACGTGGTCATGCCGGGGATGGACGGGTTCGAGACCGCCGCCCACATCAAGCAGCGCGAGAAGACCAAGGACGTGCCGATCATCTTCCTGACGGCACAGGAGATCGACCGGCACCAGGTCTTCCGCGGCTACGCGTCGCGCGCGGTCGACTTCCTGCTCAAGCCCTTCGACCCGTGGGTGCTGCGCTCCAAGGTCGAGGTGTTCGTGGAGCTGCACCAGCTCAAGGCGCAGATGCGCGAGCAGGCCCGCGCCCTCCAGCGCGACCTCGGCCAGGAGACCGGGGAGCCGGGCAAGGTCCTGGCCGAGCAGCTGGCGCAGCGCTCACGGCAGGTGCAGTCCGACCTCGCCGAACTGCGCGAGCACATCGTCACCAACTACCAGGACGTGGACCAGCCCCTCGTCAACGGCGTGCGCCGGATGGACCGGTCGGTGTCGCAGCTGTCCACACTGGTGGACACCCTGCACGGCCCCGAGTAGGGGTGTGCCTGCTCCGGGGCTCCGCCCCGGGGTTCGGGCGCCTTGGGGCCGGTGTGCTTCGTCCTCGTCCGCGCCTGCCGCTCGTTCCTCGCTCGCGGCTCGACTCGTCCTGCAGCACCCCGGCGGCGCCCTCACGCACAACCCCCTGGGGTGGGGTCGTGCCCTCACGCGCAACCCCCTGAGGCGGGATCGGCTTGTACCGGCCACCCCCCGGGGGGGCGGGGGAGCGGGATCAGGGGACGGGGCGGGGAGGGAGCGCCAGTCCGATGTGCTCGCCGATCTCCTCGATGAGCCCCAGGTCGGCGAGGCGGAAGCTGCTGCGGTTGCTGCGGCGGATCAGGGTGAGCGCGCCGCGCACGCCCCGGCTCCCCCGGAGCGGGACGGAGAGGAGCGACCCGGCCCCGAGAACCGCGAGCAGGGGAGCGCCCGACCCGGCGGCACCCAGCACCGACTCGTCCTCGATGAGGGGGAACAGCAGGGACTGGCCCCGGCCGAGCACCTCGCCGGGGATCTCGGACCCCCCGGGCGACACGGCCGCGACCTCTTCCCGCACACCGGGCGCCGCGTCGGGGGGACCGGCGACCACGGCGCGCCGGGCGACCCCGGGGTCGGTGGGCAGGTCGCACACGTCCACGACCACCCAGTCCGCGTAGGAGTCGGCGAGCAGTTCGGCGGCGTCCGCGAGGGCGAGCGGCTCCCCCGCCCCGCCCGGCCCCGCGGACCGCAGCAGCAGCCGCGTCATCCTCGTCAGGACGTCCAGCCGGCGAGCGGCGAGGACCACCACCTGGTCCTCCACCTCCGGTTCGAGCGGGGACGGGGCCTCCTCCTCGGCGCCGTTCATCGGCGGCGACATCGCCACCAGCACCAGCGGGTTCGGCTCGGCGGGCAGCTCCAGGCGGGTGAGGGTGAGGTGGACGTCCTCCGCCCACCCGCGCTGCGCCAGCCGCGACTCCAGCGAGGCCGGCCCGTCGCCGCGCAGCACGGCCGCGAGCCAGGACTGCATCGCCGCCCGTTTGCGCAGGTCCACGAAGTGGGCGAAGGTCTTCCCGGTGAGGTAGCCCGGCGCGCTGCCCAGCTGGGCGGCCCCCGCGTTGTTGATCCGCCTGATGTACCCCTCGTGGTCCAGCAGCACGACCGGGACGCTGAGCTCCGTGAACACCGCCCGGAGCAGGTTGCGGTCGTCGTCGTTCTGGCGGCGCGGCCCGGGCTGGCTGTGGGCGCGGGCCAGCTGCGCCCCCGCGTCGTTGAGCAGGCGTTCCGCGTACTCCAGCTCCGCGAGGGCCGCCTCGGCGGTTCCCTCGGCGTCGTCCGGGTACATCGTGTGCGTGTTGCGGAGGGCGGCTGTTCTCTCACTGAGAGCAGTGGTCTCGCGTTGCAACCCGGCGAGGTTCTCCGACACGCTCAGGGCTCCCGTCGTGGCTGGTCTCTCCCGGATGTCCGGGTCCGTGATCCCCAAGGTTACGGTTAGCGGGTGAGCCCCGGACGCGGAAGGAGGCCCCGCCGTGTGGATCGAACGCCTGGCCCGCGACATCGGTGCGCTGGGACAGGCGGAGAACACCACCCTCGAACGCGCCCTGGACCAGATGAGCAGGGCCGCCGCCTTCGGGGTCCCCGGCTGCTCGGCCGCCCTCGTCGTGCTGTGGCGCGAGGTCGAGGGGGCCGACGGGACGGTCCGCCACGTGGTGACCGACTACGGCGCCTCCCACGCCGACCTCTCCGCCGCCTTCGAGCACCAGTACACGACCGACCAGGGCCCGACGGTGGAGGCCGTGCGGGAGATGACCCGGGTCGGGGTCGCCGACGTGCTCCGCGAACCCCACCGGTGGCCGAGCTACACCGCCATGGCCGTCCAGTGCGGCGACCGCTCCTCCATCACCCTGCCCAGCCTCCTGTCCGGCGACGGCGCCGACGACGACCGCGTGGTCACGTTCGGGGTGCACTCCGGCCGCGCCGACGCCTTCGACGAGCAGGTCGTCGCACCGCTCACCGCACTGCTGGCGGAGCACGCGGCGGCGGCCCTGCACACGGTGGGGCGCCAGGCCGACGTGGCGCGCGAGACCGCGCACATGCGCCGGGCGATGTCCGCGCGCACCTACATCGACCAGGCCAAGGGCATCATCATGCACGCGCGCGGCTGCGACGCGGACACGGCCTTCACCGCGCTGCGGGAGGTCGCCCAGCGCAACCGCAAGCGGGTCGTGGACGTCGCCAGGGACCTGGTCATGGAGAACACTGCGGGTGACGAGTCCCGAGCGTGATCGAAAACCGCCATGATGAGGCTCCGACCCGCAGCGACAAGGAGAAGCGACCGTGACGTCAGACATCTCGATCCGTCGCGAGCACGACGTCGTCGTCGTCACTCCCGTGGGGGAGATGGACGCGGTGACCTCTCCCGGCCTGGCCGACGTCCTGGAGGAGGTCCTGGCCGCCGACCGGCCGCGGGGCGTGGTGGTGGACCTCGCCAAGGTCGGCTTCTGCGACTCCCGCTGTATCGGGGTGCTCGTCGCGGCCTTCCGGCGCGGCCGGGACCTGGACGTGGGGTTCGTGGTCGCCGAGCCGCAGCAGCAGGTCAACCGCCTGTTCGTGATAGCAGGCATCGACCAGGTCATCCCGATCGTGCCGAACACCGACGAGGCGGTCGACTCGCTCAGGGGCTGAGACCCCCGAGCCCGTCCACGAAGTGCAGCCGTACCGTCGACCCCCCGCCGTCCCCGCTGATCTCCAGGAAGTCGCAGCTCTGGCGGGTGATCCACAGCCCGTAGCCGCGCGGGCGCATGCTGTCGGCGGGACGGTAGCCCGCCAGCGGGTCGGTGAGGCCCCCGTGCTCGTCGAACACGTCGCACACCCACCGGTCGGGGCCCCGCCAGAGGCTGACGGAGCCCTTGCCCGCCCCGTGCTCCAGCACGTTCGCGGCCAGCTCGTTCACGGCCACGACGAGGCTGTCGGCCCGGTGCCGCGCCAGGCCCAGGGACTCGCAGAGCGCGGTCAGCTCACGGCGCAGCCGGGGGAGCGACATCCCGATCTCCAGCCGGTGGACGGGCCCGCCGACCGGCAGGGGGTCCGGCACGGCCGGCAGGGCGCCGAACGCCGCCGTGCCCAGGTAGCCGGGGTTGGGGCCGGGCCCGCCGGGGCCCACCAGCGCCGGATGGGTGGCGCGCACCGCCGCGCGGGCCCTCGGTCCGAGCAGCCGCCCGTCGTAGGCGCACAGCAGGCGCAGGCTCAGCGGCGCCAGCGCCGTGCACAGGACCGACTCCAGGCGCAGCCACTCGCGCGTCTCGGTCCCCGAACCGGAGGGGGGCGGTGGCTCCGCCACCAGCGCCACGGGTTCGTGGGTGAGGGTCAGGCGGTGCAGGGCCGCCAGGGTGCGCCCAGGGGCCTCGTAGAGCCCGTCCCTGTCGAGCACGTGGACGCGCGCGCCCTCCGCGGGGGACAGGGACCCGACGAGCGCGGCGGCGCGGGCCCCGGAGACGGCGAGCGCCGCGTGGGCGCCGCCGCCCAGCGCGGACCGCAGCCGCTCCAGGGCCGTGTCGTGGAACCGCCCCTCGCTCTCGAAGAGGAGTCCCTGGTGCTCGAAGGTCATCGGCGCACGGCTCCGCGCCCCGGCCGCCCGGAGGGGGCTCCGCCGGGCTCGGGACACGGACACGGGGGGACGGGGGGCCACACGGATCAGCGGGTGGCCCCGGACAGCAGGAGGCTGTCCGTCTCGCTCCCGTCGGCGCCCCCGTCCTCCGCCTGCTGCGGGCGCGACCGGTCGTAGGCGATCTCGGTCTCCACGGCGATCCGCTGCCACGTGAACCGCGAGCGGGCACGGTCCACGGCGGCGATCCCGTAGGCGGTGCTCATGGTCGGGGTGCTGAGCACGGCGCGCACGGAGCGCGCGACCTCGTCCGGCCGGCCGAACCGCATCAGCACGCCGCTGGTGCGGTGCAGGACCGCGCCGGGGGTCGCGCCGGTCGCGGTGGCCACGACGGGCAGGCCGCAGGCCATGGCCTCCAGGACGGCGCCGCCGTAGGGGTCGTAGGAGGCGGCGGACACGTACACGTCGGCCGAGCGCAGCAGGCGCGGCAGCTCCTTGCGCTCGACCGGTCCGACGAGGTGGACGCGGTCGTCGACGCCGGCCTCCTTGGCCAGGAGCTCCACCCGGCGGGCGTTCTCGTCGAGGGCGACGTCGAGGTCCTCGGCGGTGGAGACGATGAGCAGCTCCGCCTCGGGCAGGCGGGTCATGGACTCGACGAGGCGGTCGGCGCCGCCGGCCTCCGTCAGGGAGGTGACCGACACCAGCCGTGCGCGCTCCTCGCGCCGGGAGGTCCAGTGCTCGGCCGAGGTCCCGCCCTCCATGCTGAAGTGGTCGGGGTCCACGCCGAAGGGCACGACGCTCACGTGGTGCCGGGGCACGCCCAGGCGCGCCAGCTCGCCCTGCTGGTCGGTGGAGTTGACCAGGACGTGGTCGGCGCGGGAGGCGAGGATCGTCTCCATGCGGGCGCGTTCGGGGTGGTGGGACAGCCCGGAGCGCTGTTCGCTGGCGTTGAGGGAGTGGAAGGTCTGGACGAGGGGGGTCCCGCTCTGGTCGCTCTCGCTGTGCGCCTGGGCGTGCAGCGCCGCGAGGCCGCTGGTCCAGCCGATGGCGTGCAGGACGTCGGGCGCGTCCTCGTCCAGGACCGCGGCCAGGGCGGTGCCGAAGGCGCCGGTGTGCTCGGCGTGCTCATCGGCGGGGAGCGGGCTGGCGGGACCGGCGTCGAGGTAGGTGACGGAGACGCCGCGCGCCATCCGGGTGCGCCCCTCCGGCTGCTCGGGGTCGCTGCGACGGGCGTAGACCGTCACCTTGTGACCGAGTTTGGCCAGCTGCCGGGAGAGCGCGCAGACGTGCAGGCTCGCGGGGCAGGCGGGCTCCCCCCGGTGGGCGGGAAGGGGGTTGGCGTGTTCGGCGATCATGGCGATCTTCACTGGGCTGGACTCCTTGGGCGAGAACGGTGCCCGTCGTAGGTGCGAACGCCCGAGGTGACTCCGGAGCGGGGATCGGAATCCCCCCGGGCGGGACGGCGGCTGTGCGATCCAGGGGAGAGCGGGCGCACGGGTCGGGAACGCCCGGGCACAGCGGGTGGTGGACGCCGGGCAGCACTGACGGCCGCGCGCACGGAGGGCACGCGGCTGCTGCGGGGCGAACCGGGAAAGGAAGAGAGGCAGGGCAGACGCACAGTGATCACACCAAACGACCGTCGAAGGAGATCGAGGACCACGGGCGCGACGGAGTCGCGGCGCACGTGGCGGGTCGTGTGTGTCTGCGTCTTAGACACCCAACGGGGCCCATTCTGCCAGACGCCTCGTGGGCGGACAACGCGAGGCCGGTCTCGCACCATGCCCCAAGGAGACTTCGGGGCGGACCGTAATACCCCGGGAACCCCTGTGCGCTGGGGGTTCTCCGTACCCGCCGATCGGCCCTGTCGGGCGCGCGTGGACGCCGCTACTGTCGGACCGGGACCACGGAAGGCCGCGACACACACCGGAGGCCCACCCGTCACAGCACTTTTATCGGCCGGAACCGGTGCGGGAACTGCATATCCGGGTGTTTTCCGCCATGATGTACGCGGATTTTGACCGACTCCAGCAGTAGGTCGGTACGGTTACAGAATCCAGACGTTGAACGGGACTCGACCAAGGTCCGGCGCGTGGCGCCGGGCAACCGGCCACGGCCGACGAAACGGGAGGAAGGGCGTATGGGTGTCGCTGGTGGGGAAGTCATTGTCACGGCCCTCACGCACCGGGGCGCTATCCGCCCCGCCAACGAGGACGCCGTCGTCATGGGTGCTCTCACCGTCGCCAGTGCGAACATGACCTCTCCGGTCCGCTGCGTGCTGCCGGTGAGCGAGCCCGTCATCCTGGCGGTCGCCGACGGGATCGGCGGACAGGCCGCGGGGGAGATCGCCTCGGAGCACGCGGTGCACCGCATGGCCGAGATGGGGCCGCGGCTGAACGGCCCCGAGGAGATCGCCCAACTGCTGAGCAACATCGACGAGGAGATCAAGGACCACGCCCTCCAGCACACCGAGTTCTCCGGCATGGGGACCACGGTCGCCGGCGTCCTGCTCAACAACGACGGCAACTTCTGGTTCAACGTCGGAGACTCCCGGACCTACCGCCTGGAGGGGCGCCGCCTGCGGCAGCTCTCCGAGGACGACTCCCCTGCGCTCCCCCCCTCCGAGGACGGCCGCCCGGTCACCACGAACTTCATCACCCAGTCCCTGGGCGGCAGTTCCGGCGGCTCGATGGTCCCGCACGTGGGACGCGACGACGCGGCCGACCCGAGCGCCTGGCTCATGTGCAGCGACGGGCTGTCCGACCTCGTCCTCCCCGAGGAGATGGAGCGGATGATCGCCGAGGCCGGCAGCGACGAGGCCGCCGTGCACGCCCTGTGGCAGGCCGCCATGGAGGCCGGCGGCAAGGACAACATCAGCATCCTGCTGGCGCGCCGCGTCTGACCCCGGCTCCGGCGCGCGCGGGTCCCGCCCCGCGGCGGCCGGCGCGGGACGCACACGAAGGGCCCGTACACCGCGAGGTGTACGGGCCCTTCCGCTCGCGGACCGGCGCCGGCCTACTTCCGGTCGGCGCCGCCCGGACGGTTGCGCATCCGGACCAGGACGAGCACGACCGCGCCGATGCCCGCGATCGCGACGACGGCCACCACGGCCAGCGCCACGGGGGAGACGCCGCCCTCGTCGGCCTCCTCGGCGGAGACCTCCTCGGCGGCGGGCTCCCCGGCGGGCTCGTCCGCCTCCTCGGCGGCGGGCGCCTCGCTCTCACCCGCCTCCGGCTCCGGCTCCGGCGCCGCGGCGGCCACGGCCTCCTCGGTCACCGTGAACGTCAGGCTGTCCTGGATGGGGTGGCCGTCGGAGGACACGACGCGGAACCCGATGGTGTACTCGCCGGCCTCGTCCAGGGGGCTCAGCGCCACGGACACGTCCGTGCCGTCGAACGCGAGCTCGCCGTCCTCGTAGGTGGTCTCCCCGTCCGGCCCCGTCACGACGACGGCGCTTCCGCTGCCGCCCTCCATCGGCGCGTTGTTGAAGGTCAGCACGACCTCCTCGGGCACAGTCTCCAGGGTCTGCCCGTCCTCGGGGCTGGAGTCGGTCAGTACGTCGTGGGCCAGCGCGGGCGAGGGAGCCAGCGCCAGTGCCGCGGCGGCGAGGGGGGCGAGGAGGGCGGCGGCCGCGCGCGGGAGCACGCGGGAGGCGGTCCCGGTCTCGTCGAGGGGGGCGCTGCTGCTGGTGGTGGTCATGTTCTTCTCTCAGCGTTCGTGGTCGGTTCGCGCCCGGCGCGCGGGTCCTCCGGTACGGGGACCGCGCGGTCCGGGCCTCTCACAGTGCGGACGGGCGCGAACCGGGAGGGCCCCGGGGCCGGTGCGCCGAGAGCGGGGCGGGGGAGGGCACCGCGGAACGGGCCGGGGACCGGACCGGAGCGGCGGCGCCGAACGCGAGGCGGGGGACGAGCAGCGGCGGCAGCGCGCGTGCGAACAGCGCGGCGAGGAACCACAGGGCCGCCTCGCCGTGGGCGAGCAGGGCGGAGGCGAGCAGGGCCGCCCACAGGTGCGCGAGCAGCATGCCGGGCGCGAAGCCGAGCGTGTGCGCGAGGAACCCGTGGCCCGCGTGGCCGGCGTCGGCGCCGAACACGGGGTCGACCGAGCCCTGGAGGACGAGGTGCAGGGCGACCTGGACCGTCGCCATGACGGCGAGGATGTCGCCGAAACCGCGCATGGACCGGGTGAAGAACCAGAGCACGGGGAAGAGCACCGCGGTGGCGGCGGCGAACCCGCCGGCGGAGGCGGGGACCTCCGCCCACAGGTTGTGGCCGCCCCAGGCCAGCCCGGTGCACGCCGCGGCGAGGGACGCCGTGCGTGTGAGGCGGAGTGTGCCGTGGGCGGGTCGCACGTGAACGAACCTAGGCCGTGCCCCGGGGGGCCGCAAGATCTCCCAAAGGTGAGAATCGTGCCCCTGGGGTCGCGGATCGGCGCGGAGCGTGACGGTCCACGGTTCGGCACCTCGCGTTTCCGGTCGGGCGGCCGGGGTCCTCCTCCCGGGCCGCGGGGCGGGGCGGCGCCTGGAGGGGGCGCGGACGTGGAAGAGGCCGCCGGGCGCGATCCCCCGCGCTCCCGGCGGCCTCCTCCGTCGCCCTTCGCAGCCTTCGTGCGCGGGCGGACCCGTGGGTCCGCTAACCGGCCGGTACGAGCTCGCGCCGCATGTAGCGTCGCTGCTCGGGGGTGGTGCCACCCCAGACTCCGTGAGCCTCACCGGCACGAAGGGCCCACCGCAGGCACTCTTGGCGAACAGTACAGCTGCGGCAGACGGCGACGGCCTGTTCGGTGTCGGCGCGCCCGATCCCGGTGCTGCTCACCGGGAAGAAGATCTCCGGGTCGTACGAGCGGCAGTTGCCCTGCTCGACCCAGTCCTCGCTCTCGTGGTACAGGCGGTTCACGGGGCGCCTCCGATCCGTGGCTTGGTCCATGGTCCGTGGGCCGCGCCGTGTTCCCGCGGCGGGGCCGGAAGTCTCCGCCCCGCCCGCGTTCCCGTCGACCGGGCGGAACTGCGGCGAAGCGATGCGACTAAGTGTAGTACTACATGAGGTCGTACTACACGGAGTCTGCTGGAAAACCGCCGAATCATCAAGGACGTTCGGCCGTGTCAGACTCCTTCTCCGCCCCTCGGCGGGCGGGGGCGGGGCCGTGCGCGCGGGCCGGGCGGGGGTCGGGAAAGCTCGAAGAATTCCAGCGCACGGACCTTTTCCGGGGCCCCGCCGCGTAGCGTGTGACCTGAGGCGCCGCCCTGAAGAGGCGTTATGTCGCGAGGTTCCCACCGAATTGATGTGACTTAACGCACGCTTAATATTGCTCGGTAAAGCTCTATGTTTGACCGTGTCGGACGGCAGCCGCACGAGGCGCCGCCCTCGCCCCCGCGCGCCGCCCGTACCCGGCCCGCGCGCCGAACCGCCTGATGGGCGGGGCGTGGACCGCGCAACCGGGGTCCCCGCGACTCCCCTCGAAAGCCCTGGTCAGGGCCTTGGTTCGCTGCTAAATAAACGGGCCATACCCGATGCGAACCTCCCGAAACATCTGCGCGGAATCTCTGCGGAACCTCATTGACATTCGTTCGCTAAGTTCGATCGACGTGCCA
Organism: Nocardiopsis sp. CA-288880; assembly: GCF_050955985.1. Lineage (NCBI taxonomy): Bacteria > Bacillati > Actinomycetota > Actinomycetes > Streptosporangiales > Nocardiopsidaceae > Nocardiopsis > Nocardiopsis sp. CA-288880. Next base: position 6,656,828 of record NZ_CP192105.1, on the reverse strand, counting down.
CATCTACGAACGAACCTCCAAGCACGCGACCGAACTGACACCGGGGCCGAGAGCCCTGAGACGACAGGGGCCGCGGGCCGTGGGGACGTGCGCCTCGCGCACCCGTCCCCGGAGGACGGGCCGCACATGTGGCGGCTGGCCGGGGAGACGGGAATGGACGTCAACTCCCCGTACGCCTACGCGCTCTGGTGCCGGGACTTCGCCACGACCAGCGTCGTCGCCCGCGACGGCGAGGGCCGTGTCGCGGCCTACGTCACCGGCTACGTGCGTCCCGACAGTCCCGACACGTACTTCCTCTGGCAGGTCGCCGTCGACTCCGCGTTCCGCGGACAGCGGCTGGCCCGCCGGATGCTCGACTTCATCGGCGACCGGATCACCGACCGTGGTCTGCGCTATCTCGAAGCGACCGTCACACCCGACAACACCGCTTCCCGTGCGCTGTTCGCGTCGTTCGCCCGGGACCGGGGCACCGAAGCCGTGTGGAGTCCGCTCCTGACCGGGGAACACTTCCCCCAGGAGGGGGACACCCCGCACGAGCCCGAGGACCTGGTCCGGATCGGCCCGTTCGGGCAGGCACCGGGTCAGGGGCGTGACTGACCATCCGCACCGGATCGACCGATCCCGACCCACCCCGTCGTCCAAGCCATGAGCCCACGAACCTGGGGAAAGGAACCGAGGTACACACGATGGAGACCTTCCAGCGCCTGGAGTCCGAAGTCCGCGGATACTGCCGGAACTGGCCGGTCGTCTTCGACAGGGCGGTCGGAAGCCATGTCTACGACGAAACCGGCAAGCCTTACCTCGACTTCTTCGCGGGAGCGGGCTCGCTCAACTACGGGCACAACAACCCCGAGCTGAAGACCTCGCTCATCGAGTACCTGACGGACGACCGCATCGTCCACAGCCTCGACGCCTACAGCGTGGCCAAACGCGAGTTCCTGGAGACCTTCGAGCAGATCGTGCTCAAACCGCGGGGCCTCGACTACAAGGTGCAGTTCCCCGGTCCGGCGGGCAACAACGCGGTCGAGGCCGCGCTGAAGCTGGCCCGCAAGTACACCGGCCGCTCGACGATCGTGAACTTCACCAACGGCTTCCACGGCATGACCCTGGGGGCCCTGGCCGTCACCGGCAACTCGATGAAGCGCGGCGGCGCGGGCGTGCCGCTCGACCACGTGGCCACGATGCCGTTCGACAACTACCTCGACGGGCGCACGCCGGACTTCCTGTGGCTGCGCAGCCTGCTGGACGACAGCGGCAGCGGACTGGACAAGCCCGCCGCCGTCATCGTCGAGGCGGTCCAGGGCGAGGGCGGCATCAACGTCGCCAGCGCCCAGTGGCTGCGGGAGCTCTCCGACCTCTGCCGCGAGTACGAGATCCTCCTGATCGTCGACGACATCCAGATGGGCTGCGGCCGCACCGGCGACTTCTTCAGCTTCGAGGAGGCCGGGATCACCCCGGACATCGTCACGCTGTCCAAGTCCATCAGCGGCTACGGCCTGCCCATGGCCCTCACCCTGTTCAAGCGCGAGCTGGACGTGTGGGAGCCGGGCGAGCACAACGGCACCTTCCGCGGGTTCAACCCGGCGATGGTGACCGGGGCCGAGGCGCTGCGCCGCTTCTGGAGCGACGACTCCTTCGCCGCCTCCACCAAGGCCAAGGGCGACATGGTCGCCGCGCGCCTGGGGGAGATGGCGGCGGAGCACTCCGACTTCGGCGCGCACGTGCGCGGCCGCGGGCTCGCCCGGGGCCTGGCCTTCGAGCAGGACGGCATCGCCAAGAAGGTGGCGGCCGAGTCGTTCGACCGGGGCCTGCTCCTGGAGACCTCCGGGCCCGAGGACGAGGTCGCGAAACTTCTTCCGCCGCTCACCGCGACGGAAGAGGAACTGACCGCCGGCCTTGACATCATGGCTGACGCGGCCCGTGCCGCGGTCAAGGTGGCACAGCCCGCCTAGGGCCCGGCGGCGGTCCCACATCCACGCGGTACGGGGCCGGACGGCACTCCCAGGGGGGAGGGTCGTCCGGCCCCGCGCCGCGTCGCACCACCCCAGCAAGGCGCAGCAGCGCGTTTAAGGAGCAAGCCAGTGATCGTTCGCAGCATGGACGAGGTCAACGACACCGAGGCCGACATCAAGACGGAGAACTGGCGCAGCCGCCGGATCATCCTGGCCAAGGAGAAGGTGGGCTTCTCCTTCCACGAGACCGTCCTGTACGCGGGCACCGAGTCGACCTTCTGGTACGCCAACCACGTCGAGCTCGTGCACTGCATCGAGGGCGAGGCGGAGCTGACCAACGAGGAGACCGGGGAGAAGCACACCATCACCCCGGGCACCCTCTACCTCCTCAACGGCCACGAGAAGCACACCGTCCGTCCCAAGACGGACTTCCGCGTGCTCTGCGTGTTCAACCCGCCCGTGACCGGGCGCGAGGTCCACGACGAGAACGGGGTCTACCCGCTCGTCGTGGAGGAGGACGCCCCCGCGTAGGGCGCCGACACGGCAGCAGGTGGGCGGGGTCCGCGTGGCGGACCCCGCCCACGGTCGTTTCCCGGGTTTTGATGAGGGTCTGCCGGACCGGGCCCGGGGCGCGACGAGGGGAGGGAAGCGTGGCGGAGAACCGACGCCCCAGTGTGACCGCGCCTCGGACCCAGGGTCACCAGGTACAGGTGACCCGCCCTGAACAGGCCGAAAGCCGGGTCACCCGGTGACCGCGTATCCATAACCAGTGCATAACGGACTAAACCCGTCTCGTTACTGCCGGATGTGCTCGGGGAGGGAGACCCCGTACCAGCGCCGCCGCTCCGTGTCCCGACCGGCGGCGGCAGCCGCGGCCCAGCGCCGCGCACCGCCCGCACCAGGCGTCCCACCATCCGAACGCGCGGCGCACCCGTCCTGCCTTCCCGGTCGGGTGCGCCGCCTCGCGAATCACCGAGGAGCAGTCGTGAAGAAGCAGGTACCAGCGATCAGCCGAGGAACCTGGGGCCGCCGAGACGCACTCCGGCTGGGCGGCGTGGGGCTCGCCACGGTCGGTCTCGCCGCCTGCACCCGGGTCGACGGGGGAGGCGGCGGGGAGGAAGGGGGACAGTCCACCCTGGAACGCCTGCGCGAACAGGGCTTCGTGAGCGTCGGCCTCGCCAACGAGATCCCGTTCGGGTTCATCGACGGCAGCGGCGCCCCGGCCGGGCAGTCCCCGGCCGTCGCCAGAGCGGTCTTCGAGGAGCTGGGCGTCCCGGAGATCCAGCCGACCCCGGTCACCTGGGACGGCCTGATCCCCGGCCTCCAGGCGAACCGATTCGACGTTCTCGCCGCCGGCGTGTTCATCACGCCGGACCGCTGCGGGCAGGTCGCCTTCACCGAGCCCACCGCCACGTCCCCGGAGGCCTTCCTCGTCAACGAGGGCAACCCCGAGGGCATCGAGCACTTCACCTCGTTCGTGGACAACCCCGACCTGACCCTGGCCGTCCTCAACGGCTCGGTCGAGCAGGGCTACGCCGAGGAGTTCGGGGTGCCCGAGGGCCAGCTGGAGCTCATCCCCGACCAGACCACCGGCTACGAGCTGCTGGAGGCGGGCCGGGTCGACGCGGTGTCCATGCTGAAGGTCTCCCACGAGTACCTCCTCATCGACCGCGGCGGCCCCTTCGAGGTCACCGAGGCGTTCTTCCCCGAGATCAACGGGCGCGAGGAGAAGGGCTGGGGCGGCCTGTGCGTCCGCCAGGAGGACACCGAGCTCCTGGAGGAGATGAACCGCGTCATCGCCGAGTTCAAGGAGAGCGGACGCCTCCTGGAACTGGGCGAGGAGTGGGGCTTCACCGAGGCGGACCTCCCCGACGACACGACCACCGCCGAACTCTGCGAGGGATGACCACGACGTGGACTTCCTGATCGAGCAGCTCCCCCGATATCTCGACGGCGCTCTGATCACCGTCCAGCTGACCGTTGGCGGCAGTGTGCTGGCCTTCGTGCTGGCCATGGTCTTCGGGATCCTGGGCAGCATGAAGCACTGGCTTCCCCGGGCCGTGGCCACGGTCTACGTGGAGGTCTTCCGCGGGATCGCCGCACTGGTCCTGATGTTCTGGATGGCGTACGCCCTGCCGCTGGTGTCCGGCTACAAGCTGGACGACACCTTCGCGGCGATCGTCGCCCTGGGCATCAACCTCGGGGCCTACGGCGCCGAGGTGGTGCGCGCGGCCGTCAACGCCGTGCCCAAGGCCCAGGTGGAGGCGTGCGTCGCGCTGAACATGTCGTGGTTCCAGCGGACCCGCCTGGTGGTGCTCCCCCAGGCGTGGGCGCAGATGCTGCCCACGTTCGGCAACCTGGTCATCGAGCTCATGAAGGCCACCGCGGTGGCCTACCTCATCGGTGTGGCCGACCTGACGGCCGTGGCGCAGCAGATCCGCTCCGCCACGGGTGAGACGGTCCTGGCCTTCACCGGAGCCCTCATCCTCTACTACCTGATCGCGCAGGTGCTGATCTTCGGCATGCGACTGCTCGAACGCCGCGCCAACCGCAAGCTGGGACGGATCCCGCCCGGAGGCACCGGGCTGCTGGCGCTTCTGCGGCCCCCGTCCGTGGGCACGAAGGTGGGTGTCGCCAAGTGATCTGGGACTTCGAATTCACCCTGGAGGTCATGCCGGACCTCCTGCGCGGCCTGTGGGTCACCGTCCAGGCCACCGTGTTCGGCTACCTGATCGCGCTGGCCCTGGGCCTCGTGATCGCCATGGTCCGCCGGATCCCGGTGCTCGGGACGATCGTCCACGTGGTGATGGAGTTCATCCGCACCACGCCGCTGCTGGTGCAGCTGGTCTTCGTCTTCGCCCTCGTGCCCGCGGGCTTCTCGCCCCTGATGGTCGGCATCGTCGTCCTGGGCGTGCACTACGCGGCCTACACCGCAGAGGTGTACCGCTCGGGCATCGAGGGCGTGGCCGTGGGCCAGTGGGAGGCGGCGCGCGCGCTGAGCCTCCCGGCCCGGCGCACGTGGGGGGCGATCGTGCTGCCGCAGGCGATCCGCAAGGTCATCCCCGCGCTGGGCAACTACCTCATCGCGATGTTCAAGGACACCCCGCTGCTCTTCGCCATCACGGTCGTGGAGCTCCTGGCCACCGCCCAGCAGGTCGGCCAGGCGAGCTTCAAGATCGTGGAGGCGTTCACCCTCGTCGGGTTCCTGTTCCTCCTCGTGAGCATCCCGTCCGCGATCATCATCCGACGACTGGAGCGACGCTATGCCGCCGTCTGACACCCCTACGAACGCACGGCCCCAGGGTGGCGGGGCCGGGGCCGGGGGAGGCCCCCTGATCGTCTTCGACCAGGTGGTCAAGCGCTTCGGCGACCTCACCGTGCTCGACCGCCTGGACTTCTCGGTCGACCCCGGAGAGCGGGTCACCCTCATCGGGCCCAGCGGTTCGGGGAAGACCACCATCCTGCGCCTGCTGATGACCCTGGAGAAGGTCACCGAGGGCGTCATCCGGGTGGGCGGCGAACCGTTCAGCCACATGCCCCGCGGCGGTTCGGGAGGGCTGGTCCCGGCCGGCGAGAGCTACCTGCGGGAACGCCGCAAGCGCATCGGCATGGTCTTCCAGCAGTTCAACCTGTTCCCGAACATGACCGTGCGGCAGAACGTCATCGAGGCCCCGGTCCACGTCCTCGGGATCCCCAAGGAGGAGGCGAACGCCAAGGCCGAGCAGCTGCTGGACCTGGTGGGCCTGGCGGACAAGATCGACGCCCACCCGACCCAGCTGTCAGGCGGCCAGCAGCAGCGCGTGGCGATCGCCCGCGCGCTCGCGATGAGCCCGGAGATCCTCCTCCTGGACGAGGTCACGTCGGCGCTGGACCCGGAGCTGGTGGCCGGTGTCCTGGACGTCCTGCGCGAGGTCGCCGAGAGCACGGACATCACCATGCTCTGCGTGACCCACGAGATGGGTTTCGCCCGTGACGTGTCGCACCGCGTGCTCATGTTCGACCAGGGGCAGATCGCGGAGGAGGGGACGCCGGACCAGATCTTCGGCGACCCGCAGGAGGAGCGGACCAAGTCGTTCCTCAGGTCGGTCCTGGACAACGGGGTCTGACACCTGCCGCCGCCCGGCCCGCTCCCCGGCGCGGCGGGACGGCGTGCCACGGGGCGGGCCCGGGTCGGAGCACGACCCGGGCCCGCCCCGTTCCGCCGTCCGGAGCGCCCCGATCCGAGACGAGTGGCGACATACCGTGGTCATTGGACAGCTTTTAGTTATCTCTTGGGCAGAATGAGAGTCCTGATACAGGGGGGGACTCTTGTGACCATGGTGCGAAGATGGGGGCTCGCCTGGTGTTCGGCCCTCGCCGTCCTGCTCGTCGCGGTGCCGATGGCCGTCCACCCCGACCTGCGCTCCGACGTCCTGGGCGACTTCGCCGTCCTCTTCCTCGTCTCCTGGGGGCCGATGCTCGTCGGCGGCCTCCTGGCCTGGGCCCTGGTCCGGTCGCTCGGGGCGCGCGACGCGCTGGACCGCAGGATCGCCGCGGCGATGGTGGGCCACCCCCTGGGCCGGGAGCTCGCATGGCTGACGGTCTGCCTGGGCGCCTTCGTCCTCAGCATGGTCGTGCTGTCGCTGTTCTTCGGCATGTACGAGGCGACGATCGGCGCCGACCTGGCGATGTCGGCCTCCCTGGTGTCCCGGCTGCTGTTCCTCTTCACCCTGCCCCTGCTGGTCATGGACCGCTCGGGCGTCACTATCGACGGGAAGGGCACCGCCATGCCCTCCCTCGCGCTGAAGGTGACCGAGGGCTGGCGCTGGTCGGGCCTGGCCCCGGTCGGCCTGGCCCTGGGCCTGATCGCCTACCTGCTCGTCCCGTACACCGGGCTCCCGCCCGTGTCCTTCCCCCTGGCCGGCTTCGTGCTCGCGTTCGCCGTCGTCGCGGTCTGCGAGGAGATCTTCTTCCGGGGCATGGTGCAGACCCGCCTGGAGATCCTGATGGGCCGGTGGGGCGGCATCCTGGCGACCTCGGTGGTCTTCGCGCTCACCTACGCGGTCATCCAGCCCTACGACGCCGTGTCCCAGCTGACCGGCGTCGACTTCGTGTACGACACCGGGCTGTCCCTGCTCACCTACGCCACCGCCGGCGCGTTCTACGGCTACCTGTGGGCCTGCTTCCGGAACACGTGGCTCAACGTGCTCATGCGGATCGGGATGTTCGTCGTCATCATGCCGCCGGACCTCCAGATCGGGATCACCTAGGGCCCCGCGGACACGTTCGCCCGCCCGTGGGACCGGCCCCTTCCCGTCCCCGGGCCGAGGAAAACCGGCAATCCGTCCGCGAAATACCCCGGCATCCGCCCGTGTGTGGGTACACAAGCTCCATAGCGGTCGCGTGGAGGTCATTTCCCCCTCATGGGATTGTCACCGTGCGGTCATGAAAGAGGGGGAGTCTGCCCACTGTGAGCACGGAATCAGCGCCAACACCAGCGGGTCCCACGACCGAGCTGCCCCCCGACAGGTTCATGGACCGGGAGGAGGGGTGGCTGCGGTTCAACCAGCGTGTCCTGGAACTCGCCGAGGACGAGGACATCCCGCTCCTGGAGCGCGCCCGGTTCCTGGCCATCTTCTCCAGCAACCTCGACGAGTTCTTCATGGTCCGGGTCGCCGGACTCAAACGGCGCCTGGCCACCGGGCTCGCCGTCGCCTCCTCCAGCGGACACCGGCCGCGCGCCCTCCTCGAGCGCATCTCGCTGTTCACGCACGAGCTGATGCTCCGCCAGGCCGCGTGCTTCGAGGACAGCGTCGCCCCCGCCCTGCGGGACGCCGGGATCCGCATCGTGCGCTGGGGAGAGCTGGACGACGACGAGCGCGAGTACCTGCACGGCTACTTCCTGCGCTCCGTCTACCCCCTGGTGACCCCCTTCGCGGTCGACTCCGCGCACCCCTTCCCCTACATCTCCGGCCGCTCGCTCAACCTCGCGGTCACCGTCCGCGACCCGCTCGACGAGCGGCGCATGTTCGCCCGGGTCAAGGTGCCCAGCTCCCTGCCGCGCTTCATCGAGCCGGGCCCCCGCCCGGGCGGCAGGTTCGTCCCGGTCGAGGACGTCATCGCCGCCCACCTGCCCCAGCTCTTCGAGGGCATGCAGATCCTGGAGCACCACGCCTTCCGGGTGACCCGCAACGCCGACCTGGAGGTGGACGAGGACGAGACCGACGACCTCGTCACGTCGCTGGAGAACGAACTCCTGCGCCGCCGCTTCGGCCCCCTCGTGCGCCTGGAGGTGGAGGAGACCATCTCCGACGAGGTCCTGTCGATCCTCACCGAGGAGCTCGGCGCCGAGGAGGAGGAGATCTACCGCGTGCCCGGGCCGCTCAACCTCGCCGGGCTGGCCCAGATCGCCGACGCGGACCGGCCGGAACTGCGCTTCCAGCCCATGGTCCCGGTCGAACCGCGGGCCCTGACCATGGGGGACCTCTTCTCGACCATCCGCGGGCGGGAGGTGCTCGTCCACCACCCCTACGAGTCGTTCGCCACCACCACCGAGCGGTTCCTGGCCATGGCCGCCGCCGACCCCGCGGTCGTGGCGATCAAGCAGACCCTCTACCGCACCAGCGGCGACTCACCCATCGTCGAGGCCCTCATCGAGGCGGCCAACGCGGGCAAGGAGGTCGTGGTCCTGGTCGAGATCAAGGCCCGCTTCGACGAGCAGAACAACATCCAGTGGGCGCGCAAGCTCGAACTCGCGGGGTGCCACGTCGTCTACGGCGTCGTCGGACTCAAGACCCACTGCAAGCTGTCCATGGTCATACGCAAGGACGACGACGGGCTGCTGCGCCGCTACTGCCACGTCGGCACCGGCAACTACAACCCCAGCACCGCCCGCATCTACGAGGACTTCGGCCTGTTCAGCTCCGAGCCGGAGGTGGGGGAGGACGTCAGCGACCTGTTCAACAGCCTGACGGGGTTCTCCCGCAAGAAGCACTACCGCCGACTGCTCGTCGCCCCGGCCGCACTGCGCGAGGGCCTGCTCCAGCAGATCTCCCAGGAGATCGAGAACAGCCTCAAGGGCGACCCCGCCCGGATCCGGATCAAGGTCAACTCCCTGGTCGACGAGGAGATCATCGACGCCCTCTACCGGGCCTCGCAGGCCGGGGTGGGCGTCGACCTGTGGGTGCGCGGGAGCTGCGTCCTGCGCGCGGGCGTCCCCGGCCTCTCCGAGAACATCAGGGTCCGCAGCATCCTGGGCCGCTTCCTCGAACACTCGCGCATCTTCGTGTTCGCCAACGGCTGGCGGCCGCAGGTGTGGATCGGGAGCGCCGACCTGATGCCGCGCAACCTGGACCGCAGGGTGGAGGCGCTCGTCCGGATCTCCGACCCCGAGCAGTGCCGCCGCCTGGTCGGGCTCATGGACCTGGCCATGGCCGGGACCACCTCGTCCTGGCGCCTCGAACCCGACGGCACGTGGACCCGGCACACGCACGGCGAGGACGGGCTGCCCCTCGTCGACCTCCAGGACAGCCTGCGCGGCGACCGCCACCTGCGCGTGGTGGAGGGCGGATGAGCGGGGGAGCGGAGGCCGGCGCGGACGCCGGGGCCCCGGACGGGAGAACCGGGGGGCCGGAACGGGAGGCACGCGTGACCAGCGCCTTCCCGCCGCGCGACACGGCGGTCGGCGGCTACCTCGAACCCATCCGCGCCGGCGGCGCCGTGCTGTGGCGCACGGGCGCCGGCGGCGCGACCGAGGTGGTCCTCATCCGCCGCCCGGAGCGGGGCGACTGGACCCTGCCCAAGGGCAAGCTCAAGAACGGCGAGCACCCCCTCACCGGCGCGGTCCGCGAGGTCGAGGAGGAGACGGGGCTGACCCCGCTGATGGGGCGCAGGCTCCCGCCGCAGCACTACCTCAAGGACGGGTGGCCCAAACAGGTGGAGTGGTGGGCCGCCACCCCGGACCGTCCCGGCGGGGAGATCGACTACAAGCCCAACGAGGAGGTCGAACTGGTCGAGTGGGTCCCCGTGGCGGAGGCACGGGACAGGCTCACCTACGACCACGACGTCCAGGTCCTCGACAACTTCCGGGCCGGACCCGCCGTCACCGTCCCCGTGATCCTGCTGCGGCACCTGTCCGCGGGGGACAAGCGCGCGTGGTCCGGCAGCGACCTGCTGCGCCCCCTCGACGGGGCCGGGCGGTCCGACGCCCTGGTCCTGCCCCGGGTGCTCGGCGCCTACGGGAGCCCCCGGGTGGTCTCCTCGGCCGCCGCGCGGTGCACGGAGTCGGTGCTGCCGTACACCGTGGAGCACGACGTGCCGATGCGGACCGAGCGCGCCTTCACCGTGCGGGAGGGGTCGGAGTACGACGTGGAGGGGGCCCGCGAGGAGTTCGGGCGCATCATCGCCGAAGGGCGGCCGACGGTCGTCTGCACGCACGGGGAGCTGATCCCGAAGCTGATGGCGGCGGCGCTCACACGGCTGGGGGCGCCGGTCACCCAGCAGCTGGGGTTGCGCAAGGGCTCGTTCTGGGTGGTGCACGTCGAACCCTCCGGGGGCACGCTGGCGGGGGTGGAGCGCCACGCCCTCCGCGGCTGAGCCGGGTTCGCCGGGCCCGCGGGGGGCGCGGCGGACGACGGTGACATGATGCGGTCATGGCCAAACACAAGGTTGCGCGGAGCGTCGTGGTGGACGCCCCCGCCAAGCGGATCTTCGACATCGTCGCGTCACCGGCGCTGCACTCCGAGTTCGACGGCTCGGGCACCGTGCGCGGCACCCACTTCGGCCCCGAGCGGCTGGAGCGGGGCAGCGAGTTCGGCATGGACATGCGCATGTTCGGTGTCGGCTACCGGATCACCAACCGGGTGGTGGAGTACGAGGAGGACCGGCTCATCGCCTGGCGGCACGGGGGACCCCACCGCTGGCGCTACGAGCTCCGGGAACTGCCGGAGGGCGGCACCCGGGTCACCGAGACCTTCGACTACTCGCGGGGGCTCCCGGCGTTCTACGTCCTGATGGGGATGCCGGCGAAGAACGGGCGCAGCATCGAGAGGACCCTGGAGCGCCTCAAGGCCGCGGCGGAGCGGGACGGGGCCTGAGCCCTCCCCCCGTCCCGGTGCGGGCCCGCGTGTGAACAGCCCCGCCCACGGCCGTGGGCGGGGCTGTTCACACGCGGGCCGGTGCCACGCGGGCCTCCGGGGCCCGCCGGCTAGAAGTAGCCGGGGTGCTCGGCCTCGACGAGCTCGGCCTCGGGGGCCTCCGCGGTGGCGGCGTCCGCGCCCTGGGTGCTCTCGGCCCCGGTCTCCTCACCGGCCTCCTCGGCCTCGGCGGTCTCCTCGGCCTCCGCGCCCTTGGTGGCCTCTTCGGCCCCGGGGGCCTCCGCGGTGGCGGCGTCCGCGCCTCCGACGGCCTCGCCCTCGGTGGTCTCGGTCTCGGCCTCCCCGCCCCCGGCCGCCTCCGCGTGCTCGGCCTCCTCGGCCCCGGCGGGTCCGCCGGGGTGGGAGTGCCCGGCCCCGGTCTCCTCGGAGGGGCGCCCGTGACCGGCGTTCTCTCCGTGTCCGGCGTTCCCTCCGTGGTGGTCCTGCCCGTGTCCGGTGTTCCCTCCGTGGTGGTCCTGCCCGTGGCCGTCGTAGCCCCCGAGGCCGGACTGCTGGGCGGCGGGACGCTCGGAGCCGCGGGGCCCCTCGGCCCCGGCCCACGCGGAGGCGGGGGAGGCGGCCAGGCCGACGGCCGCACCGGCGGCCAGGGTGATGAGAGCGAGTCCGGCGATACGTTTCACGACATGATCCTTGCTGTGCGTATCCGAATAACTACTGTCAGTCGTGACTGTAGGACGGTCGTCCCCTTTTGGCCAGTTCATCGGTGCGGTGCACCCGTTTTCGTGCCGCCCCGACCGTTATCCACAGGCCCCCCGCAGCACTCGGCCATATGCCCTAAAGTTCGGCAAGGGCCCGTGTTCTCCGCGTCTCCCGGCAGCCGTGGCGCGAACCGGTCGGGCCCGTCGACGGTACGCCGAAGCAGGAGTCGGGGGCAGTGGTGGGAACAACCTTGGGTGACGTCTGGCAGGAAGTCCTGTCCGTACAACCGGAGCCGGAGTCGTGGATCGTCGTCTCCGCGGCCGTCCTGGCCCTGGCCGCCGTCCTGCTCGGCCCACCGTGGAGGGTCGGGCGCAACGTCGTCACCATCGCCCACGAGGGCGGGCACGCGCTCGTCGCGCTGCTCAGCGGCCGACAGCTCACGGGTATCCGACTCCACTCGGACACCTCCGGTGTGACCGTCTCCCGCGGCAGGCCGACCGGCATCGGCATGATCCTGACCGTCTTCGCGGGCTACGTCTCCTCGTCGGTCATCGGGCTCCTGGGCATCCTCATGCTCATGTCCGACCGCATCACGGCGCTGCTGTGGCTGAGCATCGTCGTGCTGGCCGCGATGCTGCTGATGATCCGCAACGTCTACGGAGTGGTGTCGGTCGTCGCCACCGGCGCGGTGGTGTTCGGCGTCAGCTGGTTCACCCCGCCCGAGGTCCAGGCCGCCTTCGCCTACCTGTTCATCTGGTTCCTGCTCTTCGCCGGCGTGCGACCGGTCTTCGAGCTCCAGTCCCAGCGCAGGCGCAACCCCTCCCCCCACTCCGACGCCGACCAGCTCGCGCGGCTCACCGGCGTGCCCGGCACCCTCTGGGTGGTGGTGTTCGCCCTGGTGAACCTCGCGGTGACCGCGCTCGGCGTGTGGCTGCTGCTCTTCTGAGGCGACCGGTCGGCACGTCCCGCGGGGGACGGCCGGTTCCGGGCACACGAAAGGGCGCGGCCCGGTGGTCGCGCCCTGTGCGGGGTCCGGCGGGGCCCGTCCGGCCCTCGCCGACCGGGGAGCGGGTCGGGGCTCCCCGTCGGTGGACGGTCAGTTGGCGCGCGGTGCGGCGAGCGCCTCGGAGACCGTGGTGAAAACGGGGATGCGCGTGTCGAGCGACGTCACCCGCAGCGTCTGCATCACCCGGTGGATGGGCGAGGCGATGGCGAGGAGCGCCTGCTGCTCCTTGGCCGCCTTGTGCGCCCGGATGAGGACGCGCAGACCGCTGGAGTCGATGAACCGCAGGTCGGAGCAGTCCAGTACGACCCGCCCGAACGGCTGCGTGGTCAGGGCCTGGGTCACCGCCTCCTGGAAGCGGTGCTCGGTGGCCATGTCGATCTCCCCGTCCAGCGCCAGAACGCGCCCGGCGTCGTGCAGGGTGGAGGAGATGTGCAGGTCGGGCATTGCGACTCCGGCGTATTCGGGACGTACCCGATGGGTCGGCGAGGCGGGCCGTACGCCGTTCCATGAGCGCGCGTCGACCGGTGCGTTCGCCGCGTTACCGCGGTGGCCAAGCTGATGGTTCATCAAGTTCCTTGCGTGGTGCCCCGGGCTGGGTCCGGGAACGAAACGCCTTCTCACCTGGGTGTCCTGGGGATTCCGCGTGAAGCACGGATGCCCGTCGAACGTGCGAACCCGGGTCGAAAGTTCCTGGACGCGTCCTGTCCCGCCGACGACGGCGGAGGACGCGTGGTGCGTCGTCGGACGCGTCGCCTGTCGCTTCGGGCCACTCCCAGCCCTCTGCAACTGTGAACCCGCCCGTGGGAGCGGGCATTCCCCTCGCGGTCGAGGAGTGGCCTTCCGGGGCGGTGGAATCGCGGCCGTCCCCGTGTGCCGGGCGGTCGGTCACCGGGATCCCCAGGGGCCCCTGCAGGTGCCATGTTCCTCTAACGGACCCGCCCAGCCTCGGACTTTACCATAGGACCGTGGCCGATTCGTGACGTGAGCGACGCAAGGTCGTGCTCGTGCTGTTTGCTCTTCCTGTGCCTCATGAGGCACAGATCACAAGCAGTGGGCGTTCTCGGTCGGTTGGCGGCCGGGTGTCTGGTCCAGGTCCTCCTGCTGGACCGCCCACACGCACGCGGAAAGCGTCAGGGGAACCGCCACGGTGAGGGCGATCGCGGGGATCGCCACCCCCGAGTCGTTGGCCGCGAACCCCGCGAGGGCCGTCACCAGCGAGCCGGTGAGGCCGGCCCGGAGTGTCGGCGCGTACTCGTAGGCGCGCTGGAGCGCCCCGATCCGCCACTTGGTCGGCCGGTTGAGCACCACGAACAGGAACACCAGGGCGCAGGCCGCGAGCAGGGTGAGCTGCCAGTTGCCGAGGGTCCCCAGCATCGCGCCGAGCTTGCGCGCCAGCACGGTCCCGGCCTCGCCGTTCACCACCTGGGCCGCGAACGCCCCCAGGTGGCTGCGCTCCTCCGGCGGGCGCAGGTAGTCCAGCCACGAGAGCAGCGAGATCGCCGCGACCGCCACCGCCCCCACGGCCACCAGCCGCAGGGGGGTGACCCTCACCCCGGCGATCATCATCGTCGTCACCGCGAGTCCCGGGACCAGGGCGATCACCCCGCCGAAGTCGGTGCCCAGCCCGGGCCAGCCGACGATGAGCACGGACGCGGTGCCGACCGCCAGGGTCGTCGCCACGGCCGCGCGCCGCCGGCCCCGGGCGATCAGCCCGTGGGCGATCCCGGCGACCGCCATGAGCATGCCGGTCGCGAACGTCGCGAAGGCGATGTTGCCTATCCCGTAGAACCGCCCGCCCACGATCGGCGAGTAGCCCGTCGGCGAGTTCATCTGCAGGTTCGCCCCGAAGCACAGGTCGAGGAAGAGCACCGCCGTGGTCGCGCCCGCGACGACCGTCATCGGCCCCAGGATGCTCCGGCGCCACGGTCCGGCCACGGCCAGCGCCACCACCAGTGCGTCGGCGGTCACCACGCAGGCGAGCAGCGCCACCAGCGGGCTCCCGGAGGCCCACCACGGGATGAGGTTGGCCAGGTAGCTGGCGACGGGGAAGGCGGCGCCCGCGAGCGCCACGATCCGCGTCACCGACAGGACCAGGGCGCGCTTGCCGCGCTGGCGGCCCGAGTACCGGTGCAGGGCGTAGGCCGCCGCCGCGTAGATGAGGAGCTGGAAGGCGACCAGGCCGCTGAAGAAGCCGGGGATCGCCGCGCCCACGACCACCGCCGCCGTGTTGAAGTCCACCAGGCGCACGAGGGCCTGCTCGACCGACGGCGGACGCTCGGCCAGGTGCCAGACCCGACCGCTGGTGGGCTCCGTCGCCTTGAGCCCCAGCGCGGTGAGGACGGTCGGCGTGGTGTCGGTGAGGGCCACGAGCCCCGGGCGCCGGGTCGACTCCGACGCCAGGTACGACTCGCTCCCGGAGAACCCGTCCTCGGTGATCTCCCCGGACAGGGCCACGGTGAGCTGGGAGGGACCGGTGTCCATGGACACGCCGACGACCATGAGGGACGAGCCGACCGGCAGGATCCGCTCCAGGGCCCTCAGCCGTCCGTCCAGGTCGGCCAGCGCCTCCTCACGCGCCCATTCCGGCACGTCCTCCGGGTCGGGTTCGGGGGGCTCCTCCTCGCCGTCCGTCTCCCGCTCCCGCGGGGGGTCGGGGTACAGCCGGGTGAGCTCGGGCAGTTCCACGGCGGCCAGGGACACGCCCTCCAGGCGTTCCGTGGTCAGGTCGAGCGGCCCGTCGGCGTAGTGGTCGACGCGGCCGGAGGTGTCGGCGACGCCGAGGGCGGCGCCGGGGCCCGCCGCCAGGGTGGTTCCGCCGGAGTCCCGCACCGTCTCCCCGAGCAGGCCGACGGGGGCGGAGAAGGCCGAGCGCTCGTTCAGCCGCACGTAGGAGTCGAACCCGGGGACCACCGCGCCCGAACCGTCGCCCTCGGGTTCGGGCGCCGCCTCGCACACGGTGAAGCGCTCGCGCTCGGACAGGGCGCGCTGCCCTGCCGACACCGACAGCCAGCCGTCCGTCGGGCAGGTGCGGGAGGTGGCGCTGCGGATCGACACGTTGCCGATGGCGCCGTCCTCGGCCATCCCCCACAGCGTCGGTGTGTGCTCCGGGGTCACGTCCTGCCACAGCAGTCCCGGTACGCCCACGAGGACCACCGGACCGCCGCGCCGGTCCGTCAGGTCGGGGCCGCCCCCGGCCCGGGGAGCCTCCGCGGAGGCGGCCGCCGCGGGTGTCCGGGGCTCCGCGGCCGCCGTCGGCGCGGCGGCGCACAGCAGGACCGCCCCGGACAGGACGAGCGGGCCCAGGCGCGCCCCCCAGCGCGCCGCCGTCCGTGTGACGAGCCGTCGTGGCATGGCGAACCCCCCCAGTCGCGCTCAGCCGGACTGGCCACGATAGTGACCATCCGCGCCCGGTAGGGGGACCCGCGCCCGCCGGGCGCGTGGCCCGCGGGGCCCGTCGGCCCGGACCGTCCCGAGGGGCGGCCCGGCACGGGACCGCCGCACCGGTCAGTCGGTGATGCCCCACTCCCGGAGGGTCGTGCCGGTGTCGGGCTGCTCGCGTCCGCGGGTGACACCGCCGGGCGTCCGGTCGAAGCGCGGCGCCGGACCGGCCACCACCCGGGACCCGTGGCGGACCAGGGACCCGCGGGCCCGCACGTGCGGATGGTCGGGGGCCTCCTCCAGGGACAGGACCGGCATCACGCACGCGTCGACGCCGTCGAACACCGCCGCCCACTCGTCGCGGCTCCTGGTGCGCAGGACCTCCGCGAAGCGCTCGCGCAACCGGGGCCAGCCGTCCCGGTCCCACTGGCCGGGGAGGTCCTCGCCGGTCAGGCCCAGACCTGCCAGGAACGCGGAGTAGAACTGGGGCTCGATGCAGCCCACCGACACGTGCCCGCCGTCCGAGCACTCGTACACGTCGTACCAGGGGGCGCCCGTGTCCAGGTAGTTCGTGCCGCGCTCGTCGCTCCACGCACCGCGCGCCCGGTCCTCGTGGACCATCGACATGAGCAGGGAGCTGCCGTCCACCATGGCGGCGTCCACGACCTGGCCCCGGCCGGAGGACTGCCGTTCGACCAGGGCGGCCAGGATCCCGGTGACCGCGAACATGGTGCCCCCGGCGAAGTCGCCGAGGAGGTTGATCGGCGGCACGGGCGGGCCGCCCGCGCGTCCGACGGAGTGGAGGGCGCCGTTGACGGAGACGTAGTTCATGTCGTGTCCGGCGGTGCGGGCGAGCGGGCCGTCCTGGCCCCAGCCGGTGACCCGCGCGAACACCAGGCGGGGGTTGAGCGCGAGGCACGCGTCGGGGCCGAGCCCGAGGCGTTCCATGACCCCGGGACGGAAGCCCTCCAGGAGGACGTCGGCGCGGGCGACCAGGTCGCGGGCGAGGGCGCGCCCCCCGTCGGTCTTGAGGTCGGCGCCCAGGACGGTGCGCCCCTCGCTCATGTGGGGGCCGTCGGCCCCTGCGTTCACGGCGTCGGCTGCCGGGGGGCGGTCCAGGCGGATGACACTGGCACCCAGGTCGGCGAGGAGCATCCCGGCCATCGGCGCGGGGCCGATCCCGGTGAACTCGACGACACGGATTCCGGTGAGGGGTCCCATGGGTGCGGTCCTCCAGCTGAGAGAGCGGGCTAGAACGTGGTTCGGTTCATTGTGCAGGCTCCGTGGGGAGGGCGCCACAGCGGCACCGCACAAGACCGTTGAAGGAGAAAAGGAAGAAGGGTAACTAAAACCGGCAGAAGGAAAATCATTTCGGCTGATTAAAAA
This sequence comes from Nocardiopsis sp. CA-288880, assembly GCF_050955985.1. Taxonomy (NCBI): domain Bacteria; kingdom Bacillati; phylum Actinomycetota; class Actinomycetes; order Streptosporangiales; family Nocardiopsidaceae; genus Nocardiopsis; species Nocardiopsis sp. CA-288880. Next base: position 6,639,333 of record NZ_CP192105.1, on the reverse strand, counting down.
CGCGAACCACAATGGGTGTTAATGTGTCCGTGCTCGTGGGAGAGAGTCGCGAAGCCGCGTGGAGATCCCGCGGCCCGCCGTCGCCATCAGCGGAGACGGCTCCAGGGGCAGCCCTACCCGGGCGAAACCGGAGAAACCCGAACCACCCCTTTTTCGAGAAGGATGCAGCCGCCATGCCCGCTACCCCGAAGAAGCGCACGCGCCGTGCCAAAGGCCGACGGCGAGCACGGGGCGGACTCCCGCGCCCGTTCATGGCCGTCGCGGTCGCGGGAGCCCTCGCCGTCGCCGCCGTGGGGACCGCCTTCGCCATGGACCGCGGCGTGGTCCTCGACGCCAACGGCGACGAGCGGACCGTGCACACCTTCGGCGGCACGGTCCAGGACGTCCTCGACTCCGCGGGCGTCACACCGGGGGAGGGCGACCTCGTCGCCCCGCCCCCCGACACCCCGATCGCCTCCGGCGACCACGTGGTCCTGCGCTCCCCGCGCGAACTGGTCCTCGAACTCGACGGCCACCGGCGCGACCACAGCGTCCACGCGCTCTCCCTCGACGAGGCGCTCCGCGAGATCGGCCTGGACCCCGAGGGGGTCGAACTGTCCGAGGACCGGGACACCCCCGTCCCCGAGGGCGGCCTCACCGTCACCGCCGAACGGGCGCCGCGCATGGTCGTCATGTACGACACAGTGCGCACCGAGACGAGGACCACCGGGGCGACGGTCGCCGACGTCCTCCTCTCCGCCGGGGTGGCACCCGGCGAGCACGACATCGTCTCGCCCGCCCCGGATCAACCGGCCGAGCCCGACATGGTCGTCGAGATCACCCCCGTCGTGGGCGAACCCGTCACGGAGGAGAAGGCCATCAGGGCCGAGACCGTCGAGCGGGACAACCCCGACCTGCCCGAGGGGGAGCGCAAGGTCGTCACCGAACCCGTGGACGGGCTCCGCAGGGTCACCACCGCCACCGTCCTGCTCGACGGCGAGGAGGTCCCGCACGAGCTCCGGAACGAGGTCGTCACCGAACCCGTCGAGGGGCTCGTCGAGATCGGCACCGCGCCCCCCGCGGGCGGGGGAGCGGCCGCCGACCTCAACTGGGGAGCCCTCGCCCGGTGCGAATCGGGCGGCAACGCCGGGTCCGTCAACTCCGCGGGCGGCTACTACGGCCTCTACCAGTTCAGCGCCGCCACCTGGCAGTCGGTGGGCGGGACCGGGCTGCCCTCCGACGCCAGCGCGGCGGAGCAGACCCGGCGTGCCCAGCGGCTCTACGACGCCGTCGGCGGCGACTGGCAGAGCCAGTGGCCCCACTGCGGAGCCCACCTCTTCGAGTAGGGGGAAGGGCCCCGCCCGGGCCGACCGCCGGGGCAGCGGGCGGGAGCTGGCAAGATGTGGGGGTGACACAGACACCCGCACCCGACGACCGCTCCCGCCTGCTGACGCCCGCCGACGTGCGGGCGCTCGCCGAGCGGTTCGGGATCAGGCCCACCAAGACCCTGGGCCAGAACTTCGTCATCGACCACGGCACCGTCCGCCGCATCGTCCGGGTCGCGGGCGTCACCGACGAGGACGTCGTCGCCGAGGTCGGACCGGGCCTGGGCTCGCTCACCCTGGCACTGCTCCCGCACGTGCGCCACGTGACCGCCATCGAGATCGATCCGGCGCTCGCCGCCGCCCTCCCCGGAACCGTCGCCGACCACGCGCCCGAGCTGGCCGCCCGGCTCACCGTCGTCCCCGGGGACGCCATGCGCATCCCCGAGGTGCCCGGCCCCGCCCCCACCGCCCTGGTGGCCAACCTGCCCTACAACGTGTCGGTGCCCGTCCTGCTGCACCTGCTCGAACTCCTGCCCAGCCTCCGGCGGGTCCTGGTCATGGTGCAGGCCGAGGTGGCCGACAGGATCACCGCGACCCCCGGCGGACGCATCTACGGGGTCCCCTCCGCCAAGGTCGCCTGGTACGCCCGGGCACGGCGCGCCGGCTCGGTCGGGCGCAACGTGTTCTGGCCCGCCCCCAACGTCGACTCCGGGCTCGTCGAACTCGTCCGCCGTCCCCGGCCCGACACGAAGGCCACCCGCAAGGAGGTCTTCGCCGTGATCGACGCGGCCTTCGCCCAGCGCCGCAAGACCCTGAGGGCCGCCCTGGCCGGTTGGGCCGGGTCCGCCCCCGCCGCCGAGACCGCGCTCCGGGCCGCGGGCGTGGACCCGGGCGCCCGCGGGGAGTCCCTCGACGTGGCCGGGTTCGCGGCCATCGCCGAGCAGCGCCCCGCCGCCGGATAGCCCCGGGGCCGCGGCCGGACGCGTCCCGGGTGCGCGCACGCCGAAGGGCGCCGCCCCCGTCGGCCGGCGCCCTTCGGCACGCGCTCCCCGCCCCCCGCGGGGCCGGTCTCCCGAGCGTCAGTCCTCAGCCCCGCCCGTGCCGTCCGCCACGGCCCCCTCCTTCCGCGACCGCCGCGTGAGCACGCGGGCCACCCCGGCCACCCCCAGGCCGACGGCCAGGACCGGCAGCACCCAGACCACGTCGAACTCCCAGTCGCCGGTGCCGCGCACGGCGAACGCGACCGCGAGGGCGAGGAACAGCAGCCCCGCCACGAACGAGCCCCAGTCGGTCCTACGCTTCGCCATGCCGTACCTCCACTACCCCGACCCGAGAATCGGTGCGCACGTTGATCAACGGGGGTTCGGCCCCGTCGCCGTCCGCCGAACCTTCCGCCGCGCCTCCGGGCGCGGAGACCGGGACGGGTTCGTACACCTCCTCGCGGACGAGGGAGTGCCCGACCAGCTCACCACCGTCCCCCGTGCCTCCGAGGTCCACCATCCCGAGTCCGACGTCCGCCGTGAACGCGACGCGGACGTCCTCCGGAAGGAGGACCTCCAGGTGGCCGGCGCCCACGCTCAGCGACACGTCGGCGGTCTCGCCGGGCCCCAGGTCCCCGATGCCCGTCAGGTCCAGGGTCCCCGAGCCCACGGTGAGCAGGTGGTCGCCCTCCTCGGCCTCGGCGACCGTGGCCGGACGCCAGGTCTCCCCGCCGATCCGCACCCGGGTGAGGTCGGTCACCGACGCCAGCGCGAGCGCCAGGGCGGCCACCAGCCCCATGGACACCAGGCCGCGGGGGTCGCCCGCCCAGGCGCCGACCAGCGAGCAGAGGCCGATCACCGCCAGGACCCCGGCGAGGAAGAACACGCCCGTCTCCGGGCCGAACAGCAGCGTCGCCGTCTGCGCGCTCCACAGCGAGGACGACCAGCCGAACACGGCCAACGGGACCAGGACGGCCCCGGCGACGACCGTCCACAGGGCGAACGACGCCAGCGGCGCACCCCTGCGGCACGTCCCGCCGGCCTCCCGCTCCGGGACGACGGCGGAGGAGCCGCCGCCCCCGCGCCATCCGCCGGGCCCCTCCTCCGCGTCGTCGTCCTCCCCCGCCGCTCCCGACCCGTCGGCGTGCGCGGAACGCTCCGCCACCACCGCCAGGTCCACCGGGCCCTGCGGGGCGGACGCCCACGGCTGGGCCGGGTTGTAGTAGGTCGGAGACGGTCCCGACACCGGGGCCGCGGGCGGCGGCTCCTTCGACGCCAGGTCCTGCCGCAGCTCCGCGAACGCCGCCCGCAGGTCCACCCCGCGGTTGCGCGCCGTCAGCAGCCCCAGCACCAGCGGTACCGCCAGCACCAGGGTCGACCACCCCAGACCCCCGACCAGGCTGAACGCCGTCGCCACCGCCAACCCGACGGCGAGCAGCTTCGGCACCGCACGCGAGGGGAAGCTCCGGTTCAGCATCTGCTCGAACGTCGCCGGCCCTCCCTCCGGCCCGCGCATCAGCATCCACGCGCCGGTGTAGAGCAGCAGGCCGGCGCCCCCGGCGAAAGCGGTCAGCACGAACCCCGTCCGCCACACCACGGGATCGACCCCCGTGTACCGGCCCAGGCCCGCGCACACACCGGCGAGGACCCGGTCCTCGTCCCCCTTGCGGATCTCCCGCCCCGAAGCCTCCGGGCGCGCCTCGGCGGCGGCCCGGGGCGGGCCCTCCGCGGCTCCCGGGGAACCGGGCGCCGGGAACGCGCCGCCCCCCGGACCGCCGGGGGTCGGATCGTCAGCCATGGTCACTCACCGCACTTTCCTCACCCACCCATGGTCACCCGAAACCACGCGCCACGGCATCCGGGACGACCCTGAACACACCCTGACCGGGGCCAGGGCAGGACCAGGGACGCGCCCCGGATGCCGAACACCTCCCACGGAGGGCATCCTGGAGCACAGGACACACGAGCGGCGCGCACACCTCGCGCCACGCGACGGAAAGCGGTGATCGGGCGGTGGCAGCAACGGCCGCGGACACCCCGCGGCTCACCCGCGCGGTGGAAGGCAGGCTCCTCGGAGGGGTCGCCGCCGGACTGGCCCGGCACCTCGGACTCGACCCGGTGGTCGTCCGCCTCGCCTTCATGGCCCTGTCCGTCGGCGGCATGGGCCTCGCCGTGTACGTCGCCCTGTACTTCTTCGTCCCCGCCGACCCCGAGGACGGGGAGGAGCGCGGACCCGGTGAGGCGGAGGGCCGGCGCAAGGGCCGCGACATCTCCCAGCTGATCGCCTACGTCGGCCTCGCCGCGGCGCTCGGCTTCCTGTTCCTGCTCTTCGGCGGGGTGTTCGACCCCCTGCTCTGGTTCGTGGTGTTCGGAACGCTCGGAGCGATCATCCTCTGGCAGCAGGCCAACCCCTCCCAGCGCGACGAGTGGATGACCAGCGCCGTCGGCCGGGGGGACCGGGGCGGCAAGGGCGTCATGCGCGCCGGGACGGGCGTCCTCCTGGTCGTGGTCGGCGTCATCGGCTTCCTCGTCTTCCAGGAACAGCTCCAGAACGCCCGCGCCGGACTGACCTTCGCCTTCACCCTCCTCGCCGGGGTCTCCCTGATCGCCGCGCCGTGGATCATCGGACTGGTCCGCGAACGCGACCAGGAGCGCCGCGAGCGCATCCGCAACGCCGAGCGCGCCGAACTCGCCGCCCACATCCACGACTCCGTCCTGCACACCCTCACGCTCATCCAGCGCCGGGCCGAGGACCCGCGGGAGGTCCAGCGCCTCGCCCGCGTCCAGGAGCGGGCCCTGCGCAGCTGGCTCTACCAGCGGCCCGCCGACGCCGACACCACCGTGTCGCCCGCGCTCGAACGCGTCGCGGCCGAGGTCGAGGAGGAGCACGGCGTCCCCATCGAGGTGGTGTGCGTGGGCGACTGCCCCATGGACGACGCCCTCTCAGCGATGCTCCGCGCCGCCCGCGAGGCCATGGTCAACGCCTCCAAGTACGCGGGCACCGACAGCATCTCCGTGTTCGGCGAGGTCGACCAGGACGAGGTGCTCGTGTTCGTCCGCGACCGGGGCGCCGGGTTCGACATGGACGACATCCCCGAGGACCGCATGGGCGTGCGCGGATCCATCCTCGGCCGGATGGAGCGCCACGGCGGCTCCGCGCGCATCCGCACCGGTCCGGGCGAGGGCACCGAGGTGCAGCTCCGCATGGCCCGCATCCCGGAGGCGTAGCGCCGACCGGAGCCGTGCGGGAGGACCCCGGGGCGCCGTCCGCCGACCGGATGCGGACAACGGGCGCCGCGACCCCCGGCGCCGCTGTCCCCCGCCCCCCGACGTGGGTAGAGTCCAGGGTGTGGGAGACGAGAGCACGACCTTCAGTGACGGTGACGCGGTGCCCCGCGTCGTGATCGTGGACGACCACCGGCTGTTCCGCAGCGGGGTCCGTGGCGAACTGGGCGACGCCGTCGACGTCGTCGGGGAGGCCGGGGACGTCGACAGCGCCGTGCACGTCATCGGGGAGCGGAAGCCCGACCTCGTCCTCCTGGACGTCCACCTGCCCGGCGGCGGCGGGGTGGAGGTGCTGCGCAGGGTCCTGTCGCAGCACCCGCAGATCCGCTTCCTCGCGCTGTCGGTCTCCGACGCGGCGGAGGACGTCATCGGCGTGGTGCGGGGCGGTGCCCGCGGCTACGTCACCAAGACCATCTCCGGCAAGGAGCTGGCCAACGCCATCGTGCGCGTGGCCGACGGCGACGCGGTCTTCTCGCCGCGCCTGGCCGGTTTCGTGCTGGACGCGTTCTCCGCGACCGACGCCCCGCCGATCGACCCCGAGCTGGACCGCCTCACCCAGCGCGAGCGCGAGGTGCTGCGCCACATCGCGCGCGGCTACGCGTACAAGGAGGTGGCCAAGGAGCTGTTCATCTCCGTCAAGACGGTGGAGACGCACGTGTCCTCGGTCCTGCGCAAGCTCCAGCTCTCCAACCGGCACGAGCTGAGCAGGTGGGCGACGGCCCGCCGGCTCGTCTGACGCGCCCCGGCCGGAGGAACGCCGCGTACCCGCCGTGCGAACGGCGACGGCGGCCACCCCTCCGGGGGGCGGCCGCCGCCGGCGCGTCAGCGCAGGGAGTCCAGCATCCTGGTGAGGAACTCCGCCTCCGCCACCCCCGTGACCACCCGGGCGGGCCGGCGGTCGTCGGCCCCCGGACGCGGGCGCAGGTCGGCGACGGTCATCCCGCGCGTGAGCCCGCCGGACAGCTCCACCCGCAGCGGCGCCTCGAACGAGTCCGTCACCAGGTGCCCGTCCACCAGGACCGCGGCGGCCAGCGGGTCGTGCATCGCGCACTGGCGGACGCCGAAGATCCCCGTGTAGAAGTCCGCGTAGAAGTCCAGGAACGCCGACGTGCGCCCGGCGCGCTCACCCGGCACCGACCGCAGCTCGGACAGCCACTCGGGCGTCGCCACCGTCTTCATGGTGATGTCCAGCGCCACCAGGTCCAGGTCGAACCCGGCCGCGAACACCGCCTCCGCGGCCTCGGGGTCGTTGTTGATGTTCGCCTCGGCGTGCGAGGTCACGTTGCCGGGGGCCCGCACCGCGCCCCCCATCACCACGAGGCGCCGCACCAGCTCCGGCAGCCGCGGCTCCAGCCCCAGCGCGATCGCGATGTTGGTGAGCGGGCCCACCGCCAGGACGTCGACCTCCCCCGGGGCCTCGCGGACCAGCCGCACCAGCAGCTCGGCGGCGGACTCCGCGACCGGCTTGCCCGCGGGCGCGGGCAGCTCCACGTCGCCCAGGCCGTTGCCGCCGTGGACGTGCGCGGCGAGGCGGGGAGCCTGCACCAGCGGCCGGGCGGCGCCGACCGCCACGGGCACGTCCGGACGGCCGTACAGCTCCAGGAGCCGCAGTGCGTTGTCCGCCGTGATGTCGACGCTGTTGTTGCCGAAAACCGCACCGATCCCGACGATCTCCACCTCCGGGCGCGCGGCCAGGTAGGCGAGAGCGACGGCGTCGTCGATCCCCGGATCGCAGTCGACGAACACACGCATGGTCAAGGAAACTCCCCCCGAGACAACCGCGGTCCCCCACCGGGGACCCGTACCAAAACAGCCTAGGCCGCCGGTCAGCGCACTTTCACCCGCGAAACGGGCAGAGCGCGCGGAGCCGCCCCCGACGACCGGGACACCGCCGTCCCCGGGCGGCCGTAACCTGGAGGAGTGTCCTCCCAAGAGCAGCTTCTCGAAGGTCTGAACGGTCCCCAGCGCGACGCCGTCACCCACAGCGGCGCACCGCTCCTGATCGTGGCGGGCGCCGGATCGGGCAAGACCCGCGTCCTGACGCACCGCATCGCCCACCTCATGGCCGAGCGCGGCGTCCGCCCCGGTGAGATCCTCGCGATCACCTTCACCAACAAGGCCGCGGCCGAGATGAAGGAGCGCATCCAGGCCCTCCTCGGCGTCCGTGCCGCGAACACCATGTGGACGATGACGTTCCACTCGGCGTGCGTGCGCATCCTGCGCAGGGAGGCGCACAGGCTCGGCTACCCCAGCAGCTTCACCATCTACGACTCCGCGGACTCCGCGCGGCTGATGCAGCTGGTCTGCAAGGAGATGGACCTCGACCCCAAGCGGTTCCCGCCCAAGTCGTTCTCCTTCCAGGTGTCCAACCTCAAGAACGAGCTGGTCGACTACGACACGGCCGCCGAGCAGGCCCAGACCGAGCAGGAGAAGAAGCTGGCGGAGGCCTACCAGCTCTACCAGCGGCGCCTGCACGAGGCGGGCGCGATGGACTTCGACGACCTGATCATGGTCACCGTCAACCTGTTCCAGATGTTCCCGGACGTCGCCGAGTACTACCGGCGCCGCTTCCGGCACGTCATGGTCGACGAGTACCAGGACACCAACCACGCCCAGTACGCGTTCGTCCGCGAGCTGGTCGGCGCGGCCGAGGACTCCGACACCAGCGTGGTGCCGCCCGCCGAGCTGTGCGTGGTCGGCGACGCGGACCAGTCCATCTACGCGTTCCGCGGCGCGACCATCCGCAACATCCTGGAGTTCGAGCGGGACTTCCCGAGCGCGCGGACCATCCTCCTGGAGCAGAACTACCGCTCCACCCAGAACATCCTCTCGGCGGCCAACGCGGTCATCGACCGCAACGAGGGGCGTCCGGCCAAGAACCTGTGGTCCGAGCAGGGCGACGGCCCGGCCATCACCGGCTACGTCGCCGACAACGAGCACGACGAGGCCGCGTTCGTGGTCGGTGAGATCGACAAGCTCACCGACGAGGGCACGGTCACGCCCAGCCAGGTCGCCGTGTTCTACCGGACCAACGCGCAGTCCCGCGTGTTCGAGGACGTGTTCATCCGCACCGGCCTGCCGTACAAGATCGTCGGCGGCGTGCGCTTCTACGAGCGCAAGGAGATCCGCGACGTCCTCGCCTACCTGCGGGTGCTGGCCAACCCGGAGGACACGGTCAGCCTGCGGCGCATCCTCAACGTGCCCAAGCGCGGGATCGGCGCGCGGGCGGAGGAGGCGGTGGAGCTGTTCGCCGCACGCGAGCGCATCTCCTTCTCCAGGGCGCTGCGCAGGGTGGACGAGGCGCCGGGGATCGCGACCCGCTCGGTCAAGGCGGTGCAGAACTTCACCGCCCTGCTCGACGAGCTGGCCGAGGCGGTGCCGGGCAGCACGCCCGCCGAGGTCGTCGAGGCGGTGCTGAGCAAGACCGGGTACCTCTCCGAGCTCGCCGAGTCCAAGGACCTCCAGGACGAGAGCCGGGTGGAGAACCTGGAGGAGTTCGTGGACGTGGCCAGGGAGTTCGAGCACACCTTCGCCGCGCTCCTGGAGGAGGAGCCCCCGGACGAGGACGAGGAGGACGGCGCCGTCCCCTCCGGCACTCTCGATCCCGGGGAGCCGACACTGGTCGACTTCCTGGAGCGGATCTCCCTCGTCGCGGACACCGACCAGATCCCCGACGCGGACGACACCGGCGGCGTCGTCACCCTGATGACCCTGCACGCGGCCAAGGGGTTGGAGTTCCCCGCGGTGTTCCTCACCGGCATGGAGGACGGCGTCTTCCCGCACACCCGCACGCTGGGCGACAAGACGCAGCTGGAGGAGGAGCGGCGACTCGCCTACGTGGGCCTGACCCGCGCCCAGCGGCTCCTCTACGTCAGCCGCGCGGCGGTGCGCAGCGCCTGGGGCACGCCCTCCTACAATCCGGGATCGCGGTTCCTGGACGAGATCCCCGCCTCCCTGGTCGACTGGCGCAGGGCGGAGTCCAGCCTGGCCGCCCCGCCCAGCCGCAGCATCGGCGGCGGGCGGGGTTCCGGCGGGTTCGGCGGCACCTTCGGCGGAGGCCCGCGCCGCGGCGCCGGCAAGGAGGCGCCGACGCTCAGCGTGGGCGACCTGGTCAACCACGACTCGTTCGGCATGGGCAGGGTGCAGCTCGTCGAGGGCGCCGGTGACAAGACCAAGGCCCGCATCGACTTCGGCGCCGACATCGGGGAGAAGGACTTCCTCGTCAAGTACGCCCCGATCGAGAAGCTCTGACGCCGACGTGTGCCGGTGTGTCCCGGTCCCGCCGCGCAGGCGGAGGGGAGCGGGACACACCACACGGACGGATTCCCCGGAACGCGTCACGAGGACTCCGGCGCAGGGGTACAGTTGGTCAAGACCGAGCGAGCCGGACGCGGAATCTCCGCGGACGGGCCGGTCCCTCCCGGAGTCATCACCAGCACTGTCCTTCGAACCTCGCGGTTCGAGCACTGTTCTGGCCATGTAAACTCAGGGAGTCGCTTCAAAAGCCCAGTCCATTCGGACAAAAGCAGGCGAAGCAAACGGGCTTTACCCCGATCAGAACCACCACAAACCGCCGATTTGGCGGGGCGCGGAACACCTGATAAAGTAAAGACACAACAAAGCGGAAACGCAGACGCCTTCCACGGAAGAGCAGACAGCCGAAAAAGCTGGCGCTTGTACGGGAAGAGCGGTTGTTTCTTGAGAACTCAACAGCGCGTGTTTGATTTTCTTTAAGCCATGTTTGTTTTGGCCCCGTCACCCGAACAGTGGTTCGGTGTGAAGGGTTCCTTTGATTAATCGGGGCAACCCGGTTGGTCAGGATTACTTCTAGGTTTATCCGCCCCAGGCCGACCCCTGGTCGCCGGGACGGATGGTATGACCTTTATGGAGAGTTTGATCCTGGCTCAGGACGAACGCTGGCGGCGTGCTTAACACATGCAAGTCGAGCGGTAAGGCCCTTCGGGGTACACGAGCGGCGAACGGGTGAGTAACACGTGAGCAACCTGCCCCTGACTCTGGGATAAGCGGTGGAAACGCCGTCTAATACCGGATACGACACACCGCCTCATGGCGGTGTGTGGAAAGTTTTTCGGTCAGGGATGGGCTCGCGGCCTATCAGCTTGTTGGTGGGGTAACGGCCTACCAAGGCGATTACGGGTAGCCGGCCTGAGAGGGCGACCGGCCACACTGGGACTGAGACACGGCCCAGACTCCTGCGGGAGGCAGCAGTGGGGAATATTGCGCAATGGGCGAAAGCCTGACGCAGCGACGCCGCGTGGGGGATGACGGCCTTCGGGTTGTAAACCTCTTTTACCACCAACGCAGGCTCCCAGTTCTCTGGGGGTTGACGGTAGGTGGGGAATAAGGACCGGCTAACTACGTGCCAGCAGCCGCGGTAATACGTAGGGTCCGAGCGTTGTCCGGAATTATTGGGCGTAAAGAGCTCGTAGGCGGCGTGTCGCGTCTGCTGTGAAAGACCGGGGCTTAACTCCGGTTCTGCAGTGGATACGGGCATGCTAGAGGTAGGTAGGGGAGACTGGAATTCCTGGTGTAGCGGTGAAATGCGCAGATATCAGGAGGAACACCGGTGGCGAAGGCGGGTCTCTGGGCCTTACCTGACGCTGAGGAGCGAAAGCATGGGGAGCGAACAGGATTAGATACCCTGGTAGTCCATGCCGTAAACGTTGGGCGCTAGGTGTGGGGACTTTCCACGGTTTCCGCGCCGCAGCTAACGCATTAAGCGCCCCGCCTGGGGAGTACGGCCGCAAGGCTAAAACTCAAAGGAATTGACGGGGGCCCGCACAAGCGGCGGAGCATGTTGCTTAATTCGACGCAACGCGAAGAACCTTACCAAGGTTTGACATCGCCCGTGGACCTGTAGAGATACAGGGTCATTTAGTTGGTGGGTGACAGGTGGTGCATGGCTGTCGTCAGCTCGTGTCGTGAGATGTTGGGTTAAGTCCCGCAACGAGCGCAACCCCTATTCTATGTTGCCAGCACGTTATGGTGGGGACTCATAGGAGACTGCCGGGGTCAACTCGGAGGAAGGTGGGGACGACGTCAAGTCATCATGCCCCTTATGTCTTGGGCTGCAAACATGCTACAATGGCCGGTACAATGGGCGTGCGAGACCGCAAGGTGGAGCGAATCCCTAAAAGCCGGTCTCAGTTCGGATTGGGGTCTGCAACTCGACCCCATGAAGGTGGAGTCGCTAGTAATCGCGGATCAGCAACGCCGCGGTGAATACGTTCCCGGGCCTTGTACACACCGCCCGTCACGTCATGAAAGTCGGCAACACCCGAAACTTGTGGCCTAACCCTTCGGGGAGGGAATGAGTGAAGGTGGGGCTGGCGATTGGGACGAAGTCGTAACAAGGTAGCCGTACCGGAAGGTGCGGCTGGATCACCTCCTTTCTAAGGAGTCTTTGAAGATCAGCCTCTTCCTATGGCTGGTCGGACTCGTAAGTGGACCCGTTCGGGTCGGTCTTCGGATCGCCTGTTTTCGGGAGTGGCTGTAAGGGAATCAGGCTTTGCCTCCGGCGACTAGAAGCGTCGGGGGGCGCGCTGTTGGGTGTCTGAGGAAGCAACCTCCGGCCGTCGTCATCATCCTGGGTCTGTCCTGGGCGGGTGGGGCGGTCGAGTTGGTTCCCGCGGACCACCTCTGCGAACTCTCGGGTTTTCCCGGTGTGAGGTAGTGGGGATTGTGGTTGGTGTTTTGACTTGTGAATAGTGTGCGCGAGCATCTTGTTATCTGTAGTGGCCAAGTGATAGTGGCACACGGTGGATGCCTTGGCATCAGGCGCCGATGAAGGACGTGGGAGGCCGCGATAGGCCACGGGGAGCTGTCAACCGAGCTTTGATCCGTGGGTGTCCGAATGGGGAAACCTAGCCCGAGTTGTGTCGGGTTGCCGCTACCTGAATGTATAGGGTAGTTGGTGGTGACGCGGGGAAGTGAAACATCTCAGTACCCGTAGGAAGAGTAAACAACAGTGATTCCCCTAGTAGTGGTGAGCGAACGGGGAAGAGGCTAAACCGTGCGCGTGTGATAGACGGCAGTCGTTGCGTGTGCGGGGTTGTGGGATGCATCTTTCCAGGTCTGCCGATCTGGAGCGCTGAGTGATTCTTTTAGCTGAATCCGTTGGGAAGCGGAACCGTAGTGGGTGAGAGTCCCGTAGGTGAAGGAAGAGTCTAGGCGTTGGTGTTCTCCCGAGTAGCGCGGAGCCCGTGAAAGTCCGTGTGAATCTGGCAGGACCACCTGCTAAGCCAAAATACGTCCTGATGACCGATAGTGCACTAGTACCGTGAGGGAAAGGTGAAAAGTGCCCCGGTGAGGGGTCGTGAAATAGTACCTGAAACCGTGTGCTGTCAAGCCGTCAGAGCTGGAGCTTGTCTTTGGTGATGGCGTGCCTTTTGAAGAATGAGCCTGCGAGTCATGGTGTGTGGCGAGGTTAACCCGGGTGGGGTAGCCGTAGGGAAACCGAGTCTGAATAGGGCGTTTGAGTCGCATGCTGTGGACCCGAAGCGGAGTGATCTACCCATGTCCAGGGTGAAGCGGGGGTAAGACCTCGTGGAGGCCCGAACCCACCAGGGTTGAAAACCTGGGGGATGAGGTGTGGGTAGGGGTGAAAGGCCAATCAAACTCCGTGATAGCTGGTTCTCCCCGAAATGCATTTAGGTGCAGCGTCGCGTGTTTCTTGCTGGAGGTAGAGCTACTGTTTGGCTGATGGGCCCTACAAGGTTACTGACGTCAGACAAACTCCGAATGCCGGTTAAGTGAAGCGCGGCAGTGAGACTGCGGGGGATAAGCTTCGTAGTCGAGAGGGAAACAGCCCAGATCATCAGCTAAGGCCCCTAAGCGTGTGCTAAGTGGGAAAGGTTGTGGAGTTGCTGAGACAACCAGGAGGTTGGCTTAGAAGCAGCCATCCTTTAAAGAGTGCGTAATAGCTCACTGGTCAAGTGGTTCTGCGCCGATAATGTAGCGGGGCTTAAGCACACCGCCGAAGCTGTGGATGCCAACCTTGTGTTGGTGTGGTAGGGGAGCGTCGTGCATCCGGTGAAGCTGCCGAGTGATCGTGTGGTGGAGGGTGTGCGAGTGAGAATGCAGGCATGAGTAGCGAAAGCAACGTGAGAAACGTTGCCGCCGATTGACTAAGGGTTCCTGGGGCAGGTTAATCCGCCCAGGGTGAGTCTGGACCTAAGGCGAGGCCGACAGGCGTAGTCGATGGATAACGGGTTGATATTCCCGTACCCGTGCACGAGCGCCCAGTATCGAATCAGGTGATGCTAACCACGCCGGCTGCTTATGGGACCTTCGGGTTCTGTTTGTGGCTGGTCTGGGATCCGAGCTTGTAGTAGGTAAGTGATGGGGTGACGCAGGAGGGTAGCTCTACCCGGCGGTGGTTGTCCGGGGGTAAGCGTGTAGGCTGGGGGGTTGGCAAATCCGCCTCCCGTGAAGGCTGAGACGTGATGCCGAGCCGTTTTCGGTGAAGTGAGTGATCCCATGCTGTCGAGAAAAGCCTCTAGCGAGTTCGTGTGTGGCCAGTACCCTAAACCGACGCAGGTGGTCAGGTAGAGAATACCGAGGCGTTCGGGTGAACCATGGTTAAGGAACTCGGCAAATTGTCCCCGTAACTTCGGGAGAAGGGGAGCCCTGTCTGGTGATGGCCTTTGCGGTCTGAGCTGGGTGGGGTCGCAGATAGCGGGGGGAAGCGACTGTTTATTAAAAACACAGGTCCGTGCGAAGTCGTAAGACGCTGTATACGGACTGACGCCTGCCCGGTGCTGGAACGTTAAGAGGACCGGTTAGTGGGAGTTCGCTCCTGCGAAGCTGGGAATCTAAGCGCCAGTAAACGGCGGTGGTAACTATAACCATCCTAAGGTAGCGAAATTCCTTGTCGGGTAAGTTCCGACCTGCACGAATGGCGTAACGACTTCCCCACTGTCTCAACCATGGGCCCGGTGAAATTGCACTACGAGTAAAGATGCTCGTTTCGCGCAGCAGGACGGAAAGACCCCGGGACCTTCACTATAGCTTGACATTGGTGTTTGGGATGGTTTGTGTAGGATAGGTGGGAGCCGGTGAAGCTGTCACGCTAGTGGCGGTGGAGGCGTTGGTGAAATACCACTCTGACTGTTTCGGGCATCTAACCTTGGACCGTGATCCGGTTCGGGGACAGTGTCTGGTGGGTAGTTTAACTGGGGCGGTTGCCTCCCAAAGAGTAACGGAGGCGCCCAAAGGTTCCCTCAGCCTGGTTGGTAATCAGGTGTTGAGTGTAAGTGCACAAGGGAGCTTGACTGTGAGACGGACGTGTCGAGCAGGAGCGAAAGCTGGGACTAGTGATCCGGCACCGGCGTGTGGAAGCGGTGTCGCTCAACGGCTAAAAGGTACCCCGGGGATAACAGGCTGATCTTCCCCAAGAGTCCATATCGACGGGATGGTTTGGCACCTCGATGTCGGCTCGTCGCATCCTGGGGCTGGAGTTGGTCCCAAGGGTTGGGCTGTTCGCCCATTAAAGCGGCACGCGAGCTGGGTTTAGAACGTCGTGAGACAGTTCGGTCCCTATCCGCTGTGCGCGTTGGAGACTTGAGAAGGGCTGTCCCTAGTACGAGAGGACCGGGACGGACGAACCTCTGGTGTGCCAGTTGTCCTGCCAAGGGCATGGCTGGTTGGCTACGTTCGGGAGGGATAACCGCTGAAAGCATCTAAGCGGGAAGCTTGCTTCGAGATGAGGTCTCCTGCCTCCTTTGAGAGGGTAAGGCTCCCTGTAGACGACGGGGTTGATAGGCCGGGTGTGGAAGCCCTGTGAGGGGTGGAGCTGACCGGTACTAATAGGCCGAGGGCTTGTCCGCTGCAGATAATTGGATGTTCGCGCACACTTTTCACGGAGTTTCGGCTCGCTGTGATCCCCTTGCACTGTGGTGTGGGGTGTGGGTCTGGTGGGTTGTTGGTTTCCGTGGTGGTTATTGCTGGAGGGTCACACCCGGTCTCTTTCCGAACCCGGTCGTTAAGTCTCCTTGCGCTGATGGTACTGCCCTGTGGTGGGGTGGGAGAGTAGGTCGCTGCCACGGTTTTTTGTGGGGAGGGGGTCGCCTTGTGGGGCGGCCCCCTCCTTTTTTGTGCGCTGGCTTGTGCGTTTGTGAAACGAGTGTTTCTGGAACCCTGTGTTTCTGGAACCCTGTGTTTCTGGAACCCTGTGTTTCTAGAACCCGTAGTTGTACACCGAGCCGCCGGGGTAGACGGTGCCCACGCCGCTCCGGTACACGTATCCGCCGTAGGCGGCGCCCTCGTAGAAGGTCCAGCCGCCCAGGGTCCTCCCGTGGAGCGGGACGTACCAGCCCGCCGCGTTGGGGTCGGTGTAGCCCCTCAGCGCGAAGTGGATGTGGGCGCCGGTCGTCGAACCGCCGGCGCAGAGGCTGTTGCCCTGCCTTCCGAGGTAGTGGCCGACGCCGACGTTGTTACCGGGCAGCCACTGGTAGTCCTCCAGGTGGTAGTAGTCCGTGGAGTAGCCGTTGTCGTGGATCACCCGGGTCCAGCCGGTGCAGAGGCTGTAGGCGTAGCCGCCCCGGGCCGCACGGGCCTGGCCGTTGCCGCCGGCGAAGTCCACCGAGCTGTACGGGTGGCCGGAGCTGAAGCCGTGCGGTCCGCCGGTCATGACCATCGAGGAACCGATGGAGAACGGCAGCCCCACCCCGATGTAGGTGGAGGCGGAGACCTCGTCCGGGTTCGTGGACGCGGCGACGGCCTCCCGCTCCTCCTCGGCCAGCAGGGTCGACGCCGAGAGGATCTCCGAGAACTCCTCCGTGCCCTCCAGTCCGACGGTCCACTCCGAACCCTCGTGGTCGGCGGCGAACAGCCAGGCGTAGGGGCTCTCCTCCGAGCCCATGGGCGCGGTCACGATGGCGACACCGAAGGCGGAGCCGTCCGAGGCCTCCCTGATGTCGACCCGGACGTCGCGGTCCCGGTCGTCGAGGGCGGAGAGCCCGGTGCCCCGGGCCTCCAGGACGCCGGCGACGACCGCGTCGGCGAGCACGTCCTCGGCCGCCGCTCCGGGGGCCGCGCCGGGCAGGGCCTCGGCGGCGGCGCCGTCCGCGGTGACCTCCACGTTGGGAGCGGTCGCGAGCGCGGTGTCCACGGGCGCCGGCTGGGCCTGGGCCGCACCGGCGGAGACGACCAGGGCGGCCGCGGCGGTCAGGGAGAGGGTGGCCGCACCCAGGAACCGGGTCCTGGAAAGGCGTACGCGAAAGGCGGGGGAGGTGGGGGGTGTCAACGCTTCTCCTCGGGGTGAGCGGACGGGGGGTCGACACGGTGCTCTGCGGTCATGGGGTCTCGACCGCATTGCTACCGCAGGGTAACTACGCGGATACCCGCTTGCAAGGGGTGGAAGGAGAAGGAGCGCCGTCCCGGAAGCCCGCCGGGAGGTCGGCGGTGGGCGCACGCCGCCGGGGGAGGGGGCGTGGAACGGAACGAGGGCAGGGCGAGGCGTCCTGCCCCCGGGGACCCCCCGATTTCCAGTCAACCCTGTTCCGGAGGGCGGGGCCAGACCGGTTCCCCTCCTGTGGAAAACGCGGAACGGCCCCGTTCCCGGGGCCGTTCCGCGTGGGGGCGGGGAGGGCCGCTAGGCGGCGCGCCGCGCCTCCAGTCCGAGCAGGAACTCCTTGCGTTCCAGACCGCCCGCGTACCCGGTGAGGGTCCCGTCGGCCCCGATGACCCGGTGGCAGGGGACGATGATGCTGATCGGGTTGCGACCGTTGGCCATGCCCACGGCGCGGGAGGCGGTCGGCCGCCCCAGTTCCTCGGCGAGTTGGCCGTAACTCGCGGTCTCCCCGTACGGGATGGTCGTCAGCCCGGCCCACACCTTGCGCTGCCACTCGGTCCCGGAGGGGGCCAGCGGCAGGTCGAACTCCCGGAGCTCCCCCGCGAAGTACGCGTCCAACTGCCGGACCGCCTCGGCGAACGGCGCCGGGTCGGCGATCCACTCCGCCGGGACGCTCAGGGAACTGCCGTCCTTCGCGAGCGTGAACAGCGCGCCCAGTGCCTCACCGTCGCCGACGAGGGTCAGCAGCCCCACCGGCGAGTCCATCGTGGTGTACCGGGTGGGCCCGTCCAACGGGGTCCGGAACTCCACGGTCGGCGCCCGCAGGGGGGCGGCCGGTTCGACATCCGCGAAGAGTGACTCCTGCCCGGGTGCCGCGGCACCCGGTGCCCGTGTGATGCTCATACCGTTCCCTCTCGTCCTCACGTCCGTCTTCCCTTGCCGACGGCCACCGGGCCCCGAGGGCCCCGTGGTTCCAACAACCGGGCGGCGGCCACCGCTTCCCCGCCGGTCCGGGCCCGAACCCCGACCGCACGTCCGGGCCCGCCGCGGTCGTCCCGCACCGCTTCCGGCTCACGCCGCGGAACCGGTGCGGCCCGCGGCCCCGCCGACCGTCCCGGACGGGCCGTCCACAGGCGCGCCGTCCGGAACCGCTCCCGCCTCCCGCGCCCGTGCGGCGTCGCCCAGCGACGCCCACAGCAGGTGGGTGGCGTACGAGCGCCACGGGCTCCACCCCAGTGCGTTCCGGGCGGCCGCGGCCGGGGAGGTCCACGCCCTCCTCGCCTCCAGCGCCGACCGGACCCCCAGGTCGCCGTGCAGGAACACGTCGGGGTCGCCCAGGCCGCGCATCCGCACGTAGCCCGCCGTCCACGGACCGATGCCGCGCAGCTCGATGAGGCGCCGTTCGGCCTCTTCCCGGTCGCAGCCCGGCCCCAGGTCGACACGGCCCGAGGCGACGGCCCCGCTCAGTCCCACCAGGGCGGTTCCGCGCGCCACGGGGATGGAGAAACCCGCCGGGTCGGCCCCGGCCAGCACGTCCGGGGACGGGAACAGGTGCGTCAGGCCGCCGCCCGGAACCTCCAGCCCCTCCGCCAGGGGCTCTCCGAACCTCTGCACCAGTCGGCCCGCCAGCGTGCGCGCGGCCCGTACCGACACCTGCTGGCCGAGCACCGCACGGACGGCCAGCTCCGCCGGGTCCACGTGCCCGGGCGACCGCATGCCCGGATGGGCCGACACGATCGGGCCGAGCAGGGGGTCTCCGCCCAGGGCCTCGGCGACCGCACGCGGGTCGGCGTCCAGGTCCAGCAGTCTGCGGCACCGGCGCACCGCACTGGCCAGGTCGCGGGTCTCGGTCAGCCGCAGCCGGCACAGCACGTGTCCCGGCCCGGAACCCGCCGACAGCTCCGCGACACCGGTTCCGTGGGGGAGCGGGAGCGTCCGCCTGTACACGCCCTCCCGGTACTCCTCGATCCCGGGGACGGCCCTGTCGCCGAGGAACCTCAGCATCGGGGCCAGGTCGATCGGCTCCCGGTAGGGCAGCCGCAGCGTGATCGTCCCCGGTGCGGAGGAACCGGGGGCCCGGGAGCGTCCGACCGAGCGCATCTCGGTGGGGGAGCGGTCGAACACCGCCTGCATCGTCTCGTTGAACTGGCGCACGCTCGCGAACCCGGCCGCGAACGCGACGTCCGCCATCGGCATGTCCGTGGTCTCGACCAGGACCCGGGCGGTCTGGGCGCGCTCGGTGCGGGCCAGGGCCAGCGGCCCCGCGCCCACCTCGGCGGACAGCAGCCGGTTGAGCTGGCGTTCGCTGTACCCCACGGCGGAGGCCAGCGCGCCCACGCCGCCC
This sequence comes from Nocardiopsis sp. CA-288880, assembly GCF_050955985.1. Taxonomy (NCBI): domain Bacteria; kingdom Bacillati; phylum Actinomycetota; class Actinomycetes; order Streptosporangiales; family Nocardiopsidaceae; genus Nocardiopsis; species Nocardiopsis sp. CA-288880. The sequence goes on along the minus strand of NZ_CP192105.1, from coordinate 6,620,106 downwards.
CGGTCCACGGCGCCGTCCTGGATGAGCCGCATCGCGCGGCCGACCACGTCGGCCCGCAGGTTCCACTCCGGTGAGCCCGGCGTCAGGTCGGGACGGCACCGCTTGCAGGCGCGGAACCCGGATTCCTGGGCCGCCGCCGCGGTGGGGAAGAACCTGGTGTTGACCCGTTTCGGGGTGACGGCGGGGCAGCTCGGACGGCAGTAGATCCCGGTGGTGCGCACGGCCGTGTAGAAGACCCCGTCGAAGCGGGAGTCCCTGCTGTGTACTGCGCGGTAGCGCTGGTCGTCGTCCATCACACTGTCCATGGTCACCCATGGGCCGGGGCGGGTGCTGGCGGTTTTCGGACATGCACCCCGAGGGGTCAGGAAGGCCCGTCGCCGTCGGCCCCGCCGGGCCGGGCCCCTCCCGGAGCGGTGCCCCCGGGGTCCGCGGAGGTGCCGGTGTCCCCCGTTCCGGGGCCCGTGTCGCCCTCCTCCTCCCCGTGGTCGAGGAGGTACTGGACGTAGACGGGGCGCAGGGCCTCCTGGACCCCGGGGTCCGTCTCGACGGAGAGGGCCTCGTACACGAAGCCGGAGAGCTGGGCGACACTCGCCTCGCTGGCCCTGTCGTTCCCGGCCGCGGCCTCCGCGGCCGGGACGAGGCCGAGCAGCCGCCAGAAGAAGCGCAGGTCCCACCTCTGACGTGCCAGCTCGACGGCGCGGTCCCGCAGGTCCTCTGTGCTGGTTCGGTCGAATTCGGCGGCATCGTCTCCCATGCTCGGAAGATACCCGTCCCCGTGCCCGTCACCCGCGAGTGACCTGCGTTACGCTTCACACGAGTTCATCGTCTCCACCCCGTCCCGGTGGGGCTCCCACAAGGAGTGGCCGGGCCGCGGGGAACACGTCGTGAGGGGTAAGCCATGGCCGAGGGTGCGGCAAGGATCGTCGTCGCCAAGCCGGGACTGGACGGGCACGACCGGGGGGTCAAGATCGTCGCCCGCGTCCTGCGCGACGCCGGGGTCGAGGTCATCTACACCGGTCTGCGCCAGACGCCGGAGATGATCGTCGCGGCGGCTCTCCAGGAGGACGCCGACGCCATCGGGCTGTCCGTGCTCTCGGGGGCCCACATGACCATGTTCACCCGGGTGATGGAGCTGCTGAGGGAGAACGACGCCGAGGACATCCGCGTGTTCGGCGGCGGGATCATCCCCGACGCGGACATCGCGGAGCTCGAACGGCTGGGAGTCGCCAAGATCTTCACCCCGGGGGCGCCCACCTCGGAGATCGCCGACTGGGTCCGGGAGAACGTCCGCCCGGCGCACGCGGCCTGACCCTCCGTCGGCGCCGGCGGGGAGCGCCGGCGCGGAGGGCGGCGTCCGCGACCGGTCCCGTGCGGCGGTCCGCGGCGTGATGTTGGTCGCAGGACCGAAGCGGCCATGGCACGGCCAATGCACCCATGTCGTGTTATTCGCGGTGTCGCTGGTCACACAATTTCCCACGCGGACGCTTCCGCAGTGCGGCATGGACGGCTTTTGGGCCGGGACCGACGCGATGAAGCGGCCCCCGGTGTCCGGCGGCCGGATTTCAGGCGACTAAGCTTTGCGCATGTCGCGGGTGGCGACTCCGCGGCGATCTCGATCTCTGTGAACGGCGGGGCCCCTCGGGGTCCTGCTGCGTGTGACGTGTACCAGTAGGTCACAGCCGATCCGGACGAGGCCACCCCGGTAGACATCCTGAGCCAGCGAGTTACAAGGACGGACCCTCGTGGACCTGTTCGAATACCAGGCGAAGCAACTCTTCGCAGAGTACGGGGTTCCCGTACCCCAGGGGAAGGTGGCGAGCACGGCCGCTGAGGCACGTGCCATCGCTGACGAGTTCGCCGCTGCCGGCAAACCCCGCGTCGTTGTCAAGGCGCAGGTCAAGACCGGTGGTCGCGGGAAGGCCGGCGGCGTGAAGGTCGCCGAGGGCCCCGAGGACGCCCAGGCCAAGGCCGAGCAGATCCTCGGCATGGACATCAAGGGCCACACGGTCCACCGTGTCCTGGTCGAGGAGGCCTCCGACATCGCGGAGGAGTACTACTTCTCCTTCCTGCTGGACCGCGCGAACCGCAACTTCCTGTCGATCTGCTCCAAAGAGGGCGGCATGGAGATCGAGGAGGTCGCCGTCACCAACCCCGACGCGGTCGCCAAGATCTCCATCGACCCCCTGACCGGCGCGCCCGCGAACGTCGCGGCCGAGATCGCGAAGGCGGGCAACCTGCCCGAGGCCGCCGCCCAGGGCGCGGCCGAGATCATCACCAAGCTGTGGGACGCGTTCGTGGGCAAGGACGCCACGCTCGTCGAGGTGAACCCCCTCATCCTCACCAAGGACGGTCGCGTCGTCGCTCTCGACGGCAAGGTCACCCTGGACGAGAACGCCGAGTTCCGCCAGGACCTGGAGAGCCTCACGTTCGCCGAGGAGGGCGACCCCCTCGAGGTCGCCGCCAAGGCCAAGGGCCTGAACTACGTCAAGCTCGACGGCGAGGTCGGGATCATCGGCAACGGCGCGGGCCTGGTCATGTCCACGCTGGACGTGGTCGCCTACGCCGGGGAGGAGCACGGCGGGGTCAAGCCCGCCAACTTCCTGGACATCGGTGGCGGCGCCTCCGCCGAGGTGATGGCCAACGGCCTGGAGATCATCCTGGGCGACCCGGCGGTCAAGAGCGTGTTCGTCAACGTCTTCGGCGGTATCACCGCCTGCGACGCGGTCGCCAACGGCATCGTGCAGGCGCTGGAGCTGCTGGAGGGCCGCGGTGACGACGTCACCAAGCCGCTGGTGGTGCGACTGGACGGCAACAACGCCGAGCTGGGCCGCCAGATCCTCGACGAGCGCGCCCACCCGGCCGTTCGGCGGGTCGACACGATGGACGGCGCCGCCGCTCAGGCCGCCGAGCTCGCGGCGAAGTAGGAGACGGAACACACCATGGCTATTTTCCTGACCAAGGACAGCAAGGTGCTGGTCCAGGGCATGACGGGCTCTGAGGGCACCAAGCACACCCGGCGCATGCTCGCCTCGGGCACCAACATCGTGGGCGGGGTCAACCCGCGCAAGGCCGGCCAGAAGGTCGACTTCGACGGCACCGAGGTCCCGGTCTTCGGATCGGTGGCCGAGGGCATGGCCGCCACCGGCGCCGACGTCACGGTCATCTTCGTGCCGCCCAAGTTCTCCAAGGACGCGGTCGTCGAGGCGATCGACGCCGAGATCGGCCTGGCGGTGGTGATCACCGAGGGCATCCCGGTGCACGACACCGCGGCGTTCTGGTCCTACGCCGGCTCCAAGGGCAACAAGACCCGCATCATCGGCCCGAACTGCCCGGGTCTGATCACGCCGGGCCAGTCCAACGCGGGCATCATCCCGGCCGACATCGCCAAGCCGGGCCGGATCGGTCTGGTGTCCAAGTCGGGCACGCTGACCTACCAGATGATGTACGAGCTGCGCGACATCGGTTTCTCCTCGGCGGTGGGCATCGGCGGGGACCCGGTCATCGGGACCACGCACATCGACGCGCTGGCGGCGTTCGAGGCCGACCCCGACACCGACGTGATCGTGATGATCGGTGAGATCGGCGGCGACGCGGAGGAGCGCGCGGCGGAGTTCATCAGGGCCAATGTGTCCAAGCCCGTGGTGGGGTACGTGGCGGGGTTCACGGCTCCGGAGGGCAAGACGATGGGGCACGCGGGCGCGATCGTGTCGGGTTCGGCGGGCACGGCCGCGGCCAAGCAGGAGGCTCTGGAGGCCGCCGGCGTCAAGGTCGGCAAAACCCCCAGCGAGACTGCCAAGCTGGTGCGCGAGCTGTTCTAGCCCGCGTCCGGCGACGTCGCCCCTCGCGGGCGTCCGTCTCCACGGCTCCGCCCCACCATCCGGGACACCCGGCGGTGGGGCGGAGCCGTTTCCGTTCCGGGGCGTGCTCAGCGCCCGCCCCGGCGCGAATCCCGTGCTCCCCGGGGTCCGTACTGCCCTCCTCCGGCGCCGTCCGCAACCGTTCCGGCGCCTCGTCGCGCTTCCGGCCGGAGAGCCGGTAGCGGTCGGGGCCTGCCACGGGTGTCCGTCCGCAGCGGGGGCGGAACCTGTCTCCCGCCGTACGACGGGGCCGGACGCCGACGGTTCCACCGGTGCCGCCGCACACGCGCGCACGACACGCGCGACGGGATACCGCGGAGCATTCCGGTCCCTGGCAGCATAAGTCGGGTGAGTACGCCAGGATCTCCCCCCGACCGAGGCCGACCGCCGAAGCGCCCGCGGGCCACCGCCGCGGAAGCCTCCGCGCCGGAGGCCGCAGACGAGCGCAGACCCCTCTACGCGACCGGGGGCATCGCCGCCGCCACGGCGGCGGGCAGCGGTCTGGCCGCCATCGTCACCCTCACCATCATCGGCTGGGTGGCCGCGCCGCACGACACCTTCGGCGAGGACATCGTCGACATCCTCCAGGGGGCGGTCCTGGCCTGGCTGGTCGGCCACCACGTGTCGTTCACCGTGCCCGACGGGCAGATCGCCCTGCTCCCGCTCGGGCTGGTCCTGCTGCCGGGCCTGCTGCTGTACCGGTCGGGCCGGTGGCTGGCCCGCTCCTGCGAGATCCTGCGGCTCCGGTATGTGTGGGGGGCTGCGGTGGCCGTCGCCGGCCCCTACGCGGCGATCGCCGGCACGCTGGCGCTGGTGGCGCGCACCGAGGCCATCGAACCCAGCATGCCGCGCGCCCTCGTCATGGGGTTCGCCATCGCCTTCCTCGCCGCGGGGCTGGGGGCGCTGCGCCAGCTGATGCGCGACAAGGGCGTGGCGGTCCGGGACCTGCTGGAGCTGATGCCCGCCAGGCCGAGGTCCCTCCTGGTGGGGATGCTCGCGTCCACCGGAACCCTCCTGCTGGGCGGGCTGCTGCTGTTCGCGGCGGCGCTGGCGTTCGCCTTCCCGGAAGCCGTCGAGACGACGAGGGTGCTGGGGCCCGGCGTGGTCGGCGGTGTGCTGCTGGTGGTCATCCAGCTGGCGTACCTGCCCAACGCGGTGGTATTCGCGGTCTGCTATGCGCTGGGGCCGGGGTTCGCGATGGGCGCGGGTACCGTCGTCGCCCCGACCGGGGTCTCGGTGGGCGCCCTGCCGGTGTTCCCGATGCTGGCCGCCCTGCCGGACGACGGCGCCGCTCCGGCGGTGTCCCTGGTGGCGCTGGCCCTGCCGTTCGCTGCGGGTGCGGTGGGCGGTGTCCTGACCCAGCGCAGTGCACCGGACGCGGTCGGCGAGGCGGCCCCCCTGTGGGGGTTCGTGTGCGGTGTGACCACGGGGATCCTGTGCGCGGCCATGGCGGAGATCGCGGGCGGGCCCCTGGGGGGAGAGCGGCTCAGCGAGGTGGGGCCGTCGGCGTGGCAGGTGGGCCTCGTCGCCGCCCTGGAGGTCGGGGTGGCCGCGGCGGTCGCCGCCTGGATCGCGAACTGGTGGTACTGGCGCAAGCTGCGGCTGGGGAAGGGCACGGAGTCCCCCGCTTCCACGGCGCCCGGGACGGGCGCCGCGAAGAAGGGGACGCGGGCCCCCGGGCGGCCGGGGGCCGAGTCGCGGCCGGTGGTCGAGCTGCCGCCGGACGTCCCGGTCGGGAAGGGCCTGGCGACGGTGACGCCGCTGCGCCGCCGTGACCGCCAGGACGTCGGGGACGCCGGGGAGGAGGCGGGGCCGGACGCGGAGCCCTCTCCTGCCACCCCCGAGGAGCTGAGGGCGGCCAGGGAGCGGGAGCGGGCCGCCCGGACGGTCGACCGCGGCGCCGAGCGCGGCGCGCGCAAGGAGGCCCGCCGGGAACTGCGCGACCACCGGCGCCGGGAGAGGCGGGAGGCGAAGGACGCCCGCCGCGCCTCCGGCGGTCGCTGGTGGCGGCGGAGGCCGGGCGAGGACGAGGAGATGTACGGCATCACCTACGAGGCGGACCCCGGCGGCGTGGACGCCCCCGGGCACTGACCCGTTCGACGGTGCCGCACCGGACCGCCGTACGGCGGCGGGTCCGGCGGCCTTCCGGTGGAGGCCGCTCGGACGGGAGCCGTCCCGGCCGGCGCGTCCGGGGACGCCCCGGCCGGGGCCCGGGCTACTGGGCCGGGGTGCTCCGGCCGGCTCTCCTGTGCGGCTCGAAGACGGCGTTGACCAGGTCGCTGCACCACTTGAGGAGTTCCAGGTCGCGCAGCGGCTTGCCGCCCAGGCCGCCGGCCTTGGGCACCGGCACCAGCAGGGTCCGCGCCGTCTCCTTGTGCAGGGACTTGGGGTACATCCGCCGCAGCCTCAGCTCCTGCGACTCGCGCAGGTCGACCGGGGAGAACCTGATCTGGTTTCCCTGCATGACGACGTCCGACAGCCCCGCCGACTTGGCGAGCACCCGGAACCGCGCCACCGCCATCAGGTTGTCCACCTGCTGGGGCGGGGGCCCGTACCGGTCGGTGAGCTCCTCGTACGCGGCGAGGATGTCCTCCTCGCTGCCCACGCCGGCGAGCCGCTTGTACGACTGGAGCCGCAGCCGCTCGCCCGGAACGTAGTCGTGCGGGATGTGCGCGTTGATGGGCAGCTCGACCCGGGTCTCGATCTCCTCGACCGCGTCCGGATCGCCCTTGAGCTCGGCCACGGCCTCGCCCACCATGCGCACGTACAGGTCGAAGCCCACGCCCGCGATGGTGCCGGACTGCTCCGCGCCCAGGATGTTGCCCGCGCCCCGGATCTCCAGGTCCTTCATGGCCACGTACATGCCCGCGCCCATCTCGGTGTGCTGGGCGACCGTGGCCAGGCGCTCGTAGGCGGTCTCGGACAGCGGTTTCTCCGGCGGGTACAGGAAGTACGCGTAGGCGCGCTCGCGCCCGCGGCCCACCCGGCCGCGGAGCTGGTGCAGCTGCGAGAGCCCGTAGGTGTCGGCGCGGTCGATGATGAGGGTGTTGGCGTTGGGCACGTCCAGGCCGGACTCGACGATGGTCGTGGAGACCAGCACGTCGAAGTTCTTCTCCCAGAAGTCGACCATGACCTTCTCGAGCTGCTGCTCGTTCATCTGGCCGTGCGCGTAGGCCACCCGGGCCTCCGGCACCAGGCGCTTGATGCTCGCCGCGACCTTGTCGATGGAGGCCACGCGGTTGTGCACGAAGAACACCTGGCCCTCGCGCATCAGCTCGCGGCGGATCGCGGCGGTGATCTGCTTGTCCTCGTAGGGGCCCACGAAGGTGAGCACCGGGTGGCGCTCCTCCGGCGGGGTGAGGATCGTGGTCATCTCGCGGATGCCGGTCAGGCCCATCTCCAGGGTGCGCGGGATCGGCGTCGCCGACATCGCCAGCACGTCGACCTGGGTGCGCAGCCGCTTGAGGGCCTCCTTGTGCTCCACGCCGAAGCGCTGCTCCTCGTCGATGATGACCAGGCCCAGGTCCTTGAAGCGGGTCTCCGACGACAGCAGGCGGTGCGTGCCGATGACGACGTCCACCTCGCCGCTGCGCAGCCCCTCGCGGGTCACCTCGACCTCGCCGTCGGTCTGGAACCGCGACATCGGTTTGACGGTGACCGGGAACGACGCGTACCGCTCGGTGAACGTGGACATGTGCTGCTGCACCAGCAGCGTGGTGGGCACCAGCAGAGCCACCTGCTTGCCGTCCTGGACCGCCTTGAACGCGGCGCGCACCGCGACCTCGGTCTTGCCGTAGCCGACGTCGCCGCAGATCAACCGGTCCATCGGGACGGACCGGGACATGTCCTTCTTGACCTCGTCGATGGCCGCGAGCTGGTCGGGCGTCTCCACGTACGGGAAGGCGTCCTCGAGCTCCCGCTGCCACGGGGTGTCCGGACCGAACGCGTGGCCCGGGGAGGCCTGGCGGGCCGAGTACAGGCGGATGAGGTCGCCGGCGATCTCACGGACGACCTTGCGGGCCCGGCTCTTGGCCTTGCTCCACTCGGCGCCGCCCATCTTGGACAGGGTGGGGGCCTCGCCGCCCACGTACCGGGTGACCTCGCCGAGCTGCTCGGTGGGGACGAAGAGGCGGTCGCCCGGCTGGCCGCGCTTGGAGGGCGCGTACTCGATGAGCAGGTACTCGCGTGTGGCCCCCTGGACCTGGCGGCTGACCATCTCCAGGTAGCGGCCCACGCCGTGCTGCTCGTGGACGACGTAGTCGCCCGGTTTGAGCTGGAGCGGGTCCACGGTGCCGCGCCGCCTGCTCGGCATCCTGCGCATGTCGCGGGTGGAGGACTTCTGTCCGGCCAGGTCGGTCTCGGTGAGCACCACCGTGTGGACCGTCCGCAGCAGGAACCCGTGGTCGACCAGCCCGGTGGTGACGGTGGCGACGGCGGGCGGGGGAGGGTCGGCCAGGTCGGAGGCGAGGGCGGCGCCCAGGCCGGCGTCGCGCAGCATCGCGACCAGCCGCTCGGCGGGGCCGTGGCCCTGGGTGACCAGGACGACGCTCCAGTTGTCGTGCAGCCAGCCCTTGATGTCGGCCAGGGCGCGCTCGGTGTCCCCGCGGTAGGACTCGGCGGGCGCGGCGCCGACGACGACGGCGTCGTCCTCCTCGGAGGCGCCCCCCTCGTCGCCCGCGCTGAAGGGCGTGAGGCCCCACCAGGGCAGGTCGCGCCCGGCCGCGGCGGCGCGCAGCTCGGCGACGGACATGTAGGCGGACGCGCCCAGGTCGATGGGGGCCTCGCCGCCGGAGGCGGCGTTGATCCACGAGGCGTCGAGGAACTCGGCGCTGGTGGCCTCCAGCTCCACCGCGCGGGTGCGGATGCGCTCGGGGTCGCAGCCCACCACCATCGCGCCCTCGGGCAGGTAGGTGAAGAAGGGCTCCATGCGTTCGGCGAGCACGGGCGCGAACGCCTCCATGCCCTCGACGGAGACGCCGTCGGCGATCTTGTGCAGGATCTCGGCGAGGGAGGGGTGCTCCTCGGCCAGGGCGCGTGCGCGGTCGCGCACGGTGTCGGTGAGCAGGAGTTCGCGGCACGGCGGTGCGAACAGCCCGGAGGCGGCGCCGGCGCGCGACCCCTCGTCGCCCTCGCGCGGGGCGATGGACCGCTGGTCCGCCACCTGGAAGTAGCGGATGTCCTCGACGGTGTCGCCCCAGAACTCCAGCCGCAGAGGGTGCTCCTCGGTGGGCGGGAACACGTCCAGGATGCCGCCGCGCACGGCCATGTCGCCGCGCTTCTCGACCAGGTCGACCCGGGCGTAACCGGTGTCGGCCAGGGCCGTGACCACGTCCTCCAGGGACGCCTCGTCGCCGGGGCGGATGCGGACCGGCTCCAGGTCGCCCAGTCCGGCCACGAGCGGTTGCAGGACGCTGCGCACGGGGGCCACGACCACCCTCAGCGGGGTGGTGAGCGGGTCGGCGGGGTCGGGGTGCGCCAGGCGGCGCAGGACGGCGAGGCGCTGTCCGACCGTGTCCGAACGGGGGGAGAGCCGCTCGTGCGGAAGCGTCTCCCAGGCGGGGAAGAGCGCGACGGAGTCGTCGGGCAGCAGCGAGCACAGGGCGTCGGTCAGGTCCGACGCCTCGCGCTCGGTGGCGGTGACGGCGAGGACGGGCCGACCCGCGCCCACGGGGGCGTCGGCGGCCAGCGCGCCCACCATGAAGGGGCGCAGCGCGGCCGGCGCGACGAGGTCGAGGTGGGGATCGAGGCCGCGTCGGGCGGCCTCGATCGCGCTGTGCAGTGCCGGGTCCCTGGAGACGTCGGCGAGAAGTCCAATAAGGCTCATAGCACCAGAAACTGAAAGTGGAAGTGGGTCCGGATCAGGCGGTGGTCGCGGCCTGCACGAGGAGAAGGCGGCTGCGGGAGTGGACGCCCGGCACCCCTCAGACTATCGAGTCCGGAGGTTTCGCGCGGGCGGGGTGTGGACGAAGGCCCCGCCGGCCCGCCCGTGCCGCCCCCGCGCGGCGACCGGCGCCGGAGGCGCGGTGCACAGTCGGTGGAACCGCCGGTGGGGTGCTTCTATTCCGGCTCCCCCGCCGTCCGCGCCGCGTTCCGTGCGACGCGGGCGGGGCGGCCGGGGGCTTCGGGCATACGCTAGAGGCGATTCCCGGGACACCGTAGGAGAGGAACCTCGTGGTGAGTGCGATCAGGCGTGGGAGCGCGCCGGAGGGCGGCGGCGGACGGTCGGGCGCCCCGGTCTTCGTCCCGGGTCCGGACGGCCTCGCCCACCTGGAGCTGATCCTCAACGGCGCCTACCCGCTGCCCGGCTTCATGACGCGGGACGAGGCCGCGTCGGTGGAGCGCTCCGGGCGGCTGCCCGACGGCCGCCCCTGGCCGGTTCCGGTCACCCTGGAGGTCCCGGAGGCGCTGGCGGGTGCCGCGGCGCTGACCCTCGCCGACCCCGAGGGCGCGCCGCTGGCCGAGCTGACCGTCACCGAGCACTGGGAGGCGGAGGGCGTCCACCGCCTGGCGGGGGACGTGGCGCTGCTGCGCCCGCCCATGTACGGGGTGCTGCGCAAGCTGCGGTCCTCGCCCGCGGAGGTGCGGGGCCAGCGCGAGCTCGAACCCTCCTCGTGCGGGTCGCTGCTCGCGGTGGTCACCGACCGTCCCCTGCACCACCGGGTCCTGCACCAGATCCGCGCGGAGGCCGACGCCCTCGGGGAGGCGGCGGGCGGCGTCCGCGCCGAGGTGCTGGTGATCGTCGAGACGGGCCTGGAGGACGAGGGCATGGCGACGGCGGTCCTGGCCGCCGAACCGCTGCTGCCGGGGCGCACCGCGTTCGTCGTGTGCACCCTGCCGAGGGGCGCCGCGCGGACCGAGGGCGCGCTCGGCGGCAGCTGGGGCGTGCGCGACGTGGCGCTGGCCGCGCACGTGGCCGCCGCCTACGGCGCCACCCACATGCTGGCGGTGACCGGCGGGAGCGGGCCGGACGTCGAGCGGGTGATGGCCCGGCGCCCGCCGCTGACGGTCCTGGAGCCGGAGCCGTGGCGCTACGACTCGTCCGAGGGGCTGTGGCAGCCCCTGACCCGGGTGGACCCCGCGCACGCCGTCCCGGAGCCGACGGACGAGGAGGTCGAGGCCGAGCTGGCGCACGGGCGCGAGCTCCCCGCCTGGTTCACCCCGGCCCGGGTGGGCGCCGAACTGGCCCGGTTGCGCCCGGCGCGGACCAGGCGGGGGGTCGCGATCCTGTTCACTGGCCTGTCGGGTTCGGGCAAGTCCACGATCGCGCGCGGGGTGTGCGACGGCATCCGCAGGTCGGGGCGCACGGTGACGCTGCTGGACGGGGACGTGGTCCGGCGCATGCTCTCCAGCGGGCTGACGTTCTCGCGGGAGGACCGGGAGCTCAACATCCGCCGCATCGGCTATGTCGCCGCGGAGATCACCAGGCACGGCGGGGTGGCCGTGTGCGCGCCGATCGCCCCGTACGCGGCGGGCCGGGCCGAGGTGCGGGCGATGGTGGAGGAGTTCGGGGACTTCTTCCTCGTGCACGTGGCGACGCCCCTGGAGGTGTGCGAGGCCCGTGACCGCAAGGGGCTCTACGCCAAGGCGCGCGCGGGGGAGATCCCGGAGTTCACGGGGATCTCCGACCCCTACGAGGAGCCCGGGGACGCCGACCTCGTGCTGGACACCGGCGGCGACCCGGCGGAGTCCGTGGCCGAGGTGATGGCGGCCCTGCGCGAGGGCGGATGGCTGCCCCGCTAGGGTGCGGGCGCGCAGGACGAGCAGTGGCAGGACCCCGACAGCTAAGGACCGAGATGAACGACCCCCAGCCGACCGGGCACCGGGTACTGCGCCTGGTGGAGGTGATGGACACCCTGCGCAGGGAGTGTCCCTGGGACAGCTCCCAGACCCACGAGTCGCTGGCCAAGTACCTGATCCAGGAGGCCTACGAGACCCTGGAGACCATCGAGGAGGGCGACCTGGCCTCGCTCCGCGAGGAGCTGGGCGACGTACTGCTCCAGGTGGTGTTCCACGCGGCCGTCGCCGCCGAGCGCCCCGAGGGCGACCCCGCGCGCTTCACGGTGGACGACGTCGCGGACGCGATCATCGACAAGATGACCCGCCGCCACCCGCACGTGTTCGGCGGGGCCGAGGTGGCGGGCGTCGACGAGGTGTGGGCCGACTGGGAGGCCATCAAGGCGGCCGAGCGCGCGGCCAAGGCGGAGGCGGGCGGGACCGGCGCGAAGCCCTCCGTCCTGGACGGGGTGCCGTTCGCGCAGCCCGCCGTGCTGCTCGCCCACGAGCTCCAGAGGAGGGCGGTCCGCAACGGCTTCCCCGTCGAGCTGGTGGGCGACGACGGGGCCGAGGGCGGCGGGCTGTTCGCCGCCGTGGCGGCGGAGGGCGCCCGGGGCCGGGACGCGGAGACGGACCTCAGGGCGGCGTCCCGCAGGTTCGACGCGCGCGTGCGCGCCGCCGAGGAGGCGGCCCGCGCCGACGGCAGGGAGCCCCGTGACCTGTCCGCGGCGGAGTGGCGCTCCTACTGGGACGCGGCCGGCGTCTAGTGCCCCCGCGTCACCCCGGGCGGGTCTCCGGGGGAGGGGGCGGCAGGGCGCGCACGCGGAGGGCCTCCGTGGCGGGGTCCCGCTCCGCGCCGCCCGCCCGGGGCCGGCGCGCCGTCTCGCTGATGGTCAGCCAGAGGCCGACGATCACCCAGTTGGCCATCAGCGCCGACCCCCCGGCCGACAGGAACGGCGCGGTCATACCGGTCAGGGGGATGAGCAGGGTCGCCCCGCCGAGCACGATGAACACGTCGAACGCGGTGAGGAAGGCGTATCCGAGGGCCGTCAGCTTCAGGAACCAGTCCCGGGAGCCCAGAGCGATGCGGAACCCCCGCTCGGCCAGGAGCAGGAGCAGGAGGAGGACGGCCATCAGGCCGGTGAGCCCCAGCTTCTCGCCCACCGAGACCAGGACCAGGTCGCTGTCGGCGGCGAAGACCTCCTGGACGGCCCCGGCTCCGAAGCCCGTTCCGGTCAGGCCGCCCTCGGCGAGCGCGAACACGCCCTCGACGATCTGGTAGCTGCCTCCGGGGCGGCTGTACACCTCCTCGTCGAAGGGGTCGAGCCAGATGTCCACGCGGTTGCGCACGTGCCCGAACATCAGGTACGCCGCGTACGCGCCCGCCGAGAAGGCCACCAGGCCGATGAGCACCCACGACTTGCGCGCGGTGGCGGCGTAGAGCACCGCCAGGAACGTCCCGAACAGCAGGAGCGACGTCCCCAGGTCCCTGGTGCCCACGAGCAGGAGGATCGCCAGGCCCCAGCCCACGGCCATGGGCGCCAGGTCGCGTGCGCGGGGCACGCTGAACACCTTGAGGCGGCCGACCCTGACGGTGCGGGTGACCAGCGCCATCACCTCGCGGCGCCGGCCCAGGTACGAGGCGAGGAAGAGGACGAGGAGCACCTTGGCGAACTCCGAGGGCTGCATCGTGAACGGGCCCAGGCCGATCCACCGCCGGGCGCCCAGCACCTCGTGGCCCAGGGGGGACAGCGGCAGCAGGAGCAGGAGCAGGGCGGCGCCCGCGATCACGTACGTGTACATGGTGAGCCGCTGCGGGCGTCGGACGGCCACCACCGCGGCGGCGCACAGGGCCATGCCCACGACGGTCCACACCACCTGCCGGTCGGCGTCCCCGTGCTCCCCGGCGGTCGCGGCCCGGGTCGTCTGGATCACCCAGATCATGGTGACGCCCAGTCCGTTCAGGACGGTGGCGACCGGCATGACGACCGGGTCGGCGTAGGGCGCGACCCGGCGCAGCAGGAGGTGGAGGGAGAGGGCCCCGGCGCACAGGACGGCCAGGTAGAGGCCGAGGACGGGTTCGGCGCCGCCGGTGACGGACAGGGACGCCGTCAGGAGGGTCGCCGCGACCGTCACGAGCCCGGCCGCGAGCAGGACGAGCTCGGAGCCCCGGCGGGGCACCGGGCGGAGGGCTCCGTCGGCGGCCACCGGTCCGGTCTCGGGGTCGCCCACTGTCGTTCCGCCGTCCACCTCGGGGCGCGGGCGCCCGGGCCGGGCTCCCCGGCCCGGCCGGGTACTCGCCCCTGCACTATAGGCGGGGGAGCCGCCCCGGCCCCCGAGGCGTGCCGCGCCCGGACGGCACGGGCGGGTCAGCCCGGCGCGGGCGCGGGCGCGTCCAGCTCCAGGGCCTCGGCCGCCGTCGAGAGCTTGGAGTCGAACCCCCCGATCCGGGACAGCAGCGGGGCGGCGCGCACCAGCGCGTTGCGCACGGCGATGCCCGTCCGGGTCCGCGGGGCCAGGAACCCCAGGCCCGCGTCGGCGATCGCCTGGTTGGCGGCCACGAAGGGCCGCATCCGGGCCTCGTAGGCGGCCAGCGCCGCGGCGGGGGCGTCGTGTCGGGCCAGCTCGCCGGCGAGCACGTGGGCGCCGACCAGGGCGAGGCTGCTGCCCTGGCCCGACGCGGGGGAGGGGCAGTGGGCGGCGTCGCCGAGCAGGACCACCCGGCCGGCCGACCAGCTGCGGGCCCGGATCTGGGTGACGGAGTCGAAGTAGAAGTCCGGGGCCGACTCCGTCTCCGACAGGAGGCGGCCCGCCTCCCAGCCCGCCCCGGCGAACGCCTCGCGCAGGAACCGCCTCTGCTCACCGGCCGGCCGGCGGTCGATCCCGGTCTCCGAGCGCGTGGACACCAGGAACATCGCCTTCGCCCCCTCGGCCCGGGGCGTGTGGTAGAGCGCGATCGCCCGCCCGGGGAGGTTGTGCAGCAGGACCTCCCGGTCCAGGCCGAGGTGGTTGGGCACGGTGCAGATGCTGATGTAGGCGTTCAGGAACCTCCGGAAGGGGCCCTCGGGGCCGAAGGCGAGGGCACGGGTGGTGGAGTGGAGGCCGTCCGCCCCCACCACCAGGTCGAACACGCGCGGCGCGGCGTGCGCGAAGGACACGTGCACGCCCCCGGGGGCCTGCTCCAGCGCGGTGACCGTGTCGTCGTACAGGTACTCGGTGTACGCGGTGGTGGGTTCGTGCAGGAGCCGGACCAGGTCGCCGCGCAGGAGCTCGCGGGACCGCCCCTCGGAGGCCGTGCGGGCCTGGGAGGGGGTGAAGTCGGCGACGCGGCGCCCGCGCGCGTCGACGAACGACGCGGACGCCATGCCGGTGCCGTGCTCCGCGATGCCGTCGAGCACGCCCATGCGCTCGGCGACGTCCAGGGCGACGCCGCGCACGTCGACGGCATAGCCGCCGGAGCGGGGCGCGGGGGCGCGTTCGACGACGGTCGGCTCGATGCCGTACCGGTGGAGCCAGTGGGCGAGGGCGGGGCCGGCGATGCCGGCGCCGGAGATCAGGACGTTCCGTACGGCTGTCACGGGGGTTCACGCTCCTTCGGATGCCTTGCGGGACACGTTAGGCAGCTACTTACCGTGCGTCAAGTAACTTACCGGTCGGAAGGTACGGGTTAGACTCGGCGGACCAGGCGGCGAGTGAACGGGAGTGACACGGGTGCCCAGAGCGCAGAGCGACACCAAGGCCGAGATCCAGGCCGCGGCACTGGACCTGTTCGCCCGCAAGGGGTTCGAGAAGACGAGCCTCCGCGAGATCGCGGAGCGCCTCGGCATCACCAAGGCGGCGCTGTACTACCACTTCCCGTCCAAGAACGACCTGCTCAGATCGCTGGTCGAGCCCCTGGAGCAGGACATGGGCGGCCTCTTCGCCGAGTACGGGGACGAGCCGGCGGAGGCCCCGGAGGGGATGTCCGACCGCGCCCGCGAGCTCCTGGGCGACTACTTCGACATCTGTGTGCGCCACAGCACCCTGCTGGTCGCCGTCCTCAACGACGTCGGCTCCCTGGCCGACATCGGGCTCATCGACGCCGTCGTGGCCTGGCGGCGCCGGCTCGACCGCCTCCTGGTCGGACCCGGGCACGGGACCCCCGCCAGGATGGGCGCGGTCATCGCCCTCGGGGGGATCCAGGACATCTCCGTCATGCTCTCCGCGGAAGAGGCCCTCGCGTACCGGGAGAGGGCCCTCGACATCGCCCTGGCGGCCCTGGTGGCCGGGATCTCGTCTAAGGACTAGACCAATTCGGCCGGGTGCCCTCACCCGGCGGCGGGCGGTGTCGCTAGTCTCGTGTCGGGTCCTGAACCAGTGGTCCGAGAAACCCCAAGAGACGGAGAGAGACCGTGGCGTCCATCGAGGCAGTACAGGCGCGAGAGATCCTTGACTCGCGGGGCAACCCGACGGTCGAGGTCGAGGTTCTGCTCGACGACGGAACCATCGCGCGCGCGGGTGTCCCCAGCGGCGCGTCCACCGGCCAGTTCGAGGCAGTCGAACTGCGTGACGGCGGAGACCGCTACGGCGGCAAGGGCGTGACCAAGGCCGTGACGGCCGTCAACGACGAGATCGCCGACGAGCTCCTCGGCCACGCGCCCGACGAGCAGCGCATCATCGACCGCGCGCTCATCGACCTGGACGGCACCCCGGACAAGTCCCGGATCGGCGCCAACGCCATCCTGGGCGCCTCCCTGGCGGTGGCCAGGGCCGCCGCCCAGGAGGCCGGGCTGCCGCTGTTCCGCTACATCGGCGGTCCCAACGCGCACGTGCTTCCCGTGCCGATGATGAACATCCTCAACGGCGGCGCGCACGCCGACAGCAACGTCGACATCCAGGAGTTCATGGTCGCCCCGATCGGCGCGCCCACGTTCTCCGAGGCGCTGCGCTGGGGGACCGAGGTCTACCACTCCCTCAAGTCGGTCCTGAAGGCCCACGGCCTGGGCACCGGCGTCGGGGACGAGGGCGGCTTCGCCCCCAACCTGGACAGCAACCGCGCGGCCCTCGACCTGATCGTCGAGGCCATCGAGAAGGCCGGCTACACCCCCGGCACCGACATCGCGCTCGCCCTGGACGTGGCCGCCACCGAGCTGTTCAACGACGGCGTCTACACCTTCGAGGGCAAGGCCCGCACCTCCGCGGACATGGCCGCGTACTACGCGGAGCTGGTCGACGCCTACCCGCTCGTCTCGATCGAGGACCCCCTCGACGAGGAGGACTGGGAGGGCTGGAAGACCCTCACCGCCGAGCTCGGCGACAAGGTCCAGCTGGTCGGCGACGACCTGTTCGTCACCAACCCCGAGCGGCTCCAGCGCGGCATCCTCGCCGACACCGCCAACTCGCTGCTGGTCAAGGTCAACCAGATCGGCACCCTGACCGAGACCCTGGACGCGGTCGCCATGGCCCAGCGCAGCGGCTACACGGCGATGATCAGCCACCGCTCCGGCGAGACCGAGGACACCACGATCGCCGACATCGCGGTGGCCACCAACGCCGGCCAGATCAAGACCGGCGCCCCGGCCCGCAGCGAGCGCGTCGCCAAGTACAACCAGCTCCTGCGCATCGAGGAGGAACTGGACGACGCCGCCGTCTACGCGGGCGTGTCGGCCTTCCCGCGCTTCGCCAAGCGCGGCTAGTCTGCCCCAGTGTCCCGCGAATCCAAGCAGCCGCCCCCAAAGGCCGGGAAGGCGTCCAAAGCCGACAGGCCGGCGGGCAGGGCTGCCCGGAGGAGGACGGGGCGCAAGAGCGCCGGAACCGGCTCCGCCAAGGGCAGGGGGGCCGGGAAGGGCACGGGCCGCACCACCGGCGGGGTGCGGCCCATGTTCACCAGCCGTGCGGCGATCCTGGCCCTCGTGGTGTGCGTGATCGCGCTGAGCCTGGCCTACCCGCTGCGCGAGTACGTCGCGCAGCGGGCGCAGATCGCCCAGCTCCAGGAGGACCGCGCGCGCATGGAGGAGAGCGTGCTCGACCTGCGCGAGCGCGAGCAGGAGCTCACCCAGGACGAATACGTCGAACGCGAGGCCCGCGCGCGGCTCCACTACCAGTACCCCGGCGAGACCGCCTACATCGTCATCCCGCCGGACTCCGAGGACGAGGACGAGGCCGAGACCGGTCCCAGCGAGCCGTGGTTCACCACGCTGTGGCGCTCGGTCGAGGAGGCGGACAGCCCGCCGCCCGACGACGGGCTCTGACCCGCCCCGGGGTGAGCGGCGGGTCCCGGGGCGGGGCCCGCCCCCCGCGGGCGGCAGGGGTGCGGGTGCGGCCCTATGCTGGGTTCGCCATGACTTCCGCTGATCAGCCCGTGCCCGGGCGCGCCGCCGGACCGGCGGGCGCCCGCCCCGAGGGGCACTCCGAGAACCCGGTCGCCCCACGCGACATCGCCGCCATCGAACTCCAGCTGGGCCGCACCCCGCGCGGGGTGCGCGGGGTCGCGCACCGCTGCCCGTGCGGGCTCCCCGACGTGGTGCGCACCGCGCCCCGCCTGGAGGACGGCACCCCCTTCCCGACGCTGTACTACCTGACGTGCCCGCGCGCGGCGTCGGCGATCGGCCGGATGGAGAACTCCGGCCGCATGCGCGAGATGCAGGACCGGCTCGCGACGGACCCGGGGCTCGCCGAGGCCTACACCGGGGCCCACGAGTCCTACATCGAGGAGCGGGCCGAGCAGGCGCGCCTGGACGGGGTCGAGCCGCTCCCCGAGGGGATGCAGAGCACCGGCGGCATGCCCACCCGGGTCAAGTGCCTGCACGCGCTGGTCGGCCATGAGCTCGCCGCGCCGGGAACCAACCCCTTCGGCGCCGAGGCGCTGGAGGAGCTCCCGCAGTGGTGGGACAGGGGACCGTGCGTGTGCGTCGACGAGGACGCCCGAGAGGGCAGTGAGGGGAACGGGTCATGAGCGGTGTCGCGGCCATCGACTGCGGAACCAATTCCATCAGGATGCTGATCGCCGACGTGGTCCACATCGACGGCGACGAGGTCCAGGTGGTCGACGTCGACCGGCGCATGGAGATCGTGCGGCTGGGCGAGGGCGTCGACCGGACCGGCGAGTTCTCCCCCGAGGCGCTGGAGCGGACCTTCGAGGCGCTCCGCGGCTACGCCGAGGCCATCGAGGCGCACGGCATCGCCCTGGGGCCGGACGCGGTGCGCATGGTCGCCACCAGCGCGACCCGGGACGCGGCCAACCGCCAGGTGTTCATCGACGGGGTCCGCGAGATCCTCGGGGTGGAGCCCGAGGTGGTCACGGGCCTGGACGAGGCCGAGCTGTCGTTCGTGGGGGCCACGGCCGAGTTCGACGCCGAGGCGGCCGAGGGGGGAACAAGCGAGCCCGCCCCGCCGTTCCTGGTGGTGGACATCGGGGGCGGCTCCACCGAGTTCGTCCTGGGGACGGGCCCGGAGGAGGCCGAGAAGGGCGAGCTGGTCCGCGCGGCGCTGTCGGTGGACATCGGCTGCGTGCGCATGACCGAGCGGCACCTGCGCGACGACCCGCCCACGGCGGAGCAGATCGCGGCGGCCACCGCCGACATCGACGCGGCGCTCGACGAGGTCGAGCGGGTCGTGCCCCTGCGCGAGGCGGGATCGGTGGTGTGCGTCGCGGGAACCGCGACCACGGTCGCCGGTATCGCCCTGGACCTGCCCGCCTACGACCCGGAGCGGATCCACCACTCCCGCGTGGGGGCGGCGAACCTCGACCGCATCACCGGGGAACTGCTCGCGGCGACCTCGGCGGAGCGCGCGGAGATCGGCGTCATGCACCCCGGCCGGGTGGACGTGATCGGCGCGGGCGCGCTCGTCCTGTCGCGGGTGCTCGCCCGCACGGGGGCGGACGCGTTCACGACGAGTGAGCACGACATCCTGGACGGTGTCGCCTGGAGCCTCGTGGTCCAGGCGTAGGCGTTCCGCAAGGGGCTTTCGGGACCCCCGAGCAGGGTCCTCCGGGTGAGACGCATCACTGCGGAAGGCCCTTGTGAATGCTTTCACAACCACTCTGACCTGCGTAAACGCAAGACATGCAGGTGGGCAAGTGGTCGGAAGGTGATCAGATGTGAACCTTCTCTGTCGGTAGGTGCTTGTGAAAGAATGCACAAGCACCACCCGAAAAGTACGGGTACCCACCACGACGGGGTGGTGCCCCGCTGGAACGCGAGAGCGGGCGACCGGAGACCGCGAGACCTTCGCGGCCCCGGACGGGCGCGACAGAAACCTTTAGGGCGGATATGCGATGACCGAGAGCAGGAACTACCGGCTGGTACACGGCGGAGGGGACGAAGCGGAGATCCCGCACATCCTCATCGTCGGCGGCGGTTACCTCGGGATGTACACCGCGAGGCGGCTGGAGAAGAAGCTCGGGGCGGGCGAGGCGCGGATCACCGTCATCGACCCCAACTCCTACATGACCTACCAGCCCTTCCTGCCCGAGACCGCGTCCGGCAACATCTCGCCGCGCCACGTCGTCGTCCCGCTGCGCAAGGTCTTCGACCGGGTCCGCGTCCTGGGCGGGCGCGTCGTGCGCATCGACCACGCCGACCGCCAGGTCCGCTACGAGCCCAACGTCGGCGAGCCCGAGACCATCGCCTACGACCACCTCGTGATGGCCGCGGGCGCCGTCTCGCGCACCCTGCCCATCCCCGGCCTGGCCGAGTGGGGCATCGGGATCAAGACCGTGGAGGAGGCCGCCTACCTCCGCAACCACGTCCTCAACCAGCTCACCATCGCCGACTCCACCGACGACGAGGCCACCCGGCGCAAGGCGCTCAACTTCGTCTTCGTCGGCGGCGGGTTCGCCGGAGCCGAGGCCATCGCCGAGCTGGAGGACATGGTCCGCGACGCGGTCCGCCTCCACCAGTCGATCGACCTCGACGACGTGCGGTTCTACCTCATCGAGGCGGCCGACAAGATCCTGCCCGAGGTCGGCCCCGAGGTCGGGAACAAGGCACTCAACCAGCTGCGCCGCCGCGGCATCGACGTCCGGCTCAAGACCTTCCTGGAGTCGGCGGCCGACCAGCACATCAAGCTCAGCGACGGCACCGAGTTCGACGCGGGCACCCTCGTGTGGACCGCGGGCGTCAAGCCCAGCCCGGTCGTCGCCGCCAGCGACCTGCCCCTCGGGCCCAAGGGCCACGTGGACACGAGCGAGTTCCTCACCGTCAACGGCGTGGAGAACGCCTTCGCCGGCGGCGACAACGCCCAGGTCCCCGACGGGAACGGCGGCTACTACCCGCCCAACGCCCAGAACGCGGTCCGCCAGGCGCCGGTGCTCGCCGACAACGTGATCGCCTCGCTGCGCAACACCGAGCTCAAGGCCTACAAGCACAAGAACCTCGGCGCGGTCGCCGGGCTGGGCCTGCACAAGGGCGCCGCCCAGCTGTTCGGCGTGATCAAGCTGAACGGCCGCCTCGCCTGGTACGCCCACCGGGCCTACCACCTGTTCGCGGTCCCGACCTTCAACCGCAAGATGCGCGTGCTGTCGGACTGGACGCTCGCCCTCTTCCTGCGCCGCGACTTCGCCGCGCTCCCGGAGATGGCCGAGCCCCGCCAGGCCTTCGAGGAGGCCAGCCGGCCGCAGATCGAGGACGGCCGCCTCCGCCGGGTCAGCTGATCCGGCCCGGTCGCGCGACACCCGCCCGCGCGGCCCGGCCCGAACACACGAAACGACCGGTTTCCCCAGGGGAGCCGGTCTTTTCGTGACCATAACCGGCCAAGCCAAAGCAAAGTGGGCAATCGACCCGGCCGGTATGATGGGTTCGCCCTCGTAGCCCAATGGAAGAGGCAGGCCCCCTAAAAGGGTCACAAGTGTCGGTTCGAGTCCGACCGGGGGTACCAGTTGTCTTGGGGGCTCCCTGTTGTTGTGGGGCTCCGCTTCGCTTCGCCCCGGGGATCGGGCGCCTTGGGGCCGGTGTGCTTCGTCCTCGTCCGCGCCTGCCGCTCGTTCCTCGCTCGCGGCTCGACCCCTGCTGTTGTGGGGCTCCGCTTCGCTTTGCCCCGGGGTTCGGGCGCCCGGTAGCCGGGGTGCTTCGTCCTCGTCCGCGCCTGCCGCTCGTTCCTCGCTCGCGGCCCGACCCCTGCTGTTGTGGGGCTCCGCTTCGCTTTGCCCCGGGGTTCGGGCGCCCGGTAGCCGGGGTGCTTCGTCCTCGTCCGCGCCTGCCGCTCGTTCCTCGCTCGCGGCTCGACTCGTCCTGCAGCACACCGGCGGCGCCCTCACGCACACCCCCTGGGGCGGGGTCGTGTCCTCACGGGTCACCCCTTGGGGCGGGGACGGCTGTCACCGGCAACCCCTGCCTGCCTGCTCTGGGGCTCCGCTTCGCCCCGGGGTTCGGGCGCCCTGGGGCGGGGATCGCGTCCTTGCAGACCGACCCCTGGGACCCGGGCGTGCGGGGGCTACGGGGTCTGCTGCTCCATGAGGAGCTGCAGCTGCGTGAACAGCCGCTCCCCCGGGTCGCCCAGGTCGATCCCGCTCACCGCGGCGGCCCTGCGCACCCGGTACCTCAGGGTGTTGGGGTGGATGTGCAGCCGCTCCGCCGCCGCCCGCGCGTCACCGAACGCCTCCAGGTAGGCCAGCAGCGAGTGCACCAGGTCGGCGCCGCCCGCACGGTCGTACTCGATCAGCCGGCTCACCCTCGGGTCGCGCAGGGACGGGTCCTCCCGCAACCGGGCCAGCGTCTCGCCGATCAGCACCCGCGAGCGCACGTCGGAGATGGTCGCCACCTCCCAGTCCAGGTGCCGCTCCAGGTCGCGGCCCATCGCGTCCAGCACGCGGTCGGCCTCGGCGCGCGAGTCCGGCACGTCGGCCAGCCGCTCCATCAGCGACCCCACCGCCCCCTGCACCCGCGCCCCCAGGGCCGCGCGCGCCGCCGCCACCGTCTTGCGCGTGAGGGCCAGCACAGACTGCTCCACCCCCCGCCACCCCTCCCTGCCCCGCTCCAGGTCCGGCAGCAGCACGTACACCCGGCCGCCCAGCTCCGTCACCAGGGCGCTGCGGCGGTACGCGGCGGTGTGCACCGACACCAGGTCGATCATCCGGCGCCGGCGCAGCTCGCGGGCGGGCCGGTCGGGACGCTCCTCGCCGGCCCCGTCCGGAGCCTCCAGCAGCGAGAACGCCACCACCAGCGCGCCGCGGTCGGCGTGCACCTCCACCGTGTCGGCCAGGGCCCCCGCGTCGATCCGCCCCTCCAGCAGGCTCGACAGGAGGTCCTCGCGGAGCCGCAGCCCCGCACTGGCCTGGCTGCGCTGCCTGATCATCTGCAACGCGGTGGTACGGGCGGCCCCCAGCAGCGCCTCCTCGGCGTTCTCCGCCAGCGGGCTCGCGCCCTCCTGCACCCAGATCGCCCCGAGCGGCTGCCGCCCGGCGTGGATGCCCACCGCCAGGCGGCGGCGGATGCCCAGGTCGGGGTGCTCCTCGATACGCACCACCTCCTCACCGGCACGCAGCTTGGCGAACACGCCCCACTCGCGCAGCAGCGCCAGGTACGACTCCGGTCCGCGCCTGCCCAGCACCGACAGCCGCCGCAGCTCGTCCACCTCCGCGCCGCTGGAGTAGGCCAGCACACGGCTGGCCGCGTCCTCGATGCTCACCAGGCCGCCGGTCAGCTGGGCGATCGTCTGCGCCATCGAGAACAGGTCGCCGCTGGACTCGCCCAGGTCCTCGACGGCGGTCAGCCGGGCGTCGTCCACGATGCTCTGGCAGACCGCCTGCAACTGGTCCCACCGCACCTCCGCGCGGACCGCCAGCAGGGCGATCCCCGCCTCCCGCGCCTCGCTCCGCAGCGCCTGGAGCTCATCGGTCGCGCCCGGCCTGGTCCGTCCCGCCCGGCCGCCCGCCGACGGCGCCTCGTCCTGGGGAAACCCGCCGGACTTGACGGCGACCGCCGTGGCGCCCTGCTCGGCCAGCGACCGGACGAGCCTGCGCGCGGCCGCTCCGCGCGCGCCGATCAGCAGCACCAGGTCGCCCTCGCGGACCTCCGCGCGGTCCTCCGGATCGAGGATGACGACATTGTCCACCTGGACATCAAGACCCCCCGGCGCGGCCGCGACGTCCGCGACGGGGTCGCCCAGGGCCAGCAGCAGTCTGCGCAGGGGCACCCCGGTGGAACCCTCCCCGTCGTGTACGGAGTGACCTGCGAAGACGCTCGCCCGAACTTCCGTCCGGCGCGGGTCGCCGCCAGAGGGGTGGAAGGGGCCCGGTGGTGGGGTGTCAGTGCTCATATGAGTCCTATTTTGTCCCAGTGAACAAATAAGGCGGGTAAAGAGTGGCCTGCCCCACAAGGTTCGCACGGTCGCGTTCTGAGAGCGTTGAGTCAGCTCAACCCTGCTCGTTTCAGGGACATTCTTAACTGGGGAGGTGCCCATGGACGCCGTGACCAACGTCCCGCTGCCGCAGAACGAACCCGTTCTGTCCTACGCGCCCGGCAGCGCCGAGCGCGAAGAGCTCGTCGCCAAGCTGGAGGAGCTCGGCAAGGAGAGCATCGACCTTCCGATGCGCATCAACGGCGAGAGCCGCATGGGCGGCGGAGAGCCCATCGACGTCGTGCAGCCGCACCGTCACGCCGCCGTCCTGGGCACCATGCGCAACGCGACCCACGAGGACGCCCGCGCCGCCGTCGCCGCGGCCAAGGCCGCCGCCCCGGCGTGGCGCGCGATGTCCTTCGACGACCGCGCCGCCATCCTCCTGCGCGCCGCCGACCTGCTCGCCGGCCCCTGGCGCGCCACCATCAACGCCGCCACCATGCTCGGCCAGTCCAAGACCGCCCAGCAGGCGGAGATCGACGCGGCCTGCGAGCTCATCGACTTCTGGCGCTTCAACGTCTCCTACGCCCGCGAGCTGATCGCCCAGCAGCCCCTGAGCGTCCGCGGCGTGTGGAACCGCATGGAGCAGCGCCCGCTGGAGGGGTTCGTCTACGCGATCACCCCCTTCAACTTCACCGCCATCGCGGGCAACCTCCCCACCGCCCCGGCCCTGATGGGCAACGTGGTCGTGTGGAAGCCCTCCCCGACCCAGCAGTTCGCCGCCGAGCTGACCATGCGCCTCCTGGAGGAGGCCGGGATGCCCCCGGGCGTCATCAACATGGTCACCGGTGACGGCCTCGCCGTCTCCGACGTCGCCCTCAACGACCCCGAGCTGGCCGGCGTGCACTTCACGGGCTCGACCAAGACCTTCCAGCACCTGTGGAAGAGCGTCGGCGAGAACATCTCCTCCTACCGCAGCTACCCGCGCATCGTCGGCGAGACCGGCGGCAAGGACTTCATCGTCGCGCACTCCTCCGCCGACCCCGAGGTCCTGCGCACCGCGATCGTCCGCGGCGCCTTCGAGTACCAGGGCCAGAAGTGCTCGGCCGCCTCGCGCGCCTTCGTCGCCCGCTCCGTGTGGGAGCAGGTGCGCGACGACCTGGTCGCCGAGACCGAGGCCCTGACCATGGGCGACGTGACCGACCTGTCGAACTTCATCGGCGCCGTCATCGACCGCCGCTCCTTCGACAAGCTGGCCAAGGTCCTGAAGGACGCCGAGTCCGACCCGACCCTGGAGATCATCGCCGGCGGGACCGCCGACGACTCCGTCGGCTACTTCGTGCGCCCGACCATCATCGAGGGCACGGACCCGACCAACGACGTGTTCCGCACCGAGTACTTCGGCCCGGTCATCGCCGTCCACGTGTACGAGGACGACGAGTTCGACGACATCCTCAAGGTCGTCGACGAGGGCTCCGCCTACGCCCTGACCGGCGCGGTCCTGGCCAAGGACCGCTCCGCGATCGCCAGGGCCACCGAGGCGCTGCGGTTCTCGGCGGGCAACTTCTACGTCAACGACCGGCCGACCGGCTCCATCGTGGGCCAGCAGCCGTTCGGCGGCGGACGCGCCTCCGGCACCAACGACAAGGCCGGTTCCGCGCAGAACCTGTCCCGCTGGTCCAGCCCGCGCGCCATCAAGGAGACGTTCGTCGCGCCGACGGTCTCCTCCTACCCCCACCAGGGGTAGCCCCGGTTCCGCACCCCCTCCCGTCCTGAGGGGGTGCGGACCCTCCAGCCCCCCGAGGAATCCACCGGCACCGCGGGGACACCCCCCGGCCGCTGCCCCGTCCGCGCGGGTCCACAGGCCCGCGCACGTCTTCTTCGAGGTCACCATGCTTCGTAAGCCCCTTCTGCTCGCCGCCAGGTCCGCGAAGGTCCGCACCGTCGTCGAGCGCACCCCCATGACCCGGGCCATGGTCCACAGGTTCGTGGCGGGCTCCACCATGGAGGAGGCCCTCCCCGCGATCGAGGACCTGACCAGGGACCGCTACGTCACCCTGGACTTCCTGGGGGAGGACACCGCCGACGCCGCGCAGGCCGCGGCGACGGTGACCGCCTACCGCGACCTGCTCGCCGCGCTCGGCGAGGCCGGTCTCGGGGACCGGGCCGAGGTGTCGGTCAAGCTCTCGGCCGTGGGCCAGTTCCTCGACAGGGACGGCGAGAAGATCGCCCTGGAGAACGCCCGCGAGATCGCCGAGGCGGCCAAGGCGATCGGCACCACGGTCACCTTCGACATGGAGGACCACACCACGGTCGACTCCACCCTGGGGATCCTGCGGGAGATGCGCGAGGACTTCCCGTCCACGGGCGCGGTGCTCCAGGCCTACCTGCGCCGCACCGTCGCGGACTGCCGCGACCTGAGCGGCGCCGGTTCGCGCGTGCGCCTGTGCAAGGGCGCCTACGACGAGCCCGCCTCGGTCGCGTACCGCGACAAGGCCGAGGTCGACAAGGCGTACGTGCGCGCGCTGCGCGTCCTCATGGAGGGCGACGGCTACCCCATGGTCGCCTCGCACGACCCGCGCATGGTCGCCATCGCCGGCTCCCTGGCCGAGGCCAACGGCCGTTCGGCGGACGACTACGAGTACCAGATGCTCTACGGGATCCGCGACGCCGAGCAGGTCCGCCTCGCCGCCGAGGGCAAGAGGATGCGCGTCTACATGCCGTACGGCACCGAGTGGTACGGCTACTACATGCGGCGCCTGGCGGAGCGCCCGGCCAACGTGCTCTTCCTGGCACGCTCGCTGGTGACCCGCGACTAGCCCGGCGTTCGACCCCGGGCCCGTGGCCGGGGGGCATCCCGGCCACGGGCCCGGGTGCTGTCCGGACGACACGGGCCCGGGGCGATCACGTGCGCCGCCGGGACCCCGGTGATCGGACGCGGGGCCTGCGGACGGGTGCGCCGCACGGCCGCGCCCGGGGGCGCGGTCCCGCAGCGGCCGGCCCGCGTGGCCTCTCGCGCGCGACGCGGCACCGCCGTCGGCGGCCCGCCCCGTTTCCCAACGGTGACCTGTCCTGCGGAACCCCGTGTCGGTCCCGTGCGTTACCTTGTGGGCAGCAATCCACGCGTGAAAGGCCATTACTAGACATGCGGATGCGGAGTTCCAACCCCGTCCTCAAGCGGGCACTTCAGCAGGCCCCGGCCGGGGCCCCCCACCAGGGGTACGGTCAGCAGGGCTACGGTCAGCCGGGGTACGGACAACCGTACCCGCAGCAGGGCTACGGCCAGCAGTACCCCCAGCAGGGCTACCCGCAGCAGGGCTACCCCCAGCAGGGGTACCCGGGCGGTCCCGTCCAGGGCGCCGGCGGCCAGCGGATGACCATCGACGACGTCGTCGTGCGCACCGGGATGACCCTCGGCGTCGTCGCGCTCTTCGCCGTCGTCAACTACTTCCTCTTCGACCCCTTCGCCCCGGGCCTCACCCTGGGCCTGATGATCGTCGGCGCCCTCGGCGGCCTGGTGCTCGGGCTGGTCATCGCCTTCAAGCAGATCACCAACCCCGTCGCGATCCTCGCCTACGCGGCCCTGGAGGGCCTGCTCGTCGGCGGGCTCTCCGCGCTCCTGGCCTCGTCCCTGGAGGCGACGACCGGTGACGCGGGCGCGGGCGGCGCCCTCGTGACCCAGGCGGTCCTGGGCACCGTCGTCGTGTTCGCCGTGATGCTGGCGCTGTACAAGTTCCGCATCATCAAGGTGACCGACGGCTTCATGAAGGTCGTCATGTACGCCACCCTGGGCGCGGCCGCGCTCATGCTGGTGAACTTCGTGGCCAGCTTCTTCGTCGCCGGCGGCATCGGCATCCGGGAGCCCAGCCCGCTGGGCCTGGTCGTCGGCCTCGTGTTCGTGGTCATCGCGGCCTGCACCCTCGCCCTGGAGTTCCGGGGCATCGAGGAGGGCCTGAACGCCGGGATCCCCGACAAGTTCGCCTGGCAGTTCGCCTTCGGCCTGACCGTCTCCCTGGTCTGGCTCTACATCGAGATCCTGCGCCTGCTCTGGATGATCAAGACGATCTTCGCCGAGTAGCGGCCGTCGGCCGGCGGCCGACAGGTTTCGTCGCGTGGCGAGGGGCCGCCACCCGGGTGTTCCGGGTGGCGGCCCCTTCGTCGTGTCGCGTGCGGTGTTCGGACGCGGGACCCGTGGTCAGGCGTTCTCACCGCGCGGTGCGGGGATCGAACGGTTCCTGCGGCGGCGGTCGTGCTCCAGCACGATGGCCTGCGCGTACCACTGGGGGAGGTCGTACTCGTCCGCGAGCCAGTTGGACCTGTCCTGGCAGCGGAGCAGTCCCGGTCCCTTGTCGAGGGCGGCGAACCACTCGTGGAGTCCCCGGCCGGTGACGACCGGGATGCGTTCGATGAGCTTGGCGTGGACCTCCGGCGAGTGGGTTACCGACATAGGCACCTCCGGCAGCGCTGTGGTGTGTGGCACTTACCTGCGACCCTGCATCAGGAACACGTTCCGGACAAGCCCCGGTCGCCAGCTTTTACCTTGCCGGTGCGGGAACGTTTGCCCGGAGTCTCCTGACAGACGATCGCGGATGTGCGGGTGCGCGATCGCCCGTGGTCCGGCGGAGGGAAGGCCCTTCGGCGTCCATGGTCGAAATGTCGCAAATGTCCACATATGCACGAAGGTCCCCCGTCCTCCCCCGAGGTGAGGAGGGGGACGGGGGACCTCGGCGGGGCCGGCGCGGCCGGCCCCGGGAAGGCCTAGCTGAGGCGCTCGAAGATCGCCGCCATGCCCTGGCCGCCGCCGACGCACATGGTCTCCAGACCGAACGTCCTGTCGTGGAACTGGAGGCCGTTGATCAGGGTGCCGGTGATGCGGGCGCCGGTGCTGCCGAACGGGTGGCCGACCGCGATGCCGCCGCCGTTGACGTTGAGGGTGCCGTCGATGTCGATGCCCAGCTGGTCGGCGGAGGGCAGCACCTGCGCGGCGAAGGCCTCGTTGATCTCGACCAGGTCGATGTCGCCGATGGCCATGTTGGCGCGGGCGAGGGCCTGCCGGGAGGCCTCGACCGGGCCCAGGCCCATGATCTCCGGGCTCAGGCCGGTCACGCCGGTGGACACGATGCGGGCCAGCGGGGTGATGCCCAGCTGCGCCGCCCTGGTGTCGCTCATGACGACCACGGCGGAGGCGCCGTCGTTGAGGGGGCAGGCGTTGCCCGCGGTGACGGTGCCGTCGGGGCGGAACACCGGCTTGAGGCCGGCGACCTTCTCGTAGGTGGTGCCGCGGCGGATGCCGTCGTCGGTGCTGACCACGGTGCCGTCGGGCAGGGTCACCGGGGTGATCTCGCGCTCCCAGAAGCCGTTGTCGAGGGACTTCTCGGCGAGGTTCTGCGAGCGCACCGCGAACTCGTCCTGGCGCTGCCGGGAGACGCCGGTGATCTGGGCGACGTTCTCGGCGGTCTGGCCCATCTCGATGTAGGCGTCGGGCAGCGCGCCCTCCTCGCGCGGGTCGGTCCAGGCCCCGGCGCCGCCCTCCTTGCGCTTCTCGGTGCGCGCCTTGGCGTCGGCGAAGAGCGGGTTCTCGTTCTGCGGGTTGTCGCTGCTGCCGTGGGCGAAGCGGCTGACGGTCTCGACTCCGGCGGAGACGAACACGTCGCCCTCGCCCGCCTTGATGGCGTGGTAGGCCATCCGGGTCGTCTGGAGCGAGGAGGAGCAGTAGCGCGTCACGGTGGTGCCGGGGACGGTGTCCAGGCCGAGCTGGACGGCCACGATGCGGGCCATGTTGAAGCCCTGCTCGCCGCCGGGCAGGCCGCAGCCGAGCATCAGGTCGTCGATGCCGGAGGGGTCGAGCTGGGGCACCTTGGCCAGGGCGGCGCCGATGATCTGGGCGGTCAGGTCGTCCGGGCGGATGTCCTTGAGCGAGCCCTTGAAGGCGCGGCCGATCGGGGAACGGGCTGTGGCGACGATGACTGCTTCGGGCATGGGCTTCGTCCCTATCGTTGAGGTGCTGCGTGCGGGCTGTGGGTTTCGGCCTGGCGGTCGGCGCGCCGGGACAGGTCACAGCATGTCTTGTTACCGACCAGTAAACCCGTCCGGGACCTCCGCCCGCCACCCGGGGTCGGCGTTCAGGAGGGCTCGCCCGAAGGCCGTCCGGCGTCCGCCGCCCCCAGCTCCGCGGGGCGCTCCTCGCGGTCGCCGTTCGCCCGCAGCCGGAAGGGGCTCCGGATGAGCGCGGCCCAGCGCCCGCGCGTCCCCGGCGCCTGTCCGTTGACGTGGGCCGCCGCGCGCGAGACCTCCGTGCCCGGGGTCTCGGCGGCGACCACGGCCGCCCGGTCCACCGGCAGGATGCCGTGTGCGCGACGGGCCTCCTCCAGTTCCGGGAGCAGCCCGAGGGCGGCGCAGGCGGAGGGGAGGACGGCGCATGCGGCCTGCGCGTACCCGCGAGCTGACGGATGAAAACGGTCGGGCCCGAACATCGATGAAGGGTCCGTCCGGAAGTCGTCGGAGAGGATGTCGCTCAGGGACACGGTGCGGCCGCCGACCTCGGTCACGGCGATCGTCTGCGCAGCGGCGAGCTGCCGCGAGGCGCGTCGGGCGATCGAGCGCAGCGGCCAGCCGATGGGGCGGACCGTGCCCAGGTCCGGGCAGGTCGCCACGACCACGGCGGTCCCCCCGCCGACCAGGGCCTGCACGGTCTCGCGCAGCCGGGCGACGGCGTCGTTGGGCCGGATGCGGCGGATGACGTCGTTGGCGCCGATGAAGACCACCGCGACGTCGTAGCGCGAACCCGGTTCCAGGGCCCGTGCGCGTTCGACCTGGGCGGACAGGTTCGCGGAGGTGGCGCCGGGGGAGGCCGTGCAGCGCAGGCGGACCGGGCGCTCCGACGCCGCCGCGATCCCGGAGGCGAGCAGGACGCCGGGGGTCTGGTCGGCCCTGGCGACCGCGAACCCGGCGGCGGTGGAGTCGCCCATCATCAGCATCCGGAGCGGCGTGCCCCCGCCCCCGCCGTAGACGCCGTTGACGGCCGGCCGGTCCCACCGCGTCGTGCCGACCGCGCGGCGGGCCAGCCTCGCCTGGAGGTAGAGGAGGGCGACCGTGCCGCCCCCCACGAGTGTGAGCCCGCCGCCACCGAACGCGGTGGCAGCGGCGATCCGCCGTGCGCGTGCGGCTCGCAGCACAGGACGACCTCCGAGTCCTCGGACCCGCCTGCCCTGGGCGAGCCGGTTACCTGCGAGGTTACCGGCGGGGAACCCCGGGGTCACGTACCCGGGCGGCACACCGTCCGAACCCCGGGGTGAGGGGGGACGGGCGTCCGGGCGACCCCGTCCGCGCACCGTGCGCACCGGCAGCCCCTCCGCGGCCTCGGCGGGGGCCGCCCCCGGACGTGCGCGGGCACCCGGTCCGCGCCGTATTCCGCCCGCCGAACCCCCTGGTGGGAAACGTTAGAGTCGGGGTGAGACGGGCCGGACCGGCCCACGGCCCCGGACTCGCCGCCGGGGCGAGGACCAGGCGGGCCGAAGACCCGGTCGCCACGATGCCGAGGGAGCACAAGTGCGGGTACACGACTCACTGATCGACCTGGTGGGGGACACCCCTCTCGTCCGGTTGCGGAAGGTCACGGAGGGGCTCGCGCCGACGATCCTGGCCAAGGTCGAGTACTTCAACCCGGGGGGCTCGGTCAAGGACCGCATCGCGCTCCGCATGGTCGAGGCGGCGGAGAAGAGCGGGGACCTCCGGCCCGGCGGGACCATCGTCGAGCCCACCTCCGGCAACACCGGTATCGGCCTGGCGATCGTCGCGCAGGAGAAGGGCTACCGCTGCGTCTTCGTGTGCCCGGACAAGGTCGGGCCGGACAAGCTGTCCGTGCTCCGCGCCTACGGGGCCGAGGTCGTGGTGTGCCCCACCACGGTCGCCCCCGACCACCCCGAGTCCTACTACTCGGTCTCGGACCGGCTGGCCGCCGAGATCCCCGGCGCCTGGAAGCCCAACCAGTACGAGAACCGGAACAACCCCGAGTCGCACTACCACGAGACCGGCCCCGAGATCTGGGACCAGACCGAGGGCCGGATCACCCACTTCGTCGCGGGCATCGGCACCGGCGGGACCATCAGCGGCACCGGCAAGTACCTCAAGGAGGTCTCCGGGGGCTCCGTGAAGATCGTCGGCGCCGACCCCGAGGGCTCGGTGTACTCCGGGGGCACGGGCCGCCCGTACCTGGTCGAGGGCGTGGGCGAGGACATCTGGCCCGGCACCTACGACACCTCCGTGTGCGACGAGATCGTGGCCGTCAGCGACAAGGACTCCTTCCTGATGACCCGCCGCCTGGCCCGTGAGGAGGCCCTCCTGGTGGGCGGCTCCTGCGGGCTGGCCGTCGAGGCCGCGCTGCGCGTGGCCCGGGACGCGGGCCCCGACGACGTCATCGTCGTGCTGCTCCCCGACGGCGGGCGCGGGTACCTCGGCAAGATCTTCAACGACGAGTGGATGTCCGACTACGGCTTCCTGACCGCCGAGACGGAGGAGGCCACGGCCGGCGGCGTGCTCGGGGAGAAGGGCGGCGAGCTGCCCGACTTCGTGCACAGCCACCCGGACGAGACGGTGGGCACCGCGGTCGCGATCATGCGGGAGTACGGCGTCTCCCAGCTCCCCGTCATGAAGGAGGAGCCCCCGGTCATGGCCGCCGAGGTGGTCGGCTCCATCGCCGAGCGCGACCTCCTGGACGCGCTGTTCG
The DNA here is from genome assembly GCF_050955985.1 of Nocardiopsis sp. CA-288880. Classification (NCBI taxonomy): domain Bacteria; kingdom Bacillati; phylum Actinomycetota; class Actinomycetes; order Streptosporangiales; family Nocardiopsidaceae; genus Nocardiopsis; species Nocardiopsis sp. CA-288880. The sequence goes on along the minus strand of NZ_CP192105.1, from coordinate 6,587,493 downwards.
ACGGCCGGGCGCAGCTGGACGACGCGGTCGAGACGCACATGGGCAAGCCGCTCGCCACGGTCGGCACCGGTACGCCCGTCAGCGACTGCGTGCGCCTGCTGCGCGGCTCCGGCGCCCTGGTGGTGCTGCGCGACGGCAAGCCGGTGGGCATTCTCACCCGCCAGGACCTGCTCGCCCACCTGGCCGGCTAGCGGGCGGCGCCCGCCGCGCCCGCTCCGGCGGGCGGCCGAACGACCGCAGGGCCTCCGGGGCCCCCGGACGCGTCCCCCGCGACGCGTCCGGGGGCCCCGGTGCGTGAGTCCCTGTCATATCGACGCATACTCGGACACTGCTAATGTTCGCGGCAGTATTACTGGCAGGTAATAAATGGGAGCACGCGTGTCTCGGCTGTTGTCCTGGATCATCCGCTCCGTCTGGTCCTACGCCCGGAGCAGAGCCGAAATCCGCGCCGGCTCCGCGGCCGCCCGCAAGTTCGCGCGCTTCGGGACGGGCTCCGCGATCGCCTTCCCCACGGCCACCCTCTACGGCGAGCCCTGGATCGAGATCGGCGTGCACACCGTCCTGGGCGGCGACATGACCCTCGCCGCGGGGATGGGCCCGGACTACGACCTGGGCGAGGGCTCCGTCGTGCGGATCGGGTCGGGCTGCGCCATCGGCCGCGGCTCCCACATCGTCGCCCACAAGTCCGTCGACATCGGCGACCACGTGTACACGGGCCCCTACGTCTACATCACCGACCAGAACCACGCCTACGCCAACACCGAGATCCCCGTCGGCCTCCAGTGGCCCGTGGACGACCCGGTCAGCATCGGCGACGGCACCTGGATCGGTGCGAACGCGGTCATCCTCCCCGGGGTCCACCTGGGCCGCAACTCCGTCGTGGCGGCGGGCACGGTGGTCCGCCCCGGCACCTACCCCGACCACGCCGTCATCGCCGGCGTCCCCGGCAAGGTCGTGCGCACCTACGACGCCGAGCTCGGGTGGGAGCCCCCGCTGCGCGAGACCGGGACCCCCACCCGGGTGCCCACCCCCGTCACCGGCCTGCCCCCGGAGGTCCCGGTGGAGCCGCCGACGCCCGGGTCCGCCACCCGCTTCCCGCCCGTCTGACCCCGGCCGGGCGGAGCACCCCGGCGAAGGCCCCGTCCGGAGCGCTCCGTCCCAGCTGAACACGGGTTCCGGGGAGGCCGCGGGCACTATTGTGGCCCCATGAAGTTCGACAGTTTTGAAACACTGGCCATCCACGCGGGGCAGGAACCGGACGCCGGGACCGGCGCCGTGGTGGTGCCGATCTACCAGACCAGCACCTACGCCCAGGACGGCGTGGGCGGGCTGCGCCAGGGGTACGAGTACTCCCGCACCGGCAACCCCACGCGCGCCGCGCTGGAGGAGTGCCTGGCGGCGCTGGAGGCCGGTACGCGCGGCCTCGCGTTCGCCTCCGGGATGGCGGCGGAGGACACCCTGCTGCGCACGGTCCTGTCCCCGGGCGACCACATCGTCATCCCGGGCGACGCCTACGGCGGCACGTTCCGCCTCGTCTCCAAGGTGGTCGAGCGCTGGGGCGTGCGGTGGGACGCGGTCGACCAGTCCGACCCCGAGGCGGTGCGCGCGGCGATCCGGCCCGAGACCAGGGTCGTCTGGACCGAGACGCCCACCAACCCCCTGCTGAACATCACCGACATCGAGGCGGTCGCGCAGATCGCCCACGACGCGGGCGCGCTGCACGTCGTCGACAACACCTTCGCCTCGCCCTACCTCCAGCAGCCGCTGACCCTGGGCGCGGACGTGGTCGTGCACTCCACCACCAAGTACCTGGGCGGGCACTCCGACGTGGTCGGGGGCGCCCTGGTCGTCTCCGACGCCGAGCTGGGCGAGCGGCTGGCCTTCCACCAGAACACCATGGGCGCCGTGCCGGGGCCCTTCGACTCCTGGCTGACCCTGCGCGGGGTCAAGACCCTGGGTGTGCGGATGGACAGGCACAGCGCCAACGCGGAGCAGGTCGTGGCGGTGCTGGAGGGCCACCCGGCGGTCCGCAGGGTCTACTACCCCGGGCTGGACGCCCACCCCGGGCACAAGGTGGCCGAGCGGCAGATGCGGGCCTTCGGCGGGATGGTCTCCTTCGCCCTGCGCGACGGGGAGAAGGCCGCGCTGGAGCTGTGCGAGCGGACCGAGGTCTTCACGCTGGGCGAGTCCCTGGGCGGGGTGGAGTCCCTGATCGAGCACCCCGGGCGGATGACGCACGCGTCCACCGCCGGTTCCCCGCTGGAGGTCCCGGCCGACCTGGTGCGGATCTCCGTGGGCATCGAGTCCGGCGCCGACCTGGTGGCGGACCTGCTCCAGGCCCTGGGGGAGTAGGGAGTCATCCGCCGTGCGGGCCCTCCGGCGTCGCCGCCGGGCCCGTCACGGCGCGTCTCCGGGGCCGCGTCTCCGGCGCCGTGGCTCCTCTGCGGCGGGCTCTCCTGCGGGCCCGCCGCCGCAGTGCCCCGAAGGGCTGTCGGCCGGTGTGCTCCCGCGCCGTTCGGCGGGCGCCCTGCGGCCGGTCCCGGCCTCCCGGTTCAGGCCGGGGTGGAGGCGCGATCCTGGGGAGGGGCGGTCCCGTCGGGCTTCTCGTTGGTGAAGCGGAGTCCGACGACGAGGCTGCCGGTGCGGGAGAGGGCGATGGGGTCGTCGCCCCGCAGGGAGCGGTAGGCGCCCCGGCTGTCCCGGCGGCGGATGCCGATGGAGACGGCGAGCAGGAAGCCCACGGCCAGGCCCAGAAGGACGACTCCGACGAGTGTGACGGCGATCGGGATCATGCTGGTCTCCTCAGGGGAAGTCTCTAGTGCTTCGTACGCCCCCGTGCGGGGTGAGGGGGCGCGAGGTGGTGTCTCACGAGTGCTGTATCCGTTGTCGGTGGTGCTCGGGTGTGCGGCCCGGCGGGTTGCGGTCCGCCGTGCGCTGCTCTTTCGGGTGTCTCATCGGCGGCGACACCGTGTACTGGGGGTGGCCTTCACCTACGATAGGTTCAGCAGAACCGGATGGACCTGTTCGGATGGTGTACCGATCACCTTGTTGGTACAAGCTAGGTTGTTGGTCTAGTACCCCAGCGAGGGCTGACTTATGCGGGCAGAAAGCAGATACCGACAGATCGCGCGGACTCTGAGGCGCGAGATCCAGGAGAGAAGTCTGCCGCTCGGCGGGCAGCTGCCCTCGGAGAAGCAGCTCGAGGAGCGCTTCGACGCCTCCCGCAACACGATCAGGCTGGCCCTGGGCATGCTGCGCAACCAGGGCCTGATCGTCAGCCGGCCCGGCAGGGGGCACTTCGTCCAGGACGTCGTCCCCGAGACCTTCTACGCCAACCGCTCCAGGGGCGGGTCCGCCGGACTCAACGAGTCCGGCATGACGGGCCAGATGCTGGAGGAGCTCCAGCTCCTCAGCGCCACCCCCGACATCGCGAGCCGCCTGCGCGTGCCCGAGGGCGACATGACGGTCGTCCGCCGGATGTACCGGTTCTCCGGTGAGATCTCGGGCTCCGTCAGTTCCGCCCACTACCCCATGGACCTCGTCAACGGCACCCCGCTCATGCTGCCCGAGGACGTGGAGAGCGCCCTCGCCGTGCTCGCCGACCACGGCCACCGCCAGGTCGGCTTCGTGGACGAGCTCACGACCCGCATGCCCAGCCCCCACGAGGCCGGGCAGCTCGAACTCCCGCCCGGGGTGCCGGTGCTGGAGGTCCACCGGACCGACCTCTCGGAGGAGAGGCCGATCCGCGTGGTCGAGACGGTCTACGCGGGGCACAGCATCCGCTACCAGTACGAACACGGCAACATGAACGCCTACCGCCGGGACTGAGCACACGCATGAGCACGTCGAGGAAGACCGAGGTCGCGGACCACCTGCGGGCGGCGCTGACCAGGGGCGACTACAAACCGGGAGAACGGCTGCCGGGGGAGGAGGAGCTCGCCGAGCAGCTCGACGTCTCCCGCGCCACCGCGCGCCTGGGCATGCGCATCCTCCAGGACGAGGGCCGCATCGCCATCCAGGCGGGACGCGGGGCCTTCGTCGCCGACCACCGGCCCATCGTCCACCTCGCCACCCCCATCACGGGCGGCAGCGACTCCGAACGCTTCGACGCCGGCTACCAGCCGCACCTGCGCGAGGCCGGATACGACCAGATCGACGAGAAGATCAAGGTCAGCCTCGACACCATGCGGCCCAAGGTGGCCAGGCGGCTCCGCCGCGGCGACGCGGAGGACGGCCCCCACGGGGGGCTGGTCGTCATCCGGGCCTCCGACCGGTTCGTCGAGGGCAGCCTGTGGCAGTCCCAGGTGACCCACTTCCCCTTCAGCATCGCGAACAACACCCCCCTCATGTCACCCGACCGGCTGGAGCAGGGGGTGGCAGCGGTGCTCCAGGAGCTCGGCTACCGGGAGGACTGGAACTGGGACATCGTCGGTGCCCGGATGCCCTCCCAGGACGAGGCCGAGTCCTTCGGCCTGGGACCGGGGATCCCCCTGCTCGTCCAGGAACGCGTCGCCTACGACGGGGAGACCCCTCTGAGGTTCACCGAGACGGTCATGCCCGCCAACCGGCACCAGCTCCTCTACTCCGGGGGCCGGGCGCCCGAGGAACTCCTGCTGATGGCCTCGGACGTCAACATCTTCGAGCGCTGACCCGCGCGGCCGCGGCCCGGCACGGCGGGACCGAGCGGCGCGGACCCCGCGAACGGGGCCGCCGCACGCGGGACGGCGGGGACGGCACGACCTGCCCTCCGCACGACCTGCCCTGCGCGCCCCGGGCCGGCCGGGGAGCCGCACCCCTGCCCGGCGCCGCCGGTCCGTGCGCCCCCGGTCCGTGCGCCCTCGGACACCGGATCAGCCCCGGCGCCCCAGGTAGCGGTCGACCACGAGGGGGCCCAGCCCCCCGGCGTCGGCGCGCACCACCCGGACGCCCCGGCGCCGCTCCACGCGCTCCAGGAACGCGCGCAGCCGCGGATCGTCCGCCAGGACGAAGAACGCCACCTCCGCCCCCTCCCGCAGCGCGGCGTCCAGCTCGGCCAGCGTCAGCTCCCCGGTGCGGGGATCCGGCGGCCAGGAGAACCGGGCGCCGCCGTCCTCGCCCAGGTGGGCGGTCGGCTCCCCGTCGGTCACCACCATCACCTGCGGGCGCAGGTCGCGGTGGCGCCGCAGGTGGCCGCGCGCCAGCCGCAGCGCGTGGTGCAGGTTCGTGCCCGGGACGCGGCTCCAGTCGTGGGCCGCCAGCTCCGCCGGGGTCATCTCCCGGGCCCTGTCCCCGAACCCGACCAGCCGCAGCCTGTCCCGGGGGCGGCGGACCCGGACCAGCGCGTCCAGGGCCAGGGCCGCCCCGGTGGCGGCCCCGTGCAGCGCGCGGGTCGTCATCGAGTGCGACAGGTCCACCAGCAGGGCCACGGCGGCGGCCTCCGCCGGTTCGGTCTCCACCACCCGCACGTCCTGCGGGCGCAGGACCTCGGAGCGCTCCCCGGGCCGCGCCCGGCGCAGGACCGCCTCGCGCACCGTGGCGACCGCGTCCAGCGCCAGGTCCCCGGCCTCGTCGCGGGGCAGGTGGCCGCCGGTCGCCTCGCCGCCCGGACCGGCGCCGCCCCGGAGGCCGCCGCCGCGGACGCCGCGCCGGCGCCCCGCCGCCTCGATGTCGCGCAGGGCGAGTTCGCCCAGCCGGCGGATCTCGCGCGGTCCCCAGTCCGGCGGCTCCGGCCGGGACCGGTCCCTTGCGGCGCCGCCTCCCGGTGCGGCCGGATCCCCGGGGACCCGCGGACGGGAGGAGCCGTCCTCCCACCCGCCGACCGCGCCGACGGCCGGTCCGTCCGGGGCCGCGGGCTCGCCCTCCCCGTAGCTGAGCCGCACCCCCTCCAGGGCCGGGAACTCCGAAGGCTCCGACCCTGCGGCGGGGTCGGCGCCGCCGACCGGCCGCTCCCGCGGGGCGGCGGCCCCCTCCGGCGACCGGGGCTCCCCCTCCGGCCCGTCCAGGGGATCGGGTCCGCCGTCGTACTCCCGGTACCGGAACCTCATCCGCGCCGCCCCCCGATCCTCCCGGCCCCCCGCCGGGCGCGTCGGCCACGACCCTACGCCCGGTGCGCGCTCCGGCGGCGCCGATCCCGGCGGACGCGGGCCCGGAACGACCCGCGGAGCACGGCCTAGAACCGGTAGACCCCGCCGCCGGGCAGCACGTCCTTGGACAGGCGGCGCTCCAGGTACAGGCCCTCCAGCGCGAACTCCACCACCGCGGCGGCCAGGCCGGGCGTGGGCGGGCCGTCCTCGGACTCCGGTGCGGCGCCGGCGATCATCGCCGCCAGCCCCGGCACGGCGCCGATCCGGCGCAGCAGCTCGGCGGCGCCCACCAGGTCGCCGGACTCCACGGTGGCGCCGCCGGTGAACCGCTCGACGAGCGCGGACAGGTCCGTCCCGCCCAGCCGCTCCCGGAACGCCTCCGCCGTCGCCCGTCTCAGCAGCGCGTGCAGGACCTCCGGCTCCCGGCCCTCGGTCCCCAGCTCGAACTCGACCTTGCCCAGCAGCGGCTCCACCGCCGCCGCCAGGTCGCACACGCGCGCCACCGGGGCCTCCCCGCCCGTCAGGGCGGACCGGCGCAGCGCCGACGCCGCCGCCGTCTCGGCCGCCGCGACGGCGAAGCGCACGGACACCCCCGACCTGGCGTCCACCCGCTTGGAGGCGCGCACCAGCCGGGTGAACCGCGCCGCGGTCTCCCACACGTGGGCGGGCACCGCCGTGCCCTCCGGCAGCACCGCCTCCTGGCGCACCAGCGCCAGCTCGTCCTCCAGCGTGAGCGGGTAGTGGGTCCGCACCTGCGCGCCGAAGCGGTCCTTGAGCGGGGTGACGATCCGGCCCCGGCTCGTGTAGTCCTCGGGGTTGGCACTCGCGACCACCAGGAGGTCCAGGGGGAGCCGCAGGCTGTAGCCCCGCACCTGGAGGTCGCGTTCCTCCAGCACGTTGAACAGGGCCACCTGCGCGCGGGCGGGCAGGTCGGGGAGCTCGTTCACGCAGAACACGCCGCGGTTCGCGCGCGGCACGAGACCGTAGTGGACGGTCTCCGGGTCGCCCAGGGAGCGCCCCTCGGCCAGCCGGGCCGGGTCCACGTCGCCCACGAGCTCGCCCACGCCCGTGTCGGGGGTGCCGAGCTTCTCCCCGTACCGCTCCCGCCGGTGCCGCCACACCACGGGCAGGCGGTCCCCCTCCTCCGCCGAGCGCCGCACGCACACCGGGCACACCGGCGCGTAGGGGTGGTCGTTCACCTGGCACCCGGCGACCGCCGGGGACCACTCGTCCAGCAGCCCCACCAGGGAGCGGATCAGCCGGGTCTTGCCCTGCCCCCGCTCACCGAGCAGCACGAGGTCGTGCCCGGCCAGCAGGGCGCGTTCCACCTGAGGGAGCACCGTCGAGTCGAAGCCGAGCACCCCGGGGAAGCGCGGTCCGCCGGAGCCCATCAGACGGAGCAGGTTCTCCCGCACCTCGGCGGAGACGGAACGGTGGACGTGGCCGTACTCGCGCAGCGCCGCGCGGGTCCGGGGGAGTTCGGGGGGTGCGCTCACCCTCCGAACCTATCCGCAACCGGGGCGGGGCGACGGGAGTATTCCCCGCCCGGGGTTTCCGCGGCCCGGGTGGGGAAAGGGACCCCGATCAGAGCGTCCCCGTTCGGCAGCCCGGCCACCAGGGCCGGTGCCCGGTCCTGTTCACCGGAAGATCCCCCGGTGGCCGCCGGGATGGAAGAATGGGACGTGACGGTGGAGTCCTGCGAACGGCCCGGGCGGCCGGTGAAACCGGAGGTGGCGGCTGGTGGCACGGTTCGGCAATGCACTGACGACGGGGGCCGACCTCGTGAACGCGGCCGAGCGCGCCGTCCTGGGCGCTCTGGAGCAGGTCGACGGGGCGGCCGACCTGGTGTGCTTCTTCGTCTGCGGAGCCGACCCCGAGGAGGTCACCCTCGCGGGCAAGCGCGTCATGGCGCTGGCGGGGGACGCGACCACCCTCGGGTGCAGTTCCACCGGGGTCATCGGCGGCGGACGCGGCGTCGAGGGGCAGGGCTCGGTGAGCGTGTGGTGCGCCGGTCTGCCCGGGGTGGAGATCACCCCGTTCCGCCTGGACACCGTGATCGAGGGCGACCACCTCGCGGTCGTCGGCATGCGCGAGCCCGGCCCCGACGACCGGGCCGCCATCCTGCTGACCAACCCCTACGAGTTCCCCACCCAGGCGTTCGTGCGCGAGTCCACGGTCGCGCTCAACGGCCTTCCCCTCGTCGGGGGCATGGCCGACGGCATGCGCGGGGAGGAGTCCGTCCGCCTGTTCTGCGAGGGCGACGTCGCGGAGCACGGGGCCATCGGCATCCTGCTCGGCGGCGCCAACGTCCTCGGCACCGTCGTCAGCCAGGGCTGCCGCCCGGTCGGCCCGGCGATGACCGTCACCAAGTCCGAGGGCAACCTCATCCTCGAACTCGCGGGGGTCAACGCCTACGACAAGCTCGAGGAGCTCGTCGAGGAGCTCTCGGACGAGGACCGCGAACTCGCCGGACACGGTCTCCACCTCGGTATCGCCATGGACGAGTACGCCGACCACCACGGGCAGGGCGACTTCCTGATCCGCAGCGTGGTCGGGGCCGACCCCGAGCTCGGCGGGCTCACCGTCGGCGACATGGTGGACGTCGGCCAGACCGTCCGCTTCCAGGTCCGCGACGCGGGCACCGCGGACGAGGACCTCGCCCGGCGGCTCGCCGACTTCGGGGCGGAGCACGCCGTCGGCGCCGGACTGCTCTTCTCCTGCAACGGCCGCGGGGCCGCGCTCTTCCCCCACGCCGACCACGACGTCCTCGCCGTGCACCGCGTGCTGGGCGTCGAGGCCGTCGCCGGCTTCTTCGCCGCGGGGGAGATCGGGCCGGTCGGCGGCGTCAACCACGTGCACGGGTTCACCGCCTGCCTGCTCGCCTTCGCCTAGGTCGTTTTTTTGTGGGTTCTTCCGGGCTCGCGTCCACCGGGCCGCCTCTCGCCGCGCCTCTGCGCTCGTGAGGCACGACCGGGCCGAACGTCGCACATCGGCTTGCGAGAGACGGCCCGGACGGCCGCTCGCCGACCCGAAAGCCTCCGAAGAACACTCCCTGGCGCGGCGGCCGCGGGGGTTCGCCGCCCCGCTCCTCCGCCGTGACCCCGTGTCCGTGGCGGACCGGGGCGCCGGGACCGGCCGGGGCGGCCCCCCGCGTCACACCGGCAGCGCACTGGTCGGCCCACGGCCGCCCCCGGACTGCGAGCCGGACTTTTACTGCCGTAACACCAACACCCGCCACAAGCTCCTTGAGTGTGCGCACACCAGGGCGCTTACTGAGAGTTACTGATTTGATTACTCTCGGTGTTTGGTGAGGGAAGGTACAGATGTCGGACAGACGGTGCGAGCGCACCACCGCCCGGACGCTGGCGGCCCTGGGGGCCGCGGCGCTCCTCGTGCCCCTCGCGGCGCCGGCGCCCGCCTTCGCGGAGGGCGGCTGGCTGCGACAGGACCTGGACTCCGCGGACCGGGTCGGCCTGGTGCTGGAGTCGGGCGCCCTGCGGACGAACGTCGGTGAGGCGGACGGCGGCGGGGCCTCGCTGCGCAGGGAGGAGCAGCGCGGCCGCACGGGCCTGGCGACCTTCCCGGAGCAGGCCCTGGACGGACCCACCGACTCCGTCGACGTGCGGGTGCGGGCGGACGGCGACGTCGAGCACCTCCTGGCCGAGGTGCGGGGGGTCCGCCCGGACGGGATGTGGACCGAGTGGTACCCCGCACCGGGGAGCGGCGGCCGGGTGACGCTGCCCGAGGACGTCACCCAGGTGCAGCTGCGGGTGGAGGTCGAGGGCGGTGACACGGCCCTCACCGGCCTGCGGGTGCGCCCGCTCGCGAGCAGCGCGGGCCGACCGGGCGGCGGGGAGCGGGACGGCGGCGCCCACGGAGCCCGGCCGGCCGAACCGTTCTCGGCGCGGCTCTTCGCGACGCGCATCGGCCTGGTGGGCGGGACCACCGCCAACGGCCACACGGTCCGGAAGGACGACCACTTCGTGGCCCTGCCCTCCCGCCGCGGCCTGGCCACACGGGGCGGCGGCGAGTACACGGTGCGGGTGTGCACCACGGGGGCGCTGGATCCCGGGGACAAGAACGCCACCCCCGGGCACGAGCCGCGCTGCGCCTACCTCCCCGTCTGGGACGTGGGCCCCTGGAACACCGGGGACGACCACTGGAACGAGGACCGCGAGTCCTGGAACGACCTGGAGCGGGGGCGGCCCCAGGCGGAGGCGGCGTACACGGACGGGTACAACGGGGGGCTGGACGGGTTCGGGCGCAAGGTCCGCAACCCCGCCGGGATCGACCTGGCCGACGGCGCCTTCCGGGAGGGGCTCCAGCTCCCCACCAACGCCTGGGTGGACGTCGACTACCTGTGGACCGCCGACTACCGGCAGCGCGCGGAGATCACCACGGTGACCCAGAGCGACCCGGTGGTCGTGCGCGGCGGCCCCGGCCTGGAACACGACCCCGTGGGGCTCGCGGCGCACAAGGCCAACGTCGATGTCGCCTGCCAGGTGGTCGGGGACGAGGCGACGGGCCCGTTCGGGACCAGCAGCGCCTGGTACCGGATCGGCCCCGGCAACTACGTCCCCGCGGCGTTCGCCGACGGCGGCGCGGACGCCCCCGACTGCGCCCGCCGGTAGCCCCGGCGCGGAGGCCCCGGCGTCCCGGGGCCTCCGCCGGGAGCCGCGGCCCGCGACCCGGGCCGTCCCGGCTCAGACGCGGACGACGACCGTCCCGGCCGCCCTGTCGTGCAGGGCGCGGGACCGGGAATCGAAGTGGATGGGCAGCGCCTCCGCCAGGGAGAGCAGGTTCCCCACCACCGGCAGGGTCTGGGGCAGGCCGAAGAACGCCGCGCGGCCCAGGGCCTGGCCCTGGGTGAGCCTCCCCCCGTCCGCGGCGCTGACCACCTTGATGCCGACCGCCATCTTGCCGATCGTGCGCCCCCAGGCGACCAGGTACAGCCAGTCGTAGAAGAACAGGAGCAGGCCCCAGCCGAAGAAGAACAGCAGGGCCCACAGCTCACCCTGGGCGTCGGTGGTGTCGGCGCCCAGGGTGACCGCCGTCGTCACCAGGGCCATGAAGACGAAGAACGCCCAGGCGGCGACCACCACCAGCGCGTAGTCGATGGCGCGGGCGGCCAGGCGGCGCCCCAGGCCGACCGTCCGCGCCGGGCGGGCGGGGACGGCTGGGGACACCTCCGCCCCCGGTCCTGCCCAGCCGGCGCCCGGGGGTGCGGACGCCGGTCCCCAGCCGCTGGTCGGGACGTACGAACCGGGCCGGGGTTCCTGGGGGTTCCAGTGGGGGGTGGGCATCGCGGGGTCGGTTCCTCTGTTCGTCGGTCGGGGAGGGGCGCAGGAGGCCGCGGGCCGGACCCGCCGGGCTTCCCGGTACTCAGAGACTACGACGCTTCGGGAGCCCGGACGGATGCGTCGCGGCGCCCCGGAACCTCCGACCGCACCGGTCCGCGCGGCCGGCGCGGGACCCCCCGAACGCGGCGGGGGGCGGCCGCCGGCCGCCCCCCAACCTGTTCCGCCCGTGCCTCACATGCCGCTGTAGGGGACTGCGTCGATGACCTCGACCCCCAGGCTCTTGCCGTTCGGGAGCGTGTAGCTCACGCTCTCACCGATGCGCTTGCCGTTGATGGCGGAGCCGAGAGGGGACTTCGGGGAGTACACGTCGATCGGAGATCCGCTCTCCTCGCGGGAGGCGAGCAGGAAGGTGACCTCCTCCTCGTCCCCGTCGAACTTGACGGTGACGGTCATGCCGGGGCCGACCACGCCCTCGGTGCGCGGGGCCTCACCGACGCGTGCGGTGCGCAGGATCCCGGTGAGCTGGAGGATGCGGGCCTCCATCTTGCCCTGCTCCTCCTTGGCGGCGTGGTAGCCGCCGTTCTCCTTGAGGTCGCCCTCCTCGCGGGCGGCCTCGATCTTCTCCGCGATCTCGATCCGCCCACGGCCCGACAGGGTGTCCAGCTCAGACTTGAGCCGGTCATACGCCTCCTGGGTGAGCCAGGTGACGTTGTCATCGCGGGTCTGGGTCACTGGAACTCCTTGTGTACTAGTAGCAAGGGCCACCAGGCGGCCGAAGCTGAACTTACGAGAATATCACCGTGTGTGGTGGCACAAGGGATCTCGCAGGCGTGGCGGCGGCACCGGGGACCAGTGCGGGGAGGGATCGGTCGATCAGTCCTGCGAACCTTGTTCCCTGCACGAGGCCACTTGTACCGCGGAAGCCTGACGAACCGTCTCAACGGTCGCGGTGACCATCCGGTTCCCCGCCTCCGCCTCGGAGCGCTTCTGCCCCACCTCGACGTGCTGCTCGTCCAGTGCCACGATCAGGCACTCGGCCCCGTCCCGGCTGTTCACCTCGTAGTTGACCGTGACCTCGTCCGGGGACTCCAGGGAGTAGGAGACCACCTGGTGGTACACGCCGCCCCCGAGGCCCCTGTAGCTCATCACGGAGTAGCCCCAGCCGACCGCGCACAGGACCGCGAACACGGTCGCGATGACGAAGAAGACGGGGCCGTTGCCGTGGTGCCTGCGTAGCGCGGGCGCGACGGGTTCGGCCGTGTCGGCCGGGGTGTCGGCACTGTTCACGGCGTCTTCTTCCGGGGTGGGCTGCATCGGGAATCTCCGAACAAGGGGACGGTGTTGTCTAAGATATCCCCGACCTGACAGCCCCCCTACGCGGCCCGTGCGTGAGTCGTCGAAGCCGTGCCCCGGGGAGGCCGGACAGCCACGCCACGTGCCCGTGTTCACCGAGTCAAGGAGAACCCTTCGTTGTCCGAGCGCCTGCGGCTTATGGCCGTCCATGCCCACCCCGATGACGAGTCCAGCAAGGGCGCGGCCACGATGGCGCGCTACGTGGACGAGGGCGTCGACGTGCTCGTCGTCACCATGACCGGTGGCGAACGAGGCGACATCCTCAACCCCGCCATGGAGCGTCCCGAGATCCGCGAGAACATCGCGGCGGTCCGCCGCGAGGAGATGAACCGGGCCCGCGAGATCCTCGGCATCCAGCAGGAGTTCGCCGGGTTCGTCGACTCCGGCCTGCCCGAGGGCGACCCGCTGCCGCCGCTGCCGGAGGGGTGCTTCGCGACCCTGCCGGTGGAGGAGGCCTCCGCGCCCCTGGTGGAGTCCATCCGCCGGTTCCGCCCGCACGTGATCCTCACCTACGACGAGAACGGCGGCTACCCGCACCCCGACCACATCATGACCCACAAGGTGTCGATGCACGCCTTCGACGCCGCGGGCGACCCCGACGCCTACCCGGAGGCCGGGGACCCCTGGCAGCCGCTGAAGCTGTACTACTTCGTCTCGTTCCCGCCGGAGCGGTTCGAGGCACTGGCGACCGTCCTGGCCGAGCGCGGCATCGAGAACCCCTTCGAGGACTGGATGAAGCGGATCAACGAGCGCGAGTACCCCCGGTGGGAGATCACCACCCGGGTGCACTGCAGCGAGCAGTTCGACGTCGCGAACGAGGCGCTCAAGGCGCACGAGACCCAGGTGGACCCGAACGGCTTCTGGTTCGCCGTCCCCAACGAGGTCCTGGCCGAGGCCTGGCCGACCGAGGACTACCACCTGGTGCGCTCGCTGGTGGACACCGAGGTCCCTGAGAAGGACCTCTTCGCGGGTGTCCGAGAAGCAGTGAGAGTATGAGCGGCATGAATACCCTTCTCACCTCCGCGGCGGTGGCGGCCAACGACTTCTCGCTGGACAAGGACACCGTGACACCCGGGGTCATGGGCTTCCTCGTCATCTTCGCGATCGGCGTCGTGCTGTACTTCCTCATGAGGAGCCTGACGGGCAAGCTCCGCGCCCTGCCCAAGGAGGGCGACGGGTCGCCGGAGGCCGGCGGCGCCGCCCGGGCCTCCGGCGACGGGGCGGCCGGGGTGGCCGCCTCCGCCGCCCCCGACGGCACCGGGGAGCCCAGGGCCTGACGCCCCGGGAGCCCGGCGGCCGGTCCCGCGGGGCCCCGGGGCGGTTTCCGGGAGGTGGGCTCCCGCTCCGGGGCGAACCGGGCGGGCCCGGGCCGCGGGTGGCACAGTGGGGGCATGTCCAACCGCTTGAGCGAAGCGACCAGCCCGTACCTGTTGCAGCACGCCGATAACCCCGTGGAGTGGTGGCCCTGGGGTGAGGAGGCCTTCGCGGAGGCGCGCCGGCGCGACGTTCCCGTGCTCGTCTCCGTCGGCTACGCGGCCTGCCACTGGTGCCACGTGATGGCCCACGAGTCCTTCGAGGACGAGGCGACCGCCGCGCGCATGAACGCCCACTTCGTCAACGTCAAGGTGGACCGCGAGGAGCGCCCGGACGTCGACGCCGTCTACATGGAGGCCACCCAGGCCATGACCGGCCAGGGCGGGTGGCCCATGACCGTGTTCGCCACACCCGAGGGCGCCCCGTTCTACTGCGGGACCTACTTCCCGCGCGACCACTTCCAGCGGCTGCTGGAGGGCGTGGCGACCGCCTGGCGCGACAAGCGCCCCGAACTCCTCGACCAGGGCAAGCGGGTCGTGGACGCGCTCGGCGCCCCCCGCACCCTGCCCTCCGCGCCGCCGCCCTCCGCCGACCAGCTGGACCTGGCCGTCCACGCCCTGGTGCGCGACTACGACAGCGCCGAGGGCGGCTTCGGCGACGCGCCCAAGTTCCCGCCGTCGATGCTGCTGTCCTTCCTCACGGCGCAGGACGAGCGCACCCGGCCCTTCCCCGCGGAGGGGGCCTCCGGCGGAGGCGACGGGTCCCCGGGCGAGGCCACCCCCGCGCGGCTGATGGCCACCGGCACCGCCCTGGCCATGGCCCGGGGCGGCCTGTACGACCAGCTCGGAGGCGGGTTCGCCCGCTACTCCGTGGACCGTGCGTGGGTGGTGCCCCACTTCGAGAAGATGCTGTACGACAACGCGCTGCTGCTGCGCGCCTACCTCCGCATGGGCCGCCGCCCCGTCCGCGAGGGCGCCGGAACCGTGGAGGCCGCCACCCGCGCCCTGCTGCTGCGGGTGGCGGAGGAGACCGCCGACTGGATGCTGCGCGACCTGCGCACCCCCGAGGGAGGGTTCGCCTCGGCGCTGGACGCCGACAGCGAGGGCGAGGAGGGCACCTACTACGTGTGGACCCCCGCCCAGCTGCGCGAGGTCCTGGACGCGGACGACGCCGCCTTCGCCGCCGAGGTGTTCCGGGTGACGGAGGAGGGCACCTTCGAGCGGGGCGCCTCCGTGCTCCGGCTGCCGGTCCCTCCCGCCGACACCTGGCGCTTCCAGCGGGTCCGCGAGGCCCTGCTGGCCGCCCGGGCGGAGCGGGTCGCGCCCGCCCGTGACGACAAGGTGGTGGCCGCCTGGAACGGGCTGGCGATCGCCGGACTGGCGGAGGCGGGGGCGCTGCTGGAGCGCCCCGACCTGGTGGAGGCCGCCCGCGACGCGGCTGAACTGCTGCTCACCGTCCACCTGCGGGACGGCCGCCTGGTGCGCACGTCCCGGGACGGAAGGGCGGGTGGCAGCGCCGGGGTCCTGGAGGACTACGCCGACGTGGCGGAGGGTCTGCTGGCCCTGCACGGGGTGACCGGCGATCCGCGCTACGCGCACGGGGCCGGGCGGCTCCTGGACGCCGTCCTGGAGCACTTCGGCGACGGCGGGGGCGGGTTCTTCGACACCGCGGACGACGCGGAGAAGCTCTTCAGCCGCCCGCAGGACCCCACCGACAACGCGACCCCCTCGGGGCGCTCCGCCGCCGCGTCCGCGCTCGTGACCCACGCCGCGCTGACCGGTTCGCAGCGACACAGGACGGCGGCCGAGGGCGCCCTGGCGCCGGTGGCGCTGCTGGCCGAGAAGGCGGCGCGGTTCGCCGGGTGGGGCCTGGCCGCGGGTGAGGCCGCCCTGTCGGGGCCGCGCGCCGTCGCGGTGGTCGGCGACCCCGGCGACCCCCGGACGGAGGAGCTGGTGCGCACCGCCCTGACCTGGGCGCCCCTCGGTACGGCGCTGTCCCGGGGCGACGGCCTCGACGACGGCGGCGTGCCGCTCCTGCGCGACCGGGTGCGGCTCGGGGGAGCTCCCACCGCCTACGTGTGCGAGGGGTTCGTCTGCAAGCTCCCGGTCACCTCGCCCGAGGAGCTCCGGGCCCAGCTGCTCTCCCGGACGCCCTGACCGCCGGGGGCGCGGGCACGCGCCCCCGGTCAGACCAGCCGGGTGCCGCCGATGATGTCGTTCACCACGTCCGGGCGGTAGGCGGGCTGCCGGATCTCCATGTACACGGTCGTGGGCACGCCCGGCTGGTGCACGGCGGCGCTGGTGAACGCGCCGCCGCCGTTGCACTCGGGCCAGTCCCACACGGTGCCCTCCCAGGTGGGGGTGTGCAGCTCGCGCTCCTCCGGGGAACCCCCGCACGGGTCGGTCCCGGCGACGCCGCTGAGCGTGCGGGAGCCGGGCATCACCGTCGCGTACACCCCGTAGGACGGCACCTCGGTGGAGTGCCAGTCGTCCGCGTCGGTCGCCACCAGCAGCCCCGGTCCCGCGCCGGCCTCGGCCGCGGCCGGACCGGCGGCGAGGTCGGTGTGGAACTCGCGCGCCCACACCGAGGGCACGTTCACGAGGATGTTCTGGCTGGCGTCCCTCACCGTGGTCAGCGCCATGCCCGGGGCGCCGGTGGACGCGGTCACGCCCGCCGCGACCAGCAGCAGGGAGGCCACCAGCGTGACCGTGCGCCGCCAGGGCATCTGGTAGCGCTGCCACCACGGGTCCGCCTTGGGCAGGTCGGGCTCCGTACGGATCGCCCTGACGCGGTCGGTGAAGGTCTTGGCGTCCGCCGGCCTGCTCTCCCGGTCCACCGAGAGCGCGGAGAGGATGAGCTCGTCGAGGGCGCGGGGCAGGCCTGGCCGGATCCGGCCAGGCGGGACCTTGACGGGCGGGCGGGAGGGCGGGCGCCCGGTGATCAGCTCGTAGGCGACCGCGCCCAGCGAGTACACGTCGGACCGGACGTCCAGGTCGCCGCCGGGGATGCTCTGCTCGGGCGACATGTAGCCGGGGGTGCCCGCCGCCGCAGTGAACCCCGAGGCCTCGTCGATGGCCTTCGCGAACCCCAGGTCCGCGACCAGGACCCGCTGCCCCACGGGGGAGGACTGGAGCAGGACGTTGGACGGCTTGATGTCGCGGTGGATCGTGCCGTGGTTGTGCAGCACGGTGATGCCCTGGCCGATCTCCGTCAGCAGCCGCAGGGCCTCGTCCAGGGGTAGCTGGCCCCGGCGGATGAGGTCGGTCACGCTTCCCTGGTCGGCGTACGTCATCACCATGTAGGGGCGCCCGTCGGGCAGCACGTCGACGTCGTGCACCGCCACCAGCCACGTGGAGTCGGTCTGGCGCAGGATGCGCGCCTCCTCCAGGAACCGGTGCTGGATGTCCATCTGGTGCGCCCAGTTCTCGGCGAGTACCTTGATGGCCACCGGGTAGTTGAGCAGATCGTCCTGCGCCAGCCAGACCGTGGCGAAGGAGCCGGAACCCAGGCGCCGGATGACGCGGTACCGTCCGAAGGCCTCCGGTTGGCTCATTTCCGCCTCGGTGTCTAGGGGGTGGATACGCGTTCGTTGCCCACTAATACACCATCTACGCCTTCATGTTGTCTCCCGCGGATATGATCCCCTCTCCGGGTAGCGCCGAGACCCCCGTGGCGTGGAAACTGGGGGGAGCCCCCCCGACGGGTTCTGTGCGCCATGCGAATGGTCGCGGCGAGATGCGAAGCTTCGCGAGGACGGAGCCGAAGGGGATCCGTGGACGTCCCGTTGACGTGTGACCCTCGTAACCGATGGGCGCACACGCGTCCGAACAGGACGGCCGGACGTCCGCCGTCAGTCAGGGAGAGACCAGCCATGCGCAGTAGTGACCACACGGAGAACGAGGAGAGCCCGGCGCCCCGGCGGCGGGTGGCGAGCAACGTCGACGAGGAGCTGGAGGACCTCGCGCGACGGGCCAAGCACGGCGACGCCGCGGCCCTGGACGACCTCCTCCGGCGCATCCAGCCCGAGGTGCTCCGCCGGTGCGCGCGCTTCCTCCCCTACCGCCAGGACGCGGAGGAGGCCTGCCAGGACGCGCTGCTCCGCGTGGCCCGCAAGATCGACAGCTTCAAGGGCGACTCGCTCTTCACCACCTGGCTGTACACGGTGGTCTCCAACTCCGCCCGCCAGACCTACCGGTCGATGAAGCGCAGGTCCGCCGAGTTCCCCACCGAGGCCGAGCGCATGCCCCACCAGAGCGACCCCCGGACCACCAGCGTCATCGCCGGCTCCCGCATCGACCTCCTCGAGGCGCTGGACCAGCTGGAGAAGGACCGCCCCAACCTGGTCGCCCCCCTGGTCCTGCGCGACCTGTGCCAGATGGACTACAACGAGATCGCCTCCGAGCTCAACCTCGCCCTGGGCACCGTCAAGTCCCGGATCCACCAGGGCCGCAAACACGTGCGCAAGTCCCTGGCTGTGACGTAGCGCCCCGGGGCGAACTACTCTGGAGGAATCCCCGTCGGCACATCCTTCACAGGAGTGTGCTGTCTTTGATCCAGCTCTGAGAGGTTTCGCCAATGGGGCTCCGAGACCCCCTGTACTGGCTCTACGAGCGGCGGCTCGAACGCCAGCTGACCAGCCAGGAGATCCCCCGCCACGTCGGTGTCGCCATGGACGGCAACCGCCGATGGGCGAAGAGCAGCGGCCTCCGTGCGGCCGAGGAGGGCCACCAGGCCGGCGCGAACAAGATCTTCGAGGTGCTGCGCTGGTGCGACGAGGTCGGTGTGCAGGTGGTCACCCTGTGGATGCTGTCCACCGACAACCTCACCCGCGACGAGTCCGAACTGGGCCCGCTGGTGCGCATCATCGAGCAGACCATCGCCCGGCTCCGCGAGGAGGGGTGGAACACGCGCCCCGTCGGCGCGCTCGACGTGCTGCCCGACTCCACCGCCCGCGCCCTGAAGGAGGCGGAAGAGGCGACATCCGGCAACCCCGGCCTGGTTGTCAACGTCGCCGTCGGGTATGGAGGTAGACGTGAGATCGCTGATGCGGTTCGGTCCCTCCTCCACGAGGAGGCGGCCAAGGGCACCGGTATCCAGGAGCTTGCCGAGCGCCTGGACATCGAGGACATCGCACGGCATCTCTACACGCGCGGCCAGCCCGATCCCGACCTGCTCATCCGCACCTCGGGGGAGCAGCGACTCTCGGGCTTCATGCTGTGGCAGAGCGTGCACTCGGAGTTCTACTTCTGCGAGGTCTACTGGCCCGCGTTCCGCAGGGTGGACTTCCTCCGTGCACTGCGCTCCTACGGTGCGCGCAACCGGCGCTTCGGCTCCTGACCCCCGGTCCCCCCGGTCGGCCTGCCCATTAACGCGGTGTTCACCGCGCGGCGGGGCGGGACCCTTGGAAACGGGGTCGCGGGCGCGTAGCGTCGGAACAAGCGGGTGGTGTGCATCCACCCGTTCGGGAGGCCCCGGCTCATTGATCTCCTCCGCTCTCGCGGAACGTCGACGAGGAGGGCCGGACCCGGCCCTCTGGGGCCAGGTCCCGGTCCTCCATGATCCCGTGACAGTAGGGCGCCCCCGCGGTGCCCAAGGGGAGAACGAGTGGCTAGTTCCTCGACCGATCGCCGTGACACCCAGTCCCCCGCCGACCCCCACACGGAGGTAGGCCGGGGAAGGCGCGTCCACGTGCTCGACACCAGTGTCCTGCTCGCCGACCCGATGGCCATGGCCAGGTTCGCCGAGCACGAGGTGGTCATCCCCGTGGTGGTGATCACCGAGCTGGAGAGCAAGCGACACCACCCGGAACTCGGGTACTTCGCTCGCAACGCGCTGCGCCGCCTCGACGACCTGCGGGTCGCCAACGGCCGACTGGACGTCCCGGTACCGGTGAACGACCAGGGCGGAACGCTCCGTGTGGAGCTCAACCACAGTGATCCGAAGATCCTGCCGGCGGGCTTCCGGCTCGGCGACAGCGACACCCGGATCCTGACGGTGGCCCGCAACCTCCAGGAGGAGGGCGGGAACGTCGTGCTGGTGAGCAAGGATCTGCCGATGCGGATCAAGGCCGCCTCGATCGGCCTCCCGGCCGACGAGTACCGCGCCGAGCTCGCCATCGAGCACGGCTGGACGGGCATGGCCGAACTGGACGTGCCCGCCCACCAGATCGGTGAGCTGTTCGAGAGCGGCACCAGTGAGATCGAGGAGGCCAGGGAGCTCCCCTGCCACACAGGGCTGGTGCTCGTGTCCGAGCGCGGCAAGGCGCTCGGCCGGGTGCGGCCCGACAAGTCGGTCAAGGTGGTGCGCGGGGACCGGGACGTGTTCGGTCTGCACGGGCGCAGCGCCGAGCAGCGGATCGCCCTCGACCTGCTCACCGACCCCGAGGTCGGCATCGTGTCGCTGGGCGGGCGCGCGGGCACCGGCAAGTCGGCGCTGGCGCTGTGCGCCGGGCTGGAGTCCGTCCTGGAGCGCCGCCAGCACCGCAAGGTGATGGTGTTCCGGCCCCTGTACGCGGTCGGGGGCCAGGAACTCGGCTACCTGCCCGGCACCGAGAACGACAAGATGACACCGTGGGGCCAGGCGGTGCACGACACCCTGTCCGCCGTGACCAGCGAGGACGTCATCGAGGAGGTCGTGGACCGGGGGATGCTGGAGGTGCTTCCGCTCACGCACATCCGTGGCCGCTCGCTGCACGACGCGTTCGTGATCGTGGACGAGGCCCAGTCACTGGAGCGCGGCGTGCTCCTCACCGTCCTGTCCCGGCTCGGGGAGAACTCGCGGGTGGTGCTCACCCACGACATCGCCCAGCGCGACAACCTGAGGGTGGGGCGCCACGACGGCGTGGTCGCGGTGATCGAGAAGCTCAAGGGCCACCCGCTGTTCGCGCACATCACCCTGACCCGGTCGGAGCGTTCCCCCATCGCCGCCCTGGTCACCGAACTGCTGGAGAACTGACGCGAGGGCGGTCCGGGCCCGGCCGCCGAGGCCGGGCCCGGACCGCCGTCCGCGCGTGCCGGTTCCGGCCCCTCAGCGCATGCCCGACACCAGTCGGCCCAGGCTCCGCAGCCTCGCCAGGCTCGCCTCGTAGCGGGCGCCGACGGCGAGGAGGAGCAGGCCCACGACCGCGAACGGCACCCAGTTCGGCGCGAGCCGGGCCAGGTCCCACAGCGGCGGCCCGAACGCTCGCGCCGACGTGGCCACCAGCACCAGCCCTCCCAGGGCCAGGGGCGACCGGAGCCGCCCCGCCAGCCCCCACACGGTGACGGCCACCCCGAGCACCAGCACGGCCGGCACCCGCCACGCCATGCCGTCCCCGGTGAGCACCAGGACCACCGTGGGCAGGAACAGCAGCGCCAGACCGCCGCCGTAGGCGGCCCAGCTCGACGGCGGGGCGGGCGCCCTGCGGCTCCACTCCCAGCCGATGACCAGGGCGGCGAACGCGGGCGGCGCCGTGTACGCCTCGGGCACCGCCACGTCCCACGCCGCGAGCGCGGTCCACAGGGCGGCGAACATCAGCAGGCCGCCGACCACCGCGAACCCCGACCGGCCGGGCCGCACGGCGGTGGCCGACGCGATCACGCCGACCAGGGCCAGCGCGAGCGCCACCAGTTCCGGCCGCGCCCCCGCGCCGAGGGCGACGGCCAGCGCCAGCACCGCCCACAGGCACGCCGGGACCTCCGCGGCGGGCACCAGCGCCCCGCGCAGCCTCGGCACGACCGCGGCCACGGCGGCGACCAGGGCGATGGGCGCCAGCGCCGCGTACTCCGCTGGCGCGTCCAGGGCCAGGGGCAGGGCGAGGGCGAACGCGCCGGTGAGGGCGGTGGCGGCCGCGGTGCCGCCCAGGGCCGGGACGGGCGTCCGCGCCAGTGCGGCGGCCACCGACGCGACCACCGCGGCGGTCATCAGCGCGGCCGCGACCGTGTGCTCCTCGGCGAGCGCCCAGCCCAGCCCCAGAGCCAGCGTGAGGAGGCCGGTCAGCCCCGGCAGCGGGCTCGTGCGCCCGTCCCGCAGCAGCGCGGACCACACCACGAGCGCGGATCCCACCGCCAGCACCCACAGCAGGGCGAGGAGGAACGGCGCGCCGGCGACCACGGGCAGCGGGGCCAGCGCGGGCGGCGCGACCAGGGCGACGGCATGCGGCGTCCACCTGCGGGCCAGCACGGCGACCGCGCCGACGGAGAGCAGCCCGGACAGCAGCACCCCGGCGACCGCGGCCGCGGCGACCGGTCCCGGCAGCGGGGCGAGGCCGAGGACGGCGTACGCGGGGTCCGTCAGGGCCGAGAGCGGTGCCGTCCCCGGGGGGTACGCCCGGGAGGCCGCGGCGAGCGCGGGCACGGACCGGGGACCGGCCACGAGCGGGACGGCCGCCAGCAGCAGGAGCCCGAGCAGGGTGAGGGGCGCCGCCCGGTGCGGGGGCCGCGGCGCGGGGCCGGGGGTCGGCCGGGGCGCCCCGGGGCGGTGCGGCCGGACCGAGGCCACCGAGGCGGCGCCGACGCACAGCAGGGCCGCGGCCGACAACCACCACGCCACGGGTTCGGGCGGCCCCGACCGCGTGAAGGAGGCCGCCAGGGAGGCCCCGACGGCGAGGAGGGCGAGGGCCCCCGGGACGAGGGGCGCGGTGCGCGCCGCGGCTCCGGGGGAGTCCACGCGGCGCAGGAGCAGCGCCGAGACCAGGGAGGCCGCCGCGACCAGCACGATCGCCGACAGCGTCGTGCGGTACTCGGGGAGCGACCAGAGCAGGCCCAGGACGAGGGTCGCCGAACCGGTCGCCGTCGGCACCCAGCCGGGTCCGGAGCGGCCGGAGAGCGTGGCGCCCAGCAGCAGCGCGGCTCCCACGAACACCGTCCACACCACCGCCGCCGCGTACGGCAGGCCCAAAAGCACCGGCAGCGGTACCAGGGAGGTGGGCGCGGCGAGCGAGGCCGCGGTCACCGTCCACCTCCGGTCGACCACGAGGACCAGGGCCACCACCAGCGCGCCGGCGACGAGCACGCCGAGCGCGGCGCCCAGTGCGGCGGCCGTCCCGGAGGGGGCCGAGAGCCCCAGCACCCGGTGGGCGGGGTCGAGCACCGCCGACGCCGGGGCGGTCCAGGGGGCGTACGGCCCCTGGAGCGCCGACAGCCCGGGGTCCCGGCCCCCTCCGGCGAGCAGCGGGGCGGAGGGCAGGAGCAGGAGGCCGAACAGGGTGAAGGCCGTCCGGGGGTCGGCGGTGTCCGAGGCGGGGGGCCGGGCCGCCGCGCGACCGCCTCCGGGTGCGGTTCCGGCCGTGGGGGAGGCGAACGGACGGCGGACCCTGCCGAACAGCAGGGCGGTCGCGCCCGCCAGCAGGGTGGCGGCGGCGAGGAGCCACCAGGCGGGACGCGCCGCGTCCCCGCCGAGGGTCAGCGCCGCCAGGAAGACCGTCCCGGCCGCCAGGGCCAGCGCCCACAGCAGCAGGCACGCCCCGTACAGGGAGGCGGGGGCGTCGCCCGCGCGGTCGGCGCGGCGGAACAGCAGGAGGCCGACCAGCGGGACCGCGCCCGCCAGGAGGAGCGCGGCCAGGGACGTGTACTGGTCCGGCAGGGACCACAGGAACCCCGTGGCGACGGTGAGGCTCCCCGAGGCCGCGGACACCCGGCCCGCACCCCGCCGGGGGAGGAGGGCGGTGCCGAGGACCAGCGCGGCGCCCACGAGCAGGGCCCACACGACCGCGACCGCCAGGGGCAGGGGCAGCAGCAGGGGGACGGCCAGCAGGGTCGGCGGGGCCACCAGGGCCGAGGCGTGCGCCAGGAGGTCGCGGCGCAGCAGGGCCGCGGCCGCCAGGGCGAGGACGGCGGCGGCCGCGACGGCCGCCAGCCAGGCGGCTCCGGACAGCGGGGGCGCGCCGGGACCGGTGAGCCCCAGGACCCCGGCCGCCGCGGCGGTCGCGGTGCCGGGGGCCTCGGACCAGAACGTGCCCGGGACGCGCGGGAGGACGGGGAGGTGGGCCGGTCCGGCCGCCAGCGGCGCCGCCCCCAGGGCGAGGAGCGCGACGACGGCATGGACCGCCGACGGCCCGGCGCCGGCCGGGGGGAGGGAGGGCAGCGGGCGCCGGGTGAACAGCAGCCCCGTCACGCCGGACACCAGCAGGGCCGCCGACAGGGCCCACCAGGAGCCGGCGTCGCCGGCCGCGGGGACCGCGAGCACGAGAACCGAGGAGAGGGCGAGGGAGAACCCCCACAGGACCGTCGCGGTCACGTGGAGGGTGCGGACGGGGACGCCCCCGCGCGGGCCGCCGAGCAGGCGGACCAGCAGCAGGTCGGCGAGGGCGGTGGCGGCGAGCGCGGGCAGGGTCCAGGGCAGGAGCCCGTCCCCGGGCGCCGCGGCCACCAGCAGCACCGGGACCGGCTGGGCCACGAGCGCGGCGACGACGCGCGGGGACCGCAGCGGCACGAGGAGCGGGTAGAGCGCCGTCAGCGCGCCGACGGCCGCCAGCGCGGCGGCCGAGTAGCCGGGCCCGTTGGAGATCCGGTCGGAGAGGAGCAGGCCCAGGGCGAGGGCGTCGACGCACAGCAGGGCGGCGGCGACGGCTCCGAAGGTCTCGGCGGTCGCCCTGAGGCCGCGCCGGTGCAGCGGGAGGGCCAGGAGGGCGAAGGCCAGGGTCGTGGCGCCGAGGACGCCCGCGCGGGCGCCGGTGCCCAGGTCGCTCCAGGTCCAGACGGCGAACACCAGGGCGGCGATGCCGACGAGGAGGCCGCCCAGCCCGAGGACCACGTTCTGGGCGGAGCGCCGGGTGACCTCGCCGACGGGCTCGGAGCCGTGTCCGGCGGGCGCGGGGGCCGGGTCCCCCTGGGCGGCGGAGCCGAGCGGCGGCCGCGGGCCGGCCTCGGCCCGGACGGCCCCGGGACGGCCGTCGGCGGAGGCGCGTCCGGGAAGGGGCGCGCCCGACCGCGCCGGGAGCGACTCGCGGCGCAGCAGGCGCATCGTGACGGCGCGCTCGCCGAGCAGGCGGTGCCTGCGGCCGTCGATCTCCGCGATCTCGGAGTCGATCAGCCAGAGGCGCCGGGCGGTGTCGCCGACGAGCGCCAGCCCGCACCGCGGGCACGCGCGCACGCCGGTGGGGAGCGGGGCGCGGCAGTCCGGGCAGTGGAGCCGTGGACCCGCGGGGGACGGTGGGGATCCTGGGGCGTTCATACCGCCATCCTGTCCCCGGTCCCGCCCGCGCGCATCGGTACACGTACTCAGACCGGGCGGTGACGAGAGCCGCGTCCCCCGGTGCGGAGACGTGGAGCACACGTGGACCCGCTTGACCGGAACTTGACTCTTCGTGGCGCTGTGCAGGTCAGAGGACCGCAACGCAGGCACATTCCGTGATGTGACCCAAGGCATAGTAAAACTGGCGTTACTTGGCCGTGACGATGATGCAGGCTGAGTCCGCTGCACAGAACACTCCCTCCCACGTGGAAGTCCCCCGCCGCGGTCGGTCGAACGGAAGAAGACCCGTCCCCTCCGCGCACAGTCCGGGCCACGTGGTCAGCGGCGGCGAAGCACCGCGCACGACCAGCCCCACGAAGGCACGTGTGCGTCGACGCGAAAGGGCCACTCCTTGCTGATCGACCGAACCTCACTGCGCCGTGCGAGCGCCGTCGGAGCCGCGGCCGTGGTCGCGGGAAGCGCCTTCACGGTGGCGGCGTTCGCGCAGACCGGGGCGGTGGAGCCCGAACGGCTCACGTCCGCCGCGGTGGTCCCCGACCAGGAGTCCGGGGACGACGCCGACGACTTCTTCGCCGAGCCCTCCGCGGTCGGCGGGGAGGAGCGCGAGGAGAGCCGCAGCCAGGCCGCGGCGGCCGCGGAGGAGGGCCTCCGGTCCGCCAGCGGGACGGGGAGCGACATCCCCGAGCCCGAACCGGAGCCCGAACCCGGCGCCACCGCCTCCGGCGGCGGCTCGGACCCCGCGGACCCCTCCGGCGGCGGCGCGGCCGCCGTCCCGGCGGGCTCGGCCAAGGAGATCGCCCTGGAGATGGTCCTCGCGGAGGGGTGGGGCGAGGACCAGTTCTCCGGCTGCCTCGAACCCCTGTGGGAGAAGGAGAGCAACTGGGACCACA
Organism: Nocardiopsis sp. CA-288880; assembly: GCF_050955985.1. NCBI lineage: Bacteria > Bacillati > Actinomycetota > Actinomycetes > Streptosporangiales > Nocardiopsidaceae > Nocardiopsis > Nocardiopsis sp. CA-288880. The sequence goes on along the minus strand of NZ_CP192105.1, from coordinate 6,561,402 downwards.
CCGCGGAGAACCCGGGTTCGGGCGCCTACGGCATCCCCCAGTCGCTTCCCGGCAGCAAGATGGCCTCCCACGGCGACGACTGGCGGACCAACCCCGCCACCCAGATCGCGTGGGGCATCGACTACATCAAGGACCGGTACGGGAACCCCTGCGGCGCCTGGTCCCACTCCCAGGCGAACAACTGGTATTAATGGGGCTTTCCCTGCCAATAACCCCCTCTTGGGAAAGGCAATCGTGCTACTCAACCGAATGTCGCTGCGCAGTACAGCGGTGATCGGTGCGGCGACCCTCGTCGCGGGTGCGACGTTCGCCGTCTCCGCGTTCGCGGACGACGGGGTCGACCCGGAGATGGCGGCCAGCGCCGCCGTTCCGGACAGCGAGGAATCCGCAGCCGACACCGAAACCGGGGAGGACGCGTTCTTCGCCTCCTCCGAGCTGACGCAGGAAGAACTCCAGGAGCTGCGACAGCAGGCCCGGGGAGAGAGCGAGGCCGCCCTCGGCGCCGGGGTCAGAACGGCCCAGGGCGACGGGAGCGACATCGAGGAGGAAGAAGAAGAGGAGGAAGAGGAGGAGGTTCCCGAGTTCACCGGGGACCCCAAGTCGATCGCCCTCGACATGGTCCTCGCGGAGGGCTGGGGCGAGGACCAGTTCTCCGGCTGCCTCGAACCCCTGTGGGAGAAGGAGAGCAACTGGAACCACACCGCCTCGAACCCGAGTTCGGGCGCGTACGGCATCCCCCAGTCGCTTCCCGGCAGCAAGATGGCCTCCCACGGCTCCGACTGGCAGACGAACCCCGCCACCCAGATCGCGTGGGGCATCGACTACATCAAGGGGCGCTACGGCACCCCGTGTGAAGCGTGGGCCCACTCCCAGTCCATCGGCTGGTACTGATCCCGGGCACACGACGGCCCCCGCGGGACACCGCGGGGGCCGTCGTGTGCCCGGGGCCCGGTCAGAGGTGCGGGGTGAAGGTCTCCACGACCTCCTCGTGGAGGTCGTCGTAGAAGTCCCCGTCCTCGCGCGGGACGTTGACGCTCACCATGTAGAAGACCCTGCTGCCCTCGTGGTCCACGCTGATCGCGTAGGACCAGAAGCGGCGCTCCGGTGTCGCCCACGACTCGTTGGTGAAGTCGGACTCCACCATCGCGACGTCCCAGCCCTCCCCGTAGTCGTCCTCGTCGAACTCCTCCAGCTCCAGCTCGGAGTAGTCCGTCGTGATGTCCTCGTCCGCGTCGGTGCCGCCGTTGGTCTGCCGGAGGTACTCGGCGCTCGTCCCCGTGAACTCCTCCTCCGTCCACCCGGTCACCCACACCTGGTGGTCCCCGCCGGGGGCGACGAACACCGCGAGGCTGTTGTCGATCTCGCTGTCGTCGACCTCCCAGCCCGCCGGGTGTGCCACGTCGAACCACTGCGAGCTGAACGTGTCCAGCTCGTCGTAGGAGGGCGGCTCCCCGCCGTCGTCCCCCTCGACCGCGGCGGCCTGCTCGCCGCCGCTGCCGCCGCCGGGCTCCGCGGACGGGGACGGCTCCTCCGGAGGCGCGCCGCCCTGCGTCGGCGCCTCCCTGGGGGCGGCCTCCCCCGCGGCGCCGCCCGACCTCAGGACCACGGTCACCGCGACCACGGAGACGAGGAGGAGGGCCAGCAGGCCGGCGCCGACGCCGAACAGCACCTTGGCCGTCGAGGCGGCCCCGGAACCGGACCGCCCGGAGCCGCTGTGGCCCCCCGAGTGGAGGGGGGCCGTGCCGCCCCCGCCGGAGTGCCCGTACGGGGCGGCCGGGCGTCGGCCGGGCGGGAAGGGGGTCTGCGGCGTCACCGGGCCCGCGGGGCGGGGCCCGCCCCGCGGGAGGGGCGTCCCCGGGCCGTGCCCGGCCGTCCCGGGGCCCGTGGCGTGGCCGCCGGCCCGCGGCCCGGCAGCGGGGTACCCGCCGCTCCGGAACCCGTGGGCGTACGGGGGGCCGCCGGCGCCCGGGGCGGTGCCGGGGCCCGTGCCCGCCGCGCCCGCCGCCGCCCCCGCGGCTCCGGCGGCGTCCGCCGGGCCGAGGCCCCCGCCGGAGGTCCCGCGCCCGCGCAGGAGCGCCAGGGCGCCCTCCACCGTCAGCCGCCGGTCCGGGTCGCGCTCCAGGAGGCCGGTGATGACCGGCTCCAGCCGTCCGGCACGCGTCATCGGCGGAAGGGGCGCCGAGATGACGGCGGCGATGGCCGCGGTGAGGCTGTCCCGGCGGAACGGCGACGTGCCCTCCACCGCCGCGAACAGGGTCACGCCGATGCTCCACAGGTCGCCCCGGTGCTCCGCGGGCCCGCCCTCCAGGCGCTCCGGCGGCATGTACTCGGGGGAGCCGATCAGCGCGCCCGTCCGGGTGATGCTGGGACCGCCCTCCATGGTGGCGATGCCGAAGTCGGTGAGGATCACCCGGCCGTCCAGGGACATCATGATGTTGCCCGGCTTGATGTCCCGGTGCAGGACTCCGGCCGCGTTCGCCGCCTGCACCGCTTTGAGCAGGGACTCCGCGATCTCCGCGACGGTGTCGGGCGGGAGGGCGCCCTGTTCGTTGAGCCGGTCCTGGAGGGATCCGCCCTCCACGAGCTCCATGACCACCCACGGGTCGCCGTCGTACTCGAAGACGTCGTGGACGGTGATCACCGTGGGATGGCTGATGCGCGCCGCCGAACGCGCCTCGCGGCGGACCCGCCCGTGCGCGTCGGCGCGCTCGGAGTCGGTGAAGTGGTCGGGGAGGAGCACCTGCTTGATCGCGACGACGCGGTCCAGGGACGGGTCGAAGGCTTCCCAGACCACGCCCATACCGCCGCGTCCGAGTTCACGGCGCAGGATGTAGCGGTCCGCGACGATCTGTTCGCTGTCGCTGTTGCTCGACATGTACTGCCCTCTCGAAGGCGGGCCTTTCGGGTGCTCTGACAAGGATGTCGGACGCCTCCCGCGTGTGGAAGGTTCCCGGGGGGCAGGTGAGTGGAACCGGAGCGCCCCCCGGCCGTCGCCCCCGCGGACCGGCCGCCGCCCGGCGGCGGGGCGCCCCGTCCGTGCGGAGCGCCCCGTGGACACCGCGGACCGCCGCCCGCGGGGACGGCCCCCGCCTACCGGGAGTTGGTCATCTTCAGCACGTCGAGGGCGTCGTCCAGCTGCTCCTCGGTGAGCTTGCCGGCCTCGACGTAGCCGCGCTCCAGGACCACCTCGCGGATGGTCTTCTTCTCCTTGAGCGACTGCTTGGCGACCTTGGCGGCCTCCTCGTAGCCGATGTAGCGGTTGAGCGGGGTGACGATCGACGGCGAGGACTCGGCGTAGACGCGGCACTGCTCGGCGTTGGCCTCGATGCCCGCGACGCAGCGGTCGGCGAACACCCGCGAGACGTTGGACAGCAGCCGGATCGACTCCAGCAGGTTGCGGGCGATCATCGGCAGCTGCACGTTCAGCTCGAAGTTGCCGCTCGCACCGCCGAAGGCCACCGCCGCGTCGTTGCCCACGACCTGCGAGGACACCTGGAGGACGGCCTCGCACAGGACCGGGTTGACCTTGCCGGGCATGATCGAGGAGCCGGGCTGGAGGTCGGGCAGGAAGATCTCGCCCAGGCCCGTGGTCGGGCCGGAACCCATCCAGCGGATGTCGTTGGCGATCTTCGCGAAGCCGACCGCGACGGTCCGCAGCTGGCCGGACAGCTCGACCAGGCCGTCGCGTGCGCCCTGCGCCTCGAAGTGGTCGCGGGCCTCGGTGAGGGGCAGGCCGGTGTGGGAAGCGATCTCGGCGATGACACGGGCCGAGAATCCCTCGGGGGTGTTGATGCCGGTGCCGACGGCGGTGCCGCCCAGCGGGAGCTCGGCCACGCGCGGGAGGGAGGCCTCCAGGCGCTCCACGCCGTAGCGCACCTGGGCGGCGTACCCGGCGAACTCCTGGCCGAGGGTCACCGGGGTGGCGTCCATCAGGTGGGTGCGGCCGCTCTTGACGACGGACGCGAACTCCTCCGCCTTGCGGGACAGCTCGCCCTCCAGGTGCCGCAGCGCCGGGACCAGGTCGTTCTGCACGGCGGCCGTGGCGGCGATGTGGATGGAGGAGGGGAACACGTCGTTGGACGACTGGGAGGCGTTGACGTGGTCGTTGGGGTGGACGTCGAGGCCGGTGCGCTCCTTGGCGACGGTCGCCACGACCTCGTTGGTGTTCATGTTGCTGGAGGTGCCGGAACCGGTCTGGAAGACGTCGATCGGGAACTCGTCGTTCCACTTGCCGTCCGCCACCTCCAGGGCGGCCTCGCGGATCGCCTTGCCGAGGTCCTCGTCGATGACGCCGAGCTCGGCGTTCACCTTGGCCGCGGCGGCCTTGATCTGGCCGAGGGCGGCGATGTGGGCGCCTTCGAGGCCCTGGCCCGAGATCGGGAAGTTCTCGACGGCGCGCTGCGTCTGAGCCCGCCACTTGGCCTCGGCCGGGACCTTGACCTCACCCATCGAGTCGTGCTCGATACGGAACTCACTCATTGCAACCCATCTCTCCTGGGAAAACCTGTGACACAAAGCCTGCCAGACGCATCCGGGCACACCGTCACCTCACCCGGGCTTGGCGGTGTTGCACGCGTCATGTTGACATCGCCGCAGGTGGAAGCGGACGCGTTCAGGAACCGATGCCGCGGCGGGGCGACCGGCGGAGCCGGCCGAGGAAGCGGCGGCGTCTCGGCGCGCGCACGCGGACCACCCCGAAGAGCGAGAAACCGTCGATCTCCAGCACCGGGGGGTCGGACATGCCGGAGCGGCGGGCGGTGGTGGTGCGCCGCCCCAGGAACGACCAGCCGGTCAGGCGCACCTCGACGCCCTCGGGGACGTCGATCTCCACACGGCCCAGGACGGCGGTCACGGTCATCCGGTGGTGGTTGTGCATGAGGAGGGCCTCGCGCATGTCCACCTCCACCCGCCCGAGGACGGCGACCGCGTACTCGCCCGGGTAGGCGACCCAGCGTCCCCGGCGCGCGGTGCTGCCGAACAGCCCGACCAGGGGCTGCGGGTCCAGGCGGATGGGCTGGCGCTCGACGGGGAGGAGGTCGGCGGTGACCCCGGGGAGCTCGCCCAGGGTGAGGGCCTCGTGCACCAGGGAGGAGCGCTCCTCGAACTCCTCCAGGTCGATGCGGCCGTCGGCGGCGGCGTCGCGCAGGGCCTTCAGCACGCGCTCGCGGTCCGTGTCGGAGGCGCGGAGGCGCTCGGGGGACACTTCCTCACTCACACCGCCACCCTAGTGCGTGCCCGGCGGACCGGGACGCGGTCGCGGCCCCGCGGGGCGGCGGCTCCCGCAGTTGTGCGCGCCGGGTTCCCCCGGGGGTCTCGCGCGGTTCACCGGACGCGCATAGCTTCCTACCGACAGCACACGGTGAGGGCGTGGAGGGCGGGAGCGGGATGCGCGGAACCGGTACATGGAGGAGAGGGGCCCGGGCGGCGGGCGCGCTCGGGGCGGCGGTCGCGGCGGCAGCGGCGGTGCTGGCGCCCGCCACGGCGGCGGCCGACGCCCCTGAGCGGGAGCCCGGAGGAGGGCCGCCCCTGTCCGTGGACGGCGGCGCGTGGCCGTCCGGGCACGTCCAGGGCGCCGCGCTCGACGAGGAGAAGGGGCACATGTACTTCTCCTTCACCGACACCGTCGTCAAGACCGACCTGGACGGCCGGGTGATCGGCACGGTCACCGGCCTCACGGGCCACCTCGGCGACCTCGACTTCAACGACCGGGACGGGCGCGTCTACGGTTCGCTGGAGTACAAGGCGGCCGAGGCGTTCTACATCGCGATCTTCGACGGCGACCGCATCACGCGGCCGGGCATGGACGCGGAGGACGACCGCGTCCTGACCACCGTCCACCTGGACGAGGTCGTGGAGGACTACACCGCGGACATGGACGGCGACGGCGTCTTCGACGGGAACGTCGCCGACACGGCCGACCACCGCTACGGGTCCAGCGGCATCGACGGAGTGGCCTTCGGCCCCGGGTTCGGCCGCGGCGGCGGCCGCGAGGTGCTGACGGTCGCCTACGGCGTCTACTCCCATCCCGGACGCGCCGACAACGACCACCAGGTGCTGCTCCAGTACGACACCTCCTCGTGGAGGCGGTACGAGCGCCCGCTCGACCAGGACGCCCCCCACACCAGCGGCCCGCCCCGGGTCGGGGGCAAGTACTTCGTGTACACCGGCAACACCACCTACGGCGTGCAGAACCTGGAGTACGACGCGCGCACCGGCGACTGGTTCATGGCGGCCTACGAGGGCGTCAAGCCGCACTTCCCCGACTACTCCCTCTTCGTGGTCGACGGCTCCCGGCCCCCGGTGCGGGGCACGGTCCGCGGCCAGGAGGACGACGAGCAGGGCCTGCTCCTCTCGCTGCGCCGGGACGGCATGCTCCACGGGGAGTCGGGGGTCCGGGGCTGGGACACCGGCGGCCAGTACGGCCTGGTCTCCCTGGACGACGGCCGCTTCTACGTCGTCGAACGCGGCCGGCGCGCCGGGGACGGGGTCACGCTGGAGACCGGGGTCGCCCACCTGAACCGGTGGACGGCGGGGACCCCGGACCCCTTCACGCCCCTGGGCGGCTGAGGGGCGCACGCGGGCCGGCCGGCGTGGCGGCCGGCCCGGGAGCCGCGGGCGGGACGGCCCGTTCCCGGCCGACCCGTCCGCGGCGCCTCCGGAGCCCCGTCGGCGCCGCTCCTACAGGCGGAGCAGCACCCGCCTCGCCACCGCGTCGGAGGCGGCCGCGAGCGGGCGGACCGCCAACCGGACCAGGGCGCGGGGGTTGTCGTCCCCGGCCACGCGGTTGGAGCCGAGTTCGCCGCAGCGAACGCAGCGGTGGATGAGCATCCACTCCCCGTCGGGACGCGAGGCGAGGCTCAGCGCGACCATCCTGCCCCGGCAGTCGGCGGCGCGGTCACCGGGGATCCGGCGGTCCACGTGCAGGCTGACCAGGCAGTTCGGGCAGTGGTTCCGGTGGCTGGTCCCCGGCGCGGCGAGGGGGACCTCCAGACGGCACCCCGCGCACCGGAACGACCCGGACTCGCGGGCGGCGTGCTGGACGGTCTTCGCCCGCTGGGGCCGACGGTCACGCACGTTGCGCCGTCCCACGCTCACACCTCCCCGAACAGGTCGAGCGGGAACGGCGGGTCGGCGAGGGGCCGCACCGCGATCCTCATGAGCACGAGGTGGTTGTCGTCCCGGGAGACGGAGCTCCCGGCCAGCTCGTCGCACAGCGTGCAGCGGTGGACGAGCATCCAGGCCCCGTCGCGCACGACCGCGACGGAGACGGGGACCATGCGCCCGCCGCAGTCGGAGCGGCCGCCCCGGACCTGGTCGACGACGTGGCGCGAGGTCAGGCAGCTCGGGCAGTGGTCGCGCCGTTCTCCCCCGGGAGCGAGGGCGGACACGGACAGGCCGCAGCGCAGGCACGTGAAGGTGCTGGTGCGCAGGGTGGGGCTGGGTTCATACGGTGAATCGGTGGTGGACACCCGGAACTCCTTGCTGGAAGTGGTACGAGGCAGCAGGAGCAGGCCGAGCGCTTCTCGACGGAAGGGGCGCCGCGTCAGACGGTGCGGGGGCCCGCAGGGATGTGAGGCGCGCTCGGCGCGTTCCGGTTCATCAACACCTGTCCTCGACCCGTGGGGCGTCGGCCCCCGGGAATCGTCTCCGGTTCCGGGCTCCCCGGCCCGGAAGTGACGATGGTAGGCAGGGGCTCCGAGCGGGCGCAACGGGTTTTCCGCGGCCCCCGGGGAGGGCACGGCGCGGGGACGGCCGGGGCGGCCCCCGCCTGCGGCGCCCGGCCTCCGGGGGCGCGCGAACAGGCCGCGCGGCAGGCGTAAACCCGTTGGAATTCCGGGCAACCGGTGCCTACGGTTGGGCCATGACCACACCTGTGCCCGGCCGCCGCCTGCCCGGGAGCGCGTCCTCCACCCCCGGCAGCGCACCCCCGCACGCACCGGACGTGCCCGCACTGCTGCTCCGCGGCGTCGTCAAGCGCTTCGGCACGCTCACCGCCGTCGACGGGCTCGACCTGGAGGTCCCCCAGGGCGTCGTCCTCGGCCTCCTCGGCCCCAACGGCGCGGGCAAGTCCACGACCATGAAGATGCTGACCGCCCAGTCCCTCGCGGACGAGGGCGAGATCCGCATCCTCGGGCACCCGATCCCCGCCGAGTCCAAGTGGGCCCGCGCCCGCATGGGCGTCGTCCCCCAGCACGACAACCTCGACGAAGAGCTCACCGTCGAGCAGAACCTGCGGATGTTCTCCTTCCTCTACCGGGTCCCGCGCGCCCGGCGCAAGGAGGCGGTCGCCCGCGCCATGCGCCTCGCCCAGCTCGGCGACCGGGGCGACACACTCGTGGACGACCTGTCCGGGGGCATGCGCCGCCGCCTCCTCATCGTCCGCGCCCTCCTCCACAGACCCGAGCTCGTCCTCATGGACGAGCCCACCGTCGGCCTCGACCCGCAGGTGCGCCAGGACCTGTGGGGCGTCATCTCCGCGCTGCGCGACGAGGGCGTCACCGTCCTGATGTCCACCCACTACATCGAGGAGGCCGAGCGCCTCTCCGACGAGGTGGCGCTCATGGCGAAGGGCGCGGTGGTCGAGCGCGGCGCCCCCGCCGACCTCGTCGCCAAGTACGCGGGCTCCACCGTCGAGGAGTACACCCCGGGGGACGAGGGCCCCGACGTCCTCGAACGCCGCGTCCGCGAGCACGGCTTCACCACCCGCCGGACCGGCGTCACCCTGTCGGTCCTGCGCGCCGAGGAGCTGCCCGACTCCCTCCGCGACCGGCTGGGGACCCCCCACCGACGGGCCAGCACCCTGGAGGACGTGTTCGTGACCCTGACCGGAGAGAGCGTCGAATGAGCATCCAGCACGACCGGGCCAGGGACGACGCCCGGCCCGAGGCCCACGCGCGCCCCGGGCGGATCGAGGCCGACGCCGTGATCGGCGTCGTCGCCCGCGAGTGGATCCTGTACGGCCAGTCCTGGCGCGCCACCACGTTCGCCGCCGTCGTCGAGCCGACCCTCTACCTGCTCTGCTTCGGATTCGGGATGGGCGCCCTCATCGGCACCCTCGCCGGGTTCAGCTACATCGACTTCCTCGGCACCGGCATCGTGGCGGTGTCCGTGATGTTCCAGTCGATGATGCCCGCCGTCATCAACACCTTCATCAAGCGGCGCTTCCTGCACACCTACGAGGGCATCCTCGCCGCCCCGGTGGACGTGCGCGAGCTCGTCACCGGCGAGGCCCTGTGGCTGGCGATGCGCTCGGGCGTGTACGGCTGCGTCCCCCTGCTGGTCGCCGTCGGCTTCGGGCTCCGCCCCGGTCCGGGCATGCTCCTGGTGCCGTTCATCGCGTTCCTGGCCGGGTTCGCCTTCGCGCTCTTCGGCATCTGGATCTCCGCGGTGATCACGTCGGTGCGGTCCATGGACTACGTGTTCAGCGGCCTGTTCACTCCGCTGTTCCTGGTCGCGGGCACGTTCTTCCCGCTCACGGAGCTGCCCGCCTGGGTGCAGGGCGCCGCCATGGCCAACCCGCTCTACCACGCGGTCGAGCTGATCCGCGGCTCGGTGTTCGGAGGGCTCGGCGCCGGTGCGGCGCTCCTCCACGTCGGGGTGCTGCTGGGGTTCATCGTGCTGATGTGGTTCCTGGCGGGCTTCCAGATGCGACGGCGCGTCGTCGGCTGAGAACACCCCGGTCGGGCGGCCCGCACCGGCGGGGGTCGGGCCCGCCCCCGGGGCTGCGGCACGCGGACGGCGCGGGCCCCGTCCTCCGGGGCTCCCGCGCCGTCCGTCCTGCCGCCCCGCGCGCCCTACAGGGCCGCGCGCCGGCTCACTCGCCGCCGCCGCTGGGGGACCACCGCAGTTCGACGCCGCTGCGCCGCCCCTCCTCGGTGACGCTCACGGCCAGGCCCATCGCCCCCCACTCGGCGGGGTTCTGCACCTCGGTGTCCGTCAGCACCTGGCGCATGTCGAAGTAGCCGGCGACCACGGCGTCGTCCATCTCCTGCATGGTCTGCTGGAACACCGGGTCGTCGCCCAGGCGCCCGGTGGCGCTGCTGCCGCTCGCCACGACGACGGCGTCCCCGTCGGTGCTCACACCCGGGGGAGTGGCGTACGGGTCGGAGGCGACCACGTTCTCGACGAAGTCGCCCAGGACGCCCTCGTCGCCGCCGACCGCGCGGTACTGGAACGAGAACTCCTCGCCGCCGCCGTAGGCCGAGCCGAAGAAGCTGTCCAGGTCCATGCCGGTGACGCCGAACGCCGTGGACGAGCCCAGCAGGTTCGTGAAGCCCTCCGGCAGCGGAGCGCCCATGGCGTTGAACTCGCGCTCCATCTCCTGCATCTCGCCGCTGCCGCTCAGGAACGGGATCTCGTCGCTCTCGTAGGCGTCGGTCAGAGCCGTGTCCAGTCCGCTGGCGCCGAACGCCATGACGGTGCTCTCCGGAAGCGACTCCATCGCCGCCACGCTCGCGCCCGGCGTCTCGGCCAGCCAGGCCAGGTCGGCGCTGTCCACCTCGAAGTCGAAGACGTCCGCCCGCGCCTCCAGGTAGTCGCCGTCGATCCGCAGCGACGCGGTGGCCCGGCCGCTCACCTCACCGGTCTCGGCGGCCATCCCGCTCTGGATCTCCGCGGCGACGCCCTCCACCTCCATGAGGCGGGTGAAGTCCGTCCAGCCCACGGCCAGGCTTCCTCCGGGCACGTCGGCCACGTCGCCGGAGTAGACGTCGGAGTCCTCCAGGGACCCGTGCTCGTCCACCTGCGCGGCCCGGTCGGCCAGCGCCTCTTCGGAGGTGGAGAGCAGGGCGAAGCCGTTGGTCATCTCGAAGTGGAGGGTGTCGTCGCCGCTCGCGAGGGAGGCCAGCTCCTCCTCGGCGCGCCGCTCGTCCTCGACCGCCAGCGCCAGCGCCATCGCGAGGCCGGAGCCCTCGTCGACCTCGGCCGCGGCGTCGGCGGTCGGCCACACGGAGACGCCGGCGCGCTGGCCGATCCACTCCTCCACGTCGGCCTGGCGGGACTCGGGGAAGGCCTCGACGAAGACCTCCGCGAACAGCTCCGTCATGTCGCCGTCGGGCTCGTCCATCTCCTCGGTCATCTCCGCCGGGAGCTGGTCGACGAACCGGATCAGCTCCATGGCCTGGGACCCGTCGATCGACAGGTCGACCTTGCCGAACGCGACGGAGCTGCCGGGGAGCACGGACTCGGGCTGCGGACCGCCGAAGCTCACCAGGGAGACGGTGGCCCAGACGGTTCCGCCCATCACGACCAGCGCCACGCCCGCCGCGGCGGGGATCAGCCAGCGGTTGCGCCCGCCGCCACCGCCCGGAGGCGGGCCGTACCCGCCGGAGTACTGGCCGGGGGGCGGGCCCCCGGGGACGCCGCCGCCCGGGGCGCCGGGCACGCCGGGCGGGGCGGCGTACTGCTGACCGGGGACGGGGCCCTGCGGCGGAGGGAAACCCTGCCCGGGCCGCCCGGGCGGCTGATGCTGCCACTGGGGCTGCTGTGAGGGATCGGGGTGGGACATCGGACCTCCGACGGGGGAATTCTTCGCGCGCGACCGCGCAGCCAACGCCGGGTCTGATGCCTGTCCACCCCGGTGTGGTTCGCGTTCCGCGCCATTTTCGGACGGCCGGTCGGGGAGAGGGCGCCCGCGCCGCCCCCACCGGCCGGGGGAGCGGCGGGATCCTGCCACCGGGCGCCGGGCCCGGGCGCCGGACGAGGGGTGTCCGGGCCCGGGACGCCGCGTCAGGGAGCGGAGGTGAGGTCCACGCCGCTGTACGCGGACAGCTTGCTCAGGCGGTGCTCGCTGAGCACCTGGCGGACGGTGCCGCTGCGGCCGCGCATGACGAGGGAGTCGGTGATGACGCGCGAGGACTCGTACCGCACGCCGCCGACCAGCTCGCCGTCGGTGATGCCCGTCGCGGCGAAGAACACGTCGTCGGACGCGACCAGGTCGTCGGTGTACAGCACGCGGTCCAGGTCGTGCCCTGCGTCGAGGGCCTTGCGGCGCTCCTCCTCGTCCTTCGGCCACAGGCGGCCCTGGATGACGCCGCCCAGGCACTTCATGGCGCAGGCCGTGATGATGCCCTCCGGGGTGCCGCCGATGCCCAGGAGCAGGTCGACGCCGGTGCCGGCGCGGGCCGCCATGATCGCTCCGGCCACGTCGCCGTCGCTGATGAACTTGATGCGGGCGCCCGCGTCGCGCACGTCCTGCACGAGCTGCTTGTGGCGGGGGCGGTCGAGGATGACCACCGTCACGTCCTGCGGCGACTTGCCCTTGGCGCGGGCCACCGCGCGGACGTTGTCGGCGACAGGGGCGGCGATGTCCACCACGTCCGCCGCCTCCGGGCCCGCGGCCAGCTTCTCCATGTAGAACACCGCGGAGGGGTCGAACATGGTGTTGCGCGGGCTCATCGCGATCACCGCGATGGCGTTGGGCATGCCCATGGCGGTCAGGGTCGTCCCGTCGACGGGGTCGACGGCCACGTCCCAGTCGTGGCCGCCGCCGTCGCCCACGCGCTCGCCGTTGTAGAGCATCGGGGCGTTGTCCTTCTCGCCCTCGCCGATCACGACCGTGCCGTTCATCGACACGGTGCTGATCATGTGCCGCATGCCGCGCACGGCGGCGCCGTCGGCGCCGATCTTGTCGCCCTTGCCGACCCAGCGGGCGGCGGCGAGCGCCGCGGTCTCTGTGACGCGGACCAGCTCCAGCGCGAGGTTGCGGTCGGGCGCCGCGGGCTGCGCGGACGGGCTACTGGGCTGCGACATGGACGTGACACCTTCCGACAGGGAACAGGGCGGGGGGACAGGTCTTAGGGTAGTCACCCGACGTGATCCCCGAGCGGCCCCGGGTACCCGCGCGGCCGCCCGAGCCGGTCGTCCGGAGGGCGCGAAGGTCTACTCTGGCGGGATCCGGACCGGAGCGGCCGGACTGGAGTGAGGGTGTGACAGTGGACAAGACGGACAAGCCGGAGAAGCTGGTGAAGCCCGCGCGGGTCTCCCCACGCGGAGCGGCCACCCGCAGCGCCCTGCTCAGGGCGGCGGCCCAGGTCTTCCACACGGTGGGTTTCGCCAAGGCCGGGGTCAGCGAGGTCGTCTCGGTGGCGGGGGCCAGCGTCGGGAGCCTCTACCACCACTTCACCGGCAAGGCGGACCTCTATCTCGCCCTGTACGAGGAGTTCCAGCAGCGCCAGCAGGAGCGGACCCACCAGGCGGTCGTGGAGGCCAGGGCGGGCGGTGAGAGCGATCCCACACGGCTCATGAACATCGCCGCGCACGCCTACCTCCTCGGATGCATCGAGGAGGGCGACACGACCCGCCTGTTCTTCAGCGGTGACGGCCCTCCCGGGTTCGACCACCAGCTGCGGTCGCGGCTCACCCAGTGGACCGATCGCAACGTGGCCCTGTTCCGCAAGGCGGACGAGCCGGTGGACGAGGCCCTCCTGATCGTCGTGAGCGGGGCCATGCTGCTGGCCGTGGCCGAGGTGGTGCGCCGCGACGACGCCGAGGCGCGCAGGCTCGCCGACGACATCACCGGCCTGCTCACCCGGCTCGAACCGCGGCACCGGACCGCGGACCCCGGGGCCTAGGCGGTCTCCCGCGGACCGTTCCGGGCCCGCGCCCGGCGCCGCGCCCCCGCGGCGCCCGCTCCGCTCGCACAGCCGGCCCCGGGGGCGGGCGGGGCCGCCGCGGGCCGGGGGCGCGCGCCGCTAAGCCCACCCCGGGTCGGAAAGGCCCCGGACCTGCGGCAAGCTGGACCCTGTCATGAGTGAGTACAGCCGGTCCAGCGCGACCTTCAAGAACTACGCCATCTCCCTCGGGATCCTCGTGGGCATCGTCCTGATCATGGCGTTCGTGGTCTCCACGCGCTCGGGCGAGCACATCCCCACCGTGGACTACCGGCCGGACGCCGACGTCCTGGGGGAGGCAGCCGACTACCCCGTGAGGGCGCCCTCGGCCGAGCTGACCGACGAGGGGTGGACGCCCACCAGCTCCACCCTCAACGTGAGCGGTCCGGTCGAGTGGAGCGTCGGTTTCGCCACGGCGGCCGACAGCCACGCCATGTTCACCCAGAGCGACGCCGACCCCGAGCAGGTCGTCGCGGAGCGCGTCAAGGAGGCCGAGCAGGTCGGCACGGTCGCGGTCGGCGGACGCGAGTGGGAGCACTACGACTCCGAGGACTGGGGCGCCCTGGTCCTGTGGGAGGAGGGCGTGACCCTGGTCGTCTCCGGTTCGGCCGAACTCGACGAACTGGCCCACCTGGCCGAGGGGCTGGAGGACCTCCCCGCGGCGGAGGGCGGCGGGGACGCGGAGCCCTCGGAGTCCCCCGAGGGCTGACCCCGGACACGGCGAACGCCCGGCGGGCGCACCCGCCGGGCGTTCGGCATGCCGGGACCGGCGCTACTCGGCGCGCAGGTCGCGGCGGAGCTCCTTGGGCAGCGAGAAGGTCAGCGTCTCGTCGGCGGTCGTCACCGGGGAGACGGAGCCGTAGCCGTGCCCGGCGAGCTTGTCGAGCAGCTCGCGCACCAGGATGTCCGGCACGGACGCGCCGCTGGTGACGCCGACCGTGGTCACGCCCTCCAGCCAGGCCTCGTCCATGAGGGACGCGTTGTCGATCAGGTAGGAGGCGTCGGCGCCCGCGTCCAGGGCGACCTCGACCAGGCGGACCGAGTTCGACGAGTTGTCGGAGCCGACCACGATGACCAGCTCGCACTCGGGCGCCATCGCCTTGACGGCGTCCTGGCGGTTGGAGGTGGCGTAGCAGATGTCGTCGCTGGGCGGGTCGAGCAGGTTCGGGAACCTCTCGCGCAGGGCGTCGACCGTCTGGGTGGTCTCGTCCACCGAGAGGGTGGTCTGGGACAGCCAGGAGACGTTGTCCGGGTTGCGGACCCGGACCTTGTGGACCTCGTCCGGGCTCTCCACGATCTGGATGTGCTCCGGGGCCTCACCGCTGGTGCCCTCGACCTCCTCATGGCCGATGTGGCCGATGAGGATGATGTCGCGATCCTCCGCCGCGAAGCGCTTGGCTTCCTTGTGGACCTTGGTGACGAGCGGGCAGGTCGCGTCGATCGTCTTGAGCTGCCGCCTCCCCGCCTCCTCGTGGACGGCGGGGGAGACGCCGTGCGCGGAGAACACGACGATGGCGCCCTCGGGCACCTCCTCGGTCTCCTCGACGAAGATCGCGCCGCGCTCCTCCAGGGTGCGCACCACGTGGGTGTTGTGCACGATCTGCTTGCGCACGTAGATCGGGGCGCCGTACTGCTCCAGGGCCTTCTCGACGGTGATGACCGCGCGGTCGACACCGGCGCAGTAACCCCGGGGGTTGGCGAGGAGCACACGGCGTTGGTTCGTGGCAGTCGTCATCGCAGTCATGCGTACATCCTAGGTGGCTTGGTCCGTGTACGACCCTGGTGTGGGCGATGGCACCGTTACGGGGATATCCGCGCCCCGCCGGGGCCAAGGTGACGGTATCGCAACAGGATGTGTCCGGTCGTGGATCGAAGTGGCGAAATCGTTCGCCCATCCCCTGCTCGCGGTGTTCCCCCTCCTCTATCCTGGTTCACCATCGCATCTGTCACAGGCGGTTCGCCCCGACTCGGCCTTGCCCGGTCTGCTGGACGCGTGCCGCCGACCCCACCGCCGAGACCACCCAGGAGCCCCCGTCCTATGTCGAACCCGACGATCGCCACGAAACTGATCACCCTGGCCAAGGGAATCTTCGGGCGCAAGAAGCCGGCCGCCCCCGCCGAGCCCGCGGACACCGCCGCCCCGTCCGCCGCCGAGGCGGCCGGGGAGAAGGCCGCCGCCGGGAGCCCGGCCCCCGCCGCCGCGCCCACCGCGACCCCCGAGCCCGCCGCGGAGGCGGAGGCCCCCGGGGCCGGGAAGCCGGAGGGCACGGAGCCGGAGGCCGGGGAGAAGGCGCCCGCCGCTTCCGAGCCCGCCGTCGCGGAGCCGACCGCCCCCGAGCCCGCCGCTGCGGCGCCGGCCGCCGCGGAGCCGGCGGAGGCCCCCGGGGAGAAGGCCCCCGTGGCAGGGGCGACCCCCGCCCCGGAGTCCGGGACCGCCGAGAAGAAGGCCGCCCCCGAGAAGGCGGAGACCCCCGAGGAGGGGGCCCAGGTCCGCACGGAGCCCGTCGTCCCGGCCACCGAGGACGTCCCCGAGGAGGCCCCGGCCATCGCCGAGGAGCTGGCCGCCGCGGAGGCGCACACCACCGTCGCCAGCGACGAGGTGCTGGAGAAGGTCCGCAAGGGGGCCGCGCCCGCCGTCGAGGACCTCGCCGTGCCGACCTACGACGAGCTCACCCTCCCTTCCGTCCGCGCGCGCCTGCGCAAGCTCACCATCGAGCAGGTCCGCGACCTGCGCGCCTACGAGGTCGCGCACGGAGGGCGCACCGAGTTCATCAAGATGTACGACAACCGCATCGCCAAGCTGGAAGCCGGGGCGTAGCGGTCGGCGGGCCCGGCAGGCGCCCGTGCCGCGACCCGGCGGAACCACACGGGGGCGGGGAACGTCCTACTGACGAGCGCACCACGGCGCTTCCCGCTCGAAGGGCTATGACCATGCGTCCCGCGACTTCCACCGCCGCGCTCCTCGCTGCTGCGGCCTTCTGGCTGACCGGCTGCTCGGTCGGCATCCCCGGCACCGACCAGGAGGTCAGCGTCGACCCCGACGGCGTCTCCGTCGGAAGCGAGGACGGAGAGGTCTCCGTCGACTCGGACGGCGACGTCACGGTCGGGAACCAGGACGGCGACGTGACCCTCGACGAGGGCGGCGGCGTGACCATCGACGACGGGACCGGCGACATCAACATCGCGTCGGTCGAGGGCAGCGTCACGGAGGACTGCGAGGGCCGCGACGTCAACGTGACCGCCAGCGGCGCGGAGGTCGTCCTCAACGGCCAGTGCGGCGCGGTCACCGTCACGGGCAACTCCCTCACCGTCCACGTCGGCGGCGCCGAGTCCATCCACGTGACCGGTGCCGAGAACACCGTCCACCACGCCGAGGGCGAACCCGACATCACCGACATCGGCATCGACAACACGGTGTCCGCGGGCGGGGACGCGCAGGGCTGACCGGAGCCGGGCGCGGCCGCCACGGCGCGCGGCCGCGCCCGGTGACCGGCCTGCCCGGAACTGTCCCCGGCCTCCCCTAGGCTCGGTTGCCATGGGCATGGAGAGTTCCGCCGAGGCGCCGCAACCGGTACGAGTCGTCCTCAACGCCGTCGGCCAGTGGATCGGCCGACTGGGCCGGATCTGGGTCGAGGGGCAGATCGCCGAGCTCAACCGCCGGGGGCGGATGGCCTACATCACGCTGCGCGACCCGGTCGCGAACGTGTCGGTGCGGGTGGTCTGCCAGACCTCGGTGCTGGACGCGCAGAGCCCGCCCCCCGAGGCGGGGGCGCGCGTCGTCGTGCACGCCAAACCCGACTTCTACGAGGTGCGCGGCACCTTCTCGCTCCGCGCGCTGGAGATCCGCCACGTGGGCCTGGGCGAACTCCTGGCCAGGCTGGAGCAGCTGCGGCGCACCCTGGCGGCGGAGGGCCTGTTCGACGAGGGGCGCAAGCGGCCCCTGCCCTTCCTCCCCGCCACGGTGGGGCTGGTCTGCGGCCGCGACTCCGCGGCCGAGCGCGACGTGCTGGAGAACGGCCGCCGCCGATGGCCCGCCGTCCGCTTCGAGGTGCGCCAGGTCGCGGTCCAGGGCGACCGTGCGGTCCGCGAGGTGCTGGAGGCCCTGAAGGAGCTGGACTCGCACCCGGAGGTCGACGTCATCGTGATCGCCCGGGGCGGCGGCTCCCTGGAGGACCTGCTGCCGTTCTCCGACGAGGCGCTGGTGCGGGCGGTCGCGGCGGCGGGCACGCCCGTGGTGAGCGCGATCGGCCACGAGCAGGACACCCCGCTCCTGGACCTCGTCGCCGACGTGCGCGCCTCCACGCCCACCGACGCGGCCAAGAAGACCGTCCCCGACGTGGGAGAGCAGCTGGAGATCGTCAGGCAGCTGCGCGACCGGGGGCGCAGGGTCCTCACGGGCGCGCTGGAGCGCGAGCTCTCCTGGCTCTCGGGCATCCGGTCCCGTCCGGTCCTGGCCAGCCCCGTCCGGGAGATCGACCGGCTCGCGGAGCAGGTCGCGGACATGCGCGACCGGGCCCGCCGGAGCCTCACCCTGTCGCTCGACCGGGCCGGCGAGGGCCTCGGCCACACGAGGGCGCGCCTGCACGCCCTGTCCCCGGCCACGACGCTGGCACGCGGGTACGCCGTCGTGCAGCGCCCGGACGGGTCGGTGGTGCGCTCCGCGGCGGAACCGGACGTGGGGGAGTCCCTGCGGGTGAGGTTCGCCGAGGACAGCCTGACCGCCACCGTGGAGTCCGTCCACACCGAAGACACCACCGAGGGGGAGTAGAGATGGCCGCCAAGGGCACGAAGACCGACGGCAGGGACGGCGAGGCCGCCGTGCCGGAGCTGAGCTACGAGGAGAGCCGCGAGGAGCTCAACACGGTGGTCCGCCGACTGGAGTCGGGCGGGCTCAGCCTCAAGGAGTCCCTGGCCCTGTGGGAGCGGGGCGAGGAGCTGGCCCGCGTGTGCGAGCAGTGGCTGGAGGGCGCCCGGGCCAAGATGGCCGCCGCCATGGACGAGCGCCGGGAGGACGACCCCCCGGCGGACGCGGACACGCCCTTCTGATCCGCGCCGGCCCCCGGCGGCGGACCGGTGCGCGGTGGGAACGCGCGTCGGGGGAGCGGGGGCCGGTCCCCCGAGGGCGCCCGGACGCGTCCGGCGCTACCCGTGGCCGTTGAGCTCGTCGCCCAGGTCGCGGAGGTTGCCGGGCAGACCGCGGAAGACCCCGATGACCAGGACCAGCGCGGTCCCCAGGAAGAGCCAGGGGGCCGCCTCGGCCAGCCGCGAGGCGAGGCCCAGGAGCAGGACCCGCGCGAACCCCTCGTTGCCCAGGGCCAGCACGCTCTCGGCGGCGGCCACCGCCACGAAGAACGCCAGGGGCGGGCTGACCGACAGCGAGAGCAGGTCGGCGGGGCGGACCGCGGACGCCGTCGCCAGGCAGGCGACCGTGAAGGCGATGCCCGGTACGGCGGGGGCACCCGACCACTGGGCGATCATGGTCCCGGCGAAGCTCAGCACGGCGATGACCAGGACGCCGCCCCGACCGGTCAGGCGTGGGGGCCGGCGCACGGGGTTCCCCTCCGGGGCGCCCGGGGCGGCGCCCGCTCTCCTCCGGGCGCTCCGCGCGCCCCGGCCGCGGCCCTCGGGCCGCACGAAGTACGGTGCGTGCCCGGGCTCCGGACCGTCCGCCTTCCGCGGGGGCATAGCCGTTCGCCTCCCAAGTGTATTACTCACGGTGTTTAGTGTGTCACTTCTAGTAAGCGCAGGGCGTCTTTTCCGGGGAACGTGTCGCCATTTCGGTCACTTGCCCCTTCCGTCGCGAACACGCCTCCCACCCGTGGGACACCAGCATGGCGCACGGCGGTTCTGCCGCTCCGGAGGCGCTCGCACGAGTTGTCCTCGGTCGGATCGTCGGACCTGTGCCGACCTGCGGATTCATGTCCCGTGCGCGCTCTTCCGGGGTTCTTTTCCGGTCGAACCATTGCTCTTGTTACTCACATGCCGAATACCGTCGAAATCCGAGCCCTCCCGGTCTCCCGCGCCGGAAGCCGCCCCGTGGACCCCGGCACGCCCCGGAGGGCCGTCCGGCGCCGTTCCGCCGAGCGCGTGCCCGTCCTCGCCGAACGCCTCCGCCCCGTACCCCGACAGCTCGGGGGCGGCCACCGCGCGCGGGCGCTCCTCCACGCCGGTCGGCCGGTCCAGCTCGCCGTCCACGAGGCCCAGCTCGCCGAACCGCCGGGCGGTCACGAGCACGCGGCTCTCCAGCGACCCCACCGTCTGGTTGTAGGCGCCCACGGTCCGGGTCAGCGCCCGGCCCAGGGCCTCCACGTGCCCGCCCAGCTTGCCCAGCCGTTCGTGCAGCTGCTTGCCGAGGTCGAACACCGCCCTCGCGTTCTCGCTCAGCGCCTCCTGCTGCCACGCGTACTGCGCCGTCCGCAGCAGGGAGATCAGCGTCGTCGGCGTGGCGATGTGGACCCGCCGCGCCATCGCGTGCTCCAGCAGGTCGGGGTCGTGCTCCAGAGCCGGGGCCAGGAAGGCCTCGCCGGGGATGAACAGCACCACGAACTCCGGCGCCGGGGTGAACGCCGCCCAGTACGCCTTGGCCGCCAGCTGGTCGACATGTGTGCGGAGGTGTCGCGCGTGGGCGCGCAGGCGCTCCTCGGCGGCCTCCTCCCGGCCCGCCTCCACGGCGTCCAGGTACGCGGAGAGCGGCACCTTGGAGTCCACGACGATGTTCTTGCCCCCGGCCAGGCGCACCACCATGTCGGGGCGCTGCGACCCGTCCCGTGTCGCCGCCTGCTCCTCGAAGTCGCAGTGGGGCCCCATCCCCGCCAGCTCGGCCACCCGGCGCAGCTGCAGCTCGCCCCACCGGCCGCGCGCCTCGGGCCGCCGCAGCGCGGTCACCAGGGACCGGGTCTGCTCCCCCAGGCGCTCCGACCCCTCGCGCACGTACTCCACCTGCTTGGCCAGCTCCGCGTGGGCGGCCACCCGTCCCGCGTCCACCTCCCTGAGCTGCCGCTCCACCCGGTTCAGCGTCTCGGTCAGCGGTTCCACCATGCGCTCCACCGCCCGCCGCCGCTCGTCGAGGTCGCCGCCGGCCTGGGCGCTGACCGCGCGCAGGCGTCCCTCCGCGAGCTCCAGGAAGCGCTGGTTGGTCTGGTCCAGGGCCTGCGCGGACAGGGCGCGGAACCGGTCGCCGAGCTGCTCCTCGACGTAGGCCGCCCGCTCCTCGGCGGCCCGGGCCTCCGCCCGGGCCTCGGCCTCCCGCCCGCGGGCGAGGATCCAGCCCACGGCGACGCCGATCGCCAGGCCGACCAGGAGCATGAGTACGAGTGCGAGACCGTCCATGGCGCACATGGTGCCAGCCGCCGCGCGCCCCGGTCTCCCCGCCACGCAGGACATCGGCGGGCAGGCCGACCAAGTCCGGCATGTCCGCAGCCCGGGGCCGTGCGACCCTCCGGCCCGGAGCGCCTGTCCGGTGGCGGCCGCGCCGCCCGGGGCTCCGGGGAGCGGTGGGAGGCCGCGGACCGAGTCCGCATCCGGACATCCTCTTTCCTTGTGCAAAAGTTTTCGAGACCCTGGAGGTCCGAACGCGAAGGCCGGAGCTCCGCACCGGCCCTGTTCCCCCGCAGTCCCCCTATCCGAGGAGGCCCCCTCCCATGCGACTGGAGACCTACAGCAGCGGTACCGGAGACCACACCATCGCCCTCGTCCACGGGGCCATGGCACACCACGGGACCTGGCACGCCGTCGAGGCCGAACTCGTCGCACGCGGCCACCGCGTGCTCGGCGTGGACATGCGCGGCCACGGGCGCAGCCCGCGCGGCCCCTACAGCGTCGAGGCGCTCGGGGACGACCTGGCGGACTCCCTCCCCACCGGGCTCGACGCGGTCGTCGGCCACTCGATGGGCGGGGTCGCGCTCTCCCTGGCCGTCGAGCGGCTCGGGCCCCGCCGGGCGGTCTACGTCGACCCGGCGTTCCGGCTCCCGCCCATGGCCGACGACGCCGGCGAGCGCATGCGCAGGGTGTTCGCCACCGCGGACGTCGAGGGCGTGCGCCAGCTCAACCCCAGATGGAGCGACGCCGACGTCGAGAAGGAGCTCAGCGGCTTCGCCTCCTTCGACCCGGCGTTCTTCGACTTCGTCGCCGCGGAGGTCGCCGGGAGGGACTTCCTCCCGGCGGGGCCGGCCGTCCCCTCCCTCGTCCTGCGCGCGGGGAACGGCATCACCGTCGACCCGCGGGCGGCACGGGAGCTCGCCGAGCGCGGCTTCACCGTACGGGTCGTGGAGGGGGCGGGCCACTGCGTCCACCGCGACGAACCGGCTGCCCTGGTCGACGCCCTGGACGGCTGGGCGCGCGGCCGCGCGCCGTCTCCCCGGAGGGCCGTGGCCGGGGCGGCCCGGGCGCGGCTGTAGCCGACCGGGCCCCTCCCGGGCAGCCGCGGCCCCGCCGCGGGGCCGCGGTCCGGGGGAGGGGCCCGGCGCGGGCCGCTCCAGCCCCTCAGGCGCTCCTGGAGTCCGGGGAGCAGGCCCCGAGCGCCTCGCGCCAACCGGCCACCGACGTCCAGAAACCGGCGGCGACCGGCGCGGGCGTGAACAGCCACATCCGCTCCGAGGCGGGTGAGGCCCGTCCGGCGATCTCCGGACGCGGCCGGTAGGGCGGCCTCCCGCTCACCGGGTACCACGTGTACTCCAGCGGGTCGAGCAGCGCCATCAGCCGCTCCTCGACCCCCCGGTCCGGCCGGACCTTGACCAGCATCCACGGCCGGTACCTGCGCAGCACCTCCAGCCCCCCGGCGACCACGTCGGGCTCCGTGCCGACCGTGTCGATCTTCACGACAGCCGGGGCTGCGGACGCGGTCTCGCTCCACCGGGCCAGGGTGCTCACCCCCACGGTGATGTGGGACAGGTCCCCCCGGGCGGCGCGCACCAGCGTGTTGCACATGTCGTTGTTCCTGGCCCGGCGCAGGTGGGCGGTGCCGTTGTGGTTGCTCAGCGCCAGCTCCACCACCGAGAACCCCAGGTCCGCGGAGGACGACACCGCGCGGGCGGCCGAGGCGATCTCGGGCGTGGGCTCGAACGCGAACACGGGCCGGCTGCTGCGCGCGGCGGCCAGCACCGAGTAGACCCCCACCCCCGACCCGACGTCGAGCACCGCCCCGGGCCGCGTGTGGCCGAGCATGGCGAGGAAGCAGGCCAGACTGTCGGGTTCGTGGCGGGCCAGGCCGAACGCGGCCAGGCGCCGGGGCACCGTCAGGTCGCCGGGGAGCCGCAGGGTGAGGCTGTCCGGCCCGGTCCCGCGGGTGTCCGACGCCAGCCGCGGGAGGGCGAAGGTGAAGCTGCGGCTCCACGGCGGGACGTGCGCGGGGTCCAGGCCGCCCAGCCGCCTGGGCAGGCGCACGCGGATCTGCCGTGTCGCGAAGCGGACGAGCGGGTAGCGGCGCACGAGCGCCCGGAGTTGTTCGGTGACCACAGTTGTCCTCCCCCAGGAACGTGGCCGCGGCAGAGGAGGGTGAGCGGAAGGCCCCGCCGCCCCCGCGGCGGGGCCGCGCCGCCGCGCGGTACCCCCGGACGTGCCGCCTGCCCGTTGCGCCGGGTCGGGCGAGGAGCCCACCGTGCCCCTGTGGTCCTCGTCGCCCCCGCCCGGCACGGACCGGACGTCCACCGGATGCCGCCTCCCCCGTGTCAGCGGCCGTGTTTCGACCGGGGACGCGGGGTGCGGGTGCCCGGGTGCGCGGCACACGGCCGCCCGGACGGTTTCCGCCCCCGGTCCCCGGAGACGTTGAACGAACCTACTGTGAGCGGCGTCCCCTGTGCAGCGTGTTTCGGTGATCGGTCCCGCTTTCCGGCGGCGGGGGACCGTCCCACCCGCCGGTCCGCATAGACTCGGGCCTTGTGAGTCTGTCTATCGGGATCGTCGGCCTGCCCAACGTCGGCAAGTCCACCCTCTTCAACGCCCTGACCAAGAACGACGCTCTGGCGGCGAACTACCCGTTCGCGACCATCGAGCCCAACGTCGGGGTCGTGGGCGTGCCCGACGGCCGGCTCGGGAAGCTGGCCGAGATCTTCGGTTCGGCCAAGGTCCTCCCGGCAACGGTGGACTTCGTCGACATCGCGGGCATCGTGCGCGGCGCCTCCACCGGTGAGGGCCTGGGCAACAAGTTCCTCGCCAACATCCGCGAGAGCGACGCCATCTGCCAGGTGATCCGGGCCTTCGACGACCCCGACGTCACGCACGTCGACGGCGACGTCGAGCCCTCCCGCGACATCGAGACCATCAACACCGAGCTGATCCTCGCCGATCTCCAGACCCTGGAGAAGGCGCTCCCGCGCCTGGAGAAGGACGCCAAGCGCAACGCCAAGGACAAGGGCGCCCAGGAGCTGCTCCAGGCCGCCCGGCAGGCCCAGGAGGTCCTGGACGGCGGCACGTCGCTGTCCGCCGCCGAGGGCATCGACCTGGACCGGCTGCGCGAGCTGAGCCTGCTCACGGTCAAGCCGTTCATCTACGTGTTCAACCTCGACACGGACGAGCTCGCCGACGAGGCGCTGCGCGGCAAGCTCCAGGCCCTCGTCGCCCCCGCCGAGGCGATCTTCCTCGACGCCAAGATCGAGGCGGAGCTGGCCGAGCTGGACGACGACGAGGCACAGGAGCTCCTGGAGTCCCTGGGGCAGTCCGAGTCGGGCCTGGCGCAGCTCGCCCGGGTCGGCTTCGACACCCTCGGGCTCCAGACCTACCTGACCGCCGGGCCCAAGGAGGCCCGCGCCTGGACGATCAGCAAGGGCGCGACCGCCCCCGAGGCCGCGGGCGTCATCCACACCGACTTCCAGCGCGGCTTCATCAAGGCCGAGGTGGTCTCCTACGACGACCTCGTGGCCGCGGGCGACATGCAGACCGCCCGCGCCGCGGGCAAGGTCCGCATGGAGGGCAAGGAGTACGTGATGGCCGACGGCGACGTGGTCGAGTTCCGCTTCAACGTGTAGCCGCGCTCTTCGGAACTCCGCCTCGAGACCCCGCCCGATACGTGGGCGGGCGCCGTGTGGTGCGGGGGCAGTTCGCGAGTCGGGGTCCGGCTGGCCCCGTCTCCGCGTCAGACGGTGTCGATCTGCAGGAACTCGCGGAACTCCGCAGTACCGGCCTGATCGTTCAACGCGGCGTTCCACTGCGCGATGTCGACCTCCGGGACGTCGGCGTCGAGCGGCAGGAACACCCGCACCGCGTTCGGCCACTGCTCGAAGAAACCGGCGGCGACCGAGGCCGTCAACGCCTGTGCGATCGAGTCCCACACCGCCCTCCGGAACTCGCGAAGGTCCGGTGCCGTGCCGGGGCCGGCGCTCGAATCGGAGCATCGTCGCTTCGCCCGCTCCGCCTCGGCACGGATCGGCTCCAGCGGGTCGTCGATCCCCTCCGCCCCGAGGACGTCCAAGTCCCACTCACCGAGGTGCCATCTCGCGTCGATGGCGAACTCCGGGTCCTCGGCGGTCATCTCGTCGAGATGTCGCTGCGACTGCGCGAAGGCGACGATCGACGTGGCGTCGGCATCGGTCGCGATGCCGACGCCGACCACGTCGTCCGCCGGCAGCTGTCCTGCGACCGCCGCGATGGCCCGCTCGAGCGCCGATCCGAGGCGATCGGACCAATCGCGTTCCCACACACAGAGCTCAGGGTCCATGGCCCCATTCTCGCCGCCCGCCGGAGCCGCGCCCGGAGAGGCCTGGGGCGGCCGGGGCGGCGAGGCGGGCGCCCGGCCGCTCGGCCCCCGCGAGGAGGACGGCGGCGGGGACGGGTCCAGCGGTGCCCGTGCCGGGGCGGGGCCGGTCGCCGGGACCCGTGCCGCAGGACGACGGACAGCGCGGCGCAGAGGGCCGTCAGGGCCCGTGCGAGGGGGCGGCGGGGGAGCACCGCGCCGTCCCGGGCGCCGCGCCGCACCGGACGGGGTCCCGAGGGGCCCGCCGCGGGGGCGCCGTGCGGGCGGGGGCGGTGGGAGGGGTGGGGCCGGGGTGGCGTCCCCGGGGTCCCCGGAGGGGCTTCGGAGCCTCCCGAAGGAGATCCCGGTTACATCCCGTCAACGGTTTCCTGCCCCCGGAGGACAGAACTTGCTCCCTGCCGAGTGACTAATCGCTTTCCGGTCCAACCAAAACTGCGCCGACGCACACAGCCCCACCTTGAGTTCCATGAACCATTGCTGTGGTATGCACCTTTTGGGAAGTTCTACCGTTGCGCGCAATGCGCTGTTGGCGGGGAAACGCGGAGTCACGGAGTCCGCTCCCAACCCCCACAATGCCTCACTATAGGGATGGGGTAGACAAGGGCGTGGCGGATACGCCGTCCGACGCGGGCGGCGCGGAACTGTGTGCAGGAGGCGGGGATGGCGAAGGCGTCACGACGCGGCACCGCCGTACGTGACCGGGAGGGCGACGAGATGGAGTTCGACGCCCCCCGAACCCGACGGCCCCGTGCCGGGTCGGGCGGGCGCTGGTGGGTCGGCGTGGGACGCGCCGTCCTGTGGGCGTTCATCATCGTCGTCGTCTTCAACGGCATCTGGTTCCCCCTGCGCGGGGGGTTCGCCCTGCCCACGGCGTCCGAGGAACCCGAGCAGGCGGAGGAGCCCGTCTACCCGGAGACGGCGGCCGCGGCCTTCGGGCTCCGGTTCGCCGACGCCTACCTCGACACCGCCGACACCGAGGCGCGCCTGTCCGCCCTGGCGGCGTTCGTCCCCGAGGGCGAGGCGGCCGGGCTCGAGGTCCCCGCCGACAGCCTCACCGGGGACAACCTCACCGTCGTCGCCGTGGACGTCCACGACGACCACAACGCCTCCATCATCGTGCGGGCCGACGTCAACGGCGAACCCATGCGCCTGGACGTGCCCGTCTACGCAGACGGGGACTCCCTGGTGGTGGCCGGCGCCCCGGCCTTCCTCGCCCCGCCCAGCCGGGCGAGCCTGCCGGAGGACGCCTCCTTCGAGACCGACCCGCAGGCCGCCGAACAGCTCACGGAGGTGCTGCCGGGCTTCTTCGAGGCCTACGCGGGGGAGCCCGCGCACCTGGAGCGCTACGTCGAACCGGGCGTCACCATCGCCCCACTTCCGGAGAACAGCCTGGAATTCGTCGAACTGTCCGATATGGCGGTGCCATCACAGTCCCCGAACGGGGATGATGACGTACGACAGGTAGCGGCGACGGTCACGTGGAGCGTTCCGGCCCCCGACGGGGCCGAAGCCGGGCAGGTGACGCAGAACTACCTGGTCACGGTCGTCGACTCCGGTTCCGAGTGGCACGTCCGCGACATCCAGGGAGCCCCTCGCTCGTTCGGCGGGTGACGGGGCCAGTAGGCAAGGAGACGAGAAGAACCATGAGCACACCGGTCACGACAGCGGAGGACGGCGCCTGACATGCTCCCCCTGCTGTCATCCACACCTGACGTGTTCCATGCCGTCGGCGCCACCGACCTGCTGACCCTCGCGGTCGAGACCACCCCGACGGAGAACGCCCCCGACACCGGGGGCCTCGCCGACTTCCTGCGCGGCTTCTTCGGGCCCCTCTTCCTCGTCATCGTGTCCATCGTGGCGGTGTTCTTCCTGTTCACGAGGGAGATCACGCGATTCGCGCAGTTCATCATCCTGGCGATCTTCATCGGGATCGTGTTCTACGTCCCCGGCATCATCGAGGTCATCGCAGTGGCGCTCGCCCGAGCGATGGGCGTATCGACGGAATAGGCGAGGGAGGCCGGGAACGTGGATCTGCCCACGTACACCAACATCTGGCGTATCGAGAAGCGGCTGTACAAGCTCTACGATTTCCGGCTGCCCATGCCGCTCCCGGTGGGCACGTTCGGGGTCGCCCTGGGCGTGTTCGCGCTCTGGGTGGTCCTGCTCAGCATCCTCAACGCGCCCTTCGCGTTCGGCAACGGCTGGCACCTGGTGCTCTGGGTCGTGCCCCCCGGGGTGATCACGGTGCTGGCGACGCGGCCGGTCGTCGAGGGCAAGCGGCTCACCGAGCTGCTCATCTCCCAGGCGCGCTTCCTCGCCGAGGCCAGGGTGTACACCCGCCTGGCCCCCGAGTACGAGCCCTCCGAGGTCCGCGTGGCGGTGCGCGTGTGGCACCGCGACCCCGAGGCGGGCCCCCTGGCCGTGCCCAGGCGCCGCCGCGCCGGGCGCCGGGCGGTGGAGGCCGCCCCCGCCGAGGTCCCGGCCGAGGAGACCGCGGCCGTGCGCCCCGTGCCCGCGGCCGCGCCGCCGCTGCCCGGCCTGGCCGAACGCGTCTCCGCGTCCGCGCCGGCGGTCGAGGAGGCCCCGGCGCCCGCCGCGGCGGGAAGGGCGTCCGGGGGCGGGGACCGCGAGCCGGTCCGCGTCTCCGCCGCGCCCCTGCTCCCGGCCGCCGCCGTGAGCGCGTCCGCCGCGCCCTCCCGGGTCGCGTCCCCGGGGGAGAGGGCCGCGCCGGAACGGACCGGGAAGTCCGGAACCGCAGGGGCCCCCGCGCGCGAGGAGCGCGTACCGGTCGCCGTCGCGTCCCTCGCGCGACCCGGCGACCGGGCTCCGGAGGACGACCGGGACGAGGCGTTCCACGCGTCCGAGGCCTCCGGGGGGTCCCACGGGGACCCCGGCACGCCGGACGGTCCCGACGGGCCGCGCCGCGGGGTCGGCCGCCGCGTGCTCAACTACTTCGGCTGGGGCCTGCGACCGGAGCGCCCCGCCGCCCCGGAGGAGACCGGGAACGGCGACGACGGCGAACGGGACGCGTTCGACGAGGAGCCGGTCCACCGGACCGAGAACGACGAACAGCGCGACAGCGACGCGTGGTTCGCCAACCTGCGCGCCTCCTCCGGCGAGACCCCCGTCGGCCTCACCTCCAAGAACGCCTACTCCCTCGGAGACACCGGCGCCCTCAGCCGGGACGAGGTCGCCGACGCCGTCGCCGGGAACCGGGGACCGGGACGGGAGCGCCGCCGAGCCGAGGAGGTGATGTCCGCCCCCGACCCCGAACCGCAGGACGACACCCCCGCCGCGCGGCGCCTGCGCGGCCGCACCCAGGGGATCCGGGTCGCGAAGGACCTGGAGGAGCGCCGCACCGAGCAGGTGCGCGAACGGGGCCCCGAGGAGCGGCGCCCCGTCCGTGCCCAGGGACTCGGCCTCCCGGAAGCGGGGACCGCGCCCGCCCCCGGAGAAGAGGACCGGACCCCCGAGGGGCCCCGGGTTCCGCGCCGCCGGGGACGCCCGCACGCCGCCCCGTGGGACCTGGACGAGGGGCGGGCCGGGGAGGGCCCCGCCGACCACGCGGACCTGTCCGACTACGCGGTCCGCTTCGCGGCCGCCACCGGTCGGCCCGCCGCGGAGACCGCCGTGCCGTGGCTGCCCCCGGCCGCCGCCTCCCCGGCGGAGGCGGACCGGGTGGACGCCGGGCACGCACCGGGCCACGGGAACGGCCCGGCTTCCGACCAGGACGCGCGGGCCACCGGCGACGCCGCCCACGACACCGCGGAACCCGGGGCCCCGGCGGCCTCCGCCACGGTCTCCGAGGCCCCCCAGACCCCCCAGGCCCCGGTCGCGCGGGAGGAGGCGCAGACCCGGAGCCCGCGCCCCCCGGAGCCCCGCGGAACGGGGCCCGCGGCCGACGACGCGGTCGGCGCCGAGGCGGCCCGCACCGCGGCCGCGGTCCCCGCCCCGGAACTGGACCACGGCACCGGCGAGCAGGACGCCATGCCCCGGAGGCCGGAGGAGGAGCCGGAGGACCGGGGCCCGGAGTGGGACGCGCACATGTCGGTGCTCGACCGGCACCTCATCACGGCGGACACCCCGGCGCCGCCCCGCCCCAAGTTCGCCGACGCCGTCCCCGGCACCGAACGGGACGCCCCCCGCGACCCCGGCGAGTGGTTCGAGGACGGGAAGAAGCGCCACCCGGACCAGCCCAGGGTCGGCGACCGCGGTAACCCGGTCATCCCGGCCGGCGAGCTGCGCGAGGACGGCGCCGCCGTGTCCGGACCCGCCGACGCCCCCGGCGCGGAGTCGGCCCGGACGGAGGCCGCGGCGCCGGCGCGCCGCGCGCCGGAACCGGAGGAGGCGGCCGGGCCGACGGAGGCGGTCACGGAGCCGGACGCCCCGGGGGAGGGGGCCAAACCGCCCACCCAGCTCGACCACGGGACCGGCGAGCTCGTCAGCTTCGCCGAGGTCCGCGACGAACCCGGGCGGGCCGACCGCAACGTGCGCGCGGACCCCGACGCGGGGACGGCGCGCCGGCGCACGGTCTCCGACCTGGAGGAGGCCGAGGCCGCGGCCCTGGCCCGCCGCCGCGCGGCCGCGGTCCGCGACGCCGGGCGCGGGGAGGACGGCCGCGCCGACGGAGTCCGCCCGGCGGGGACCCGCTCCGAGATCGCCCGCTCCGAGGCGGCCGGTCCAGGGGAGGAAGCCGCGGCGGAGGCCCCGCGGACCAGGTGGACCATGCGCGCCACCGGCGCGGCGGAGGAGGCGCCCGCCCGGGAGGACGCCTCCGCACCGGAACAGCGGGACGCCCCCGCCGACGCGGACGGGCACGAGAGCGCCGCCCGCGACCCCAGGGGCAACCCCAGCATGGCCGACGCCCTCGCGGCGGAGGGCCCCGGACCCGAGGACCTGTGGTCGCGGGGGACGGGGGAACCCGGCGGCACGGGCACCGCCGCGCCCGCGGAGGCGGCCCCGGACGCCGGCGACGGGGCGCCCGGCACGGGGCAGGACCCCCGCCCGGACGCGGAGTCCGCGGACGGCGCCGACCCCGGTGACGGCGTCTTCCACCGGGTCGCCCAGAACGCCCGCAAGCTCGGACAGCTCTTCGGGCAGCCCGTCCCGGGCGACGAGCCCGAGCCGTCCGCCCGGGACCCCCGGCCCCAGCTGGAACTCGACCACGGCACGGGCGAGCAGGAGAGCCTGGGCGACACGCCCAACGGCGTCCCGTCGCAGCGGCCCCGGCCCTCCGAGCCCGTCAGGGAGCCGGAGGAGCCCCTCCGCGGCGAGCCGGGCGGCAGCGAGTCCGGCGGAACCCGGGGCTGGCGACGCCTCGCCAAGGTCGTCACCGGCGGGGCGGCGCCCGTCCGCTCGGACCTGCCCCCCAGCGACATCGAGCGACTGCGCACCCCGCTGGAGGGCCCGCGCAGCCTCGTGGTCCTCGGGTGCACCGGTGGGGCGGGGCAGACGGTCACCACCCTGATGATCGGCCACACCCTGGCCGCGCACCGCGACGACCTGGTCGTCGCGGTCGACGTCAACCCCGGACCCAACGGCCTCTCCCGCAGGGTCGGGGCCCAGACCCCGGAGACCCTGACCGCCCTGCTCGCCAACGCGGACGCGATCGGCGACTACGCCCGGATGAGCGGCTACACCAGCCAGTCGGGCACCGGCCTGGAGGTCGTCCAGACCCTGGACGACCCCTACGTCCAGACCCTGGACGACCGCGACTACGGCCAGCTCGCGTCCCTGCTCGGCTCCTTCTACGGCATCACCCTGCTGGACCCCGCGGCCACCGGCGTCGCGCGGGCGCTGCCGGTCGCGGACGGCCTGGTGCTGGTCGCCCCGGCCAACGCCGACGCCGAACGGGCGGTCTCGATGACGTTCGACTGGCTGGACGGCAACGGCTACAACGCGCTGCGGGCCAACTCGGTGCTCGTCGTCAACGGCGTCAGCAAGCGCAGCCTCAAGGACGTCGACGCCGCCGAGCGGGTCGCGCGCGGGCGCTGCCGGGCCATCGTCCGCATCCCGTGGGACGACCACCTCGGCTCGTCCTACACCAGGATCGACGTCGGGGCCCTGCGCCCGGCCACCAAGCGCGCCCACGGTGCGCTCGGAGGGGTCCTCGTCAACGCGCTCGTCCGGTAGCGGCCGGACCCGGCCCCGGGCGCTCCCCGGCAAGGGAGCGCCCGGGGCCGGAAGACGAGCGGCGCCCGGAGCCCTCGAGGGCTCCGGGCGCCGCTACGGCACGGGGGCGGGGTGAACCGCCGCGCGGGCAGGAGCGGGGCCCGTCCGCGCGGCGGTGGTTCAGCGGCCCACGGGGGTGAAGTCCCGGGAGGCGATGTGCTCCGGGCGCGGCCCCGAGGAGCCGAACGGCGCGGTGCAGGCGTTCTCGACGCTGTTGAACACCACGAACACGTCCGACCGCGGGTGCGGCGTGATGTTGTCGCCGGAGCCGTGCATGCAGTTGGCGTCGAAGACGGTCGCCCCGCCCGCGGGACCGGTCAGCACCTCGATGCCGTGCTGGTGGGCGAGCAGCGAGAGCGAGCTCTCGTCGGGCACGCCGACGCCCCGCGTCTTGGGCGGGGTCCGGTGGTGCGGGCTCGGGGCCGGGTCCACGCACGAGACGAACGTGCGGTGCGAGCCGGGGATGGCCATCAGGGCGCCGTTGTGGGGGTGGTTCTCGGTCAGGGCGACGGAGAAGCTCACCGCCCGCATCCGGGGCATGCCGTCCTCGGCGTGCCACGCCTCGAAGTTGGAGTGCCAGAAGAACGAGCCGCCGCCGAAGCCGGGCTTGTGGTTGACGCGGCTCTGGTGCACGTACACGTCCGATCCCAGGATCTGGCGTGCGCGCCCGACGAGGCGCGGGTCGTTGACGAGTTCGGCGAAGACGTCGCTGAGCTCGTGCACCGCGTAGACCGACTGGACGCCGCCCGACTCGGGGTCGACGACCACGCGGTCGTCCCCCCGGAGGCCGGGATCGGCCGACAGCCGCTCCAGCTCGGCGCGGTAGGCCTGGACCTCCTCGCCGCTGACGAGGGAGTCGATCTGGGTGTAGCCGCGCCGGTCGTAGTCCGCGATCTCCTCCGCGGAGAAGGGCCCGCCGTCGGCAGACCCCCACACGGTGGGGGACCTGCGGTACAGGAGTGCGGGCTCGTGGGCCTTGCGGGTCGGGTACTCGTCCGCGGTCGGTATGTCTATCAGGAGAGTCATGGCCTGTCCCCGTGGGGTTCGTCCTCTCTGAGGTAGACGGCGTTCCCTACGACATGCGAACTTAACAAATATCGGCCCGGATTTCCTGAATGGCCGAAGGCTCCCGTGTTTGTCGTTTACATTTTCGGGTAGGACCGTTTTACTTATGGGCTGAAACGCATAATCGCGCTCTCCCCGGCCCGGTCCCCCGCCCGTCCCGGGCGTTCGGATCCTCCGGGCCCACCTGCCCTCCGTCACCCTCGGT
Source organism: Nocardiopsis sp. CA-288880 (assembly GCF_050955985.1). Classification (NCBI taxonomy): domain Bacteria; kingdom Bacillati; phylum Actinomycetota; class Actinomycetes; order Streptosporangiales; family Nocardiopsidaceae; genus Nocardiopsis; species Nocardiopsis sp. CA-288880. Next base: position 6,528,665 of record NZ_CP192105.1, on the reverse strand, counting down.
GTCCCCGTCCGGCATGCCCGGGCGTCCGTGCAGGTGGCCGCACCGCCGTCACAGGCAACGAAACACGCCGTCACCCAGGGCGATTTCCTTGTGATCTGGTTCACGAGTATTTGGTACAGCCCTTGGGGCAAAATTAAGGGGGCGGACGCGGGGGCGTCACTTCCGAACAGGTGCGAATTCCCTGTCCGAGACTGGCGCGGAAAGCGCCGTTTACCCCACAGTAGTGGGGTCCTTTGTTTCCTCGACCCGCTCAAGAGGAGAAGAACGTGACCCCCTTCCCCCGCGCGGTCCCGCGCGTACTCGCGGCCGCCGCCGCGGCGACCCTCGCCGCCGTCATCGGATGGTCCCCGCCCGCCGCCGCGGACCACGTCCTGCCGCCCAACATCCCCAGCACCTCCGAGGCCCGTACCCAGCTCGGCTCCCTGACCGTCGCGGCCAAGGGGCCCCAGACCGGCTACGACCGCGGCCTCTTCCCGCACTGGAACGTCGTCGACAGCCCCTGTACCGCCCGCCAGGTCGTCCTGCTCCGCGACGGGCACGACGTGGTCACCGACGACGACTGCCAGCCGACCTCCGGCAGCTGGTACAGCGCCTTCGACGACTCCTGGGTGTACGACGAGCCGTCCGACATCAGCGTCGACCACCAGGTGCCGCTGAGCGAGGCGTGGAAGACCGGCGCGGCCGACTGGTCCACGTCCCGGCGCGCCGACTTCGCCAACGACGTCACCAGCTCGCAGCTGTGGCTCGCCACCCCGTCCAGCAACGGCTCCAAGGGCGACAAGGACCCGTCCCAGTGGATGCCGACCAACACCTCCGTCCACTGCGACTACGTCAAGTCCTGGATCAACGTGAAGTACGTGTACGACCTCACCGTGACCTCCGCGGAGAAGTCCTCCATCCAGGGCACCCTCGACTCCGCCTGCTGAACGGCGACCGCCGCCGCGTGACCGCGTGACCGCGGTCCCCGGGGCCCGCCCCCCCGAGGCGGGGGCGGGCCCCTCCCGCACGGACGCGAGTCACGTTTTCGCGGGGATTCTGGCGCGCCGTAACCCCGTCCGCTTCTACGGCCCCGGCACGATGCTCCACTATGGGGGGTGGCACAGGCGGCAGGCCCGGGTGCGTCCGCCGTCCGGGCGCACCCCGACACGCGACGCGACCAGAAGGGCTCAGAGATGACCGGTACCAGGGGGACCCGCGGCGCGACCCGCCTCACGGTCCGCTACTTCGACGACCGCGTGCTCTTCAGCGACAGCGAGGCCTGGGCCTACTTCCGGCTCCCGACGGTGTCGTACGAGTTCACCACCCCCGAGGAACGCCAGGCCCTGGCCACCAACATCACCATCGCCCTCGCCGCCATCCGGATGAACGACGCCGAGGTCCACCTGCGCGTCGCCCACCGCACCTACCCGGCCGCCCAGTGGGCCACCAGCCTGGACGGGACCTCCGACTCCGGCCCCGGCTGGTACGACTACCTCGACGAGATGTACCGGCACGTGTGGGCCAAGGACTTCTGGACCAAGGAGGTCTACCTCGGCGTCCGCCTCGGCCTGCGCGGCTCCGGCACCGGCCTCGGCCTGTTCTCCCAGGTCTTCGGCGCCTACCAGCGCACCGAGGAGGTCCTCGGCATCAACGACGACGCCGTGGACGACAAGGAGATCGCCCGCTGGACGGACCAGTCCGAGCGGCTCGGCCGCGCGCTGGCGGCCAGCTCCCTCCACGCGCGCCACGCCACCTCCGACGAGATCGCGTGGCTCGTCAGACACTCGGTCAGCGGCTCCGCCGAGGAGGTCAGGCCCTCCGCCGCCGGCCGCCGCACCTGGGGGCGCGGCGAGATCGAGGCGCTGGTGGACGGGGTCGTCCACAACGGCCGCTCCATGCTCCGCCTCGAACAGCCCTCCGGCTCCACCTACGTCGCGTTCCTGTCGTTCGCCCGCTTCCCCGACCTGATGCCCTTCCCGGACGGCGAACCGTGGCTGCACCACGCCGACGCGCTCCCCTTCCCCGTCGAGGTGTCCCTGCGGATGAAGCTCATCCCGCCGGCCAAGGCCTCCAAGGACGTCGGCCGCAAGCTCGCGCACGCCCGCGACATGGACGCGCACATCCGCGAGGCCGGGGTGGAGGCGCCCATCGCGCTCGCCGAGCAGATCGACGCCGCCCGCATGCTGGAGCACGGCATCACCAAGGAGCGGCTGCCCTTCGTCTACGGCTGGCACCGGCTCATGGTGTCCGCGCCCACCGAACGCCTCCTCGTCCAGCAGGTCGAGGCCGTCGTCGAGCACTACCGCGACATCGGCATCGACGTCATCAACTCCACCGGCGACCAGTTCTCGCTGTTCAACGAGTCCCTGCCCGGTGACCGCATCCGGCTCCAGGCGTACGCCCAGCGCCAGCCCCTGCGCACCATCGCGGGCGGCATGCCCACCGCCACCGTCGAGGTCGGGGACCGCGTCGACCGCAGCGGGGGCGGCTGGGTGGGCCCCTACATCGGCGAGAGCATCGGCCGGGCCCGCTCCATCGTGCACTTCGACCCGATGGTCGCCGCCGCGCGCAACCGCCCCACCGCCATCGCCATCACCGGCGAGCCCGGCGGCGGCAAGACCACCCTGGCGCTCCTGCTCATCTACCAGCTGGCCCTGCGCGGGGTCACCGTCGCCGCCATCGACCCCAAGGGCGACGCCGAGTCGCTCGTCGAGCTCCTCCGGCGCCGGGGCCGCAAGGCCAGGATCATGTCGCTGGGGTCGGCCCAGCCCGGGCTGCTCGACCCGTTCGCCTTCGGCGACGACCTCGCCGCCAAGAAGACCATGGCCACCGAGACCCTGCGGCTCCTGCTGCCCCGCATGAGCGAGGAGCGCGAGTCCGCCATGATCCAGGCGGTCGCCGCCGTCGCCAACCAGCCCCGGCCCTCCCTCGCCAAGGTCGTCGACCACCTCGTCTCCTCGCCCGGAGCCGCCTCCCGCAACCTGGGCGCGGTCCTGCAGTCCATGTCCGAGATGCGGCTCGCCTCGCTGTGCTTCGACCCGCAGGGCGAGGCGCAGATCGACACCGAGGGCTGGACCACCGTGTTCACCCTGGGCGGGCTCACCCTGCCCGACTCCGGTGTGGGCCGCGACGACTACTCCTACGAGCAGAGGCTCTCCGTCGCCCTGCTCTACCTGGTGTCCCAGTTCGCCCGCCGCCTGATGAACGGCCTGGACCGCCACCTGCCCAAGGCGATCTTCCTGGACGAGGCGTGGGCGGTCACCTCCACCCCCGAGGGCGCCAAGCTCGTCCCCGAGGTCTCCCGGATGGGCCGCTCCCGCAACACGGCGCTCATCCTCGTCTCCCAGAACGCCGGGGACCTCCTGAACGAGCAGGTGACCAACTGCCTCTCCTCGGTGTTCGCGTTCCGCTCCAGCGAGCGCTTCGAGGTGGAGAGCGTCATGGCCCTGCTCGGGATCGACCCCACCGAGGACCACCTCGCGGTGCTGCGCAACCTGGGCAACGGCGAGTGCCTGTTCCGGGACCTGGACGGCCGGGCCGGGCGGATCGGCGTCGACCTCGTCTCCGACCGGCTGCTGCGCTGGCTCGACACCAACCCCACCCGGCAGCGCCCGGGCGAGGAGGACGACCTGGTGGCGGCCGGACACGACGAACCGGTCTGACGGGCCCGCGTCGCGGGCGGGACCCGCAGGTGGCGGCGGCCCCCCGCGGGCCGGGCGCCGGACGCGGCAAAGGCGTCACGGGCGGCAGGTTCGGGGCGGCCCCGGGGTGGGCATCTCCTCTTTTGTCGGGCTCCTCCCCGGGTGCCCGCCCCCGCCCCGCCTCCCGACAGACCCACCACTCACGAGGGACCGCCCATGAGTGAGGACGTCATCCGGCCGCGACCCGTCATCGACCCCTCCCTGCCCGAGGAGCTGCGGGAGGAGGTCACCTGGCAGGCGCGCGCGCCCGACCGCTTCCCGCGCCGGTACGACACCGGATCGGCAGGGCGCCGGGCCCGGCTGAGGGAGGGCGGCGTCCAGCTGCTCGGGGTCGGCTTCACCACGGCACTGGCCCTGTTCACCGCCGGGTGGTACCTGGGCATGGTGATCGTCAGCATCAGCCTGGTCGCCTACGTCGCCGCCCTCGCCTGCCGCGGGGACGCCCACCCCGCGGTGCGCGCCACGGGGGCCCTCGTCGGGGCCGGCGCCGTCGCCGCCGCCCCGGTGTGGCTGGCGGACGCCGTCCCGCAGGACCCGTTCCCGGGCATGCCCTGGGCGCTGTTCGGCGTCCTCGTCGCCATGGTGGCCGCCGACGCCCTCACGTCGGGCGCCGGACGGGCCGTGGAGGGGCCCAGGCAGCAGTTCGTGGTCCTGTCCGACGACCTCGCCGAGGCCGACCGCGCCCTGGTCGCGGAGGTGCAGCGCACGATCGACCTGGTGTCGGACGCCCGGGCCGACCTCGGTGCGGACGCGCTGGACACCGACCGGGCACTGGCGGTCCTCCGCGAGCAGGAGTGGCGGATCGCCTCCCTCCTCGCCCGGCAGCGGGAGCTGCGCCGCGCCCACGCGCGCCGGTGGCAGCGGGCGTCGTCGCCCAGGGTCCGGGACGCGCTCAGACCCCAGCGGGAGCACCTGGGCGCGGTCGAGGACGCGGTCCGCGCCCGGGTCGCCCAGATCACCGCGTACGGGGTCCTGGTCGAGCAGGCGGTCGCCGCCCACCGGGAGTGGGAGCAGTGCCAGGAGGCGGTGGACTCCACCGCCGACTACGTCGACCACCGGGTGTCCGCCGGGTTCCTCGGCACCGCCTCGGCGGACGTGTCCGAGCTGTGCGCCACCGCCGAGTCGGCCCGCAGGGTGCGCGACGAGCGGGTCGAGCGCATGCGCACGGCCGACAGGCTGCTCACCGCTCCCGAATGAGGCCCCGCTCGGCCGCGGACCCGCTCAGGCGACGCCCCCGCCGAACCCGAAGTGGGTCCGCACCCGCTGCGGGAGCAGCAGCAGGCCGCCGATCGCCACGTTGAACACCAGCACCAGCACGTAGAACGCCAGCTGCTCCGGGTTGTAGATCAGTACCGAGAACAGGCCGAAGAACAGCCCGATCGCCGCGATGCCCTGGACGATCACCACCGCCCCGAACACGAGGCGTGAGCGCAGGACCGCCCCGGCCGCCCCGATGACCGAGTAGGACCCCCACAGGCCCAGGAGGAGTACCGTGCCCCAGCCCGTGGGGCCCCCGTTGACGGCCTCGGCCGCGAACAGCACGGTGAGGAACAGCAGGTAGGCGGCGTTGAGCGCCAGCATCGCCGCCGCGACGAGCACTTGCACCGGCCTGCCCGCCGCGGGCGCGCCGTGCGCCCACGCCCCCCGGGCCCCGGGCGCCGGAGGCGCACCGCTCCCCGAGGCGAAACCGGTGCGGCCGGAGCCGTGCCCGGGGGCGGCGGCCCTCCCGGTCAGGGTGAAGTGCCCGGTCCCCGGCGCCGCGGGCGCGTGCGGGGCCTGCGCCCCGTACCGCCCGGCCGGCTGCTGCCGGTACGGGCGGCCGGGCGCCGTCATCGGGTGCGGGGTGTCGTGCGCCCCTGTCGCGGCGGGTCCCGCGGGGTTCGGCCGGTGCGCCGGGTGGCCGCCCGAGGCCCCCGTGTGCGCGGGCGGCCCCTGGGGCTCCTGGTGCCCCGAACCGCCGGACACCGACGGGATCCCCATCACGCCGGGCACCGTGGGGCCGCCCGGGGCCCCGGGCCGCAGGGTGTCCGGGAAGGCCGCGTGGCCGCCGGTCGGCTGCCGCTGCGCCGGGTAGGCGCCGCTCGGGCCGGTCTCCTGCCACCGGGTCACGCCCGAGCCGGCGCCGCCGGGCACGGGACCGTCGCCCGGGGCGCTCTGCGGACCCGTGCCCGGGGCGGGGTCCGCGCCGCCCGTGTACGCCCGTCTCTCCCGGGCCAGGAGGGCCAGGGCCTCCGCCGGGTCGGGACGCCGTTCCGGGTCCCGGTCGAGCAGCGCCCCGATGAGGGCCCTCAGCGGCGCGCTCGCCGGGTCCTCGCCGTATCCCGGCACGGACAGCGGCGGCGGCATCGGCGCCGTCAGCACCGCGCTGATGATCCCCGTGATGCTGTCCCGCTTGAACGGGGTGTGCCCCTCGAGCAGGGAGTACAGGGTGACGCCCAGACTCCACAGGTCGGACGCGGGCAGGGCGCGCTCGCCCTCGAACCGCTCCGGCGCCATGTACTCGGGCGAGCCGATGTACACGCCGGTCTGGGTGAGGGCGGCGCTGCCGTCCACGTTCGCGATCCCGAAGTCCGTCAGGACCGTGCGGCCGTCGTCGGTGAGCATGATGTTGGCGGGCTTGACGTCGCGGTGGGTGACCCCCGCGGCGTGCGCCGCCCTCAGGCCGCCGAGCAGCGACCTCGCCGCCTCCTCGACCTGCTCCACCGGCATCGGGCCGTGGCGGTCCAGGTGGTGCTGCATCGACGCGCCGCTCAGCAGCTCCATGACGATCCAGGGGCTGTCGTCGTGCTCGAGCACGTCGTGGATGGTGACCACCGACGTGTTGGTGATCCTGGCGGTCGCCTGCGCCTCGCGCAGTGTGCGCGCACGGGCCTCGGCGCGGTCCTGCGGGTCCATGCCCTCGGGGAGGAGGACCTCCTTGACGGCCACGTCGCGCCGGAGGGAGGGGTCCCAGGCGTGCCACACCGTGCCCATTCCGCCCGCGCCGAGTCGTTCGCGCAGCTCGTAACGGCCGACGGTGCTACGGCCGGGAGTGGGCATAGGGGCGCATCCCTTCTGGCGGTGGGGGACGATGCGCGGCCGATCTATCCAAGAAAGGCCCTGCCGCCGCGCCTTGCGGTGCTCGCCGCCGTTCTCTGAAGCTTTCTCACTGTAATCCGGCAAGGCCCTCCACCCCTGGGCGCGAACGGCAGGTGACCGAAAGCGGTCACTGCCGAGGGGTGTCGTTCCGGGGAGGGGGTCAGGGGCCTTCCGGGACAGTGACCACGGTACCGGTGCGGTGCGACGGAATCCCCGGCGAACGGGACCCGACCGGGGAGAGGGGCCGCTCGAACGCGAGAGCGTCCTGGTCAGGGCCATTACTGACCTTGGCCATGTTTCGGCGTCCGGGCGCTTCGCGCCGCAACTCCTCGGAACGGTGCCCCTTCCGATACACGCCCCCTTTTCTTTTCGTCACCCAGGGATACTCTTCCTTACTCCTGGTGATGAATTCGGGGCTGCTCCGCAGTTCCCCGCGGGTCTCCGTGCGGAAGGCCGACGGCCGTCGGCCCCTGGTGTGCCGCCTCCGTTCGGGGAACGGACGGTTCCAGCGCCCACGCGACCGGCAGGCGCAGCAGAGCCACCGCGCACAGGGCGGCCGCCGCCCACGCGAGCGCGCGACCGCGGACGGAGACCAGGACGAGGGCTGCGGCCGCCCCCTGGGCCGCGGCGGCGAGCGGCGGCACCCAGGCCGGGCCGACGCCGAACCAGGGGTACATGAGAGCGGTCTGGGCCAGCGACAGCGCCACGGACGCCGTCAGCAGGACGGCGGTGGCGCCGGGGCGGGGGAGCCCCGTGCCGAGCAGCACCGCGTACAGGGCGGCGTGGGCCGCGGCGAGCCCCGCGAGCCCGGCCCCGGCCCAGGCGGCGGACGCCGCCGCGCCGGCGGTGGCCGTGAAGAGGGCGAAGGCGCCCACCACGAGGAGGACCCCCGTGGCGGCCGGCGGGTACAGGACGGCGCACACGAGGAGCACGGTGGATCTCGCCGCCGGGAGGGGTGGTCCCGCGGGCCCTCCGGGGCCATGGGTCGGGTCGGCCGGGCCTGGTCGCGGAGCGGTCATGCTGCGTCCTCCGTGCGTGTCGGTGCGGGTTCGTCCGGCGGCGGAGCCGTGGACCGGTTCGGCGGTTCGGTGGGGCGCGTGGTTTCGGCCGGGCGCCAATGACAGCTCGGGGGCCCGCAGAAGACCGGAGTGGAACCGGGTGCCAGTCCGATTGGTGGCAGGGTGTCCACTTCTGGCCGAGAAGCCGAGTGTGATGCCCCTCATAGTCGCCTGGTGGAGAGAAAATTGTGGCCTTGCGGTTTTTGGGAGTTTCGGAAGGCCGTTCATGTCTTCTACCTGCGGAAACATGCGGAATGGTGACTTTTGTACACGCTGGTCTGGGTGTCGGGAGGGTGGGAACCGGAAATCCAGTCGCGTTGTACCCATCCCCCGGCCCGGTGATGGCGCACCATAGAAGATGGGGTAAAGACATGCGGGGGTCCTGCGGTCGCGCACGGCCGCGCGCGGAGCTGTGCACGCGTGCGTGTGCGACCACCGGCAGGACCCTGTGTCTGCCATCGTCCCCGCACGAACACACGACGCAGGAGCCAGCAGATGACGCATCAGAACGTCCGACGGCGGGGATGGCGACGCCTCCTGATGACGTTCCTGATGCTCTCCGGCTTCCTGCTGCTACCGCTCACCGGCGCCCAGGCCAACCCGCTCTGCCCCGGGGAGCCCGCGCCGCTGCCCGAGTCCGCGGGCAGCGGGTCCGACGGGCTCCTGGTACCCCCGCAATCGCAGTCCGCCATCGCGGGGGCCCCCGACGGGCTGCCGCCCGACGCCAGCATGTACGGGCAGTACGGCACCGCCGGCCAGCAGTGGCACATGATCACCGAATCGTGCGTCGACGGGATCAGCAACGGGGCCCAGGCCACGCTCGCCAACACCGCGTGGGACCTGTCGAAGACCATCAACCAGTCGACGATCACCGTCTACCAGGCGGCGACCTCGGACGGACTCCTCGCGAGCTTCAACGAACTCGTCGAGAACGTGGTGGTCACCCTCAGGGAGGGGATCTGGCGACCCCTCATCCCCACCGTCGTCATCCTGGGGGCACTGTGGCTCGGGTGGTTCGGTCTCATCCGCAAGCGGATGACCCTCACCATCGAGTCGACGATCTGGATGATCGGTGCCACGGCCCTCGGGCTGTGGATCATGATCAACCCGGCCCAGATCATGAGCATGGCCGGCGGACTGGTGAATTCCGGCAGCCAGCTGGTGACCAGCACGGTGGGGCAGGTGCCCTACGGGGGAGGGTCGGGGACGTGTCCGCCGGGAGCAGAGGCGCCCGAACGGGCCGACTGGGAGTCCGAGTCGGACTTCCAGGTCCGGCGCAACGCCGACATGCTCTGGTCGAGCCTGGTCTGCCAGCCGTGGGTCGCGGGGCAGTTCGGTAACGGACCCTTCGCGAGCAGTGCTGTTGAAGACCATGCAGTGGACCTGATAGCAGCTCAGGGTGTGGGCCGGATCGAGCAGCAGCAGATAAGGGAAGGCGAGCTTGACGCGAACACGCTGATCGAGGAGAAGCAAGAGTCCTACGAGGCGATCGCCGCGGACGTCCAGGAGTTCTACCCCAGCGTCTACCCGCTCTTCTCAGGTCAGGACCAGGGCAGTCGCCTGGGGGTGGCGACACTCGCGCTCTTCGCGTCGGTCTTCGCCGGCGGGCTGATCCTCGCGGGTTCCGTGGCCCTCATCGTCCTGAAGATCGCCTTCCTCATCCTCTTCCTGTTCGCTCCGGTGTTCCTGCTCATCGGAATCCATCCCGGGTACGGCCGCATGGTCCTGCTGCGCTGGGTGGAGCTGATGATCGGGTTCCTGCTCAAACAGATCTTCGTCGTGCTCCTGATCTCCCTGCTGGTCATGTGCTACGGGATGGTCATGTCCACCAGCCTCGGCTGGGGACTGCAGATGATCCTGCTCGCCCTCTTCACCGTGGCGCTGTTCGTCTACCGCAAGCCCTTCGTCTACCTCTTCGCCTCGGTCAACGCGAACACGTTCACCTCGAGGATCGTGAGCGACGCCGCCCAGAGCCAGGCGCTCAGCAGGAGCGCCGTGGTCCTCCCGCCGATCGCCAACCTGAAGACGCAGGCGTGGGGCCTGCGCCGGGCCCCGCAGATCGCCGCGGGAGCGGCCGGTGTCCCCGCGGGCGGAGGGGGCGTTCCCCCCGCCGCCGCAGAGACGGGCGTCGGCGACGAGGTCCCGGCCGACGGGGTCCCGGTGCGCGCGGACGGGGTCCGAGCCCGCGGCGGCGGTTACGGGCGGGTCCGGGGTGACGGGGACGCCCCGCCGCTGAACGTCAACAGGAGCAACAGCGGAGGGGTGGGACCGCGCCCCTCCGGCGGGGCGCGCGACGGGAACCAGGCGCCGAGCCTCGACGGCGCGCGGTCCGGATCGATCCCGCCCCGCCCGAGCGGCGGCTACACCGGCACCGGAGACAGCGGGTGGGCCGGCGTGTTCGGCACCGGGAACGGCAGCCGGGGCGGTTCCGACCGGCGTGACGGCGGCGGTGGCTCCGTTCTCGGCGGCGGTTCCCCCGTCTCCGGGAACAGCCGAGCGGCCGGCTCCGACCGGCCCGAGCCGAGCACCGGCCGGGGCATCTTCGCCGGCCGCGAGGACACCCCGGCCCGTGGCGGCCTGGACGCGCGCGGATCCCGTTGGGGCGCTCCCAGGGAGAGGCGCGAGCGGCAGGCGCCGCAGCGCCCGGCGCGCCCCGCACCCTCCAACGAGGGGCGCGGCCGGGGGGACGGCGACGGCGGCTGGCTGACCGGTTCTGACAAGCGCCGCGACAACGCGCCCATCACACCGTTCTGGGGGGAGAGCCGGGGCTCCGGTACGAGGGACCGCAAACGCGACGTCCCCTTCTGGCTGAACGACGACTGACGGACAAAGGCCCCGAACCATGCCCAACCCTCTCCCTGAACGCGCTCAGCGGGCTGTCTTCATCGGTCTGATAGCGGTGCTGGTCGTGTTCGGGCTGTACCTCAGCCTCGGCGGTTTCGGGGGCGGCGACGAGGAGGACCCCGCCGCCGCCCCGCAGGAGCCGGCGGCGTCCCCGGGCGGGGCGACCGATCCGGCGGCCCCCGGCGGGCTGTCGACGGTGGAGCCCAGTCCGATCGACACCACGGCCGAGGAGGACGTGGACGTCCTCGACTGGTTCCCCTTCACCGAGGAGGAGCTGAGGGCGGCGGGGGCGACGGCGCGGACGTTCGCCGAGGCCTACGGGACCATCGACTACACGGGCTCCCCCGAGTCCTACTACGCCTCGATGGAGGCCCTGGCGACCGACGAGTACGCCCGGGTGCTCGTGGACGCGAGCAGGGCGGGGGCGTTCTGGGAGGAGATGTCCGAGGCGGAGGCCGTCGCGCAGGGCAGGGCGGAGGTCGACTCCGTGCGCACCTACGGCAGCGACTCCATCACCTTCGTCGTGACGGCCCAGTCCATCACCGAGACCGCCGACGCCGAGTTCGACGAGGATCTCGGGGAGTTCGCGATCACCGTCGTCCGCGGGGGCGGCGCCTGGCAGGTCTTCGACTTCCAGCCCGCGGACGCGGGCCAGTTCGGGGAGGAGTAGCCCACGTGTCCCCCCTCTTCAAGTCCTCTCCGTCCGACCGGGGCGCGGCCGGCCTCTGGGTGGGCGTGACCGCGGTGGTCGCGGTGGCCCTGACGGTCATGCTGGCGATGTTCGTGATCCCGGTCATCACGACGTCCACACAGCAGGTCGGCTCCCTGCTGGCGAGCGGGCTCGTCTGCACGCCGAACGCGGACGCGGAGCAGCCCGACGCGAGCGGCTACGCCATGGACTCCATCCCGGAGAACTACCTGGAGATCTACCAGGAGGTCGGGGAGGAGAAGGGCATCCCCTGGAACATCCTCGCCGGGGTCGGCCAGGTGGAGTCCCACCACGGGCGCTGGGAGGGGCCCGGGATCACCGAGGGGCACAACGACTGGGGGGCGGCCGGACCGATGCAGTTCGGTTCCCTCGACGGGTCGGCGGCGGGAAACAGCTGGGGGGGCGAACCCGTCCAGGCAGTGGAGGAGCGCCCGGAGAACGGGTACGGCGTCGACGGCGACGGCGACGGGATCGTCAACGTCTACGACCCGGCGGACGCCATCCCCGCAGCCGCCGACTACCTGATCGCACACGGCCTGGAGGACGACGTCAGGCAGGCGATCTTCGGCTACAACCACGCCTGGTGGTACGTGGACGACGTGCTGGAGTGGGCCGAGCAGTACGCGGGAGGGGAGTTCGACACGAGCGGCTCCGTCCGGACGGCCGTCCTGTGCGAGCTGGACCAGGACGGGCAGTTCATCGGAAGCGCCCCGGACGAACTGACCCAGGCGGTCGTCGACTGGGCCCTGGACCAGCGGGGAAAGCCCTACATCTGGGGCGGGACCGGTCCCGACGGCTACGACTGCTCCGGACTGACCATGAAGGCCTACGAGAGCATCGGTGTCACCATTCCCCGCGTCTCCCAGGACCAGTGGAACTTCGGGCCCGAGATCCCGATCGGGGAGGAGCAGCCCGGCGACCTTGTCTTCTTCGACGTGACCCGCGCGGGGGAGCCGCCGGGGCCGGGGCACATGGCGATGGTCATCGGCGACGGGCTGATGGTCGAGGCCTGGTGCACGAACTGTGGACCGATCGCGGTGCGCGAGTACGATGACCCCAATCGTTCGGACATCGTGGGATTCACCCGGCCGCTCGAGCACCCGGATGTGAGAGCCCAGTTGGAGGCGCAGGATAACCGTGGTTGACGAGAAGGCACCGCCCGCGAAGCAGGGATTGCACGGGTGGAGGGCCGCCGCCGCGGTGTTCGGGTGCGGAAGCCTGGCGGCTTTCGGTGTCTTCGGTGTCCTTGTCGGCGTGGCCAGCCTCTTCTTTAACACGGTCTCCTCAGGAATAGCGACTGAGGCCGACTCCTCGGCTCAAGGGGTCGTTCCTGAGCAGACCATCAAGCCACGTGACAGTATGCCCACGGATTCTCTGGATCTGTGTGGTGGAACGATTCCACAAGTGAACGATGTCAGTTCCACAAGAACAGACTCCGGTGGAAATTACAGTGACCCCGGGGAGGGAGAGACTCCTCGTACGGTTACGGACGAGTGCGCCTGGAATGTGATTCCTGCCGGTGACAGGTCTTCAGTCTGGGTGCTTGACTTTTCCTACGCTTCCTTCGTGGCTGACGAAGAAGGGAATGAGGCGAGTAGTCAGGCAGGTGCGCACTTCGATGAGGGTGTCTCCCTTATTGACGACCTCACTCTGGGTTCGCGCACTGAAGGTTCAGCGGGTGTTGCTGACGCATCTCACTATGTTCACGGTCTCACTGAAGAAGGGGCGACCGTCTATGCGATGGTTGTTCGCTCCGGCGATACCGTTTACGAGATGGAATTCGAAACGGACCGTGACTTTTCCAGCGGTGAGTTGGTACCTGTTTCGCTGTTCGAGCATGAGCGCGACGCGCTCGTTGAGTACATCGAGGTCAGGTTGGGGATCCTCGGACCCGGCTAAGGCGCAATGCCGAAGCCCGGGCAGCACGTCAGGCGACGCCGGCCATGAAGTGGTGGCGGCACAGGGTCGCGTAGGACTCGTTGCCGCCGATGTGCACCTGGGCGCCCTCGTAGACCATGACCCCGTCCACCACGCGCGCGTTGTGGGTGGCCCTGCCGCCGCACCAGCACCGGGCGGAGACCGGCAGGACCTCTATCTTGTCGGCGAGCTCGACCAGGCGCTTCGAGCCGGGGAAGAGCTGCCCCTGGAAGTCGGTGAGGATCCCGTAGCAGTAGACGTCGATCCCCATGCCGTCCACGACGCCGGCCAGCTGGCCCACCTGCTTGTAGGACAGGAACTGGGCCTCGTCGCAGATGACGTACGGGGCCTTGCGGTCGGCGACGTCGTCGTACAGGTCCAGGTGGTCCCCGACCTCGACCGCGGGGGACTCCAGCCCGAGCCGGGAGGAGATGATGCCCGCTCCGGCCCGGTCCTGCTTGGTGTAGAGCACCCCTTCGCCGCCACGTGAGTGGTGCTCCTGGAGGGCCATCGTGCTCTTGCCCGAGTTCATCGAACCGGTGAAGTACTTCAGCTCCGCCATGTCTCTTCCTGGGTCGCGGGCGCCGGGGCCGTCGAAGGCTCGGACTCCTGCCGTGGCCGGCTGTGAAGATATCAGCGGTCGGCCGCTCCCCCCGAATCACCACCGGCCCTCCGGCGTCCCGCCGCGCAGGTGGGGGCGGCCGCCCGGACCGGTATCCCCCTCCGGGGGCGGGATCCCGGTCGTGCGCCCTCCGGCGCGGTCCGGTGTGTGGGATGTTCCACGCGATCCCCGCCGGTGCTCCGTTGCGGGCTCCGTGCCGCCGCGGGGCGTACCGTCTTCGGTGGCGCCGCCCCGCGGGAGGGTGCGCCGGGAAACTGTCGAGTCCACTTCGATATATTCAGGTCTTCAGTGTCCGAATTCGGGGTGGAATTGCGGAGGGGGAAGTGACGTTGCGGCGTGATCAGGTCACCCGGATGGTCGAGAGCCGATGGTTCTCCAATGTGATGCTCGTGGTGATCCTGGTCAATGCCGTGATTTTGGGATGGGCCACTTATGGGAGTTCCGCACTTCCGTATCTCCTCATGGCCGAGCGCGTCGTCATCGGCGTGTTCGTCGTCGAGATGACCCTCAAGATCTACGCCTGGAGGGGCGACTTCTTCCGCGACCCCTGGAACTGGTTCGACTTCTTCGTCGTCGCGATCTCCCTCGTTCCGACGACCGGGCCGTTCGCGGTGCTCCGGATCCTGCGGGTCCTCAGGATCCTGCGCGTGATCACCGCTGTGCCGCAGATGCGGATCATCATCACCGCCCTGTTCAAGGCCGTGCCGGGGATGGGGACGGTCATAGGCCTGCTCCTGGTGGTCATCTACACGTCGGGGATCATCGCCCAGCAGCTGTTCGGCGAGGAGGTGCCGGAGTTCTTCGGGAACCTCGGCACGTCCCTCTACACGATGTTCCTGCTGATGACGACGGAGAACTGGCCGGACGTCTCCGACGCGGTGCTGGAGGAGCACCCGCTGGCGTGGATCTTCTTCGTCCTGTACATCGTGCTGACGGCGTTCATCATGCTGAACCTGGTCATCGGCGTGATCGTCACCTCCATGGAGCAGGAGGTGAACGAGAGCCGCTGGGTCGAGGACCAGGAGATGGAGGAGGTCCAGCACGAGGCCGTCATGGCCCGTCTGGCGGAGCTGGGGCAGCAGGTGGAGCAGCTCAACCGGATGCTGGTCGAGCGCGACGGCGGTCCCGTCCCGGAGCGCCCCCTCGGCCGGGAGGGCGGCGCCGCGCGGCCCTGCCCGGGGCTCTAGGCGGCCGGACCCGCCTTCGGGCCGGACCGTGCCCGGCCCGCTCCCCGGCCCCTGCCCGGGCCGCGCGGCGCCCGGCGCGGCCGGAGGCGGTCATCGGGGCGTGGCGGCGGGGTCCGGCTGGGTAGGGTGACGCACGACCGGTGACCACGCCCACGCAGGAGACGAATGAGCGCCGACGCCCCCGGGCCTCACGAGACGCGTAACTCCCAACGGGACAACCGCGGCCAGACCGTCCAGGCGGGCAGCATCGGCGGCGGGGTGCACTTCCACTCCGCGCCGGACCGGGCCCCGGTGCCCCGCCAGGTCGAGCCGCCGACACCGTACTTCGTGAACCACGAGGAGTGCCAGAGCTGGACGCGCGGGCACATGGACCCCGACGCGCCGCCCAAGGTCGTCGTGTACGGGGGACCCCGCGGGATCGGCAAGACCGAACTCCTGCGCATGATCTCCTACACCACCGGTGACTACTTCACCGGCGGCCAGCTGACCTTCAGGTACGCGCGGGGAAGGCAGGAGGACGGCGCCGCGGCGCTCGCCCAGTTCCTCCAGGTCCTGGGGGTGCACAGGTCGGCCCTGCCCGAGGATCCCGGGCTCTGGCCGGGCGCGTACCGCACGCACACCCACGACAGGCGGCTCCTCGTCGTGGTCGAGGGGGCGTGGGAGCCCGCGCAGGTGCGCGCCCTGGTCCCCAGCGGCCGCGGGAGCCTGGTCCTCGTCTCCAACGACGGCGCCGACCTCCGCGAGCTGAAGTGGGCCGACCACGCGAGGACGACCGACCTGCGGCCCCTCGACCGCGCGGCGTCCCTCGTCCTCATGGAGCGGCTGGTGGCGCACCCCCTGGCCGAGGAGGACCCCGGGGCCCTGGAGCGGCTGCTGGAGGTGTGCGGAGGGCTGCCGCTGGCGCTGGTCCTGGTCAGCGGGCAGCTCGACGCGGGAGGGCCGGGGAGCGCGGCCGCCCTGGTCGCGCGCGTCGACGGGGCCCGCCGGATGCTGAGGGCGATCGGTGACGACCAGGGGAACCTCGACGTGTTCTTCCGGACCGCCTACGAGGGGCTGTCCCCCCGGGCGGCGGCCCTGTACCGTGCCCTGGGCACCTGGCCGGGGTCCCGGTTCGACCGCCGGATCGCGGCCCGCGTGGGGGACGCCGGGGCGCTTCGCGAGCTCGTCACGGCGCGCCTGGTCAAGGAGGACGGCGACGGCCTGGGCTTCGAGCACGACCTCCTCCGCGTCCACGCGGGGGAGCTGGCGGCGGAGGAGCCCGAGCGCGAGCGCCGGGAGAGGCTGCGCCTCATGCTCGACGCGTACCTGGCCTCGCTGGGCTTCGCGGAGCGGCTCGTCCGCGGGGAGAGACTGAGGGTGGTGGACCTCGACCGGCTGCTGGAGGGCGCGGAGGACCCCTTCGGGGGAGACGCGGAGCTGGCGCGCGGCTGGCTGTCCCGCGAGCGCCCCACCCTGGTGGCCGTGGTGCTCGGCTGCGCGGACGCCGGACTGCACGAGCACACGTGGCGCTTCGCCGAACTCGCGACCGCGCTGTACCTGGAGGAGCGGTACCTGCACGACTGGGAGGCCACCGGCACGGCGGGCGCGGACGCCGCCAGGATGGTCGGGAACGCCGCGGCCGAGGCCCGGCTCGGCGCCCTCGTCTCCCGGCCGCTGCGGGACCTCCGCAAGGAGGACCTGGCCCGCGAGAGGATCCTCAGGGCCGTCGAGCTGGTCGAGGACGTGGAGGACGAGCTGCTGCGCGGGTCCGTGTGGGAGTTCTACGGCCGTTTCCTGGAGAAGGACGACCCGGCGGGCGCGATCGAGGCCTACGACCGGTCGGTCCGGCACAACCGGGCCAGCGGGAGCCCGCACGCGGTGCGCGGCACGGCGCTGGCGATCCTGTTCCGGGGAGCCGCGCGGCTCGCGGCCCGTCGCCCGGAGGAGGCGGTGGCCGATCTCGAGGACGCGGTGGGGCGGCTGCTCGCCCTGCCGGAGGGGCCGGACGGCCGGATGGCGGCCCGCGCCAGGACGGCGCTGGGGCGCGCCTACCACGCGGCGGGGCGTGACCGGGAGGCCGTGGCGGCCCTGAACCTGGCCGTGGAGGGGTTCTCCGCGCTCACGGCGCACCTCGGCTACTACGAGGCGGAGGCGCACGAGGCCCTGGCCGAGGTGCTGGACGGGCTCGGCGCGGCGGGCGACGCCCGGCGGCACAGGGCGGAGGCGCTCCGGCTGTTCCGGGAGGTCGGCAGCCCCCGCGCCCAGGCGGTGGAGGAGCGGGCGGCCGGGGAGCGCGACCGTGCGCGGGAACCCGCCGGACCCGGGGACTGAGGAGCGCCCGGACCGGCCGCGGGCCCGGCGGCGCCGGGGGCTCACGGGGGGCCGGCGGCCTCGATCACGCAGTCGCGCGGCACCGGACCGGCCCTGACCTTGTGGTGGCCGGTGGCCGGGAGGGAGGACGCGAGCAGCGTGTACACCGCGCCCGCGGCCAGGACCGGATCGAGGCGCGGGTCCGCGCGCACCAGGAGCCTGCGGCCGTCCCGGACGGCCACCCGGGTGCCCTCCTCGGTGTCCGCCGCCGCCATGAGCGCCCCGGGCTGCTGCTCCAGCGCCGTCCGCGACCACCGTTCGGGGTCGCTCCGGGAGGCCGGGTCCCGGCAGACCACGGACGCCGCGTTGACCAGGGCGTGGCGTTCCTCCGTCTCGTAGGCGGAGAGGTGGCGGACGGCTCCCGGCCGGGAGCCGGGCACGTGGCGGGTGGCGCTCGGAAAGCGTTCGAGGGAGACCTCCCCGTTCTCCTCCGCGCTCCCGTGGACCTCGAAGGAGCGCGGCGGGCGGCCCGCCGGGTCGGGCTCGGGCGCGGGAAGGGCCCGGTCGGTGCCGTCCCCGGCCTGGGGTCGGAGGCCGAGCAGCCCGTAGAGGAGTTCCGCCAGGCGGCGGCCGCCCTCCCCCGGGTGGGCGAAGGCCAGTTCCGCGGCGCCGCTGTGCCGGCCGGGGCGGTGGCCGTCGATGGCGGCCTCCACCTGCGGACGCAGGCCCTCGTCGGCCAGCCGGGGGGCGGTCCGGGCGAGCTCGGCGACGGCCGTGCCGGGGACGGACTCGGAGCCGGGGGCGGCGAGCAGGAGGGGGTGGTCGAGCGCGGCGCCGTACAGCGTCACGCTCCCGTGGTCGCCGATGACGCAGTCCGCCGCGACCAGCGCCGCGCCCCACCCGGCGTGCGGGGGGATGAGGAGGAGCCCGGAGTCCAGGGCGTCGGCGAGCATGTGCCGCACCTGCCAGGGGCTGTGCGAGAACCAGATGTTGGGGTGCAGGACGGCGGCGACCCGGTAGTCGTCGTGGGGGAGGGCGCCCAGGAGCCGGCCGGGCAGCCGGGGGCGGCTGCCGATCAGGCCCTCGGGGCCCCAGGTGGAGGTGGCGACGACCAGGCGCTGGTCGGCGCCCACGCCGAGCCCGGCCCGGTAGCGCTCACGCATCCGGCGTCCCGCCTCGAGCCGGTCGCGTGCGGGGTCGCCGACGACCCGTGCGTGTTCGGCCAGGGGGACGCGGGCCGCCCGGAGCTGTTCCCTCTGGGCGGGGTGGGACAGGACGAGGTGGACGTTGCGCGCGTCGTGGAACTCGTGGCGGGGCACTCCGGAGAGGCGTACCCCGCCGGTGCGGTGGTCGGGCACGTACTTCTGGAAGCCGATGCCGTGGGGGAGGACGACCACGGGGCACGCGAACTCGGCGAGGTCGACGTTCTCGGTGGCGGTGACCACCAGGCGCGGCCGCACGTCCAGGCGCGACTCCCAGGGGACGAGGCCCACCTCGGCGCCGGCCAGGAGGCGCTCGGTGCCCGCGCTGAACGCGGATCCGCCGTCGAACGCGAACACGACCCGCACCCGGGTGTCGCCGCGGAACACGGCGAGGCCCTCCAGGACCCGCACCGCGGAGGTGAACGTACGGGCCAGGGCCAGCACCACGGGCGTGTCGGCGAAGGTCTGCCAGCGGTGCGCGTCGGGGCCGGCGTTGGCGCGTACGTACGGGGAGTCGGTCAAAGTCGTCCCTAGACCCTCGGGAGCCGTGGCGAACCAGGGTAGTGGCGCGGCGGGCGCGGTCCGGCCCCGCGGGGCGCACTCCCCGGGCCGCCCGAGGCGGGGAGGGCGCCGGGCCCCTCCCCGCGGAGGGGCCTACTCCCCGAGCTGGCGGCGGAACGGCCGGCGCGCGGCGTTGAACTGGGACCAGGACGGGTCCAGCTGGCTGCGCAGCTTCACCTCGCCCTCCGGCCAGTCCTTCAGGACGGCCTCGAAGTCCGGGAGCACCCCCGAGTCCGGGTCCAGGTAGTAGCGGTAGTCGCGCCGGCCGCCGACGGTCTGCTGCATGAACAGCGCCCCGTTGTCCCCGAGCACGTCCGAGACACGGGCCTCCAGGTCGGCCAGGGCGGTGGCCGAGGCGCCGGAGGGCAGCTTGTCCTCGTCCGCGTGGGTGTACGGCACGACGACCTGTACGAACAGGGAGAACGCCGGGAAGTCGCGGCGGGTCAGCGGGTGGCGGAGCATGATCTCCACCGCGCCCTGGATGGGGATGCGCCCGTGCAGGGTCGCCCAGCCGCCGGAGCCGCCGAGCAGGTCGGCCATCTGCCGGACCACGGACGGCATCGACGTGGGGGGCAGCGGGTCCAGGGGAGGCTCGTCCAGCGGCGCCGTCAGGCCGATCCACCGCACCAGGTCGTCCTCGCCGAGCGCCAGCAGGGCCACGTGCTCGGCGACGCCCTCGCGCGTCTCCTGGGACAGGAACATGTTGTCCGGGTGGTAGACGCCCACCTCGATCCGCCCGGTCCCCTGGTTCACGCGCATGGACACCGACACGTGCGACAGGTCCAGTTCGTGGTCGTCCCAGCGGACCACGGAGGACAGCCGCTCGTGGTCGGCGGGGCGCACCGGCCGGAACAGCCACTCGGCGTCCTCGGGGGCCGACCGGGCCCAGCGCTCGGACAGGATGCGCGCCTCCTCGGACGCGCCGGGGCGCAGGGTGAGGGCGTGGGCGGGGCCGTCGGTCAGCCTGGACGGGTCGTCCAGGGCCGCCAGCTGCTCCAGGAGCTTGTCGGGGTCGGTGTCCGCCGACAGGTCGAGGTCGTCCAGACCCCCCTGCCGCTTGGGCGCGGGGCCCACCTCCCAGTCCAGGTCGGGGTGGATCGCGCGGACCAGCGCGGTGACGCGCTCGGAGACCTCGGAAGGGGCGGGCCGGTCCGCGTCGGCCGCGCCCGCGAGGGCGTCGCGTACGGAGGGCCACGCGTCCCAGAACGCGGTGACGGACGTGGTGGAGTCGGCGGGGCGGCGACGACGGAACAGAGCCATGTCACGATTTTCGCAGAACCGGGCGACCACCCTCGCCCTCACCGGCGGGCGCGTCCCCGGCGGCGCCCCGCCGTGTGCCGGCCGGGCCCGCCGGGGCGCCGCGGGCCGAGCGCCCGGCGCGGCCGGTGTCCCCCGGCGCCCGTGGCCGCGACCCCCGGCGGGCGCATACGCTGGAGCCACTATGACTTTGCGTGTACTGGCCGCCATGTCCGGCGGGGTCGATTCCGCGGTCGCCGCGGCCCGGGTGGCCGAGGCGGGCCACGACGTCACCGGCGTTCACCTGGCGCTCTCCAAGAACCCACAGTCCTACCGAACGGGTGCGCGCGGCTGCTGCACCGTGGAGGACTCCCACGACGCCCGCCGCGCGGCGGACGTCATCGGCATCCCCTTCTACGTGTGGGACATGTCGGAGGAGTTCGACCGGGAGGTCGTGCAGGACTTCGTCGCCGAGTACGAGGCGGGCAACACGCCCAACCCGTGCCTGCGCTGCAACGAGAAGATCAAGTTCGAGGCGGTGCTGGACCGGGCGGTCGCCCTGGGCTTCGACGCCGTGGCGACCGGCCACCACGTCCGCAAGGTCGACGGCCGCCTGGTGCGCAGCGTCGACCGGGCCAAGGACCAGTCGTACGTGCTGGGCGTGCTCGACGCCGGCCAGCTGGAGCACGCCATGTTCCCCCTCGGGGACTGCACCAAGGACGAGGTGCGGGCCGAGGCGGAGCGGCGGGGGCTGTCCGTGGCGGACAAGCCCGACAGCCACGACATCTGCTTCATCGCCGACGGCGACACGGCGGGGTTCCTCAACCGGCGCATCGGCGAGAGGCCGGGCCCGATCCGGGACGAGGACGGCAACGTCGTGGGCACGCACAACGGCTCCCACACGTTCACGATCGGCCAGCGCAAGGGCCTGGGGCTGGGCGGCGCGCCCGACCCGCGCTACGTGCTCTCGATCGAGCCGGTGGGCAACACCGTCACGGTGGGGCCGCGCGAGTCCCTGCGCGTCGACGGGATCACCGGGGTGCGGCCCGTCTGGAGCGGCAGCCTGCCTCCGACGGAGCCGATCGGGTGCCGCGTGCAGCTGCGTGCCCACGGCGAGGTCTATCCGGCGACGGTGTGGCAGCGCGAGGGGGCCGAGGGCGCGGAGCTGGTCGTTCGGCTGGCCGAGCCCGCCACGGGCGTGGCCACGGGGCAGGCCGTGGTGGTCTACGAGGGGGACACCGTGCTCGGCTCGGCGACGATCTCCTCCACCTCCCGGGCCGCGGCCTCCGTCTGAGGCGGCCCCGGGAGGGTCCCGCCCGGCCGGGGCGGGACGGAGCCCCGACGGGTGACCTGCGACCCCTTGCCGAAGTTAGGTTAGGCATAGCATAGTTACTGGCCGAGGTTAGGGAGCTCGCCCATGCCAGAATTCGGTTTCCTCGACGGCCAGCCCTTCTGGATCGTCTACTTCACGCTGCTCGGCGTGATCCTGTGCCGCGCCCAGGCCACGTACTGGATCGGCCGCGGGCTCGGGGCGGGCGTGACGCGGAGCCGCATGGGCGCCGCGCTCGGCCCGCGGCTGGAGGCGGCGCGGCGCCGCATCGACCGCTACGGCGCGCCCGTGGTGACGCTGAGCTTCTGCACCGTGGGCGTGCAGACCGCCGTCAACCTCTCCGCCGGGGCCATGCGCATGCGCTTCCCGCGCTACCTCGCGGCGATGTTCGTCGGCTGCCTCATCTGGGCGGGCCTGTGGGGCGTGATCATCGGCGGCGTGGTCGGCACCTGGCTGGAGCTCTTCCTGAGCTCGCCGTGGACCGCCCTGGGCGTCGTGGCCGCCGCCTGCGCCCTGGTGGCCCTCCTCGTCGTGCGGGGCCGCCGTGCCCGCGCCCGCTCGGGGGGCGGGGCGGACGACGGAGGGGCCGACGGCCCCCCTGCCTCCGGGACCGCTCCGGACGCGGCCGGCGCCGCCGGCGCGCGCGACGGGCAGGGCGCCGACCCGTCGCGGGCCGTCGCCGCACGGCCCTCCTGAGGCCCCTTCCTCCCGACAGCTCCTCCCCGGGGGTCCGACCTGCGCGGTCGGGCCCCTTTCGCCGTCTCCGGGCGGTTTCCGCGCCCACGGCATTGACACCACTCCAGTCGTAGTACTACATTCGAACCACTCCAGTCGGAGTACTACAAGTAAGGCTGTACGAGAGGGAGACCTTTGCGAGCCCGCACCACCGTCCCCGGCATCCCCGCCGTGACCGTTCCGCCCCTGCCGCTCGGCGCCCTCACCGCGCCCCCCGCCGACGGGGGGGAGGTCCGGCCCGGCCGGACGGGGCCTCCCCGGCGCCGGGGCCGACCACCGGAACCGGAACCGTCCCGGGCCGAGCCCGGCGCCCCGGCCCCGCCGGCACTTCCGCCCCGGCGGCAACCGATGACCGCGCCACCGCCCCCCGCGGAAGGACGGGACCCCCGCCGGGGGACCCCGCCGGACCACGGGGACGGACGGTGACCGCCGGTCCGGCCGCCGACCCGCACCACGCCCGTGCGGGTCGGCGGTAACACCCCCCGCCTCCCCTTGCCCTAACCTTGGGCAGCGTGAGCGAACAGCAGTCCTACCCCTGGCCGGACGCCTCCTCCACGGGGGTCGGCTCCTGGCCCGGAGACGATCCCGACGAGGCCGTCCGCACGATCCTCGGCGAACTCCCCGCCCTCCCCCACCTCCCCGAGCTCCCCGAACGCGGTGTGGGGGCCGACATGGTCGGCCGCACCGCCGGGCTCCTGGTCGACCTCCCCGTCGAGGTGCAGCCCAGCGGATGGCGGGTCGCCGACACCCCGGGGCGCGACCTCGCCCGCGCGACCGGCTTCATGTCCTACGACCTCGACGCCCTCACCGAGCACGCCCACGCGTTCACCGGCACCCTCAAGATCCAGGTCGCCGGCCCCTGGACCCTCGCCGCGTCGGTCGAGCTGCGCAACGGCCAGCGCCTGGTCTCCGACCCCGGCGCCTGCCGCGATCTCGCCGAGTCCCACCTCGAAGGCGTCCTCGCGCACATCGACCGGGTCCGCGGGCGCGTCCCCGGCGCGCGGCTCCTCGTCCAGGTCGACGAACCCTCCCTGCCCGCCGTCCTGCTCGGCTCCCTGCCCACCGCCAGTGGGTTCGGCCGGCTGCGCCCCGTGGACAGGGTGCGCGCGGAGGACGTCCTGCGGAACCTGTTCTCCGGGATCTCCGGGGCCGGAGCCGTCCCCGCGGCGCACTGCTGCGACCCCGGCGCGCCCCTGGACCTCCTGCGGCGCAGCGGCGCCGAGGCCCTGAGCCTCGACGCGCTCCTCCTCACGCGCGACCACGACGAGATGGTCGGGACGGCCGTGGAGGCGGGTACGGGGCTGCTCCTGGGGGTGGTCCCGTCGACCGACGCCACCCCGGCGCAGGCCGCCCGAATGTCCGACCCCGCCGCTACCGTCGATCCTGTTCGCGACCTCTGGAACCGGTTGGGAATCACCCCTGACCTGCTCTCCCGCGCGGTGGTCACCACGCCCACGTGCGGACTGGCGGGCGCCTCCCCGGGGCACGCGCGCGCGGCCCTCACGGCGGCGCGCGCCGGCGCCAGGGTCCTGCGGGACGAGCCCCGCAGACAGGCGTCCTAGAAGTCCGCGACCGCGACAGGTGAGCACGAGAGCAGCAGAAAGGCAGCGAGTGAGCGCGCTCGACAACACCACCGACATCCCCGACGAGGTACGCGCCCGCCACGAGGAGCTGTGCCGGGAGCTGGACGACCACAGCTACCGCTACTACCTGGGCAACCCGATCGTCTCCGACGCCGAGTACGACACCCTCATGGGCGAGCTGCGCGGCATCGAGGACCGGTACCCCGTCCTCGCCACGCAGGACTCGCCCACCCAGAAGGTCGGCGCCCCCATCAGCGTCGACTTCGCCGAGGTCGAGCACCTGGTGCGGATGGAGAGCCTGGGCAACGCGTTCGACACCGAGGAGCTCAACGCCTGGGGCGAGCGCTCCGCGGCCGAGGTCCCGGTCGGCGCCTACCTCTGCGAGCTCAAGATCGACGGCCTCGCGGTCGACCTGGTCTACGAGAAGGGCCGCCTGGTGCGCGCCGCCACCCGCGGCGACGGCCGCGTGGGCGAGGACATCACCCTCAACGTCCGCACCATCGGGGTCGTCCCCGAGCGGCTGCACGAGGACGTGCGACCCGCCCCCGAGCTGCTGGAGGTGCGCGGAGAGGTCTTCCTCCCCGTGGAGGACTTCGAGGCCCTCAACAAGCGCATCACCGAGACCGGCGAGCACACCCCCTTCGCCAACCCCCGCAACGCCGCCGCCGGCTCGCTGCGCCAGAAGGACCCCCGGGTCACCGCGACCCGCCCCCTGTCGATGATCGTGCACGGGGTGGGCGCGTACGTCCCGGCGGGCGGGAGCGGGGGCGGCGGGAAGGACGTCGCCTTCACCAGCCAGTCGCAGGCCTACGCCCTGCTGGGGGAGTGGGGCCTGCCGCTGAGCGACCGCTACAAGGTCGTGGGGACCATGGAGGAGGTCCGCGAGTACGTCGGGTACTACGCGGCGCACCGCCACGAGCCCGCCTACGAGATCGACGGCATCGTCGTCAAGGTCGACGACTTCGCGCTCCAGCGCAGGCTCGGCTCCACGAGCCGCGCCCCGCGCTGGGCGATCGCCTACAAGTACCCGCCGGAGGAGGTCACCACCCGGCTCGTCGACATCAAGGTGGGCGTGGGCCGGACCGGGCGCGTCACCCCGTACGGCGTCATGGAGCCGGTGGTCGTGGCCGGGTCCGAGGTCGAGTTCGCCACCCTGCACAACTCCCAGGAGGTCGCCCGCAAGGGCGTGCGCATCGGCGACACCGTGGTGCTGCGCAAGGCGGGCGACGTCATCCCCGAGATCGTCGGCCCGGTCCTGGAGCGCCGCGACGGCAGCGAGCGCGAGTTCGTCATGCCCGAGCGCTGCCCCGAGTGCGACACCCCGCTCGGCCAGCAGAAGGAGGGCGACGTCGACCTGCGCTGCCCCAACGCCCGCTCCTGCCCCGGACAGCTCCGGGAGCGGGTCGCCTTCATCGCCAGCCGCAAGGCCCTGGACATCGAGGCGCTCGGCTACGTGGCGGCCACCGCCCTGACCCAGCCGCTGGAGCCCGCCCAGGCCCCGCTGCGGGACGAGGGGGACCTGTTCGACCTGACCGTCGACCAGCTGCTGCCCATCCGCACGCACGTGCTCGACCCGGACACCACCGAGCCCAAGACCGACCCCAAGACCGGCGACCCCAAGGTGGTGTCCTTCTTCGCCAACCTCAGGGGCGAGCCCAAGAAGACGGTCGAGAAGCTGTTCGAGCAGCTGGAGGAGGCCAAGGCCAAACCGCTGTGGCGGGTCCTCGTGGCACTGTCGATCCGGCATGTCGGCCCGCGAGCGGCCGAGGACCTGGCCCGCCACTTCCGTTCCATGGACGCCATCCGCGGGGCCACCGAGGAGGAGCTGGCCTCGGTCGACGGCGTCGGCCCGACCATCGCCGCGTCGATCCGCGAGTGGTTCTCCGTGGACTGGCACACCGAGATCGTCCGCAAGTGGGCGGAGGCGGGCGTGCGCATGGAGGACGAGGAGCCGGAGTTCGGCTCGCGCTTCCTCGAGGGCGTCACCGTCGTGATCACCGGGTCCCTGGAGGGGTTCACGCGCGACGGCGCCAAGGAGGCCGTCACCGAGCGCGGCGGCCGTGCGACGGCGTCGGTGTCCAAGAAGACCGGCTTCGTGGTGGTGGGCGACAGTCCCGGGTCCAAGTACGACAAGGCCGTCAAGCTGGGTGTGCCCGTGCTGGACGAGCAGGGGTTCCGGGTGCTGCTGGACGAGGGCGCCGACGCCGCCGTCGGCGTGCGGATCAACCGGTCGCCGGAGGACGGCGCCGCCGACGCGGCGGAGGACCCCGCCTCGGAGGGAGCCGCACCGGAGGGGGCCGACGCCTAGCAACGGCGCTCAGCGCCCCGGTCCGGAAAGCGGTCCCGCGCCCCCGCGTGCGGCGGGGCGGCGGGGGACAGGCCGGACCGGGGTGAACTCGTGTCCGGGGTCCGTGAACCTGCTGGTCACCACCCGGGGCCGCGGAGGGTCGGGGTTCCATTTTGTGCGTCCCCCACCCCGCGCGGCCCACACCTTGGTTAACTGATAGTTCCGGGCAAGCGACAGTTGGTGACGAAGCCGCGTAAGCTGGACACGGACACGTTGGATGTGGACGCATCTAAAACCGCGATTCGGTCATGAGGGGGGCCGGACCGCGGAACCCCGAGCGCGGGACCGGCGGCGCCGCGCCGCCGCCGGCCCACGGCCCCTCGCGAGGACCACGGATGAAGGACCCCATCAGCACCAGGGACATCGGTCCCCGTGCCGGGACACCGCTCTGGCTCTACATGCTGGGCACCACGGTCGCCGGCGCGGGCCTGCTCGTCGCCTCCAGCCTCGGCCTGGGCCTCGGCGAGCTCCGCGGCCTCGCGGTGGAACCCCTCACCTGGGTCCTGCTCTGCATGATCGTCCTCGGCGAACTGCGGCCCATCTCCATGCCAGGGCAGGCCCCCGGCAGCGGCGCCCCCACGTCGCTGCCGTTCTCCTTCGCGCTCGTCCTCCTCCTCGGCCTGCCCGTCGCCGCCCTCGTCCAGGCGGCCGCCACGACCGTGGCCGGCTTCGCGCGCGGCCACGCCCCCCACCGCACCGCCTTCAACGCCGCCCAGTACACGCTCTCCCTCGGGGTCGCCGACGCCGTCCTGCGCCTCGCCCTGCCCGGCCTCGTCGCCGACGGCCCCGCCCCCGCGGCGGGAGAACTCGTGGCCGTCGCCCTCGCCGGGGCCGCCTACTTCGCCGTCAACCGCGTCCTGGTCGTCTGCGCGGTGGCCATGCACGAACGCGTCCCGCTCAGACAGGTCATGTTCAAGGGGATCGGCCAGCAGTTCTACGTCAGCGGCGTCCTCATCAGCCTCGCCCCGCTCGTCGTCGTCGCCACCGCGCACTCGGTCCTCTACGTCCCCCTCTTCGCCTTCCCGCTCGGAGCCCTCTACACCAGCGCCATGCTGTCGGTGAAGCGCGACCACCAGGCCAACCACGACGAGCTCACCGGACTGGCCAACCGCAAGCTCCTCACCCACCGGTCCCGCCAGGAGATCGCCCACGCCCACCAGCGGGAAGGCGGGGTCGGCCTCCTCCTGCTCGACCTCGACCGGTTCAAGGAGGTCAACGACACCCTCGGCCACCCCACCGGCGACCGCCTCCTCCAGACCGTCGCCTACCGGCTCACCCACAGCGTCCGGCCCGGCGACCTCGTGGCCCGGCTCGGCGGCGACGAGTTCGCGGTGCTCCTGCCCCAGGTCGGAGACACCTCCGCCGCACGCGAGGTCGCCGCCCGCCTGCGCGGCGCCCTCGCCGAGCCCGTCCGCCTCGACGGCATGGACTTCGACCTGGAGGCCAGCATCGGGATCGCGCTCTTCCCCCGGGACGCGCCCGACTTCCCGCTCCTCATGCAGCGCGCGGACGTCGCCATGTACGTCGCCAAGGCCGCCCGCACCGGGGTCGAGTGCTACGACCCCGGCAAGGACCGGAACTCCACGGCCAGGCTCAGCCTCTACAGCGAGCTCCGGCGGGGCCTGGCGGAGGGCGCGCTGGAGATGCACTACCAGCCCAAGGTGTCCCTCGACGACGAGCGGCCCGTGGGCCTGGAGGCCCTCGCCCGGTGGCGCCACCCCACCCGGGGGCTGCTCGCCCCCGAGGAGTTCATGCCGGTGGTCGAGCAGTCCAACCTGTTCCGCGCCTTCACCGGCCAGGTCCTCGACATCACGCTGGCCCGCACCGCCCGGTGGCGCGGGGAGGGGCTCCGCCTGCCCGTCTCCGTCAACCTCGGGGTCCGCGAACTCCTCGACCCCGAACTCCCGTCCACCGTGGCCGCCGCGCTGCGCGAGCACGGGGTGCCGCCCGAGCAGCTCGTCCTGGAGATCGGCGAGCACGCCCTCATCACCGACGCCGACGCCGCCACGGCCGCCGTCCACCGGCTCCGCGCGCTCGGCGTCGGCCTGGCCCTCGACGACTTCGGTACCGGCCACTTCACCCTGGCCCAGCTCGCCGGGCTCCCCCTCGACGAGGTGAAGATCCACGAGTCCTTCACCACACGCCTCGTGGACGGGCCCGACAACGGCCACACCGTCGTGCGGGCCGCCATCGCCCTGGTCAGGGCTCTGGGCATGCGCGCGACCGCCGGGGGCGTGCGCAGCCGCGCCCTCGCCCTCGCGGCCCGGTCCACCGGGTGCCACGCCGCGCAGGGGAGCCACTACTCGCCCCCGCTGGCCGCCCGCGAGGTCGTCGCCTGGGTGGCCGCCCACGAGGGCGGGGCCCCGGCCGACAGCCGCGTCTGACACCGAGGGCGGCGCCCCCGGAAAACGCCATAGGATTGACCCGATAGTCCTTCCGCCGAAGAAACGGTTCGCATTCATGACCGCCATCACCCGCGATGAGGTCGCACACCTCGCCCGGTTGTCGCGGCTGGCGCTCGACGAGGGCGAGCTCGACACGCTCGCCGCCCAGCTCGGTGACATCCTCACCGCCGTGGCCAAGGTGCAGGAGGTCGCCCAGGGCGACATCCCGCCCAGCTCGCACGCCCTGCCGCTGACCAACGTCTACCGCCCCGACGAGGCCAGGCCCGGCCTCACCCCCGAGCAGGCCCTGGCCGGGGCCCCGGCGGTGGAGGAGCAGCGGTTCCGGGTCCCGCGGATCCTCGGAGAGGGTGAGTAGCCGATGAGCGACGTCATCAGCCTGACCGCGGCCGAACTCGGCTCGGCCATCAAGGGGGGCGAGGTGTCCTCCGAGGAGGCCACCACCGCCTACCTGGACCGCATCGAGGCGGTGGACGGCGAGATCAACGCCTTCCTGCACGTGCGCCGCGAGACCGCCCTCGACCAGGCCCGCGCGGTGGACGCCCGCCGCGCCGCCGGCGAGGAACTGGGTCCGCTCGCGGGCGTGCCCGTCGCCCACAAGGACGTGTTCACCACCAAGGACATGCCCACCACGGCCGCCTCCAGGATCCTGGAGGGCTGGCAGCCGCCCTACGACGCCACCGTCACCGCGCGCCTGCGCGAGGCCGGCCTGGTCATCCTGGGCAAGACCAACATGGACGAGTTCGCGATGGGCTCCTCCACGGAGAACTCCGCCTACAAGGTCACCCGCAACCCGTGGGACACCGACCGCATCCCGGGCGGCTCCTCCGGCGGCTCCTCCGCAGCCGTCGCCGCGTTCGAGGCGCCCCTGGCCACCGGGACCGACACCGGCGGCTCCATCCGCCAGCCCGCCGCCGTGTGCGGACTGGTCGGGGCCAAGCCCACCTACGGGGGCGCGTCCCGCTACGGGATGATCGCGTTCGCCTCGTCCCTGGACACTCCCGGCCCGTTCGCGCGCAACGTGCTCGACGCCGCCCTCCTCCACGAGGCGTTCTCCGGCCACGACCCGCGCGACTCCACCTCCGTCGACGCCCCGGTCCCGCCGGTCGTGGACGCCGCCCGCCTGGGCGACGTCGACGGCCTGCGCGTCGGCGTGGTCAAGGAGCTGGACAGCGACGGCTTCCAGCCGGGCGTGCGCCGGCGCTTCCACGAGACCCTGGAGCTCCTGGAGTCCCTGGGCGCGAAGATCGTGGAGCTGTCCTGCCCGAGCTTCGACGCCGCCCTCTCGGCGTACTACCTCATCGCCCCGAGCGAGTGCTCGTCCAACCTCGCCCGCTTCGACGCGATGCGGTACGGCCTGCGGGTGGGCGACGACGGCACGCGCAGCGCCGAGGAGGTCATGTCGCTGACCCGGGCCCAGGGCTTCGGCCCCGAGGTCAAGCGCCGCATCATGCTGGGCACCTACGCCCTGTCGAGCGGCTACTACGACGCCTACTACGGCAGCGCCCAGCAGGTGCGCACGCTGATCAAGCGCGACTTCGACGCCGCGTTCGAGAGCGTCGACGTGCTGGTCTCGCCGACCACGCCGACCACGGCGTTCCCGATCGGCGAGCGCTCCGAGGACCCGATGGCCATGTACCTGGCCGACCTGTGCACGATCCCGTCCAACCTGGCCGGCAACGCGTCGCTGTCGGTCCCGTGCGGCCTGGCCCCCGAGGACGGCCTGCCCGTCGGCTTCCAGATCATGGCTCCGCCGCTGGCCGACGACCGGACCTACCGGGTGGCCTCGGCCGTCGAGCGCGCCCTCACCGAGCGCGACGGCGCCCTGATCGCCCGCAGCCCGTACGCGGTCGCCTAGCGGCCGGACGGCAGCGCCCCGTGTGCCCGCCGCCCCTCCCGGGGGCGGCGGGCACACGCGTCTCCGGCTCCGGCCGCGCGGCCCTAGCCGGCGGTTCCCGTCCCCGCCGCCGCCCTGCGCCTGCGGGCCAGGAGGAGGAGTACCGCCCCGACCCCCAGGACGAGCGCGCCGGCCGCGACCAGGGCGGCGACCGCGCCGCCGGTCAGGGCCAGCGGCCGCTCGTCGCGGTCCGCGGCGTCCGTGCCGCCGGCCGCCCCGGCGGGGCTCTCGGAGGTCTCGATCGGAGGCGGGGTCCCGCCCTGCGCGTCCCAGGCCGCGGAGGCGGAGTCCGACACGGTGATCTCGCTGTCCTGGGCGGTGATCAGGGTCTGGGTGGGCTCGTCCGGTTCCTCGCCCTTGAACAGGCGCCCGGTCCGGACGGTCGCCTCGGCCTCCAGGGTGAAGGTCGCCTCGCCCGCCCCGGCGTCCGCGGGGACGGCGAAACCGACCGTGGAACCGTCGCCGACCCCGGTCACCGGCTCCCCGCTCCCGAGGTCCACCAGCTCCACGCCCTCGGGGGCGTCCACGGTCACCGGGACCTCCTCGGCGCTGGTCTCCACGGTGAACTCGCCGACGGTCCCGCCGGCCAGTCCGGAGCCGCGGTCGGGACTGACGGTCAGCGCCGACCCGGGCTCGTCGGGCGTCTCCTCCGCGTGTTCCACGAGGTGGTCGTAGAGCCGGACGACGTTGCCCTCGACGACCCCGGCGTCCAGTTCGGGCCCCTGGTGGACCTCCTCCAGGTCGAGGCCGTTGCTGAAGTGCCAGATCGCCGCCTGGGTCGCGGTCAGCGCCTCCGACGCGTCCACGCCCGCGATGCCCGTGTCCTCGCGCAGCTCCGCGAGGCCGGTGACCGGGTAGGAGTTGAGGAGGATCCACCGGACCCTGCCCGGTTCGGCGAAGTCGCCCCTGCCGGGGTAGGTGTCCCACCGGTCCTCGCGGTACCAGGCGTCGCCGACGATGCCGGTGCGGAAGTCGATGCAGTAGGCGGTGAGGAGCTGGTCGCCCTCCAGGTCGACGTTGAACGTGCTCGTGGTCGTGTACGTCTCGCCCCTCATGGTGACGGCGTGGCCGTGCTCCGCGACGCCCGTGTACTGCCCGCGCACCGAGTAGACGGCCGGTTCGGCGGGGAGGGAGGCCGCGGGTGCGGCGGGGCCGAGGACGAGCGCCGAGACCGCGGCGACCGCGAGGACGGGGCGTGCGGGACCGGGACGGGGGATGGGCACGTGCGTCACATCGCTTCCTGTGGTGCTGCCGTGCCGGGGCGGCCCGGGGCCGGAGGCCGGTGCGGCACGGGAGGGCAGAGGGGGAGGAACTGCCACGGGAGCGGGGGCGCGCAGGGAGTTCCGGTCGCGGTGAGGGGCCTACCCGGCCGATGCTAATGACCCGGCCCCGCGCCTCCAACCCGGTGAGGCGGGATTATCGCGGTGTGTCCGGAAGCGGTCACGGCGTGAACGCCGAAGGGCCCGCCCGCGTGGTCTCCCACGGGGACGGGCCCTCGGACGCGGCCGCCCGGAGGCGGCCGGAGGAGGACTAGGCGTCCAGGTCCTCGGAGCCGGCCGCCGCCTTGCGCTTGCGGCTCAGGTAGACCGCTCCGCCGCCGGCGCCGAGCGCGGCGATGCCCGCCGCGACCAGTCCGGCCAGGGCCCCGCCGGTGACCGGCAGGCTCGGCCGGTCACTGTCGTCGACGGGGGCCGAGGGCGTGTCGCTGGGCTCGACGCTGGGGCTCGGGGCCGGGGACTCCGGCGGGGTGGGCTCCCCGGACGGCTGCTCGGTGGGCCCCTCCGACGGCTCCTCGGTGGGAGGCGCGGTCTCACCGCCGCCTTCCCAGCTGGCGGAGGCGGAGGCGGACACGGTGGTCTCGTCGCCCTCGGCGGTGATCAGGGTCTGGGTGGGCTGGTCCGCCTCCTCGCCCTTGAACAGGCGGCCGGTCTCGACGGTCGCGGTGGCCTCCAGGGAGAAGGAGGCCTCGCCGGCGTCGGCGCCGGCCGGGACGGAGAAGCCGACCGTGTCGCCGTCGTCGACCGTCTCGACGGCCTCACCCGTCTCGAGGTCGACCAGCTCGACGCCGTCCGGCGCGGCCAGGGTCACGGGGACGCCGGTGGCGTTGGTGGCGATGGTGAACTCGCCGACGGTCCCGCCCGCGGTGCCGGAGGCGGTCTCGGGGGTGACGCTCAGGGCGGGGCCCGGCTCCTGGGGGAGGTCCTCCGCCGCCTCGAGGAGGTGGCGGTAGATCGCGGTCGTGTTGCCCGAGGCGCGGGTGAGCCCGGCGCCGTTGGTGAAGTGCCAGATCGCGGCCTGGGTCGCGGCGAGGGCCTCGGCCTCGGTGGTGCGGGAGTTCGCCCCCGCGGCCTCGGCCAGGGCGGCGGCGCTCACGGACGGGTACGAGTTCTGGAGGATCCAGTGCACCTTGCCGGGCTCGGCGAAGTCGCCCTCGCCCGGGTAGTTCGCCCAGGCGTCCTCCTTGTACCAGGCGCCTCCGCGGATGTCCGTCTCGAGGTCGATGCAGTACGTGGTGAGCACCGTGCCGTTCTCGAGCTCGAGGTTGA
This sequence comes from Nocardiopsis sp. CA-288880, assembly GCF_050955985.1. Taxonomy (NCBI): domain Bacteria; kingdom Bacillati; phylum Actinomycetota; class Actinomycetes; order Streptosporangiales; family Nocardiopsidaceae; genus Nocardiopsis; species Nocardiopsis sp. CA-288880. The sequence continues at coordinate 6,495,442 of NZ_CP192105.1, read as the reverse complement.
AGAGGTTCGTACCGACGCTCCTACCGTTCACCGTGATGGTCTCGCCCGTCTGGGCGTTGTCGACGTACTGGGCGCGGACGGAGCCCTCGTAGGTCTCGGCGGGGTCGGCGGCGGCCGGGACGGCCAGGCCGAAGGCGAGGAACGCGGCGGCGGAGGCGGCGAGGGCCGTGCGGCCGGCGGCGCGGGGGAAGTGCGTCACATCATGTCCTGTCGTGGTTCTGCCGGGCGGTCCGGGGAAGCGGCGGGGGCGCGGCGGTGCTGTCGGCCGGAAGGTCCGGGCCCGTGGGAGCGGAGGGAGGGTCCCGCACCCGGGACGGAGGCCCGAGGGGCCGGGGCCGTGGGGCGCCCGGAGCTCCCGGGGTCCGGCAGGAGAGGCGTGTGTCAGACCGGTGTTCGTGGTGCGGCCCCGGCGGCGCCGACCTGGCGCGGCGGCATCCGCACGCCGGGACGGGCGTGGCCGCAGGGGTCCGACAATGAAGACGTCGGAGCGCCCTCTCCGGTTGTCCACACAGGGGAAACAGATCTGGCGGGAGCGTGAGCTCGGCCATAGCGTGGAAACCGGGGGGTCCCCGGGGTCCGCCCGCTTCGCGCTGCCCACCGTGCCCCGCCCCGTCCCACCCCGCTCCCGCGTCGGCCGCGCGGCCCCGTCCCGCCCGCCCTCCGCCGGGCCCGCGCCCGCCTCCCCGCCCGGGCCGCCTCCCCGCCTCCCGCCCCGCACACGCGAAGGGCCCGCCCGCGTGGTCTCCCACGGGGACGGGCCCTCGGACGCGACCGCCCGGAGGCGGCCGAAGGGGGTTAGCCCTCCAGGTCCGCGGCGTTGGCGGCCTTGCGCTTGCGGCTCAGGTAGATCGCTCCACCGCCGGCGCCGAGCGCGGCGATGCCCGCGGCGACCAGGCCGGCGAGCGCGCCACCGGTGACCGGGAGGGTCGGCTCGTTGCTGTCGTCAGCGGGGGCCGAAGGCGTCTCGCTGGGCGTCTCGCTGGGGCTCGGCGTCGGGGCCGGGGACTCCGGCTCGCTGGGCTCTTCGGTCGGCTCGCTGGGCTCGTCGGTGGGGGGCGTGGTCTCGCCGCCCTCCTCCCAGGTGGCCGACGCGGAGGCGGTGACCGTGGTCTCGCCGCCCTGGGCGGTGATCAGGGTCTGGGTGGGCTCGTCCGACTCGCCCTTGAACAGGCGGCCGGTCGCGACGGTCGCGGTGGCCTCCAGGGAGAAGGAGGCCTCGCCCGGGGCGGTGCCCTCGGGAACGGAGAAGCCGACCGTGTCGCCGTTGTCGACCGTCTCGACGGCCTCGCCGGTCTCGATGTCGACCAGGGTCACGCCCTCGGGCGCCTCGAGGGCGACCGGGATGGCGGAGGCGTTCGTCTCGATGGTGAACTCGCCGACGGTCCCGCCCGCGGTGCCGGAGGCGGTGCCCGGGGTGATGCTCAGGGCGGCGTCGGGCTCGACGGTCTGCGGCATGTCCTCGGCCGCGCCGACCAGGTAGTCGTAGACGGCGGTGACGCCGTCGCTGTTGTCGCCGTCGAGGGTCATGCCGTTGCTGAAGTGCCAGATGGCGGCCTGGGTGCCGCCCAGGGCGTCGGCGTCGCTGAGGCCCTCGGCCCCGGCCGCGGCGCCCAGCTCCGCCGCGCTCAGCGCGGGGTAGGCGTTCTGGAGGATCCAGTGGACCTTGCCGGGCTCGGCGAAGTCACCCTGACCGGGGTAGTTCTCCCACTTGTCCTCGCGGTACCAGGCATCGCTGACGATGTTGGTGTGGTAGTCGATGCAGTACGTGGTGAGGAGGGTGCCGTCCTCCAGCTCCAGGTTGAACAGGCTGGTGCGCGCACCGCCGCCGTCCATGTTGACCCGGGTGCCGTTCTCGGCGTTGCCGATGTACTGGCCGCGGACGGAACCTTCGTAGGTCTCCACGGGCTCGGCGGAGGCGGGGGCCGCGAGGCCGAGGGCCAGGAACGCCGCGGCGGTGGCCGCCAGGCCCGCGCGCCCGACGGTGCGGGGGAATGAGGAGTTAGTCAAGTTGTGTCCCGGTGTCTTCTAGGGGTAACCGGATGGAGTGCCCGTCCAAGAGGCCGAACGGGCCGGTGGGACGGTTGCGGTGGACAACGGCGCACGACGCGTTCAGGGGAGGTTCTGGATTCGCCGTGTTCGCTCGCCCGTTTCCGGGGTCACCACGTCGGGGTCGGGGACGCGGCGCCGTGTGGGGTGGGCGCGATCGTCCGGTGGGGCTCGCTGTGACGCGGGAGCGGGCCGCGCTCGCCGTGGATTGCCAACCGCCCGGCCGATACTAGCGACCCGCTTGGCCACTTCCAACCCGGTTCGCCGAAAATGTGACGTGATACGGGCAGGAAAAAAACCGACCCGGACAAATCCGCATTATGACCCGAAGTTATGGATCGGGGACCGTGAGACAGGCGTGAGTCCTGGGGTCAACCGCGACGTTTGCGGCCCAGAACCAGGATGAGCAGGCCGGACACCACCAGGGCGCCCGCGATGATGAGCAGCCCGGACAGCCAGGTGCCGGTGCGCGCCAGGCCCTCCCCGGGGATTCGGTCATCCGTTCCCGCGGGGCTCTCGACCCCGGTGGGAGCCTCGTCGGGGGCTCCGCCCAGGACCGGGGGCTCCTCCGGCGGCGCGGGCTCCGGGGTCTCCTCGGGGCTCGGCTCCGCCGTCTGCTCGGGGTGCCAGGTGAACGTCGCGGAGGCCGAGCTCGTCGCCGAGACCTCCTCGGCGGTGATCAGCGGCTGCGTGCGCACGCCGTCCCGGCCGGTGAACAGGCGCCCCTCCGGCAGGGACACGTCCTGGCCGAGCAGGTGCAGGGTCACCACCCCGGCCGGGACCGACGGGTCCACGTCGAGGAAGAGCTCGGCGCCGTCGTCCGCCTGGGTCACCTGGTCGCCGGCCCCGTCCACCAGCCACGCCGCCGGAGCGCCGCGGACCGAGACCTGCACGGGGTCCGCCGCGGAGCTGTGCACCGTGAGCGGGCCGAGGGGTTCGTCGGGAGCGACCTCCTCCACGTGGGAGGGCGAGAGCTCCAGTGAGCGTGCGGTCGTGTGGTCGGCCGCCGTCCCGCTGCCCGCCACCAGGAACTCGTAGAGGGCGACGACCGCGAGGTCGTTCGCGGAGCGGTCCGGCTCCGCCCCCTCCAGCACGTGCCACAGGGCGGCCTGGGTGGCCGCGATGGCCGCGGCCTCGTCCAGCTGGACCAGCCCGGTCACCTGCGCCAGGAGGCCGAGGTCGACCGCCGGGTAGGAGTGGGAGACGATCCAGTTCGCGCGGTCGGCGGGCGCGGGGGACGGGTCGGACCCCGTCCACCCGGGGTTGTCCGACCACGCCGACTCGACGTAGGCGGTGCGCGGCCGGACCTCCTCCTCCACCCGGGCCGCGTAGGCGCGGACCGAGGCCTCGTCGGCCACGCGCAGGCTGAAGAGCGCCGTGTCGACCTCCTGGCCGTCGGCGAGGACGAGTGCCGCCCCCTCGACGGGGTCGCGGTCCACACGTGAGAAGTCGTCGGCGTCGGCGGCGGGTGCGCTGACCAGAGCGCCTGTCAGGGCGGCCGAGGCCAGCAGCGCGGCGCACCGACGCAGGATGCCGGACATGCTCTTGCGCTCCCGTGCGAAGGGCGGAGGGCCGTCGGGGCCGACCGGCGAAATCATCTTCCTGGGGAACACAGACTAGTCGCTCAAGCACCCTGGGTGATCGGTCGACGCCTGGACAGCGGCCCAATCGTGTACTCGCCGTGACATCCGCGGGAGCGGACGGCGCCCGGGACGCGTCCCGGGCGCGCCTCCGGCGCGGGGCCGGGCGCTCCACCCCCGGGCGCTCGGTAGGCTGACCTGGAAGGTATGTCCTCTACGGAAACGGGTTTGCGGCGATGGCCCACGCGGTAACTCCTAGCCCTGCCAAGAGCGGTGGCGAACCCACCCCGGTGGCCTACGAGCAGGCGCTGACCAGGTACGAGCCCGTCCTCGGTCTGGAGACCCACATCGAGTTGGGCACCGCCTCCAAGATGTTCTGCTCCTGCCCCACCGGCTTCGGCGCGGAGCCGAACACCCAGGTCTGCCCTGTCTGCCTCGCGTTCCCGGGTTCCCTCCCGGTGGTCAACGAGAAGGCCGTCGAGGGCGCGATCCGCCTGGGTCTGGCGCTGAACTGCTCCATCGCGCCCTGGGGCCGGTTCGCCCGGAAGAACTACTTCTATCCGGACATGCCGAAGAACTACCAGATCTCGCAGTACGACGAGCCGATCTGCGTGGACGGCCACCTCGACGTCACCGTCGACACCCCCGACGGTCCGCGCGAGTTCCGCGTGGAGATCGAGCGCGTCCACATGGAGGAGGACACCGGCAAGACCTCCCACGTGGGCGGGGCGACCGGCCGCATCCACGGCGCCACCTACTCGATCGTCGACTACAACCGCGCGGGCATCCCGCTGCTGGAGATCGTCACCCGGCCCATCACCGGCACCGGCGAACTCGCCCCCCTGGTGGCGCGCGCCTACGCCGCCGAACTGCGCGACCTGGTCCGCTCCCTGGGCATCTCCGACGTGCGCATGGAGGAGGGCTCCATGCGCTGCGACGTCAACGTGTCCATCCAGCCGGTCGGCACCGCCGAGTGGGGCACCCGGAGCGAGACCAAGAACGTCAACTCGCTGCGCTCCGTCGAGCGCGCCGTGCGCTCCGAGATCGAGCGCCAGGCGGGCGTCCTCGACGCCGGGCACAGGGTCGTGCAGGAGACCCGCCACTTCCAGGAGAACACCGGCCGCAGCATCTCCGGCCGCTCCAAGGAGGAGGCGCAGGACTACCGGTACTTCCCGGACCCCGACCTCGTCCCGGTGGCCCCGACCGAGGAGTGGATCGAGGAGCTCCGCGCCACACTGCCGGAGCTGCCCGCCGCCCAGCGCGCCAGGGTCAAGGCCGAGTGGGACCTCAGCGACACCGAGCTGCGGGACCTGGTCAACGCCGGCGCGATCGAGCTGGTCGAGGCGACCGTGGTCGCCGGGGCCCCGTCCGCCGAGGCGCGCAAGCTGTGGCTCAACGAGCTGTCCCGCCGCGCCACCGAGCAGGAGGTCGAGCTGGGGGCCCTGCCCATCACGCCCGCCCAGGTCGCGCGGATCATCTCCCTGGTCTCCGAGGGCACGCTGACCAACAAGCTCGCCCGCCAGGTCGTGGAGGGCGTGCTGGCCGGTGAGGGCGGCCCCGACGAGGTCGTCGAGGCGCGCGGCCTCCAGGTCGTCAGCGACGACGGCGCGCTGGGCGCCGCCGTGGACGAGGCCATCGCCGCCAACCCGGACGCCGCCGACAAGGTGCGCGGCGGCAAGCTCGCCGCGGCCGGCGCGCTGGTGGGCGCCGTCATGAAGGCGACCCGGGGCCAGGCCGACGCCGGACGCGCCCGGGAGCTCATCCTGGAGAGGCTCGCCGGGGCATGACCCCCTTCCGGGCCGGTCGGGCGACGACCGGCCCGGTCCCTCCCGGAGCCGGTCCGCCCGCCGTGCGGCGGGTCCCGGCGCCGCCGGGGCGCGGCGGGCCGGGAGGGGGGCCCACGGCGCGTCGCGCGCGCGGCGCGAGGCCCGCGCGCCATGGTGACTCTGGGTCACCATTCTGTCGTCATCTCTCATCCGGTCCTCAATCGCTGTGTGACCTTGGTTGCGTAGGGTTGCGACGCACGGGGGTGTGCGCGGTCGCTCCGACCGCCCCGCCACCGGGCTCGTCCCGGTCCCGCGAGAACCCGGGCGGCAGACCGCGGTACCTGGCGCTGTGCCGCGCCGGTACTCGAACGACGCGAGGTGGGTGCTCCATGTACGAGGAGAGAGCGCGACGGCGGCTGCGTGCCGCGACGGTCGCGACACGCCCGCGGGGAGGTCGGTGATGGGAACCCGGGCACGCCGTCTGTGGACCTTCGGCCTGGGCGTGCTGTTCCTGGTCTACGTGGCGGCGGCGTTCGTCCCGCTGGGGTCGACCACCGTCACCGCGGCGTTCGCCGAGTGGCCCACGGCGCTGGCCGCGGGCGTCGCCGGGCTCTCCCTGCTCCTGGCCTCGCGGCGCTGGGCGGCGACCGGGGCCGACCGCGACGCGCACGTCGACGGGGCCGACGGCCCGGCCGCGCTGCGGCACCTCGGGTTCGCCGCGCTCGCCTGGTGCGCGGGTGGCGTCACTCACGGTCTGACCCGGCTCTTCAGTTCCAGTTCGGTGCTCTCGCTCACGCTGGGTGATCTTTTCGCGCTCGCCGCGCTGCCACTCTTCGTGGTGGGGTTCACCCGGTTCGCCCCCTGGCCGGGCGGGCTGCGCACCGCGATGCGCCACATCACCGACAGCTACGTGTGCGCCGCCGCGGTGTTCTCCGTGGTCTGGCTGCTGCTGTTCTCCCCCCTCTACGAGGAGCTCGGGGAGGGCGCCGGGTTCCTGGGGTTCGCCCTGGTCTACCCGGTCGCCGACATCGTCGTCCTGTGCCTGCTCGTCCCGCTGGTGTTCATGTCGCCGCACAGCACGCGGCGCGCGGTGCTGCTGGCCATCGGGGCGCTCATCGTCATCGCCGGTTCGGACATGATCGGCGCGCTCACCCGCCTGACCGGGGTCCCCATCGCCGGGGGCGTCGAGCACCCGATCAAGTTCCTGGGCTTCGCCCTCCTGGGCGCCCTGCCGTGGCTGATCGAGCACCGGCCGGGCGCCGACCCCCGCCGGATCACGGGGAGGGGCCTGTACCGGTTCGCGCCGGAGCTGGCGGCGGTGGGGGCGGTGGCCGTCGCCGCCGTGGTGCTCACGGTGGCCGGGGTCCGGCTGTCCGGGGTGGCGCCGGTGCTCCCGCTGGCGGCGGGGACCGCCGTGATCGTGCTCCTGGTGCGGGTCCTGGGCATGCTGGAGGAGAACGCGACCCTCGCCCGCATGGTCCGCAACCGCGAGGGCCACTTCCACGAGCTGGCGCGCAACAGCGGGGACGTCATCCTCATCCTCGACCGGGACGGGGGCGTGTTCTACGTCAGCCCGGGGACGGCCGAGGCGTTCGGCTACCGCCTGGACGACGTGCTCGCCGCGCCCGTCACCGCGCTGATCCACCCCGAGGACCTCGCGCGCACGAAGGCCGTGACGGACCTGTTCACCGAGCGCGGCTCGCAGGGCGTGCACCTGCGGCTGCGGGTGCGGGCCGCCGACGGGACCTGGCGGCACACCGAGTCGACCGCCTCCCTGTACGAGCAGCCGGGGGAGCCCGACCGCCTGCTGGTGACCACCCGCGACATCAGCGCGCAGGTGGCCCTCCAGGACGAGGTGGAGCACCTGACGTTCCACGACGGGGTGACCGGGCTGCCCAACCGGGCGTACCTGGAGGAGCGGGCCAGCGACGTGCTGGCGCACAGGGCGATCAGCGAGGAGCCCGCCGAGGACATCGCGGTGATCTTCCTGGACCTGGACGGGTTCACGTCCGTCAACGACTCGGCGGGCCACGTGCGCGGGGACCACCTGCTGGGCCAGGCGGCCCGCAGGCTGCGCGCCGAGGTGGACTCCAACGCCACCCTGGCCCGCTGGGGCGGCGACGAGTTCGCGGTCCTGGTGGAGGGGGTGCCCCGGGCGCAGCGGGTGGTCGACCTGGCCGAGCGCCTGGGCCGCGTGATCGCCTCCGAGCCCTTCCAGGTGGCCGACCGGGACATCATGCTGACCGCCAGCACGGGGGTGGCCTTCGCGGAGCCCACCACCGACAGCGGCGAGCTGCTGCGCAACGCCGACGTGGCCATGACCAGGGCCAAGGAGCGCGGCGCGGGACACGTGGAGGTCTACGCCGCCCACATGCACGACATGGTGGTCTCCCGCCTGGAGCTGCAGATACGCCTGCGCGAGGCGCTGGCCAACGGCGACTTCTTCCTGGAGTACCAGCCGGTCGTGGACCTGGGCACCTCCCAGGTGACCTCGGTGGAGGCGCTGGTGCGCTGGGACCGGGACGGGGAGGCGGTCGGTCCGGACGCGTTCCTCGGCGCCGCCGAGGAGTCGGGGCTGATCGTGCCGCTGGGGGAGTGGATCCTCCGCGAGGCGTGCGAGAAGGTCGCGGTCTGGCGGCTCTCGGACTGGGACATCGGCCTGTCGGTCAACCTGTCCGTCAAGCAGGTCCTGTCGCCCCGTTTCATGGAGACGGTGGCCGGCGTCCTGGCCGAGACGGGGCTGTCCTCCGACGTGCTCACCCTGGAGGTGGACGAGGAGGTCCTGCTGGACGACGGCGGCGAGGCGGTGCAGCGCCTGGCGGAGCTCCGGGAGCTGGGCGTGCGGCTGGCCATCGACGACTACGGCATGGGCTACGCGTCGCTGGCGCACCTGCGGCGGCTCAGCGTGGACGCGATCAAGATCGACCCGTCCTTCATCGCCGACCTCGGGCGCGACGACACGGTCACCCTGCTCACCCACACGATCATCCAGCTGGGCCGTGACCTGGGGGTGCAGGTGGTGGCGGAGGGCATCGAGCGCCCCGAGCAGCTGGAGCAGCTGAGGGCCATGGGCTGCGACCACGGCCAGGGCTTCCTGGTGGCCCGCCCGATGCCCGCGAGCGGCGTCGAGTCCCTCGTCGGGGGGGAGGCCGGGGTCAACCTCTGACCCCGGTCCCGCCCTCGACCCCCGGTCGCACACGACCCCCGCCACGTGTTCTGTGTTACACGCGGCGGGGGTCTTGTGGTGGTTCGTCCAGTTCAGAAGGGCTTCTCAGCGAGGGGGGCGGTCGCATGCTGACATATGAGTCTCATATAATGAGACATTATGTCGTTCTTGTTGACGGGCGGCCCCTCCGTCGGCCAATGTGGTCAACGTGCAGAACACCTCCCTGATCCTCGTACTTGGTCGGCGCGCAGCCCACTGAGTTTCTTCTGCTGCGCGCCACCCCTCAACCGCCACAGGGCGGTGGGGGTTTTTTTATTGCCAGGCAGGGACCAGACCCACCAAGCCAGAGCCCCAGCACCGCTCTGGAACCTCGCTGAAGGATCTTGAGATGACCGAGCAGATGACCGGCGCCCAATCGCTGATCAGGTCGCTGGAGCAGGTCGGCGTTGACACTGTCTTCGGGATTCCCGGCGGTGCCATCCTCCCGGCCTACGACCCGCTCTACGACTCGGCCGCGGTGCGCCACATCCTCATGCGCCACGAGCAGGGGGCCGGGCACGCCGCCGAGGGCTACGCCTACGCGACCGGCCGGCCCGGGGTGTGCATGGCCACCAGCGGGCCCGGCGCCACCAACCTGGTGACCCCCCTCGCCGACGCCCACATGGACTCGGTCCCGATGGTCGCCATCACCGGGCAGGTCGCGGCCCCCATGATCGGCACGGACGCCTTCCAGGAAGCCGACATCTGCGGCATCACGATGCCGATCACCAAGCACAACTTCCTGGTCAAGAACGCCCGCGACATCCCCCGGACCATCGCCGAGGCCTTCCACATCGCCTCCAGCGGACGTCCCGGGCCGGTCCTGGTCGACATCTCCAAGGACGCGCTCCAGGCCTCCGCCGACTTCGTCTGGCCCGAGCGCCTCGAACTCCCCGGCTACCGGCCGGTCACCAAGCCCCACGGCAAGCAGGTCCGCGAGGCGGCCCGCATGATCGCCGAGGCCCGCCGCCCCGTCCTGTACGTCGGCGGCGGCGTCCTGCGCGCCGGCGCCGCGGCCGAGCTGCGCGTCCTCGCCGAGATCACCGGCGCCCCCGTCGTCACCACGCTGATGGCCCGGGGCGTCTTCCCCGACAGCCACCCGCAGTTCGTGGGCATGCCCGGGATGCACGGCGACGTCAGCGCCGTCGGGGCCCTCCAGAAGGCCGACCTCATCGTCGCCCTGGGCGCGCGCTTCGACGACCGCGTCACCGGCAGGCTCGACAGCTTCGCCCCCGACGCCAAGATCGTCCACGCCGACATCGACCCGGCCGAGATCTCCAAGAACCGCCACGCCGACGTGCCCATCGTCGGCGACTGCCGCGAGGTCCTCGCGGACATGGTCGTGGCCGTCCGCGCCGACCAGGAGAAGGGCCGGCAGGGCGACTACGAGGCCTGGTGGCAGCAGCTCAACCGCATGCGCACCACCTACCCCAAGGGTTACGAGGCCTCCGACGACGGCAGCCTCTCCCCGCAGGCCGTCATCCAGCGCCTGGGCCAGATCGCCGGCCCGGAGGCCACCTACGTCGCGGGCGTCGGCCAGCACCAGATGTGGGCCGCCCAGTTCATCGACTACGAGCGCCCCGGGTCCTTCGTCAACTCCGGCGGGCTCGGCACCATGGGCTTCTCCGTCCCCGCGGCCCTGGGCGCCAAGGTCGGCGACCCCGACCGGGTCGTCTGGTCCGTGGACGGCGACGGCTGCTTCCAGATGACCAACCAGGAACTGGCCACCTGCGCCATCGAGGGGATCCCCGTCAAGGTCGCGGTGGTCAACAACGGCAACCTGGGCATGGTCCGCCAGTGGCAGACCCTCTACTACGAGGGCCGCTACTCCAACACCGACCTCCAGACCTCGCCCCGGGACGAGAAGGTCCGGATCCCCGACTTCGTCCGCCTCGCGGAGGCGTACGGTTGTGTCGGCCTGCGCTGCGAGCGCGCCGAGGACATCGACGCCACCATCGAGAAGGCCATGGCGATCGACGACGCACCCGTCGTCGTGGACTTCACGGTCAACCACGACGCCATGGTCTGGCCGATGGTCGGCCCCGGCGTCAGCAACGACAACATCCAGTACGCGCGCGACATGGCGCCGAACTGGGAACACGAGGACTAAGAGGAGAAGGCCGAACCACCATGAGCAGTCACACGCTTTCCGTTCTGGTGGAGGACACCCCGGGGATCCTCGCCCGCGCCTCCTCCCTCTTCTCCCGCCGCGGCTTCAACATCGACTCACTCAGTGTCAGCACCACCGAGTACCCAGGCCTGTCCCGGATGACAATCGTGGTCAACTGCGACCTCCACCCCTTGGAGCAGGTGACCAAACAGCTCAACAAGCTGGTCAACGTCGTCAAGATCGTGGAGATGGACGCCACCGCGTCGGTCCGGCGCGAGCTCCTGCTCGTCAAGGTCAAGGCCGACGCGTCGAGCCGCACCCATGTGCTTCAGACGGCCGAGCTGTTCCGCGCGCACATCGTGGACGTCAGCCCGGACGTCGTCGTCATCGAGGCCGTCGGCGACCCGGAGAAACTCGATGCCCTGGTGAGGAACCTGGAGCCGTTCGGCATCAGGGAGCTCGTCAAGTCAGGGCTGGTCGCCCTGGGCCGCGGGCCGCGGTCGATCACCGACCGCTCCCTCCGCACCGTCGACCGCAGCGCCTGAGGCCGCCGGGCGCCCGGGAGGGCGCCGGAGCCGCGGGCCCTCCCGACCGGCGGGCGGGCGCGGACGACCGCCCACCCCGACCCCACACGTACGCAAGAACAAGGAGCATTCCCAAGTGGCAGCACAGATGTACTACGACGACGCCGCGGACCTCGCGCTCATCCAGAGCAAGAAGGTCGCCGTGATCGGCTACGGCAGCCAGGGGCACGCGCACGCGCTGTCGCTGCGCGACTCGGGCGTGGACGTGCGGGTCGGCCTCGCCGAGGGCTCCAAGAGCCGCGCCAAGGCCGAGGAGGAGGGCCTGCGCGTCGTCACCCCCGCGGAGGCCACCCGCGAGGCCGACGTCATCATGATCCTGGTCCCCGACCACATCCACCGGGACCTGTACGCCGAGGAGATCGCGCCGAACCTGGAGGAGGGCAACGCCCTGTTCTTCGGCCACGGCTTCAGCATCCGCTACGGCCTCATCAAGCCGCCCGCGGGCGTGGACGTGGCCATGGTCGCCCCCAAGGGCCCGGGCCACCTGGTCCGCCGCCAGTTCGAGGCCGGGCGCGGCGTGCCCTGCCTGGTCGCGGTCGAGAAGGACGCCAGCGGACAGGCCTGGGACCTGGCGCTGTCGTGGGCCAAGGGCATCGGCGGCACCAAGGCGGGCGTGATCCGGACGACGTTCACCGAGGAGACCGAGACCGACCTGTTCGGTGAGCAGGCCGTGCTGTGCGGCGGTACCGAGGAGCTGGTCAAGGCCGGTTTCGCCACCCTGGTCGAGGCGGGCTACCAGCCGGAGATCGCCTACTTCGAGTGCCTGCACGAGCTCAAGCTGATCGTCGACCTCATGTACGAGGGCGGCATCTCCAAGATGAACTGGTCGGTGTCCGACAACGCGGAGTACGGCGGCTACACCCGCGGCCCGCGCGTCATCACCGAGCAGACCCGCGAGGAGATGCGCAAGATCCTCGGCGAGATCCAGGACGGCTCCTACGCCAAGGAGCTCATGGACGAGTTCGACGCCGGCCAGCCGACCTTCAAGAAGCGCCGCGAGGCCGAGCAGAACGAGAAGATCGAGAAGGTGGGCGCCGAACTGCGTCCGCTGATGAGCTGGCTCAAGGCCTAGGGGACCGGGCGAGGACCCCGTGAACCGGGGGCAGGTGGACTACACCACCTGCCCCCGTCGGGCTTCCCTACCCGGGCAGTAGACTTTTGATCGGCCGTCCCACCCGATCCGGGCAGTGCCAACCACCTGCGCGGTCGGGTCGCACCACCCGAAAAGGAACCGTTGTGCCCAAACCCGCCGTACTCGTAGCGGAAGAACTCTCGCCCGCCGGAATCGCGCTGCTCGAAGAGGACTTCGAGGTGCGCCACGTCAACGGCGCCGACCGGTCCGAGCTCCTGCCCGCCCTCGCCGACGTCGACGCCCTGATCGTGCGCAGCGCGACCAAGGTGGACGCCGAGGCCCTGGCCGCGGCCTCCCGGCTCCAGGTGGTCGCCCGCGCGGGCGTCGGCCTGGACAACGTGGACGTGGACGCCGCCACCAAGGCGGGCGTCCTGGTGGTCAACGCCCCGACCTCCAACATCATCAGCGCCGCGGAGCAGGCGATCAACCTGCTGCTGGCCAGCGCCCGCAACACCGCCCCGGCCCACAACGCCCTCATCAACGGCGAGTGGAAGCGGTCCAAGTACACCGGTGTCGAGCTGTACGAGAAGACCGTCGGCGTCGTCGGCCTCGGCCGGATCGGCGCCCTCGTGGCGCAGCGCCTGTCGGCCTTCGGGACCAAGGTCATCGCGTACGACCCGTTCGTGCAGCCCGCCCGCGCGGCGCAGATCGGTGTGGAGATGACCACGCTGGACGAGCTGCTGGAGCGCTCCGACTTCATCACCATCCACCTGCCCAAGAACAAGGACACCCTGGGCCTCATCGGTGACGAGGCGCTGAGCAAGGTCAAGCCGACGGTGCGCGTCATCAACGCCGCGCGCGGCGGCATCCTGGACGAGGACGCGCTGTACCGGGCCCTGAAGGACGGCCGTGTCGCCGGAGCGGGCATCGACGTGTTCGCCAAGGAGCCCTGCACGGACAGCCCGCTCTTCGAGTTCGAGAACGTCGTGGTCGCCCCCCACCTGGGCGCGAGCACCGAGGAGGCGCAGGAGAAGGCCGGCACGCAGGTCGCGCGCTCGGTCAAGCTGGCGCTGTCGGGCGAGTTCGTGCCGGACGCCGTGAACGTGCAGGGCACCGGCGTGGCGGAGGAGATCAAGCCGGGCCTGCCCCTCACCGAGAAGCTCGGCCGGGTCTTCACCTCCCTCGCGGGCACCATCGCCAGCCGCATCGACGTCGAGGTGCGCGGGGAGATCGCCGCCCACGACGTGAAGGTCCTGGAGCTGGCCGCCCTCAAGGGCGTGTTCGCCGACGTGGTCGAGGACACGGTGACGTTCGTCAACGCCCCCCTGCTCGCGAAGGAGCGCGGTGTCGAGGTCAACCTCGTCACCAGCGACGACAGCAGCGACTGGCGCAACCTGATCTCGGTGCGCGGCGTCCTCGCCGACGGCACCCGGGTGTCGGTGTCCGGGACCCTGACCGGCCCGCGCCAGATCGAGAAGCTGGTCGAGATCAACAACTACACCATGGAGATCGGCCTGGCCGAGCACATGGTGTTCCTGGCCTACGAGGACCGCCCCGGCGTCGTCGGCAAGGTCGGCGCCCTGCTGGGCGACGCGGACGTCAACATCGCGGGGATGCAGGTCATCCGGGACCAGGAGGGCGGCAAGGCGCTGATCGCGCTCACCGTCGACTCCGCCGTGCCCGAGGAGATCCTGTCGTCGATCTCGGGCGAGATCGACGCGGACATCAGCCGCCAGATCGACCTGGAGGACTAGGCGGCGGGCGGGCCCCGGCCCCCGGCGGGGCCGCGCCGCGACCACGGCACGGCCCGGAGGGCCGCTCCCACCGATCGGTGGGAGCGGCCCTTTTCCGTGCGCGGCGTCCCGCACGCGGAAGGCCGGTGCGGCGCCCCGCGACAACCGGGGAGAAAAGCCGCTCCCGGCCACGAATGTCACCTTTTATGATTTTCCTTGGGAAATGTCCCGGGTGTGCCTGATGAGTGCGCGGAGAAGGGCCGAAGGGGGCTCCGGCCTCGTGTTATGTGAAGGTTATTTCTTTTCCTGTGCAAGGATATCGCTGGTCATGGTGCTCGTGTCCGTCCGGATTCGCGCTTGTGGAGTCCTTCTCGAACGGGTTCGGGTGTCGGCGGAGTCGCTGTCCTGGATTCCGCCTCCATAGTTCGACTCGATGCCGGGGGGATTGAATTGCATTTTCCACGTCGACGGTTCGCGGTGGCGCTGGGGGCGGCCGCAGCGGTCTGGGCGGGAACGCTCCTGGTGATGCTCGCGTACGGGGTGGTCGACATCCGGTCCGCGCTCCACCTCACCGCCCTGTCCGGGGCCTTCGGCGCGGTCGGGCTCCTCGCGCTCCTCGTGCGGCGCAACACCGCGCAGCTGCGGTCGCTCCGGCTCAGGTTCGACCGGCACGCGCGCGAGATCGCCGAGATCGCGGGGGAGAACCGGACCGAGCTCTTCGCCCGCGCCGACGACCTGACCGGCCGCCTCGCGCGGATGGAGGAATCGGTGCGCGCGCTGTGCGACGCGTCCGCGGGAGGGGGCGGGGAGCGTGCGGTCCCCGCCGTGCGGGAGCCGGGGACCCCGGCGGAGGCGAGGGCCGTCCGCGAGCTGGAGGCGCTCCTGGGTCCTGACGCGCCCATGCCGGCGCCCGGGGAGGACGGGGTCTCCCCCGAGACGGTGGAGCGGGTCGTCCGGGCCGTGCGGGACCGGCGTCCGCACCTGGTGGTGGAGGTCGGCAGCGGCGCGTCCACGCTCTGGCTGGGCCTGGCGCTCCGCCGGTTCCGGGCCGGGAGGCTGGTGGCGCTGGAGAGCGACCCCCGGTGCGCGGGCCTGGTCCGGGCCATGGTCGCCGCGCACGGGCTCTCCGGGGTCGTCGAGGTGCGCGGAGCCTCGGACCTCGACGGGCTGCACGGCATCGACCTCCTGCACCTCACCCGCGTGGCGGGGGCGAAGGGGGTCGACGCGGTCCCGGACCTCTTCGACCGCTGCGCCCCGGGCGCGCTGGTCATCCCCGGGGAGGACCACGGGGCGCGGGGCCAGGGACGCGGGAGGGCGCCGGCCGAGCGGTCCGACGCCGTCCTCGGGGCAGGGGCCTCCGCGGACGCGGTCCGGGCCCGGGCCGCCTCGTGACCGGGGGAGAGCTCGCGGACGCCCTGCGGCTCCGGGGCTCCCTCCCCACCCTGGTCTGCCACACCGGCGCCGCGGCCGCGGAAGCGGTCGGGGAGCTCGCCCTCGGCGCCGGGGACAGGGCGGTCGACCTGGACCGGGTCGTCGTCGGGGAAGCCGGGGCGGGAGCCGGACCGGCGGATCCGCACGCGGGCGTGGTCGCCGTCGTCGCCGCGACGGCGACCGACCTGAGGAGGGCGCTCGTCCCCCTCGGGGTCCTGCCGCCCGCGCCGTTCGTGGTGGTGGTCCTCCTGGAGGTCCCCTCCCACCAGGGGCCTCCGGTCCCGGTGGCGCCGGCGCCGGGGGAGTGGTCGGAGCTTCTGGAGCTGCGTGTGCGGCGCCTGGCCGGCGGAGGCTGGTCGTGCGAGGCGTGCTTCGAGGACCCCGTGTCCGTGCACAGGGTGGCGGGCGCTCTGGCACGGGGGGTCGTCGGCGGCCGGCCGGGGGCCGCACCGGTCCCGGCGGTGGCGGTGCTGGGCGCGGACGCGGGCCTGTGGTGCCCCGGCGGCGCCCGGGTGGCCGATCCCCTCAAGGCGGACGTGGTGCTGCGGGTGGGGCCCGCGGAGCCCGGCGGCCCCGTCGTCCCCGAGGGCGCGAGGGGAGGCGGTGTCCGCCGACTGAGCGTGGAGGAGTCCTCGTGGGCGGTCGCGGGGCGGCCGGGCGGCACGGTCCACGGCCGTTTCCGGGTGGAGGACGTGCCGCCCGTCGACGAGCGGACGGTGAACCCGACCGGGTTCGTCGGCCGGGCGGGCCCGAAGGTGGGACGCCTGGTCTCCCGGGGCGGGCGCTGGGTCCTGGTCTCGGGGGGATCGGTGCGGTGGCGGGTGCCCGAGGACGGCACCGTGACCGACGTGGACGTCGCCCGGCTGCGGGACCTGCGCGCCGTGGACGTGGAGTGGGGGCGGCACAGCGGTCCGCTGGCGGCGGTGCGGGCGGTGGCCGGACTGGCCGCGGCGGGGGTTCCGCTCGTCGGCGGCCCGGTGCCGCCGTGGGCCCGGTGCCTCGGGGCCGACCTGTGCGCGCTGGTCGCCTCGGTCGGAGCGGACGAGCTCGCGGACGGACTGGCGCGGGAGGAGCACAGCGTCCGGTTGCGCCGGGCGGCCCTGGGAACCCACGGCGTGCGCGCGCGGTGGAGGGACCTGGGGGCGGCGGCCGGCGTCGGGGGACCGCCCGACCCGGCGGTGTCGGTGGTGCTGTGCACCCGGCGGCCGGAGATGCTCGGGTTCGCGCTGCGCCAGGTGGCCCGCCAGCGCGGTGTGGAGGTGGAGCTGGTCCTCGGGCTGCACGGGTTCGGCGAGGACGCCCCGGGGGTCCGGGAGGCGACAGCCGCCTTCCGGAGGACCGGACGCGCCCTGCAGGTCTTCCGGCCCGACCCGGACGCGGTCCTCGGGTCGGTGCTGAACGAGGGGATCGCCCGGGCGAGCGGCTCGGCGGTCGCCAAGATGGACGACGACGACTGGTACGGGCCGGACCACCTCGCCGACCTGGTGCTGGCGCGCCGCTACTCCGGCGCCGACGTCGTGGGCAGCGCCGCGGAGTTCGTCTACCTCGAGACCCTCGACCTGACGGTGCGGCGGAGCGCCCCGACGGAGTGCCTGTGGCGGCGGGCCGCAGGGGGGACCCTCCTCATGGACCGCACGGCGGTGGAGGAGGTCGGCGGTTTCCCGCCGGTGGGCACGGCCGAGGACACGGGCCTCTTCGCCGGGATCGAACTCCTCGGCGGCCGCGTCTACCGCGGCCACGGCCTCAACTACGTCCTGCGCCGCAGGGCCTCGGGACACACCTGGGACGTCGGCGCGGGCCACTTCCTCCGCAACGGCGCGGAGCGGCGCCGGGGATGGCGGCCCAGCGCGCTCCTGGAGTCCGAGGCCGCGGACGCCCCCGGAGGGGCGGCGCCGCTGGAGATCCGCGGGGAGCCGACCGTGAGAGAGGGGAGCAGGGGATGACGCTCGTCCGGGAGGGCGCCCTCGACCGCCGCGGGCGGGGGGAGCGCGGGCCGCGGCCGCTGATCCGCCACAACGACTACTCGGTGCTGGAGCCGCCCGGGCTGGGCGCGTGGGAGCCGGAGCTGGGGGTCGGCGTGGTCGTCCGGGCGTTCGGCGGGCAGGAGAAGCTCGATCTGACGCTGGCGTCGCTGGCCGCGCAGACCTATCCGGCACGGCTCACGGAGGTCGTGGTCGTGGACGACGGCAGCGACCCGCCGCTCAGGATGCCGGAGCTCCGGCCCGCGAACACGCGGATCGTGCCGGCCCTGCCCGGGGGCTGGGGCAGGGGGCACGCGGTGAACACCGGCGCGGCCGCCACGGACGCGGACGTGGTCCTGTTCCTCGACGCCGACATGATCGCCTTCCGGGACCACGTCGAGGCGCAGATGCGCTGGCACCACCTCGCCGACCACCTCGTGGTCACCGGCCACCTGCGGTGCGTCGACCACGGGACGGGACTGCCGAGCCCGGCGGAGGTGGCCGGCGCCGTCGGCCGCGGGGAGCCGGAGGCCCTGGTCGAGGGGCCGGGCGAGGAGCTGGCGTGGCTGCGCAGGGCCTACGACCGCAAGGAGGACCTGCGCACCGCCGGATACGAGGCGTTCTCCTACTTCATCGGGGGCACCGGCTCGGTGCGCCGGGAGCTGCTGGCCGAGTGCGGGGGGACCGATCCCGAACTGCTCCTGGGCGAGGACACGCACCTGGCGTACCGGCTGGCGCAGCGCGGCGCGGTGTTCGTCCCGGAACTCGACAGCAGCAGCTGGCACCTGGGCCTCCCGGAGATGGAGCTCCGCAAGGCGGAGGGCGCCCGGTACAGGGTCCCCTTCGTCGGCAACCGCATCCCCCGGCTCGGCGTGCGCCGGGGCGCCGGCGTCCGGCAGTGGCAGGTGCCCTGCGTGGACGTGGTGGTGGAGGTGGCGGGGGCCCGGTTCGGGGCGGTGTCGGACACGGTGGAGCGCCTGCTGGGGGGCGACGCGGCGGATGTGCGGATCACGCTGGTGGGGCCGTGGCGGCGTGCGCGCTCCGGGGGGCGCGCCGTCCCGGACGGTCCGGACCCCGACACGGCGGCGCTGCGGGAGGCCTTCCGGTGCGAGTCGCGGGTGGTGTTCGCCGAGGAGGCGCCGCGGGCGGACCCGGACGTCCCGTTCCGGCTCCTCCTCCCCCCGGGCCTGCCGCTCGCCCGGCACGCCGTCCGCCGCATGGTGGAGGAGGCGGACAGCGCCCGCGCCGGGCTGCTCCGCGCCGTGGTCCCGGGGAGCGACCGCGGCGGACCCCGCCTGGAGCGCACCGCGGCGTTCGCCCGGGCCCGTCGGCTGGCGGACCGGCCGGAGGAGGTCGAGGCCCTGGTCGGAGAGGTCAGCGCCGTGCACTGGATCGACGGCGAGTCGCAGCTGCTCACGGAGGAGGACCGGCCGCCCGACCCCCCGGAGGACTGGCGGAGCGCGCTGGCGCTCGCCGAGCGGGAGGCCGCGGAGCAGGAGGCGAGGGCCGGGCGCCTGGAGCGCAGGTACCGCTGGCTGACGGGCACCCGCGGCGGCAGGTTCGTGCGCCGGGTCATCGGATGAGGGGGAGCGGCGCAATGGCGGAGACGGTCGGGGCACGGGGCAGCGTCGGCGCGCGGGCGGGACGGGCCGGGACGGGTCCCGCCCGTGCCCCCCTCAACGACCACCCGGCGCCGGAGCCGCCGGACCTGGGCGGATGGGAGCCGGAGCTGGACGCCGTCGTGGTCGTCCGTGCGTGCGGTGTGCGGGGGCGGCTCGGCCCGACGCTGGCGTCCCTGGCGGAGCAGACCTATCCGGCGCGGCTCACGGAGGTCGTGGTGGTGGACGACGGCGGCACGCCGGTCCGGCTGCCGCAGGTCCGCCCGGGGAACACGAGGACCCTCGCCGCCGGCCCCGGCCGGTCGGGACCGCAGGACGCGGTACGGGCGGTGGCGGAGTCCTCCCCGGACGCGGCGGTGCTGTGGCTGGAGGCCGGCACGGAGGTCGGCCGCACCCACGTGGAGGCGCACATGCGCTGGCACCACCTCGCCGACCACCTCGTGGTGCTGAGCGGGGCGGCCTCCCCGGAGCCGGACGGGGGGCCGGGACCGGAGGCAGCGGCCTCCGGGGACCACGATCCCTCGGAGGGGCCGGGGAACGCGGGACACCGGGCGTGGCGCGCCCTCGCCGGGTCGGCCTGGTCGGTGCGGGGCGGGCTGCTGGCCGAGTGCGGGGGGAGCGGTCCCGCCGGGCGCGTGGGAGGGGAGGACCACCTGGCGTACCGGCTGGCGCAGCGGGGCGCGGTGTTCGTCCCGGAGCCCGCCGCGGTGGTCGGGGGCCCCGGCGGGCCGCGGGGGGACGGCCGGGAGGACGGTGGCGCCCGTCTCCACCGGCTCCGCCTGGAGAACGGGGTCCCGCTCCTGCGCTCCCGCCGGGCCTCGCGTCGCCGGGAGTGGCAGGTGCCCTTCGCGGAGGTGGTGGTGGAGGTGGAGGGGGCCCGGTTCGGGGCGGTGTCGGACACGGTGGAGCGCCTGCTGGGGGGTGACGCGGCGGATGTGCGGATCACGCTGGTGGGGCCGTGGCGGGACGTGCCCTCCGGCAGGCACGCCGTCCTGGACGATCCGGACGCGGAGCGGAGGCTGGTGCGGGAGGCCTTCCGGTGCGAGTCGCGGGTGGTGTTCGCCGAGGAGGCGCCGCGGGCGGACCCGGACGTCCCGTTCCGGCTCCTGGTTCCGCCCGGGGCGCCCGTGCGCCCCCGGGCCGTGGACGCCCTGGCCGCCGCGGCGGACGCGTGCGGTGCGGGCCTCG
Source organism: Nocardiopsis sp. CA-288880 (assembly GCF_050955985.1). Classification (NCBI taxonomy): domain Bacteria; kingdom Bacillati; phylum Actinomycetota; class Actinomycetes; order Streptosporangiales; family Nocardiopsidaceae; genus Nocardiopsis; species Nocardiopsis sp. CA-288880. The sequence goes on along the minus strand of NZ_CP192105.1, from coordinate 6,475,147 downwards.
TCCGCGTACGCGGTGCGGGCGGGCTCCGCCTGGAGCGGACCGCCGCCTTCGCCCGCGCCCGGCGCCTGGGGGCCTCCGGGCCGGACCTCGACGCCGTGGTGGCCGCGCTGTGGGGCGAGTACGAGGTCGATCCGGCCGAGGTGCTGGAGGCGGACCGCCCCGGCGGGGAGGGGCCGCCGGCCGACTGGCACAGGCGGATGAGGCGGGCGCTGAGGGCGGCCGACCGGCACCGCGCCGCCGCCGACCGCTGGGAGCGCCGTATCCGGGTGCTCGTCCGCGGCCTCGGCGTGCGGCTGCTGCTCGGCCGGGCCGCCCGGGGAGCGCGTGTGCAGGGGCCGTGACGGAGCCGGGACGCCCGGTTGAGCTGCGGCGACACCAGCATGTCTCACATCGTGGGAATTGCTGGTCATATAGTTGGACATCCGATATTCTGAAGTCCTAGGAGTTGGCGGCGTCGGCTCCACCGCCGTACGCCGCCACCCAGTGCCGCGCCCGCTCCGACCGGGGCCCGCGTCGGCGATTCCGGCAGACGATCCCGCCGGGGGCGAGCTCCTGTTCCGGTGGGCACCGCCGCCCACGTTCCGCGCTCCACCGCCGTTCGGCGCCATCCCGCCGGGCCGCGGCCGCCGAGCGCGCGGCGCCGCAGGGCGCAACCGCGAAGACCCGTGGCCGGGCCGTTCCCAGGGCCGGTCACGCAACGCATCCGGAGGATCGCATGTACGACATGATCGAGTACCCCACCGCGCCCGACTCCGAGGACGAGCTCAACCGCGCCCTCCAGGACGCCCTGAACCGCCGGGCCTGAGTCCGCCGGCCCGTCGCGCGGGGCGCCCCCGGCGCCCGGCGGGCGGCCGTGTTCCGGGGTCCGCCGCCCCGGCGCCGCCGCACGGGCCCCGCTCCGCGAAGGGGGCCCGGGGGCGGTCCGGACCCACGGCGGAAAATCGCGCGGGCGGGACGCCCCGGGTCTTCCGGGCCGGTAAGGTTGTCTCATCCAGTGTTCAATTTGATCTCACCATCTGAGAAGTACCCGGTGGGGTCGTACCCGAAGCAGAGGCAGTCCGTATGGCAGCTCGCACCGTGAAACTGGCCGTCATCCCCGGCGACGGGATCGGCCCCGAGGTCGTGGCCGAAGGGCTCAAGGTGCTGGAGGTCGCGGCCGCCCAGCAGGACCTCGCCGTGGAGACCACCGAGTACGAGCTGGGCGCGAAGCTCTGGCACCGCACGGGCGAGACGCTGCCCGAATCGGTCCGGACCGAGCTGGCCGGACACGAGGCCCTCTACCTCGGCGCGGTCGGCGACCCGTCCGTGCCCAGCGGCGTGCTGGAGCGCGGGCTGCTGCTGCGCCTGCGCTTCGACTTCGACCACTACGTCAACCTGCGCCCGGTCCGCCTGTACCCGGGGGTGGCCAGCCCGCTCGCGGGCGTGGGCCCCGAGGACATCGACATGCTCGTGGTCCGCGAGGGCACCGAGGGCCCCTACGCCGGAGCCGGCGGCGTGCTGCGCAAGGGCACCCCCCACGAGGTCGCCACGCAGGACAGCGTCAACACCCGCTTCGGCGTGGAGCGCGTGGTCCGCTACGCCTTCGAGAAGGCCGCGTCCCGACCGCGCAGGAAGCTCACGCTGGTCCACAAGGACAACGTCCTGACCTTCGCCGGCGAGCTGTGGCAGCGCGTGGTGCGGGAGGTCGGCTCCGAGTACCCGCAGGTCGCCGTGGACTACTGCCACGTCGACGCCGCGTCGATGTTCTTCGTCAACCAGCCCGCGCGCTTCGACGTGGTCGTCACCGACAACCTGTTCGGCGACATCATCACCGACATCGGCGCCGCCATCACCGGCGGCATCGGCCTGGCCGCCAGCGGCAACATCAACCCGGACAACACGTTCCCCAGCATGTTCGAGCCCGTCCACGGCTCCGCGCCCGACATCGCGGGCCAGGGCAAGGCCGACCCCACCGCCACGGTGCTGTCCGCCGCGACGATGCTCGACCACCTGGGGGTCCCCGAGGCGGCCCGCCGCATCGAGAACGCGGTCGCCGCGGACCTCAAGACCCGCGCCCAGGGCGGCGGGTCGCGAACCACGGCCCAGGTCGGCGACGACCTCGCCGCGCGAGTAGCCGAGCAGGGCTGACGCACGTTCCGTCGGCCCTGCCCTTCTCCGAGGCGCGGCCGACGGCAAGGGGCCACCCGCTCGACGGGTGGCACGGTCCCTGGGACCGGCACCGGCAGGCGCGCCCGGATCAACCCGAGCGCGCCTGCCGCCGTGTCCGGGCCCCAGGGCCCGCCCTGGCACCGGGTGCGCTCTTCCGCCAGACTGGATTCCAGGTCGGCGGCGCTGCCGACCTGTTGCACCCGAGAGGACCACCGACGACATGAACAACGACACCACCACAGCGGGGTTGACGTTCGACATCCAGCTCTCCGACCGGCGGAAGACCCCGCAGGAGCGGGAGGCACTGCTGGAGGATCCCGGTTTCGGGCAGGTGTTCACCGACCACATGGTGACCATCCGCTACACCGAGGGCCGGGGGTGGCACGACGCCAGGCTGGAGCCGTACGGCCCGCTGAGCCTGGACCCGGCCACATCGGCCCTGCACTACGCCCAGGAGATCTTCGAGGGCCTCAAGGCCTACCGCCACCCGGACGGCTCGCTCGCGTCGTTCCGGCCCGAGGCCAACGCCGCCCGGCTCAACAGGAGCGCGGCGCGCATGGCCATGCCGGCGCTTCCCGAGGAGCTGTTCCTCAAGTCGATCGACCTGCTCCTCGAGCACGACGGCGACTGGGTGCCGGACAAGGAGTACTTCAGCCTCTACCTGCGCCCGTTCATGATCTCGACGGACGTCGGCCTGGGCGTGAACCACCCGTCCCGCAGCTACCTCTACCTGCTGATCGCGTCCCCGGTCGGCTCGTACTTCTCCGGCGGCGTCAAGCCGGTGACCGTCTGGCTGTCCAAGGACTACACGCGCGCGGCCCCGGGCGGGACCGGCGCGGCGAAGTTCGCGGGCAACTACGCGGCGAGCTTCCTCGCGCAGTCCCAGGCGGTCGAGAAGGGGTGCGACCAGGTCGTCTGGCTCGACTCCCGCGAACACCGCTGGGTCGAGGAGATGGGCGGCATGAACCTGTGGTTCGTGTTCGGCTCGGGTGAGAACGCGCGCCTGCGCACGCCCCCGCTGACCGGCACCCTCCTGCCCGGCATCACCCGTGAGTCCCTGCTGACCCTGGCCCCGGACCTCGGCATCCCGGCGGAGGAGGCCCCCATCTCCACCGACGAGTGGCGCGAGGCGGCCGAGTCGGGGGAGCTCACCGAGGTGTTCGCCTGCGGCACCGCGGCCGTGATCACGCCCGTCGGGTTCGTCAAGAGCGACGAGGGCGCGTTCACGGTCGGCGACGGCACGCCCGGACCGGTCACCATGCGCCTCCGCGAGGAGCTGGTGGGCCTCCAGACGGGGCTGCGCGCCGACAAGAACGGCTGGATCACCAAGTTCTCGGGCCGCGACGCCTAGGACGGGGCCGCGCGCGGGCCGTCCCGACGGGGGCGGCCCGCGCGCGGCCCGGGGCGCGCGGGCCGCCGCCTCCCCGGGAGCGCGTACGCCCCGGCCCCGGCGTGTCCCGGCGCTGCGGTCCACGGGGTGAAACGTCCGTTCCGAGAAACTCCCGTCTCGAACAATGGGACAATCGGCCGCTGAACACGGAGGACCCGGCCGCCTTGTGGCACACTGACCTCATGCCGTCTCAGGTTCTCATTATCGTGAGGCGCGCTGGCTGACCGACGTACCTCGCCAGCGCGCCGACCTCTCGTGTCCACGGGGGGTCTTTTTTGTTGGCGGGGGCCGGTCGGCCACACCACAGCATCCACCTTCGGGAGTTCCGCCCATGAGGGACGACAGTTTCCACGTCTTCGACACCACGCTGCGCGACGGAGCCCAGCGCGAGGGGATCAACCTGCGGGTCTCCGACAAACTGGCCATCGCGCAGTTGCTGGACGACTTCGGGGTGGCGTTCATCGAGGGAGGGTGGCCGGGGGCGAACCCCAAGGACACCGAGTTCTTCCAGCGGGCTTCACGAGAGCTCACGCTGAGGCACGCGCAGCTCACCGCGTTCGGCGCGACCCGCCGGGCCGGTGTGCGGGCCGCCGACGACCCCCAGGTGGCCGCCCTGCGCGACAGCGGCGCGCCGGTCGTCACCCTCGTCGCCAAGAGTGACGACCGGCACGTCGAGCGCGCCCTGCGCACCACCCTCGACGAGAACCTCGCCATGATCGCCGACACGGTGTCCCACCTGCGCGAACACGGCCAGCGCGTGTTCGTGGACTGCGAGCACTTCTTCGACGGCTACCACCACAACCCCGACCACGCCCTCGACGTGGTCCGCACCGCCGCCGGGGCGGGGGCCGACGTCGTCGTCCTCTGCGACACCAACGGCGGCATGCTCCCCGGCGACATCACCCGCGTCGTCACCGAGGTCCGCGAGGCCACCGGCGCCCGCCTGGGCATCCACGCCCAGGACGACACCGGCTGCGCCGTCGCCAACACCCTCGCCGCCGTGGACGCCGGGGCCACCCACGTGCAGTGCACGGCCAACGGCTACGGGGAACGGGTCGGCAACGCCAACCTGTTCTCGGTGGTCGGCGCCCTCACCCTCAAGCGCGGCCTCGACGTGCTCCCCGACGGCTGCCTGCCGGAGATGACGCGCGTCGCGACCGCCGTCGCGGAGATCGTCAACCTCACCCCCGACACCCACCAGCCCTACGTGGGGGTGTCGGCGTTCGCCCACAAGGCGGGGCTGCACGCCTCGGCGATCAAGGTCGACCCCGACCTGTACCAGCACACCGACCCCGCCCTGGTCGGCAACACCATGCGGATGCTCGTCTCCGACATGGCCGGACGGGCCTCCATCGAGCTCAAGGCCCAGGAGCTGGGGCTGGACCTCTCCGGCGACCGGGCGCTGGCCGGCCGGGTCGTGGAGCGGGTCAAGGCCCTGGAGCTCTCCGGGTACAGCTTCGAGGCGGCCGACGCCTCCCTGGAGCTGCTGCTGCGCGAGGAGCTCGGGTCCCCGGTCCGCTACTTCGACACCGAGTCGTGGCGGGTCATCACCGAGCGCAGGCCGGCCACGGGCGCCGACTCCCTGTCCAACGGCTACGAGAGCCTCACCGAGGCCACGGTGAAGCTGCTCGTCAAGGGCGAGCGCGTGATCGCCACCGCCGAGGGCAACGGTCCGGTCAACGCCCTCGACCGGGCGCTGCGCAGCTCCATGGAGGGCGCCTACACCGCCCTGGCCGGGCTGGAGCTGACGGACTACAAGGTCCGCATCCTGGAGGGCACCTCGGGTACCAACGCCGTCACCCGCATCCTCGTGTCCTTCAGCGACGGGGCGGGGGAGTGGACCACGGTGGGCGTCGGCCCCAACGTCGTCGACGCGTCCTGGGCGGCGCTCGAACAGGCCGTCACCTACGGACTCCTCCGGCAGGGCTATCCGCAGGTCTGACGGGACGGCGGCCCGCGGCGGCGGGTCAGCCGTCGGAGTCCTCGTCGGACCCGTCGGCGGGCTCGTTGTCCGGGTGGACCCAGCCGTTGGCCTCGCACCCCTGGAGGTCGAGGGTCTGCTGCTGCATCACGGGGGCGGGCTCGCCCCGGCCGGGGCAGTTGACGTGGCCGTGGCCCAGGGTGTGCCCCACCTCGTGGTTGATCAGGTAGATCCGGTAGGTCTCCAGGTCGTCGTCGAAGTGGGGCACGCTCCCCACCCAGCGGTTCTGGTTGATGATCGCCCGGTTGCCGTTGGCGCAGGAGACGTACCCGTTGGTGTTGAGCGGGGCGCACATGCGGTCGACGGTGTCCGGCGCGGCCAGCAGGACCCGGATGTCGGCGTCGTCGCCGTCCACCCGCTGGAGCGAGCGCTCCCCGTCGTCCCCCCAGCTGCGGGGGTCGCCCAGGATCTCCTCGACGGCGGCCACGAAGTCCTCGGCGTCGCCGGGGAGCCCGTCCTCGACCTCCACGGCGAAGGTCGTCAGGGGGCCGTCCCCCATGACGTCGCTCTCACCCTCCATCACGGTCATCTCGCCGTCGGCGCTGTCGACCTCGTCCTCCACGGAGCGGAGGAGGACGGGCTCCTCCGCCGCCTCCTCCGGAGAGGGGGAGGACTCCTGGCCCTGGCCGGAGGCGCTGTCCGCCTGCCCGGACTCCTCCGCCGAGGCCCTTGGGTCGCCGGAGTCGTCGGGAACGCCGTCGCCCACAGGGGCGGTGGCGGAGGTCTCCGAGGGGGAGTCGAGGTCGGACGACGGCGCGGGCACGCTGATCATGAGCACGGCCGAGGCACCCGAGACCAGGCACAGGCCCAGTGCCAGCCCCATCGGGTACCGGCGTCGGCGGTGCCTGGCACGGGACCGGCCCGTGGGCGAAGCGGACGTGGGCACGACGAGCAACCTCTCGACAGTGGATATCGGACCCAGCATGCCAGAGTTCACCCGGAGTTCGGGCCAGGCGGGTATCCGGGGAGCCCTGGTGTCCCGGAGCTCGGCCGTTGTGCGTCCGGAGGCCTTCGGATCGTCGCGCCCCGGGTTCCGGTCCTGGCCCGTCGGGGTTCCGGACCGCGTCCCGCCCGCACCCCGGCCCCGGCACGCGGATACGCTTCAACCGCAAGAGAGACAACGGGGCTGCTGGGAGGCACCAGGTGCGCATCGCACGGTTCGCGGTCGGGGACGAGGTCGGTTTCGGGCTGATCGACACCGATTCCGACAGTGGGGAGGAGTTCGTCGCGCGGCTGAGCGGACACCCTCTCCTCGGCGACATCAAACTGACCGGTGAGAGGGCCAGGCTCTCCGACGTCCGGCTGCTCTCACCGGTCCTGCCCACCAAGGTGGTCTGCATCGGCAAGAACTACGCCGACCACGTCGCGGAGATGAAGGACGTCACGGGCGAGTCCACCGACGAGCCCGTCGTGTTCCTCAAGCCGTCCACCTCCGTGGCCGGACCCAACGACCCGATCTTCCACCCCTCGGTCTCGGAGCGGGTCGACTTCGAGGGCGAGCTGGCCATCGTCATCTCGCGGCCCTGCCGGGAGGTGCCGCGCGAGCGCGCCAAGGACGTGATCTTCGGGTACACCGTCGCCAACGACGTCACCGCGCGCGACCTCCAGAAGAAGGACAAGCAGTGGACGCGGGCCAAGGGCTTCGACTCCTTCTGCCCGATCGGGCCCTGGATCACCACCGGGCTGAGCATCGAGGAGGCCCAGGACCTGGCGCTCACCACCACCGTGGACGGGGAGGTCCGCCAGTCCGGGCGGACCTCGCAGTTCATCCACGACATCCCGGGCATCATCGCCTACGTCACCTCCTTCATGACGCTCCTCCCCGGTGACGTGGTCCTCACCGGCACCCCGGCGGGGGTGGGGCCGGTGCGGATCGGCCAGGAGGTCTCGGTGACGGTGGAGGGGCTGGGCACCATCAGCAACCGGGTGGTGGCCCGCGACTGACCGGGCGCCGCGGCAGGGAGCCCGCGGAACACCGTCCCACCACGGGGCCGGCGGCGCGCCGCGCCGCCGGCCCACGGACCAGCGGAAGGCCCACACGTGACGACCCCCCGACACCGCCGTGCCCGCCCCCTCGTCCTCGCGGGCGCGCTCGCGGTCGTGCTCCTGGTCGCGGGGACCGCCTACTGGACCGCCGTGCGCGACGACGGCGGCGAGACCGTACGGGAAGCGGAGGGACCAGTGGACCACCCGCGCCGCATCATGCTGGCGGGCGACTCGATGACCCAGGGCGCCAACGGCGACCGGACCTGGCGCTACCACCTGTGGAACCACCTCGCCCCGCAGGTGGAGGGGCTCGACTTCGTCGGCCCCTACACCGATCCCGCCACCCGGGAGATGATCCTGCCCGTCCCCACGACCGGGGACGAGGCCGTGGAGAGCCCCGCGCAGGACCCGGCCGAGGGCTACGAGGAGGGCGGCGGGGGCGGCGCCCCGGCGGACCGCCCGGGACAGGAGCCCTCCGGCCCCTCCCCCGGGGAGCCCGAGGGGCTGGAGGGGGTCGTCTGGCCCGGAGCCGACGGCGACCCGGACACCGTCGAGTACCGCGACCCCGACTTCGACCAGAACCACAACGCCCTGTGGGGGCGCACCCTGCGCGACGCCGCGGCCTCCATCGGGGAGGAGGTCCGGGTCCACCGGCCCGACGTCCTGTGCGTCATGCTCGGCGTGAACGACCTGCTGTGGCCCGTCACCATGGAGGAGATGGAGCACCGGCTGCGCGGCTACGTGGAGTCGGCCCGCGCGGGCAACCCGAACCTGCGCATCGTGATCGCCGAGGCCCTCCCCATCGCCCTGGCCGAGTCCGACGAGGGGTTCGCGCTGCGGGTCTACGCCTACAACGAGCTCGTCCGCGAGGTCGCCGCCGACCTGTCCACGGACACCTCGCCCGTGATCAGCCTCGACGTCGCGGGCAGGGAGTCCTGGGACGCGGCCGCCGACACCTACGACGGCACCCACCCCAACGCCGGCGGTGAGACCAAGATCGCCGCGGCGTTCGCCGACGCCCTGGCCCAGGGGTACGGGATCGGTTTCGGCTTCCCGAGGCCCCTGGCGGTCAGGCCCGCGCAGGAGTGAGGCCGCCCGTCCGCCGGCGGACCTCCCCCGGGCCCCCGCGCACCACGGATACCCTGGGCTGCGTGACTGAGACTTCGCTTCGTACCCGCTTCGCCCCGTCCCCCACGGGCATGTTCCACGTCGGCGGCGCCCGATCCGCACTGTTCAACTGGGCACTGGCCCAGCAGCGCTCCGAGGGGCGCATGGTGCTGCGCATCGAGGACACCGACGCCGCCCGCAACCGTCCCGAGTGGACCGAGGGCATCGTCCGTGCGCTGGCCTGGCTCGGCATCGGCGAGGACGACCCGCACTTCGAGGGCCCCTACTTCCAGTCGGCCTACGCCGACAAGCACCGCGAGACCGCGCAGGAGCTGTACAAGAACGGCCGCGCCTACTACTGCGACTGCACCCGCGAGCAGGTGCAGGAGCGGCGCGACAACCCCAACCTGGGGTACGACGGCCACTGCCGTGAGCGCAGCCTGGAGCCGGGCCCCGGCCGCGCGCTGCGCTTCCGCGTGCCCGACGGCGGACCCACCGTGGTGGAGGACCGGATCCGCGGCCGGGTGGAGTTCGAGCACTCCGCCATCGAGGACTTCGTGATCGCGCGTGCCGACGGCTCGCCGCTGTTCGTCCTGGCCAACGTCGTGGACGACGTGGAGATGGGCATCAACCAGGTCGTCCGCGGTGAGGAGCACCTGTCCAACACCCCCAAGCAGCAGCTGCTGTGGGAGGCGCTGGGCCTGACCCCGCCGGTGTGGGCGCACCTGCCCGTCATCGTCAACGAGCAGCGCAAGAAGCTGTCCAAGCGCCGTGACAAGGTGGCCCTGGAGTCCTACCAGGAGGAGGGCTACCTCGCCGAGGCGATGGTCAACTACCTCATGCTGCTGGGGTGGGCCCCCGGCGACGACCGCGAGATCATGCCGTGGTCGGAGATGGTGCCCCTGTTCCGCATCGAGGACGTCAACAGCTCCAGCGCCTTCTTCGACGAGAAGAAGCTCCGCGCGTTCAACGGCGAGTACATCCGCGCGCTGAGCGCCGAGGAGTTCGCGGAGCGCTGCCGGCCGTGGCTCACCGGCGACGCCGCGCCGTGGGACCCGGCCGACTACGACCCCGAGGTCTTCGCCGCCGTCGCACCGCTCGCGCAGAGCCGCGTGGCGGTGCTCAGCGAGATCGTGCCCAACGTGGACTTCCTCTTCCTCCCCGAGCCCGTCGAGGACGAGAAGAGCTGGGCCAAGGCCATGAAGCCGGGCGTCGGCGCGGAGATGCTGGAGGCCGCGCTGGCCCGCTTCGCCGACCCGGGGCTGCCGTGGACCGCCGAGGACCTCAAGACCGCCACCGAGGAGACCGGCGCGACGCTCGGCCTGAAGCTGGGCAAGGCGCAGGCCCCGGTGCGCGTCGCGGTCACCGGGCGGACGGTCGGACTGCCGCTGTTCGAGTCGCTGGAGCTGCTCGGCCGCGAGCGCGTGCGGGCGCGGCTGGAGGCCGCGCTGGCCAAGCTGCGCGCCCAGGAGGACTCCGCGTCCGCGTAGGCGCGGACCCCGGTCCGGGGTGGTCGGAGCCACAGGCCGGCCGCCCCGTATTCGGTTCGCGACCACTCCGAATGTCCGCTAGAGTTATCCACGTCGCCGAGGGGGACAGGGAAGCGGAAGCTACCGGGTCCTCCCAGAGCACTGGGGTATGGTGTAATCGGCAGCACGACTGATTCTGGTTCAGTTAGTCTAGGTTCGAGTCCTGGTACCCCAGCGCAGACTTGCGGTCTCCGTGAGTCTCACGGATCTCTGATCCGGTGCGCCCCCGTCGTCTAGTGGCCTAGGACGCCGCCCTCTCAAGGCGGTAACGGCGGTTCGAATCCGCTCGGGGGTACCAACAGGGAGAGACTCCCACGGTGTGGGAGTTTTTTTCTGGGTCGGTGCATGTCACCGATGTCCGGTTGGTGTGGGTATCGTGGTTTCGCGGTCCTGCTCCGACCAGTCCGGCCCCCGTCGTCTAGTGGCCTAGGACGCCGCCCTCTCAAGGCGGTAACGGCGGTTCGAATCCGCTCGGGGGTACCAGTCAGGCTCCATCCGCAAGGATGGGGCCTTTCGTGCGTCCGGGGCCCGCCCCCTCTCCGGGGCCTCCGGGCCCGCCGCCCGGGCGGGACGCCGGTCGGATCCGGACCCCGCCGTGGTCGCGGCCTCCCGAAGCCGTCCGCCCCCGGCGCCGCGGACCTCCTGCCGCGGTCCGTCCCGGAACCGCCGCCCGCCCGCGCTCCGGCCGTGCGGGGACCGGGGCCGGGGCGCGGAAACCGTTCGCCGCCGCCGCGCGCCGCCCGGGTGTGCCCGCGCGGGCGGGCCGCCCCTGGAATACTGGGGCGGCGCAGTCTCCCCGACCGCCCAACCCCCTGTCGGAGCGTATGAAGAGCGACCTCTCCTCCCGGACGGCCGACCGGGCCGCACGCCCCTCCCCGCGGGGAGGCGGTGCGCCGTGACCGGCCGTGAGCTCGGTCCCGGGCGCCACCAGGACAAGGAGGTCCGGGAGGTCCTCAAGGAGCTGGGGGAGCGGGGGTGGGTGCTCAGGCGCGAGGGCCACTGGGGCCGCCTGTACTGCGACTGCGGCTGCACCCGCATCCAGGTTCCCGGGACGCCGAGGGACTCCGGCCGGGCCGCACGCCGGATCAGGCAGGAGGCCCGGCGGTGCCCCATGCCCCCGGACGACCCCCGGCGCGGTGCGAGCGGCCCCCGGGGGTGATTCCGGCGGGGCGGCCGGCAGGCCCCCTCGGCGGCGCGTTCCGGGGTCCGGCCGCGCACGGCGGGCACGGGCCGCGGCGGCCGGCCCCGTTCCGGCCCGGGCATGGTGGGATCACGCCGCGGCGGGTACCCTGTTGTTGACGTTTGTCAACGCCGACGCGGGGCCGGCGCGCCCCGGTCCCCGGTGCGCGGGGCGGTGCGACGGAGGAGGGCGGGGCCGATGGCCGAGTACGAGTTCGTCTTCGTCGTCGACGGGATCACCCTGGACGACCACGACGCGGTCCACACCCTCACCGAGGACCTCGACGCGGTGGTCTCCTCCTCCCACGGGGTGACCCGGCTGACCGTGGCCGGGGCCGGGCCCGACGCCGTCACCGCGGCCAGGGCGCTCATGGAGCGCGTCCACGCCACGGCGCCCCGGGTGCGGCTGGTCCGTCTGGACCGGGAGCTCGTCGGTGTCCCCGACATCGCCGAACTCACCGGCCGGACCAGGCAGAACGTCACCCAGTGGACCCGCGGCCAGCGCCGGGACGGCGTCCCGTTCCCCGCGCCGGAGGCGACCGTCGGCCGCTCCTCCGTGTGGCTGTGGTCCGAGGTCAACGCCTGGCTCGGCGGGATCGGCCTGGACGACGGCGAACTGCGTCCCACCCGCGCGGAGGCCACCGAGATCGACTGGCTCCTCCAGACCACGCGCAAGGTCGAGCTGGCCCTCGTGCGCCACGTCGACAGCCCCGACGTGCGGCGCGTGTCCAAGCTGCTCGCCGCGCACGCCCGCACGACCCGCGAGTTCATCCACTACCTGGTCAAGAACCCCCGGGTGCGCGATCCCCGGGGGCGCTACACCATCCTGGTCTGCTCGCCCGGCGACGAGGCCGTGGACGTCTTCCGCCGGCTGGAGTCGTTCGACCACCCCGTCGTGCTCGCCACGGTCACCAACCGCATCCACGCCCTGGTCATGGTCGACGGCGAGGGCGGCGCGGCGAAGCCGACCGAGCTGGTGCGCGGGATGACCGTGCGCGACTGGCTGGGGATGATCGCCCTGTCCCCGGAGAGCGAGTTCACCGTGGCGGCCGAGGGGGCGTCCACGAAGACGGCCACGATCTCGGCCCGTTCGCCCATGGACCTCGTGGGCGCCTGACGGCCGGGGCGGGACCGGCCCGGTGCGCGGACCGACCTGACCGGACCGACCTGCGCGGACCGGTGTTCCCGGCCCTCGGGCCGGCGCCCTGCCGGGGCCGGGGGCGGCCCCGGGGCCGCGGACCGCCCGTGCGCACCGCCCCGAACGCGGAACCGCGCCGCCCGGAGCACCGGGGGCGCGGTCGCCTGTTCGAGGAGGGTCGGCTCCGGGGGGAGGGCCTGCGGCGGTCCCCGCGGACGGCGGGGCGCGTCAGTGGGCGACCTCGGTGTGCAGCGACTCGCTGATCTTCTCGGCGGCCGACAGCACGGCCTGGGAGTGGATGCGGCCGGGGGAGCGGGTCAGGCGCTCTATCGGGCCGGACACCGAGACGGCGGCGATCACGCGCCCGCCGGGGCCGGACACCGGGGCGGACACCGACGCCACGCCCTGCTCCCGCTCGGCGACGCTCTGGGCCCAGCGGCGGCGGCGCACCTGGGCGAGGCTGGCTGCGGTGAAGCGGGCGCCCACCAGCGACCGCCGTATGCGGTCGGAGTCCTCCCAGGCGAGGAGGACCTGGGCGGCCGAACCGGCGTTCATGGGGAGCTCGCTGCCCACGGGGACCGTGTCCCGCAGGCCGCTGCTCCGCTCGGAGGCCGCCACGCACACCCGCAGGTCGCCCTGGCGGCGGTAGAGCTGGGCGCTCTCGCCGGTCAGGTCGCGCAGCTGCACGAGGACGGGGGCCGCGACGGCCAGCAGGCGGTCCTCCCCGGTCGCGATGGAGAGTTCGCCGAGGCGGGGGCCGAGCACGAACCGGCCCTGGCTGTCCCGGGAGACCATGCGGTGCCGTTCGAGGGCGACGGCCAGCCTGTGCGCGGTCGGCCGGGCCAGTCCGGTGATCTGGACCAACTGGGCGAGGGAGGCCGGACCGGACTCCAGGGCGTCGAGGACGGACATGGTCTTGTCCAGGACACCGACACCGCTGGATGAGCTAGAGTTGTCCATGGCTTGATATTGCCGTCTCGAAATATGGAATGCAAGTCGGCCCGCAGTCCGCGCAGGGCACACCGAGACGAGCCCGACACGTCTGACACGAGAGAGGCGACCGCCCATGGCACGCACGATGGCCGAGAAGGTCTGGGAGGAGCACGTCGTCCGACGTGCCGACGGCGAGCCGGACCTGCTCTACATCGACCTCCACCTGGTCCACGAGGTGACCAGCCCCCAGGCCTTCGAGGGGCTGCGGCTGGCCGGCCGCAAGGTCCGGCGCCCGGACCTGACCATCGCCACCGAGGACCACAACGTCCCCACACAGGACCTCCTCGCCCCGATCGCCGACCCCGTCTCCCGCAAGCAGGTCGAGACGCTGCGCAAGAACTGCTCCGACTTCGGCGTGCGCCTGCACCCGATGGGCGACATCGAGCAGGGCGTCGTGCACGTGGTCGGCCCCCAGCTGGGCCTCACCCAGCCCGGGATGACCATCGTCTGCGGCGACAGCCACACCAGCACCCACGGCGCGTTCGGGGCCCTGGCCTTCGGCATCGGCACCAGCCAGGTCGAGCACGTGCTGGCCACCCAGACTCTGCCCATGGCGCCCTTCCGGACCATGGCGGTCACGGTCGACGGAACGCTGCGGCCGGGGGTGTCCGCCAAGGACATCATCCTCGCCGTCATCGCCAAGATCGGCACCGGCGGCGGCCAGGGCTACGTCATCGAGTACCGGGGCGAGGCCATCGAGGCCCTGTCCATGGAAGCCCGCATGACCGTGTGCAACATGTCCATCGAGGCGGGCGCCCGCGCCGGGATGATCGCCCCGGACCAGACCACGTTCGACTACATCGAGGGCCGCGCGCACGCCCCCCGGGGCGAGGACTTCGAGGCCGCCGTCGAGCACTGGAAGAGCCTGCGCACCGACGAGGGCGCCGTCTTCGACGCCGAGGTCGTCCTGGACGCCGACGAGCTCAGCCCGTTCGTCACCTGGGGCACCAACCCCGGCCAGGGCGTGCCCCTGCACGCCGAGGTCCCCGACCCCGCCTCCTACGAGGACCCCTCGGCCCGCGCCGCCGCGGAGAAGGCCCTGGCCTACATGGACCTCGCGCCGGGGACGCCGATGCGGGAGGTCCGGGTGGACACCGTCTTCCTGGGCTCGTGCACCAACGGCCGCATCGAGGACCTGCGCACCGCCGCCGAGATCATCCGGGGCCGCAGGGTCGCCGAGGGGGTGCGCATGCTCGTGGTCCCCGGGTCCATGCGGGTCAAGGAGCAGGCCAACGCGGAGGGGCTGGGCGAGGTCTTCGAGGCCGCCGGCGCCGAGTGGCGCGAGGCGGGCTGCTCGATGTGCCTGGGCATGAACCCCGACCAGCTCAAGCCGGGCGAGCGCAGCGCCTCGACCTCGAACCGCAACTTCGAGGGCCGCCAGGGCCGCGGCGGGCGCACCCACCTGGTGTCGCCGCAGGTCGCCGCGGCGACCGCCGTGCGCGGCACCCTGTCCTCGCCCGCCGACCTGGCCGCCCTGTAGCCCCTGACCCGTTAGGAGAGACCTCCCCATGGAGAAGTTCGACGTCCACACCGGTCGGGCCGTGCCGCTGCGCTCCAGCAACGTCGACACCGACCAGATCATCCCGGCCGTCTACCTCAAGCGGGTCGCGCGGACCGGCTTCGAGGACGGCCTGTTCGCCGAGTGGCGCAAGTCCGACCCGGACTTCGTCCTCAACCGCCCCGAGTACGAGGGCGCGTCCGTGCTGGTGGCCGGCCCGGACTTCGGCACCGGCTCCTCCCGCGAGCACGCCGTCTGGGCGCTCCAGGACTACGGCTTCAAGACCGTGCTGTCCTCGCGCTTCGCGGACATCTTCCGCGGCAACTCGCTCAAGGGCGGGCTGCTGACCGTCCTGCTGCCCCAGGAGGTCATCGAGCGCATCTGGAAGGCCGTCGAGGCCGACCCGGCGACCGAGGTGACCGTCGACCTCGTCGAGCGCGAGGTGCGCTCCCCGGGCGCCGGGGTGCAGGAGCCGTTCGAGCTCGACGACTACACCCGCTGGCGGCTGATGGAGGGGCTGGACGACATCGCCCTGACGCTGCGCCACACCGACGAGGTCGGGGCCTTCGAGACGACCCGGAAGCCGTGGCTCCCCGTGACCCTGTAGGGGCCGGATCGTGTTCTGGGCCGGGGATCGAGGCGTCGTGTGACGCAGCACACCCCCGGCCCAGAAATATTTTACCTTTACTTGGTGTGAGCGTTCGCTTACGTTCCCGCTGTCCTTAAGCTCGGCGTGTCTGCTGCCCGGAATCCGGTTATACGTAGGCATTTGAGAGCTACAGAAGGGGTCAAAAGGGACCACGGTCCGGGGCTCCACCGGTCCAGACCGCACCCTCTGTGAGGCTCCCTCGCAGGTGGGGAAGGCGCCGACACGCCTTGCCCGTAGGCGTTTGTATTTGTGTAAGGGCCTCTGCTTCCCCTAATTTCGTGCGAGCAAGGGGGAACCGGAGGAACCTTATGAACAAGCGTGACCTGATCGACGCGATCTCCGATCGTCTCGGAGACAAGAAGACCGCGACCGAAGCGGTCAACGCTGTGCTTGAGACCATTCAGGCAACCGTGGCGTCGGGCGACAAGGTCGCCATCACGGGCTTCGGCGTTTTCGAGAAGTCCGAGCGCGCGGCTCGCACCGCGCGCAACCCGGCCACCGGGGCCACCATCAACGTCCCCGCGAGCTTCGTTCCGAAGTTCCGCGCCGGCGCTGACTTCAAGGCCCTCGTCAACGGGGACAAGAAGAAGTAGCCCACCGCCGCACGGCGACGGGCCGAGTCCGCCCGGGTTCCCTTCGGGGAGCCCGGGCGGATCTCTGTTCCGGGTGCGGCGGGGGCGTCCCGTGCCTCCGGCAGCGGGCGGCAGACCCGGAGGACGGTCACACGCGCCACAGGACGTTCTGTGCGTCTCAGAGGTCCCACGAGCGCGGGACGGGTCCTCCCGGAGCCTCCAGGGGCGTCAGGGCGCGCCCTGCGACCGCAGGCAGCCGCCCGCGACCGCCTCCCACAGCTCACGGGTCCGCGGACCCACCCCCAGGCCCACCGCGTCGCACAGGTCCTCCGGGGTGTCCACGTCCCGCCGGACCGACGCCACGTCCGGGAGCGCGATCTCGTGCGCGCCCCCGTTCCGGTGCCGCGCACGCGAGGCCCCCTCGAACGCGGGGGTGAAGGGGTGCCCGGGCGCCGCCGCGAGCAGGGTCGTCCCCACGCCCGGGGCGTCCGGCAGGAACGAGCGCCCGTGGAGGGCCGCCGCGGCGAGGACCCGGCCCAGCTCGTCCGGGCGCAGCGCGGGCAGGTCGGCGGACAGGGCGCACACCCCGGTCCCGGGACGCCTGAGCCGTGCGGCCGCGGCCCCGTGGGCCAGGGCGGAGTTCAGCCCGGTGCCGGGCTCGCCGCCGACCACGACCGCGCCCAGTCCGGTCAGCTCGGCGCCGGCCCGGGGGTCCTCGGTCACCGCGAACACGGCCTCCACGCCGGGGCAGGCCAGCGCCGCCTCGACCGTGTCGCAGGCGATCGCCAGCGCCAGGTCCTCGCGGAGCCCCCCGGCGGCCAGGGCCAGTCGGGTCTTGGCGCGGCCGAGGTGCTTGACTGGGACGACGAGGGACCAGCGCACCCCGGGGCGCGGCGCCCCGCCCCGTACTCCAAAGCCGGTCACGCTTCCCCCGGGACGTCGAATCGGCCACGACAGTCACGAGGGTAGGCGCTCGGGGGAGGCGCGGCGCGGGCGCCCTGTGGCGTGTCGGAGCCTCGACCTGGCGGCCCTTCCCGGGCAGGTCCGGCGGGGGCACCAGGGAGGGTTCCGCCACGTCCTACACTGAACCGGTTGTGCTCCGCGGCCCGGACGGGCCGGGAGCGATGAAGTGAGGAGTCCCGTGGCCAAGCAACGAGAATCGCGGTGGGTGAAGGCGGTCGTCTCCCGGATCGTCAGGTTCGTGCTGTGGTTCATCACCAAGCCGACCTGGGAGGGCGCCGAGAACGTCCCGGCCCGGGGCGGGGTGATCATCGCCGCGAACCACCTCTCGATGGCCGACCCGCTGACGGTCGCGCACTTCCTCTACATCGGGGCCCGCCGCTGGCCGACCTTCACGATGAAGGACGGGGTCATGAAGATCCCCGTGGTGCGCGCGGTGGCCAGGAGCACGGGGCAGATCCCGATCAAGCGAGGCAGCACCGACGCCGTGAAGGCGCTCCACGAGGCGGAGGTCGCCCTCACCCGCGACGGCTCCTCGGTGATCTTCTACCCGGAGGGCACCTGCACCCGCGACCCGGGCCTGTGGCCGATGACCGCCAAGACCGGGGTGGCGCGGCTGGCGCTGACCACGGGCGTGCCGGTCGTCCCGGTCGCGCACTGGGGCGAGCAGAACCTCCTGCCCTACGGGGCCAAGAAGCCCAGCCTGTTCCCGCGCAAGCGCATCGACTTCCGCGCCGGGCCGCCGGTGGACCTGTCCCGGTTCGAGGGCCGGCCGCTGACCGCGACGGTCCTCAAGGAGGCCACCGAGCTCATCATGGGCGACATCACCGCGCTCCAGGCGCAGATCCGCGGGGAGGAGCCGCCCGCGGTCCCCTTCGACTTCAAGAGGGCGCGGGAGGAGGCCGCCGAGGCCAAGCGGGCCGAGCGGCTCGCCGACGGCGGCGACGCCGAGGGCGGAACGGGCGGCGGCGACAACGGGAAGAGCAGCGCGGGGACGTGACGGGGCAGATGGGTACCGACAACGTGAGGATCGCCGTTCTCGGCGCGGGCTCCTGGGGCACCGTGTTCGCGAACATCATCGCGGACGCCGCCGACCTGGCCCGGGAGCGGGACCCCGGCGGCAGGCCCGTCGAGGTCGTGCTGTGGGGGCGCAGGGCGTCCGTCGTGGACGCGGTCAACGAGACCTCCGAGAACCCGGACTACTTCCCGGGCATCGGCCTGAACCCCCGGCTGCGGGCCACCGCCGACGCCGCCGGGGCGCTCGCCGGGGCCGACGTGGTCGTGCTGGCGGTCCCCTCGCAGACACTCCGCGCCAACCTCGTCGAGTGGCGGCCGCACCTGCGCGAGGACGCGGTGGTCGTCAGCCTCATGAAGGGCGTGGAGCTGGGGACCTGCCTGCGCGTCAGCCAGATCATCGCCCAGGTGCTGGAGTACCCGGAGGAGCGCATCGCGGTCGTGTCGGGCCCCAACCTGGCCCGGGAGATCGCGGAGCGCCAGCCCGCCACCGCCGTCGTCGCGTGCCCGCACGAGGAGACGGCCGTCCGGCTCCAGTCGCTGTTCAAGTCGGCGTACTTCCGTCCCTACACCAGCACCGACCTGGTCGGGGTGGAGATCGGCGGCGCGATGAAGAACGTGATCGGCCTCGCCGTGGGCGTGGCCGAGGGCATGGGGTTCGGGGACAACACCAAGGCGTCCCTGATCACCCGGGGCCTGGCCGAGACCACCCGCCTCGCGGTGGCCCTGGGCGCCGACGAGCACACGCTGTCCGGCCTCGCGGGCATGGGGGACCTCGTCGCGACATGCTCCTCGCCGCTGTCGCGGAACCGGACCTTCGGTGAGAAACTGGGCGCGGGCAAGACCCTCGAACAGGTCGTGGCGGAGACCAGGCAGACCGCCGAGGGGGTCAAGTCCTCCGAGTCCGTCCTCGAACTCGGGTGGGCCAACGGGGTGGACATGCCGATCACCGAGGCCGTCGTCAAGATGATGCACCACGACCTGAGCCCGGCCGAGGCGCTGGTGGCGTTCATGTCGCGCAGCAGCAAGCCGGAACGCTACGGGGTCTGAGAGCGAGCACGATGTCACACACAGCAGGGTCCGGCGGCGAGCACACCCGGGCGGTCTCCCTCCCCGGGGCGCCGGTTCCGGAGGAGCGCCCCATGCGCATGCCGGTCCACAGGGCGACCACCTACGCGTTCGACACCTCCCAGCAGTACGCGGACGTCCTCGCGGGGACCTCCCCCGGCTACTCGTACGCCCGCATCGACAGCCCCACCGTCGACGCGTTCGCCGACGCGGTGGCCGCGCTGGAGGGCTCGGGCCTGGAGGAGGAGGTGCGCGGACAGGCGTTCTCCTCGGGCATGGGGGCGCTCAGCACCGTGTTCCTGGCGCTGACCGAGGCAGGCGCGCACGTCGTGGCCTCCCGCTCCATCTACGGCAACACCCACTCGCTGCTGGACCGGCTCCTGCGCCGGTTCGGGGTGAGCACCGACTTCGTGGACATCACCGACCTCGACGCGGTGCGCGCCGCCGTCGGTCCCCGGACCCGCGTGGTGTTCACCGAGACGCTGTCCAACCCCACGATGACCGTGTCCGACCTGCCGGGCCTGGCGCGGATCGCCCGCGGGGCGGGGGCCGCGCTGGTGGTGGACTCCACGTTCGCGTCGCCGGCGGTCTGCCGGCCCCTGGAGCACGGCGCCGACGTGGTGGTGCACTCCGCCACCAAGTACATCGGCGGCCACAGCGACACCACCGGCGGCGTGGCCGTGGCCTCGCCGGAGCTCATCGGGCGCATCCGCTCGGCGCGCATCGACCTGGGCCCCTGCCTCGCCCCCGACGAGGCGTACCTGCTCCACCGCGGCCTGGAGACGCTGCCGCTCCGGGTGCAGCGCCAGTGCGAGACCGCGGCGGCCTTCGCCGCGGCGCTGGAGGGCCACCCCCTCGTGGAGCGGGTCGACCACCCCTCCCTCGACTCGCACCCGCAGTCCGCGCTCGCGGACGAGCTGTTCGACGCGGGGCGACGCGGAGCGGTCGTGACCGTGCACCCGGTCGGCGGGCGGGAGGCGGGCACGGCCTTCGCCGACCGCCTGCGCGTGGCGACCATCGCGGCCTCCCTCGGGGGCACGCACACCCTGGCCGGACACGTCGCCTCCACCTCGCACCGCAGCATGAGCGGGGCCGAACTGGCGGCCGCGGGCATCTCCCCGGGCGCGGTGCGGTTCTCCATCGGCCTGGAGGACCCCCAGGACCTCATCGAGGACGCCCTCCGGGCCCTCGACGGGGGAAACTGACACATCACGGGTATTTCTCCCGGTTCCGGTTCCATCAGTTGGCGAGATAAGGTCAGGCAGCATGTCGTCCGAGCAGCGCAAGATTCGGGTCGCCGTCGTCTTCGGCGGGCGTAGTTCCGAACACGAGATCTCCTGCGTCACCGCGGGAAGCGTGTTGTCCGTCATCGACGGGGACCGCTACGAGGTCGTGCCCGTCGGCATCACCAGGACGGGCAACTGGGTGCTGACCTCGGGCGATCCCGAACGGCTGCGCATCGACGAGGCCACCCGGGCGCTCCCGACCGTCCCCGAGGACGGCGCGGACCTCGCCCTGCCCTTCGACGCGGCCGGCCAGCTGATGGTCGTCAACCCGGAGAAGGGCCCCGAACGGCTCGCCGAGGTGGACGTCGTCCTGCCGCTGCTGCACGGCCCCTTCGGCGAGGACGGCACCATCCAGGGGCTGTTCGAGATGATGGGGGTCCGCTACGCGGGCGCCGGGGTGTTCTCCAGCGCCGCCGCCATGGACAAGGTCTTCATGAAGGCCATGCTCCGCGGCAACGGCATCCCCACCAGCGACTTCGTCGCGATCTCCGACCGCCAGTGGCGCACGGAGCGCAAGCGGGTGCTGGACGACGTCGCCGATCTGGGCGCCACCGTGTTCGTCAAGCCCGCCCGCGCGGGCAGCAGCGTCGGCATCACCAAGGTGCGCGACACCTCGGACGCCGACGCCGTGGTCGCCGCCGTCGAGGCCGCCCGGGAACACGACCCCAAGGTGCTGGTGGAGGCGCAGGTCGTCGGCCGCGAGATCGAGTGCGGCGTCCTGGAGGCCGAGGACGGCGGGACCCCCGACGTGTCCTTCCCGGCCGAGGTGCACGTCGCCGACGGGTTCGACTTCTACGACTTCGAGGCCAAGTACCTCTCGACGAGCAGCCTCACCATCCCGGCGCGGATCCCGGAGGAGGCCACGGCGAGACTGCGCGCGATGGCGGCCGACGTGTTCGAGGCGATGGGCTGCGAGGGCCTGGCCCGTGTGGACTTCTTCTACACCGAGGACGGCGAGATCCTCGTCAACGAGCTCAACACGATGCCCGGGTTCACCCCGGCCTCGGCGTTCCCCCAGATGTGGGCCGCCACCGGTGTGGACTACGCGGCGCTGATCGAGCGGATGATCGCCTCCGCGCTGCGCCGCGCCCCCGGCCTGAGATAGCGGACGGGGCGAAGGGGCGCGGAGCCCCGGGGCGGGCGTGCGCACGGGGGCGGCGACGCGTCCCGAGACCGTCCACGGGCGGGTGACCGGTCGGTTGCCCGCCCGCGGCGTGCGGAAGGCCGGGATCCGGGGGAGCCGCCGCCCCCGACGGCGGGCGCGGACCCCCGGGTCCGGCCCAGGAGCGCGCCCGCCCCTCCCGACAGGCCCGGTCGTCACCTGTGGACGACCGGGCCGACCTGCGACCGGCCGGGTTCAGCCCGGGTGCGGTCCCCGGGGCGGGTGCTGCGGACCCGGGTCGCCCGGGTCGCCCGGGTACGCCCGGGGCGCCTCCGCTCCGAGGGCTCCCCGGGGCGTGCTCCCGGCCGGCCCGACCTGCCCGCTCCGGCCGTCCTGTCCGGACGCGAGCCCGGCAGGTCCGGAGGGCACCAGGTCGCGGGTGAGGATCGCGCCGGCCGCCGTGGCGGCGGGGAAGACCACGACCGCCACGAACGGGATCGCCAGCAGGAGGTAGGTCGGCACCGCGAAGCCCAGCACCCGCATCCGCCGCCTCGCCATGTGCTCCCTGCGGTCGCGGATGGTCGTCAGCCTCCGGCGGTCGAACGCGCTCGCCAGGAGCTCGATCGCCAGCAGCCACCCGCCCAGCAGGGCGGCCAGCACCGGGCCGACCACGGGCCCGGCCAGCGGGACGAAGCCGACCACGAGGACGAGCACCGACACCAGCAGGGACACCGCGACGATCACCAGCGACTGGCGCACGGCACGCCACATCGACGCCATCAGCGACTCGTCGGGCTCCTCGGGCGCGTTGCCCAGCTCCTCCTCGACCAGCTCGGTGATCTTGTCGTAGATCGGCGACCCGAGCGTCAGGGTCACGGTCGTGAACGTCACCACCATCAGCAGGACCGTCCCGGCCAGGATGCCGACCGACACGGCTCCGCGGAGGAGCCCCTGCCAGATGGGGTCCCAGCCGTCGCTGAAGGGCGTCGCCCAGGCCGCCAGGTCGACCAGGTTCACCACGAGGAGGACCAGCAGGCCCAGGAAGACCAGGGAGGTGATCAGGGCGGGGAGGGCCCCGAGCAGGAACAGGCGCGGTTTGCGCAGAAGCAGGACGAAGCCGCGTGCCAGGACGCCGACGCCGCCGAAGAACTCACGTACAGGATTGGCCACGGGGGAACACTAGAGGAACCCGGCCCGGGTGTCAGATCCGGGCCGGGACCCCCGTGCGGACGGGCCCGGCGGGGTCAGCCCGAACCGACGTCGCGGTACCAGCCCTCCGCGCGCGCGAGCTCCTCGTGCGTCCCGTGCTGGACGACCCTCCCGTCGCGCACCACGTAGATCCGGTCCACCCGGTCCAGACCCGTCATGTCGTGCGTGATCAGCAGGGTGGAGAACCCCTCGGCGGCGGCGAGCAGGTCGTCCACCACCGCGTCGCGGGTGTCCGGGTCCAGGTGGGCCGTCGGTTCGTCCAGCACGAGCACGCGGGGCGCCGCCAGCACGGCGCGGGCCAGGGCCAGCCGCTGCACCATCCCGCCGCTCAGCCCCAGGCCGTGCGTGCCCACCTGCGTGTCCAGCCCCTTCGGGGTCGCCGCGACGTCGTCGGCCAGCCGCGCCCGCCGCAGCGCCTCCCACAACTCGTCGTCGTCCGCCTCCGGCCGGGCCAGCCGCAGGTTCTCCCGCAGGGTCGAGGCGAACACGTGCGGGTCCTGCGGGACCCCGGACACCATTCCGCGCACCTCGTCCGCCGGGTACGTCGTGATGTCCTCGCCGCCGAACTCCACCCGGCCGCCGTCGGGGTCGCGGAACCGCAGCAGCACCGACGCCAGGGTGCTCTTGCCCGCCCCGCTCGGACCGATCACCGCGACCGTCCACCCGGCGGGGATCTCCAGGTCCACCCCGTCCAGGGCCCACGGCTCGTCCGGTCCGTAGCGCACCCGCAGGTCACGCACCCGCACCGTCGGGTCGCCGCCGGGGTCGAGGCCCGCGCGGGTGGGCGGGGCGGTGGCGGGCGGGGTGTCCAGCACCCCGAACAGGCGGGCGCCGCTCGCGCGGATCGCCCCCAGCTTCGCCGCGACGGCGGGCAAAGGGGCGACGATCTCGAACGCCGCCAGGGTCGTCAGGACCAGGACCGCCAGTGACACGGCGCTCAGCGAGCCGCCCTCCACCGCGGCCACCCCGAGGAACAGGGCTCCCCACACGGTCAGCCCGGTGATCAGCGCGGACGCCCCGGCCCCGAGGCCGAGGACCGCCGCGTCCCGCTGCGCCAGGCGCGTCAGCTCGGCGTCGGCGGCGTCGACCCGTTCCACCTGCCGGCCCATCGCGCCGTAGGCGACCAGGTCGGGCGCCCCGTGCAGGGTGTCCACGAGCGCGGTGGACAGCTCGCCGCGCGCCTTGCCCTGCCGTCGGCCCGGCTCCCGGCCCAGCGCGGCGGCGGCGAGCGGCACCGCGAGCCCGGCCAGCAGCAGGCCGCCGGCCAGGAGGAGCCCGCCCGGCACGTACACCGCCGTCAGGAAGAGGACGGTCGCACCGCCGGTCGCCAGGGAGATCAGCGGAGGGGTCAGCCCGCGCACCAGGAGGTCCAGGGTGGCCTCGGTGTCGTTGACCAGGCGGGAGACCAGGTCGCCGGAGCGGAAGCGCCCGAACGGCTCGGTCGCGGCCAGCCGCTCGTAGACCCGCACCCGCACCTCGGCCAGCGTCCGGAACGCGGCGTCGTGGGTGACCAGCCGCTCCAGGTAGCGCGCGACGCCTCGGCCCACGCCCAGCGCACGGGTGGCGACCACGGAAAAGCCCAGCGCGGTGATGCCGGGGTGGTTCGCCGCGGTGGCGAGCATCCACGCGGCGACCCCCAGCAGAGCCACCCCGGCACCGGTGGCAGCCGCGCCCAGCAGGACCCCGAGGGCGAACCTCGCGCCGCGCGGCCGGGCCAGGGCGGCCATCCGCCACAGCGGGTCGCGCCGGCGCCCGCCCCCGGGGAGCGGCGGGGCGTCCCCGCCGGGGCGGGTCCGCACGTCCGCCCCGGGAGCCCTCGAGGCACCGGCGGTGTCGGCGTCGTCGCGGTTCATCGCGGCACACTCCCTTCCCGGGTCGGCAGTGGCAGTGTCACGGTCCGCAGGGTGCCGCCGGGGAAGCCGCGCGCCCAACCGGTGTCGTGGGCGACGATGACGGCGGTCCGCCCCTCCAGGAGCCTGGCGACGGCGGTGCGCACAGCCGCCGCGTTCTCCGGGTCCAGGTGGGCGGTGGGCTCGTCCAGCAGCACGAGCGGGGCGTCGCGGCACATCGCCCGGGCCAGCGCGATCCGCTGCCGCTGCCCCGCCGACAGCCGTGCGCCGCGCTCGCCGAGCCTGGTGTCGTAGCCGTCGGGCAGGGCGCTGACGAAGGCGTCGGCCTCGGCGAGGCGGGCCGCCTCCCGCACCCGCTCCGGGGAGGCGCCGGGGGCGCCGAGCCGGATGTTGTCGGCCACGGAGACGTCGAAGAGGTAGGGGTGCTGGGGCACCCACGCGACGCCGAGCCTCCAGTCGTCGGCCGGGATCCCGTCCAGGGCCTCCCACCCGCCGCCGGGCGCGCGCACGCTGATCCGCCCCGCCGTGGGCTCGGTCAACCGCAGCACCAGTGACAGGAGGGTGGTCTTCCCCGAGCCGCTGGGCCCGGTGAGCAGCACGTGCTCCCCGGCCGCGACCTCCAGGTCCAGCCCGGACAGCGCGGGCACGTCCCTGCCCGGGTAGCTCATCCCCACGCCCTCGAAGCGGATGTCGCCGCCCGCCGCGGCCGCGGCCCGGCCGGTCGCCGGGGGAGCGGAGCCCTCCGCCGTCCCCCCGCCGCGCCTGCGGTCCAGTTCGGCGAACACCTGCTCGGCGGCGGCCACGCCCTCCATGCTCGCGTGGAACCGGGCGCCGACCTCCCTCAGCGGCAGGTACGCCTCGGGTGCGAGGATCAGCACCAGGAGGGCGGTCTGGTAGTCCATGTGGCCGCCGAGCAGGCGCAGGCCGACCTCGACGGCGACCAGCGCCACCGCCAGGGTCGACAGGAGCTCCAGCGCGAACGCCGACAGGAACGCGACCCGCAGCGTTCCCATCGTCGCCCGGCGGTGGTCCTCGCCGACCCGGCGGATGATCGCCGCCTGCGCCTTGGCGCGGCGGAAGACCGCCAGGGTCGGAAGCCCCTCCACCACGTCGAGGAAGTGGCCGCCCAGGCGGCTCAGGAGCCGCCACTGCCGGTCGGTGCGCGCCTGCGTGTGCATCCCGATCAGCGCCATGAAGACCGGGATCAGCGGAAGGGTCACCAGGACGACGATCCCGGAGATCCAGTCGGCCCGGAACACGACGGCCAGGACCGCGAGCGGCACGATCGCCGCCAGGACGAGCTGGGGGAGGTAGCGGGCGAAGTAGTCGTCCAGGGCGTCCAGGCCCCTGGTCGCCAGGGTCACCAGTTCGCCCGCCTTCGGCGACCCCTGGCCGTCCTCGGCGCCGGGGCCGGCGGTCCACACCCGGCCGGACCCCGTCACGTGCGCCACCAGGCGGCGGCGCAGCTGCGACTTCGTGCGCGCGGCGCTGTACAGGGCGGAGGTCTCGGCCAGGTAGGACAGCAGTGCCCGGGCGAGGGCGATGGCGGCGACGCCGCCGATCGCCCAGCCCAGCGCGTCCAGGCCCTCGCCCTGCCAGGCGCCCGTGACGACGCGGGCGAGCAGCCATGCCTGGGCCAGGATCAGGCCCGTGATGAGCACTCCGCCGACCACGGAGACCGCCAGGTGCACCCGGACCGCGCTCGCGGTGCGGACCAGGCGCGGATCAAGGGGTTTCATGCGTGCGGTCCTCGTCGTCTCGGCCGGGTCCCGCGGGTACCCGGGGTGTGCGGTTCTCACACGGTGGCGCGGTGCGGGCTCCGGGCCAGTATCCACCGGGGAGCCCCGCGCCGGGCCGGGAGCGCCGCGGTGCGGGCCCCGGCCCCGCGTGTCAGGCGACGGGGGTCCTCCGGGGCTCCGCCGCCCCGTCCCCGCGCCCCGGTCCGTCCGGCGCGGTGACGCTCTCCCCGGTCACCGAGGCGCCGGTCACCCGTCGGCGGAACACCCAGTAGCTCCAGCCCTGGTACAGGAGCACCAGCGGCAGGAAGACCACCGCCACCCACGTCATCACCGTCAGCGTGTAGTCGGCGGAGGACGCGTTGTCCACGGTCAGGCTGAACGCCGGGTCGGTGGTGGAGGGGAGCACGTTCGGGAAGAGCGCCCCGAAGAGCGCGGCGACGGCGGTCAGGATGGTCAGCGCCGTGAACGCGAACGACCACCCCTCGCGCCCCTTCCAGGCCGCGGCGACCCCGCCCACCAGGGCGGAGGCGGCGACGACGACGAGCGGCAGGGTCCACGGGTGGCCGTACGCGGCCTGGGTCCACAGCAGGAAGACGGCGCCCGCGGGGACCGCCGCGCAGGCCGTGGCCAGGGCGGCCCGCCGGGCGCGCGCCCGCACCGGCCCGTCGGTCTTCAGGGTCAGGAAGATCGCCCCGTGCAGGGTGAACAGCGACAGCGTGGTCAGCCCGCCGAGCAGGGCGTAGGGGTTGAGCAGGTCCAGCAGGGAGGCGGTGACGATGTGGTCGGCGTCCATGGCCACGCCCCGCACGATGTTGGCGAACGCGACGCCCCACAGCAGGGCGGGTGTGGCACTGCCGAAGAAGATCGCCCGGTCCCACCAGGTCCGCCAGGCGTCGCTGTCGCGCTTGCCCCGGTACTCGAAGGCGACGCCGCGCAGGATCAGGGCGATGAGGATGGCGAACAGCGGGATGTAGAAACCGCTGAACAGCGAGGCGTACCAGGCGGGGAACGCGGCGAACATGGCGCCTCCCGCGGTGAGCAGCCACACCTCGTTGGCGTCCCACACCGGGCCGATGGAGTTGATGGCGACCCGGCGGTCGACGGAGTTGCGCCTGCCCATGAACGGGAGGAGCGTGCCGACCCCGAAGTCGAACCCCTCCAGGACGAAGTACCCGATCCACAGGACCGAGATGGCG
This sequence comes from Nocardiopsis sp. CA-288880, assembly GCF_050955985.1. Lineage (NCBI taxonomy): Bacteria > Bacillati > Actinomycetota > Actinomycetes > Streptosporangiales > Nocardiopsidaceae > Nocardiopsis > Nocardiopsis sp. CA-288880. The sequence continues at coordinate 6,447,553 of NZ_CP192105.1, read as the reverse complement.
ATGAACCAGATGACGGGGAGTTCCATGGTCCGTGGCTCCTAGTAGCTGAAGTGCGGGATCTCGGACTCGTCCTCGTCGTTCTCCAGGGCGGGGACGAGGTGGGAGGGTCCGGCCTTGACGTACTTGACCAGCAGTCCGACCTCCACCACGGCGAGGAGCCCGTAGACGGCGGTGAAGATGCTCAGGCTCATCGCGACGGTCCCGAGGCTCACCCCGGGCGAGACGCTGTCGGCGGTGAGCAGGTAGCCGTGCACCGTCCAGGGCTGTCGGCCCATCTCGGTGAGCACCCAGCCGAAGATGTTCGCGGCCAGGGCGGCGGGCAGGGACAGCATCGCCGCGAAATAGAACCACCGGTTGGTCGGGGTGCGCTCCCTGCCCCTGGTGAGCCACAGGCCCAGGGCGGCGACGGCGACCCCGGAGAGGCCGAAGCCCATCATCAGGCGGAAGGACCAGTAGACGACGAACACGTTGGGGGTGTAGTCGCCCGGGCCGTAGTACTCCTCGTAGGCCTGCTGGAGGTTGTTCATCCCGTGGACCTCGCCGTCGAACGTGCCGGTCGCGAGGAAGCTGAGCACGTTCGGGATGGTGACGTCGATGGGGTTGTAGCGCTCCTCCGTGTCGCCGACGGCCAGGGCGGAGAAGGGCGCCCCCTCCTCGGTCTCCCACAGGGCCTCGGCGGCGGCGAGCTTCATGGGCTCGTACTCGGCGGCGAGCTTGGCCTGGTGGTCGCCGGAGAAGACGACGACCGCCCCGGCGACGAGGGTGAAGACCAGGCCCACCTTCAGGGTGCCGCGGAAGAGGGCGAAGTCGCTCCGGGGCGGCGTGACGCCCTCGGTGCCGGTGTCGCCGTGCCGCTGGTTGCGCCAGAGCTTGTAGGCGCTGACGCACACGACGAACAGGCCGGCGGTGATGAACGCCGCCGAGACGGTGTGCAGGTAGGTGGACCAGGCCTGGTCGTTGCTGAGGACGGCCCAGATGTCGTTGAGCTCGGCGCGCCCGTTCTCCGCGTTGACGGTGAAGCCGACCGGGTGCCGCATCCACGCGTTGGCGGCGAGGATGAAGTAGGCGGACAGGTTGGTGCCGACCGCCACCATCCAGATGCAGGCCAGGTGGACGCCGCGCGGGAGCCGGTGCCAGCCGAAGATCCAGAGCCCGATGAAGGTCGACTCCAGGAAGAAGGCGAGCAGGGCCTCCATGGCCAGGGGCGCCCCGAACACGTCGCCGACGAACCGGGAGTACTCGCTCCAGTTCATGCCGAACTGGAACTCCTGCACGATGCCGGTGACCACGCCCATGGCGAAGTTGATCAGGAAGAGCTTGCCGAAGAACTGGGTCGCCTGGAGGTACTCGTGCCTGCCGGTGCGGTACCAGAGGGTCTGGAGCACGGCCACGATGAACGACAGTCCGATCGTGAGCGGAACGAACAGGAAGTGGTAGATCGTGGTGACACCGAACTGCCACCTCGCGAGTTCAAGAGCTTCCATGCCCACCTCTCAGGTACCGACCTCCGGTAGTACTACACAATGTAGTGCTACGACGTGTCGTCGTCTCTGCGGGCCCCCGGCAATCGCGTGTGGTCCGCGTCTCGGCGGACGCCCGGGAAGGCGCACGCGGACCACGCTGAGCCGGCCCCGGGCGAGCGGAACCGGCCTGAACTGCGGTGATGCGGTTGCGGTTCCGTGCTCCGGCCGCCCGTCGGCGGAGGGGAGAGGGGCCTTGTGGGCTTGGGCACACGCCGGGCCGGACCCTCTCCCGCGGGCTCGGGAGGGACCCGCACACGACGACGGCGCGCCCCGGTGGCCGGGTGCGCGCCGTCGTCGTGTGCGGGAGCGGTCGGTCAGTCCCCGCCGGAGCCGCTCCGCTCGTCGATCATGCCCTCCATGAGGTTCACCTCCGACTGCTGGGCGTCGATCATCCCCTGGGCGAACCGGGTGACCATCTCCTCGCCGCCCAGGTCCACCTCGGCCTCGGCCATCTCGATGCCGCCCCGGTGGTGGGCGATCATGAGTTCGAGGAACAGGAGTTCGGCCTCCACGCCCTCGGCGTCCTCCAGGGCCTCCAGGTCCTCGGGGCTCGCCAGTCCCGGCATGGTGTCGGGGACCTCCCCGCCGCCGTCGCCGTGGTCGTGCCCCTCCATCCAGGTCATCGGCGGCCGGGCGCCGCGGGCGGGCAGGTCCCAGGCCATCAGCCAGCCCTGCATGATGCCGATCTGCGCCTGCTGCGTGCGGGTCATGTCGGTGGCGACCGTGTGCAGCTCGGGGTCCTCGGTCTTGTCCAGGATGACCATCGACATGTCCACCGCCTGGGCGTGGTGCGCGCTCATGTCGCGCAGGAATCCGGCGTCCGCCCCCGTGTCCAGCGGGTAGGACGGGCGCCCGAGGAGATACCCCGCGGCGAGGGCCAGTGCGACGAGGATCACCGTGGTCCACGTCGGTACCGAACGCCATGACACCTGCGAGGACGCGCCCTCCTCCGGGGGCCGCTCCGCCCGGGGGTGCCCGCCCTCGTCCGGAGTTCCGTCGGCGTCCCCGACGCCGTCGGCGGCTCCCGAATCGGGGCCGTTCGTCTGTTCCATAGGAACCATCCTGGTCAAATCGCCCAACTGTGGTGCCAAAGTAGAGGATAGATAAGTCCCTTATGTCACCACCCACCTCAGGAGACCCCGTGGCAAAGAAGAAGACGGCGGAGGAGCGCCGCCAACGCGCAGCCGAGCTCAAGGCGCAACGCCTCAAAGAGGAGCGCCGCCGTAAGATCCTTACCATTTCCGGGGTCGTCACCGCTGTGGTTCTGGTGGTGGGCCTGATCGCCTTCCTCGTCTTCATGGAGGTCCGCAGCCGGTCGGTCTCCAACGTGGCCGAGTACGAGGTCCCCTCGTACGAGCACGTCGAGACGGGCCAGCCGGTCGACTACGAGCAGTCCCCGCCCGTGGGCGGCGACCACTGGAGCGCCTGGCAGAACTGCGGCGTGTACCCCGAGCCGGTCACCCCCGAGTTCGCGGTCCACTCCCTGGAGCACGGCGCCGTGTGGATCAACTACGAGCCCGGCCTCCCCGAGGACCAGGTCGAGCAGCTGGTGGGCATGTACAGCGCGGGCGACTACCTCGTCATCAGCCCCTACGAGGGTGAGATGGAGGCGCCGATCGTCGCCTCGAGCTGGGGCCGCCAGATCACGGCCGAGACCGCCGACGACGAGATGCTCCAGCGGTTCGTGCGCCTCTACGAGCGCGGCACCGACGTGCCCGAGCCGGGGGCCTCCTGCTCCGGCCAGGTCGCGGAGACGGCGGCCGAGGTCGAGTCCCTGATCACCGGCGGGGGAGCCGGGGGCGGCGAGGGCTCTGGCGAGGAGGACCCCGACGCGCCGGCCGAGGGCTCCGAGGAGCAGCCCATGGAGGAAGAGGAGTGACGGCGCCCCCGTCCGCTCCGTGAACACCTGGGAGGAGGACCCGGCCCCTCGGCCGGGTCCGACGACCGCGGGGGCCGCCGTACGCCGGCGGCCCCCGCCCGTGCGTCCGGGACCGGTCAGAGCTCGCCGTCGGGCAGGGGCGGGACGTGCTCGGAGACCAGGTCGCTGACCGTGCTCAGCGCCCCCGCCGGGGCGCCGTGGGCCGGCGGGACCGACAGTTCGACGTAGGCCTCGCGCCCGACGACCGTGTACAGGGTGGGGGCGTCCTCCGGCTGGGGCAGCCAGGCCACGCCGTTGACCTCCTGGAGGAGGGAGTCCGGAGCGAGGACCACGGGCCGCGGGACCCCGCAGCGCAGTCCGATGGCAGGGTCGCCCCAGGCCGCGGTGAGCTCCGAATCGGGGCGCACCCGGGCGCGCTCGGCCTCCAGCAGTGTGTCCGGCAGCGCCTCGACGAGCCCCGCGCAGGTCCGCGCGGTCGCCTCGTCCGCCTCGGGGGGCTCCATCCGCACGGTCTGCGCGCCGCAGCCCGCGGCCACGAGCGCGACGGCCAGACCCGCTCCGGCGAACCGCCTCAGCACAAGCAACCCCCGGGGTGCAGCCGACGCGGCGGAGCGCGTCAGATGTTGACGATGGGACAGGTGAGAGTCCTGGCGATCCCGTCCAACCGCTGGATCCGCGCCACCACGAGGGTGCCCAGCGAGTCGATGTCGGAGGCCTCGGCCTGGACGATCACATCGTAGGGCCCGGTCACGTCGTGGGCCGTCTCGACCCCCTCGATGCCCCGGATCCGCTCCGCCACCTCCGCAGCCTGACCGACCTCGGTCTGGATCAGGATGTATGCCTGCACCATGAGAACTCCTTCGTGTGCGCCGGGTGTGAGCGGTGGGCGGTGAGCGGTTCCCGGCCGAGCCGGGGGTGCGGCCGATGACGAACGGATGACGGACGTGGGTCCGGACCGCTGCGCCGGAGCGTCACCGTACCCTGATCCCTGTGCAGAACACCATTGGGGGCCTCGGGGAGTTCGCTCTGATCACGCGCGTGACGAGCCAATTCCCCACGACGGACGATGTAATCCTCGGACCCGGCGACGACGCGGCGGTCGTCGCCGCGCCCGACGGCCGAACGGTCGCGACCACCGACCTTCTGGTCGAGGGGCGCCACTTCCGGAGGGAGTGGTCCACCGCCCGGGACGTCGGCCACCGGGCCGTCGCCCAGAACTTCGCCGACATCGCCGCCATGGGCGCCCGTCCCACCGGCCTCCTCATCGGCTTCGCCGCCCCCTCCGACCTCCCCGTGGCCTGGGCGGAGGAGTTCACCGCCGGTGTGCGCGACGAGTGCGCGGTCGCGGGCGGGGCCGTCGTGGGCGGCGACATGGTCGGTTCGGACACCCTCACCATCGCCGTCACCGCCCTCGGCGACCTCCAGGGGAGGGCGCCCGTCCGCCGGGACGGGGCCCGGCCGGGCGACGTGGTCGCCTACACCGGTCACCTCGGGCTGTCCGCCGCCGGCCTGGCCCTGCTGGAACGGGGGATCGACGGCCCGGCCGAGTGCCTGTCCGAGCACCGCCGCCCCAGCCCGCCCTACGCGCGGGGCGCCGAGGCCGCCCGGCTCGGCGCCACCGCCATGCTCGACGTGAGCGACGGCCTCGTGCAGGATCTCGGGCACGTCTGCCGGGCCGGCGGCGTGCGCATCGATCTGGACTCGGCGGCGCTGCGCCCCGACCCCGCGCTCCTGGAGGCGGTCGCCGTCCTCGGCACCGAGGGGCCCGGGGCGGCGGCGGAGGCCGCGGTCGCCCTCATGCTCGCGGGAGGGGAGGACCACGCGCTGGTCGCGGCGTTCCCCCCGGACACCGGCCTGCCGGGCCACTGGCACCGGATCGGGTCGGTCACCGATCCCGCGGCCGGGGCGCCGGGCGGCGGCGGGGCGGGGGACGAGAACCCTGTCACAGTGGACGGGCGTGCGCCCCTGAACAGGGGCTGGGATCATTTCCGCGAGGGGTGAGCCCCTTTGGATTTGTCCTGTTTGGCTGTCACGCTAGGCTTTGCCAACGCGGCCCGCGTCTCGTTCCGGGCTGACCGCCCGGGTCCGTGCGGCGCGGCGGCCCCAGGAAGCCCCATGAGGAGCGGCCCGGGAACGGGCGGAGAAGACATCCCGGCGTGACCCAGGGCGACGGGCGGGCAGCGGAGCGTCGAGAGGCGGTTTATGGGGCGCCATGGCTGGCAGAACGGCACCCGGCGGGGTGCGCACCGCAGCGAGCCGACGGACGTCGGCGCGCTGCGACGGCTCGGCGGCCTCATCGAGAGCACGGTTCCCAAACGCGTCGAACCGCCCCGGCTCCTCAACGTGCTCGTCGTCTCCGGTGTCATCCTCGGGCTGATCCTGTTCGGCTACAGCACCACGCAGATCTATCTGCAGTTCGGCGGCGCGCCGGGGTCGAGCCGGACGCCGGGGACGCAGGACGGGGCCCAGCCGACCCACGACGCCTCCCCGGGGACGGAGGGGGACGAGTCGGCCGCCGACCGGCCCCGGGTCCCGCAGAACCAGGCGGGCTCGGAGCCCACCACGGTCGCCTACCAGGTGCTGGGGACGACGTCGGTCGGGTTCACCGGCCACGTCACCGTCACCAACACCTCGCGGACCAGGCTCGACGCCTGGGAACTGGCCCTGGCCTTCGACAGCGCCGAGATCACCGACGTGGCCGACGCCGACTGGGAGCCGATCGACGACGGCATCCTCGCCCGGCAGCCCGGGGACCGGGACGGGCTGGACCCGGGGGCCTCCGCGACCCTGACCTTCGAGGCCCTGGGCGTTCCGCAGAGCCCGGTGCGCTGCTCCCTCAACGGGCACGTCTGCGAGCTGTGACCCCGGCGGCCGGAGCACGGCCGTCCCCGCGCGGCCGGGCCGCCGCACCCGGTCCCGTACCGTCGGGGCGGAGGCACGACGAAGGCCCCCCGACCGTGGTCGGAGGGCCATCGAGGAACATGCAGCGGTGCGGGAACCCTAGCGGGTCACCTTGCCGGCCTTGATGCACGAGGTGCAGGCGTTCACGCGCTTGGGCGTGCCACCGACACGGGTGCGAACAGTCTGGATGTTGGGGTTCCAGCGGCGGCGGGTGCGACGGTGCGAGTGGGAAACACTGTTACCGAACCCTGGTCCCTTGCCGCAAACGTCGCATACGGAAGCCACGGTAACTCCATTCAAGCGCTCAGGATCGCGCACGTCGCCGCACGCGAAGATTCATCCGACCGGGAGAGGTCGGGCGGACAGGTCGGCGCGGACGCCAACCGTGGAAGAGTACACGAAGGACAAGGCCGTACACGGATCAGACCGCTGGCCAGCGCCCGTACGCGCAACGGTGGAACGTGGTGTGGTCGAGGACCCCAGCACCCACCGGCGCATCGAATCCCCCATGGCGGGCATGGCGAAAACGCGATGAACTCTGACGAGTATACCCCGGTCCGGTGGGGCGGACGCCCGGCCGAGGCCGGGCCGCCGACGGGGCCCGCCGGCGGCCCGGTCCCCGGAATCCCGGCGGACGACGACGCGGTGGGCGCCCGAGCGTCGCAGCGGGGGTCTACCGTTGCGGTGACCAGCGATCCAGAGACGCCGGGACGGGAACAGACGTGACTACCTGGGACGAACCGCTGAGCAGGGGACCGCTCAGGGGCAAGACGGCGAAGGCGCTCGCCGAGAAGCTCGACCTGCACACCCTCGGCGACCTGCTGCGCTACTACCCGCGCAGGTACGACCGGCGGGGCGACCTGACCGACCTCGCCGCGCTGCGCGAGGGGGAGGAGGTCACCGTGCAGGCCCGCGTCCTGGACGCCAGGAGGCGGACCGTCCCCGCCCGGCAGGGGCGCCGGCGCATGGACATGATGGAGGCCACCGTCACCGACGGCACCGGCCGCCTGCACCTGACCTTCTTCAACCGGGGCTCGTACCACCAGAACGCGCTCGTCCCCGGGCGGCTGGCCATGTTCTCCGGGCGGGTGTCCACCTTCAAGGGCCGCCGCCAGCTCGACCACCCCCAGTACGAGCTCCTCGACGAGGAGGGCGACACGGAGGAGCGGGCCCAGGCCTACGCCGACGAGCTCATCCCCGTGTACCCGGCGGTCAAGGGCCTGGACTCCACGACGATCGCGCGCACGGTCGCCACCGTCCTCGCCGACGTCGACAGCCTCCCCGACCCGCTCCCCCCAGGACTGCGCGGGAGCCGCGGGCTGCTCGGCGTCGCCGACGCGCTGCGCCGCATCCACCGGCCCGCGGAGTGGGCCGACGTCGGCGCGGCCCGGCGCCGCCTCAAGTGGGACGAGGCGTTCGTGCTCCAGCTCGCGCTCGCCCGCCGCCGCAGGCAGGCCGAGGAGCTGCCGGCCAAGCCCCGGCCCGGGGCGGACGGGGGCATCCTCGACGCCTTCGACGCGCAGCTCCCGTTCACGCTCACCGACGGCCAGAGGGAGGTCGGCGAACGCCTCGCCCGGCGCCTCGACGCCTCCCACCCCATGCACTGCCTGCTCCAGGGCGACGTGGGCGCGGGCAAGACCCTGGTGGCGCTGCGCGCGATGCTCCGCGTGGTCGACTCCGGCGGCCAGGCGGTCATGCTCGCCCCCACCGAGGTCCTCGCCCAGCAGCACCACCGCTCCGTCAACGCCATGCTCGGAGCCCTCGGACGCGCCGGGCAGATCGACGGGGCCGACCCCGCGACCAGGGTCGCCCTGCTCACCGGTTCCATGAACGCGGCCGCCCGCAGGGAGGCCCTGCTGGACGCCGCCTCCGGCGCCGCGGGGATCGTCGTCGGCACCCACGCCCTCCTCCAGGAGCACGTGTCCTTCGCGGACCTGGGGCTCGTGGTGGTGGACGAGCAGCACCGGTTCGGTGTGGAGCAGCGCGACGCCCTGCGGGAGAAGGCCGTGGACGGCCGTCCGCACGTGCTCGTGATGACCGCCACGCCGATCCCGCGCACCGTCGCGATGACCGTCTACGGGGACCTCGACGTGGTCGCCCTCACACAGCTGCCCTCCGGGCGGGCCCCCGTCTCCACGCACGTGGTGCCCGCCGCGGAGAAGCCGCACTTCCTGACCCGGGGCTGGGAGCGCATCCGGGAGGAGGCGGCCGAGGGCCACCAGGCCTTCGTGGTCTGTCCGAGGATCGGCGACGACGACACGGGGGAGGCCGGCGAGGAGGTCGGCGCCGCCCCGGAGGGGGACGCCCCCGGCGGGCGCCCCCCGCTCGCCGTGCTGGAGGTGGCGGCCCGGCTCGCGGAGGGCCCGCTCTCCGGTCTGCGCGTGGAGAGCCTGCACGGCCGAATGGCCCCGGACGACAAGGACGCCGTCATGCGCCGCTTCTCCGCGGGGGAGACCGACGCGGTCGTCTCCACCACCGTCATCGAGGTCGGCGTGGACGTGCCCAACGCCACTGTGATGGTGATCATGGACGCGGACCGGTTCGGGGTCTCGCAGCTCCACCAGCTGAGGGGCCGGGTCGGGCGGGGCGGACTGCCCGGGCTGTGCCTGCTGGTCACCGACGCGGAGGAGGGCTCGCCGGCCCGGGAGCGGCTGGCGGCCGTGGCGGCGACCACCGACGGGTTCGAGCTGTCCCGCGTGGACCTGGAGATGAGGCGCGAGGGCGACGTCCTGGGCGACTCCCAGTCGGGGGCCCGCTCCAGCCTGCGGATGCTCACCCTGCTCAAGGACGAGGAGTTGATCGGCGAGGCCCGGGAGGAGGCCACCGCGTACGTGGCAGAGGACCCCGGGCTGGAGGCCCACCCCCCGCTGGCCGAGGCCCTCGAGGCGCTCCTCCCGGAGGATCGGGCGGAGTACCTCGACAAGACCTGACCGGGGAGGCGAGGGGCCGGGGCTGCTCGGGGCACTCCGGCCCCGGAGGGGGCGCGCAGCCCCCCGCCGCGCCCCGGGCGCGGCCCGCCGGGTCGCCGGACGCGGTCCCGTCCTGTCCCCCGGCCACGGCCCGTCCCCGCGGGGTCCGGGCCCTGCTCCGCCCCGGCGGCGTCCTGGCCCCTGCGGCGCGCCCGGGCCCCCGCCCGCCGACCCGCCCGTCCACAGGCGGGCGGCGGGTCTGGTGGCGCCCCGCCGACCGTCCTACCGTGGTATCAGGGGGCCGCCGGCTCCGCCCGCACCGTGCTGCCCCCGCTCGGCCGCGGCCCGCCGCCCCCGGCCGCTACCGTGGGGGCATGACCCGCATCATCGCCGGGACGGCCCGCGGACGGCGCATCTCCGCGCCCGACGGCCGCAACACCCGCCCCACCAGTGACCGAGCCCGCGAGGCGCTGTTCTCCTCCGCCCAGTCCGACCTCGGCCCGCTCGACGGCCTCCGCGTCCTGGACCTGTACGCGGGCTCGGGGGCGATCGGCCTGGAGGCCCTGTCCCGCGGCGCCGCCCACGCGCTGCTGGTGGAGGCCGACCGCAAGGCCGCCCAGGTGATCCGGGACAACATCGCGGTGCTCGGGTTCTCCGGAGCGCGCCTGGCGGCCGACCGGGTGGAACGGGTCCTCGGCCAGGACAACCCCGGCGCGCCCTACGACCTCGTGGTGGCCGACCCGCCCTACGCCGTCACCGACGACGAGGTCGCCGCAGTCCTCCGCGACCTCGCCGGGCGCGGCTGGCTCACCCCGGACGCCCTCGTCGTCGTCGAGCGCTCCAAGCGCGGCGCCGAACCCGCGTGGCCCCCGGGGCTGGAACCCGACCGCAGCCGCGGGTACGGGGAGGCGGTTCTCTGGTACGCCCGCCCGTCACCCTCCACCACCCTCAACTGACGCCTGCGGCGCGGTTCCTCCGGGCCCGTCTCCCTCCGCCACCCTCGACTGACGCCTGTGGCGCGGTTTCCCCTGGGCCCGTCACCCACACGCCCCCGCCCGCCTGCGGCGCCCCGCCCCCGGTCCCCGTCCACCTCCGCGAGCGCCTCCGGCCACGGCGAGAACCTGGCGAAAGCGGGCAGAGTGTCTGATTTCGCACATGCGGGGTAGGAGTCCCCGGGTGCAGGGGTGAGTTCGGGGCGGTTGTCGTGCGACAAGCGCACGAGAGTCCGGACCGTGCGTGAATGCGGACACTAAGTGGGTGTTGCCCGGATTGGCGCAGGAGTGAGCCCCTACCATCGCGTTACCCGAAGGTAGTTCTTGAGAGGGGCGATCCACCGTGCGCCGTGTCGTCTGCCCGGGGTCCTTCGACCCGGTGACCTACGGTCATATCGACATCATCGGCAGGGCGGCCAAGCAGTACGACGAGGTCGTCGCCGCCGTGCTCAACAACGTCAACAAGCGCGGGCTCTTCAGCGTCCCGGAGAAGCTGGACATGCTGGAGGAGGGCACCGCGGAGTTCGACAACGTCCGGATCAGCGAGTTCGACGGCCTCCTCGTCGACTTCTGCCGCGAGAACGGCATCGAGACCATCGTGCGCAGCCTGCGCTCGGTCAGCGATTTCGACTACGAGCTCCAGATCGCCCAGATGAACTACCGCCTCTCGGGTGTGGAGACGGTGTTCATGACGGCGAACCCCCAGTACTCGTTCCTGTCCTCCAGCCTGGTGCGCGAGATCGCCCAGCACAGGGGCGACGTCTCCAGCCTGGTCACCCCCTACGTCCAGGGCCGACTGCGGGAGAAGTACGCGAAGAGGGACTCCGAGGGCCCCCGGGGCTGAGGGGCTCCGGCCCGCGGATCCGCCGCACGCGCCCCGGCCCGACCTCTCCCCGGGGTGGAGACCGGACCACGCGGATCCGCCGCACGCGCGGGTCCCGGACCCGCCCCGCGGCTGCGCGGACGGCGCCCGGCCCTGTTCCGGAAGGCCCTGGCACAGCGCTGATCGGGGCCTGATTTGGGTGGTCGGGGACATGATAGGTAGGATCAGGGTTTGACCATGGGCGTCGCCGGTTCTCGGTGTGCGCTCGCGCTGGTCGCGGCCGTCGTCACGACGCCTTCCGCGCGCCCGGCGACCCGTCTTCTCGTGAAAGCGCGATTACCCTGTCTCGTCTAGATCCTCGCGACCCGTTCGTGGTCGACACCCGCCAGCTGGGCCGCCAGCCGGGGTCGATGCGGACCGTCAACCGCATCGTGACCGTCCCCGAGGCGTTCGCGACGGCGATGGCAGCCGTGCCCGAGGGCAGCGAGGTCGAGCTGGACCTGCGGCTGGAGGCGGTGATGGAGGGCGTCCTCGTCACCGGCACCGTGCGCGGCCAGCTCACCGCGGAGTGCTCGCGCTGCCTCGACCCCCTGTCCGACGACATGGAGGCGGGCTTCCAGGAGATGTACCGCTACCCCGGCGACGAGGACGACAAGGTCTCCGGGGCGGACGAGGACGCGGCCGACGAGGATGAGGACTACTATCTAGAGGGCGATCTGCTCGACCTCGAACCGGTGGTCCGAGACGCCGTCGTGCTGGCGCTCCCACTCTCACCGCTGTGCGGACCGGACTGCCCCGGCCTGTGCTCCGAGTGCGGGGCCAAACTCGCCGAGGTCGGCCCCGACCACGGCCACGGTGACAACGTCGACCCCCGTTGGGAGGCGCTCCGCGGTCTCGCGGACGACCCCGGCGAACGATGAGCTCGTGAACCGATCGCGGACAGCGCCTGCCGGCGCCGACGACGACCGGAGCACACCCTCCCCGCCACAGCGCGCGGGGTGACCAGATAAGCGACCTCCCGCGACCGCGCGGGGGTGACCCAGGAGGATTGAAGTGGCCGTCCCGAAGCGGAAGATGTCGCGGAGCAACACCCGGACCCGCCGTTCCCAGTGGAAGGCTTCGCGCCCGGTGCTGGTCAACTGCCCGCGCTGCCGTGACCCGAAGCAGCCCCACATCGCGTGCCCGACGTGCGGCACCTACAACAACCGCCAGGTCATCAACCCGGCCTAGGCGCGGATGACAGGCTTCGGGTCCCGGTACCCGATTCCCGACTCATCTCGGGGCGGACCCTCCACGGGTCCGCCCCGTCGTGCTTGCCGGGGCCGGGAGGCCGCCGGCGCCCTGACCGGGCGGGCGCTCGCGAGACAGCGCGGCGCCGGGGTTTGTAGAGTGATCCCAGAGACAGCGGGCACACGACGACAAGCAACAGGAACACCGAGCACCACACCAGAGATCCGGGCCCCTCGGGTTCCCGAGTTCGTGGTGGTTGCCGGGGGAGCGGACGCTCCCGCGACGGTCACCTCGTTTTCGAGCACCCCTGACGGGCCGCGGGGTCCACACCCGACTCCAGCCGTCCGCGCGCCGCTCCACGGCGCGTACGAACAGGGAAGTGAACGAGTGGCTAGCCAACTCTCCGTCTCCGAGGCCCGGGCTTTCCATCGGGCCATCGGGGTCGAGGTCGACTCGAAGATCCTGCTCCGGGCCCTGACCCACCGCTCCTACGCCTACGAGAAGGGCGGGCTGCCGACCAACGAGCGCCTGGAGTTCCTGGGCGACTCCGTGCTCGGCCTGGTGGTGACCGACACCCTCTTCCGCAAGCACCCCGACCTGCCCGAGGGGCAGCTCGCCAAGCTGCGGGCCGCCGTCGTCAACATGCGCGCGCTCGCCGACGTGGCCCGCGGCCTGGGCATCGGCGCCTACATCCGCCTCGGCCGCGGCGAGGAGGGCACCGGGGGCCGGGACAAGTCCTCGATCCTCGCCGACACTCTCGAGGCCATCATCGGCGCCGTCTACCTGGACAGGGGTCTGGACGTGGCGTCGGAGTTCGTGCACAGGCTCTTCGACCCGCTCATCGCCACCGCCTCCGGGCTGGGGGCGGGCCTGGACTGGAAGACCTCCCTCCAGGAGCTCACCGCGGCCGAGATGCTCGGCGTCCCCGAGTACCACGTGGACGAGAGCGGTCCCGACCACCAGAAGACCTTCCGGGCCACGGTCCGCGTCGCGGGGGAGAGCTACGGCCTGGGCGAGGGCCGCAGCAAGAAGGAGGCCGAGCAGCAGGCCGCCGAGTCCGCGTGGAAGGCCATCAAGGCCAGGTCCGAGGCGCGGGCCGCCGAGACCGCCGGGGACTCCCCCTCCGGCGAGGGCCGGGGCTGAGGCGGCCATGCCCGAACTGCCGGAGGTCGAGGTCGTCCGCCGCGGACTGGCCGAACACGCGGTCGGCCGTTCCATCGGCGCCGTCGAGGTCCTGCACCCCAGGTCGGTACGGCGCCACGAGCCCGGCGCCGCCGACTTCGCCGCCCGTCTGGAGGGCCGTGTCCCCACGTCGGCACGCCGGCGCGGGAAGTACCTGTGGCTCGTCCTGGACAGCGGCGAGATGCTCCTCGCCCACCTGGGGATGAGCGGGCAGATGCTGGTCCAGCCCGCGGGCAAGCCCGACGAGCGCCACCTGCGGGTGCGCCTGCCCCTCTCGGACGGCGCCGAACTGCGCTTCGTGGACCAGCGGACCTTCGGCCACGTGATGGTGGACGTGCCCGGCGATCGCGTCGACGTGCCGTCGTCCGTGGACCACATCGCCCTGGACCCGCTGGACCCCGCGTTCGTCCCGGAGGCGTTCGTGCGGGCGCTGCGCGCGAGGGACACCGAGGTCAAGCGGGCGCTGCTGGACCAGTCGCTCATCAGCGGCGTCGGCAACATCTACGCGGACGAGGCGCTGTGGCGGGCCGGCCTGCACTGGGCGCACTCCACGCGGGCCCTGTCGGGCGGCCGGGCGACGGAGCTGCTGGGGCACGCGCGCGACGTGATGACCGAGGCGCTGGAGGTGGGAGGGACCACCTTCGACGGCCTGTACGTCAACGTCAACGGGGAGAGCGGCTACTTCTCACGCGGGCTCAACGCCTACGGGCGGAGGGACCTGCCGTGCGGCCGCTGCGGCACGGCCATCGTGCGCGAGGCGTTCATGAACCGCTCCTCGTTCAGCTGTCCGCGCTGCCAGGAGCGGCCGCGCCCGCGCGCCTGAGGGGACACGGGACGAGGACACGGGCCCGGCGGGTGACCTGGTGGATTCCGGGAGCACTCTTGCCGTGCTCCTGACGGAGTCCTGGACGTCCCGGTGCCGGACTTTGGGCGTGTCGGTGAGAGAACTCTGTCTGTCGGGTAAGGAAGCAGGTCGGACCGTGGGGAACGAGAGCGCATCCGTGCGGATGACCGCCTGGGTGCGGGGACACGTCCAAGGAGTGGGTTTCCGCTGGTGGACGCGTGCTCGCGCCCTCGAACTGGGGTTGACCGGAGCCGCCACGAACCTCGGGGACGGCCGGGTCGAGGTGGTCGCCGAAGGCCCGAGGGACGCCTGTGAACGCCTTCTTGGCCATCTCCGGGGCGGCGGTACACCCGGTCGTGTGGACTCCGTGGTCGAACGTTGGGCTCCGGCTGGGGGCGGGTTCACCGGTTTCGTCGAGCGGTGAGTATGCTGGAGGCGTAACGCGATTCGAGCACACCGCGGAACCGCGGCGGCCCAGAGGGCTCGTGGCAAGGGTTCCGGGGGGTGTGGGGCGATCATCGTGCGGGCCCCTGGAGGCCCGCGCACGCCGGCGGAGCCGGGGGTCGTCACGTTTGAATCGTGCGCCACCACGTGCCCAGATCGTCTCTCGCTGGGTTGTGGTCGTTACGTACTGTCGTAATCCAATCTTGACCGGCGGCGCGCAGAGTGAGACTCTGGAAGGCACATCGCGCAACCTTCCACCCGCGTAGGGGACAACTCCAGTTGGAAATCCCGCGGGACATCGCATGCGCAGAATCCACTGGTCACTCAGTGTGGAGGACCTACATCATGGCGAAGGCTCTGTTTGGCCACGTCGGCGGCTCCGACCCTCGGATGGTCTCGGAGATGCGGCGGCTGCAGAAGCGGGTACGCGACCTGGAGGACGAGATCAGCCGTCTTCAGGCACGGAACGACCAGCTCAACATGGCCGTCACCGATGTCGCAGCCGGCGCGACCGACCGCGAGCCCGCGCTCGCCTGACCCGCGCCACCGACGTACCGGCCGACAGGCCGACCGTTTCCGGGATGTTCCGTTCACCGGCGGGGGCGCCGAACGCGTCATTCAGGCGTCCCTGAGGAACCCGTCGGCCACCACGGTCCGGCGAGAGCCCGCACGCCGCAGATTTTCCTTTCCCTTGCGGCTTCCTTTACCGTTGTACCCGGCGGACCCTGTCACAACCCTCCGTGTCCGCCGGACGTCCCCCCTCCCCCGATCCCGGCCCCGACCCAGGTCAGCGGCCGATTCCATCGGAGGACGTCGGCCGGAACCACCCCCCGCGGTCACCGCTTCGTGGCACCCTTGGATGGTCGTGCCGTGAATGGCAGGTGAGCGCCGTGGGAGGTGTGCGTGTATCTGAAGAATCTGACGCTGCGCGGCTTCAAGTCGTTCGCGTCGGCCACCACCCTGCGTTTCGAGCCCGGTATCACCTGTGTGGTCGGTCCCAACGGCTCGGGCAAGTCCAACGTCGTCGACGCGCTCTCCTGGGTGATGGGGGAACAGGGGGCCAAGTCCCTGCGCGGCGGCAAGATGGAGGACGTGATCTTCGCGGGCACCTCCACCCGCCAGGCGCTGGGCCGTGCCGAGGTCAGCCTCACCATCGACAACACCGACGGCGCCCTGCCCATCGACTACACCGAGGTCACCATCAAGCGGACCATGTTCCGCAACGGCGGCTCGGAGTACGCCATCAACGGCGACACCTGCCGCCTCCTCGACATCCAGGACCTGCTCAGCGACTCCGGCATCGGCCGCGAGATGCACGTCATCGTGGGCCAGGGGCAGCTGGACACCGTCCTGCACGCCGGCCCCGAGGAGCGCCGCGCCCTCATCGAGGAGGCCGCCGGCATCCTCAAGCACCGCAAGCGCAAAGAGAAGGCGATCCGCAAGCTCAACGCGATGCAGGGCAACCTCGACCGCGTCAACGACCTCACCGCCGAGCTGCGCCGCCAGCTCAAGCCGCTGGGCCGCCAGGCCGAGCTGGCCCGCAGGGCCGCCGTCATCCAGGCCGACCTGCGCGACGCGCGCCTGCGCCTGCTGGCCGACGACATCGTCACCCTCACCGAGCAGCTCGCCAAGGAGGAGGCCGACGAGAAGGAGGTCCTCACCCGGCGTCGGGCGGCGGAGACGGCCCTCGCCCGGACACAGGAGCGCGAGACCGAGCTGGAGGCCCAGGCCACCGCGGCCGCGCCCGCCCTCGCCCAGGCCTCCGAGACCTACCACGCGCTCTCCCGCCTCACCGAGCGGCTCGACGCCGTGCGCGGGCTCGCCGACGAGCGCCACCGCAACCTGGCCGACGTCGCGGACGAGCCCGTCCACCGCCGCGACCCCGAGGAACTGGAGACGGAGGCCGAGGAGGCCGCCGCCCAGGAGGAGGAGCTGCTCACCCGGTTGGAGGAGGCCCGGGAGGCTCTGGAGGCCACCGTCACCGAGCGGTCCGCCGCCGAGGACGCGCTGCACCGCGAGGAGAAGCGGCTGGAGGCCGCCGCCCGCGCCGCCTCCGAGCGCCGCGAGGGCCTCGTCCGCCTGTCCGCCCGCGTGGAGGGCCTGCGCGGCCGGCTGTCCTCCGACGAGGACGAGACCACGAGGCTGGAGGAGTCCGCCCGGCAGGCCGCGGAGCGCGCCCGGCAGGCGCAGGCGGAGTACGAGATGGCCGCCGAGGAGTCCGCCGGGCTGGACGAGGGCGACGCCGAACTCGACTCCGCGCAGGAGCTGGCGGCCCGTCAGCTCTCCGCGGCCGACACCGACCTCAACCGGCTCCGCGACGCCGAGCGCACCGCCGAGGGCGAGCGTTCCGCCCTCTTCGCCCGCAAGGAGGCCCTCGAGCTGGGCCTGGCGCACAAGGACGGCGCGGGCCCCCTCCTCGACTCCGGCCTGCCCGGCATGCTGGGCGGGTTCGCCGCCCTCGTCCAGGTCGATCCCGGACACGAGACCGCGGTCGCGGCGGCCTTCGGCGCGGCCGCGGGGGCCGTCGCGGTGGAGTCCCCCGACACGGCCGTCGCCGCCCTCGAACTCCTCCGGGACCGCGACGCGGGCCGCGCGGGCGTCGTCGTCGCCGACGCCGTGCCCTCCGCGCCCCGCGAGTCCTGGCCCGTACTGCCCGCCGGAGTCCGGTACGCCGTCGACGCCGTCGTGGTCCCGGACCGCCTCCGGGGAGCCGTCACCGCGCTGCTCGACCGGACCGCCCTGGCCGACGACGTCCACGCGGCCCGCGCCCTCGTCGCCGCCCTGCCCGGGGTCCGGGCCGTCACCCCCGAGGGCGACCTGTTCACCGGGGCACTGGTGCAGGGCGGCTCCGCCGGGGCGCCCAGCCTCCTGGAGGTCCAGGCCGCGGTGGACGAGGCGGGGGAGAGGCTGGAGGCGGCCACCGAGGGCGCCAAGCGGATCGCCGCCGAACTCGAGGCCAAGAAGCGCGAACGGGCCGACCTGGCCGCCCGGGTCGACGAGCTCACCGCCCGCCGCCGCCAGAGCGACCGCAAGCGCAACGAGTCCGCCCAGAGGCTGGGCAAGCTCGGCGGCCAGGCGCGTTCGGCGGAGGCGGAGTCCGAGCGCTACGCGGCCGCCGCGGCCACGTCCTCCGCCGCGAGGGACGAGAACGCCGGGAAGCTGGCGCGGCTGGAGGAGGAGCTGGCCGAGGCCGAGGAGGTGGCCGCCTCCATCGAGGAGGACGCCCCCGACGCGGAGACCCGCGACGAGCTCGCCGTCCGGGCCTCGCGGTCCCGGGCCACCGAGATGGAGCGCCGCCTGGCGGTGCGCACCGCCGAGGAGCGGGCCCGGTCGATCGCCGGGCGCGCCGAGCAGCTGCGCGCCCAGGCCTTCGAGGAGCGGCGCGCCATGGAGCGCGCCGTCGAGCGCCGCCGGACCCGCGCCGCGCAGGCCACCGTCGCCCGGGCGGTGGCCGAGAGCGCGCGGCTGGCCCTGGAGCGGATCGCCGTCTCCCTCGCGGCCGCCGAGAACGAGCGGGCCGTCGCCGAGGCCGGGAAGGAGGCGCGGGACGGCGAGCTGAGGACCGTGCGCGCACGGGTCCGCGAGCTGTCCGTCGACCTGGAGAAGCTGACCAGCTCGGCGCACAGCGGCGAGGTGGCCCGCGCCGAACGGCGCCTGCGCCTGGAGCAGCTGGAGACCAGGGCGATGGAGGAGCTGGGCGTCGACGTGCCCACGCTCGTCGCCGAGTACGGTCCGCGCGTGCCGGTGCCGCCGCCCGCCGACGCGGGCGAGGAGGCCGTGCCGCTGCCGTACGTGCGCGAGGTGCAGGCCAAGCGGGCCAAGGCCGCCGAGCGCCAGCTCAACCAGCTGGGCAAGATCAACCCGCTGGCCCTGGAGGAGTTCGCCGCCCTGGAGGAGCGGCACGCGTTCCTCAACGCGCAGCTGGAGGACCTCAAGAAGACCCGGCGCGACCTGATGGACATCGTCCAGGAGGTGGACGCCCGCGTGCAGGAGGTGTTCGCGTCCGCCTACCTGGACGTGGAGCGCGAGTTCGCGGCGATCTTCGGCCGCCTGTTCCCGGGGGGCGAGGGGCGCCTGCTCCTCACCTCGCCCGAGGACATGCTGACCACCGGCATCGAGGTCGAGGCCCGGCCGCCCGGCAAGAAGGTCAAGCGGCTGTCCCTGCTGTCCGGCGGGGAGCGGTCCCTGACCGCGGTGGCGTTCCTCGCGGCGATCTTCAAGGCGCGCCCGTCGCCGTTCTACGTGATGGACGAGGTCGAGGCGGCCCTGGACGACACCAACCTCCAGCGGCTGCTGGTGATCTTCGAGGAGCTGCGCGCCTCGTCGCAGCTGATCGTCATCACCCACCAGAAGCGCACCATGGAGGCGGCCGACGCGCTGTACGGCGTCACGATGCAGGGCGACGGCATCTCGCAGGTCATCAGCCAGAAGCTCGTGCGCCCGGCCTGAGGCCGGTCCCGGCCGCGCCCCTCTCCGCCTGGCCGCGGCGTCCCGCGGTCAGGGGCCGGGCGGGGCGGCGGTCCTCGCCCCGCGTTCGTGTCCCGGCCCGGTCCGCGCCGGCGGGCCGGGGACCGGACACGGCGGAGGCCGCCCTCCCCGGAGGGAGGACGGCCCCGTGGCGCGTGCGGGACTACCCGCGGTCGATGGTGATGACCGGGGAGGTCCAGGTCTCCCAGTGGTCCGGGTTGTCGGGGTCGCCGAGCGCCTTGAGCGCGCGGGCCTCCAGCCGGTAGGAGCCGTCCCTCACGTCGGTGATCCGGCCGTGCCTGTCCACGACCGTGCCGTCCCACGGGTAGCTGAAGAACGACGTCCTCGTCGCGCTGCGGTGCACGTAGTCCACCGACACCCCCACGTTGCGGTCGGGGTGGACGGGGCGGCCGGTGCGCTCGTCGACGACCACCATGTCGAGCCTGGTGACGTGATGGTCGAAGTGCGCGATCACGTACGGCACGTCGGGAAGGCCGTCGACCCACTCCATCGTGTAGGAGGCGCCGTCCGGCTGGTTCTCGAACGTGCCGCCGCTGTCGCTCGCGCAGTCCAGGCCGGAGAAGGCCTCGCACTCCGTGATCCTGGTCAGCCACGGCAGGTCCGCGACCACGCCCGACCCGTCGCTGATCGGGGTCATGGCCTCGATCTGCTGGTAGTCGCCGTTGTAGGCGGCGTACGGCACCCGGTAGGTCTCCCCGCCGGTCTCGGACACGGTGACGTACCCGCCGTAGATCATCTGCTCGAAGTCCTGGGCGGGCGGGGTGACGGTGACCCGCACCTCGGCCGAACCCCCGGCGGGGACGGTCACCGAGTCGCTGTCGAAGGCCACCTCGGCGGAGCCGTCGTTGTAGCCGGGCGCGAAGGTGTCGCCGTGGGTGCCCAGGGCGGCCTCGTGGGAGAGCTCGTACGTGGCCTCCCCGTCACCGTCGTTGGTGATGGTGACCGTCTCGGTCACGGCCTCCCCGGTGGCGCCGAGGGACAGCTTGCCGGGGGTCACGGTGGTGGTGGCGAGCACGGAGCCGGGGACGTCCAGCATGCCCGCGCCCTGGCGGTGCACGTTGTCGGGGTGGCCCAGGCCGGGGTTGCCCCACCACGCCTTCGGATCGGCGCTGTTCTGGAGGATGGTGCGCACCTCGTGCGAGTCCAGGTCGGGGCGCGCCTGCAGCAGCAGCGCGACGCCGCCCGCCACGTGCGGCGACGACATGGAGGTGCCGCTGATGGTGGCGTAGCCGCCCTGGTCCATCGGGTACGTGGAGTTGATCAGGCCGCCGGGGGCGCCGATGTCCGGCTTGAGGGACAGGTCGGCGGCCAGGCCGAAGGAGCTGAAGGAGCTGATCAGCCCGCCGGTCGGGTTGGGGATGGTGATGTCCTCGCCCGTCCAGGTGAGGGTGACGGGCCCGTCGCCCTCCAGGAGCTCCAGCAGGTGGGCGCCGGCCTCGTCGGAGACACCGATCGAGAAGGCGCCCCGATCGACGATGCCGCCGCCGGCGAACATGCCGGGCACGTTGTTGTACATGACGACGCCGGTGGCGCCGGCGTCGAGGGCCGCGTCGTACTTCTCGGCGAAGGTGCACTCGCCGCGCACCATCAGGGCCGTCCGGCCCTCCAGGTCCGCGACCTCGTCGCCCAGGGAGGCGCAGCCCCGTCCGACGTGGACGAGCTCGTCGGTGCTGCCGGAGGCGGGCGGCGGCTCGGCCGCGCCCATCTCCATGTAGGCCAGGGCCTCGCCGCTCGGGTCGGCGGTCACGGACGCGGCCTGGATGTGCGTGTTGTCGAAGGAGGCGACGCCGATCACGTCCTCGCCGAGGCCGGGGGCGCCCGCCGAGTACAGGCCGGTGGCGCCCTCGTTGCCGATGGAGGCGACGACGACCATGCCCTCGTCGACGAGGTTGTCGGAGGCGACGGCGGTCGGGTACTGGGGCCAGGAGTGCGAGGAGCCGATGCTCATGTTGAGCACGTCCATGTCGTCCGCGAGGGCCTGCTCCATGGCGGCGATCATGATGTCGGAGGTGGTGGACCCCGTGCAGCCGAACACCTTGTAGGCCCCGAACTCGACGGCGGGCGCCACACCGGTGACCCGGCCCTCGGCGCCGACGATCCCGGCGACGTGCGTGCCGTGCCCGTTGCAGTCCTGGGGGTCCTCGTCGGGGACGGGGGCGGACGCGGGGTCGCCGGCGTTGAAGTCGTCGCCCACGAAGTCGTGCCCGACGACCACGCGGTCGTTGGGGAACCCGCCCCCGCCCAGGTCGGGGTGGGTGTAGTCGACGCCGGTGTCCATGATGGCCACCCGGAGCCCCTCGCCCGTCAGCCCGAGTTCGTTCTGGGCGATGTCGGATCCCGTCATGGGGAGCGCGGTGTCCAGGTCGGGGACGTTCTCGCCGGTCTCGGGGATCCGGTAGGTGAGGACGGGGTGGATGGCGCTCACGCCGGGGATCTCCCGCGCGGTGCCGACCTGGGTGTCGTCCATGCGGACGGAGAGGCCGTTCCACAGCTCGCTGAACGAGTGCCGTTCGGTGTACTCCAGGCCGTGCTCCTCGGCCTCGGCCCGGAAGTCCTCGTGCTCGCCGTCCACCGTCGCCGGGGAGGTGCCCTCGGTGGTGGGCGGGCTCTCGAGCTCGATGAACCACAGGCCGTTGGCCTGGTGGGTCAGTTCACCGTTCTCGGAGGAGGGCGCGGGATGGAGGGGGGCGAGTTCGGAGACCTCGTCGGCGTTCGCCGGTGTGGAGGCGGCGAGGCCCGCCACGAGTGTCAGCCCGGCGAGCGCCGCCAGGCGTGATCGGTGGGGTACCACCTTGTCAACACATCCCTTCTCGGTGCACGCCGCTGGACACCGGGGGAGCGGAATACCCCGCTAATGACATATGTGGTGCTCAGGGGGATACGCCGCTTCATGTCCTTGTTCGTTTGATCGGCGCGCATAGCAACGAGATCATTGCCGTGTGCCATGAAAGTGTCAATGTTCGCGAAGACTCAATATGGCCACATGGTGGATCCAAGTTGCACCAGGGGTTGATGTTTCACGAGTGGTTCATAAACGGACATACATTTACTTTTTCCGTGTGCGGGGATAAAAGGAATTCTGGTACGGAGTTCCGTTGGCCTGTGCCGGCCCCCGGCGGTGCGGGGCAGACACGGGGAAGACGCAGGCCGGGGCGGCCACCGGCCCGCCAGCGAGGAGCCGGGGGGACCCGAGTAGGCTGGGGTCGTCGGGCCGCCTCAGGGCGGCCCGTCCGGTGTCGAACGAGCGAAGTCCGGTACAGCGGTCCTGCGGGGCCGTCCAATCCGGCGCTGTCCCGCAACTGTGGAGCCCCGCCCCGGCGGGGACGAGCCAGGTCGCCTCCCGGCATCGACTCACCCGTCCTCGTGGGAAGGACAGGCCAGTCTCCGCCAGGACCGTGCTCCTTCCCCCACCCCGCAAGGAGCACCGTGCGGATCGCACGCCCATTCCCCGCCGTCCTCCTCGGAGCCGCCCTCGCCCTGACCGCCTGCGGCGGCGGGGCGGAGAACGGTGAGCCCGAGGCCGAGCCGACGACCGACGCCGCGCCCGCCGCCTGCGGCGCCCCCGAGGCCGATCCCGACCGTCCCGCCGTGGGCGACGGCGCCTTCCCCGTCACCCTCACCGGCGCCACGGGCGACGTCACCCTCGAGGAGGAGCCCCAGCGGATCGTCTCCCTGTCGCCCAGCCACACCGAGATGCTCTTCGCCATCGGCGCGGGCGACCAGGTCGAGGCCGCCGACGAGTACTCCGACTACCCGGAGGAGGCCCCCACCACGGCGCTGAGCGGCTTCGAGCCCAGCGTCGAGGCCGTCACCGAGTACGACCCGGACCTGGTCGTCCTCGCCCGCAGCGCCGAGGACACCGCCTCCCAGCTGGAGACCGTGGGCATCCCCACCCTCGTCATCGACGCCGCCCAGGACCTGGAGGACACCTACGCGCAGATCCGCCTGCTCGGGGACGCCACCGGCCGCACCGCCGAGGCCGACGCCGAGGCGGACCGGGTCGAGAGCGAGTTCAACGCGGTCGTCGAGGGCGTGTGCGACACGGCCGACGGCGCCGGGCTGACCTTCTACCAGGAGCTCGACGAGACGTCCTTCTCCGCCACCTCCGAGACCTTCGTCGGGCAGATCTACCGGTCCTTCGGTCTGGTCAACATCGCCGACGCGGCCGACGACGGCTCCGCGGGCGGGTACCCGCAGCTGTCACAGGAGTACATCGTCGAGGAGAACCCCGACATGGTCTTCCTGTCCTACGGCGACGAGTCCACGGTCGAGGACGTCGCCGGGCGCCCGGCCTTCGACACCGTCACCGCCGTGCGGAACGACGCCGTCTACCTGCTCGACGCCGACATCGCCTCCCGCTGGGGACCTCGCGTCGTCGACTTCGCCGAGCTGGTCGGCGAGGCCGTGACCGAGAACGCGGGGAACTAGCGTGAAGGGCGGTGTCGGCGTCCCCGCCGGCTGGGCGGCCGCGGGAGCGGTCGCGCTGGTCGCGGCCGGCCTCTTCGGCATCTCCGCCGGAGCGGCCTCCCTGTCGGCGGCCGACATCGTCCGGCACCTCCTCAGCCTCCTGCCGTTCGGGGTGGAGTCGCCCCTGACCGAGCGGCAGGCGGCCCTGCTCGTGGAGCTGCGCCTTCCCCGCGTGGTGATGGGCGCGATCGTCGGCGCCCTCCTGGCCACGGCGGGCGGCGCCTACCAGGGCGTGTTCCGCAACCCCCTCGCCGACCCCTTCCTCCTCGGCGCCGCCGCCGGGGCCGGGCTCGGGGCGACCCTGGTCATGGTGTTCGGCCAGGAGCTCGGCGGCTCGCCGCGCGCCCTGGTCCCCGTCGCCGCCTTCGTCGGGGCCCTTCTCGGCGTGGCGGCCGCCTACCTGCTCGGGTCCACCGCGGGGGGCGGTGGCACGGCCTCCCTCGTCCTCGCGGGCGTGGCCGTGTCGTCCTTCCTCTCCGCGGCCCAGACCCTGGTCCAGCAGATGGGCGTCGACCAGCTCCAGCGCATCTACGCCTGGCTGCTCGGCGGGCTGGGCCGCGACGGGTGGAACGACGTCCGGCTGATCGCCCCCTACGCGGTGGTCGGCCTGGCGGTCCTCCTGCTGTGCGGCTACCTGCTCGACATGCTCGCCCTCGGCGACGACAAGGCGGTCAGCCTGGGCCTGAACCCGGCGGCGGTGCGCATCGTGGTGATCGGCGCGGCGTCGCTGGCCACGGCCGCCGCGGTGTCGGTGAGCGGGCTGATCGGCTTCGTCGGGATCGTCGTCCCGCACGTGGTGCGCCGGCTGGTGGGGTCCAACTACCGGGCGATCCTGCCGGTGACCGTGCTGTTCGGCGGGGCCTTCCTCGTCCTGGTGGACATCGTGGCCAGGACCCTGGTGTCCCCCGCCGAACTCCCCATCGGCGTGGTGACCGCTTTTCTCGGCGCGCCCTTCTTCGTCCTCATCCTGCGCACCACGCGCCACCGCAGTACCTGAGGCGCGACGGCGCGGGCACTCGCGGCCACCGGCCGCGGACCCCGCGCACCGTTCGTTCCCGGCACGCCACCCGGCCGTGACGCGAACGCGTCGAACACTCTGGGAGACTGGTGCACGCTATGGACATCACCTTGATCGCCGCCATCGTCATCGCCGTCGTGCTCCTGGCCGTCGGCGGGTTCTTCCTGGTCAGGACCCAACGCCCGGTCAAGCCGGGCAAGGAGGAACCCGGACCCGAGACCACGGGGGCCGCCGGGGCGACCGCCGTGGAGGAGGACCGTGACAGGGACTCCGGAACCGTCCGCACGCCACCCTCGCAGGCCCCGCCGGAGGCCCCGGCCGCCGAGCCCGCCGCGCCGGAGCTGGAGACCCCGCCGCCCTCCGCGGGGCGCATGGTGCGCCTGCGCGCGCGGCTGGCCCGGTCGCAGAGCTCCTTCGGGCAGGGGCTGCTCAACCTCCTCTCCTCCGACACCCTGGACGACGACGCCTGGGAGGAGATCGAGGACACCCTCATCACCGCCGACATCGGCGTGGCCTCCGCCTCCCAGATCGTGGAGAGCCTGCGCACCCGCGTCAAGGTGCTCGGCAGCCGCGGCCACGACGAGGTGCGGGCGCTGCTGCGCGAGGAGCTCCTCGCGCACATCCGCACGGACGCCGACCGCACCGTGCGCACCGAACCCCACAACGGCCGCCCCGCCGTGATCATGGTGGTCGGGGTCAACGGCACCGGGAAGACCACGACCACCGGCAAGCTGGCCCGGGTCCTGGTCGGCGACGGGCGCAGCGTCGTGCTCGGCGCCGCCGACACCTTCCGCGCCGCCGCCACCGAGCAGCTCCAGACGTGGGGCAGCCGCGTGGGGGCCCCGGTCGTGCGCAAGGAGGAGGGCGCGGACCCGGCGAGCGTGGCCTTCGACGCCGTCTCGCGCGGCATCGAGGAGGGCGCCGACACGGTCATCATCGACACCGCCGGGCGCCTGCACACCAAGACCGGCCTGATGGACGAGCTGGGCAAGGTCAAGCGGGTCGTGGAGAAGAAGTCGCAGGTCGACGAGGTGCTCCTGGTCCTCGACGCGACGACCGGGCAGAACGGCCTGCGCCAGGCCCGGGTGTTCGGCGAGGTCGTGAACGTCACGGGCATCGCGCTGACCAAGCTGGACGGCACCGCCAAGGGCGGCATCATCGTGCAGGTCCAGCGCGAGCTGGGCGTGCCGGTCAAGCTGGTCGGGCTCGGGGAGGGGCCGGACGACCTGGCGCCCTTCGACCCCGAGGTCTTCGTGGACGCCATCCTGGGCTGAGGCGGCTCCCCCGTCGCCGGGGCGGATCCGCGAGCGTGGCCGGGCACCCGACCGGGTGCCCGGCCACAGCCGTGTCCGCACGGCGCGAACCCGGCCGTACCCGGACACCGGCGCCGCGGCGGCCCGTTTCACGCGATCGACACGCCGGTGAAACACCGAACGCCGCCTACTTGACGGCGCCGTCCCCACGGGCGTGAGATCTGACCGAGAGTGACCATTTGGTTCCACTCGGCTGATGTGACGGGGGTCGCTCTGTGCCGGTGCACGTGCGTTCGGGCGTGCTGGGGGGTCGGTTCATGGCGCGTTAACACTTCTGGCTGTCCTTTTACCCCTGCGCAACACGTCGGGTCCCGGGGAGAAACACCCCGGTCGGACAGTTGCCTGCGTGGTGATCGGCATCTGGCCCGATGATGCGCTCGCTGACCGCCGCCCTCACAGACACAATCCCCCGCCCGTCCTACGGAGGCGACGTAATGATTGACACCGGCAACACGGCGTGGCTGCTCATCAGCGCAGCGCTCGTGATGCTCATGACCCCGGGCCTGGCCTTCTTCTACGGAGGCATGTCGCGGGCCAAGAGCGTCCTGAACATGATGCTGATGAGCTTCGCGAGCATCGCGATCGTCAGCGTCCTCTGGGTCGTGGTGGGCCACTCGCTCACCTACTCCGACGGCGGTCCGCTCAACGCGTTCATCGGTGGCTTCGACTACGTCGGGCTCAGCAACCTGATCGGCGAGATCGAGCCCGCGGCCGACGGCGAGGGCGGCTACCCGCTGCTCGTCGACGCCGGCTTCCAGATGATGTTCGCGGTGATCACCGTGGCCCTCATCAGCGGCGCGATCGCGGACCGCGCCAAGTTCGGCGCCTGGATGCTGTTCGCCCCGGTCTGGGCCCTGCTCGTCTACTTCCCCGTCGCCCACTGGGTCTGGGGCGACGGCTGGATCGGCGGCCTGACCATCGGCGGCTACGAGGTCATCGACTTCGCCGGCGGCACCGCGGTCCACAT
This sequence comes from Nocardiopsis sp. CA-288880, assembly GCF_050955985.1. Classification (NCBI taxonomy): domain Bacteria; kingdom Bacillati; phylum Actinomycetota; class Actinomycetes; order Streptosporangiales; family Nocardiopsidaceae; genus Nocardiopsis; species Nocardiopsis sp. CA-288880. The sequence continues at coordinate 6,420,573 of NZ_CP192105.1, read as the reverse complement.
CAACGCCGGCGCGGCGGCGCTGGCCCTGACCTTCGTCCTCGGCCGCCGCAAGGGCTTCGGCTCCGAGTCGATGCGCCCCCACAACCTCCCGTTCGTGCTGCTCGGCGCGGCGCTCCTGTGGTTCGGCTGGTTCGGCTTCAACGCCGGCTCCGCCTACGCCGCCAACGAGACCGCAGCCCTGGCCCTGGTCAACACCCAGGTCGCCACCGCCGCCGCCACCGGGGCCTGGATGCTCGTCGAGCGCCTGCGCTACGGCAAGGTCAGCGCCCTGGGCTTCGCCTCCGGCGCCATCGCCGGCCTGGTGGCCATCACCCCGGCAGCCGCGAACGTCACCCCCCTCGGCGCGATCGCCGTCGGCGCGCTGTCCGGCGCCGTGTGCGCCTACGCCATCAGCTGGAAGTTCAAGTTCAAGTACGACGACGCGCTCGACGTCGTGGGCATCCACATGGTCGGCGGCATCATCGGGTCGGTGGTCCTCGGACTCGTGGCCGCGGGTGTGGTCGGCGGCTCGGACGGCCTGCTCTACGGCGGTGGCATCGGCCTCCTGGCCGTCCAGGTCGTCGCGGTCGTCGGCGTCATGATCTACTCCTTCGTCGTCACCTGGGTCATCGCCAAGGTCATCGACCTCGTCGTCGGGTTCCGCATCACCGAGGAGGTCGAGACGAACGGCCTGGACCACGAGCTGCACGCCGAGTCGGCCTATGCCTTCGAGGAGCTCGACGAGATCGAGGCAGAAGCTGTCTCCCCGCCGACGCCTCCGGGCGGGGAGGCGGCCTCACCGCAGGTCAAGGCCTAGTCCTCAGCGTGGAGGCCGGAGGTCCTGCACCGTTGACGCGGTGAGGTGCCAGGGACCGGCGGGGAGAGATCCCCGTCGGTCCCGTTTCTGTTTCCTATAGTGCTTCGTGGCATATATGGGCATTCATAGGCCGGTATTGGCCGTGGCCTGCGTGTTGGTTCGGTACCCTCTGAGCGGTGCGGCTGTCATGCCGCGGGACGGGTGCGCCCGGCCGGGGACGCCGGCCGAATCACAGGTGCGTATCGGCGCCCTTCGGGCGGCGCCGGGGTGAAACCAGGCGCCGCGCATCCGCGTCCCACGCCAATGACGGGTCTCGGGCCGGTCGTCCCGCCGCCCACCCGGAAACTCACGCTGATTCGTACAGTGCCCCACAGGTCGGGGTCAGGAGGCAAGATGGCGCCGGTTAGTCACTTCAGGGGTCGCAGGGCCAGGCGCTCCGCGCTTGCCGCGACGAGCGCGATCGCCGTTCTCGGCTTGACGGCGTGCTCCATCGACCTGAGCAGCCTGCGCCCCGGCGGGGGCGAGGAGGAGCCCAGTCCCGAACCCGCCGAGCCGGTGGCCGCGGCGCCCCTCCTGGAGAGCGCGCTGGCGGACCTGGCCGCCTACCCGGCGCTCACCGCCACCGGGCAGGTCGCGGAGACCGTCGGCTCCTCCGAGGTCCGCGACGCCTCGCTCACCGTCGCCGACACCGGCGCGACGAGCGGGACCATCCGGGCCAACAGCGTCGAGGCGGACGTGCTCGCCGCCGACGGCAAGCTCTTCATCCGCGCGGTCGAGGACTTCTGGCTCGACCAGGGCGTCTTCGGTCCGGACTTCGACGACTTCAACGAGAACTGGGTGCGCTCCTCGGCGGCCCAGGCGGGGCTCAACCCCAGCACCACCCTGGCCCCGCCGGAGCTCTCCGCGACCCTGGCCGCGATCGAGCTGGACTCGGAGGAGGCCGTCGAGGAGAACCTGGACGGCACGCTCACCTACCGGATCGACCTCGCCGGCGAGCGCAACCAGGTCTGGATCAACGCGGAGACCGAGCAGGTCCAGCGCATCGCCATCGAGGAGCTCGTCCCCGAGGGCGCCGAGACCGGCCCCCAGGTCCGGCTGGACCTGGCCGAGGCCGACACCGCCGCCGTCGAGGAGCTCTACGACGGCGTCATCACCACGGCCGAGGACGACCTGACCGGGTCCCGGGACGCCCGGATCGAGGTGGGCTGGGACGGCAACCCCGAGATGAACTGCGAGGACGGGCCCAACTGCACCTGGTCGGGAACGGTGCGGGACGCGGGCGGCGACGGCAGCGGCGAGGTGACCGTCCGCATGGACGTGACCTTCACCAACGCCGACATCGGCGAGCAGACCTGTGACGACGGCGGCACCCTGGAGGCGGGCGCGACCCTGGACCTCTCGTGCAGCGCCGACTACAACATCGTCAGCTCCACCCAGCAGACCTACACCATCGACGGTGAGGCCCAGCTCTCCACCCGCGGCCTGACCGGCGGCCAGCAGGAGGAGATGCTGGCGGCCCTCGCCGAGCAGCGCGAGGCCACCCTGGCCGGCGGCGCCCCCTCCGAGGAGGAGTCCGCGGAGGACGGGGGCAACTAGCGCCCGGCGCCCCCGCCGGTCCGCGGACCGGCGGGGGCGCCGGCACGGTGGCGGCGACAGGCGACGACAGGGAGGGCGGGGCGTACGGGCCCCGCCCTCACCCCGTTCCCGGCCCCGCGGCCTCGGACTACTGTCCGGCGGCGGTGGGCGGGTAGGCTGGGAAACCACTTACGAGACGAAGGACTGGCCAAACTCGTGTTCGAGACGCTTTCCGACCGGCTGACATCGGTCTTCTCCTCGCTGCGCGGCAAGGGGCGGCTGTCCGAGGAGGACATCAACGCGACCGCGCGGGAGATCCGTCTCGCGCTGCTCGAGGCGGACGTCGCGCTGCCGGTGGTCCGCGAGTTCATCTCGCGGATCAAGGAGCGCGCCCGCGGCGAGGAGGTCTCCAAGGCCCTCAACCCGGCGCAGCAGGTCATCAAGATCGTCAACGAGGAGCTCGTCGAGATCCTCGGCGGCGAGACCCGGCAGGTGCGGTTCGCCAAGAACCCGCCCACCGTGATCATGCTCGCCGGCCTCCAGGGCGCCGGTAAGACCACCCTGGCGGGCAAGCTCGCCAAGTGGCTGTCGGCGGACCGCAACACGCCGCTGCTGGTCGCCGCCGACCTCCAGCGCCCCAACGCCGTCACCCAGCTCCAGGTGGTCGGTGAGCGCGTCGGGACCCCGGTGTTCGCTCCCGAGCCCGGCAACGGCGTGGGCGACCCGGTCGAGGTCGCCCGGGCCTCCGTCGAGCACGCGCGCCGCAACAACCACAACGTCGTCATCATCGACACCGCGGGCCGCCTCGGCGTGGACACCGAGATGATGCAGCAGGCCGCCGACATCCGCGACGCCGTCAGCCCCGACGAGATCCTCTTCGTCGTCGACGCGATGATCGGCCAGGACGCGGTCAACACCGCCCAGGCCTTCCTCGACGGCGTCGGCTACGACGCGGTCGCGCTCACCAAGCTCGACGGTGACGCCCGCGGCGGTGCGGCCCTGTCCATCCGGCACATCACGGGCCGTCCGATCATGTTCGCGTCCACCGGCGAGAAGCTGGAGGACTTCGACCTCTTCCACCCGGACCGGATGGCGTCGCGCATCCTGGACATGGGTGACGTCCTCACGCTCATCGAACAGGCGCAGCGCACGTTCGACGAGGCCGAGGTCGAGAAGATGGCCTCGACCATGGCCTCGGACGACGACTTCACGCTGGACGACTTCCTCCAGCAGATGTCGATGGTCCGCAAGCTCGGCCCGATCGGGAACCTGCTCGGCATGATGCCCGGCATGGGGCAGATGCGCGACCAGATCGACAACATCGACGACAAGGACCTGGACCGCATCCAGGCGATCATCCAGTCGATGACGCCGGGCGAGCGGGCCAACCCCAAGTCGATCAACGGCTCGCGCCGGCTGCGCATCGCCAACGGCTCGGGTACGCAGGTCAGCGACGTCAACGGCCTGGTCACCCGCTTCTTCGAGGCGCAGAAGATGATGCGCAAGATGAAGAACGGCGGGATGCCGGGCATGCCCGGGATGCCCGGGGTCGGCGGCGGCAACCGCAAGAAGGCCAAGGCCCAGGCCAAGAAGGCCAAGAAGGGCAAGCAGCGCAGCGGCAACCCGATGAAGGCCCGCCAGCAGGAGGCCGAGCGCGCGGCCGAGCGCCAGAAGCGCCAGGAGGAGGGCGGCCAGCAGATGCCGCAGCTGCCCCCGGGCCTCGGCGGAGGCGGCGGCGGGCAGCCCACGCTCCCGCCCGGTTTCGGCGGACCCAACATGCCGGACCTGTCCAACTTCAAGCTGCCCAAGCAGTAGCGGAGACCACAGGCGGCCCGTCCCCGGCGAGGGGGCGGGCCGTTCGCGTCGGCGGGGCCACGCGGGCGCCTGTGTCCTGTCCGAGGAACACGCTCGCGTCTGGCACAATGAGTAGTCGACTAACGGTGGACGGGTCAGCCCTCTAACTAACCCGCCACCCACGTCTTGCCTTGGCGGGTACTGCAACCCCACGTGGTTTCGCCGCCGGGCGCCGAACACCGTTCATCGGGAGAAGACCACTCCAGTGGCTGTCAAACTGAAGCTCAAGCGTATGGGCAAGATCCGTACGCCCCAGTACCGCATCATCGTCGCCGACGCCCGCACCAAGCGTGACGGCAAGGCGATCGAGGAGATCGGCAAGTACCACCCCAAGGAGCACCCGAGCCTCATCGAGGTCGACTCCGAGCGGGCGCAGTACTGGCTGTCCGTGGGGGCCCAGCCCTCCGACGCGGTCAAGGTCCTCCTGCGCAAGACCGGCGACTGGCAGAAGTTCAAGGGCCTGCCCGCCCCGGCTCCGCTCCAGGTCGCCGAGGCCAAGGACCCCGAGGCCAAGGAAGCCGCCTTCCAGGCCGCGCTGAAGGAGCTCGTGCTCCCCGGCGGCGAGGGCAAGACCAAGGCCAAGAAGACCGAGAAGAAGGCGGAGAAGGCGGCCGACAAGCCCGCCGAGACCGCCGAGGCCGAGAAGTCCGAGGGCGAGGCCTGACGTGCTGGAAGAGGCGCTTGAGCACCTCGTGAAGGGGATCGTTGCGAACTCCGACGACGTCCAGGTGAGAGCCAAGCGGCTCCGCAAGGGCAAAGTCCTGGAGGTCCGGGTCCATCCCGACGACCTCGGCAAGGTGATCGGTCGCAACGGCCGCACCGCCAAGGCACTCCGGACCGTGATCGGCTCCCTCGCCGGGGGCCGCTACGTCCGAGTGGACCTGCTGGACCTGCACGAAGTGCGCTGACGCGCCTCTTGGGGCGCCGACCACGACCGGTCGGCGCCCCGTAGTTGTGCCCGGGGCACCTGCCCCGGGCACAGTTTTCCCGTCTCCACGGTGGGACGGGCGGAAGGACGGAACCTCCCATGCGACTCGTTGTGGGCCGGATCGGCCGCGCGCACGGTATCCGCGGCGATGTCGCCGTCGACGTGCGGACGGACGACCCGGCGGCCCGCTTCGCCGACGGCACGGTGATGGAGACCGACCCGGCCGGAGCCGGACCGCTCACCGTCGCGTCCAGCCGCCGCCACAGCGACCGGCTGCTGGTGCGCTTCAAGGGGATCGCCGACCGCGACTCCGCCGAGGCGCTGCGCGGCACCCTGCTGTTCGTGGACTCACGGGACATCGCCCCCCTGGACGACCCCGACGAGTTCCACGACCACGAACTCATCGGCCTGGCCGCGGTGACCACCGGGGGCGAGTCCGTCGGCACGGTCGACGACGTGCTCCACCACGCCCAGGACGTCCTGGTCGTCGCCACCCCCGGCGGCGGCGAGGTGCTGGTGCCCTTCGTCGCCGCCCTGGTGCCCGAGGTCGACGTGGCCGGGGGCCGGATCGTCATCGACCCCCCGCCCGGCCTGCTCGACCTCGCCGACTGAAGGGGCGCGCAGTGCGCATCGACATCATCAGCATCTTCCCCGACTACTTCGCCCCCCTGGACCTCTCCCTGATCGGGAGGGCACGCGCCTCGGGCCTCCTCGACGTGCGGGTCCACGACCTGCGCTCCTGGACGCACGACAGGCACAACACCGTGGACGACACCCCCTACGGGGGAGGCCCCGGCATGGTCATGAAGCCCGAGCCCTGGGGCGAGGCGCTCGACGAGGTCGTGGCCGGGGCCCCGGCCCGCCTGATCCTGCCCACACCCAGCGGCCGCCCGTTCCGGCAGGCGGACGCCGAGCGCCTGGCGGGGGAGGAGAGGCTGGTCTTCGGGTGCGGGCGCTACGAGGGCATCGACTCCCGGGTGGCCGCGGACGCCGCCCTGCGGATGCCGGTCGAGGAGGTCAGCATCGGGGACTACGTCCTCAACGGGGGCGAGTCCGCGACGCTGGTGATGGTCGAGGCGATCACCCGCCTGCTGCCGGGTGTTCTCGGCAACACCGAGTCGGCGGTCCAGGACTCCTTCGCCTCCGGCGGCATGGAGAACCTGGTCGAGGGGCCGGTGTACACCAAGCCCGTCATGTGGCGGGACCAGGAGGTGCCGCCCGTGCTGCTGTCCGGCAACCACGGGGCCGTGGACCGCTGGCGCCGCGACCAGGCGCTCCGCAAGACCGCGCGCAACCGGCCGGACCTGGTCGGCGCCATGCCGGAGGAGGCCCTCGACCGGCGTGACCGGGAGGTCCTCGCCGAGGAGGCCGTTCGGGAAGCCACCTGACATGTGGCAAACTGGGTGGGTTCCCCCTTGGTGACCCATGGCATCCGCATGCCGGCGGCACGACGTCGGCCTCTGTGACGGTCACCGGGTGGTCCGAATGTCCAGACCCGTACGGGCCCTCGCCCGCGCAACCCTCCCCGCACCACGCCGGGGACAGGGCGCGGAGCGCTATCGATGAGGAATCGCGAGATGCACACCGCCATCCAGGAGCTCGAGAAGGCTCAGCTCCGCACCGACGTCCCCGAGTTCCGCCCGGGTGACACGCTCAACGTCCACGTCCGCGTGACGGAGGGCACCCGCACCCGTGTCCAGGTCTTCAAGGGCGTCGTCATCCGCCGTCAGGGCTCGGGCAACCGCGAGACCTTCACCATCCGCAAGGTGAGCTACGGCGTGGGCGTGGAGCGTACCTTCCCGATCCACACCCCGGCCATCGAGAAGTACGAGGTCGCCGCCCGCGGCCGCGTGCGTCGCGCCAAGCTGTACTACCTGCGCGACCTGCGCGGCAAGGCCGCCCGCATCCGCGAGCGCCGCGAGCCCGTCTCCAAGTAGTCTTCCGCTCCTTTTCGGAGCCGAAGAGCCCTCTTCCCGCACGGGAGGCAGGATAGGCTTCGGCTCGATGAGCAAAGACGAGAGGGATCCCGGCGCGGACGGGGTCCAGGACGAGGATTCCGCCCGGCCCGGCCCGGAGGAGCGAAGCTCCGCCACTGGCTCCCGAGTCCCTGAGGACTCGGGAGCCAGTGGTGTCTCCGAAGTCGTTGGTCAGGAGCCGGAGGAGAAGGCGGACGCCGAGATGAGCAAGTCCCAGAGCAGTGAGAAGAAGGGGTCGTTCTGGAAGGAACTCCCCATCCTGATCGTGATCGCCGTGGTGTTGGCGTTCGTGATCAGGACCTGGGTGATGCAGGCGTTCTACATCCCCTCCACATCGATGGAGAACACGCTGCTCGTCGGCGACCGGGTGCTCGTGAACAAGGTCGTCTACCAGATCCGCGACATCGAGCGCGGCGAGGTCGTCGTCTTCAACGGCAACGGGTCGTGGGACGACCCGAACACCGTGACCGTGCCCGAGCCGACCAACCCCGTCGCGGGCGCCTTCAGCTGGGTGCAGCAGCAGTTGGGCGCCGCGCCCACGGGCAAGGAGTACATCAAGCGGGTCATCGGGCTTCCCGGCGACACCGTGGAGTGCTGCGACGAGCAGAACCGCATCCTGGTCAACGGCGTCCCCCTGGAGGAGGACGCCTACCTGTACCCGGGAAGCGTGGCCAGCCACACCGAGTTCGGCCCGGTCGAGGTGCCCGAGGGGCACCTGTGGCTGATGGGGGACCACAGGGCGATCTCCTACGACTCCCGCCTCAACCAGAACAACCCCGGTGGCGGCGCCGTCCCGATCGACCACGTGGTGGGCCGGGCGTTCGTCATCATCTGGCCGTTCAACCAGGTCGGCGGTCTGGGCGTTCCGGAGAGCTTCGAGGCCGTCGACGCCGCGGCCGGGTGACGCCGTGACCGGTCCCGGTCCGAAGACGGATCGGGACCTCCGGAGGGTTCCGGTGACCGATCCGTCGAAGGAAATCTGTTCTACGGGGCCCAGAAGTCCGTTCCGTGACGCATGATGGATCTCGGATCGTCTTGATGTCCCCCCGACGCGTGGGTCCTCCCACGCGGGGAACAACCGGGGCGGTGGCGGTGTACACGTGATGAGGAGACCGGCACACCACGACCGGAGAGTGCGACGAAAGCGAGCGCGTGGATGAGTTCTGAGGACCTGGAGAAGTACGAGGCCGAGATGGAGCTCCAGCTCTATCGCGAGTACCGGGACGTCGTCGGGCTGTTCAGCTACGTCGTGGAGACCGAGCGCAGGTTCTACCTGACCAACAACGTCGATCTCCAGCCGCGTTCGACCGAGAACGGGGAGATGTACTTCGAGGTCGTCATGGAGGACGCCTGGGTCTGGGACATGTACCGCCCGGCGCGGTTCGTCCGCAACGTGCGCGTGGTGACGTTCAAGGACGTCAACGTCGAGGAGATCCAGAAGTCCGACCTGGAGATGCCTCCCGCGGACGGCGGCCGGGGCGGTCCCGAGCTGCCCTGACCCCGACCGTGCCCCGGGCATGACCGGTCCCCGGGGCGGCTCCCCGTGGCGGCCCGCGTGCCCGGGGCGGCGGGCGGTTCGTCCACAGGAACGAACTCCCCCTGGCGCGCCGGACGGCGATCACCCACCGTTGTAACGGGAGGTGGTCGACCGTGGACAGGTGGGCCGGATACCGGAGGACACTGGGCGGACGCGGGGAGGACCTCGCCGCGGTCTTCCTGCGGCGCGCGGGCATGCGGGTGGTGGACCGCAACTGGCGGTCGCCGTCGGGGGAGATCGACATCGTGGCCCGCGACGGACCGGTCCTGGTCGTCGCCGAGGTCAAGACCCGGACCTCCGTGCGGTACGGGCACCCCGTGGACGCCATCACACCCGACAAGCGGCGCCGTCTGCGCCGCCTCGGGAGGGCGTGGGCGGCCCGGCACCGGGTCCCGGCCGCGTCGCTGCGCGTGGACGGCGTCTGCGTCCTGATCACCGGCGGGCGCGTGTTCGTCTCCCACGAGCGGGGGATGACGTGATGACCCTCGCCCGCGCCCACTGCATCACCCTGCTGGGGGTCCAGGGGCACATCGTCGAGGTGGAGGTGCACCTGGGCGGCGGCGACCCCGGGGTGACGCTCGTGGGGCTCCCCGACGCCGCGCTCCGTGAGGCCCGGGACCGCATCCGCGCGGCCGTGGCCAACAGCGGCGAGGAGTGGCCCAGCGGCCAGATCACCATCAGCCTGTCCCCGGCCAGCCTCCCCAAGGCGGGCAGCCTCTTCGACCTCGCCATCGCCGCCGCCGTGCTGTGCGCCACGGGCGCGGTGCCGCCGGACCGCCTGGCGGGCACCGTCCTCATCGGCGAGCTCGGACTCGACGGGCGGGCGCGCCCGGTGCTCGGCGTCCTTCCCGCGATGGTCTCCGCCACCGAGCAGGGCTACCGTGGGTTCGTCGTGGCGCGCGGCAACGCGGCCGAGGCCCGCCTGGTCCCCGACGTGGAGGTGACCGCGGTGGGCAGCCTGATGGACCTGTGCCAGTGGCTGCGCGGGGAGTTCTTCCTGGAGGAGGCCGCCGGGCCGGAGGCCCCCTGTGCCCGGGAGCCGGACGACCCCGGGCCGGACCTGGCTGACGTGCTGGGCCAGCCGGTGGCGCGCAGGGCGGTGGAGGTCGCCGCGGCGGGCGGGCACAACCTCATGATGCTCGGCTCCCCGGGCACGGGCAAGAGCCTGCTCGCCGAGCGCCTGCCGACCGTCCTGCCCGGACTGCGCCCGTCCGAGGCGCTGGAGGCCACCGCCATCCACTCGGTCGCCGGGATGCTCCCCCGGGGCTCTCCTCTGGTCACCCGGCCCCCGTTCGCCGCCCCGCACCACACCTCCTCCCGGGCGTCGATCATCGGCGGGGGCAGCGGCTACCCCGGGCCGGGCTGGGTGTCCAAGGCCCACCGGGGGGTGCTGTTCGTGGACGAGGCGCCCCAGTTCGGCAGGGGGGTGCTGGACTCCCTGCGCGAGCCGCTGGAGCGGGGGGAGGTGGTGCTGGCGCGGGCCTCCTCCACGGTGACCTTCCCCGCCAGGTTCCAGCTCGTGATGGCCGCCAACCCCTGTCCCTGCGCCAGGCCGGGCAGCATGTGCACCTGCCCGCCGGGGGAGCGGCGCAGGTACTTCTCCCGGCTGTCCGGGCCGCTGTTGGACAGGATCGACCTCAAGGTCGACCTGCAACCCGTGACGAGGGCCGAGCTGCTCGCCGACCGCGCGTTCGCGGAGTCCTCCGCCGTGGTGGCCGCCCGGGTGGAGAGGGCGCGCGCCCGCGCGCTCGCACGGCTGGCGCACACGCCCTGGACCACCAACGCGGCGATCCCCGGCGCGCGGCTGCGCCGGGACTTCCCGGTCGAGCCCGCCGCGCTGCGCGTCCTCGGAAGGGCCATGGACGCCGGGCAGATCAGCGCCCGCGGGGTCGACCGGGCCCTGCGGGTCGCGTGGACGCTGGCCGATCTCGCGGAGCGGGACCGCCCGGGGGAGGAGGAGACCGCCTATGCCTTCGCGCTGTGGACCGGGCGGGCGTGGTGAGGCGGGGCTGCGGCGATCCGCGTCCCGGGGTGCGGACCGCCGCGCTCCGGAGGGGCGCGGCGGACACGGGTGGAAGGGGAGCACGGTGACCGTACGGGACCGGCAGGGGGAGGCCGACGCCCGGGCGCGGGCCTGTCTGACGGCGGTCGCGCCGCCGGGGGACCTGTGGCTGGGGGCGATGCTCGCCGAGCACGGTGCGGCCAGGGTGTGGGCGGCGCTGGTGGCGGGGGAGCCCCCGCCGCCCGTGCCGGTGGAGGAGGACGAGGACCCCGACCCGGAGGCGTGGGCCCGGCTGCGCCGCCGCTGGGACGAGTGGAGCGCGGCCGCCGCCCGGGTCGACCCCGACGGGCTGCTCGGAGAGTCCGCGGCGGCCGGGATCCGGTTCGTGGCGCCGGGCGACCCCGAGTGGCCCGGCCGGCTGGACGGCCTCGACCTCCCCGGCGGTCGCCGCTCGCACGGCCTGTGGGTACGCGGCGGCGGGGACCTGCGCAACCTGTGCCTGCGCTCGGTGGCCGTGGTGGGCGCGCGCTCGGCCACGGCCTACGGCGAGCACGTGGCGGCGGAGATGGCCTACGAGCTGGCGGAGCAGGACGTGGTCGTGGTCTCCGGCGGCGCGTACGGGATCGACGGCGCCGCGCACCGGGCCGCCCACGCCAACGGGAGCACCGTGGTGGTACTGGCCTGCGGGCTGGACGTGGACTATCCGCGCGGCCACGCGGGCATGTTCGCGGACATCGCGCGGACCGGGGTGCTGGTGGGCGAGAGGCCGGTCGGCGCCACGCCCCGGGCCAAGGACTTCCTGATCCGCAACCGGCTGATCGCGGCGCTCACCCCGGGAACGGTGGTCGTGGAGGCGGGCAGGCGCAGCGGCGCGCTCAACACCGCCTCGCACGCCGTCGAACTCCACCGGGTGCTCATGGCGGTGCCCGGTCCGGTCACCTCCGCCATGTCGGTGGGCTGCCACGTCCTCCTCCGCGACTGGCAGGCGGGCTGTGTCACCTGCGCCGACGATGTCGTCGCCCAGGTCGGCGCGGTGGGTGAGCTGCCTCCGGAGAGCGGGCCGATACGGGTCTCGGCCCACCTCGACGCGGAGAGCGCCCGGGTCCTGGAAGCCGTGCCCCGGGCGGGGGCCGGTCCCGCGGTGGTCGCCGCCGCGAGCGGGACCTCCCTGGACGTCGCGATGCGCTCCCTGGGGCTGCTGGCCGCGGCGGGGCTGGTCGAACGGTGCCGGGCCGGATGGCGGCTGCCGCGCTGACGGGGGATGCCGCGGCTCCGTGCCCCGCGGCGGTGCGGTTCCTCGACCGTAGGAGGCGGCTGCCGGTCTGGGCCTGCGGTGCGGGGTCTGCGGTGCGGATCTCGCGCCGCGCGGACCTTGTGTGGCGCGGGGTCGCCTGTCCCAGGGTTTCCGCCGCCCCGGGGCCGCGGTGCGGTCCTCGGTCCGCGCGGACCTTCTGCGGCGCGGGGCCGGGCTCCCCGCTGGCCGGGGCCTGCGGTGCGGGGCCTTCCGCCCCAGGGTTTTCCGGTGCCCCGGGGGCTGCCGTGCGGGGCCGCCGCCGGACGGGCCCCGCTGCGGCACAGCCGCCCGGGGCGGCTCGGCGGGCGCCGAACCGGGCACGGATAGCGGGGCGCGATGGCGGGTAGGGTTCCGCCATGGCCAAACCGTACAGTGACGTCGTGCTCGCGGACGGCCCGCTGCTGTTCGTCTCCGGACAGACCCCCGAGGCCCCCGACGGGGACGTCGCCGGAGGGGTCGAGGGACAGACCCGGCAGGTCTTCCGCAACATGGAGCGCGTCCTGGCCCGCCACGGGGCGGACCTGGGACACCTGGTGAAACTCACCTACTACCTCCGCCACATCGCCGACCTCGACGAGTTCCGCAGCGCCCTGGTCGCCTGCCTTCCCGGCGAGCACCGCCCGGCCGGGACCCTGGTGGAGGTGAGCGGCCTGGTCAACCCGAGGTACCTGGTGGAGATCGAGGGCGTGGCCTGCCTGCCCCGGGAGTGAGCGTGCTGGACCGCTTCGCCGCCCACCTGTCCGGTGAGCTGGGCCGCTCACCCCACACCGTGCGCGGGTACCTCGCCGACCTGCGCTCCCTGCTGGCCTTCCTGGAGGAGAACGGGTACCGGGTCGAGGACCTGGACGTGCTCCTGGTGCGCGGTTGGCTGTCCCGGTCCCGCGACGCGGGGGCGAGCCGAGCCACCGTCTCCCGGCGCGTGGCGGCCGTGCGGGCCCTCACCCGGTACCTGCACCGCGAGGGGGTGCTGGCGGCAGATCCCGGCCCGCGCCTGTCCGGTCCCTCCCAGCGGCGGTCCCTGCCGACGGTGCTGGACGAGGGGCAGGCCGCCGCGGCCCTCTCCCGGCCCCCGGGGGACGCCCCCCTCGACCTGCGCCGCCGGGCGGTGGTGGAGGTGCTGTACGCCACCGGCGTGCGGGTCGCCGAGCTGTGCGCCCTCGACCTGGCCGACGTGGACCGCGAACGCGACACGGTGCGCGTCCTGGGCAAGGGCGCGAAGGAGCGCACGGTCCCCGTGGGCGCTCCCGCGCTGGACGCCCTCGACGCGTGGCTGTCCGGCGGACGGCCGGAGATGGCCTCGGCCGCCGGCGGCGCCGCGCTGTTCGTCGGCGCGCGCGGCGGCCGGCTGGGGGTGCGCCAGGCCCGTGAGGACGTGCACGCGTACCTGCGCGCCGCCGGCGCGGACGGTGCCCCGCACGGACTGCGGCACAGCGCAGCCACGCACCTGCTCAACGGCGGGGCCGACCTGCGCAGCGTGCAGGAATTCCTGGGGCACGCCAGCCCGCGCAGCACGCAGATCTACACGCACGTGTCGGTGGAGCGCCTGCGCGACACCTACCGCCGGGCCCACCCCCGCGCCTGAGCGGACCACCGTCCCCCGTGTCTGAGCGCGGACCACCGTGTCCGCCGGCCGCACCCGCGTGCGGGCGGAGGCGGCCTCCTGGCCGTGCCCGCCCTCCTCGCCCCGCCGGTCGCATCCGCGCGCGGACGGAGAGCATCAGCTGCCCTCGGGGAAGCAGCTCGAGGAGCGCATCGCATCCGCGCGGGCGGAGAGCGTCGTGGTGCGCGATGTCGGCCAGGACGCCCGTCGGCCGCACCCGCGCGCGGGTGGGGAGCCCTCCGCCCGTCTCCGGGGCGCGCGCCCCGGGCCCACCGGCGGGTGCGGGACGGCCACCGCGCCCCTCCGCCTCCGGCCGGTCCGTGGGACAGCCCCCTTCCAGGGCCCAGGGGGCCGGCCGGTGCGAAATCCGCCACTCTCCGCCCGCCGGGCCGGGAGCGGCTCCGGGACCCGCGCCCGACCCGTGCCCCGGGGCCGCACCGCCGGAGCGGAGGCGGCAGGAGGGAGGGGCGCCGGCCGCACGGGGCCACCGGGCCGGCGGGGGTCCGGCGCGGGCCGGGCCGAGGGGGAGGAGCCGGACCTCGCCGAGGCCGAGCAGGCCGAGCGGGTCGAGGTAGTCGTCGCCGCGGAGCAGGCCCCAGTGCAGGCAGGGGCGGTCGCGGCAGTGGGGCGGGGCGGCGGCCAGGACGCCGAGGACGTCCCCGGCGGAGACCGGGTCGCCGCGCGCCAGGTCGGACTCCACCGGGAGGTAGGTGGTGCGGAGGTCCCCGTGGGCGACGCTGACCAGGGGTGTCCCGGCCACCGTGCCGGCGAAGCGCACCCGGCCGGAACCCGCGGCGTACACCTCCTGTCCGGGCTCGGCGGCCAGGTCCGCGCCCAGGTGCCCCGGGAGCCAGCGCTGCTCGGGAGGGTCGAAGGGGCGCAGCACCCCGGGGGCCGGGGACAGGGGCCAGCGCCAGCCGGTGTCCCCCGCCGCGGGGGAGGCGGGCGACGACAGGAGCGAGGCGAACAGCAGCGGGAGCAGGAGGCGGGAGAGGTCCATGCCTCCAGGGTCGGGGCGGGGGGCGGGGGCCGCCAGGGGCTTGCCGGTAACTGTGGACAACCCCGGCCCCGGGGCGCCGAACGGGGGCGCGGGGCCACTCGTAGGCGCAGCACAGGTCCGGTGTGTGCCCGGCTGAGGATAGAATCGTCCGTGGCCCGTCGGGCCGATCACAATACGCACGTCCACGCGCCTCCTCAGGGAGGGGTCGTACCTACGGTCCACCCCGCTTCGGCGGGATGGCGGTGCGGCCGGGGCGTCAGGCACAACCGAAGGCGGGGGACTCTCCCCGCCACCGCAAGGAGGACCAGTCATGGCCACAGTCGTGACGACTCGCCAGCTCCTGGAGAGCGGCGTCCACTTCGGGCACCAGACCCGTCGCTGGAACCCGAAGATGAAGCGCTTCATCCTCACGGAGCGCAACGGCATCTACATCATCGACCTCCAGAAGTCGCTGGCGCACATCGACCGCGCCTACGAGTTCGTCAAGCAGACGGTCGCCCACGGCGGCACCGTCCTGTTCGTCGGAACCAAGAAGCAGGCGCAGGAGGCCATCGACGAGCAGGCTCGTCGTGTCGGCATGCCCTTCGTCAACCAGCGCTGGCTGGGCGGCATGCTCACCAACTTCTCCACCGTCCACAAGCGGCTCCAGCGCCTCAAGGAGCTGGAGGAGATCGACTTCGACGACGTCGCCGGCTCCGCGCTCACGAAGAAGGAGCTCCTCAACCTTCGCCGTGAGAAGGAGAAGCTGGAGCGCACCCTCGGCGGTATCCGCGACATGTCCCGCGTGCCCAGCGCGGTCTGGATCGTGGACACCAAGAAGGAGCACATCGCGATCAGCGAGGCTCGCAAGCTGAACATCCCGGTCGTCGCGATCCTCGACACCAACTGCGACCCGGACGAGGTCGACTACCCGATCCCGGGCAACGACGACGCCATCCGCTCGGTCAGCCTGCTGACCCGCGTGATCGCCGACGCCGTGGCCGACGGCCTCATGGCCCGTTCCGGCGCCTCCGAGGGCACGGGCGAGCAGAAGGCCGCCGAGGAGCCCCTGGCCGAGTGGGAGCGCGAGCTCCTGGAGGGCAAGCCCGAGACCGAGGCCGCCCCGGCCGCGGACGCGGACGCCCCCGAGGTCGACAAGGAGCTGACCGAGGCCCCGGTCGAGACCCCGAAGCCCGAGGTCGAGGCCGCGATCGAGTCCGAGGCTCCGGCTGAGGCCCCGGCCGAGGCCCCGGCGCAGGAGTCCACCGAGGGCTCCGCCGAGTAGTCAGCGGTCCCAGGGACGACGGAACACCCCCGGTGCCGCCCCGCCTCCGGGCGGGGCGGCACCGGGGGTGCACGTCCAGGCTCCGCTCCTCTTTCCGAACAGACTCTCCACTCCAAGGGAATCCGAGAACAGTCATGGCGAACTTCACCGCCGCGGACGTCAAGAAGCTGCGCGACATGACCGGCGCGGGCATGATGGCCTGCAAGAAGGCCCTGACCGAGGCCGACGGCGACATCGACAAGGCCGTCGAGGCCCTGCGCGTCAAGGGTGCCAAGGACGTCGGCAAGCGCGCGGAGCGCACTGCCGCCCAGGGCATGGTCGTCCTCAAGCAGGACTCCGAGGGCAAGGCGACCCTCATCGAGCTCAACTGCGAGACCGACTTCGTCGCGAAGAACGACCAGTTCATCGCGCTGGCCAACCAGGTCGCGGACTTCGTCGCCGCGCACGAGAGCGACGACCTCGCGACCGTGGCCGCCTCCGAGATCGAGCCGGGCACGAGCCTCCAGGCCTTCATCGAGGGCAAGGGCGCCGTGATCGGTGAGAAGCTGGAGTTCCGCCGCTTCGCCAAGTTCGACGGCGTCTACGTCGCCAGCTACCTGCACAAGTCCGACCCGGACCTGCCCCCGACCATGGGCGTCCTGGTCGAGCTGGACAAGGCCGACGCCGAGGTCGGCAAGGACCTCGCCCAGCAGATCGCCGCCCTCGCCCCGCAGTACATCGGCAAGGACGACGTCCCCGCCGAGGTCGTGGAGAACGAGCGCCGCATCGCCGAGCAGACCACCCGCGAGGAGGGGAAGCCCGAGCAGGCCATCCCCAAGATCGTGGAAGGCCGCCTCAACGGTTTCTTCAAGGACGTGACGCTGCTCGGCCAGCCGTTCGTCAAGGAGAACAAGAAGACCGTCCAGAAGGTCGTCGACGAGGCCGGCGTGACCGTCAAGCGCTTCGTCCGCTTCAAGGTCGGCCAGGCCTAAGAGCTTTGAGATGATGGAGGTGCCGGGGAGACTACTCCCCGGCACCTTCGGTGGATATGGGCGGATTTCGGAGCACGCGCTCCCTGTCCGCCCTCAGCAGGAACACTCGGGGGACCCTGTGCCACTCGGGGACGACAAGGGAGGCCACAGGCCGTGAACGAAGCGACGATCACCGAACCGGCGATGCACGATTCCGGTTGGAAGCGCGTGATGCTCAAACTCTCCGGGGAGGCGTTCGCCGGCGGGGGCGGACTGGGCATCGATCCCGAGGTCGTGCAGTACGTGGCGGAGTCCATCGCCGAGGCGGTCTCCGAGGGCATCCAGGTCGCCGTGGTCGTCGGCGGCGGCAACATGTTCCGCGGCGCGCAGCTCACCGAGGGCGGCATCGAGCGCGGACGCGCCGACTACATGGGCATGCTCGGCACCGTCATCAACTGCCTCGCCCTCCAGGACTTCCTGGAGCGGCTCGGTGTGGACACCCGGGTGCAGACCGCCATCCACATGAGCCAGGTCGCGGAAGCCTACATCCCGCGCCGCGCCATCCGCCACCTGGAGAAAGGCCGCGTGGTCATCTTCGGCGCCGGTCTCGGCGCCCCGTTCTTCTCCACCGACACCACCGCCGCCCAGCGCGCCCTGGAGATCGGCGCGCAGGCCGTCCTCAAGGGCACCCAGGTCGACGGGGTCTACGACTCCGACCCGCAGCGCAACCCGGACGCGGTCAAGTTCGACAAGCTGAACTACAACGAGGTCCTCACGAAGGGTCTCAAGGTCATGGACGCCACGGCGGTCAGCCTCTGCATGGACAACGGGATGCCCATCGTGGTGTTCGACCTGATGAGCCAGGGCAACATCCTGCGCGCGGTCCGGGGTGAGAAGATCGGCACCATCGTGGGGCCGACCACCGCCTGACACCGGCCCCAGGGCCGCCAAGAAGCCACGAACACCACAGCCGAGAACCGGGAGCGCCACATGACCGAAGAGACCCTCCTCGAGGCCGAGGAGAAGATGGAGAAGGCCGTGACCGTCGCGAAGGAGGACTTCGCGACGATCCGCACGGGCCGTCCCACCCCGGCCACGTTCAACAAGATCACCGTCGACTACTACGGTGCCCGGACACCGATCAACCAGCTGGCCTCCTTCTCGGTTCCGGAGCCGCGCATGGTGGTCATCTCCCCGTTCGACGTCAACTCCCGCACCGACATCATCAACGCCATCCGCAACAGCGACCTCGGGGTGAACCCGTCCGACGACGGCCAGGTCATCCGCGTGGTGTTCCCGGACCTGTCCGAGGAGCGCCGCAAGGAGTACGTGAAGGTCGCGCGGACCAAGGCCGAGGACTCCAAGGTCTCGATCCGCAACGTCCGCCGCCGTGCCAAGGACACCTTCGAGAAGGCCGTGAAGTCGGGCGAGCTGGGCGAGGACGAGGCGCACCGCGCCCAGGCCGAGCTGGACGAGCTCTCCCAGAAGTACGTCGCGGCCATCGACGAGGTGCTGAAGCACAAGGAAGCCGAACTGCTCGAGGTCTAGCCGGTGACGACTTCTTCCAGCGGCTCCGGAGGCGATGACCACTCACCGGAGCACAGACCCGACGAGGGACCGCAGGACGATCCCGACAGGGCCGGCCAGCGCTTCGTGCTGCACAAGCCGGGGGGCGAGCCGGTCAAGACCGGCCGCAACCTCCCGGTGGCCATCGCGAGCGGGTGCGTCCTGGGCGCCCTCGTCTTCTTCTCCATCTTCCCCCTGCCCCAGCTGTTCACGATCATCACCTCCCTGGGGGTGCTGATCGGGCTGCGGGAGCTCAACCGGGCGTTCGCGGGCAAGGGCACGACCCTCGCCCTCGTACCCCTGGCCGTGGGCGGCGTCGCCATGCAGGTGGCCGCCTACTTCGGGGGGACCGAGTGGCTGGCGGGGACCACCGCCCTGACCGCGATCATCGTGCTGGTGTGGCGGCTGCGCGGCGGGGCGGACGGGTTCGTGGCCGACGCCTCGGCGAACCTGTTCACCCTGGTGTACCTGCCGTTCCTCCTGGGCACGTGGCTGCTGCTCGTCTCGCATCCCGAGGACGGCCAGTACCGGCTGGTGACGTTCATCGTGGTGACGATCTCCAGCGACATCGGCGGCTACTTCGCCGGGATCATGCTGGGCCGGCACAAGATGGCGCCGGTGATCAGCCCGAACAAGACCTGGGAGGGCTTCGGCGGCTCCGTGGTGGGGTGCGCGGTCGCCGGCGCCCTGTGCGTGACGCTGATGCTGGACGGCCCCTGGTGGGTCGGCGCGGTCCTGGGTCTGGCCGTCGTGCTCGCCGCGACGGTCGGGGACCTCATCGAGTCGCTGTTCAAGCGCGACCTGGGGGTCAAGGACATGGGCCGGTTCATGCCGGGCCACGGCGGGCTGATGGACCGGCTGGACTCGCTCCTCATCGCGGGTCCCGTGGTGTGGATCGTGCTCAGCCTCCTCCTCTAGGGGAAGCGCGGAGGACCGTGTCGAGGGGGCGGACCCGGGGGGTCCGCCCCCTCGGCGTCCCCGGTCGGGAGTGGCCGGTGGCGGGGCGTGTGGATACGCTCGTCGGGTGGAAGAACCGCTGATCGAACGAATGCGCGTGTACGGCGAGACGATCTTCGCCGAGATGACGCGTCTGGCCATGGAGACCGGGTCGGTCAACCTGGGACAGGGTTTCCCCGACACCGACGGTCCCCGCTCCCTGCTGGAGGGCGCCTCCCGCCGCGTCCTGGAGGGGGTGAACCAGTATCCCCCGGGGCCGGGGAGGCCGGAGCTGCGGCAGGCGGTGAGCCGGTACCGGGCCCGCCACTACGGCATCGAACTGGATCCCGACAGCGAGGTCTACATCACGGTCGGGGCGACCGCCGGCATCGCCGCCGCGATGCTCGCCCTGGTGGAGCGCGGCGACGAGGTGATCGTCTTCGAGCCGATGTACGACTCCTACGCCGCGATGATCACCTTGGCCGGGGGCGTGCGCAGGTCGGTGACGCTGCGCCCGGACGCGGTCTCGGGGCGGTTCACCTTCGACCCGGAGGAGCTGCGCGCCGCCGTGGGGCCCCGCACCCGCATGGTGCTGGTGAACTCGCCGCACAACCCCACCGGCACGGTCTTCACCCCGGACGAGCTGGAGGAGATCGCGCGGGTGTGCCGGGAGCACGACCTGATCGCGTTCACCGACGAGGTGTACGAGTTCCTGACCTTCGACGGCAGGCCGCACGTGCCGCTGGCGACCCTCCCGGGTATGCGGGAGCGCACGGTGTCGGTGTCCTCGGTGGGCAAGATGTTCGCCGTCACCGGCTGGAAGACCGGCTGGGTGATGGGCCCGGAGCCGCTGGTCAGCGCGGTGCGCACGGTCAACCAGTTCCTCACCTTCTCCGCCAACGGCGCGCTGCAGCTGGCGGTGGCGGACGCGATCGACGACGAGTGGGAGTGGGTGGCGGCCCAGCGCGCGGCCCTCCAGGGCAAGCGCGACCGCCTCGCGTCGGGCCTGGCCGCCGCCGGGTTCGAGGTGAACGTGTCCGAGGGCACCTACTTCGTGATGGCCGACATCCGCCCCCTGGGGTTCGGCAGCGGGCTCGACGTGGCGAGGGCCCTGCCCGGCGGGGCCGGTGTCGCGGCGGTGCCCGCCCAGGTGTTCTACGACCACCAGGAGGAGGGGGCGCACCTGCTCCGCTTCGCGTTCTGCAAGAGGGACGAGGTCCTGGACGAGGCCGTCTCCCGGCTGACCGCGTGGCACGGGCGCGGGGCCTGAACCGCGACGGGACGCCGCCGGACCCGGCACGCGGTCCTCCCCGCGGGGAGGACCGCGTCCTCATGTGCGGGGGGCGCCGGCGCGGGCGTCCATCGCCTCGACCAGGCGGCGCTCGGCGTCCGCGCCGGGCGCGATCCGGGGGAGGCGCCACAGGAGCGCGGCGCCCGCCGCCCACCACAGGGCGACCATGAGCCACTCGTGGGGCCAGCCCAGCGCGGCGGGCATGCCGGGCAGGTACAGCAGGAACAGCCCGAAGGTCAGGACGAGGGCGGTCACGCCGACCGGCACACCGGCCGGGACCGTGAAGGGCCGCTCCATGGCGGGGTCGCGACGGCGCAGCACCAGGAAGCTCACGACCACCAGCATGTAGGCGGCGACGATGTTCATGCCGCCCGCGTTGGTGAGCCAGACGAGCATCGGGCGGCCGAAGAACGGGGCCGCCAGGGACAGCGCCCCGATGAACAGGACGGCGTTGGAGGGCGTGCGGAAGCGCGGGTGCAGGTGGCCGAACCAGGCCGGGAGCATCCGGGCCCCCGCCATGGCGAAGACGAGGCGGCTGCCCCCGATGAGGAAGGCGTTCCAGCTGGTCAGCAGTCCGGCGATGCCGCCGAGGACGAGCAGGTCGCCCATGGCGTCACTGCCCCACAGGGCGGCGACGGAGTCGGCGGAGGCCAGCTCGGACGCGGAGAGCTCGGCGGCGGACAGCCCGGCGCCGGCGGTGAGTACGACCATCACGTACCAGGCGGTCGCGCAGAACACGGAGACCACCAGCAGCGTGCCGACCATGCGGTGGGGGATCCTGATCTCGGAGGCGGACTGGGGGATGACGTCGAAGCCGACGAACAGGAACGGGACCGCCACCAGCACCACGAACACGCCGGGGACGCCGCCGGTGAACAGGGGTTCCATGTTCTCGGCGGAGCCGCCGACGAACGACCCGGTGAGCATGACCGCGCCGAC
Organism: Nocardiopsis sp. CA-288880; assembly: GCF_050955985.1. Taxonomy (NCBI): domain Bacteria; kingdom Bacillati; phylum Actinomycetota; class Actinomycetes; order Streptosporangiales; family Nocardiopsidaceae; genus Nocardiopsis; species Nocardiopsis sp. CA-288880. Next base: position 6,399,065 of record NZ_CP192105.1, on the reverse strand, counting down.
GGCGACCAGGAACAGCACGGCGACGACCTGGAAGGCGCTGGCCGGCCTGATGCCGACGTAGTTGACCGCCGTCATCAGCACGGCGACGACGACGCCCACGGCGACGAGGTCGGCGTGCACGTCGTGTCCCGCGATGGTCCACAGGTGCCCGACGCCCATGTCGGGGAAGAGGTAGACGAGTGTCTGGGGGACGGCGACGGCCTCGAAGGCGACCACGGACACGTAGCCCAGGACCATGGCCCAGGAGGCGGCGAAGGCGCCCCTGGGGCCGACGGCGCGCATGGCGTAGTGGTGCTCGCCGCCCGCGTGGGGCATCGCGGAGACGAGTTCGGCGTAGGTGAGGCCGACGAAGGCCATGACGACGCCGCCGATGACGAAGGCGAGGGCGGCGCCGAGGCTGCCCGCCGCGCCGATGAAGTCGCCCACGAGCACGATCCAGCCGAAGCCGATCATCGCGCCGAAGCCGAGCGCGAGCACGTCACCCCTTCCCAGGACCCGGACGAAGTTCTGGCGCTTGTCGGTCATGGGCGATCCCAACGCTCGTGCCTGTGATGGGGGACACAAAAGCACGTCGGCGGATCAGAGTGAAGGTGTCGTTCCGGACATATTCTCCCGTCCTGTTGGCCAGTCAGTCGCAAGATCCGATGATCCTCTGTCATGCCTGACGGGGGAGGGCGGCCATGGAGTCACGCACGGTGGCCGGAGGTCCGGGTGTCACGCCTGGTCGGCCGCGGGGCGCCCGGGGACGGGGCCGGGCGGATCACGGCGGGTGTGCGCGGGAGGGCGGTCGCCGACGGCCCCGGACGGCCGCTGCGACGCGTCGAACCCGTGGCGGGCGAGGCCGGGCCCCGGCCGCCCCACGGGCGGCCGGGGCCGTTCGGCGGCGCCGGCGCGCCTACCCCTCGGGCTCGAACCAGACCGCTCCCAGGGGCGGGAGGGTGATCGGCGCCGAGTGCGGCTGGCCCTGCCACGGGGTCGGCTCGGCGTCGACGTGCGCCGGGGCGGCGTGCCCGGAGCCGCCGAACCTCGTCTCGTCGGTGTTGAGGACCGCGTTCCAGCGGCCGCCGGACGGCAGGCCGATCCGCCGGTCCCCCCGGGGCACGGGCGAGAAGTTGACCGCGCAGGCCAGCACCGAGCCGTCGTCCCCGTGGCGCAGGTACGAGAGCGTGTTGCCCTCGTGGTCGCCGCCGTCCAGCCACCGGAACCCCGCGGGGTCGGTGTCCAGGGACCACAGCGCCGCCCTGGGCCGGTAGAGGTCGTTCAGGGTCTTGACCAGGCGCTGGACGCCCGCGTGGTGCTCGAACTGGAGGAGCCACCACGGCACGCCCTCCTCGTGCGACCACTCGTCCCCCTGGGCGATCTCCCCGCCCATGAACAGGAGCTGCTTGCCGGGGTGCGACCACATGAAGGCGAGGAGCGCCCTCAGGGTCGCCGAGCGCTGCCACTCGTCGCCGGGCGGCTTGTTGAACAGCGAGCGCTTGCCGTGCACCACCTCGTCGTGGGACAGGGGCAGCACGTAGTTCTCGCTGTACGCGTAGACCATCGCGAACGTGACGTCGCCGTGGTGGTACTTGCGGTGGACCGGTTCCTTCTTGACGTACTCCAGGGTGTCGTGCATCCACCCCATGTTCCACTTGAACCCGAAGCCGAGCCCTCCGCTGTCCACCGGGGTCGTCACGCCCGGGTACGCCGTGGACTCCTCGGCGATCATCGCGACGTGCGGGTTGCGCCGGTACACGGTGGTGTTGAGCTCCTTGAGGAACCCGATCGCCTCCAGGTTCTCCCGCCCGCCGAACACGTTGGGCTCCCAGGCGCCGGAGTCGCGGGAGTAGTCCAGGTAGATCATCGAGGCCACCGCGTCCACGCGGAGGCCGTCGACGTGGAACTCCTCCAGCCAGTACAGGGCGTTGGCGACGAGGAAGTTGCGCACCTCGGTCCGCCCGTAGTTGAAGATCAGCGTGCCCCAGTCGGGGTGCTCTCCCCGCCGCGGGTCCGGGTGCTCGTACAGCGCGGTCCCGTCGAACCGGGCGAGAGCCCAGTCGTCCTTGGGGAAGTGCGCGGGCACCCAGTCCAGGAGCACGCCCACCCCGGCCCGGTGCAGCGAGTCCACCAGGTACCGGAACTCGTCCGGCGACCCGAAGCGCGGCGTGGGCGCGTAGTACGACGTCACCTGGTAGCCCCAGGAGCCGTCGAACGGGTGCGCCGTGACCGGCAGGAACTCCACGTGCGTGAACCCCAGCCCGGTCACGTACGCGACCAGCTGCTCGGCCAGCTCGACGTAGCCCAGGCCCGGGCGCCAGGAGCCCAGGTGCACCTCGTACACGCTCATCGGGGCCCGGTGCTGCTCCACCCCTTTGCGCTCGGCCGTCCACGCCTGGTCCCCCCAGGAGTACGACGACGTGGTGACCACCGACGCTGTGGCCAGCGGCACCTGCGTGCGGCGCGCCATCGGGTCGGCCTTGTCCCGCCGGTGCCCGTCCGCGCCGAGGACCTGGAACTTGTACAGGGCCCCGTCGCCCACCCCGGGCAGGAACAGCTCCCACACACCGGAGGAGCCCAGGCTCCGCATCGGGGTTCCGACGCCGTCCCAGTGGTTGAAGTCGCCGATCACGCGTACGCCGCGCGCGTCCGGCGCCCACACGGCGAACCCCGTGCCGGGCACCTCGCCGATGGGCGTGTCCTCGACCCGGGTGTGCGCGCCGAGGGCGTTCCACAGCTCCTCGTGGCGGCCCTCGCCGATCAGGTGCAGGTCGAGCTCGCCGAGGGTCGGGGCGAACCGGTACGGGTCGGCGGCCACGTGCTCGGCTTCCCCCTCGGCGTAGCGGGCCGCGATCCGGTAGTCGGGCGGGGACCCGAGCCCCTTCCCGGACACCTCGCCGGAGAAGACCCCGCGGTGCAGGTGTTCGAGGCGCACCCGGGAGCCGTCCCGCAGCACGGCGTGCACGTCCAGCGCGCCGGGGCGCAGGGCCCGCAACACGGTCCCGCGGCCCTCGGCGTGCGGGCCGAGCAGGGAGTGCGGGTCGTGGTGGCGGCCCTCGACCAGTCGGTCCAGGGCCGACAGGAGCGCGGGGTCCGGCACGGCGGCCCTCCGCCGGGCGGCGGGAGCCCCGGTCCCGGACCCGGGGGCCGCCTTCGCGGCGGCCCTCCCCGTGCCCTTCCCGGCGGCCTTCGCCCCCCGGCTTCCCGGTGCGGGCTTCCCGCCGGAGGGCTCCGGCCCCGCGGACGAGGGCGCCACGGCCCCGGGGGCGCGCGCGGCGGCCTTCCCCGCCCCGGACGCGGTCCTTCCGGCCTTCTCTGTGGTGGTCCTCGCCGCCGTGGTCCCCTTCGGGGCGGCGGGCCCCGCGGTCTTCGCGGAGGTCCCCGTCTTCGCGGCGGCGGGTGTGCTGTCGGCCGAGGTCATACGGCTCCGTAGTGCTCGTTGCGGTCGGTCGTCACGGGTCGTGGTCGTGTGTGCGGGCGGCCCGCCCGAACGGGAGGGCCGCCCCGGGCTATCCGGGCACGGGCGGCGCCGCGGCCGCGGCGGCGATGGACTCCAGCGGCACCCGCAGCCAGTTCGGCCGGTTCCGGGCCTCGTACAGGACCTCGTACACGGCCTTGTCGAACTCGAACGCCCGCAGCACCGCCAGGTGCTTGTCCGGATCGGATCCGCCCCCGTCCGCGTAGCCGCGACAGAAGGCCTCCCGGTTGTTCCGGGCCCAGGCGCGGGCGGCCCACTCCAGTTCGGGGTCGTCCGGGTGCCCCACCAGCAGGAACCCGGCCGCGTAGTCGAAGGAGCGGAGCATCCCCGCCACGTCCCTCAGGGGGCTGGACAGGCGCCGGCGGTCCCGGACCGGCATGGTGGGCTCGCCCTCGAAGTCGAGGAGCACCCACCCCTCCCCGGTGCGGACGACCTGGCCGAGGTGGTAGTCGCCGTGGATGCGCTGGATCGGCAGGGGCTCGTCCACCTCGGCGAAGTCGGCGTAGGCCGCCATCACCCGGGGAGCGTGCTCGGCCAGCTCCGGTACCTCGGCGCCGGCCGTCGCCAGCCGCTCCGCCATGGCCTGCGCCAGCTCCCCGGCCCCCGCCGGGGAGAGCACGTCCGTGGGCAGGGCCCCCGCGAGCGACCGGTGGACCCGGGCCGTGGTGCGTCCCAGCCGCGCCGCCTCCTCCGCGAAGGCGGTCTCGCGGTCGGTCCCCGCCCCGTCCAGCAGGGCGCGCGCGCCGGCGGTGGCGAGCACCCACCCGTCCGCGGCCTGCGGGATGAACGTCTGCAGCATGGCCAGGGTCGTGGGCGTCGCGTACCCGGGCAGGTCGGCCTCGATCCACCCGCACGGCCGGGCCGCGTACGGGGACCCGGACAGCGCCATGTTGAGCTCCAGGTCCGGGTTGGGGCCCGGCCAGAGTCTGCGGAAGGTCTTCAGGACGTAGTCCTGTCCGAAGACCAGCGACGTGTTGGACTGCTCCCCCGTGAGCATCCGCCCGGGCGAACCGGTGCGGATCCGCTCCCCGGGCAGGGTCCGGAACCGGACCTGCCCGGAGAGGCCGGGGGCCGCGGGCAGCGCGAACCGCTCCAGGAGGAGACCGGTCAGCTGTGCGTCGTGGGCCGCGTCGTAGACCGCCTTCGGCCTCCCGCGGTCGGCCCGGCACACGCCGATGGCGGCGCGGGCCAGGTCCGGCGGCAGGGAGCCCGGCGGCCGCGAGCCCAGGAGCACCTGGTAGCGGGAGCTGTGCCCGCGCTGCCCGGTCCGCACGACGAGGACGTCGAGGCCGGGGCCGTCCGGCCCCGTGGTCACCAGGGTGTGTCTGCTCTCGATCCGGAGCTGCTGGATGGGGATCCCCTTGCCGGAGAACCAGCGCTGCCGGGGCAGCCAGGCTGCCAGGAGTTCTTCGAGTCGGGACATGTCAGAGAGGACCGTTTCCCTTCCCGCCACCGCCCCGGTCCGTCGGCTCCGGCACCGGGCCGGGGGCGGCCGGTTCGGCGGCGGGCCGGGCGGGGGTCCCGGGCGCGCCGTCGCGGAGCGCGGGCACGGTACCGGCCGGGGCGCTGGACGTGGTGGTGGCTGTGGTGCGGCGCTCCGCGCCGGGCGGGTCCGCCGGGCGTCCGGCGGCGTCGAAGGCGGTGCGCACGCTGACCCCGGCGGCCGGAAGGCCGTAGGTCGGCAGCCCGTCCCGTCCACCGTCCGTTCCCGCCGGCTCGTGGTCCGCGGGGAGCTGGAACCAGTAGAAGCCGTGGCCGGGCAGGGTGAGCAGGTACGGCAGTTCCCCGATCTCGGGGAAGCGCACGCCCCCCACGCACTCCACCGGGCTGACCCCGGCGTAGCGGGACAGGTCCAGTTCGACGGGCTGCGGGAACCTCGACAGGTTGTTCACACAGAGCATGCGGTCGTCGCCGTGCTCGCGGATGAACGCCAGGACGCCGGGGTTGGTGGCGTTCAGCTCGGTGAACTCCCCGGTGCCGAACACGGGGTGGCGCTTGCGGATCTGGATCATCCGGCGGGTCCAGTGGAGCAGCGAGCCGGGGTTGTCGCGCTGGGCCTCCACGTTGAGCGCCTGGTAGCCGTAGACCGGGTCCATGATCAGCGGCAGGTACAGGCGGGCCGGGTCGCCCTTGGAGAACCCGGCGTTGCGGTCCGAGCTCCACTGCATGGGCGTGCGCACGGCGTCGCGGTCGCCCAGCCAGATGTTGTCGCCCATGCCGATCTCGTCGCCGTAGTAGAGGACGGGCGAGCCCGGCAGGGACAGCAGCAGCGCGGTGAACAGCTCGATCTGGTTGCGGTCGTTGTCCAGGAGGGGCGCGAGCCGCCGCCGGATCCCCACGTTGGCGCGCATGCGGGGTTCTCTGGCGTATTCGGCGTACATGTAGTCGCGTTCCTCGTCGGTGACCATCTCCAGGGTCAGCTCGTCGTGGTTGCGCAGGAAGATCGCCCACTGGCAGTTCTGCGGGATGGGCGGGGTCTGGGCGAGGATCTCCGAGATCGGGAACCGCTGCTCCTGCCTGACCGCCATGAACATGCGCGGCATCAGCGGGAAGTGGAAGTTCATGTGGCACTCGTCGCCGCCGGACCCGAAGTCGCCGAAGTAGTCGACGACCTCGGAGGGCCACTGGTTGGCCTCGCTCAGCAGCACGCGGTCGGGGTAGAGCCGGTCCACCTCGGCGCGCACGCGCTTGAGGAACTCGTGCGTCTCCTTGAGGTTCTCGCAGTTGGTGCCCTCGCGCTCGTAGAGGTAGGGCACGGCGTCCAGGCGGAACCCGTCGATGCCCAGGTCCAGCCAGTAGCGCAGAACCTCCAGGATGGCCTCCTGGACGGCGGGGTTCTCGAAGTTGAGGTCCGGCTGGTGGGAGAAGAAGCGGTGCCAGTAGTACTGGCCCCGCACCTCGTCGTAGGACCAGTTGGAGGTCTCGGTGTCGACGAAGATGACGCGGGCCCCGTCGTAGCGGTCATCGGTGTCCGACCACACGTAGAAGTCCCCGTACGGACCGTCGGGGTCCTCCCGGGAGGCCTTGAACCACGGGTGCTGGTCGCTGGTGTGGTTCATGACGAGGTCGGTGATGACGCGGATGCCGCGGCGGTGCGCCTCGTCGAGGAGCTCCACGAAGTCGGCGGTGCGGCCGAACTCGGGGAGGATCTTGAAGTAGTCCGAGATGTCGTATCCGCCGTCGCGCAGAGGGGACTCGTACATCGGCAGCAGCCAGAGGCAGTCGATGCCGAGCCACTGGAGGTAGTCCAGTTTCTGCACCAGCCCCGCGAGGTCGCCGGTGCCGTCGCCGTTGGAGTCGAAGAACCCCCGGGCGAGTACCTCGTAGAAGACGGCGTGCTTGTACCAGTAGGGGTCACCGGTGCCGCCGGAGGACATGAGCGGGCCGGTGGCGGCCCCGGTGGCCGGGGCGAGCGGACCGTGTTCGGCGTGTACGCGTCCGCCGGGGCCGTGCTCGTCTTTGCTCATCTGCTGCTCCCCACCAAGAATGTTCGACATCGGGTCAACGGGCGTTCCGGGCACGGGCGGGGGCCGGCGGGGGTGGCCCGCCGGCCCCGGTCCGTGGTCCGGGGCCGCTATCTGCCGTTGACGGTGAACACGTGCGCCGGCCCGGTCGCGGGGTCGAGGCGGACGTAGTTGTCCGCGCCCCAGGTGTAGGAACGACCGGTCAGTTCGTCGGTCACCTCGAGTTCCTCCTCCCACGTGTGGCCGATGGACGGCAGATCCAGGTGCACGGTCGCCTCGTGGGCGTGGTGCGGGTCGAGGTTGACGACGGCGATGACGGCGTCGTCGGGGTCGCCGGGCCCCGCTCCGGGCCGGTGCTTGGAGAAACAGATCAGCTCGGGCCGGTCGACGTGGTGGAAGCGAAGGTTGCGCAGCTCCCGCAGGGCCGGATGCGAGCGGCGCAGCTCGTTGAGCCGCGTGATGAGCCCGCTGATGGACTCCCCGGCGGCCTCGGCCGCGGCCCAGTCGCGGGGCCGGTACTGGAACTTCTCCGAGTCCAGGTACTCCTCGCTGCCCGGGGCCGCGGGGGTGTTCTCGCACAGCTCGAAGCCGGAGTAGACGCCCCAGGAGGGGGAGAGCAGCGCCGCCAGCACCGCGCGGACCTCGAAGGCGGGCCGTCCGCCGTGCTGGAGGTAGGCGTTGAGGATGTCCGGTGTGGAGGGGAAGAAGTTGGGGCGCAGGTAGTGGGCGGTCTCCCCGGTGAGCTCGGTGAGGTAGTCGGTGATCTCGTCCTTGCCGTTGCGCCAGGTGAAGTAGGTGTAGGACTGGTGGAACCCGACCTTGGCCAGGGTGCGCATCATGGCGGGGCGGGTGAAGGCCTCGGCGAGGAAGAGCACGTCGGGGTGCTCCCGGGCCACGTCGGCGAGCAGCCGCTCCCAGAAAACGACCGGTTTGGTGTGGGGGTTGTCGACCCGGAAGATCCGGACCCCGTGGTCGATCCAGTGCCGGACGACGCGCCGGATCTCCGTGTACAGGCCCTCGAAGTCGTTGTCGAAGTCGAGGGGGTAGATGTCCTGGTACTTCTTGGGCGGGTTCTCCGCGTAGGCGATGGAGCCGTCGGCCCGGGTGGTGAACCACTCGGGGTGCTCGGCGACCCACGGATGGTCGGGGGAGCACTGGAGGGCCAGGTCGAGGGCGATCTCCAGGCCGTGCTCGGCGGCCTCGCCCACGAACGCGTCGAAGTCGGCGAGCGTGCCCAGGTCCGGGTGGACGGCGTCGTGGCCCCCCGCTGCGGACCCGACCGCCCACACCGAGCCGGGCTCGCCGGGGCCGGCGGACAGGGCGTTGTTGGCGCCCTTGCGGTGGCTCGTGCCGATCGGGTGGACGGGGGGCAGGTAGACGACGTCGAAGCCCATGCCGGCGATGGCGGGCAGGCGTTTGGCGGCGGAGGCGAAGGTCCCCGAGCGCTCCTGTCCGGGGGCCGTGTCCACCTGGGCGCCCTCGGACCTGGGGAAGAACTCGTACCAGGAGCCGAAGAGCGCCCGCTCGCGGTGGACGACGACCCCGGTGCGCCCGGACCTGGTGACCAGCTCGCGGATCGGGTGGCGTTCCATCCCGTCCAGGACCTCGGGGGTGATCGCCGCGGCGAAGCGGTCCAGCGGGGCCGCAGAGGCGTCCCTCAGGACCTCGGCCGCCCTGGTGAGGGCGGGGTTGCGGGGCACGCGCCGGCCGGCGCGTGCGAGCAGCCGGGCCCCCTCCTCCAGGACGGGCCCGGTGTCCTGGCCCAGGGGGAGTTTGACCCGGGCGACGCGGTGCCAGGTGGTGAAGGGATCGGTCCACGCCTCGACCGAGAAGGACCACGTCCCCTCGGAGGGGAGGCTGATCTCGGCCTCGTAGCGGTCGGTGCCGGGCGTGTGCTCGCGCATGGGCACGAGGCGTTCGCGGCGGCCCCGGGGGGAGTACACGACGACCCCTGCGGCGAGGGAGTCGTGGCCCTCCCGGATGACCGTCGCTCCCACGGTGAAGCGTTCCCCGGGAACTGCTTTCACCGGACCGAGGTCGTTGTCTGGAGAGATGTCGAGGATGGGCAGGCGTCCGATCACTGGCTACACCGTAATTGTCGTGGTTCGGGCGTTTCTGAGCGCGAGCGGTTTATGGCAGGCAAAAATAACCTGTTGTTAATCCGACGCAAGACGGAGTTAACGAAGATCCGGAACGAGAACTGTCCGGATTACGGCTTCGGTTCCCTCTGCTGTCTATCGTCTGCCCTCTTGTGGTGTTTGGCGGAGTGTCGGGGCCGGATAATTTGTGTGTTCCTCATCACACTGGCCGGAAGGCTTGGGGCCTGGTATTTGTCGGGTTTCACCTGGGTAAACCGCACATATCAGTCATAAGGAAACAGGGGATTCAGCTGCCTCTGTGGTTGTTTTCTGATGGTCTGTGGTGAAAGGACGGAAAATTCGTCGGTCGTGTTGGTCGGTGGGCCGTCCTGGGTAGGGATCACCGAATGCACCCGGGGTCCGCCGGGCCGTATTCCGGACACGCGGGTGTGTCGGAATGATCGCCCCGGGCCCTTTTGTCGCGAATTCGGGCGCGCCCGCCGCGGCGCCGTCCGCCGAGGTTGTTTCGCCCGGATGACGAGTGGGCCGCGCCCCCGTTTCGCGACCTCCCGCCGACGCGTCGGGGCCGGGCGCTTTGCCGTGGATTGGGCAAGCTTTTCGATGACACGCCCGATTCGGCCTCCCGGGCTTTGCGGTGCCCCTGCGAGCGTGGAGGTCGCAGTGCCCTGCTCCGCGCGCGCGACGCGGACGGGGCGTCACACGGCCGAGGGGGGCGACGTGACGGAGCCGAACCAGGACGGTCCTGCACGGGGGGAGCGGGGCCCGGACGAGGGCCGGGCCCCGCGGCACGCGCGGGAGGCACGGGAGGCGGGAGGCCCCGGCCGGGGGGCCGGCGGGCCCGGCGCGGCCGCCGGCGGCGCGTCCGGAGCGCCGCGCTGGAGGAGGTGGGCCGACCGGGCCGTCCTCCCCCTGGTGGACCGGCTCCGGGAGCGCGTGACCGCACTCGGCGACGCGGTGGAGCACGGGAGGGGCGCCGGTGACGGCGACCGCCCGGACGGGGGACGCAAGGACGCCGTCCTGCGCCTCACGGGCACGGGAGCGGTCGCCGGCCTCCTGACCGCCGCGCTGGTCATGCCGTGGGTGGGCGGGCTGGGGCTGATCGGAAGGGACACGGCCGCCGCCTTCATGGCCCTCCCCAGCGACCTGGAGATCTCCCCGCTGGCGGAGCGCGTGCTCCTCACCGACGTCGACCACAACCCGATCGCGGAGGTCGCCGACCGCGAGCGCGAGGTGGTGCCCCTGGACGCGGTCAGCCCGTGGGTGCCCGCCGCCCTCATGGCGATCGAGGACGACCGGTTCTACGAGCACTCCGGACTGGACCTGCGCGGCGTGATCAGGGCCGCCATGCGCACCGCGCAGGGGGACACCCAGGGCGGGTCCACCATCACCCAGCAGTACGTCAAGAACCTGCTCATCGAGCAGGCCTCCACCGAGGAGGAGGTGGAGCGCGCCAGTGAGCAGACCCTGGGCCGCAAGCTGCTGGAGCTGCGCCACGCCATCGACATCGAGGACCGCCTCACCAAGGACGAGATCATGGAGGGCTACCTCAACCTCGCCTACTTCGGGGCGGGGGCGTACGGCATCGAGGTGGCGGCCCAGCGGTACTTCTCCGTCTCCGCGGCCGACCTGGACCCGGCGCAGGCCGCCACCATCGTCGGGCTCGTCCGCAGCCCCTCGTTCTACGACCCGCTCAACAACCGCGAGGCCGCGCGCGAGCGCCGCGACCTGGTGCTGGAGCGGATGGGCGCGACCGGCCACCTGGACGCGGCGCAGGTCGAGGAGTACTCGAGCCGGGGGCTCGCGCTGGACCCGACCCCGCGCGGAGGCAGCTGCTACCACTCGGAGCAGCCGTTCTTCTGCGACTTCGTCATGCGCTGGCTGCGCGGCTCCGACATCCTCGGGGAGCTCCAGGGGGAGCGCGACGAGGCGCTCACCAAGGGCGGCATCACCGTGCGGACCACGCTCGACGGGAAGGCGCAGCGGGCCGCGGAGGAGGCCATCGAGCGGTACGTCCCGGCGGAGGAGTCCACCAAGTTCTCCGCCCAGGCCATCGTCGAGCCCGGCACCGGCCGGATCCGGGGCATGGCGCAGAACCTGCGCTACGGGTTCGACGACGAGGCGCTCGGCACGACCTCCATCAACCTGGCGGTCGACAGCGAGGCCGGCGGTTCGCTCGGCTACCAGGCGGGGTCGACGTTCAAGACGTTCACCCTGGCAGCCGCCCTGCACTCCGGGCTGGGCTACGGCACCAGCTTCTCCTCCCCCGAGAGCGTCTCGGTCGGAGGGCTCGAGAACTGCGACGGCGGCGTGATGTCCGGGTGGAGCGTGAGCAACGCCGGGGAGAGCGACGGCGGCCGGCACAACATGATCAGCGCGACCAAGGGGTCCGTGAACACCTACTTCGCGCAGCTCCAGGAGCGCGTCGGCCTCTGCGAGACCTCGGAGATGGCCGAGCGGGTCGGCATCCACCGCGCCGACGGCCAGCCGCTGGGGGTCTGGAGCTCCTTCACCCTGGGGGACCAGGAGGTGTCCCCGCTGACCGTCGCCAACGCGTACGCCACGTTCGCCGCCCGCGGCACCTACTGCGAGCCCGTCCCGGTGGTCTCCGTGCGGATCGGCCGCGAGGGCGCCGAGGGCACCCGGGAGGTCGCGGCGCGCACCGACTGCGAGGAGGGCAGGGTCGGGCGCGACGTCGCCGACGGGGTCAACCACCTGCTCCAGCAGACGTTCAAGGGCGGCACCGCCAACGGCCTCGGCCTCGGCCGCCCCGCCGCGGGCAAGACCGGCACCACCGACAACGCCGCCTACGCCTGGTTCGCCGGCTACACCCCGAACCTCGCGTCGGCCGTGGTCGTCGGCGACATGCGCGGCGGCGAGGAGAACCCGCTCCAGGGCGTGACGATCGGCGGGCGCTACTACGGCATCGTCTACGGCGGCACGCTGCCGGGCCCCATCTGGCAGGCCACCATGCGCGGGGCCACGGCCGACCTGCCGGCCGAGGGCTTCGCCCCGTCGCCGAAGGCGTTCGGCAACCCGTCGGCGACGCCCCCCAAGGGCGGGGACGACGAGGGCGACGCCTGACCGCGCCCGCCGGCGGGCGGGGTCGGACGGGGGCCGGAACGGGGGCCGTGGGGAGGGAACACCCCGCGGCCCCCGTTGTTGACGCATAATGGAGGGAAACCGACAGGGGAGCGCGTGAGCGCTGAGAGTGCGGCACCCGGCCGCAGACCCTTACACACCTGATCTGGGTCATGCCAGCGAAGGAAGTCGTAGGAACCCGTCTCCGGCGGCGTGCTCCCGCGCACCCGGGACGGACCCGGCGCGCGGCACGTCCTCCGGCGTCGCTCTTGGCCACATGGGCCCTCGTCCACCCCGACGAAGGGACACCACCTGATGAGCACCGAGACCGGGCGTACCGGATTCTGGCGCGACGTCCTCGGACGGCTGCGCGGCTGGCGCACCGTCGACATCGTCGTGGCAGCCGTGATCGGCGTCGCCGTCGGCGTCGTCTTCTGGCTCTGGAACATCGTCTGGTCGGTCACGACCCCGCTCTTCGTGGGCTTTCCCCCCGCGCAGGCGGCGGTCTACGGAATGTGGCTGATCTCCGGCGTCCTCGGCGGGCTGGTCGTCCGCAAGCCCGGCGCGGCACTGCTCACCTCGATCGCGGCCTCCCTGGTGTCGGCGGTGCTGGGGACGCAGTGGGGGGTCATGGTGATCATCGACGGGACGCTCCAGGGCCTCCTCCCCGAGCTGGTCTTCCTGGCCTTCGGCTACCGGCGCTGGGGCATGGGCGCGGCCGTGCTCGCGGCGGCCGCCGCCGGCCTCTCCCCGGCCGTCCGCGACAACATCGTCTACAACGTGACCTGGCCCCTGCACTTCCAGCTCGTCTACGGCGTCATCGTCGTGATCAGCTCGGCGGTCATCGCGGGCGTCGGCGCCCGCCTCCTCACCACCGCGCTGGCCAGGTCGGGCGCGCTGGCCCCCTTCCCGTCGGCCAGGGGCTGACCCGTGGCCGACCACGACCGCCGCGGCCCCGCGGGGGCGACCGCGGAGCACCCCGCCGCGCCGGCCCCCCTCCGCTCCCCCGGAGGGGGCGGCGCACGCGTCGAGCTGTCCGGCTGGGGGTGGCGCCACGCGGGCCGCGAGTCGTACGCCCTGCGCGGGGTGGACCTCACGGTCGAGCCCGGTGAGCGCGTGCTGCTGCTCGGCGCCTCCGGGTCGGGCAAGTCCACCCTGCTGCACTCCCTCGCCGGACTCACCGGCCCCGACGGCGCCCTCAACGGCGACCAGGAGGGGACGCTGCTGGTCGACGGCCTCCCCGCCGACCGGGGCCGCGGAGGCGTCGGCCTGGTCGGCCAGGACCCGGAGACGCAGCTGGTGATGGCCCGCGCGGGCGACGACGTCGCCTTCGGCCCGGAGAACCTGGGGGTGGACCCCGCCCTGATCTGGCCGAGGGTGGACGAGGCGCTCGACGCGGTCGGCTTCCCGTACGGGCGGCGCCACCCCACCGGCGCGCTGTCCGGCGGGGAGAAGCAGCGACTGGTCGTCGCCGGCGCGCTCGCCATGCGCCCGCGCCTGCTCCTCCTGGACGAGCCCACCGCCAACCTCGACCCCGCCGGGGCCGCCCTGGTGCGCGGTGTCCTGGAACGCCTGCTCGCCGAGACCGAGGCGACCCTGCTCCTGGTCGAGCACCGGGTCGCCGACGTGGTCGGGCTGGTGGACAGGGTCGTGGTCGTCGAGCCGGGCGGCGGGGTGGTCGCCGACGGCGATCCGGCGGCCGTGTTCGCCGCGCACGGGCGCTCCCTCGCGCAGCAGGGCGTGTGGGTCCCCGGTGACGAGCCCTCCCCCGGCCTCGCCCCCGCGCCGGGCGGCGGCCCCCGCGTCGAGGCGGTGGGCGTCACCGCGCGCACCCCCTTCCAGCTGGGGGCGGGCGCCCCGCCCCGGAGGACCGTGCTGGAGGGGGTGGACCTCTCCGTCGCGGCCGGTACGGCGACCGCCCTGACCGGCCCCAACGGGGCGGGCAAGTCCACGCTGCTGACCCTGCTGGCGGGGCTCTCCCGACCCCACAGGGGCGCGGTCCTGCCGCGCGGCCCCCTGGCGGAGGCCGACCGGCGGCCGCTGGCGCGATGGCCCGCCCGGCTCCTGTCCCGCCACGTGGGCACCGTGTTCCAGCACGCGGAGGACCAGTTCGTCACCGGCACCGTGCGGGACGAGCTGCGGTTCGCCCCGCGGAGGGCCGGGGCGGACCGGGCCGGGACAGAGCGGCGGGTGGACGAGCTGCTGGAGCGGCTGCGCCTGACCGGCCTGGCCGACGCCCACCCCTACACGCTCTCGGGCGGCGAGAAGCGGCGGCTGTCGGTGGCCACTGCGCTCAGCTCCGGCCCCTCGCACGCGCCCGGCGTCCTCGTCCTGGACGAGCCGACCTTCGGCCAGGACACCCGGACGTGGACGGAGCTGGTCGAGCTGCTGGGCGGGCTGAGGGCCGAGGGGTGCGCCGTCGTCGTGGCCACCCACGACGAACTCCTCCTGCGGCACTTCGCGGACGCGCGGGTGCGTGTGGCGGAGGGCCGCGCGGTCCCGGGCACGGCGGGGGAGGCGAAGCTGTGAGCGTCTCGGAGGACCGGGGCCGCGGGGGCGGCGGCGTCCCCGCCCCGGACGCGCCGGGCGCCGGGGGAGCGCGCCACTGGCTCGCCCGGCTCAACCCGGCGGCCAAGCTGCTGGCCGCGCTGCTGCTGGGGCTCGGACTGGTCCCGGCCGTGGACGCGGTCACCGGCGGGGTGGTGCTGGCCGGCGTTCTGCTGGTCCTGCCCTTCAGCGGGATCGACCGGCGCACCCTGCTCGTCCTCGGCGGCCCCTTCCTGCTCATGGGACTCTCCAGCGGGCTGGTCAACTACCTGTACGGCGAGCACGGCGCGGAGGGGGCGCTGGGCGCCGCGGTGCGCCTGCTCGCCATCGCCCTCCCCGGCCTCCTCGCGGCCGTCAGCAGCGATCCGACGGAGATGGCCGACGGGCTCGTGCAGAGGCTGGGGGTGCCCGAGCGCCCCGCCATGGGCGTGCTGGCGGCGCTGCGGCTCATCCCCCTGCTGGCCGACCAGTGGCGGACCGTGACCCTGGCGAGGCGGGCCCGCGGACTGGAGGCCGGGCGCAACCCGGTGCGGATGGTCACGCTGTTCTTCGGCAGGCTGTTCGCGCTGCTGGTGCGGTCGATCCGGACGGGGACCCTGCTGGCGACGGCGATGGACGCCAGGGCGTTCGGCACGGGGCCCCGCACACGGGCCAGGGAGAGCCGCTGGCGGGTCGGGGACACGCTCCTGCTCGCGGGTGCGGCCCTGCTGCTGGCGGGGGCGTACGCGCTGTCCGCGCGGCTCGGCACCCTGGTGCTGCTGTTCTCCTGACCCGGGTGATTAGGTGGCCCGGACAGTGACGTCGAAGTGGAAGAGGTGGAGTTCGTGGGCGAGTTCGTGCGTGTGGAGACCGATCCGGACCACCCGGCGGTGGCCGTCATCCGGTTGGACCGGCCGAAGGTCAACGCGCTCAACGCCGTGCTGACGGCGGAGATCGCCGAGGCCGCCACGAGGGTCTCCGCGGACCCCGCCGTACGAGCGGTTGTGCTCTACGGCGGCGAGCGCGTGTTCGTGGCGGGCGCCGACATCAAGGAGATGGCGGACCGCACCCACGCGGAGATGCTGGAGTACGGGCGCAACCTCCAGAACGCCCTGACCCTGGTGTCCCGCATCCCCAAGCCCGTCGTGGCCGCCGTCACCGGGTACGCCCTCGGCGGCGGGCTGGAGCTGGCGCTGGCCGCCGACTTCCGGGTCGTGGGGGAGGGGGCCCGGCTGGGCGTCCCCGAGATCCAGCTCGGCGTCATCCCCGGCGCGGGCGGCACCCAGCGCCTGCCGCGCCTGATCGGGCCCGCCCGGGCCAAGGAGATGATCTTCAGCGGCAGGCACGTGCGGGCGGAGGAGGCCGGGCGCACCGGGCTGGCCGACGAGGTCGTCCCGGACGGGGACGTCTACCGGGCGGCCGTGGCCCTGGTGGCACCGTACGCGGAGGGGCCCGCCGTGGCGCTGGCCGCGGCCAAGGAGGCCGTCGACCGGGGCCTGGAGACGGACCTGGACTCGGGGCTGGAGATCGAGCGCCTGCACTTCGCCGGGCTGTTCGCGACCGAGGACCAGAAGAACGGGATGCGGAGCTTCGTCGAGCAGGGGCCGGGCAAGGCGGTGTTCAAGGGGCGCTGACGCGGGCCGGCGCGCAGTTCGGGGCGGGGGTCCCGGCCGCTCGGGCCGGTGCGCCCGCCCCTCCCTTCCCCAAAGCTTTGTTGTTTTTTGGCATGGTTTTAGTCATTTGTCAGGTTAAGTAGCGATACAGGACCTGCTCCGGTCGTCCGGATCCGGCCAGTCGAGACGAGCGGGGCGGAACCGCCCACGCCAGTTTTCCGTCATACTCGGTGGTGGTCGTCCGAGGGCGGACGGGCCGCCGGACCCCCATTGACCCTCCGGCGGTCCCGAACAGACCACACAGGTCCGAGACGGGCCACACAAGCCAATGTTGACCCATCCCCCGGCCGATAAGCTGGACGTGGTGGTATGCGGTCTTTTGAGGGGATGAGTTCTCGATGGCAATGTCGGCAGGTTTCCCCACGGGTGAGGAGCTGCCGGAGCGCATCGGCCACTACGTGATCCGCCGCCGTATCGGGCAGGGCGGAATGGGCGTGGTGTACCAGGCCGAGGATCCCCGGACCGACCAGTTCGTCGCGCTGAAGGTCCTCAAGCCGGAGGTCGCGGGCGACCACATCGCACGGGCCAGGCTGGCCCGCGAGGTCGAGACCATGCGGCGGGTGCAGAGCCCCAACGTGGCAGAGGTCATCGACGCCGACACCCAGGCCGAGCTCCCGTGGGTGGTCACCGAGTACATCCCCGGGCCCACGCTGGACGCGACCGTCACCGACCACGGCCCGCTCCGGGGCCGCGCGCTCACGCGCTTCATCACCGGGCTCGCCCGGGCGATCCAGGACATCCACGCGGTGGAGGTGATCCACCGCGACCTCAAACCGGGCAACGTGATCATCTCCAACGGCGAGCCGATCGTCATCGACTTCGGCATCGCGCACGCCGTGGACGGCGCCAAGCTGACGCAGACCGGCACGTTCGTCGGCACCCCCAGCTACCTGTCCCCGGAGGTCATCGAGGGCACCGACCTCGGCCCGGCCACGGACATCCACGCCTGGGGCGGCACCGTCGCCTTCGCCTCCACGGGACGCCCGCCCTACGGCGCGGGCTCCTTCGAGGTCATCTTCTTCCGCATCCTCAACGGCGAGATCGACATGGACGGGATGCACGAGGCGCTGCGCCCGCTGGTCAACCGCGCCGTCTCCCGCGACATGCGCAACCGCCCCTCGGCCGCGGAGCTGGTCGCCGAGGCGGGCCGCCTCAACCTGGACCTGCCCTGGACCGAGGACCAGGGGGTCCGGTCCACCGGGCTCACCGGCAGCCACACCGTCTACAACCCCTCCACGGGCGCGGATCCCGAGGGCTCCGGCGGCGGACGGGGAGCGGGCGGGGCCGCGGCCGCGGGAGCGGCCGGAGCCGTGCTCGGCGGAGCCGCCGGATACCTGGCGGGACGCGGCGCCGGCGACGAGGGCTGGGGGCCCGCGCACACCGCCGGCGGCGCGAACCCCGCCTCCAGCGCGTGGTCCGGTTCCGGCGGGTCCCCCCGCTCCACCCACGCCGCCGAGGCGGGCGGGTGGCGCTCCGACGAGGAGGCCACGGACGACCTCTCCGGCGCGCGGGGCGCCCAGCGGTCCTGGGACGCCGACGAGGACCCGACGGACGACCTGTCGGGCGCGCAGCGGGGCTGGAGCGACCCGGAGTCGACCGACGACCTGGGCGGGCTCCGGAGCACCGACCGGATCACCCCGGGCGGCCGCGACGACCTCGACGACCCCCAGGGCACCATGCGGATCAGCCCCGTGGGGGACGACCCGGACGACGCGGGGAGCACCCGGCGCATCCGTCCCGGCGAACCCCCGCGGGACGACCCGCAGGGGACGATGATGATGGACCCCGTGGAGCCCGGCCGGGGGCGCCCCCAGACGGCCGATCCGGAGGACGGGTACCAGGCGCCGCACACGCAGTTCTTCAACACGCCCCTGCACAAGGGCGATTTCGCGGACATCCTCACGCCGGTCGAGGAGGGGCGCAACAGCCGCAACACGCAGGAGTTCGGCGAGGACGACTACGAGGAGCGCGGCGGCTGGCTCAGCCGCTTCAAGCGGGGCAGCAACGACCGTGTGGGGGACTACTTCCGCGGTGACGAGGAGGGCGTCGACGCCGACGGCGACGGTTACATCGACGAGGAGTACGAGGCCGAGGCGTGGCGGATGCACCCGCTGGTGCTCATCCCCGTCATGGTCGCCCTCGCCGGCGTGGCCCTGTGGTTCCCCTGGTTCGGCGCCCTCCTGGGCGTCGTGATCATCGCCGGCCTGGGCGCGCTGGACGTGGTCAAGGCGGAGCACGCGCGCCGCCTCCAGACCCGGGGGCCGCGCAACTCCGACAGCATGGTGGTGGCGCTCAGCTTCCCCTGGGCGTTCGGGCGCATGGCGGTCCGCACCGCCGGGTTCGGCCTGATCTACCTGCTGGCCGGGATCCTGGTCGGCATGGTCTACGCGACGGTCGTGGACGCGACCCCGGGCCAGGGCGCCAACTACACCGGCGCCTTCGCCATCTTCGTGATGGTCCTGCTCAGCTACATCATGCCGAGCGGCCGCGAGGCGCGGCACCAGGCGGTGTGGCTGGTGGAGCGGGCGCGGTTCCGGAGCCTGTACCTCTACATCGGCGTGATCGTCGGCATCGTCCTGCTGACCATGCTGATCCTGTCGATCGGGTTGTCCTCCGCCCCGGACTGGGCGCCGTTCGGCGGACCGTCCGACTGGTTCGACGGCGGATCCTCGTGACGAGCGGCCCCCTCCCGGTCCGGGAGGGGGCCCTCGCGGTTCTCCGGTGGTTCCACCGGTGGTGCGACCGGTTCCGGACCGCCGTGCGCGACCTAGGGTGGTGGGCAGGCCGGCGACCCCGGCCGCGCGGGCCGGCCCCGGTGGGGCCGCGCCCGGCGGGGCCGCCGAATCCGGTGGCAGGGTGTTGGTTAGGGTTTCCTAAGTCACACTTGGGGCCGTGGGTTGGCCTTCAAGCTACTAGCCAGTAACATCTGGTGTACGGGTATATCGCGGGACCGTCCTTGACGTGAAAGGCGGACCCGCCGTCGAATGACCGAACGGCATTCGGCATTGTTGGCAGAACGGGGCGCACCGGCGTCCGCCCGCCACACGGCGGATCAGAGTGCAGGGAGGTCGGCCACCGGCCATGAATATTGTCGTTTTGGTCAAGCAGGTCCCGGACACGGCGACCGAACGGAAGCTCAACCCCGACGACAGGACGCTCGACCGCGCAGCGTCCGACGGCGTCATCAACGAGCTCGACGAGTACGCGATCGAGGAGGCCCTGCTCCTCAAGGAGAAGCACGGCGGCGAGGTCACCGTCCTGACGATGGGACCGGACCAGGCCACCGACTCCATCCGCAAGGCCCTCTCCATGGGCGCGGACAAGGCCGTCTTCGTCAACGACGACGCGCTCCACGGATCGGACGCCCTCCAGAGCGCCTACGCGCTCGCGCAGGCCCTGGGCACCGTCGAGTTCGACCTGGTCGTCCTCGGCTCCGAGTCCACCGACGCGCGCACCGGCGTCATGGGCGCCGCGCTCGCCGAGTACCTCGGCCTGCCGCAGCTCACGCTCGCCGGCAAGGTCGACATCGACGGCGGCGCCATCAGGATCCAGCGCCAGACCGACTACGGCTACGACGTGGTCGAGGCTCAGCTCCCGGCGGTCGTCTCCGTCGTCGAGAAGATCAACGAGCCCCGCTACCCGTCCTTCAAGCTCATCATGCAGGCGAAGAAGAAGCCGGTCGACAAGAAGTCCGCGGCCGACGCGGGCATCGACACCGGCCGGGTCGGCCTGGCCAACGCCACCACCGAGACCGTCGACTTCGCCGCGGCGCCGCCGCGCGCCGCGGGCACGATCGTCAAGGACGAGGGTGACGGCGGCGTGAAGATCGCCGACTTCCTCGCCCAGAAGAAGTTCGTGTAGGCCAGGCGAGAGACTCAGGAAGGTTCAAGGATTATGGCTGAGGTCCTCGTCCTCGTCGACCACGTCGACGGACAGGTCAAGAAGGTCACGACCGAGCTGCTGACCGCGGCCCGCCGCATCGGCGAGCCCGCGGCCGTGTGGATCGGTGACGGCGCGGAGTCGGGCAGGGCCGCGCTGGCCGAGTTCGGCGCCGAGAAGGTCTACGTCGCCCCGGCCGAGCTCAACGACTACGTCGTCGCTCCCAAGGCCGAGCTGCTCGCGAAGCTGGCCCAGGACAAGGGCGCCGCCGCGATCCTCGTCTCGGCGACCGCCGAGAACAAGGAGATCGCCGGGCGCACCGCCGTCAAGCTCGGCTCCGGTGTGCTCACCGACGTCGTCGACGTCGACGCCGACGTGGTCACCGAGCACAGCATCTTCGGCGGTGGCACCGTCACCCACGCCCGCGTGCGGACCGGCGTGCCGGTCGTCGCCGTGCGCCCGAACTCCGTCCCGGCCGAGGCCGCCGCCGGAGCGGCCGTCGAGGAGGCCGTCTCGGTGGACGTCTCCGACGCCGCCAAGGCCGCCAAGGTCGTGGAGCGCGTGGTCCAGGAGCAGGGCGAGCGCCCGGAGCTCACCGAGGCCGCGATCGTGGTCTCCGGTGGCCGCGGCGTCGGCTCCGACGACTTCTCCGTCGTCGAGGGCCTGGCGGACTCGCTGGGCGCCGCCGTCGGCGCCTCCCGTGCCGCCGTCGACTCCGGCTGGTACCCGAACCAGTTCCAGGTCGGCCAGACCGGTAAGACGGTCAGCCCGAACCTGTACCTGGCACTGGGCATCTCCGGCGCGATCCAGCACCGTGCGGGCATGCAGACCGCGAAGAACATCGTCGCGGTCAACAAGGACCCCGAGGCGCCGATCTTCGAGCTCGTCGACTTCGGTGTCGTGGGCGACCTGCACTCGGTCGCTCCGCAGCTCACCGAGGAGATCAACAAGCGCAAGTAGGCGCACGCGCCGAACACGCCGAACGCCCGGCCGGGGTCACCCGGCCGGGCGTTCGCGCTGTGTCCGCAAAACCTCCGGAAACCCAGTTACGGCCAGGCCGGTACTCCGTCAGAAGGCCGTCCGGGGCCGCTGCGAGCCGCCGGGTTTTCCGGCGGGGAGGCCCGGGTAGGCGGGCCCCACGGAGCCGACCGGGGCGGGCGTCCCGGGGCGGCGGGACCTGGGAGGGGCGATGGCGGAACACGGGGGCGCGGTCCGGGTGCGCGCGGGCCGACGCGTCGTGGAGGTGCGCAAGCCGGACAAACCGCTGTTCGGTGAGGGCGGGCCGACCAAGGAGGGCCTGGCCCGGTACCACGAGCGCATCGCACCGCTGATGCTGCCGCAGCTGAAGGGCCGCCCGGTCGCCCTGGACCGGTACCCGGACGGGGTCGGAGCCGGCGGGTTCTTCGTGAAGCACCCCTCCACGCCGGAGTGGGTGCGGACCGTGGAGACCAGCGGCGGCACGATGATGGAGTGCCGGGACGCGGCGACCCTGGTGTGGTGCGCCGACCAGGCGGCGATCACCCTGCACGCCTGGCAGTCGCGGGAACCGGACCTCGGCCTCCCCGACCGGATGGTGCTCGACCTCGACCCGGCGGGGGACGGTGAGGAGGCCTTCGCGGCGTGCAGGGCCGCCGCCCGGGACGTGCGCGAGGTGCTGGACGAGGTGGGGCTGGCCGCGTACGTGATGACGACCGGTTCGCGCGGGCTGCACGTGCGGTCGCCGCTGCGGCCCGAGGCCGACGACCAGGAGGTGCGGCGGCTGGCGGAGGGCGTCGCCGACCGCGTGGCGGCGCGGCGACCGGACGAGCTGACCACCGAGGTGCGCAAGGAGGCCCGGAAGGGGAGGCTGTTCGTGGACTTCCTGCGCAACGGCCGCGAGCAGCTCGCGGTCGCCCCGTACTCGGTGCGGGCCAGGCCCGGCGCCCCGGTGGCGGCCCCGGTCACCTGGGAGGAGCTGGACGGCCTGCAGTCGTCGCGGGCGTTCGGCACGGACCTGGAGCGCGAGGCGTGCCCGTTCGCGGGCATGGGGCGCCACGCCCGGTCGCCGCGCAGGGCACTGGAGCGGTTGGAGCGGCTCGGCTGACCCCTCAGGACCCGGGGGCGCCCTCCGGCCACACGCAGGGGGAGGAGGCCCCGATGGACAGGCTGCCCTGGACGCTCGACTGGACGGACATCCGGAAGGAGTCCTCCTCGTTCTCGACGAAGACCGCCAGGTCTTCGGGGCGTCCGTCGTCTGTCACCTGGTAGCCGTTGGCCGTCCAGTACTCGTGCAGAAGTTCAACGCTGGCCTCGTTGTCCTCGGCGGGAAGGCCGCGCAGCCAGTAGGTGCGGCCGACAGACGCGCGGCCGCTCTCACCTCCGTCGACTGTGTCATCGCAGGGATTGGCGACATCGCCTCCCAGGGCTTCGAGTTCCGGGGCCTCTGGGAACACTGCCACGGCCGCGGCGATGTGCTCCTCCACCCTGGTGTAGGCCTCGTCATGGGTCATTGCTGCTTCCTCCTCCGAAGTATCCGAGTTCCCAACGGGACCACAGGCGGTCAGGACCACCATGACGGCGACGCCGCTGCACGCGAGTCCGAGAGCGTTGGTATCCACTGTTCCTCTACTTCTGTCCGGCGATGACCTCACCCATGTACCGCAGGGACTTGGTGTCAGGATCGAAATATTCTGAGTGTGCGTCGTTGAGCGGCCACTGGCCCCCGTCGGTGCCCGGGTTCGACCTGAACTCCGTTGCTCCGAAGTCCGGATCCGTCGGGTCCATTCCGTGGGTGAAGCCGGTGAGGTGTGTGATGTTGTCGTTCTCCGCTGTGGAGACGTGGACGTTCTCAGGGGCGAGTCCCAGGTCGCTCACGTGGTCGGCATTGGCCCCGGGGCTGCCCACCAGCACGATGTTGTCCGCGTTGAGCCCTCCCTCCCCCTGGGCGGTGTGACCCACGACAGTGGAGCCGTAGCTGTGGCCGATCACGGTGTTGTTCGACGGGGACGGGTTCACGTGGGTGGCGCGCAACCCGTCCTGGAAGCTGCTCAGCTCGTCGACCGCGTCCTCGGCCCGGCCCGCGCCGGCGGCCTCGACCGCGTTGGGGGCGTCGTAACCGATCCAGCTGATGACGGAGTGGTTGCTCTCCTCGTCCACTCCGGTGGCCGACTGCACGAGGGCGTCGGCCCGGTTCATCTGGGAATCGATGCTCTGCCAGGTGGTCGTCGTGCCCGGGACGAGGGTGGCCACGTTGTCGGCGGTGTCGGGGTTGCCGTTCGCCACGATCGCGCGTCCCCCGCCCTCGGCGTCGAGGGCGAGCAGGTACCTGTCCGCGCCGTCGTCCTCGAGGTTGTCGCGCAGGGTGGTCAGCGTGGAGAGCTCCCCTTCGAGGTCGGTCAGGTCCGTCTGGGCGTTGTAGGCGCCCATGCCGCCGTCGGAGTCCGTCAGGGAGTCGAAGGCCTCGTCGCGTTCCTCCTGCGCGTTCGCGACCTCCTCCTCCAACCGCTCGATCTCGTCGTCCAGGTGCTCCCGGTTGAGCTCGTCGCGCACGGCGGAGGGGATGCCGTCGAGTTCGCGGAGCAGGTCGGGGTGGTCCCGCACGGCCTGCTCCTGCTCCTCCTCCGTCATGGAGGTCCACCACAGGTTGACGATGGACGGGTGCTCGTCGCCGGTCAGCTCGTCCGGGACCATGCCGGGAACGGAGTCGCCCAGGTACAGCAGCTGACTTCCGGACAGGAGCGCGGACTCGACCAGGCGCTCCAGGGTCTCCTGGCCGGGCCCGTCGCGCAGGTCCTTCTCCGCCTGTTCGGCCCGGTCCATCAGGGTTTCCCAGTGCCCGGCGTGCTCGGTGAGCAGCTCCTCGCGCAGCTCCTCCATGCGCGCGGCGGGCCGCCCCGTCGCCTCCTGACCCGCGCTGCCGAGAATGGAGTCGTTGCCCGCATCCCTGAGCGCGGACTTCTCCTCCTCCCACCGGGTCTCCAGCTTGGCCCGCTCGACCCGGTAGGCCTCGATGTCCAGGCCCCACTGGCGCAGGACGGCCGCCCCGTAGGTGAGGGCGGCGGCGGCCTCCTGCCAGGCGGCCAGCTCCTCCGACGAGCCGGAGACGATGTTCCAGGCGATGAGGTCGGTGAACTCGCCGGCGGACGACTGGAACCGGCTGTGGGCGCCCTCGGCCTGGCCGGTCATCTTCCGGCACACGGCGTCGAGGTCGTCGGCGCCCGACTCGACGGCGCCGACGTCGGCGTCGATGTCGGCGGGCAGGCCGAGGGACATGGAGGCGACGTCGCTCACAGGTGTCTCCGGGGGGTGGGTGGCGGGCGCGGGGTCAGAAGTTGATCTGGATGTCGAGGGCCTCCAGGCCCTCCTGGTACTCCTCGGCGCTCTCATGGTCCGAGTCGGTGATCGCCAGGTCTGCGCCCTGGACGTTCTGGGCCAGGTTGATGCCGTTCTGCGCGACCCGCCGGATGTGCTCCATGGCGTCCAGTTCGTAGTCGGCCAGACCGGACGAGACGTGTTCGGAGACCGCCGCGGCCAGGCCTTCGACGGCGGCCTCGAAATCGGTTCCGAGGAAGACCATGGCCTCGGCCAGCGCTTCGGCCTCCTCGGCCTCGGACATGGCCTCGACGGGGTTGACTCCTGTACCGCCGGACACGGGAACTCCCAGGGGGTGGGGAAGGGGACAGGGGAAGCCTACAGACAGTGCCGGAACGGTGTCAGATCCGGACATGCGGGTCGCACGGCGGTCCGTGCGGCCCTGAACTGGGGGTTCGACCGGAGGCGGCGAACCGGCGCAAGGTTCTGGCCGTTTGTGGACACGTGGGGCGCGTGGGGACGGAGGGGACCGGAGCAGCTGGTGCGACAGGTGTGGTGGCGCGGATTCCGGGAACGATGCCATCACCTCGGCCCGGTCCGGCCGCGGCACCGCTTCCGACAGAACCTCGGGGGAGACCCACATGGAGGGCTACGAGGCCCAGATCGGCCTCGTGCTGGTCCTGGTCGTCGTGAACGCCGTCTTCGCCGGCAGCGAGATCGCGCTGATCACGCTGCGGGAGGGGCAGCTCAGGAGGCTGGAGGCGAGCGGCCCCGGGGGCCGGGCGGTCGCGAGGCTGGCCCGGGACCCCAACCGGTTCCTGGCCACCATCCAGATCGGCATCACCCTGGCCGGGTTCCTCGCCTCGGCCACGGCCGCGGTGTCACTGGCCCGCCCGCTGGTCGAACCCCTCGGCTTCCTCGGCTCCTACGCCTCCCCGGTCTCCGTCGTCCTGGTGACCGTCGTGCTGACCTTCGTCACCCTGGTCCTGGGCGAGCTCGCGCCCAAGCGCATCGCGATGCAGCGCGCCGAGCCCTGGGCGCTCCTCGTCGCCAGGCCGATCAACGCCCTCGCCGTCCTCTCGCGGCCCGCCGTGTGGCTGCTCGGCGTCTCCACCGACCTGGTGGTGCGCCTGGGCGGGGCGGACCCCGGGACCGGCAAGGACGAGGTCTCCGAGGAGGAGCTGCGGGAGATGATCTCGGCCCGGGGCGACATGACCCCCGAACAGCGGACGATCCTCTCCGGAGCGTTCGAGATCACCGACCGCACGCTGCGCCAGGTCCTGGTGCCCCGGCGCGACGTGGACACCGTCCCCGCGTCCCTGCCCGCCGCCGAGGCCGCCCTGTTCCTCGCCGAGCGCGGGCACTCGCGGGCGCCCGTGGTCACCGAGGGGGACGTGGACGACGTCGTCGGCGTCGTGCACTGGTCGGACCTGCTGCGGGGCGAGGGGGACGCGGGCGCCCTCGCCCGTGAGCCGCTGCTGCTGCCGGTCTCCCTGTCCGTGTCGCGGGCGCTCCACCGGATGACCGGCGAACGGCAGCAGATGGCGGTGGTGATCGGTGAGAGCGGGGCGGTCGACGGCATCGTCAGCCTGGAGGACCTGCTCGAGGAGGTCGTCGGCGAGATCTACGACGAGACCGACGCGGACGAGCGCGTTCCCACCAGGGTGGACGGCGGAGCCCTCCGCGTGCCCGGCACCTACCCCGTCCACGAGCTGGACGGCCTCGGCGTCGTCCTCGCCTCGCCCCCGGAGGGCAGCTACGTCACCGTCGCCGGGATGGTCCTGGTCGTGCTCGGCCACATCCCGGAGGGGCCGGGGGAGAGCGTCGACCTGGGCGGGTGGACGGCCACGGTCACCGAGGCCGACGGCCGGGTCGTCGGCGAGCTGCTGCTCGTCCCCGACGACTGACCGCCGGCCCGCGCCGCCCGGGGAGCGGCGCGGCCGTACGGGCCCCGAACGCCACCGACTCCCTGAACACTTCGCCAAGGAGCGGCACGCCCCTTTGCCCGCGGGGTGTTTCCGGGGCACGGTGGCGGAGAGTGACGCCGACACCAGGGGGAGCCCGATGCACGCCGACCAGACACCCACCCCCTACACGGGACTGGACCGGATGACCATCGGCGGCGAGTGGCGCCACGGCTCCTCCGGCGAGGTCCACCAGGACGTGGACCCCTACGACGACACGGTCCTCGCGGAGGTCCACCTGGCCGACGACGGTGACGTCGACCTCGCCTACCAGGCGGCGGAGCGCGCCTGGCCGGTCTGGGCCGCGACGCCCGCCTACGAGCGGGCCGAGGTGTTCCGCCGGGCGCTCCGCATCCTCGACGCGCGCCGTGCCGAGGTGGCCGAGTGGCTCGTCCGCGAGGCCGGGGCCGTCCGCGAGCGCGCCGAGTTCGAGATCGAACTGGTCCGCAGCGGCATGGCCGAGGCCGCCTCCTACCCCACCCGGGTCGAGGGCCGCATCCTGCCCGGGATCACCCCGGGGAAGGAGAACCGCGTCTACCGCGAACCCCTGGGCGTCGTCACCGTGATCAGCCCCTGGAACTTCCCGTTCCAGCTCTCCCACCGCTCCGTCGCGCCGGCCGTCGCCCTCGGCAACACCGTCGTCCTCAAGCCGGCCGAGAACACGCCCGTCACCGGGGGCCTCCTCCTCGCCCGCGTCTACGAGGAGGCGGGTCTGCCCCCCGGCGTCCTCAACGTGGTCCTCGGCAAGGGCGGGCAGATCGGCGACGCGCTCGCCGCGCACGAGTCCTCGCGGATGGTCTCCTTCACCGGCTCGACCGAGGTGGGCCGCCACCTCTCCCGGCTGATCCCGCTCAAGAGGCGGGCGCTCGAACTCGGCGGCAACAGCCCCCTCGTCGTGCTGGACGACGCGGACCTGGACCTGGCGGCCGACGCCGCCGTGTTCGGCTCCTACTACCACCAGGGCCAGATCTGCATGGCCACGAACCGGATCATCGCCACCACCGGCGTCCACGACGAGCTGGTCGACCGGATCGTCGCGCGCGTACGCGCACTGCGGGTCGGGGACCCGGGCGACCCCGCGACCCAGATCGGCCCCGTCATCGACGACGACCAGGCCGAGGGCATCCGCGACCTGGTCGACCGTTCGGTCGAGGTCGGCGCGCAGCTGCTGCTGTCCGGCGAGCCGGGCGGGCCGGCGGGAAGGGTCCTGCCGCCCTACCTGCTGCTCGCGGGCAACCACGCCCCGTGCGCCGCCGAGGAGGTGTTCGGACCGGTGGCCACGGTCATCCGGGCGACGGAGGAGGAGGACGCGCTCCGCATCGCCAACGACACCGAGTACGGGCTCTCCAGCGCCGTCCACACCCGTGACGCCGAGAAGGGGGTGCGGTTCGCCCGGCGGCTGCGGGCGGGGATGACGCACGTCAACGACTCCACGCTCAACGACGAGGCCAACACGGCGTTCGGCGGGGAGGAGCACTCCGGCCACGGGAGGTTCGGCGGCGAGTGGGCGGTCGAGGCGTTCACGACCGACCACTGGGTCAGCGTCCAGCACGTCCCCCGCGCCCTGCCGTTCGGTTTCGGCGGGCGCTGAGGGGCGGAAGGCCCGCGTCACCGCTTGCGCAGCACCAGCAGCAGGTTCCAGGTGACGACCTCGCGCAGGAGGGGCACGCGCACGACCGGCTTCGCCCACGTCGGCAGGTAGCGGGGCCGGACGTCCACGGCCTCCACGTCGGGGCGCCCGCGCGCCCAGCGCAGCATCTCCCCGGCGTACGCGGCGTACATGCTGCGGCCGAAGTCGTTCTTGGGCCGGCGCCCGTTGCGCCGGGCGAACCGCTCCGCGGCGTACCGGCCCCCCAGGTAGTGCCACGGCGAGGTCTCGTGCCCGCCCCAGGGGGACAGCCACAGCGTGTACGACAGGTAGACCAGCCCGCCGGGCCTGGTCACCCGCACCATCTCGTCGGCCATCCGCACGCGGTCGGGCACGTGCTCCAGGACGTTGGAGGAGAAGCACACGTCCACCGAGCCCGTGCGCAGCGGCAGGTCCAGGGCGCTGCCCCGGACGCCGTACGCGTCGGCCTCGCGGCCGTGCAGCGTCATCTCGCGGGCGTCGGAGTCCACGCAGAGGCAGCGCGCCCCGGCGGAGCGGAGCTCGTCGGCGAAGTAGCCGGGGCCGCCCCCCACGTCCACGACGAGGCGGCCGTCCAGGGGCGTGTAGGAGCGCAGTTGGGCGACGGTGTCGCGGGCCAGCGTGCCGTAGAAGAACGCCGGATCGGACTGCTCCCTGCGGAACGCGGAGAACAGGGCGACCGAGCGCCCCAGGGTGGCGCGGAAGGGCGTGGTCCCGTCGTCGCGGGCGGCGGGGGTCACGCGGACCCCCCTCCGGCCGGTGCGGCCCCGCCCAGCACCACGAAGTGGCGCAGGTGCCGCCAGTGGTCGCCTCCCCAGTACTCGTCCGAGGCCGCGATCCGGCCGCCGGGCACGAGTTCGGCGATCCGCCCGGTGCGCAGGGTGTGCATCCGCATCGGCGCCGGGTAGCGCAGCACCACCCTCTGCGCCAGCGCGACCAGGGGCCACGGCACGTACCGGAACACCATCCCCTTGAAGGTGCGGCGCTCCGTCTCGGGCACGCCCAGCACCATCACGCCGCCGGGGCGCAGCACGCGGGCGAACTCGCGCACGTAGCCCTCGGCCAGCGCGGTCGGCAGGTGCTGGAGGACGAGGTCGGTGTACACCAGGTCGAACGAGTCGTCGCCGAACAGGGACAGGTCGGCCCGCTCGTTCAGCGTGAACGCGATCCGTCCCCCCGAGCGGTCCAGGCGGCGGGCCTCCTCCAGCATCGGCGCGGAGATGTCCACCCCCACGACCTCGTCGAAGTGCGCGGCCAGCGCGTTGGACAGCCGTCCGGCGCCGCAGCCGAAGTCCAGGACCCGGCCGCCCCCGGGCCGGATGCCCAGTTCGTCCAGGCGGGCGACCGCCGGGTCGACGTCGGCCCGCCCCGAGGCGAGGAACTCGTCGTCGTCCCACCCGCCGTCGCGCTTGTCCGGGTCCACGCACACCGCCCACAGCGGTTCGGCGGAACCCAGCCGGGTCCAGTCACGGCGGACCTGTTCGAGCCCCACCGGCATCACCTCCACGGTGCTCACGACCCCGCCGGAACATGTTTCTGCATCATGTTCCTGTTCTGGGCTCCGAGGTCTTGGAGACCTGCGTCCGAGGTCAAGGAAGAAAGTGGAACGTGTTGTATTCTGACACCCATTTTCCGGGTTGGCCAACCTACGGCGGGAGAGAACCGATGCCGCCTGTTCCCCCCACGGCGAGTGGACACGACGGCGCGGAGGCACAGGCGCCCGGCGGGACGGCCGGGGCACGCCGCCCGGCCGGGGACCCCGGCGGGGAGGGGAAGGGGGACGGCCGGGGCGGCCCGGTCCGCGACGCCCTCGCCGTCCCGGGCCTCCTCGCGCGCGACCGGCTGGTCCTGGCGGGGCTGCTGGTCGTCGCGGCGGCGGTCGGCCTCAAGCTGTACGTGCTCACGCAGTCCTACTTCGTGGAGGACGACTACCTCTTCTTCGCCTCCGCGTACGCGAGCGACCTGGGCCCGGACTACCTCCTCACCCTCCACAAGGGGCACCTGATGCCGGGAGCCCTGTTCCTCGTGTACCTCCAGACCACGTTCTGGCCGTACGAGTGGTGGGTCAGCGCGGGCAGCATGCTCGCGTTCCAGGCCGCCGCCCTGCTGGGGTTCTTCCGCCTGCTGTGGGAGCTGTTCGGCCGCCGCCCGGCCCTCCTCGTCCCCCTGACCGTGTACGCGCTGGCCCCGTTGACCGTCCCCGTCCTCGGGTGGTGGTCGGCGGCGCTCAACGCCGTGCCCTTCCAGCTCGCGCTGGTGCTCGCCGCGCTGTGGACCGTGCGCCACCTGCGCACCGGCGACGCCCGGTTCGCCTGGTGGGCGTTGGGCGCGGTCGTGTTCGGCATGCTCTTCACGGTCAAGGCGATGTTCCTGCCCCCGGTGCTGTTCGCGGTGGCCGCGGCCTTCCTGTACCCGGGCGCCCCGCTCGTCGCGGTCCGCAGGGCCTGGGTCGTGCACCGCCCGCTGTGGACGGCGATGGGCGCCCTCTTCGCCGCGTACGCGGTGTTCTACCTGGCGCGGATGCGTGCGGGCGAGGGCGGCGAGGGCGCGGGCGTCCCCGAGAGCGAGCCCGCCCTGGCCATGCTGCGCGGGCTCCTCACCGAGGTCTTCCCGGTCGGCGCCCTGGGCGGCCCGCCGGAGTGGGGGCCGGTCACCCCCACGGGCGGGCTCGTCGACCCGTCGGGGCCCGTGGTGCTGGGGGCCTGGGCGGTGTTCGCGGTGATCGTGCTGGCGAGCCTGTGGCTGCGGCGCCGGGCGTGGCGTGCCTGGGCGCTCCTGCTCGGCCACCTGGTCGTCGTCGACATCGTCCCGACCGTCATCGCGCGCGGCAGGTTCCAGGAGGTGGCCGCCGCCGACCCCCGCTACGTGGCCGACGCGGCCCCGGTGTTCGCGCTCTGCCTGGCGCTGGCCTTCCTGCCCACGCGTGAGGAGCGCGCGCGGGCGCTGACGGGCGGCGCGGGGGAGCGCGCAGGCTCCGCGGCCGACGCCTACCGCGTGCGCCCCCGGAGGGCCGCCCGGACCGCCGCCGCGCTGGCGACGCTGGCGTACACGGCGTCGGCGGTGTGGTCCACGCACGCCTACGCGGGAACGCTCGGCGGCGACCGCCTCCAGTGGTACCTGGACACGGTCCGGGCCTCCCTGCGGGAGGTCCCGGAGGAGGGCGGCCTGTACGCGCGCCCCGTCCCCGAGGACGTCGTGCTGGAGTGGAACGGCCAGCGCCGCCTGAGCTCCTGGGTGCTGCCGCCGCTGGCCGAGCCCGACGTCGCCGAGCGGATGGTGGATCCGGAGGAGTCCGGCGCGGCGTACGTGTTCAACGACGCGGGCTACCTGGTCCCGGCGCGGCCGTCCGACAGCAGTTACGTCTTCGGGCCCGGGGGAGGGGACCGCTGCCTGGAGCCCTGGGAGGGGCTCATGTCGTGGCCGGTGCGGGTCCACGGCGGCCTCGCCCAGGTCGTCACCCTCGGCTACACGGCGGAGGAGGACGTGCCGGTGGTGGTCGCCCTGGGCGACGACTGGATCGAGGTGGAGCTGCCCGCCGCGGAGGAGAACGGGACACGGTACGTCCCGGCGGGGGCGCCCGGCGAGCAGCTGTCGGTGTTCGTGCCGGAGGACCCCGACGACCGCGGCGGGCTGTGCCTGAGCTGGGTGTCCGTGGGCGGCATGGCCCCCGCGGTCGAGGGCAACCCCTGGGCGCCCGAGGAGGACGACCGCACGGGCGGCGGCGCGGAGGCGGACTAGGTCGTGTTGTGTGGATTCTTCCGGGCTCGCGTCCACCGGGCTGCCTCTCGCCGCGCCTCTGCGCTCGTGAGGCACAACCAGGCCGAACTTCGCACATCGGCTTGCGAGAGATGGCCCGGACGGCCGCTCGCCGACCCGAAAGCCTCCAAAAAACACTCCCCAGCCGGTCTTCTCCGCGTCCTCCCGGTCCCGTGTCCGCCGGACCTCCTCCCGGGGTGCCCGCGTGTCCGGGGAGCCCGCGCGTCCGTGGGGCGCGGCCGGGCGGCCCCGCAGGGAGGCCCCGGGCGGCCGTCCGCGGACACCGGCGCCGCCGGGGGCGCGCCGGGTCAGCGGCGGGACCGCTTCCGGCGGGCCGGTTCCCGGGTCCTCCGGGACCAGCGCCGGCTCGGCTCCTCCACCCAGTGGAAGGTCGCCGCGGCCAGGAGGACCGTCCCCGCCGTCACCGGCACCATGTCCAGCCAGAACGACCCGGTGAAGATCTCCTGTCCGGTGAAGTCGCGCCACAGGTACAGGACGACGAACTGCCACAGGAACACGCCGTAGGAGATCCGGGCGAGGAACTGGCACACCCGGTGCCGCAGCAGCGAGTCCAGCCAGCGGCCGTCCCGCCAGGCCGCGGCACCGCGGAGGGGCGCGGGCGGGGCGGTGGGGCGGGGGGCCAGGGCGGCCGGGGCCACGACGAAGAACGCGAAGCCCGTCCCGGCCAGGGACGCCGCGGCGGAGGTCCAGACGTCGCCCGAGCCGATGAACCGCCCGCCGGTGGCCTCGGTGGCGGTCAGGGCGAGGAAGCCGCCCGCCACCAGCCAGCACACCCCGGGCGACGCGGCCACGGTGCGGCAGAAGCGGCGCACCGGGCCGTCGGCGCCGGGCTCGCGCCACGCCCACTCCGACAGCACGGCCAGCGCCATCCCCGCGGCGAACAGGCCGAGCGCGCGCGGCAGCCAGGCGTGCATGTACTCGCGGGGCTCGGGATAGAACTGCGGCACCAGCGCGGCCAGGGCGAGCACCCCCATGGCGGCGAGCCCGGCCAGGAGCCGCCGGCCGCGGGCGTCCACGGTCCTCCCGCCCCTCGCCCACAGGGCCAGGAGCAGGGCGAACACCGGCAGCAGCAGGTAGAAGGACACCTCGACCGACAGACTCCACATCTGGCCGAGGCCGTAGGGGCCGGTCCCCACCCACGGCGGGTCGGTGTCGAAGGGGAAGGCCAGGGTCAGGACCTGGAGCCAGTAGGAGGGCGAGCCGAGCTCCTCCCGGGAGTAGAGGAGCAGCGCCGCCACCGCCACGACCCAGTAGGCGGGGAACACGCGCACGACCCGGCGCCACAGGTAGGGGCGGGCGCGGGGGCCCCGCGTCCCGTCCAGGGCGGCGCGCGCCCAGGGCCGGTACAGCAGCACGCCGGAGAGCGTGAAGAACAGGGGAACGGCGAGGTCGAACGCGGACACCAGCCCGCCCAGGACGCCCGGGGCGAGGGAGTCGCCGGTCTCCGTCGCGACGTGGAAGACCAGGACCATCAGGGCGGCCGCGGCGCGGATGCCGTCGAGGGTCTCGTGGCGTCCGTCGACCTGGGGCAGGACCAGCGCCGGATCGGGGTCCCGCGGCGGGGGCCGCGTGCCGGTGGAGGGGGAGCCGGGGAGGGTGCCGCCGGAGGTGCTGCCGGTGGGGGCGCCGGTGGGGTCCTCGGGCGCGGAGGGAGTGGGCGCCATGGGCCTTCCAGAACAGGGGAGCATT
Source organism: Nocardiopsis sp. CA-288880 (assembly GCF_050955985.1). Lineage (NCBI taxonomy): Bacteria > Bacillati > Actinomycetota > Actinomycetes > Streptosporangiales > Nocardiopsidaceae > Nocardiopsis > Nocardiopsis sp. CA-288880. The sequence goes on along the minus strand of NZ_CP192105.1, from coordinate 6,365,542 downwards.
GAAACACGCTTCACTAGAACGTGTTATAAAAATTCAGACACGCCCTGGTGACGTCGTTCACTACTGGGCAGTACTCTACCCGGAACTGGTCCTAGTTCCACTAGACGCAGTTTCAGATCTGGACTCTCATCCGCCCAGGAGGGCACATGCGCCGTACCGTTGCGGTCGTTCTCATCGCGTTTGGAGTCTTCTTTCTCGCCGCCGCACCCATGATGCGCACGTGGATGTCGAGCTCCCTGATGAAGACTCCCCTGGACTACTACAGCGAGACAGTCAACGTCGCCGAAGGTGCCACCTACTTCAACATCGAGGACGTGGAACTCGTCGAGGACGCCACCCTCGAGGCCCACGCGACGATCCGCGCGGACGTGGCCTCCAGCACCGACGAGATCGTGGTGTGGGACCAGTTCACCTGGCTGAAGGACGCCGAGACCGACTTCGGCATCAGCTCCACGAGCCGCCGCGCCGGACACGACCGCGTCACCGGCGAGGCCGTCGACTGCTGCGACTCCATGGTCAACGAGGAGTCCGTCGTCCAGAGCGGGCAGGCCTGGAAGTTCCCGTTCTTCACCGAGCAGCGGGACTACGACTTCTACGAGACCACCGTCCAGGAGGTCGTCCCCATGGAGTTCCAGGGTGTCGAGGCGGTCGAGGGCGTCGAGGCCTACCGGTTCGTCCAGACCGTCGAGCCGACCGTCGTCGACGAGCGCACCCTCCCGCGCTCGGTCGCCGGCCTGGAGGGCGACGGGGACGTCACCGGGGACGAGGTCTTCTCCATCACCCGCACCTACTGGATCGAGCCCACCACCGGATCGCCCCTCAAGGTCAGCGAGGACCAGAACCGCGTCGTCGTCGTGGACGGCGAGGAGGTCCTGACCCTGCTGGACGCCGAGCTCGTCTTCGACGACGAGTCGGTCCGCAACGCCGTCGCCAACTCCGAGCAGGGCCGCACCGTGCTGCCGCTGCTGCACACCACCCTCCCGATCGCCTTCCTCGTCGTCGGCGTGGGCTTCGTGGGCATCGCCGTCGTCCTGTACGTCTCAGGCCGCCGCAGTGACCACCACAACTGACCCCCGCCCCCCACTCCGCCCCCGGCCCTCACCGGCGTGCCCCACAGGGTGCGCCGGTGCGCCCGTCCCGGAGCCGGGGCGCCGGTGACGCAGAGCGCGGAGCGGACCGGGCGCGCGGGCGGCGGCACGCCCGGAGGCCCCGGCGTCCAGGGGGGACCGCGCGGCCTCCTGGGGACGGCCCGCGCGCTGGTCCGTGCCTGCCGGCCCCGGCAGTGGCTCAAGAACCTCCTGGTCCTGGCGGCCCCCGGCGCGGCCGGGGCACTGGGGAGCCCCGACGCGCTGCTGACCTGCGCCGCGGTGTTCGCGCTGTTCTGCGCGGCCGCCAGCGGCACCTACCTGCTCAACGACGTCCACGACGCCGACCGCGACCGCGCGCACGCGCGCAAGCGCCACCGGCCCGTCGCCTCGGGCGCCCTCCCGGTCCCCGTCGCCGTCACGGCCGGAGCCGTCCTGGGCGCGGCGGCCCCGCTGGCCTCCCTGGCCCTCGGCGATCCGCTCCTGACGGGCCTGGTCACCGGATACGTCCTGCTCACCCTGGCCTACACCCGCCGGCTCAAGGACGTGGTGGTGTGCGACCTGGTCGTGGTCGCCGCCTGCCACGTGCTGCGCGCCGCCGCGGGCGGGGCCGCGGTCGGCGTGCCGCTGACCTCCTGGTTCGTCATCGTGGTGTCGCTGGCCGCGCTGCTCGTCGTGGTCGGCAAGCGCGAGGCCGAGCTGCGGGCGTTCCGCGACGCGGGCGCGTCGGCCGCCGCGCCGGTGCGGGAGACCCTGCGCGGGTACACGGTCGCCTACCTGGCCCAGACCCGCACCATGGCGTCGGCGGCGATGATCGTCACCTACTGCCTGTGGGCCCTGGAGCGGGGCGACGCGTCGCAGCCCGTGTTCCACGCGGTGAGTATCGTTCCGTTCATCATGTTCGTCCTGCGCTACAACCTGCTCGTGGACCGGGGAGCCGGGGAGGAACCCGAGGAGATCGCCCTGCGCGACCGCCCCCTCCAGGTGACCCTCGTGTCGCTCGCCGTCCTCGTCGGACTGGGGATCCACCTGTGAGTCCACCGCCGCCGGACCGTGCGCCCGCCCACGGCGGGACGCGCCCCGCCCTCCTCACCGGCTGGGGCCGCACCGCCCCCACCGCCGCGCGCGTGGCGCGGCCGCGCACCGCCGAACAGGTCGCCGAGGCGCTCTCGCGGGCCGGGGCGCGCGGAGCCCTCGCCCGCGGACTGGGCCGCTCCTACGGCGACGCCGCGCAGGCCGCCGGCGGGCTGGTCCTGGACTGCACCGCGCTGACGGGCCCGGTCCGGCTCGACACCGCGCGCGGCGAGGCCACCGCCCCGGCGGGGACCACCCTCGGCGGGCTCGTCGCCCACCTCCTCCGGCACGGGTACTTCGTCCCGGTGGCCCCGGGGACCGGCCAGGTCACCCTGGGCGGGGCGGTCGCCGCCGACGTCCACGGCAAGAACCACCACGCCGACTCCTCGATCGGTGCCCACGTGCGCGCGCTGACCCTGGTGACCCCCGACGGGAGGGCGCGCGCGCTGGGGCCGCAGGGCGACGGGTCCGAGCTGTTCTGGGCGACCGTCGGCGGCATGGGGCTGACCGGTGTGGTCACCGAGGTCGCGCTGGCCGTGTTCCCGGTCGAGACGGCGTACATGAGGGTGGACACCGACCGGACCGCCGGACTCGACGCCACCCTGGAGCTGATGTCGCGCCCGGGGGCCGACCGCCGCTACTCGGTCTGCTGGGTCGACCTGCTGGCCGCGGGCGCCGCGATGGGCCGGGGCGTGTTCACCCGGGCCGACCACGCGCGGATCGGCGACCTCCCCTCCACGCTCCGGCGCGAGCCGCTGAGGCACCGGCCGGGCACGGTCCTGGCGGCGCCGCCCTGGGCGCCGCCGGGGCTGCTCAACCGGTGGACGGCGGGGGCCTTCAACGCCGCCTACCTCCGCGCCGCGCCCCGGCGCAGGCGCGGCGAGGCGCGGCCACTCGCCGGGTTCTTCCACCCGCTCGACGCGGTGCGGGGATGGAACCGCATGTACGGTCCGCGCGGACTGGTGCAGTACCAGTTCGTCGTCCCCTTCGGGGCGGAGGACACCCTCGCCGCCGTCATGGAACGGCTCGCCCGGGCGGGCGCCCCGTCGTTCCTGACGGTCCTCAAGCGCATGGGGGAGCCCACCCCGGGCCCGCTGTCCTTCCCCCGGCCGGGATGGACCCTCGCCGTGGACCTGCCCGCCGGCCTGCCCGGCCTCGGCCGCCTGCTCGACTCCCTCGACGAGAGGCTGCTGGAGGCCGGAGGCCGCCTGTACCTGGCCAAGGACAGCAGGGCGCGCGCCGAGACCGTGCACGCGATGTACCCGGAGCTGCCCGCCTGGCGGAGGGTACGGGACCGGGCCGACCCCGGGGGCGTGCTCGTCTCCGACCTCGCCCGCCGCCTGCGGCTCGTCTGACCGCCGGGCCAGGGCCGGGCGCCCCCGCACACCGGACGCCCCACACCACGACACACCACACGACCGGAGGGAACCCATGCGCGACTCGGTGGGACGGGTACGGACCGTGCTGCTGCTCGGCGGACGCAGCGAGATCGGCCTCGCCATCGTCGAGCGGCTGGTCCGCGACGGCGCCCGGGAGGTGGTGCTGGCCGCGCGCGGCGGGGCGGAGCCCCCGCCGGGCGCGCTCACGGAGCTCGGCGTCTCCGTGCACTCGGTGGAGTTCGACGCCGGCGACCCCGACGCCCACACGGGCACGGTCGCGGAGGCCGTCGGCCTGGTCGGCGACCTGGACGTGGTCGTGGACGCGTTCGGCGTGCTGGGGGACCAGGCGGCGTACGAGGCGGACCCGGCATCCGCGGCCCGGGCCGCCGCCGTGAACTACACGGGGCACGTCTCCGCGGGGCTGGCCGTCGCGGCCCGCCTGCGTGAGCAGGGGCACGGCGCCCTGGTGGTCCTGTCCTCCGTCGCCGGGGTGCGGGTCCGCAGGTTCAACTACGTGTACGGGTCGGCCAAGGCCGGCCTGGACGGCTTCGCCCAGGGGCTCGCCGACTCCCTGCACGGGTCCGGCGCGCGGGTGCTGGTGGTGCGGCCGGGATACGTGCCCACCCGTATGTCCGCCCACGTGGACCCCGCGCCGTTCCCGGCCACGCCGGGCCGGGTGGCGGAGGCGGTGGCCTCCGGACTGCGCTCGGGGGCCACCACCGTGTGGGCGCCGAGCGTGCTCCGGCCGCTCTTCGCGGGGATGCGGCTGATGCCCCGCGCGCTGTGGCGGCGCCTGGGGCGCTGAGCCCGGGGAGGCGCGCTCCCGGCGGGGCGGGCCGGGAGCGCGCCAGGGTCAGGCGCCGGAGGGGTCCGGCGCGTCGGACCGGGCGTCCCCCGGTTGCGACCGGAGCCCGTCGGCGGTCAGCCGGTAGAACGCCAGGGGGACCAGGCAGCACAGCATGACCGCGGCGGGCACCAGGGTGCTGCCGACCAGCATGCCGCGCAGCGCCTCGTCGCTCTGGCGCACGGTCTCGCCCGCGCCCGACTCCACGTAGCCGCTCAGCGCCAGGGACAGCGACAGGAGGCCCGTCCCGACCGCCTGCGCCATCGCCTCCCCCGAGGTCCACACGCCCGAGAGCACGCCGCTCTGGCGCCGCCCCGAGCCGTGCGTGTCCGCCATGCAGTCGGCCAGCATCGACCACGGCAGCAGGGTCGTGCCGGACAGGCCCACGCCCACCAGCACGGAGGAGAGGGCCGCGCCGGGCAGGCCCCAGACCGGGATGAGCAGCAGGCCGAGGCCGCCCAGGGCGAACACCGCCGCCGCGAGCCCCGCGGCACGGCGCTTGTCCACGCGCACGGACAGCCGCTTCCACAGCGGCGCCGACGCGATCAGCGGCACCAGGACGCACAGCATCAGGACGCTCGTGTAGCGCGGCTCGCCCATGACGTTGGCCGTCACGTACGGAACCCCGGCGACCATGGTGCCGCTCGCCACCGCCATCAGCAGGTTGGCGGGGAACAGCACGCGGAAGTGCCGGTGCGCGAACGCCGCGCGCAGCTGGGCCAGGAGGCCCTCGGTGCGGTGCGGGAAGACCGTCCGCGGCGCCCTCCGGGTGCCGATCACGGCGCCGAGCATCGACACCAGCACCACGGACCCCATGACCAGGCCCATGAGCCGGTACCCGGCCACCTCGTCGCCGGGGGCCGACTGGAGGACCGGCGCCAGCGCCCCGCCGAGCATCAGCGCGAGCCCCACGAACGCGGTCCGCCACGTGTTGAACGTGGACCGCTCGTGGTAGTCGGAGGTGATCTCCCCGGGCAGGGCGGCGTGCGGGACCTGGAACACGGACGACGCCAGGGCCGCGGCCACGAACACGACCGCCACGTACAGGGCGGCGGCGTTCCCCTCCAGGGGAGGGCCGGCGAACATGGCGCCGAACAGCACGGGCAGGGTCAGCGCGCCCGCCAGCATCCAGGGGCGGCGCGGTCCCCAGGAGGAGCGGGTCCTGTCCGACCGGATACCGATGTACGGGCTGACCAGGAGGTCGACCAGTTTGGGCAGGAGGACCACCAGCCCCGCCAGGGCGGGGCCCACCGCGAGCGTGTCGGTCAGGTAGATGAGCAGCAGCAGCCCCGGGACCGTGTTGAAGACGCCCGTGGCCACGGCGCCGCTGCCGTACCAGGCGTGCACCGAGCGGGGCAGCGCCCCGGTCTCCCCGGCGGGCGCGGCGCCGGGGGCGGGGCCGACGGCCGTGGTCACGCGCGTCCGTCCGCGGAGGCGGGCGCCGGGCCCTGCCCGGAGGCGGTCCCGCCGCCGGCCGCTCCGCCGCTCCCGCCGTACAGCTCGGCGTGGCCGACCGGGTCCACGTCGTGCGCCACCGGGCACCCGGCCGGGAACGTGCCGATGCGGTCGACGTCGTACCCCTCGGGGTAGCTGCGGATGTTGGGGTTCATGTCCGCCCACAGCGGCTCCTCGCGCGGCCTCATGCGGCGCACGACCTTGGCGCGGAGCTTCAGCGCCAGGTCGGCCGACCTGCGCCAGGCCCGGCTCGGCGGCTCGTACCGGAAGGTCTCGATGAGCGCATCGTCCAGGATCGCCATCGAGAACCTGCGCGCCAGGCCGGCCACGCGCGGCGGGTAGAACGTCACCATCAGGTCGAGGGTGGAGTCGGAGACGGCGCGCCCGCCCTCGGTGTAGGCGAAGTGCTCGCGCTCGTAGGAGTCCAGGAGGTCCCGGAACTCCTCGTAGGTCCCGGGGATGTCCTTGATCCCCATGTACTTGCCGAGCCTGCGGTAGTAGTGCGTGATCGCGGCGATCTCGTGGCCCGACAGCCGGCGCCAGCCGTAGCCGTGGTCGTTGAGCCAGCGCACCGGCATCACGACGAAGGTGCTGAGCACGTACCGGTAGTCGTCGTTGCCGATGTCGTAGGAGCGGTGCATCTGGTTCATCCGGCGCAGGGAGTCGCGTCCCTTCCCGGGGCCGAACCCGTGCCGCATCATGTTGCCGAGGATGAGCGCGGTGTCGTCGTAGCGCTTCTGGGTGCTGCCGGTGAACTCGTTCGTCCTGCCGAGCAGCCCGCCGATGCTGGGGACGGCGTAGGTGCGGTACAGGGCGATCCCCAGGGCGCGTCCCATGTCCCACGGGAACTCGTGGGAGTTGAGGATCTGCATGATGCGCACGCAGTCGGCCTCGGCGTCCAGGCGGTGGATCTCGTCGCGGAAGTCGAAACGTTTCAAGGGAGGTTCCTTCGGGAGGGGGCGGGGACGGGGCGGCGGCCTGGGGCGCGAGGGGGCGCGCGGACGGGCGGGGGCACTCCCGGACGGCTACTGGCCGGGGGTTCCCGCGGCCCCGGCGGAGCCGGGGGCCTCCGGTCCGTCGACGGCTCCGGGGACGGGGCCCGCCGGGGCGACCGCCTGGCCGGGCGCCGGGACCCGGGCCCCGGTGGGGGCCACCTCCCGGGTGAGCATGCCGTGCGGGACCGGGCACCCCTGGGGGAAGGTGCCGATCCTGGAGGGCTCGTAGCCTCCGGGGTAGCTGCGGACGTTCGCGCTCTCCCGGGCCCAGCGCGGCTTCTCGCGCGGCGGCATCAGCCGCACCACCCGTGCCCGCAGCCGCAGCGCGCCCGAGCTGAGCCTGCGCCACGCGGCCGACGGCTCCGGGTAGCCGAAGGCCTCGATCAGCCGGTCGTCCAGGAGGGCCTTGGTGAAGGGGCGCACCAGGGGGCGCTGCCAGGCCGGGTAGAAGTCCGCCATCAGGCCGAGCGTGGAGTCGGAGACCGCCCGGCCGCCCTCGGTGTAGGCGAAGTGCTCGCGCTCGTAGGAGTCCAGGAGGTCCCGGAACTCCTCGTAGGTCCCGGGGATGTCCTTGATCCCCATGTGCTTGCCGAGCTTGCGGTAGTAGTTGGTGCTGGCGGCGATCTCGTGGCCGGTCAGCCGGCGCCAGCCGTAGCCCCAGTCGTTGAGCCAGCGCACCGGCATCACGACGAAGGTGCTGAGCACGTACCGGTAGTCGTCGTTGCCGATGTCGTAGGAGCGGTGCATCTGGTTCATGCGCCGCAGCGCGTCCCGGCCGCGTCCCGGGCCGAACCCGTGCTCCATGATGTCGTTGAGGATGAGGGCGGTGTCGTCGTAGCGGTGCTGGGTGCGCTCCGTGAACTCGCGGGTGTGCGCGAGGAGCTCTCCGATGCTGGGGACGGCGTAGGTCCGGTACAGCGCCAGGCCCAGGGCCTGCTCGAGGTCCCACGGGAACTCGTGGGCGCCCAGGATGCGAACGATGCGCTCGCAGTCGGCCTCGGCGTCCAGGGCCTGGATCGTGTCTCGCCACTCGAACCGCTTCATGGAGTACTCCAGTCGCCTTCGTGCGGGCCCGCCCGAGACGGGTCCATGGTCTGCGGGTGCGCAGCGCGCGACGGCGCTCCACGGGGCGCACTTTACCCGGGGAGCCCGTGTGTACACCGGGCCCGGCGCCCTCCGCGCCGGTCCGGATCCGAACCGTGTCCGGACCGTTCCCCGGTCAGCGCCGTGCCGGCGTCCGCCCGGTACGCCGAAGGGGCGGAGGGCGACCGCCCCCCGCCCCCGTCCGCGCGCCTCAGGCCGCCATGCGCTCGGCGACCCGGTTGACCAGCGTCAGCAGGACCTGTTTGGACGACTCCCGCTCGCGGGCGTCGCACAGCACCACCGGGATCGCCGGGTCGAGGCTCAGCGCGTCGCGGACCTCGCCCGGCTCGTAGGCGTGGGAGTCGTCGAAGCAGTTCACCGCCACGATGAACGGCACGCCGCGGCGCTCGAAGAAGTCCACCGCGGCGAAGCACGTCTCCAGGCGGCGGGTGTCGGCGAGGACGACGGCCCCCAGCGCGCCCTCCGACAGCTCCTCCCACATGAACCAGAAGCGCTCCTGGCCCGGGGTGCCGAAGAGGTACAGCACCAGGGCGGGGCTGATCGTGATACGGCCGAAGTCCAGCGCCACCGTGGTGGTCGTCTTGGATTCCACCCCGGACAGGTCGTCGACCCCGTAGCTGGCCTCGGTCATCACCTCCTCGGTGCTCAGCGGGGCGATCTCGCTGACGGACCCGACCAACGTGGTCTTTCCGGCGCCGAAACCTCCGGCGATCAGGATCTTCAGCGCGGAGGGAACGATCGTCTGCGTGTCGTCAGAGTCGCTGGATGCCATCGAGAACCGCCTGGAGTACGTCCCGGCTCACCGGGCTCTTAGCTGTGTAGGGGGCACGGGCCAACGCGAGGCCGCGGTTGAGGAGGTCGCTCAGCAGGACCTTGACCACGGCCACCGGGATGTCCAGGTGCGCGGACACCTCGGCGACCGACTGCGGCCGACGGCACAGCTCCAGGATCCGGAGCTGCTCCGGCTCCAGGGCCATCTCGTCGACCTCGGCCCGCTTGGCCGCGATCACCACGCTGATCATGTCCAGCCGCACGGTGTCCGCGTGCTCACGGCCCTGCGCGATCACGTACGGGCGGACGAGCGGACCGGCGTCCTGGTGGCCGGGGGCCCCGGGCCCCGCCGGGGTGGCCGCGGCGCCGGGGGTCCCGGGCGAACCCGCACCGTATCCGCCGACCGCGTCGCGTCCCGGCAGGCCCTGCGGTATCCCGCCGTGCGGGATCTCGTTGTGCGCTTGCATGGCCGTCCCCTATCGCGTGGCTTCCCCGGAGGCGCCCTCGTGCCTGGGGGCGGCGTCCAGATACCGTCCCACCTGCTCGACCAGGACGTTCATCTCGTAGGCGATGAGCCCGACGTCGGCGCTCTCGTCGGCGAGCACCGCCAGGCACGCCCCGCGGCCCGCGCCGGTGACGAACAGGTAGGCGCTCTCCATCTCGACCACGGTCTGGAGGACCTCGCCGCCGCCGAAGTGGCGGCCGGTGCCGCGGGCCAGGCTCTGGAACGCGGAGGCCACCGCGGACAGGTGCTCGGCGTCCTCCTTGACCAGTTCGTGGGAGCGTCCGATCAGGAGGCCGTCCGCGGACAGCACGATCGCGTGCCGGGAGCCGACGGCGCGGTCGAGCAGCTCGTCGAGCAGCCAGTCGATGTCCTTCTTGGCAGCGCCGTTTCCGTCGTCGTGCGCGGCGCCTTCGGGAGTACTCGTCACGGTTGGGCGTCCTTGTCGGTGTCGTTGGTTCGCTGCTTGCCATCGCGCCGTCCGCGGTCCGTCCCCTTCTGGAACGCGGACATGTTCCGGCGCAGACGCGCCAGTCGCTCCCCGCTGTCGGGGGCCTCACCGGCGGAGGCGCCGAAGGCGGGCCCGGTCCGGACGTCGGTCCCGGGGTCGGTCGCCAGCTGCGGCGCCAGGTTCTCCTGGGGGCGCCGCTTGGGCAGCGGGGGCCGTCCTCCGCCGGCCTCGACGGCGGTCTCCGGGGCGTCGGAGGGTGCGGCGCCGGGGGCGGGGACCGCGCTGATGTTCTTCCTGCGGGTCGGGAGGGCCGGGCGGTCGTCGGCGGGCGGGGCGGGGAGGAGGGCGTCCCCGCCGTCGGGGCCCAGGAGGTCGTCGGGCATGCCGCCGTCCGCGGGGCCGCCGTCGTCCGGGCCGTCCCCGCGGTCCGTCGCGGTGTCCTCGCCCGTGGAGGAGACCGAGGTCAGGACCGGCTTGGCGCCCACGGGCGCGGACTCCAGCTCGCCGGGGACGCGGTCGATGATCTCCCGCACCTCCCAGATGTCCTCGCCGGAGGACTCGGAGGAGGGCAGCGGGGTGCGGTCCCCGGAGATCAGCTCGTGCGGGAGCAGGACGATCGCCTGCACGCCCCCGTACGGCGACGGGCGCAGGTGCACCTTGATGCCGTGGCGGTGGGCCAGGTGCGAGACGACGAAGAGGCCGAGGCGCATCTTCTCGTTCAGGCGCATCACGTCGAACTCGGGCGGGCTGGCCAGGAGCGCGTTCGCGGAGGCGAACTCGCTCTCGGTCATGCCGAGGCCCCGGTCCTCGATCTCGATCGTCACCCCGTTGGGCACGTCGTCGCTGCTCAGGCGCACCTGCGTGTGCGGCGGCGAGAACATGGCGGCGTTGTCGACCAGCTCCGCGACCAGGTGGATGACGTCGGCGACGGCCGGCCCGTTCAGGTGGACGCGGGCGATCCGGTCGCGCTTGACGCGCGTGTAGTCGCCGGACTCGGAGATGGCGCCGCGCAGCACGTCGATCAGCGGCATCGGCCGGTGCCATGTACGGCCCGGGGCCTCGCCGCCGAGGATGAGCAGGTTCTCCGCGTTGCGGCGCGAGCGGGTGGCCAGGTGGTCGAGCTTGAACAGCTGGGCCAGCTGGTCCGGGTCCTCCTGCTCGCGCTCCATCTTGTCCAGCAGCCGGAGCTGGCGGTGGACCAGCGTCTGGCTGCGGTGCGCGATGTTGAGGAACACGCGGTTGACGCCCTGGCGCAGCTCGGTCTGCTGCACCGCCTCGTCGATGGCGGCGCGCTGGGCGGCGTTGAACGCCCTGGCGACGTCGCCGATCTCGTCGTCGGTGGTGCGGAGGTCGGCCAGGGAGGTGTCGGTGTCCACGCGCTCGCCCTCGTGCAGGCGGCGCATGAGGTCGGGGAGCCGGTTCTCGACGAGGTCGTTGGAGTCGTCGCGCAGGCGCAGCAGGCGCTCGGTGAGGACGCGCGAGGAGCGGCGGGCCAGCAGGAAGGCGCCCAGGATGACGGCGGCGACGCCGAGGCTGCCCCCGACGGCCAGGAGGACGGCCTGGTTGGCGGACTCCCGGGTGAGGGAGGCCGCGTGCATGGCCTCGTCGGCGCCCAGCGCGGTGAGCTCGGCCAGGACGTGGTCGTAGTCGGCCCTCCACGCGTCCTGGTCCACGGGCATGGCGAGGTCCTCGACCTCGCCGGGCACCAGGGTGACCGGGTCGGTGACCGTCTCCGTCGAGATCCGGCGGTCGATGATCTCCTGCTGCATCTCCAGGAGCCGCGCGTACTCGGGGCCCTCCAGCACGGCCCGCAGGCGCTCCTCCTGGCCCTCGCCCTCCAGGTAGTGTCCGTTGCCCTCGAGGAGGTTCCGGTAGGCGCCGACCAGCTCGGTGAACTCGCGCTGGTCGTCCGCGGTCAGCTCGTCGACGGCGAAGGCGCGGGCGATCTGGGCGTCGGACCGCGCGAAGACGTCGACGGTCCGGAACATGTACACGGCCGTGAAGGAGGGGCTGGTCGAGTCGCCCGCCATCCCCCTGCGGGCCTGGCTGTCGAAGCTGTCGGCGCCGTGCAGGACGAGTTCGTTGTAGTAGTCGAGGACGTCCTGGCGCGAGGCGTCCCCGGAGTCGATCGCCTCGCGGAGCGCGCCGATCTCCTCGTACTGCTCGTGCAGCATGCGGATGTGGTGGCCGCCCTCGCCGGGGGCGAGGTCGGCGAAGCCGATCAGCTCCCCGATGACCACGCCCATGGTGCCGTCGGTGCGTTCGCGGGCCTCGGCGAGGTCGCCCGCCAGCTGCTCGTCCCCGGGGTTCTCGATGTAGGCGATCGACTGGGACCGCTCCTGCATCACGTCCACGAGGCCGACCGCGGCGGGGGTCACCAGGTCCTCGGTGGCCCGGGCGCGGATCAGCTGGACGACGGCGTCGCCGGTCAGGGCGATGGTGAGGATCAGCCAGAGCGCGAAGAGCGCGGTGGTGGGGATCATGACCATTGCGCGAATACGGGCGGTGATCGTCCGTCCGCGTCGCTTCGGTACTGCCTGCACGGTTCTCCTGTCGATCCGCGTCTTCGGTCTGGGGTTGCGGTGGGGCCCCGGGGGGCCGGGTTCCGCCGGGGAGGCACCTCGCGGCCCGCGTGCGCGCGGCCTCCTGCCCCGCGGGCGGCGTCCGTCGGGGGCCCTGGACGCGGGACGTACCGCAGGGTAACCACAAACGCGGCTTTTCGGCGTTGGGGATCGTATCTCGCACGTGAAGCGCCGAAATATCCGGGTTGGTGAAGGCAGTCTGCCATGAAGGCCGAGAATGTCCACCCTCTGGCCGGAGGTGCTCGTGTTGCCTGCTGTGAATAAATGGTGACAATGGGACAAACGTCACATATGGCGGAGAGTGCGCGGCCACCCTGCTTCGCGTGACGTTCCCGGGCCTCCCGCGCCGGAGCGGTGGAGGCGCCCCGAGGGCCGGGCGGAACGGCGGACGAAGTCGGAAGTTCGGTCCCCGCCCGACGACAGAGCGTACTAGCGTTGCGTCCCCGGGGCGGGAACGGCCGCGCGGACGGGGGAGAGGGGCGCCGGGACACCGCGCCCGCCTGAGCACGGGGGGAAGCACCATGGGTCGACCGTTCGGCGGGGGACAGGCCGCCGTCGAGGTGGCGCTCGCCGTCGTACCGCTGCTGGTGGTCGCCGGAGCCGCGCTGTACCTGCGCGGGCAGCACCGGCGCTACGGGCGGCCGCACGGACTGCCGGGCCGCCTCACGGCGGCCGCCCTGGTCACGGGGGTCGCCCTCGCGGCCTACGCGGTCTGGCCCCTGCCCGCGTCCGCCGACGGCCTGTGCACCGGGAACGGCTCCTCGGGCGGCTGGTCCGCGGCGCCGTTCGGAGGGTCCTCCGCGGGCGGCGGCCCGCCGCACACGGCGTGGGACGCCGCCCTCGCCCTCGGCCTGTTCACGGCGGTCGGCCTCCTGGCCCGCCACCGCTTCCGCCGGGGGCCGGTGGCGACCCTCGTGATCGGGGCGGCGCTCGCCGCCTCCGTCGCCGCGGTGCGCGCGACCGGCGTGCTCGGCCTGTACCCGTGCGCCTACGCGCCCGCCTCGGCCCTGCTGGTCGCCCTGGGCGTCGTGGGGGCCCTGGCCGGTTGGACGGCCGCCCGCCTGCTCCTGCCCCTGTGGCCCGGCGGCCCCGCCCGGGGATGGCCCGCCGCGGTGCCCGACCGCGTCGACCCCGCACTCGACCGGCGCATGACGGGGGCCCTGCTCGACCTCGGCCTGTGGTGGTTCGGGGCGTCGGCCGTGACCGCCCTGCTGCACGCCTACGGCGTCGTGCTCCCCCTCGCCGGGGGGCGGACGGGGGAGGCCGTGCTCCTGGGCCTGGCCCTCGTGTGCGCCGTCGTCCTGCCCCAGCTGCGGAGCGACCGCGCCACGCCGGGCCCGGCCGCCGTCGGGCTGGCCCTCGGGGAACGGGGGAGCCCCCGCCCCGCGTCCCGGTGGCGGGTCCTCCTGCGCACCCTCCTGCTCCAGGCCCCGGTCGCCGTGCTCGTCGCCCTGGGCCTGCCCTGGGCCGCTCTCGCCGTGGCCGCGCTGCACGCGTGCACCGCCCTGGTCCGGCCCGACCGGGCGGGCCTGGCCGACCTGGTGTGCGGGGTGCGCGTGCGCACCCGTTCCAGTCTCGACGGCGGGCTGCCCTCACGGCTGGTCCGCTACTCCGAGCCCCGGGCGCAGGCCCCGGACGGAGCCTCCGCCGAGCCCGCCCGGCCCCCGAGGGAGCCGGTCTAGCGCCAGGCGAGGTAGCCCAGGAGGAGGCCGGTGAGCATCAGGATCGCGCCCAGCCCGCCGAACAGCCCCCGCACCCAGTGGCTCAGCCACGGCGCGGACACGATGCGCGCCCTGGCGGGCTCGTCCGGGTCGTAGGCCACCGTCACGATCTCCCCGGCGCGGGAGGCCGTCCACCCGGTGTTCTCGTGCTCGGCGTGCACCTCCTGCCCGTCCTCGGTACGGAACTGCACGATCATGCGCGAGGCGGTCGAGGTCTCGTTGTAGCCGATCACCCGGCCCTTGGCGCGCATGCCGTGGCGGACGAGCCGCAGTTCGAGGCGCGTGTCCCGGGCGACGATCCACAGGATCACGGCCCCGGCCAGGAAGGGGAGCAGGGGGTACAGGTCGGCCACGGGGGGCGTCCTCTCAGGCGTGCTCCGGCGCGGACGACGATGCGCCGACCAGGCCGTCGGTCATGTGGGCCAGGGTCGCGTGGATCTCCTCGACCGGCCTTTCCGGTTGGAGGGTACGCCAGTCCAGGGCCACGGTGACCACCATGCCGAACAGGGCGGACCCCGCGAGCCCCGTGTCCACCCCCTGTCGCAGGGCCCCCTCGGCGGCCAGCCGCTCCAGCTGGCCGGAGATGACCCCGATCGCCTCGGTGCGGATCTGGCGGACGGTGGCGTACCAGGCCCGGTTGGTCCGCCAGGCCTCGGCCATCAGGAGCCGGGCGAGCGCCTCGTGCTCGCCGATGAACACCACCCCCGCGCGCAGGACCGCGGTGAGAGCCTCGGCGGGCGGGGCGGAGGGGGGCGCCGCGTCCTTCAGCGTGTCGGCGAGCCGGGAGACCCCCCACTCCATCAGCGCCGTGTACAGCTCGCTCTTCCCGCCGAAGTTGTAGTAGACGGTTCCCTTGGCGACCCCCGCGCGCTCGGCGATCTCGTCCACGGTCGTGGCGCCGTAGCCCTGTTCGGATATCAGGCCGACGGCCGCCTCGAACAGGCGGTGCCGGGTCGCCTCTCGGCGACCGCTCCTCGGCCGTTCGGTGCTCGTGCTCATCCGGTCCATTCTGCCGCTGCCCGCGCCGGTCTGGCCACGGCGGGCCGTCACAGCTTCAGCGCGGGGTAGAGGGAGGACATCGTCCACACCCGCTTGCGCTCCACGGCCAGCCACGTGAGGAGCAGCGGTACCACCAGCCACAGGCCCATCACCCCGAAGGCGCTCCACACGAGGCCCGGGTCCCCGCCCCCGAGCAGGACGCGCATCGCCGTCACGCCCCAGTGCAGCGGCAGGTAGGGGCCGACGGCCTGGAAGAACGCCGGGCTGGTCTCGATCGGGTACGTGCCGCCCGCCGACGTCAGCTGGAGCACCAGGAGGGCGAGGGCGACGACCCTTCCCGCGGCCCCGAACTGCACGTTGAGGTACTGCACGACGGCGGTGAACGCGACCGAGGTCAGCACCAGGAACGCGACGAGCAGGGGCCAGTCCCGGGCCTCCAGCCCCAGGAACAGGTGGAGCGCGCCCAGGGTGACCGCCACCTGGCCCACGCCGAGCAGCAGCGGGACGACCCGGCCCGCCAGGGCGACCCGCCACGACGGGGCCGAGGACGCCAGGGCCCGCGAGGACAGCGCGGGCAGCACCATGAACACCACCATCGCCCCCACCCACAGGGACAGCGGGACGAAGAACGGGGCGAACCCCGTCCCGTAGTTCGGGGCCTCGTTGGAGATCTCGCTGTCCAGCCGGATCGGCTCGCTCATCATGGCGGACGCGTCGGACCGGCCCCGGTCGGAGTAGGTGGGGATCTCCCCGGCGCCCTCGTCGAGCCCCTCGGCGAGTTCGCCGGACCCCGACGCCAGCTCGCCCAGCCCCTCGTGGAGGTCGCCCGCGCCACCGCTGAGCAGGCCCAGGCCGGAATCCAGCTCCGAGGCGCCCTCGGAGGCGTCCGCCAGCCCGTCCCGCAGGGCGGCGGAGCCCTCGGCGAGTTCGGCCAGCCCCTCGTCGAGCTCGTCGACCTTGTCGCGGGCCTCCTCCGCCCGGTCCACCATGTCGGGAAGGTCCTCGGAGAGCGCGGCCGCGCGCTCGCTGAGGGCGGCGGCCTCCTCGGCGGCCGACTCGATGTCGTCCCTGTTCCCGTCGACGTACCCGGCGACGGCCAGGGCGGTGTCCATGGCCCCCTGGAGGTCGCGCAGCAGCGTGTACAGCTCCGGGTTCTCGGTCTCCAGGCCGGGGTTCTCCCGGAGGAAGGCGGCCAGCCGGGCGTCGACCTCGGAGAGCCCGGCGGTGTCGATCTCCTCGGGCAGCTCCTCCAGCGCCGTGGACAGGGCGCCGGTGACCTCGGCGGCGGCGCCGGCGCGCTCCTGGATCGCGGGGACGTCCTCCTCCAGCTGGGGAAGCCATTCGTCGGCCAGCCCGTCCAGCTTCTCCACCTGGGTGGAGACCTCCTCCGACGCGGTGCCGGCGCCCGCGGCCAGGGACCGGGAGCCCGTGTACAGCTCGTCCAGGCCGCTGCTCAGCGATCCGGCCCCGGTGTGGGCGTCGTCCACGCCCGTCGACAGCTCACCGGCCCCCTCCTCGGCGCTGTCCGCGCCGCCGGACAGCTCGTCGGCGCCCTCGGCCGCCTCCTCGGTCCTGCCGTGGATCTCGTTGAACCCCACGAAGATCTCGTCGAGGTAGTCGCTGATCGCCGACGCCGCGGCGGCGTCGCGGACCTCCTTGAACGCGCTCCCCGCCAACTGGCGCACGATGAAGCTGTTGGAGTCGTTGTAGTGCGCCTCCAGCATGGCCTGGACCGGCGCCTCCCGGTCCCGGGAGGGAGAGGACAGGTCCTCGCTGAAGTGCGGGGGGATGGTGAGGGAGACGTAGTAGTCCCCGTCGGCGACCCCGCGCGCGGCCTCCTCCGCGCCGACCGGGTGCCAGTCGAGGTCCCCGCGCTCCAGGAGCGTGTCGGTGAGCTCGCCGCCGGCGTCCATCTCCCGGCCGTCCACCTCCACGGGCCGGTCCTCGTTGACGAGCGCCACCGGCAGGTGCTGCATCCTGCCGAACGGGTCCCAGAAGGACCACAGGTACATGCCGGAGTAGAGCAGCGGGATGAGCACGAGCGCCGCCAGCGCGGCCGCGGGCAGCGGGGAGCGCAGGAAGGAGCGCATGGTGAGCAGCCCGAGCCGGGGTACGGCGAAGGGCCGTATGCGCGGTCTGCCCCTCTTATGCCTGCTCACTGCCGTCACCGTCCTTCCCGCGGCCGAGGAGGTCGTCGATGTGCGCCCGGGCGGGGCCGGCGTCCGCGCCGCCGCCCCCGCGCTCCGCCGGGTCGTCCGGCCCGTGCGCGGGGTCCTGGCGGATCGGGACGGGGCCCCGGGTGTCCGGTCCGGCGACCCGGTCCAGCGCGTCGGCGTCGGCGCAGGTGGCGATCACCGTGGGCCCTTCCCCCGCGAGGCGTTCGAGGGTGCGCCACATGGCGGCCTGGTGCTCGCCGTTCAGGCCGCCGTCCACGTCGTCCACGGCCAGGAGCCGGGGCTCGGCGAGCAGGGCCAGGGCGACGCCCAGACGGCGCCGTTCGAGCATGGACAGGTCCTTGACCATGGTGCGGCGGTCCAGCCCCCCGAGGTCGGCGGCCTCCATGGCCTCGTCGGCCAGCCCCCTCGCGGCGGGCCGCATCCGCAGGAGCAGACCCTCCGAGAGGTGTTCGCGCACCCGGAGGCGGTCGTCGAGGGCGTTGACGTCCTCCATCAGTCCGAGCGAGCTGATCCGGCGGACCCGGCGGGCCCGGCGGGGCAGCTCGTGGCCGTCCACGTACACGGTCCCCTCCGACGGCCTCATCCTGCCGGTCAGGGTCAGGAGCAGCGCGCTGCGACCGCCTCCCGAGTCGGCCTGGAAGACCGTGAGCGTGCCGGGCCGGGCGACGAAGCCGACCCCGGTGTAGACGGGGCCCTCGCGTGTGGCGAGCGTGACGCCCTCGGCCTGGACGCGCGCTCCGGTGGCCCGACGCATATCTGCGCCCCCCTCTTTTTGAACTGACCAGTCAGTGCAAAACCAGCGGCTCCACGCTACTGCGCCCGGGGCCCCCGTCCGAGCATCCGCCGCTGTGGGGTGTCGCACAGCGCGACGCGCCCGGTGGTCGCTTCGAGCGGACTCGGGGGCGAGTTTGTGTGTAATTCCGTAAGTACGTAAACTATGGAAAAACAAGGGGCGGCCCCGGTGTCGCCCGGAGGAGGGATGCCATGCGGACGGCGGCCGGAGTGTGCTCGCTCCTGTTCCCGTGGAGCGGTGCGGTGCTGCTGGGGGTGGTCCCGGCCCGGGAGCTCCTCGACCTCTCCGGGTGGTGGAACGCGGCGGCCCTGGCGGCGTTCGGCGTGCTCGCGGCGCTGAACCTGCTGTTCGGCCGCCTGGCGCGCGGGGGACCGCCCCCGCGCGCCGTCGAGGTGGCGCCGCCGGTCGCCGGGGCCTGGACCGCCCTGAACAGCCCGGCGGACCGCGTCCCCAGCCACGGCACCCGCGCCTACGGCCAGGAGTACGCGATCGACGTCCTGAAGGACTCCGAGGGGCGCCCCGCCTTCGGCTGGTGGCCCCCGGTCCGGGGGAACCGGGACTTCCCGGCCTTCGGGGAGCCCCTGCTGGCCGTGGCGGACGCCGTGGTCGTCCGCGCCTCCGACCGCCGGCGCGACCACCTGAGCCGCAACTCCTACCCGGCGCTCGCCTACCTGCTCGTCGAGGGGACGGTGCGCAGCCTCGGCGGGGCGGGCCCCGTGATCGGCAACCACGTGGTGCTCGACCTGGGGGACGGCGTCTTCGCCCTCTACGCCCACGTGCAGCGCGGTTCGCTGAGGGTGCGCGAGGGCGACCGCGTCCGGGCCGGCCGGACGCTCGCCCTGTGCGGCAACTCCGGCAACACCACCGAGCCGCACCTGCACTTCCACCTGATGGACCGGGCCGACCCGAACCGCGCCCGGGGCGTTCCCTTCACCTGGCGGGGGGTCGGCGTCCCCGCGAACGGCGAGCGTTTCGAGGTCTCCGCGCCGCCCCGGGACTGAGCCGGGGCGGCGCCGTCACGGCGCGCGCCCGTACCCCGGTGCGCGTACGGTTGGACGGGTGGACCGATCGGAACCGCGAGAACGGGGGAACACGGTGTCGGAAATCGCCGAACGGGTCGCGCGGGTGCTGGACGACCCCGAGAACTGGCCCGACGACCCCAAGGAGGCCGTCGCGCGCCAACGCGTGCTGGCGGACCGCGTGCGCGTCGAGCCGCTGGACGTGGACGCGGTGCGGCTGGTGGCCGGGCTGGACGTCAGCTACGCCACGGACAACTCCGCGCTGTCGGCGGCGGCCGTGATCCTGGACGTGGAGACCCTGGAGGTCGTGGAGTCCGTCGCGATCTCCTCCGAGCCCACGTTCCCCTACATCTCCGGGCTGTTCGGCTTCCGCGAGCTGCCCCCCGTCCTGGAGGCCCTGGGCGCGCTGCGGACGACACCCGACGTGTACCTGTGCGACGGGTTCGGGATGGCGCATCCGCGCCGCTTCGGGGTCGCCTCCCACCTGGGGGTCCTGCTGGACCTTCCGGTGGTCGGGTCGGCCAAGTCCGTGCTGTACGGCAAGCACTCCGTGCCGGGGAACGAGCGCGGGTCGTGGACGCCGATGGTGGCGGGACGCTCCGAGGTGGTCCCCGACTCGCCCGCGCTGGCCCGGGAGGGCGCGGAGGTGATCGGGCGCGTCCTGCGCACCCGCGCCGGCGTCAAGCCCGTCTACGTGTCGGTGGGGCACCGCGTGGACCTGGAGGGCTCGGCCGAGCTGGTGCTGCGCCTGTCGCCGAAGTACCGCGTCCCCGAGCCGGTCAGGCACGCCGACCGGCTGTGCGGCGAGCACCGCAAGGCGGTCCTCGCCGCCAAGGGGTAGTCCGCGACAGGGGTAGTCCGCGACAGGGGCGTCCCCGCGAGGGGGCGCGGACGGAGGCCCGCGCGGGCCCTCGGAACGGCGGTGCGGGCCGCCCCGAACGGGGGCGTGCGGCAGTGGCCGGCGACGAGCCCTGCCGGATACCCGCGCCGCCCGGGGGCGCGCGGACGCGCGCCCCCGGGCGGCCGGGCTACCAGCTGGTGGGAACCGGGCGCCCCTCGTTGTACCCGGCGGCGCTCTGCACGCCGACCACGGCCCGCTCGCGGAACTCCGCCAGCGACGTGGCCCCCGCGTACGTCATCGAGCTGCGCACGCCCGCGATGATCTGGTCGATCAGGTCCTCCACGCCGGGCCGCTCCGGGTCCAGGTACATGCGGCCCGTGGAGATCCCCTCCTCGAACAGGGCCTTGCGCGCCCGCTCGAACGGGGAGTCGTCGGCGGTGCGCAGGCGGACCGCGCGGGCCGACGCCATGCCGAAGCTCTCCTTGTACTGCCTGCCCTCGGCGTCGCGCATCACGTCGCCCGGGGACTCGTAGGTCCCGGCGAACCAGGAGCCCACCATCACGTTGGACGCGCCCGCGGCCAGGGCGAGGGCCACGTCGCGCGGGTGGCGCACGCCGCCGTCCGCCCACACGTGCTTGCCCAGGTCGGCCGCGGCCTCGGCGCACTCCAGGACGGCGGAGAACTGGGGCCGGCCGACGGCCGTCATCATGCGGGTGGTGCACATCGCGCCCGGGCCCACGCCGACCTTGACGATGTCGGCGCCCGCCTCGATGAGGTCGCGGGTGCCCCGCGCGGTGACGATGTTGCCGGCCACGATCGGCACCTTCGGCGCGAGGGCGCGGACCTTGGCGATGGCGGAGAGCATCTTCTCCTGGTGGCCGTGCGCGGTGTCGATGACCAGGGTGTCGGCGCCGGCCGCCAGCAGGTCGGCGGCCTTGCCCGCCACGTCCCCGTTGATGCCGACGGCGGCGGCCACGCGCAGGCGGCCCCCCGCGTCCACGGCGGGCGTGTACAGGGTGGAGCGCAGCGCGCCCGTGCGCGTGAGCACGCCGACCAGGGCGCCCTCCCCGTCCACGACCGGCGCGAGCCGGTGGCGGAAGTCGTGCAGCCTCCCGAAGGCCTCCTGCGGCTCGGTGTCCGCGGGGATGGTCAGCAGCTCCGTGGACATCACGTCGCGCAGCTGCGCGAAGCGGTCCACGCCCGCGCAGTCGGCCTCGGTGACCACGCCGACGGGGCGGCGGGCCCCGTCGATCACGATCACGGCGTTGTGCGCCCGCTTGGGCAGCAGGTTGAGGGCCTCGCCGACGGTGCTGGTCGGGTTGAGGGTGATGGCGGTGTCGTGCACCAGGTGCCGCTGCTTGGTCCAGGAGACGACGTCGGACACCACCTCGATGGGGATGTCCTGCGGGATGACCGCGATGCCGCCGCGCCGGGCGACGGTCTCGGCCATGCGGCGCCCGGCGACCGCCGTCATGTTCGCCACGACCAGGGGGATGGTGGTGCCGGTGCCGTCCGGGGACGACAGGTCCACGCTGAGCCGGGAGCCCACCGCGCTCCGGTTCGGGACCATGAACACGTCGCTGTAGGTCAGGTCCTGCTGCGGGACCTGGTCGTTGAGAAAACGCAATGCCTCTACCTCGGTCGAGACCGAAGGGGGTGGACCATCCGCTGCTCCCGCACACGGCCGCCTGTTGATCCCCCTCTTACCAGTCAAGTATGCCGTCACCGATTAGGTCGGACGACCCTCGATCTGGCATGATGACTCGATTCCCGCCGATACAGCCCTCTCCCCTGCCCTGGTCAGCGCTTCGTTGAACGGTGGAGCGGCCGGGGCTCCGGGGGGAGTGTGCCCTCCTGGAGAGCCCGCATGCCGCGTTTCACGTTCGCGCAAGTCAAGGAAGAGACCTACAAGGCGAAGGACGCCTGGTGGACGGTCTTCCTGGTCGATCCCCTCGCAGGGCGTCTCGTGGTCTGGACCGCGAACCGCACCGGCATCACCCCCAACCAGCTGACGCTGGGCGCCGGCGTCCTCGGCCTGCTCTCCGCCCTCTGCTTCGTCGCCCCGGCCTTCGTCGAGGGGACCGGTTGGGGCTGGCTGGTGCTGGGCGGGCTGCTGTTCCACCTCAGCTTCGTGCTGGACTGCATGGACGGCAAGATCGCCCGCCTCAAGGGCAACGGCTCGGTCTTCGGCAGCTGGGTCGACTTCGTGTTCGACCGCATCCGGTTCTTCGGCTGCGTCATGGCGCTCCTCGTCACCCAGTGGGCGGTCACCGGGAACGCCGCCTACCTGATCGTCGCGCCGGTCGTGGTCTTCTTCGACCTGCTGCGCTACCTCAACGGCGCCCAGGTCGCCAAGACCCGCCGGGCCATGCACCAGACCATCGCGGAGCTCTCGGGCGAGACGCGGCCGGGACAGCCCGCGGCGGGCCTGGGCGACGCCGACCCGGAGGACGACGAGATGGCGGACGCCCCCGCGCGCCCGGACGCCCCGGCCCCGACCGGCTTCTACCCGCGTGTGCGGGACTTCCTGCTCCGGAACAGGGTGCGGCCCCACCTGTTCAGCGGCATCGAGTTCGAGATGTTCCTGTGCGTGGTGGCCCCGATGACCGTCGTGGTCGCCCTGTTCACGCCGCTGAACAGCCTGATCATCCCGACCGCGGTGTTCTCCGTCCTGGCGCTCGCCCTCTTCGAGGTCGTCCTGGTCCTGCGGCTGTGGAAGGACACGCGCAGGTTCGAGGTCCGCCGCCGCCAGCTGCTCGCCTCCGGCGCCGTCGCGGCGGCCCCCGCGGAGACGGCCTCCGGCGGGAGCTGAACCCGGCCGGTTCCGAGGACGGAGAAGGGGCGGTGCGCGGAAGCGCACCGCCCCTTCTCCGTATCCGATTCCCTGTGTCCCCGTGTTCCCCTCGTGCCCCATGACGACCGACGGGCGGCCCGGCCTCCGCGATCCCGCTCCGCAGCGGCCCGGACGCCGCCCTGCCGGGCCGGCACGGGGCCCGGCTCAGACCCCGGCGGTCTCCTTCTTCTGCGGGCCGCCCGGGCCGCCGTCCTTGCGCGCGCGCTCGCGGTTCTCTGGGCGGAGCGTGGAGTCCTTGCGCAGGAACCACGTCAGCTGGGGTTCGACCGCCCACTGCATGCACTTGCGCACCCACGGGGTGCACAGCAGCAGTGTCAGGGCCGCCGCCCCCGCGGCGGTGATCGCCGTGCCCGTCGGCCCGCCCACCACGTCGTACCAGGGCGAGGCCTTGAGCAGGAGCAGGACCACCGAGTGGCCGAGGTAGATGTAGAGGGTGTACGCGCCCAGGGAGGTGAACCAGGTGCGCTGCTTGGGCGTGAGCGCAAGCACCGCGACGGTCATCAGCAGGGCCAGGCCCATGAAGGCGAGCCGGATCCCGAAGCTGGGCAGGAGCGGGTCGATGTCCCGGTCGGTGAGGCTGTCCTTCCAGAAGAGCCAGTCGCGGCTCAGCCGGTCGGAGATGGGCACGGCCAGCACGGCCGTCATGCCGAGCACGAACACGGACAGGATCCGCACCCACAGCCGGTCCAGGAGGGCGAAGTGCTCGCGCCGCAGGCTCAGCCCCAGCACGAAGAAGGGGAGGAAGCTGACGACGCGGCCCATGGAGAGCGTCTCGCCCAGGCTCGCGGTGGCCCCGAACATCGAGACGACCACGGCGATGAGCACGGGCCAGCGCAGCTGCTTCCAGACCGGCACGCTCAGGCGCCAGAGGAAGAGCGCGACCAGGAACCACAGGGTCCAGGTCGGCTTGAGCACCGAGGCCGCGTCGGGAAGGCCGCCGCGCTCGAAGAAGTAGATGGTCTGGTGGATCGTCCAGAAGATGAGGTACGGGACGGCCACCGTCAGGACCAGCTTCTCCACGCGGTTCGACGAGGCGTCGAAGGACCGCGACAGGTACCCGCTGATCATGATGAACGCGGGCATGTGGAAGAAGTAGATCCAGTAGTACAGGGCGCCCGTGGGGCCGTGGTCCCTCAGGGGCTCGATCGCGTGGCCGACGACGACCAGCGCGATGAGGATGAACTTGGCGTTGTCCAGACGGGCGTCGCGCCCCGGTGCCTGGACGGTCTCGGGGGCGGGGCCCCCGGTGGTCGCGCCCTGCCCGGGTTCCGGAGGGCGGGAGGCCGGACTGGTCATGGATGAGGCCACGAGTGGACTCCGTAGATCACTGTTTTCTCGGGCGGGTTCGTGGTCCGACGGACCCCGTGGAAGGGGTCTGGGCCGACCTCGGGGGCCGGGGCTCGGATGAGAGGGTGCCGCTTGGCGCGCGAGGGGAGGCACCGGAAGGTCGGATGAATCAGCATGTGCTGCGTTACCTTACTGTGATGTTGCAAGGTGCGCCAGCGGTTCTCCCAAATCTGTGGAAAGTTCCCCGGGTCCTTCCGTACGCACGGTGAGGACGGGACGAGCGGGACACACGTAATGTGACCGGCTCGGGCGGGGATGGCTTTCCGTGTGCAGACCCTAACCCATCTGCAGGACCGTGGCGGACGCTGGGTGAACGTGTCGGTGTGTGGCCGTGACGACCGCGCCGCTAGGCTGAGCCGTCAAGCAGTGCCCGTCCAGTCGAGATACGGAAGAAGGCGGTGGAAACCGTGCCGCACGCGGTGGACCCCGACCGTGCAGCCCAGCACGGGAGCGTGGTCATGCGACTCCTCGACGAGCTCTTCCCGCTCGTGGAGGGGTTCTACGTCGATCTGCACAAGAACCCGGAACTCTCCCACGCCGAGCAGCGGACGGCCAGCGGCGTCGCCGAGTGGCTCACCCGGACCGGGTACGAGGTCCACAAGGGGGTCGGCGGCACCGGTGTCGTGGGCATTCTCCGCAACGGCCCCGGACCCACGGTGATGCTCCGCGCCGACATGGACGCGCTCCCCCTGGAGGAGAAGACCGGCCTCCCGTACGCGAGCACGACCCGCGCCCCCGACGAGGACGGCGTCGAGGTCCCCGTCATGCACGCCTGCGGACACGACGCCCACACCGCCTGCCTCGTGGGAGCGGCCGACCTCCTCTCCGAGACCCGCGACGAGTGGGCCGGCACCGTCATGATCGTCGCCCAGCCCGCCGAGGAGACCCTGGACGGCGCCCAGGCGATGCTCGCCGACGGCCTCTACGAGCGCTTCGGCCGCCCCGACGTCATCCTCGGCCAGCACCTCGGCCCGCAGCCCGCCGGACTCATCTCCCACCGCGCCGGGATCATCCTGGGCGCCTCGCGCGCCTACCGGGTGCGCGTGCACGGAGAGGGCGGCCACGCCTCCCAGCCGCACACCACCGTCGACCCGGTGGTCATCGCCGCGAACATCGTCACCCGCCTCCAGGGCGTGGTGTCCCGGGAGATCAGCCCGAGCGAGATGGCGGTCCTGACCGTCGGCAGGCTCCAGGCCGGGACGAAGGCCAACATCATCCCCGACGAGGCCTACCTGGAGATCAACACCCGGGCCCTCAACGACAACGTCGCGGACCAGCTGGAGTCCGCCATCGAGCGGATCGTGCGCGCCGAGGCCGCGGCGTCCGGGGCCGAACGCGAGCCCGACATCGAGATGTTCGTCTCCTGCGGCGTCACCCGCAACGACGCCACCTGCTCGGCGGAGGTGGCCGCGGCCCACCACGCCTACTTCGGCGAGGACTACGTGATCCACCTGCCGGACCCCTCGCCCGGCACGGAGGACTTCAACTACTTCGGCCTCCCCGGCGACCCCCAGCCCATCCCGTACGTGTTCTGGTTCGTCGGCGCCACGCCCCACGACGTGTGGGAGGCGGCGCCCGGCGACACCCCGTACGAGAAGATGGGCAACGTCCCCAGCAACCACTCGCCGTTCTTCGCGCCCGCGCGCGAACCCACCCTGCGCGCGGGGCTCGCGGCGATCACCGTCGCCGCCCTGTCCTACCTGGGCGCCGACGGGGCGCGGGGCGGGGCCCCGTCGGCCCCGGCCGGCGCGGCCTTCCCGGGACCGGCCCCCGACGCCGTCCACGAGCCGCGCGCGGTCGCCGGCGACCCGGCCGACCCGTTCGGCGGCGCCCCCGCCCGGGGCGAGACCGCCCCGCAGCAGGCGGACCCGTTCTCCGACCCCCTGTCCGACCCGTTCGGCCCGCCGCAGGGCCTGCCCGCCCCCGGGCGCCGCCCGTCCCAGGCGGGGCCGCCCGAGCCCAACGACGCCTACGACAGCGCGTTCCTGGCCTCCTCCTGGCCCGACCCCGCGGAGGACCCGGCCAAGTCCACCCACGACGCCGACATGGACGCCGTGATGGGGGCGCAGGACGACGAGCTGCGCGACGAGTGGCGCAGCGACAAGGCCGAGGAGTCCACCCTGTCGACGGACATGGCCTCGATCCTCGACGACGACGGCGTCCCCCAGGGTCCGCCCCAGGGACCGCCCGCGGGGCCGTCCTACGGCGGCCCGCCGCCCCGGGGCAGCGCCCACCACGCTCCGCCGCCCCACGGGCCCGACGACGACCTGCCCGACGCCGAGTACCGTCTCTGACGGCGGATGGGGCACGGCCCCTGGCGGTGGGCCGACCGCCGCCTGCGCGGGTCCCTGCGCCACCCCCGGGAGATCCCCGTCCTCGTGGCCTGCGTCGCGGTGACCGTGTTCGCCGTGGTGGGCGCGGTCAGCCGCGCCTACTCCGGCGACCCGAACGAACCGCTGCTCCTGCTCAGCCTGCCCGCGCTCGTGTACTTCGTGCGCGGGCAGCTGTACGCCAGGCAGAGGGTCAACGGGGTCCGCATCACCGAGGACCAGTTCCCCGAGGCGTACCGGATGGTCGCCGAGGCCGCCGCCGCGTTCCGCATGCCGCAGGCGCCCGAGGCGTACGTCGTGCTCGGCAACGGCGTGATCAACGCCTACGCCTCCGGGCACGGGTTCCGCCGCTACGTGGCGATCAACAGCGACCTGTTCGAGGTGGGCGGGCGCCTCGCCGACCCCGACGCCCTGCGGTTCGTGATCGGGCACGAGGTGGGGCACATCGCGGCGGGCCACACGTCGTTCTGGCGGCACTTCGGCGTCTCGGTGGCGAACGTGATCCCCGGCGTCGGCAGCTCCCTGGGACGCGCCCAGGAGTACACGGCGGACAACCACGCCTACGCGTTCTGCCCCGAGGGCATGCAGGGGCTGAGGGCCCTCGCGGTGGGCAAGTACCTGTACCCGTCGGTGGACTTCGACGACATCGCCGCGCGGGCGCGGACCGACACGGGGTTCTTCGTGCTCCTGGTCAACCTCCTGTCCAGCCACCCGGTGAACACGTTCCGGTTCGCGGCGCTGGCCGACCGCAGCCGCCCGGGGCGCGTCTTCTAGGCGCCGTGCCGCCCCCGGCCCCCGAGGGGCCTCCGGCCCCGCCCGGCGGGGAGACGGTCCGGCCGCCTCCGGGGAGGGGCCGCCGCGCGTCAGCCCCGGCCGGTCCGGGACAGCCTCGCCGCCGCCTGCGGCGGCAGCGGCTCGTGGCGCAGGTACTCCCGGGTGAACGCCCCGGTGCCGTGCGAGACCGACCTCAGCTCCACCGCGTACCGGGTGATCTCCAGCTCCGGGACCTCCGCCCGCACCACCGCCCTGCCGCCCGACGCCGTCCCGGTGCCGACCACCCTGCCCCGCCGGGCCGACAGGTCGCTCAGGACCGGGCCCAGGTAGGAGTCGTCCACCTCCACCGCCACGTCGGACACGGGCTCCAGCACCGCCAGCCTGCCGGCCGCGGCGGCGTCCCTGAGCGCCAGGCGCCCCGCCTTCTGGAAGGCCGCGTCCGAGGAGTCCACCGGGTGCGCCTTGCCGTCGTACAGCGTCACCCGGATGTCCACCAGCGGAAACCCGGATTCCATGCCGTCCGCCATCTGGGCGCGGACGCCCTTCTCCACCGACGGCACGAACTGCCGGGGCACCACGCCGCCGACGGTCTCGTCCACGAACTCCAGGCCCGAACCCGGGGCCAGCGGCTCCACCCGGATCCGGCACACGCCGAACTCGCCGTGCCCGCCGCTCTGCTTCACGTTGCGCCCCAGCCCCTGGGCCGGGACCGCGAAGGTCTCCCGCAGCGGGACCCTCACCCCGCCGGTCTCCACCCGCACCCCGTGCCGGTGCTCCAACCGGTCGAGGGCGGCGTCGAGGTGCGCCTCGCCCAGGCTCCACAGCACCATCTGGCGGGTCTCCGGGTTCACCTCGACCCGCAGCGACGGGTCCTCCGCCACCAGCCGCGCCACCGCCTGCGAGAGCTTGTCCTCGTCGGCGGAGGACGCGGCGGCCAGCGACACCGGCAGCAGCGGCTGCGGGAACCGCCACGGCGAGACCCGCAGCGGGCGGTCGGGGCCGGAGAGCGTGTCGCCGGTGCGTGCGTCCGGAAGCCTCGCCACCAGGCACAGGTCCCCGGCGACGGCCCGTCCGACGGGTCGGCTCCCCCGGCCCAGCGGGACCGACAGGGCGCCCGCGCGCTCGTCGTTGCCGACCCGGTCCAGCTCGACCGTGCCCGTGAGCCCGCAGGGGACCCCGTGGCCGTGCAGGTGGACGGCGGAGTCCGGGGTCAGCGTCCCCGAGAACACGCGTACCAGGCTCACCCTGCCCACGTACGGGTCGGCCGCCGTGCTGAGGACCTCCGCGACGAGCGGGCCGTCCGGGTCGCAGGACAGCCCGGGCACCGGCCTGCCCTCCGGGGTCGCGACCGAGGGGAACGGGCGCCGCGTGGGGTCCGGGCACGACAGCGGCAGCTCGCGCAGCAGCTCCCGCACGCCCACGCCCGTGGTGGTGCTGACGGCGATGACGGGGTGGAGGCCGCCCGCGGCGACGGCCTTCTGGAGGTCCGCGACGAGCAGGTCCGGGTCGAGTTCGCCGCCCTCCACGTAGCGGTCCATGAGGACCTCGTCCCCGCTCCCGGTGATCACCTCCTCGACCAGGGCCTCCCGGAGCGGTCCCGCGGCCTCCCGGACCCGGTCCGGGACCGGGCGCGGGGCGGGGGACCTCGCAGCCCCGCCGGCGGTCCCGCTCCCCGCCGGGGAGTCCGGGAGGCCGTGGTAGCGCTCGGAGACGAGCCCCCAGAGGCCGACCACGCGGCGGTCGTCCCCGCTCCCCTCGAAGTCCGGGAGGTAGACGGGGCGGACGCCGGGGCCGAAGGACTCCCGGCACCGGGCGACCACGTCGTCGTAGTCCGCGCGGGGGTGGTCGATCCTGGTGACGGCCACGGCCCGGGGCATGCCGATCGCGGCGCACTCCTCCCAGAGCACGCGCGTGCGGCCGTCCACGCCGTCCAGGGCGGAGACGACGAACAGGGCGGCGTCCGCGCCGCGCAGCCCCGCGCGCATCGCCCCGACGAAGTCCGCGTACCCGGGGGTGTCCAGCAGGTTCACCTTGACCCCGTCGACCGTCACCGGGTTGAGCGTCAGGTGGACCGACCTCTTCTGGCGGACCTCGACGCCGTCGTGGTCGCTCGCCGTCGTCCCCTCCTCCACGCTGCCGGGGCGGCCGATCTCCCCCGCGGCGACGAGCAGCGCCTCGACCAGGCTCGTCTTCCCGGCGCCGGGCGGACCGACCAGCGCGATGTTGCGGATGTCCTGGGGCCTGTCGGCCTCCGGCACGTGTACGGCTCGGTCTGCCATCCCTGCTGCCCAGCCCTTCGGGATCCGTGGGGCGGTGGTCACGGCGGGCCGGACGTCACCGTCCGCGAGGTGACCTGTGACACTTCTACCGTCACTCTTCCCGGGCTCAACGGCAAGGGGGCGGCGGCTTCGGAATCCGGCATGTGCACTATGACGTGTTTCGGACCCCTACTATTGCCCCGTGCCATGGTCGGAGACTCTTCCTCACTTCAGTTTCGCCGGGACCGTCCTCACGGTCCTGCTGCTCCTCTTCGCGGCGGTCGGCGAGCCCCTCCTCGGCAGGAAGGCCTTCACGTGGCTTTCCGGCAGGCGGGGCGGTGACGTACGCGCGCTGACACAGGTGCACGCCGTCACCATGGCGGTCCACGTCCTCTGGGGCCTGGTCGTCCTCGTCGTCCTGCTGCTCTCGCCGGACCTGCTCCCCTCGGACCTCGGGCTGAGGCTGCCCGACGCCTGGGGACCGGTCGTCGGCGGCGCGGTCGGGGGCCTGGTCGCCCTCGCCGCGATGTGGGTCCTGGTCAACGGGCTGCCCGTGAACCTTCCGGGGACGGCGGGACGCTCCTCGCGCAAGGGCGGGGGCCGACGGGCCGCGAGCGGCCGGCGGGGGCGCGGGAACGGACGCGCGGACCTGCCCGGGGCCCGGGAGGGGGCCGCTCCGGGAGACCCGGAGGGTCCTGGGGACGCGGAGCGGTCCGGGCCCGGCGCGGCCGCCGGGAACCCGGCCGCGGGCCGACGGGCCGCCGGACACCGGGGGCGCAGGGCCGCCGCTGCCCCGATGACCCTCCCCGAGCCGGAGCGCGGGCGCGGGCTCCTCGTACCGCGTACCACGGCGGAGCGGGCGATGGCGGGCGGAGTCGCCGTCACCGGGGGCGTGTTCGGCGAACTGCTGTACCGGGGCCTGTTCATCGCCCTCGTCGCGGGCCTGGGGGCGCCGCTGTGGACGGCGGCCGCGCTGTCGGTCGTCCTCTTCTCCGTCGCGCACCTCTACCAGGGCTGGTGGGGCCTGGTCAGCGCCGGCACGTCGGGAACCCTCTTCACGGTCCTGTACCTGGGCACGGGCAGCATCTGGGTGCCGGTCGTCGTGCACGTGGCGCTCGACCTGCGCTCGCTGGTCTTCCCGCCCCCCGCCGTCCGGGAGGAGGGCGAGCGCCTCCACGAGGACTACGGCGACGACTACGAGGACGGGTACGAGGACGCCGGCTACGAGGACGGGTACGACGAGTACGGGGACGGGCCCGCCCCCGGCGACACCGGGGCGATGCCCCCGGTCGGCGACGGGCCAGCGGCCCCGTCGGAGCACCACCACCGGACCGCGCCCGGCGAGCACGGAGGCATCCCGCCGCACGGCGCCCGCGCCTTCGGGGAACCCCCCGCGCAGGGGCGCCGGGCGGACGGCTCCGAGCAGGGCGGACCGGGCCGCGGCGGCCCGCCGCCCCCCGGTGCGGCGGGAGGCGCCGGTGGGACCGCGGTGAACAGCGGGCAGTACGGTGACGCGCCGACCGGGTGGGAGAGCCCGGCCTTCGGCGGGACCCCCGCGCACGGCGGCCCGTCCTGGGGCGGTCCCGACCTGGGCGGTCCCGGTCCGGGGAGCCCGGTTTCCGGGAGTGCCCCTTCCCACGGTGTCCCGGCCCCGGACGGGTCCGGGTGGGGGGTTTCGGAGCAGGGCGGCTCCGGTCGTGGAGCGGCCGGGTGGGAGAGCCCGGCCTTCGGCGGGACCCCCGTGCACGGCGGCCCGTCCTGGGGCGGTCCCGACCTGGGCGGGCGGCGGCACGGCGGCGACCCGGCCGGACAGGGGTGGAACGGTCCGTACGGCGGCGGGCCCGCGCACGGGACCCCCGCACGGGGCGGGCCCGCGCCGACCGGCGGCGCCGGGCACGGCGCCCCGTCCTGGGACGAGGCGTCCGGCCGCGGCGGACACGGTCCGTCCGCCGCGGACCCCTGCCGCCGGGACCCCGGCCCCCACGGCGGGCCGGGCGGGGCGCACGGCCGCGCCCCGGAGGCCCCGGAGCACGGCGGACGGCACCTGTACCCCGACGAGTGGATCGAGCACAGGTACGGCGACGGGGGCCGCAACCAGGGGCCGGACGCCGGCCCCCGGACGTGATCGGGCACGATGGAGGGGTGTCCGATGCCATTGACGCCCCCGTCGACCGTCCCCGCGAGAGCCGGTTCCGGCTGACCACGGCGGACGGGGTCGGGATCGACGCCGTGCTCCTGCACGGCACCGGGTCCCGCACCGCGGCGGTGGTCCTCGCCAACGGGTTCACCGGTACCCACCGGAGCCCCTACACGCGTGCCATCGCGGAGGCGCTCCTCCCCGTCGGCGACGTGATGACCTTCGACTTCCGCGGCCACCACGGCTCCGGCGGGCGCAGCACCGTCGGCAACGAGGAGATCCACGACCTGGAGGCGGTCGTCGCCCGCCTGCGGGAGCTCGGCTACACGTCCGTCGCGGCCGTCGGGTTCTCCATGGGCGCCGCCGTCGTGGTACGCCATGCCGCCATCTACGGCGGGATCGCCGCCGCGGTCTCGGTCAGCGGCCCCAGCCGCTGGTACTACCGGGGCACGCGCAGGATGCGCCTGCTCCACCTCGGGATCGGGCGCGCCGCGGGCCGCTTCTTCCTGCGCAGCTTCCGCAAGGTGCGGGTCATCGACCGGGACTGGGACCCCAGGCCGGCCGAACCCCGCCAGCTCGCCGGGGAGGTCTCCCCGACGCCGCTCCTGGTCGTGCACGGCGAGGCCGACAGCTACTTCCCCGTCTCCCACGCCACCGCCATCCACGACGCGGCCCGCGAGCCCCGCGAGCTGTGGCTCGTCCCGGGGATGGGGCACGCCGAGCGCGCCGTCACCCCCGAACTGGCCGTACGCCTCAGGGACTGGATCGGCGAGCGGATCGCCCCCGGCGACTGACCCCGCGGCCCCGGCGCGGGCCGCGCCGACCGGTCGGCGACGGCATCGACAGGCGTCTGCCCGTGCACTACAAAGGACGGATGATCCGATCTGGTTCGTCCTCCTCCGGGAACGGGTCGACACCCGCCGAGTTCACCACCGCCGACCTGCCCGGCCTCCGGGGCAGGGGTTTCGCGCTGCTCATCGCGGCCACGGCCTTCGCCCTCTGCGGGTTCGCGGCGGTCCTCCCCCTGGTGCCCCTGTGGGCCACGCGCGGGGGAGCGGGCGAGTTCGGGGCCGGGAGCACCACCGGCGCCTTCATGCTGACGACGGTGCTCACCCAGCTCGCCATGCCCTGGTTGCTGGAGCGGGGCGGCTACCGCTGGGCGTTCCCCGTGGGGGCCCTGGTCATGGGCCTGCCGACCCCGCTGTTCGCGCTGACCGCGGACCTGGGCCCGCTCATCGCCGTCTCGGCGGTGCGCGGCGTCGGCTTCGGCATGGTCAGCGTCGCGGGCACCGCGCTCGCCGCGCGGCTGGTCCCGCACAGCCAGGTCGGTCGGGCCACCGGCTACTACGGGCTCGCGGTCGGCCTGCCGCAGGTGCTCATCCTGCCGGGCGGTGTGGCCCTCGCCCTCAACGTCGGCTTCGCCACCGCGTTCTGGATCACCGGCCTGTGCTCGGCGGTGGGGGCCCTGCTGGCCTGGGGCGTCTGGTTCGCCGACGGCGGCCGGAACCGGGCGGCGCTGCGGAGCCCCGCGCGGGCCGCCGCGGCCACGGCGGACGCGCCCTCGGGGCCGCCGCTTCTGCTGGCGCTCGCCGCCCCGTTGGTCCTGATGCTGCTGACCGCCTCCGCGGCCAGCGCGGTCATCACCTTCCTGGCGATCCCGTTCGAGCGGGCCGCGTGGCTGGTCGGCGGGGCCCTGGCCGCCTACGCCCTGGCGGTCGTCGCGGGCCGGTGGGCCGCCGGGATGCTGCACGACCTCCACCGGCGCACCCTCCTGCTGCTGCCGGGCACCGCGGGCGCGGCCCTCGGCATGGCCCTGGTCACCGCGGCGCTGTGGTCGCACGGCGACGGAGGGGGAGGGCTGGGCGCCGGGACGGTCCTGCTGGTGCTCCTGGGAGCCGTGGTGTTCGGTCTCGGCTTCGGCGCCGTCCAGAACGAGACCGTCACCCTCATGCTGAACCGCGCCGGCCCCTCGGGCTACGGCCGGGCCAGCGCGGTGTGGAACATCGGCTACGACGCGGGCGCGGGAGCGGGGGCGATGCTCCTGGGGCTGCTGATCCAGCTGTTCGGCTACGTCCCCGCGTTCGCGCTGACGGCGGCGGCGCTCCTGGCGGCCGTCCCGTTCGCGCTCACGCGCCGCGGTTCGCGCCCCGCCGTCCGACGGGACCCGCCGGGCCCGAGCGGCTCCGCGCCGTAGCCGCCGGAGGGCGCCGTCGCCGCCGGAACCGCCGGGTTCCGGGTTCGGACCGTGCCCCGCCGGTCGGCCGGGAGGCCGGCCCGCCGCTAGTACGACGAGATGTGCACGTGGTCGTAGTGGTTCTGGGTGTTGTCGCCCCGGTCGCTCATCCAGGTCCACGAACCGGCCTGCCAGATCTGCTGCTCCCAGATGATGTACTTGACGCCCAGCCTGTCGGCGTTGTCGATCGCGTACTGGGAGATCTGGGTGCCGAGCGCCTGGTTCTCCGCCGAGGGGATCGCGCCCCCGGCGCTCATCATGAAGTCGCAGGCCTGGCCCACGCCGTGGTCGTCCGCGCTGGAGCGCAGGCAGCCCACCGGGTAGGGGGCGCCGAACCGCATGACGATCTCGTCGCGGATGGCGGCCATGCGCGGGGTCGCCCCGCTCCAGCCCCAGCCCATCGCGCTGTCGGGGATGCTGCCGGTGCCCGGCGTCTCGGGGACCTGCTCCTCCTCGTACTCGGCGATGCGCTGCTCGACGTCCTCGCGCTGCGCCTCCAGGTCCTCGACGAGCTCCTCGGCGTCCGCCATCTCCGTCCGGAGGCCCTCGGCGACCTCCGCCGCCTCGTCGCGGGTGTCGATCAGCTCGGAGATCTGCTCCGACTGGCTCTGCCCCAGGTAGGACAGGGTCGCGGCGTCGCTGAACATGTCCTCCGGGTCGCTGGAGAACATGGCGTGGAGCGCGGGGTCGAGGCCGGTCTCGTTCTTGTACTGGGCGGAGGCGATGGTCGACACACCCGCCCGCGACGCGTCCAGGCGGGACTCCACCTCCTCCAGGTCCTCCTCGGCCTGCTCGACGCGCCCCTTGATCTCGGTGAACTGGATCAGTTCGCCGTCGTAGCTCTCCTCCAGCTCCTCGGCCCGCTGGGTCAGCTCGTCGATGTCCACCTCGTCGTCGCCGGGCTCGGCCTGCGCGGTGCCGGGCAGGCCGATGAGGAGCGCCGTCGTGACGGCGGCGAGGGACATGGCGGCACGGGTGCCGCGCGGGTTGCGGGGAGGAGTGGTCGTCATGTGTGCTCCGAGGGCGGTCCGGGTGCATCCGGTGGGCCGGCGGCGCGGTGCGGGGGCGCCGTGGGGTGCCGGATGCTCAGCAGACCTTACGAGATCGTGGCGTGACGTGCCTAGTGCGTTGACTCACGTGACTGCGGGGGGTAGGGGGATGTGTCCGAAGATACCCGGAGCGGGGGACCGGACCGGCACCCCCGGCCGGTCCCCGGACCGCACGGCGGGGCGGCGGCCTCAGCCCGCTCCGCCGAAGGCGCTGGGGAGCCGGAGGCCGACGGGCGCCGGGGGAGCGTCCGGGGAGGCGGGCATGAACCAGTCGGAGCGGCGGATGTCACGCATCGCGCGCTTGCGGGTGTCGGGGTCGAGCCGCTCGACGTAGACCATGCCGTCGAGGTGGTCGGTCTCGTGCTGGAGGCAGCGTGCCATCAGCCCGGTGCCCTCCACGGTG
Source organism: Nocardiopsis sp. CA-288880 (assembly GCF_050955985.1). NCBI lineage: Bacteria > Bacillati > Actinomycetota > Actinomycetes > Streptosporangiales > Nocardiopsidaceae > Nocardiopsis > Nocardiopsis sp. CA-288880. Next base: position 6,330,365 of record NZ_CP192105.1, on the reverse strand, counting down.
ACCGGCTCGTTGCGCAGGTCCACCCCGGTGACGACGGCGCGCTCGGCCCGCCTGGTCGGGTACCAGAGCCGGGGGACGGACAGGCAGCCCTCCTCGCCGTCCTGGACCTCCTCCGAGAGCTCCGCGATCTCGGGGTTGATCACGTAGCCGATCCGGTCCTCCACGTTGTAGCTGAAGACGCGGAGCCCCACCCCGATCTGGGTGGCGGCCAGGCCGGCCCGGCCGGGGGCCTCGACCGTTTCGAGGAGGTCCCGGACCAGTGCCTCGGTGTGCTGGTCGAAGCGGGTGACGGGGGTGGTCGGAGTGACGAGGACGGGGTCGCCGAAGCGGACGATGGGGCGCATGGTCATGAATCCCAGATTAGTCGGGCGAGCCGGAAACGGGCCCACCGTCCCCCGGGACCGGTGCGAGCGGGGGAGCGGAGCGCTCAGGCGGCCAGGCCCGGGCGCAGGGAGTCGTCCAGGACCATCTCGATGTAGTCCAGGGCGGCCCGCCGGCGGGCGAGCGCGCTCTCGTACAGCGAGGGCGCGCCGGCGTTGCGGCGCACGCGCAGGCACTCGTTGACGATGTGCTGCCACTTCTCCGGGAAGGCGTGCAGGGCGTAGGCGCCCGCGCCCGACTTGGAGGTGATCTCCCCGGTCTTCAGGGTGAAGTGCAGGCGGCTGACGCTCAGCACGCTCCAGGAGGGCGCCAGGGAACCGAGGACGGCCAGGCCGCGCGGGGTGACCAGGCGGCCGGCCTTCTCCCGCCAGCGGCGCCACTGCTCGTCCAGGGAGCCCAGGGACCAGGCGCGCATGCTCTCGGGCTCGTCCCACACGTCCAGTTCGACCGGGTGGGGGCCCCGCACGGTCACGCCGTGCTCGGCGAGGATGTGCCAGGTCACGGGGTTGACGTCGGCGCTGGCGCGCGAACGGAACCGGCCGCCGATGACGGAGGGGACCGCTCCGCAGGCGGCGGGGTCGCGGGTCAGGTCGTCCCAGGTGACGTGGATCCCGTTGAACTGGGGGCGGGGGACGGCCGCGCGCGTGCCCGCGTGCGCGCGGCGCAGCAGCTCCAGCTCGTCGCCGTCCGGCGTGCTCCTGGTGACGATGACGAAGTCGACGTCGCTCGCGTGCGGGCGGAAGTCGCCGAGGGCGACCGAACCGGTCAGGTAGAGGCCTTCGACCAGGCCGGGGGCCTCCTGGTCCGCGTGGGCGAGGAAGGTCTGGGCCAGCGTCTGCACCCGAGGGTGGACGGCCATGCTCACTCCAGTCTGCACGGTGCGGTGTGGGTCGCGGGCCCGCCGCCGGCGGTGGATCCGGCGGGCGGTTGCCCGTGAGCGGTCCCGGGGCGCGTGGGCCTGCGGGGATATGGTCCGCTCGGTTCCAAGTGTGGGCGGACCCGTGGCCCATGGCAAGTGATCGCGCCGGACCGGCATCCTGTCCCCCCACGTCAGGTGGTGTGCGGCTATGACGCGGTAGGGGAGTGCGCACCCTTGACACACGAGGGTCGCATGTGGCAGGAGTCGTCGTTTTCGCGATTCCCGGAGCCGCGGAACGCGGAGCCGCGGAAACGACGGCGAAAACGGCCCCGCGTCCGGCGGCGCCCCTCGGGGGCACATTCCTCGGCACGTGCATCCGCACCGGGCGAATGCATAGGAAAACTTTTGCCGGGTATATCTCTACAGAACTTCGGGGTGAAATCGGTTTTCACCCGGAGTGGCTATGGGGGTGTGGTGTCGGACATGTCCGACAGGCTGGAGGGTTCCGGCCCTGTCATGGCTGTCCGGCCGTCGGTCCTGGTGGGGGATGTCCTACCCGTGGTTCCGCCCGCCGACCCCTCTGTCGGGTGGTCGCGCTGAGGCGTACGCCACTCCCCGGAAAAGTGGACACATCACAGTTTTTCAGAGATTGTTATGGTTCACCAAGACTTGTTCAGGCGATAACCATCATAGCCATTGTCTGCTGTTCTCCTCCATGTAACACGAGAGCACGCCCCTGAAACGGTGCCCCTTTACTCTCGGCGGACAACGGTAGATCTCACCGCGATTCAAGGAGCCTTTCATGGTCCCGACGATGGTCCTCGTGGCCGACGACTCACGTGATGCCCACCGGCGTGAGGCCCTGTGCGGCCTGGCCGAGGCGGTGGCCGGACGGGGAGAGGCGCCGGTCGTCCCCGCCTTCGGCAGCCCGGCCGAGGTCACCGCCGCCATCCGCGCCGTCAGGGGCCCCAAGGTGGTGGTCCCCGCGTTCGTCGCGGGCGGTGACGTCGCCAGCGCGCACCTGCTCTCCAGGCTCGACCTCGGCCGCCTGGGGAACGCCTGGCACACGCCGCCCCTCGGCGCGGTCCCGTCCATCGTCGCCGACCTCGCGGGCCGCCTCGTCGACTCGGGCCGCAGGCCCGGCGACGGCGTGGTGCTGGCCGCCGACGGCACGACCGGGACGGAGGAGCGCCAGGTCGTCATGGACGTGGCCCGCATGCTCAGCCGCCGCCTCGGCTCCCCGGTCCAGGTCGGCTACCTGCGCACCTGGGCGCCCTCGGTGTTCGACGCCGTCGACCGGCTGCGCCGGGACGGCCGCGACAACGTCGCCGTCGCGGCGTGGAGGCTCGTCGACGGGCCCGACTTCGAGCTGCTGCGCGGACTCGACGTCACGGCCCTCACCACCCCGCTGTGGCCCTCGGAACTGGTCGTGGACACGCTCCTGGCCCAGCACCGGGCGGCCAAGGGGCGGTTGGTCTGACCCGAGCCGGGGTCTTGCGGAAGCCGGGAAGCGTGCCCACAGGGGGTGACATGGCGACACCGTTCGGTAACGAAGGGGGCTCGGGGGGCGGCCGCTCCGTTACCGGTGCCGCCGGGACGGGTAGGGGTCGGGAGGGCGGGAACTCCCCGCACCCACAACGCGGTACCCGTACCCGGCCGCATCGGCGCGGAACGGCCCGGGACCGGCCCCTCAGGAGCCGCGCACTCCCCGCCGGCGAGGCGGACTCCCGCGACCGGCCCGGTCCCGACCGGCGCCCGCGCGGTGCGGAGCGGACGGCCGCCGAGCCGCGACGGGGCTCGACCCCGACAGGCATCGTCGTGAGCGAACCTAAGGTGGATGTATGAACCACGTCACAGCGCAGTTCGTCGACGGCCGACAGCGCCGGCGTCTGGAACGGCGCTTCGGCAGCCACGTGGGCGAGTGGCTGGCCGAGCTCCCCGGGATCGTCGAGAAGCTCGCCGCCGAGTGGCGGCTGACGGTCGAGGGCCCCGCACCGCGCGGCCGTACGTCCGTGGTGATCCACGTGCGCGGCGCCGACGGGGCCGCGGGGGTGCTCAAACTGTCCCCGGACAGCGGGCTCGCCGTCTCCGAGGCCCGGCTGCTGCGCATGTGGGGGGACTCGGGCCGCGTGCCGCGCGTGTGGGGCCTCGACGCCGACCGGGGGGCCGTCCTGATGGAGCGGGTCGACGGCATCACGGTGGCCGACAGCGGGACGGTGCCGCGGATGGAGACCGTGGGCGCGCTCATCGCCCAGCTCCACGCCACGGCGGTGCCCCGCGCGGAGCTCGACGAGCTCCGCCCGCTGACGTCGCGGGTGCAGTTCGTCTTCGACCTCTGGAACCGCGAGCGCGCCGACGGCCCCGCCGCCGAGGTGGTGCCCGTCTCCGCCATGCACCAGGGCTTCTGCCGGGCGCGGGACCTGGCCAACGGGAACGTCGACGTGGTGCCGGTGCACGGGGACCTGCACCCGGGCAACGTCATCGACGGGGGCGGTCGGGGCCTCGTCGCCCTCGACCCGCGCGCCTGCCTCGGCGACGGCGCGGTCGACGCCGTCGACTGGGCGCTGTGGAGGACCACCGGCGTGGCGGAGGTGGAGCGCCGTGTGGGCGTGCTCTCCGAGGCCATGGGCGTGGACGCCGACCGGCTGTTCGAGTGGGTGCGCGCCTTCGCCCCCTGCCGGGCCGTGGCCGAGGCCAACCGGGGGCATGTCGGCACCGAGGAGTTCGACGCGCTCATGGAGCTGGCCGAGGGGGCCGCCGTCACCCGCTGACCCCGGCGGGGCGGGCGCCGGGGTCAGCCCGCCCCCTCGAAGCGGTAGCCCCGGCCCGCCTCCGTGATCAGGAACCGGGGGCGGGCGGGGTCCGGCTCCAGCTTGCGGCGGAGCTGGGCCATGTACACCCGCAGGTAGTTCGTCTCGCTCTGGTAGGCGGGCCCCCACACGTCGTGGAGCAGCTGGCGCTGGCTCACCAGCTGGCCTGCGTGGCGTGCGAGGATCTCCAGGATGTGCCACTCCGTCGGGGTCAGCCGCACCTCCCCGCCGTCGCGCAGGACGCGTTTGGCGCCCAGGTCCACCGTGAAGCACGGCGTGCGCACGACCGGCGCCTCCTCCGCGCGGACCGACCGGCGCTCGGCGGCCCGCATCCGGGCGAGCAGCTCGTCCATGCCGAACGGCTTGGTGACGTAGTCGTCGGCGCCCGAGTCCAGGCAGCGCACCTTCTCCCCGGCCGAGTGCCGTGCGGACAGCACGATGATCGGCACCTGGGACCAGCCGCGCAGGCGGCGTATGACCTCCAGGCCCTCCATGTCGGGCAGCCCCAGGTCGAGGAGGACCACGTCCGGGTGGTTCCCGGCGGCCAGCCGCAGGGCCGTGGCCCCGTCGGCGGCCGTGTCCACGTCGTGGCCGCGCGCACGGAGGTTGATCCGCATGGCCCGGATGATCTGCATGTCGTCGTCAACGACCAGGACCCGCATGGGACCCCCTCTCGCCATCGATGTCCGTCATATCGGGTTCTGTCGCCCTCAGGGTGAAGACCATGGTCAGCCCGCCCCCGGGGGTGTCCTCGGGGTCGAGTCTGCCGTGCATCGCCTCAACGAAACCACGGGCGACGGCGAGCCCGAGCCCCACCCCCGTGCCCTGGGGGGCGTCGCCCAGGCGCTGGAAGGCCTCGAACATGCGCTGCTTGCCCTCGTCCGAGACACCCGGCCCCCGGTCCGCCACGCGCAGCTGCACGCTGTCGCCGTGCGCGCTCGCGGCGACCAGGACGGGCAGGCGCGGATCGGGGTTGTACCGCACCGCGTTGGCGACCACGTTCGCCACCGCCCGCTCCAGGAGACCGGCGTCGGCCAGGACCCGGGGCAGGCCGTCGGGGACGTCCACGGTGACGGCCTCGTGGGGCAGGCCGAGGAGGGTGATCGGGACGACCTCCTCCAGGCCCACCGCGCGGAGCTTGGGGCGCACGTTGTCGGTGTGCACGCGGCTCATGTCCAACAGGTTGTCGATCAGGCGGTTGAGCCGGTCGGTGGACTCCTCCGCGGTCTCCAGGAGGTCCTCCCGGTCCTCCGGGGTGAGCGTGATGTCGGTGGCGCGCAGGCTGGCCAGGCTCGCCTTGATCGACGTCAGCGGGGTGCGCAGGTCGTGCGACACCGCGGCCAGCAGGGCGGTGCGGATGCGGTTGCCGGCCGCCTGGCTCCTCGCCTCGGCCGCGTCCCACTCCAGCCTCTGGTGCTCCAGGGCGATGCCGATGTGCGCCGCGAACGCGCGCAGCACGCCCCGGTCGGCGGCGGGCAGCACCCGGCCGCGCAGGGCCAGCGCCAGGTTGTCGGAGACCGACACCAGCACGTCCGACTCGTCGGGGGAGTCGCAGGCCGGGGCGCCGACGCTGTGGGCGGGCCGCCACCGGCCGTCGTCCAGCCGCTCCAGGAGCGTCGCCGACCGCTGCCCGAATGTCTCCCTGATGCGCCGGAGCAGCGCCTGGAGGGGTTCCTTGCCCGACAGGATGCTCCCCGCCAGGAGGGTCACCGCGTCGGCCTCGGCGCGGGCCCGCGCGGCCTGCGCCGAGCGCCGGGCCGCCATCTCCACCACGATCGCGACCAGCGTTCCCACCAGCGTGAACGCGGTCAGCGCCACCACGTTGTCCAGCGACACCGACGGCCGCCCGTGCAGCGGTGACACCAGGACGGTGAGCAGGATCGCGCTCCACAGCGCCGACACCAGCGCGGGGCGCAGCCCGCCCACGGCCGCGGTGGCGACGGTGATCAGCAGGAGGAGCATGGTGTCCGAGGCCGGGCCCACGTCCGAGAACAGCGGCAGGGCCAGGAACAGCGAGACGATGGTGGGCGCCAGCAGCGCCAGGGTCCACCCGGCCGCCCGGCGGTGCTCGCCCAGCCCCCGGCCCGGGGGCGGCAGGGGCCACCGGCCGCTGCCCACCCTCTCGTGGGTGACGATGTGCACGTCGATGTCGCCGGAGTCGCGGGCCACGATCGCGCCGACCCCGGGACCGAACACGTACTGCCAGGTCCGGCGGCGCGACGAGCCCAGCACGATCTGGGTGGCGTGCACGCCCCGGGCGAACTCCAGCAGGCCTGTCGGGACGTCGTTGCCGACCACCTGGTGGTAGGTCCCGCCCAGCTCGGCGAGGAGGCGCCGCTGCCGCAGGAGGTCCTCCGGCGGCGTCTGCGAGATCCCCTGCGGCGGCACGACGTGCACGGCCAGGAGGTGGCTCGGCTGGGGGTGCCCGCCCCGGGACCGGGCGGCGACGCGGGCGGCCCGGCGGATCAGCGTCTCTCCCTCGGGGCCCCCGGTGAGCGCCACGACGACCCGCTCGCGGGCCTCCCAGGTGCGCTGGATCTCGTGCTCGCCCCGGTAGCGGGACAGGCCCTCCTCCACGCGGTCGGCGGTCCACAGCAGCGCCAGCTCGCGCAGCGCCGCCAGGTTGCCCTCCCTGTAGTAGTCGGCCAGGGCGGCGTCGACCCGCTCGGCGGGGTGGATGTCGCCGTGCGCCATGCGGCGGCGCAGCTCCTGCGGGGTGATGTCGACGAGTTCGACCTCGGCCGCGCGGCGCACCACGTGGTCGGGGACCGTCTGCTGGGGGCGTACCCCGGTGATCTGGTGGACGACGTCGTTGAGCGACTCCAGGTGGTGGATGCCCACCGTCGACAGGACGTCGATCCCCGCCTCCAGCAGCTCCTCCACGTCCTGCCAGCGGGTCGGGTTGGGCGCCCCCGGCGGGTTGGACCGGGCGAGGTCGTCGACCAGGGCCGTGCCGGGCGCCCGGGAGATCACCGCCGCGGTGTCCACCGAGCCGGACGGGTGCGGCGGCACGCACTCCAACCCCTCCAGGAGGGCGGACGTGCGCTCCCTCCGGTGGGTGTGGACGGCGGCGACCACCACGTCGGTGCCGTGCGAGGTCCGCCGGCGGGCCTCGACCAGCACGTTGTGCGTGGTGCCGACCCCGGGGGCCGAACCCAGGTAGATGCGGAGCTTTCCTCGTGCCACGGCATCCATTGTCGGGGCACGCGGGGGCGCCCGGGGCGGTTTCGCGCCGTGGGAAGGGTCGCGTCCGGTTCCGGTCCCGGGTATGGCGCGGAAGCCGCGGTTGGCGATACTTGGTGTGGCGTCCCGGCGCGCGCACGGCGCGCACGCCGGCCCGGGCCGTTCCGTGCGACACGAGACCACCTGTGAGGAGGCGCGGCGACCACCCGCCCCGGGCCGGGTGCGCCCCCAGCCGCGAGACCGATGACCCATCCCCCCGACGACGCGTCGTTTCCCGGTCCCCCCGGGGGCCGGCCGTTCCCCGGCGGGCCCCACCGGGGACGGCTGCCCCGCCCCGGCCCCGGACGGCAGCCCCCGCCCGGACCCCACGGGCCGCCCGGAGCGCCCCACGGCGGGTATCCGGGACAGCGGTACGTCCCGCCCGTCCGGCCGTTCCCCGGCGCTCCCGGGGGAGTCCCGCCCGGACGGCCGCCCGTGCCGGGCCGCCCCGGAGGCCCTGCACGGCGCGGACCGGCGGTGCTGATCGGGGTGGCCGTCGCCTCCCTGGCGGTGGTCGCCTCCCTCGGCGCCGTGGTGTGGGAGGCGGCGGGCGGCCGCCCCTACGCCGACCTGCCCGGCTGCCGTCAGCTGCTGTCCGAGGACGTGGTCGCCGGCATCCCCGGGGCCGACAGCCCGCTGGCCGAGGGCGACTACTACTCGGCGGAGGAGGCGGGTTACGCGGAGGACGGCCAGATCGGCTACCTCGCCTGCTCCGTCAACGACTCCTACGTCTTCCTCCTCGACGTCTTCGTCTCCCTGTACGAGTTCGAGGACGGCGGTGAGACCGTCGCCGACCTGCGCGAGGACATGGCGGACGCCCGGGAGGACCTGGAGGGGGACAGAGCGCCCGAGGGCATGCGGGGGGAGGTCCTCGACTGGCGGTCCGTGCGGGCCGGGGACGGTGGCTTCGCGGTCCTGTACCGCGACGGGGAGTACTCCGACGCGGTCGTCGCGACGGCCTCCTTCACCAGCGTGAACGTGGCGGTCATGATCAGCCTGCCGGTGGAGGACGGCGGTATCGGGGAGGGCAAGGCCCTGGACCTCCTCGAGGACATGGCGGGGCAGGTCGAGCGCAGCCTCTCCCGCGAGGCGGAGAGGGCGTGAGGACGGGTCCGGCCGGGCCCGCGGCGCCGCGGGCGGTCCGCTAGGGCGCGTCGGGGATGAGCTTGCCCGGGTTGAGCACGCCCTCGGGGTCCAGCGCGGCCTTGACCGCGCGCAGCACGTCGCCGCCCAGGGGCCCGATCTCCGCCGCCATCCACGGCCGGTGGTCCGACCCGACCGCGTGGTGGTGGGTGATCGTCCCGCCGTTGGCGACGATCGCGTCCGACGCGGCGCGCTTGGCCCGGCCCCAGCGCGCCACCGGGTCCGGCCCGGCCGCCGTCGCCACCGTGAAGTACAGGGACGCGCCGGTCGGGTAGGTGTGCGACACGTGGCACATCACCACGGCGCCGCCCTCGTCGCCCTCCAACGCCCCCGTGAGCGCCTCGGACACGGCCGCGTACAGCGGCAGCAGGTCGGTCCACGACGCGGCGGTCTCCAGCGTCTCGGCGAGGATCCCCGCCGACAGCAGGGCGTCGCGCAGGTAGGGGGAGGAGAACCGGTTCTCGCGCCAGTGCGCCACCGGCTCCGGGCCGAGCGGGGTGCCGCCGGCCTCCGCCATGGCCTCCCGCACCGCGGCGGCGCGGGCCTCCACCTCGGCGGGGGACCCCTCGAAGCCCAGCACGGCCTGGCACCCGGGGACGGCCTCGCGCCCGCCCATCGCCGCGCCCACGAACGTCTCCGACTCGTCGAGCACGCGCGCCATGGTCGGCCGGGCGTCCGACTGCGCCAGGACGCGCAGAGCGTCCGCGCCCGCGGCGAAGTCGGGGAACGACCACGCCTCGTCCAGCACGCGCCCGGGCGCCCTCCGCACGCGCACGCCCACCTCGGTGATGACGCCCAGCGTGCCCTCCGAGCCCAGCAGCAGGCGCAGCAGGTCCGGGCCGGCGGCCGACGCGGGCGGGCCGCCCGCCTCCAGGGTGCCGCGCGGGGTCGCCACCCGCAGCGACACGACCATGTCCTCGAACCGGCCGTACCCGGAGGAGGCCTGTCCGCTGGAACGGGTGGCCGCGTAGCCGCCGATCGTCGCGTACTCGTGGCTCTGGGGGAGGTGTCCCAGGGTGAGCCCGTGCTCCGCCAGCATCGCCTCCGCGTGTGGACCGCGCACGCCCGCGCCCAGGACGGCCGTCGACGACAGGGGGTCCACGGACACCAGGCGGTTCAGGCGGCGCAGGTCCAGGGAGACCACTGTGTGGAAGCCCCCGCGAAGCGGGGTGACGCCGCCGACCACGCTGGTGCCCCCGCCGAAGGGCACGACGGCGACCCGCTCCTCCGAGCACACCGCGAGGAGCCGCTCCACCTCGCCGTGGTCGGCCGGGTGGAGGACGGCGTCCGGTGCCGGGTCCGCCCGGCCCGCGCGGCGCAGCAGCAGGTCGGGGGTGCTCTTGCCGCCGCAGTGGCGCAGGCGGACGGGGTCCTCCGTGCTCACGTGCGCGGGGCCGACCACCTCGGCGAACAGCTCGCGCAGCCGGGCGCCGAGCCTGCTGGGCGGCAGTTCCACCAGCTCCTCCGGGACCGGGGGCATGTCCTGGAAGCGGGCCCGGAGCACCTGCGCGACGAGGTCGCGCAGACCGGGGTCCAGCTCCCGCGCCCTGGCGGGGTCGCCCCAGGCGAACCAGCTCATGTCGGGTGCGGTGTCCGTGCCGGGGTCGGGGCCTGTGCCCGCACCGGGGCCGTTCCCGTCGCCGGGCGGTGTCTTCTCGTGAGCCATGCCCTACAGTTTTACATATGGCGTCAAAACGTAACGTAGAGGATCGGATCCTGGACGCGGCCCGCGCCTGCGTCGAGGCCTTCGGGGTGCGCCGCACCACGCTGACCGACGTCGCGCGCCGCGCCGGGGTCAGCAGGCCCACCGTGTACCGCCGCTGGCCCGACGCGACCGCGCTCGTCGCGGACCTGCTCACCCGTGAGCTGCGGCAGATCCTCGCCGAGGCCGGCGCGGCCTCCGCCGACGACCCGGAGGGGGAGGGCGTGCGCCCGCGCCTGGTCCGCCACGCCGCCCGGGTCGCCCGCGCGATGCTGGCCCACCCGCTGTTCACCCGGATCGTGGACACCGAGCCCGAACTCCTGGCGACCTACACCTTCCACCGTCTGGGAACCAGCCACCGGGCCGCCCTCGACCTGGTGGAGCCCGTCGTCGCCGAGGGGCAGCGCGACGGCTCCGTGCGCGCGGGCGACCCCGAGGCCCTGGCCCGCCTCGTCCTGGTGACCGTGCAGGGCACGGTCACCTCGCGCCGACTGTTCGCCGACGTCCTCGACGAGGACCGGCTCGTCGGGGAACTCGCCGTCCTCCTCGACGGCTACCTCGCACCCTGAAGCGCCGCGGCCCCCGACGGGCCGGGCGGGGCCGCGCGCCGGCCCATCCGCCGCACCGTCCCCCGGAAAGGACCGCTCACATGAGCACTGCCAGTCCCGCGTCCCCCTCGCTGAACGCCGCCCGGAGAGCCGCCGACCTGGCCGGGCTGGAGGCCCGGCCCGAGGTGGACGTCCTGGTCGTCGGGGGCGGCGTGACGGGGGCGGGAGCGGCGCTCGACGCCGCTTCGCGCGGCCTCTCCACCGTGCTGGTCGAACGCCACGACCTGGCCTTCGGCACCAGCCGGTGGAGCTCCAAGCTCGTCCACGGGGGCCTGCGCTACCTGGCCAGGGGGCAGTTCGGCATCGCCTACGAGAGCGCCCGCGAACGCGACCTCCTCATGCGGGTGACCGCGCCCCACCTGGTCCGCCCCATGCCGATGGTCGTGCCCGTGTACAGGGGGAGCGGCCTGGCCAGGGCGCTGTCCGTGCGCGCGGGCATGGGCATGGGCGACCTCCTGCGCGTGATGGCGGGGACCCCGGGGAGCGTGCTGCCCCGCCCGCGGCTGCTGGACGCCCGCCAGACCCTGCGCCTGCTGCCCGGCGCCGCCAGGCGGGACCTGCTCGGCGGCATCCTGTCCTTCGACGGGCAGCTCGTGGACGACGCCCGGCTCGTCGTCGCGCTGGCGCGCACCGCCGCGCGCGAGGGGGCCAGGGTCATCACCCGCTGCTCGGCCGAGAGCGTGGCCGCCGACGGCGCGGTGCTGAGGGACGCGGCCACCGGCAGGATCATCCCCGTGCGCCCGCGCGCCGTCGTCAACGCCACCGGTGTGCACGCGGGGCTCCTGGACCCCCGCGTGCGGCTCCGGCCCAGCAGGGGCAGCCACCTCGTGCTCGACGGCGCGGCCCTGGGCCGCCCCCGGGCCGCGCTCACCGTGCCCGTCGGCGGGGGTGTCGGCCGCTTCGTCTTCGCCCTGCCCCAGCCGGACGGGCGCGTGTTCGCCGGGCTCACCGACGAACCCGTGGACGGCCCCGCGCCGCACGTCCCCGACGTGCCCGAAGGCGACGTGGACTTCCTGCTCGACCGGTTCAACGGGGCGCTGGAGAACCGGATCGGGCGCGATGACGTCATCGGCGCGTTCGCCGGACTGCGCCCGCTGCTGGAGGGCGTCGGCGACAGCGCCGACCTGTCGCGCGAGCACTCCGTCTCCGTCGCGCCCAACGGGACGGTCACCGTGGTCGGCGGGAAGCTCACCACCTACCGGGCGATGGCGGAGGAGGCCGTGGACGCCGCCGTGCGCGCCCGCCGGCTGCCCGCCGGACCGTGCCGGACGCGCTCCCTGGCACTGGTGGGCGCCGCCTCCCGCGAGGAGCTGGACGCGGTGCGGGCCCCGCGCCGCCTGGTCGAACGGTACGGGACCGAGGCCGTCGACGTCCTGGACGGGGCAGGCGGCGACACCGGCCTGCTGGAGCCGGTCGTGCGCGGTGTCACGGGCGCCGAGTTCCGGTTCGGCGTGCGCCACGAGGGGGCCATGGACGCGGACGACCTGCTGGACCGCCGGACCCGGATCGGGCTGGTCCCGGCGGAGCGGGCCGAGGCGCTGGCAGCGGCGGAGGACGCGGTCGACGCGGCGGTCTGAGGCGCGGAGGGGAGGCGGCCCGGGGGAGGGGGCGGGGCAGGGGCGGGCGGGACGGGCATCCGGGTTCTCGCCACACCCGCGTCCCCTGTCCCGCAGGGGTCTGATCGCGTAAGGTCGTAGCCGTTCCGCGCCGGACCTCCCCCGAACGGCCGCCGGACGCTCCCGCAGCCGCCCCCTCCCGCGGTCCGCCCGTCCACGAACCGCCCCGCCGAAGGAGTCACCCATGCCCACGCTCGTTTCCGTGCCCGCCCTGGCCAAGGAGGAGGACTCCTTCCTCGCGGGTGTCCCGGACGAGTACCGGCACTACTTCAACGGCCGGCCTCCGGTCCCCTTCGCCAAGCGCCACTGGGAGTTCGCCGGGGAGCCCGCCTGCATCCCCCTGGCCCGCGCCTTCCTGGACACCTGCGCGGCGACCAGGGACTCCGAGTTCCGGTACGTGTTCGCGCTGCTGGGGACCGAGCTGGCGACCAACGCCATCCGGCACAGCCGCTCGGGGGAGGCCGGCCAGACGTTCGTGCTCAAGGTGACCCGGGGACCCAACGGCCTGACCCTGGCCTGCCGCGACAACGGCAGGCCGACCAGCTCCCCGTCGGGGGAGGCCGGCCCGCTCAGCGCCGGACCGCTGGCGGGCGACCGGCTCACCGCCGAGAACGGCCGCGGGCTGGCCCTGGTCGACAGCTTCGCCACCGCGTGGGGCGACAACGGGCACCCGAGCATCCGCAAGGTGTGGTTCCACCTGGCCTACGACCTCACCGGCAGCTCCTGGCCCGCGGCCTGACCACGGCCCGGGGGCGGGACCGCGCCGGGCCCCGCCCCCGGAACCCGTGTCGGGGGTCCCGCCCGCCGGGGGGCCTTGCCAGGGCCGTCGCGGGCGTGCCAACATACCGACGAGTAGCGATGGTGGCGCAGATCACGGGACGGCGCGATCCCGGTCCGCCCGGGCCTCCCCGCCCGGAACACCCCAGGCGAGCTCACGTCGGCACCGACACCGAACGCGGTCCGCGACGGCCGGCGCCCCGCGCCGGTCAGTGCCCCCCGACCGCCGAGCCGCCTCCCCCCGCGCGGCCCGATCCCGAGGTGTCCCATGGATTCCGCCATCGCCACGATCGCGCTCCCGGCCGCGCTCGCCGTCATCATGCTGGGCCTCGGACTGAGCCTGACCGTCGGAGACTTCGTCCGCCTCGCCGCACTGCCCGGCACGGTCGCGCTCGTCCTGGGCTGCCAGATCCTCCTCCTGCCCCTGTTCGCCCTCGGCCTGGTCCTGCTCTTCCAGCCGCCCCCGGCCCTGGCGGTCGGCATGATGCTGTTGGCGGCCTCCCCCGGAGGCACCACGGCCAGCCTGTACAGCTACCTGTTCCGCGGCAACGTCGCGCTCAACATCTCCCTCACGGCGCTCAACTCCGTCACGGCGATGGTGAGCCTCCCGCTGATCACCAACCTGTCGATCGCCCACTTCATGGGCGACGGGGACGCGCTCGGGCTCCAGGCCGACAAGGTCCTCCAGGTCTTCGCGATCATCCTGGTCCCGGTCGCCGCGGGCATGCTCGTCCGGGCCCGCGCCGCGTCCTTCGCCCGGCGCATGGAGCGGCCGGTCAAGGCGGCGTCGGTCGTGGTGCTGTTCGGCGTCATCGCCGTCGCGGTCTTCCAGGAGCGCGCCGACCTCGTCGACTACCTCGTCGCCGTGGGCCCGATGGTGCTGCTGTTCAACGTCGCCGGCCTCCTCGCCGGCTACTGGGCGCCGCGCGCCATCGGGACGGGACGGCCCGAGGCGATCGCCTCGTGCATGGAGATCGGCCTGCACAACACGACCCTCTCCCTGGCCATCGCGCTCAGCCCCGCGCTGCTCGACAGCACGGAGATGGCGATCCCCTCGGCCGTGTACGGCGTGCTCATGTTCTTCACCGCCGCCGCCACCGGCATCCTGCTCAACCGGCGGGGCGTCCGCGAGGACGCACGGGCCGCCGGGGGCTGAGGCGCGGACCCGCCGGGCGCGCGGCCCTCACCTGCCGTCGAGGTAGGCGAGCACCGCGCGCACCCGGCGGTGCCCGCTGTCGGACGGCGACAGTCCCAGCTTCGCGAAGATGTTGCCGACGTGCTTGTGCACCGCGTTCTCGGTCACGACGATCCGCTCGGCGATCTCCCCGTTGCCCAGGCCCTCCGCCATCAGCCCCAGCACCTCGCTCTCGCGCCGGGTGAGGGACTCCAGGGGATCCCGGGAGCGCCGTGCCAGGAGCTGCTGGACCACGGCCGGATCCATCACCGTGCCCCCCTCCGCGACCCTGTGCAGGGCGTCCACGAACTCGCTCACCCGGCCCACCCGGTCCTTGAGCAGGTAGCCCACCCCGCCCCGGCCGTCGGCCAGCAGTTCACCGGCGTAGTCGCGCTCCACGTACTGCGACAGCACCAGCACCGGCAGCGCCTCGTGGCGCCGCCGGGCCGCGATCGCCGCGTGGATGCCCTCGTCCCGGAAGTTCGGCGGCAGCCGCACGTCGACGATCGCCAGGTCGGGCCGGTGCCGCTCCACCGCGTCGGCGAAGGCCGGCGCGTCCACGGCGATCTCCACCACCTCGAACCCGCGCGTGGACAGCAGCAGTTCCAGGCCCGCGGACAGCAGTACGTTGTCCTCGGCGATCACGATCCGCACGGCAGCTCCACCTCGACCACGGTCGGCCCGCCCGCCGGGCTCTCCACGCGCACGGTACCGTCCAGGGCGGCCACCCGGCGCCGGATGCCGGTCACCCCGGTGCCGCGGGACTCGTCCACCCCGCCCGTGCCGTCGTCGCGCACCGACACGCGCAGGACGCCGCCGACACGGTCCAGGCGCACGAGGATCTCCTCGGCGGCGCCGTGCCGCACCGCGTTGGTGACCGCCTCGGTGACCACGAAGTACGCGGCGGTCTCCGCCGCCACCAGCAGCGTGCCCAGGTCGCCCACGTCCAGCCGGGTGGTGACCGTGGTGCGGGCGACCAGCGCGCTCAGCGCCCCGGCCAGCCCCCGGTCGGCGAGGATGGGCGGATAGATGCCGCGGATCACCTCGCGCAGCTCCGTCATCGCCTCCTCGGCGCCCTCGTGGGCGTTCTTCAGCAGTGCGGCGAGCCTCGGGTCCTCGGCGAGGGCCTCGCGGGCCACGCCCAGCTGCATCGCGATCGAGACGAGCCGCGCCTGGGTGCCGTCGTGCAGGTCGCGCTCGATCCTGCGCAGCTCCGCACCGTGGGCGTCCACCACCTCGGCGCGGGTCCGGCTCAGCTCGTCCACCCGGGCGGCCAGCAGCTCGGCCCCGGTGGGGGCGAGCAGCCGCAGGTTGAGGCGGGCGTGCGCCTTGGCCGCCGGGACCACGGCCCACCGGAGCAGGACGAACCCGAGCGCCAGCTGCGCGGCCATGAGGAGCAGGGCCGAACCCCAGCCGTCGGCCGGGATCCCCAGGAACTGGAACTCCATGCCCTCGGGGAGCGCCCACCAGAACGGGAACTGCACCGAGGTGACGGGCAGGGAGAGCGCGGCCACGCCCAGGAGGCCGGCGAGCATGCTCACCGCCGTGAACACGGGCATCCACAGCAGCACCCTGCGGGTGGACGGTTCGCGCCACAGCGCGCGGAAACCGGGGGGCCCGGGGTCCGGGAGCTCCGGCACCGGGACCCGGAGCAGGTCCGAGGCCCGCCCCTGGTGCCACGCGGCGAACCTCCCCACGGCGCCCAGCCAGGGCGGCAGCAGCACGAACCCGAGGCCGCCGATCGGCACGGTGAGCACCACGGCCAGGGTCAGCGGCAGAGCCACCAGCACGGCCAGGCCGGAGGCGAAGGCCACCAGGAGGTAGCCGCCCGCCCTCAACGCCCGAGCCCAGACCTCGTTCATCCTCGTTACTCCCCGTTCACGTCGCAACCCCTCGGCAACGATCAGTCTGGGGCATTCCGGAGGCGCCCGGCACTACAGCCAGCCACCCTGTTCCCCCTCCGGGCGCCGGCGGGCGGGCAGGACGCGGCCGGGGTCCGGAGGGGCCGGCCCGGACAACCGATCGACAACGCATGGGCATCTTCGGGGCGAAGACCGGGAAGGACTCCTGAACCGCCGCACCCACGCAGGAAGGAGAGGCCGGTGCCCTTCCCGAACCGCACGTCACTGCCCCGCCCCGTCCACGGGATCTATGTCCGCAACGTCCTCCAGAGCTGCGGCGGCCACTTCGCCGCGGCGTGGGCCGAGGCGGAGCCCCTGCCAGACGGGCACCCCGACGGCTTCGAGTTCGTCAACGCGGTCCCGCCCGTCGGACCCCGGGGTGAGCGCCTCCCCGAGGAGCTGGCGGCGGCCTTCGCCCAGGGCCTGCGGCTGGCATGGCACGCCGGGGACGGCGCCCGACCGGGTATCGTCGCCCTGGTGCGCCTGGTCGACGCCCGCTGGCACCGGGAGGACTCCACGCCCCGGGCCTTCCGGATGACCGGGGAGCTCGCGGCCCTGGAGATCTCCCGCTGCGTGTCCGAGGACCGGGATCCGCGTCCGGTGCTGCGCAGCAGCAGACAGCCCTACCTCCCCTGGGAGCGGAGCATGCTCGGTGTCCTCAGCGACTGACGTCCCCCCGGCCGGTCCGGCCGCCCCCCTCACCGCGCCCGACGCCCCCGTGCCCCCGGCCCCCCGGCGGCCCTGGCCCTCCCTCCGGGCGGAGGGAGGCCCCACCCCCCGGAGGTTCGCGACCGACGCCGCGGCCTCGCTGGTCCACCTGGCCCTCTCCGGCGGCTTGCCCGACCCCCGCGACCTGGGCGCCGACGACCCGCTCCCCTGGGCCCGCCTCGCCCTGGCCGCCCTGATCACGGCCGGGATCCTGCTGCGCTGGCGGCTGCCCGCGGCGTCCTTCTGCACGGTGCTCGCCGCCACGCTCGCCGCCCTGGCCGCCGGATGGACCGCGGAGCCGTTCACCGCGGCCGCGTGGACGCTGTACCCGCTGGCGCTGACCTCGCGGCACGGCTCCTTCCGGCCCCGGCACTGGGCCTACCTCCTGGGGGCGCTCCTCGTGCTGGCGGCCGCGGGCGTGGACCCGGTGCCGCTGGAGGAGCAGGTCCGGGCCCTCGCCGTCGGAGCGGTCCTCCTCGCGCTCTCGTGGCTGCTGGGGCGCTCCGTCCGGGAGCTCCGCGAGCAGGAGGAGCGCGCGGTGGCGGCCGTCGAGCGCGAGGCCCGCACCCGGGAGAGGCTGCGGGTGGCCAGGGAGGTGCACGACGTCGTCTCCCACACCCTGGGCGCCATCGGCATGCGCGCGGGGGTGGCCCGGTACGCGGGCGGGGACGCCGAGGAGCTGCGGTCGGCCCTGGCCGACATCGAGGAGGCCGGCCGGGAGGCGTCGAACGAACTCCGCCGGGTCCTGGGCGCACTGCGCGCCGGCGCCGACGCACCGATGGACCCGCAACCGGGGCTGGACGGGTTGGCCGCCCTGGCGGACACGGCCCGCCGCACCGGGATCGACTGCAGGCTGGAGGTCTCGGGTGTGGAGCGGGTGCCGCCCGCCGTGGCCGTCAGCGTGTACAGGATCGTCCGGGAAGCGGTCACGAACGTCATCAGGCACGCCCCCGGCGGCTCCTGCTCGGTGGTCGTCACCGGGGAAGGGGACGCCGTGGAGGCCGAGGTGACCGACACCGGTCCGGCCCGGGGACGCGTCGGCTCACCGGGAGGGGGCGTCGGCGTGGTCGGCATGCGCGAGCGCGTGGCGGTCCACGGCGGAACCCTCACGGCCGGCCCGCTGCCCGGCGGCGGCTTCCGGGTCCGGGCACGCATCCCCTCCGGTCCCGGCGGCTGAGGGAGCGGCGGACGGCAGGAGGAGGGCGGAGGGGCGGCGCCGTTCCGCGGCCGCCCGGCGTCCGGGACACTGGAGGCGGTGCTCCGCGCCGGAGCCGTGCTCCGGGCCGGACCCCGGCCGGGACGTCCCCGCCGCCCCGAAAGGATCCCGCGGGCGCACACGGGCCCCGACCGCGTTCGCGACACGACGGCCGGAGGACTCATGGGGGAGACCGCACCCGTGCGGATCGTGGTGGCCGACGACCAGGACCTCCTGCGCGGCTCGTTGCGCATGCTCATGGACGGTGACCCCCGGTTCACCGTGGTCGGCGAGGCCCGTACCGGGCGGGAGGCGGTGGACCTGGCGGCCCGCCTCCGGCCCGACCTCGTCCTCATGGACGTCCGCATGCCCGAGATGGACGGGCTGGCCGCCACCCGGGAGATCTGCGCGGCCACCCCGCACACCAGGGTGGTCGTGCTGACCATGTTCGACCTGGACGACTACGTGTACGGCGCCCTGCGGGCCGGGGCCAGCGGATTCCTGCTCAAGAACACCGCCCCCGAGGAACTGCTCCGCGCCGTCCACGTGGTCGCCGACGGGCAGTCCCTGCTCGCCCCCGAGGTCACGGGCCGCCTGATCGCCCACGTCGTGCGCGAGAGGGCCGGGACGGCGCCCGCCGCCTGGGCGCGGACGCCGCTCGCCCCGCGCGAGAAGGAGGTCGTCACGCTCATCGCGCGCGGACTGTCCAACGCCGAGATCGCCGACCGCCTCACCCTCAGCCGCGCCACCGTCAAGACGTACGTGAGCCGACTGCTCGCCAAGCTCGGCGCCCGCGACCGCGCCCAGCTGGTGGTGTTCGCCTACGAGAGCGGGCTCGTCAGGGCCGCCGGCACGGGGGGCGACGTCCTCCCGGGGTGACGTCGGGACTGTCCTCCCCGGGCGGACGCGCCCGGGACCCCTCCGGCCCGACGATGGGTCCCATGATCGAGATACGCGGACTCACCAGGCGCTTCGGCGCCCGGACGGCGGTGGACGGGCTCACCTTCACCGCCCGCCGCGGCCAGGTCACGGGCTTCCTCGGACCCAACGGCGCCGGAAAGAGCACCACCCTGCGGGTGCTGCTCGGACTCGACCGCGCCGACGGGGGGACGGCCCTGATCGACGGGAGGCCCTACGCGGAGCTGCGCCGGCCCGCCACCGCCGTCGGCGCCCAGCTCGACGGGGGAGGAGCGCACCCCGCGCGGACGGCCCGGGCCCACCTCGGGTGGATCGCCAGGGCGAACGGCCTGCCCGCGTCCCGGGTGGGGGAGGTGCTGGAGGGCGTCGGCCTGGGCGGGGCCGCCCGGGCCCGGGTGCGCACCTTCTCCCTGGGGATGGGACGGCGGCTCGACCTGGCCGCCGCCCTCCTCGGCGACCCCGGGGTGCTGGTCATGGACGAGCCCGTCAACGGCCTCGACCCGGAGGGCATCCGCTGGGTGCGGGCGTTCACGCGCGCCCTGGCCGAGGAGGGGCGCACCGTCCTCCTGTCCAGCCACTTCATGGGCGAGATCGCGAGGATCGCCGACCACCTGGTGGTGATCGACGGCGGGCGCCTGGTCGCCGAGGGCCGCCCCGACGAGGTGGCCGCGGGCCACGCCTCCCTGGAGGACGCCTTCTTCGCCCTCACCGGGAGCCCCGGCGGCGCGGACACGGGGTTCGGGCGGTGGCCCGGCGGCAGCGGCGCCGCCCGGGGCGGGGGAGAACGATGATCGACACCGTGCGCGCCGAGGCGTTCAAGCTCCGCACGCTCACCTCGGTCCTGGTCACCTGCCTGGCGACGGCCGCCCTGACGGTCGGGCTGGCGTGGCTGTCGGGATGGTCGGTGGGAAGGGCCCTCACGGACAACCCCGGTCTCCTCGTCGGGGAGGTCGTGCCGGAGCAGTCCGGCTTCGACGCGATCTCCTACGGGCAGGCGGGCATGGTGGTCCTGGGCGTGCTCGCGGTCGGCACCGAGTACACGGGAGGGCAGATCCGCGCCTCCCTGCTGGCCGTGCCGCACCGCCCCCGGCTCCTGCTGGCCAAGGCCGCCGTGGTCGCGGCGGCGGCACTGGCGGTCGCCCTGGCCACCGTGCCCGCGGCCTTCGCGGCCACCCAGGTCGGACTGGGGGAGCACGGGTACCCGCTGACCGGCATGCTCGCCAGCCCCGTCCTGGGCGCGTTGGCGGGAGCGGTCGCGTACTGGGTGCTCCTCGCCCTGCTGGCGGCCGGGATCACCGTCGTCCTCCGCAACACGGTGGTGCCGCTGGTCCTCCTGATCAGTCTGGTGCTGGCCCTGTCCTTCTACCTCTCGATGCTGACCGGCCTGGCGGACCTCCTGCCCGACCGGGCGGGCGCGCAGATGTTCCTGAGGGGCGGCCCCAACAGGACGGACCTGTCCGCGATCGAGGGCGGCGCCGTGATGGCGGCCTGGGTGGCGGGTGTGTGGGCGGTCGCCGTGCCGCTCTTCGCGCGCAGGGCCGCCTGACGGGACGCGGCGCCGGAGCGGGCCCGGGGCGGGCCGGTCCCCGGTCCGCGGGGCGGTGCTCCGGCGCAGCCCTTCCGGGGACTGGCCCGGCGGGCGGCGGCGCGGCCCCCCGCGGACGTCGCCCGCGCCGCAGCACACCCGGGGAAGGCGGGTCCGGCCCGGGGCAGGGGGCGGACGCCGCGGGACGCGGTGCTCAGTCCTGCTCCCCGCCCTCCTCCTCGTCGTCGTCCCGGGTGAGGGAGTCCACGGCGACCGCGACGCTGATCACGAGGGCGGCGTCGCCGCCGATGTCGCTCCGGTGGGTGTTGACGTCCACCGCGTAGGTGTCCCTGACGCGGAACCACTTGCGGGACACGTGCGCGACGGTGCCGTGCTCGTCGGCGATGACGTATTCCTTGCCGAGGAAGTCGCCGGTGACCTCCCAGTCCGGAGCGCCCTCCATGTCCACCACGAGCTTGTCGCGCAGGGGGTTGACCAGGCGTTTGCGCACGGTGGCGACGGTGTCGCCGTCGCGCTCGACGCGCATCTGGTCACGGACCTTGAACAGCTTCTTGCGGATGACGGTGAGGACGTTGCCGTCGGTGTCCTTGAGCTCGAAGGTCGTGCGGATCCGCAGGGCCTTGCCGTCGACGAGGAAGACCTTGCGGTCGTCCTCGTCGGTCACCCAGTAGTCGTCACCGATGTCGAAAACGCGTTCGCGTACCAGGAATTTCATGCCTCGAAGCTAGGGCACGGGGATTCCGCGCACCACCCCGGGCCACGGCCTGTGGACGGCCCGGGGGTCCGCGGCGCCGGAGGGGAGCGCGGTGCGCGGGGGCCGTGGGCGGCGCGCACGCCCTCCGGCCTGCGGCTCCGGGACGGGCGGGCCCATCCGGTTCCCCGTCATCCCAGCGCGGCGCGGTCGCGGACGACGGCGGCCCGGTACGCGGCCACCTCCCGTTCCACGTCCGCGTCGTCCCACCCCAGCGGCGGCGCCACCAGCGCCGCCGCCCCGGGCGCCAGGGCCGCGCCGCCGTCGGGCTCCTCGAGCGCCACCCGGGTGCGCCGGGCGAGCACGTCCTCCAGGGTCCGGGCCCCCTCGTGGGTCACCGCGTACCGGAGTTCCGCCGCCAGGTAGCCCGCCACGGTCGCCCCCAGAGCCGGGTCGCGCCGCACGGTCTCCAGCACCAGCGGCGTCTCGTCGCCGTACCGCAGGAGCATGCGCCGTACGTGGTGCTCCGCGACCCCGTGCCCGGCGGCCGGCGAGGCGGTCCGCCCGGCGGCGCCCCGCCGGTCGCGGGCGCCGACCAGCGGGATCCGCGCGGTCGGGGTCGGCGGCAGCCTCCGGCCCAGCACCCGGCCGACCGCGTCCACCGCGTCCCGTGCCATCAGGCGGTAGGTGGTGTACTTGCCGCCCACGACCGTCACCATGCCGTGGCCGCTCAGCACCGCGTGGTCGCGCGAGAGCGCCGACGTGGCCGAGGTGTCCCTGGAAGCGAGCAGCGGCCGCAGCCCGGCGTGGGCGCCCAGCACGTCCGCCCTGGTCAGCGGGCGGGCGAGGTAGCGGTTGACGTTGCGCAGCAGGTAGTCCACGTCCTCGGCGCCCACACCCGGGGCGGCCCGGTCGCCCTCGTACGCGGTGTCGGTGGTGCCCAGCAGCCACCGCCCGTACCAGCGCCGCAGGATGATCACCGAGTCCTCGGCCCGCGCGATGAGCCCCGTCCGTGAGTCGAAGGCCCCGCTCTCCACCAGCAGGTGCACGCCCTTGGCCGGGCGCACGGCGAAGGCCGGCTCGCCCGCCATGGCCTGGACGTCCGCGGCCCACACGCCGGCGGCGTTGACCACCGAGCCCGCCGACACCTCCAGTTCGCCCCCCTCGGCCGTGCGGACGGCCACCGCGCGCACCCGGCCCCCCTCCACGCGCATCCCCGTGACCCGGGTGTGGCTGAGGACGAGCGCGCCGTGGCCGGCGGCGGTCCTCGCCACGGCCAGGGTGTGCCGGGCGTCGTCCATGCGCCCGTCGTGGTACCGGATGCCGCCGGTGACCACGGAGGCGTCCAGCCCCGGGGCGAGCGCGAGCGTGCCGCGCCGGGACAGGTGCCGGTGCCCGGGGACCCCGGCCCCCCGCCGCCGGGTCAGCGCCATGGCGTCGTAGGCGAGCACCCCCGCGCCGAAGTACGGGCGCTCCCACCAGCGGGTGGTCGGGAGCAGGAAGGGCTCGGCGGCCACCAGGTGGGGCGCGGTCACGCCGATCATCAGGTCCCGTTCGCGCAGGGCCTCCGCGACCAGGGAGAAGTTGAGCTGTTCGAGGTAGCGCAGCCCGCCGTGCGCCGTCTTGCCCGAGCGCGACGACGTCCCGCCCGCCAGGTCCCCGGCCTCGACCAGCAGGACCGACAGGCCCCTGGCCGCGGCGTCGAGCGCGCACCCCGACCCGGTGATGCCGCCGCCGACCACGACCACGTCGAAGTGCCCGCTCCCGGCCCGCGACAGCGCCCGGTCACGGTCGGCGGGGGAGAGCCGGTGCGGTTCAGAGCCCACGGGAGACCTCCGCGTCGTCACCGGCGGGAGAGGGCCGCGGGACCCGCCCGGGGGCGGGGCCCGCCGCGAGGGGCCGCCACAGCGGGCGGGCCGCCTCCAGGTGCGCGAGGTAGCGCCCGTAGCCGTCGTCGTAGTGGGCGCGCAGGGCCGGATCCGGTTCCACGGTCGCGGACGGGGCGGTCCACCCGGCCCGGTCCACCGAGTCGCCCACCGCCGAGAGGACGGCGCCGCGGGCGCCGACCTCGGGGGCGCGCGCCGCCTCCAGCGGTATCCCGAGCACGTCGGCGAAGACCTGGAGCCACGGCAGGGACCGGGAACCCCCGCCGCAGACCAGCAGCCGGTCCGGGGACCCCGCCGTGTCGAAGCAGTGCCGGGCCGCGTAGGCCAGCCCCTCGCACACCGCGCGCACGAGGTCGCCCCGCGAGGTCGTCAGTCTGACCCCCGTGAACTGGCCCGCCGCCCGCGGGTCGACGAACGGTGCGCGCTCGCCCGACGTGGCCAGGTACGGCAGCACCTCCACCCCTCCCGCGCCCGGGGCGCTCTCGGCCAGGGACCGGCCGACGCCCTCCACGTCCATCCCGAGCACGGACAGCAGCCAGTCCACGGACGCCGTGCCCACCATCGCCGGCATCGCCCGCAGCCACCGCCCCCGCTCACCCGTGGAGACGTGGAACCCCGCCGGGGTCCCCCCGGTCTCCAGGCGGTCGACGAGCACCATGCACCCGAGGGTGGTGCCGACGATCATCAGGGCGTCGCCCGGGTCGCGCACGCCCGCCCCCACCGCGCAGGCGGGGAAGTCGAACGGGCCCGAGCTGACCGGGGTCCCCTCCGGCAGCCCCAGCAGGCGCGCGCCGTCGGCGTGCAGCCCGGCGCCGGGCGCGGCCGAGACGGGCGCCAGGAGGCCGCGCCGGCCGGAGAGCCCCGTCAGCTCCAGCACGGTGTCGCTGTACCCCTTCCCGGAGCCGTCGCCGAACGGCATCGAGCTGTCGCTCGCGTCGGTGGCCCGCCTGCCGGTCAGCCGGGCGAACACCGCGTCCTTGCAGTACCCGGCCGTCGCCGCCCGGTCCAGGGACCCGGGTTCGTGCTCGTCGAGCCAGGCCAGCAGGGGCGCCGCGGTGCCGGGGAACATGGTCGTGCCGTTCTCGCGGTAGACCCGCTCGGTCACCCCTGTGCCGTTCCACCGCCGGAGGATCTCCGAGGCGCGCCCGTCCAGCCACGACATGGCGGGGCGCACCTGCCTGTGGTCGGCGTCGGTGAGCCAGCACCCGTCGCCCTGCCCGGTCACCGCCACCAGGTCCGGCGGGGCGCCCACCTCGGCGGCCACGGCGCGGACCACCTCCGACACCCCCGCCAGGACGTGCTCCAGGTCCTGTTCGACCGCGCCGCCCGGCCCGTGGGCCACCGCGAGGCCGCGTCCGCGCACGGCCAGCGCCGTGCCCGTCTCGTCGAACACCACGGCCTTGACCACGGACGTGCCCGCGTCCACCCCGAGGAGGGTCCGCCCGCCGCTCACGGAGCGGCCTCCCCCGGGAAGGCCGGCGCCCCGGGGACGGGCGGGGGGCCGACGGCGTCCGGCGGGCGCCCCGCCGCAGCGTCACCCTCGCCGTCCACGCGTTCGGGGAGCCGCCGGCGGACCCTGGACGGGCGGGCGGGCGCACCCTCACGGAAAGCGGTGGCTTCGTCGAGCGGTCGGGACATGGGACGGGTCTCCTCACGCCGTCGGGGGCTGCGGGAAGTGCCGGTGCTCCGGTGGTTGCGGGAAGCTGCGGGGCGGCCGCCGAGGGGCCCGCGTCCGGCGGGCCCCGGCGGCGTCAGGGCGCGGCCCCCAGGGCCGACCGCAGGTAGGCGCGGGCGTCGTCGTGGTCGGCCGCGACGTGCTCGGCGAGGGCGAGCGCGTCCTCGCCGGGCGGGTAGTCGCGGTTGGGGAGGGCGACGACGCGCATGTGCGCCGCGCCTGCCGCGCGGATGCCGTTGGCCGAGTCCTCCACGGCCAGCGGCACGGCGGTGGACGGGGGGACGCCGAGCCGGCGCAGGGCCTCGGTGTAGACGTCGGGCGAGGGCTTGCCGCGCGCGACCTCCTCGCTGGAGACCGTGGCGGCGAACAGGTCCGCCAGCCCCTCGCGCTCCAGGACGGTGTCGATGACGGGGCGGGCCGCGGAGGAGGCCAGGCCGATCACGGTCGCCGCCGCGGTGTCGGTGAGGAGGTCGCGGGCGCCGGGGAGGAGGGGGCCGCGACCGGCCAGGAGGGCGTCGCGCATGTGCGCGACGCAGGACTCGTACACGTGCTCCGGGTCGACCCGGGCGCCGGTGCGGCCGTGGATCCGCCCGGCCACGTCCCGCGACCACTCGGGGCTGCTCATGCCCTGCACCCGGAGGGTGTCCTCGCGGGACCAGGGCGCGCCGTGGCGCCGGCAGTACACCTCCCAGGACTCCTCCCAGAGGTGCTCGGTCCACACGACGACCCCGTCGAGGTCGAAGACCACCACGGGGCGGTCCACCGGGGTCCCGTGCCCGTCCGGGGAGGGGGGCCCGGTCCGGCCGGAGGGGCCCCGCCGGCCGGGTTCAGCCGTCATCGCCCGCCACCTCCACCGGCACGTCGTGTTCGCGGAGTCGGGCGAGGTGTTCGCGGGGGGTCGCGGAGTCGACGATCACGGACGTGAACCCTTCCAGCGGCAGGAGGCGGTGGAGCGCGCTACGGGTGAGCTTGGAGTGGTCGATGAGCAGGTGGCACCTCTCGGCGGCGGCGACCATCTCGCGTTTGACCGCCACGATTCTGTCCTCCTGGTGGAAGGCGTGGCCCGCCGTCACCGCGGAGGTGCTGACGAAGGCGACGTCGAAGCGCATCGAGCGGATGGCCTCCACACAGGTCGTTCCGAGGAACGAGTCGTGCTGCACGTCGTAGGTGCCGCCGAGCGCGACGACTTGCACGTCCCGCAGCCGGGACAGCTCCGTGAGGGCGTGCAGGTAGTTGGTGGCCACGGTGAGCGGGGCCAGCTCCGCCAGGTGGGGGATGAGGTGCGCGGCGGTGGTGGAGTCGTCGACGAGCACCGACATGCCGGGCTCGACCAGCCCGGCCGCCCGCGCCGCGATGGCGCGCTTGGCGTCGGCGTTGACCCGTCTCCGGTACTCGACGTTGGACTCGAAGGTGCCGCTGGGCTGGGCGGTGGCCACCCCCCGCGCCTTGCGGAGCACCCCCTGGCGCTGGAGCTCGTCCAGGTCGCGGTGGATGGTCATGACCGAGACCCCGAAGCGTTCGGCCAGCTCCTGGGCGGACACCGACCCGCTGTCCAGGACGAGGCCCGTGATCAGGGAGCGCCGGTCCCCCGGCCCCGGGGGCCGTTCGTCCTCGACCCGGTCGTGCTCGCTCGGGTCCGCCTTGGCCGCCACGGTGCGTGTCCCCCGTCGTTCGTCGTCCTGTTGCCGAACATCTCAACCGGGCGGCCGTCGTGTGTCAACCCTCGGTGTGAAGATCACTCGTCGCGACGCGACGGGTGTGGAGTGCTATGCCCCGACGAACTGGGGAACCACCGGAAACCGGCGGGGCCGTCCGTGAACATCACCGACAAACGTGTGACGAACACACCTTGACATGAGAAGAGCGCGGTTCTACGTTGGCCGTCACCACGTCCGAAGGTGAAACAGGTCACACCCCTGTGCGCCTCCGAGCAGAGGATCCGCGGTGCGCGCTGCCGGTTCACCACGCGAAGCTCCCCCCGACCCCGCCGACCGGTGCGACGCCCTCTGGCTCGGCGTCGACCTGGGGACCCAGGGCGTCCGCGCCGTCCTCGTCGACGACCACGGCGCCGTCGTCGGCTCCGGAGAGGCCGCCCTGCTCCGCGACCACCGCGACGGGCCCCGCCACGAACAGGACCCCGAGGAGTGGTGGAGCGCCACCTGCCGGGCCACCCGCGCCGCCCTCGCCGCGCGGGACCCCGGGGACGGGCGCCCGGTCGGCGCCGTCAGCGTCGACGGCACCTCCGGCACCCTCCTGCTCCAGACCGCCGACGCGCTGCCCGTCGGACCGGCCCAGATGTACGACGACGCCCGGGCGGCCTCCCGGACCGCGGCGATCCACGCCCTGGGCGCCGACCACGTCCAGCCCACCTGGGCCCTTCCCCGCCTGGTCGGGCTCGCCCGCGAGGGCCGCCTCGCCCCGGGACTGCTCGTCGCCCACCAGGGCGACCACGTCTCCGGGCGCCTCGCCGGAGCGGCCGTGCCCACCGACACCAGCCAGGCCCTCAAGACCGGCTACGACCCGCGGAGCCTGAGCTGGCCGCACACCCTCGTGGACCGCCTCGGGATCGACCCGGCGGTCCTGCCCCCCGTGGTCGCCCCCGGCGCCACGGTCGGCCACGTCACCGCGGCGGCCTCCCGCGCCTCCGGCATCCCCGAGGGCACCCCCGTCCGGGCCGGCATGACCGACGGCTGCGCGGCCCAGGTCGCCACCGCCGCCCTCGCGCCGGGGCTCTGGTGCTCGTCCCTCGGCACCACGCTCGTCCTCAAGGGCGCCAGCCCCCACCCGCTCTGCGACCCCTCCGGCGTGGTCTACAACCACCGCAACCCGGACGGCGGCTGGCTGCCCGGGGGCGCGTCCAGCACCGGTACCGGACGTCTCGACACCGACCTCGGCGGCCACGACCTCGACCTGCTCACCGCGCGAGCGCTCCGCATCGGCGTCCCCGGCGGAGCCACGTACCCGCTCGCGGGCACCGGCGAACGGTTCCCCTTCGCGGCCCCCGGCGCCCGGGGGTTCGACACCGGCCCCGGGAGCGGTCCGGCGGACCCCGCCGCGCGCCTCAACCGGATCGCGCACGGGCTGGCCTACGTCGAACGCCTCTCCCTGGACGCCCTCGCCGCGCTCGGCGCCGACACCGCGGGACCGGTCACCGCCGTCGGCGGCGCGGTCCGCAACCACTGGCTCACCGCCCTGCGGGCCGACGTCCTCGGCCGCACCGTGCTGGTCCCCGCGCACACCGGGTCGGCTTTCGGCTCCGCCGTGATCGCCCGCGCCCCGGCGGGCCGCCTGGCCGAGACCGCGCGCGCCATGGTCCGCGTCGCCCACCGCTACGAACCCGATCCGTCCCGCGCCGACGAACTCGAACACGGGTACCGGCGCCTCGTCGAGGCCCTCCGCGACCGCGGGTGGCTCGGCGGCCCCCGGACCCCGGAGGGGGCCACGGCATGATCCCCGCGCACACCGAGCTGTCCCTGGTCCGCCACGGCCGCACCGTCTGGCACGCCGAGAACCGGTACGCGGGCAGTTCCGACATCCCCCTCGACCGCACCGGCCGCGACCAGGCACGCGCCCTCGCCCTCTGGGTCGGCGAGCACCCCCACGACGCGGTCGCCTGCTCCCCGCTCGGCCGCGCCAGGGCCACGGCCCTCCCCGCCGCCGCGGCGCTCGGCGTCGAGCCCGTCGTCCTGCGGGACCTCTCCGAGGCCGACTTCGGGCTGGCGGAGGGACTGACCCTCGCCGAGACCGACGCGCGCCACCCCGGCGCGGCGCACGCCTTCCGCGCCGACCCCGCGGCCCACCCGCTCCCCGGGGCGGAGGACCCCGCCGCGGTCGCGGACCGCGTGCGCGCGGCCCTGCGGAGCCTCGCCGACGGGCACCCCGGGCGGCGCGTCCTCGTCGTCGCCCACAACACGGCGCTGCGCCTGGCCCTGTGCTCCTGGCTCGGCATCCCCCTGGCCCACTACCGGCGCGTGCTCCCCCGGCTGGACAACGGCGCCGTCACCCGGCTGCGCGTCCCCGCCGACCCCGCCGAGCCGCCCGCCCTGCTGGCGCTCAACCTCCCGACGCGCCGGGAGACCCGCACGGACCCGCGGACACACGCCTCCCCGGCGGCCCCCCGGCGCCCCTCCGACCCGGCGCATCCGCAGACCTCCGCGCCCCCGGCGCGCCCCGGTCCGGACACGCGGCGGGCCCCCGGCCCCTCCGACTGATCCCCGGCGCGGCCGACCGGCGGCCCCGCCGGACGGCGCCACCCCCCACCACCGACTGGAGAGCACCATGAACCCCAGAAGGAACCGCCGCCCCCCGCGAACCCCCGGAACCCCCTTCCCCGGCCCGCCCGGAGCGCCGGACCTGTCCCGGCGCCGTGCCATGGGCCTCCTGGGCGCGGGCGGCGCGGCCGCGGCGGGAGCGGTCCTGCTGCCCGGGTGCGGACTGGGCACCGGCAGCATCGCGGGCGGCGAGAACGGGGCCGGCGAGGTCACCGGGGCGTTCGACTGGCGCAAGGCCGAGGGCGCCGAGATCTCCGTGCTCCAGACCCCGCACCCCTACCAGGTGGCCTTCCAGCCCCTCCTGGCGCAGTTCACGGAGCTGACCGGCATCACCGTCAACGCCGACCTCGTCGCGGAGGCCGACTACTACACGCGCCTCAACACCGAGCTGGCCAGCGGCGCGGGCAACTACGACGCGTTCATGACCGGCGCCTACTTCATCTGGACCTACGGCCCGCCCGGCTGGATGGAGGATCTTCGCCCCTGGATCGACAACGAGTCCGCCACGAGCGACGAGTACGACTTCGACGACATCTACGAGGGCCTGCGCACCTCCACCTCCTGGGACTTCACCACCGGGAGCCCGCTGGGCACCGGAGGGCAGTGGGCCGTCCCGTGGGGCTTCGAGACCAACGTGATCTGCTACAACAAGGCCGAGTTCGACCGGCGCGGCATCCGGCCCGCG
This sequence comes from Nocardiopsis sp. CA-288880, assembly GCF_050955985.1. Classification (NCBI taxonomy): domain Bacteria; kingdom Bacillati; phylum Actinomycetota; class Actinomycetes; order Streptosporangiales; family Nocardiopsidaceae; genus Nocardiopsis; species Nocardiopsis sp. CA-288880. The sequence goes on along the minus strand of NZ_CP192105.1, from coordinate 6,300,597 downwards.
GAGACCTTCGACGAACTCCGCGAACTGGCCGTCGACCTCACGGACCGCTCGGAGAACACCTACGGCCTCGCCTTCCGGGGGTCGCGCTCCTGGGCGACCGTCCACCCCGGGTTCATGACCCAGTTCACGAGGGAGGGCTGCGTCGACTACACGCTGGAGGGCGACCGGCTCGTGGCCGCCATGAACTCGGAGGCCGCCGTCGACTTCACCAGGAAGTGGGTCGACCTCGCGCGCGACGCCGGCCCCACCTCCTGGACCACCTACGACTACCCCGACTGCACCGCCGACCTCGGGTCGGGCACGGCCATGATGGTCTACGACGCGGACTCGGCCACCTACCCCCAGAACATCGCGGGCAACAGCGCCGAGGCGGGCAACCTCGCCTGGCACCCGGGACCGGCCGGACCCGACGGCAACTACGACACCAACCTGTGGACGTGGTCGCTGGCCATGAGCTCCGCCTCCCGCAACAAGCTCGCCGCCTGGCTGTTCATCCAGTGGGCCACGGGCAGGGACGCCCAGAGCCAGGCCGTCCAGACCGGCGAGCTGGGGTTCGCCGACCCCACCCGCGAGTCCGTGTTCGAGGACGCGTTCAAGGCGGGCCTCGGCGAGTTCTCCGGCTACCAGGAGACCTTCGAGAGGGTCATCGACTCCACGAGGATCCACTTCACACCGCAGACGCAGTTCTTCGAGAACACCGAGAACTGGGCGGTGGCGCTCCAGGACATCTACGCGGGCGACGACGCCGGGGAACGGCTCGACGCGCTGGCGCGGGCGAGCACCGACGCGCTCGACACCGAGTGAGGGGGACGAGCACGTGAGCACGACCACCGCACCCCCGGAGGCGGCGGGGGACGGGCCCGGGGGCGGCGCCCCCGTCCGCCGGGTGCCCGCCTGGCGGCGCGGGCTCCGGCCCTACCTGCTGTCCGTCCCCGCCGTCCTCGTCATCGCGGGCATCCTGTACCCGTTCGCCCTGGGCGCCTACTACGCCTTCCTCGACTACGCGGCCGTCGTCCCCGAGCCCGTGTTCGTCGGCCTCCGGAACATCACCGGGACCCTCGGCGACCCGGTGTTCTGGTCCAGCGTGCGCGTGACCGCCGCCTACGCCCTCGCCGCCACGGCCGTCGAGACCGTCCTCGGCGTCGGCATCGCGCTGCTGCTCTTCCGCGCCGGCCTCGTGGGCAGGCTCCTGGAACGCCTGCTGATCCTGCCGCTGATGATCGCCCCGGTGATCGCCGGCGTCATCTGGGGGCTGATGTTCAACCCCCAGTTCGGCGTGCTCAACCACATGCTCGGACTCGGCTCCACCTTCGACTGGCTGAGCGAGGACCGGGCCCTGTGGTCGGTGATGCTGGTCGACGTCTGGATCTTCACCCCCTTCGTCGCGGTCCTCGTCCTGGCGGGGCTCCGCTCGCTGCCCCGGGAGCCCTTCGAGGCGTCCGACGTGGACGGCGCGGGCTGGTTCTACATGTTCCGGCGCCTCATGCTGCCGATGATGTGGCCCTACATCCTCGTCGCCGTGATCTTCCGGTTCATGGACTCGCTGAAGGTCTTCGACCACGTGTACGTGCTCACCGCCGGAGGGCCGGGAGGAGCCACCCGCACCCTCCAGATCGGCGCCTTCCAGAACTCGATCACCAACCTGAACTTCTCCCTCGGCAGCACCTACATGCTGCTGCTGTGGGTGATCGTGTTCATCACCGCCCGCTACCTGGTCGCCGTCCTGGGCCGGGCCCAGCGCCGCGCGGCCGGATCGGAGGACTGAACCGTGACCGCCACCCGCCGACCGGGACGGCGCCGCTTCTCCCCGGCCTCCGCCGGGGCCGACCTCCTGCTGGTCCTGTGGTTCGCCTTCTCACTGTTCCCGATCCTGTGGATGGTCCTGCTGTCCCTCAAGTCCAGGGCGGACCAGACCTCCACCTACTTCGTGTTCACCCCGACCCTGGACAACTTCGCCACCGTCCTGAGCGAGGAGGGGGTCCGCCTCACCAGCGTCGACTTCACCGGGGCGCTGCTCACCAGCCTGGTCACCTCGCTGGGCGCGGTCCTGCTGTCCCTCGCCATCGGCGTCCCGGCGGCCTACGCGGCCGGACGCTGGGCCTATCGGGGGTCCGGGGACATCATGTTCACCATCCTGTCGTTCCGGTTCGCGCCGGAGCTGATGGTGATCGTGCCGCTGTTCGTCATCTACAACCAGCTCGGGCTGTTCGACTCCGACGCCGGCACGATCTGGGTGCTCCAGCTGGTCACCCTGCCGCTGATCGTGTGGATCCTGCGGTCCTACTTCCAGGACATGCCGGAGGAGCTCGAACAGGCGGCCCTCCTGGACGGCTACACCCGCACCCGCGCCTTCCTCATGGTGGCGCTCCCGCTGGTGCGGCCCGGCATCGCGGCGTCGGCGCTGCTGGCGTTCGTCTTCGCGTGGAACAACTACGTGTTCCCGCTGATCCTCACCGGCAGCCAGAACCCCACGGTGACCGTGGCCGTGACCCGGTTCCTCGGCGGCGGCGGGCAGGCGTTCTACAACCTCACCGCCGCGGCCGCGCTCATCGCGGCCCTGCCACCGCTCCTGGTGGCCCTGTCCATCCAGCGCTATCTCGTGCGCGGCCTGTCGTTCGGGGCGGTGAAGTCGTGAGTTCCCTGGAACTGCGCGGGCTCGGCGCCCGCTACGGAAGGAAGACCGCCCTGCGCGGCCTGGACGCGGAGATCGCCGACGGCGAGTTCTTCGTCGTCCTCGGCCCCTCGGGGGCGGGCAAGACCACCACCCTCAAGTGCGTCGCCGGACTCGTGGAGGGGGCCACCGGCGCCGTCCTCATCGGCGGTCGCGACATGACCGGGGTGGAGCCCTACGAGCGCAACGTGGCGATGGCCTTCGAGAGCTACGCCCTCTACCCCCAGAAGACCGTGGCGGAGAACCTCGCCTCGCCCCTGCGCTCCGGACGCCTGGGGACCTGGACGCCCGAGCAGCGCAGCGCGCGCGTCGGCGAGGTCACCCGGACCCTGGGCATCGACCACCTGCTCGGCCGCTATCCGCGCGAGCTGTCCAACGGCCAGCGCCAGCGCACCGCCCTGGGCCGCGTGCTGGTCAGGCCGGCCGACGTCTACCTGCTCGACGAGCCCCTCTCCCACCTGGACGCCAAACTGCGCGCCGCCATGCGGGCGGAGCTCAAGCAGCTCAGCGGGATGGCGCGCACCACGACCGTCTACGTCACCCACGACTACCAGGAGGCCCTGGCCCTGGGCGACCGCGTCGGGGTGCTGCGCGAGGGGCGGCTCGTCCAGGTCGGCACCCCGGCCCAGGTGTGGGAGACCCCGGCGGACGCCTTCGTCGCCCGCACCCTGGGACAGCCCGAGACGAACCTGCTGGAGGCCCGCGTGCACCGAGGACTGGCCACCACCCACGGAGGGGGAGCCACCGTCGCCCTCCCGGAGGAGGCGCACGGCGCTGACGGCGTCCTGCTCGGGCTGCGCCCCCGGGACCTGCGGATCGCCGGACCGTCCGTGCCTCCGGACGGCGCGGGGCGGGAGCTCGTCATGCGCGGCCGGGTCGTCCTGGCCGAACGCCTCGGCCGCTCCCGCGAGCTGAGCGTGGACGTGGCCGGCCAAACCGTCATCACGGTCACCGACGACCCGCGCGTCCGGGAGGGGGACGACGTCGCCCTCGCGGTCGAGTGGGGCCGCGTCCACGTCTTCGCGGGGCGGGCGGGGGACGGGTCCCCGTACCCGCCCCGGGTGGGCAGTGCGCTGCCGGTCGGGGGGACGCGATGACGGCCGCGCCGGACACCGCGCCCCGGGTCGCCAGGAGCCTCACCCTGCGCAACCTGCACAAGACCTACACCGCGCGCGGACGCGAGCCGTTCGCGGCCGTGCGCGGCATCGACCTCGCCGTCGAACCGGGGGAGATGGTCGCCCTCCTCGGCCCCTCCGGCTGCGGCAAGACCACCACCCTGCGCATGATCGCCGGCCTGGAGACCGTGACCTCCGGGGAGGTCCTCATCGGCGACCGCGCGGTCACCGGCCTGCCCCCGGGCAGGCGCGACGTCGGCGTCGGCTTCGAGGGCTACGCCCTCTACCCGCCCCTGTCGGTGCGGGAGAACCTGGCGTACGGGCTGCGCGCGCGGAGGGCCCGCGACGTCGGGCCGCGCGTGGCCGCGATCGCCGAGCGCCTGGAGATCACCGACCTGCTGGACCTGCGCCCCGCCGGCCTCTCCAGCGGCCAGAAGCAGCGCGTGGCCCTGGCGCGGGCCCTGGTCCGCAACCCGCCGGTCCTGCTGCTGGACGAGCCCCTGTCCCACCTGGACGCCGGGCAGCGCCAGCGGGTGCGGCGCGAGCTGAAGGTGCTCCAGCGCGAGTTCGGCTACACGACCATCGTGGTCACCCACGACCAGCTGGAGGCGCTCAGCCTCGCGGACCGGATGGCGGTCATGGACGGCGGTGTGATCCGGCAGTTCGGCACCCCCGACGAGGTCTTCGACGACCCCGCCGACCGGTTCGTCGCCGACTTCGTGGGCGAACCCTCGATCAACCTGGTCGGGGGCACGGTCGCGGACGGCGGCGGGGCCGTCCGCATCGGCGGGGCCGGGACCCTGCCCACGGCCTCCCGCGCCCGTGCGGGCACCCGGGTCCAGGTGGGGCTGCGCCCGCAGGACTGCGAGCTCGTCGGGCGGGGGTCGGCGCGTCCCGCGCTGAGCGCGACCGTCGGCGTGTTCGAGTACCTCATGGAGTTCGGACTGGCCACGGTCGATCTCGCCGGGCAGGACCCGCCGGAGGCGGGAGGAGGGGGCCCGGGCCGGTTCGTCGTCCAGACGCCCGGAGGGGCGTCCCTCGACCCGGGCGCCCCCGTCCTGATCGGGGCACGGCCCGAACACGTCCACCTCTTCGACCCCGGAACGGGGGAGCGACTGCGATGACCCACACCCTTCGCCTGGTCTGCGCCGGGGACAGGTTCATCTCCGCCGACCTGCTCGCCGGGGCGCTGGAGGCCGAACTGGCGGGCGGCGCCCGGCGGCACGGCCTCCCCGCCACGATCGACCGCGTCGACTCCGACTGGCCCACGGCGCCCTTCGCCGACGTGGACGGGGTCAGGGAGGCCTCCGGGGACCCCGCCGCGCTGGCCGCCCTGACCCGGGGCGCGCACGCCCTGGTCACCCACCTGGCGCCGGTCACGCGCGAGGTGGTCGAGGCGGGGCGCGGCACCCTGCGGGTCATCGGCGTGACACGGGGCGGCCCCGTCAACGTGGACGTCGCGGCGGCGGCCGAGGCGTCGGTGCCCGTGGTCCACCTGCCCGGGCGCAACCTGGGCGCGGTCGCCGAGTACTGCGTCGGAACGATGATCTGCGCCATGCGGGGCCTGCCCGACGCCGCGGCCGGGCTGGCGCGCGGCCGGTGGGACGCGGAGGGGTTCCGGTACGAGCGCACCGGCACGGAGCTGAGGGCGGCCACGGTGGGACTGGTCGGGCTGGGGGCGGTGGGGGCGCGGGTGGCCGAACTGCTGGGAGCCTTCGGCGCGACGGTGCTCGCCCACGACCCCTACGCCGACGCCGCGACGGCGCGCCGCGCGGGCGCCCGCCTGGTGGGGCTGGACGAGCTGCTGGCCGGGTCGGACGTGGTGAGCCTGCACGCCCGCCTGACGGAGGAGACCCGCCACATCGTGGACGCGTCGGCGCTCGCGGCGATGAGGCCGGGATCACTCCTGGTCAACACCGCGCGCGGTGAACTGGTGGACGCGGCCGCGCTGGACCGGGCCCTGGAGTCGGGGCACCTGCGCGGAGCGGTGCTGGACGTGTTCGACCCCGAGCCCCCGGCGGCGGGCGACCCGCTGCTGCGGCGCCCGGGGGTCTTCGCCACCCCGCACCTGGCGGGCGCGTCCACCCAGGTCGCGGAGGAGTCCGCGGTCCGGATCGCGCGCGAGGTCGCGGCGGTGCTCACGGGGGGAGGAGCCGGCCGGGACACGTGAGCGCGGACACCGGCCGTCCACAGGCCGCGTCCGGCTCTGGCGCCCCGGCGCCCGCTCCGGTTGACTGGAAGACGGGGGGTCCCCAGGGGCCCGCCTGCTCCGGCCTGCCCGCGCCCGGTCGGCCCGCTCCGGCCCGCCCGGTCGCGCGCCCCGCCCGGTCGCCCGACCCGGGCCCCGTCCGCGCCCCGCACCCGGCGGCCCCCCGGCCCCTGAGCCCCGGCCGCCCTCGTCCGACCGGCCCGCCCGGTCGCGCGCCCCGCCCGGTCGCCCGACCCGGGCCCCGTCCGCGCCCCGCACCCGGCGGCCCCCCGGCCCCTGAGCCCCGGCCGCCCTCGTCCGACCGGCCCGTCCGAAGGAGCGCCCCGTGCCGCTCGCGCCCCACACCCGCCCCGGCCGTCCCCGCCCGCCCGGGGAAGACGGTCCCTCGGAGCTGACCGCGTTCGTCCCGCACCGGCCGCCCCCGCCTGTCCGGGGGTGACGGCCCCCGCGTCGGCGGCGCGCGGCGGCGAGTTCTCCCGCGGGCCCCTCCCGGCTCGGGGCGCGGCCCCGGGCCGCTGACCACGGGCGGGCCCTCCCCGGGAGGCGCCGCCCGTCCGGGAGGGCCGGTCGCGGCGGCCGCGGGACCCCCGCGTCCCCGGTGTGGGACGCCAGGTGCGGGAAGGTAGGAACCAGCCGACCCGAAGGACGTCATGACCTGGCACATGCAACCGATGGCCGCCCTGGACTTCGAGTCCACCGGACTGGACCTGGCCGCCGACCGGATCGTCACCGCCGCCCTGTGGCGGATCGACCCCGGCGCCCGCACCAAGGACGCCACCACCTGGCTGGCCGACCCGGGCATCGAGATCCCCGAGGAGGCCGCGGCCATCCACGGGATCACCACAGAGCACGCCCGCGAGCACGGCCGCCCGGCCGCGGAGGTGGTGGCCGAGATCGGCGCCGCCCTGGAGCGGGCCGTCGTGGAGGGGCTGCCCGTGGTGATCTACAACGCCCCCTACGACCTCGGCCTGCTCTCCGCCGAACTGGAACGGCACGGCTCGGGGGTGAGCCTCTTCGGGCAGCTGCGCGTCGTGGACCCCCTGGTGCTGGACAAGCAAATGGACCCCTACCGTAGGGGCGGACGCAAGCTGGTGGACGTGTGCGCGCACCACGGCGTGCCGCTGGACGAACAGCAGGCCCACGGGGCCTCCGCCGACGCGCTCGCCGCGGCCCGCCTGGCCTGGAAGCTCGCCGCCGCCCACCCCGAGCTGGCCGAGATGGGCGTGGACGACCTGCACGCCGCCCAGGTCGGCTGGAAGGCCGACCAGGCGGCGTCCTTCCAGGCCTATCTGCGGAGGGGGCGGGACCCCGAGGCGGTCGTCGACGGCTCGTGGCCGATCGCCAAGGTCTGAACCCGGACAGCGCGCTCGCCGCGGGGGAGGGGACGCTCCCGCGCGGGCGGTCGGCCCGCCCCTCCCCGCCGGAGACCCGGCCCGGTACGCCGGCCCCGGTCGGCCGGGCCGCGGCCGACCGCCGCCGGCGTGCGGGGCGTGTTCCGCGGACGCTCCGGCAGGGCCCGGCGGACGCGGGCCCGGAAGAATCCACAGCACACGACCTAGCCCCGGGGCGGGACGAAGCCCCAGCCGGTCCGCGCCAGGGACAGCGCCCGCGCCTCCACCACGGCCATGCGCGCCGCACGCTCCCCGCGGTCGGTATGCGCCGCCGCGGCGGTCACCTGGCCCGGCCACTTCCGGTACAGCAGGCCGTGCTCCGCCGTGAACCACCCGCGGCTCACGGCGTCCAGCGCCAGCAGCAGCCCGGTGTCCTCCGACGCCGGGAGCGCCATCCACCCGCCCAGGGCCAGGAGCAGGTCGCGGCGCACACAGAGCGTCGCCGGGTGCACCGGCGCCAGGAAGTCGTGCGCCCGCCAGCTCGACAGGACCGACCCGCGCTCGACGGGACCCTCGGCGGGATCCCCCGGGAAACCCTCGGTGGAGCCGTCGGGCAGCAGGTCCAGGACCGCCGATGCCGCCCACGCGGCCCCCGAGCCGCCCGTCAGCGCGGCGAGGTCCCGGGCCAGGGCCCCGGGCGTCAGCTGGTCGTCGGCGTCCAGGACCTTGACGAACTCGCCCTCCGCCCGGGACAGCGCCAGCGTGCGGGCCATGCCCGCCCGGCCGGGCCGCCCCTGCCCGAAGCTCACCCGGGGGTCGTCGGGCAGGAGGGGACGGACCTCGTCGGTCTCACCGTCCTCCTGGACGACCCACCGCCAGTCCCATCCCCCGGGCAGCCGCTGGTCCGCGAGGGAGCGGTACGCCTCGGGCAGGAACCGGGCGCCCGGCGCGTGGACCGCCGTGACGACGGAGACGATCCCGGGCACGGCTACCACCGCTCCAGCCGCGTCGTGAAGACCGCCTCGGCGCGGTCGCCCGGGAGGACGACCTCGGACCAGTCCACGACCCTGCCCCGCGTGTCGGTGGAGGCCTTCCTGAGCACCATCACGGCGACGCCCTCGCCGAGCCCGAGCTCCTCCGCCTCGTCGGGGGTGGGCGGCCTCGCCGTCACCCTCTCCTCCACGCGGTCCACCTCGACGCCGACGGTGCGCAGCTGGCTCTGCGTGCCCCCCGGCCACGGCTCCGCGGACTCGTCGAGCAGCACGGGCTCGGACTCCAGCAGGTCGACCGGGATGTAGGACGAGGTGAGGCCGAACGGCGCGTCCTCGTCGCGGTGGCGGGTCCGGTAGACGCGCTCCAGCAGCGCGGTCCCCTCCGGCACCCCCAACGCCTCCGCCAGGCCGGCGTCGGCCTCCACCCGCGTGTAGCGGGCGCTGAACACCAGGTCGTCCACCACGGATCCCGTGTCGTTCTCGGTCGCGCCGGTGGAGCGCCGCTCCCTGAGGTCCGTACGCGCCCGGTCCTTCTCCCACTGGTGGCGCTCGTCGTTGCGCAGCACCCCGCGCCGCGGTGCGAGCACCACGGGCCCCCGGCCGGGACGGTCCCCGACCAGGCCCTCGGCGCGGAGGATCACCAGTGCCCCGCGCACGGCCGCCGGGTCCGCGCCGTGGCGCCGGGCCAGCTCGGCCCCGGAGGGCAGGGGTTCCCCGGGGGCGGGGTCCCCGGCCCGGATCCGCCGCCGGAGCTCGCCCGCGAGCCGCTCGTTCGCCCTGTGCCCGACCATGTGTCGCTCACCGCTCCCACCGGCCCCGTGAGGACCGTCACCAGGATTCGGGGACCCCGTCCCCCTGCCAGGCGGGTCCGTTCCCCCCGGGATCCGTCGCCTCCGTGCACGGCCCCGGCCCTGCGGAGGGCGGCGCACCGGGTCGGACGACCTCCCGGAAAAGAAAAAGACCAGCTGGGAACAGTGTTCCCGCTGGTCGTCTCCACTACGGCGCTGACGCGCCCGCGTGCCCCCTGCAGGATTCGAACCTGCGCACCCGGCTCCGGAGGCCGATGCTCTATCCCCTGAGCTAAGGGGGCTGGCTTGCGTGAACAACTGTAGCAGGGGACCGGGGCCCTTCGTCCACCGCTTCGGGACGTGCCGGGGAGGGGCGCGCCGATCGGCGGATTCCGGTGGTGCCGCGTCGCCGCGCGGGGGTAGTGTCACGCCCGTGAACGCCCTACCCACACGGGTTCTCGTCGTCGAGGACGACGACGTGATCCGGGAACTGATCCGCCTCAACCTCGAACTGGAGGGGTTCGAGGTGTTCACCGCCGTGGACGGACGCGACTGCCTCGACCGGGCCGCCCACATCGCCCCCCACGTCATCACGATGGATGTGATGATGCCCCGCATGGACGGCTGGACCGCCGCCGAGCGGCTGCGCGCCGACGCGCGCACCAGGCACTGCCCCATCATCCTGGTCACGGCCCGCACCCAGGCCGACGACCAGCGGCGCGGCGAGCGGATCGGCGTCGACGCCTACGTGACCAAGCCGTTCGACCCCGACGCGCTGATCGACGTCGTCCGCGGCCTCGTCGACGGGGCCGGGGGCCCCGAATGAACCCCGGGCGCCTGGAGGCCGTGCTCCGCGAGGCCGCCGCCCGCGCGTTCGACCTCCCGCCGGACGAGGTGCCGTTCGTGTGGCCGCGGCACGACCAGGCGGACGGGGGCGCCGACGCCGCCACCGCGCTGGCGCCGCGCCTGGTCGGGAAGGTCGCCGCACGGCTCCCCCCGGGCGGGGGGCGCGGCCGGCGCCACCACGTGCTGGTCTCCGGCCTTCTGGCCGCGCAGCTGGAGAGCATGCGCGAACAGGGCCTGGCCGACTTCGCCCGGGTCCTCGGCGACGGGCGCGGCTTCCTCAACATCACCTTCACCGGCGGCCAGAGGGACGCCCTCGTCGCCGAGGCCGCCGACGGCCCCCGCTTCCTCACCGGACGCGACTGGGACGGCGAGGGGGAGTGGCCGCGGACCGCCCTGCACGAGGCGGGGCCGGTGGCCCAGGCCCGCAGGCTCGCCCGGGCCGACGCACGGGGGCGCATCGCCCTGGCCACCGGGCCGCGCACCCCGCCGCCGGGCCCCGGCGCCGCCGAGGTGTCCTGGCGCGACCCCTACCTGGACGGCGACCGCAGCGAACTCCTCACCCCCGCGGCGCGCGTCCTCGGCGCCGTCGGGGAGGACAGCGCGCGCGTCGCCTTCTGCCGGTCGGTCCCCGAACGCCCCCGCGACACCGAGACCACCGGCCGCGACCTGCCGGTCCTGCCCTCCGCCGAGTACCCGGGGGCCTGGGTCCGCCTCACCGACGCCAACCCCGCCTTCCGGCTGCGCCACGCCCACGCCCACGCCGTCACACGCGGGCGCTGGACGGCGGAGGGGGCGCCGCCCCCCGCCGCGTGCCCCGAGCACGCGGCGGCCGTGCGCGGACTCCTCTTCGACGGGCCCGGCGTGCTGGACACGGCCGCGCGCCGAGAGGAACCCCATATCCTGGTGAGATACCTGGAAGCGCTGGCCAGTGCCTACGATGAGTGGCGGGCGTGTCCCCACGCGGCCGCCGGACCGGCGGAGCGGGGCGCCCAGGACCCGGACACGGGCACGGCACTGCCCGCCGCCGTCGCCGGGGTCCTCCGCACCGGGCTCTTCCTGCTCGGGGTGTCAGCTCCCACAAGGCTGTAGACGCCCCGTCGTCCCTCCCGGGGCACACCCGTCCCCATCGTTCCGATCGGGTCGGTGGACAATGGGCCCGGGCCCCGCCGCCGACGGCCCGCCGACCCGCACAGACGTACAGTTCCAGCCGAAAGCCCATCATGAGCCGCTACGCCCACCCCGCCGGATCCCGCCACGCGGAGATCCTGCCGGAGGACAACCCGCCCCTGCCGCCGGAGAACCTCAACGACCTCGACCCCCGGGTCTGGCCGGCGACCGCCCGCCGCTCCGGCGGTGAGGTCGTGGTCGGCGGCGTCGGCGTCCGCGAACTCGCCGCCACGTACGGCACGCCCCTCTTCGTCATGGACGAGGAGGACTTCCGCGGCCGTGCGCGCGACTACCGCACGGCGTTCTCCGACGCCGACGTCTACTACGCGGGCAAGGCGCTGCTCAACAAGGCCGTCGCCCGCTGGGTCGTCGAGGAGGGCCTCAAGCTGGACGTGTGCTCGGGCGGCGAGCTCGCCGTGGCCCTGGCCGCGGGCGTTCCCGCCGAGCGCATCGGCATGCACGGCAACAACAAGTCCGTCCACGAGCTGCGCCGCGCCGCCGAGGCCGGCGTGGGACGGATCATCGTCGACTCCTTCGACGAGATCGAGCGGCTGGAGTCCGTCGCCGCCGGTCTCGGCGTCCGCCCGAAGGTGCTCATCCGCGTGACCACGGGCGTCGAGGCGCACACCCACGAGTTCGTGGCCACCGCGCACGACGACCAGAAGTTCGGCTTCGCGCTGAGCACCGGGGCCGCGGGCGAGGCCGTCCGACGCGTCCTCGACGCGTCCCACATCGAACTCGTGGGCCTGCACTCCCACATCGGCTCGCAGATCTTCGACACCTCCGGGTTCGAGGTGGCCGCCCGCCGCGTCGCGCGTTTCCTCACCGGTGTCCACGAGGACCTGGGCGTCACCCTCGCCGAGCTCGACCTGGGCGGCGGTCTGGGCATCGCCTACACCTCCGGCGACGACCCCCTCGACCCGTCGGCCATCGCCGCGGGCCTGACCGCCATCGTGCGCAGGGAGTGCGAGGACGCGGGCCTGCCGATGCCGCGCATCGCCGTCGAGCCGGGGCGCGCACTGGCGGGCCCGGCCGGGATCACCGTCTACGAGGTCGGTACCGTCAAGGACGTCGAGGGGATCCGCACCTACGTGAGCGTCGACGGGGGGATGAGCGACAACATCCGCACCGCCCTGTACGGCTCGGAGTACACCAGCCAGCTGGTGTCCCGGGAGAGCGACGCGGCTCCCATGCTGTCCCGCCTGGTCGGCAAGCACTGCGAGAGCGGCGACATCATCGTGCACGACCTCTACCTCCCGGCGGACCTGCGGCCGGGGGACCTGGTGGCGGTGGCCGCGACGGGCGCCTACTGCTACTCCATGGCGAGCAACTACAACCATCTGCCCAGGCCGGCCATGGTGGCGGTCAGGGACGGGAGCGCACGCGTCATCGTGCGCAGGGAGAGCGAGGAGGACCTGCTCCGCCTCGACGTCGGCTGAACAGTCCACTCCGGGGCGGCGCCGCCGCCCGAGGCAGGGACACGAGAGAAGTGGGAGTCACGCCCAAATGGCGATGAAGGTGGCGCTGCTCGGATGCGGCGTTGTGGGTTCGGAAGTCGTCCGCCTGGTCAACGAGCAGTCCGAGGAGCTGGCCGCGCGGGTGGGCACGCCGATCGAGATCGGCGGGATCGCGGTGCGTCGCATCGACCGCGACCGCGGGGTCGACCCGGCGCTGCTGACCACCGACGCCACGGCCCTGGTGACGCGTCCCGACATCGACCTCGTGGTCGAGGTGATCGGCGGGATCGAACCGGCCCGCTCCCTGATCCTCGCCGCGGTCAAGTCGGGCAAGTCCGTGGTGACGGCCAACAAGGCACTGCTCGCCGAGGACGGCCAGACCCTGCACAGGGCCGCCCGCGAGGCCGGGGTCGACCTGTACTACGAGGCGTCCGTGGCGGGGGCGATCCCGCTGCTGCGCCCGCTGCGGGACTCGCTCGCCGGCGACCGGGTCCACCGCGTGCTGGGCATCGTCAACGGCACCACCAACTACATCCTCGACCGGATGGACTCCCTCGGCGCGGGCTTCACGGAGTCCCTGGAGGAGGCCCAGTCCCTCGGGTACGCGGAGGCCGACCCCACCGCCGACGTGGAGGGCTTCGACGCCGCGGCCAAGGCCGCGATCCTGGCGCGGCTGGCCTTCCACACCCAGCAGGTGACCGCCGCCGACGTGCACCGCGAGGGCATCACGGGCGTGTCCGCCGGCGACATCGCCAGCGCGAGGGCGATGGGCTGCGTGGTCAAGCTCCTGGCGATCTGCCAGCGCTCGGAGGACGGGGAGTCGGTGGGCGTGCGCGTCCACCCGGTGATGCTGCCGGTCGAGCACCCGCTGGCCAGCGTCAAGGAGGCCTACAACGCGGTCTTCGTCGAGGCCGAGTCGGCGGGCCGCCTCATGTTCTACGGGGCGGGCGCGGGCGGCACCCCCACCGCGAGCGCGGTCCTGGGCGACCTGGTCGCGGTGGCGCGCAACCGGCTCGCGCGCACCTCGGTGGCCGAGGGCGCGCACGACACGGGGCTGCCGGTGCACGACATGGGCCACACCATCACCAGCTACCACGTGGCGCTGGACGTGGCCGACCGTCCCGGTGTGCTGTCCAAGGTCGCGGAGATCTTCGCCGACCACGGGGTGTCCATCAAGAACGTCCGGCAGGAGGGGACGGGCGACGACGCGCAGCTGGTGCTCGTCAGCCACCCCGCCCCCGACGCCGCGCTCAGCTCCACCGTCGAGGTGCTGCGCGGGCACGAGATGGTCCGCGAGGTCGCCAGCGTCATGCGCGTGGAGACCTTCTCGGACTGACCCCCGGCCCGGGGCCGCGACCGTGCGGCCCCGGGCGCGGGACCAGGCCGCGCGGAGCATCCGCGCGGCCTCCGTTCCGCGCCCGCAGATTTCACATGATGAGACGCCAACGACCGCGATTCGAGATAGTATGTGGGGGGTCGTAGACTCGTAGCTGGTCGGGGCCCCGGGGCTCCACAGCGTCCCCGTGGCGACCCCACCGCATCCACCGCGCGTCAAGCGAAGCCGCATCCACCCGAAAGGGACTCAGTCGTGAGCATGGCACGGGCGTGGCGAGGCATCGTCGAGGAGTACCGCGACCGCCTCCCCGTCAACGAGAACACCCCCGTCGTCACCCTCCAGGAGGGCGGCACGCCCCTGCTGCCGGCCACGCGCGTCTCCGAGCTCACGGGCTGCGAGGTCTTCCTCAAGGTCGAGGGGCTCAACCCCACGGGCTCCTTCAAGGACCGCGGCATGACGATGGCCATCTCCAAGGCGGCCGAGGACGGCGCCAAGGCCGTCATCTGCGCCTCCACCGGCAACACGAGCGCGAGCGCCGCGGCCTACGCCATCCGCGCGGGCATGACCTGCGCCGTGCTGGTGCCCCAGGGCAAGATCGCCATGGGCAAGCTCGCCCAGGCGCTCGTCCACGGGGCGCGCCTGCTCCAGGTCGACGGCAACTTCGACGACTGCCTCGAACTGGCCCGCAAGCTCAGCGTCGACTACCCCGTCGCCCTCGTGAACTCGGTCAACCCGTACCGGCTCCAGGGCCAGAAGACCGCCGCGTTCGAGATCGTGGACGCCCTCGGCGACGCCCCCGACGTCCACTGCATCCCGGTGGGCAACGCGGGCAACATCAGCGCCTACTGGATGGGCTACACGGAGTACGCCCGCGACGGGATCTCGTCGCGCAGCCCGCGCATGCTCGGGTTCCAGGCCAGCGGCTCCGCGCCCATCGTCAACGGCGCCCCCGTCACCAGCCCGAGCACCATCGCCACGGCGATCCGCATCGGCAACCCGGCCTCCTGGAAGCTCGCCGAGCAGGCGCGCGACGAGTCCGGCGGCCTGATCGACAAGGTCACCGACCGACAGATCATGGCCGCCTACAAGCTCCTCGCCGCGGAGGAGGGCGTGTTCGTCGAGCTGGCCTCCGCCGCCAGTGTCGCCGGGCTCCTGCAGGCCGTCGAGGCCGGTCGGGTCGCGCGCGGCAGCCGCGTGGTCTGCACCGTCACCGGCAACGGCCTCAAGGACCCCGACTGGGCGCTGGCCGGGGCCTCCTCCGCCACCACCGTCCCCGTCGACGCACTCGCCGCGGCCCAGGCGCTCGACCTCGCCTGAGGCCGATCGCCGTCCACGGCCCCGAGCGCGGCGGACCGGAACCCGCCGCGCGTCCTGTCAGGAGAAAGACCGCAGTGACCCCACCACGCCCCACCGCGGTGTCCGTCCGCGCGCCCGCCACGAGCGCCAACCTCGGCCCGGGCTTCGACGCCCTCGGCCTGGCCGTGCGCCTGTACAACGAGTTCGAGGCGGCCCTCAGGGACGACGGGGAGCTCCGCGTCCGCGTCAGCGGGGAGGGAGCCGGGGAGGTCCCGCTCGACGAGCGGCACCTCGTCGTCCGCGCCATGCGCGAGACCTACGAACGCGCCGGGGAGAAGCTGCCCGGGCTCGACCTGACGTGCGTCAACAACGTGCCGCACGCCCGGGGGCTCGGCTCCTCCTCGTCGGCGATCGTCGGCGGCGTCGCCGCCGCGAGCGCCCTGCTGGGACGGACCGGCCCCGACGGCGGGCCGGACCGGGACGCGATCTACCAGATCGCCGCCGACATCGAGGGCCACCCCGACAACGTGGCCCCCTGCGTCTACGGCGGGTACACGGTCGCCTACCGTGACGGCGGCCGGTGGGGCGCGGTGCGCCTCTCCCCGGACGAGCGGATCCTCCCGGTGCTGTGCGTCCCGGGCGAGCGGCTGTCCACCGAGCGGGCGCGGGGCCTCCTGCCGGAGACGGTGCCGCACGCCGACGCCGCCTTCAACGCCGGGCGCTCCGCGCTGATGACGGCGGCCGTTTGTGGCCACCCCGAAACCCTGTACGCGGCGACCGAGGATCGGCTACACGAGGCCTACCGGGCCCCGGCGATGCCGCGCACCCTCGCCCTCATCCGTGACCTGCGCCGACACGAGGGGCTGCCCGCGGTGGTCTCCGGCGCGGGGCCCACGGTGCTGGTGCTGTGCTCGGTCGGTGCGGGCGCCGCCGGGGCTGATTCGCCGGAAATCATCCGACAGGTTGATTCGATCCGTCGGAGGGCGGGTAATGATTGGGACATACGCCCCCTACACGTTGAGCCGGAGGGGTGCGGTCCCCATCTCCCCATCCGTAGCACCTGTGTCGAGGAATAGCCGTGGCCTCTGGTGATGTTAGGCTAGGTGAAGCACCGGATGCCCCGTTGCGGGGCGAGTGCTCATCCGCCACAGCGGCTTCCGCATCCCATACTCCGATGGTCCGATCTCACGACCACTCGGAAGCGGCGGCCAACGTGTCGAGTCAGCGGTTCTCCCGCGACTGTGCCAACGTCATCGAAGTCCACTCCTCCTCGGATGAGTGTGTCACCACGGTTGACGGGCATCACCACCGAGCCATCCGCCCCGACGTCTGGCTGTACCCAGAGCCCGCCGCGATTGGGTAGGGGACCGTCTTCACACCGGTTTCCGACATCCACGTGGGGCAAGCCCTACCCGGCCCCTGCCGGTTCGCACCACCGGGCCGGCCGATCAAGCAATCCGCTGACGGCCGAAGCCCGCTCCTTGGGAAGGACCCTTAGTGAGCGACACCACCGAACTCCACACGGACGCGGCGGTCGACAGCAAAGCCTCCACCGGCGCCTCCGCAGCGGAGGCTGGCGATGGCGCGCCCACAGGTGCGTCGTCCAGGTCCCGCACGGCGTCGCGCGGTACCGGGCTCGCGGCTCTGAAGCTCCCCGAGCTCCAGAAGCTCGCCTCCAGCCTGGGCATCACCGGTACGGGGCGCATGCGCAAGAGCGACGTCATCGCCGCGATCGAGACCAAGCAGGGCGGCCCCGTGGGCGGCCCGGCGAAGGTCAAAACCGCAAAGAAAGCCGACACGGCTCCCAAGGCCGGTAAGGTCGAGGCAACCGACGGCTCGATCGAGGCCCAGACCCCCGACACGGCGAGCACGGACGAAGCCCCGCGTCAGCGCGCGGCCGACCGGCCGTCGGACCAGGCCGTGACCGACCCCCAGGGTGGACGGGGCGACAAGTCGTCCCGCAACCGGCGTTCGTCCCGCAGGCGCGGAGACGAGGCCGGCGACCAGGCCAGGTCGGTGGACGGCGCCGACTCCTCTACCTCCGCGAGCAGCGTGACCAAGACATCCAGTACCCCCCAGAAGAACGGCCCCGACTCCGCCGAGGACCGTGACAACAGGTCCGGGCAGGGTCGCGAGCGCCAGCGCAACCGCCGCAACCGCAACCGCGGTGGCGACGACCAGAACGCCAACGGCAGTGCCCCGCAGCAGGGCGGAGGCGGTCAGAACCAGGGCCAGAGCCAGGGGCGTGACCGGGACCGCGACAGGGACCGCGACCGCGACCGTGGCCCCGGAGGCGACGACGACGACTTCGGCGGACGCCGCCGGGGACGCCGCCGGGACCGCCGGGACCGCCGCGGACGAGGCGGGGGCCAGGAGCCGGAGCCGGTGATCGGCGAGGACGACGTCCTGCTGCCCGTCGCGGGCATCCTGGACATCCTGGACAACTACGCCTTCGTTCGCACCACCGGCTACCTGCCCGGCCAGAGCGACGTGTACGTCTCCCTGGCCCAGGTGCGCAAGCACGGCCTGCGCAAGGGCGACCACATCATCGGCGCCGTCCGCCAGCCCAAGGACGGGGAGCGCCGGGAGAAGTTCAACGCCCTGGTGCGCCTGGACTCGGTCAACGGCATGTCGCCGGACCAGGCCCGGGGCCGCCAGGAGTTCTCCAAGCTCGTCCCGCTGTACCCCCAGGAGCGCCTGCGCCTGGAGACCGAGCCGCACATCCTCACCACGCGGATCATCGACCTGGTGGCGCCCATCGGCAAGGGCCAGCGCGGGCTCATCGTCTCCCCGCCCAAGGCGGGCAAGACGATGGTGGTTCAGGCGATCGCCAACGCGATCACCGAGAACAACCCCGAGTGCTACCTGATGGTGATCCTGGTCGACGAGCGGCCCGAGGAAGTCACCGACATGCAGCGCACGGTCAAGGGCGAGGTCATCCACTCGACCTTCGACCGCCCCGCGGAGGACCACACGGTCGTCGCCGACCTGGCCATCGAGCGTGCCAAGCGGCTCGTCGAGATGGGCATGGACGTCGTCGTCCTGCTGGACTCCATCACCCGCCTGGGCCGCGCCTACAACCTGGCCGCCCCGGCGAGCGGGCGCATCATGTCCGGTGGTGTGGACTCCACCGCCCTCTACCCGCCCAAGCGCTTCTTCGGCGCGGCCCGCAACATCGAGGGCGGCGGCTCGCTGACCATCCTGGCGACCGCGCTGGTCGAGACCGGATCGCGCGCCGACGAGGTGATCTTCGAGGAGTTCAAGGGCACCGGCAACATGGAGCTCAAGCTCAACCGGAGCCTCGCGGACAAGCGGATCTTCCCGGCCGTGGACGTCGACGCCTCCAGCACCCGCAAGGAGGAGATTCTGATGTCCTCGGAGGAGCTGGGCGTCGTCTGGAAGCTCCGCCGGGTGCTGCACGCGCTCGACACCACCCAGGCGATCGAGCTGCTCCTGGACAAGATGAGGGAGTCCAAGAGCAACGCGGAGTTCCTGCTCCAGATCCAGAAGACCACCGTGGGCCCGGAGCGCTGACCCCGGCCCGCCCGTGACGCCGACGGCCCCCTCCCGCCAGGGAGGGGGCCGTCGTGTGTGCCGGGGGTGTTCTGGGGAGGGCGGGGACGGAGGGGCCCACGTGTTCCGCATAGCGGGATCCCGGGGCCGAGAAACGAAAAAGATCACCGGTGTGTCTCGGATCACAGAGGGGGGATGGTCCGACCGCCGACACCGGCCTATCGTCGCGGGGTCGAGTGCACCACCCCCGTTCCAGGGAGCAGTCCGCATGGACAACCTCGCCCTGCTCAGCCTTCTGGCGCTCACCCCCGTCCTGCTGGTCGGAGTCCTCCTCGTCGGCTTCCGCGTCCCCGCCATGT
Source organism: Nocardiopsis sp. CA-288880 (assembly GCF_050955985.1). NCBI lineage: Bacteria > Bacillati > Actinomycetota > Actinomycetes > Streptosporangiales > Nocardiopsidaceae > Nocardiopsis > Nocardiopsis sp. CA-288880. The sequence goes on along the minus strand of NZ_CP192105.1, from coordinate 6,281,517 downwards.
ACGCGATGCCCGCCGGGTACGCCGTCGTCGTGGCCGTCGCCGTCCTCGCCTGGGAGACCGACTGGCGGTCGATCGCCGCGTCCACGATCCAGGGGCTCATCCTCGCCGCCGGACTCCTGTACATCATCTTCGGCGCGCTCCTCCTGCTCAGCACCCTCACCAAGAGCGGCGCCATCGCCACCATCCGCTCCACGTTCACCGACATCACCCCCGACCGCCGGGTCCAGGCGATCATCATCGGCTGGCTGTTCGGCAGCTTCATCGAGGGGGCCTCCGGGTTCGGCACGCCCGCAGCCGTCGTGGCGCCCCTCCTGCTGGCCCTGGGCTTCCCCGCCATGGCCGCCGTCATGGTCGGCCTGGTCATCCAGAGCACGCCCGTCAGCTTCGGCGCCGTCGGCACCCCCATCCTCGTGGGCGTCGCCGGGGGCCTGGAGGGATCGCCCGAGGTCGCCGAGCGTGCCTCCGCGCTCGGCCTGGCCGTGCCGGAGTTCATCGGCCACATCGGGTTCCAGACCGTCCTCCTGCACGCCGTCGCGGGCACCCTCGTGCCCCTGATCATCTGCTGCATGCTCTGCGGCTTCTACGGCGGCGGGCGGCGCTTCTCCGACGGCCTCGCGGTGTGGAAGTTCGCTCTCTTCTCCGCCTTCGCCATGACCGTCCCCTCCGTCCTGTACAACTACTTCCTCGGTGTGGAGTTCACGAGCCTCCTCGGCGGGCTGACCGGCCTGGTCGTCGTCGTGCTCGCCGCGCGCAAGGGCTTCCTCATGCCGGAGCGGGCCTGGGACTTCCCGCCGCGCGGGGACTGGCTGGCCCGCTGGAGCGGCAATATTGCCCCGGGCGAGGGCGACACCGTCCTCGCCGACGACCGGCGCATCGGCTTCCTGCGCGCCTGGACCCCCTACCTCCTCGTCGCCGTGCTGCTTGTGGCCACCCGCACCGTCGAACCCCTCAAGGCGTGGCTGTCCGGCATCACCGTCGGCGCGACCGACATCCTCGGCACCCCCGTCGCGCAGGCGGTCGAGCCCCTCTACTCGCCGGGGGCGACCTTCGTCCTCGTCTGCCTGGTGACCTGCGTCCTGCACCGCATGAGCGCGCGCCAGGTGGCCGACTCCTGGAAGGCGGCCGGATCGCAGCTGGCCGGCGCCGCCGTCGCGCTGCTCTTCGCCGTCCCCCTCGTCCGCGTGTTCATCAACACCGGCGCCGAGTTCGGCGCAACCGCGATGGAGAGCATGCCCCTGACCCTGGCCGCCGGCGCAGCCGAGCTGGGCGGCGCCACGTGGCCGCTCTACGCGCCGTGGATCGGCGCCCTGGGCGCGTTCGTGGCGGGCTCCAACACCGTCTCGAACCTCATGTTCTCCCTGTTCCAGTTCTCGACGGGGGAGCGCATCGGCATCCCGCCGGAGACCGTCGTCGCCACGCAGGCCGTCGGAGGGGCCGCGGGCAACATGATCACCGTCCACAACGTGGTCGCCGCCTCCGCGGTGGTCGGCCTGGCCGGCAGGGAGGGCGACCTCATCCGGCAGACGATCCTGCCGATGGCCTACTACGTCCTCCTGGCCGGGTCGGTCAGCTACGTGTTCGTCTACGGGTTCGGGGCCAACGCCGGAACGGCCGTGCTCGCCCTCCTCCTGGCGACCCTGGCCGCGCTGGTGCTCCTGATGCGCCGGGCGGACTCCGCGGCGGCGTCCCGGACCCCGCGGGACGCCGCCCCCGGGCCAGGGGGGAGGGGGACGGAATAGACACTGGTCCCGGCATCGTTATCGGTCTGGCAAACTGGTACCGGGGTAACGGCCCGCCTTCTTCCGGCAGGGCCCGCCGCCCCTGACTACCTGGATCGCCGCGACACCGGTTCGCGCATGACCCACCACGCCGACCACCCGCCGGGTGGCGCGGCTTGGCATGCGTCCGGCGGTCGCGCCCCTGATGAGGAGAACACCATGAAGGCCGACATTCACCCCGAGTACGTCACCACCGAGGTGACCTGCACCTGCGGCGCCCACTTCGTCACCCGCAGCACCGTGGGCGGGGGCAAGATCCGTGCCGAGGTGTGCTCCGAGTGCCACCCGTTCTACACCGGCAAGCAGAAGATCCTCGACACCGGCGGCCGCGTCGCCCGCTTCGAGAAGCGCTTCGGCAAGCGCAAGTAGCGCCGCCCCTGTCCCGTGGCGCCGCCGACGCGGCTCCACGGGACCAGGTTGGCCCCCGAGGGGGAGACGGACACACAAGACGGGGACGTGGCAGAAGTGAAGCTGGATGACCTGCTGGGGGAGTACTACGAGCTGGAACAGCAGCTCGCCGACCCCGAGGTGCACGCCGACCAGACCAGGGCGCGCACGCTGGGCAAACGCTACTCACAGCTCACCCCGATCATCGAGGCCTACCGCGCGCTCAAGGAGGTCGAGAACGACATCGACGCCGCGCGCGAGCTCGCCGCCGAGGACTCCTCCTTCGCCGAGGAGGCCGACCGCCTGACCGAGGAGGCCGAGCGGCTCACCGAGCGGCTGCGCGTCCTCCTCGTCCCGCGCGACCCCTCCGACGACAAGAACCTCATCATGGAGGTCAAGGCCGGAGAGGGCGGCGAGGAGTCGGCCCTGTTCGCCGGTGACCTGGTCCGCATGTACCTGCGCTACGCCGAACGCCAGGGCTGGAAGACCGAGGTCATCGACGCCACCCACTCCGACCTGGGCGGCTACAAGGACATCACGATCGCCTTCAAGAACAAGGGCACCCCCGAGCCGGGGGCCGGCGTCTGGCCGATGCTCAAGTTCGAGGGCGGCGTGCACCGCGTCCAGCGCGTCCCGGTCACCGAGTCCCAGGGCCGCATCCACACCTCCGCCGCCGGTGTGCTGGTCGTCCCCGAGGCCGAGGAGGTGGAGGTCGAGATCCACGCCAAGGACCTGCGGATCGACGTCTACCGCTCCTCCGGGCCCGGCGGCCAGAGCGTCAACACCACCGACTCGGCGGTCCGCATCACCCACCTGCCGACCGGCATCGTCGCCTCCTGCCAGAACGAGAAGAGCCAGCTCCAGAACAAGGAGCAGGCCATGCGCATCCTGCGGGCCCGCATCTACGCCGAGGCCCAGGCCAGCGCGGACGCCGAGGCCTCCGCCGAGCGCAAGAGCCAGGTCCGCACCGTGGACCGCTCCGAGCGCGTGCGCACCTACAATTTCCCCGAGAACCGCATCTCCGACCACCGTGTCGGCTTCAAGGCCTACAACCTCGACCAGGTCCTCGACGGGGAGCTGGACGGGGTCGTCAAGGCCCTCGTGGACGCGGACACCAAGGAGAGGCTCGAAGCCGCCCAGTCATCATGAACCTGCTACTCGACGAGGTCGCCCGCGCCACGCTCCGGCTGGCCGAAGCGGGCGTCGCCTCACCCCGCACCGACGCCGAGGAACTCGCGGCGTTCGTGCACGGTGTGCGTCGAGGTGAGCTGCACATGGTGGCCGACGCCGACTTCGACGCCCGCTACTGGGAGTGCGTGTCCCGCAGGGAGGCGCGCGAACCCCTCCAGCACATCACCGGCCACGCCTACTTCCGCTACCTGGACCTCCAGGTCGGCCCCGGGGTGTTCGTGCCCCGGCCCGAGACCGAGATCATGGTCGACTGGGCGATCGAGACGCTGCGGGCCATGGACGTCGCCGACCCCCTGGTCGTCGACCTCGGCACGGGGTCGGGCGCCATCGCGATCTCCATCGCCCAGGAGGTGCCCCGGTCGCGGGTGCACACCGTGGAGATCGACCCCGTCGCCCTGGGGTGGGCCCGCCGCAACATCGACTCCAGCGGGCACGCCGACCGCGTCACCTCCCACCACGGCGACATGCGCACGGCGCTGCCCGAGCTGAACGGCCGCGTCGACCTCCTCATCAGCAACCCCCCCTACGTCCCCACGCGCGGCTCCGGCGCCATCCCGCCCGAGGTGCGCGACTACGACCCCGCCCCGGCCCTGTGGTCCGGCGAGGACGGCCTCGACATGATCCGCGAGCTGGAGGCGGTCGGCCGCAGGCTGCTCCGCCCCGGCGGGGCGATGGCCGTCGAGCACCACGACGGCCAGGGCATCGACATCCCCTGGCTGTTCCCCGAGGACAACGGCTGGCGCGACGTCCTCAACCGCAAGGACATGGCCCGCCGCGACCGCTTCGTGGTCATGCGACGTGCCGACGGGGACGGCTGACGAGGCCGCGCCCCACCCCCGTATCCCCGTCGGACCGCTCAACCCGGTCGACCCCGTTCGAGAATGAGGTGAACGCAGGTGAGCCGCATCTACGACTGCGCGGACGAGACCGCCCGCAAGGACGGCATCGCCGACGCCGCGTCCGCGGTACGCCGAGGTGAACTGGTGGTGCTGCCCACGGACACCGTGTACGGCATCGGCACCGACGCCTTCAGCCCCGCCGCGGTGGCGAACCTGCTCGCCACCAAGGGGCGCGGCCGCGACATGCCGCCGCCGGTCCTGGTCGGTTCGATGCGCGCCGCGACCGCCCTCATCGAGGACCTCGGCAACCACGGCCGCGACCTCATGGAGGAGTTCTGGCCCGGCCCGCTGACCCTCGTGTGCACCGCCACCCCCAGCCTGTCCTGGGACCTCGGCGACACCAAGGGCACGGTGGCCGTCCGGATGCCGATGGACCCCGTCGCCCTCGAACTCCTCAAGGAGGTCGGGCCCATGGCGGTGAGCAGCGCCAACAAGTCGGGCCTGCCCGCCGCCACGCGGATGGAGGAGGCGCTGGAGCAGCTCGGTGACGAGGACGTCGCCGTGTACCTGGACGGCGGGGAGACCGACTCCCCGGTCGCCTCGACCATCGTCGACCTGACCTACGCCGTGCCGCGGGTGCTGCGGTCCGGCGCCATCTCCATCGAGCAGCTGCGCGCGGTGTGCGGCACCGTCATCGGCGAGCTGCGCCAGGGCCGCATGAAGCCGGTCAGGGAGGACGAGGTCGCCAAGGCCGGCGAGGCCGCCAAGGCGAGTCGCAGGGCCGCGTCCCGGCCCGAGGCGCCCGCCGCCGCGGGGACCGCGGGTGCGGACCCGGCACAGGACTCCGGGGACGGGGCCTCCGAGGGCACGGCCTCCGGGAGCGGAGCCCCGGCGGCCGGCGCGGACACGGAAACCGCCCCCGGCGGCGACCGGACGCCCGGCGGCGGCACCGCCGCGGGACAGGACGGCAGGACCCCCGAGACGGGGCAGCTCCCCGACGGCGACCGTTCCGAGAACTAGAGGGGCCAGGCCGTGCGAGAGTACGCGCTCACCTTCGTCATCGCCGCGGCGGTGACGTACCTGCTCGTGCCCCTGGTGCGCAAGTTCGCCATCAGGATCGGCGCCACCCCGCCGGTGCGCGACCGCGACGTGCACACCGAGCCCATCCCGCGCCTGGGCGGGCTCGCCATCTACGGGGGGTTCGCGGCGGCCCTGCTGATCTCCGCGCAGCTCCCGCACCTGCAGAACGTCTTCGTCGCCGACACCTGGCTGGGGCTCCTCCTCGCGGGCGGCCTCATCACGGTCATCGGGATCATCGACGACCGCTGGGGGATGGACGCGCTCAGCAAGCTGGCCGGCCAGGTCGTGGCCGCCGGCATCCTCGTCGCCAACGGCGTGCAGCTGCTGTGGCTGCCGCTGCCCGGCACCCAGCTGTCCCTGGGGCCGTGGCTGGGCGCGATGGTGTCGATCCTGCTCATCGTGGTGACCATCAACGCGGTCAACTTCGCCGACGGCCTGGACGGGCTGGCGGCGGGCATCGTCGGCATCTCCTCCCTGGCGTTCTTCGCGTACTACTACGTGGTCGCCGTCGAGCAGGGCTTCGTCCGCCAGTCGTATCCGGCGATGATCGCGATCATCCTCGCGGGCACGTGTGCGGGCTTCCTCTTCCACAACTTCCACCCGGCCAGGGTGTTCATGGGCGACACCGGCTCGATGCTGCTGGGACTGCTGCTCACCTCGATCACCATCACGGTGACCGGCCAGTTCGACGCCAACACCGCACGTGAGGAGTTCAACTCCGGCGGGCTCGTGGTGTTCCTGCCGATCGCCCTGCCGCTCCTGGTGATCGCCCTGCCGCTGGCCGACCTGGTGCTCGCCGTGCTGCGGAGGACCCTCGCGGGCAAGTCCCCCTTCGCCCCGGACCGCGGCCACCTCCACCACCGCCTGCTGGACATGGGCCACAGCCACATGCGGGCCGTCCTCCTCATGTACCTGTGGGCGGGGATCGTGGCGTTCGCCGCGGTCTCCCTGTCGGTGTTCGACTCCCCGGTGATCGTCCTGACGGTCACCGCGCTGGTCGCCACGTGTGCTGTCGGCCTCATCGCCCTGCCCCGCCTGCGGCGCCGGGGCCTCCTGCCGTGGGACCGCAAGGACCGCGTTAAGACGGGGGCAGGTCACGATTCGCCATCTGATGCCTGAGAGGGCGCCGGCATTCGGGACCAAGGTCTCGGAAGGCGGCGGCGGTGACCTGCGGAGGCAGAGGCCGGATCGGTGTGGTGAAGGTGACACAGGCCCCGGAGGACGCCCGGAACGGGCGTTTTGCGGGGCGTTAAGGTCGCGTTAAGGAACCCCCGGATTCAGCACCGATAACCTTGTGATAGCTTTCACGAGCAGGTACCCACTGAACCCCTACGGAGCTTTGTGATGCAGGAACACGACGCCCGGATCCTCCGTGGCGCCGCGCTTCCCAGCGCTGCGTGCGGGCTCCTGGCCATTGCGGTCTCCGCGCTCCTCGCCGGCGTCCCGGGAGCCCTCAGCTCCCTGTTCGCCGTGGTGATCGTGCTCGGCTGCTTCGGGCTGGGGCAGTGGGCCGTCCTCATGATCACGCGCCGCAACAAGGACCTCTTCCTGGCGGCGAACATGCTCGGCTTCGTCGTCAAGATGGCGGTGCTGGGCATCATCCTCGTCACCCTCGGCCGCAGTCCCCTCGTCGAGGACCTCAGCAGTGCAGCCTTCGTCTACAGCGCCCTGGCGGTCGTGCTCGCCTGGCTGGGCGGCCAGACGTGGGCGATCTCGAAGGCCAAGATCCTTCACGTGACCCCGAACGAGGGTTCGGAGAACGCGTGATGGGGTGCCCCGTTGCAGCCCGTCGGGAAGGGCGTATTACCCTGAACCTCGGCAGGCGGACGGCCCCGTTCCCGCCAAGGCCCACATGCTATATTCCGGAGCGAGATGAGCAGCGAACCAGCCAGAAAATCGGAGAAGCGCACGCCCTCGGCACCGCGCGAGTCCGACGGCTGGGCACTCTTCTCCACTCTGCTCTCGGGCGTGCTCGTCTGGAGCGCGATCGGCTGGGCCGCGGACAAGCTCCTGGGGATCCAGGCGCTCTTCCTGCCCATCGGGGCGGTTCTGGGCATGGTCGGCGCGATCTACGTGATCGTCGTCAAGACCCGCCAGGTCTGAACCCTCCCGCCAGTCCGGCGTCGACGATCGTGCGACGACGCTCTGTAACAACCATCAACGAGGCTTTCTTGCGTCACGACGAAAGGATTCGCCGTGAGTGCTGACGTGCGCATTCTCGCGGCCGAACCGAATTGCCACCTGTTCGGTGACAACGGTTGCGGGTTCACGCCGCCCACTATCGGGATGTTCTTCCCGGAACCGTGGTTCGCCAACATCCCCCTCAGCGCGGGCATCGACCTGTACCTGGTCCTGCTTCTCGTCGCCGTCGGTGCTGTCCTGCTTCTGTGGTCGTGGTTCAGCAAGAAGCTGAGCCTCGTCCCTGGTCGCAGGCAGAGCGTCGGCGAGATGCTGGTCCTGTTCATCCGGGACCAGATCACCCGCCCGACGATGGGTGCCAAGGGCGACCGGTTCATCCCGTTCATGACCGGTGTCTTCACGCTCATCCTGGCCATGAACTTCACGGGGCTGATCCCGGGCATGCTCCCGGTCAACAGCAACCTGGCCTTCACCGCCATGTTCGCCGGGGTCATCTACGTGATGACCATCGTGATCGGCATCCGCAACCAGGGCGGCTGGGGCTACTTCCGGAACCAGATCTTCCCGCCCGGGATGCCCAAGGCGATCTACATCCTGGTCACCCCGATCGAGATCCTCTCGGTCTTCCTGATCCGCCCGGTCACGCACGCCCTGCGTCTGTTCGCGACCATGTTCGCGGGCAGCCTGCTGCTCGCCGTGTTCGCCTACGGCGGCTGGTACATGCTCAACCTGACGGCCGAGCCCCTGCTGGTCGGTGTCTCGCTCCTCTTCTCGGGCGCGGCGCTGTTCGGCTACCTCGCCTTCTTCGTCTTCGAGATCGTGATCATGCTCGTCCAGGCGTTCATCTTCACGCTGCTGGCGAGCCTGTACATCAACCAGTCGCTCGAAGCGGCCCACTAGACCCCCTTCCCCTCCTGCGCGGCCGACCGGCCGTGCCAGGGGCGAGAAGAACTGACCCGTCCACACCGGCGAACTGACCAATTGCGACGAGCAACGCCGGACGTCGAGTAAAGGGAAACATCAATGGACATCGCTGCGATCACCGGCAACATCAACACCATCGGCTACGGCATCAGCGTCATCGGCGCCGGTATTGGTGTCGGTATCGTGTTCGGTCTCGGCATGCAGGCCATCGCCCGCCAGCCCGAGGCCCGCGGCCCGCTGCAGACCAACATCTACCTCGGCTTCGCCCTCATCGAGGCCCTGGCGATCCTTGGCTTCGTCCTCGCCTTCGCCGCTCCCCAGGGCTAGTCGAACTTGCCAACCGTTTTCTGATGGCAACTGACGCGAAGGAGGGCTGACCATGTTGGTGGAGTTGGCAGCCGATTACAACATTCTGCGGATCGACTGGGTGAAGTTCACCTTCGGTGCGATCGCGCTCGCCGTGGTCTACTTCTTTGTGGCCCGCAAGGCGGTTCCCAAGGTGATGGCGGTCCTCGACGAGCGTCATGACGCCATCGAGGGCGGCATCGAGCGGGCCAAGCGCGCCGAGGCCGAGGCCGAGGAGATCCGCCAGCAGTACCGCGAGAAGCTCGAGGAGGCGCACCGCGAGTCCGCCCAGGAGCTCGAGCGGGCCAAGGAGCAGCGGGCGGCGATCATCGCCGAGGCGCGCGAGGAGGCCCAGGCCGAGGCGCGCCGCATCGTCGAGGCGGCCCACGCCCAGATCGAGGCCGACCGCCAGCAGGCCATGGTGCAGCTGCGCGGTGAGATCGGCGGCCTGTCCGCCGACCTGGCCGGTCGCATCGTGGGTGAGACCCTCAGCGACAGCGCCGTCCAGAACCGCGTCATCGACCGGTTCCTGGACGAGCTGGAGCAGAGCCAGAGCACGCGGCAAGCAGAGGTGCGCTGATGCGTGGTATCAGCCGCACGTCGCTGGTCGAGGTGACCCGGCGCCTGGACGAGAACGTCCTGGCGTCGGCCGGCACCGCGCAGAGCGGTGTCTCCCTGGGCAGCGAGCTCTTCGAGGTCGTCGCCCTTCTCGGGAGCCAGCACTCGCTCCGCCGGTGGCTCGCCGACCAGGCGAACCCGGCAGAGCGCAAGACCGAGCTGATCGGCGAGCTGCTGGAGACCAAGGTCTCCCCGTCCACGGTCATCGTGGCCGGCGACGTGGTCTCGGCGAAGTGGTCCGGTCCGCGCGACCTCGTGGACGCGATGGAGCGGATGGCGGTCTACGCGACCGTCGCCGCGCTCCAGAACGCCTCGGCGCTCGACGAGCTGGAGGACGAGCTGTTCCGCTTCCAGCGGATCGTCGCCGCCCAGCCCGAGCTGCGCGACGCCCTCACCCGTGAGGGGGTCGCCCCCGAGCAGCGCCTCTCCCTCCTGGAGAGCCTGCTCTCGGGCAAGGTGAACGCCGCGACGCTGACGCTGGTCGGCGAGGCGGTGACCCGACCCCGGCGACGTACGCTGGAGCAGGCGCTGGACCACTTCGGGGGACTCGTCTCGGAGCGCGCCAAGCGCTACGTGGCCGTCGTCCGCAGCGCCGTCCCCCTGAGCGAGAGCCAGCAGTCCCGGCTCGGGGCCGCGCTCTCGCGCGCCTACGGCCGCGACATCCACCTCAACACCGAGGTCGTCCCCGAGATCGTGGGGGGCCTGTCCATCCAGGTGGGTGACGAGGTCATCGACGGGACCATCGCCGGGCGTATCGCCGAGGTCCAGCGCCGCCTGGCCGGCTGACAGTACGCAAGGCAAGCACGCACGGCGCCAGCCCGGCGCCATTTGAGAGCAAGGACAACGTAGAGATGGCGGAGCTGACGATCCGGCCGGACGAGATCCGGGACGCGCTACAGCGCTTCGTCCAGTCGTACGAGCCTGAAGCCACCCGCGCGGAAGAGGTCGGTACCGTCACCTACTCCGGTGACGGCATCGCCCGCGTCGGTGGCCTTCCCTCGGCGATGGCGAACGAGCTGCTGAAGTTCGAGGACGGCACCCTCGGTCTGGCCCAGAACCTTGAGGTCGGCGAGATCGGTGTCGTCGTGCTGGGCGACTTCACCAGCATCGAGGAGGGGCAGAAGGTGCGTCGCACCGGCCAGCTCCTCTCGGTGCCGGTGGGTGACAACTTCCTCGGCCGTGTGGTGGACCCCCTGGGCGCCCCCATCGACGGCAAGGGTGAGATCGAGTCGACCGAGCGGCGTGAGCTGGAGCTCCAGGCCGCCTCGGTGATGGAGCGCAAGCCGGTCCACGAGCCGCTCCAGACCGGTATCAAGGCGATCGACTCGATGACCCCGATCGGCCGCGGCCAGCGCCAGCTGGTCATCGGCGACCGTCAGACCGGCAAGACCGCGGTCTGCATCGACGCGATCATCAACCAGAAGGCCAACTGGGAGTCGGGCGACCCCGACAAGCAGGTGCGCTGCATCTACGTCGCGATCGGTCAGAAGGGCTCGACCATCGCGGGTGTGCGCGGCGCCCTCGAAGAGGCCGGCGCGATGGAGTACACCACGATCGTCGCCTCCCCGGCGTCGGACGCGGCCGGCTTCAAGTACCTGGCCCCCTACACCGGTTCGGCCCTGGGCCAGCACTGGATGTACGAGGGCAAGCACGTCCTCATCGTCTTCGACGACCTCACCAAGCAGGCCGAGGCCTACCGTGCGGTGTCGCTGCTGCTGCGCCGCCCGCCGGGCCGTGAGGCCTACCCCGGTGACGTCTTCTACCTGCACTCCCGTCTCCTGGAGCGCTGCGCGAAGCTCTCCGACGAGATGGGCCGCGGATCGATGACGGCGCTGCCGATCATCGAGACCAAGGCGGGCGACGTCTCGGCGTACATCCCCACCAACGTCATCTCCATCACCGACGGCCAGGTCTTCCTGGAGTCCGACCTGTTCAACCAGGGACAGCGTCCGGCCATCAACGTCGGTGTGTCGGTCTCCCGTGTCGGTGGCGCGGCGCAGACCAAGGCGATGAAGAAGGTCTCCGGCACCCTCCGTCTGGGCCTGGCCCAGTACCGCGAGCTCGAGGCCTTCTCCGCCTTCGGCTCGGACCTGGACTCCGTCTCCAAGCAGCAGCTGGAGCGCGGCGCCCGTCTGATGGAGCTCCTCAAGCAGGGCCAGTACTCGCCCTACTCCATGGAGCAGCAGGTCGTGTCGATCTGGGCCGGCACCACCGGCCGCGTCGACGACGTCCCGGTCGAGGACGTCCGCCGCTTCGAGGACGACTTCCTGGAGCACCTCGGCCGCGAGCACGCCGGCGTCCTGGAGACGATCCGGGACACCGGCAAGTTCGAGTCCGAGACCGAGAAGTCGCTCGACCTGGCCCTGGAGAAGTTCAAGCAGGGCTTCCAGACCTCCGCGGGCACCCTCCTGGGCACCGAGGCCGAGGCCGAGGCGCTCTCCGAGGAGAAGGTCGGCCAGGAGACCATCAAGGTCGCCAAGGGCGGGAAGTAACCCATGGGTGCACAGCTTCGCGTCTATCGCCGGAGGATCCGCTCGACGAAGTCGATGGCGAAGATCACCCGCGCGATGGAGCTCATCGCCACGACGCGCATCACCAAGGCGCAGCGTGCGGCTGAGGCTGCTGGGCCCTACGCGCGGGAGATCACCCGGGCGGTCTCGGCCCTGGCCAGCCGGGTGTCGGACCACCCGCTGCTGACCGAGTCCGAGAACCCGACCCGCGCTGCCGTCCTGGTCATCACCAGTGACAAGGGCCTGGCCGGCGCCTTCTCCGCCAACGTGCTGAAGGAGGCGGAATCCCTCACCCAGCTCCTCCGGGAGCAGGGCAAGGAGGTTCTCACCTACATGGTGGGCCGCAAGGGCGTGGCCTTCTACAAGTTCCGCGATCGTCCGATCGAGGCGCAGTGGGAGGGCTTCACCGAGCGTCCGACCTACGCGCACGCCCAGGAGATCGGCTCCGCCCTCATTGAGAAGTTCCTGGCGGACACGTCCGACGGCGGCGTCGACGAGATCCACGTGGTCTCCACGGAGTTCGTCTCGATGCTGACCCAGCGGGCCGGCACCGTCCGCGCGCTGCCGCTGGAGGTCGAGGAGAGCGACGAGAGCGAGCTCGAGGCCGCCCACGGAAGTGAGCCGCTGCCGCTGTACGAGTTCGAGCCGTCCGCGGAGGAGGCGCTGGACGCCCTGCTCCCGCAGTACGTGACCAACAGGATCTACTTCGCGCTCCTCGACGCCTCCGCCTCCCAGCAGGCGTCCCGCCGTGCGGCAATGAAGGCCGCCACGGACAACGCCGAGGACCTCGTCAAGAACCTGGGACGCCTGGCCAACCAGGCGCGCCAGGCCGAGATCACCAACGAACTCAGTGAGATTGTCGGCGGTGCCGACGCCCTCTCCGCTGCCAGCGCAGGAAGTGAGTAGCAAAAGTGACTGCGACAGTTGAAGAGACGGCTGGGGCTGGCACCGCCACCGGCCGTATCGCCCGGGTGACCGGGCCGGTCGTCGACGTGGAGTTCCCCGTCGGCTCCCTGCCCGCCATCTACAACGCCCTGCACACCGACGTGACCGTCGGCGGCAAGGCCAAGACCATCACCATGGAGGTCGCCCAGCACCTGGGTGACAACCTGGTGCGGACCATCTCCCTGGCCCCGCAGGACGGCCTCGTCCGCGGCGCCGAGGTGCGCGACACCGGTGCGCCCATCAGCGTGCCCGTCGGCGACCTCGTCAAGGGCCACGTGTTCAACACCCTGGGCGAGCCCCTGGACGTGTCGGCGGAGGAGCTCGGCGTCACCGAGCGCTGGCCGATCCACCGCAAGGCCCCGTCCTTCGACCAGCTCGAGTCCAAGACCGAGATGATGGTCACGGGCATCAAGGTGATCGACCTCCTCACCCCGTACGTGCGCGGTGGCAAGATCGGTCTGTTCGGTGGCGCCGGTGTCGGCAAGACCGTGCTGATCCAGGAGATGATCACCCGTATCGCCCGCAACTTCGGCGGTGTGTCCGTGTTCGCCGGCGTCGGCGAGCGCACCCGTGAGGGTACGGACCTGTTCCTGGAGATGGACGAGATGGAGGTCCTCCAGGACACCGCTCTCGTCTTCGGCCAGATGGACGAGCCCCCGGGCACCCGTCTGCGGGTCGCCCTGTCCGCTCTGACGATGGCGGAGTACTTCCGCGACGTCCAGAACCAGGACGTGCTCCTCTTCATCGACAACATCTTCCGTTTCACCCAGGCGGGCTCCGAGGTCTCCACGCTGCTGGGCCGCATGCCCTCGGCCGTGGGCTACCAGCCCAACCTGGCGGACGAGATGGGTCAGCTCCAGGAGCGGATCACCTCGACCCGCGGTCACTCGATCACCTCGATGCAGGCGATCTACGTGCCCGCGGACGACTACACCGACCCGGCGCCGGCGACCACCTTCGCCCACCTGGACGCGACGACCGAGCTCTCCCGCCCGATCTCGCAGAAGGGCATCTACCCGGCGGTGGACCCGCTGACGTCCACCTCCCGCATCCTCGACCCGCAGTACGTGGGCGAGGAGCACTACCAGGTGGCGCAGCGCGTCAAGGAGATCCTCCAGCGGAGCAACGACCTCCAGGACCAGATCGCCATCCTCGGTATGGACGAGCTGTCCGAAGAGGACAAGATCGTCGTGAACCGCGCCCGCCGCATCGAGCGCTTCCTGTCGCAGAACATGTTCGTGGCGGAGAAGTTCACCGGTACCCCGGGCGTGTTCGTCCCCCTGGAGGAGACCATCGCCTCCTTCAAGGGCCTGTGCGACGGTGAGTACGACCACCTGCCCGAGCAGGCCTTCCTCGACGTCGGCAACATCGACATGGCGGTCGAGAAGGCCAAGCAGCTTCAGGGCTAGAACCGCGCGAAGCGTCCGTTCAGGGTGGTGGCGGGCGACGGGCGGGACAGTTTCTCCGGCCGGGCCGGTCCCGAACGACAACACGTCGGGGCCGGCCCGGCCGAACCCACCCGCTAGCCGAGGAGTTTGTGGCAGTGTCGAAGAAGCTTTTCGTCGAGATCGTCTCGCCCGAACGTGAGATTTGGGCCGGCGAGGGCGACATGGTCATCGCGAAGACCGTCGAGGGCGAGATCGGTGTCCAGCCCGGGCACATCCCGGTGCTCTCGCTGCTGGCCCACGACGCCGTCGTTCGCGTACTGGGTGCGCGGGAGACCGGAGAGGTCCGGGCCGCCGCGCACAGCGGGTTCGTCTCGGTCTCGGGCGAGGGTCGTGTCTCCATCCTCGCCGAGACCGCAGAGCTCGCCGAGGACATCGATGTGGACCGTGCGCGCACGGCGCTGAAGAACGCGACCGAGGCCGGCGACACCGTCGCCCTGGGCCGCGCTCGCAGCCGCCTGCGCGCTGCTGGCGAGGACGTCGCCTAGCGAACCGGGACGGCGGAACGGCAGTGGGCATGGAACGACCGCTTCCCGCTCAGGTGGGGCCGGGCTCCTGGCTGGGGTCCGCGCAGTGGGTGTTCTTCGCCCTGCTCTTCGTCTTCCTCGCGGTGGTGCTCGCCGTCACCGTGCGCCGCTGGGTACTCGTCCAGCGGGGCGGCGCGGTCGAGTGCTACCTGCGCACACCGGGCGGGCGGGGCCGCCGGGGCTCCTGGCGCATCGGCTTCGGCCGGTACGGAACGGAGAACCTCGGCTGGTTCCCCATCTTCTCCCTGAGGCCGCGGCCGACAGTGTTCCTGTCGCGCCGCGGCCTCGTCGTCGTGGGGAGGCGTGTCCCGAGCGGAGAGGACACCGAGCACCTGCCCGTGGACGTGACCGTCGTCCGGATCGGCTGGGCCGCCGAGGACGGCAGCGAGCCCCGGGACGCGGTGTACGAGATCGCCATGAGCGAGAGCGCTCTGACGGGGTTCCTGTCCTGGCTGGAGTCGATGCCCCCGGGGACGCAGTGGGAGGCGTGACCCCGAGAGGGTTCACATCCGCCCCGTGCTGTGCCTAGCATGGCCGCATGATCGTCGCATTCTCTGTCTCTCCGCTCGGGGCCGGCGAGTCCGTCGCCCCCGCCGTCGCGCGGGCCGTGAAGGTCGTACGCGAGAGCGGGCTGCCCAACGAGACCACAGCCATGTTCACCAGC
The DNA here is from genome assembly GCF_050955985.1 of Nocardiopsis sp. CA-288880. Lineage (NCBI taxonomy): Bacteria > Bacillati > Actinomycetota > Actinomycetes > Streptosporangiales > Nocardiopsidaceae > Nocardiopsis > Nocardiopsis sp. CA-288880. The sequence goes on along the minus strand of NZ_CP192105.1, from coordinate 6,266,125 downwards.
GTCGAGGGCGAGTGGGACGAGGTGATGGACGTCGTCAAGCGGGCCGTCGCCGCCGCGGGCGAGGGGTCCTCGCGCGTGTCCCTCACCCTCAAGGCCGACATCCGCGAGGGCGTCTCGGACGGCCTGCACAGCAAGGTCGAGGCCGTCGAACGGGAACTCGGCGACTCCTGAGGCTCCCGGGTCCTTCCGCGGAACCGGTCGGACACGGCAGGATGCGGTTCCATGGCCACTTCCCGATTCCGCGTCCTGTTGCCGGTCCTCCTGGCGCCCCTGCTCGTCGGCTGCTACGCGTCCGGCGGCCACGTCGGCGCTGTGGCCACGGGCCACTTCACCGCCCAGCACCGCTTCCCGGTCGTGATCGTCACCTGGTGCGGTGACGACCCGCCCCGCCAGATCGACCTGGCGGGGGAGTCCCGGAGCCTGCACCTCGTCGCCACCCGCGAGTTCGGGGGGAGCGAGCTGGAGGTCGACCTGGCCGCGCCGGGGGAGGACTGGGAGATCCTCGACGAGGACGGCAGGGCCGTCTACAGGATGGGCCCGGAATCCCCGGACGAGGAGTACACCCTCGGCGTGGGGTCGGCCGAGGCGGAGCCGGGGGAGCCCGCCGAGCATGACATCGGGACGCTCACCTTCACCACCGGGGCGCTGGCCGCCGAGCAGGGGGTGTACACGGAGGCCGACGGCGCCTCCGCCGCCGCGGCCGTCCCGCAGGAGGAGTTCCCGCCCGAGTGCTGAGACGGCCTGGACGCGGCCCGGGGCGTGGTCCGAGGATGCTGGCGGCGGGCTCGGCGCTTGCGCCGCCGCCGCGGGCCCGGAGCGGTCCTAGCGTTCGCCCCCGGGCTTCCAGAGCACCTCGTCACCCTCGTCCGCCACGTACCGGCCGAGGATGAACAGCAGGTCGGAGAGACGGTTGAGGTACTGCGCTGTGAGCGGGTTGACCGTGTCGCCGTGCTCCTCGACGGCGGCCCACACGCTGCGCTCCGCACGGCGCACCACGATCCGAGCCGTGTGCATCAGCGCCACAGTGGGGGAGCCCCCGGGGAGGATGAAGCTGCGCAGGGTGGGAAGACCGGCGTTGTAGTGGTCGCAGGCCTCCTCCAACCGGGTGACGTACTCGGGGAGGACCCGCAGCGGCGGGTACTCCGGGTCCGGCACGATCGGCGTGGAGAGGTCGGCTCCCAGGTCGAACAGTTCGTTCTGCACCCGACCGAGCAGGGCGCGCACGTCCCCGGGGACGTCCCCCAGGGCCAGCGCGACGCCGATGGCCGCGTTGGCCTCCTCCGTGTCGGCGTACCCGACGAGGCGCGTGTCGTTCTTGCCGGTCCTGCTCATGTCGCCGAGGGCCGTCGTGCCGGCGTCGCCGGTACGCGTGTAGATCTTCGACAGAACGACCGGCTTGTCCTTGTCCCGTGTGGTCATGCCCCCAGCCTAGTGCGGCGGGCCCGCGGCACACCGGGCGCCGCCGTCCCCCGGTCGCGGCCCGTCCGGGAGGCGGAACCGTCGGCGGGCACGGGCGCACCGGGTCGGGGCCCGCTCGCACCGGCGCCGCCTCCCCGGGCCCGCCGGGGGTCGACCGGAAGCGCTGCCCCGGGCGGCGGGCGGGTACCCGCGCCCCCGTTCGTCACGGAGGATAACTGTTCAGTATCAAGGGGTGAAGGTGATGCACCTCACTGATACATTGGGGCACGAGGAAGCTACTCAACGTAGTTTCCGGTGGTGTTCTACGCGTCAAGTCCCGGGTGGGAAGAGGGGGCCACCCGGGGCCGCCGCGCAGGGGGAGGCACCGCGAGGGGCGGGCGGCGTGAAACCGGGGGGTTCACACCGCCCGCCCCCATGTGCGGCGGGGCCCGGAGCCCCCACGGGGACCCCGGGCCCGTCTGCCTAGCGGAGCCAGGCGTCTCCCGTGCGCGGCAGCTCGGCCGGTGCGGAGGACCTCAGCACACCGTTGACCGGCAGGGTGCTCTCGGCGAAGAACTCCACGCCGTGGGCGCCTGCGGCCGACAGCTCCGCCACCGAGTCCCAGTCGATGTGCTCCATCGTGTCGTCCGCCGTGTGGTAGTACGGGTCGAAGGCATCGCCGGCGGTGCCGCCGTACCACTCGGCCTGCTCCTCGCTCTTGATGCCGTCGGCGCCGCTGAACAGCCCCCCGGACGGGATGCCGGACTCCATGAAGGCCCTGTAGTCGCTGCGCCCGCTCAGCACGCCGGGCTCGCTCACCTGGTCCTGCGAGGCGAAGTAGTCCGCGAAGACCTTGGCGATCGCCCCGGACCCGGAGGGGGCTCCCGAGGAGTCGGGCAGCTCCATGCCGCCGTCGAGGACGAACCGGCCGTAGTTGTGCGAGCCGATCATGTCGAAGTTGAGGTAGAGGGCGATGTCCTCCAGCTGCTGCTCCGTCAGGTCCGCCACGTACTCGGTCGACCCGACCAGGCCCTCCTCCTCGGTGCCCCAGAAGGCGAACCGGACCTTGTTGTTCGGGTCGGCCTGCTCGGCGAGGCGGATCGCGGTCTCCAGCACGAACGCCGTGCCGCTGCCGTTGTCGTTGATACCGGGGCCGTCCTCGACGCTGTCGAGGTGGGCGCCCACGACCACGACGTTGTCGTCGCGGCCCTCCGCCGTCTCGGCGAGGACGCTGTAGGAGCTCTCGGCGGAGACGGTGGCGTCCACCTTCACCCGGAGTTCGAGCCCGTCGGCGGCGATCAGGTCGGCGCCCGTCAGCCCGGACACGCCCACGGCCGGGATGGCCGAGACGGTCTCTATGGTGCCGAGGAAGACCTCGTCCGCGTTGTTCACCACGACGGCGGCGGAGGCGCCGGCGTCGGCGGAGTTCTGGACCTTCTCGGAGAAGGGGCAGGTGCCCCGCACGGTGATCGCGACCGCGCCCTCGGGGAAGCCCGCGAAGTCGTCGGGGGAGCACCCGCTCGCCGTGCTGTCGGCGTTGACGGCGACGGCCGGGGCGGTGACGTCACCGGAGCCGGAGTAGCTCATGGGGACGTAGTCGACATCGGCCTCGTAGACGGCCTCGCCGGGCGCGGTCTGCGCCAGGACGGAGGGCGACTGCTCGCGCCAGAGCTCGTAGTCGTATTCGTGCCGGGACGTCTCGTACCCCGCGCGTTCGAGCTGGTCCTCGACGTACAGGGCGGCGACGTCGTAGCCGGGGGTGTTCGTCGCCCGGTTGCCGCCGTTGTACTCGGCGATGGTGTCCAGGTTCTCCATGTGCTCCCGCACGGCGCCGGCGGTGACCAGGTCGGCGAGGCCGTCGGGCTCGCTCTCGGCGTGGGCGGGGCCCGACGCCAGGGCCCCGGAGGCCATGAGGACGGCGGCGAAGCCCGCTGCGGCGGTGCGCCCGCCGGGCCGGGGGGAGGAGGGGGATGCCAAGGCGGACGCTCTGCCGAGCGTGGCCCGTCGGTGTGTGGGGCGCAACGGTCTTCCTCCGGAGTGCGGGGGGTCCACCGCTCCGCGGCATGGGGGATGGACACCTCTGGTGGGTGAAGTTTCGCTGCAGCCTGTCACCAGAACGGTGTTCCCGGCAAGGAGTGACGAGCCTGATTGCCACAATCAGCCACGCAACTTACGCGTTCGGTGCGCACTGTGCCCGTGGCGGAGTCCCGGAGGGGCCGATCGTCCAGCGGCCGGCCCCCGGGACGCGGCTCAGTCCTCGTCGCCCCGGTCGCGCTTGCGCTGGTGCTTGCGGCGCTTGTAGACCACGCCCACGCCGGCCATGATCGCGAGGCCGCGGATGTGCACGATCGGCGCGTCCGGGTCCACCACGCTCGGCGGATCGCCGCCCTCGGTGCCGAAGCCGCCCATGATCGGCAGCCCGTGGACGCGCACCTGGATGTCGTCGGGGACCTTGATCTCGATCCCGGCCATCACGCAGCCGGTCCAGATCGTGGTCTCGCGGTGGACGAACCGCGCCTCGCGCAGGTCCAGTTCGACGCCGCCCATGAGGGAGAGCGCGAAGAAGTTCTTGGGTACCACCCACGCCCCGGCGCGGTCGGAGCCGCCCATCACGGCCACGGCGGCGGTACTGGTCGGGGCCTCCCGGGGGGTGACCCGGCCGCTGCCGTAGATCGGGCGGGGCGAGCGGAAGTCGCCGGAGACGGGGGTCAGGGAGGAGGGGCCGCCGTCGGTCGCGGGCAGGTCCTCCGTGAGGGGGACGAGCTCGCCGATGGTCTTGGCGCGGTAGACCGCGTCCAGGCGCTCGCTGTGCTCGTCGGGGTCCAGGCGGCCTTCGGCCAGGGCTTCGCGCAGGCGGTGCGCGACGGAGTCGCGGTCGGCGTCGGAAGCGCGCAGCCGACCGTGCTCGGGGGGATTGGCGTCGTTCATCGGGTCCACCATATGACGATTCTTTCCCGGCGGCACGCGTGTGCCATCCGGGAGGAGCCCTGAGCCGACCCTGAAGCGCCCCCTCCCCCCGGAGTCACCGGTCCGGGAGCAGCCCGCGGCGGATCGCCCGGGAGACGGCCGCCGTGCGGTCGCCCACGCCGAGCTTGTCGTACACCCGCATCAGGTGGGTCTTCACCGTCGTCTGGCTGATGTGCAGGGCGCGGCCGATGGCCGCGTTGGTGCGGCCCTCGGCCGCCAGGCGCAGTACCTCCGTCTCGCGGGGTGACAGGACGGAGGCGGGAGGGGCGTCCCGCTGCCGCATCCCGGACAGGAGCTTGCCCGCGACCCGGCCGGTGAGCACGGTCTCCCCGCGGGCCGCGGCGCGGACCGCGTCGGCCAGGGCCGCGCGCGGGGTGTCCTTGAGCAGGTAGCCGGTGGCGCCCGCCTCGACGGCCCGCAGGATGTCGCCGTCGGTGTCGTAGGTGGTGAGCACCAGGACGTGCGCGCCGGGGTGGTCGGCGGTGATGCGCTCGGTGGCCGAGACCCCGTCGCCGCCGGGCATGCGCAGGTCCATGAGGACCACGTGGGGGGAGAGCGCGGCGACCAGGGCCAGGGCCTCGGGACCGGAGGCCGCGTCGCCGACCACGCTGATGTCCGGCTCGGCGCCGAGCATGCCGCGGATCCCCTCGCGGACCACCGGGTGGTCGTCGACCAGCAGGACGCGGATCACGGTATGCGCTCCTCGTGCGTCTCATGGGCCGGGGGATCGGTGAGGGTTCGGCCGGGGACGGAGGCCCCCGCCGAAGGGAGGGACATGCGGACGGTGGTCCCGGAGCCGGGGGCGGCCTCGACGTCCAGGGTCCCGCCCACACTCGCCGCCCGGTGCCCCATGTTGGCGAGACCGCGGCCCGCGGAGACCTCGCCGGGGACGAATCCGCGTCCGTCGTCGGAGACGGTCAGTTCGACGCACGCCTCCGTGTAGCCCAGGACCAGCTCGACACGGCGGGCCCCGGAGTGTCTGCGCACGTTGGACAGTGCCTCCTGCGCGGTGCGCAGCAGGCAGATCTGCAGGTCGTTGGTGAGCGGCACCGGTACGCCCTCCACCCTGGAGCGCGCGGTGGCGGCGAGTTCGTCGCCGAGCCGCGCGGTGATCCTCGCCAGGACCGCCTCGAGGTCCCCGGCGGCGAAGGGCGCCGGTTGGCGCGCCGCCACCATCGCCCGCGCCTCCGCCAGGTTCTCCGCGGCGGTCTCGCGCATCAGCGCCAGGTGGCGGCGCGCGGTCGCGGGATCGGAGTCCAGCTCCGACTCCACCGCCTGGGTGAGGGCGACGATGCTGGTCAGTCCCTGCGCCAGGGTGTCGTGCATCTCGCGGGCGAGGTGTTCGCGCTCCACCATCGCACCGGACTCCTCCGACAGCCTGACCGCCTCGGAGCGGCTCGCGCGGAGCTCGGCGATCAGCTCGGACCGTTCGTAGCTCTGCTCCACGATCAGCTCGAACCACCGCCCGAACCACAGGGCGTATCCGACGATCGCGCCGTTGATCAGCACGGTGACCAGGACCGTGTTCCACTCCTCCGTGCCGGCCAGCCCCCGTACCGGTCCCGGCAGCAGCAGGACGACCGCCACCGTGGGGACGGCCACCGCGGACCCGCACGTCATGAAGCAGAGCGGGGCGACGGCGATGAGCATGAAGGTCAGGTCCGGGTTGAGGAGCACCGCGGGCAGGATGCACAGGAGGAGGAGCGCGCTCAGCACCAGCGAGCGGGGCCGGTCCCAGTCGGAACCGTCCAGGAGGAGCAGCCTCCTGCCGTACGCGTAGTAGACGACGATGACGCCCGCTGTCAGGGACGCGGGCAGCCAGCGCCCGTCGGGATCGCCGCTCACCAGGGCGAGCAGAACCATGCCGAGCATCGTGCTGGTGAAGTACAGGTCCCACCAACCACCCAGGTCCCACGCGTGCCTCTCGCCACCGGGATCCTTTCCGACGGCGGGCCGCCCGTCGCCGTCCGCGCCCCCGTCGCCGGCCTGCTCGGCGACAGCCTCGGCCACGTCGCTCACCCGTCCCTCCGCGTCTTCCACCGGAACGTCACCAGTGCCAGGACCAAGCCCACCACACACCACGCGCCCAGGGCCAGGGCCACCCGGGGGAGGTCCCAGGACCCGCCGGGTTCGAGCACGGCCATCTCCTCCGGGAAGAACCCGGCCCGCATCCCCCGGGCCATCCACAGGAGGGGAAAGAGGCCTGCCGCGTCCACCACCCAGTCGGGCAGGGCCACGACCGGCACGAAGACGCCCGACGTGAACTGCAGGACGAGGAAGGGCACGACCACCACGGCGGAGGCCGCCTGCGCGGACCGGGCCAGTGAGCTGACCGCGATCCCGAGGAGGGCGCACGAGACGGTGCCGAGGACGAGGACCCACGCCAGGGTGGCCCACGACGCGGCGTCGGAGGGCAGCCGCGCGCCGAAGCCCAGGACGGCGACGCCCAGCAGGAGGGCCGTCTGGCCGAACGACAGGAAGGCCACCAGCACGGTCTTGCCGACGAAGTAGGCGCTCGGCGGCATCGGCGTGCCGCGCAGGCGGCGCAGTCCGCCGTTCTCGCGCTCAGCGGCGATGCCGGTGCCCAGGAGCTGGAAGCTCACCGACATGAGGCCCATGGCGATCATGCCCGGCAGGTAGTGGTCGACGGCGGGCATGCCCATGTCGAACATGCCGTCGAAGACGGACGCGAACAGGACCAGGATCAGAGCGGGCAGGCTGAACGTGAAGACCAGGCTCTCCCACTCCCGGCTGAACGACCGGATCTCGACCAGTCCCCGGGACAGGCCGATCCGCAGGGCGCCGGGCAGCCGCCGGGCGCGCCCCGGTCCGGAGGGGGCCGGGCCGGGGACCGGCGCGGTGTCGGTGCTCATACGGTGCTCCTCCCGGCGGCGTCCGTGCCGCCGTCCCGTCCGATCAGTTCCAGGTAGGTCTCCTCGAGGGTGGGGCGGTGCACGCTCAGCCCCGGCACCTCTCCGCCGAAGCACGCGGACAGCTCGCGCACGACCCGGGCCGGCTCGTCGGTGGCGGTCTCGCGCCGCCGCCCCTCGACGGTCCAGCGCACCGTGGCCCGCGCGGAGGCCCGTCCGCCCAGGGTGGCGGGGTCGCCCAGGGCCCTGACCCGCCCGCGCGCGATCACGCACACGCGGTCGGCGAGTGCCTCCGCCTCCTCCAGGTAGTGGGTGGTCAGCACGATGCTGGTCCCCCCGTCGGCGAGCTCGCGGACGAGGGACCAGAAGTCCCTCCTGGCCTGCGGGTCGAACCCCGTGGTGGGCTCGTCCAGGAACAGGAGTTCGGGACGGCCCACGATGCCGAGGGCCACGTCCAGCCGGCGGCGCTGTCCGCCGGACAGGGAGGAGGGCAGCGCCTCGGCCTTCTCCGCCAGGCCGACCCGCTCGACCACCTCCCCGGGGTCGTGGCTCACGGGGTAGTAGCCCGCGAAGTGACGGACCAGGTCGCGTACCGGGAGCGCGGGAACCTGGGTCTCCTGCTGCCAGACGACGCCGATCCGCGACCGCCACACACGCCCGGCCGTGCCCGGGTCCTCGCCGAGGACGCGGACGGCGCCGCCGTCCCTGTGCCGGAAGCCCTCCAGGATCTCGACGGTGGTGGACTTCCCCGCGCCGTTGGGGCCGAAGAACGAGAACACCTCGCCCCGGTGCACGGTGAGGTCGACGCCCGCCACGGCCGTGACGTCCCCGTATCCCTTGGTGAGGCCGCGTACCTCGATCGCTTCTCCGCTCATGGGACCGACTCTTCCGGCCCGGGGCCGCCGGGGGTATCGGCCGCCGGGCCGCCGGGGGTCCTCCGATCGGACGACGGCGGGGCGGGCACGGCGGAGGCCCCCGGCGGGTGTCGCCGGGGGCCTCGGGGAGCCGGGTGGGGTCCGGCGCCGCGGGCGGCGGCCGGGAGGGGGTCAGAACAGGCGCAGGACGTCGGGCTCGATACCGCGCAGCGCGTCGTAGTCCAGCACCACGCAGGAGATGCCGCGGTCCTCGGCCAGGACGCGGGCCTGGGGTTTGATCTCCTGAGCCGCGAAGACGCCGCGCACGGGGGCGAGCTGCGGATCCCGGTTGAGCAGTTCCAGGTAGCGGGTGAGCTGCTCGACGCCGTCGATGTCGCCCCGGCGCTTCAGCTCGACGGCCACCGTGGCGTTGCCCGCGTCGCGGCACAGGATGTCGACCGGGCCGATCGCCGTCGGGAACTCGCGGCGGATGAGCGTGTAGCCCTCGCCCAGCGTGGTGATGTGCTCGGCGAGCAGTTCCTGGAGGTGGGCCTCGACGCCGTCCTTCTGGAGGCCGGGGTCCTTGCCGAGCTCGTGGGAGGTGTCGTGCATGACCTCCTCGACGGTCAGCACCAGCTTCTCGCCGGACTTGCCGTGGGTGACGGTCCACAGGTCCGGCCCGTCCTCGACGGTCTCCTCACGGAGCTTGCACGGCGGGTTCATCCAGTTCAGCGGTTTGAACGCCCGGTCGTCGGCGTGGATGGACACGCTCCCGTCGGCCTTGATGAGGATCAGCCGGGGAGCCATGGGCAGGTGTGCGGTGAGCCGGCCGACGTAGTCGACGCTGCACCGAGCGATGACGAGACGCACGAAACGCCACGTTACCGCCTCCGGCGGGCGGGCGGACCCGAACCGACCTCCCCCCCCCCGGGAGCGGCCGCCCCGGGCGGGTCCGGTGCCCTCCTCCCCGAGCCCGGGACCGGACGCGGCCGGGGCGCGCCGGAGGCGGGGAGCGCCTCGGCGCCGGCGCGGCCGGCGCCGCCCGCGGCACGCAGTGCCCGCCCGGGGCATCCCGTGCGCCGTCCACGGGGTCCCGCCCTTTAGTCTTGGGCGTATGGTGCAGGAATTTGACAAGGTCGGTGTCGTCGGACTCGGCGCGATGGGCGCGGGCATCGCAGAGGTGTTCGCCCGCGCGGGGTTCAACGTCATCGGGGTCGAGATCGACCAGGCCGCCGTCGACCGCGGCCGCAGTCACATGGACAAGTCCCTCTCGCGGGCGGTCAGCAAGGGCAAACTCACCGAGGAGGAACGCTCCGGGATCGACGCCCGCCTGACGTTCACCACCTCGCGGGAGGATCTCGCCGACGCGGACTTCGTCGTCGAGGCCGTCCCCGAGCGGATGGACGTCAAGAAGGACGTCTTCGCGGACCTGGACAGGATCTGTCCGCCCGGGACGATCCTGGCCACCAACACGTCGTCCCTGTCGGTCACCGAGATCGCGGCGCTCACCGGACGGCCCGAGAAGGTCGTCGGTCTGCACTTCTTCAACCCGGCGCCGGTCATGGCGCTGGTCGAGGTGATCACCACGGTGTCCACCGGCGAAGAGACCGTCGACGTGGTCACCGAGGTCGCCAAGCGCATCGGCAAGACGCCCGTGGCGGTCGGGGACCGTGCAGGGTTCGTCGCCAACGCGCTGCTCGTGCCCTACATCAACGACGCCGTCCGCCTGTACGAGCGGGGGATCGCCACCCGCGCGGAGATCGACGCCGCCGCCCGGAAGGCCGCGGACCTGCCCATGGGGCCGCTCGCCCTCGCCGACCTGGTCGGTCTGGACGTGTGCCTCGCCGTCATGGACGTCCTGTGGGAGGAGAACCGCGACCCGCGCTTCACCGCCTCGCCGCTGCTGCGCCGCATGGTCGCCGCGGGACAGCTGGGCCGCAAGACCGGCCTGGGCTTCCACGAGGGCCGCTCCGAGGAGCCGGAGCCCCGGGCCGCGAGCCGCTACGCCGAGATGGTCCGGGACGAGGAGACCCTCGACCTCGGGGAGATCCTCATCGCCCCGCAGATCGACGACGCCCTGCGCATGATCGGCGACGGCTACGCCTCGGCCAAGGACGTCGACACCGCGATGCGGTTCGGCTGCGGTTACCCCAAGGGTCCGACCGAGCTCCTGGCGGACCGCGGCGCGGAGTCCGTGGTCACCACCCTGATGGCGATGGGCGAGTACAGCCTGACCACGATCGCGGTGCCCGCGCCGCTCCTGATGGACCAGCTGCCCGACGCCGAGGAGGGGCAGGGCCACGGCGGCGGCTGCGCCTGCCACGGCTGATCCTCTCCGGGCCCGCTCACGCGGTGGCCGCCGTCGCCGGTGTGACGGCGGCCACTGCCGTTTCTCTCCTACCCTTGACGGTGTGAGCCCGCGACGAAACTCCCCCCGCCGCAAACCCACCCGGGGCCGTGACTCCTCCGGTGGGGTCCCCGACGAGGACGCGCTCATGCTGCGCGTCACCGGCGGGCAGCGCCGCGAGGCCGGCCCGGACGGGGAGTGGGTCACACGCCGTATCCCCGGGGCGTCCGCCGTCAAGGCCTACCGGTGCCCCGGCTGCGCGCAGGAGATCCCGTCCGGCATGCCCCACGTGGTGGCCTGGCGCCCCTACGGCGACGGCGGGGACCGGCGCCACTGGCACTCCTCCTGCTGGGACCGGCGTTCGCACCGCTCCCCCCGGGCCCCGCGCCGCTGAGCCCGGCCGCCCGGCGGGCCCGACCCCGGTCCGCCCGGCCCCGGCGCGCACACCCCGCCCCGGTCCGCGTCCCGCGGGTCCGCGTCGGCGGACCCGCCGCGCGGGGCGCCCACCCACCCAGGAGACGAGGAGCCATGGAGATTCGAGCCACCACGGTGCTGCCCGCCGTGCGACGACCCATCACCCTGCACACCGCCGACGGCCTGGAGCTGGTCGGTGAGCTGGCCCTGCCCGAGGACCGGGCCCCGGTGGCCACGCTGGTGTGCCTGCACCCGCTGCCCACCGCCGAGGGCATGATGGACAGCCATGTCCTGCGCAAGGCGTCCTTCCGGCTCCCCGCCCTGGCCGGCGTCGCGGTGCTCCGGTTCAACACGCGCGGCACGACGTCGCGCCACGGCACCAGCCAGGGCGAGTTCGGCGAGGGCGAGACCGAGCGCCACGACGTGGTCGCGGCCATCGAGTTCACGGAGTTCGAGGGCCTGCCCGAGCCCTGGCTGCTCGGCTGGTCCTTCGGCACCGAGCTGGCCCTCAAGTGGGGCGCCGACCCGCAGGTGCGGGGCGCCCTCCTGCTGTCCCCGCCGCTGCACCGCGCCGACGAGTCCGACATGGAGGCGTGGGCCGAGACCGGCAAGCCGGTGGTGGCCCTGGTCCCCGAGCACGACGACTACCTGCGCCCGGCCGAGGCCAGGGAGCGGTTCAAGCCGCTCACGCAGGCCGAGGTGATCGGTGTGGACGGGGCCAAGCACCTGTGGGTGGGCGAGCCGTACGTGCGCCGGGTGCTCGACGAGATCGTCAGAAGGGTCAGCCCGGAGGCGTACCCGCTGCCGACCGAGTGGGACGGCCCCTACGAGAAGGACGTCCGCACCCTCGGGTAGGAGCGGACCCCGCCGGGGAGATGAGTCGTACGTCTCCCCGTGGGGGCGTTCTCGATCCCGGGGGCCTCTTGAGTCACATCGACCCCTGAGGCTGCTCTGGTCCCGGTGGTCACGTCGGCCTCGGCCTGCGCGGGCTCGGACGGACGGGCGGAGCGTGCCGTCACCGCCGGCCGCGCGGCAGGTCACCGGCCTTCGACGGCGAAGGGCCCGCCTCCCCGGGGGGAGGCGGGCCCTTCCCTGTGCTCACCGGCTCCGCACGGGGCGGGGACGCGGCGGCCGCGGTGCGGCCCGAGCGCTACTCCTGCCACCAGTCCTCGTCGTCGGCGCCCTTGCCGGAGTGCGCCGGCTGCTTGGTCTCCTCGACCGCGGCGGGCTCCTGGTGGGCGATCGCGGCGGGGGCCGGGGCGGCGGGGGCGACCGGGGCTGGAGCCGGGGCGGCGCCGCCACCGAGCAGCTGGCGCAGCTGCTGGAGGTGCGACTGGATGCTGTCGCGCTGGCGGTTGAGCTCGTCGACCTCCTTGCGGGCGGCCGTCATGATCCGGTTGGCCTCGGCCTTGGCGTCGCTGAGCTGGTGCTCCGACTTCGACTTGGCCTCGGCCTCGATCTGCGAGGCGTTCTTCTTGGCGTTGCCGACCAGCTGCTTGGCGTGGTTCTCGGCGTCGCGGCGGGTCTGCTCCGCCTGCTGGCTCGCCTTGGTGGCGCGCTGCTCGGCGCTGGAGGCCCGCTCCTCCGCCTCGTTGACCATCTTCTGGGTGGCGGCCTGGGCGGCCGCCAGGCGCTCGGCGTCCTGGCGCTCGGCCTCGGCGCGGCGGTCGGCCAGCTGGAGCTCGAACTGGTCCTCGGTCTCGGTGCGGCGGGCCTCGGACTCGGCGAACGCGCGCTCGGCGTTCTTGCGCAGCTCCTCGGCCTGGCTCTTGGCCGACTGGATGGTCTCGTCGCGCTCGCGCTTGGCGGCGGCACGGGCCTGGGCGCACTCGCGCTCGGTGGTCGTGCGCAGCTTGGCGATCTCGCCCTCGAAGGTGGCGCGCTTCTCGGCGATCTCGTGGTCGACCGCGGAGCGCTTCTTCTGGACCTCGCGCTCGGTGGTGGAGGCCAGCTCGTCGGCCTCGCGGCGGGCCGTGGTGCTGATCTCCTCGGCCTCGGCCTCGGCGGTCTGCCGCAGCTCGTCGGCCTCGCGCTGGGCGAGGGTCCGGACCTCGGTGGCCTCGGACTCGGCGGCCGCGCGCATCTCGGCGGCCTCGATCTTGGCGGCCGAGCGGATGTCGTTGGCGTCGATCTGCGCGCTCTGGACCAGCTCGTTGGCCTGCTCCTCCGCGAGGCGCAGCAGCTCCTCGATCCGCGAGCCCAGGCCGGAGTAGGAGGGGCGCTCCCGCTCCTGGAGCTGACGGTTCTTGGAGGTGAGCTCGGCCTTGAACTTCTCGATCTGCTTGCTGTTCTGCTTGACCTCGTTGCGCAGGCCGTCCAGGTAGTCCGTCACCTGGGTGCGGTCATAGCCACGCAGCACCACGTCGAATTCGGGCGGGGTGTTGTCTTCGTCGAAGATGTTGTTGAGCTGGGTGTCAATGTTGTTTGACGGCATGTGGCGGAATCCTGAACGGGTGCGAGACGGCTAACTTGCAAACGGACCGGGGACGACATGGGGGCGGTGGCGCCGTCCCCGGTGGACGGGCGTGTCCGGAGGGGGTGCGCGAACCGGGGGGCGGTGGACCGGTGCGGCGGGCTGGCAGCCCCTGACCGCCTCCGATGTCGTCCGCGTACGCCATGCCATCACGACACGGCGGCACGGTGTGACGGCCGACCCGGCTCGACCACCGGACTGCAAGACATGGACCAGCTCCGGAAAACAAATCCGGCAGCTAGCCGACTTTATCAAGCGTGGAACCCCTGGGAAGAGGGTTTCGTGTAACTTCCGCCGGGGTCGGAGGTCAGCCGTGCGGCTGGAACACAAGATGTGATGTGTCCGGAACGCCCCTGTGACGTCGTTTCGGAACTGCGTCCGCATCAGTGCGCGGTTTGCACCAACTCCGTGAGCACGCCCCCGTTGTCCTTCGGATGGAGGAAGACGATCCTGGACCCGGCCGTTCCGGCCCGGGGCTCGGGGTTCAGCACACGCACCCCGCGTGCGCCGATCCCCTCGGCGCTCCGCGCGACGTCGGACGTGCCGAAGGCGATGTGGTGCACCCCCTCACCGTGGCGTTCCAGGAACTTCGCGACCGGGGAGTCGTCGCGGGTGGGTTCGAGCAGTTGCAGATACGTGGCGCCCCCGTCGTCCGTGCCGTTGATCCGGAGCATGGCCTCGCGGACGCCCTGTTCCTCGTTCACCTCCTCGTGCTCCACCTCGAAGCCGTAGGTCCGCCTGTAGAACGCGATGGACGCGTCGAGGTCGCGGCACGCGATCCCCACGTGGTCGAGGCGGGTGAGGCCGGGGAACGCGCTGGCCGGGCCGGGTACTTCGCCCATGTCGTGAACCTCCCGAGGGTCGAGGACGGCGGTGTGGGTATCGTTGCAGACCAGGTGCGTCACCCATCACTTGGAGGCCAGTTACGATGCCCGGTTCCGTCATCGTCGGTGGGGCGCGTACCCCCACCGGCAGACTCCTCGGCTCCCTCGCCGGGTTCTCCGCCGCCGACCTCGGCGGCTTCGCCGTCAAAGCCGCCCTGGAACGCGCGGGCATCAGCGGCGAACAGGTCGGATACGTGGTCATGGGACAGGTGCTCCAGGCCGGCGCCGGGCAGATCCCGTCCCGCCAGGCCGCCGTCAAGGCGGGCATTCCCATGAGCGTGCCGTCGGTGACGATCAACAAGGTCTGCTTGTCGGGCCTCGACGCGATCGCCCTCGCGGACCAGCTCATCTCGGCGGGCGAGTTCGACGTGGTGGTGGCCGGGGGCATGGAGTCCATGACCAACGCCCCGCACCTGCTCCCCAAGTCCCGCAAGGGCTACAAGTACGGGTCGATCGAGGTCCTGGACGCGACCGCGCACGACGGTCTGACCGACGCCTTCGAGGGCGACTCCATGGGCGCCTCCACGGAGCGGCACAACGCCAAGCTCGGCATCGGCCGCCGCGAGCAGGACGAGTTCTCGGCCCGCTCGCACCAGCGGGCCGCCGCAGCGGCGGAGGCGGGCTACTTCGACGCGGAGATCGTCCCCGTGGAGATCCCCCAGCGCAAGGGCGACCCGGTCGTGTTCGCCGCCGACGAGGGCGTGCGGCCCGGCACCACGGCGGAGGGGCTGGGCAAGCTGCGCCCGGCCTTCGACAGCGAGGGCACCATCACGGCGGGCTCGTCGTCCCAGATCTCCGACGGCGCCGCCGCGGTGGTCGTGATGAGCCGGGCCAGGGCGGAGGAGCTGGGCGTCCCGGTCCTCGCCGAGATCGGCGCGCACGGGAACGTCGCGGGCCCGGACAACTCGCTGCACTCCCAGCCGTCCAACGCGATCCGGCACGCGCTGGCCAAGGCCGGGAGGTCCGTGGAGGAACTGGACCTGATCGAGATCAACGAGGCGTTCGCCGCGGTGGGCCTGCAGTCCACCAGGGACCTGGGCGTCTCCGAGGACATCGTCAACGTGAACGGCGGCGCGATCGCGATCGGCCACCCGATCGGCGCCTCCGGCGCCCGCATCGCGCTGCACCTGGTCCACGAGCTGCGCCGCCGCGGAGGCGGGTTCGGCGCCGCGGCCCTGTGCGGGGGCGGCGGCCAGGGCGACGCCCTGCTGTTCACGGTCCCCGCCGAGTAGCGGGCCCGGCCCCGGGCGCCCCGTGCGCCGCAGGGGCCGGACGCCCGTCCCCCCGGCCCGCGCGCGGTCCCGGGCGACCCCCGGCCGCCCGCGTGGCGGATCCCGGCGGGGGCGGCGCGTCCGAAGACACTGTTTCGAAGACACACCGCGCCCGGGGGAGCCCCGGAGCGCGCGACGCACCCGACAGCGGCGGGGCGGGGGCCACGAGCCCTCGCCCCGTCCTGCTCCTGCCGACACCTAGGAGTCCCATGCACGCCCCCCAGCTGGTCGAACGGGTCCGGGGAGGTGACCGCCGGGCACTGGCCCGCGCGATCACCCTCGTCGAGAACGGCGCCGAGGAACTGAGCGCGATCATGGCGGGCCTGGCCCCCGGCACCGGGCGCGCGAGGGTGGTCGGGTTCACCGGCTCGCCGGGCGTGGGCAAGTCCACGACCACGAACGCCGTCGTGCGCGCCGTGCGGGCCAAGGGCCTGACCGTGGCCGTCCTGGCGGTGGACCCCTCGTCCCCGTTCACGGGGGGCGCCCTGCTCGGCGACCGCGTGCGGATGCAGGAGCACGCCACCGACCCGGGCGTGTACATCCGCTCCATGGCCAACAGGGGCCACCTGGGCGGGCTGTCCTGGGCCACCCCCCACGCGCTGCGGGTGCTGGACGCCGCCGGGTTCGACGTGATCCTGGTCGAGACGGTGGGCGTGGGCCAGGCCGAGGTGGAGATCGCGGGCCGGGCCGACACGACCGTGGTGCTGTCCGCGCCCGGCATGGGGGACGCGGTGCAGGCGGCGAAGGCCGGAGTGCTGGAGGTGGCCGACGTGTTCGCCGTGAACAAGGCGGACCGGGACGGGGCGAGGGCGACCCTGCGCGAGCTGCGCCAGATGGTCGCGATGAAGGACCGCGCCGACGACGAGTGGAAGCCGCCGATCGTCTTGACCGTCGCGGCGGAGGACGAGGGCATCACCGAGCTGTGGGAGCGGGTGGAGGAGCACTTCGCCCACCTGGAGGCGACCGGAGGGCTGGCCGGGCGCCGGCGCGCCCGGGCGAGGGACGAGGTCCAGGCGATCGTGCTGGAGCGGCTGCGCTCCCGTCTGGGCGGCCTCGGGGAGGAGGCCGGCCTGGACGCGCTCGCCCGGGAGGTGGCCGAGGGGCGGAGCGACCCGTACGCCGCGGCCGAGGCGCTGTTGGAGGAGCTCGGGGCGTAGGGCGCGCGGGGCGGACGCCCGCCCCGCCGTGCGGGGGCCGTCCGACACGGCCGGGCGCGGCCGCCCGGGGGCGGTGCTGCGGCCGGGCGGCGTCGGTGGGGCGCCGCCCGGGGGGAGCGGCGACGGGGCCGCCGCGGACGGCTGTCCGCGGCGGCCCCGCCCGGCCCCGGCCGGGGGGCGGGCCCTGTCGGTTCCGGTGCGGGCCGGGGTCAGCCGGCCAGCGCTGTGTCGATGGCGTTCATGAGGCTGCCGTTCGCGTCGTCGCCGTCGACGGACCAGATCATCACTCCGCCGAGGCCGTTGGCCTGGGCCCAGTCGGTCTTCTGGGCCATGGAGATCTCGTCGTCGTAGTTCCAGAAGGTGGAGCCGTTGTAGAGCCAGGCCGTCCCGGCCGCGTTGTCGCGGTGCAGCTGGTACCCGGTCAGGTTCTTCAGGAGCTTCCAGTCCTGGATGCCCTGCTCGTAGCGGCCGGGCGCGGGTCCGGTGGCGGACTGGAAGAGCCCGTCGCCGTTCGGCCCGGGGGCGACCCCGGTCCATCCCCGGCCGTAGAAGGGGACGCCGAGGACCATGTCGGCCGGGTTGACGCCGCGGTCGATGTACGCCTGGACCGTGGTCTGCGTGGAGTAGACGTCGGGACCGGGGTCGGCGGCGTCGGCCACGAGGTTCGACTGGTGGTTGGCGGTGTTCTCCCAGGCGCCGTGGTAGTCGTACCCCTGGACGGTGATGAAGTCGAAGTCGGCCATGAGCGGCTGCATCTCGAAGCCGAGGTCGATCTTCCTGGGGTCGGCCGGCATGAAGGAGGTCAGCTCGTAGGGGCGGCCGGTCTCGGCGGTGAGGGCGTCCAGCTGGGTGCGGAACTCGGAGACGAGGGCGGTGAAGTTCTGCTTGTCCTCCGGGCGCACCGTGTTGTGCTCGTGCCCGGCGGATCCGGGCCACTCCCAGTCGAGGTCGATGCCGTCGAAGACGCCCTGGGCGGCGCCGGGGCCGCCCGCTCCGTCGAAGAGCGGCAGGTTGCCGCGCAGGAACTGGTCGATGCAGGACGAGACCATGCGCTCCCGGGACGCGGGGGTCCGGACGGCGTCGGAGAAGTGCTGGGACCAGGTCCAACCGCCGAGGGAGATGTGCACCTTGAGGTTGGGGTTGCGCTCCTTGAGCTTGCGGAGCTGGTTGAAGTTGCCGCGCAGGGACTGGTTCCAGGTGTCGGCCACGCCGTCGACGCTCTGGTCGGCGGTGAAGGAGCGGCCGTAGTCGGCCCAGGCGTCGCCCTGGCCCAGCTGGTTGGCCATGAAGCACTCACCGTTGGCGTTGACGTTGCCGAACGCGTAGTTGATGTGGGTCAGCTTGTCCGCGGTGCCCGAGGTCTCCAGGTTCCGGACGAGGTAGCCCCGGTCGTAGATCCCCCACTGGGTGAAGTAGGCGACGCGGCGTTCCTGCGGCGGGTCGGTGGGTCCGCCCCCGGCGTCGGTGGTGGCCGTCACGGCCGCGGTCTCCGGGCCCCGGTTGTTGGAGCTGTCGTAGGCGCGCACCGTGAACGAGTGCTGTGTCGCGGGAGTCAGCCCGGTGACGGTCGCGGAGTTGGCGGTGACGGCACGGACGACCTGTCCGCCGGAGAGGACCTCGTATCCCGTGACGGCGACGTTGTCCGTCGCCGCCTGCCAGCCCAGGGTCACGGTGGTGGAGGTGGTGCCGGTGACGGTCAGCCCCGCCGGGGCGGTGGGCGGCTCGGTGTCGGGCGCTCCGGGCTCGCCGGAGCAGCTGTTGCCGTTGATCAGGCAGTTCACGGGGGCGGTGTCGCCGCCGCCGTGGGTGCCGTTGAACCCGATGGAGTAGCTGCCGCCGGCCGGGACGTCGGCGCCCCAGGAGGGCGGGGTGAGGGTGTGGGTCCCGCCGGACCGGGCCAGGGTGGCGTTCCACAGGGACGTGATGGCGGTGCCGGAGGGGAGCCCGAACTCGACGGACCAGTCGGTCAGGCGGGTGCCGGACGTGTTGGAGATGGTGATCTGTCCGCCGTAGCCGGTCTCCCAGCGGCTGGTCTCCACGTAGGTGACCGTGACGCCGGCGGTGTTCGCGGCGGCGGGGGTGGCGGACAGGGCGAGGGGGACGGCGATGACGGCGGCCACGAGTGCCGCGAGGCGGTTCCTGAGTCGTCGTGCTCTCACTGGTTGCTCCTGGAGCGTGAGCGGTGTGGGGGGTGCCGTTCGCCGTGGGAGTGTCTCGGGCGGCGCTCGGCCGGGGGTGTGCGCCCAGGGAGTGCGGTGATCGGAGCTGACAGGGACCGGGGCGGGGGTGCGCGTGAGCGGTGGCGTGTGCGTGGCAGGGGCATGGCGGGTCCTCCCGCTGGGGGTGGAGGAGGGGTGGGGGAGGGGCCGGCGCGGACCGTCGCACATCGGTCCGCGCCGGCCGTGGCGGCGGTGCTCCCCGGATCAGAGCACCGACGCCGCCCGGTCCCGGTCCGGGGGCGCCGGACCGGGGGTTCGAGGGGTCAGTCGACCAGCGCCGCGTCGATGGCCGCCATGAGGCTGCCCTCGGCGTCGTCGCCGTCGATGGACCAGATCATCACGCCGCCCATGCCCTGGGCCTGGGCCCAGTCGGTCTTCTGGGCGACCGCGGTCTCGTCGTCGTAGGTCCAGAGGGTCCGGCCGTCGTAGAGCCAGGCCGTCCCGGCCTCGTCGTTGCGGTACAGCTCGTAGCCCTCGTCGGTGAGTCCGCGGAGGACCTTCCAGTCCTCGGTGCCCGTGCCGTGGGTGCCCTGCGCGGGGCCGGTCGCGGGCTGGAAGAGGCCGTCGCCGTCGGGGCCGGGTTCCACGCCGGTCCAACCCTGTCCGTAGAAGGGGATGCCCAGGACCAGCTTGGCCGGGTCGACCCCGCGGTCGATGTAGGCCTGGTGGATGAGCTCGGCGGAGATGACCGGCTCGGGGTCGCGGGCGTCGGTGACGAGGTTGGACTGGTGGTTGGTGACCGACTCCCAGGTGCCGTGGTAGTCGTAGCCCTGGACGGTGACGAAGTCGAAGTTCGGCATCAGCTCGTCCAGCTCGAAGCCGGCGTCCAGGCGCCAGCCGCCGGCGGGCAGGAAGGCGGTCAGCTCGTAGTGGCGGTCGTCCTCGGCGCCGAGCTCGTCCATCTGGTCGCGGAACTCCTGCACGAGGGCGGTGAAGTTCTCCTTGTCCTCCGGGCGGACGACGTTGTGCGGGTTGCCGTCGGAGCCGGGCCACTCCCAGTCGAGGTCGATGCCGTCGAAGACGCCCTCGGCGGCGCCCTCGCCGCCCGCGCCGTTGAGCTCGGGGAGGTCGCCCCGGAGGTAGAGGTCGATGCAGGAGCTGACGAGCTTCTCGCGGGACTCCGCGGTCAGCGCGGCGTCGGAGAAGTGGCGCGACCACTCCCAGCCGCCGAGGGAGATGCTGACGGCCAGCTCGGGGTACTGCTCCTTGAGCTCGAGGATCTGGTTGAAGTTGCCGCGCAGCGGCTGGTCGGGGTCGTCGGCGACGCCGTCGACGCTCTGGTCGGCGGGGACGGGGTGGCCGTAGTCGGCGAGGGCGTCGCCCTGGCCCTCCTCGTCGGTCATGACGCACTCGCCCTCGGCGCTGACGTTGCCGAAGGCGTACTGGACGTGCGTGAGCTTCTCGGCGCTGCCGCTGTCGACGAGGTCGCGGACGTGGTAGTCGCGCTCCCTCGGTCCCCACTGGGTGAAGTAGGCGACGGAGTAGCTGTCGTGGGAGGGGCCTTCGCCGCCGGAGCAGGGCGAGCCGTTGACGAGGCAGCCGACGGGGTCGGTGCCTCCGTCGGCGTGCAGGCCGTTGAAGCCGAAGGAGTACTCGCCGCCGGCGGGGACGGTGGCGCCCCAGCGCGGCGGGGTGATCGTGTAGCCCCCGGCCGTGCCCGCCAGGCTCGCGTTCCACAGTTCGTGGATGCGGCTGCCGTCGGGCAGCGCGAACTCGACGGTCCAGTCGCTCACGGGGGTGTCCGAGGCGTTGTGGACGGTGATCTCACCGGTGTAGCCGGTGTTCCAGCGGGCGGACTCGACGTAGGTGACCGTGAGGTCGGAGGCGTCGGCCTCCTCTGCGGCGGCGGTGGAGGGTGCCGCCGCCAGTGGGGCGGCCAGCACTGCTGCGGCGAGGGCCGCGAGCAGGGTGCCGGAACGTCGTGCTCTCACGTCGGGAGATCTCCTGGTCATGAGCTGGGGGCGGGGGGAGGACCGTCGCACCGCGGAGCGGGTGGGATGGGCTGCGGCCGGTCGGTCGGAGGGTGCCTGCGCGGTCTTCCGGCAGGGGTGGTCCACGAGCGAAGTGAGGTCCTGGAAATCGTTCCGGTGCCTCTGACGTGGGGGGATAAATTTTTAGGAAACTTAACTAATAATTACGGGTGGCGTCAACGGCCTCCCGGGAACTTTCTGGAGAGAATCCGCCGCGGTTTCGGGTTTTCCGAGTTGGAGGGGTGGACCGGCCTCCCGGGGCGCCCGTGTCCCCTTGTGGCCACCGGAATCCATTGACTCCGCGTCGTGCGGATGCTAAGGCGGGTGGTCGGCCCTCGTGGGGGACGGCGCCCTCCGGGTACGCCCTAGAGTGACGGCGTGGGAAACCCGTTGAATCTTCCGTTCGACCCGATCGAGCGCGCACACGACAACTGGACGCGCAGATGGGGTGCCTCGCCCGCGATGGCGGCGGTCACCTCGGTCATGCGCGCGCAGCAGATCCTGATCGGCGAGCTGGACGGCGCCCTCAAGCCGTTCGGTCTGACCTTCGCCCGCTACGAGGCGCTCGTCCTGCTCACGTTCAGCGCCTCCGGTTCCCTGCCCCTGGGCAAGATCGGTGAGCGCCTGATGGTGCACCCGACCAGCGTCACCAACACCATCGACCGGTTGGAGGGGCAGGGCTTCGTGCGCCGCCGCCCCAACCCGAGCGACGGCCGCGGCGTGCTGGCCGACATCACCGACACCGGGCGCGCCGTCACCGAGGAGGCGACCCGGGCACTGCTGGGCATGGACTTCGGGCTGGGCTGCTACTCCGACGAGGAGCTGTGGCGCATGCACGAGACGTTCACCAAGCTCAGGGTGGACTTCGGCGACTTCCCCGAACCCGTGTCCGGGGCCGCCGAGGGCCGCTGAGCCGCCCGCTCCGGGTGGGGCGCCGCAGGTGTCGTCCCTGTACATATTTAGTTGGACGTCCTACTATTTCGTCATGGCGAACACCACGAGCGACCCCACCGACGGCGGCGGGGCCGAGGAGATCGAGGCCGGGCGCGAGCGCTGGCAGCGCCGCTACGACTCCGCGCGCACACGCGACGCCGACTTCACGTCCCTGTCCGGGCGCCCCCTGCAGCCGGTCTACGGGCCCGCGCCCGGGGCCGAGGCGCCCGGCTTCGAGCGCGTCGGCTGGCCCGGCGAGTTCCCCTTCACGCGCGGACTCCACTCCACGGGCTACCGGGGGCGGGCGTGGACCATCCGCCAGTTCGCCGGCTTCGGCAACGCCCGCCAGACCAACGAGCGCTACAAGATGATCCTGGCCTCCGGCGGCGGCGGGCTCTCGGTCGCGTTCGACATGCCCACCCTCATGGGCCACGACTCGGACTCCCCCCACGCCCTGGGAGAGGTCGGCCACTGCGGGGTGGCGATCGACTCCGTGGCCGACATGGACCTGCTCTTCGACGGCATCCCCCTCGGCGCCACCACGACCTCGATGACCATCAGCGGCCCCGCCGTCCCGGCGTTCTGCATGTACCTGGTCGCCGCCGAGCGCCAGGGCGTCGACATCCGCACCCTGAACGGCACGCTCCAGACCGACATCTTCAAGGAGTACATCGCCCAGAAGGAGTGGCTGTACCCGCCGGAGCCCCAGCTGCGGCTCATCGGCGACCTCATGGAGTACTGCGCGGAGCACATCCCCGCGTACAAACCGCTGTCGGTGTCGGGCTACCACATCCGCGAGGCCGGGGCCACGGCCGGGCAGGAGCTCGCCTACACGCTCGCCGACGGCTTCGGCTACGTCGAGCTCGGCCTCTCGCGGGGGCTGGACGTGGACGCGTTCGCGCCCGGGCTGTCGTTCTTCTTCGACGCGCACATCGACTTCTTCGAGGAGATCGCCAAGTTCCGGGCGGCCCGGCGCATCTGGGCGCGCCGCCTCAGGGACGTCTACGGCGCCCGCACGGAGAAGGCCCAGTGGCTGCGGTTCCACACCCAGACGGCCGGCGTCTCCCTCACGGCCCAGCAGCCCTACAACAACGTGGTCCGGACCGCGGTCGAGGCCCTCGCCGCGGTGCTCGGCGGCACGAACTCCCTGCACACCAACGCCCTGGACGAGACCCTGGCGCTGCCGACCGAGCAGTCCGCCGAGATCGCCCTCCGCACCCAGCAGGTGCTCATGGAGGAGACGGGCGTCGTCAACGTGGCCGACCCGCTCGGCGGCTCCTGGTACCTGGAGGCGCTCACCGACGAGCTGGAGGCCGAGGCGGAGCGGATCTTCGCGGAGATCCTGCGGATGGGCGGCGGGGAGGGGGCCGAGCACGCGATCGGCCCGATGACCTCCGGCATCCTCGCCGGGATCGAGAACGGCTACTTCAGCTCGGAGATCGCCGAGTCGGCCTTCCAGTACCAGCAGGCCCTGGAGAAGGGCGACAAGCGGATCGTGGGGGTCAACTGCCACACCGGCACCGTCTCCGGCGAACTGGACATCCTCCGGATCAGCCACGAGGTGGAGCGCGAGCAGAAGCGCGAGCTGGCCGAGCGCCGGTCGCGCCGCGACGGCGCCGCCGTGGACGCGGCGCTGGCGGCCCTCCTGGAGGGGGCCCGCGCGGACGACCGCAACCTCATCCCCCTCATCGTGGACGCCGCCAGGGCCGAGGCCACGATGGGCGAGATCTGCGCGGCGATGGGGGAGGAGTTCGGGACCTACACCGAGGACCCGCGCTTCTGAGACCGGGCTCCCACGACCCGCACGGGCCCCGCCGGAACCCTCCGGCGGGGCCCGTCGTTCGTCACGCGGGGGCAGGAGGGGAGGCCCGCCCCCGGGACGTGTTCGGCCGAACACGGCCCGGCCCCTTCGCGGGCGGTCCACGCCCTCCCCGCGGATACGGCAGGATGGAAGCATGCAGCCTTCGGACTTTTCACCGAACAGTGCCGTTGACCTCGGCGCGCGCAAGGCGGCCATGGAACGCGAGGCCAAACAGCGTGCGGCGGAGTCGGCGGGTCGATCCAACCCCTACGCCTTCGACGTCGACGAGTCCTCCTTCCAGGCCCAGGTCCTCGAGCGGTCCATGACCGCTCCCGTCGTGCTGGCCGTCCTCGCCGGCTGGTCCGACCAGTCCAAGCAGTTCGAGGACGTCCTGGACAAGCTCTCGGCGGCCTCCGGAGGGAACTGGTTCCTCGCCAAGGTCGACAGCGACGCGAGCCCCCAGCTGGTCCAGGCCCTCCGGGTGCCCACGGCCCCGATGATCATCGTGGCCGTCCAGGGGCAGCTCCTGCCCGGCCCGGCGGGCCCGGCGACCGAGGAGCAGCTCACCGGCTGGCTCACCGAGGCGTTCGCCGCCCTCCAGGAACAGGGCGCGCTGCCCCCGGGCCACCCCGGAACCCTCGCGGGGGAGCCGGGGCCCGAGGACGCCGCCGGCGCGCAGCCGGAGGCGCCCCAGGGCCGCCCGGTGGACGCCGAGGCCCAGGAGGCCCTGGACCGGGGCGACTTCGACGCCGCCGCGGCCGTCTACGCCAAGGCCGTCGAGGCCGACCCGGGCGACACCGAGTCCAGGAGCAAGCTCGCCCAGGTGCGCCTGGTGGGGCGCCTCCAGGAGATCGACCCGGACGCCGCCCGCGCGGCCGCCGACGCCGACCCGGCGGACGTGGACGCGCAGACCACCGCGGCCGACATCGACATGTACGGAGGCAAGTTCGAGGACGCCTTCGACCGCCTCGTCGCCACGGTCAGGGTGACGCGCGACAAGGACCGCGACCGGGCGCGCCAGCACCTGCTGGGGTTGTTCGACCTGCTGCCCCCGGGCGACCCGCGTGTGAGCGCGGCCCGGCGCAAGCTCACCTCCGCGCTGTTCTGAGGACGGCGCGGAGGAGCGGTCCGCCCGTTCCGGCCCCGGTCGCTCCGACCGGGGCCGGAACGGGCGGACCCCGGCGGGTTCCGTCCGGAACCGGCCGCGGAGTCGCGCCGACAGGTCCGGGTGCCGCGGAAAGCCGGCGCTTTCTTGCGCGGACGATCACGGGTGGTCCGCCGCCGCCTGGGTAAAGAGTCCGCAAGAGGCGGGCCGGCACGGCCCGCGGGTCGACCCGGCAGGTGTCCCATGGCGA
This sequence comes from Nocardiopsis sp. CA-288880, assembly GCF_050955985.1. Classification (NCBI taxonomy): domain Bacteria; kingdom Bacillati; phylum Actinomycetota; class Actinomycetes; order Streptosporangiales; family Nocardiopsidaceae; genus Nocardiopsis; species Nocardiopsis sp. CA-288880. The sequence goes on along the minus strand of NZ_CP192105.1, from coordinate 6,241,212 downwards.
GCGACGACGACCCCCGCAGGACCGGCGAGCCCGTGGTCACGATCTCGGCCACCTACGGCGCGGGAGGCAGCGCGGTGGGGCCGGCCGTCGCCGCACGGCTGGGCGTGGCCTTCCTCGACCGCGCGATCCCCAGCGCGGTGGCGGCCCAGATCGGCTGCTCCCTGGACGAGGTCCTCCAGCGCGACGACCGCGCCCCCGGAGGGCTCGAACGCCTCCTCGCCAGTGCCGCGCGCCTTCCCACCGTCACGCTGGGAAGCGTCGACACCGCCTTCATCGGCACCACCGACGAGGAGGGGCGCCTCCTCTACGACCACGAGTTCGTGGAGCAGACCGAACTCGTCATCGGCGAGGTCGCCCACAGCGGCGGCGTCGTCCTCGGGCGCGCCGGGGCCGTCGTCCTCGCCGACCACCCCGCCGCCCTGCACGTGCGCCTGGACGGCGACCGCGACGCGCGCCTGCGCAGGGCCCGCGCCCTGTGGGAGGCGGGCGACCGGGAGGAGTGCTCCGGGCACGGCTGGGGGGAGGGCGTGCCCACTCTGCGGCTGCTGGACGACAACGACCGCGCCCGGGCCTCGTACGTGCGCCGCTTCTACCGCGCCGACCCCGCCGACCCGCGCCACTACCACCTGGTCCTGGACACCTCGGCGCTGTCCCTGGAAGCCTGTACCGACCTCGTCGTGAGGGCCGCCGAGGACCGGGCGGCCCCCGCCGGGGGGCTCCCGCCCCAGTCCGGCCGACGCCCCGACGACACTTCTGATTCGTCGTAATTTGTGCGATTTTTTACCATCGCGGTAATTGTCACCTTGTACTGACGGTGGGCGCTTGACTCAGGTAAGGTAAGGCGACTTGGTTCCGGGTCCCGACCAGCCCCCACCCGCAACCGAGGTCCGCGTGCGGCCGCCACCACGGTGGGACCGCGCGAACCGGACACGCAGGACACCCTCGCCCCGTACACGGGCGGGACGCGAGCGCCGCCCCGCGCACGCGCCTACCGCACCGGGCCCCGGCCGGGCCGCGGGAGCGCGGCGCGGCCCCGCGGCGGGAGGGTCCCCCGACGCCGGCAGCGCGTCCCTGTGAGGGGCCGTCCGCGTGCCCGACGGGCGCACAACACCGAGCCAGAGCCGAGGAGCAACACGTGGCCACCCTTCCCAGCGTTTCGTACTCCATCACCGTCCGCCTCGAACTCGACGCTGGGGGCAGCGCTGTCGGCAGCCTCACCAACGCCGTCGAGCAGGTGGGCGGCATGATCACCGCGCTGGACGTGGCCGCGGCCGGGCACGAGCGCATCCGCATCGACGTCACCTGCGCCGCCCGCGACACCGAGCACGCGCAGGCCATCGTCGACGCGCTGGGCGCCGTCGAGGGCGTGGTCGTCCACAAGGTCAGCGACCGGACCTTCCTCATGCACCTGGGCGGCAAGATCGAGATGAAGTCGAAGGTGCCGCTGCGCAACCGCGACGAGCTCTCCATGGCCTACACCCCCGGCGTCGCCCGCGTCTCCCAGGCCATCGCCGCGAACAAGGACGACGCCCGCCGCCTGACCATCAAGCGCAACAGCGTCGCCGTCGTCACCGACGGGTCCGCCGTCCTGGGCCTGGGCAACATCGGCCCCGAGGCCGCCATGCCCGTCATGGAGGGCAAGGCCGCCCTGTTCAAACGCTTCGCCGACATCGACGCCTGGCCCATCGCCCTGGACACCCAGGACGTGGACGAGATCGTCCGCACCGTCCAGGTGATCGCCCCGGGGTTCGGCGGGATCAACCTGGAGGACATCTCCGCGCCCCGCTGCTTCGAGGTCGAGGCCCGCCTGCGCGAGCTGCTCGACATCCCCGTCTTCCACGACGACCAGCACGGCACCGCCATCGTCGTGCTCGCCGCCCTGCGCAACGCCCTGCGCGTCGTCGGCAAGAAGCTCGGCGAGGTCCGCATCGCCATGTCCGGCGCGGGCGCGGCCGGCACCGCCATCCTCAAGCTCCTCATGCACGCCGGTGCCCGCGACATCATCGTCAGCGACGTCCGCGGCGCGGTGCACACCGGGCGCGACGACCTGGACCCCAACCTCCGTTGGATCGCCGAGCACACCAACCCCGAGGGCTACAGCGGCGACCTCCGCGGCTCCGTCGCCGGAGCGGACGTCTTCATCGGCGTCTCCGCCCCCAACCTGCTCGAGGGCGAGGACATCGCCGAGATGAACGACGACTCGATCATCTTCGCGCTGGCCAACCCCGACCCGGAGGTGGACCCGGAGGTCGCGCACCTGCACGCCTCCGTCGTGGCCACGGGCCGCAGCGACTACCCCAACCAGATCAACAACGTCCTGGTCTTTCCCGGCTTCTTCCGCGGGCTGCTCGACGCCCAGAGCCACCACGTCACCTCCGACATGATGGTCGCCGCCGCCGAGGCCCTCGCCGACGTCGTCAGCGAGGACGAGCTGGGCCCGAACTACATCATCCCCAGCGTGTTCCACTCCGACCTGTCCACCCACGTGGCGACCGCGGTGCGCGAGGTCGCCCAGCGCGGGCTGCGCGACCAGGTCCAGTGACGCCGGACCCGGGGGCGGCGCCCCGCGGGAGGGAGCGGTGGACCCGGGCGTGTAACGGCCTGGGAACACGGGCGGATCGGCGGCTGTTGCGGGGTAGAGGTGCAGCATGGACCAGTCGACTATGACCGGGCGGCTCCTGGTGGCCGCCCCCCTCCTCCAGGAGGACTCCTTCCGCCGCTCGGTGGTGTTCGTCGTGGACGACACGGCCGACGGCACGCTCGGGGTGATCCTCAACCGCCCCCTGGGTATGGCCGTGGACGAGGTCGTCACCGACTGGGGCGCCTATGCGAGCGAACCGGCGGTGATGTTCTCGGGCGGCCCCGTCGGGGCCGACTCCGGGATAGCCCTGGGCGCGGCCGGGGTCGGGGAACCGCCTCCGGGCTGGTCGCCGCTGGAGGGCCTCGCCCCGGGGCTGGGCCTGGACGCGGTCGGCGTGGTGGACCTGGACGGGCCCCCGCAGGTGCTCGGGACTGCCCTGGGAGCGTTCCGCGTGTTCGCCGGCTACGCCGGGTGGAGCGAGGGCCAGCTCCGGGAGGAGATCGACGAGGGCGCGTGGTTCGTGGTCGACGCGGTCGCCTCGGACGTGTTCACCACGTCCCCCGAGGGCCTGTGGGCCCGGGTGCTGCGGCGCCAGGGCGGGCGGATGGCGCTCCTGTCCACCTACCCGGACGACCCCACCATGAACTGAGCGCCCACCGGTGTGGGTGCGGCACCCTATACCGTGGAACGCAGACGTCGAAAGGTGTGAGGCACGATGGCGATGGACATCCTCAACAAGGTCCTTCCTGACAGCGAGACCAGGCCGGACATCTCCCACGACAGCGGGGACCGGGAGCGGTTCGCCCACTACGTGCAGAAGGACAAGATCACCGAGAGCGCCGTCACCGGCAACCCCGTGATCGCCCTGTGCGGGAAGGTCTGGGTCCCCAACCGGGACCCCAAGAAGTTCCCGGTGTGCCCCGACTGCAAGAAGGCCTACGAGGAGATGATGAAGTAGGACGTCTCCACGTCGCCTCCACGCGGTGGGCGCCACACGGAAGGCCTCGGCACGCGAACGCGCCGAGGCCTTCGTGCTCTCCGCGGGTCCTCGGCCGCTGCGCGCGTGCCCCCGCTCTCCGGCGAACGCGCTCCGCGGCCTCCAGGGCCCCGCGGGCGCCCGGTCCGGGCCCGCTCAGGGGCTCAGGTCCGGGCGCCCGCCCCGCGGCTCCGGGGTCAGGCGGCGTCCTCGGGGACCGGGGCGCGGCGCCTGCGGGCGGCGTACACGGCCGTGCCGCCGGCGGCCACGGCCACCGCGGCCGCGGCGAGCAGGCCCGTGAGGGCGGCGCCGGTGTTGGGCAGGCCGGGGTTGTCGCCGCCGCCGTCACCCCCGCCGTCGCCCGGACCGCCCGGACCGCCGGGGCCGCCCCCGGCTCCGTCGCCGCCGCCCGGGACCGTGACGTCCTCGTCCACGCTCACCGTCAGGGCGACCGGGTCCAGCGCCACCCCCTCGGCGTAGAAGTCCGCGAAGGCGGGCACGCCCTCGGCGGTCAGGGAGGCGGGGATCGGGTCCCAGCTCAGGACGCCGTCCTCGAGCTCGTACTCCACCCCGGACAGGTCCAGGTCGGCGAACGCGACGTCCTCGTAGGAGACGAGCTCCTCGCCGGCGAGCGACTTGCTGACCACGTCGGCGTACAGGACGCCCGCGCCGTCCTCGATCTCCACGCGGGGGTCGCTGACCGTCATGTGCAGGAGCGGGTCGGCCCCGTCGTACACGTGGCCCTCGAAGACGACGGTGCCCTCGAAGCCGATGTCGGCCGTGGACGCGGACAGGTCCACCTCGCCGCTGCCGTTCGTGAACGCGTAGGTGCCGTCCCCGTTCGTCGTCGCGCCGTTCCCGGTGCTGATCTCACCGTGGGCGATGTTGCCGGTGATGTAGTTGCGGAAGGACTCCTTCACCCCCCAGTCCGCGCGGCCGTTGTGGACGGTCAGCGGGCCCTCGGGGTCCGTGGGGTCGACGGGGTCCGTCGGCTCCCCGGTGGGGTCGGTCGGCTCCTCGGTGGGCTCCTCCTCGGCGGTGAAGGAGACCGGCGTCCACACGTCCTGGTCGCGGTTGGCGATGTCGGTGTGGTCGTTGAAGACCGCCACGTAGCACTGCGACTCGACGCAGTCGTAGGTGGTGCCGTCCTTGTCGTAGGAGCCGGTCACCGCCACCTCGGTACTGAAGGCGCCGTCCTCGCCCGGGGCGGTGGCGCCGCGCAGCCACACCGCTCCGGTGTAGTGGGCCGGGAAGGAGTCGGCCGACCGCGGGAGGGCGGTCAGCGCCGCGTAGACGCCCTGGCCCGGGCGGAAGCCGGTGCCCTCGAGGGTGACGGTGTCGCCCGCGGGGTCCAGGCCGGAGTCCGGGGCCACGGTGACCCGGGGGGCGGGGTCGGGCCCGCCCGGGTCGGTGACGTCCGCGATGCCGGCGGTGAAGGACAGCGGGTCCATCGGGGACCCGGCGGCGTAGAAGTTCGCGAACGGCTCGACCGCGTCGGCGTGCAGGGTGCCCGCGGCGGAGGTGAAGGCGATCTCCTCGCCCTCGACGGTCAGCTCGGCGCCGGTCAGCTCGGCGACCGCGACCTCTCCGTACTCGACCAGGTCGCCCGGGGGCAGGTTCGGGTCGGCGCCGCCGAACTCGCGGCTGGTCACGTCGGCGTACACCGTGGCGGCGTCGCCGTCGAACACCACGCGCGGGTCGGAGACCCGGACCTCCAGGACGGGGCCCCGGCCGTAGTCGTGGCCGCTGAAGACGACGGTTCCGGCGAAGTCCACCTCACCGGAGGCGTCCTCCTTGGACACCGAGCCGCCCGCCGTGGGGAAGTCCACGGTTCCGTCGGCCAGCACCGTCGCACCGCCGGAGGCCTCGTAGCCGCCGTGGGCGATCGGCCCGGAGATGTAGTTGCGGAAGGACTGCTTCACGCCCCAGGCGGCCGAGCCCCCCTCGAGGGGCACGGTCTCGTCGGCGGAGGCCGGCGCCGCGGCGACGGCGAGCGAGGCGCCGAGGGCGGCGACGCCCGCGTAGGCGGTGAGGGCGCGCAGGACCCGGCGGGCTCTGCCCGGGGCTCCGCTCCCGCCGGTCGTGGTCGTGGTCATGGGATTCGTCGGTCCAATCGTGAGGGGGATGGGTGGAGGGGGCGGCCCCGGCGCGTGCCGGGGGCCGGCGGGTCGGCGGCCCGTGCCGAGCGGGGGCGGCGGGGCCCGCCGGTGGGGGGTCTGGGGGCGGTCAGCCGGCGGCCGGATCCGTCGCGGTGCCGTTCCCGCGCCGGCGGCGCGTGGCGAACAGGGCCGCGGCGCCCGCCAGGGCGGCCACCGAGGCGGCCAGGACGAGGCCGTGGAGCCCGGCGCCGGTCCGGGGGAGCCGGCCGGGGGAGCCGTTCCCGCCGTCACCGTCTCCTCCGCCTCCGGAGGTCCCGGCTTCGCCGCCTCCGGAGTTCCCGGCTTGGCCGCCGGAACCGGAACCGCCGTCGCCCGAGCCCGAGCCCGAGCCGAAGGAGACCGGGACGAACACGTCCTGGCTGCGGTCGCTCGACCGCGTGTGGTCGTTGCGGGTGACCACCGCGCACTCCGTGCCGGAGGCGGTGCAGTCGGTGTTCTCGTCACCGGCCCGGACCTCGAGCTGGACGCTGAAGCCGCCGTCGGCGCCGCTGCCGGTGTAGGGGGTGGTCAGTCCCTCGCCGTAGGGCGGGGGGTTGCTGGAGACCCACACCGATGCGCCGCCGGAGCCGTCCATGTCCACGCCGCCGATGCACGGTCCGGGGGCCTGCGCCGGGCCGGCCGAGCTGGTGTCGCACAGGGCGACGTAGACGCCCTTGGAGGTGTCGTAGCCGGTGCCGGTGACCGTGACGGTCTCACCGTCCGGGGCGAGCCCCGAGGTCCTGGAGACGGTCAGCGCGGGGGTGCCGGGCTCCCGGGGGGCGGGGGCCCGGGGGGCGGCGGGCCGGGCCCGCGGCTCTGCCCGCGGGAGCGTCCCGGGAGCCGTCTCCGGGACGGCGGCCGTGGCGGCGAAGGCCACCGGGACCCGGCCCACCACGACCGGGGCGGAGGGAGCCGCCGGGACGGCCTCGGAGACGCCCGTCCCCGCGCCGGGGGAGGCGGTCGGCGCGGACCCGCCGGTGTCCCCGGAAGCGTCCTCCCCGGTGTCCCCGCCCGTGTCCCGCGCCGGGTCGGGTGCCCGGGTCCCCCCGGCGGCCGCGCCCGCGTCCCCGGCGGGGGCGAGCTCCAGGAGGCGGATCTCGAACGGGTCCTCCTCCGCGTCCAGGCCGGCCACGGCGGCGAACCCCGCCCCGGTGTCGAGGGCGACCGTGAAGGTTCCGCGCGTGCCGACCTCGACCGTCACCGCGTTGCCGTCGTCGGGGACGGCGCCGTCGTCGGCGGAACGGGTGTCCGCGGACCCGGCCGGCACGGCCCAGGTGGCGACCTCGACCAGTGAGCCGGGTGCGTGGCCGATCCCGGAGACGGTGACGGTGTCGCCCTCGGGGTCGAGGCCCCCGGTCCGGTCCACGGTGGTGACGCGGGGGTGGCCGTGTTCCCCGTCCTGGGACGGGACGGGTTCGGCGAGCGCCGCCGCCGGAACCGTCGTGGACAGCACCGCCGCGACGGCGGTGGCTGCGAGGGGCGGGACGAGCCCGCGGCGCCGCCCGTGGCCGGGGCGGGGGGAAACCGCTGCTTGCATCAGAGGCCTTCGCTTCGTGCGGGGCGGTGGGAGACCGCCCTCCGCGTGAGGTGGGGGAAGTTCTTTAGGTTACGCTTACCTTTGTGAAGTGAGCCTTGCCTAACTCGAAGTCCGCGCCGGAACAGTTGAACACCGAAGCATCAGGCTTGTCAAGATGATGACGAAGTGTCATATAAAGGGCGTTGTCGCCTCCCCGCTCCCGGGCGACACCCGCCCGTGCACCCGGCACACGGACCACCGAAAGCGACCCCCATGCCACTCGCCGACGCGCGGCGCCGCCCGCGCGGACACCGCCCGCACGCACGATCCGTCCCGGCCCTCGCCGCGGCCTGCGCCCTCGCGCTGGCCCTGGCCGGCTGCGCCGTGGGAGGAGGCGGTGCGCCCGAGGACCCCTCGCGGGGGGACGGCGCCGCCGACATCCCCGACTTCTCCGAGAACCGCCTCCAGCCGCTGGAGGGCGCCGGGGAGCCCGAGCTCCCCGTCACCGTCGACTCCGTCGTCCTCGATCCGTATCGCACGAGCTCCGACCCCCTGGAGTACGAGCAGGTCGGGGTCGACGACGTCAGCCGCATCCTCCCGCTCACCGGCAGCCTCGCCGAGATCGTCTTCACGCTCGGCCTCGGCGACAACGTGGTCGGCCGCGACGTCGCCGCCACGTTCGAGGAGGCCGCCGGCCTCCCCGTCGTCAGCGAGGGGCACGAGGTCTCCGCCGAGAGCGTCCTCGCCCTCGAACCCACGGTGATCCTCGCCGACACCCAGACGGGCCCGTCCGAGGCCGTCGAGCAGATCCAGAGGTCCGGGGTCCCCGTCGTCATCGTCGAGGAGGCCTGGTCCGTCGACGAGATGTACCCGCGCTTCGAGCGGGTCGCCGAGGCCCTCGGGGTCCCCGACGACGGCGCTGCCCTGTCCGAGCGCACGCGGGCGCAGATGGCCGAGGTCCGGGAGGACGCGGACGGCTCCGGCGACGGCCCGCTCGTGGCCTTCCTCTACCTGCGGGGCACGGCCGGGGTCTACCTCCTCGGCGGCGAGGGCTCGGGCGCCGACGCCGTGCTCGCCGAGGCCGGCGCGCGCGACGCCGGGGTCGAGATGGGCCTGACCGCACCGTTCACCCCCATCACCACGGAAGCCCTCATCGCGGCCCAGCCCGACGTGCTCCTCGTCATGACCAAGGGCCTGGAGTCCGTGGGCGGCGTCGACGGGCTCGTCGAGATCCCCGGCGTCGCCCAGACACCGGCCGGCGCGGCACGGGCGGTCGTCGACTTCGAGGACGGCGTCCTGCTCAACTTCGGCCCCCGCACGCCGCAGGTCGTCGCGGCCCTCGCGGACGAACTCGCCGCGGTCGGGGCGGAGGGGGAGGGCCGGTGACCGCCCCCGACACCACAGCCCCCGGGCGGGTCCGCGGGGACGGCGGCCCCCCGCCGGAGCCCGGGGGGCGCGCCGCACGCCGCCTCCGGGCCGTGCTCCTGCTGGCCGCGCTCGGCACGGGCCTGGTCGCGGTCTCGCTCGTCGCGGCCGGTGCCGGCGCCTACCCCGTGCCCGCCGACCAGGTCGCCTCCTCGATCCTGCACGCGGTCGGGCTGGAGGTCGGCACGCCCCCCGACCGGATCGGCCGGACCGTCCTGTGGGACGTGCGCTTCCCCCGCGTCGTCCTGGCGGTCATGGTCGGCGCCGCCCTCGGCGCCGCCGGGGCCATGATGCAGGGGATCTTCGGCAACCCCCTCGCCGAGCCCGGCGTCATCGGCGTCTCCTCCGGCGCGGCGGTCGGCGCGATCGCGGTCATCTTCACGGGCCTGACCGTGCTCGGCCACTGGACGATCATCGCCGCGTCGTTCGTGTTCGGCCTGGCCACGACCCTGTTCGTGTACGTCTTCGCGCGCTCGCGCGGCCGCACCGAGGTCGTCACCCTGCTCCTCACGGGCATCGCCGTCAACGCCGTGGCGGGAGCGGCCATCGGCCTGATGACCAACTTCTCCCAGGACGCCGAGATCCAGACCATCACCTTCTGGCAGCTCGGCAGCGTCTCCACCGCCACCTGGTCCAAGGTCGCCGCCATCGCCCCGTGCCTCCTGGCGGGACTGGCCGTGATCCCCCTCTACGCCCGGCGCCTCGACCTGCTCGCGCTCGGCGAGGGGCCCGCCCGCCACCTGGGCGTGGACGTCGAGCGCATGCGCCTCGTCCTCATCTGCGCCCTGGCGCTGCTCACCTCGGCCGCCGTCGCGTTCGCGGGGATCGTCGCGTTCGTCGGCCTGGTCGTCCCGCACATCATCCGCATGGTCACAGGTCCCGGGCACCGGGTCCTGCTGCCCGCCAGCGCGCTCGGCGGAGGGCTCCTCCTGCTCGCCGCCGACCTGCTCGCCCGCACCGTCGCCGCCCCCGCCGAGATCCCCCTCGGCGTGGTCACCGCCGCCCTCGGCGGGCCGTTCTTCTTCTACCTTCTGCACCGCACCCGCGCCAAGCAGGGAGGATGGTCGTGAGCACCCTCCCCCGTCTGCGCCGGCGGATCTCCGCCGCCGTCGCCCCCCTGTCCCGTCCCCCCGCGCTCCCCGTCCGCGCCGCGACCGGCTCGGAGGTGGTCCGCGCCGAGGGGGTCACCGTCCGCCGGGGCGGACGCGCCCTCCTGGACGGGGTCGACCTCACGGTGCGCGCCGGAGAGCTCCTGGCCCTGGTGGGACCCAACGGGGCCGGCAAGTCCACCCTGCTCGCCGCCCTGTCCGGCGACGTCGCCGGCGGGCCCGCCCGGGGGGAGGCCGACGAGGGCGCCGTGCTCCTCCTCGACCGGCCCCTGCCGGAGTGGACCCCGCCACAGCTCGCGCTGCGGCGGGCCGTCCTCCCGCAGGAGGCGTCGGTCAGCTTCCCGTTCCCGGTCGCCGAGCTCGTCGCCATGGGCCGGGCGCCCTGGGCGGGGCTGTGCGCTCCCGGCGCCGACGACGCCGCGGTCGCCGCGGCCATGGACGGCACGGGCATCGCCCACCTGGCCGGACGCCGGTTCCCCACGCTCTCCGGGGGAGAGCGGGCCCGGGTGATGCTCGCGCGGGTCCTCGCCCAGGACACGCAGGTGCTGATGCTCGACGAACCGACGGCGGCCCTGGACATCAGGCACCAGGAACTCGTACTGTCCATCGCGCGTCAGATCTCGGAGGGCGGTGGTGCGGTTATCGTGGTCCTGCACGATTTGGGGCTTGCGGCGGCCTACGCCCATCGTGTGGCGATACTCTCCGGAGGACGGATCGCCGCGCAGGGAGCCCCCGCCGACGTGTTCACCGCGTCCCTGCTCGGCAACGTCTACCAGCACGAGGTCGAAGTCCTGCCGCACCCGCGTACCGGGGTCCCGCTGGTCGTGCCCCTCCGGTAGGTGTCCGGCGCACATGAGAGCGTCCACAGGAGTAGGTCGTATTGGTGTCCACAACTGAACGGCAGCCACACGAAGAGCCCCCGTACGAGCGGCGGGAGGGGCGTGGACGGAGCGCGGGCGGCCGACGCCGCCGGGCGCCCCGGCCCAGGGCCACCCCGGGAGACGTCGTGCGCGGCTTCGTCCGGTTCGTCGGCGAGATCCTCCTGACGGCCGGTCTGCTCATGCTCTTCTACGCGGGGTACGAGGTCTACGGCTCCCAGTGGGAGACCGACCGCGAACAGCAGGGCCTGGCGGACGGGCTGAACGAGGCGTGGGCGGCCACGGCGGAGGAGGCCGGGCCGGACTCCGAGCCGCTGCCCGGCAGCGCCGACAGCCGCCTCTACATCCCCAGCCTCGACCTGGACTGGGTCGTGGTCAACGGCACCACCCCCGACGACATCCGCTACAGCCCCGGCCACTACACCGAGTACCCCAGCAGCGCGGGCGGCGCGGGCAACTACGCGATCGCCGCCCACCGGACCCCGGGCCTGTTCTGGGACATGGACCTGCTGGACAACGGCGACGTGCTGGTCCTGGAGGACGGGGAGAACTTCTACACGTACGAGGTCTTCCAGGAGGAGACGGTCCTGCCCACCGACGTGTGGGTGATCGAGCCGGACCCGTTCGACGACGTCGAGGGGGCGGGCGAGGGGGAGCCCGAGCGGTCCCTGATCACGCTGACCACCTGTGCGCCGAAGCTGAACAACACGCACCGGCTCATCGTCTGGGGTGAGCTGGTCGAGACCACGCCCAAGTCCGAGGGGATGCCCGACTCGATCGCGCACATGGCCCCCGAGACCGCCGAGGCCGAGTAGGGGTAACGCGAATGTACGGTCTGATCTGGCGCATCCTGCCCGGCCCCTGGGCCTCCAAGTTCATCATGGCGGTCGGCCTGCTGGCCGGCGCCGCGGCGCTCCTGTGGTTCTTCGCCTTCCCGGCGATCTCCCCGCACATGCCGTTCAACGACGGCGCCGTCGACACCCAGGGCGTCGGCGCGGGCGGGGAGGCGGGCACGGGAGAGGTCTCCGAGGACCCGGGGGCCGAAGGGCTCTCCGGGGAGGCGGAGGCCCCCGGGGCAGGGGGCTGACGTCCGCCCGGGCCCGGCCCCGGGCCGGGCCCGGGGCCCCGCGGGCGGCGGGGGGACGCGGCGCGTCCGTGTGGGCGGCACCACTGGCGGGGCTCCCGGTCCGGTCCGCCACGACCGCTAACCTCTAGCAGGTGAGCAACGGGGGACGGTTCTGAGAATGACGGTGACGCAGACCACTACGGAGGACCGCCTGCGCGGGCTCCGCGCTTGGCAGCGGGAGGCGTTCGAGGAGTACTTCCGCCGGGAGCCGCGCGACTTCCTCGCCGTGGCGACCCCCGGTGCGGGCAAGACGACCTTCGCGCTCACCCTGGCCACGGAACTCCTCCACCGGCACGCGGTGAGGGCCATCACCATCGTGTGCCCCACCGAGCACCTCAAGAAGCAGTGGGCCGAGGCCGCCGCCCGGTTCGGCATCGCCATCGACCCCGACTTCAAGAACGGCCAGGGGGCGCTCGGCCGCCAGTACATCGGGGTGGCCGTCACCTACGCGCAGGTCGCCGCGCACCCGATGCTGCACCGCAACCGGACCGAGGCGCGCAAGACGCTCGTGATCTTCGACGAGGTCCACCACGCGGGCGACGCCCTCTCCTGGGGCGACGCCGCGCGCGAGGCCTTCGACCCGGCGACCAAACGGCTCTCCCTCACCGGCACCCCCTTCCGCTCCGACATCAACCCCATCCCCTTCGTGGACTACGTCCCCGACGCGGCGGGGGTGCGCCGCTGCTCGTGGGACTACAACTACGGGTACGGCCCTGCCCTGGAGGACGGGGTCGTGCGCCCCGTCATCTTCATGGCCTACTCCGGTGAGATGCGCTGGCGCACCCGCGCCGGGGACGAACTCGCGGCCCGGCTCGGGGAGCCCCTCACCCAGGACGCCCTCTCCCAGGCCTGGCGCGCCGCGCTGGACCCCAAGGGCGACTGGATCAAGCGCGTGCTCCAGGCCGCGGACCGGCGCCTGACCGAGGTCCGCAAGACGCACCCCGACGCGGGCGGCCTGGTCATCGCCACCGACCACGAGAACGCCCGCGCCTACTCGCGCATCATCCGGCAGATCACCGGCAAGGGCGCGACCGTGGTGCTCTCGGACGACCCCACGGCCTCCCGGAAGATCTCCCGTTTCGCCGTGGGCGACGACCGGTGGATGGTCGCGGTGCGCATGGTGTCGGAGGGGGTCGACGTGCCCCGGCTGATGGTCGGCGTGTACGCCACCTCCACCAGCACGGCCCTGTTCTTCGCCCAGGCCATCGGCCGCTTCGTGCGCGTGCGCCAGCGGGGCGAGGTGGCGTCGGTGTTCCTGCCCTCGGTGCCGACCCTGCTGGAGTACGCGGGCGAGATGGAGCGCGAGCGCGACCACGTGCTGGACAAGCCGCCGCCCGGTGACGACGAGTACCCGGAGGAGGACCTCCTCAAGGAGGCCAACCGCAAGCGGGACAGCCCGGACGCCGGCGAGGAGCTGCCGTTCGAGACGATGGAGTCGGCGGCCGAGTTCGACCGCGCCCTCTACGACGGGGCCGAGTACGGCGGTGTCCCGGGCTCCTCCGAGGAGGAGGACTTCCTGGGGCTGCCGGGCCTGCTCGACCCGCAACAGGTCTCCCAGCTCCTGCGCAAGCGCAAGGCCGACATCCGCGCGGGTGAGCGCAGGGCGAAGAAGGACGACCCGGCCGAGGAGGAGGGCCCCACCCACGAGGTCGTGGCGGAGCTGCGCCGCGAGCTCAGCGGGCTGGTGGGCGCCTGGCACCACCGGACGGGCAAGCCGCACGGGGTCATCCACAACGAGCTGCGCCGCGCGTGCGGGGGCCCGCCGGTGGCGCAGGCCTCCCCGACCCAGATCCGCGAGCGGATCGCCAAGCTCCGCACCTGGGCGGTCGGGGGCAAGTAGTCCCGGTTGTCCCGAAAAGGGCAAACACTTCGTCAGTGTGCGCACGGCTCCTGTGCCGAACGTGCGTGTTTGATTACATTCCGTGATGTGAATCGACGAAGCTCTCGCGGCGGCACAGCCGCGCTCTGGACCGGACTGCTCATGTGCGGTCTCGCTCTGACCGGGACGGTCGCGGGCCTGCCGTCCGAACCGGCCGGGGCCGAGACCGCCCGGACCCTGGCCCCGGGGGAGGAGGGCGCCCTCCCGGAGGAGTGCCCGCCGGGCCGCGCCGTCCAGGCCGCCCGCGTGAGCGATCCCGACGCGGCGGTGCCCGAGGGAGAGGGAGGGGAGCTCACCCCGCAGCAGGCCGAGGACTACGACAGGCGGTTCCGCGAGGCCCTCGTGCCCCTGCGCGGCCAGGAGATGCAGGCGCCCCAGAGCGTGCCGGTCGTGGTGCACGTCATCTCCGCCGAGGACGGCCGGGGCGACGTGCCGCAGGCCCGTGTCGACGACCAGGTCGAGGTCCTCAACACCGCCTTCTCGGGCGGCTACGGGACGGACGGCGCCGACACCGGTTTCCGCTTCGAGCTGTCCGAGACCACCCGCACGGTGAACGACACCTGGTTCACCCGGTTCGACGAGTACCGCGACACGATCCGGGCCGAGCTGCACCGGGGCGGCGCCGGGACGCTCAACGTCTACACGGCCCAACTGGGGACGGGGCTGCTCGGGTACTCCTCCTTCCCGCAGGACTACGAGGCGGCGCCCGAGCAGGACGGGGTCGTGCTCGCCCACGACACCCTGCCCGGCGGAGGCCGTGAGGGCTTCGACCTCGGCCACACCGGCACCCACGAGGTCGGCCACTGGCTGGGGCTGTTCCACACGTTCCAGAACGGGTGCGCCTCGCCCGGGGACTACGTGGACGACACCCCCTACGAGCGCGAGGCGGCGTCCGGCTGCCCGGTCGGCAGGGACTCCTGCCCCCGCAAGAAGGGCGACGACCCCGTCACCAACTTCATGAACTACAGCGACGACGGCTGCATGACCCACTTCACCGAGGGGCAGGCCCGGCGCATCGTCGAGCACTGGGCGGCCTTCCGCTCCTGACCCGGCGGTCCGGGCGACCGCGTCCGGCGCCCCGGGGCATGCGCCCCGGGGCCCCGGACACCGCACCGGCCCGGAGGGGGAGGGGCCCGGACCGGGGACGGCCGCCGGGAGGACCTGTACGGGGGAGCGCCCCCGAACGCCGCTAGGCTGAGGGCATGGCAGCGAACACCTACCTGACCGGCATCAAGCCCACCGGGGATTTCCACCTGGGCAACTACGTCGGCGCGATCAAGCCCGCCCTGGCCGCGGCCCGTGAGTACGACACGTACTACTTCGTCGCGGACTACCACGCGCTCAACACCGTCAAGGACGCGGCCGAGCTCCGCCACAGCATCCGGTCGGGCGCTGCCACCTGGCTCGCGTGCGGCCTCGACCCCGAGCGCACGGTCGTCTACCAGCAGTCCAAGGTCCCCGAGACCTTCGAGCTCACCACCATCCTGAGCGCCCTCACCCCCAAGGGCCTCATGAACCGCGCGCACGCCTACAAGGCCGCGCGGGACCGCAACACCGCGGCGGGGAACAGCGACCTGGACGCCGGGGTCAACATGGGGCTGTTCAACTACCCCATCCTCATGGCCGCCGACATCCTGGTCATGGAGGGCACGCACGTGCCGGTCGGCCGCGACCAGTCCCAGCACATCGAGTACACGGCCGACATCGCCGGGTACTTCAACCACCGCTTCGGCGAGGAGTACGCCTTCCCGGTCCCCAAGGGCGTCATCGACGAGGGCGACGGCAGCATCCTGCCCGGCACCGACGGCCGCAAGATGAGCAAGTCCTACGACAACCACATCCCGCTGTTCCTGCCGGAGAACAAGCTCAAGAAGGCCATCCGCCGCATCCCGACCGACTCCACCCCCGTGGAGGATCCCAAGGACGCCGACGGCTCGGTGCCCTTCCAGCTCCTGGCCCACTTCGCCGACGCCGACAAGGTCGCCGACGTCCGGCGGCGGCTGGAGGCCGGCGGCATGGGCTGGGGCGAGCTCAAGAACGAGCTGTTCGAGGCGGTCAACGCCGAACTCGGCCCCAAGCGCGAGCGCTACGACCAGCTGATGGACGACCCCTCCGAGATCGACGCGATCCTGGAGGCCGGTTCCGCGCGCGCCCGCGAGCGTGCGCGCGCCACGATCGACCGGGTGCGCGCCGCCGTCGGCGTCGCCTGACGCGCGACAGGCACGGGGGCGGCGCGCCGCGCCGCCCCCGCCCGTGCGTCAGCCCACCAGCGGCTCGCCCTCCAGCTCCACCCCGGCCGCGCGCAGCCGCTCCAGCGCGGTCGCCACGGTGTCCCCGGACACACCCGCGGTGAGGCCGAGCAGGACCCGCGTGCGCAGGCCCTCGGCAGCCGCGTCCACCGCCGTCGCGCGGACGCAGTGGTCGGTGGCAATCCCCACCACGTCCACCTCGTCCACCCCCCGTTCGCGCAGCCAGTCGGCCAGCCGGGTCGTCCCGTCCCCCGCGGTCCCCTCGAAACCGCTGTAGGCCGCCGTGTACAGCCCCTTGCTGAACACCTCCTCGGCCAGCGAGGCGTCGAACGCCGGATGGAACTCGGCCCCGGGCGTCCCCGCTTCGCAGTGCCGGGGCCAGCTGTCCACGAAGTCCGGGTTCTCGGAGAAGTGCGCGCCCGGGTCGATGTGGTAGTCGCGGGTCGCCACCACGTGGTCGTAGGAGTCGGCGTTGGCCCGGGCGTGGCCGGTGACGGCGGCCGCCGTCCGCTCGCCGCCCCTCACCCCCAGGCTCCCGCCCTCGCAGAAGTCGTTCTGGATGTCCACCACGATGAGTGCCCTGGTCATCCCGGCACCCCTTTCTCGCGTCTGTCGGTCAGGTCTCGGAACTCGGGGGCCGGTCCCCCGGAACGGCTCAGTGGAAGACCGTCGGCAGCGCGGCCTCGCCCCGCGACATCCGCAGCGCCTGCTCGGGAAGCTCGGCGACCGTCGCGCGGTGCCGCTCCCTCGCGTCGTGGACGCTCTCCTGCCCCACCACGACGCCCTCGGACACCAGGGGCCGCAGCAGCGGACGCAACCCCACGCCCGAAGACGGGTCGTGGGGGAACACCTCCTCCGCCACGGCGGTCCCCTTGTCGTCCAGGCGTCGCGACGCCCACTTGCGGCCGCCCCGGCTGGGCTTGCCCACCGAGCGCTTGGCCACCGGTTCCAGAGGGGCGTCCGGCTCCAGGCCGCGGGCCCGCGCCACCAGCTTGTACACGAGGGACACCGTCGGCGCCCCCGACCCCGTCACCAGAGAGGTACCCACCCCGTAACCGTTCACGGGCGCCACGGCCAGGGCCAGGATCGAGTACTCGTCCAGGTCGCCGGTCACCACGATGCGGGTCCCGGTCGCACCGAGTGCGTCCAGCTGCGCGCGCACCCGGGAGGCGGTCGCGCCGAGGTCGCCGGAGTCGATGCGCACCGCGCCCAGCTCCGGGCCGGCCAGTTCCACGGCGGTGGCCACCGCCCGCTCCACGTCGAACGTGTCCACGAGCAGTGTCGTCCCCGTGCCCATGGACTCCAACTGGGCCTTGAACGCGTGCCTCTCGCTGTCGTGCAGGAGCGTGAACGCGTGCGCCGCGGTGCCGCCGGTCGGCACCCCGTAGGTACGCCCCGCCTCGAGGTTGGAGGAGGTCGCGAACCCGCCCACGTACGCGGCGCGCGCCGAGGCGACGGCCGACCGCTCGTGCGTGCGGCGCGAGCCCATCTCGATCAGGGGGCGGTCGCCCGCCGCGGCCGACATCCGGCTGGCGGCGGAGGCGATGGCGCTGTCGTGGTTGTACACCGACAGCGCCAGGGTCTCCAGGATCACGGCCTCGGCGAACGTGCCCTCGACCACGAGGATGGGGGAGCCGGGGAAGTACGCCTCCCCCTCGCCGTAGCCCCATACGTTCCCGGAGAACCGGTAGTCGGCCAGCCACGCGAGCGTGCGGTCGTCCACCACCCCGTTGTCGGAGAGGAAGTCCAGTTCCCCGGTGTCGAACCTGAACCTCTCCAGGAGGTCGAGGAAGCGGCCGGTCCCGGAGACGATCCCGTACCGCCGCCCCTCGGGGAGGCGCCGGGCGAACATCTCGAACACCGACCGACGCGGGGCGGCGCCGCTGTGCAGGGCCCCCTGGAGCATCGTCAGTTCGTAGTGGTCGGTGAGCAGCGCGCTGCTGCTGTCGTCGCTCATGGGCACGAGCCTAATCCGTGTGCGATGGGCCACGGAGGCCGCCCCACCAGCCCCGGAACGGCGGGGCCTCCCGGGTCCGCTAACAATACCCATTCGGTTGGTAGGGAAGAGGATGCGGGTACCCTGGTCGCATGCTGAGGATTGATCGCCCGATCTACGACAAGATCGTCTCCCACGCCCGTCGCGACCACCCGGACGAGGCGTGCGGCGTCGTGGCCGGACCCGAGAAGTCCGACCGCCCCGAGCGGTTCATCGAGATGGCCAACGCGGAGCGGTCACCGACCTTCTACCGGTTCGACTCCCTCGAACAGCTCAAGGTCTGGCGGGAGATGGACGACCGGGACGAGGAGCCCGTCGTGATCTACCACTCCCACACCGCCACCGAGGCCTACCCCTCGCGCACCGACATCTCCTACGCGTCCGAGCCCGGCGCGCACTACGTGCTCGTCTCCACCCGTGAGCCGGACACCGTCGAGTTCCGGTCCTACCGGATCGTCGACGGCGAGGTCACCGAGGAGCCGGTGGAGATCACCGGTACCGGCGCCGGCCGGTAGGCGCCGCGTCTCGCGGGCCCCGCCCCGGAATGGCCGCGAGACGTCCCCTGTTGGAAATGAACGCACACCAACCACCGCGAAGGAAGTCACTCTTCATGGCCATCGAGGTCCGCATCCCCACCATCCTGCGCAACCTGACCGACGACGCCAAGGTCGTCGAGGGGTCCGGCGCCACCCTCGAAGAGCTGTTCACCGACCTGGACGGCCGCTACCCGGGCATCGGCGAGCGCCTGGTGGAGGACGGCAAGCTGCGCCGCTTCATCAACGTGTACCTCAACGACGAGGACGTGCGTTTCGTCGGCGGCCTGAAGGCGGAGCTCTCCGACGGCGACAGCGTCACCGTCCTGCCGGCCGTCGCCGGCGGAAGCCGCTAGGCCGGGCATGCGCTACGACTCCCTGCTCGACTCCCTCGGGGGCACGCCGCTCGTCGGCCTGCCGAGCCTCTCGCCCTCGCCCCGGGTCCGGCTCTGGGCCAAGCTGGAGGACCGCAACCCCACGGGCTCGATCAAGGACCGCACCGCGTTCTTCATGATCGAGCAGGCCGAGAAGGACGGCCTGCTGTCCCCCGGCTGCACCATCCTGGAGCCGACCTCGGGGAACACCGGCATCTCGCTGGCGATGGTCGCCAAGCTGCGTGGCTACCGCATGGTCTGCGTCATGCCGGAGAACACGTCGGCGGAGCGCAGGCAGCTGCTCGCCATGTGGGGGGCCGAGGTCCACTACTCCGAGGCGGCGGGCGGGTCCAACGAGGCCGTCCGCGTCGCCAAGGAGATGGCGAAGGAGCACCCGGACTGGGTGATGCTCTACCAGTACGGCAACCCGGCGAACGCGCGGGCCCACTACGAGACCACGGGCCCCGAGATCCTCGCCGACCTGCCGGGGATCACCCACTTCGTGGCCGGTCTCGGTACCACCGGGACCCTCATGGGAGCGGGGCGCTACCTGCGCGAGCAGCGGCCCGACGTCCGGATCGTCGCGGCCGAGCCCCGGTACGGCGAACTGGTCTACGGGCTGCGCAACCTCGACGAGGGCTTCGTCCCGGAACTGTACGACGAGTCGGTGCTCACCACCCGCTTCTCGGTCCCGGCCGAGGCGGCGCTCCGGCGCACCCGCGAGCTCCTCGACCGGGAGGGCATCTTCGCCGGGATCTCCACCGGCGGCGCCCTGCACGCCGCGCTGGGCGTGGCCGCGAAGGCGGAGAAGGCGGGCGAACGCGCCGACATCGCCTTCGTCATCGCCGACGCGGGGTGGAAGTACCTGTCCACCGGCGCCTACGAGGGCACCCTGGAGGAGGCGGAGGACCGGCTCGACGGCCAGCTCTGGGCCTGAGGCGTCCGACGCCTCCCGGCCGCCGGCCCGGAAGGCGGTGAGGGCCGGCACCCACGATGGGTGCCGGCCCTCTTGCTGTTCTGAACACGCCCGAAACACGCCCTGAACAAACAAGACAGAAAGCGTCAAAGTGTGTGAAAAATTCACACGTGACCGAGGTCGCGTGAGACGCGGGACACATTTTGTACCACCCGGGCGGGCATTGGGGTAGACCCGTAACAACGGGACATCCGCAGAACCAGCCGCCATCCGCACTCCTCACCACACGCCTGGGGTGCCACGGACGCCGCGCGGCCCATCGAGAAGGCGACGACGACGTGCGACTCACGATTATCGGGTCCTCGGGGAGCTTCCCCGGGCCGGACAGCCCGGCCTCCTGTTACATGCTGGAGGCGGACGGCTACCGCCTCCTGCTCGACATGGGCAACGGCGCGCTCGGAGCACTCCAGCGGTACATCGACATCTACTCCGTCGACGCCGTCTACCTGAGCCATCTGCACGCCGACCACTGCTTCGACCTGTGCTCCTACTGGGTGGCGAGGATGTTCCATCCCGAGGGCGCCAAGCCCCGCATCCCGGTCTACGGGCCCAGGGGCGTGGCCGACCGCGTCGCGGAGGCGTACGGGCTCGAACCGGATCCGGGCATGACCGAGGTCTTCGACTTCCACGAGCTCGTCCCCGGCGCCCTGGAGATCGGCCCCTTCACCGCCCGGGTCGACTACGTCAACCACCCGGTGGAGGCCTTCGGCATCCGCCTGGAGCACGGCGGCGCGTCCATGGCCTACTCGGGGGACACCGGCGTCTGCGACTCCCTGGTCGAACTCGCGACCGACACCGACCTGTTCCTGTGCGAGGCGGCCTTCCAGGACCACCTGGAACACCCCAAGGACATGCACCTGACGGGCAGCGAGGCGGGCGACCACGCCAACCGCGCGAGGGCCCGCGAACTGCTCCTCACCCACCTCGTTCCGTGGAACGACGACGAGGTCACCCTCGCGGAGGCCAGCTCCACCTTCGCGGGGCCGATCGGCCTGGCGCGCAGCGGCCAGGTGCACGCGATCGGCGGCTGACCGGCCGGCGGAACGCGTCGGGCGTCGCACAGGAGGGGCATTCGTGCCCACCAGCACCGCCGGACCCTCCTCGGATATACGCTCTTGGCATGGCCCGACCTGACGGACGCGTTCCGACCCAACTCCGCCCCGTGACGATCACCCGCAACTGGCTGCGCCAGGCGGAGGGCTCCGCACTCATCGAGTTCGGGGACACCCGCGTACTGTGCGCCGCCACAGTCGAGGACGGGGTCCCCCGCTGGCGCCGGGGCACCGGCGAGGGGTGGGTCACCGCCGAGTACGCGATGCTGCCCCGCGCCACCGACACCCGCGGGGCGCGGGAGTCGGTCCGCGGGAAGATCGGCGGCCGCACCCACGAGATCTCCCGCCTGATCGGCCGCTCCCTGCGCGCCGTCGTGGACTTCAAGGCGATGGGCGAGCACACCATCACCCTCGACTGCGACGTCCTCCAGGCGGACGGGGGGACCCGCACCGCCGCCATCACCGGCGCGTACGTGGCGCTGGCCGACGCCATGAAGTACCTGCGCAAGCGCCGCAAGCTCAAGAACAACCCGCTGACCGGCTCCCTGTCGGCCGTCAGCGTCGGCGTGGTCCAGGGCCAGCCCAGGCTGGACCTGAACTACCTGGAGGACTCGGTCGCCCAGACCGACATGAACGTCGTCCTCACCGGGGACGGCAGGTTCGTCGAGGTGCAGGGGACCGCCGAGGGGGAGCCGTTCGACCGGGACCTCCTCAACCAGCTGCTCGACCTCGCGGCCGCCGGCTGCGAGGAACTGACCGCGATCCAGAAGAAGGCACTGGCCGAGTGACACCGATGAACAGCGTCGGCACCCGTATCGGCGGTGTCCCCGGAGGAGGGGGAACCGTGAAGCTCGTACTGGCCACACGCAACGCCAAGAAGGTTCCGGAGATGCGCGCGATCCTGGCCGAGGCCGGCCTGGACGCGGAGGTGCTGTCGCTCGACGCCTTCCCGGACGCGCCCGAGGTGCCCGAGACGGAGCCCTCGTTCATCGGGAACGCACTGCTGAAGGCGCGCGCGATCGCCGCGCACACGGGGCTCCCCGCCGTCGCCGACGACTCCGGACTGGCCGTCGACGAGCTGAGGGGGATGCCCGGGGTGCTCTCCGCCCGCTGGGCCGGCCGCTTCGGCGAGGGGGACCAGGACCGGGCCAACCTCGACCTCGTCCTCGACCAGCTGGCGGACACCCCGGCGGAGCGCCGCGGCGGCGAGTTCGTGTGCGCGGCCGTGCTGGTGATGCCCGACGGTACCGAGGTGGTCGCCGAGGGGGTGCTCCGCGGCAGGCTGGCGCGCGAGCGCCGGGGGGACCACGGCTTCGGGTACGACCCGGTCTTCATCCCCGAGGGGGAGACGCGCACCACGGCGGAGCTCACCCCGGAGGAGAAGAACGCGATCAGCCACCGGGGGATCGCCTTCCGGCAGCTGGCCAAGGACCTGGCGGACATGGTCTGACCCCGCCGGTCCCGTGCTGACCAGGGGCGGCGCCAGGGCTTCCGGCCCGGGCGCCGCCTCCGCCGTTCCGGGACCGCGGGGCCGCTGCCGGGGGTCGCGCGAAGGTGCGGTCCCCGCCGTGGAAAAAAACTCGGCCCCCTGTGTTTGGCCGGGGGTGTGCAGGGGCAGGACAGTCGTTGCCTGACAAGCAAGCCGTGACAGACACACGATCGCGAGGATCGGGTGGTCCGGCAGGCGCGGACCAGCGGGCGGGCCCGAGGGGGTCGGCCGACGCGGAACGCTCGTGGACATCGGGTTCCCCCCGGACGCGGGCCGGTTTGACGCCGCCGGGGTAGTTGCCTACACTCGATCGAGTCGCTGCGGGACGGCGAGGATCTTTCTTCGGATCACTCGGAACCGGGCCGCGATCCGACAATCCTCCTCCTGAGTACCTTGGTCCGAGCATGCGCTCGGAGCGTGTAGGCTCAGGGAGTTGCCTCGAAAGAGGGAAAACCGGGTTCTTTATCCCGATCAGGTGCGCAGAAAAACCTCAGGGTTTGGAAGCGCAAATGCGAAAAACCGCCGATTTGGCGGGGCGCGGAACACCTGATAAAGTAAAGACACAACAAAGCGGAAACGTAGACGCCTTCCACGGAAGAGCAGACAGTCGAAAAGGCTGGCGCTTGTACGGGAAGAGCGGTTGTTTCTTGAGAACTCAACAGCGCGTGTTTGATTTTCTTTAAGCCATGTTTGTTTTGGCCCCGTCACCCGAACAGTGGTTCGGTGTGAAGGGTTCCTTTGATTAATCGGGGCAACCCGGTTGGTCAGGATTACTTCTAGGTTTATCCGCCCCAGGCCGACCCCTGGTCGCCGGGACGGATGGTATGACCTTTATGGAGAGTTTGATCCTGGCTCAGGACGAACGCTGGCGGCGTGCTTAACACATGCAAGTCGAGCGGTAAGGCCCTTCGGGGTACACGAGCGGCGAACGGGTGAGTAACACGTGAGCAACCTGCCCCTGACTCTGGGATAAGCGGTGGAAACGCCGTCTAATACCGGATACGACACACCGCCTCATGGCGGTGTGTGGAAAGTTTTTCGGTCAGGGATGGGCTCGCGGCCTATCAGCTTGTTGGTGGGGTAACGGCCTACCAAGGCGATTACGGGTAGCCGGCCTGAGAGGGCGACCGGCCACACTGGGACTGAGACACGGCCCAGACTCCTGCGGGAGGCAGCAGTGGGGAATATTGCGCAATGGGCGAAAGCCTGACGCAGCGACGCCGCGTGGGGGATGACGGCCTTCGGGTTGTAAACCTCTTTTACCACCAACGCAGGCTCCCAGTTCTCTGGGGGTTGACGGTAGGTGGGGAATAAGGACCGGCTAACTACGTGCCAGCAGCCGCGGTAATACGTAGGGTCCGAGCGTTGTCCGGAATTATTGGGCGTAAAGAGCTCGTAGGCGGCGTGTCGCGTCTGCTGTGAAAGACCGGGGCTTAACTCCGGTTCTGCAGTGGATACGGGCATGCTAGAGGTAGGTAGGGGAGACTGGAATTCCTGGTGTAGCGGTGAAATGCGCAGATATCAGGAGGAACACCGGTGGCGAAGGCGGGTCTCTGGGCCTTACCTGACGCTGAGGAGCGAAAGCATGGGGAGCGAACAGGATTAGATACCCTGGTAGTCCATGCCGTAAACGTTGGGCGCTAGGTGTGGGGACTTTCCACGGTTTCCGCGCCGCAGCTAACGCATTAAGCGCCCCGCCTGGGGAGTACGGCCGCAAGGCTAAAACTCAAAGGAATTGACGGGGGCCCGCACAAGCGGCGGAGCATGTTGCTTAATTCGACGCAACGCGAAGAACCTTACCAAGGTTTGACATCGCCCGTGGACCTGTAGAGATACAGGGTCATTTAGTTGGTGGGTGACAGGTGGTGCATGGCTGTCGTCAGCTCGTGTCGTGAGATGTTGGGTTAAGTCCCGCAACGAGCGCAACCCCTATTCTATGTTGCCAGCACGTTATGGTGGGGACTCATAGGAGACTGCCGGGGTCAACTCGGAGGAAGGTGGGGACGACGTCAAGTCATCATGCCCCTTATGTCTTGGGCTGCAAACATGCTACAATGGCCGGTACAATGGGCGTGCGAGACCGCAAGGTGGAGCGAATCCCTAAAAGCCGGTCTCAGTTCGGATTGGGGTCTGCAACTCGACCCCATGAAGGTGGAGTCGCTAGTAATCGCGGATCAGCAACGCCGCGGTGAATACGTTCCCGGGCCTTGTACACACCGCCCGTCACGTCATGAAAGTCGGCAACACCCGAAACTTGTGGCCTAACCCTTCGGGGAGGGAATGAGTGAAGGTGGGGCTGGCGATTGGGACGAAGTCGTAACAAGGTAGCCGTACCGGAAGGTGCGGCTGGATCACCTCCTTTCTAAGGAGTCTTTGAAGATCAGCCTCTTCCTATGGCTGGTCGGACTCGTAAGTGGACCCGTTCGGGCCGGTCTTCGGATCGCCTGTTTTCGGGAGTGGCTTTAGAGAATCAGGCTTTGCCTCCGGCGACTAGAAGCGTCGGGGGGCGCGCTGTTGGGTGTCTGAGGAAGCAACCTCGACCATCTGGCTCTCCCTTGCGGGGGGCGGGTGGTCGGTTTGTTTCCCGCGGACCGCCCCGAGGAACTCTTCTTCGTTGCGGGTGGGTGCACGTGAGTGTGCCGGCCGGTGGTGGGGGATGTGGTGCGAGGGTGTGCGGTTGGTGTTTTGACTTGTGAATAGTGTGCGCGAGCATCTTGTTATCTGTAGTGGCCAAGTGATAGTGGCACACGGTGGATGCCTTGGCATCAGGCGCCGATGAAGGACGTGGGAGGCCGCGATAGGCCACGGGGAGCTGTCAACCGAGCTTTGATCCGTGGGTGTCCGAATGGGGAAACCTAGCCCGAGTTGTGTCGGGTTGCCGCTACCTGAATGTATAGGGTAGTTGGTGGTGACGCGGGGAAGTGAAACATCTCAGTACCCGTAGGAAGAGTAAACAACAGTGATTCCCCTAGTAGTGGTGAGCGAACGGGGAAGAGGCTAAACCGTGCGCGTGTGATAGACGGCAGTCGTTGCGTGTGCGGGGTTGTGGGATGCATCTTTCCAGGTCTGCCGATCTGGAGCGCTGAGTGATTCTTTTAGCTGAATCCGTTGGGAAGCGGAACCGTAGTGGGTGAGAGTCCCGTAGGTGAAGGAAGAGTCTAGGCGTTGGTGTTCTCCCGAGTAGCGCGGAGCCCGTGAAAGTCCGTGTGAATCTGGCAGGACCACCTGCTAAGCCAAAATACGTCCTGATGACCGATAGTGCACTAGTACCGTGAGGGAAAGGTGAAAAGTGCCCCGGTGAGGGGTCGTGAAATAGTACCTGAAACCGTGTGCTGTCAAGCCGTCAGAGCTGGAGCTTGTCTTTGGTGATGGCGTGCCTTTTGAAGAATGAGCCTGCGAGTCATGGTGTGTGGCGAGGTTAACCCGGGTGGGGTAGCCGTAGGGAAACCGAGTCTGAATAGGGCGTTTGAGTCGCATGCTGTGGACCCGAAGCGGAGTGATCTACCCATGTCCAGGGTGAAGCGGGGGTAAGACCTCGTGGAGGCCCGAACCCACCAGGGTTGAAAACCTGGGGGATGAGGTGTGGGTAGGGGTGAAAGGCCAATCAAACTCCGTGATAGCTGGTTCTCCCCGAAATGCATTTAGGTGCAGCGTCGCGTGTTTCTTGCTGGAGGTAGAGCTACTGTTTGGCTGATGGGCCCTACAAGGTTACTGACGTCAGACAAACTCCGAATGCCGGTTAAGTGAAGCGCGGCAGTGAGACTGCGGGGGATAAGCTTCGTAGTCGAGAGGGAAACAGCCCAGATCATCAGCTAAGGCCCCTAAGCGTGTGCTAAGTGGGAAAGGTTGTGGAGTTGCTGAGACAACCAGGAGGTTGGCTTAGAAGCAGCCATCCTTTAAAGAGTGCGTAATAGCTCACTGGTCAAGTGGTTCTGCGCCGATAATGTAGCGGGGCTTAAGCACACCGCCGAAGCTGTGGATGCCAACCTTGTGTTGGTGTGGTAGGGGAGCGTCGTGCATCCGGTGAAGCTGCCGAGTGATCGTGTGGTGGAGGGTGTGCGAGTGAGAATGCAGGCATGAGTAGCGAAAGCAACGTGAGAAACGTTGCCGCCGATTGACTAAGGGTTCCT
Organism: Nocardiopsis sp. CA-288880; assembly: GCF_050955985.1. Lineage (NCBI taxonomy): Bacteria > Bacillati > Actinomycetota > Actinomycetes > Streptosporangiales > Nocardiopsidaceae > Nocardiopsis > Nocardiopsis sp. CA-288880. The sequence continues at coordinate 6,214,785 of NZ_CP192105.1, read as the reverse complement.
GGGGCAGGTTAATCCGCCCAGGGTGAGTCTGGACCTAAGGCGAGGCCGACAGGCGTAGTCGATGGATAACGGGTTGATATTCCCGTACCCGTGCACGAGCGCCCAGTATCGAATCAGGTGATGCTAACCACGCCGGCTCCTTATGGGACCTTCGGGTTCTGTTTGTGGCTGGTCTGGGATCCGAGCTTGTAGTAGGTAAGTGATGGGGTGACGCAGGAGGGTAGCTCTACCCGGCGGTGGTTGTCCGGGGGTAAGCGTGTAGGCTGGGGGGTTGGCAAATCCGCCTCCCGTGAAGGCTGAGACGTGATGCCGAGCCGTTTTCGGTGAAGTGAGTGATCCCATGCTGTCGAGAAAAGCCTCTAGCGAGTTCGTGTGTGGCCAGTACCCTAAACCGACGCAGGTGGTCAGGTAGAGAATACCGAGGCGTTCGGGTGAACCATGGTTAAGGAACTCGGCAAATTGTCCCCGTAACTTCGGGAGAAGGGGAGCCCTGTCTGGTGATGGCCTTTGCGGTCTGAGCTGGGTGGGGTCGCAGATAGCGGGGGGAAGCGACTGTTTATTAAAAACACAGGTCCGTGCGAAGTCGTAAGACGCTGTATACGGACTGACGCCTGCCCGGTGCTGGAACGTTAAGAGGACCGGTTAGTGGGAGTTCGCTCCTGCGAAGCTGGGAATCTAAGCGCCAGTAAACGGCGGTGGTAACTATAACCATCCTAAGGTAGCGAAATTCCTTGTCGGGTAAGTTCCGACCTGCACGAATGGCGTAACGACTTCCCCACTGTCTCAACCATGGGCCCGGTGAAATTGCACTACGAGTAAAGATGCTCGTTTCGCGCAGCAGGACGGAAAGACCCCGGGACCTTCACTATAGCTTGACATTGGTGTTTGGGATGGTTTGTGTAGGATAGGTGGGAGCCGGTGAAGCTGTCACGCTAGTGGCGGTGGAGGCGTTGGTGAAATACCACTCTGACTGTTTCGGGCATCTAACCTTGGACCGTGATCCGGTTCGGGGACAGTGTCTGGTGGGTAGTTTAACTGGGGCGGTTGCCTCCCAAAGAGTAACGGAGGCGCCCAAAGGTTCCCTCAGCCTGGTTGGTAATCAGGTGTTGAGTGTAAGTGCACAAGGGAGCTTGACTGTGAGACGGACGTGTCGAGCAGGAGCGAAAGCTGGGACTAGTGATCCGGCACCGGCGTGTGGAAGCGGTGTCGCTCAACGGCTAAAAGGTACCCCGGGGATAACAGGCTGATCTTCCCCAAGAGTCCATATCGACGGGATGGTTTGGCACCTCGATGTCGGCTCGTCGCATCCTGGGGCTGGAGTTGGTCCCAAGGGTTGGGCTGTTCGCCCATTAAAGCGGCACGCGAGCTGGGTTTAGAACGTCGTGAGACAGTTCGGTCCCTATCCGCTGTGCGCGTTGGAGACTTGAGAAGGGCTGTCCCTAGTACGAGAGGACCGGGACGGACGAACCTCTGGTGTGCCAGTTGTCCTGCCAAGGGCATGGCTGGTTGGCTACGTTCGGGAGGGATAACCGCTGAAAGCATCTAAGCGGGAAGCTTGCTTCGAGATGAGGTCTCCTGCCTCCTTTGAGAGGGTAAGGCTCCCTGTAGACGACGGGGTTGATAGGCCGGGTGTGGAAGCCCTGTGAGGGGTGGAGCTGACCGGTACTAATAGGCCGAGGGCTTGTCCGCTGCAGATAATTGGATGTTCGCGCACACTTGTTCACACGGTTTTCCGCTGTGGGATTCTCCTTGCCAGGGGTTGTGGTGGGTTGAGGGTTTTGTGGTGGTGTTGGTTTCCGTGGTGGTTATTGCTGGAGGGTCACACCCGGTCTCTTTCCGAACCCGGTCGTTAAGTCTCCTTGCGCTGATGGTACTGCCCTGTGGTGGGGTGGGAGAGTAGGTCGCTGCCACGGTTTTTTGTGGGGAGGGGGTCGCCTTGTGGGCGGCCCCCTCCTTTTTTGTGCCCAGGCTTGTGCGTTTGTGAAAAGAATGGCCGGAGGTGTCGGAGGGAGGACGGCCTCTGTGTTCTTCCTGTGTGCTTCCGCGTTTCCGGGAGGCAGGGGGGCCTGTCCGTTTCCGACGGTGGGAGAATTCCCGTATGACGAAGACAATCCCCGCGGACCTCCTGGCCGCCGCAGAGGAAGCCAAGGGCTTCATGCCCACCGACGAGGGCACGCTCCTCTTCGAGACGGCGGTCCGGTACTCCGCGGTCGGCCCCGTCGTGGAGATCGGGACGTACTGCGGCAAGTCCACGATCTTCCTCGGGGCGGCCGCACGCGCCACGGGCACGAAGGTCCTGACGGTGGACCACCACCGGGGCTCGGAGGAGCACCAGGAGGGCTGGGAGTACCACGACGCCTCGCTCGTGGACGCGCTGACCGGCAGGTTCGACACCCTTCCGCACTTCCGCCGCACGATCACCCGCGCCGGCCTGGACGACGAGGTCATCGCGGTCGTCGGCCGGTCCTCCGAGGTCGCGGCCGTGTGGGGCACCCCGCTCGGGATGGTCTTCATCGACGGCGGGCACAGCGAGGAGGCCGCGCAGGACGACTACGCCGGCTGGAGTCCCCACGTCGCCGTGGGCGGGGCCCTCGTCATCCACGACGTGTTCCCGGACCCCGCGGACGGCGGACGTCCGCCGCACAACATCTACCTCAGGGCGCTGGAGTCCGGAAGGTTCGAGGAGGTGCGCGCCCTCGGGTCGATGCGCGTCCTCGAACGCGTCGCCTGACCGCTCCCGGTGCCCCGGACGGGGGCGTGCTCCGGGGGCACCGCCCGCGCCGCGGAGGTGGCGCGGTTCCCGGAGTACGCGGAACTGTCGCGGACATGAGAAAGTGAGTCATTCAACAACTGGCCCGAAACACGCTTGGCGAGGGTAAGCCCTCGGTAAGAAGTGACAGCGCCGTAACGGATTCGACCTCGACCTGGTTACGGGCGGGTATCGTTGCGTGGAGGGCGGAGCGATGGTGGCGTTATTCCCCTCATTACCGCTTCGCTCCTGACTCGAACTGAACGATCAGGGGCACTCGCGCGTCAAACACAAGGACGGCACGGTGCCGGACGTGATTTGCCATGGGGGCGGGGAGCTGAGCGAGAGCACACACGGCGAAGGCGGGGCGGATGGACAGCGTCCCGAGGAGCACACGCCGGAAGTAAAAGACACCTCTGCCGAAGAGCTGTCCAGCAAGAACATTTCTGAGAGTGGCGCGCCCGCCGCACAGGGTGGTGAAACCGAGTCCCCCGACGACGCCGACGAGGCGCAGGGCGGAACGGGCGAGCAGCCGGAGCCGGAGTTCATCAGCCCGATCACCTTCAAGACCAGCGGCACGTTCTTCCGGGAGCGGGTCGCGCAGACCCTCGCCGAACAGGGTTACGACGATCCCGACCTGACGGAGGGGTCCTCGTCCGCAGGGGCGGGCGAAGACGGCTCCGACCGGGCCCCGTCGTCCCCGGGCGAGGGTACCGCGCACGCGGTCGACGCCTCGGGCGAGGACGTGCCGGGGACGGATGACGCGGTCGACGCCGGGGAGGCCCCCACTCCTCCGGACGCTCGCACCGTGTCCTCCGAGGCCGCGCAGGAGGGTCCCACCCCGAGGACCGAGGCCTTCCCCGTGCCGCAGGACGCGGCCGACGGCGCGACCGGCGCCGAAGGCGGGGAGTCCGCCGACGCCGTGGTCGTCGCCGGGGATCCCGGCCCCCGTGCTTCGTGGCCCGCCGACCGGGCGTCCGCCGCGGAGTCGGCCCCCCTGTACGGGGACGAGCTCCCGGCGCCCGGAGCCGTCGCTCCGGACAAGACCGAGGCGGAGAGGATCGACGAGTCCTCCGCCGCCGAGACCGCCGCGCTCTGGCCCGCGCCGCGCCGCCTCTCGGACTACGTGACCGACGAGTCCGGTGCGGGTGAGGGAGACCGGGGCACGCACGGGTCCTCCGCTTCGGTGGGCGCCGGCGCACTCGGCGCCGCGGGTGCCGCCGCGGCCGCCGGAACCGCCGCCGGCGCTCCCGGCGAGTCGCCCGGGGGGCGGTCCGGCGGCCAGGACCCCACCGGGGCCTCGGCCGCGCACGGTTCGGGCGGCAAGGGCGGTTCCAACGGCCCCGGGGGCCCCAAGGGCCCCGCCGGGCCCGGCGGTACGGGTCCTGGCGGCCCCAAGGGCCCTGGAGACCCGAAGGCGGCCAAGGGCGAGAAGGCCAAGAAGCCCCTGTGGTGGCGGATCCTCCGGGTCTTCCTCATCGTCACGGGCCTGTTCGTGATCCTCGGCGCCGCCGTGTTCGCGTTCTTCTACGCCACGGTGGAGGTGCCCGACGCGGCCCAGGCCGAAGCCCTCGAACAGGGGTCGACCTTCTACTTCGCCGACGGCGAGACGGAGTTCGCGTACCGGGGCACCGACCGCGAGCCCGTCACCTATGACGAGATGGTGGCCGGCGGCGACCACATCGTGGAGGCCGTCATCTCCGCCGAGGACCGCGGCTTCTGGGAGGAGCCCGGGGTCTCGATCCGGGGGACGACCCGGGCCGTGTGGTCCACCGTCACCGGGCAGCAGGTCCAGGGCGGCTCCACGATCACCCAGCAGATGGTCCGCAACTACTACGAGGGCATCTCCCGGGAACAGACGATCTCCAGGAAGATCCAGGAGATCATCATCTCCATCAAGGTCGACCAGAGCGAGTCCAAGGAGTGGGTGATGGAGCAGTACCTCAACACCATCTACTTCGGACGCAACGCGTACGGCATCCAGGCGGCGGCCCAGGCGTACTACCACAAGGACGTCGACGAGCTCACGCCCGAGGAGGCGGCGTTCCTGGCCGCGGCGATCCAGCAGCCGACGCCGTTCGGCGAGGCCGACGTGGAGACCACCCCCGAGATGGAGCAGCGCTGGCGCTACGTCGTCAACGGTCTGGTCGTCACCGAGGCCATCACCCAGGCCGAGGCCGACGCGATGGAGTTCCCCGCCCCCGAGCCGGAGAAGCCCATGGAGGGCAACGACCTCAGCGGGTACCGGGGGTACATGTACGAGGCCGTGATGCGGGAGATGGCCGACCTCGGCTACACCGAGGACCAGATCAACCGCCAGGGCTACTCCATCGTCACGACCTTCGACGAGGAGCTGATGGAGGCCGCCTACGAGACGGTCGAGGCGTCGATCCCCCCGGAGGCCCTGCCCGAGGGCGTCAACGTCGGCCTGACCACGATCGACCCCGCCACGGGCGAGGTCCTGGCCTTCTACGGCGGCCACGACTACTACGAGAACCAGTACGACAGCGCGCTCCTGGGCGGGGCGCAGGCCGGATCGGCCTTCAAGCCCTACGTGCTGGCCACCGCGCTGGAGGAGGGGTACAGCCTCCGCAGCATCGTGAACGGCAGCGGCCCGCGCAGCATCGCCGGCTCCACGATCCAGAACGCCGGCAACGCGCCGGGCGGCCCCATGGACCTGGTCCAGGCCACCCGGGTCTCCAACAACCTCGGCTACGTCGAGCTGACGATGGAGACCGGCTACGAGAACGTCCGGGACACCGCCTACGCGGCGGGGCTCCCCGACGGGAGCATCCTCGACAACCAGCTCGTGCCCACCATGGCCCTGGGCGTCTCCACGGTCCGCCCGGTCGACCAGGCCAGCGGTTTCGCGACCTTCGCCAACGGCGGGGAGCACGTCGAGGCGCACGTGGTCAAGGAGATCATCGACACCGAGGGCGAGGATCTGCGCCCCGAGGTCGAGAGCACCCGGGCGCTGGAGGAGTCCACCGCGGCCGACGTCACCCATGCGCTCCGGCAGGTGATCGAGGGGGGCACGGGTTCGTCCGCCAACTTCTACACGCACCCGGCGGCGGGCAAGACCGGTACCACCGACAACAGCGTCGCGGCCTGGTTCGTCGGGTACACGTCGCAGCTGTCCACGGCCGTGGGCGTCTACAACCAGAACAACCAGAGCTTCAGCATCCCCGGGTACGACATCTCCGGCGGCGGTGTGGCCGCGCCCATCTGGCGCGACTACATGCGCAGGGCGATGGAGGGGCGCGAGGTGGTCCAGTTCCCGGAGCCGGCCTTCGCCGGATCCACGCAGTACTGGGCTCCGGACCCGTCCACCCAGGAGCCGGAGGCTCCCCCGCAGGGCGAGGAGCAGCCGGAGCAGCCCGCCGACCCCGAGGTGCCGACGGACCCGGAGGAACCGGGGATCCCGGAGCAGCCCGAGGTGCCGACGGACCCCGAGCAGCCGGGGATCCCGGAGCAGCCGGATCCCGGCGGAGGCGGCGAGGTCCCGCCGCCGGGCGGGGGCGAGGAGACGCGCCGGTCCGAGGAGTGGGGCATCCCCTAGCGGAGCGGAGGCCCCGCGCAGGCACGGCCCGGGCGTCCGCGGGGTTCCGGAGGCGCCGCAGGCGGGTTCGCGGGGCACGGGCCGACCCGCCGCAGGCGCCGGGGGTGCCCGCGCTGCCGGGCGCCCCCGGCGGCCCCACGGCACAGGGACCGAGGCGAAGGCCCGGAACAAGGCACAGCCCCGGCGGTGGACACCGCCGGGGCCGTGCTGTGCCGCCCTCCCGTCCGTACGCGGACGCGGGCAGGGCGCGGCCCCGCTACCGGACCGCGGGCTCCTCGTCCCAGGTGTGCAGGAACACCCGGGACCCCGGCGTGGTCCCGGTGAGGGCGTCCACCGCCAGGATCACGGCGGCCGACGTCCACGTGCTGCGCTCCACGGGCCAGCGCACCTGTTCGGCGAACTGGTAGCCGGTCCAGTAGACCCCGTCGTCGGGGTCGCGCAGGTGCTGGACGTCCCGCATGACGCGGACGCCCCCCTCGACGTCCCCCACGGCGGCCAGGGTGAGCACCAGCTCCGAGGACTCCGCCGCGGTCACCCACGGCTGGTCGCTCACGCAGCGCACCCCCAGCCCCGGCATGACGAAGGTGTCCCAGCGCTCCACGATGCGCTCCTTGGCAGCGGCACCGCGGACGGCCCCGCCCAGGACGGGGTAGAACCAGTCCATGGAGAACCTGCTGCGGTCCGAGAACAGGTCCTCCCGCTCGTTGATCAGCGTCGCCAGCCGGTCGGCCGCGGCCGACCACTCGGGCCGGTCGCGGCCCAGCCGCGCGCCCAGGGCGACGCCGCACCGCAGGGCGTGGTGCACGCTCGCGCACACCGTCAGCAGGGCGTGGTCGCCGGGCGAGCCGTCCTCCGAGCGCGCCCACAGGATCTCGCCGTGCTCGCCGCGCAGCCCGAGGACGAACTCCAGGCCGCTCTCGACCACGGGCCAGGTCCGTTCGGCGAACCCGGTGTCGCCGGTGACGAGCAGGTGGTGGAACAGGCCCACCGCGGGGTAGGCGGCGTGGTTGGCCTCGCGCAGCTCCGTGACCGGTACGCCCTGCCGGAACTTGGCGGGCCAGCCGCCCTCCGGGTGGCGGGTCCGCTCCAGCCACAGGTAGGCGCGCCTCGCGGCCTCACCGTGCTCCGGCACGCTCAGCCCGGTGACGGTCAGCGCCATGGCGCACTCCACGTGGTCCCACACGTCGGTGTGGCCCCCGGGGAACCAGGGGATCGCGCCGTCCTCCTCCTGGCTCCGCGCCAGGTAGTGGGCGGAGCGGTGCAGCTGCTCGGCGCTGAGCACGCCGGGCAGGCGCAGGGTCCCCTCCGGGGCGGGTGCGGTGGCGGGCGGGGCGGCCATCAGGCGGCGTGCGGCTTGCGCACGTACACGACCACGCTCTTGCCGATGACGGGGTTGAGGAGGCGTTCGGCGATCCGGGTCACCTTCGGGGCCTGGAGCATGTCCCACACCAGCATGTCGTGGTAGGCCTTGGCGAGGGGGTGGTCGTCGTTGTCCGTGCCCACCGCGCACTTGATCCACCAGTACGGTGCGTGCAGGGCGTGCGCGTGGTGGTGCGGGCCGATCTCGAACCCGGTGGCCTTGAGCTTGGCCTCCAGCTCGGCGCGCGTGTAGATGCGGATGTGCCCGCCCTCGTTGGTGTGGTACTGCTCGGAGAGGGCCCAGCAGAGGCGTTCGGGCAGGAAGCTCGGAACCGTCACCGCGGCGATCCCGCCCGGTCTCAGCACCCGGAACAGCTCCTTCATCCCGGCGGTGTCGTGCGGGATGTGCTCGAAGATCTCGGCGGCGACCACCCGGTCGAAGCTGTCGTCGTCGAAGGGCATGTCGAGGGCGTCGCCCTTGACGGTCTCGGCACTGGCCTCCTCGGGGGCCTCCCCCTCGTGGCGCATCGCCGCGAACATCGTCTCGACCTCGGCGAGGTCGCCGACGTTCTGGTCGAAGGCCACGACGTCGGCCCCGCGGCGGTAGGCCTCGAAGGCGTGCCGGCCGCCGCCGCAGCCCAGGTCGAGAACGCGGTCGCCCGGTCCGACGGGGAACAGGTTGAAGTCGACGGTGATCAGTGGAGGCTCCCTAGGTGGTGCGGACGCGGGTGGTGGTGCGCGCGGCCCGCCGGGTCAGGCGCCGTTCGCGCGGGCCCGCGCGGGCGCGGGACGGGTGTCGTCGGCGGGGCGGCCGCCCCTGACGAGGTCGATGGTGGAGGCGTACCTCCGCGCGGTCAGCTCGGCGACCGCGCGCCAGGTGAAGCGCTCCTGGACGCGCTCCCAGGCGGCGGCGCCCATGCGCCCGCGCTCGGCGCCGTCGTCGAGCAGGGCGGCGATCGCGTCCGCCAGGACCTCCGGGTCTCCCGGGGGGACGAGCCGTCCGGCGTCGCCGTCGGTTCCCACGACCTCAGGCAGAGCCCCGGCGTGGCTGGCGACCAGGGGGGTGCCGCAGGCCATGGCCTCCACGGCGGGCAGGGAGAAGCCCTCGTAGAAGGACGGGACCACGGCGACCTGGGCGCTCGCGATCAGCTCGGCCAGCTCCGTGTCGTCGATGCCGCTGACGAACTCGACGCGGTCGCGCAGGCTCAGCTCGTCCACCAGCCGGTCGGTGGGGCCGCCCGGCCGGGGCCTGCTGACGACGGTCAGGGAGACGTCGCGTTCGGTGGCGAGCTCGGACACGGCGCGCAGGAGGACCGCCACGCCCTTGAGCGGGCTGTCGGCGCTGGCCGTGCACACGATGCGGCCGGGGACGCGCTCCAGCTCGGGGCGCGGGTGGAAGTAGCGGGTGTCCACGCCCAGGGGGGTGACCTCCATGGCCGCAGGGTCAACCCCGAACTCCCTGGCGATGTCCTCCGCCGAGGACCGGGAGGGGACGAGGATGGGGTCGAGCCTGCGGGCGACCCGGGCCTGCATCCCCACGAACCCGTACCAGCGGCGCTTGGAGAGCTTCTGGAGGCCCTTGGCCTCCTCCAGTTCGATCCTGCGGTCCACGCTGATGGGGTGGTGGATGGTGGTGACGAGGGGGAGGCCGGCGGACTTGATGCCGAGCAGGCCCCAGCCCAGCGTCTGGTTGTCGTGGACGACGTCGAACTCGTCCAGCCGCCGGCGCAGTTCGCGGTTGGCGCGCAGGGAGTACGTGAGGGGTTCGGGGAATCCGGCGGTCCACATGGTGGCGACCTCCAGGACGTCGATCCAGTCGCGCCACTCGCGCACGGGCGGGGCGACGAACGGGTTGGCGTCGTTGTAGAGGTCCAGGGAGGGGACCTTCTCCAGGGTGACGCCCTCGTCCAGGACCGGGTAGGGCTGGCCGGAGAAGACGGTGACCTCGTGGCCCAGGGCGGCCAGCTCCCGCGACAGGTGGCGGACGTACACGCCCTGTCCTCCCACGTGCTGCTTGCTGCGGTAGGACAGCAGGGCGACGCGGAGGGGGCGCTCGGCGGACGGCCGTGGGCCCGGTCCCGTGTTGTTGCCCGGCTGGGTCAAGAGTCCACCTCTTCGTTGGGTCGCTGGCCCGCCCGCCGCTGCGTGCCGCCGGTGTGCGGGCGGGGTGGCCGCCGTCGCGGACGCGCGTGTTCGCCGGTGACGGGCATGAGCGCCCCATATGTTACTCGGCAGTTGGGTCGGCGGCGGCGTCGGGCCGGTTGGTAAGGGATCCTATGCCGGGCGCCGTGCCGGGGCGACGGCGACCCAGCGTGGCAGGCCGTCCTTCTCCGAACGCTGTGCGAGACCGCGCGCTTCGAGGAGCCGCAGGTGGGCGGCGGTCTCGGAGGCGGCCATGTGGCGTGCCTGGACGCGCATGCCGGTCCAGGGCCGCTTCCACGCGAGGCGGGAGGTGACCTCCCACAGTGTGGCGGGGCCCCCGGCGAGCAGCGCGGCCATCTCGTCCAGGCGCTGCTCGTGGTGGGCGGTGATCTCCTCCGAGCGGGCGGTGAGCCCGGTGAAGCGGCTCTCGTGTGAGGGAAGGCACACCAGCCGGTCGGCGTCGGGGAGCCGTCCCATGCGCGCCTGGGAGTCGAGGAAGGCGCCGAGGGGGTCGCCCGTGTCGGACAGGAGCGGGAACCGGCCCACGTGCGGGGTGATGCGGGGCAGGACGTGGTCCCCCGTGAACAGCCTGCCGCCGTCCGCCAGGTGCAGGCACAGGTGTCCGGGGGTGTGGCCGGGGGTCCACACCGCGCGCAGGTCGCGGCCGGGGAGGTCGACGGCGGCGCCGTCCTCCAGGGCGAGGTCGGGCACGGCGGAGGGCGTGAACGGCCGGGGTCCGTCCAGGAGGGTCCGGACGTCCTCGTCGGGGAAGCCCGAGCGGCGCAGCTGGTCGGCGATCGAGGCGCGGCGGGTCTCCGCGGGGACGGAGCCCAGGTGCTCGGTCACGGCGATGTCGGCCGGGTGCATGGCGATCCAGGCGTCGGAGGCTTGGCGAAGGCGGCCGGCCAGGCCGGAGTGGTCGGGGTGGAAGTGGGTGAGGACCGCTCCCCGGACCTCCTCCACCGCGTGCCCGGTCCGTCCGAGGCCCTGGACGAGCGCCTCCCACGACTCGTCGTGGTCCCAGCCGGTGTCGACGAGGACGGGGCCGTCCGGGCCGGTCAGGACGTAGACGTAGGTGAAGCCGAGGGGGTTGCCGGGGATGGGCACCGGAAGGCTCCACACCCCGTCCCCGAGGTCCTCGACGGGGGGCACGTCAGGCATGGGGGCGACCTCTCACTAGAAACCGAATCCGGTTCGATTCTAGGATGTGGCCGTTCCGGGACCGCGGCCGGAGGGGCGCCGGGCGGGGCATAGGGGGCGGGGGTCAAGCGAGCCCCCTAAATAGAACATATTCTATAAAGCTTGGACGGGATATCCGAAAAGCCTGGCGTCCTCTTCGTATTGCTACTGCTACGTCGTGCGATGAGGTGTGGATCATGGGCGTGAAGAACTGCGCGGGAGGGAAACCGTTGGATAACGTGTTCTCGTACGGTCGGGGTTCACAGGAGCCTCGGCCGAGTCCTGGCCCTCAGCGCCGTGGCGAGCGGGCAGCGCGCGGACTGACGACGAATGGGAGAGATCCTGTGGCGGTGCAGGCGCCGAGCGGAACCATGTCGCGAAGTCAGACCCAGCGCCGGAAGCGCATCGTGCAGACGGCGGCCGCGCTCGCCGTGCGCGGTGGCGTCGAGGCCATGCAGATGCGGTCGGTCGCCGAGCGGGCCGGGGTGGCCCTCGGCACCCTGTACAGGTACTTCCCCTCCAAGATGGACCTCGTGGTCGCCGTGGTCACCGAGGAGCTCGACCTGTTGGAGGGCGGGATCGTCCGCCGGCCGCCCACGGCCGACTCCCCGGCCGAGCGCGCCGTCGACGTCCTGCTCCGCGCCACCCGCGGGTTGATGCGCGAGCCCGAGCTCGCCGACGCGCTCATCCGGTCGCTCATCATGGCCGAGGTCAAGATCGAGCTGGACGTGCGCATCTCCGACCTGGTGTGGCGGGTGGCCACCGGCAACCTGGAGGGCGCCGGAACCGCCCCGCCGGAGGAGGACCCCGCCGGGGTCGACCGGACCGGCGCCGGGTACGTCCTGGTCGGCTCGCTCACCAGCGTGTGGATCTTCGAGCTGGTCGAGGTCCTCAAGGGGCGTCGCGACGTCGACGAGGTCGAACGGCGGCTGCGCACCGCGGCCGAGCACCTCCTCGTCGCCTTCTGACACCCGCGTACACGTGCGGCCGCGACGGCCGCCCGGGAGGTCGGGGCGCCCCGGCGTCAGCCACCGCCGAAGAGCAGCCCCAGCAGCCCGTCGAACAGACCACCGCCACCGCCCCCGTCGTCGGACCCGTCCTCCTCGGACGGGTCGCCGGGGGCGTCGTCGTCCCCGGAGCCGTCCCTGTCCGAGCCGTCGGGGTCGTCGTCCGGTCCGCCGTCGGCCGGCGGGCTCTGCTCCCCGGCCGGCGGCGCGGGCGCGGCGTCCCCGTCCTGTGTGCCCTCCCCGGTGGCCTCCTCACCGGGAACGTCGTCCCCGGGCTTCCCCGGGACCTCGGGGGAGGAGGGAGCGGTCGGTTCGGAGGCCGGGCCGGTGGGCCCGGCCTCGGGTTTGGCGTCGGAGGCGGTCGAGGCGGTCTCCACGTCCGAGGCGCCGGGACCGCGTTCGGCCTCGGCGGGGGCCGTGCCGATCATCGTGGAGGGGCCGCCCACGGCACTCGCCCACGCCCACAGGGAGACCGCCACCGCGACCGTGGCCAGGCCGGAGACGGCGGGCAGCGACCAGCGGCGGTGGTCGGCCCGGCGGCGCCGAGCCCCCTCGTCGTCCGGTTGCGGGCGCGGACCGGGGAGCGGGGTCGCCCCCTCCTCGTGCGCCGGGTGGTCCGCGGTGGTCAGGCGGTCTCCGGGCAGGGCCCGGGGGAGGGGTTCGGGGCCGGGCTCGATGGCCTCCGGGGCCTCTTCGGGCTCTCCCGGCGCGCGGGACCGGTGCAGGGGGTAGCCCTCGCCGGTGAGCGGGTGCATCTGGGCGGCGATCCGGTCGCGGACGCCGGACGACCCGGGGTCGAGGCAGGTGAGCAGCACCCGCTCGCGGAGGCCGGGCGGCGGGCCGGGAGGGCGCAGCAGCGCGAGGGCGGAGGAGACCTCGTGGACCTGGGCGCGCCACGCCGCGGAGCCGGGGGCGCCGATCCCCCCGAGGGCCTCGGGCAGGGCCTCCCCCCGGTCGGCGGGGGCGGGTTCCGCCGCGGTCGTGGGGGCGGGTCCGCCGGCCTCCTCCGCCAGGCGCTCGGCCGCGCGGCGGATCGCGGAGCGGGACAGCTCACCGCAGATCACGGGGTCCAGGCCCAGGACGCGGGCGGTCGCCGAGGCGGGCAGCGCGTGCCGCAGGTTCAGTTCGACCAGTTCGCGGTGGCTGGCGGGCAGCCCGGCGAACATGCGGGCGACCGGGGCCTCGGCGGGCACCGTGGCCAGGCCGGTGTAGGGGCTGACGTGGGCCAGGCCGCGCCGCTGGCAGGCGGAGCGGACCAGGGCGTACAGCCAGGGGCCCCGGTCGGCGGGGTCGGAGCGGCGCGCGTCGAGGACGACGCCCGCCACCAGCCCGTCGTGCACGGCATCGGAGACCTGCTCCGGATCGTCTCCCAGGAGCGACCAGGCGTACCTGTACAGGGGTGGGGCGAAGGCGTCGTAGAGCGCCTCGATCGCCGTCCGTGCTGGTTCGCCTGTTTCGCTATCTCTGGTCACGATTCTCCCCCGCTCAACCGTGACGGTAGCGAGGGGAGGGGGACGGCGTGGAGGTAAAGAGTCAGCTGTATCCCGAAGGTAAGAGTTCTGTTACCCGAATTTCCGTGGCCGGCCGGGAGCGGCCGCGGGGGCGGCGCCGGCCCGGCCGGCCGGGGAGGGACGGGTCCGGTGCTACTCGCCGCCCCGCGAGGGCGAGCCGATCGCGACCATGCGCTCGACGGAGCGCCGTGCGCGCTCGGCCGTGTCGGCGTCGACCGTGATCTCCGTGGTGCCGTGGCGGAGGGAGCCGAGCAGCTTGTCGGCGTCGATCATCTTCATGTAGTGGCACTCGGCGCGGGAGTTGACCGCCTCGAACTCGGTGGTCGGGTTGACCCCGCGCAGCTGGTGCAGCATGCCGGTCTCGGTCGCGATCAGCACCTTCTTGGCGGTGGTGTTCTCCGCCGCGGTCAGCATGCCGCCGGTGGAGAGGACCTTCACGCGCTCCTGGGGGACGGCGCCGCTGCCCACGAGGTAGAGGGCGGAGGTGGCGCAGCCGCACTCGGGGTGGACGTACACCTCGGCGTCGGGTTCGGCGGCGACCCGCTCGCGCAGGGTGTGGCCGTCGATCCCCGCGTGTACGTGGCACTCGCCCATCCAGATGTGGATGTTCTCGCGACCGGTGACCCTCTTGACGTGGGCGCCGAGGAACTGGTCCGGGAGGAACAGGATCTCGCGGTCCTCCGGGATGGACCGGATGACGTCGGCGGCGTTGGAGGACGTGCAGCAGATGTCCGTCTCGGCCTTGACCGCCGCGGTGGTGTTGACGTACGCGACGACGACCGCGTCGGGGTGCTCGGCCTTCCAGGCGCGCACGTCCGCGGCGGTGACGGTGTCGGCGAGCGAGCATCCCGCGGCGGGGTCCGGGAGGAGGACGGTCTTCTCCGGGGCGAGGATCTTCGCGGTCTCGGCCATGAAGTGCACGCCGCAGAAGACGATGGTCCCGGCGTCCACGGTGGCGGCCAGGCGGGACAGCGCGAGGGAGTCACCGGTGTAGTGCGCCACGTCCTGGATTTCCGGGCGCTGGTAGTTGTGCGCGAGGATGACAGCGTCGCGCTCCTCTGCCAGGCGGCGGACCTCGGTGGCCCATTCCTGCCTGGTCATGGTGTCCGCCGTGGCGGTGACCGGTGCCATGTCCAACTACTTCCTTGGGGCTGTGGGCACGTCGTACGGACTCCGTGCCGTGAGAGGTCGGTGCGGACGAACAGGTTTTCGTCTGTCAGGCACAAACCTGGTGCAGCTTAACATGACGAGGAACGGAAGGGACAGGGTGGACAACCCGGAAGCAAACGGACAGGTCAGGGCCTCCGTCTGCGGCGAGGCGGACCACGCGGTGCTGTCGGCGCACGAGGCGCTCGCCGTCGTCCTCCAGATCCGCGCGGGAGAACTGTGCGTCCTCCTGTGGCGCAGGGCCCTCCCCCCGTGCGAGGGGGAGTGGGCCCTTCCCGGCGGGCGGCTCGGGGCGGGTGAGAGCCTCGGCGCCTCCATCCGGCGCCAGCTCGCCCAGAAGGTGGACGTGCGCGACCTCTCCCACCTGGAGCAGCTGGAGACGCGCAGCGACCCCGACCGCCACCCCCAGCGCCGCACCCTGGCCACGGCCTACCTCGGGCTCGTGCCCGCGAACATCGACCCGGTCGTGCCGGCCGACACCGGCTGGCACCCCGCCGCGCTCCTGCCCGCGATGGCGTTCGACCACGCGTCCATCGTCCGCTCCGGCCACCACCGGCTGCGCGCCAAGCTCAGCTACACCAATGTGGGGTTCGCGCTCGCCCCGCCCGAGTTCACGATGTCGGAGCTGTCGGGCTACTACCGGGCGGCCCTCGGGCACGACGTGGCGGCCACCAACCTGCGCCGGGTCCTGCTGCGGCGCGGGCAGATCGAGGAGACCGGCCGCTCCGTGCCCTCCGGGCGCTCGGGCGGGCGGCCCGCGGCCCTCTTCCGCTTCCGCGCACGGGGATTGGAGATCACCGACGCGTTCGCCGTGCTGCGACCGCCCGGCTGACCGGGGTTCCGGGGGCGGCCACCGGCTCAGTCCGCCCCCGGAACGGTACAGGGGTGCTTGTAGACTCCCTGACCGTGACAATTCGTACCGTGGTGTTCGACGTCGGAGAGACGCTCGTCGACGAGACGCGCATCTTCGCGCGCTGGGCCGACCGCTTCGGCATCCCGCACATGGCGTTCTTCGGCACCATCGGCGGTGTCATCGCCTCGGGCGGGACCCTCACCGAGGGCTTCCGGCTCCTCGTGCCCGGGTTCGACCTGGCCCGGGAGAGCGCCCGGTGGCGGGCGGAGGACCCCGGCGGCGAGCGCGAGCACTTCGGCGTGCGCGACCTCTACCCCGACGTGCGCCCGGCCTTCGCGACCATGCGCGACGCCGGGCTCTCCCTGGTCGTCGCGGGCAACCAGCCGCCCGAGGCCGGACCCGCCCTGGCCGCCATGGACCTCGGCGTGGACGGCATCGGCATCTCCGACGACTGGGGCGTCGCCAAGCCCGCCCCCGAGTTCTTCGACCGGGTCGTGGAGCTCGCCGGCCGGAGCCGCCCCGGGATCACGCCCGGCGAGATCCTCTACGTCGGGGACCGCGTCGACAACGACGTCGTCCCCGCGCTCAAGGCCGGGATGCGCGCGGTCCTGCTCCGCCGCGGCATCTACGGCTACCGCCACTCGGCCATGGACGACGCGGCCCGGGCCGACGCCGTCCTGGACGACCTGTACCAGCTCGCCGCGTGGATCGCCGCTCAGGACTGAGCCGCCACCACCGCGGAACCGGCCCACGGGCCGGGCCCACGAACGGGCCCGGCCCGTTCGCGTGTCCGGACCCGGAAGGCCCCGCCGGCGCCCCCGGGCCCGGCCGCGTCCGGGACGGCGACGCCCTGCCCCGCCGCCGACGCCACCCGCCGCGGACACGAGGTCCCGGTCGGGTCACGGCCGAGACCATACCGTTTGATCCACCTGCACACGGGTAACGTGCGGACGGCCTGCTCACCGCCGTCTCACCACCACCCCGGTCCCCGAACGGAGACAGCCCGGCCGATGATCACATTCGAGGGCGCTGCCAAGCTCTACCCCGACGGCACGGTCGCCGTCGACGACCTGGACCTCACCGTGGAGACCGGACAGACCACGGTCTTCGTCGGTCCCTCCGGCAGCGGCAAGACCACGTCACTGCGGATGATCAACCGGATGGTCGAACCCACCGGGGGCGCCGTCCTCATCGACGGCGACGACATCCGCGGCCGAGACCCCGCCGAACTGCGCAGATCCATCGGCTACGTCATCCAGCAGGCCGGGCTCTTCCCGCACCGCACCGTCCGCGACAACATCGCGACCGTGCCCCTGCTGCTCGGCTGGAACAGGCCCCGGGCCCGGGCCAGGGCCGACGAGCTCATGGAACTGGTCGGACTCGAACCCTCCCAGGCCGGGCGCTACCCGCACCAGCTCTCCGGGGGCCAGCAGCAGCGCGTCGGCGTGGCCCGCGCGCTGGCCGCGGACCCGCCCATCCTCCTGATGGACGAGCCCTTCAGCGCCGTCGACCCCGTCGTGCGCGCCAGCCTCCAGGACGAGCTGCTGCGGCTCCAGGCCGACCTGCACAAGACGATCGTGTTCGTCACCCACGACATCGACGAGGCGGTCCGCCTGGGCGACCGCATCGCCGTCTTCCGGCCCGGCGGCCGGCTCGCCCAGTACGACACCCCCGAGAACCTGCTGGCCGCCCCCCGCGACGCGTTCGTGGAGTCCTTCGTCGGCTACGACCGGGGCGTGCGGCGGCTGTCGTTCTTCCCCGCACGCGACCTGTCGCTGCGCGAGGACGTCGTGTTCGGCGACGGCACCCCGGTGACCGAGGCGGCCGCCGTCGCGCGCGGCAAGGGCGAGCCCTGGGTGCTGGTCGTCGACGGCGACCGCATGCCGCTGGGGTGGGCCGCGGCGGACCGGCTCGACCGCGCCCCCGCCGGGGCCGCCCTCGGCTCGCTCGACCTGGCCCCCTACGGCCACACGTTCGACGTCGGCGCGGACTCGCTGCGCGCCGCCCTCGACGCGGCCGTGCTCTCCCCGGCCGGCCGCGCCGTCGGCGTGGACTCCGACGGGCGCGTGGCCGGCGTGGTCACCCAGGACGACCTGGGCTCCGCGCTGTGGTCGGTGGCCGAGTGATCGGCGGGGCCTGGGAGTGGGCGGTCGGCGTCCTCGACTGGGGCGTGGCGAACTGGAGCTACCCGGGTGAGCCGGACCGGGGCATCCTGCCCCGCCTGACCGAGCACATGCGGCTGGCCTACCTGTCCATCCTCATCGGACTCGCGGTGGCCGTGCCGCTGGGCCTGGCGTGCGTGCGCTGGAAGGCGCTGTACCCGCCGGTGCTGACCGGCGTCAACGTGCTCTACGCGGTGCCGTCCATCGCCCTGTTCTTCCTGATGCTGCCCTACACCGGGTTCAGCGACTGGACGGCCGTCGTGCCGCTCGCCCTGTACACGCTGGTGATCCTGCTGCCCAACGTGGTGGACGGGCTCCGCCAGGTGCCGGAGCACGTGCGCCAGGCCGCCGTGGCGATGGGCTTCGGCCCGCTGCGCCGCCTGGTGTTCGTGGAGATGCCGGTGGCGGTGCCGGTGGTCATCGCCGGCCTCCGGGTGGCCTCGGTCGCCACCATCAGCATGGTCAGCGTCGCCTCCCTGGTGGGTCTGGGAGGGCTGGGCCAGCTGATCCTCAGCGAGGGGTTCCGCCGCCAGTTCGACGCGCCCATCGTGGTCGGCGTCCTGCTCACCGTCCTGCTGGCCTTCGTCACCGACGCCCTGCTCGTGCTCGCCCAGCGCGGGCTCACCCCCTGGGCCCGCCGGGACGACGGGAGGAGCGGCCGGGGCCGCAGGGCGGTCGCCCGCGCGTCCGCCGCACGTGCCGGGGCGGGAACCCCGGCCGGGGAACGCACCACGCCGGGGGAGAGGCAGCCATGGACATCCTGAACGAGCTGGTCGCGTGGTTCGCCGATCCGGCGCAGTGGACCGGGAGCGCGGGCATCCCCGCGCGCATGGCCGAGCACGTCTACTTCTGCCTGCTCGGCCTGCTGATCTCCGCCGTCATCGCCGTCCCCCTGGGACTGCTCACCGGGCACACCGGCGTGGGCGGGTTCCTCACCGCGAGCCTCGCCAACTTCGCCCGCGCCCTGCCGACCATCGGCGTCCTGTTCCTCATCGTCCTGGCGGCCGGGATCGGGCTCGTCCCCGTGGTCTGCGCGCTGGTGGCGCTGGCCGTCCCGCCGATCCTGGTCAACACCCACGAGGGCGTGCGCGGGGTGGAGCCCCGCCTGCGCGACGCGGCGTTCGGCATGGGGATGCGCGGCCGCGAGGTGCTGTTCAAGCTCGAACTGCCCGTGGCCACCCCGCTCATCCTCATCGGGATGCGCACCGCGGCGGTCCAGGTGGTCGCGACCGCGACCATCGCCGCGTACGTGGGCGTGGGCGGGCTCGGACGCTACATCGTCGACGGCCAGGCCCGCCAGGACCTGACGATGATGCTGGGGGGTTCCGTGCTGGTGGTGCTGCTCGCGGTGCTCACCACACTCCTGTTCGCCGGGTTGCGGCTGCTGCTCGTCGCACCCGGACTGCGCGCCGAGGCCGCGTCGGCGCGCTAGGCGGTCTCGGGCGCCGCATGCTGACGCAGTACTGAGAGAAGAGAAGGTTCGGACATGGACAAGAGGCTCGCCCTCGTCGGGCTCCCACTCGCAGCGGTGCTCATGACCGCCTGCGGCGGCAGCGACCCCTACGCGGAGGACGGGGAGGGAGGAGGCGGCGCCGAATCCGGCTCCGTCGTCATCGGCTCCGCCGACTTCCCCGAGAGCACCCTGCTCGCCGAGATCTACGGCCGGGCCATGGAGGCCGAGGGGGTGGACGTCACCTACCAGCTCAACATCGGCAGCCGCGAGGTGTACTACTCCCAGATCGAGTCCGGGAACCTGTCGGTGTTCCCGGAGTACAACGGCGCCACCCTGGCCTACCTCGACGACGAGGCGCCCAGCGGGAACAGCGAGGAGACCAACGCGCTCATCACCGAGGCGCTCCCCGAGGGCCTGGAGATCCTGGACTCCTCCAGTGCGGAGAACAAGGACTCGGTGACGGTCACCGCCGAGACCGCCGAGGAGCACGACCTGAGCACCCTCGCCGACCTGGCCGGCGTCGCCGGCGAGCTGACCCTCGGGGGGCCGCCGGAGTTCGAGACCCGCCAGCAGGGCGTGGTGGGCCTGGCCGACGTCTACGGCATCGAGTTCGGCGAGTTCCGCTCCCTGGAGGTGGCCCTGCTGACCCAGGCCCTCCTGGACGACGACATCCAGGCCGCGAACCTGTTCACCACCGACCCGCAGATCGCGGTGGAGGACCTCGTGGTCCTGGAGGACCCGGAGAACCTGTTCGGCGCCCAGAACATCACCCCGCTGATCAACGGCGAACAGGTCGACGAGACCGCCAGAGGCGCCCTGAACGCGGTCTCGGCGGCGCTCACCACGGAGGCCCTGACCGCGCTCAACGAGCGCGTCGTCGTCCAGAACGAGAACGCCGCCGACGTCGCCCAGGAGTGGCTGGAGGAGGAGGGGCTCGCCTAACGCGGCGGGCGCCGGGACCGGCCGCGAGGACGGGACCGTCGGGGGCGGGGCCACGCGCGCCGCACCCGCCGTGCTCCCGGCCGGCCCGCGGGCGTGACGGAGGGCGTCGGGACCGGTGCGAGGGCGCCGGGCCCGGCGCCCTCGCACCGGTCCCGGGGGTGACGGGGCACGCGCGGGGGTCCGCCCCGCCGCCCGGGCGGCGCCGGCCCTCCGGGGCGGCGGGAGGTCAGTCCGGCGCCGGGCCGGTCGAGTCGCGGACCACCAGGTGCGCCGGGAGGACCACCTGCCGCGGGGCCTCGCCGGCGGCGGCCCGCGAGACCCGGTTCAGCAGCAGCTCCACACCCGCGCGCCCGGCCTCCTCGTGGGGGCCCGCGAGCGTGGTCAGCGCCGGCACGCAGAAGTCCGCGCCGAAGATGTCGTCGTACCCCACGACGCTGCGGTCCCGCGGCACGCGGATCCCGCGCTCCGCCAGACGGCGCAGCATGCCGATCGCCAGCAGGTCGTTGTGGGCGACGAACGCCGTCGCCCCCGACACCAGCGCGGCGTCCGCCGCCGCGGCGCCGCCCGCCACGCGGGGCGAGAAGGGGCCCAGGCGTGTCGCCGCCATGCCGCACCGCCCCGCCGCCGCGCTCAGCCCCCTCCACCGCTCCTTCGCCTGCCACGACTGCTCGGGCCCGCTCAGGTACACCACCGACCGGTGTCCGAGGGAGGCCAGGTGGTCGATGATCTGCCGGCTGCCGCCGCCGTTGTCGACGATCGCGCTGGGCAGCCCCTCGACCTGGCGGTTGACCAGGGCCATGTTGTGCTCCCGGGCCAGTTCGACGGTGGTCGCGTCGCTCATCCGGCTGGAGGCGAGGACGAAGCCGTCCACCGAGCGGTCCAGCCGCAGGATCTGCTCGCGCTCGTTGTCCGCGGACTCCTGGGTGTAGCCCAGGATGAAGGTGATCCCCGAGGCGCTGGCCCGGCCCTCGGCGCCCCGTATCGTGCCGAAGAAGTGCGGGTTGGCGATGTCGGGGACCAGGAGCGCGATCGTGGCCGTGCGGCCGGACTGGAGGGCGCTCGCCAGCGGGTTGGGCCGGTAGCCCAGGCGCTCGGCGACGTTGAGGACGTGTTCGCGGGTGACCGCGTTGACCCGCCGCGGGTCGCTGAAGGCGCGGGACACCGTGGACGCGGCCACGCCCGCCTCCCGCGCCACGTCGTAGACCGTGCTTCTCCTGACCGGGCTCATGGGGACTTTCTACGCCGGACGGCAACTTTTGGCAATCGCTTGCCATGCGCGACGACCGAAACCTAGAGTTCACAACCACGACATACGGCCTCCAGGAGCACGTCTCTGAACAGGGCGTATGCAACCCCCCGTTTGTCGAGTGGAGCCCGGGATGACCAATCCCCCCAGTACGTCCGGAGACGGGCCCTCGGGCTCGCGCCCGGCACCCGTCCGATGGCTGGAGACCGCGGAACTCGTCCTCGGCGCGCTGCTCCTGGCCATGATCCTCGTCCTGATGCTCGTCCAGGCCGGCCAGCGCTACGTCCCCGGTGAGAGCTGGGTCTGGGTGGGGGAGCTCGCCCGGTTCGGCCTGGTCTGGCTCGCCTTCTCCCTCGTCGGGCACCTCGTCGGCCGCGACGAGCACATCACCCTCAAGCTCGTCGACTTCGTCGCCCGGGGCCGGGCGATGCGCGCCGTGTGGGTCTTCGCCAACCTCGTCGTCGCGGCGACGTGCGGCCTGCTCGTCGCGGCCGCGGCCGACCTCGTGTTCGCGGGCGGACCGCAGACCACGCCGGTGATGGGCATCCCGATGGCCTGGACCTACGTGATCCCGATGGCCGGGCTCTCCGTGGCCGTGCTGCGCGCCCTGGCCAACGCGGTCCTCGTCCCGGGACCGCCCGCGCCCGGCACCCCTCCCCCCGCACCGACCGACCACGAGGAGCCCACCCGATGAGCGCCGGCCTCGTCCTCCTGGGAATCGTCGTCCTGCTGGCCCTGCGCGTACCGATCGCCTTCGCCATCCTCGGGCCGTCCCTGGCGTACATGCTCCTGACCGACCAGTCCACCGGCCTGAGCCTGCGCACCGCGACGCAGGAGATCAACAGCTTCCCGTTGCTGGCCATCCCCCTGTTCATCCTGGTGGGCGTCGCCGCCAACCACACCGGTATCGCGGACCGCATCTTCGGCTTCGCCCAGGTCCTGCTGGGGCGCCTCCGGGGAAGCCTGGGCTACGTCAACATCGGTGTCAGCGTCGGCTTCTCGTGGGTGAGCGGCACCGCCCTGGCCGACGTCGCGGGCATGGGCAAGATGCTCGTCCCGGCGATGACCGACCGCGGCTACCCCAAGCGCTTCGCCCTGGGGCTCACCGCCGCCTCCAGCCTGATCAGCCCGATCATGCCGCCCAGCATCCCCGCGATCGTCTACGCCTCCGTCGCCGCGGTCTCCACCGCGGCCCTGTTCGCCGCGGCGGTGGTCCCGGCGTTCCTCGTGGCCGCCGGACTCGCCCTCGCCGTCCACCTGTGGGCGCGCAAGCAGCCGCACCTGGCCGGCGAGCGGGCGACCGCCGGAGAGGTCCGCGCCGCGGTCGTACGCGTCCTCGGCCCGCTGGGCGCGCCCCTCATCCTGCTCGGCGGCATCCTGAGCGGGCTCTTCACCCCCACCGAGGCCGCGGCGGTCGGAGCCGCCTACGTGCTCGCGCTCGGCCTCCTCTACCGCCGGCTCGACCCGCGCACCCTGTGGCGGATCCTCGTGGAGACCGCGACGACCACCGCGTCGATCGCGATCGTCCTGGCCGCGTCCGGCCTGCTCGGCTGGATCCTGGCCCGCGAACGCGTGCCGCAGGACATCGCGTCGTTCCTGCTGGGGCTCACCGACAGCCCGATCGTGTTCCTGCTGCTGGTGAACCTCGTGCTCATCCTCCTCGGCACGGTCCTGGAGCCCGTCGCCGCCCTGATGATCACCGTGCCCGTCCTGCTGCCCATCGCGGCGCAGTTCGGGGTCGACCCCGTGCACTTCGGGATCATCGTCATCGTCAACCTCATGATCGGGCTGCTCACGCCGCCGATCGGAGGCGTCCTCTTCGTGCTCGGCTCGGCCACCCGCAGCCCCATGCACGAGGTGTTCCGCGGCACGGCGCCCTTCCTCGTGCCCCTGCTGCTCATCCTGGCCCTGCTCACCTTCGTGCCGGACCTCGTGCTCTTCCTGCCCCGGTACCTCGGACTCTGAGCCGCGCCGCCCCGGGGCGCCCCTCCGCGGCTCCGCGCCCCGGCCCCGACACACCGCCGCCACCGCCGCCGTACGGCGGCACGACCCCCCAGGGAGCACCGCATGCGCACCCCCCACCGCTGGACCGCCCTGGTCCCCGTCGCCGTCCTCGCCCTCGCGGGCTGCGGCGCCGACGGGGCCGCCGACGGCGAGATCACCCTCTCCTTCGCCAACAGCTACACCGCGGAACACCCCCACACCCGGTGCGGTCTCGACCTGGTCGCCGAGCGCGTCGCGGACGCCGGCGTCGGAGTGACGGTCGAGACCTTCCCCAACAGCCAGCTCGGCAACAACACCGAGACCTTCACCTCGGTGATGTCGGGCGACATCGACATGGACGTCCAGGGCTCCGCGGCACTCGGCTCGGCGTACGAGCCGATCGGGGTGCTCGACGCGGCCTACGCGTTCGACGACGCCGACCAGATGTTCGACTACTTCGACTCCGAGGAGTCCGAGCAGCTGAAGGCGGACTTCGAGGCCGCGACCGGCGTCAGGATCCTCGACGTCTGGTACTTCGGCGACCGGCACTTCACCGCGAACCGGCCGATCCGCACCCCCGGCGACCTCAGCGGCCTGCGCATGCGGTTCCCCGACTCCCCGATCTACCTGGCCAACGCCGAGGCGATGGGCGCCACCCCCACCACCGTCGCCTTCGAGGAGGTCTACCTCGCCCTCCAGCAGGGGACCGCCGACGGCCAGGAGAACCCGATCCCCACGATCTCCGCCGACAGCTTCGACGAGGTCCAGAGCCACATCAGCCTCACGAGCCACCAGATCGGATCGCAGCTCATCGTGGTCTCCGGCCAGAGCTGGGAACTCATGGACCGACGCCAGCAGGAGGCGCTCCAGGAGGCGGTCAGCACGGTCAGGGAGGAGAACCGCGCCTGCATCGAGGAGTCGGAGGCCGAGATCCTCGACCGGTGGGCCGCCGACGGCGCCATGGAGGTCGTGGACGACGTCGACGTGGACGCGTTCCGCACCAGGTCCAGGGACTACTTCGCGGAGCACCTCGACGAGGGGCAGCGGGCCCTGTACGAGTCCTTGCACTCCGGGTCGTAGACGGCCGCGGACCGGACGGAACACGGAAGGACAGGGGAGACGGACATGCGGCGTTCCATCGCCACGGTGTCGTTGAGCGGCACGCTGGAGGAGAAGCTCCGGGCGGCGGCCGAGGCAGGTTTCGACGGCGTCGAGATCTTCGAGAACGACCTCATAGCGTCGCCGATGAGGCCCCGGCGGATACGGGCGCTCGCCGCCTCGCTCGGCCTGGGCATCGACCTCTACCAGCCGCTGCGCGACATCGAGGGGGTGGACGACGACCGGTTCCGGCGCAACCTGCGCCGTGCCCGGGACAAGTTCGCCCTCATGGTCGAACTCGGCGCGGACACGGTGCTCGTGTGCTCCAACGCCACTGCGGCGGCCCTGGACGACGACGCCCGGGCCGCGGCCCAGCTGCGCCTGCTCGCCGAGACGGCGTCGGAGTACGGGGTGCGCGTGGCCTACGAGGCACTGGCCTGGGGAACCCGGGTCGACGACTACGAACACGCCTGGCGCCTCGTCCGGGAGGCGGACCACCCGTCCCTCGGCGTCTGCCTGGACAGCTTCCACATCCTCTCCCGTGACGGCGACCCGTCCGGGATCCGCGGCATCCCGGGGGAGAAGATCTTCTTCCTCCAGCTCGCGGACGCGCCGCGCATGGCCATGGACGTGCTGCAGTGGAGCCGCCACTACCGCTGCTTCCCCGGCCAAGGGGGGTTCGACCTCACGGCCTTCACCGGCCACGTCCTGGCCGCGGGCTACACGGGCCCGCTGTCCCTGGAGGTCTTCAACGACGTGTTCAGGGCCTCGGACGCGCGGCGCACGGCCGCGGACGCCCTGCGGTCCCTGGCGCTGCTGGAGGACGGGCTGAGCCGGTCCGCGGGGGAGGAGCCCGCCGCGGCGGAGGGGGAGGGCGCGCGCGGGGCCGTGCGGCTGCGCCGGCTGCCCGAACCGGTCCGCCCGTCCGGGTTCGCGTTCGTGGAGGTGGCGGCCGAGCCGTCGTCGGCGGAGCGCGTGCGCGTGCTGCTCGGCGCGCTCGGCTTCGCCCACACCCGGGACCACCGCTCCAAACCGGTGCAGCTGTGGAGCAACGGCGACGCGCGCGTCCTGCTCAACTCCAGCGACCCCCGGCTCGGGCACACCTGGAGCGGCGACGCCTCCGTGACCGCCCTGGGGATCTCCGTCCCCGACCCCGCCGACGCGATGCGCCGCGCGGAGCGGCTCCTGGCGCCTTCCCTGCCGCGCCGCCGCGACCCGGCGGAGTCCGCGCTCAGCGCGGTCGCCGCGCCCGACGGGACCGCGGTCTTCTTCTGTGCGGACGGTCCGGGCGGCGGCGAGCCGTGGCTGGAGGACTTCTCGGCCCCGCCCGTCGGCGGCCACCGGGAGGGGGGCGGGGCACGGCTGACCGGCATCGACCACGTCGGGCTCCTCCAGCCCTTCGACCACTTCGACGAGGCGTCCCTGTTCTACCGCTCACTGCTCGGCCTGCGCCCGGACACGAGCGTGGAGATGGCCGCCCCCGACGGACTCGTGCGCAGCCGGGCCCTCACCGACCCGGCGTCCGCCCTGCGCGTCGCCCTGCACGTGTCCGTCCTGGGCGGCGAGCACGCGGACACGGGCGGAGGCGCCCAGCACGTCGCGCTGGGCTGCGACGACGTCTTCGCCGCCGCGCGCTCCCTGCGCGAGGCGGGGGTCGCGCCCCTGGCCATCCCGGACAACTACTACGACGACCTCGCCTCCCGGACCGACCTGCGCCCCGACACCAGGGAGCGCATGCGCGAGGGCGGCATCCTCCACGACCGGTCGGAGGAGGGCGAGTTCCTGCACTTCTACACGCCGACCGTGGACGGGCGGCTGTTCTTCGAGGTGGTCCAGCGCGTCGGCGGCTACCAGGGGTACGGGGCCGCCAACGGCACCGTGCGCATGGCCGCGCAGCGGGCGGAGCGCTCCCGGTGAGCGGCGCGTACGGCGCCCCGGGGCGGTCCTTCCTCGCGGGGCTCATCGGCGCGGGGATCGGCCCGTCGCTCACGCCCCCCATGCACGAGAGGGAGGCCGCGAGGCTGGGACGCCGCCTCGTCTACCGGACGATCGACATCGACCGGCTCGGCATGGAGCCGGGGTCGGTCGGCTACCTGGTGGAGGCGGCGTCCAGGCTCGGCTTCGACGGGCTGAACATCACCCACCCGTGCAAGCGGCTCGTGCTGCCGGCGCTCGACGGGCTCTCCCCGGAGGCGGAAGCCCTGGGGGCCGTCAACACCGTCGTGTTCGGGGCCGGGGGAGCGGTGGGGCACAACACCGACTGGTCCGGGTTCGCGCGGTCGCTCCGGCAGGAGCTGCCGGACGCGCCCGGGGACCGGGTCGTGGTGCTGGGGGCGGGCGGCGCGGGAGCGGCCGTGGCCTACGCCCTGCTGGTGTCCGGTGTGCGGGAGCTGGCCGTGGTCGACGTCGACGGGACGAGCGCCGAGGCCCTCGCCGCCCGTCTGGCGGAGCGGTTCCCCGGGGCGGTCTGCCGTCCCGCGGGGACGGACGGGCTCGGAGCAGCCCTGGCCGGGGCCGACGGCCTGGTGCACGCGACGCCCACGGGCATGGCGCACCACCCCGGGATCCCCCTGGACCCCTCTCTGCTGCGCCCGTCCCTGTGGGTCGCCGACGTGGTCTACCGGCCCGTCCGCACCGAGCTGCTGCGCGCGGCGCGGGCGCGCGGCTGCCGGACCCTGAGCGGCGGAGGCATGGCCGTCTTCCAGGCCAGTGACGCGTTCGGCCTGATCACGGGGCTGGAACCCTCGCCGGAGCACCTGCACGCCCACTTCCGGGAGCTCATCGCCCGCGAGTGAGCGCCGTGCCGGGACCGGAGGGCTCCGGTCCCGGCACGGCCCCCGCGGTCAGTCCAGGGCGTGGTAGCGGCCGGAGCGGCGCACCAGGGCCGGGCCCTCGCCCCGCACACCGGCCAGGCCCACCACGTCGGCGAGGTACACCACGTGGTCGCCGACCTCCAGGCGCTGTCGCACCGTGCACTCCAGGGCGGCCAGCGCGTCGTCCAGCACGATGGCGCGCGTGTGCCCGCCCCGGTGGTGGGGCTGGTCCGTCACCAGGAGTCTGGCGCTGGGGCGCCCCTCGGCCGAGAAGCGGCCCGCCACCACCCGCTGTCCGGCGCCGAGCACGTTCACGGCGAACGCGCCGGCGGCCCCGATGACCTCGGCCATGTAGCCCTCCGCGCCCACGCCCACCCACACGATCGGCGGGTCGGCCGACACCGAGCCGAACGCGGTGACGGTCGCGCCCACGTCGTCCCGGCCGTCGGCGACGGTCACCACGGTGACCCCGGCGGGCAGCAGCGCCATGGCGTCCAGGTACGGACCGGTCAACGGATGTCCCAGACGTCGGGCATCGTCAGCGGACCGGCCGCGGGCAGCCCCATCGCCACGGCCGCGTGCTGGAGCGGGCCCCAGGCGCCGAGCACCGTCTGCGGCTGCGAGGCCGCCATGTCCTCGCTGGACTCGTGCTGGCGGATCCGGTCCAGTGGGTGCGCGCGCGGGAAGGCGCGCAGGGGCAGGGGGCCGGCGCCCGCCTTCTCCCGGGCCAGGCGCACGGCCGTCTCCAGGCCGCCCAGCTCGTCCACCAGGCCCCGCTCCTTGGCGTCGCGACCGGTCCACACCCGTCCCCGGGCGACCTCGTGGACCTGCTCGCGGGTCATCTTGCGCGCCTCGGCGACCTTGCCGGTGAAGTCCTCGTAGATCTCGTCGAGGAGCGCGTTCACCCGCTCCCACTCGGACTCGGTGAACGGCTTGCGGGTGTCGAACATGCCCGCGTGCTCCCCGGTGCTCACGGAGTCGCTGGTCACGCCGTACCGCTCCAGCAGCCCGCCCAGGACCGGCTTGCCGGTGATCACGCCGATGGACCCGGTGAGGGTGCCGGGCTGCGCGACGACCGCGTCGGAGCCCAGGGTCACGTAGTAGCCGCCCGAACCGGCGATGTCGCCCATCGCCGACACCACCGGGATGCCGGCCCGGCTGGTCAGCTCGGACTCGCGGCGGATCGCGTCGGAGGCGGTCGGCGACCCTCCCTGGCTGTCCACCCGGAACACGACCGCCTTGACCTGCGGGTCCTTGCGGGCGGCCCGGAACGCCGCCGTCACGGTGTCCGAACCCATGACGGTGCCGCCGCCCAGCGGGGACCGCCGGGTCCGCCCCAGGCTGATGGCCCCGGTCGCGGAGATCAGCGCGATGTACCCCGGTCCGCCCGCCGCGCGGGGGCGGGGCGCCGGGGTGTGCTTGCGGTGGTAGCGGGTGACGAACTGGAGCGAGGGCTCCGGGGCGGAGCCGTCCCCGGCCCCGTCCGCCTCCGACCGGACCTCGCCGAGGAGGTCGGCGTACACCTCGTCCCGGTAGGCCAGGCCGTCGACCAGGCCGGCGTCCAGGGCCTCCTGGGGCATGAACGGACCGCGCGAGACCAGCTCGCGCACCTTCTCCTCGGGCAGGCCGCGCGCCTCGGACACCGCCTCCACCAGCTGGTCGCCCAGCGACGAGACGATGCGGCCGGACGCCTCCCTCTGGGCCTCCGTGAAGCCGGTCTCGGTGACGCTGTTCAGCGCGTTCTTGTACTCGTGGCGCCTGCCGACCTCGTAGGACACGCCCAGTTTGTCCAGGGCGCCCTTGAGGAACGTCACGCGCATCATCAGGCCGGTCAGCCCGAGCACCCCCGTGGGGGCCATGACCACGCGGGAGAACGCGCAGGAGAGGTAGTACGGGAGGTTGCCCTCGCCCGTCTCACCGAAGGAGTCGGCCCAGGCCACGGCGGTCTTGCCCGCGGCGCGGAAGTCGGCGACGCAGTCGCGCAGCTCCTGGACCTTCGCGAACCCCAGCGACCTGGCGTCCACGCGGACCAGGAGCGCGGCCACCCCCGGGTCGCGCGCACCGCGGCGGATGCCCTCGACGATGTCCAGGTAGTGCTGCCGGCGCCGGTTCACGATCTGGCTGATCGGGTCCCCGGGGGCCTCGTCGGCCACCCCTTCCGTCAGGTCCAGCTCCAGGACCAGCGGCCCCCGGGGGCGCGGCCCGAACCGGGCGAGGGACAAGGGTTCTGTGATCTTCGCGAGGTCCACCATGGCCCCAGCGTAGTGGCCGCCGTCCAGCGCCTCCCTCGCCCGTCCCGGCAGCGCCGCGGTTGTCGCGAACGTGCCGGGATCCTCGGGTTCGCACCGTGTGCCGGGGGCGCTATGGTCGACTGGGTTCTGACCACGGGACGCGGGAGAGGGACGACGCATGGCGGGCATCCACGGGCGACGGCATCGGGCGCGAGGCGTGCGCGCCGGGGCGGGAACGGCCGTAGCGGCCACCGCACTGCTGCTACTGGCCGCCTGCTCGGGCGGCGCGGAGGAGGGCGGCACCGCGATCGAGCTGGAGCGCGGCGAGAGCGGCATGGTCCCGGCGGTCGACCCGCCCGGCCCGGAGGGCTTCACCTCCCAGACGGTCGAGGGCATCACCATCGACGTCCCCGACGGCTGGGACGTCCAGAACCAGGGCGGCACGCTGTGCGCGAGCCCTCCCGGCCAGGCCGCCTGCGCCTACGGGTCGGTCCAGCTGACCGCGCACGCGGCGGAGAACCACCCGCAGGAGTGGCCCTCCAGGGGCGGGGCCCACAGCAAGGCGGACGGCTGGGCGGACAACACCGACCGCTGCCGCAGCCTCAACACCGCGGCCTCCGGCGACATCGGGATCAAGGACGCCGAGCTCCGGGTCTCCGACTTCACCGAACACGCCGACACCCTCAAGTCGCACCACTCCGTCTGGGACGTCACCTGCGCCAACGACGACACCTTCGAGGTGCGCATGTGGTTCCTGCCGACGAGCGACGTCCTCCTGTACGTCTGGTCCGCCGATTCCCAGCACTCCGCCGTCTACGACCAGATGGCCGCCTCCATGGACACCACCGAGTACCGGAGCTGACACCTGTCGCATCCGTCCCGGATTCGGCCACCGGTTGCGCCGTTCCAGTGTCCCCCGGGTCCCGTTAGGCCATAGGGTCGTACTCGTCACGGCAGAGGACGTCCGGGGCGGCGCACGGCCGCGCGGACGACGGCAGTTCAGGCGACAGCGCGAAGCGGGGTGCAGCACTGGTGACCACCATCGGAGCGGCGGGACGGGTTGGTCAGTACACGCTCGACAACGGATTGCGCCTGGTGACGGCGGCGGCCTCCACCGGCCAGGTCACCGCGGTCAACCTGTGGTACGGCGTGGGTTCCCGGCACGAGGTCCCCGGGCGCACCGGTTTCGCGCACCTCTTCGAGCACCTCATGTTCCAGGGCAGCGGCAACGTGTCCAAGGGCGAGCACTTCGAGGAGATCGAGCGGCTCGGCGGCGACATCAACGCCTCCACGTCGAGCGACCGCACGAACTACTACGAGACGGTCCCCGAGCACGCCCTGGACCGGGTGCTGTGGCTGGAGGCGGACCGCCTGGAGACGCTGCGCGACGGCATGACCCAGGAGGTCCTGGACAACCAGCGCGACGTCGTCAAGAACGAGCGCCGCCAGCGCTACGACAACCAGCCCTACGGCACCGCCCTGGAGCGCATCCTGCGCCTGGCGTACCCCGAGGGCCACCCGTACCACCACCCGACGATCGGCTCCATGGCCGACCTGGACGCCGCCGACCTCGACTACGTCAAGTCGTTCCACAAGGCCCACTACGGGCCGGACAACTGCGTGCTCACCGTGGTCAGCGACCTCGACCCCGAGGACGTCCTGGCCCGCGTCGAGAAGTACTTCGGGTCGATCCCCGCCAGGGACTTCGTCCCCGAGGCGCCCGACGCCTCCCTCGGAGCGCCCCTGGGCGGTCCGGTGCGCGACGCCGTCACCGAGACGGTGCCCGCCGCCGGGGTGTTCATCGGGTACCGCGTCCCCCCGTACGGCGAGCGGGAGTTCGACGTCGTGCACCTGGCCTCGGCCGTGCTCGGCCAGGGGCAGGGCAGCCGCCTCTACCGCTCACTGGTGGTGGACCGACCCATCGCCGCCGACGACGGCGGCGCCGCGGCCGACATCCTGCCCTTCCGCTACACCGACAGCCTCCTGCTGGTGAACATGCTCGCCCGCGAGGGCGTGAGCGGCGACGTGCTGGAGGAGGCCGTGCGCGAGGAGATCGCGAAGCTGGCCTCCGGCGTGACCGAGGAGGAGCTGGAGCGCGCCCGCGCCGTCATGGAGCGCGACCACCTCCAGTCCATCTCCAGCCCCGCCGGGCTGGCCGACAGCATCAGCAGCTGCACGCAGCTGTTCGACGACCCGGAGCTCGCCTACACCTGGCCCCGGCGCTGGGACGACATCACCGCGGAGGAGGTGCGGGCCGCCGCCGAGCGCCTGCTGGTCGACGACAACCTGCTCGTGGTCCGCTTCGACCCCGAGGAGACCTCGGAGGCCGAGACCCTCCAGGCGGACGCCGAGGCGAACGCCGCCGGCGCCTCCTAGGGCGCGCCGCCACCCCTGGCCCTGTCACCGCAAGCCGCAGAAAGAGCCGCAGAGCATGCCGCAGACCCGCCCGCCACTCGGTGCCGTAGCGTCCTACTCCTTCCCGAAGCCCCAACGGGTCACCGTCGGGGGCGGCACCGTCGTCGCCATCGACGTGCCCGGCCAGCGACTGGTCTCCCTCCGCCTCGTGCACCCGCACGGGGGCGCCGTGGAGCCGCTGGACGCCATGGGCGTCAACGTGCTCACGAGCGAGGTGCTGGAGGACGGCCCCGACGGCAACAGCTCCCTGGCTCCCGCCCTGGAGCGCCACGGCGCCGAGTGGATGTCCCGCGTCAACTGGGACGGATTCATCACCGGCCTGGACGCCCCCGCCAACCGCGTCAACGAGGCCGTCCACCTGTTCGCGGACGCGGTCCGGCGCCCCGCCCTGAACCCGGACGACATCGTCCGCCGCCGCGAGCAGCTGCTGGAGCGGTTCTGGCTGGAGGCCGCCACGGCCGGGACCCTGGCCATGCGCAGCCTCGGCGGCCAGCTGTTCACCGGCCGCTACGCCACCCCGCTCGGGGGAGGCCCGGTCCGGCTGGCCGACATCACCCCGGAGACCGTGGCGTCCTACCACGCCGAGTCCATCGCCTCCGTCGCCGGGACCCTCGTGGTCGTCGGCGACCTCGACGGGATCGACCTGGAGGAGCTGGGCAAGACGGTGTTCGGCGACGCCGCCTCCGTCCCGGAGCGCGAGTCCTCCGTCCCGGCCCCGCCGCCCGGCGAGCTGCCCCGCATCCTGATCGTCGACCGCCCCGGCTCCGTCCAGTCGGCCCTGGTCATCGCGCACCGCGCCCCGTCCCGCTCGCAGGTCGACCTGCCCAGGGCCGAGGGCATCAGCGAGGTGCTGGGCGGCATGTTCACGTCCAGGCTCAACATGGAGCTGCGCGAACGCCTCGGCTACACCTACGGCGCCGGGTCCCGGTTCGACCTGCGACGCGACAGCGGCGTGTTCTTCATGTCCACCCAGGTGGAGGCGGACACCACCGCCCACTCCGTCACCTCGTCGCTGGAGCAGGTCGCCGAGCTCCGCGAGTCGGGCGTCACGGAGGAGGAGCTCACCGCGGTGCGCGAGTCCAACACGGTGGGCCTGCCCGTCAGCTACTCGACGGCGCGCTCCCTCGCGGGGGCCCTGGTCGACATGGTCGTCCACGACCTGCCCGACGACCACGTGGACCGCAACCGGGCCGGCTACGAGAGGCTGACCAAGGAGAGCCTGGACTCGGCCGCCGCCGAGTACCTGCACCCGGAGGAGGCCGTCGTCGTGGTGGTCGGCGACGCGGACCGCCTCCGGCAGCCGCTCACCGACACCGGGATCGGCCCCGTCGAGGTCCGCGACCCGGAGTCCCTCTGGTCCTGACCCGGGGCGTGCGGGCGTGTCGCGCCCGCACGCCCGCCCCACGGCCGGGGCAAGGACGGGTAAAGGAGAGGCAGGTCATGGCATGTGCAGGTTTTCGTCGGACATAACGAAAGCGAACCTATGTGCCAGTGTTATGGCAACTACCAGCGTGGACTCGGCGTCCTGCTGGTATAACGAGTGATCCGTGCACCTACATGGTGACAGCGACCGCAATGCTCCGCAGGAGGCCACCATGGCCGGTGAATGGACCCGTGGATAACCGTGTCCTCCCTAGACAACCCTCACACGCAGCGGCCCCGGGCGTCGCGCTCTTCCGAAGGTCCGGAGGTAGCCGGTATGGGCGACTCCGGTCCTGAGGGGCGCCTGCTCAAAGGGCGCTACCAGCTGGTGTCGGAGATCGCCAGGGGCGGTGTCGGCACGGTGTGGCGCGCCGTCGACCTGGTCATCGACCGCGAGGTCGCCGTCAAGGAGCTCAGACTCCCGGCCGACCTGAGCCGCTCCGAGCGCGAGTCCCTCCTCCAGCGCACCACGCGTGAGGCCCGGGTTGCCGGGCGCCTCACCCACCCGAGCCTGGTCACCGTCCTGGACGTCGTGGACGAGGACGACCGGCCGTGGATCGTCATGGAGCTGGTCGAGGCCTCCACCCTGGAGGAGCTCATCCAGGTGGGCGGCCCGCTGCCCTACCAGCGGGTGGCGGAGATCGGGCTCCAGCTGATCGACGCCCTCAAGGTCGCGCACACCGAGGGGATCGTCCACCGCGACGTCAAGCCCGAGAACGTGATGATCAGCCAGGCCGGGCGCGTGGTGCTGACCGACTTCGGGCTGGCCGCCTGGAACGGCGAGTCGGCGCTGAGCGCGTCGGGCCGCATCATCGGCTCGCCCGCCTACATCCCGCCGGAGAGGGCCAAGGCCGGACCGGTCGGGCCGGAGTCGGACCTGTGGTCCCTGGGCGCCACCCTGTACGCGGCGGTGGAGGGCCACCCTCCCTACGACCGCAAGGGCTACATCAAGATCCTGCGCCAGGAGCAGCTGGACGAGCCCGCGGAGGCCGCGAACGCGGGCCCGCTCGCGCCGGTGCTCGCCGGCCTGCTCCGCGTCGAGCCCGGCGAACGGCTGACCGCGGAGAACGCCACCAAGATGCTGCGGATCGCGGCCCTGGCCCCGTGGGCCCCCGAGACCAGCGTGGAGACGGCCGCCTCCGGGGCCCGTCCGGCCGAGCCGCGTCCCGGTGAGGGCGGCGGGGACGAACAGGACCGGGAGTCGGCCCGCGAGCACTTCAAGGCGGGCGCCCACGTCCTGGCGGAGTCCATCAACGAGCGGCTGCGCAACAGCCCCGAGGCGATGAACTCGATCATGACGTCGATCCGCGAGTCCACGGACACGCTGGGGCTGACGAGTTCGGGCCGGCACGCGGAGAAGAGCATGCTGCCGGTGTTCGCCGGCGTCGCCCTCGGCGTGGTGCTCCTGCTGGCCGTCGTGCTCTGGGCCCTGCTCGGCCGCTAGCGGCCGTCGCGGCCCGGCGCCCCCGCCGGTCCTGTGCCCGTGGCGGGGTTCGGCGCCGGGGCCGGCCATGCGGGACCGCGGTGCGCAGGAGGCGGGCCGGGACCGTCGGCCGGCGCGTGCCGTCCGCGGTCCGGGGCGGGCGTTCCCCGAGGTGTCGCGGGTCGCGCGGAGGGTGGGCGGGGCCCACCGACCAGCGCATACCACCGCGGTTCGGGGCGGGGGGTGTCCCCCCGAGGTGTCACGGGTCGCGCGGAGGGTGGGCGGAGCCCACCGACCAGCGCATACCCCTCGTAGGGCCGGCGGGATTCGAACCCGCACTGTACAGCACCTAAAGCTGTCGTCTCCTGCCGGTTGGACTACGGCCCCGTCGGGACAACTGTACCGGGGACGCGGGCGGACCCGGCCGCCAGGCCCCGCAGGGCCGGGCCCGGCCGGGCCGCCGGAGGCCGGCGGGTCAGACGCCGAGTTCCTTCTTGAGGCGGTCGACGTGCCCGGTGGCCTTCACGTTGTAGAAGGCCTTCTCCACCTTGCCGTCGGTGCCGACGACGACGGTGGAGCGGATGACGCCCTGGACCGTGCGGCCGTAGTTCTTCTTCTCACCGAAGGCGCCGTAGGCGCGCAGGGTCTCCTTGCCGGGGTCGCCGAGGAGGGTGAACGTCAGGCCCTCCTTCTCCCGGAACGCGGCCAGCTTGTCGGTCGTGTCGGGGGAGACGCCCAGGACGGTGAGGCCCGCCGAGCCGAA
Source organism: Nocardiopsis sp. CA-288880 (assembly GCF_050955985.1). Lineage (NCBI taxonomy): Bacteria > Bacillati > Actinomycetota > Actinomycetes > Streptosporangiales > Nocardiopsidaceae > Nocardiopsis > Nocardiopsis sp. CA-288880. Next base: position 6,179,308 of record NZ_CP192105.1, on the reverse strand, counting down.
CTCGCGGAGGTTGTCGCGGAAGTCGCAGGCCTGGGTGGTGCACCCGGGGGTCATCGCCGCCGGGTAGAAGTACAGGACGACGCGCTGCCCGGTGGAGGCCAGCACCTCGCTGAGGGTGACGGGCTTGCCGTCGGCGTCGTCGAGGGTGAAGTCGGGGGCCTGGTCGCCGGGCGCCAGGCGGATCGGGTCGCTCACGTGGTGTTCCCATCTGCTCGTCGGCGGGGCGGTGGGGCCCCGCCCGCTCACTGCTCCTACCGTAGCGAGCGCGCGGGGTGCCCCGGGGAGCGGCGCTTCTTCACCTGTGTCAGGCTGGGTTTACCGGCTTCGGTTGCGATTCCGGTTCGGTTCATCCGCTTTGGGGGTGACCAGCGGTTCGATCACCTATTGTTGACCGCACTCGTGCTTTCGGTCGACCCGCTGGTGACGCCCTTCGCGCACCCGGGCGCCACGCCCCTCCGGTGGTGGTCGGCACGGCCTCCGGGCCGGAACACATCCGCTTCGTGTTGGGGAGTATTGGCGACGATGCCTGGATTCACACTCGACGAGGTCAGGGAGCGCACGCTCAAGGAGCGCGACTCCTGGCTGACGGTCTCCCTCGTGGACCCGGTCGCGGTCCGGCTCGTCCGCCTGGTCGCCAACCGGACCTCGATCACGCCCAACCAGCTGACGGTGGTCGCGCTCTTCCTGGGGCTCGGCGCGGCGGTCTGCTTCGCCCTGGGCTACTGGCAGTTCCTGGCCCTGGGCGCGGTCCTGTACGTCCTGTGCTTCCTCGTGGACTGCGTCGACGGCAAGCTGGCGCGGCTCACCGGTTCGGAGTCGCTGTTCGGGTCGTGGATGGACTACGTGTCCGACCGGTTCCGGGTGCTGGTGTGCGCGGTCGCCCTCATGGGCGGGCAGTACGTCGTGTCCGAGGAGGTCGTCCCCGACTCCAACCCGGTGTGGTTCGTGTGGCTGGCCCTGGCCGTCGTCTTCCTGGACATGCTCCGGTACCTCAACGCCCTGCAGGTCTACAAGGTGCGCAGGGAGATGCGCTCGCACCTGGCGGCCGCACTGGAGAGGGCCCGTGCGACCCTGTCGATGCTGGAGCCCGAGGACGACGACACGGCGTCGGCCACCGGCGGCGGCGGACGCACGATGAGCGACGGCGGCGAGCAGGCGGTGCTCCGCCACGGCATCGGCGTGCTGGAGCAGATACTGCACAGCCAGAACGAGCGGGAGGCGCGCAACCACCGCACGGCGGGCAAGCAGCCGGACCTGACGCTGCCCAAGGTGGACCTCCACCAGGAGTTCCGCTCCCGCTTCCCCTGGTACCAGCGCTTCTGGTCGGCGCTCAACGCCAGGCGCATCAGGACGCACCTGGTGGGCGGTATCGAGTTCCAGCTGGCGGTGTTCGTGGTGGCTCCCCTGGCCGTCGCGGTCCTCGGCTCACCGTCGCTGATCGGCTGGATCACCGCCGCCGCGGGCGTTTTGCTTCTCGCCTTCGAGATAGCCATCATCTATAAACTGTGGTTGTCCACGCGGGACTTCTTCCGCGTGGTCGACGGAATCGACGGCGCGCTGAGATTCTCCGGTCCGTCCGACGGCGCGGAGGAGAGCCGGGACTCCGGCTCGGACTCGGACTCGGGCTCTCAGACGACCCTGCGCCAGTGGAGAGAGGCGGAGCCCCATGACGGGACGCGACACCGAACCGCGCCAGACCCCGGCTGAGATCCAGGCCGAGATCACCCGCGAACAGCGGCGGCTGGCGGAGACCCTGGACGAGCTGAGTGAGCAGGCCCGGCCTGCCAACATCGCCCGTAGACAGATCGGGAGGGCCCGCGAACGCGGCGCACGGATCGTCGACGAGGCACGCGCCCTCGTGGTCGGCGGAGGCGCCGTGCGTGTGGAGAGCCACCTCGTGGCCCCCGAGGAGGGCAGCATCGTCATCAAGGGCGACGACGAGGTCGTGACCACCTACCAGTCGCGCCGCCGGCTGCCCCCGGAGGCGCTGATCCTCGCGGTCGGCGTGGGCGCGGTGATCGCCGTGGGAGTGGTGGCCTGGGCGGTCCGCCGCCGCGGGTAGCGGAACCGGTGGGAGGGGCCCGTGCGCTCGGCGCACGGGCCCCTCGTCGTACGGGCTCCCGTGTTCAGGCGACTCCTCTCAGGCGGCTCTGTTCAGGCGGCCCGGCCCGGCGGCCCCCGTGGCGGGCGCCGGCGGTGCGGCCCGGAGCGAGGGCCGCCGCCCGGCTCAGAGGAAGGTCCGGCCCTCGCCCCGGTAGGTGGGGACGGCGCCGACGTACTCGCCGGTGTCGGAGTCGATCAGGTGCAGGGTGTCGAAGCGCTCGCAGAGCTCGCCCGCCTTGGCGTGGCGCATCCACACGCGGTCGCCGACGGCGAGGCCGTCGGCGGCGGCGCCGACGAGGGGGGTCTGCACCTCTCCCGCGCCCTCGTTGGCCGTGTAGGACAGTCCTTCGGGGAGGTGGGGGGTGGGCGCCCGGTGGGGGTCGACGGGCCCGGAGGCGGGGTAGCCGCCCCCGAGGGCGGTCACCACGCCCGGGGCGGGGCGGCGCACGACGGGGAGCGCGAAGAGGGCGGCGGGGCGGCCGCGGAAGGCCCGGTAGTGGTCGAACAGGCGCGGGTGGAAGAGGCCGGACCCCGCCGCGAGCTCGGTGACGGCCTTCTCCCGGCCGGTGGTGTGGAGGCTGCCGGTGCCGCCGCCGTTGACGAAGCGCAGGTCGGCGACGGCGCCCACGGCCCGCACGACGGCGGCTCGGCGCCGGGCGAGTTCGACCGCCGATCTTCGCTGGACGGCGCGCAGGACGCGCGCGTACAGGGGGCGCCCGGGAGGGGCGTCGCCCACCCCGGCGATCTGTCCCTCGTAGGCCATGATCCCGGCCAGCTCCAGCCCGGGCCGCTCGACGACGGCGCGGGCGAGCGCCGCCGCCTGCGCGGGGGTGCGCACGGGGGAGCGGAAGGAGCCGATGCGGGCGCGGGAGCCGAGGGGCTGCCAGCTGGTGTCGATGTCCAGGCAGACGCGGACGGGCGGGGCCCCGGCTCCGCGCGCGCCGGAGGCGGCCGCGTCGGCCACGGCGGCGCTGATCAGGTCCAGGTGGGCGGTGTCGTCGACCATGACGGTGACGGTCCGGGCGGCGGCGGGGTCCCCCGCGAGCCGGGCGAGGGCGTCCCGGTCGACGGTGGGGTAGGCCACGAGGATGTCGTCGTCCAAGGGGCCCTCGGAGTCGCCCTCGGCCAGCCAGAGCGCCTCGGGGAGGGTGTAGGCCATGATCCCCGCGTAGCCGGGGAGGGCGAGGGCGGTGCGGAGCAGGGCGCGGCTGCGCACGGACTTGCTGGCGATGCGGACGGGCTTGCCGTGGGCCCGGCGGGTGAGGTCGGCCGCGTTGGCGCGGAAGGCGGCCAGGTCCACCATGGCGAAGGGGGCTTGGAGTTCGCGCGTCGCGGCCTCGTACTTCTCACGCAGGCTTGTCATGCGTCCGAGGATGCCAGAACATGAATGTGTTTCATATTCCCGGTGGTGAACGGTTCGGTGAACCCTGTGGCCGGGACGACGCCCCGGAACCGCCCCGCCGGGCGGCCCGGGTCGATATCCTGGGGCGTCACGGCTGATCAGCCGGTCCGACCCCAGGAATGGTTCTTTCCCATGAGTGAGCGCGAGTACGTCCTGACCCTTTCGTGTCCCGACAGCAGGGGCATCGTCGCGGCGGTGGCCAACCTGCTGTCCGACCACGGTTGCAACATCACCGAGAGTCAGCAGTACGGCGACCACTACACGGGCCGCTTCTTCCTGCGGATGCAGTTCGTGGCGGAGCCGGGCGGCGACGGGCCGGTCGGCGAGGACGTGCTGCGCGGGGCGTTCGCGGCGCTGGCGGGGGACTTCGGGTCCGGTTCGGGCGAGGCGTTCGTCGAGTGGACGCTCAACTCCCGCGACGTGCGCCCGCGCATGATCGTCATGGTGTCCAAGTTCGGCCACTGCCTCAACGACCTCCTCTACCGCCAGCGCAGCGGGCTCCTGGACGTCGACATCGCCGCCGTGGTGTCCAACCACCCGGACCTGGGGTTCCTCGCGGACTCCTACGGCGTGGACTTCCACCACCTGCCGGTGACCGCGGGGAACAAGCCGGAGCAGGAGGCGCGGCTCCTGGAGCTGGTGGACTCCTACGACGTGGACCTGGTCGTCCTGGCCCGCTACATGCAGGTGCTCTCCGAGCAGCTGTGCACCAAGATGTCCGGCCGGATCATCAACATCCACCACTCCTTCCTGCCGAGTTTCAAGGGTGCGCGCCCCTACCACCAGGCCCACACGCGCGGGGTCAAGCTGATCGGCGCGACGGCCCACTACGTCACCGCCGACCTGGACGAGGGGCCCATCATCGAGCAGGAGGTGTCCCGGGTGGACCACACGCACAGCCCGGAGCAGCTCACCGCGATCGGCCGGGACCTGGAGTCGGTGGCGCTGGCGCGCGCGGTCAACTGGCACGCGCAGCGCCGGGTGCTCCTCAACGGGGGGAAGACGGTCGTCTTCGGCTGACGCCGGGGACACGGCCTCCCCGGCGGATCGCCGGGCGGGACCGCTTTTCGGACTCAGGGGCGCCTTCCGGGGCGCCCTTTTCGTTTTCCCGAGAAGCAAGGGTGTGTCGTGCCCGTGGAGACGAGATGGGAAAGACTCTCTCCTCTTCTGACCAGCGATTCGTTACTCAAAGTATCTTGGCCACTACGTACAGTGTGTATATGGTGTGTTTAGTTCGGAACTCATCTGGCCGTCCCATGGCGCAGATACCGGGTTTCGGTCCGAAATCTCCGAGGGCAATGCGCTCGGAGGAGGGGGCAGAAAACATGGGCAAGCACTTCGACGACGCCGCCGGCAAGGCCAAGGAGGCCTACGGCAAGGCCGCGGGGGACCGCGGCAAGGAGGCCGAGGGCAAGGCGGACCAGGCCAAGGCCGATGCCAAGGACAAGGCCGACCGGGCCAAGGACAAGGCGAAGGACGCGAGCGAGAAGGCCAAGAACGTCTTCAAGCGCTGACGACCGCTGTGACCACGGGGTTTCTGCACACTGCGCAGGGGGGGACCAGTGTCGGACATCAGAACCGAAGCGAAGGTGCCGGGCGCCCGCGAGGCGGGCAGGGGGGACGCCTCCGGCGACGGGGGAGGACGCACCCAGATCGCGGACGGGGTGGTCGCGAAGATCGCCGGGATGGCCGCGCGTGAGATCGGCGGCGTCCACGCGATGGGCGGCGGGACGGCGCGCGCCGTCGGCGCCGTGAGGGACGCCGTGACCGGCGGCGGCGCCGACCGCGGCTCCGTCTCGCGCGGGGTCTCGGTCGAGGTGGGTGAGAGCCAGGCCGCCGTGGACATCGACCTGGTCGTCGAGTACGGGGCCGCCATCCAGGACCTCGCGGCCTCCGTGCGGCGCAACGTCGCCACGGCGGTGGAGCGCATGACCGGCCTGGAGGTCACCGAGATCAACATCAGGGTGGACGACATCCACCTGCCCGACGAGGACCGGGACGACGACTCCGACGACTCCGGGCCCCGGGTCCGGTAGTGGCGGCCGGCGGCGGGGACCCGGGCGAGGTGGCCCGGCGCGTGGCCGAGGAGGCCGTCCGCTTCCCGGACGTGGTGGAGCTGTCGTCCGGAGGGTTCGGAACGCTGGCCACCCCCGTGCCCGGCGGACGCGTGCACGGCGTCGCGGTGCGCTCGGACGGGGTCGAGGTGGGCGTCGTGGTCCGCTTCGGGCGACCGCTGCCGGAGATCGCAGCCGAGCTGCGCCGGGGCCTGGCCCCGCTGGCCGGCGGCCGCACCGTCCACATCTCGGTGGAGGACGTGGTCGCCGGTCTCGGCGACGGCAGCCGGACGGGGCTCTGAACGTGGAAGCAACAGGTGCTGGACAAGAGGGGGAAGCCATGTGGCCCATCGTCGGCCTGTCCTACGGGACGGTACTGGGTCTCGCCGCCGCCTTCGGCGGGTTCGCGGCCTTCGCGCTGGTCCTGGTTCTGGGCCTCGTCGGGTTCGTCGCGGGCCGGGCGATGGAGGGCGAGATCGACCTCGGTGAGATGTTCTCGCGGCGATCGGCCTGAGGCGGGTCCCTCGGACGGTCGAGGGCGCCGCCGACACACACGCCCCGGAGGGAAGGAGCGGCCGTGGCCGGAGTGCGGACCGATACGGTCCCCAGGCAGAGGGAGCACCCGCCCGGCGGGCCGGGCCACGGGCGGCACGAGCGCGAACACGGTCCCGCGGGCCGCACCGTCATCGAGCCCGGAGTGGTCGAGAAGGTCGCGGCCCGGGCCGTCCGCGAGGTCGAGGGGGCCCGCGCGGCCAGGTCGAGGGCCGCACGGGCGAAGGTGAGCGGTGACGTGGTCCTTCTGCGGCTGCGGATCACCGTGCGCTACCCGCGCTCGGCGCGGGAGGTCGCCGCCCGTGTCCGCGGACACGTCAAGGAACGGGTCGAGCGGACCACCGGCAAGCAAGTCCACCACATCGACATCGAGATCGCGGAGCTGGTGCGCTGACATGACCACCGTGGAAGAGGTGCTCGGCCGCCCGGACCAGGGCGTCGACCGTCGGGCGAAGCGGGTGGCGGTCCATACCTTCCGGCCGAGGAGGTCGTGGCCCGCGGTGATCACGGGGCTCGTGATCCTCGTCGTGGCCGTCGTCGCCGCCGCCGAGGTGATCTCCGCGCTCGCCGGGAGCCCGCTGCGGCTCATCCCGGTGGGCGCGGCCACCGGATACGCCGGGGCCACCACCTGGTCCGCCCCCTCGGTGCAGATCGCGTCGGCCGTCCTGGCGCTGATCGGCCTGGCGCTGATCGTGGCCGCCCTCACGCCCGGGCACGGGCACTGGACCGCGCTGCGCACCGACGACCCCGCACTGGTGGTGGGGCTCACCAGGCCCGCCCTGCGCCGTGCGGTGGCCGCGGCGGCGCACGAGGTCAGCGGTGTCGACTCCGTGAACGTCGCCGTCCGGGGCAACAGGCTACGGGTGCACGTGCGCACCGGTATGCGGGAGGCCGCGGGGCTGCCCGCGGAGGTGACCGCGGCCGTGGAGCGGCGGTTGGAGGAGCTGGCGCCGCTGCGCAGCATGCGGATCGCCACCCATGTCAGGTACGCGGAGGTGTGACCGTGGTGCGAGACAGGGCCCGCAGGTCGGCCCGGGGGAACCGGTGGGGCCTCGCGGTCGTGGGCGCGGTCCCGCTCGCCGCGGGGCTGGCGGCGCTCGCCGCGGGACGCGGGCTGTTCGGCGCGTCCCTCGCGGAGAGCCCCCTGCTCAGCGCGTCGGCGGCCGACTTCCTCGGACGGCCGTGGGTGCCGTACGCGGCGGTCGCGGTGGCGTTCGCCGCGGGGTTCCTGGCGCTGCGCTGGCTGATGATCCAGGGGCTCAACGACACCGTGGGGCGCCTGGTCCTGGACAAGGGCCACGACGGCCGGGTGGAGATGTCCGAGAGCGTGGCCCGCGGAGCGCTGGAGCAGGAGGTCGCGGACTACCCGGGTGTGCGCCGCGCACGTGCGAGGCTGACGGAGTCCTCCGACGCGCCGCACCTGCGGCTGGCGCTCACCCTGGACGAGGACGCCGACGTCAGGGGGGTGTGGCAGCGGGTGCGCTCGGACGCCCTGGCGAACCTGCGCAGCTCGCTCGACCTGGAGAGGGTGCCCGCCGTCGTGCGGATGTCGATGACCGCTCCGGCCAAGAACCCCCGGCGGGGCCTCGCCTGAGGGGGAGGGCCCGGGGACGGCGCAACCGCGCGACGCCCCGGGGCGCGGTCCGCGACAGCCGCCGCGAACCCCGCCTCGGCAGCGTCTTCCCGCCCACCGCCCTCGGCGGCCCTCCCGCCTCCCGTGTCCCCGACCTCCCGGGTCGGTACACCTAGGACAGGGCGGCGTCCGCGTCGCCGCGCTCGTGCCGCACGCGGCCGTCGCGCAGGACGGTGCGCACGTTGCGCTCGGGATCCGCGAGCACCCCGATGTCGGCGAGGGGGTCGCCGTCCACGACCAGCAGGTCGGCACGGGCGCCGTCGCGCAGGGTGCCGACGACGCCCTCCAGGCCGAGGAGCCGGGCGGCGTTGACGGTGGCCGAGCGCAGGACGTCGGCGGCGGGCTGGACCCGGCCGCGGATGGCGAACTCCCGGCTCTGGCGGTCCTGCATACCGCCGAGCAGGTCGCTGCCGAAGACCAGGTTCACCCCGGCCTCGTGCGCCATGCGCAGCGCGTCCATGCCGCGGGTGAGGACGGTGTCGACCTTCTCCTGGCTCGCGGCGGGCAGGCCGTAGGCGGCGCCCTGGAGGGACAGTTCCTCGTAGGTCACGAGCGTGGGCACCAGGAAGGCGTCGTGCTCCAGGAACAGCTCGACGCTGCTCCGGTCGATGAGGTTGCCGTGCTCGATGCAGCGCACGCCCAGGCGCAGGCCCCGGTTGACGGCGCGGGCGGTGTAGGCGTGGCCGGTGACGTAGCGGTTGGCGGCCTCGGCCTCCTCCACCACGGCGCGGATCTCGTCCTCGGAGGACTGCGTGGAGTCGATGCGGTCGGTCGGGGAGGCGACCCCGCCCGACAGCATGATCTTGAGGTGGTGCGCGCCGGTGCGGAGCTGTTCGCGCGCGGCCCGGCGGAACTCGTCGGGGCCGTCGCAGACCACGCCTGCGCCGGGGCAGCAGGCGTGGGTGTCGTTGCCCTGGCGGCCGGGGCCCCGGAAGTCGCCGTGCCCGCCCGTCTGGGAGAGGGCCTTGCCGCCGAACATCAGCCGGGGGCCGTCGACCAGCCCCTCCTCGACCGCGAGGGCCAGGCCCCAGTCGCCCCCGGCGACGTCGCGGACGGTGGTGAAGCCGCGCTTGAGCATGGCGTTGAGGGACGTGGCGGCGTAGCTGGCGACGTAGGAGGGCGAGTGGTCCATGGCCGCGCCGAGGTCGGCGCTGAAGGCGGTCGCGTGGATGTGGCCGTCGATGAGGCCCGGCATGAGGGTGGCTCCGCCCAGGTCGACGACCTCGACGGCCCCGCCCGTCTCGGGGGCGGGGCCGCGGCCGCTGCCCGCGATGAGCCCGTCCTCCACGAGCAGCCAGGAGTCCGGCGTCCTGGTGCCCGCCTCCGGGTCGAGGAGGCCCGCCCCGGTGAAGAGGAGCGGCGGCTGGGACTGGCGGGTCATGTGTACCTCCGATGGAACGGCTCGGCGTGTGGGCCACGCATCTGCAATATATGTTGCATCAAAGGCGCGCGGACGGCCAGGGGGTGGTATCGCTTGGTGGACGCGCGGACCGGGGTGTTCCGGCCGCGCCGGGACGGAGGGGTGATGGCGGACTGGATCGAGGCCGCGCTCGGCGACGGGCGCCTGGGCCGCGCGGCCGAGCGCGTGGTCAGGGTGCTGCGGGACCAGCCGAGGTTCGCGTCCTACGCGAGCACCGCGGAACTGGCCGAGCGCGCCGGGGTCAACGTCGCCACGGTGGTCCGCGCCGCGCAGGCCCTCGGGTTCAGCGGCTGGCCGGCGCTCCGCGTCGAACTGCGCTCGCGCTACCTGGCCTCCCTCAGCGCGGGGGAGGTGCTGGCCGAGCACGCCGGGTCCGACGCCGACCCGGTCCGGGCGGCGGTCCGCGCCGACCGCGAGGGGCTGCGGACCCTGGAGCTCACGCTCGAACCCGGCAGGGTGCGCGCGCTCGCCGCCTCCATCCACACCGCGCGCAGGACCAGGGTGGTGGGCTCGGGGACCTTCGCGGCGCCCGGCCTGCAGCTGGCGCACGCCGCCGGGATCATGGGCTACGACGTGGAGCGGTTCGACGTCGGGGGGACGGCGCTGGTCAACGCCCTGGCGCGGATGGGGCCGGAGGACCTGCTGGTGGCGTGCGACCTGTGGCGGCTGCCCACCGCCCTGCGCGCCGCGGTGAGGGTCGCCGGGCAGCGGTCGGTGCCGGTCGCGGTCATCACCGACCGCAGGGACTCCCCGCTGGCGGAGGGCGCCGCGCACCTGCTGCTCGTCCCGAGCGAGGGGGTGGGCATGTTCCCCTCGCTGGTCCCGGCGATGTCGGTGATCCACGCGGTGCTGGCCGAGCTGGCGCGGATCGGCGGGGACGGGGTGCTGCGGGCCGTGCGCGACACGGAGCGACTGTGGGAGGAGTCGGAGCTCTTCTGAGCGACGGCCGGGTGGATGACCTGCGGCGACGGAGTGACGCGCACGTGACGTGATCAGAGTCACGTTCTTTGCAATAAGTGTTGCACTTCACTGGCGCGACTGCTTTCATGGCGGACGGATCACCGCCGGTGGTCTCCCCCCCCGTGCCCATCCCCTGAACCGAACCTCGCAGGTGGCCAATGCAGACGACCCATCTCGTGATCCTCGCCGTGTACATCCTGGCCATGCTGGGGATCGCCCTCTACTTCCTGCGCTCCGGCAGGGTCAGCGGCGGTGACGACTTCCTCTTCGCCGGACGCAGCCTCCCCCGCCCGGTCATGATCGCCACCATGCTGGTCACCTGGGTCGGGTCCGGAACCATCATCGGCGGCGCCAACTTCGCCTACACCTACGGGCCGACGGCCGGGCTCGTCTTCTTCGCGGGCACCCCGCTGGGCATCCTCGTCCTGCTCCTGGCGGCCCGCCGCATCCGGAGGGCCTCCAGGCACACCATCCCCGAACTGCTGGAGGTGCGCTTCGGGATCGGGGTCCGCACCGTCGCGGCGGTGGTCACCACCATCGCCTTCCTGGGGCTGACCGCCTCGCAGTTCGTCGGCGGCGGGTACGTCGTCAGCCTGGTCACCCCGCTGTCCGCCACCCAGGGAACCCTGCTCATCGCCGTCGTCGTGACCCTGCTGACGATCAGCGGCGGCCTGTTCTCGGTCGCCTACACCGACTTCGTGTCCGCCATCCTCATCGTGCTCGGCCTGTGCATGGCGCTGCCCCTGGTGTTCGCCGCGGTCGGCGGTCCGGGCGCCTACTGGGACGGGCTGCCGGAGCAGGCGCGGACCTTCAGCGGCGGGCTGAGCGCGCTCCAGCTCCTCGGCTACTTCCTCCCGCTGTTCCTGCTGCTCCTCGCCGACCAGAACATGTACCAGCGCCTCGCCGCCGCCAAGGACGAGCGCGACGCCAGGTCCTCCACACTGGGCATGCTGGTGGGCAGCTTCTTCGTCTTCATCCCCGTCGTCCTGCTCGCCACGGCCGCCGCCGTCCTCATGCCCGGCATCAACGGGGACATGGCGGTTCTCGCCCTGGCCTCCGAGGGCTACCTGCCCGCCGTCCTGGGCGGCCTGATCCTGGCCGGCGCGGTCGCCTTCGTCATCACGACGGGCTCGTCGTACATGCTGTCCGGGGCCTCCAACGTCGCCTACGACCTGTACGCGCGGTTCGTCGGGGACCGGGTGAGCGAGCGGAGCAAGCTCGTGGTCCAGCGGCTGTCGGTCCTGGGCATCGCGCTCGCGGGCCTGGCCCTGAGCCTGTACTTCCCGACCGTGCTCGAGCTCCAGATGTACTCGTACACCGTCTACGGCGCGGCGATCACCCCGGTGGTCCTGTCGGTGCTGTTCTGGAAGCGCGCGACCACCGCCGGAGCCGTCGCCGCCCTGGTCGTCGGCGCGGCCACGACCATCGGCTGGCAGCTGGCCGGAACCCCGGCCGGCCTGAACGGGGTCATCGCGGCACTGCCCGCGGCCCTGGTCGCCCTGGTCGTCGTCAGCCTCCTCACGAAGGCGCCGGACCCGGCGAGGGTGGCCGCCGCCGTCGCGGCGCCCGACGCCGACACCGGCGCCGGGGCCGACGCCCCGAAGTGACCCGCCCCCGGGCCGCGCTCCGGCGCGGCCCGGCCGGCGTCCCCGCGCAGGCGGGGCGCCCGGCCGCCGCGGCGGAGGCCGCCGCGCGCGCTCCACGGGTTCCGAGGGTCCCCGGTCAGCACTCGATGACGTTGACGGCGAGGCCGCCGCGCGAGGTCTCCTTGTACTTGTCCATCATGTCGCGGCCGGTGTCGCGCATGGTGCGGATGACCTTGTCCAGCGACACGAAGTGGCTGCCGTCGCCGCGCAGCGCCATGCGGGTCGCGCTGATCGCCTTCACGGAGGCGAGGGCGTTGCGCTCGATGCACGGCACCTGGACGAGGCCGCCGATCGGGTCGCAGGTCAGCCCCAGGTTGTGCTCCATGGCGATCTCGGCGGCGTTCTCCACCTGGGCCGGGGTGCCGCCCAGGACCTCCGCCAGGCCGGCGGCGGCCATCGAGGAGGCCGAGCCCACCTCGCCCTGGCAGCCGACCTCCGCGCCCGAGATCGACGCGTTCTGCTTGAACAGGATGCCGATCGCGGCGGCCGTGAGCAGGAAGCGCACCACGCCCTCGTCGCCGGCCCCCGGGCTGAAGTGCAGGTAGTAGTGCAGCACGGCCGGAACGATGCCCGCGGCGCCGTTGGTCGGCGCGGTCACCACACGGCCGCCCGCCGCGTTCTCCTCGTTGACGGCCAGGGCGTACAGGGTGATCCAGTCGCTGCCGCGCATCGGGTCGGGGTCCACCCCGGTCGGCGCCAGCAGGCCCGCCTCGTCGCAGTTCCCGCCCAGCTGCCGGTACAGGCGGTGCGCCCGGCGCGGCACCTTCAGGCCGCCGGGGAGGCTGCCCTCGGTCATCACGCCCCGGCGCACGCACTGGCGCATCGCGGTCCAGATGACCAGGAGCTCCTCGCGGATCTGCTCGGGGGTGCGTCCGAACGCCTGCTCGTTGTCGAGCATCACCGCGCTGATCGACTTCCCCGTCTCCGCGCAGATCGCCAGCAGCTCCTCGGCACTGTCGAACGGGTGCGGGACGACGGTGACGTCGGGTGTGATCCGGTCGGCTCCGGCGGCGCGCTCGTCCACGACGAAGCCGCCGCCCACCGAGTAGTACACCTTGGAGGCCAGTTCGCCCCCGTCGGCGTCCAGGGCCGCGAACCGCATCCCGTTCGGATGGTCGGGCAGGCTCTCCCGGCGGCGGAAGTCGATGTCCACGGCCGGGTCGAAGGCCACCCGCGGCCCGTCCGGGCCGCCCAGGCACAGGGCCCGGTCGTCCCGGACCCCCTCGACGATTCCGGGGACCCCGTCCACGTCCACGTGCTCGGGGGTGTGCCCCATCAACCCCAGCACCACGGCGGTGTCGCTGCCGTGCCCCTTGCCGGTGAGCGCCAGGGATCCGTACAGCTCGGCCCGGACACGGGCGGTCCGGTCGGCCGTGCCCGCCTCGCGCAGCCCGGTGGCGAACGTGCGGGCCGCCTTCATCGGGCCGACCGTGTGCGAGCTGGACGGCCCGATGCCGATCTTGAACAGGTCGAACGCGCTGATGGCCATGGCTGTCCTCCTCGTTGAGTACAGGGCCCGGGGAGCAGAGGTGCCGTGCGGGGCCCGGGGGCCCCGCACGGCGGGCGCCCTACAGGTTGGGGTAGAGCGGGTACTTGGCGGTCAGGGCGCGGACCCTGCCGCTCAGGGCGTCGGCGTCGAACTCCGGCTTGAGCGCCTCGGCGATGACGTCGGCGACCTCGGCGAAGTCTTCGTCGCCGAACCCGCGGGTGGCCAGGGCCGGGGTGCCGATCCGCAGACCGGAGGTGACCATCGGCGGACGCGGGTCGTTGGGCACCGCGTTGCGGTTGACCGTGATCCCGATGCCGTGCAGGCGGTCCTCGGCCTCCTGGCCGTTGAGCCGGGAGTCCACCAGGTCGACCAGGACCAGGTGCACGTCCGTGCCCCCGGAGGCGACCTTGACGCCGGCCTCGGCCATGTCCGGCCGGGTGAGGCGCTCGGCGAGCAGGCGCGCACCGCTGACGGTGCGGCGCTGGCGCTCGGCGAACTCCTCGCCCGCGGCGACCTTGAACGAGACCGCCTTGGCGGCGATCACGTGCTCCAGCGGTCCGCCCTGCATGCCGGGGAACACCGCGGAGTTGATCTTCTTGCCGTACTCCGACTTCGCGAGGATCATGCCGCCGCGCGGCCCGCCCAGCGTCTTGTGCGTGGTGGTGGTGACCACGTCGGCGAACGGCACCGGGTTGGGGTGCAGCCCGGCGGCGACCAGCCCGGCGAAGTGCGCCATGTCCACCATCAGCAGGGCGCCGACGGAGTCCGCGATCTCCCGGAAGCGGGCGAAGTCCAGCTGGCGCGGGTACGCCGACCAGCCGGCGACGATCATCTTCGGCTGGTGCTCCTTGGCGAGCGCCTGGACCTCGTCGTAGTCGACGGTGCCGTCCTCGTCGCGCACGTGGTAGGCGACCGCGTTGAGGATCTTGCCGGAGTAGTTGATCCGCATGCCGTGGGTGAGGTGGCCGCCGTGGGCCAGGTCCAGGCCCAGGATGGTGTCGCCCGGCTTGAGCAGTGCGAAGTACACGGCCGTGTTGGCCTGCGCGCCCGAGTGCGGCTGCACGTTCGCGTGCTCGGCGCCGAACAGCGCCTTGGCGCGGTCGATCGCGAGCTGCTCGACGACGTCGACGTGCTCGCACCCGCCGTAGTAGCGGCGGCCGGGGTAGCCCTCGGCGTACTTGTTGGTCAGGACGGTGCCCTGTGCCTCGATCACCGCCTGGGGGGCGAAGTTCTCCGAGGCGATCATCTCCAGGGTGTCGCGCTGGCGGGCCAGCTCCGCGTCGACCGCGGCCGACACCTCGGGGTCCAGTTCGCCCAGTGTCTGGTTGAGCGTGTTGTCAGTAGCCATCGGGGGCCTACTCCTCGCCTTCGGTCAGCTTCGTGTACTCCTCGGCGGAGAGCAGCCCGGAGGGCTCCTCGGCGAGCCGGGCCCTGAACAGCCAGCCACCCTCGAAGGGGGCGGTGTTGATCGTCTCGGGCGCGTCCTCGAGGGACTCGTTGACCTCGACGACCTCGCCGCTGACCGGCGAGTAGATGTCGCTGACGGACTTGGTGGACTCCACCTCGCCGCTCGGCTCACCGGCGGTCACCTCGCTGCCGACCTCGGGCAGCTCGACGAAGACGATGTCGCCCAGGGACTCGGCGGCGAACGAGGTGATCCCGACGGTGGCGATCCCGTCCTCGACCGCGACCCACTCGTGTTTGGCCGTGTAACCCAGCTCCGTGGGAACGCTCACTTCAACTCTCCTTGGAGGTGTTCCATTTTCCTGCCGTGCACCTGTGCTGCCCGGCCCGGCCTACGCCCGGTCGCGCCCCGTGCGTGCCGGTCCCCGGTCAGGGGATCCGGCCGCGCGGGGCGCGCGGGCCTTCGGGGTGTGAAGGCCCCTGCTGCTACGGCTGCCGCTTGTAGAACGGCAGCTCGACCACGTCGACGTCCTCGCCCCTTCCGCGCACGTCCACGGTGAACGCGCCGGTCGAGGTGTCGAGGTCGCCGTCCACGTAGGCCATGGCGATGGGGCGGCCCAGGGTGGGGGAGGGCGCGCCGCTGGTGAGGGTTCCGACGGTCTCGCCGTCGCGGAGGACGTCCTGGCCCTTGCGCAGCGGGCGGCGCCCGCGCGCGACGAGGCCGACGAGGCGGCGGGGTCGGGCGGTGCGGGAGGCCTCCTCCAGGGCGCCGCGGCCCACGAAGTCGCCCTCCTTCTCGAACTTGACCACGCGGCCCAGCCCGGCGTCGAAGGGGGTGAGCTCCGCGGTGAGCTCCTGCCCGTACAGCGGCATCCCGGCCTCCATGCGGAGGGTGTCGCGGGCCGACAGCCCGGCCGGGACGAGCCCGTGCCGTTCGCCCTCGGCCATCAGGGCGTCCCAGACCAAGGGGGCCTTCGCGGCGGGCCGGACGAAGATCTCGAAGCCGTCCTCGCCGGTGTACCCGGTGCGCGCGAGCAGGACGGGCTGGCCGGCGACGGTGTGCTCGTACCCCGCGTAGTAGCGGATGCCGTCCAGGTCCGCGTCGGTGAGCGGCGCGAGGATCTCGACCGCGCGCGGCCCCTGGATCGCGATCAGGGAGTGGTCGGCGGACTCGTCCGCCACCTCGACGTCGAAGCCCTCGGCGCGTTCGGCCAGCGCGGCGGCGACCACGGGCGCGTTGGCGGCGTTGGCCACGACGAGGTACTCCTCCTCGCCCAGCCGGTAGACGATGAGGTCGTCCAGGACGCCGCCCCCGGCGTCGGTGATCATGGTGTAGCGGGCGCGGCCGACCTTGACCCGGGACAGGTGGCCGACCAGGGCGAAGTCGAGGGCTTCGGCGGCCTGCGGGCCGGTGAGGCGGATCTCGCCCATGTGGGAGAGGTCGAAGAGTCCGGCGGCCTCGCGGACCGCCTTGTGCTCGGCGGTCTCGCTGCCGTAGCGCAGCGGCATGAGCCATCCGGCGAAGTCGACCAGCGTGGCGCCGGCCTTCTCGTGGACCTCGCGGAGCGCGGTGGCGCGCGGCGCTGATGCGGGATCGGACATGGGCACTCCCGAGAGGATGGGCGTCGTGTCGTGCAGAGGCGTTGCCATCCTCCCCCTCTGTCATCTGTGCCTGAGAGCTTCGCCGCGCGCTCGGCGTGGCTTGCACCTTCGGCGAGGGACGCTGGTCCCTGCTTTCCAGAGTGGTCTCGCCCGTACGGTCCGCTGTGCCTGAGAGGTTGTCGTGGGGAGGGATTGCTCCTTCGGCGGCCCGAGATGGCTACGCGGGCACTCTCCCGTACGGGGTCAGCAACACGTTCAGCCTAGCAGCGGGCGCACACGGCCCCCAAAGGTGCCCGGGCCGGTGCGGGAGCCGGGGGCGGGGCGCGGCACGGGTCCCCGGGGGGAGCTGCCGCCCGGTCGCGGGAGTCGGGCCGAACCCGTCGCGGAGGGGGGCTCCGGGGGTTAGCGTGAGCCGGGGACGGACTTCCTGCGTGGGAGGGATGACGGGTGCGAGCGGACGGGAACCGGGAGACGGGCGGACGGGCGCGGGCGGAGCGCCGAGGGAAGCGGCGGCCGGCGGCCGTGCACGGCACGGCGGTGCTGGCCGCGGCGTGCGTCCTCGGGCTGACCGCGGGCAGCGGGTGCGCGCAGGGCGGCGGCGGTGGCGGGCCGGAGGCGCCGTCCGAGGGCCGGCTGGAGGCGAGTGCGCAGGAGCGGCGGGGCGACGTGGCCGCGGTGGAGCGCCAGGACCTGGAGTCGGTGTTCGCCGAGGCCGGGGTGGAGGGCACGTTCGTGCTCCACGACACCCGTGCCAGGGAGTCGACCCTCGTCGGGGCGGAGGCGGCCTACGAGCGCGCGGTGCCCGCGTCCACGTTCAAGCTGGCCAACACCCTGATCGGCCTGGAGACGGGCGCGGTGTCGGGACTGGACGAGGTGCTGCCCCACGGCGGCGGGCAGCAGCCCGTCGAGGCGTGGGAACAGGACATGTCCCTGAGGGAGGCGTTCCCCGCCTCGAACTTCCCCGTCTACCAGGAGCTGGCCCGCAGGGTGGGGCACGAGCGGATGGCGGCCTGGGTGGACCGCTTCGACTACGGGAACCGGGACGTCGGCGGCGAGGACGTGGAGGACCGGTTCTGGCTGGACGGTCCGCTGGAGATCTCCGCCGTCGAGCAGACCGAGTTCCTGGCCTCGCTGGCCCGTTCGGAGCTGCCGGTGGACGCGGCCCACCAGGAGGCGCTGCGCGAGATCGCCCTCGTGGAGGAGGGCAGCGGTCATACGCTCTTCGCCAAGAGCGGCTGGGCGGTGGACGTCGATCCGGCCCCCGGCTGGTGGGTCGGCTGGGTGGAGCGCGGGGAGGACCTGTACACGTTCGCCCTGCGCATCGAGATGGACGACGACGCGAACGCGGAGCTGCGGGAGCCCCTGGCCCGGGAGCTGCTGGTGGAGCTGGGCGCGCTGCCGGGCGGGGCCGCCGGGGACTGATCCGGGCGCGCCGCCGTCAGGGGGACCCGGCCGGGAGCAGCTGGACGGGGACCGAGCGGGTGAAGCGCTGCTCGGCGTCCATCACCCCGCCCATGAACTTGAAGGTGCGCAGGGTCATCCGCCGGTCCGCGATGCGCAGGCCGGGCAGCTCCTCCAGGAGCTGGCGCTCCACCCGGGTCAGGTCGGGGGCGTCGCGCAGCCACAGGATGAAGAGGGTGTTCTCGGGCCCGGCGATGGTGGTGCACAGGCGTACTTCGGGGATGCGCTCGCCCAGGTCGCTGGCGCCCTCCAGGACGCGGGGGTCGACGGTCCCCCAGAGGGTGGCGGCCGCGTGCCAGCCCATGCGGGCGCGGGAGATGTCGCAGCGCAGCCCGACGAGCGACTGGCGCAGGAGCCGGTTGACGCGCCGCGCGGCGGTCGTGGGCGCGATGTCGAGGCGTTCGGCGATGTGCTGGTACCCGAGGCGCGCGTCGACGCACAGCAGGTCGATGATCCGCTGGTCGAGGGGGGTGACGCGCTCGTCGCCCGGCCCGGGCCCCCGCACGGGGGAGAGGGCCCGCAGCCGGCGCCGCTGCTGCGGGGACAGGGCGCGGACCTGCCACAGGTAGGCCTCCCGGGGCACCTCCGTCACGACGTGCACCCGGTAGGACACCACGTCGGGGAAGCCGCCGACCCAGTTGAGCAGGTAGTCGGCCAGCCCCGCGCCGGGGACCACGGTGAGCATCAGCTGGTGCGACCCGGCCACGAACTGGATGCTGAGGGTGTCCCGGTCCTGTGCCAGGGCGGCGGCCACCCGTTCGACGGTGCCGTTGCGGCAGCTGAGTTCGACGTAGGACAGGTTGCGCCGCGCCATCACGCGCTGCCGCGGGAAGACGGCGATCCTCGCCAGCCCCTCCTCCTCCAACCGCCTCCACCTGCGCGCGAGCGTGGTCGGGTCCGCCTCCAGGATCGGCGACAGCTCGGACCAGGACGCGCGGGGCGCCATCTGCAGGGCGTTGACCAGCGACAGGTCGAACTCGTTGGGTGTGGTGGATTCCTGCATCAGCGACCTCGAAAAACTCTTTTCCGGCGATCTGGGCATCTTAGGGGCGGCTGAGCGTAGGTTTTCGCACAGCCGTCAAACGGCTCTGAGCTGCGTATTTCCAGAATGTTAACCATGGCCGGAGCAGTGATTTCGCATTGTGGAATCAATGGTCCGAGGCCTGGCGAGGAGAAGGGTGAAGGTGGCGCCGATGGCTTCGGAGGACACCGCTGTCGTCTTTCGCAACGGGACGGTCGTGGACGCGACCGGCGCCGGACCGCGCGAGGACTGGGTGGTCGTGGCCCGCGGCGGCCGCATCGACTGGATGGGGCCCGCCGCCGACGCGCCCGAGATCACCGCGCCGCACCGGGAGATCGACGCCCGCGGCGGCACCGTCCTTCCTGGGTTCGTCGACGCCCACGTGCACATGACCATGGGGGGCGACGGCATGAACCCCGCCGCGTTCCTCCACCAGCCGCCGCACTACGGCTACTACACGGCCATCCCCCGGCTGCGCGCCACCCTCGACGCCGGCGTGACCAGCGTCCGCGACCTCGCGGGCCTCGACCTCGCCGTGGTCCGCGCGGTCGAGGAGGGCATCGTCGCCGGACCCCGCATCATCACCGCCTACCGCGCGCTCGGGCCCACCGGCGGCCACGGCGACTTCCGCACCTGCTGCGGGTTCGACTTCGGCACAGCCCTGGGCCCCGGCGGCGCGGTGTCCATCAACACCGACGGCGCCGCCGAGGCCCTGCGCGGCACCCGCGAGGTCATGCGCAACGGCGCCGGGGTCGTCAAGGTCATGGCCGGCGGGGGCGTGTGGAGCCCCCAGGACACCCCCTGGCACGACGGGCTCAACATCGAGGAGATGACGGTCGTCGTCCGCGAGGCCGCCGCGCACGGGATCCCGGTCGCCGCCCACGCCCAGAGCGCCCGCAGCATCCGCAACGCGCTCGCCGCCGGTGTCACGAGCATCGAGCACGGCTACGAGATCGACGCCGAGGGCATCGAGGCGATGCTCCGCGACGGAGCCTTCCTCGTCCCCACCCTCGCCACCGCCACCACGCCGCCCGACCCCGCGAAGTCGGCGGGCTACGCGGTGGAGAAGAAGCTCAGGCTCCAGGAGCACCTCGGCGAGAACATCTCCGCCGCCGTGGCCGCCGGGGTGCGCGTCGCCCTGGGCACCGACTCCGGCATCTTCCCGCACGGCCGCAACCTCCACGAGCTGGCCCTGCTCGTCGAGCACGGCATGACCCCCATGGGCGCGATCCTCGCCGGGACCCGCGAGGCCGCGGAGCTCCTCGGCGTCGCCGACCGGGTCGGCACCCTCCAGGTCGGCAAGTGCGCGGACATCGTCGTCTGCGCCGGCGACCCCCTGGAGGACATCACGCTGCCGGGAGACCCGGCCAACATCACGGTGGTCGTCAAGGACGGCGTCGTCCACAAGGACACCACCGCCCCCGGCCGGCCGCCGGCCGCCGCCTGAGCCCCCCAGACCCCGCCCCCATCCCCCCGTGAGGTGACCATGACCACGCAGAGCCCGAAGAAGGGCGCGGCCGGCGGTGGGACCGCCCAGGAGCGCCCCGGCCTCCTCGCGCGCTCCCTCGACGGCATCGAGCGCGTCGGCAACAAGATCCCCGACCCCTTCGTCCTCTTCCTGATCCTCTTCGCGATCATCGCGGTCCTGTCGACGGTCATGTCGCTCAGCGGGGCCACGGTCGAGGTGCCCGGGAGCGAGGACGGCGCCCAGCCCGTCAGGAGCTTCTTCTCCGCCGAGGGCATCACCTGGCTGACCACGTCCCTGGTCACCAACTTCGTGTCGTTCCCGCCGCTCGGCGTCGTGCTGACCGTCCTGCTCGGCGTCGGCGTGGCCGAGCGGACCGGGCTGCTCACCGCGCTGGTGCGGCGCGCCTTCGGCGGCGCCCCCCGCTGGCTGCTGCCCTACGTGGCCTCGTTCGTCGCGGTCTCCGGCAGCATCATGAGCGACGCGGCCATGGTGGTCGTCCCGCCGCTGGCCGCCATGGTGTTCAAGGCCGCCGGGCGGCACCCGGTGGCGGGCCTGCTCGGCGCCTACGCGGCGGCCACGGCCGCGTTCAGCTGCAGCCCCTTCGTCACCAGCACCGACGCGCTGCTCTCGGGCGTCACCAACGCCGCCGCCGAACCGCTGGGCCTGGGCACCTACGTCAGCCCGATCTCCAACTACTACATCACCCTCGCCATCGCGCTCATCCTCAGCTTCGCCGCGGGGTTCATGATCGACCGCGTCCTGGAGCCGTCCCTGGTCCGCCGGGGGATCACCCGCGACAAGGTCCGGGCCGAGGCGGGAACCGAGGAGTCCGAGGCCAAGGTCATGGACCCGAACCTCACCGACACCGAGCGGCGCGGCCTGCGCCGGGCCGGGGCGGCCCTGCTGCTGACCGCCGCGGCGGTCCTCGCCCTGTGCCTGCCCCCGGGGGCGCCGATGCGCAACGAGGACGGCGCCTTCCTGCCGGAGTCCCCGCTGCTCAGCTCCGTGGTCTTCATCGTCTTCCTGGTGCTCCTCCTCCCCGGCGTCACCTACGGCGTCGTGACCGGGAGCATCCGCAAGGGGGCGGACCTGGCCCTCGTGATGGGCCAGACGGTCAAGGAGATGTCGCCGTTCATCGTGCTGGCCTTCGTGATGGCGCAGTTCCTGGCGCTGTTCAACTGGACCAACATGTCCAGCTGGATCGCCATCCAGGGGGCCGAGGGCCTGGAGGCGACCGGGTTCACGGGCTTCGGCGCGATCCTGTGCTTCATCCTCCTGGCGTTCATGGTGAACCTGTTCATCATCTCCGGGTCGGCGATGTGGGCGCTGCTCGCGTCGGTCTTCGTGCCGATGTTCGCGCTGCTCGGCTACGAGCCCGGGTTCATCCAGGCCGCCTTCCGTATCGGCGACTCGACCTCGAACGTCCTGTCACCGCTCAGCCCGTACCTGGTGATCATGCTGGGGTTCCTGCGCGCCTACGAGCCCAGGGCGGGCATCGGCACCGTGATCGCCCGGTGCCTCCCCTTCACGGTCGTGTTCACCGTCCTGTGGATCGGCGTGCTGGCCGTGTTCTACTTCGGCGGCCTCCCCGTCGGCCCCGGGATGGACGTGCGCATCTGATCCGACCGCCCGGCCGGGGCCCGCGTCCGCGGGCCCCGGCCCCGCACGTCCCGGGCGCTCCGCGCCGGGGACGCACGCCGCCGCACCACCCCACCGCCGCACCGCGCGGCGCCGCCCGCACCGTCCGCACCACCGCACCACCGCACCGCGCGGCGCCGCCGCGCAGCACCGACGTGAGGAGTCGTCATGACCGGCACCAGGACCCTGTACCGAGACCTGACCCTGATCGACGGGACCGGGGCCCGCCCGGTCGCCGACGCCGCCGTGCTGGTCGAGGACGGCACGGTCGCCTACGCCGGCCCCGCGGCCGGGGCCCCGGAGGCCGACGGAGCGACGGAGATCGTGTCCCTGGGCGGGCGCACCGTCCTGCCCGGGTTCATCGACACCCATGTGCACCTCGGCGTGGCCGACGGCCGGGCGCTGGCGACCAACCACGCCGACATCCCGCTGAGCCTGCACGCGCTGGAGACCGCCGAGCGCATGCGGGTCACCCTGGCGGCGGGCGTGACCGGGGTGCGCGACCTGGGCGGGGCCGACGCCGGCTTCCGCACCGCGCAGGAGAGCGGGCTCGTGCCCGGCCCGCGCATGCGTGTGGCGCTGCGGTTGATGAGCCACACGGGCGGCCACGCCGACTTCACGCTCCCCTCGGGCCACGACCCCCACGCGCACGGGCTGTCGGTGACCGAGATCGTCGACTCCCCCCAGGAGGCGCGGGTGGCCGCGCGGCGGCTCATGCGCGACGGCGCGGACGTCATCAAGGTGTGCGCCACGGGCGGGGTGTCGAGCCCCTCGGACACCCCCGACGACGAGGGGCTGACGACGGAGGAGATCGCGGTCGTCGTCGAGGAGACCGCCCGCCACGGGGGCCGGCCGGTCGCCGCCCACGCGCAGGGCGCCGCGGGCATCCGCAACGCGGTCCTGGGCGGGGCGGCCAGCATCGAGCACGGCTACCTGGTGGACGACGAGGGCATCGACCTGATGCTGGAGCGGGGGACCTTCCTGGTCCCGACGCTGTCCACCTTCGACTTCGAGGACCGCGTCCACCTGATGACGAGGAAGGCGGTGGAGACCAAGCGCGCCCTCGCCGAGCGCACCTTCGAGCGGATCACCGAGGCCGTGCGGCGGGGCGTGAGGGTCGCCATGGGCACGGACGCGGGCATCTCCGAGCACGGGCGCAACCTGAACGAGCTGCGCCACCTGGTGTCGGTCGGGATGAGCCCCATGGACGCGATCGTGGCGGGCACCCGCAACGCCGCCGAACTGCTCGGTACGGCGGACCGGGTGGGGACCGTGGAGGCGGGCAAGCTCGCCGACCTGGTCGTGTGCGACGGCGACCCGCTCGCCGACGTCGCCCTGCTCGGGGACCCGGGGCGCGTGGTGATGGTGGTGCAGGGCGGCCGGGTCGTGAAGGACATCCGGGCCGCCTGAGGGCCGGTCGGCGGGCGGCCCCGGACACCGTGCGGAGCAGCGGGGCGGGGCACGCCGGAGGTCCGCCCCGGACCGGCGGCCGGTTCCGACCGCGGAACCGGCCGCCTCCGTCGCGGGGCGGGGCGTGCCCGCGGACGGCGTCCGCCGGGCCCGTCCGTCCCGGACGGGCGCCCCGCCCCGGGGCGCCCCGGGTACGTCAGGCGGCGTTCTCGCGGCGCTTGCGCACGGCCTCGGCCAGCTGGTTCAGCACCTCGCCGGTGGTCTCCCACCCCATGCACTTGTCGGTGATCGACTGGCCGTAGGTGAGGTCGGCGGGGTCGCCGAGCTTCTGGGCGCCCTCGACGATGAAGCTCTCCAGCATGACGCCGATGACGCCCTTCTGGCCCGCGGCGACCTGGGCCGCGATCGCGGAGGCCACGCCCGGCTGGCGCTTGTGGTCCTTGCCGCTGTTGGCGTGGCTGGCGTCGATCATGAGGCGCCGGGGCAGGCCCGCGTCCTCGATGACGTCGAGGGCGGCCCCGACCGGCGCCGTGTCGAAGTTGGGGCCGCTGCGGCCGCCGCGCAGGATCACGTGGCAGTCCGGGTTCCCCTCCGTGACGACGACCGACCCGGCCCCGGCCGGGTCGACGCCGAAGAAGGTGTGCGAGGCGGAGGCCGCGCCGACCGCGTCCACCGCGACCTGCACGTCGCCGTCCGTGCCGTTCTTGAAGCCCACGGGGGTGCTCAGGCCGCTGCTGAGCTGGCGGTGCACCTGGCTCTCCGTGGTGCGGGCGCCGATGGCCCCCCAGGAGACGACGTCGGCGATGTACTGCGGGGTGATGGGGTCGAGGAACTCGGTCCCGGCGGGCAGGCCGAGGGAGTTGATGTCGAGGAGGAGCTTGCGGGCGATGCGCAGGCCGTGGTGGACGTCGTAGGTGTCGTCCAGGTGCGGGTCGTTGATGAGGCCCTTCCAGCCGACGGTGGTGCGCGGCTTCTCGAAGTACACGCGCATCACCACGCACAGGTCGTCGCGCAGGGACGGCACCAGTTCGGCCAGTCGGCGGGCGTAGTCCAGGGCGGACTCGGGGTCGTGCACCGAGCAGGGGCCGACGACGACCAGGAGCCGGTCGTCCTCACCGTCCAGGACGCGCTTGACCTCGGCGCGGGACTCCTCCACCAGGGCGCTGCGGTCCGGGCCCAGCGGGAGTTCTGCGAGCAGGTCCCGGGGGGCGATGAGCGGCTTGTAACTCGCCACCCGTGTGTCGTTGGTGCTCGGCATCGTGTAGTTCCCCTTGGTCCCGTCTGTCCATGTATCGCACTGCTGTCACGCTGTCGCCACGAAAACACTAGCGCGGCCGTGCGTGCGGGGAGGCGTCGATCCGGAACACCGGCGCCGGTCACGGGATGGGAAACGCCACATCCGCCGAGGGGGAAATCGGGTGTCTCGCGATGTGGGACGCCATTCCCGTGGAAATCCGCGGCAATGGCGGCCGGGGCCGCCGTCCGGGCCCGGGGGCTCAGTCCTTCAGGCCCGGGAGGTCCTCCTCCCAGAACTCGTGCGGATTGCGGGTGCCGTCGACGACCGCGCCGCGCTCGGACTCCGCCGCGCGCAGCTGCACGCGGCGGATCTTACCGGACACGGTCTTGGGCAGGTCGGCGAACTCCAGGCGGCGGACCCTCTTGTACGGCGACAGCCGCGCGCGGGCGTGGAGCAGGATGGCCCGCGCCGTGGCCGCGTCGGGCGGCGCCCCCTCGACCGGGGTCACGTACGCCTTGGCGACCGACAGGCGCAGCGGATCCGGCGAGGGCACCACCGCGGCCTCGGCCACGTATTCGTGCTCGATCAGGACGCTTTCGAGTTCAAAGGGTGAGATGCGGTAATCCGAGGCCTTGAAAACATCGTCGATCCGACCGATATAGGTAATGTGCCCGGTCGAATCCCGGCTCGCGATGTCACCGGTGCGATAGCGCCCCCGGCGGGTCAGTTCGCGGGTGAGGACCGGGTCGTCGTCGTACCCCTTCATGACCCCGACGGGACTCCGGGTCATGTCCACGCAGATCTGCCCGGTGTCGGACGGCTCGTCGGTGACCGGGTCGGCCAGCACGACGTCGTAGCCGGGCATGGGCCGTCCCATCGACCCGGGGAGGACCTCCTGGCCCGGCCCGTTGCCGATGACCAGCGTCGTCTCGGTCTGTCCGAACCCGTCGCGGACGGTCAGCCCCCACGCCTCCCGCACCCGGTCGACCACCTCGGGGTTGAGCGGTTCGCCGGCGGACAGGGCCTCGCGCAGCCCCACCTTCCATCCGGCCGGGTCGGCCTGGACGAGCATCCGCCACACGGTGGGCGGCGCGCACAGGGTGTCCACGCCGCAGCGCACCACCTCGTCGAGCAGCCGTCCGGGGTCGAACCGCTCCTGGTCGACGACCAGGACCGTCGCCTCGGCGTTCCACGGCCCGAACACGCTGCTGTAGGCGTGCTTGCCCCACCCGGGGGAGGACACGTTGAGGTGGATGTCGCCGGGGCGGACGCCCAGCCAGTACATGGTGGACAGGTGGCCCACGGGATAGGACCGCTGCGTGTGGGTGACCAGCTTGGGCCGCGACGTCGTCCCGGACGTGAAGTACAGCAGGAGCGGGTCGTCCGGGCCGGCGTGGTGAGGGGGGTGGAACTCCAGGGCGGCGTGCTCGGAGTCGGCGTAGCTCAGCCACCCGTCCATGTATCCCACGCAGATCCGCGTCCAGTGGCCTCTGAGGTGCGCGAACTTATCGGTCTCGGCGACCGAGCAGACCACGTGCGCGATCTCTCCCCGCTCCAGCCTGTCCACCAGGTCGGCCTCGGACAGGGCGGTGGCCGTCGGCGCGACGACCGCCCCGAGCTTGACCGCCGCCAGGGTGGTCTCCCACAGCTCCACCTGGTTGCCGAGCATCACCATGATCCGGTCGCCGGCGCGGACGCCCTGGCCGAGCAGCCAGTTCGCCACCTGGTTCGAGCGCTCCGACAGGTGGCGGTAGGTGTACTTGGCCTCGCCGCCGTCGTCCTCCACGATCCACAGGGCGGTCCGGTCCGGGCGCCGCTCGGCGACCTCGTCGAAGTAGTCCAGCGCCCAGTTGAACACGTCCGGTCTCGGCCAGGCGAACTCGCGGTGGGCGGCCTCCTGGTCGGTGCGGTGCGCCAGGAGCAGGTCCCGTGCGGCACGGAACTCCGCGGCGCCCTCGGCGGCCATCTCTCTCGACATGTCTGGCGACCTCCGGTTCAGGGACAGGGCGCCGACCGCACTGTCCGCGGACTCCGCCCGGAGAGGGCGGTGGAACGGGTGTGCCCCGCTGGTCCTACCCGGGATGCGCGCCCCCGACGCCTCCCCTTGGGGCGCCCCGGCTGGCTCTAGGATGTGTGGACATGGAGGAACTGCGCGGACACCACGGAACCTGGCGGATCGACGACGAGACGGTCCGCATCCGTTTCGAGTCCGGCCGCAAGGTCCCCACGCTGCTCAAGTCCCTGGGAAGCTGCACGGTGCCGTTGGCGGCCGTCCGCGAGGTGGATTTCGACCGGGGCGACCGCAAGCACGGGTGGCGCC
Source organism: Nocardiopsis sp. CA-288880 (assembly GCF_050955985.1). Lineage (NCBI taxonomy): Bacteria > Bacillati > Actinomycetota > Actinomycetes > Streptosporangiales > Nocardiopsidaceae > Nocardiopsis > Nocardiopsis sp. CA-288880. The sequence continues at coordinate 6,152,488 of NZ_CP192105.1, read as the reverse complement.
TGCGCCTCGGGCTCGCGGACGGCGCCGACCCGTACGCGGCCCTGGGGCTCCCCGGCCGGGACTCCTCCACCCCGCTGCTGCTCACCGGCCCCCACGACACGGAGCTCGTCGCGGAGTACCTCTCCGAGCAGATCGCCTCCTCGGCCCGCTACGCCGGGGAGACCCTCGCCGGGGAGCTCGACCCCCGGCAGGTCGCCCTGGGGCTGGTCGGCAGGCCCCCTCTCCAGGTCCGCACCGCGGAGGGCTCGGCGTCCTTCGACGGCGCCCGGGTGCGCCTGCAGTGGGACGGCTGGCTGGCCAGCACGGCCAAGGAGAAGGAGAAGGCCCGCGACTACCGGCTGTCCGAGGTCCTGGAGGCGGAGTGGCGGCCCCCCGTGGACGTCACCGAGGGCCACCTGCGGATCGTGCTGCGCGGCGTCACCCTCCCGGGGGCGACCGAGCTCGCGAACGACTTCTTCACCCTGGCCTCGCACGGGACGAAGGGCAGTGAGGACACGCTGCTGATGGCGGCCACCCTCAACGCCCACATCCGGGCCGCGGACGCCCCGGGGGAGGGCCCCGCGGCCCTGGGCGCCGGCGACCGGGCCGACGACGGCGGAGGCGAGGCGGTCTTCGCCACGATCCGCGAACTCGGGCGCCTCCACTCCGAGGGGCTGCTCACCGACGAGGAGTTCAGCGCGAAGAAGGCGCAGCTCCTCGACCGGCTCTGACCGCGTTCCGGCGCCCCGGGGCCGGCCGGGTCCGGGACGGCGGCGGGCCGGCCGGCCCGCCGCGCTCCGCCGCGGTCCGCCCGCGGGCGCGGCCGGAGCTCCCGGCGCGTCCCCGCACACCATCCCCAGCTCCCGCCGGGACCCCGGCGGGAGGCCGCACACAGGAAAGGGCTCACGCCTTGCGCACTCTGTACCCGCCCATCGAGCCGTACGACTCGGGCATGCTCGACGTCGGCGACGGACACCGCGTCTACTGGGAGCTCTGCGGCAACCCCGAGGGCAAGCCCGTGGTGTTCCTGCACGGCGGGCCCGGCGGCGGCTGCGTCCCCGACCACCGGCGGCTGTTCGACCCGGCACGGTACCGGATCCTGCTGTTCGACCAGCGCAACTGCGGCCGCTCCACGCCGCACGCCGGCCAGATGGACACCGACCTGTCCACCAACACCACGTGGGCGCTGGTGGAGGACATGGAGCGCCTGCGCGAGATGATCGGCGCGCAGAGCTGGCAGGTCTTCGGCGGTTCGTGGGGGAGCTGCCTGGCACTGGCCTACGCGCAGAAGCACCCGGAGCGCGTCAGCGAGCTCGTCGTCCGCGGCATCTTCACGCTCCGGGACGAGGAGCTGCGCTGGTTCTACCAGGAGGGCGCCTCGAACCTCTTCCCGGACCTGTGGGAGTCCTACCTGGCGCCGATCCCGGAGGAGGAGCGCGACGACCTCGTCGCCGCCTACGCGCGGCGCCTCGCCTCCCCCGACCGGGAGGTCCGGCTGGAGGCGGCCCGCGCGTGGAGCGTGTGGGAGGGGTCCACGGTGACACTGGTGCCCGACCCGTCCCTGCGGGAGCACCACGCGGACGAGGAGTACGCGCTGGCGTTCGCCCGGATCGAGAACCACTACTTCGTCAACAAGGGGTTCCTGGAGCCGAACCAGCTCGTGGACGGGGCCGGGGCGATCCGGCACATCCCCGGCGTGATCGTGCAGGGCCGGTACGACGTGTGCACGCCGGTGCGCACCGCCTACGACCTGCACAAGGCGTGGCCCGAGGCGGAGTTCCACATCGTGGACGACGCCGGTCACGCCTTCAGCGAGCCGGGCATCCTCGACCGCCTCGTCGAGGCGACCGACCGCTTCGCCGGAGAGTGAGCCCGGAGCCCGGGGCGCCCGTCACGGGGCCCCGGGCGGCCGGTTCCGGGAGCCGCGGCCCGCGGCGGTGGAGCCCGAGCGGCGGGGCTCCGGCCCCGGACCCGCGCTCAGTAGAGGGCCCGGCAGGGGCCCTCCTGGGCCGTGACGTCGTCGGCGGGGCCGGTCTGCGCCAGCTGAGCGCGGGCCCGGTGCCGCGACAGGTTCCACGAGGCGAGGCCCTCCTCCCCGGGGTCGTCCAGGCGGTACGCGATCCCGCTCAGGGCGCACGCGCGGTCACCGCCCTCCAGTTCCACCAGGGCGGGCAGGGCGTCGGCGGACAGGTCCCTCAAGTACCACGTGTCGACCTGCGTCAGCTCCAGGTCGTGGTGGCTCTCCGCGATGCGCAGGTCGGGGTTCCCGTAGGCGAACACCGCCAGGGCGACGCCGGCCAGGGCCGCGGTGCCCCGGGGCAGCCAGGCGGCGCGGCGGCCCAGGGTGTTGAGGACCCCGGCCGCGATCACCAGTCCGAACACCCCGGCGCTCCACACGATCCACGCCTCGGCGCTGATCCGCAGCCGCGTCAGGCCGTAGGTGTCGATGTAGAGCTGGAGCCGCATCATCGCCGAGGCGAGGATGACCAGGGTGAGCACGCACAGGAGCCCGAGCAGGGCGTTGCGCAGCGTCCGGGTGGCCGCGGGCCGGGACGGCAGGACGTACACGGCGACCGCGATGACGCACAGCACCAGCAGGCTGACGACCACCAGCTGGAAGAAGCCCTGGCGCGCGTACTCGGCGTAGGTGACCCCGGCGACCCGCTGGACGTGGTCGTCGCCGCCGAACATGGCGACGGCCTGCACCCCGAGGAACGCGGTGAACAGGGCGACCAGCGCGCCGAGCGGGACGGTCCACACCCAGACGGGCAGCGAGGCGGACGCGTGCCCGGCCCCGGCGGGCCGGGCGGGGGCTTTCGCCGGGGCGCGGCGGCGCCTGGCGGCCAGGACGGCGGACCCGGTGAACAGGACGGCCGCCAGCATCGCGAACAGCCGGGAGAACCCGTCGAAGAACGTGCTTCCCGAGAACGCCCCCTCGAACAGCCGCGCGACGTAGCCCGCGAAGACCGCGTCGGCGAAGGAGAACAGCAGGCCGAAGACGAGCAGGAGCGCGCCGGTGACGAGCGTGGTGAGCAGGACCGGTCCGGCCAGGCGCCGTCCGCGGCCGCTGCGCAGGGGCCCCACCAGGAACAGGGGGGTGGAGGGCAGGTTGCGGAACAGGCCGAGCGAGCCGCTGACGACCCCGACCGCGCCCTCGCGCGAGGACGGGTTGCGTACGGAGAACGCGAGCGAGGCGAAGAAGAAGGACGAGGTGAGCGTCCAGAACAGCACCCAGCCCGCGTCGCGCAGGGCCGCCGTGAGGAGCAGGGCGGCGGCGATCACGCCGTAGCCCGCCGACCAGGCGTGGGCGTAGCGGTCGGGGCGCGGCTCGTCGGCGGCCCCGCCGCGGGCGGTGTCGGGGGCCGGCGCCGGGGCGTCCGGCGTTCCGGCTCCGGACGGGGCGGGCCCGGACGTCCCCGGCGCGGACGGGTCGGCGGCCGTGTGCTGCTCCGCCCCGTCCTGCCGGGCGTCCGTGTCCGCCTGTGCCTCTGCGTCCCCGGTCTCCTGCGCGGCGTCGGTCGTCCCCGCCGCGACGGCGGAGCCGTCCTCCTGGGCGTCCGCGTCTGCCTGCGTCTGCGCGACGCCGGTCTCCTGTGCCTCTGCGTCCCCGGCGTCTCGGGCGACCCCGGCCTCCTCCGCGGTGCCGGTCGTCCCCGCCGCGACGGCGTCCCGGGTCTCCTGCGCGTGCTCCGGACCCGGTCCTTCGGAAGGCCCCGTCCCCGCAGACCCGGTGTCCGCGTGCCCGGAACCGTCGTGCCCGGCTTCTGTGTCCCCGGAGCCGGAGCCGGAGCCGGAGCCGGAGCCGGAGCCGGAGGCGTCGGGGCGCGTCTCCCCGGAGCGGGGGTTCCCGGCCTCCCCGCCGGGGACCGCCTCGCCGGTCCCGGGAGCCCGTGCCCCGTCCGCCTCCTGCGCGGCGGGGGCGTCCGCCTCCGGGAGCGCCCCGGAGGCGCTCCCGTCCGGCCCCTCGTCGCGGCCGTCCGCCCCGCCGGGGGCGCCGCCCGGGACGGGGGGACGCACCGTCAGCGCAGTCAGGGCGGTCAGGCCCGCCACCGCTCCAGTGATCACGATGCCGAGCCCCGGACGGTCGAGCGTCGCGAGGAAGGCCGCCACCACGCCCACGCCGAGGAGCGCGAGGGGGAGCCACACGGGCGCCTCGGGCAGGGGGATCCGGGGCCTGGCCCCCCAGAAGTCCTGCTGGTACATCTGCGCGTAGCTCTGCCGACCACGGGCGGGGTACGGGCCGTACGCCTGATGGGCCGGATACGCCTGGTGCGCCTGGTGCGGCGGATACGCCGGATGCTGCTGGGCCGTGTCCCCGGGCCGGCCCGGCCGGCCGTCCGTCCCGGCGCGTCCGGCCGTGTCCCCGTGACCGCGCAGGGCCCCGGCGGAGGGTCCGTGCCCGGAGCCTCCGCCGGGGCCCTGCGCGCCCCCGCCGCCCGTGTGTTCGCTCGGCATGCCACCCCTCTCCACGACGGCCCGGACGGCCCGTGCTGTCGTGACAGTTGGACAGCCGGATGGTGTCCACGGTTCACCGAATGCCCGGCTTGTGTCATCAAGTTCTCAATAGGACCGAATGGGCGAATCCCTTCGGTCCCTGTGGTGACAATGCCCTGCCCCGGCCGGGGGGAGTGGCTTAGGCTCGGGTCCTGCGACCGACCACGCGAGGAGCACACGAGCATGCGAGTCGAGGTCGACTACGACCAGTGCGAGAGCAACGCCCTGTGCATGGGCGCGGCGCCGGAGGTGTTCGAGGTCCGCGACGACGACTTCCTGTACCTGCTGACGGAGGAGCCCGCCGCCGGGTCCCACGACGGCGTCCGCCGGGCCGAGCGGCTGTGCCCCAAGCGGGCCATCACCGTGCTGGAGTGACCCCCGCCGCGGCCAGGGCCTCGTCCCACGTCGTCGGCTTCTCCAACAGCCCGCGGTAGCGCATCGTCCGGGGCGTGGAGCGCAGCCCCAGCACGCCGGTGAGCATGCCGTCCCGGCCGAGGAAGGCCACGAACTTTCGGTCCTCCGGTGAACCGTGCACGAAGGTGACCTGATCCGCCGGTGCTCCCTGTCCCAGCAGCTGGAGCTTCATCTTGTATTGGTCCGACCAGAAGTAGGGCACGGGGGTGAAGGGCGTGCGCCCCTCCCCGGCGAGCAGGTTGCGGGCCGCGGCCTCGCCCTGCTCGCCCGCGTTGGTCCAGTGCTCCAGCCGGATCCGGCCGCCGTAGCGGGGGTGCGGCCAGTTCGCGAGGTCGCCGACCGCGTACACGTCCGGCACCGACGTCGCCGAGTACCGGTCGCACGCGACCGCCCCGTCGGCGAGCAGCTCCACCCCCGACCCGCGCAGCCACTCGGTGTTCAGGTGCACGCCGATCCCGGCGACCACCAGCGACGCCTCCACGGCGCTGCCGTCGGTCAGCCGGACCCTCTCCACCCGGCCGTCCCCCTCGAACCCGGCCACGCCGGCGCCGAGGCGCACGTCGACCCCGTTCTCCCGGTGCAGCTCGGTCAGGAGGCGGCCGATCCGCGGGTCCACCACGCGGGTCAGCGGCGTCGCCGCCGCCTCCACCAGGGTCACGTCCATGCCCGCGGCGCGGGCGCTCGCGGTGACCTCTGCGCCGACGAAGCCCGCGCCGACCACCACGAGGCGGCCCCCCGGGGCGAACGCCGCGCGCACCGCCTCGGCGTCGTCGAGCGTGCGCAGCACGTGGACCCCCGCCAGGTCGGTGTCCGGACGCCGGGCCCGCGCCCCCGTGGCGATGATCAGGCCGTCGTAGCGCACGGTCCCGGCGGCGCCGCCCGGACCGGAGACGGTCACCTCGCGGGCCGCGGGGTCCAGCGCCACAGCCCGGGTGCCCGTGCGGAGGTCCAGGCCGAGGGCGTCGACGGCCGCGTCGTCGCGCAGGCGCAGGGCTCGGTGGCCCGCCAGCCAACCGGGCCCTCCGCCGGAGGGGTCCATGCCGATGCCGGTCAGCACCTCCTTGGACAGGGGAGGGCGCGAGTAGGGGCGGTGCGCCTCCTCGCCGAGGAGCGTCAACCGCCCCTCGAACCCTTGTGCGCGCAGCGCCTCGGCCGCGTGCAGCCCCGCCATCCCGGCGCCGACGACGACTATCTCGTTCAGGGTGTCCCGCACGGTGCTGTGCCTTTCGGTGGTCCCTCCCCGGGGAGGGGACGTCAGAGTGGGCGGACCTCGCCGACGGGGGCGCCACCGCCGTGGACGTCCACGCGCAGCCGGTCCTGGACGGGGGAGACGTCCACACCGAGGGTCCGCAGCGCGTCGAGTGCGACCAGGGTACGCGCCCGCTCCTCCGCGTCCCCGTCGCTGATCTTGACCGCGACGGTCTCACCCGTGGCCGCGGAGAGCACCAGGACGCCGTCGGCGCCGATCTTGGAGACCAGGCCCGGCATCCGGGTCATCAGGTCGGTGTCCACGCGGCCGGGGCCCGACACGTACTCGGGGTGGGCGCTCATCGCGTCCAGGACGGCCCGCTCGCGGCTGCCCCCGGGCGCGGTGCGCATCCGCCACAGGCCGCGGGCCAGCCCGGCCAGGGTCACGGCGAGCTGGGGCGCACCGCAGCCGTCCACGGCGGTGTGCGCGACCTCCTCGCCGCACACCTCCTCCGTGGTCTCGCGGACGAGCGCCTGGAGGGGGTGGTCCGGGTCGAGGTAGTCGTCGGTGCTCCACCCGCGGGCGACGCACGCGGCCAGCATGGCGGCGTGCTTGCCCGAGCAGTTCATGAGCAGGCGCTCGGGTTCGCGCCCGGCGCGGACGAACGCGGTGCGGGCCCCGGAGCCGCCCGGGGCCGCGGGCGGGCAGCCGAGGGCGTCGGGGGTCAGGCCCGCGGCCGCGAGGATGCTCCTGGCCTCGTCCGCGTGGAAGTCCTCGCCGCCGTGGCTGCCGGCCGCGATGGCGAGGGAGCGGCCGGCGAGGGGGGCGCCCGCGCGCAGCGACGCCAGGGCCTGGAAGGGCTTGGCGGAGGAGCGCGGGAACATGGGCTGGTGCACCGGGCCGCGGGCGTAGGCGATCTCGCCGGACGCCGTCAGCCCGACGACCGCGCCGTAGTGGACGCTCTCGCGCATACCGGACCGGACGACCTCCGCCAGGGGGACGTACTCGGGCAGCGGGCTCTGGGGCATGCGGGCTCTCCTCGACGGTGAGGTTCGGTGGGCGCGGGGTGTCCTCCGGCGGGCGGACACGCGTAAGAACGTTACATAACCCCCCTTTCTTCCGTGTGGCCAGGTGTCCGGGCCCGGCGCGGCCGGGCCCCGGCGGCCCGGGCTCCCGGAGCCGGTCGGCGGGACGCGGAGCAGGGGCCCGGCCCGGGCTCCGGCCGTGTCCCCTGACACGATCTGCCCGGACGACGCGTGCTGGGGGTTCGCTGTCGGACGCGGGGAGTAAGGTCGATGCCGGTACGCACCAGGAGAAACGGCCTGTGGCACGGCGCGACGAAGGAGTGGGGCACACGATGGGAACGCTGCGGATGGGCGCGCTGACCCGGCGCAGGGTCGGAATGCGGGCGGCGGACCTGGAGTACGCGGTACTCGACATGGAGACGACGGGCCTCGAACCGCGCGAGGGCGCGCGCATCGTGGAGATCGCGGTCGTGCGGGTCCGGGGCGACGGCAAGGTCGTCGAGGAGTTCAGCACCCTCGTGGACCCGCGCGCGGAGGTGGGCGGCCGGGAGTTCCACGGGATCGGCGAGGGGGACACCGTCGGCGCCCCCGTCATCGCCCAGGTCGTGCCCCGGCTGGCGGAGCTGCTCTCGGGTGCGGTCGTGGTCAGCCACAACCTCGACTTCGAACTGCGCTTCCTCGGCTCGGAGCTGGTGCCCGCGGGGCTGCCGACGGGGCAGTCCGGGCTGTGCACGCTCCGCGCGCTGCGCTCCCAGATCGACCTCGACCGGTACTCGCTGCCCAAGGCGTCCTTCCGGCTCGGGGGGGACTGGCCGACCGGCCAGCACACGGCGCTGGGCGACGCCCGCGCCTGCGCCAAGCTCCTGGCGGAGATGATCGCCAACGCTCCGGGGGAGCTGCGCTACAACGGGCCCGCGCCCCGGACCCTGGCCGTGCCGGAGGCCGCGCCGGTGCGGGGCCCGTGGGGCGTGGTCGAGCCGGTCCGCTGGAAGCCGCGCACGGCCTCGGTGCCGGGCGGCCTGGCGCCGCTGAGCCCGTGGCGGGCGGACTGGAGGCCCCGGGAGCTGGACGCCCTGCTCTGCGGCGGGGCCTTCGGCGCCACCGACCGGGCGATCGCGGAGTTGGCCGCCCAGCGCGACACCCGCTTCCGGGAGCGGCTGGCCACGGCGGCGGCCGTGACGGGCGGCATCGCCGCCACCGCCGCGGGGGGCCTGCTCGTGCGCATGGCGGGCAGCCGGGCGACGGGCTCCGCGATCGCCCGCCGGGCCGTGGCGGCCCGGGCGGCGCTCAGAGGCCGGACAGGGTGAGGAAGAAGGCCACGATCAGGGCGCTGCCCCCGAGCGTGGCCAGCAGTGCCTTGCCCTGCTCGGTGAGCCGGGCCGACTCCAGGCGGACGCGTGGAGCGGTCCCCGCGCGGCGTGCGGTGGCCAGGGGCCCCGCGGCGGCGGCGCGGCCGGCCCCGGGGGCCGGGAGCCGTCCGGGCACGTAGTGGGGCAGCCTGTTGAAGAGCGCGATCGACACCAGGACGGTGCCGACGGCGAGCAGGACGAGTGACACGTCGGGGCCTCGCTCTCGGTCGGAGGGCCGCCCGCCCGCGAGGGGCGGGCGGGTGACCGATTCTTACCGATGCCGAGATGCCGTGGCGAGTCTGTTTCGACCGCACCCTGTCCAGGGTCCTCTTACGGACCAGCCCTTATGACTCAGTGCTTATGGTGACTCGCTCTGAGTGATTTCGGGGGAGGGTTTCGGGAGGACGGTGTCGATGGTTTCGGGCTCCACTCCGAGGGCGCGGAGAACGAACCGCGTGACTAGGGCGTGGGTCTCGTCCAGGTCGATCTCGCCGCTCACGAGCGGGAGGCGCTGGGAGCCGACCATCGACAGGGTGAGGCGTGCGACGGGCTCCGCGGGCAGGGGCTCGAACTCGCCGGCGGACGTCCCCTCCTCCAGGATCTCGGTCAGCAGGCGGTGCATGGGGGCGACGTGGTCGGCGAGCGCCTGGTAGGCGTCGGGGCCGAGGCTGGCGCCGAGTTCGGCGGCCGGCGGGTGCGGGTGCGCCATGATCCCCTCCAGTTGGAGGCGGACGAACGCCGACAGTCTCCGGGCCGCGGACACGCCCGAGGGGAGTTCGCGCCTGTACCGCTCCACGAACGCGCTGTTGACCTGCTCGGTGAAGGCGAGGAGCAGTGCGGGCTTGTCCGGGAAGTAGTTGTACAGGGCGGTGCGCGTGATGCCGGCGGAGTTGGCAACGTCGGTCATGGAGACGCGGTCGATCCCCTGGCTCCGGATCAGGTGGTCGACGGCCTCCATGATGCGCTCCCGTGTGCGGGCACGGTGGGCGGCGATGGTCGGCGCCGTGATCTTGGGCATCCCCCTATGGTGGCATGTCCGGGGGCCGGACCGGCATGGCCGGGAGCCCGGGGCCGGCGGCGCGCGGCCCCTCAGGCGGCCGGGGCGTGGACGCGGCCCAGGTCGGCGAACACCTCGGTGTTGAGCTGGTAGGCGAGCCGGGTCTCGGCCACGAGGCGCGCGGCGGCCGCCTCGTCCAGGTCGAGGGAGTCGAGGCGCTCGCGGTACCCGGCACGGAACCGGGGAAGGCTGCCGAGCGCGTCGAAGACGTAGAAGGCGACGCCCGCCCCGTCGGACAGGCCGTAGGCCCCGGCGGCGGCACGGCGGATGAACTGCCCGCCGGACACGTCGCCCATGTAGCGCGTGTAGTGGTGGGCGACGAACCCCTCGGGGTGGCCGGCCATCTGCTCGATCCGCGCCGCGTAGGTGCGGGTGGCCGGACCCGGCGAGATCCGCTCGCGCCAGTCGGGGCCGAGCAGGTGCTCCAGGTCGCGGACGAGCGCGGGGAGCCGTTCGAGCTCGGGGTAGTGGAACCTTCCGGCGACGGGGTCGTCCGACAGCCTCCGGCCGACCTCCTCCAGCGCGGCGTAGGCGAAGTAGTGCTGGGCGACCATCTCGGTGTAGCCGGCCAGGGGGAGGGAGCCGTCGAGGAGGGCCCGGGTGAACCCGTGGTCCTCGGCGGCCTGGTGGTCGCTCCACGTCGCGGCCTTGAGCCGTTCGGAGAACAGCCGGGGCGAGCCGGGTGCGGCCGTCGAGGGGGCCTCGGCCGTTGCGCTCATCTGCGCTGTCCGCCTTCCGTGTCGGAAACTTTATGACATCATGTCATTTAGGTGGGAGGGGCTGTCAAGACGGATATGACGGGTTGTCGTGAAAAAATCCGCCCGCGTGTCGCCCGCGCCCCCGGGCCCGCCCCGTTCCCCGTCCCCGCGCCCCCGTGCCGCAAGGGTCCCCGGTGTTGCGCGCTCGTGTCCTGCACGTGCCCTTGCATGCGCATATGTCGGTTCTGGGTGGTTGTGGGGGCGGCGTCGCGCCGGGCGCCCGGGACGCGTGACGCGGGCCCACGGGAGGCCATCCCGGGGGCGGTTCCGGCCGTCGGCGTCGGATGTGTCTCGTTACGCCTGCTGGTCAACAGGTCGCCGGGGCGATTATCGTTTGTGTGTCGTGTGGTCCGAACCGCCGGGAAGCACCGAGGGATCCCCTCGGCGCGCCGTGCGGGGCAGGCACCCGCGGTCCGGCAGACCAGAGGCGATGAGTGGATACCAGGAGAACAGGGCACGATCCCCGGACGGTGATCGGTGAGGGGACGGCACAGGCCGCTCCCGCCAACGGCGCCGCCCCCCACGGCGGCGCCTCCCTGGGCGACGACGCCGTCCTCAACGACCGGGTGGAGGCCACCGTCGAATCGCTTGACGTCCTGCTTGTCGAAGACGACGCGGGCGACGCCTTCCTCGCCGAGGAACTGCTCGCCGACACAGCCCTGAACACCCGCATCACCTGGGTCACCACCCTGGCGGACGCGCGTGAGCACCTGGAGGGCTTCCGCGGCTGCGTCCTGCTCGACCTGAACCTGCCCGACGCCCACGGCCTGGAGCTCCTCCGCGAGATCCTGGAGGGCGCGCCGGCCGCCGCCGTCGTGGTCTTCACCGGGCTCGACGACGAGCACGAGGGCGTCGCCGCGGTCGCGGCCGGGGCCCAGGACTACCTCGTCAAGGGTCAGGTCGACGGCTCCCTGCTCGGCCGCAGCCTCCGCTACTCCCTGGAGCGCCGCCGCGCCGACGAGGGCGCACGGCAGCTCCGCGAGGCGCGCATCCGCGCCCGGGAGAACATGCGCCTCGAACGCGGCCTGCTGCCCCAGGTCCTGCTGCAGCGCTCGCCGCTCAGCCACCGCGCCTACTACCGGCCCGGCCGCAAGCGCGCCCTGGTCGGCGGCGACTTCTACGACGCGGTCGAGAAGGACGGCACCACCCACGTCGTCATCGGCGACGTGAGCGGGCACGGCCCCGACGAGGCCGCCCTCGGGGTCAGCCTGCGCATCGCGTGGCGCGCCCTCATCATGGGCGGGGTCGACGAGGCCAGGGTGCTGCCCAACCTGGAGGCCATCCTGGTCAGCGAACGCGCCCAGGAGGAGATGTACGCGACGCTGTGCATGGCGAGCCTGGACACCGGCGACGACCGGGTCAGGCTCCGCGTCCTGGGACACCCGCCGCCCATGATCGTCCAGGACGGCGCGGTGGAGGAGACGCGGGTCACCCCGCAGCCCCCGCTGGGCGTCTTCCCGGTGGAGGAGACGGCCACGGACGAGGTCGTCCTGCCCGTCGGGGCGAGCGTGCTCTTCTACACCGACGGCCTCGTGGACGCCTACGACGGCGGCCCGCCCGAGCGCCTGGAGGTCGCGGGCCTGCGCCGGATGGTCACCGGGGTCCTGGGGCAGGGCGTCTCACTGGCCCGCCTGCCGGAACACCTGGTGGACGAGGCGGAACGCAGCAACGGCGGCCCGCTCCAGGACGACGTGGCGATGCTGCTCATCACCCACGGAGAGTTGGAGTGAGCCCGACCCGGGAGGGAACGGCCATGGACACCGACACGACGGAGGGACCGGGGGCGGACCCCGGCCCCGGTCTGCCCGGAGGCGTCTCGATCGGCGGCGGCCAGTTCGTCAACGGGGCCGACCGGGAGCGCTCGCGCCCGGCCCACGAGTCGTGGAGCCTGCGCCGCCGGGTCACCAGCCTCCTGACGGTCGTCGCCGTCGTCCTGGTCGTGGCCGTGTCCGTCATCACGCTGGCCGCCCTCAACGCCCGCGACAACCTCGCCCTCCAGGTGGACTCCCTGACCCCGGCGGTCAGCTCCGTCGACCAGACCCACTCGTCCTACCTGAGCCAGGACCACGCCCTGCGCGGCTACATCCTCACGCAGGACCGGGACTTCCTGGAGCCCTACATCGCCTCCCAGCTGACGCTGGCGGAGAACCAGGCGGCCCTCTCCGAGCTGGCCGAGGAGAACCCGGAGGTCGAGTCCAACGTCGAGGACCTGCTCGCGGCGGGGCGGCTGTGGACCGACGAGTTCGCCGAGCCCGCGCTGGAGCAGGTGAGCAGCGGCCAGGAGATCTCCCGGGAGGACCTCCAACGCGGCCGCATGCTGTTCCTCGACCTGTCCCGGATCGCCGACGCCACGACCCAGCAGCTCCAGAGCGAGATCGACCAGGCGCGGGAGGGGCTGACCCTGGCCACCCAGCAGGTCGTCGCCCTCCTGGTGCTGGTGGGGCTGGTCGTGGTCTTCCTGTCGGTGTTCCTGTGGGTGATGCTGCAGCAGTGGGTGCTGCGCCCCCTGGACGAACTGGCCGGGCACATGCGCCAGGTCTCGGAGGGCTACTACGCCCACCGCATCTCCCTGCACGGGCCGCCGGAGATCGTCCGGCTTGGCCGGGACGTCGACTCCATGCGCGAACGCATCGTCCAGGACCTGGACGAGGTGGCGTCCGCGCGGCGCAAGCTCCAGGAGCAGTCCACGCTGCTGGAGCACCAGACCGAGGAGCTGCGCCGCTCCAACCTGGAGCTGGAGCAGTTCGCCTACGTCGCCTCCCACGACCTCCAGGAGCCGCTGCGCAAGGTGGCGAGCTTCTGCCAGCTGCTCCAGCGCCGCTACCAGGGGCAGCTCGACGAACGGGCCGACTCCTACATCGACTTCGCGGTCGAGGGCGCCAAGCGCATGCAGACCCTCATCAACGACCTGCTGGCGTTCTCCCGTGTCGGGCGGACCAGGAACTTCGCCTCGGTCAACCTGGACGCCGCCCTGGACGACGCCCTGAGCAGCCTGTCCACCCGCCTGGAGGAGGTGGGCGCCGAGGTCACCTGGGATCCGATGCCGACCGTGCAGGGCGACCGCACCCTGCTCACCCAGGTGTTCTTCAACCTGGTGGGCAACGCGGTCAAGTTCCGCGGCGACGAGGACCCGCGGGTCCACCTCGGCGTGGAGCGGCAGGGCGACGAGTGGGTGTTCTGCTGCGCCGACAACGGGATCGGGATCGAACCGCAGTACGCCGAGCGCATCTTCGTGATCTTCCAGCGGTTGCATACGAGGGAGAAGTACACGGGCACCGGCATCGGCCTGGCCATGTGCAAGAAGATCGTGGAGTTCCACGGGGGCAGGATCTGGCTCGACACCGGGTCCGGGACCCCTGAGGGGGCCGAAACCTCCGGCGAAGGCGACTCCGGGCAGACCGGAACCCGCATATGCTGGTCCTTGCCCGCGGATTCCGAACACGAGGACGACACGGCGGCCCCGGAGAGGGGAACCGTCGGAGGCGTTCCCGTCGATATCGGAGACGAGGGCACCGAGGACGCCGAGGCCGACACCCCCGAGGCCTCGGTGCCGACGGCCGCACGACAGCCCACGGGCGACGGCGACACCGGAGCGGAGAGCACGGACGCGGACGACATGTCCGGGGACGGGCGACCCGCCCCGCCCGCCGCCGGTGGCGGTACGGTTCCCCCCGACCACGGGGTGGGGCCCTGAGTCAGGGGTCTGGAAGTTTGAGCGAGGTCATGTTGGTGCATCCCATCGAGGTGCTGCTGGTCGAGGACGATCCAGGGGACGTCCTGATGACCAAGGAGGCGTTCGAGGAACACAAGCTGGGCAACCGCCTGCACGTGGTCTCCGACGGCGTCGAGGCCCTCCGGTTCCTCCGCCGTGAGGGGGAGTTCGCCGACGCGCCCCGTCCGCACCTGATCCTCCTCGACCTCAACCTCCCCCGCAAGGACGGCCGGGAGGTGCTGGAGGAGGTCAAGAACGACGAGGACCTCGCGCACATCCCCGTCGTGGTGCTCACCACCTCCGAGGCCGAGGAGGACGTGCTGCGGAGCTACCGCCTGCACGCCAACGCCTACGTGCCCAAGCCGGTGGACTTCGACCAGTTCATCAAGGTGGTCCGCCAGATCGACGACTTCTTCGTCACCGTGGTGCGCCTTCCCAAGGGGTGACACCGCGGGACGGAGCGGACGCGCTGGAGGGGGAGCGGGTGACGGCACCCGTTTTTCGTTACGGTTGGGGCATGAGCTTGCCGGAACCCCGTGATCCCGCTGGTCCCTACCGTGTCAGTGTGGTGTGCCTGGGCAACATCTGCCGGTCGCCCATGGCGGAGAAGGTCCTCACCGCCGACCTCGAACGCGCCGGGCTGGGAGACCTCGTCGAGGTCGACAGCTCCGGCACCGGCCACTGGCACGTGGGCGGGGAGATGGACCCGCGCGCCGCGTCCACGCTGCGCGTGCACGGCTACCTGACCCACCACACCGCCCGCCAGTTCGACCCGTCCGACCTGGCCACACGCGACCTGGTCCTGGCCATGGACCTGGACAACCTCGACGAGGTCAGGCGCTTCGTCGACGAGTACGGCGAAGAGCACGGCTTCGACATGTCGCGGCTGCGGCTCTACCGGTCCTTCGCGCCCGGCGGCGGTCCCAACCCGGAGGTGCCCGACCCCTACTATGGCGGCGACGACGGTTTCACCGCCGTCCTCAACATGGTGGAGGCCGCGGCCAAGGGCCTCACGAGCGAGCTCGTCACCCGGCTGCGGGGGTAGCGCGGGTGGAGGGGGAACCGATCGTGTGTGCCTTCGGCGGGGACGACGGCGAGGGGCCCCGGGAGGGCCGCCGCCGGGACCCCGTCCACGGCACCATGGCCGAGCGCCTGGCCACCCTGCTCGGCAGGGAGGTCGGACGCGCCGCCCGCGCGGGCAGCAGCCACGACTGGGAGATCTCCTTCGCCGAGCTCACCGACGGCACCCGCCTCTTCGTCAAGTCCCTGGTGCGGGGAGCCCCGGCCAGCGGTGTGCTCGTCGCCGAGGCGTGCGGACTCGACTGGCTGGGGCGCGCCTTCGGTTCGCCCGCCATCGAGGTCATGGCCTGGGACGACCGCCTGCTCGTCCTCCCGTGGGTCGAGCAGTGCGAGCCCACCGCCGGCGCGGCCGAGCGCCTGGGCCGCAGGCTCGCGGGCACCCACCTCACCGGCGCCGACCGCTTCGGGGCCGACTGGCCGGGCTACGTGGGCCCCCTCCCCCTGGACAACACCCCCTCCCACGACTGGCCGCGCTTCTACGCCGAGCAGCGGCTCCGCCCCTACCTGCGCCAGGCCCTGGACCAGGGCGGTCTCACCCCCGGGGACGGCCGCACCGTGGAGAAGGTCGTGGACTCGGTCGCGGACCTGGCGGGCGACCCCGAGCCGCCCTCCCGCATCCACGGGGACCTGTGGAACGGCAACGTGCTGTGGGGGACCCGGGACGCGGTGCTGATCGACCCGGCGGCCCACGGGGGGCACCGGGAGGCCGATCTCGCCATGCTCGCGCTGTTCGGGCTCCCCCACCTGGAACGGGTGAGGGACGCCTACAACGAGGTGGCGCCCCTGGCCGACGGGTGGCGCTCCCGCGTCGCCCTGCACCAGCTGCACCCGCTGCTCGTGCACGTGTGCCTGTTCGGAGCCGCCTACCGGACGACGACCCTGGAGACGGCGCGGGCCGCCCTGCGGGGCGGCTGAGGGCCGGGGCCCGGCCGGCCGCGGCCCCGCGGGCACCGCCCCCGCGGACGGTGCCCGCGCCACGCGGCGCCCGTCAGCCCTTGACGCTGCCCGCGAGCAGCCCGCGCACGAAGTAGCGCTGGAGCAGGAAGAACACGGTCAGCGGCACGACCATCGACACGAAGGCGCCCGCGGTGAGACGGTGCCAGGCCTCCCCGCGCGTTCCGGCCAGCTCCGCGAGCCGGACGGTCAGCGGCGCGGTCGCCGTGTCCCCGCCGGTGAAGATCAGGGCCACCAGCAGGTCGTTCCACACCCACAGGAACTGGAAGATCCCCAGCGAGACCAGGGCCGGGGTGATGAGCGGGAGCACGATCCGCAGGAAGATCCGGCCGTGGCCCGCCCCGTCCACCCTGGCCGCCTCGAACAGCGACCTCGGCAGCTGCGAGATGAAGTTGTGCAGCAGGAACACGCCCAGCGGCAGCCCGAAGACCGCGTGCGCCACCCACACGTTCGTGAACGCCATCGCCCCGGTCAGCTCCCACGCGGGCAGCACCTGGACGCCGCCGACCGAGACCCCCTGCGAGAAGAACCGCAGCATCGGCACCAGCGACATCTGCAACGGGACGATCTGGAGGGCGAAGATGCCCAGGAAGAGCCAGTCCCGACCGCGGAAGTCGATCCACGCCAGCGCGTACGCGGCGAGCGCGGCCACGCCCAGCACGAACACCGTGGAGGGGAGGGTGATGACGAACGAGTTCACCAGGTGGCTGGCGAGCCGTCCGTCGTTCGCGGAGCCGAACAGCACGTCGCGGTAGTTGTCCAGGGTCACGTCGGGGGAGGACAGGAACGTCCACCACCCGGTCGTGCGGATCTGCTCGGCCGGACGGAACGAGGAGATGAGCAGGCCCGCCGTGGGCACCGTCCACACCACCGCGATCACGAGCGCGGCGAGGCCCGCGGCCGAGCCGCTGAGCCTGCGGCGCACCCGGGCGGCGGCGCCGGAGGGCCGGGGCCCCCGACCGCCCCGGGGGCCGCGCCCCGCTCCGGCGCCCGTCGGGACGCCCGGGCGCGGGGGGTTCTTCGTCGGGGTCATGAGAGCTCCCTCGCCTTGCGGGTGCGGCGGATCTGCAGCACCACCAGCGGGACGACCAGGACGAAGAGGAACACCGCGAGCGCGGACCCCTGGCCGGTCTGTCCCTGTTGGAAGGCCTGGCTGTACATCTCGTTCGCGATCACGCTGGTGCCGTAGTTGCCGCCGGTCATGGTGCGGACGATGTCGAAGACCTTCAGGGTCTGGACGGTGATGGTGACGAGCACGACCAGCACGGTCGGCCACACCGAGGGCAGGGTGATCCGGGTGAACAGCTGCCACGCGCCCGCGCCGTCGATGCGCGCGGCCTCGACCGTCTCGGAGGGGATGGCCTTGATGGCCGCGGACAGCACGACCATCGCGAACCCGGCCTGGACCCAGATCAGCACCAGGATCAGCAGGAAGGTGTTGAGGGGCTGTTCGAGCAGCCACAACCGCGGTTCGCCGCCCAGCCACACGACGATCTGGTTGAACAGGCCGTACTGCTCCTGGTCGGCGGGCCGGTAGGCGAAGACGAACCGCCAGATGATGCTCGCGCCGACGAACGAGATCGCCATCGGCATGAACACGAGGGACTTGGCGACCGACTCGAACCGGGAGCGGTCGATGAGCACCGCGTAGAGCAGGCCCATGGCGGTGGCCAGGACGGGGGCGAACACCACCCACAGGAGGGTGTTGCGCAGGACGAGGAGGATCTCCGGGCGCTGGAACATCCACACGTAGTTGGCCAGGCCCACGAACTCCTCCCCGGAGCGGTCGTGGAAGGACAGCACGGTGGTGCGCAGCGCCGGGTAGACCAGTCCTCCGACGAGGAGGACCAGCGCCGGCGCGAGGAAGAGGAACGCCTGCCAGCGGTCGCGCCGGGTCCGGGGCACGTCCACGAGGACGAGCAGGAGCCCGATGGCGGCCAGGAAGGAGGCGATCCCGATGAGCATCCACACGATCTTGGGAAGCTCGGACAGGAACGAGTACTCCATGGAGACCCCTTGTCGGTACCAGGAGGGGTGACGGGGTCCGGCGGGACCGTGCCGGACCCCGTGCGGGGGTGGGGGAGGGGGTTACGGCCAGGCGGACTCGACGGTCTCCAGGACGTCTCCGGTGGAGCTGCCGGTGATCCAGTCGATGATGCCGGTCCAGAACACGTTGGTACCGACGGACGAGGGCATCGCGTCGCTGGCGTCGAAGTGGAAGACGGTGTCGGGGTCGTTGAGGACCTCGGCGGTGAACTGGTCCGTGGGGTCGGCCAGGTTGGCCGGGTCCAGGTCCTGGTGGGCGGAGACCCACGAGCCCAGGGAGGCGCGGCTGTTCGCGAAGTCGCCGGAGGACAGGTACTCGTGCATGGCCACGACCTCGGGCCGGTCGTCGAAGGCCACGACGAACTCGCCGCCGCCCATGATGGGCACCTCCGTGCCCGCCTCCATGGGGGGCAGGACGAACCCGTAGACGTCGGCGTCCTCGCCGACCTCGACGTCGTCCTCGAACTGGGCGCCGTAGAACGAGCCCATCAGGTACATGGCGCAGCCGCCGTCGAGCAGCGGGAGTCCGGCCTCCTGGAAGGACGTGACGGCGATGCTGTCCACGCCGCCGAAGGTGCCGTTGACGTAGTCCTCGTTGCGGATGATCCCGTCGGCCAGGTCGAAGGCCTCCTCGACCTCGGGCGCGTCGAAGGGGATGTCGTGGGCGATCCAGTCGTGGTAGGCGTCGGTGCCCGAGGTGCGCAGGAGCGCGTTCTCGATCCAGTCGGTGCCGGGCCAGCCGGTGGCGTCGCCGGACTCGAAGCCCACGCACCACGGCTTGGTGCCGGACTCGGCGATGGTGTCGCTGAGTTCGAGCATCTCGTCCCACGTCTCGGGGACCTCGTGGCCGTTGTCGGCGAAGTACGTCGGCGAGTACCAGACCATCGACTTCATGTTGGCGCCCAGGGGGGAGCCGTAGAGGTCGCCGTCGACGGTGGCGTAGCCCTGCCAGTCCTCGCTCCAGCCGGCCTCGACGTTCTCGCGGACACCGTCGGCGACCGGGACGGCGTGGCCGTCGGCGGCGGCTCGCTGGAGCAGGCCGGGCTGGGGGATGAAGGCGAGGTCGGGGGCGTTGCCGCCGTCGAGGCGGATGGGCAGCTGGGCCTCGAACTCCCCGCTCCCCTCGTACTGGACGGTGATCCCGGTGCAGGCGGCGAACTCGGCCCAGGACTCCTCCAGGAGGTCGCCCTCCATGTCGCGGATGGAGGCGTAGACGTCGACGGTGCCCCCGGTGTCGGCCCACTGCTCGTAGGGGGAGCAGTCGAGGTCGGAGGTGTCGACGGTCCCGCCGCCGCCCTCGCCGCTGAGGAATCCGCACCCGGAGGCGACGAGGAGGACGGTTCCGGCCGCGGCCGCCGCGGCCAGGTGGCGGCGGACCCTGGGGTCTGGTCTCGGCATGGGGGTGGTTCTCCCTCGGTCATCTGACGGGGGCGCCGCCGGTCCGGCGCCGCCCCCGGGGGGTCGTGTGACCCATGGCATACCTGGAAGAGATGCAAGCCCCCTTCTCTGCAAATGTCTACATATTTTGCAAAAACTTTCGTAACAATGGCGAAACATGCTGTTCGGAGGGGGCACACCGGTTTCCCGCCGGGTGAGGCCCTAGATTGGGGACATGGCTGACGCACCCCATGGACCGGACCGGGGAACGCCGGGGAACGGCGCCCCAGGGCACGACGGGCCCGAGCTGCACGTCGCCCTCATCGGCTACGGCAAGGGCGGGGAGGTCTTCCACGCGCCCCTCGTCGACGCGGTCCCGGGGCTGCGGCTGTCGGCCGTCGTCACCGGCGACCCGGGCCGCCGGAGCGCGGTCGAGGCGCGGTACCCGGGGGTCACCGTCTACTCCGCCGTCGCCGACCTGTGGGCCGACGCCGACCGGTACGAGATCGCCGTCGTCACCACGCCCAACGACACCCACGCGCCCCTCGCCCGTGCGGCGCTGGAGGCCGGGATGGCCGTCGTGGTCGACAAGCCCTTCGCGCTCACCGCGCGGCAGGCGCGTGAGCTCACCGACCTGGCGGACAAGCTCGACCGGGTGCTCACCGTCTACCAGAACCGCCGGTGGGACGCCGACTTCCTCACCCTGTGGAACCTGATCGAGGACGGGGCCCTGGGCCGCGTGCACCGGTTCGAGTCGCGGTTCGAGCGCTGGCGGCCCCGGCCGAAGGGGACCTGGCGGGAGGCCGGCGGGGTGGAGGCCGGGGCGGGCCTGCTCTACGACCTGGGGCCGCACCTCATCGACCAGGCGGTCAACCTGTTCGGCCCGGTCGGTTCCGTCTACGCCGAGGTCGACGCCCTCCGCGAGGGGGTGGGCGCCGACGACGACGTGTTCCTCGCGCTCGAACACGTCCGGGGCACGCGCTCCCACCTGTGGATGGGCGCGCTCACCGGCCAGGGCGGACCGCGCTTCCGGGTGCTGGGCGACCACGGGGCCTTCACCAGCCACGGCATGGACGGGCAGGAGGCCAGGCTGGCGGCGGGCGAGCGGCCCGACGCCCCCGACTGGGGCGTGGTCCCCGAGGAGCGGTGGGGCGTGCTCGGGGTGGACGGGGACACCCGCCGCGTGCCGTCGGCGCGCGGGGCCTACCCGGAGTTCTACGCGGGCGTGCGCGACGCGGTCGGCGAGGGGGAGCCCCTGCCGGTGGACCTGCACGAGGTCGTCCACGGCCTGGAGGTCATCGAGGCGGCGAGGCGCAGCGCCCGCACCCGCGCGGTCGTCGCCCTCTAGGACGGGCACGGGCCCCGCGGACGCGGGCGGGCGCCGGGCGCGCCGGGAGGGCTGGAACCGGCGGAGGGGAGGGGCCGCGCCCCCGTCCCCGGGAGGCGCGGACGGCGGACCGGGTCCCCCGGCGGCGTCCCGGGCCTGCGGCGCCTCCCCGTGGCCCTATGTTGGGGGGAGGTTGCCCCAGGGTTTCGTCCCGAAGACCGAAGGAGACGTGTCGTGGCCCAGGTCCTCGTGGTCGCAGACGACCTCACCGGCGCGAACGCCACCGGTGCCAGGTTCGCCCGGACCGGGATGCGCGTGGCCACGGTGACCCCGGAGCACGTGAGCCAGGTCGCCGGGGACTACGACGTGGTCGTGGCCAACCTCGACAGCCGGCACGTCCCCGCCGACCAGGCCGCCGATCTGGTCACCGACGTGGTCGAAGCCGTGTGGCCGGTGGGTCTGGTGGTCAAGCGCACCGATTCCACGCTGCGCGGCAACATCGGCGCCGAACTGGAGGCCGCCTACGACGCGGTCCGCGAGCGGGTGCCCGCGGGGACGCGGGTGCGGGTGCTGTTCAGCCCCGCCTTCCCGGCGTCCGGCCGGATCACCGAGGACGGCCTGCAACTCCTCCACGGGCTGCCGCTGGAACGCACGGAGCTGGCGGTGGACCCCCTCTTCCCCATGACGACCAGCGTCGTCGCGGACATCCTCGCCGCCCAGTGCGACCTCCCCGTGCGGCACGTCCCGGTCCGGCAGGTCACCCACGCGATGCTGACCTCGGAGCTCCTGGCCGGTGACGAGCCCGTCGTGGTCTGCGACGCGAGCACCGAGCAGCACCTCACCGACATCGCGGAGGCCGCTGCCGAGGCCCACCAGCGGGACGGGGTCGTGTGGGTGTCCGTCGACCCCGGGCCCACGGGCGCCCTGCTGGCGTACGCGCTGCGGCTGCGCGGCCAGGCGGGGTCGCGCGGACCGCTGCTCGGCGTGGTCGGCAGCACCACCGACCTGACCCGGCGGCAGCTGGCCACGGTGGCGCGCACGGGAGCGGTGCGCTTCGTGGACGTGGACGCGGTGGCCCTCGCCGACCCGGGGAGCGGGCACGGGGACGAGGTCGCCGCGGAGCTGACCGACCAGCTGACGTCCTCGGGGTTCCCGGAGCTGTGCGTGCTGAGGCTGGTCACCCCGGCCGAGCGGGTGCGGGGGATGCCCGCCCAGGCGCGGGCGGAGCTGCCCGGCCGGATCGCCCGCCTGGTGGCCGACGTCGTCAACGACGTGGCCGACACCACGGGCGCCCACGCCCTGCCCAGCGGCCTCTACCTGACCGGGGGCGACCTCGTCGCGAGCCTGCTGGACGAGCTGGACGTGCACGCCTTCGACGTCGGCGGCGAGGTCGTGCCCCTGGCGGTGCACGGGCACCTCGGCGGAGGGCCGCTGGACGGGACCCCGATCGTGGCCAAGGGCGGCCTGGTGGGGGACGACATCACCCTCGTCGAGTGCCTGGCCAAGCTGCGGCGGGCCGTGCAGACGCGGCTGCACCAGGTGCACTCGGAGGTGTCGGAGCACGTGGTCCCGACCCTGTCCCGCGACCTCTGACCCGCCCGGCCCCGCGTGCCGGGGCGGCCGCGCCTCAGACGGCGAGCTCCGCCCGCAGGTGGTCGACGGCGAGCTTCTCCAGCAGGTCGGACAGGACGCGCGGGTTCTCCAGCGGGCCCATGTGGCCGGTGCCGGGGACCTCCCGCACCTCCTCGCAGTTCGGGAGCAGCCCGGCGATGTGGTGCGCGTGCCACGGAGGGGTCAGCTTGTCCTGCGTTCCCACCACCACGACGGTGGGCGCCGAGATCCGCCGCGCCGTGTCGTCCAGCTCCAGCCCGCTCATCACCCCGCCCCACCGGCCGCGCGGCACGCCGCCGCACGCGTGCACCAGCCTCGCGCACAGCCTCACCATGCGCGGATCCGCCTCCTTGCCCATCACCAGGAACTTCAGCGCCCGCGCGCTCACCGCGTTGGCCGGGCCCAGGGGGAGCGGAGCCTGGAGGAACGCCCTCGCGCCCAGCGCGCCCAGCGGGCCGGGCAGCGGGATGGCGGTGGAGCGCTTGGGCAGCTGGGTGCACCCGGTGTTGGTGAGCAGCACGGCCCCCGCCCTGTCCCGGAACACCCGGCGGTCCCCGGCGGCCATGACCGTCATCCCGCCCATGCTGTGCCCGGCGACCACGGCCCGGCGCCCCTCGGGGACGGTCGCCTCCAGCACGGCGCACAGGTCGTCGGCCAGCTTGTCCGTGCTGTACCCGGCCCGGGTCAGGGGCGTCTGCGAGCGGCCGTGTCCGCGCTGGTCGTAGAGCACCACGCGCAGGTTCGGGTCCAGCTCGCGCACCACCGGCCCCCACGAGGCCAGCGACGTCGCCCAGCAGTGGGCGAGGACCAGGGTCGGCCCGTCCTCGGGGCCGCGGACCTCGGCGTGCAGCAGCGTGCCGTCGGCGGAGCGGACCTGGAGTTCGCGGGCGCGGCCCACGTGTCGGATGGCCATCGGGGTTGCCTCTCGCTCTGGGGGTGCCTCAGGGGTGCCGCCCCGGGGCGGGGGCGGGGCGGCGGCGCGCCGAGGGGGTATCCCCCCGGGTCGGCGCGTGGCCCGGGGGGACGTTCGGGGGATCAGGCGTCGAGCTCGTCGACGTCGATCCGGGGGACCGCGAAGGGAGGGGAGCCCGCCCCGTTGACCGGGTGGCCTCCCCACAGGTTGGGTTCGCCCAGGTCGCCGGTGCCCTCGAACCCGTCCGGCGTGCGGACCACGACGGTGCGCGCGCCCTCCCGGAAGGCCGAGGTCACCTCGGGGCTCGCGGACAGGCGGCCCCGCCACCGGTAGTCGCCGGTCAGGGGCGAGAAGTTGCCCGCGAGGTGGGCGTCCACCTCGACGGCGGCGCCGTCCTCCCCGTCGGACGGACCGGGCAGCACGACCGTGACCGTGCCCCGGTACTCCTCCTCGTCATCACCGAACCCGCTCATCGGCCCTCCTTCTCCTCCTCGTTCCGCCGGCCGCCGGCCCCCGGGCCGCGACGGCGGGGCGGCGGGCGCCGCGCGTGCGCGCGCGGTCCACCCGCAGGTCGTAGTTGTGCGGGTCGAACCAGCGGGTGCGCAGCGCGAAGTCCCACGTGAAGGTGGGCCACAGCGTCGTGTTGCGCCCCTCCTCGTTCAGGTACCAGCTGTCGCAGCCGCCGGACACCCACACGGTGCCCTCCATGGACTCGTCCACCATGTCGTTGTAGGCCCTCTCCGCCTCCGGGCGCGCGTCCAACCGGTCGAGCCCGTGCTTGCAGAGGTACTTGAGCGCCTCCATCGTGTACCGGATCTGCGCCTCGATCATGAACACCTGGGAGGTGTGCCCCAGCCCGGTGTTCGGCCCGGCCAGCACGAAGGCGTTCGGGAAGCCGGCGACCGTGGTGCCCCGGAACGCCCGCACGTCGGAGCCCCAGTGCTCGGCCAGGGAGCGGCCCTCCGCGTCGAGGATGCGCTGGGCGATCGGCGGGTCGGTGACGTGGAAGCCGGTGCCGAGGATGACGGTGTCGACCTCGTGCTCGGTCTCGCGGCCCGACGCGTCCCGGGTGACGACCGCGTGGGGGCGGACCTCCGTGATGCCGTCGGTCACCACGTCGACGTTGGGCCTGGCCAGCGCCGGGTAGTAGTCGTTGGACATCAGGATGCGCTTGCAGCCCGCCCGGAAGTCGGGGGTGAGCTTGGCCCGCAGCGCGGGGTCCTTGACGCTGCGGGCGATGTTGGCCCTGCCGAGCCGCTCCACGACGGTGAGCAGCCTCGGGTTCTTGGCGAAGCCGAGGATGTAGGTCTCCCGCCCCCAGTAGATGCTCTTGCGCGCGATCTGCTGGGTGACCGGGAAGGTCCGGTACAGCCAGCTCTCGACCCTGGTGATGTCGCGGTCGTGCCGGAACATCACCCACGGGGCGGTCCTCTGGAACAGCGTCAGGGCGCCGACCTCCGGCTGGATCCGGGGGACGAACTGGATGGCCGACGCCCCGGTGCCGATCACCGCGACCCTCCGGCCGGCGAGGTCGTGGCCGTGGTCCCACTCCGCGGAGTGGAACAGCTTGCCCTCGAACGAGTCCAGGCCCTTGATGTCGGGGTAGGACGGGTCGGCGAGGGGGCCGGCCCCGCTCACCAGGAACTGGGCGGTCACCGTGCCGCCGTCGGTCGTGATCCGCCAGCGGTTGCCGTCGGGCTCCCACCGCGCGGAGCGCACGTCGCTGCCGTAGCGCACGTGCCGGTCCACGCCGTGCTCCCCGGCCACCCGCTTCATGTACTCCCAGATCTCGGGCTGGGGGGAGAACGTGCGGCTCCAGTGCGGGTTGGGCGCGAACGAGAACGAGTACAGGTGGGAGGGGACGTCGCAGGCGGCGCCCGGGTAGTCGTTGTCGCGCCAGGTGCCGCCGACGTCGTCGGCGCGCTCCAGGACCACGAAGTCGTCCAGACCGGCCTGCTTGAGCCGGACGGCCATGCCGAGGCCGGCGAATCCCGACCCGATGACGGCCACCCGGAAGTGCGGGGGTGCTTCGGTCACGTTCTGGTCCCTTCGTGCGAACCGGCCCGGGGTGGTGCCGCCCGGGGCGGGGGTGTGGCCCCCGGGGACGTGGCGCGTACGCCCCCGGGGGAGTCGCCGCCCGGAGGCGAGGCGCGTTCGCCTCCGGGAGGTGCGGCTCCCGGGGACGTGGCGCGTTTCGCCCCCGGGAGGTCGGGGCCGCCGCCGGAGGACGTGGCGCGTCTCGTCCTCCGGCGGCGGGTCTGTGGGGCCGGGGACCGGCCGCGGTGCGCGGCGGTCCGACGGCGGCGGGTGGCGCCCCGGGGAGGGGGCCGTGCGGGCGGTCCCGCGGGGCGCGTCAGCCGAGGAGCCCGGCCTTGCGCCAGAAGTACCGCCCCAGTCCGGTGATCGCCCCGGCGGTGCCCAGGGTGCCGACCACCTTGCGCGCGGCCCAGGTCTTGGTGCCGATCCAGTGCGGGTTCTTCCGGGCGACCTCGTAGGCCTCCTTCGGGTCGAGCCCCACCTGCGCGTACACCTTGGGGTTGATCAGCCGGGTGGCGGAGTAGTAGGTCACCAGTCCGAGGACGATGCGGCTGTAGGCCCGGTTGAGGGGGCCGCGGGTGACCCAGTCGCGCTGGAACTCCTCGCGGGCGTAGCGCATGTGCCGCGCCTCCTCCACCACGTGGATGCGGGCGACCGAGCGCACCAGGGGGAGGATCTGCTCGTCCGGCACGGCCTCGCGCTGGAGCTGGTCGAGCACCTCCTCGACGAACAGCGCCCCCGCGAAGATCAGCGGGCCGTGCGCGATGGCCTTGAAGACGCGGCCCAGGTGGTAGGTGACCGGGTCCAGCCGGTGCGCCTCCCAGCCGAGCTTCTGCACCATCTTGGCGAACATGACGGTGTGGCGGCACTCGTCGGCGATCTCGGTGTAGGCGTACTGGACGTGGTTGGTGGTGGGGTCGTTGTGGTAGGCGTGGCGGACGAGCATCTGCATCAGGATCGTCTCGAACCAGATGCCGATGGTCGCGACGCTGGCCACCTCCAGGCGGGAGAGCTCCTTGCGCTCGGCGTCGGAGAGCCGGTCCCACAGGTACGTCCCGTAGAGGGAGATCCGCTCGGGGCGGATGGCCCACATGCCGGGGTCGACGGGGGCGTCCCAGTCGATCTCGACGAGCGGGTCGAAGGAGGCCTTCGCCGATCCGCGCAGCAGGCGCTTGGCGATGTCCTCCCGGTCGGTGAGCCGGGGCTTGGCCGTGGTCTCCGCGGTCATCTTGTCCCTCCTCAGGACGCGTTCTGGGTGGCGGGGCCGCCGTGGCGTGCGCGGAGGCCCCGGGCGATCTCCGCCCCGTCGAAGGCGCCGTCCGCGAGCAGCAGGCCGAGCTGGAGCGAGACGATCTGCTCGGTGGCGCCGGGGAAGTGCCTGGTCAGGTGTAGGGCAGCGGTGCCCAGGGCGGTGGAGGCCATGTTGCGCGGTGCGCGCCGGGCGGCGGCGGCCCGGACGACGGCCATCACCGTGTCCCGCGTCCGCTCGGCGGGGACGAGGCCGTCCAGGGAGGCGCCGGTGGCCCGCGAGCTGTCGTGGATGGGGGTGTCGACGTAGCCGGGGAACACGGTCGTCACGGCGACGTGGGTCCCGTACTCGGCGCGGAGGCAGTCGGCGTAGGCGGCGACCGCGCGCTTGGAGACCGTGTAGGCGCCCGCCAGCGGGAGCTGGAGGTTGGCCAGCAGCGACGACGTGACGATGATCCGCCCCCTGCTCCCGAGCAGCGAGGGCATCGCGGCCGCGGTCACCCGCCAGGTGCCCAGGAGGTTGACCTCCAGCGCCTGGTGGGCGGGGGCGCCGGGGGCGTGGCCGATGTCCACGGAGGGGCCGACGCCCGCGTAGTGGACGAGCAGGTCCAGGCGTCCGCCGAGCTGTTCGACGGCCTCCGCGACGCCGTCCCGCACCTGCCCGTCGTCGGTGACGTCGCAGCCGATGACGCCGGGGGAGGGCTTGCGGTCGATGCCGACGACGTTCACGCCGAGGTGGCGGAGGACGGCCACGGTGGCGCTGCCGAAGGCTCCCGAGGCGCCGGTGACGACGGCGTTCCGGCCGGGGAGCCGGCGCAGGTGGCGCGGCGAGGGGGGCGTCATGTGATCTCCTCCACAGTCATTGCGGGAACGTTACAACGAGCATTGTCACAATGCAATGGGTTGAGATGGGGGAATTTACTCGCGGGTAGGTTCGGTGTTCGCCGGTGTCCGCGGCTCCGGGGCCGCGGGTGTCGGCCGGGCGCCGCTCCCGGCCGCGGCGGCGTGGGGGCGCCGGGGGCGGGAGGGGTGGAGGGCGGGGCGGGGGCGTCGCGACGGGCGGGCGTGTGACGCCCCTCACTCCCGTTTCGGAAACGTTACAATGCTCGTTGTCATGGTGCAATGGCCCGGAGGCGCGGATTTACTGACGGGTAACCTTCGGGAAGGTCTCTAGGCTGGTCCCATGGCCGAATACCGCATTGACGAACTCGCCCGGCTTGCCGACACGACCGTCCGCAACGTCCGGGTGTACCAGGACCGAGGTCTGCTCGCTCCTCCCCGCAGGGAGGGCCGCGTGGGCATCTACTCCGAGGCCCACCTGGCACGCCTGCGGCTCATCGGCCAGCTGCTGCGGCGGGGCTACACGTTCGCCAACATCGGTGAGATGTTCCGGGTCTGGGAGCGCGGCGGCGACCTCTCCGACATCCTCGGCTTCGAGTCGGCCATAGGGGACGCCTGGAGCGACGAGATAGCCGACTACGTCACGCTCGGGGAACTCCGGGACCTCTTCGGCAAGGGCGTGACGCCCAAGACCATAAAGCGCGCCCTGGACCTGCGTGTCCTCGAACGCGACGGCCTGCGCTTCAGGGTCCCCAGCCCCCGGCTGCTGCACGCGGGCGTCGAGCTCGTCAAGCTCGGCATGAGCGTGGGCTCGGTCCTGGACATAGCCGAGAACCTGCGCGACAAGGTGGGCGGCGTCGCCGAGCACATGGTCCGCTTGGTCTCCGAGCACATCATCGCCGAACACGCCCCCGGCACGGTCGTCCGCAGCGAGGAGACCGCCGAGATGGCCGAACTCATCCGGCGCGTGCGCCCGCTCGCGCAGCAGGCCGTGGACGCGGTCCTCGCCCAGGCGATGGCGGAGAACCTCACCACCGTCATGGGCGAGCACTTCGCCCTGGCGATGGAGCACCTGGAGCGGGAGCAGGGGGGCCGTTCTCAGGCGGAGGGCCTGACGGGCCCCTCCTGACGGTCCGCGCCCCGGCGGCCCGCGCCCCCGAACCCTCCCCGGCCCCCTGACGCACCTCTCCCCCCGACCCGACGCCCCCCTGCCCCGGACGGCGCGCCCCCACGCCTCCGGCGGCCCGGCGCCCGCGCCGACCGGCGCGGACGCCCGGGGCCCGGCAGGACGGCCCGCCCGGCCGCCCCGGCGGGAAGACCGGTGCGGGCCCGGACCGGGTGGTCCGGACCCGCACCGGCGCTCATCCCCGCTCGCCGTCCCCGGAGCCCTCGGCCGCCTCCACCGTCTCCGCGACCTCCGCGGCCATGGCCTCGACCTTCGCCTCGACCTCTTCGCCGGCGGGGGAGGAGGCGTCCACCACGGTCAGGGGCAGCGTCGTGCCGAACCGCAGTTCGGCGAACGACCCGGCGGGGACGGCCGGGGACCGCGGGAGGACCGGCCGGACCCGGAGGTAGCCGGAGCCCTGCTCCGGCCGGGGGTCCTCGTCGCCCTTGTTCGGCCACATCGACATCGCCCGTTCCGCCTGCGCGGTGATCGTCAGGGACGGGTTCACGCCCAGGTTCGCGCTGACCGCCGAGCCGTCCACCACGTGGATGTCCGGGTGCCCGTACAGCCGGTGGTAGGGGTCGATCACGCCGCTCTCCGGGCTGTCCCCGATCGGGCAGCCGCCCAGGAAGTGCGCGGTCATCGGGATGTCGAACACGTCGCCCCAGGTGCCGCCGGGGAAACCGTCGATGCGCCCGGCGAGCCGGGTCGCCGCCTCCTGGCCCTTGGGGATCCACGTCGGGTTGGGTTCGCCGTGCCCCTGGCGGGAGGTGAGCTTCTTCCGGCCGCCGAACACCCCCCTGCGGACCGAGGTGGTCAGCGAGTTGTCCAGCGACTGCATCACCAGGCCGATGATGACCCGCTCCGACCAGCGGCGGTTGGAGAAGCTGCGGACGAACACGTACGGGTGGCGCGCCGCCAGCCCCATGAACCGCAGCCAGCGCGGGATCCTCCCGCCGCCGGGCACCTGCATGGCGGTGAGCAGCCCCATCGCGTTGGAGCCCTTGCCGTAGCGGACCGGCTCGATGTGCGTGTTCTCGTCGGGGTGGATGGAGGACGTGATGGCCACGCCGTGCGTCAGGTCCTCCGGCGGCGGCACCTGCTTGCTCATGGCGCCCACGAGCGCCTCGGAGTTGGTGCGGGTGAGCGTGCCGAGCCTGGCGGACAGGCGGGGCAGGAGCCCCGAGTCGCGCATCCGGTGCAGGAGGGTCTGGGTGTTGTAGGTGCCCGCGGCCACCACGACCCTGCGCGCGGTGAACGTGCGGGCGTTCTCCCGCCGCCGGGGCGCGCCGGTCCGGAGGGTGTCGAGGGCGAGGCCGCCGCCGGGCAGCTCGCGGACGCGCTCGACGCTGGTCAGGGGGTGGATGTCGGCGCCGCCGCGCTCCGCGAAGTACAGGTAGTTCTCGGTCAGCGTGTTCTTGGCCCCGTGGCGGCAGCCGGTCATGCACTCGCCGCACTCGGTGCAGGCCCGGCGCTCGGGGCCCGCGCCGCCGAAGTAGGGGTCGCCCACGGACTCCCCGGGGGCCGCCTTGGCGCCGTCGCCGTCCTCCCCGTCGCCGAAGCACACGCCCACGGGGGTGAGGCGGAAGGTGTGGCCGACGCCCATGTCCTCCGCGACCGCCTTCAGGTGCACGTCGGAGGGGGTGACGGTGGGGTTGGTGCGCACGCCGAGCATCCGGCGGGCCTGGTCGTAGAACGGGGCGAGCTCCGTCTTCCAGTCGGTGATGTGCCCCCACTGGGGATCCTCGAAGAACGGGTCCATGGGGTGGTAGAGGGTGTTGGCGTAGTTGAGGGAGCCGCCGCCCACCCCGGCCCCGGCGAGGATCATCACGTCGCGCAGCAGGTGGATGCGCTGGATGCCGTACAGGCCGGCCTGCGGGGCCCACAGGAAGTTCTTCAGGTCCCAGGACGAGGACGGGAGCGTCTCGGGCGTGAAGCGTCGGCCCGCTTCGAGGACGCCGACGCGGTAACCCTTCTCGGTGAGGCGGAGGGCGCTGACGGAGCCGCCGAATCCCGACCCCACGACGATGACGTCGTAGTCGAAGCGGGGGTCCTCCTCGGGGGCGGCGGCGGATGGTTCTGCTCTGCGCTCTGGGGGCACGGCTGATCTCTCTTCGGGTCAGTCACGGGCCTCGTAGTGCGCCGGATACGAGTCCGCAACATTGAATGTGCCATCTAGAAATGTGACATTCGATATTGTAATGTTCGTCACTACCGCCGAGTAGGGTGTGTTCCATGTAACACGCGTGGCGTGCTCCGGCGCAAGTTTCGCTCCCCCTCGCCGCCCCCCGGCGGCGGAACACTGGAGGTACTCATGCCCAAGGCTTCCGACGAGGCGCCTGAGGCGTCGCGGGACGCGCCTGAGCAGCACGAAGCCGGCGGCGGCACCCTGTGGCGCAGGTTCGCGCTCGTCGTGGTCCCCGGCCTCGCCGCCGCCGCGGTCCTGGGCGGCATGACCACCCAGGGCCTCCTCGCCGCCTCCTTCGCGGTCTCCGGTGACAGCTTCAAGATGTCCGCCGACCAGCTCGCCGGACACGGGTTCACCCAGTTCGGCGACGTCGCCACCTCGGTGGACGGCTCCACCCGGCCGGTCGGGCTCTCCTCGGTCAACACGGCCGAGCTGACGAACCTGTGCATGTCCTCCCTCTGGGACCTGCCCATCGGCGAGGCCACCCTCGTCATCAACGCGGGCGAGACCACGCCCGTCGAGGGCACCAACCTCGTCATCGACATCGAGCAGCTCCAGGGCAACGCCGAGTTCGGCGCCATCGAGATCGGCCGCGACGCCAGCACGCTGGACAGGGCCGACAACGGCCAGGGCCCCGCGGGCGGCTTCGGCCTCCAGGCCGACACCATCACCGTCTCCGACATGGAGATGACCACGTGGGCCGTCACCTCCGGCTCGCTGCGCCTGTCCGGCCTGAGCCTGGCGATCAGGCCCGGCGCCCACGAGTGCTTCTGATGCCATGACCCACGCACTCACCCTCCTCCGGACGGGACGGGGACGCTTCCGGGACTGGCGGCGCAGCCGCCCGTTCTGGGGCGGTGCCCTCCTCGTCGCCGCCGGGGTCGAGCTGCTGCTGGCGCCGGCCGCGCAGAGCCTGATCCTCCCGATCGACCTGATCGTCTACGCGGGCATCGCCGGGGTGTCCGGCGCCCTCATCGCGGCGCTCCTGATCACCCTGGGCGCGCTGAGCTGGCTCCAGCCCGCCCAGCACGTCTTCTTCGGCCTGGTCGGGCTCGCCCTCGCCCTCGTCTCCTTCGTGACCTCCAACTTCGGAGGGTTCGTCATCGGGATGCTGCTCGGCATCGTCGGCGGTTCCCTCGTGTTCGCGTGGGCCCCCGGTGTTCGCCGCCGTTCCCGCGGACGCCGCCGGGCCGGGACGGCCGGGGCCTCCGGTCCCGTGCCTGCGGAGGGCGTCGCCCCCGGTCCCGCGCCTGACGAGGCGGACGCCTCCGGCCCCGTGCCTGCGGAGGGTGTCCCGGGCGCCGGCCCCTCCGAGGAGGGCGACGGCGCCGGTGAAGGCGTCCCGCCCGCCGCGGACGCGACCGCGGGGAGCGGCGGCGCCTCCCGGGGCGCGGCAGGGGCCCCCGGGGAGGGCGGCGTCGCCGACCCGCGCCCGGGGACCGGGCCGCTCGCCGCCCTGGCGCTGCCGCTGGCCGCGGCGGTGGTGCTGGCCGGAGCCCCCGCACCCGCCCTGGGCTGGCCCTGGGACTGGTTCACCCCGCCGGGCGGCGGGGAGGAGCAGCCCGAGGACGCCCCCTCGGAGGACCCCTCGGAGGAGCCCTCCGCCGGGCCGACCGGCGAACCCCCGGAACCGGGCGGGGACCCCGGCGAGGACGGGGAGCCGCAGGAGCCCGGGGAGGACGAGGAGCCCGGGGAGGAACCGGAGGAGGAGACCGACGCCGACCCGGCGGCCTGCGAACTGCTCTCCGGCGAGTCCGCGCTGGCGGAGTCGGAGGAGGAGTTCCTGGAGGCGGTGGAGGCCTGCCGGGCGGCACGGGACGAGGGCGAACTCCCCGAGGTCCCCGTCGACGAGGACCACGACTGCTTCCAGGGCTCGGTCCGCACGTCCGGCCTGACCGCCGATACGCTCACCATGCGGGGGGCGCGCTACGACGGCGTCGTCGAGTGCCCCACCGCCGACGGTCCGCGGCGCTACATCATGCTCAGCATGCGCCAGGCCGACGTGGACAACGGCGAGCTGTGGTTCGAGGACGGGGGGACCCGCATGAGCCTGGGCCTGCCCACCATGAACCTGACCGGTGACGTGCGCCTGCACATCACCCGCATGCACGTGCGGCTCCTGGGGATCCCGCTGACCTTCACGCCGGACTTCCCGCCCCCGCTGCTGCTGCCGTTCATGATCGTCACCGACGTGGAGGTGGACAACCCCATGGCCGGCACCGACAGCATGACCATCCCGAACCTCAACGGGCAGTACGGCGGAGGCGGCTGACACGGACCGGTCCCGGCTCCGGGACGCCGTCGGCGGGGCGGCGCGTCGAGCGGCGCCCCGCCGTTTCCCCCGGACGGGCCCCGGGCCGCCCGGCCGTGACGCCCCGCGCCCGCCCCGGCGGGCACGGGCGCGGGGCGCCGAGGAGGCGAAGCAGTCCGAAGCGCTCACATCCTGTCGGGCGCGCACGCGCGCGGGGCGCCGTAGCCGGGCCAGCCGTGGACCGCCTCCAGGTACGTCGGGCGCGCACGGGCGCGGGGCGCCGCCGACGGCGACGCCCCGCTGGTACCGCGGACTACCAGTTGTCGGTGATCAGGCGGCTGGCCCGTCCCACGTGGGAGACGTACAGCGCGTCGCGGGCCCGTGTGGAGGCCACGAACAGCAGCGTCCGCTCCTGCTGGAACGCCTGCTCCAGCGCCACCTGGTCGCCGTCGGCCGCCTCGATCGCGGCCTTGGGCGGCAGCAGGTGGTCGCTGACCCCGACCAGGGCCACGCAGCGGAACTCCTGGCCCTTGAGCCGGTGCATCGTCCCCACGCGCACCGCAGCGGCGTCGCCGCCGTCCTCCAGCGGCGCGGTCGGGATCCCCCTGGCCTCCAGCTCCTTGGCGATGCCGCGCACCACCCAGTGGTTGCGCCCCGCCACCGCGATCTCGGCCGGCTCGACGCCGGCCTCCAGCCACGCCCGCACCCGGCCGCCCAGGGCGGCGAGCTCCTCGGCGCGGTCGTCGCAGCCGCGCACCACCGGCGCGGGCCCGCGCAGCAGGGACCGGTACCCGGCCAGGGTGTCGGCGTTGTCGTCCATGCCCAGCGCCGCACGGCGGCCCAGGACCGGCATGCTCCAGTCCAGGATCTCCTGGGTGATCCGGTAGCTCGTCCGGAGCCGGTGGCCGCGCCCGCGCACGTTGATGCCGAGCGAGGCCAGCGACACCCGGTTGTCGGACACCCGCTGGTGCGGGTCGCCGACGACGAACAGGTCGTCCGGGCCCTCCGGGACCGCCGCGCGCAGCATCCGCCACTGGCTCGGGTGCAGGTCCTGGGCCTCGTCCACCACCACGTGCCGGAACAGCGGCGCCCCGCGCCCCAGGACGCGGGCGGCCTCGGCCGCGAGCTGCGGGTAGGACCACAGCCCCTCCACCCGCATGGCGCCGACGTAGCGCCGCACGGTCTCCCACACCTGGCGGCGGTGCTCGGGGGCCAGGTGCTGCACCCGGCCGCTGCGCTCGCAGCGGATGTACTGCGGCAGCAGCTCCAGCCCCTTGGCGAGGATGACCTGCTCCCACTCGTCCACCAGGAAGCGGCCGGAGAAGGGCAGGCCGTCGGCCAGCGCCACCGCGCGCCACCGCTGGGCCAGTTCGTCCCTGCCGACCATGCGCGGCGCGACGCTGCTGTGCGACTGCACGACCGACCGGGCGAGGCTGTCGATGGTCGCCACCCGAACCCGTGCGCGCACGCCGGGGTCGGGCAGCAGCTGGTCGAGGCGTTCGGAGAGGGACAGGGCCAGGGCCCGGTTGTAGGTGGTCAGGAGCACCGCCTCGCGGGGGTCCCCGGGGTGGGCGGCGGCGTCGTGCTCGGCCAGGTGGGCGGCACGGTGCAGGGCGATCACGGTCTTGCCCGTCCCCGGCCCCCCGGTGATCTGGGCCGACCCCTTGAAGCGGGCCTCGGTGATCCGGTGCTGGTCGGGGTGGAGGGTGATCTGCCACTGGTCGAACGGCGCGGCGAGGGCGTCGGCGAGTTCGGGCGGGCCGGTGGGCGTGGGGTCGACGGCTCCGGCCCCGGGGGACTCCAGGACCTCGGGGCGCAGGCCGCGGGCGAAGCGGAGCGCCTCGTCGCGCGGGCGCACGGTGATGAGCCGGTAGTGCGTACCGTCCGTGGGGCGGTCCTCTCCGGGCTCGCCGCGTCCCTCCCCGTCGGGGTCGGGAACGACGACGCCGGTCCAGTCGGGGGCGATGCTGACGACCCGCACGCGCGGGTCGGCGGCGCCGGCGACGGCCTCCAGGTCGGGGTCGTCCCCGGCCTGGCAGGCGCGCATCACGGCCAGGGTGTCGAGCTGGACGTCGGGCGTGAGGCGGGTGAAGTCGCTGAGAAACGTCGGGGCGATCGCAAGGGCGGACACGTCGTGGATTCCTCCGGTCTTCGACCAAGTGGTGTCTGCGGTGCTGAGGAGGTCGGAGCGGATGGTGTCGCGCGAGGGGAAGCCGGTCGGGCGACCGTCGCGTTCACCTGAAACATGCTCGGTGGCGAATTTGGGCAAACGCCGCCCCAGAGGCGATTCCCGCCGGGTTGCGAGGAGTTTTCGGGGTTCGCATAATCCCTGTTCAGAGGGGGTTTTACGCAAGCGCGTTCGAGGTGTCGGGCGGGTTTTTCCGCGGGGTCGCGGCGCGGGCTCCGCGACCTGCGGTTCTGCGCGAAGAGCTGGTGTCCGCAAACGGGTTTATGTACCTGACCGAAACTGGGTAGCAGAGAGCGAGACTGCCAGCTCGGAGTGGGATCGGTGGGGACAGTGAGGAAGAACTGTCGTCAGGGAAGGGTATGACCGAAACCCGGCGGGAGAGGGGGAACATGTGACCGTCGCGGGACCGGGCCCGTCGCGGCGGCAGGGGTACACGTTGTGGCCGGTTTCGGACACGCTCTGTGCAGACGGCGCCCCCGCGCGAGATCGTAGAGCGCACGGGGGGCGGAAACCACGTGTGGTTCAGGACTCTGCCGGGGTCCGTCCTACCCCGGCAGAGTCCTCAACCGCTCTGGCTCCCGGACCGCTCTAGAGAAGCGGTACCCAGTCCCCGCCCTCTCCAAAGCGGGTGGCACGGCGAACCTTCGCCGACCCGAGGACCCCGGCGCCGATCGACTCCGCGACCGTCACACCCCATGCTCTACCTTGGTGGTGACAAAAGAGCGGAAAGGACCGGGACGAGCACAGTGGCCCCCAACGACATGAGCCGGATGCGCATATCCGACGCTGAGCGCGACCAGGTCTCCGAGGTCCTGCGCGAAGCCGCCGCGGAGGGCCGGATCACCCTCGACGAGCTGGACGAACGGCTCAACGCCACCTACGCGGCCAAGACCTACGCCGACCTCGAACCGCTCACCTCCGACCTGCCCGCCCCCGGCGGTGCGGCGTCCCCGCTGCCCTCGGTCCCCGGCACGGTCCCGGGGGTGGTCGCCAGGCCCCAGGGCGACCCCATGGTCCTCAACGGCGGAGGGAGCTCCATCGTCCGCAAGGGCGCATGGGAGGTCCCCCACCGGATCGAGGTGCACAACAAGTACGGCTCCACCCGGCTCGACTTCCGCGAGGCCGTCCTGACGAGCCCCGTCACCGAGGTCCACGTCGACACCTCCTGGGGCAGCGCCGACCTGATCCTCCCCGAGGGCGCCACCGCCTCGGTCGACTGCGACTCCTCCTGGTTCGGCTCGCTGCGCTCCGACGTCGACTCCATGCGCAAGCAGGGCGTACCGCACTTCGTCGTCACCGGCGGGTGCCAGGGCGGGGGCCTCCGCGTCCGCTACAAGCGCCCCTTCTCCTGGGGCGGCCGCGGGGCCTGAACCCGGCCCCTGCACGGGCGGGGCGCCGCTCCGGCCGCACCTACCCCCGCCCACGGCCCGGCCA
The DNA here is from genome assembly GCF_050955985.1 of Nocardiopsis sp. CA-288880. Taxonomy (NCBI): domain Bacteria; kingdom Bacillati; phylum Actinomycetota; class Actinomycetes; order Streptosporangiales; family Nocardiopsidaceae; genus Nocardiopsis; species Nocardiopsis sp. CA-288880. Next base: position 6,115,852 of record NZ_CP192105.1, on the reverse strand, counting down.
CCGCTCCCGCGCCCCGTCGGTCCCGGCCCGGCGGCATCCGCGTCCGCCCTCCCCGTCCGGCCGTGCCCGGCCGTGCGCCATGATGGGTGCGGCGCGCCGCGGGGCGCGCCGACGACCGGAGAGGCGGCACGCGTGGGCTGGTGGATCGCAGGGATCGGAGCGGGCGCGTGCGCCCTGGCGCTGGCCCCCTACGCCTGGACCTACCTGGCCAGCGCCGGGCGCCGCAAGGCCCCCGGCGCCGTCCCGCACCGGCCCGTCGCCGTCGTCCTGGGCGCCGCGGCGTGGAAGGACGGGCCCTCGCCCCTGCTTGCCCGCCGACTGGACCTGGCCGTCCGCCTCTACGAGGACGGCAGGGTCGGGCGGATCATCGTCTCCGGGGACAACCGCGAGGTCTCCGGACACGAGACCGACACGATGACCGCCTACCTCGTCGGCCACGGCGTGCCCGCCGACCGGATCGAGGCCGACCGGTACGGCTACCGCACCTGGGACACCTGCGTCCGGGTGCGCGACCTGCACGGCGTCCGCGCGGCCACCATGGTCACCCAGTCCTTCCACCTGCCCCGCACGGTCGCCCTCGCCCGCGCCGCGGGGATCGACGCCGTCGGGGTCGGGGACCCCAGCCTCGGTGCCCGCCGCCGCTCCACCCTCATCGGCTACGCCCGCGAGGTCGGCGCCGCCGTCAAGGCCCTGCGCGACGCGGTGCTGCGCCCCGCGCCCGCGCACCAGGAGGCGTGACCGCGCCCCGGCGGGGGATCCCCCCGGGGCCGTGGGAAGGGTACGGCCGCCCCCGTCCCTGAGGAGGACGCGGGGTTCCCCGCGGGGGCGTGAGAAGGTCGACGCCGCCGCCGATTCGCGCGATCCGGCTGAGCCGGGATAATCGGGCCCATGAACGCGACCACGGACAACGACCCACACGACGGAGCGGAGAGCGTGGACTGGGCGGCGCTCCTCCCCGAGGGCGGCGAGCGCGTCCCCGGACTGCTCGCCGAACTCGCCGGGAGCGACAGCGCCCTGTCGGACCTCCACGACCTCGTCCACTTCCCCGCGCCCGGGCACGTCGCCGCGCCCAGGATCGTCGACTTCCTGGTCGACACCGCCTGCGCCGAGGGCACCCCGCCCACCGACCGCTGGCGTCCCCTGAGCCTGCTCCTGGAGCTGGTCGCCGGCCACCCGGAGGACCTCCTCCCCGAGGTCCGCGACCTCGGGCAGTGGCGCGACGAGGTGGCGTGGGCGGCGTCCACCGACGTGGAGAAGGTGCGGGAGCAGTACCGCGCCTGGGCCGAGGAGGCCCCGGACGAGCAGCACCACCTCCGCATGCGCAACCGGCTCGCCGTCATGGAGCAGCCGAACGGCGCCGCGCTCCTCCAGGCCGAGCTGGACACCTACGAGGCCGTCCTCGCCCGCGTCCCCGACCTGGTCACCCTCCTCAAGGGCGGCGTCAACCGCGGGGGCCTGGACCGGGCGGGGGAGTGGGTCAGCTACCTGCTCGCCTTCCTCGCCGACGACTCCGAGCGGATCGCCTCCGAGATCACCGGAGCCTCCCAGGTCCTGCTCGCCAAGGACCTGCGCCCCGCCCCGCAGACGCCCACGAGCCTGCGGGAGGTCATGAGCGGAGGGCTGGACAGCGGCGAACCGCTGCCCGCGGAGCTGTTCGCCCTGGGCCTGGTGGCCGACGCCGCCGACATCGACACGACCGTGGCCCTGACCCACCAGATGGCGGGCGGGAACCTCTACAACTCCTTCGCCGCGTCGGTGTCGCTCGTGCTCATCCACGGGGAGGACACCCCCCGCGAGGCACTGCGCCGCATCGGCCGCGGCGGCGGGACCTCGATGGGCTACGCGGGCCTGTTCAACGAGTCGTGGCCGCACTGCGGCGGGCGCTCGCCGCAGGTCCTGGGCTTCCTGGCCCTGGGCCGCGCCGGGGGCCGCGCGCGGCGGCTGCGCCTGGACATGCTGCCCGGCCTGATCAAGGACGAGGCCGACTCGCGCGCCCTGGTGACCGGCGTCGGCCTGGAGATCGTCCTCGGCCCCCGCACCAAGGGGCACACCGCCGAGGAGCACGCCCGCGCCGAGTACGACGAGGAGACCCTCAAGGTGCTGTGGGCGATCGCCGAGCTGCCCGCCTCCGCGTGGGAGGACGAGGAGTTCACCGCGACGCTGGCCGCCTGGGCGCTGCCGGACACCGCCGAGGAGTTCCGCGCCCTGGTGGGAGTGGAGCCCGAGGAGGAGCAGGAGGACGAGGAGGCGCCGCAGGCCCCGGCCCCCGCTCCCCAGGCCCCCGCTCCGGGCGGCCTGTTCGGACGCCTCTTCGGCGGAGGCCGCTAGCGGCCTCCGCCGGTGGACCGGGCGGCGCGGGAGGCCGCGCACGCGGGCTCGTCGGCCCGGACGGCGGGCCCCCGCGGCGCACGGCCGCCGGGGCGCCGTCCGGGGCCGCCCCGGTCACCGGCGCGGCCCCCGGGCGTCATTCCGCGTCGGCGGCCAGGGCGTCGTCCACGGCGGTCTCGTAGTCCCCGAGGAAGGTCGGGTCGGGGCGGAACACCGCCGTGCCCAGCGCGGCGACCGCGGCGGGGACCTCGCGGACCCACCCGTACATGGTGGCGAACCTGCGCTCCTCCAGGCTGGAGTCGGCCACCCCGACCGCGTCGATCCCCGCGTCCCGGCAGAGCCGCACCGCGCGCGGCAGGTGGAAGTCCTGGGTGACCACCGTGGCCTCCTCCACCCCGAACACCTCCCGCGCGCGCACGCACGAGTCCCAGGTGGAGAACCCGGCGTAGTCGCCCGCGATCCGGTTCTCCGGAACCCCGGCGGCCACCAGGTAGTCGCTCATCGTGTCGGTCTCGTTGTAGTGGTCGACGCTGTTGTCGCCGCTCACCAGCACGGCCTCCACCTTCCCGGCGAAGTACAGCTCGGCGGCGGTGTCGAGGCGGCGTGCCAGCAGCAGGGACGGCAGGCCGTCGGGGCGGACGCCGGCGCCCAGCACCAGCGCGACAGGGCGCTCGGGCACCCCCTCGGCGGTGTGGCGGTCGCCGGAGGTGCTCGCGACCTGCCACACGAACGGGAGGAAGCCCGCCACCACGGCGCACACGGCCAGCAGGGCGAGGCGGCGCAGGGGGCGCCGGCGCCGTTCGGGGTGCTCGGAGCGGGTCTTCCCGCCGGTGTCGCCGGGGCCCCCGCCGGCTCCCGGTTCGGAGGCGCCGTCGCCGGGGGAGCCGTCGGGGGCCGGGGCGGCGCGCCCGGGGGCGGAGGGCTCCCGCTCGGCGTCGTCGGGTGCGGAGGCGCCGGACGCGGCGGGATCTGAGGTCGTCACGCCTGAGAAGACGCCCGGAGCGGCCGGAGAGTTCCGGCGGAGGGTGGGACGGGCGGGGCGACCTTGCGGGCGAACCGTCCCGGGGCGCAGAACCCGGCTGTGCGCCGCCCGGGCACCCCGTTAGAGTCGCCGCATGTCCTCACACCCGCACCACGACGACCTGTCCCCGCGCCTGCGCGCCCTCGCCGACCTCATGCCCGGGAGCATGCGCGAGGGCTCCGGGATGCACGAGTACGACGGCAGGGTCGCCGACACGTCGCCCGACGGGGTCCGGGACGCTCTGTCCCGGCTCGGCGGCGACCCCGTCGCCGACGCCCACGACGAGGCCCACCTGGCCGCGTTCGAGCAGGGTCTCCGCTACGAGCTGGGCGAACTCCAGCTGCACCGCTCCAACCCCCTCCACCACCTGGGCGAACTCGACGTCTCGGTCTACGACCGCGAGTACGCGCCCCGGGCGGAGCGCGACGCCGCGCGCATCGCCCACCTGGCCGAGTGGCCGCGCGTGGTCGACAACGCCGTCGCCGCCCTGGACAGGGTCCCCGCCCCCGTCGCCGACGCGCTCCTGGCCGCGGTGAGGGGTGTGGCCGACGGCCTCCCCGACGGCCTTCCCGCCGACGTCCTCGAACCCGCCCTCGCGGCGCACGCCCGCCTCGTCGCCCACATGGAGCGGGCGGTCCGGGAGGGCCCGGAGAGCGCTCGGCTCGGCGCGGACGCCCTGAGCCGCCTGATGGGCACCGTCGAGGCGGCCGAGGTGGACCTCGCCGACCTCGCCTCCCGCGCCGACGCCGAGCGCGACCGCCTGAGGGCGGCCCTGGCCCGGGCCACCGGCCGGATGGCCCCGGGCCGCGACCCCATGGAGTTCGCCCGCGAGCTCACCCGGCAGTACCCGGCCGCCGACGGGGTCCTGGACGCCGCCCGCCGCTGGACCGCGCTCGCCGTCGAGTTCACCGCCGAGCGCGGGCTGGCCCCGTGGAGCGACGGCGAGTGCCGCGTGGACGTCTCCCCGCCCTCGCAGCGCTGGGCGACCGCGATGATGGCGTGGTCGGGCCCGTGGGAGGCCGACACCCCCTCCTTCTACTTCATCACCCCGCCGGACAAGGCGTGGAGCGAGGAGGAGGCGGGCGAGTGGCTGGAGATGTTCAGCCACACCACCCTGCCCGCCGTGAGCGTGCACGAGGTGGCGCCGGGCCACTTCTCCCACGGCCGCGCGCTGCGCAGGGCCCCCGGCCAGGTGCGCCGCGCCCTGCACTCGATGACCTTCGCCGAGGGGTGGGCGCACTACGCCGAGGAGATGTGCCTGGAGGAGGGCTTCGGCGAGTACGCCGCCGAACGCCTGGGGGACCCCGCGTGGACCGCGGACCACTACGAGGTCGGCGTGTGGGTGGAGGCGCTGATCCGCGTCACCCGCCTGTCGGTGGCCATCGGTATGCACACCGGCAGCATGACGGTGGAGGAGGCGGCCGCCCGCTTCGCCGAGGACACCCCGCTCCAGGGGCCCGCCGCCCTCTCCGAGGCCCGCCGGGCGACCTTCGACCCCACCTACGGCCGCTACACCTGGGGCAAGCTGGAGATCCTCGCGCTGCGTGAGCGCGCCCGCGAGCAGTGGGGGGAGGGGTTCGACCTGCCCAGGTTCCACCGGGCGCTGCTCGACCTCGGCTCCCCGCCGATCGGGCTCATCGGCACCGCCCTCGAACGCGGTTAGCCGCGGGGGCAGCACTGTGCGGAGGGGGCCGGGGGTCCCCCCGATTTCCACGGTAGGGCGAGGGCCGCTCCGGCCGCCAGACGTCCCCGGGGCCTGTGGACGGCCGGTCGGCCGCGGTGGCCGGGCCCGCCCCGGGGGCGGACCGCGTCCGGGACCCCGGCCCCCGGGCCCGCAGCCGTCCCGCCGGGACGGCCGCGGGCCGCTCCCGGCCTACTCCGGGGTGGCGTGGCCCGGCACCCCCAGCTTCCCGAGGGCGTCGCGCACCCGCCCCTTCGACGAGCCCAGGGCCCGCGCGGCCCCGGCCGCGTCCACGTCGGCCAGGAGCGACACGAGCGCCACCCGGGTGTCGCCGCCGGCGGCGTTGAGGGCCTCCGCGCACGCCTCCTCGCCCAGGCCGGTGGCCTGGGTCAGGATGGTCACCACCCGGCCCCGCAGCTTGCCGTTGGTGGCGTCCACGCCCACCATCAGGTTCGAGAACGTCCGGCCCATGCGCACCATCACCGCGGTGGAGAACGCGTTCAGGGCGAGCTTCTGCGCCGTGCCCGCCTTCATGCGCGTGGACCCGGCGATCACCTCCGCGCCCGTGGAGACGCCCACGTGCACGTCCGCGGCCGAGGCGAGCGACGCCCCGGGGTTCGCGCTGATCAGCACCGTCGACGCCCCGCGCTCCCTGGCCGCCTCCAGGGCTCCCCCCACGTACGGGGTACGGCCGCTCGCGGCCAGCCCCACCACGAGGGAGCCCTCGGACACGCCCGCGGCGTCGATCCTGCCGGACTCCCAGTCGTCCTCGATCCCCTCCACGGCCCGTGCCAGCGCCTCGCCGCCGCCCGCGTGGTGCGCCACCACCCACTCGGCGGGCACGCCGTACGTCGGCGGCAGCTCGGCGGCGTCCTGCGCGGCGATCCGCCCCGAGGTGCCCGCGCCGAAGTAGTGGATGGCCGCCCCGCTCTCCAGGGCGGCCACCCCCAGCTCCACGGCCCGCGCCAGCTCGGGCAGGACCGCGCCCACGGCCGCGGGGACCGTGGTGTCCTCGGCGTTGATCTGCCGCAGGATGTCGAGCGCCGGGAGCAGGTCGATGTCGTACGTGCCGGAGTTGCGCTCCTCGGTGGGGGCGCGCACGATCACGGCCCCACCGCCCTCCGGGTCGCCGGGGGGACGGGGGGCGTCTTCCCCGCCGCCGTGTACCGCGCTCTCCTGTTCGGTCCGCACCCGTGCCGTTCCTTTCCGTAGGGCCGCGCCCGGCCCACCGCCGGGAAACCGGGCGACGGGGCCGCGCGCGTGCCGGTCAGTCGTCGTTTCCGTCGGTGCTCCTGCCGCCGGGGGAGTCCCCCCGGCGGCGTCTGCGGTCGTCGTTGATCCGCAGGCCCCGCACAGCCTCGAAGGTGGTCTCCAACGCGGTGCGGCTGTCGGTGTAGCGGCTCTGGGCCAGGCCCACGAACAGGCAGTCCACGACGGTCAGCTGGGCGAGCCTGCTCGCGGTCGCCCCGGACCGGAACGTGGTCTCCCGCGCCGCCGTGGTCAGCACGTGGTCGGCGAACCCGATCGCGGACCGGGGGAAGTTGGTGATGGCGACGGTCCGCGCCCCGCGCCTGCCCGCCTCGGTCAGCGCCTGGACCGTGTCGATGGTCGAACCGGAGTGGGAGATGCCGATGGCGACGTCCCGCTCGTCGAGGAGGGCGGCGCTGGTGAGCATGACGTGCGCGTCGGACCACGCGAACGAGGTCATCCCGATCCGGTGCAGCTTCTGCTGGAGGTCGGCGCCGACGAACGCGCTCGCCCCCACCCCGTACACGTCGATGCGCCGCGCGCCCGCCATCGTGTCGATGACCGTGCGCAGGACGTCCACGTCCAGGGCCGCCCCGGTCTCCTCGACGGCGCGAGCGTCGGTGTAGGCGATCTTCTGGACCACCGTGACGAGCGTGTCGTCGGGGTTGATGTCGCTGGACAGCTCGGGGGAGCCGGAGCGGGCGCCGCGGGCCTGCCCGGCCTCCGTGGCCAGCGCCAGGCGCAGCTCCCGGTACCCGCTGAAGTCGATGGTGCGGCAGAACCGGATCACCGTCGCCTCGGAGGTGGCGCAGTCCTTGGCGAGCTGGGTGATGGAGGAGGCCGCGGCCCTCTCGGGGTCGTCGATGACGCGCTGGGCGACCCGTCGCTCGGCGGGTGCGAGGGAGGGCAGGAGCGACCGTATGCGGAGCACCGTCGTGGGGACGGGCGACGCGGAGAGCGCCCCGGTCTCCGGTCGGTCGCCCGAAGGCTTCGGAATTTGCGCCATGGAGGAAAGTTTCTTTCGGTCGTGGTGCAGAGTCAACGCAGTGGAGGGAAAAAGCGGGAGAATCAAGGATTTCAAGGGACGGTCGCGGCAGCAAGTATCCACCCTCCGATTGCGGGATCCCAGCTCAGGCGGCACCCTGGGGGCGGGGGCGTCGCGGTTCATCCGTCACGCGCGCAACCCGCCAGGGGGGATGGTGCCGTGTCGCCGAGCGACTCGGAAGGACGGCGGTCCGGATCGGCCGCCGGGACCGGCGCGACGGCCGGCGCGCGGTCGGCCGACCGCGGGGCCGGGGGGCTCCACGTCGGGCTGCTGGGGCAGTTCGGCGTCGAGGTCGCGGGGGCCCCGCTGAACCTGCGCGGGGACAAGCGCCGGGCCCTGCTCGCCTCGCTCCTCCTCAACGCGGGGAGCACCGTCCCCACCGCCCACCTCGTCGAGCGGATCTGGGGCGCCCCGCCCACCCAGGCCAACCGCAGCGCCCTCCAGGTCCACGTCGCCCGTGCCCGCGCGCTGTTCGAGCACCACTGCGGCACGCCGCTCATCCTCGGCGGGAACGGCGGCTACCGCATCGACCTCGCCGAGGAGCAGTCCGACCTCCTGCGCTTCCGGGCGCTGGTCGGGAGCGCTTCCGACGCCGCGGCGCGGGGCGACCGCGAGGCCCGCACCGAACTCCTCATCCGGGCCCTGGGCCTGTGGCGCGGCCCGGTCCTGGCCGACGTGGCCAGCCCCGTCCTGCACGCCCGCGACGTGCCGCCCCTCACCGAGGAGCTGCTGCGTGCCGCGGAGGAGGGCTTCGGCGGGGCCCTGGCGCGCGGTGACCACGAGCGGGTGGCCGACCAGATCCGGCCGATCGCCACCGACCACCCCGAGCGCGAGCCCCTCATCCGCGTCCAGATGATCGCCCTCTACCGCAGCGGCCGCCCCAGCGAGGCCCTGCGCGTGTACGCGCGCACCCGCGACGCCCTGGTCGAGCGCCTCGGCGCCGACCCGGGACGCGAGCTCCAGGAGACCTTCCACGGCATCCTGCGCGGGAACCTGGACCCCCCGTCGGAGCACGGGCCAGCGCGACCCCCGGGACACGACGCGCACCGCGACCCGCTCACGCGCATCCCGCGCCAGAGGGCCCTGGTCCGTGGCGCGGGGACGCCCGCGGGGGACGCCGGAGCCTGCGCCGGCGCGGACGCGGACCCCGGGGGGCCCGCGGGCCGGTGCGTCCGGGCGGAGGAGCCGGCGCCCGATCCGGTCCGGCCCCCCGCCAGGATGCCCGGCTCCGTCACGCCCTCCGAGCTGCCCTCCGCGCCCGCCGTCCTGGTGGGACGCGACGGGGCCATGGCCGAACTCGACCGGCTCGTCGACCCGCGTGGGGGTACCCCAGGCAGCGTGCTCGTGCGCGGCCCGGCCGGGGCGGGGAGCAGCGCCCTGGCGCTGCGCTGGGCGCACGCGGTGGCGCCGCACTTCCCGGACGGCCAGCTGTACGTCAACCTGCGCGACGGCGACGGCTCCCCTCGCGACACGGCCGAGGTCCTGCGCCGGCTGGTGCGCTCCCTGTCCTCGGGGTGGCACGGCACGGGCATCCTGGACGCCGAGGACGCCGCGGCCCGCGTCCGCACGCTCCTGGCGCGCAGACGCGTCCTGCTGATCCTGGACAACGCGGCCACCAGCCGCCAGGTGCGGCCCCTGCTGCCCGGCGGCGCCGGTTGCGCCGCGGTGGTCACCAGCCGGAACTGGCTGACCGACCTGCTGGTGCGCGACGGGCTCCGCGCGCTCCCGGTGGGGGCGCTGCCGCCGGGGGCCGCGGTCGAACTGCTCCGCTCGCAGATCGGTGCGGACCGGTGCAGGGAGACGGTGCTGCGGCGCCTCGCCCACCTGGCGGGATACCTGCCGCTGCCGCTGCGGATGGCCGTGGCCTGGTTCGACACCAACCCGCACGCGTCCGGCTCGGAACTGGTGCGGAGCCTGGAGGAGGCGGACCCGGCACGCGGCGTCACTCCCACGGCCCGGATGGCCGCCGTGCTGCGTACCGGGCCCGGGACGGGCCGCCACGGCCGCGGGGAAGTACCGGTCGGAGCGGACCCGCCCGGCACAAGTGTGGGACAGGCGTCTTACGTTCGGCTTTCACCCGGATGAGGACTTTGCGCCCTGCGGTTGGCCGGGAGGTGGGCGGAGCGTGGCGGCCCGTGGACGCGGCGCGAACGGAAAACCAAGCACCGGTGGTGAAATCGGTCGGATTTGGCTATGGGGGTCCGCTGCGGTCGCACGAGTCGCTAGTGTCAACCCCATGACACAGAACAATGATCCCAACCTGGACCCGGCGGGCAACACCCAGCACTTCCGCCGCTTCGTCGACGAGAACCCGGAGCCCGAGGAGCCCGCGCGCCGTCCGATCCTGCCGCTGGTGCTGGCGGGCGTCGGCGTGGTTCTGGCGATCGCGGTGGTCGTCGCGCTGGTCCTGGCCTTCTCCTAGGACCCCTGTCGGGCTCTGGCGGCACGGGGCGGACCTGCCGGTCGGTCCGGAACCGGTTCGCGACCGCCCCGCGGTCCTGCTAGAGTTAACGACGTCGCCAGGGGGTACGGGCCACGGTCCGGCACCCGGGAGCGGCGGGCGTCATTAGCTCAATTGGCAGAGCAGCTGACTCTTAATCAGCGGGTTCGGGGTTCAAGTCCCTGATGACGCACAGCGGGTCGGCCCCGGTGGAAGGCATTCCCTCCCGCCGGGGCCGACCGCTTCCGAGGTCCCCGGCTCCGCCGGGTGGTGTGCCCCACATCGGGGCCTCGGAGGCGCGGAGTGCTCCACGGTTCCGGTAGAGTTCAATCCGTCGCAACGAGGGCGAGAGCCCACACGGGACGACAGGCGTCATTAGCTCAATTGGCAGAGCAGCTGACTCTTAATCAGCGGGTTCGGGGTTCAAGTCCCTGATGACGCACACGATCCGAGGCCCCGATCGATTCCGATCGGGGCCTTCGTGCTTTCCCGGGACCGAATTCGCCGAGCGCCCTTTCGCTGTTCTTTCGCGTCCTCCTTTCCCTACTCCCCGAATTCGCGCTGACGCATTCTGTGCCCTTGGCGTCCCGTGCGGAACGGCGTCCCTTTCGGGGGGCCGTTCGCCGCTTCCGGCGGCGGCCGGTGGTGATGTGCGGCACCTCGAACTGTCGTAGCCGGATGGTCTCCTGCGTGCGGTGCCCGAGATCCCCTTCGGTCTACGGCATCGCAGCTCAGGCAGTGCGCATCGTGACCGTTCGCTCTCATGAGGTGACCACCCTAATGAGATTGACATAAATCCCCTGGTGGGGAAATGTTGCGTTTCTGCCGCCTCTCTCGGAGAGGCAAGAACCCCTTGTACCGACCCCGGAGAATCCCCATGTCTGTTTCCCCCGCCCTGCGCGCCACCGGTCTGTCCGCGCTCGCCCTCGGCTCCGTCCTCGCCCTCAGCGGCTGCGGCGCCATCACCTCCCTCATCGGCGGCGGCAACGTCTTCGAGATCAGCGTCGGCGACTGCTTCGTCGAGTCCGAGATGAACGCGGCCTTCGCCACGGGCGAGGTCAGCGACGTCCCCCTGGTCGAGTGCACCGAGGAGCACGACGCCGAGGTCTACTACACCGAGGACCTGCCCGAGGGCGACTTCCCGGGCACGGAGTCGGTCGACGCCTCCACGGAGGAGATCTGCTACGGCGACAACTTCACCGACTTCGTCGGCGTCTCCTACGACGAGTCCGAGATCTACGCCGGCGCGCTCTACCCGACCGAGGAGAGCTGGAACCAGCTGGACGACCGCGAGGTCGCCTGCTACCTGATCACCCAGGGTGAGATGGTGACCGGCACCCTCGCCGGCGCCAACCGCTAGACCCCGCGTACCGCACGCCCCCGGTGACGGGCCCTGCTCCAGCCCGCGCCGCCCCGCGCCGCTGTTCACCTGCGGCGATGGAGAGCACGTCGCGACCGGAGAAGTTGAAAATTCTGATTCGCCCCGTCTTGGGCTGAAACCTTCTCCGTGTCACGTGCATCTTGATAGATGTCGCCGACCCTCCCCCACGTCGGCAGCAAGCAACCCTCGAACTGGTGGAGTACTACTCATGTCCGCAACGCGCCGCCCGCTGCTCGGCCGCATCACTATCGGGATCCTGGCCGTCGGCGCCTCGCTGTCCCTCTCCGCATGTGGCCAGCTTCCCCTGCTGCCCCCCGCCCTCACCGGCGGGGCCGAGGTCTCCCCCGAACCGGTCGAGACCAGCGAAACCCCCGAGACCCCCGCCCCGGAGCCCGTGGAGTCCGAGGAGCCCGCCGGCGCCTCCGACACGGACGTCTTCAACGTCGGTCTGGGCGACTGCCTGAACGAGATGACGCAGAACACGGACGACCAGATCTCCGAGGTTCCCATCATCGACTGCGCCGAGCCCCACGACTACGAGGTCTACCACGTGGAGGACATCGCGGAGTCGGGCGACTACCCGGGCGACACCGCCGTCCAGGAGGCCGCCAACACCATCTGCCTCGACGCCTTCGACGCCTGGGTCGGCATGGCCTACGCCGAGTCCGGCATCGACTACACGCCGCTGTACCCCGTCGAGGAGGGCTGGAACCTGGGCGACCGCGAGGTCCTCTGCCTGGCCTACGACATGGCCGGCCAGGTCGAGGGCACCCTCGCGGGCGCCGCCTACTAGCGCCGGGACCGGACAGCGCTCCGGTCCGGCGGCACGACCCGGCTCCTGCCCTTGTCGCGGGCAACTGCGACGAACCCCGCGACAAGCACAGGATCCTCCCCGGCGGACCTCGTCCGCGGCCCCGGACCTGCCTCCGGCAGGCGCACGACGAGCACGGGACCCGGCCCTACCGGTCCCGGTCCGCACCGCATGACGAACGGCCCGCACCGCACGGTGCGGGCCGTTCGCGTTCTCCGGGGAGGATCACCGACCGCCTCCCCGGGAGCGGCCCCGGTCAGCCCCCGGCGCCGCCCGCGGCGGGCAGGAGCAGCGGGGCGACGGGCTCGGCCGGGTCCTGCGCGAACGCCTCGGCGGTCTCGGCCGCGGGGGCGGGTTCCGCGGGCGGAAGGCCCTGGCAGGTGACGTCGGCCGGGGCCTCGCCGTCCACCAGGTAGGCGTCCACGGCGTCCCTCACGCACGGCAGGCCGAAGGAGTGGTAGAAGCCGTGCCCGCCGTCCCCGGCCACCGTGACCAGCGGGTTGTCCAGGCGTTCGGCCATGGCCACGCCGTCCTCGTAGGGGGTGTTGGCGTCCAGCTCACCGGCGATGACCAGGCCCTGCGGGTAGCCGTCGCGCTCGGCGTCGACCGCCGGTTCGGGCCGGTCGACGGTGCTGAAGGCACACGGGTGGGGGGAGGCCCATCCCGCGCCGCTCCCGTAGGGGTGCTCCTCCCGGTACACGCGGGTGTCCTCCCGGTACACGCCGAGCCGGGCGGGCCACTCCGTCTCGCACAGGACCGCGGTCTGGAGGTCCGGGGTGGAGATGTCGCCCACCGCGGGGCTGTAGGCGATGCTCAGGTTCTCGTACCCCTCGGGCAGCGGCTCGTCGTTGACGAGGAACCACTGGAACGAGGCGAACGCGTCCCACGAGGCCTGGAAGCGGGCGTGGAAGCCGATGTCCAGGTCGAAGAAGTTGTTCTCGTACCCCGGCATGGGGGAGTCCTCGCCGAGCGGCTCCTCCCGGAGCCGGGCGGAGGTGGCGTCGAGCGTCTCCAGCACCTCCTCCGCGGTGGCGCCGAAGCCGTACAGGTCGTCGTGCTCGGCGAGCCAGGCCGCGTACCGGTCCATGTTGGCGCTGAAGGCCGGGGCCTGGCCCATGAGTGCGTCGCGCGACACGCCCTCGGGACGGGTGGCGGAGTCCAGGACGCTGCGGTCCATCCGCTCGGGGAAGAGGGTGCCGTACACCGCGCCCAGGTACGTGCCGTAGGAGCCGCCCAGGTAGTTGAGCTTCTCCTCGCCCAGCGCGGCGCGGATGACGTCCATGTCCCGGGCGGTGTTCGCGGTGCTCATGTGCGGCAGCAGGTCGCCCCGGGTGCGCTCGCAGGTGCGCTGGTAGTCGATCGCGGCCCTGGTCAGGGCGGAGAACTCGGCGTCGGTCGGGCGCGTGAAGAAGGGCAGAGGGTCGGCCCCGCAGTCCACGCGGGGCGAGGACGCGCCGGTGCCGCGGGGGTCCATGCCGATGATGTCGTACACCTCGGCCGCGCGCGTGTCCCCGAGGGCCCAGCCGGCTTCGGGGTTGTCCGCGAGGGAGAGGGGCACGGTGCGTCCGTGGCCTCCGGGGCCGCCGGGGTTGGTGAGGAGGATGCCGCGCCGCCGTTCTGCGTCGTCGGCGGTCCCGCGGCTGACGGCCACGGTGATGCGCGTGCCGCCGGGGTCCGCGTAGTCGAGGGGGACCTCGATGTCGGCGCACTCCAGGCCGGGGAGTTCGGCCTCGGTGCAGGGGGCCCACGCGACGTCCTGGTCGTGGAACCGCGCGAGGGCGGTGTCTGCGGGGGCGGCGGCGGGGTCGGCCGCGGCAGGCGAGGCCGCCGCGAGGGAGGTGGTCAGGGCGGCCGTCAGGACGCTCGCGGCCAGGGGGATCGTGCGTGCTCGGCGCACAGGGGAGGCCTCCGCTTTCGGTCTCGTTCCGGGGGAACGGGGTCGTGTGCTTCGGAGGCACCACGGTACGAACCGGACGTACGTGTGCAACATTGACGAATGTCATGGATCCGGCTCATGGCCGGATGCGGACAGTGACGTGCCGAGCCGGCGGTGTCGGCCCGCCGGAGGCGCCGGGGCGGGGGTGGAGAGGGGCAGGGCCGCGGATCTTTCCGGTCAGCGCGCCCAGATCCGGACGGTCCCGTTGAGGAAGGCGCTCCACTCCAGGCCGGGGAAGGCGAGGGTGGCCAGGTCGCGGTGGCGGGTGTCGCGCAGGAACACCGCACCGGCGACGGCCGTCTCGTTGACCTCGACGCAGTCTCCGCGAGCACCGCTGTAGCTGCTCTTGCGCCAACCGTCGTCGGGAGTGGGGGCGGGCTGGAACCCGCCGTCGGGGATCACCGCCATGTCAGCCTCCCCAGGCTTCTGACAGCACATGGGGCGAGGCTACCGGCACGTGATGCGTCGTAGACAGGCCGTCGTGAAGCGAGGTCGGACGTGCTGGCGGTGGCGGCCCCCGCGTGGGCGGAGCACCTGGGCGCGCGATAGGTGCTCTGGGCTCCTACCCGGGGTCTTCGGGGTTGTGTGCTGTGGCCGAGATCCATGAGCCGTCCCGATCTGGTGGCCCGGTCGAAGAGTTGGTGTCCCCATCGTGCCAAGTTCCTGACAGAACGTGTCCATCGGGCTACCGTGCCTGTGACAGCACCCCGCGTCCCCGGGCAGGTCGAGCGCTGAAGGGCGGCCACAGTCGTCTCAGCGGGACAAGGACCGGTGCTCGCGCAGAGCGGCCGACGGGGAGGGCTTCTCGCCGACCCGTCACCCCCCACGAGGAAGAGATCCACGCTGGGCACCCGCTCCACGCTCCTGGAGTCTCCGGACGGAGAGAGCCGAGCCGGCATCGCCAGGACCGGCGGCCCGGGGGGAATCCGAGGAACCGACGCCCCCGTGGGCGTCGGCTTCTTTCGTTGTTTCCCTGCCGTCCCAGCTGTGGCGTGGCTACCGTGGTGCGCGGGTTCTGCCACCCGAGCCGCGAGGACCGCCGCCATGCCTGATCCCACTACGGACATCCCGAGCTACTGGGACAGGTACGCCCGGGGCGTGGGAGGAGACCCTTGCCGGGCACGGGTTCCGCCAGAAGCGGGCGTGGGAGGAATCCGCACCGGAACCCGATCACGTGGGAACGCTGACGCCTCCGCCGTCCGGTGAGACCGTTCGCCGCGTCCATCGCCACACTCTTGAAAGGGCGCCAGTGATCACTGATCCGTCGTCGGGGCTGGTCGACCGTCTGACCGGGGCCGGGGAGCTGGAGGAGGGGACCGTCCTCGCCGAGGCGTTCCGGGTCGTGGACCGGGGCGCGTTCGTTCCCGCTTTCGCGCTGTTCGACCACACCGGCCAGGGGACCCGCTACCGGCTCGTGGACCGTGCTGTGCCCGAGCAGCGCGAGGAATGGGCCGAGCACGTCTACGCCGACCAGACCCTCATCATCGAGATCAACGGCGAACCGGTCACCGAGGCGCTGCCGGGCGGCTCCGGGGCGGGCCGGTGGACCAGCTCCTCCACGATGCCGAGCCTGATGGCCCGGCACCTGCGCGAGCTGGGCCTGGAGGCGAACCCCCGGGTGTTGGAGATCGGGGTGGGGTCGGGGTACAACGCTGCGGTGCTGTGCGAGGTCCTGGGCGACGAGCGGGTGACGAGCATCGACATCTCTCCCGGACTCGTCGCGGGTGCGGCCCGGGCCCTGGCCTCGCAGGGCTACCGGCCCGTGGTGGCCGAGCACGACGGGCACCAGGGCTACCCGGAGCGTGCTCCCTATGACCGGATCACCTCGACCACGGCGTTCACCCACGTTCCCCCCGCCTGGCTCGACCAGGTCGCACCGGGCGGGATGATCCTGGTCAACGTCGCCGGAGGCACCGGCGGCGCCGTGCTGCGCCTGAGGGTCGGGGACGGCATCGCGCAGGGGCGGTTCCTTCCCCAGGGGGCGGGGTTCATGCCCGCGCGTACGCATCGGCCGGTGGAGCGTGTATCGGTGGACGACGACGGCGAAGCGGGATGGACCGACCTGGACCCGAAGGTCCTCACGGCGCAGCCCGAGGCTTCCTTCGTGGCCCAGCTCGCGACCGTCGATGCCCGCACGGTGGTCTCACAGGCCGACGACGGGACCGAGCTGTTGTTCCTGGAGGGTGCGGACGGGGCGTGGGCGGAGGTGGAGACGCGTCCCGTCGATGGACGCCACCGGGTGGTCCAGGGCGCTCCGCGCCGACTGTGGGATCTGGTGGATCACACGCACCGCTGGTGGGAGGGTGAAGGACGACCGTCCTGGAGCGCGTTCGGCGCGACCGTCACCGCCACCGACCAGTGGGTGTGGTTCGGGTCGCCGGACAGCGCTCACCGCTGGCCGCTCCCGGTCCCGGAACATCGCACCTGACCGTTGCTGACAGGCACGCACCTGTGGGTGGACACCCCGGACACACGCCTGCGGTGAGCAGGGGTCGGGGAGTCCGGGGCCCGGCTCCGCTCTTTCTCCGGGCTCCGGAAAACCTCCCCGGGAACACCATCGGCCCTGCCCGTCCTGGTCGGCCCCGACATGAGCAACGCCCGGACCGCCATCCAAGAAGCCAAAGGACCGGACGACGACGATGACGAACACACCATCATCACCTGCGAACCAGACCACTGGTGCTCCCCCGGAGGCCCCGGAAGCGTGTGCGACCCCCGCAACTGAGGACACCATGATCCCGTTCACCGACCTCATCCGCCCCCACACCGGTGGCATCAGCCGGGTCCGCCCCGCTGGTAAAAGTTTCGGCTGGAGCACCACAGCCCTTGTCAGCGGCGAAGCGGGGGAGTTCTTCGTCAAAGGGGTCCCGAACCGGCCCGGCGGACGCCTGGACTCCGCCCAACGGGAAGCGACCATCAACCCGTTCGTCCGGGACGTCACCCCGACGATGCGGTGGCAGACAGAGGACGAGCACTGGTTCGTGATGGGCTTCGACGCCATCGAGGGTAGGCCGGCCAACTTCCGGCCGGGCTCACCCGACCTGGGCCGGGTCGTGGAGGCCCTGAACAGGGTGTCGAAGATCCCCCTGCCCGCCGTGGCCCGGGGGTGGGAGGAGACCCGGTGGGACCGGTTCGCCACCGAGGAGGAGAAGGCCCTTCTGCGCGGGGACTCGTTGACCTACACCGACGTCCACGGACACAACTTCCTCCTCACCGAGGGCGGGACGTGGCTCCTGGACTGGGCGTGGCCCACGCACGGGGCGCCGGTCATCATGCCCACGGACCTGGCTGTCCAACTCGTCTCCGCCCACCACTCCCCGGAGTCCGCCGAGGGGTGGGTGGGGCAGTTGGAGGCGTGGAAGGCGTCTTCGCCGGAGAGCGCGCAGGCGTTCGCCCGTGCCGACGTTCGCCTGCACGAGTGGCTGGTCGAGATGCGGCCGGAGGAGGAGTGGTTGAAGGCGATGCTGGTGGCCGCGGAGGCGTGGGCGGAGCACCTGGGCGCGCGATAGGTGCTCTGGGGCCTTCGGTCCTGGTGGTGTGTCCTGGCCCGGGGTAGCCTGAACCCGCTGAACACGAGAACCGCACCCCGTCACCAACACTGACGGGGTGCGGTTCTTCGCGTTCGTGGGGGCTACCGGCCGCGCACAGCCGCCAGCAGCGCGGTCCACTCGGGGGCCGGGGCCTCCAGGTGGCCGAGCGGCCGGTTCTGGGTGTCGCGCACCAGGACCGCGGCCTGATCGCAGCGGGCCTCCACGCACTGGCCGCCGTTCGCGTTGCTGTAGGTGGACTTGTTCCAGTCCTCGGTCATCATGTGATGCTGCCTCGAATCTCTTCCATGCGGGACCGTGACGCGGGTACCGGCAGAGCGGCGCTTCCCAGGTCCGCGAATATCCGCTCGTAGCTTGCCACAACCTCTTGCTGCTTGAGTGACACCCCGGTCTCCTGGCTTTCGATGTACACGAACGGGTGACTGTCCGGTACCTCAATCAGCGTAAAGGACCCGCCCAGACCCGCATGTCCTTCGGTCGCGATCGGCACCACCTGAATCTTGATGCGGGGACGGCGGGACAGGTCGATAAGACGGCTGATTTGGTCCTTCATCACCTGGGGGTCACGGAAGCGGCGCAGAAGCACCACTTCGTCCAGGAGCAACATCAACGCAGGTGGGTGGGCCTGTTCCAGAACTTGTTGACGATGCTGCCTGGCCTTGACGATGTGATCGAAGCTGCTCTGAGGGGCTTCCGGCTTCGCGATCTCGTTGATGGCCCTGACATAGCCCTCGGTTTGGAGCAGTCCATGAACCAGGCCGTGGGAGTAGTCACGGATCTTGACAGCCGTCTGCTCAGCCTCGGCCACTTCGCGAAAGTACGCGGTCATGCCGAAGCCGGAGAACACCGCATCCCACGCGTCCATG
Source organism: Nocardiopsis sp. CA-288880 (assembly GCF_050955985.1). Lineage (NCBI taxonomy): Bacteria > Bacillati > Actinomycetota > Actinomycetes > Streptosporangiales > Nocardiopsidaceae > Nocardiopsis > Nocardiopsis sp. CA-288880. The sequence continues at coordinate 6,097,547 of NZ_CP192105.1, read as the reverse complement.
AGAACGCCCCGTGCGGTAAGAGCGTGATCCAGACGAACCACTGGTTCCCGACGCGTCCCTTTTTTCCCGAGCTCCAAATCACTGACCGTGCTCTGGGAAACGGTGGCGAGAGCGGCAAGTTCCTGCTGAGAGAGCCCTGCCTGACCTCGGAGTTTCCTGAGCAGCCTTCCAAAGCGAAGCCGTGCAGCTTCTTCGCTCTCCTCCGTTTTCCTCAAAGCATCACTCGCTTACCCAACGGAACCGCTGGTCATAGAACTTTTACCGTCTTGGGCGGTAATCATAGACCGAGAGGCGGTTCAGTTGGCAAGGTTCATGATGAAGGGCCTTCCCGGCTGAGGTGGACGGTAGGCGGGCGACGTCTTATCCACTTCTGCCTGTAGGGAAATAGCGCCCGAAAGGACACAAAAGAGCCCCGGAAGCCGATTCGAGGCGGCCTCCGAGGCAAAAGCCCCACCTGTCACGCAATGACACGAGGTGAGACGATTGCAGCCTATCGCCGCTTCGGCACCGAAGCCAGATCCCGCGTCCGGGCCCGCTGTGCCCTATCCGCACCGGATCGGGTTCAGCGAGCCCCACCGGCACGGCATCCTCCTGGGCCACGAGCGCGGCTGCACCGCCCTGGCCGCCTGGGTACCCACGGTGGTCCCCCGCCGGGCGAGGAAACCGGTCGGTCTGGTGGCCGAAGCGCTCGTGTCCAACGCCCGCAAACACTCCCGTTCCGGGGACCCCGGTGGGACCGTGCGGGTGGTCGTCGACGTCAACCCGTTCCTGGTCGGCGTCGCGGTGACCGACAACGGCCCCCGGGGCGACACCGTCATCCCCTATCCGCGTCTGGGCGATCCCCGGCAGGCCCCGCTGCCGGGTCTGCACCTGGTGGACCACCTGGCCGTGTACTGGGAGTGGGACTGGGCGTGGAAGGGCGCCGGGGCGGGGCCGTTGACGGTGCGCGCGGTGGTCGAGAACCCGTGAGGTGGCATCCCGGGCACGACCGCGAGGAGCGGGACCTGGCCGCCGCGCTGGCCCGCCGCCACGCCCCGTACTGGGTGGTGATGTGGTCCTACTCGCTGCGTATGTGGGTGGCGTTCTACCTCGGTCCGGCCACGGTGGCGCCGCTGCGCTGCGCGGACCCGGACCGGCTCTCCCGGCAGATGCGGCACGTGGTGCGTACGGTCGCCGCCGGCCGCTCTCCCTGAAACCCCCTCCGGGCGGCACCGCTGCGCCCGGGGGTTCCCCGCCCGGTGAAGCACCACCACCGGGCCGCGGGGCCGCCGCCGAAAAGGGGGGCCGGCGGCCCCGTCCCACCCACTCGGGTCCGGTCGTACTTCCCCGGACCGGACCCGACCCCTCCACTCACACCCGACCCACCACCGACACCCGACACCCGACCACAACCCGCACCCGACGACACACGCTGACGGAGAACACCGTGCCCACCGGACCCCTGCCCGACCTGGTCGAGAACGCCGACACCCTGCTCACCCCCGCAGAGGTCGCCCGCCTCTTCCGCGTGGACCCCAAGACCGTCGCCCGCTGGGAAAAGGACGGCCGCCTGGCCTCGGTCAAGACCCTGGGCGGGCACCGCCGCTACCCCCAGACCCAGATCAACACCCTGCTCACCACCCCCGACCCCGGCACCGGCGGCGGAGCCGTCCTGCTGGCCCTGGAAGAGGTCCGCGACCTGGCCACCGCCCACGGCGACCCCACCGCCGCCGCCCGCATCAACGACCTCATCACCACCCTGCGCACCCGGACGAACAAGCCCTGAGAAGGAAGGGAACCAGGGTGAACGCGCCCTCCAGCGACGGGACCCCGCTCCTGCGCCCCTACACCGCGCACGCCGAACACCGCGCCCACACGGCGATGCGCGAGCGGGAACGGGCGGCGGCCGACGCCGCCGCGGGACTGGCGCGCCTGGCCCAGATCGCCGCCCAGCAACAGGTCGCCGCGGCCCAGGCCCGCCTGGACGCCGCCCGCGCACGGGTGGACGCCGCCGACACCGCCTGCCTGGGCGCCGCGATCCGCCACTGGCACCACCGCCGCACCGCGAACACGTGAAAGGCGCATGCCCCGGCACGGGAACTCGCGGCGCAGGGGGAGCGCCCCGCGCACCGGACATCCGACCGAATCCCCGCACGGAGAACCGTGCCGTCTCGCAAAAGCCATCAATTCCGGCATCGCGGATTATTCAGACGGGGGTCGGTGGCCTGATTCGACCCCTCTCGCCCTCTCTTGACCTGCGGGGAAACGGCGATCCGCATATTACCCCGGGGTAGTTCGCGAAAAAGTACGCCACCACCCCACCCCTGCCCCTACTCTGGCCCCACAACTCCATCCACACAATGACCCCGCGACGGTTAAGCGCCGTCCGGGGTCGTGGCCAGCAACCTTCAACCCTTCAAACGCAAGGAAATTGCCAGCATGCGCCAGTTTAGCGCTGCCCTTCTCAGCTATGCGCTGGGGGCGGCCAAGGCCCTCCTCCTCCCCCCGCGCGGACGCCACTCCGCCAGGGCACTCCGCCGCCGACGCCGCTCCACGCGGGTCCGCCGCTACGCCCCGCTCCCGGCCGCCCCGCCGCCGGTCGGCGCGGTCCCCGTCCGGCCCGCCGGTTCCACGCGTCCCGTGCGCCCCGGCCTCCCCGCGCCCCACCCGCCCGCACCGCCCCACCCGCCCGCACCGCCGAGCGGGGCCGCGCCCGCCGGGGAGACCGCCCTCGTCCGCCCCTACTACGCGGCCCACGAACGCGAACTCGCCCTGGTCCAGGCCCGTGCCGACGCCCGCCTGCGGCAGTGGACCCGCACCGGCCCCGCCGCCGGGACGCCCGTCCCGGCGGGCGCTCCGGCACCACTCCCCGCACCCCGCCAGGAGCCCCGCACGCTCGACGGGTTCGCCCGCGCCGCCCACCGGGTTCCGGCCACCCACCGCGTTCGGGCCGCCCATCGCGCCCCCTCCGATGACCGCGTCCCGGCCGCCCGGCGCGAGTACCGGGGGGTGCCCGCGTGAACCCCCCGACGCCCACCGACGCACCGCGCCCCCTCGTCTTCTGGGAGCACCGCCTCTACCCCGGCAGCCTCTCCCGGCTGGCCCGGGTCCGCGCCGACCTCGCCGCCGACCTGGCCGGGTTCGACCCCGACCTGGTCGACACCGTGGTCCTGTGCGCCAGCGAGCTCTTCGCCAACGGCGTCAAGTACACCGACTCGGGCCGGGCGGAGGGCGGCGAGGTCATCCGCTCGCTGTCCCTCACGGCCGCCGACACCCTGCTGTTCTCGGTCAGCGACTCCGGCGGGGGAGGGGGAGTCCCCGCCGTCCCGCACGGGCGCACCGACGACGAGTGGGGCGAGGCGGAGGGCCAGCGCGGGCTCCTGCTCATCGAGAACCTCACCCGCCGCTGGGGACACCTGCGCCTCGCCCCCTGGGCCGACCTGGGCACCCGGGTCTGGGCGGAGTTCGACGTCGAACCCTCCGGGGTGCCGGGCGGCCTGCGCCCCTACGTGTTCACCCGCTGACCCGCCCGGTGCCACCGGCCCCTCCGTTGCCACAGCACCCCCGGCCCCGTCGACGCCTCCGCACCGGCGGGGCCGGGGGACGCCGGGGGCCGGACCGGCGGGATTCCAGGTCTGTGACCTGGCCACTTTTGTGCAGAGCACAACGCGTTGGTGCGTACGGACTGTCGGTAATGAGCTATTTTATTCCTGTTTGTTCGCTTTGTGATGCCGATCGTGTCGCGCGGAAGACGCCGTTTGGTCACGGGGGTGGTGCACGCCACATCCTTCGGGTTACGGTGGCGATTTATTAGGAAACTTTCCTAATAAAAGATGGTGCCCCCAGACCACCAGCCGCACCCCCTGCCCGAAGGAGCCCCGTGGCCACCGAAATCGCGGCCTCCCCGCCACCAGGCGCCGGGGACGCCACATCGGCGCGCACCGACGCCCCCGCCCCGCCGCTGCGGCGGATCTGGAACCACTACGCCGTCGTCAAGGTCCGCAAGGCTCTCGTCGTGGTGTTCGTCGTCGCCAACGTCACCTTCTTCCTCGGGCGCGCGATGCCCGGCGACCCCATCGACGTCATGGCCGGACGCCTCACCCAGAACGGCATGACGATGGAGGAGGCCCGCGCCGTCGCCATGAACTCGCTGGCCTACGACGTCGACGCCCCCCTCTACCAGCAGTGGTGGGACTTCCTCGTCGGCCTGGTCACGTTCGACATGGGCAACACCATCAACCGGCCCGGCGTCAGCGTCATGGACGCCATCGGCGCCTACCTGCCCTGGACCCTGTTCAGCATCGGCGTCGGCACCGTCATCGCGGTGGTCCTGGGCCTCGCGCTCGGCATGGTCATGGCCTACCGGCGCAACCAGTTCCTCGACCACGTGCTCAGCGTCGCCGCCTCGGTCCTGGGGGCCGTGCCCAACTACCTCATCGCCATGGTGCTCGTCGTCGGCGGCGGCATGTACCTGGGCTGGTTCAACCCCATCGAGCTGCGCGGCACCGTCAGCCCCGGCGTGCAGGCCGGGTTCAACCCGGAGTTCGTCGGCGACGCGTTCTTCCACGCCTCGCTGCCGATCCTCACCTACGTGCTCGCCATCATCGGCACCTGGATGCTCGTCATGAAGGCGTCCACCACCGAGGTCCTCAGCGAGGACTACGTCACCGTCGCCCGCGCCCGGGGCCTGCGCGACCGGCGCATCGCCGTCGCCTACGTCGGCCGCAACGCGGTGCTGCCCCTGGTCGCCCAGATCGCCATCTCCTTCGGCACCCTCGTCGGCGGAGCGATCTTCGTCGAACAGGTCCTGGTCTACAAGGGCGTCGGCGGGCTCCTCCTCGACGCGGTCAACTACCGCGACTACCCCCTGCTCCAGGGCCTGCTCATCATCATCACCTCGTGCGTGGTGGTCGCCAACCTCGTCGCGGACATGCTCTACAGCCGCCTCGATCCGCGCATCCGCAACTAGAACCAGGGGGACAGCACCATGGCAGTCACCACCGCCGCCCCCGGAGTCGGGGTCTGGGGCGCGATCTGGCAGGGCATCACCCGCAGCACCAGCGGGTTCGTCGGGCTCTGCCTCGTCCTGAGCGTCCTGCTCTTCTCCTTCGTCGGCCCGCTGCTCATCGAGACCGACAACCCCACGGACGTCACCAAGATCTGGGGCCCGATGACGTCCGAGCACTGGCTCGGCACCAACCACGAGGGCAAGGACACGTTCATCCAGCTCGTGCTGGGCGGACGCGAGCCCATCTGGGTCGGCGTCACCGCCGCGCTCATCACGGTCGCCATCGCCGTCGTCCTGGGCAGCCTCGCCGGCTACCTGCGCGGGCGCGTCGACCACTTCCTGCTCCAGCTCACCGACATCACGATGACCATCCCGTTCATCGTGCTCATGCTGGTCATCGCCTCGTTCTACCGCGCCGCGTCCCCGCTGATGGTCTCGCTCATCATCGGCCTCGTCACCTGGCCCTACCTCATGCGGTCCATCCGCGCCCAGGTGCTCACCCTCAAGGAACGCGAGTTCATCGAGGCCGCCCGCCTCCAGGACCTGGGCACCGCCCGCATCATCTTCGTCGAGGTGCTGCCCAACATGGCGGGCTACATCTTCATCAACTTCATCATCGCCATCACCAACGCCATCTACGCGGTCGTCGGCATGTACCTGCTCGGCCTCCTGCCGAGCACCGCCGCCAACTGGGGGCTGATGATCCAGCAGGCCTGGGACAACAACGCCTTCCTGCTGCCGCAGGCCGCCCCGTTCCTGGTCGCCCCGATGGTGATGATCATGCTCTTCCAGATCGGCCTGGTCACCATGACCCGGTCCCTGGAGCAGGCCCTCAACCCACGACTCCGGGACAGGTGAGCCCAGTGACCGACCACCCCGCCGCCCCGGCCGCCGGGAAGGCCCCGGACGGAGGCCCCGCCGAAGGGGCGCTGCTCTCCGTCCGCGGCGTCGACGTCGGCTACCGGACCGGGCGCCGAACCCGGGTCACCGCCGTCCGCGACGTCTCCTTCGACCTCTACCCCGGCCAGTCCATGGCGCTGGTCGGCGAGTCCGGCTGCGGCAAGACCACCCTCGGCCTCGGCCTGCTCCGCCTGCTCCCGCGCACGGGCGTCGTCTCCTCGGGGGAGATCCTGTTCCGCCGCAAGGACGGCCGGCTCGTCGACGTCCGCACCCTCGCCAGGGAGGACCTGCGCCGCTTCCGCTGGAACGAGGCCGCCATGGTCTTCCAGGGCGCCATGAACGCGTTCAACCCCGTGCTGCGCATCGAGGACCACTTCCTCGACACCTTCCGCGCCCACGAGGGCGGACGGCGCCGCCCCCGCAAGGAGATCCTGGAGCAGTCCGCCGACCTGCTCACGACGGTCCGGCTCGACCCCGCCCGCGTCCTGGGGAGCTTCCCCCACGAGCTGTCCGGCGGCATGCGCCAGCGCGCCCTCATCGCGCTCGCCCTCGCCCTGAAGCCGCAGCTCCTCATCCTCGACGAGCCCACGACCGCGCTGGACATCCTCACCCAGCGCTCCATCGTCGAGCGCCTCGCCGAACTCCGCGACGAACTGCGGTTCGCGATGGTCTTCATCACCCACGACCTGGGCCTGGCCGCCGAACTCGCCGACCGCGTCGGCACCATGTACGCGGGCCGCATGATCGAGACCGGCACCACCCGCGACATCTTCTACCGGGCCCGCCACCCCTACACGTCGGCGCTGATCAACTCCGTGCCGCCCGTCGCGGGCGACCTCACCGTCCCGCAGTCGCTGCCGGGCGGGCCTCCCAGCCTCACCGCGCTGCCGCCGGGCTGCTCCTTCGCCCCGCGCTGCGCGCACGCCGTCGACGCCTGCTCGCACACCCGCCCCGCCCTGGACGTGCTCCGGCCCCGCGCCGAGGGGCTGAGCCACGCCGCGGCCTGCCTGCGTACCCACGAAATCCTCGAGGGGGCCACCCGTGATTGACCGCACCGCACCCGCGCCCCGGCCGGACCGCGCGGACACCGCCGCAGGGGGTCCGGACGGAGGCGGCCCGTCCGCCGAGTCCGCCCCCGGGGCCGCCGCCCTGCGCGAGGCCGCCCCGCCCGTCCTCAGCCTCCAGGGGGTCCACCAGGTCTTCGGCACCCCGCGCGGCGACGTCCCCGCCGTCGCCGGGGTCGACCTGGAGGTCCGCGCCGGCCAGGTGCTGTGCCTGGTCGGCGAGTCCGGCTGCGGCAAGACCACCAGCGCCCGCATGGCCGCGGGACTCGCCGCCCCCACCGCGGGCTCCGTCCTCTTCCGGGGCAGGGACGTCGCCGCGATGGACAAGCACGAGCGCTCCGTGTTCCGCCGCGCCGTCCAGTACATCCACCAGGACCCCTACGCCTCCCTCAACCCGGTGCGCACCGTCTGCTCCACGGTCTCCGCCGGACTGCGCCGCCACAAGATGGTCAAGGACCGCCACGAGGCCCGCCGGGCCGTCACCGAGCTCCTGGAGCGGGTCGACCTCACCCCCGCCGAGGACTACCTCGACAAGTACCCGCACCAGATGTCCGGCGGCCAGCGCCAGCGCGTCGCCGTCGCCCGGGCGCTCGCGATGAACCCCGAGGTGATCATCGCCGACGAGTCCACCTCAATGCTGGACGTGTCGATCCGCGTCAGCCTGCTCAACACCCTGGGGAAGCTGCGGGACGAGCTGGGCGTCAGCTTCCTGTTCATCACCCACGACCTGGCCGTGGCCAAGTACTTCGCGTGGGACGGCGAGATCGCCGTCATGTACCTGGGCAAGGTCGTCGAGCACGGACCCACGCCGCAGGTGGTCAACGACCCCCGGCACCCCTACACCCGCGCCCTCGTCTCCGCCGTGTGCGAGCCGGACCCCGACCTGGCCCGGACCAAGGAGCGGGTCCGGCTGCGCAGCGCCGACATCCCCGACCTCACCGACCTGCCGCCCGGATGCGACTTCCACCCGCGCTGCCCCCTCTACGCGCAGGGCGCCTGCGACACCCTCCGACCGCCGCTGGTGCGCAGCCACGACCGGCTGCTCGCCTGCCACGTGGTCACCGGGGAGTGAGGACGTGCTCCTCCTCGTCGGCCGCTTCGCCCTCCTGGCCGGAGCGTTCCTCACCCTGGCCAGCGCCCTCCTCGCCGTACTGAACCCCCCCGGCTCAGCCGAGTTCGTCATCAGCGTCGTCACCGTCGTGATCGGCCTCGTCGTGCTCTCCCTCGGACTGATCGCCGTCCTACTGGAAAGGAAGAGTCAAGAATGACCTTCACCCCCTCGGACAACCCCCTCATGCGGGACCTGAGCCGGCGCCGCCTGCTCCGCGCGGTCGGGTTCGGCGCGGCCGGAGCGGCGGGCGCGGGCCTGCTCACCTCCTGCGCCGGCGGTGACCGGGCGTCGAGCGGCGCCACGCAGTTCACCGGCGTCTTCGACTACGACCTGGACTCCCAGACGCGCAACGTCCACGTCGAGGACGGGGCGCTGCTGCTCAACTCCGTGTACAAGGACCTGTTCCTGTGCACGGGCGGCATCTACAACTGGCGCACGCACGAGTGGGACTACCTGCTCCTGGAGGGCACGGAGTGGGACGGCGACAACCTGATCGTCACCCTGCGCTCCGGCCTGAGGTGGAGCGACGGCACCGACCTGACCTCCGACGACATGATCCAGAGCTACGCCATGCGCGTCCTGGAGGCCCCGGTGTGGGGCGTCGGCTTCCCGCAGGTCCAGGAGCTGGAGCAGCTGGACGCGGTGAGCGTGCGCCTGGGGTTCGAGGACCCCTTCCCCAACATCGAGCGCAGCATCATCAAGCACCGCATCGTCAGCAAGACCACCTACGCCGACTTCGGCGAGCGCGCCGTGCGGATGGTCGCCGACGGCGTCCGCCAGGGCGACGACGAGCACACGGAGTTCAACGCCGAGTTCATCGAGTTCAACCCCGACGAGATCATCTGCAGCGGCCCGTACCGCTTCGACCCGGAGCAGATGTCCGACGCGCGGATCACCCTGGTCCGCAACGAGGAGGGCTACCAGGGCACGGAGGTGCTGTTCGACGAGGTCGTCATCCACAAGGGGGACAACCGCCAGTCCGCCCTCCTGGTGCAGCAGGGCGAGGTGGACTACTCCACCCTCGCCCCCTCCGCCGCCGACCAGCAGGCGTTCCAGGGGGTGGAGGGCTTCACCTGGATCGAGCACGCGGGCTACGACGGCTGCGGCCTGATGTTCAACTACGCCGCCAAGCCCGAGCTCCAGGACGTGCGGGTGCGCAAGGCCCTCGCGCACATCCTCGACAGCGACACCGTCGGCCAGGTGGCCCGCGGCGAGGGGTACACCCGGGTCGAGCACTACGCGGGGCTGGTGGACCTCCAGGCGGAGGAGATCTTCACCGCCGACGAACTGGCCGGGTTCGAGCGCTACGACCAGGACCTGGACAGGGCCGCCGAACTCCTGGAGGAGGCGGGCTGGACCAGGCGGGACGGCGTCTGGCACACCTCCGAGGGCGAGCCGGCCAGCTACGAGATCATCGGCGTCGCCGGATGGGGCGACTTCGAGCTGACCGCCACGCAGGTGGAGGAGGCCTGGAACGACTTCGGCATCACCACGACCGCCCGAAACGTTCCGCAGGACAACCCCTGGGGCATCTGGGGCGCCGGTGACTTCGAGGTCGCGGTCCGCCACTGGGGCAACCCGGAGATCCCCGACTACTGGGGCGCCTTCCAGATGAACTTCCTGCTGGAGAACTCGGGCACCGAGGAGTCCCCGGGCCAGTCGTTCGACCTCAACGTGGAGAGCCCCTCCCAGGGCGAGGTCGACCTGGCCGAGCTGGTCGAGGTCGCCAAGCAGGCGGAGACCGAGGAGGAGCAGATGGAGGCCCTGAAGACGATGGCCATCGTCTTCAACGAACTCCTGCCGCGCATCCCCATCTGGACGTACAAGTACCTGGCCCCCGCGGTGGAGGGCGTGCGGGTGCAGTCCTTCGACAAGGAGCACCCGGCCGCCAACAACGAGCAGTACCAGGACAACCACGTCATCCTGTCGCTGATCCAGGGCGACCTGGCGCCGGTCGAGGAGTAGCCGGCGGGCCGGTGCGGCCCGCCCGCACCGGCCCGCCTCCGGCCGGTGCGCCGGAGGCGGGCGGGGACGGGTCCGGGCCCGTCCCCGCCCTTCGTGTGTCCGTCCCCCTTTTCCTTGGAATGCTGTCCGTTTATGCACATGTGCGCCTTGGGAAGGTAGTCTCCTGTGCGTCATGAGGACGGATGTGACAAACCGTCCTTTCATGGAGGAAATCGTCGCCGGGCCGGGTTTTCCCTTCCCCCTCCGGCGCGTGGAGACCATGCGGAACCCGCCGCCCCCACCGTTTCCGCACGGCTCCCGTGCGCGCCCCGCACGGGCCCGGGCGGTAGCGGATTCCCAGCTCAGCGTCGGCCCCGGTGGAGACCGGGCCGGTGTTCGGCGAGGAGACGACGAACTGACAGGAGAGCCATGACCCCCGCTCCTCCGCCCCGGGCCCCGGTGTCCGGAGTTCCGGTGGGCGCGTCGGCCGCACACCCCGCGAGACGCGTCCGCGCCGTTGTGGACCAGGATTCGGTCAGCCCTTGTGGCAATTTCCGGTCTTCCTGTTGTGAACGGGAAGGCGCGCGTGCACATGCCGGTGCCGATCCCCCCGCATTCGCGCGTGCGCGAGCGTGTTCCGGCGGCCCCCGCCGGGGCGCCGCCCTCCCCGGGCCGCCCCGGGTCCCGTCCGCCGGGAGGGCATCCCCGCCCCCGCGCGACCAGGGCCGCGCACAGAGCCCCCGCCCTCCCTCCACGCCCTGACTGTCGAAAGGAACCGTTCATGTACAAGGACCTGTACGACCTCGGTGAGCTCCCCCCCGAGGGCCACGTGCCCGCGCGCATGCACGCCTTCACCCTCCGCCGGGAGCGCTACGGCGACCCCTCCGACGCCTTCGCACGGGAGGTCGTCCCCGTGCCCGAGCTCCGGCCCGGGCACGTCCTCGTCTACACGATGGCCGCGGGCATCAACTACAACAACGTCTGGGCGGCCATGGGCCACCCCGTCGACGTCATCTCGATGCGGGAGAAGGCCGGGTCGACGGAGGACTACCACATCGGCGGCTCCGACGGCGCGGGCGTCGTCTGGGCAGTGGGGGAGGGCGTGCGCGGCGTCGAGGTCGGCGACCACGTCATCATCTCCCCCGGCCAGTGGGACGAGAGCTCCGAGGACATCCGGATGGGGCGGGACCCCGTCGCCTCGCAGAGCATGCGGGTGTGGGGCTACGAGAACAACTACGGATCCTTCGGCCAGTTCACGCTCGTGCGCGACATCCAGTGCCACCGCAAGCCCGACCACCTTCCCTGGGACGTCGCGGGCGGCTTCCTCGTGAGCGCGGCCACGGCCTACCGGCAGCTCTTCGGCTGGGAGCCCAACGTGGTCCGCCCCGGGGACCCGGTGCTGATCTGGGGCGGCGCCGGGGGCCTCGGGACCTCGGCCATCCAGCTGGCCCGGCAGGCGGGCGGAAAGCCGGTCGCGGTGGTCTCCACGGAGGCCAAGGCCGAGGTCTGCCGGGAGCTGGGGGCGGTCGGCACGATCCTGCGCACCGAGTTCGACCACTGGGGCAGGACGCCGGACGAGTCGGACACCCAGGCCTACTCCGCGTGGATGCGGGGGGTACGCTCGTTCGGCAAGAAGTTCTGGGAGGAGCTGGGGGAGCGGCGCGCACCCCGCATCGTCTTCGAGCACACCGGGGCCGACACCCTGCCGACGTCGCTCTACCTGTGCGACAGCGCGGGGATGGTGGTGCTCTGCGGCGCAACCTCGGGCTTCCAGGCCGACGTGGACCTCCGCTTCCTCTGGATGCGGCTCAAGCGGCTCCAGGGCTCGCACTTCGCCTCCCCGGCGCAGTGCCGGATGGTGATCGAACTGGTGGCCAACGGCCAGCTCGACCCGTGTGTGACCAAGATCGTGGAGTTCGACGAGATCGGTGAGGCCCATCAGCTCGTGAAGGACAACGCCCAGCCTCCGGGCAACATGTCGGCGCTGGTCAACGCTGTTCAGGGGCAGACCGGACTGGATTCCTAGGGACGGCCGGGCGGGCACTCGCACGAGTTTAAATCGGGCAAAACGCCCAAACTTCACAAAAGTGATCTGGCGTACGATGTGCGGCGTTCTCGCACGTCAGGAGCGTCCGTCCTGCCGCCTTTCCGATGCTTCCCCGATTCGTCTGCCAAGCCGCGAGACCTTTGTTAGTCTGACGAACCGAACGACGGTTCTCGGTGGAAGTACAGGAATTGTGCGGGGCATGCATACTTGTGGCCGGATTGGGCGTCAGCACCCGTCTGGTCCCCGCGCGCACGGGGGTGCTCCGCCCTCGTCCAGGCGTTCCTCCGGTGCAGGGGGCACCCGGCTGCCACGGGTGCGCCCTCTCGGCCTCCGACGCGGCCACCTCCCAGGTCAGGGGCGGTGGTGCGGGGCCGCCGCCGATCCGCCCACCTGATTCGAGGAGACGAGATTGTGGCAGAGGCGCCGTCACCGCGAGACAGCTCCGGCCCCCGCTCCGGCGGGGACGGACCGATGATGTCGACGGAGGACGGGCAAGGAGCCAAACGAGAAGGAAGGTTCCGCAGGGCCATCTCCCGGATGGTCAGGGTCCAGGAACCGCCGTCACCGGAGACCGAGCAAGGAAATCCCGTGCATCATCCCGTGCATCCGCACTCGCAGACCCCCGGCCGCACGTCGGACCGGGAAGGCGGCCAGCACACTGCCGGCGCCGCTCCCGCAGCCAAGGAGACGTCGGAGTCCGGCGGCGACACCCTCCCGCCCGTGACAGACACCGCCGCCACCGGGCCCTTCTCGGGATCGGCCGAGAACGGATACCGCCCCGCATCCAGGGCGAGCGCTCCCAACCCCTACACGAGCCGGCGGGTGAGCAACGTCGACGACGTCGACACCGGCGCCACCCCGATCACGCAGTGGCGCGGCGTCGGGCTCGACGAGCCCGAACCGCGCAGCCCGCACATCCCCGCCACGACGGACACCATGACCGACACCTCCTCCTCGCCAGAGCGCGCAGAGCGGCCCGAGGCCCCTGCGACGCACACACCGGCCCCCGAGCCCCAGCGCCAGGAGGTCCCCGCCTCCGAGACCAGGTGGCCCGAGCCCCGCACGGGAGCCCCCCAGGCGGCTCAGCAGGGCCAGGAGGCGTGGCAGCGGCCCGCCGACCGGCCCCAGCAGCCCTCCGCCGGTTCGGGCGAGCCCCGGGCGGAGCGGCCCCAGGCCCCGCAGCCGGAGCGCCCCGAGGCCCCTGCGCCGTCCCCCTACCAGCAGCCGAGCACCTCGCACGAGCCGCCTGCCCAGGAGCGCTACTCCGAGCAGCGGTACGGCGACGCGACGCGCGCGGGCCAGCAGTACCCGGGCGACCGGATCCAGGCCCCGCAGCACCCCGACGGCCGGTACGCGGCTCCCTACCAGGGCGACGGACGCCACCAGGGCCCGGCCCCGCAGGCCGGCCAGTACCAGGGCGAGGCCCCCCGGGGCGGCCAGTACGGCAACCCCTACGAGCCGCGCTACTCCGGGCACGAGCAGTACCAGCCCCACCCGCAGGCCCCCGCCGGCTACCCGGCGCACCGGCAGGACGCCTACGCGCCCCCGCCGCCCCCGCAGTACGGCGCCTACGCACCGCCGCAGGGCCAGCCCATGCCGCCGCAGCACGCGCCCTACCCGGCGCCGTACCCGCAGCAGCCCGTGGTCGCCTACCCGAGCCCCTACCCGGTGCCCTTCCAGCCGCCCGGCTACGTGCTCCACGGCCAGCCGGTCTTCTACCCGGGGCAGTACAACCCCTACGGCCAGCCCGTCCAGCACGTCATCGTGCTCGCCGCCGGGCAGCAGCCGCAGGTGATCACCACCGAGTCGGCCGGCGCGCTGCTGGCCGAGCACGCCGGGCGCACCACCGCCGAGGAGGTGCGGGAGGACAGGGCGGCCGAGCGGGCCAGGGCCGTGGAGGAGGCCGCGCCCGCCCCCGCGGTCGCCGCCGAGCCCGAGCCCAAGGCCGTCACCGGGGCCCCGGCCGCCCCGGTCGAGGCCCCCGAGCCCGGCACGGCCGCCGCCCCCGAGGAGGAGCGGGCCCCGGCGGAGCCGGAGGTCCCCAGCGACCTCCCCGAGCGGGCCGCGCTCGTCGAGGAGATCGCCGCACTGCGCGGCAAGCAGGGCACCCTCCTCAACGAGGCGCTCGCCGGCCTGGCGATGCGCGACCTCTCGCTCGTGGACGCGCTGCTGGAGATGGTCGAGGAACTGGAGACCGACGCCCAGGACCCCGACCTGCTCGACAAGCTCTTCCAGATCGACAACTTCGCGACCCGGATGCGGCGCAACGGGGAGAACCTCCTGGTGCTCACCGGACACGACGGCGGCGAGTCCGACGCCCACGACGAGATCGTCCCCCTGCTCGACGTCGCCCGCGCGGCCACGTCCGAGATCAAGGACTACCCCAGGGTCCGCCTGGGCAAGCTCCCGCAGACCTCCATCACCGGTATGGCGGCCGACGACATCAGCCACCTCCTCGCCGAGCTGCTGGACAACGCCACCGCCAACTCGCCCGAGCACTCCCAGGTCGTGATCAGCGGCCAGGAGATGGACGACGGCCGCCTCATGATCGTCGTCGAGGACGAGGGCGTGGGCATCCCCGAGAACCAGCTGGCCGAGCTCAACGCCCGCCTGGGCGGCCAGCCGGTCCTCGACGACGAGGTGCCCCGCCACATGGGCCTCTACGTCGCGAGCCGGATCGCGATCAAGCACGGACTGGAGACGAGACTCGAATCCCGGTCCTTCCGCGGGGTGAGCGCCTACGCGATCATCCCCAAGGAGCTGCTGCGCGTGGCCACCCCCCGCACGCCCGGACAGGGGCGCACGTCCACGATCCCGACGGTCAAGGCCCCCGCGGCCCCCGTCGCCCCGGCGGCACCCCGGCCCATCCCGGGCACCGGTGCGAACGGGACCCCCGCGCCCGCTCCCAAGGAGGGCGCGGCCTCCTCGGTCACCGCGGCCGGACTGCCCCGGCGCAGCGCCACCCCGCACGGCTCGCCCCTGCGGAGGATGCCGCGTCCCGGGACGGTCACGGAACCCCCCAAGGGGCGCGCCGACACCCCGCCCAAGCTGACGGGGGAGGCCAGGGCCGCGCAGATCCGCGACGAGCTCGGCGACTTCCTCGAAGGGGAGCGCGCCGCCCTGGAGGGCGAGGAGATCGAGGGCGACGACAAGTGACGCCACCGTTCCCCAGGGGCTCACAGGAGCACTCCCCGGTGTGCACGCACACCCTCCGTACACAGCGAACCCGATACTCGGCCGAGGCAGGTAGGACACAACGATGACTGAATCCGTGAACGACAGCGTGGAGAACTTCTCGTGGCTCATCGACCGGTTCGTCCGGGACGTGCGGGGCGTCGAGCACGCCGTGGTGGTCTCGTCCGACGGCCTGGTCCTGACCCACTCCAGTGACTTCCCCGAGGAGCACGCCGAGCAGCTCGCGGCCATCGCCAGCGGTCTGCACAGCCTCGCGGTCGGTGGAGCCCAACTGTTCCAGCGCGGTGAGTGCGAGCAGCTGCTCGTGCGCTTCAACCACGGCCACCTCTTCATCATGGCCATCAGCGACGGTTCCTGCATGGCGGTCCTCACCGCCCCCGGCACGGAACTCAAGCTCGTCGGCTTCCAGATGGCCAAGCTGGTCGAGAACGTGGCCCACGTTCTCACGCCGCAGCTGCGCTCGCAGCTGCGCGAAGTCATCCAGAACTGACGAGGGTGACCCGTGACGGTTCGGCAGGAATGAGGTTGCTGCGGCTATGAGCTTCCGCAGGCGAAGGAGTAACCGTGTCCGCCCGTTCACCTTCACCGGTGGGCGGACGCGGTCACGGCATCCGCTGATGGTGCAGACCCTGGTCTCGACGTCCGAGCCCGGGCAGGAACCTCCTGGCACCCTCATGCCGGAGTCGATCAACATCTACAAGCTGTGCCGGGAGACCCGGTCGCTCGCCGAGGTGTCGGCCGAGCTGAACATCCCCCTGGGCGTCACGCAGGTACTGGTCAGCGACCTGGCCGAGCAGGACCTCGTGTACATCCACCCGACCATCACCGGCAGCAGTCCATCGGAAAACCAGGTTCTGGAGAGGGCTCTTCGTGGTCTCGAACGACTTTTCCAGTGACAAGCGGTCGAATCGCAAGAAGATGTCGAGCAAGATCGTCATCGCCGGTGGCTTCGGCGCCGGCAAGACGACCTTGGTGCGCTCGGTGTCGGAGATTCCCCCGGTCACGACAGAGGCGATCATGACCGAGGCGAGCGTCGGACACGACGACACCTCGGTCACCCCCGACAAGACGACCACCACCGTCGCGATGGACTTCGGCCGCATCACCATCGACGACGAGCTGGTCATGTACATGTTCGGGACGCCGGGCCAGGCCCGGTTCTGGTTCATGTGGGACGACCTCGTCCGCGGCGCCGTGGGCGCCGTCGTCGTGGTCGACTGCCGAAGGCTCGCGGACTCCTTCGACGCCGTCGACTACTTCGAGACGAACAAGCGCATCCCCTACATCGTGGCGCTGAACAAGTTCGAGGGCCACCTCGACTACACCTCCGAGCAGGTCCGCGAGGCCCTGGAGGTCAGTCCCGAGGTGCCGATCATCGACTTCGACGCCCGCAACCGCCTCTCCGGGGGCGACGTGCTCAAGACACTGCTCCGGTACGCGTTGGAGCACAACCGCACCAGCGAGCCCGTCGCCTGACGGGTGGGGAGGCCACGGCCTCCCCACGGCCCCGTAGATTCCCCAGGAAAGTTAGCGAACATGCGCAAGATCCTTATCGTCGGCGCGGGTCACGCCGGCCTGCACCTGGCTCACGGTCTCCAGACCCATGGCTACGACGTCACGGTGATCACGGGGCAGTCCTCGCTGGAGATCAGGACCGGCAGCTGCTCGGTCGCCCAGTTCACCTATCCGACCGCCCTGGAGTACGAACGCAAGTTCGACCTCGACTTCTGGAGCGCTCTCGCCCCGCAGATCCGGCGGCAGAAGCTCTTCGTCTACGAGAAGGACAGCCCGGCCGCCGTCCTCCAGGGGTCCTCCCACCCCGGCAACGGGTACTCCGTCTCGATCGACCGTCGCATCAAGATGGCCGACTGGCTCGAGTTCTTCGAGGACCGGGGCGGCAAGGTCGTCATCCACGGCGTCACCGTCACGGACCTCGACTACTTCTCGAGGATGTTCGACCTGATCATCGTCGCGGTCGGCCACGGGGAGCTGGGCCAGCTCTTCGACTACGACGAGAGCCGCTTCAGCGGTGCCAGGCTGAGGTCCATCGCGCAGGCCCACATCTACGACGTGTGGCCCGACTCCGACGAGACCGACGAGAACATCGGCTGGGTCGTCACCGCGGAGGGCGCGGGCAACCTGATGCTCATCCCGATGCTGGCCCAGGAGGGACCCTGCCACAACCTGCTGCTCGTCGACCGCAAGGGCGGCCCGATGGACGCGTGGCCGGACCGGCCGGGGCAGGAGGAGCAGCTGCGCCGGATGAAGGACCTGATGCGCAAGTACGCTCCCCACACCTTCGAGCGGGTCAAGGACGCGAAGCTCGTCGACGGCAGGAGCACCCTCGTGGAGGAGCTGACGCCGCAGGTGCGCAACCCGGTGGGCAAGCTGCCCTCCGGCGGCAGTGTTCTGGGCATGGCCGACGTGGTCGTCACCATGGACCCGTACACGGGGCAGAGCTGGAACAACTCCACCAGATGTGCCCAGGCCTACCTGGAGGCCATCATCGAGCACGGTGACAAGCCATTCGATGATGATTTCCTGGTTTCGGCCTTTGACCGTTTCTGGGAATTCGGTCAGGACAACCAGGTTTGGGCGGAGTTCGCCTCCACTCTCTGGGAAAGGGAACTGCCGGAGCACCTGGGATTGGTCCTGGGGGCGGCCGCCCAGTACCCCGAGGTCGGCGACCGGTGGATCCAGGGGTGGGACAACCCGTCCGACTTCAAGAACTGGCTGTTCAACCCGGAGGCCGCGACCCAGTACGTCCGCGATGTCCAGGCCAAGCACGGCGGATGACGTCCCCAGGCTCGCGAGTCCGCGACCGCCCGGCGTCCTCTGGGGCGCCGGGCGGTTCGTCTTTC
The DNA here is from genome assembly GCF_050955985.1 of Nocardiopsis sp. CA-288880. Classification (NCBI taxonomy): domain Bacteria; kingdom Bacillati; phylum Actinomycetota; class Actinomycetes; order Streptosporangiales; family Nocardiopsidaceae; genus Nocardiopsis; species Nocardiopsis sp. CA-288880. The sequence continues at coordinate 6,079,438 of NZ_CP192105.1, read as the reverse complement.
CCCGCTTCGTATCTGTCGGATAAGCCACAGAAATGCTTGTCCGAATCTCAAGACCGAAACGTTCTTAGTCGTTGTCAGGGGTTGTGAGTAAGCGTTACGCTCTTTCGGATTGGTGCCTGTTAATCCCAATTGACTGTCTGTGAGCGCGGTTCCTCAGGGCTTGCGCAGCAGTCTGGACTGCGGGAACATCCTGTCGCCGGAACGGTCCACGACCCTGCCCGGCATCACGGGCTCGTGCAGATGCACGGACGTGACGTGTCGATCGCAGCGCACGAGGACGAAGCCGGTACCTGGGCGGAAACCGTCACTTGTGAGAGCGAAAGGCAACGATCGTGAGCAGCAGGACAGGCGGAGACCGGAACTCGTGGGAACCCGTCGCGGTCGTGGGCCTCGCCTGCCGGCTGCCGGGCGCGAGCAGCGCCGATGCCTTCTGGCGCCTCCTGAGCGACGGCCGCGAAGCGATCTGCAGCCCCCCCGAACGCCTCGGCGAGGGCTCTCCGGCACGCGGTCCCGCCTGGGGGGGATACCTCCACGACGCGGAGTGGTTCGACGCCGCCTTCTTCGGGATCTCCCCCCGGGAAGCACTCGCGATGGACCCCCAGCAGCGCCTCGTCCTCGAACTGGGCTGGGAGGCGGTCGAGAGCGCCCAGAGGGCGCCGCGGACGCTGCGCGGCACCCGCGTCGGCGTCTTCGTCGGCGCGATCAACTCCGACTACGCGCTCCTCCAGGACCGCGGCGGACCCGACGCGATCACCCACCACACCCTCACCGGCACCCACCGCGGCATGATCGCCAACCGGCTCTCGCACGCCCTCGGCGTACGCGGACCCAGCCTGACCGTGGACTCGGCGCAGTCCTCCTCCCTGGTCGGAGTGCACCTCGCCGTGGAGAGCCTGCGCCGGGGCGAGTCGGACATGGCACTCGCCGGCGGGGTCAACCTCATCCTCGTCCCGGAGAGCACCCGGGGCGTCGCCCGCTTCGGAGGGCTCTCGCCGACAGCCCGCAGCCACACCTTCGACGCCGCGGCCGACGGCTACGTACGGGGCGAGGGCGGAGCCGTGGTCGTCCTCAAGCCCCTCGGCCGCGCCCTGGCCGACGGGGACCGGGTGCACGCCGTGATCCACGGGGGCGCCGTCAACCACTCCGGCGGCGACGAGTTCCTGACCAGGCCCACCGTCGAGGGGCAGGCAGCCGTCGTCCGTGCCGCCTACGAGGACGCGGGCAAGCGGCCGGACCAGGTCGCCTACGTGGAACTGCACGGGACGGGCACCCCCGTGGGAGACCCCGTCGAGGCCGCCGCGCTGGGAGAGGTCTTCTCGGCCGGCCGCGACGAACCGCTGCGGGTCGGGTCGGCCAAGACCAACGTCGGCCACCTGGAGGGCGCGGCCGGGATCGTCGGACTGGTCAAGGCGGTGCTGAGCCTGGACCACCAGCAGATCCCCCCCAGCCTGAACCACACCAGCCCCCACCCCGACATCGACCTGGAGGGGCTCGGGCTCGCCGTGCAGACCCGGCGCGAGCCCTGGCCCACCCACGCCCCCCTCGCGGGCGTCTCCTCCTTCGGCATGGGCGGGACCAACTGCCACCTGGTCCTGGGGCCCGCGCCCCTCAGCGACCGCACCGGCGCCGAACCCGTCACCGCCTCCGCGCCCAACCCCGTCCCGTGGGTGCTGTCCGCGCGCTCGGAGGAGGCGCTGCGGGCCCAGGCGTCGACCCTGCACTCGTACGTGTCCGCCAACCCCGGGTTCAGGCCCGTCGACGTCGGACTGTCGCTGGCCACGACCCGGGACGTGTTCGAGCACCGGGCCGTGGTGTTCGCCGCGGGCGACGACGGCACCCGCGAACTGGAGTCGATACGGCCCGAGGGCCCGCCCACCGCCGCGGGCCCCGGCCCCGTACTGGTCTTCCCCGGACAGGGCGGGCAGTGGCTGGGGATGGGCCGGGACCTGCTCGACGACGAGGGGGTCCTGGGCGCCGCGTTCGCCGAAGGGATCCGCGAGTGCGAACAGGCCCTCGACCCCTACGTGGAATGGTCGCTCACCGCCGTCCTGCGCGGTGAGCCCTCGGCCCCTCCGCTGACCGGCCCGCAGGCCGGCGCGGACACCGTCCAACCCGCCCTGTGGGCGGTCATGGTCTCCCTGGCCCGGGTCTGGGAGACGCTGGGCGTCCGCCCCTCCGCGGTGGTCGGGCACTCCCAGGGGGAGCTGGCCGCCGCGTACGTGGCCGGGGCGCTCACCCTGCAGGAGGCCGCCCGTGTCGTCGCCGTGCGCAGCCGCGCGCTGACCGCCCTCGCCGGAACCGGCGGCATGGCCTCCCTCGGCCTGACCCGCGAGGAGGCGGAGGAACTCGTCCGCGAGCTTCCCGACCTCCACCTGGCCGCGGTCAACGGCCCCCGGTCGGTGGTGGTCTCCGGCGCCCCGGCCTCGGTCAGGGAAGCGGTGGAGCGGTGCGTGGACCACGGACTCCACGGCGGGCTGGTGGACGTCGACTACGCTTCGCACTCGCCGCATGTGGACCGCATCCGCTCCGAGGTCGGCTCGTCGCTGGACAGGGTGCGCTGGAAGAAACCGCGCATCCCCCTCTACTCGACGCTCACCGGCGCCGAGCTCGGCAGGACACCCCTGAACGCCGGCTACTGGTACTCGGCCCTGCGCAACCCGGTCCTCTTCTCCGACGCGGTGGAGGCGCTGGTGGCGGACGGGCACCGCGTCTTCGTCGAGGTCGGTCCGCACCCTGTCCTGGCCCACGGGGTGCGGGGGGCGCTGGAGCGGGCCGGGGTGTCCGGGCGCGTGCTGGAGACCCTGCGCAAGGGCGCGGGGGACCAGGCCCAGCTGCTCACCGCCGCCGCCCAGGCGTTCACGGCGGGCGTGGACGTCGACTGGCCGGCGCTCTTCAAGGGCACCGGAGCGCGACGGATCGACCTGCCCACCTACCAGTTCCAGCGCGAGCGCTTCTGGCCCGGGGAGCTCGCCGCGCTCCGGCCCGCCCGGACCGGGCGGACCGGGGCCCCGGCGGACACCGGGGCGGGAGAGGAGGCCGCGGCCCGGGCGGCGTCCGTCCTGGACCTGGTGCTCGAACGCACGGCACGCGTCCTCGAACGGGACGGCCTCGACCCGGGCGACGAGGACCGGGCCTTCCGCGACCTCGGATTCGACTCCATCATGACGCTCGAACTGGGCGACGAACTGGAAGAGGCGACCGGGGTCCGCCTGGAGGACACCGTCCTGTTCGAGGTGCCCACGCCGACCGAACTGGCGGGGTTCCTCGCCGGCGAACTGGGCTCCGACGAGGTCGCCGTGCCGGGGGAGGCCCCCGCCGCTGCGCCCGCTCCGCCGCCCGCCGCGGCGCCCCCGGCCGCGGAGGTGGAGGACGACCCGATCGCCATCACCGCCATGGCCTGCCGCCTGCCCGGCGGCGCGTCCTCCCCGGAGGCGCTGTGGCGGCTGGTGCAGGAGGGCGTGGACGCGACGGGAGACTTCCCCGACAACCGCTTCTGGGACCTCGACGCCCTCTACGACCCCGAACCCGGGACCCCCGGCCGCACCTACACCCGCAGGGGCGGGTTCCTGTACGACGCCGACATGTTCGACGCGGACTTCTTCGGGATCTCCCCCCGCGAGGCCGACGCGATGGACCCCCAGCAGAGGCTCCTCCTGGAGACCTCCTGGGAGGCGATCCACCGCGCGGGGCTGTCCACCGACGACATGCGCGGGGAGCAGGTCGGCGTGTTCGTCGGCGCGATGCCCGGCGACTACGGCCCCCGGCTGGCCGACCCCGCCAGGGAGGGCGACGGCGGATACCGCCTCACCGGCTCCACCCTGAGCGTGGCCTCGGGCCGCGTGGCCTACGTCCTCGGGCTCGCCGGCCCGGCCCTGACCATCGACACCGCCTGCTCCTCCTCCCTGGTCGCCCTCCACCAGGCGGCGGAGGCGATCCGCCGCGGCGAGTGCGGGATGGCGCTCGCCGGGGGCGTCACCGTGATGTCCTCTCCCGGGATGTTCCTGGAGTTCTCCGCCCAGCGCGGGCTCTCCGCCGACGGGAGGTGCCGGGCCTTCGGAGCGGAGGCCGACGGGACCGCGTGGGCGGAGGGGGCCGGGATGATCCTCCTGGAGCGCGCCTCCCGGGCCAGGCGGGCCGGGCGGCCCGTCCTGGCCCTGCTCCGCGGCAGCGCGGTCAACTCCGACGGGGCCAGCAACGGCCTCACCGCGCCCAACCCCCGGGCCCAGGAGCGCGTGATCCGACAGGCCCTGTCGACCGCCGGCCTGGAGCCGCACGAGGTCGACGCCGTCGAGGCCCACGGGACCGGCACCCGCCTGGGGGACCCGATCGAGGCCCACGCGCTGATCTCCGTCTACGGCCGGGGGCGCGACGCCGGCGCGCAGCCGCTGCGCCTGGGCTCCCTCAAGTCGAACATCGGGCACGCACAGGCCGCCGCGGGCGTCGCCGGGGTCATCAAGGCCGTGCAGGCGCTGCGCCACGGACACCTGCCCCGCACCCTGCACGCCGACGACCCCACGCCGCGCGTGGACTGGGACGGCAGCGGGGTGCGCCTGCTCACCGAGAACGAGCCCTGGCCCGACACCGGCCGCCCCCGGCGCGCGGCGGTGTCCTCCTTCGGGATCAGCGGCACCAACGCCCACCTCGTCCTGGAGGGCGTCTCCGACGAGGGCGCCCCCGTCCGCCTCCCCGACCTCCCCTTCCGCAGGCGCAGGCACTGGGCGGAGCCCTCCGCCCCGGCCCCCGGGAAGAGGGCGCCGGCCGCCGGCCTGCTCGGCGACGAGGGCCTGGACCTGGTGGACGGCGGCACGGTCTTCTCCGGCCGTATCGGCGCCGACTCCCCGCCGTGGACGGACGACCACCGCCTGCTGGGCCGTGTGGTCCTGCCCGGGACGGCGATGGTCGAACTGGCCCTGCACGCGGGCGCGCGCACCGGGAGCCCGGCCGTCGCCGACCTGACCCTGGAAGCCCCCCTGGTCGTCACGCGTGACGCACCCCTCGAGGTGCAGGTGGCGGTGGGGCGGCGCGACAAGGCGGGGCGCCGCACGGTGGGCATCCACTCCAGGGCCGACGGCGGCGAATGGACCAGGCACGCCTCGGGCCTGCTGGAGCCCTCCGCGGACGTGCCGGTACCCGCCCCCTGGTCCACCGCGGGGGCCCACCCGCTCGACTTCGACCCGGCCGCCGACTACCCGCGCCTCGCGCGGCGCGGCTACTCCTACGGCCCGGTGTTCCGCGGGCTGCGCGGGGCACGGCGCCGCGGCGACGGCGCCCTGCTCGCGGAGGTCGCCCTGCCGGAGGGGGCGCGGGGCTCCTTCGAGGGCCCGCACCCGGCCCTCCTGGACTCGGCGCTGCACGCCGTGCTGCTGTTCGGCCCGGAGGAGGGGGGCGCCCCCCTGGTCCCCTTCGCCTGGAGCGGCGTCCGGCTCGCCCGGCGCGGGGCCGCCCCCTCCGAGCTGCGGGTGCGGCTGGAACCCCTCGGCTCCGACCGCCACCGCCTCCTCGCCTTCGACGCACGGGGCGACGCCGTGCTCACCGTGGAGGAACTCTCCCTGCGCCCCATCGAGGCCGCGTCCCTTCCGCCGGCCCCCGGGGAGGAGCCGGACCTGTACCGGCTCCACTGGCGGGCGGCCGAGGGAAACGCCCCGGCCCCCGAGGTCCCCACCGGGCTCACCGCGCTGAAGGACCTGCTCACCGACGCCCCCGTCCCCGACGTGGTCTACGCGGAGCTGCCGGCCCGGGCGGTCTACGCCGACCACGGCTCCCTCCCGGACGCCGTCCGGGCCGGGCTGCGCTCGGCTCTGGACTCCGTCCGCACCTGGCTCTCGGACGAGCGCACCGCCCGCTCCCGCCTGGTCCTGGTCACCTGGCGCGCGGTCGTGACGGGACCGGACGACCGCCTCAGCGGACTGGCGGCCTCCCCGGCCTGGGGCCTGCTGCGCTCCGTCCAGCGGGAGCACCCGGACCGGCTCGTGGTCGTGGACTCCGACGGCTCCGAAGCCTCCCACCGAGCCCTCACCGGCGTCGCCGGACTCGGCGAACCCCAGCTCGCGCTCCGGGCGGGCCGGGTCCTGGTCCCGCGCCTGGCGCCCGCCTCCGACGACGGGGTCCCCGTCCCGCCCGGTCCGCTCTGGCGGATGGGCGCGCCGGGGGGCGGCGCGGCGGACGACACCGCCCCCGTGCCCGCGCCCGAGGCGGCCGCGCCGCTCGACGAGCACGGGGTGAGGATCGCGGTCCGCGCCGCGGGCGCGGACGTACGGGACGCCGAGGCGGCCCTCGGCCGCGTGGACGACCCGCTCGGCCCGGGGGTCGAGGGCGCGGGCACGGTCATGGAGACCGGGACAGGGGTCACGGACCTGAAACCGGGCGACCGGGTGGCGGGGGTGTTCAGCGGGGCCTTCGGGCCGACCGCCGTCGCAGACCGGCGCAGGCTCGTCCGCGTCCCCGACGGCTGGACGCCGGAGGAGGCCGCGGCAGTGCCGGTCGCCCACCTGACCGCCTACCACGCCCTCGTCGACCTCGCCGCCGTCCGCCCCGGTGAGAGCGTCCTGGTCCACGAGGCCGCCCGGGGTACCGGCCTGGCCGCGGTCCAGCTCGCACGCCACATGGGCGCCCGCGTGTTCGCGACGGCCCACCCCCGTACCTGGCCCGTCCTGGAACGCCTCGGCGTCGAGAGGGAGCACCTGGCCCCCTCCCGGACGACCGAGTTCGAGACCTCCCTGCGGGCCGCCAACAAGGGCAGGGGCATGGACGTGGTCCTGGGCCCGGTCCACGGCGAGGCCGTCGACGCCTCGCTGCGCCTGCTGAACGGGCCGGGCGCCGGTTCGGGGGCGGGCGGCCGATTCGTGGACACGGGAGGGACCGACGTCCGGGACGTGGACGAGGTCGCGGCCGCCCACCCCGGGCGCGGCTACTCCGTGACGCGGCTGTCCGAGGTGGCGCCGGAACGGGTCGGGCAGATCCTGGGACGCGTCATGGAGCTCTTCGCCTCCGGGGTCCTCCGACCGCTCCCCGTCACCGCGCACGCGCTCCGCGACATCGGCGAGGCCTTCCGGGCCCTGCGGCTCGACGACGGCGTCGGCAAGGCCGTCCTCACGGTGGCCGCGCCGTTCCGCCCCGAGGGCACCGTCCTGGTCACCGGCGGCACCGGCACGCTCGGCCACCTCGTGGCCCGGCACCTGGTCTCCGGGTACGGGGTGCGCAACCTGGCACTCGTCAGCCGACGCGGCGCCGCCGCCGACGGGCAGGACGCCAGGACCGACGAGCTGCGCTCCCTGGGAGCGCACGTGGAGGTGCACGCCTGCGACACCGCCGACCGGGAGGCGCTGTCCCGCCTCCTCTCCCGCGTGACCGCCGACCGCCCGCTGAGCTCCGTCGTCCACACGGCCGGGGTGCTCGACGACGCGACCGTGCTCTCCCTGGACCACGAGCGCATGGAGGCGGTCCTGAGGCCGAAGGTCGACGCCGCGTGGAACCTGCACGAGCTCACCGCCGATCTGGACCTGGACTCGTTCGTCCTCTTCTCCTCGGTGACGGGCACCCTCGGCTCCCCCGGACAGGCCAACTACGCGGCGGCCAACGCGTTCTGCGACGCCCTCGCCCACCACAGGCACGAACACGGGCTTCCCGCGACCTCTCTGGCCTGGGGCCTGTGGGGCCCGGCCAGCGGGATGACCGGGCACCTGGACGACGGGGCCCTGGCGGCCCTGGGCCGCGGCGGCCTCCTGCCGATGCCCGCCGACCGCGCCCTGGCCAAGATGGACGCAGCCCTCTACCTGGGGCACGCGGTGGTCGCCCCCGCGCTGCTCGCCCCGGTTCCCGGCGACGCGCAGCCGGTCCTCCGGGAGCTCGCCGGCGCGACCGCGGGGCCGGACGGCGCTCCGGCGGTCGCCGAGGAGCGACAGCCGCCCCTGTCGGTGGAACGGCTCTCCGAGCTGTCCGCCTCCGAACGGGAGAGGCTCCTGCTGGGCGAGGTGCGCGAACACACGGCCGTCGTCCTCGGGCGCGCGGAGGACACCGCCGACGTGCCCGCCGACCAGCCCTTCAGCGAACTCGGACTGGACTCCCTGACCGGGGTCGAGCTCCGCAACCGCCTCCGGGCGGCCTCCGGCCTGCTGCTGCCCGCCACGGCCGTGTTCGACCACCCCACACCCCGGGCCCTGGCCCAGCTCATGAAGGGGCTGCTCTTTCCCGAGACCCCGGCCGACGACCCGGCCGCCGACACCGGCGGGCCGGCCCCCGGAAGCACACAGAAGAAGCGCATCGACGACATGGACGTCCAGGACCTGCTGCGCCTCGCGATGAGCGAGGGAGCCACGGGTCCCGACACCGGACAGGAGGCGGCTGATGACCACCGCTAACGACCAGGAAACCCAGCTCGTCGCCGCCCTGAGGTCCGCCCTCAAGGAGAACGAGCGGCTGCGGGGGCGGGTGCACGACCTGGACAGGCGCGCCGATCCCGTCGCCATCGTCGGCATGGGGTGCAGGCTTCCCGGAGGGGTCTCCTCGCCGGAGGACCTGTGGGACCTCGTGCTGCGCGGGGGGGACGCCGTGGGGCCCTTCCCCGACGACCGGGGGTGGGACCTGGACGCGGTCCTCGGCACCGACGGCGCCGCGCCGCTGTCCGCGATGACGGAGGGCGGGTTCCTCGAGGGCGCCGCAGACTTCGACGCGTCGTTCTTCGGGGTCTCCCCGAAGGAGGCCGCCGCGATGGACCCCCAGCAGCGCCTCCTCCTGGAGGTCTCCTGGGAGGCCCTGGAGCGCGCCGCGATCGACCCCTCCTCCCTGGCGGGGACCCCCACCGGGGTGTACGTGGGGATGATGCCCTCCGAGTACGGCCCCCCGCTGGCCCAGGCGCCGGAGGAGGGGCACCTGCTCACCGGGACCATGCCCAGCGTCGCCTCCGGGCGGATCGCCTACGCACTGGGCCTGGAGGGCCCGGCCATCACCGTGGACACCGCCTGCTCCTCCTCCCTGGTGTCGCTGCACCTGGCGGCGCGCGCGCTGCGCGAGGGGGACTGCACCCTCGCCCTGGTCGGTGGGGCCACGGTGATGGGCAGCCCCGGCGTTCTCGCCGAGTTCACCCGCAAGCAGGGCCTGTCCGGGGACGGCAGGTGCCGTGCCTTCGGCGCCGACGCCGACGGCACCGGCTTCGCCGAGGGCGTGGGGGTGCTGGTGCTGGAGCGTCTGTCGGACGCCCGGCGGCACGGGCACCCGGTCCTCGCCCTGGTCCGGGGGAGCGCCGTCAACCAGGACGGCGCCTCCAACGGCCTCACGGCCCCCAACGGCCCGTCCCAGGTCCGCGTGATCCGCGCCGCCCTCCACGACGCCGGGATCGCCCCCGGGGAGGTCGACGCCGTCGAGGCGCACGGCACCGGGACCGCCCTCGGCGACCCCATCGAGGCGCAGGCCCTCATCAGCGCCTACGGGAGCGGGCGGAGCACGCCCCTCCTGCTGGGCTCGCTCAAGTCCAACATCGGCCACACCCAGGCCGCCGCAGGGGTGAGCGGCGTGGTCAAGGCCGTCTGCTCCCTCCTGCACCGAGAGATCGCCCCGACCCTCCACGCGGAGACGCCCTCGCCGCACGTGGACTGGGACGACACGGCCGTGCGCCTCGCCACCCGGCGGACCCCCCTCCCCCCGTCGGACCGCCCGGCCCGCGTCGCGGTGTCCTCGTTCGGCATCAGCGGGACGAACGGGCACGTCATCCTGGAAGAGGCGCCCGCCGTGCCCGCCCCGGAGCCGGGAGGCGCCCCCGCGCCCGAGCACCGGGGGCCCCTGCCCTTCGTGCTGTCCGCGCACACGCAGGGGGCGCTCGCCGACGCGGCCGGACGCCTCGTGCCGGCACTGGACGCGTCCGGCGGCAGCGCATCCGGGCCGGGCGCCGTCGCCCGCTCCCTGGCGGTGACCCGCGCGCGCCTCGCCGAGCGGGCCGTCGTGCTGGCCTCCGACACGCAAGGGCTCTCCGAGGCCCTGACGGCCCTGGCCGAGGGCCGCCCGGACAGTCGCGTGGTCCGGGCGCGGGCGCTCGCGAGCGGATCCACCGCCTTCGTCTTCTCCGGGCAGGGATCACAGCGCACGGGCATGGGACGGGACCTGTACGACACCCACCCCGTCTTCGCCGGAGCCCTGGACGAGGCCGCCGCGGCGCTCGACCACTACCTGCCCAGGCCCCTGTACTCGGTCATGTGGGCCGAGGAGGGCAGCGCGGAAGCCGCGCTGCTCGACCAGACCCTCTACACCCAGGCCGGGGTCTTCGCCGTCGAGGTCGCCCTCTTCCGCCTGCTCTCCTCCCTCGGCCTGGACCCCGACCACGTCATCGGCCACTCCATCGGCGAGATCTCCGCCGCGCACGCGGCTGGGGTGTTCACGCTGGACGACGCGGCCCTCCTCGTGGCCGCGCGCGGCGGCCTCATGCAGGGGCTGCCCTCCGGCGGGGCCATGGCCGCGGTCCAGGCAGGGGAGGAGGAGGTGCGCGCCGCGCTCGCCGCCTCCGGGGAACCCCTCTCCGTCGCCGCCGTCAACTCGCCCGACGGCGTCGTCCTGTCGGGGGAGGAGGACGCCGTGGAGCGCTTCTGCCGCCGCTTCGCCGAGAGCGGGCGCGCGGTCAAGCGGCTGAAGGTCACGCGGGCCTTCCACTCGTCGCTGATGGACCCCGTGCTGGACGAGTTCGCCCGCGCGGCCGAGAAGGTGACCTACCACAGGCCTGTCCTGTCCCTGGTCTCCAACGTGACCGGGACCCACGCCGGCCCCGAGGTCCTCCACCCGGACTACTGGGTGCGGCATGTGCGCGACACGGTCCGCTTCGCCGACGGCGTGGCGTACCTGCGCGCGACCGGGGTGACGGAGTTCGTCGAGGTGGGACCGAGCGGGACGCTCACCTCCATGGTGGAGTCCTGCCTGGCGGGCGACCCGGGAGCGAGGGCGACCGCCCTGATCGGCGGGCCCAGGACCGAGTCGCACGAGCTGACCGAGGCGCTGGCGGCCCTGCACGTCCGGGGCGTCCACGTCGACTGGGACGGACTCCTGCCGCCCGGCACCGGTACGGCCGCGCTGCCCACCTACCCCTTCCAGCGCGAGCGCTACTGGATGAACCCGCCGCACGGGGGCCGCGTCCTGGTGGAGGTCGGCTCCGGCGGGGCCCCCGCCGCGGAGCGCGAGGGCGACCCCCTCCCGCGACTCCACCTCGCCGCACTCGGGGGCGAGGAGCGTGTCGAGGCGATCCTGGAGCTGGTGCGCGAGGAGGCCGCGGCCATCCTCGGCCACACGACCCCGCGCGACGTCTCCGCCGACGGCGGGTTCCTGGAGATCGGTCTGGACTCCCTCGGGGCCGTCCGCCTCGCCACGCGGCTCGGCGACCGGACGGGCCTGGAGGTCTCCTCCTCCGCCGTCTTCGACCACCCCAACCCCTCGGCGCTCGCCCGCCACCTCGGTGACGCCCTCGGGGCCGGTGGCGCGGCCCCCGGGTCCGACGCCGACGCCGAGCGGGTCCGAGCCGCCCTCGCCCGGGTACCGCTGGAACGGCTGCGCTCCGCCGGCCTGCTCGACGCCCTTCTCGCCCTCGGCGGGGACGGCACGCCCGACGGGGACGGCGACCCCGGCCGGGCCGGTCCCCCCGGAGAGGGGCAGACGCCCCCACCGGGGGCGAACGTGGACTCCATGGACGTCGACGACCTCGTCCGCATGGTGTACGACCAGGCCTGACAAGCGAGCAAGGGACATGATGAACAACCCAGCCGACGGACGACGGACCGACGCGAGGGTCGTCGAGGCGCTGCGAGCCTCCGTCAAGGACAACGAGCGCCTGCGGGAGCAGAACAGGGCCCTCTCCCTGGCCGCGTCCGAACCGATCGCCATCGTCTCGATGAGCTGCCGCTACCCGGGCGGGGTCACCACCCCGGAAGACCTGTGGGAACTGCTGGTGTCCGAGCGCGACACCGCCTCGGACTTCCCCGGCGACCGGGACTGGGACCTGCGCGACCTCTTCGACGACGACCCCGACCAGCCGGGCAGGAGCTACACGCGCAGGGCCTCGTTCCTGGACGACCCGGCGGGCTTCGACGCGGCGTTCTTCGGCATCTCGCCGAAGGAGGCGCTCGCCATGGACCCCCAGCAGCGACTCCTCCTGGAGTGCTCGTGGGAGGCGGTCGAGCGCGCCGGGATCGACCCCTCGACGCTGAGGGGCACCCGGACCGGCGTGTTCGCGGGGGTGGTCGCCGCCGCCTACGGGCCGCGCGCCGTGGACGCCGCCGACGGCAGCGAGGGGCACCTGATCACCGGGACCGCGGCCAGCGTCGCGTCCGGCCGGATCGCCTACGCCCTGGGGCTGGAAGGTCCCGCGGTGAGCGTGGACACAGCCTGCTCGTCCTCGCTGACCGCGCTCGACATCGCGGTCTCCGCCCTGCGCCGGGGCGAGTGCGACCGTGCCCTCGTCGGCGGCGTCAGCGTCGTCACCGACCCCTCCCTCTTCGCCGGTCTCAGCGGCCAGAGGGCGCTGTCGCCCGACGGCCGCAGCAAGGCCTTCGACGCCGCGGCCGACGGCACCGGGTGGAGCGAGGGCTGCGGCGTGCTGCTGGTGGAGCGCCTCTCGGAGGCGCGGCGCCGGAACCACCCCGTCCTCGCGCTCGTCCGCGGCCTGGCCGTCAACCAGGACGGCGCGAGCAGCGGACTCACCGCCCCCAACGGAAGCGCCCAGCGCAGGGTCATCCGGCGCGCGCTGGAGGTCTCCGGAATCACCCCCGACCAGGTGGACGCCGTCGAGGCGCACGGAACGGGGACGGCGCTGGGGGACCCCATCGAGGCCGAGGCCCTCATCAGCACCTACGGCAGTGCCCGTACCGCGCGCGACCCCCTCCTCCTGGGTTCCCTGAAGTCCAACATCGGCCACACGGTCGCCGCGGCGGGCATCTCCGGCGTGATCAAGATGGTGCTCGCCCTGGGCAACGAGACCCTGCCCCGGTCCCTGCACCTGGACGAGCCCACCCCGCGCGTCGACTGGTCGGCGGGGACGGTCGTCCCCCTGCGGAGCGCCGTGCGGTGGCCGCGCCGCGAGGACCGGCCCCGGCGGGCCGCCGTGTCCGCGTTCGGCATGAGCGGTACCAACGCCCACGTCATCCTGGAGGAGGCGCCGGCGCCGGAGCCGGAGGCCGTCCCCGGACGCCCCCGGGACGCCGCCCCGGCCGGCTCCGCCCTGCCCTGGCCGCTCTCCGCGCGCGGCGGCGCCGCCCTCGCCGCCCAGGCGGAGCGGCTGGGCGCCCACCTCGACGCCCACCCCGGGCTCCGCGCCGCGGACGTCGGCCACACCCTCGCCACGGCGCGGGCGGACCTGCCCGACCGGGCGGTGGTCGTCGCCCGGGACGGCAACGGCTTCCGCGAGGGGCTGCGGGCCCTCGCCGCGGGAGAGGACTCCGAGCACCTCGTGCGCGGCCGCGCAGGGGAGCGGGCCAGGACCGCCCTCGTCTTCCCCGGCCAGGGATCGCAGTGGATCGGCATGGCCGTACCGCTCATGGACACCGTCCCCGAGTTCGCCGAGAGCATCGAGGCGTGCGAGAAGGCGTTCGCCCCCCACCTGGACTGGTCGCTCACCTCCGTCCTGCGGGACGAGCCCGGGGCGCCGTCGCTGGAGCGCGTCGACGTCGTCCAGCCGGTGCTGTTCGCCGTCATGGTCGCGCTCGCCGGCCTGTGGCGCTCCCACGGCCTGCGCCCCTCCGCGGTGATCGGCCACTCGCAGGGCGAGATCGCCGCCGCGCACGTGGCCGGAGCCCTCACCCTGGAGGACGCCGCCCTCATCGTCGCCGTCCGGAGCCGGCTCCTCACGCGCCTGGTGGGCAGGGGCGCCATGGCCACGCTGGCACTGTCCGCGCAGGAGGCCGCCGAGCGCATCCGCCCGTGGGAGGGGCGCGTCTCCGTCGCCGTCGTCAACGGACCCGCGACCGTCGTCGTGGCCGGGGACAAGGGACCGGTCGCCGAACTCGTCGCGGCCTGCGAGGTCGAGGGCGTCAAGACCCGTCGCATCCACGAGGACGTCGCCGGGCACTCCCCCCACGTGGAGGCGCTGCGGGACGACCTGCTCGCCGCCCTCGCCGGGGTCAGGCCCCGCGCCGCCGCCGTGCCCCTGTACTCGACCGTCACCGGCGAGCGGATCGACGGGACCTCCCTCGACGCACGCCACTGGTTCGAGAACCTCCGCCGGACCGTGCTCTTCGAGCCCGGCGTCCGTGCCCTGCACCGGGCCGGTTTCACCGCGTTCGTCGAGGTCAGCAGCCACCCCGTCACCACCTACGGCATTCAGCAGACCGTGGAGGCCGCCGGGGACGACACCGCGGCCGTCCTCCACACCCTGCGTCGCGGGGAGGGCGGACACGACGACTTCCTCACCGCGCTCGCCCGCGCGTACGTCAGGGGCGTCCCCGTGGACTGGTCCCGCCCCTGCGCGCCGCACGCCCCCCGCACCGTGGACCTGCCCACCTACCCGTTCCAGCACGAGCGGTACTGGCTCGCGCCCGCCCGGGCGGCCGACGTGTCCGGCTCCGGGGCCGACCCCGCGACCCATCCGCTGCTGGGGGCCGCCCTCGACCTCCCGGGGACGGGGGGCACGCTGTTCACCGGCCAGCTGTCCCTGCGCGAACACCCCTGGCTCGCCGACCACGCCGTGGGCGACACCGTCGTCCTCCCCGGCGCGGCCCACCTCGACCTCGTCCTGCACGCCGCCGAGCACGTGGGGCACCCGGTCGTCTCCGAACTGACGCTGCGCGCGCCGCTGGCCCTGACACGGGACGCCGACGTCCGCGTCCAGATCGAGGTCGGGCCCGCCGACGCGGACGACCGCCGCTCCGTGCGCGTCCACGCCCGCCCCGCCGACGAGCCCGACGGCTGGGCGCTGTACGCGGAGGGAACCCTCGCCAGGACCGGTGGCGCGACCCCCGCCGCCGGGCCCTGGCCGCCGCCCGCGGAGCCGCTTCCCGTCTCCTCCCTCTACGACGACCTCGCCCGGGACGGGTACGGCTACGGGCCCGCCTTCCGGGGCCTGCGCTCGGCCTGGCGCGACGGCGACGACGTCTGGGCCGAGGTGGAGCTGCCCGGCGAGCACCGGGGGGAGGAGGCCGGCTATGGCCTCCACCCCGCCCTGCTCGACGCCGCGCTCCACACGGTCGCCCTGGCGGTGCGCGAGAGCGGCGGAGGCCCCGGACAGGTCTTCCTGCCGTTCGAGTGGACCGGGGTGAGGCTGTACGCCGCCGGGGCCCGCACCCTGCGGGTGCGCGCCGGCCGGATCGGCCCGAACGAGTACGACCTGGTCATGACCGACCCCGCCGGTGCCCCGGTGCTCACCGCGGAGGCCCTGGAGGTGCGCCCCGTCTCGGTCGGGCAGGTGGAGGAGGACGTGCGGCGCACCCGCCGCCGGGAGCTGTACACGCTGGAGTGGCCCGCCGCCGACCTCGCGGACGCGGCGATGGTCCCCGCCGTCGCCGTCCTGGGGGACGACCCCGTCGGGGTGGGCGGGGCCCTGGCCCGGGCGGGCGTCGCGGTCCACCCCGTCACCGGTATCGACCGGCTCCGCGACCTGCCCGCGCACATCCCGGTCCTGGCCGTGTTCTCCCCTCCGGGCCCCGGCGACGCGGACGGCGTGCCCGGGGAGCGCCGGGCCGCGACGCGGCCGGGGGAGGGGGCCCCGCCCCGTGAACGGCCCGCGGAGTCGCACACGGCCCTGGGGCGCGGCCTCGCGCGCCTCCAGGAATGGATCACTCCGGGGGAGGGGGGCGGCAGCCGCACCCCGGCGCCCGGGTACGAGCCCCCCGGGGACCGCGCGCCCGGGGAGGCCGCGGGACCCGCCGACGCGGCGCGCTCGGCCCTGGGCCGCGGACTGGCGCTCCTCCAGGAGTGGCTCGCCGCGGACCACACGGCCGACCGGCGCCTGGTGTTCGTCACCCGGGGCGCGGTCGCCGCGACCCCGGACGAGGACGTGACCGACGTCGTCCACGCCTCCCTGTGGGGGATGCTCCGCGCCGCGCAGGCGGAGCAGCCCGACCGCTTCACCGTCGTCGACGTGGACGGCTCCGACGCCGCCGCCGGGACCCTCGGCCGCGTCCTGGCCGGAGGGGAGCCCCAGGCCGCCCTGCGCGGGACGGTCGCGCGGGTGCCCCGGCTGGCGGAGGCCGGCCCGGACGGGCGGGTCCGCCGCATCGCCGCGGACGGCGGCACCGTACTGATCACGGGAGCCACCGGAGCGCTCGGCTCCGCCGTGGCCCGCCACCTCGCCGCGCACCACGGGGTCGGCAACCTCCTGCTGCTCAGCCGCCGGGGCGGCGAAGGGCCCGGGGCCACGACGCTCGCAGCCGACCTGGCGGCGCTGGGCGCGCGTGCCGAGTTCGTCGCCTGCGACGTCACGGACCCGGAAGCCCTGGCGGCCGTCATCGGCGCGGTGCCCGACGACCGGCCGCTGCGCGCGGTGGTGCACGCGGCGGGCGGCATCGACGACGGCGTCCTCACCACGCAGACCGCGGAGAGCATCGACCGGGTCCTGCGTCCCAAGGCCGACGCCGCCCTGCACCTGCACCGGCTCACCGCGCACCTGGACCTGGACGCCTTCGTGCTCTTCTCCTCCGCCGCCGGGGTGCTGGGCAGTCCCGGGCAGTCCAACTACGCGGCCGCCAACACCCTCCTGGACGGCCTGGCCCGGTACCGCAGGTCCCTGGGCCTGCCGGGGCAGTCGATCGCGTGGGGGCTGTGGGAGGAGCTGGGCGACGCCGGCAGGCACCTGGACGAGGGGGACGTGTCCCGTCTCCGGCGGCTCGGCATGGCCCGCGTCCTGACGCGGGAAGAGGCCCTGGACCTGTTCGACGCGGCGCTGGCCTCCGGGGAGCCGTACCTGGTGCCGCTGCCCGTGGACCTCGCCGGCCTGCGCTCCCGCGCCGCCCGCACCGGCCGGGTGCCGCACCTGTTCCGCGGCCTGGTCCGACAGCCCCGCAGGCGCGCGTCGGCCGGGCGTGCCGCCGCCACCGGGCTGCCCGCACTGCTCGCGGCCGGCGGCGAACAGGAGCGGGTCGGTCTCCTCACGGAACTGGTCTGCGCCCGCACCGCCGACGTGCTGGGCCGTCCCGAGGGCGACCGGATCGACCCGGAACAGGACTTCCTCGAACTGGGCATGGACTCCCTCACCGCTGTGGAACTGCGCAACGAGCTGCGTGAGGCCACGGGCCTGCGCCTGGCCGCGTCCGTCGTCCTGGCCCACTCCAGCCCCTCCAAGCTCGCGCGCCACCTGGCGGGGGCACTGCCGGAGCCCGGGGCCGCGGCGGGGCCGGACCCGGACCCCGTGGAGGAGGACCCCCTCAAGGGTGTCGTGCCCCTGTTCCGCCAGGCATGCCGCCAGGGCCGCGTCGCCGACGGCATCGCCCTGGTCCAGTCGGCCTCCCGCATGCGCCCGGTGTTCACCGGACCGGAGGACTTCGGACCCCTGCCCAAGCCGGTCACCATGGCCCGGGGCCCGGTGGGCCCCAGGCTGGTCTGCCTGCCGTCACTGGTCATGGTCTCGGGCGCCCAGGAGTACGCGCGCTTCGCCGGCGCGCTCCAGGGCAGGCGCGACGTCACGGTGCTGCCCCAGCCGGGGTTCACCCCCGGAGACCCCCTGCCGGAGACGCTGGGAGCGGCCGTGGAGCTCCAGGCGCTCGCCGTGCGCGCCGCCGTCGGGGAGGACGAGCCCTACGTCCTGGTCAGCCGCTCCTCCGGGGGGTGGATGACCCACGGTGTCGCGACGCGGCTGGAGGCCGAGGGCAGGGCGCCCGTCGGCCTGGTCCTGATGGACACCCCCATGCCCGACGAGCCCACGGCGCTCCCCATCATCCAGGCGGGCGTCCTGGAACGCGAGACCCGCTTCGGGCTGATGGACGACACCAGGGTCACCGCCATGGGGCGCTACATCGAGCTCTGCCGTGACTGGGCCCCGGTCCCCACCAAGGTGCCGACCCTGGCGGTGCGGCCGAGCGAGCAGATGCGGGACGGAGCGGGAACGCCCATCGGAGGCGGGGACTGGCGTTTCGAGTGGCCCCTGCCGCACGACTCCCTCGACGCGGGCGGCGACCACATCACGATGCTGGAGGATCACGGCGCCGACACGGCCCGGGCCGTGGACGCCTGGATCGCCGACCGGGGCCTGTAGCGGCCCGGAGGCTCCGGACGCCACGGTTCCCGGCCGGGGCCGCCACGGTCCGCCGTGACGGCCCCGGCTGACGCCGCCCCGCGTCCGGCGCGCGGGGACGTGCGCGAGGGGGCCGCCCGGGGATCCGGGCCACGGTCGCCCCGGCGGCGCGCGGGCGGGGGCCGGAGCCACGCGGAACAGAACCGGCCCCGCCGGCGTTGAGCACCACGTGCCCGGGAACCCTCTGCCGACCTCGCGGAGCGCCCCGGCCGCGACCGTCCTCCTCCGGTATCCGGCTGCGCGTCGAAAACCGGTTGCCGACCCTCCTACTCTTGACTACTGATGAGCACGACCACGCCCACACCCACCGCTGACGCACTCCGCTCCCGGCTCCGCGACCTCATGCCCGCGGACCGGCACCGGCTCCGTCGGCGTATCGACGGCCTCGCCAAGATCCGCGACGAGCGCCGCGGCGCCTCCGCCGCCGCCCAGATCGCCAAGGACATCGACGAGGCGGTCCTGCGCGTCGACCTGCGCCGCGAGGCCGTCCCCGAGCTCACCTACCCCGAGTCGCTCCCGGTCAGCGCCCGGCGCGACGACATCGCCGAGGCCATCCGGGACCACCAGGTCGTCATCGTCGCCGGTGAGACCGGCTCCGGCAAGACCACCCAGCTGCCCAAGATCTGCCTGGAGCTGGGCCGCGGCGTCATGGGCACCATCGGGCACACCCAGCCCCGGCGGCTGGCCGCGCGCACGGTCGCCGAGCGCATCGCCGAGGAGATCGGCACGCCGCTGGGCGAGACCGTCGGCTACAAGGTGCGCTTCACCGACTCCTCCAGCGGCAGCACCCTGGTCAAGCTGATGACCGACGGCATCCTGCTCGCCGAGATCCAGCACGACCGGATGCTGCGCCAGTACGACACCCTCATCATCGACGAGGCCCACGAGCGCAGCCTCAACGTCGACTTCCTGCTCGGCTACCTCAAGCAGCTCCTGCCCAAGCGCCCCGACCTCAAGGTCGTCATCACCTCGGCGACCATCGATCCCGAGCGCTTCTCCCGCCACTTCGACGACGCCCCCATCATCGAGGTGTCCGGGCGCACCTACCCCGTCGAGGTCCGCTACCGGCCCGTCTCGGAGGACATCCTCGACCCCGAGGAGAAGAACCCCGGGCCCGGCACGGACCGCGACCAGACCCAGGCCATCCTCGACGCCGTCGACGAGCTCTCCCACGAGCCGCCCGGCGACATCCTGGTCTTCCTCAGCGGCGAGCGCGAGATCCGCGACACCGCCGAGGCGCTGGAGAAGAAGAAGCTCCGGGGGACCGAGATCCTCCCGCTCTACGCGCGCCTGTCGGTCTCCGAGCAAAGACGCGTGTGGTCCTCCCACAGCGGGCGCCGCGTCGTCCTGGCCACCAACGTCGCCGAGACCTCCCTGACGGTCCCCGGCATCAAGTACGTCATCGACCCCGGCACCGCCCGCATCTCGCGGTACTCCCACCGCACCAAGGTGCAGAGGCTGCCCATCGAGGCGGTCTCCCAGGCCTCCGCCAACCAGCGCAAGGGCCGCTGCGGCCGCGTCTCCGAGGGCATCTGCATCCGGCTGTACTCCGAAGAGGACTTCCTGTCCCGCCCCGAGTACACCGACCCCGAGATCCTGCGCACCAACCTCGCCTCCGTCATCCTCCAGATGGCCTCCCTCGGCCTGGGCGACGTGGCGGCCTTCCCGTTCGTGGACGGCCCCGACCACCGCCAGATCAAGGACGGCGTCAACCTCCTCCTGGAACTCGGCGCCCTGCACCCCGAGGCCGAGGCAGCCTCCGGCAAGGGGGGCGGCAAGCGCCGCCTCACCCAGACCGGCCGGCGCCTCGCCCAGCTGCCCATCGACCCGCGCCTGGGCCGCATGGTGCTGGAGGCCCAGGAGCGCGACTGCCTGGCCGAGGTCATGGTCATCACCTCCGCCCTGTCCATCCAGGACCCGCGCGAGCGCCCCACCGACAAGCAGCAGCAGGCCCAGCAGTCCCACGCCCGGTTCACCGACAAGGAGTCGGACTTCCTGGCGTTCCTCAACCTCTGGAACCACCTGCGCGACCGCCAGCGGGAGCTGTCCGGCAACCAGTTCCGCAAGCTGTGCCGCGAGGAGTTCCTCAACTACCTGCGCGTCCGCGAGTGGCAGGACATCCACTCCCAGCTCAAACAGGTCCTGCGCACCATGGGCATCGAGGTGCCGCCGCTGCGCGAGGAGGCCGCCGACCCGCGCGGCGTCCACATGTCCCTGCTCGCCGGGCTGCTCTCCCACGTGGGCCTCAAGGACCCCGAGAAGCACGAGTACCTGGGCGGGCGCGGGGCGCGCTTCGCCGTCTTCCCCGGCTCGGCCCTGTTCAAGAAGCAGCCGCGCTTCGTCATGGTGGGCGAGCTGGTCGAGACGTCCAAGCTGTGGGGCCGCATGGTCGCGCGGATCGAACCGGAGTGGGCCGAGGAGCTCGCCGGCGACATCGTCAAGCGCAACTACAGCGAACCCCACTGGGAGCGCAAGCGCGGCGCCGTCATGGCGTTCGAGCGCGTCACCCTCTACGGCGTGCCCATCGTCGTGCAGCGCAAGGTGTCCTACGGGAAGATCGACCCGGAGCTGTCCCGGGAGCTGTTCATCCGCCGCGCCCTCGTCGAGGGCGACTGGGAGACCCGGCACCACTTCTTCCACGACAACCGCAAGCTCCTCGACGAGGTCGAGGACCTCGAACACCGCGCCCGCCGCCGCGACATCGTCGTCGACGACGAGACGCTGTTCCGGTTCTACGACCGGCGCGTACCCGACGACGTCGTGTCGGCCGCGCACTTCGACGCCTGGTGGAAGAAGGCCCGCCGGACCGAGCCGACGCTCCTCGACTTCACCCGCGAGGAGCTCATCAACGACGGCGTCGACGCGGTCAGCGAGGACGACTACCCCGACGTGTGGCGGCAGGGCGCGTTCACGTTCCCGCTGACCTACCAGTTCGAGCCGGGCAGCGCCGCCGACGGCGTCACGGCGCACATCCCGCTCAAGTTCCTCAACCAGGTGGAGAACACCGGCTTCGACTGGCAGATCCCGGGCCTGCGCGACGAACTCGTCACCGCGCTGATCCGCTCGCTGCCCAAGCCCCAGCGCCGCTTCTTCGTGCCGGTCCCCGACAACGCCGCCCAGGCGCGCGCCGGCCTCACCCCCTACGAGGGGACGCTGACCGGGGCGCTGGCCGCCGAGCTCACCCGCATGGCCCAGCCCAGGGGCGGTGACCGGATCCCGGAGAGCGCCTTCGAGCTCGACCGCGTGCCCGACCACCTGCGCATCACCTTCCGCGCGGTGGACGACCGCAACCGGACCCTGGCCGAGTCCAAGGACCTGGAGCAGCTCCGCGCCAAGCTCAAACCGCGCCTGCGCGAGGCCATCTCCGCGGAGGCCAAGGGCGTGGAGAAGAAGGGCATCACCTCCTGGGACTTCGGTCCGCTGGAGCAGACCCTGGAGCGCAAGGCGCTCGGTCCCAAGGTCAAGGGCTACCCGGCCCTGGTGGACGAGGGCGACAGCGTCGCGGTGCGCATCTTCGACACCCGGGCCGAGCAGCGCGCCGCCATGCGGGCCGGGACCCGGCGCCTGCTCATGCTGACGATCCCCTCGCCGGCGCTCGCCGTCAGCAAGGGGCTCAACAACCCGGACAAGCTCGCCCTGGCCGACAACCCGCACGGCTCGGTGAAGGCGATGCTCGCCGACGCCGAGTCCGCCGCCGTCGACCACCTGCTCGCCCGCGAGGGAGGGCCGGTCTGGAACGGCGACGACTTCGCCGCGCTCGCGGACCGGGTCCGCGCCGACCTCGGCGACACCCTCGCGGAGACCCTGGACAAGGTCGCGCGGGTCCTGGTGCTGTGGCGCAAGGTCTCCAAGAAGGTCAGGGGCACCACCTCCCTGGCCGTCCTGCCCTCGCTCAACGACGTGCAGGGCCAGCTCGGCTCCCTCGTGGGGGACGGGTTCGTCACCGCCGCGGGCGTGGCACGCCTGGACGACCTGCACCGCTACCTGAGGGGCATCGAGCACCGCCTGGACAAGCTGCCGGAGAACCCGCGCCGCGACCAGGTCAACATGTCCAAGACCGAGCAGATGCGCCAGGCCGTCGCGAAGGTCACCGGGACCCTGCCCCCGGGGCGGGCGGCCGACGCCGACGTGGCCGAGCTGCGCTGGATGCTGGAGGAGTACCGGGTCAGCCTCTTCGCGCAGGAGCTGCGCACCGCCTACCCGGTCTCCGACAAGCGCATCATGAAGGCCCTGGAAGCCGTCAAAGCCGCCGGCCGGTAACAGCCGCCGGGGCGGAGGGGCCCCGTCCGGTGGACCGGGCGGGGCCGGTCGCCCTCATCCGAGCGTCTTGGCGATGTCGCTCATCTTGCGGTACAGGCGCATGCTGTCGGGGATTCCCTGGAACCCGTGCTTGCCGTAGAAGGTGTGGGCCTCCTCGTCCATGGCGTCGACCACGAGGAACCGCACCGCGAAGATCTCGTTGCCCGCCAACGCCCGCTCGAAGGCATCCACCAGCAGTACGGGTCCGAGCCCCTGGCCCTGGTGCCGGGTGTGCAACGCCAGACGCGCCAGCAGCACTGCGGGGACCTTGTGCATACTCCCCCGCGCCAGGGCCTTGGGCAGAGCGTCCCTCTCCAAGGTCATGGAGGTGAAGGAGTAGTAGGCCGCCACTTCTGCGCTCCCCTCCTCGCACCACACGAAGGTGGCGGCGGTGTTGTTGGCGCGCGCGTGGAGCGCGCTTCCGCGGAGCCACGAGTCCAGTTCCTCCTTTCCACAGGTGAAGGAGTCGAGCCGGTGTTCCCGGCTGAGGGGCTGGCAGACGAACACGGTCGGTTTACCTCTTCACGATGGAGCGGTGCCTGCGCACCGCGGAGGACAGCTCCTCGATCGGCTTCGCCGGTTCCTCCAGGGACTCGATCATGGCGTCGAAGAACGCCGCGGGGACCGTGGTGGTCTGCTCGCGCTCGAGGACCTTCTCGGCGGCTTCACGGGCAGCCCGCGCGACGAACCTGGAAGCGGACTCGTGCCGGATCTGCGCGGCTTCGAGGAACAAGGCCTTGTCCTCGGGGGTGACTCTGATTTCCACGCGTTCGGTTGCGGTCCCCATCGGCGAACTCCTTAGTCGGGTGGTACCTCCCGGTCGGCCGTGTCGGATGGCACAGCCGGAAGCTGTCTGAGATTGTACGGAACTTGTACGGAAGGCGCGAGGATTTCCAGAGGGGTCTGCGTCATGTCTCGGAGCCGACGCGGAGGGCGCCGCCCCTCCGGTCACAGGGGAACCTGTAGCATGCGGCCGGTGGTGTAGACCACTGGATCGCGAACGCATGCTACGGAAACGAGGCTCCCCGGTGGGCGAATCGGTCGGTGGATCGGTGGACGGACGTCGGCTGCTGCTCGTGGGGACCTACACCCCCGACTCCGACCCGCCGGGAGAGGGCGGGGGCGTCCACCGGGTGTGGTTCGACCCGGAGACGGGCGAGATGACCGACGGCGGCGTCGCGGCCCGCACCCCGGGCCCCTCCTTCCTCGCCTTCCGGCCCGAGCCGCCCACGGTGTACGCCGTCAACGAGAGGGCCGAGGGCACCCTCACGGCCTTCCGGGTCGGCGGCGACGCCTCCCTCGCCGAACTCGGCGCCGTTCCCACCGGAGGCGGCTCCCCCTGCCACGTGCGGGACCTGGGTCCCGAGCAGGTCGCCGTCGCCAACTACGCCGACGGCGTGGTCTCCTTCGTCCCCACGGCGCAGGACGGAACCCCCGCCGGCCCGGTCGGCCGGTTCGCCCACCGGGGCGGCGGACCCGTCACCGACCGGCAGGAGGGCCCGCACGCGCACAGCACCGCGGTCGTCGAGGACTCCGACGATCCGCGCCTTCGCTACCTGCTCGCCGCGGACCTGGGCACCGACGAGCTGCGCGTCCACCACTACGCCGTGCCGGGGGGCGCGGCCGGGCCGGAGGGGGCCGCCGCGCCCCGACCGGAGGAGGGCCTGCTCCGCACCGTCCAGCTCCCCCCGGGCACCGGTCCGCGCCACATGGCGGTCAACGGGCGGTACGTCTACGTGGCCGGCGAGCTGGACTCGCGCGTGCACGTCGTGCTGTGGGACCCCCGGAAGGGCGCCGGGGAGCACCTCGGCTCGGTCCCCGCCACCGCCGACGAGGCCGCCGGGCGCAACTTCCCCGCGGAGATCGCCCTGCACCGGCTCAAGGCCGGGGGCCGCGACATCGCCGAGGGCGACGCGCTCCCCCTGACCAGCACCTACGAGGGCCGCGTCTACGTGTCCAACCGCGGGGCCGACGTCATCTCCACGTTCGCGGTCCGCGACGGCGGCGCCCGCCTGGAGCACCTGGCCGACACACCCGCCGGCGGCGACTGGCCCCGCCACTTCACCGTGGTGCGGGGCCACGGCGGCCAGCCCGACCACCTGGTGGCGGCGGCCCAGAACGGCGGCTCCCTGGCCTCCCTGCTCATCGACCCCGACACCGGGATCCCGGCCGACACCGGCCACCGCCTGGAGGTCCCGGACCCCGTCTGCGTGCTGCCCGTCCCCATCAACCGCATCCGCCGCGCCGCCACCTGACCCCGCGACGCCCGAGGGACCCGCGTGGCCGCCCGTGCCGGTGGGGCACGGGCGGACCATCGACCGCGCCCCCGCGCTCGCGGACGCCCCGACGGCCGGCGGCGGGCCCTCCCGGTACCGGACCCTCCGCGCCGTCGACAGGCCGCCGCGGGCCCGCCCCCGGAGCCGGGGTTCCGCCGAATCCCTGCCTTTTCGGGAAAACAATCACCCGCAACCGTCCCGGCCGACGGCAAAACGGAAAAGAACCAAACAAAAGCGAAGTATTCAACGGGAGAACACGGACTCTCTTTCGCGTGCGAAGCCGAGCCCTGCGTTAGCGTTACCCTGGGATTCTGTAAAGGGATTCCGCGGGGGCGCGGCGGTCGGGAAACGGCTGCGGGCAGCCCTCTTTTATCCGTTGTTTTGCGTATTCGGGGGTTTGAATCGTGGCAGAGGTATCGACGGCGCCCGACGTGTACGACGAGACCGGGGGCGGCGGGGAGACCCACCAGGGGAGGATCATCGCCAGCTGGCTGTCGTCGACCGACCACAAGGTCATCGGGTACATGTACCTCATCACCGCCTTCGCCTTCTTCCTCTTCGGCGGCGTCCTGGCGCTCCTCATGCGCGCCGAGCTGTTCCTCCCGGGCATGCAGGTCGTGTCCAACGAGCAGTTCAACCAGCTGTTCACCATGCACGGCACGATCATGCTGCTGCTGTTCGCGACCCCGCTCTTCATCGGGTTCGGGAACATCATCATGCCGCTGCAGATCGGCGCCCCGGACGTGGCCTTCCCCCGGATGAACCTGTTCAGCTACTACCTCTTCCTCTTCGGCGGGCTGGTCGCCGTGGGCGGGTTCCTCACCCCGGCCGGGGCGGCCGCCTTCGGCTGGTTCGCGTACACGCCGCTGTCCGACGCGGTCCGCTCGCCGGGCATGGGCGGCAACCTGTGGATCCTGGGCCTGCTCGTGTCGGGCCTCGGCACCATCCTGGGCGGGGTCAACTTCATCACCACCGCCCTGTGCATGCGCGCGCCCGGCATGACGATGTTCCGCATGCCGATCTTCACGTGGAACGTGGTCCTGACGAGCGTCCTGGTGCTCATCGCGTTCCCGGTCCTGACCGCCGCCCTGATCGCCCTCGGGGCGGACCGCATGGTGGGCGCCCAGGTCTTCAACGCCGAGCACGGCGGCGCCATCCTGTGGCAGCACCTGTTCTGGTTCTTCGGGCATCCCGAGGTGTACATCATCGCCCTGCCGTTCTTCGGCATCGCGACGGAGATCCTGCCGGTCTTCAGCCGCAAGCCGATCTTCGGCTACAAGAGCCTGGTGGCCGCCACCATCGCCATCACCGGCCTGTCCGTCACCGTGTGGGCGCACCACATGTTCCCCACGGGCGCGGTCCTGCTGCCGTTCTTCTCCTTCATGTCCTTCCTCATCGCGGTCCCGACCGGCGTGAAGTTCTTCAACTGGATCGGCACGATGTGGCGGGGGCAGATCACCTTCGAGACGCCGATGCTGTTCACCCTCGGCTTCCTGGCCACGTTCCTCTTCGGCGGCCTGACCGGCGTGCTCCTGGCCTCCCCGCCGATCGACTTCCACGTCACCGACACCTATTTCGTGGTGGCGCACTTCCACTACGTGGTCTTCGGCACCGTGGTGTTCGCGATGTTCGCGGGCTTCTACTTCTGGTGGCCCAAGTTCACCGGAAAAATGCTCAACGAACCCCTGGGCAAGTTCCACTTCTGGCTGCTGTTCTTCGGCTTCCACGGCACGTTCCTGGTCCAGCACTGGCTGGGCGCCTCCGGGTTCCCGCGCCGCTACGCCGACTACCTGCCCGGAGACGGCTTCACCGAGCTGAACCAGATCTCCTCGGTCTCCGCCTTCGTCCTCGGCGCCTCGACGCTCATCTTCTTCTGGAACATGTACATCACCGCCAGGAAGGCGCCCAAGGTCACCGTGGACGACCCGTGGGGCTACGGCTGCTCGCTGGAGTGGGCGACCACCTGCCCGCCGCCGCGGCACAACTTCACGTCGCTGCCGCGCATCCGTTCGGAGCGTCCCGCGTTCGACCTGAACCACCCGCACGCCGCGGTCCCGGCGGGCACGGACCCCGAGAGGAACTGACCGCCCGAGGAGTCGGACCTCCCCGCAGGAGACCCTCCCGGGGACCGTTCCGCCCGCACACGAGCTCAAGGCCCCAGGCGCCCGCACGGCGCCGAGGGCGACCGGTTCCGGATCGAAGGCGCATGGTCGTGAATCCATCCCCTGGTGACAACGCACGCTGGCCGCTCCTCGAGGGGCGCGCCGCCGCGGTGTTCGCCACCCTCCTGGCCGTCGCCACACTGATGATGCTGTGGACCTGGACGGGGCACACCGCCTTCGCGGCGGCCGGGTGCTGCACGGCGGCCGTCGTGTTCGCGGCGGGGTTCGTACGGGCCAGGGCCGGCTGGGCCGAGCTGGTCGGCGGCCCCCTGGACGGCGCACGCGTCCGCTCCACCAGGGCCGACCGCCTCCGGGGGACGGGCCTGGTCCTGGTCGTCCCCGGCGGAGGGCGTGCCCGCTACGGCCGGGACGAGGCCGGACGCCTGGTCTACCGGGGCCGCGACGACAGCGGGGAGGGCTGAGGGCGCGGCCCCGGGCAGCGCTCCCGACGCCGTGGCCGCTCCCGCCGCGAGCGGCCACGGGAGCCCCGGAGGGCGCCGCGAGGCCCCGCGGAGTGATCCCCGTCTCAGGACGACCTCCACAAGCCCGACGCCCCCGGAACTGTGCGCCCCGCCCTCCCCCCGCCACACGCGCATCACGGACAATGGGTGGTGATCCACTCCCACCGCCTCCCCGAGGGGAAACGCCCATGCCCGCCAACGGGACGAAGAAGCACGTCCGCCACAGGGGTCTGACCGCCCGCGACCTGGCGCTCATCGCCGTGTTCGCGGCCCTCATCGCCGCCCTCAGCGTCACCGTCGCGATCCCCTTCCCCGGCTCCCCGGTGCCGGTCACCCTCCAGACCCTGGGCATCATGCTCGCCCCCAGCCTCCTGGGCTGGAAGCGCGGCAGCCTCGCCGTGGCCACGTTCGTCGTGCTCGGCCTGGCGGGCCTGCCGCTCTTCGCGGGAGGCAGGGGAGGGCTGGCGGCCCTGGCGCTCCCCTCCTCCGGGTTCATCGTGAGCTGGATCCCCGCCGCCCTCGTCATCGGCCTGCTCACCGACCTGATGCTGCGCAACGGCCGCTACCGCCTCTGGCAGGGGATCCTGGTCAACGCCCTCGGCGGCATCGCCGTGGTCTACGCGATCGGACTGCCCTGGCTCGCCGTAGCCGTGCAGAGCTGGGAGATCGCGGCCGTCTCCGGGGCCACCTACCTGGTCGGCGACGCCGCCAAGGTCGTCCTCACCGCGCTCATCGCCTCCGCGGTCCTGCGCGCCTACCCGATCCCGCCCGCCGGACGCCCCGTCCGCGACGGGGCGGACCAGGAGCCCGGCAGCGGCGGCGGAGCCGCCTGATGCTCCGCCTCCAGGGGGTCTCCCACTCCTACGACGACCGCGCCGTCCTGCGCGACGTCACCCTCGACCTCGCCGAGCACCGCATCGGCGTGATCGGGGCGAACGGATCGGGCAAGTCCACGCTCGCCCGCACCCTCAACGGCCTCGTCGTCCCCGACGAGGGCCGGGTGACGCTGGGGGAGTGGGACACCCGGCGCCACGCCAAACACATCCGGCGCCGGGTCGGGTTCGTCTTCTCCGACGCCGCCAACCAGATCATCATGCCCACGGTCGCCGAGGACGTGGAGATCGGCCTGCGCTCCCTCCGGCTGGGGAGGGAGGAGACCGCCCGCCGCGTCGACGCCGCCCTGGTCCGCTACGGCCTCGACGGCCACCGCGACCACCCCGGGCACCTGCTCTCCGGAGGCCAGAAGCAACTCCTCGCCCTGGCGTCGGTCCTGGCCACCGAACCCGAGGTGCTGGTGTGCGACGAGCCCACCACCCTGCTCGACCTGCGCAACACCCGCATGGTGCACCGCACCCTCGACGGCCTCGACCAGCAGGTCGTCCTGTTCACGCACGACCTCGGCCTGCTCGACGGGTTCGACCGGGTCCTGGTGATGGACGAGGGGCGGGTGGCCTTCGACGGGGCCCCCGGCGAAGCGGTGGCCCACTACCTCCGGCTCATGGACGGGGCCGACCGGGAGGCCGGCGCGTGAGCGCGATCGGCCTGTACGTCCCCGGCACCGGCCCCCTCTACCGGACCCCGGCCTGGGCCAAGCTCCTCGGACTGCTCGCCGCCGGAGTGGCCCTCCTCGCCGCCGCGGACCACCGGATCGCGCTCGGCGCGCTGGCCGCGTCCCTCCTGGCCTACCCCGTGGTCGGGCTGGCCCCCGCCCGCGCCTGGGGGGTCCTGCGCGTCCTGTGGCCGTTCCTGCTGGCCATCGCCCTGTTCCAGGTCCTGTTCGGCGCGTGGGAGACGGCCGTGCGCCTGTGCGCGCAGCTCGCCGCGCTCGTGCTGCTCGCCAACGTCGTCACGCTCACCACGCGCGTGCGCGAGATGCTCGACCTCTTCGAGCGCGTGGCCCGCCCGCTCCGGCACGTGGGGGTCGCCCCCGACCGGGTGGCGCTCGTGCTCGCCCTGACGATCCGGTCCATCCCGATGGTCGCCGACGCCTGGCGGACGTCCCAGGAGGCCTACCGGGCGCGGGGGCTGTCCGGGCGCCCCCACCTGCTCGTGGTCCCGGTGATCGTCCAGCTGCTGCGGATGGCCGACGCGACGGGCGAGGCGCTGGTGGCCCGGGGGATCGACGACGACACGCGCGCCTGACGAGACGCGGCCGCACTGCGCCGGGCGGACACCGGATCGCCGCCCACGGAGCGCCGGGTGGATAATGTCCGGACAGCCCCCTGCCGCGCCTACGAACCGGTGATAGCGTGCCCCGGCGTCCCCCCGCCGACATCATCCGAACCTGGTCCGCCGCCACGGCGGCGATCTGCCTCGTCGTGCTCACGGCCCTCGCGGTCCCCGGCGCCACCTCGGCCGCCGGAGGACTCTCCGCGCCGGACCCGGCCCTCGTCCGCACCCTGCTCTCGGAGAGCGCCCTGCCCCTCGTGCCCTTCGCGCCCCTGACCGGCCCGGCCACCGGCGGGCGCACACTCGGTCCGGCGCAGCGGGACGAGCTCACCGGGCGGATGGAGGAGCTGGCCGGCGAACACTCCGCGGACTTCGCGGTCGCCGTCCAGGACCTGCGCACCGGCGCCACCTTCAGCCACGGCGCCCACGAGCGGTTCCCGACCGCGAGCGTGTCCAAGCTGACGATCCTCGCCCTGCTGCTCCTGCGCGCGGAGGAGGAGGGGCGCGGGCTCTCCGCGTCCGAACGGGACCGGGCGGAGGAGATGATCCGCTACAGCGACAACGAGGTCACCGACGGCCTGTACGCACGCATCGGCTTCACCGACGGGTTCACGAGCGGCGTCCGCGCCCTCGGGTTCACCGGCACCGAACCCGACCCGCGCGGCGTGTGGGGCTCCACGGCGACCACCGCGGCCGACCAGGTGCGGCTGCTGCGGATCCTGTACGTCGGCGAGGGGCCGCTGTCGCCGGAGAGCCGCGCGTACGCCCGCGGGCTGATGGAGTCCGTCGCCCCGGAACAGGCCTGGGGGGTGTCGGCCTCGGCCGTCCCGGGGGACACGGTCGGCCTCAAGAACGGCTGGACGCCCCGCGAGGGCAACCGCGGGCTGTGGACCGTCAACACGGTCGGCTACGTGAGCGGCCCCGACCACGAGTACCTCATCGCGGTCCTGTCCGACGGGAGCCGCGACTACGCCACCGGCGTGGCGCTCGTGGAGGAGGTCTGCGGGACGGTCACGCAGGCCATGGAGGAGGCGCGCGGCGACGGAGGACCGGCGCCCTCCCCCCGGGGCCCCGCGCGCTGACCTTCCCGGTGCGCCGGGCCGGCCCCCGCGCGGGACGCGCGGACGCCCCGGCCGGAGGCGTGCCCGGCCGGGGCGCCCGGTCCCGGAGGCGGACCGTGGACGGCGCGCCGCTAGTCCAGCGGGCCGCCGGCCACGTAGACGACCTGGCCCGACACGAACCCGGCCTCCTCGCCGGTGAGGAACGCGACCGTGTTGGCGATGTCCTCGGGGACGCCCACCCGCCGCACCGGGATCTCCGCCTCCTTGAACGCCTTCATGTCCTCGTACTTGACGCCGATCCGCTCGGCGGTGGCCCTGGTCATCGCGGTCTCGATGAACCCGGGGGCGACGGCGTTGCAGGTCACGCCGAACTTGCCCAGCTCGATCGCCAGGGTCTTGGTGAACCCCTGGAGCCCGGCCTTGGCGGCGGAGTAGTTGGCCTGGCCCCGGTTGCCCAGCGCGGAGGAGCTGGACAGGTTGACGATGCGGCCCCAGCCGTTCGCGGTCATGTGCGCCTGGGCGGCCCTGCTCATCAGGAACGAGCCCCGCAGGTGCACGTTCATCACGGTGTCCCAGTCGTCCGCCGACATCTTGAACAGGAGGTTGTCGCGGAGGACGCCCGCGTTGTTCACGAGGATGGCGGGCGGGCCGAGGCGTTCGGCGACGGTCGCGACCGCGGCGTCCACCTGGTCGGCGTCGGAGACGTCGCATCCGACGGCGAGCGCCGTGCCGCCCCCGGCGGTGATGCGGTCCACGACCTCCTGGGCGTCGGACTCCTTCAGGTCCAGGACGGCGACGGCCCGGCCTTCGCGCGCCAGGCGCTCAGCCGTGGCGGCGCCGATCCCGCGGGCGGCTCCGGTCACGATGGCCACACGAGGCGTTGGGGACATGGGGTTACCTCCAGAATTCACGTGGTGGGCGCGACAGAATCCTATCCACATCCCTACCGGTCGGTAAGCGGGTGGGGGGCGGGAGTGCGGCCTTTCGGGGAGCGCCGGGGAGAGGTCCGGGGAGGAATGGGGATCCGGTGAAGTTGGTCCCCCTGTTTCCCTGCACTTTGTCGAAGCTTGGCCTACGATTGCCACCAAGACCGAGATGCACGTGCATACGAGACGTGCAGCGGCACGGGCCCGAAGGTGTCTTCGCGGGATCGCGGAGGTTTCCGGGACGTGTCGTCGCTGCTCGCCACGGTGCGTCAGGGAGGAAGTGGAAGGCATGGAGTGTGCGGAGGCGGTGGCGGAGCCTGCCGGCGGATGGTGGCTCAAGGTCCTGACGCACGGTTCCCGGCGCTGGAACACCCCGGTCTGCGGCGACCGGCACGACGCGGTCACGTGGAGCTTCGAGCCGAGGCCCCACGCGGTGGGGGCCGCGCGGGAGATTTCCGAGGCGCTTCTCCGCGAATGGGAGATGCAGCACTTGTCCGGCGATGTCGCGGTGGTCGTTTCCGAATTGGTCACCAATGCGGTCCGGCACGGCGGCCCCCTGCCCTTGACCAGGCAGAGCGAGGGGGGTATTCAGCTCTCACTGATGCGCAGCGGGAGCGAATTCATCTGCGCGGTCCGGGACGGCGGCGATCGGCTGCCCCGGAGAAGGGAAGCAGATCTGACCATGGAGGGCGGGCGCGGACTTGCCCTGGTGAGTGCTTTCGCGCGAGAGTGGGGTGTGATTCCCACGTCTCCCGGCGGAAAGTTCGTTTGGGCGCAATTCGCCTGATCCCGGTCAGGCGATCCGCGACCGGACGCCCCGCGGCCACCCGAGGACCGCGGGGGCGCCGGCCCGGTGACCCGCCGTCCGCGACGGGGGCCGACGGCGGCCCCTCCCGGAGGGGCCGCCGCCGTCACCGACGGAGTACCCGGGTGCGGGGGCGCTCCGGTTATATCGTGTACATGTAGTGTCTTGACCTCAAGGCAAAGGTGTCCCGCCACCCCGGATACCCTTGTGCCGGGAATGACAGAGAGGCGACGAACGTGGATATCGCTCGATTGCGCAAGGGGAGCGGCCCCACCGTGCGTCGCATGCTACTCGGGCACGAGCTTCGTAAGCGTCGCGAACAGCGGGGTATCACCCGTGAGGACGCGGGGAACCGGATTCGGGCATCCGCGTCGAAGATCAGCCGGATGGAACTCGGCCGGGTCGGTTTCAAGCTGCGCGATATCGAGGACCTCCTCAAGATGTACGGGGTCTCCGACCGCAAGACGATCAAGGAATTACTCGAAGTCGCCCGCGAATCCAACAAGCCCGGGTGGTGGAAGGAGTACGGCGACTCGCTCCACAAGTGGTTCATCCGCTATGTGGGCTTCGAGGAGGCCGCCGACCACATACGCATCTACGAGTCCCAGTTCGTGCCGGGCCTGCTCCAGACGGAGGAGTACGCACGGGAGATCATCTCGGGCGGCGTCGAGACCGACATGGTCACCGAGCAGCGCATCGAGGCGAGACTGCGCAGACAGAAACGCATCGAGAACGACACGAGCATGCGCATGTGGGTGATCCTCGACGAGGCCGCGGTGCGCCGCCCCATCGGCGTGATCAGCCGCGGCCCGGAGATCATGCGCCGCCAGATCGAGCACCTGATCCACCTCAGCAGCGAGCACGACAACATCACGCTCCAGATCATCCCCTTCTCCGTGGGCGCGCACGCGGCCGAGGCCGGGTCCTTCACCCTGCTGAGGTACTCCGAGTTCGAGCTCGCGGACATGGTGTACCTGGAGCAGCTCCACGACGGCGAGCTCATCGACCGCCGCAATGTGGTGGAGGCGTACACCAAGGCGATGACCCGGCTGAGTGTGGCCGCGGCCACCCCGGACGAGACGCTCGACATCCTCAAGGAGATCCGGGAAGACCTCAAATAGCCGTTCACCGTCGCCCGCGGAGGGGCGGAGCGGTGGTGAGGGGAGAAGAACGCGGGCCCGCTGAGGCGGGCCTTTCCGGATGTTGAAGGGCCCTGTCCACTGGACAGGGCCCTTCTGTCCGTATCCTCGGTCGACCCGGATGAGGGCGTGGCAACCGGGTCGGTGAGTGCGGAGGGTCCGCGGGCGGAACTCCCCCGGGGCGCTCCGAAGCCCCCGACGGCATCGCCGGTGGGACTCGTCCTAGCTGAGCAGGTTGTCGAAGTCACCGTCCTTGGCGCCCAGGATCATGCAGTCGATCTCCTCCTGGGTGTAGACCAGCGCCGGCCCGGACGGGAACCGGGAGTTGCGCACGGCGATCGAGCCGTCGCTCAGGCGGGCCATCTCGACGCAGGCGCCCTGGGAGTTGCTGCGCTTGGCCTTCTGCCAGGCGACGTCGGTCAGCTCGGTCGCGGTGATGCCGTTGTGTGCGGTCATGCTGTGCTGCTCCTTCGGATCTGCGAGGGGAACGTCCGTGCTGATGCACCGCCAGATGCACGTGCACAAGCACCGACACTTCATAAGCATAGCGTGACCCTCACCACTTGTCCGGGGGTTTGGTTCTATGTAAGCGCGGTGTAATCCAACCGTTCGGGACAGGTGTCCGGACCCCGACGAACGGGACGACACGGGTGCGATTCCGGCGCCCGGCACGGTGCCGGACACGCGTGAGCCCCACCCGTCCGGCACGTACCGGACAGGTGGGGCTCACGGGGGCCGGCCGGGGCCCGGCCGCGGCGGGGCGGCGTCCCGCCGCGCGGCGGGACGCCGTCAGGCGTTCGGGGTCAGGAGCAGCCCAGCGCGGTGGTCAGCGCGGCCAGGTTGCCCCGCATGATCGACGGGTAGTCGTCGCCGGGGGAGTCCTCGGTGACGCCCTCCAGCGGGTCGAGCACCCGCACCTCGGCACCGGTCTCGGAGGCGATGGTCTCGGCCGTCTCCGGAGGCATCAGCGGTTCGGTGAAGACCGTGGTGATGTCGCGCTCCCGCACGATGTCGGTGATCGCGGCGATCTGCGACGGGGAGGGCTCGGTGTCGGGGTCCACCCCGCTGACGCCGACCTGTTCGAGGCCGTAGGCCTCGGTCAGGTAGGTGAACGCGGTGTGGCCGACGACGACGTCGTGGTGCTCGCAGGAGGCCAGGCCCTCCTCGTACTCCCGGCCGATCGCCTCCAGCTCCGCCGTCACGGTCCCGACGTTCTGCTCGTAGGCGTCGGCGCCCTCCGGGTGGACCTCGCCCATCCGCTCGCCCAGGGCCCGGGCGGTCTCCGCCATCAGCTCCACGTCCAGCCAGAAGTGGGGGTCGTGCTCACCGTGGTTGTGCTCCTCCTCCCCCTCCTCCTCATGGGCGTGCTCGTCCTCGTGGCCGTGCTCGTCCTCGTGGGCGTGCTCCTCGTCCCCGTGCCCCTCGTCCTCGCCGCCGGCCGGACGCAGGTGCACGACGTCGCCCACGTCGAGCGCGCTGTCCGAGGCCTCCTGGGAGACCGCGTCGTCCACCGCGGGCTGGAGGCCCCCGACGAAGAACGCGATGTCGGCCTCGCTGACCTCGCCCACCTGGCGGCCGGTGAGCTCCAGGTCGTGGGGTTCGGTGCCGGGCTCGGTCAGCTGGGTGACGGCCACGCGGTCCCCGCCGATCTCGCGGGCGAGCCACTCCAGGGGGTAGACGCCGGTGACCACGGTCAGGTCGGCGTCGGCGGGGGAGACACCCGTGTCCTCGGCCCCGCCTCCTCCGCTTCCGCAGGCGGTGATCATCATGAGTGTCGCGGTGCCGAGGACGGCGGCCCGCACGGTTGTCCCTGTTCGCATGGGTCAATCATCGGGATAATGAAAACGGTTGTCAATTTGTCTGTTTGTGGAGGATGTCTCCCGGGTGTCTGATCCGCCCGGGTGCTACACGATCTCCGAGAACCGCTCGACGTCGTCGGTCCGTCCCGCGACCACGATCACATCGCCCTTGTTGAGCACCGTCTCCTGGGTCGCGTACGTGAACTCCGCGCCCATGCGCTTGACCGAGACCACGGTGATCCCGTAC
Source organism: Nocardiopsis sp. CA-288880 (assembly GCF_050955985.1). Taxonomy (NCBI): domain Bacteria; kingdom Bacillati; phylum Actinomycetota; class Actinomycetes; order Streptosporangiales; family Nocardiopsidaceae; genus Nocardiopsis; species Nocardiopsis sp. CA-288880. The sequence goes on along the minus strand of NZ_CP192105.1, from coordinate 6,043,907 downwards.
TCCTGGCGCACGCCCGTCTCGCGCAGGGATTTGCCGAGCAGCTCCTTGGGGGCCTTGGTCTTCCCGAGGGAGAACCCCTCCTCCAGCTCCACGTAGTCGAGCATCTGCCCCGACAGCAGGTGCGCCACCCGCTCGCCCATGTCGTGCTCGGGCAGCACCACGTGGTGGGCGCCCACCTGCTCCAGGATGCGGCCGTGCCGACGGCTCGTCGCCTTCGCCCAGATGGTCGACACCCCCAGGTCCACCAGCTGGGACGTGGCCAGGATGCTCTCCTCCAGGTGGGTGCCGATGGCCACCACCGCCCGGTTGAAGTTGGAGGCGCCGATCTGGCGCAGCGCCTCCTCGTCCGTGGCGTCCGCGATCACCGTGTGGGTGAGGGCGTCGGCGTAGGTCTGCACCAGGCGCGGACTGGTGTCCACGCCGAGGACGTCCCAGCCGCGGTTGACCAGTTCGAGGGCGAGGGAACTGCCGAACCGGCCGAGGCCGATGACCAGGACGCTCTTGTCGTCGTTCCTGTTGCGGTGTGGCACGGGTGACTCCTGTCTGTGCGGCTCAGCCGATGATCGGCCTGGCCTCGGCGAGATCGTAGCGCCGGCGGCGGTCGCGGAAGGCCAGGGCGGTGGCGACGGTGATGGGGCCGATGCGCCCCGCGACCATGAGCGCGACGAGCAGGCACTGGGCCCACGGGGGCAGGTCGGGGGTGATGCCGGTGGAGAGCCCCACCACGCCGAAGGCGGAGACGACCTCGAACACCACCGGGAGGAAGTGGAACGGGGTCGTGTGCATGAGCAGCAGCGAGCTGAACGCGACGACCGTCGCGGACAGGAACACCAGGCTGAGGGACTGGCGGATCACCCCGGGCGGGAGCTTGCGGTCGAACACGTGCACCTCGTTGTGCGCCCGGATCTCCGCCAGCACCACGAGGAAGATCACGGCCAGGGTCGCGACCTTGATTCCGCCGGCCGTTCCGGCGCTGCCGTTGCCGACGAACATGAGCATGATCGTCAGCAGCAGCGTGGAGTCCTGCATCTCCCCGACCGGGACGGAGTTCAGCCCACCGCTGCGGGGCATCACGCTGTGGAAGAAGCCGTCCGTGAGCTTGTCCGTCCAGTGCATCGCCCCGAGCGTCGCGGGGTTGCCCCACTCCATCGCGGTGATGAGCGGGAAGCTCCCGAGGAAGAGGATGGCCGTGGTCGTGATGGTGATCTTGGCGTGCAGGCTCCACGTGCGGGGCTCGCCGAGGTTGCGGCGCAGTTCGAGCAGGATCGGGAAGCCGAGGCCGCCGAGGATCACCGCGAAGGCCACCGGCAGGAGGATGAGCGGATCCCCCGAGAAGCGCATCATGCTGTCGTCGTAGAGGGAGATGCCGGCGTTGTTGAACGCCGAGATCGAGTGGAACAGGCCGGAGTAGGCGGCCTCCCCCGGGGACATGTCGTAGCCCAGCCACATCCGGGGCGCGATGAGCAGGAACGTCAGGCCCTGGAGCACCAGGAAGACCAGGGCGACGCGGCGGACCACGCCGGAGACGTCCCCGATCCACAGGCTCCGCGTCTCGGCCTGCACGTTGAGCTGGGAACGCAGTCGGAAGCGGTGGATCATGGCCGTTCCGAGCACGGACGCCAGGGTCATGATCCCGATGCCCCCGACCTGCATCAGGGCGAGCATGACGATCTGGCCGAAGAGGTTGAGGTCGTGGCCGACCGAGATCACGCCGAGCCCGCACACGGCCAGGGCGGACGTGGCCGTGAAGAGCGCGGGGACGAAGTCCAGCCCCTCGCTGCCGGGGGTGGACAGCGGGCTCATCAGCAGGGCGGTGCCGACCAGGTCCACGGCGAGGAAGACGAGGAGGAAGACGCGGGCCGGTTTGCGCCATGCGAGGAGTTCCCTGGCCGGCCGCCAGGCCAGGCGCGGGCGGAGGAGGGTCTTCGGCGACCGGAGGCGGGGGGCCGTCCTGCGGACCAGCGCACCGAGGCTGCCTCCGCGCGGGCGGGGGCGTCGGCTCACCGGGTGCGCAGCCCGTGGCCGTGTGTGGTTTCCACCGGATTCTCCTCCTTCGACGAAGCGCGAACGATTCTGTCAAAGGTTGCGGGTCTGGTCACGTCGACGGCCCGGTCCGGAGGGAGCGGAGGGGCCGCGCCCAGGGCTGGGAGGACGCCCGCTCAGTCGTGTCTGGCGCCCTCGTGGTCGGCGTGGCCCGGCGGCTCCAGCTGCAGGGTGGAGTGCTCGACGTCGAAGTGGCCGGTCAGGCAGGCGTGGAGTTCGTCGAGCATTCTCCCGGTGTCCCGGAGGTGTTCCTCGGCGACCACCACGTGCGCCGACATCACGGGCACCCCGGAGGTGATGGTCCAGGCGTGCAGATCGTGGACGTCCAGGACCGCGGGGTGCCCGAGGAGGTGGTCGCGCACCTCGCTGAGGTCCATGCCCTCGGGGGTGGCCTCCAGCAGGATGTGCACGGCCTCGCGCAGCAGGGACCAGGCCCGGGGCACGATGACGGCGGCGATGCCCAGGGAGACGAGGGTGTCGATCCGGCCCCACCCGGTCAGCCACACGGCGATCCCGCCGACGATGACGCCGACGGAGGCGAGGGCGTCGCTCATGACCTCCAGGTAGGCGCCCTTGACGTTGAGGCTGTCCTTGGCGCCCGAGCGGAGGACGAACAGCGCGGCGATGTTGGCGACCAGGCCGAACGCGGCGACGGCGACCATGCCCGCGCCGGACACCTCGGCGGGCGACCGGAGCCGGTCGACCGCCTCGACCACGATGAACCCGCACAGCAGGAACAGCACGAGCGCGTTGACCGCGGCGGCGAGGATCTCGGCGCGCTGGTAGCCGAAGGTCCGTCGGCTGGTGGCGGGGCGGGAGGCGATCCAGACGGCGGCCAGGGCCAGGGCCACGCCGAAGGAGTCGGTGACCGTGTGGCCGGCGTCGGCGAGCAGCGCCAGGCTGCCGCTGTACGCGGCGCCCACGACCTGGACGGCGGCGACGGCGACCATCATCGTCAGGACCAGCGCGAGCCTCCTGCTGTTGGCCGCGCCGGCGGTGATCGCGTGTCCGTGCCCGTGCCCGTGTCCCGCTCCCACGGCGCCTCCCTCTTGTCCGCGTCGTCCCGTGACCTCGGGCGCCGTGTGCGACGGCGCCCCATAGTTCAGCCTTCACTGTTTATACAGCCAAGGCTGTCTATACAGCAAACTATGTACAATGGTTTTCATGTTGACCTCCGAGCAGCGCCTGTCCGCCATCCACCGGCTCGGGCGCGCGCTGTCCGATCCGACCCGGTCCCGCCTCCTCCTGGCCCTCCTCGAGGGGCCGAACTATCCGGCCGGACTGGCCGACCAGCTCGGACTCACCCGGCAGAACGTCTCCAACCACCTCGCCTGCCTGCGCGACTGCGGGCTGGTGCACACCCACGCCCGCGGCCGCCAGGTCAGCTACGAGCTGGTGGACGCGTCCCTGGCGCACGCGCTGGAGGACCTCCTGCGCGTGGTGTGGGGGACCTCCCAGCCGCACGAGCCCCTGGAGGAGCACCGGGCGGGCTGAGTCCCACCCCTTCAGGATGCCCCGGCGGGCCCCGCTCTCCCGGTTGTCCACAGGCCGTTTTCGCGAAGGCGTCGCGTCCCCGGTCGCGGCGTCTTTTTTGGTGGACCGGAAATCGTGGCTGTGATGTCCCTTACAAGAAACCGGGACCTGCGACCGCGGGAAGGCCCACCTCACCCCCGGGGGACTCCGACTTACGGCGGACGTCCCTAACTTTGGTCAGGGATCGACCCTGACAGAAGACTGACGCGCCCCTGAGAGTCCCCTGAACCGGGCGGGGTTGGCGGATCTTCCGATATAACGCGACGTATTCTGAATCGTGCGCCAGGCGGATGCTCCCCCTGTGCCGCACGTCGCGAACGCACAACCTGCGTCCCCACCAGCACCACACGTTCGAGGACCGGTCACCAGACCGCAGTGACGGCGTGCCCGCCCGACGGTCGTCGGAAAGCGCTCGACCACCACACCACGGTCTGCTCCCGTGGTCAGCAGCGAACTAGGAGCGAAAACCTCTCATGTCCAGATCGGCCACAAGGGCCCGTGGTACGGGCCGTCCCCCGGCAGGGACCGCCGCCCGCCGCTCGGAAGGGGCCACGGTATGAACCGCCTCGCGGTCATGTCGCTCAAGAACCGGGCGCTGGTCCTGCTCGTCACCCTGGCCGTCCTCTTCTTCGGAGTCCTCGCGGCCGCTTCTGCCAAGCGGGAGCTCTTCCCGGAGATGTCCCTCCCGATGGTGATGGTCTCCGGCACCTACCAGGGCGCCTCGCCCCAGGTCGTGGAGAACCAGGTCACCGAGCCCCTGGAGCAGGCCGTCCAGGGCGTGGCGGGCGCCACCACGGTGACCTCCACCTCCAGCACCGGCTCATCCCAGGTCACCGTCGAGTTCGACTACGGCTCCGACCAGGACGACCTGGTGCGCCAGACGCAGATCGCGGTCGACCAGATCTCCGGCATGCTCCCCGAGGACGTCAGCACCAGCGTCATGTCCTTCAGCACGGACATGATGCCGGTCGTGATGCTCGCCGCGGGCGCCGAGGACGGCGACGACCAGTCCATGGTCGAACCGCTGGAGACGCACCTCGTCCCCGAGATCGAGTCCCTTCCCGGCGTGCGCTCGGCGATGGTCACCGGGGCCATGGGCTCCGACGTCGTCGTCAGCCCGGACGCGGACGAGCTCGCCTCCGCGGGACTGTCCCCCCAGGACCTCACCCAGGCCCTCCAGTCGAGCGGCCTGCTCCAGCCCGGCGGTGACATCGACTCCGACGGCCGCACCCTGAGCGTGACCACCGGCGAGCAGTTCTCCTCCGTCGAGCAGATCGAGGACGTCTGGGTCCAGCCCTCGGCCGCCGCCGGCGACATGTCCGCCGCGGCGCCCGGAGCGCCCCCGGCGGCCCCGCCCGCCCCGGTCCAGATCTCCGAGGTCGCCGACGTCGAACTCGTCCAGGACGAGGCCACCACGCTGGCCCGCGTCAACGGCGACCCGAGCATCGGCGTCATGGTCATGGCGACGCCCGACGGCAACACCGTCGAGGTGTCCGAGGGGGTCCAGCGGATCCTCGACGAGCAGGCCGACGTCCTCGGCTCGAACATCGACATCAGCGTGGTCTTCGACCAGGCCCCCTACATCAACGAGTCGATCCTCGCGATGGTCGAGGAGGGCGGCATGGGCCTCGTCGCCGCCGTCGTCATCATCCTCGTCTTCCTCCTGTCGATCCGCTCCACCCTGGTCACCGCGGTGTCCATCCCGGTGTCGGTCCTGATCGGCTTCCTCGGGATGCAGGCGTTCGGGTTCAGCCTCAACATGCTGACCCTCGCCGCCATCACGATCTCCATCGGGCGCGTGGTCGACGACTCCATCGTGGTGCTGGAGAACATCCGCAGGCACCTCGACTACGGCAAGGAGCGGATGGAGGCCGTCCGGACCGGTGTGCGCGAGGTCGCCGCCGCCGTGGTCTCCTCCACCCTCGCCACGATCGCCGTGTTCCTCCCGCTGGCGTTCGTCGGCGGCATGGTCGGCGAGCTGTTCATGCCGTTCGCGGTCACCGCCAGCCTCGCCCTGGCCGCCTCGCTGATCGTCTCCATCACCCTCATCCCGGTGCTCTGCTACTGGTTCATGCGCCCCAAGGACATCGGGGACGCCACCCAGGAGGAGATCGAGCAGGAGGAGAACGAGCGCGAGCGCAAGGGTGTCCTCCAGCGCGCCTACCTGCCCGTCATCCGGTGGATCACCACCAAGCGCAAGGTCGCCACGATCACGACCCTGCTCGCCTCGGCCGTCATCTTCGCCGGCACCGTTTTCATGGCCACCAACCTCGAGACCGACTGGATGGGGCAGTCCGAGGAGAACTCCTACGCGATCGTCCAGGAGCTGCCCCCGGGCACGTCCCTGGAGGAGGCCGACGCCGAGGCCGTCAAGGTCGAGGAGGCCCTGGCCGGGTTCGCCTGGGTGGAGTCCTACCAGACCAACGTCGGCGGCGGGGGCATGGCCGGCATGATGGGCGGCGGAGGCAGCAGCCAGGTCGACTACACGGTCACCGCCGACCCCGACACCGACCAGGCCCGCAACCGCGACGTGCTCCGCGACACCCTCGCGGACCTGGACACCGAGTACGAGCCCATCCTGAGCAGCATGGGCGCCATGGGCGGCTCCGGCATCGAGGTGCAGGTCAGCGCGGACGACCAGGAGGTCCTCACCGAGGCCACCGGCATGGTCGAGGACGAGCTGAGCGCCATCGACGGCACCGCCGACATCACCAACAGCGTCGCCGAGGAGCAGTCCTCGCTGGAGGTCAGCGTCGACGGCGAGGAGGCCGCGGCCGTCGGCCTCACCGAGGCGGCGGTCGGCCAGCAGGTCTCCGCGGCCTTCAACGGCCAGAACGTCGGCACCGTCACCCTCGACGACACCCGCCGTGACCTGGTGGTCCGCTTCGACGAGGCCCCGCAGACGGTGGCCGACCTGGAGGACCTGCCCGTCATGGGCGCGACCGGGGCCGTCCCGCTGTCCGACGTGGCCACGGTCGAGGAGGTGCTCCAGCAGCCGGAGCTCACCCGGATCGACGGCATCACCAGTGCCACCGTGTCGGCGAGCGTCACCGCCTCCGACCTGGGCGCGGTGAGCGCCTCCATCACCGAGGCCCTCGACGGGCTGGACCTGCCGGAGGGCGCCTCGGCGACCCTGGGCGGCGTCAGCCAGGACCAGTCCGAGGGCTTCGCCTCGATGATGCTGGCGATGCTCGCCGCGGTCGTGATCTGCTACCTGATCATGGTCGCGACCTTCAAGAGCCTGCTCCAGCCGCTCATGCTGCTGATCTCGATCCCGTTCGCGATCACCGGCTCGCTGGGCCTGCTCCTGATCACCGGGAACCCGCTGGGCATCGCCGGCATGGTCGGCATGCTGATGCTCATCGGCGTGGTCATCACCAACGCCATCGTCCTGATGGACCTGATCAACCAGAACCAGAACAACGGGATGCCGCTCAGCGAGGCGATCGTGGAGGGTGCCCGCCACCGTCTGCGGCCCATCCTCATGACGGCGCTCGCCACCATCGCGGCACTGACCCCGATGGCCCTGGGGATCACCGGCGGCGGGGCGTTCATCTCCGCGCCGCTGGCGATCGTGGTGATCGGCGGCCTGCTGACCTCGACCGTGCTGACACTGGTCCTGGTCCCGGTCCTCTACCAGCTGGTGGAGTGGTCCAAGCAGCGCCGTGCCGCGCGGAGCGCGGAGCGCGCCGAACGGCGCCGCGCCCGCAAGCGCAAGGCCGCGGGGGGTGCGCCCGAGGGGGGCACGTCCGGGTCCGAGCGGACCGAGGAGCGGGTCGGCTCGTAGCCGCAGGCTCCACAGGGGCGCCCCGCGCGACGCGCGGGGCGCCCCTCGCCGTTCGCGGTACCGCCTCGCGGGGGGCGACCGGCGCCCGGGGCCCGTGGATCCCGGTACCACGGGGACCGGGGAGGACCGGTGCCGACGGGGCCCGCCGGAACGCCGGCGGGTCCGTCGTGCAACGTCTGCCCAGGGGAAACCGGGTGATGTCACCGAAATGCCTACTATGTAGGACTTATCGGTCGTCCCTCTCCGTCACCGGAGCGGCGATTTGTGCAATCCGCGCACTACAGGCAGGCTGCGACACATGGCAGAAACGAACAAGAGCCTCGACGACCTGGTCCGCGACGAATTGGGCGAGGAGCCGTCGCAGGAGGCGAAGGACTACGCGCGCGAACTCTACGAGCGGTACCGGCTCCCCGCGCCCACCGAGGGCGGTGGTGCGCAGGAGCAGCAGGGGGCCGGCACCGAGGGGTGACGGCGGGCCCGCGCCCGCGGGCGGCCGGGGCGGCGTGACGGAGCGGCCGCCCGCCCGAACCCCTACTCCGCCGCCGCGTCCACGGGGTCGGCGTCGCAGTCCCACACCAGCTCGAACCAGACCCTGCGCCCCATCCCGTCGGCGCGGGGCTCGGTTCCCCACTTGCTGGACAGCGCCTCGACCAGGTCCAGGCCGCGGCCGTGCTCGGCCGTGTCGTAGGGGTCCCGGTGCTGGGGTTGCGGCGCCTCCACCCTGTTCCCCAGGTCCCGCACCTCCACGCGCGCCCACCCGGGGGCGAGGTGGACGCTGACCTCGAACTTGCCGGTCGCCCGGCCCGAGGCGCTGTGCGTGATGGCGTTCGTGGCGAGCTCGCTGGTCAACAGCGTCGCCGTGGTGAGCTCCGGTGAGGCGGCCAGCTGCCGGGCGACGAACCGCCTCGCGTAGGCGATCTGGCTCGGCAGCCCCGGGAACCGTCGCCGCGCGGGTCTGCGGGCGGTGCCGGTGCTGTGGGGTATCTCGTCTTCCATGTGATTCGCCGGACTGTGTAAGGGACTGGGCGGAGGGACCGGGGCCGGGAGTGCGTCCGGCGACGGGGGACGGGTCCTGTGGGCGGGGCCGTGCGCGTGGCGCGCGACGAGGGGTCCGAGAGAGCTCTGGGATGCTGCGGTCTCACACATTGGGTTCGCTCCCCGATGACGTGTGTTCGCGGCGGGCAGGGCAACGCAGCGCCGGGTCCTCGAGGCGTCCGTGCCCGTGGGGACGGGTCACGGCGCGGAGCGGACGCACAGGGCGGAGCCCCCTGGAGCAGGGAGGGAAGCGGGACTGTGCCACGACTGCGCAAGGGCGGCGACAGGCGTTGGGTGAGAAGCCGCTTGGCTTCCCTGGGGACGGTGGTGGGGCCTGGGGCGGGCCGTGCTGCATGCTCATGTCTGGTAGCGGATGTGCCCTACGACACTGAAGGGCGTATTCGCGATCAGCATACGCTCTGTGCCTCCCCGGAAACCCAGCCGACCTGGCTTGGCCAGGATAACCCCCGCTGAGCTGCCCGAAGAGGGCGTTCGGCCCGACGGGGCGGGTGGGCGGGCGCGCCTATCGGCGGGGATTCGTGACTCGTGGGACTCGAGAGCCCAAGTAACGATTACGTCAAGCTCTCCCCGATCTCGGTGCCTCCCGCGGTCTTGCGTCCGCCGTGTCCGACCCGACAAGGTATGGGGCATGGCCTCCCGCTCCCCGCTTCCCCCCGGCCTCGGTGTCGAGATCGACCGCTCCGTCCGCCTCGCCGACGAGGGGCACCTCCTCCTGGGCGGCTGCCCGCCACGGGCCGTCCGCCTCGCCCCGGCCCAGGTCAGCGCGCTGATCCGCTGGCTGAGCGGCGCGGTCCCCGCCGGAGCGGACGAGGGCCTGCTCGCCCGCGACCTGATCAGGGCCGGGCTCGCCCACCCCCGTCCGCTGCCCCTCCCGCCGGGGCGCACCGCCGAGGTGGCCGTCGTCGGCCAGGCGGGTCCCGCCGCGCTGGAGACCACGCTCGGCCTCCTCGCCGCGTCCCACCCGGAACTGCGGCCGGTCGTCGTCGGAGCCACCGGGGCCTGTGCGTGGACCGCGCGCAGGCACGGAGCCCGGGTCGTGCCCGGCCCGCCCGGGGGCGCGCAGGCACGGGCGGTGGCGCTGGGAGCCTGCTCCGCGGAGTTCGTCGCCCTGGTCGAGGCGGGGGCGCGTCCCACCGCCGGATGGCTGGACACCGCCCTGGGGCATTTCGCCGACCCCGGGGTGGCGGCCGTGGTGCCCCGCGCGCTCACCGACCGGCCCCGGACCCCCGGCCCCCTGGGCCGGGCGGTGGCGGCCGTCGCCGCCCACGGGGCCGGGCCCGACCGCGGCGCCGACCCCGGGGCCCTCCTCCCCTGGGGGCACGGGACCCCCGGCCAGGCGCGCCCGGGAGCCTTCGGCGACCAGGGCTCCGACGATCCGCTGCGTCCCGTCCCGGTGCTGGTCGTGCGCCGCTCCGTCGCCGACCTGGACCCCGAGCTGGGGCCGGCCGCCGAACTCGACCTCCTGTGGCGCCTCGCCGGAGCCGGGTGGTCGGTGCGCTACGAGCCGAGGTCCCGTGTGCGGATGCCGCCGACCACGGACATGGGGGACTACCTGCGCGCGTGTTTCACCTCCGGTGCGATCGCGGGGCCCCTGGCGCGCCGCCACGGAGGACGGGCCGCCGGGCCCGAGGTCTCCTGGCCCGGGGCGGCCGCCCTGGCTTTGGCGGCGTCCGGACGCCCCGGCGCGGCGCTGGCGGTCGGGGCCCTGGGCGGCGCGGCGGTCGCGACCGCGGTCTGCGGCCGGGAGGGCGCCCCTCTGGCGGAGGCGGTGAGGCTGACGGGGCTCGACCTGGTGCGCACAGCCGGGGCGGGTGCGCGCGCGGCGCGGGCCGGTTGGTGGCCGGCGGCCGTCGCCGCCGTGGTCGCCGGCACGGTGGCGCGGGGACGCCGCGGGGCGGGCGCGCGGCGGTCCTCCCGGTCGCGCCGGGGCGCCCGGATCGCGGCGGTGTCGGGGGCGGCCCTGGTCCTGCCGCACCTGGCGGCATGGCGGAGGGGGAGGGGCGTGGCCCTCGCGGGTCCGGTGACCTGGACGGTCCTGGGAGCCGCGGGCGACGCCGCCCGCTCGCTGGGCGCCTGGCGGGGGATGGCGGGGGCGCTCTCCGCGGCTCCCCTGGTGCTGCGGCCGGTGGCGGTGGCGGCCGGGGCCGCGCCGTGGGCGCCCGCCCCCGAGGGGGCCGGGGCGGCCGCCGTTCGGGAGAGCGTGCCCGCCCTCGTCAGCCGTCACTGACTTTCGCTACCCAGGGTGAGGGGCCTCGCCTTCGCGCGTCCGCTGTGCCCTGCGCGCGGGACACGGCGGGCAGGGGCGTTCGGTACGCGTTCGCCTGTAGGAGGAGTCAGGGTTTCGTGTGTGTTACTAACTATTGATGTTTGATGGCGCATTTGTGGTGATATGTCCAGTTCGAGGGCTTGAATGTTGTTTCATTCGGGATCCTCTGGAGTTTATTTTTGCAGGTCAGCTGGTGTATTGGTAACTGTGTGGAGTCGTCGGGAAGCTGTGTGTGTAAAGATTGACAAAACGGATGCATCCGGATGGTCGAATGGGCACCGTTGTCTTTTCTTGATGGAGTGGTTACCGTCGAGTGTCTAGTGCTCCCGCAGACTCTTGACATTCCGGTCACTGATCGTGAACCGGATGCAATTGTGTTTTGGTAGTCACCGGGAGTAACCCCCACCGGTGGTCGCAGGAACGTGAAGGCCCAACGGCGGCACCCGCCGCGCCCCTCCGATCCGTGACCCTCGGTGCTCTCAGTCACGACCGCGCACAAGGGACAAGCGTCGGGCTCGGCTGTGAGGTTCGGAGATAGTTTTGGGCAAGTTCCTGGCCAGGCGGCTGCTGAACTACGTCGTGCTGATCTTTCTCGCGACGAGTTTCGCCTACCTGCTCGCCGCAACCAACCTCTATCCGCGCGGCTATTTCGAGCAGATGCAGCCCCCGCCCACGGCCGAGGTCATCAACGCCCAGCTCGACACCCTCAACCTCAACGACGAGACGCCCCTGGCCGAGCGCTACGCGGTCTGGTTGGGCGGTGTGGTCCAGGGGGACTTCGGGCAGAGCATCCAGGGGCGTGACGTCACCCCCCAGATCTGGATGAAGGCCGGCGTCACGCTGCGCCTGATCACGTTCGCCACCGTCCTGGGCGCCGCCGTCGGCATCGCCGTCGGCGCCTACTCCGCCGTACGCCAGTACAGGCGCTTCGACAAGGCCTCCACGGCAGTCGCCTTCTTCGTCCTCTCCGTGCCCACCGTGGTCATCGCGATCAGCGTCCAGGTGGGCGCGACCGCCATCAACGACCTCGTCGGCTTCCAGCTGCTGATCTTCTCCGGCGAGTACTCGGCGGGCTTCCGGGGCGAGTGGTGGCAACTCCTGCTCAACCGGATACACCACGCGCTGCTGCCCACGATCGTGCTCGCCCTCTCCCTGTTCGCGGCCTTCGCGCGCTACCAGCGCAACATGATGCTCGACGTGCTCAACGCCGACTTCGTGCGCACGGCCATGGCCAAGGGGCTCACCCGCAGGAGAGCGCTGTTCAAGCACGCCCTGCGCACCGCGCTGATCCCCACGATCACCTACTTCACCTTCACCTTCGGGATCATGGTGTCCGGCGCGACCTTCACCGAGAAGATCTACGGCTGGCACGGCATGGGCGCCTGGCTGATCGACTCGATCTCCCAGCACGACGTCCACGTGGTCGCGGCGGTCTCCTTCTTCATGGCGGTGACGGTCATGGCCGCCTCGTTCCTCTCGGACATCCTCTACGCCTGGCTCGACCCGAGGGTGCGGGTGTGATCGTGACCGGCCCCCGCACCACCCACGGCGACGCCCGCGCGTCCCGCCCCTCGACCGCCCCGCACACCACCGCGGCAGCCCGGCTGGAGACCACGCCATGAGTACGACCGAAACGAGCACGGAGCCCGCACCGGCACCGGCCGTGCCGCCGGCGCCCAACCGCCTGAGGGACATCGGGCGCCAGCTCCTGGGGACGCGGCGCGTCATCATCGGGCTCGGCATGCTCGTCCTGCTGCTGGCCGTCGCCTTCATCGGCCCCCTCCTGACCGGATGGGACGTGGGGGAGCGCGACTACACCTCCCTCATCGACCCGCCCTCGCCCGAGCACTGGATGGGCACCAACCGCACCGGCCAGGACGTCCTCACCCAGAGCACCGCGGGCCTGCAGAGGTCGCTGCTCATCGGACTCCTCGTCGCCCTGCTCTCGACGGCGGTCGCCGCTCTGGTCGGCTCCTTCGCCGGGTACTTCGGGGGCCTCACCGACCGCGGCCTCATGTGGATCGCCGACCTGGCCCTGGTCCTGCCCAGCTTCGTCGTCCTGGCGATCCTGTCCAAGCACTTCGTCGGCAACGGCGGCTGGCTGGTCCTCGTCATCCTGCTGGCCGCGTTCAGCTGGATGGTCACCTCCAAGATGGTCCGCGGACTGACCATCTCCCTGCGCGAACGTGAGTACATCCACGCCGCCCGGTACATGGGCGTCCCCCCGCACAAGATCATCCTGCGGCACATCCTGCCCAACATGTCGTCCCTGCTCATCGCGGACGCCACGATCGCCGTGAGCACGGCGATCATCGGCGAGACCGCGCTGAGCTACTTCGGCCTGGGCGTGCAGGCGCCGGACATCAGCCTCGGCGTGGTCATCGCCGACGGCTCGCGGTTCGCGACCACGGCGTGGTGGATGTTCATGTTCCCCACGCTCCTGCTGGTGGTCCTCGTGCTCGCGGTGAACATGATCGGGGACGGGCTGCGCGACGCCCTCGACCCGCAGTCCAAGTCGCGCCGCTCCTAGGGGGACAGCAACACATGAGCACCGAAACGGTCGCCGCCACCGACGTCGCCCGAGACGGGCGGACCGCGGACAGCCCGGTCCTGGAGGTCGCCGACCTCACCGTCACCTTCCCGGGGTTCGACGGCAACCCCGACGTGCACGCCGTCCGCGGCGTCAGCTACGCCGTCAGACGAGGCGAGGTCCTGGGCATCGTCGGCGAGTCCGGCTCCGGCAAGTCCGTCTCCTCGATGGCCGCCATGGGGCTGCTGCCCGAGCACGCGAGGATCACCGGCTCGGTCCTGCTGCACGGGGAGGAGATCCTCGGACTGGACGACCGGGCGATGGCCGCCAAACGCGGCAAGGTCATCTCCATGGTCTTCCAGGACCCGCTCTCCGGCCTCACCCCCGTCTACACCGTCGGCGACCAGCTGGCCGAGGCCGTCCTGGTCCACGACCCGAAGACCCCCAAGGCCAAGGCGCACGATCGGGCCGTCGAACTCCTCGACCTCGTCGGCATCCCCAACGCGGCCCAGCGCTACCGGTCCTTCCCGCACGAGTTCTCCGGCGGCATGCGCCAGCGGGTCATGATCGCCATGGCCATGGCCAACAACCCCGACGTCATCATCTGCGACGAGCCCACCACCGCGCTCGACGTCACCATCCAGGCCCAGATCCTCGACCTGCTCCGCACCGCGCAGAACGAGACCGGCGCGGCCATCGTCATGATCACCCACGACCTGGGGGTGGTCGCGGGCTTCGTCGACCGCGTCCTGGTCATGTACGCGGGCCGCCCCGTCGAGATCGGCACCGTCGACGAGATCTACTACAGCAGCCGCATGCCCTACACCATGGGCCTGCTCGGCGCCGTCCCCCGCATGGACCTGGACCGCCAGGGCGCCCTCGTCCCCATCAAGGGCACCCCGCCGTCGCTGTCCCACCTTCCGCCCGGCTGCCCCTTCGCGCCGCGCTGCCCCATCGCCCAGCCCGAGTGCGAGGCCGCCGAGCCCGAACTGCTCGCCATCGGCTCCCAGCCGAGCGCGGAGGCCATCCGGCTCGCCCACGCCGACGGCGGGACCGCGCCCGGGAGCACCGGGGTCCACGACACCGGCGTGCAGCGGGTGGCGTGCATCCGCTCCGGCGAGATCGCCGACCGGGGCTGGACCGCCCAGGACATCTACCCCGTCCCGGAGATCCCCGACGTCCCGGCCGCCGACGTCCCCCGCGAGGACCGGCCCGAGATGCTGCGGGTCGAGGGCCTGGTCAAGCACCACGCGCTCAACAAGGGCATGGTGTTCAAGCGGCGCGTCGGCACGGTCTACGCGGTGGACGGCATCGACTTCGACATCCGCGAGGGCGAGACCCTCGCGCTCGTCGGCGAGTCCGGCTGCGGCAAGTCCACCACCCTCATGCAGATCATGGACCTGGAGAAGCCCCAGAGCGGCTCCGTCTCCGTCATGGGCAAGGACGTGACCACGCTCGGCAAGAGCGGGCGGTTCGCGCTGCGGCGCGACATGCAGATCGTCTTCCAGGACCCCATGAGCTCCCTGGACCCCCGCATACCGGTGTTCGACATCATCGCCGAGCCCCTGCGGGCCCACCGGACCGGCACGGCCGAGGTCACCCGGCGCGTCTACGAGCTCATCCAGCTGGTCGGCCTCGACCCCGAGCACGCCACCCGCTTCCCCTCGGAGTTCTCCGGCGGCCAGCGCCAGCGCATCGGCATCGCCCGTGCCCTGGCGCTGGAGCCCAAGCTGCTGGTCCTCGACGAGCCCGTGTCCGCTCTCGACGTCTCCATCCAGGCCGGCGTCGTCAACCTCCTGGAGGAGCTCCAGGCCCGGCTGGGGCTCTCCTACCTGTTCGTGGCGCACGACCTGTCCGTGGTGCGGCACATCGCCGACCGCGTGGCCGTCATGTACCTCGGCCGGATCGTGGAGATCGGCGACACCCAGTCCGTCTACTCCAGGCCCGCGCACCCCTACACCCAGGCGCTGCTGTCCGCCATCCCGATCCCCGACCCGGAGAAGGAGCGGGCCCGCACCCACATCGTCCTCGACGGAGACCTGCCCAGCCCCGCCAACCCGCCCTCGGGTTGCAGGTTCCGGACCAGGTGCCAGAAGTTCATCACCCTCTCCGACACGGAGAAGGACGCGTGCGTGAACGTCGAACCGCAGATCCTCGCCACCAGCGGAGGAGACCAGGGCGCCGCCTGCCACTACGCGGAACGGCGCCAGGTCGTCTGACCCCCCGGCCCTTCGAGGCACCGCCGGCGCCGCCCCGCGCGCCGGCAGAACCACCCCCATAGGAGGAATCCCCATGCGAATCGGGAAGGCGCGCTATCTCGCCCCCGTCGCCGCCCTGGTGATGGTCGCCAGCGCCTGCGGCAGCGATGACGGAAACGATCCGGACGCCGCGCAGGAGGAGGTCGCCGCGCTACCCGCGTCCGACCTCAACGCCGCTCCGCGCGAGGACCTGCAGGAGGGCGGCACCTTCGTGTGGGCCCTCAGCGAGTACGAAGAACAGCACAACATGGTGCACGTCCAGGGCAACAAGGCCGAGGTGCGCCGTGTCCTGGGCGCCCTCATGCCGACCCCGACCCGGTTCGACGACGAGGGCGGCTTCGCCCCCAACGAGGCCTACGTCCTCGATTACGGGGTCAGCGACGACGGCCTGGAGGTCTCCTACACCCTCAACCCCGACGCGGTCTGGTCCAACGGCGAGCCCATCACCTGGGAGGACTACGAGGCCCAGGTCATCACCCGCAAGGGTGAGCGCGACGGCGAGTTCGAGGTCGGCTCCGACACCGGCTACAAGTGGATCGAGGACGTCGTCCAGGGCGAGGACGAGTTCTCGTTCACCCTGGAGTTCTCCCGGCCCTACGCCGACTGGCCCGCCCTCTTCGACATCGTGTACCCCAAGGAGTACATGGAGGACGAGGAGCTCTTCCTGGAGGGCTACGACGGCGAGATCCCCGTCACGGCCGGCCCGTTCGCGAACCCCGAGTTCGACGACGTCACCCAGCGCATCACGGTGACGAAGAACGAGGACTGGTGGGGCGAGCCCGCCATGCTGGACGAGATCGTCTTCACCCACGTGGCGATCGACGGCCAGGCGACCGCGTTCAACAACGGTGAGATCGACGCCTTCTACCTCGGCTACGACGCCGCCGCGTGGGAGCTCCTGAAGGACCGCGAGGGCACCTACTTCACCCGCGCCGTCGACAACGCCCACCGGTTCATCTCGCTGAACGCCGGCAGCGAGATGCTCCAGGACAAGAACGTCCGCCAGGCCATCTCCATGGCCGTCAACCGCGACACCATGGCCGAGGTGGCCCTGGGCGCCGTGGACTGGCCCATCACCGGCGAGGTCAACCGCCTGCTCCGCTCCAGCCAGAACGGCTACCAGGACAACAGCGACCCGGTCGGCACCTACGACCCCGAGGCCGCGGCGGCGCTGCTCGACGAGGCCGGCTGGACCCTGGAGGAGGGCGCGGAGTTCCGCACCAACGAGGCGGGCGACACCCTGACCCTCGGCTGGGTGGCCTCCGAGAACATGCAGCTGGCCAAGGACGAGGGCGACATCGCCCGCGAGATGCTCGCCGAGATCGGCGTCGAGGTGGACGTCCAGAACGTTCCCGGCAACGCCCTGTTCTCGGACTACGTCATCCCCGGCAACTACGAGATGGCCAGCTTCGTCCTGACCGGCTCCAACCCCTACCCCACCGACACCGAGGGCAACTACAGCGGCCCGGTCGACGAGGCGGGGGAGGAGTGGGGCAACAACACCAGCTTCCACTCCACCCAGGAGATCAACGACCTCTACGAGGAGCTGGCCGGGGAGACCGACCCGGACCGCTACGCCGAGATCGCCAACCAGATCGACGCCGCCATCTGGGAGGAGGTCCTCACCATCCCTCTGTTCGAGCGTCCCGGCCAGTACGCGATGGACGAGAACCTGCGCAACTGGGGCGCCTACGGCGTCGCTGGCAGCTACGTCTACGAGGACATCGGCTGGCTCGCCGAGTAGCCTCCGCGACGGCACCGCCCACGGCGGGCTGAGCAGCCGCTGCTCCGAGCGCCGAAGGACACCCGGGCGCCGGTCCCCGACAGGGGGTCGGCGCCCTTCGCCGTGTCCCGCGGCGCACACGGGCCGGGCGGCAAGCCCCGTGCACACGGGCCGGGCGGCAAGGCCCGCGCACCAGGGGAACCGGGCCCTGGGTTGGGTCTGCGAACCCCGCTGTGGCAGGGTCGGGGGTGCAACCCCCCGCCCCCCGTTACCCCGCTCGCTGGAAAGCTCTCGATGAGACCTCACCCCATCCCCGCCGCGGCCGCGGCGGTGCTGCTCTGCGCGGCCCTCGTCTCCTGTACACGTCAGGAGGAGGAACCCCGGGACGCCGTCGAGCCCCCCGTCGGCGCGGCCGTCGAGCCGCAGACGGAGGAGGCCGACGAGTCGAGTCCCCCGCCCTCGGAGGAACCCGGGGAGGAGGACCCGTTCGGCACACCGGTGGGCTGGGCCGGCGAGCCCCTGGAACGCGACGGCGAGGACCACCCCGGCGTCTCCGGCGGAGCGGGGGGCGAGACCGTCACCGCGTCCGACGCGGACGAGCTCTCCGACCACCTCTCCGACGAGGAGCCGCTCACCATCGAGGTCAGCGGACGCATCGACCTGGACGGGGCCGTCGAGGTCGGCTCCGACAAGACGCTCGTGGGCGTGGGGGACGGCGCCGAGCTCACCGGAGGAAGGCTGGTCGTCGACGGCTCCAGCAACGTGGTCCTCGCCAACCTGGCGCTGGAGTCGGACGGGACCGCGGTGGCGGTCCGCGGAGGGGCGCACCACGTGTGGGTGGACGGCTCCACCCTCACCGGGGGCGACGGCGGCGCCGCCCTGGTCACCGTCACCGGAGGCGCCGACAACGTCACCCTGTCCTGGAACCACTTCCGCGACGCGGAGTCGGCCATCGGCATCGGGGGCGAGGACGACGAGCCCGGCGCCCTCCGCGTGACCGTGCACCACAACTACTTCGACGGGACCTCCGGCCGGCACCCGAGTGCCCGGTCCGCCGAGCACGTGCACGTGTTCAACAACTACTACCGGGCCAACCCCGAGTACGGCGTGCGGTCCACCCACGACGCCAACGTGCTGGTGGAGGGCAACTACTTCGACGGCACCCCGGTCTCGGTGGCGCCCGAGGACGAGGAACCGGGCAACGTCGTCACCCGCGACAACCTGCTGGTCGACTCGGCCCAGCCCGACCTGCGCGGCGCCGTCCCCGACCCGCCCTACACCTACGAGCTCGACGACACCGCGACGGTCCCCGACGTGGTGGCTGCGGGAGCGGGCGCCGACACCCCGTAGCCGCGGGGGACCGGCGCCGGGCCCCGGGGCGGGGCAGTACCGGGGCCGGGGCCCGGCGCGCGCCCGCTCCCGGGGCTCAGCTGAACGAGTGGTACTCGTAGCTCTCCGCGAAACCGCCGGGGGCCCGGTAGTCGAGTCTGCGCGGATATCCCTGCTCGTCGATCCACAGCTCGAACTCGGCGTTCGGCACGAGGGTGAGGGTGTTGACCCCGCCGTCCTTGTCGTAGCCGCCCACCTTGGCGGAGAAGGTCCCGGTGTAGAGGTAGGCGCTGTGGGTGCTCCGCTGGCCGGGCCACCGCAGGTCCACCTCCTCCAGGCCGACCAGGGCCAGGTCGGGGGAGGTTTCGAGGATCTCGTGCAGCTTGGCCGAGCCGAACCCCCGAGAACACAGGTAGCCGTCGGCCTCGCTCGGCGGATCCAGGAGCTTCAGCCCCCGGTCCGCCGTCATCATGAGCTGTCCGTCGCCCACGTCGTAGCGGTAGACGCTCTGTCCCTCCGTCGTGGTGAAGAAGTGGTCGAACTCCGGCTCGGCCGTGGCGTCGTACATGACGCGTCCGCGGCCGGAGGCCACGTTCGGGTACGCGGGCGCCGCCGGGACGGCCCCTGCGGCACGCTCGGCGGAACCCCCCGAGGCGGGCAGGACCCGGGGCGCCCTCCGCTCCTGGACGGGCGCCTCGGAGCCCTCACCGCCTTCCGGGCCGTCCGGGCGCTCCCGGCCCTCCGAGGCCTGCGAGCCCTCCGGTACGGCGCTCCCGTCGTCGACGGTGAAGGTGATGTGGAAGGCGGCCGAGTCCTCCACCAGGCCCGCGGCCACCGCGACGTAGGATTCGGCGTCCTCCGGGTCGGCCTCCGAGGAGGGGGCGCCCGTCCGGGGCGGCCGCGACTCGGGACCGTCCGCGACCTCCAGCGGCCGCAGGGGGTGGCCCAGCGTGAGCCGGGCCACCCCCCAACCGCTGGCGATCACGGCGAGGCAGACCACGACCACGAGCACGGACACCAGCCAGTTGGGGCGCTCTCCCCCCTCCGGCGGCGGGTCCTCGGAGTCGGAGGTGCGCGGTATCGACGGCATCGACACGGCCTGGGCCTCGTTTCTGCGAATCGGAACGCGCCCGCCAGGGCACGGAGGGGGACGGCGGCGCATCTTCGTCAGCTGGCGTCGTCGGGTTGCGTCTGCGGGGGGTACGACGCGGTGACGCAGTGTTCTGTTCGATGGTCGCATGCACGTAATCGCTCCCCGCATCGGCGAACCGGAGCACCCAGTCCAGGTGCGGCGCCTCCAGGGCCGGCTCCAGGAAGCCGAAGGTGGGGGTCCGCGACAGCCTCCGCAGGGCCTCCTCCGACGCGTGCTCCCACAGCGCCCGGACCGCTGCCCGGGCCGCGCCGGTCGCGGTGAAGGAACGGCTGGAGAAGAGTTCGTGCAGCTCATCGGCTTCCAAACGGAGAACGGTCGCTTCGAGTACCTCCGATTCCAGCAGTCCCAGGAGCGCCAGCGCACAGTCGACGCGGGCCACGGGGTCGGGAACGAGCGCGCCCCGCGAGCAGCGCAGGACGGCTTCGGCCGCGGCCACAGGATCCAGCGTCCAGTCACCGTCCGGTAGGCGTTCGTGGCCGATTGTGGCCTCGTCGTTATGGTCCGGTCCGATCGCTCCGCCGCTCCCGGGGAGCCCGTGGCGGCCGGTCCCGCCCGCACCGGGCTCTCCGCCGGAGCGACCGCCAGGAGGGGCCGCCTCCCCGGGCGGAGCCTCCGGGGCCCGGCCCAGGGCCGCGTGCACGGCGCCGCGGACCTGTCCGGGCAGTCCCCGGACCGGCGCCTGGACCACGACCGCCACCACGGCGGCCACCGCGACCAGCAGGGCCGTGTACTCGATCACGGCGTTGCCCCGGTCCACGTCGACTCTCCTCTCTCCGGTCGGGGACGGCGGGGGTACCGCGGGCGGCCCCGGGGACGCCGCGGGAGGGGCGCGGGCGTCGGGCACCGCGCGGGACACCCGGGGCTCAGGGCTCCGGGGGAGTCACCAGCAGGGGAGGCCGTGCCGCGTAGGCGCGGATCTTCCGGCGGACGCGGCGCAGACGGTGCGGGGGACACGACCAGCCCCGGCGGACGAGCGTGTGCAGGAGGCGCCGCACCAGGCGGTCGGGGCGACGCCGGAGGTCGTGCACACCGACGGAGACCACCTCCCAGCCCTCGGCGCGCATCGCGGCGTAGCGGGCGCGGTCGCGGGCCAGGGACTCCCGCGAGGAGTGGAACTCCAGGCTGTCGTACTCCAGCGCCACCCCCAGGGAGGGCCAGCCGAGGTCGGCGTGGAACAGGCCCTCCGCGGTGGCGACCGGGCACTGGGGGACGGGAGGCGGCAGCCCCGCCTCCAGGAGCAGTACCCGTGCCCACGACTCGGCGGGGGACTGGCTCAGGGCACTGGAGTAGGACAGCGCGGAGCGGAGCCGGCGCAGCCGCGGTTGCGTCCGGGCCGCGAGGGCCGCTCGGGCCATCTCGTCGTCGGTGACCAGCCCCCGTGAGAGGAACCCGTCGAGACGGGCCGTGGCCACGAAGACCGAGGGGGCGCGTGCGGCGACGTCGGCGGCGGTCCTCGCCGGGGTGGTGATCCGGACGCCCTCCACCACGGTGGTGTCGGCGGGCGGCAGGACCTCCCTGTGGGCGACGACCGGGGCCCCGGCGGTGCTCACCCCCGGCGGTACCGACACGTGCAGCCGGGTGCGGGTGGGCCGGGCGCCGCGCGGGTACAGGTCCACGCCCCACACGTAGGCGGCGGTGACGTCGGCGGCGACGGCCGTGGCGGACACCGTGTCGAGGACGGGGGCGAGTGTGCGGAGGAGGGAGCGGTCGGGGAGGGCGACCCCACGGAGTGTCATACCTCCAGGCTGGACCGCGGGCGGAGGGGGGACAAGGGGGAGTTCGCGCCTGTGGACGACCGCGCCGCGCCGACTCCGGCGGAGGCGGCGGCCCTACTGCATGTTCCCCTCACCCGCGGCCAGGTGGATGTGGTCGACGTGGTCCTGCGTGTTGTTCCCGGTGTCCTGGTGGAAGCGGCGCACGCTCTCCCAGGGCCCCACCGGGTCGAAGGCCGCGTTCCAGATGTGGTGGTCGTAGATGATGCCCTTGACGCGCAGCTCCCTGGCCCGCGGGATGATCCAGTTGATCACCGTCACAGCGGTCTGGTGCATCTGCGGGGTCGGCACCGCGCCCAGGTCCGACACCATCATGTAGTCGACCGCCTGGCCGGTGTGGTGGTCGCTCCCCGGCTCCGTGCGCTGTCCGCCCGCGGAGATGTAGAACCCGCCGAACTCCTCCTGGAGGCGGTTGTGCGCCGCGCACATCGCGGGGTGGAGGGAGCCGAGCGAGGAGCAGTTCACCACGGCGCCGCCCCCGAAGTACGAGTCCGGGTCGAACCTGTACCGGCCCTCCTGGTCCACCAGGTGCACGGCGACCAGGCGCTTGGCCGACTCGACGTCGGTGACCGGCCCGCCGCCGCAGTCCATGACGCCGCCGTCCACGCCGCAGTCGTGGGGGACCCGGACGATCGCGATGGCCGAGGCGTTGCCGACCACGGTGTCGGTCTCGTCCTCGCTCCCGTCGCACACCACGTCGTTCCAGTGGCGGGACCCGTCCTCCTCCAGCTCCCTCTGGCAGACGGCGCCGCGCACCTCGACCCGCACGATGTTGCCGTACCGCCCGAGGCTGTTGTCGCTGGCGCGGATGTCGGTCAGGACCGCCCCGTTGGCCCGCGCGTACTCCTCGGCGCGTCCCTCGGCGACCTCCTCGTCGAACCACGGGTACGGGATGCCGCCCTCGACCATCTCCTGGGCGGCCTCGTCCTGCAGGGCGCCCACGGCGGCCAGCGCGGCGGCGTCGGCGGCCGTCTGGACCCGGGAGCGCGTGTCGTTGGCGGCGCCGACCCTGACGAACAGCAGGGTCAGGGCCAGCAGGGCCAGGGTGAGGCCGAAGAGCAGGAGGGTGTTGGCCTGTCCTTCGTCGTCGCGGCCCAGGAGGGGCCGGGGCCTCTTCCGGGCGGAGGAGGAGGGGAGGAGGGTCCGTCGCAGTCCCATGTGTTTTCCGTGGGTGGGGGCCTTCCCCGTGTGGGCGGGGAGCGGGGGCGGGTGTTCGAGGGGCCGGGAGCGCGTCGCGCGGGGCGTGCGTGCGAGCGCGTCCGGACAGTTGCCCTGCCGGGCGCAGCTTATCCGGGCTTGTCCATGATCGGTAGTCGCCTGTGGACGGAACCGCGTTTCACGCGACTCCGGAGGGGGTTTTCGTCCTTTTGATGTCGCCCTGGGCGGTGGAGGCGTGACCACACCTGGCCATCGGCGCGGGAGTTCGTCCACACCCGCCTGTTGCCCCGTTTCGCGGCGCTTGGCCTGGTAAGAAAGGAAACGCGGACCGACCGTCCCGCCGTGCCGACGGGTGTGCCCGGGAGGGATGCGGGGGCCGCGCCGGGCTCGCGCGCGGGTTTTTGTCGTGTGTTCGGCCAGAATCGGATTCCACCCGGAAGGATGTACACCGTCCGGAAGCCGCATACGGGGAACTTTCCCAACCCACACGGCAATCCACCCAAGAAATCCACGTGCCACATACAGGGCAACTAGAAGGCGAGAACATGAGCGCCCGAAAAGCGATGACGCCCGTTGAACAGGACGAATCCCTCCGCGGTCTGGGAGCGGACCTGCTGCGGACGGCCCCCGAGGACTGGGCCAAGTTCCGGCTCGTGTACTCGGGACTCGCCGACGCCGAGTCCGCCCACTTCGAGGTCATGTTCGACGGGGGCCGGAGCACCGGGTGGCTCCCGCCGCTGTCCGCCCTGGAGGTCCTGAGGGAGGTCCGCTCCGGCATGTACACGCACGGCAAGGGCACCTGGTACACGGCCTACTTCGAGTACGACCGGACCGGCCGGTACCGGGTCCGGTACGACTACGACAACGAGCCCTGGTTCGACGAGCCCCGGGACGCCGCCGACTACATGCTCGACCTGGAGTACTTCCCCCGCGACGACGAGCACCTCCCCGACTGGCTCATGGAGAGACTCGAGGGTGAACGGGTGCCCGACACGTCGGAGGCCTCGTCGCCCTGGAGCGTGTTCCGGAGCGCGCGCGTCACGCGGGAGACCAGGATCGCCCCCGGCGACATGTCGCCCGAGGAGATGATGGACACCGTCCAGGAGATCGTCGACCGCACGATCGAGTCCGTGTGGGGCGAGTGGAGCGAGATCGTCGTCGACTACAAGGGGCTCGTCGGGGTCTCCTCGGCCAGGGTCAGCGTGCGCACACCGGACGGCGGGACGGAGTGGGACCTCCTCCTGCCGGAGGCCGGCCGCCTGCTCGGCCGACTGAGGACGGGCATGTACCAGCCGGGCAAGGGGACGTGGTTCACCGCCCGCATCACGATCCAGGAGTCCCGGGAGATCGGGATCCACTTCGACCACCAGAACCCGCCGGAGTTCGACGTGGAACCCGACCCCCGCAGCTACCACCAGGACATGCGGTACTTCCCCCGCAGCGCCGACCACCTCCCCGACTGGCTCCTGGACCACCTGAGCGCCGCTCAGCGCCTGCTCCGCGCCGACGCGCAGGAGTAGCCGCGGCGTCCGCGGGCGGGCCCTGCCGTGACCCGCCCGCGGACGCCGTGCTCCGGTGGCGGCCGCGGCCCCAGGACACAGCCGCGCGTCAGCGCAGACGCCGGCCGACCGAGCCCCACAGGTGCACGTCGGCGACGGTGACCTTGAGGTCGCCCGATCCCACCGGCGTCACCGTCACCGAACGCAGGTACGGGCCACGGCTCCAGCGGCGCGCCGTGTGCCCGGGAACCTCCTCGGCCCTCACCCGGCCCATCGCGTCCGCGGGCCCCGCCAGGAGCCGCAGCTGCCACGTGACCCGCAGAGGGGACGCGCCGTTGTACTCCTCGCCCCGGAGCAGCGGCAGGCTCCCGACGAGGCGACCGCCCCCGGGGACGGAGGCCGTCCCCGGCCGGCTCCGCGGACCCTCGGCTCGCAGGGGGAAGCGCCGGCCCACGTCGGTGCCGCGCACCACCTCCACCGCGTACTCGGCACCCTCCGGCAGCGGGCCGTCCAGGTGCGCCTCGAACCGCAGACGCCTTCCGTGGAGTCCCGCCGGACGCACCCGTACCTCGCCCACCTCCAGGGACGGCGCGGACGGGGTCGTCAGCAGCCCCAGGCGGTCGTTGACCGTGTAGTAGGGCCGCACCCGTACCCCGCCCCCGTGCGGGGACTCCACCCGGTGCGCCGGGTACTCGATGATCTTCTTGTAGCCGGCCACCCCGGACAGGTGACGGCCCAGGGTGTACTCGGCGCCGTCGGACAGGACCAGCCGCATCTCCCACTTCTGCGACGTCCCCTCCCGTCCGCGCACCACCGTCTCCGGGTCGATCACCGCGGTGAAGAGGCCGTCGGCGGCCACCGGGGCCGAGAACTCCCGAGGGGCCTGCGGCGCCTCGCGGAGCCGCACGGCGAGTCTGGCCCGGGCGTCCGGCCCGCCCCGGCCCAGGACCCGCCCCCGCACGGTGATCAGCCCGTCGGCGACCTCCACGCGCTCCACCTCCGCGTGGTGGGCGGAGCGGCGCACGTGCAGCACCAGACGGCCCTTGCCGGAACGGGCGGGGACCACCAGGGCGAGCCGGTCGACGCCGTCGGCGGCCAGCGGGTAGCCGTGCTGGTGGATCTCGACGTCCTCGACGGGGCTCACCCGGCCCCCGTCGACCCGGCACACCTCCCACGTGCGCGCCGCCAGGCGGTCCCGCTCGGCGTCCACCACCACCTCGCCCCCGGGGCTAGGGGTCAGCGCGACCCGCTGTCCCGGGCGCACCAGCACCACCTCGTCGGGAGGGTCCGTGAACGAGAGCACGGCCGGGCCGTCGCCCCCCGCACGCACCCGGCACGCCGCCGGCGGCCCGGGCCGGGGAACGGGCGCCGCGGGCGCCGGCGCCCGCAGCGGCCGCCCGGCCAACTCGGAGAACAGCTCCTCGTGCAGGCGCACGACGTTGGCCGGGTCGAACCGCTCGGAACCCAGGAGGGCGGCCGCGGACATGCGGCGGCGGAGGCCGTCGTCGGCCATCAGTGTGGACAACCCCTCGGCGATGCCCGGGGCCGACCGGTTGGGCACCAGAAGCCCGTCCTCGCGGTCGCGGATGATCGACGCGGGCCCGTGCGGGCAGTCGGTGCTCACCACGGGCAGCCCCGACCGCATGGCCTCCACGATGGTCATCCCGAACGGCTCCTCGCTGGAGGTGACCGCCGCGAACGCGCCCTGGGCCCAGGCCTCCTCCACCCGCGGGTGCGGCCCCATCAGCCACACACGGTCCTGGAGGCCCAGCGAACGCACCAGCCGGACCAGCGACGCACGCTTGTCGCCGCGCCCGTAGATGCGCAGCGTCCATTCGGGGAACTCGTCGCCGACCATGGAGAACGCCTCCACCAACAGGTCGTGCCGCTTGCTGGGCGCCAGCCGCCCGGCGGCCACGATCGTCCGCGTGTTGTGGCCGTTGGTGGTGAACGGCGGGGCGGGCACCGAGTTCGGGATGGACAGCACCCGGACCCCAGGCATCGGCATGCGCTCCGCGTAGGTGCGCGCGTCGGCCTCGGTCACCGTCACGAACGCGTCCAGGCGGGGGTACTCGGCCTCCATCACCCGGCGCAGCGGTTCGGAGTGCTGGTCGTAGGTCAGGTGCTCCTGACCCACCTTCACCACCCGGCTCGGGGCGGCGCGGGCGATCACGACGTTCAGACCGGGCCGGGTCCCCACGACCACGTCGGCGTCCGTGGTGGCCAGGTACTCCTCCAGCCGGTCGTCCGTGAGCCGGCTGTGCGTGGACCCCCGGGTGTCCTCCTGCGGGAACAGCTCGGGCGGGAGCCCGGCCCGCTCGGCCCCCTCGTACAGGGGGCGCCCCTCCGCCCCGGCGCCGGGGCCCCGCCTGTCCTTGCGCACGTCGACGAGGGGCCGCAGGCGCACCCCGGACGGCACGGGCAGGGCGGGCTCGGCGCGGTGCCGGAACACCGAGACGATCTCGACCTCGTGCCGTGCCGACAGCGCCGCCGCCTGGTTGGCGACGGTACGGACGGTGCCGCCGATGCCGTACATGTCGTTGATCAGATAGGCGATCTTCACTGGCCCCCCGTGTTTCCGGCGCCGCTCGGCGTTCTCTCGCGCGGGAAGGCGCCGACCCCCGTCGACCACGCCGATCCGAGCCCCCCGGCAGGGAAAGGCGTGGGGAATGAACGCTCAGGCTATGGGTCCTATCCAAGTAGAAAGTACTTTATGTCGGATTGCTGCCTGAAGGTTTGCCGGTCACTGTGCGGCTTTTGCGCACACCACGGGTCGTCCGGGGAACGAGAAAGGCGCCGTCCCCCGGAGGGCGGGGGCGGCGCACAGGACGCTGGGCTCGGCGGACACGCGCCGAGGGCGGGTTCAGTAGGTGCCGGAACCCTCCCACTGCGCGAAGGCGCCGCAGGGCGAGTCGTAGGCGGCAGCGATGTAGCCGAGCCCCCAGGAGATCTGCGCCGACGGGCTCTCCATGTAACCGGCGGGCATCGAGCCGTGCCTGGCCGGGTTGAACCCGGCGATGCCGCTGTTGCCCGTCTCGGTGTCGACGACGGTGTGGTCCCAGCTGGAGATGGTGCCCCACAGGTTGCTCAGGCACTGCCATTCGCCGTCGGTCCACCCGGCGTCGGCGGACATGCGCATGGCGAGGCTCTGGTTCTCGGTGGAGGTGGGGTCGTCGCCGCTCCACTCGTACTGCTCGGGTTCCTCCGGACGGTCGGCGTCGACCCACGTCTCGTCGCCGCAGTCGGGCCCCTCGACCAGGCAGACCATCTGCCGGACCCCGCTGTTGAAGGTCTGGCTCAGTTCGAGCTGGTACACCGAGACCATGATCGCCGCGGCCAGTACGGTGACCGCCGCGAGCTCGACGAGAGCCGCGCCCCCGTCCTGTCCGGATCTTCGTGCCGGACGGAACCAGCGGGAGGCGCGTTCGATCCGGGCCCGCACGCGAGGCGGCCCGTGGCGTGCGCCCGAGCGTCCGGGCGGTCCGCTGGGGGAGGGCCGTCGGCTGCCTCCGGGGGCGGGGCGGTGGGGGGTGGGCAACGCCGTCTCCTACGGGTGTCCGGAAAGGGAACGTGACAGGGGTCAGGAAATCGGAACATCCTCGATGGGCTCGAATCCGGGGATCTCGATCGTCACCGACTCGACGTCACCCGGCACCGAGAACATGGACCAATAAGCGATCTGGTCTCCGGCTTCAACGCGCTGGCTGAAGTCGTTCGACGTCTTTCCCGAGCAGAGGCACTCGCCTTCCCCGTCCATGATCGGATGGTATCTCACCTCACTGTCACTGCTCAGCGCGGTCACACCGGCAAAGTTTTGCCCGGAGTAAACATATGAGCGGTCCTTCACCCATGTGAGTACGACACGTTCGGTGCTGGTGTTCTCAATGCTCCAGGTGACGGAAATTATATTTCCATCTTCGTTCTGTTCGATCTGATGGACCTCGGCTATGAGGCCGGTCGATTCTTCGCTGTTTCCATTTGATCTTCCCAGTGAATCCAGGTTCTCTGTCAGTGGTGCGGGTGCGGCAGAGCTAGTTCCAGTGAGAATGAGAATGGCGGCGGCAGAGGTCAGCGCGGACGCGGTGAAGGTTCGTGGAAAAAACCTCACGTGAATCTCCTTATTTTTCGAACGTGACGCTGACTCTGCGGTTGCGTTCCTGGCCCTCTTCGGTGTCGTTCTCTGCGATGGGGTCGTTCGACCCGTGGCCTTGTACTTCGAAGGTCACGCCATCGCGGTTGATCTGTTCGGAAAGAGCGGTTTCGACGGCTTCTGCACGTTCTTGGGACAGAGGGATGTTGACTGCGTCGCTACCTGTGTTATCCGCGTGTCCATCGATGTTGACCACGGAAGAGCTCGCATCATTGATTTCCGTCGCCACTTGTTCCAGGATCTCCTGGGCGTCCGAGCTGAGATCTGCGCTGTTCGTTTCGAAAAGGACATCCGAGGAAAGGATGATGCTTACCTCGTCGCCGCTTTCGGTGCGTCCGGTCTGGTCCTCGGTGTTGTCGGAGATCATCGTCAAAGGGATGATCTGCGGATCGGAGAGGCCGTCGTTCTCGATTACTTCGGACGAATCAGTGATGGGTACGTCCAGAAGGGGTGGGGTTAGCGGGGTG
This sequence comes from Nocardiopsis sp. CA-288880, assembly GCF_050955985.1. Classification (NCBI taxonomy): domain Bacteria; kingdom Bacillati; phylum Actinomycetota; class Actinomycetes; order Streptosporangiales; family Nocardiopsidaceae; genus Nocardiopsis; species Nocardiopsis sp. CA-288880. Next base: position 6,015,183 of record NZ_CP192105.1, on the reverse strand, counting down.
GTTATGGTCATTGCTTCGATGCCCGGAGGGGGCTCTGGAAATACCACCCAGGTGGCCACTGTTTCTCCGCTTCCGATGGGGCCATCGAAGGGAAGGCAGAAGCAGTCTCCGCTGCTCTGGTCGAAGCTGAGGTGTCGGGTCTGATTCGCCGAGTCGATCAGGGTGACCCGGTTTGCTGTGTAGGGGTTATTTTCATCGGAAAGGCCCTGTGAAATGCGGAAGTTGGAGCCAGAGTTATTGGTGATGCCAAGGCGGAGTCTCAGGAGGCCGTTTCCCACCTTCTCCAAAGCATAGACGTCGATTTGGAGCTGATGGCCGATATCGGTCGATGAGGTGATGGTGCTGGCAATGATCTCCTGCTCGGAGGGGTTCTCTGCCTCCGGGGCTGGGTTCTCGATACCAGCTGCTCCTTCGCTTGCATTTCCTGTTGGCTCTCCGTTTCCCGAGTCGACCACGCAGGCTGAAGTGAGGATGAGCAAGGATGCGACAGAAGCTCCTGTGGCTAAGGGATATTTGCGCTTCCCTGGCACGGAAGTATGGCGTGTGGCTCTCAAGAGCTTCCCATTTCCTCTGTTTTTCCTGGGGCTCTGCTGTATGTAGAGGTTCTACTGATGGATGAGCGAAGAATGGAGTACCAGGTTCACGGTCCGCTCAGTGCGTCGTCAATGGCTGTGCTGATGGCGTCGGAGATGAGCGAAGGAACGCCGAGCGCGAATACCGCCATTGCGATAGCTGCCACAAGGATGACGATGGCGGCGTATTCAATGATCCCCGCGCCCTCGTCCTGCCTCTCGGAGGGGGGCGCCAGGTAGGCGCTGAGCGTCACCCAGAACCTGTTGGGACTGTTCACGGAACTGACTCCTTGCGGGAAGGGCTGAGGGCGCCGCCGGGGTGCGGCTCTGCGCCGGTGAACCGAGGCGGGGGGCCACCGGGGGCGTGCGTGCGGGTTCTGAGTGACCCTGGGGAACCACTATCCGACACGGGCTCGGGTGCCGCCCCGCGTCCTGGCCGGATGTGGCCATCTTTCTTCAGGATGCCCTCCGGGGCACGGGGCCACACACTTTCCACAGGGCTCGATGTCGGCCCAGGTGGATGCCGGTAACCGGGGAGTCGGTGGTTCACGTCCGCGCTGCCAGGGAGGTCACGATCGGTGCTCGTCGAGTGACCATGATGGCACGCGGTTCGCCGGGATGTCATGGCCGGGGGTGTAGTGCCAGGCCACCCCGTGTACGCGATATCGCCGTGGTGTTGGATGGGTGGGCCGTTCCGGCCGGGACGGCCGGAGGGAGCGTGATCCCGACACCGACGCGGAAAGGCGGCGGGGATGGACGGCAGTTCTGTTCTCTTCCTGGTACTGGGGGCGGCCGCGGGCCTTCTGGTCGGAGGCGTCCCGCTTCTGCGGGTCGTACGCGGGCATCTGGGCCTCCGGGCCGCTCTCCGGAGGAGCCCGGGACCGGCCCCGGCTCCCGACCCCGACGAGCTGAGCCCGAACGAGCTGGCCTTCCTCGCCGGGGGGCCGGTGCGGGTGGGGGAGACGGCGGTCGTGGACGCGTTCCTGGGCGACCGGATCCGGCCCCAGGCCGCCAGGGGGTTCTTCACCCTCGTGGGCCCCGGCGTCCCCTACGCGCACGAGAAGGACCCCGCACGGCGCGTCCTGGTGAAGGCGTTCAAGAAGCGCGTCGGGGTCAGCGCCCGGGAGATGGTGCGCCGCGTGGTGACGGGCCGCGGTGTGGAGCAGATCAGACGGGACCTGGCCGGGGCCCGGCTGGTCGTCGACACCCCGGAGGTTCGCGCGATCCTGGAGCGGCGGGCGGGGATCCCGAGGGCGATCCGTGGGCGGAGGGTTCTCTCGCTGCTGGTCGCCGCGGTGGGCGCGGGGACGTTCTTCCTGGCGGAGCCGACGAACCCGGGGCTGGCGGCCCTGGTGGGCGGTCTCACCGCCTCGGCGCTCCTGGTCGTCGCGCAGGCGGTCCTGGCCGCGACAGGCGGCCCGGCCGTCCTTCCCAACACCGCGGCGGGCGACGAGGTCGTCTCGCGGGCCCTGGAGCGCTACGGGAGCACCGCGGCCCTGAGCACGGCCGAGATCACCCGGGACCAGGCGGTCCGCCGCACGGCGGTCACCGGTTTCCGGGCGCTGCGGGCCGGTGGCCGCGATCGGAGCCCCAGCAGGGCGGTGTCCGGCGACGGATCGCCGGCCTTCAGCCCGGACCTCACCGCGGCCAACACCGTGTCGGCGGGCGGGGGTGACGCGGGCGGCGGCGGTGGCGCCGTCGACCAGAACGCCCTCTGCGAGTTCGCCGAGCTCTGCCAGGGCGGAACCTCCGAGAGCGGCGGCTCCAGCGGTGACGGCTGGAACGGCGGTTTCGACGGGGCCGGGGGCAGCGGGTCCGGCGGCGGCTGGGGCAGCGGTGGCTGGGGCGGTGGCGGCGGTGACTCCGGCGGCGGCGGAGGAGACGGCGGCGGGGGCGGCGGAGGTGGCGGCGACTGAGCCCGCCGGTCGCGGACCGGCGGCGGGTTCCGGGCCGGCGTACAGGGTGGACCGCGGCCGGGCGGGGCTCCGCTGGAGCCCCGCCCGGCCCGCCCTCACCGGGAAGACGGCGCCACTGCCTGCCTACAGTTCGGCGCCGCCACCCTTGACCGGTTCCCGGGTCGGGTGTGGGTCAGCCCTGTTCCGGACGCCGGAGTTCGGCCACCTCCGCGAGCAGCTCGAACGAGCGCAGGCGGGCCGACTGGTCGTAGATCATCGACGACACCATCAGCTCGTCCACACCCGTGTCAGCGACGAACAGTTCGAGCTTCTCACGGACGGTTTCGGGGGAGCCCACGAACGAGTAACGAAGCATGTGGTCCAGTCGTTCCTTCTCGCCGGGACGCCATGCCGTGTCGAGGCTCTCGACCGGCGGGCGCAGGCGTCCGCGGGCGCCGCGCAGGGTGCCGAGGAACGCCTGCTGCATGGTGGTGAACAGCCGACGGGCCTCCTCGTCGGTGTCGGCGACGAAGGCGTTCACCCCGGCCATGACGTAGGGCTTCTCCAGTTGGACGGAGGGCCGGAAACCCGCGCGGTAGGCCTTGAGTGCCTCGTACAGGGCGTCGGGGGCGAAGTGCGAGGCGAACGCGTACGGCAGGCCGAGCTGGGCGCCGAGCTGGGCGCCGAAGAGACTGGAGCCGAGGATCCACAGGGGGACACGGAGCCCCTCGCCGGGAACGGCGCGGACCGGCTGGCCGGGTTCGGCGGGCTCGAAGAACGCCTGGAGCTCCTGGACGTCGCTGGGGAACGTCGAGGAGGCGCTGTGGTCGCGGCGCAGCGCCGCCATCGTGCGCGGGTCGGTGCCGGGCGCGCGGCCCAGGCCGAGGTCGACGCGTCCCGGGTAGAGCGACTCCAGGGTGCCGAACTGCTCGGCGATGACGAGCGGCGAGTGGTTGGGGAGCATGATGCCGCCGGCGCCGACCCTGATGCTCGTCGTGCCCTCGGCGATGAACCCCAGCGAGACCGACGTGGCGGCGCTGGCGATGGCCTGCATGTTGTGGTGTTCGGAGAGCCAGAAGCGGGTGTAGCCCGCGCGTTCCGCGTGCTGGGCGAGTTCCCGGGCGGAGCGGAGCGCCTGGCCGGGGGTGGACCCCTCGGCGATGCTGGCGTGGTCGAGCACGGACAGCGCGATGGTGGACATGGTTGCCCTCTTCCCCTGCTGCGTAGCGGTTCCTGCGGCAGGGCCGGGGCGGGAGGGTCGGTGACCCCAGCCTGTCTGCGCGTTCGATGTTCGACGAACATCGAATTACGAAGGTACACTCGCGACTGTCCATGAGCCAAATCCCGTCTGGTCGTCGGCCAGGCCCCGTACGAGGAGGACCGCCTTGGCTCCCAGGGAGCAGGAGCACCCCGCCCTCAACGACGTGGAGCTGGTGACGGTGCTCTCCGCGCTGGCCGAGCCGACGCGGTTGCGGATCGTGCGGATGCTCGCGGCGATGGAGGGTGAGCGGGCGTGGAAGGACATCGACCTCCCCATCGCCCAGTCCACGCTGAGCCACCACCTGAAGATCCTGCGCAACGCCGGCCTGGTGCAGAACCGCACCGAGGGCACGCGGTGCTTCATCTCCCTGCGCGACGCGGAGCTGGAGGGGCGCTTCCCGGGGCTGCTGGAGTCTGTGCTGGAGTGCAGGGACACCGCTGTCGCCGGGGAGCCGGAGGAGCCCGGGTCCCCGGAGAACCGCGGGGCCACCGAGGGTTCATCGGTCCCAGCGGCCACATGAGAGCAGGTCAGCGCCCAGTCACGGCCGGACGGAAGCCGTGGCCGGGCGCCGCGTTCACACAGTAGGCGACGGCGGAGGTCCCTGTCAGGGGTTGCGCCCGGCTGCAATGGAGCCCTCCGCGCCCCTCCGCCTCCGGCGGGCCGGGTCCGGTTCGAGGTCCGGCTCCCCTCCGCCGGGGCGGCGCACCGTCGGCCGCCGCCTGGGGCCTGCCGGGCCGTGGGACCGGCGCGGCGGCCCGTGCTCTCCGTTCCCGCGCCGCGGGAGGAGACCGGGGAGGTCCCCGGGTGCGTTCGGGAATGTACGCTCTGTATCCAGGAGATTCCCGTATCCATGGGTCGCGGCTGGACGGGTCGGACACCGCGCCGACGGCCCAGGAGAGTCGAAAGCGTTCCCCCCATGGCACCCACCCCGTCTACTCCCCTCCCACCGCACGTCCGCCCCCTCGCCGGCGACGACCCGGAGGCGGTCGGCGGCCACCGGCTGATCGGCCGCCTCGGCCGCGACGGCACGGGCACCGTCCACGCGGCCGTGTCGCCGGACGGGGAGCCCGTCGCGCTCAAGCTCGCCCACCCGCGGGCCCCGGCCGCAGGGGCGCGGAGCGCCGCCGCGGTGGTCCGGGGGAAACGGGGCGTGTGCTGCGTGAGGGTCGCGGACAGCGGGAGCCTGGGCTCCCGACCGTGGTCGGCGACCCCCTACGTGCCCGGGGCCGGCCTCGCCCGCCACGTGGAGGACAGCGGCCCGCTGTCCGGCGGCGCGCTCCTCGTCCTGGCGGCGGGGACCGCGGAGGCCCTCGCGTCGGTCCACGCGGCGGGCGTGCCCCACGGTGACGTCAGGCCCGCCAACGTCGTCGTCGCCCCCGACGGCCCGCGGTTGATCGACCACGGGATCGCGCGCCTGTCGGACGGCGGCGAGGCGCTGACGCCCGAGGACGGCCCCGGATGGCTCGCCCCGGAGCGCTGCGCGGGCGCCCGTCCCGACCCCGCCTCGGACATGTTCTCGTGGGCGTGCCTGGTGGCGTTCGCCGCGACCGGCCGACCCCCTTCCGGAGGGGGCGAGCCCCTCACGGAGGCCGCCCGCCGCGCCGGCGAGGGGGCCCTCGACCTGTCCGCCGTACCCGGGGGGCTGCGCGACCTGCTGAGCCGCGCACTGTCGCCGGACCCCGGGCGGCGGCCCCCGGCGGAGGAGGCGTACCTGGAGTGCCTGCTGCTCGCGGGGGTCGAGGACGACGCCACCCGCGAGGTGTGGGCCGACCGCCTGCGCGGCCTCGTCCGCGCCCACTGGCCGCCGGTCGACACGGACTGGCACCGGCCCGGGCGGTGGACCGACGCCGCCCGGGCCCTGGCGGAACAGGGCCCGGGGGCGGTCCGGCCGCACCCCGGACCCGCCGACCCGGTCCGGGAGGGCGCGCGGGACGAAGGCGCCGGGCGCACCGCCGGTACCCTCCTGCGCCGGGGGCGGCCGGGCGGGCTCCTCGCCCTCGCGGTCGCCGCGGGCGTGTTCGCCGGTGCGGCGCTCGGCGGCGGGTACCTGTTCCTGGACTCCCTGGCCGAGGGGGCGGACACCGCCGCGCCGGAAGGCGGGGACGGCGCCGGGGCGGAGCCGGAGGGGTCCGCGCGGCTCTCCGGGGCGGACCTGGTGGCGGCGTCGCTGGACACGTTCCTGGCCGCGGAGTCCTTCGAGCTCACCGTGCTCACGCACGCGGGGAACGGCGAGGGCCTCGGCCAGCCCCTCCCCGCCGACACCGGTACCGTCCCGACCCTGTTCGACCGGGTACTGCGCCGGTCCGGGCCCCCGGACGCGCTCCGCTGGAGCAGCACCCTCAGCGGGTCGCGCACCAGCGACCTGATGGTGGTGGACGGGGAGCTGCTGCGCGGGGAGGGTACCGCCTGGGACGGCGCCCCCACCTGGTACCGGGTCGGGCCCGCGCCGGCCGCCGCCTTCAGCCCGGAGGGGGTGGTCGGGCCGCTCGTCCGCGCGGCGGAGGCCGGCACGGTCACGGGAGAGGCCGAGACGGTCTTCAGGGCGCCCGCGCCCGCGGAGGACGCCTACGGGCACCTCGCGGGAGGTGTGCCCGAGGAGGTGCCCGCCGTCCGGGTGGAGGGGGACTTCCGTACCTCCGACGCGGACGCGCGGGAGGCGACACGGTTCACGCTCGTCGCCACGGAGGACGGCGTCCCGCTGTCCTTCGCCACGGAGGGCGCCGCGGACGGCGGCCCCGTCCTCAACGGGCGCCCCGTCCCACAGGAGGTGCCGCCGTCGCTCCTGGCCCCCGCCGTCCCGGTGGAGCGGTGGTACACGCAGTACACGTTCGTGGAGCTGAACGGCCGACCGGACCTGCGCGTCCCCGATCCCGCCGAGGTGCTGCCCCCGGGGGCCGAGGCCCCCTCGCCGATCGCCCACCGGCCGATGCCGTGGCCGCGCCCGGGCCGGCCTCCTCAGGGGGAGCGGGAGCTCCCGGCGTAGGTCACACGGCGCAGCACCGCCTCCACGGGGCCCCGGCGCCCGGCCCCGCGCAGCACCTCCGCCAGGGCCACCGCGGCCGGCCACGTTGCGACCGCGACCGCCGCGGCCCGGTCGCCGAAGGTCCGTACGGGATCCGGTCCGACCAGGAAGAACCGGGTGTTCACCAGGGCGGTGAACAGCAGCGTGAAACCCCGTGCCAGGTCCGGTGCGAGGGCTCGCGCCGGGGCCGACCCGGGGCCGGCGGGCGGCGCTCCGGCCGCGCCCGGGTCCTGGCCCACCGTGGTCCGCCTCCGTCCCGACCCGTGTGTCCACGAAGCCGCGGACCGGGGAGGCCCGGCCCCCTGCGGCAGGCACACCTCTTCCGGTGGACCCGGCCCTACCCCCTGGGGTAGGCTCACCGGCGTGTCGCGTGTCCCGACCATGAGCAGTGGGCCGGTCGATGGGCATGGAGGCACCTTGATCGTCGAGGAGAGCACCGTGAGCGCACCCACCATGCATCGCGCCTAGGAGTCCGCGCGGCGTCGGCCTGAGCCACGCCCGAACGCGTTGATCCACCGCGACCTCCCCGAGATCCACGACACCCGGCCACCTCCGGAACCCTGTCACCCCACCCGGCCCTTCCGCGCGCCCGCGCGCAGGGGCGGTCCGCCGGCGTGCCCCGCCGCGCGGCCCGCCCTGCGCGCCGCCGGGCGCGCGCGGGCACCTCGGGGGCGGTCGCCCACCCCACACCCCGAAGGAGACCTGTGTCAGATTCGTACGCACCGACCGCACCGCACGTCAGCGACTTCAACGTCCCGGTCGTGGAGGAGTTCCGCGCCAACGGCGGCCGTGTGGGCGGCATGTTCGAGGGCGGCGACCTGCTGCTCCTCACCACCACGGGCGCCAGATCGGGCCGCGAGCACACCACCCCGCTCGGATTCGTCCGCGTGGAGGGGAAACTGCTGGTCATCGGCTCGGCAGGCGGTTCCGACCGCCACCCCGCCTGGTACCACAACGTCCTCGCCCACCCCATGGTCACCGTGGAGCTGGGCGCCGAGGAGTTCACCGCCGTCGCCGTTCCCGCCGAGGGCGCGGAACGGGACCGGTGGTTCGCCGAGGTCGTGCGCCTGGTCCCCGGGTACGGCGACTACCAGGCCGGGACCGACAGGGTCCTGCCGGTGGTGGCACTGGAGCGGATCCGCGTCGCGGGCCCGTCCGAGGCCGCCAACCTCGCCGAGAAGTTGGTGGAGATCCACACCTGGCTGCGCGCCCAGCTCCGGCACGTCCGTGAGGAGGCCGACGCCTTCCTCGCGGAACGCGCGGCCCGGCAGGGGCAGGAGGGGAGCGGGGAGCCGGCGCTCGGGCTCAACCTCCAGCTGCGGCAGCACTGCCTGGCGTTCTGCGAGTCCCTGCACTACCACCACACGGGGGAGGAGTCGATGTTCCCCCGCCTCGCGGAGGCGGAGCCGCACCTGGAGGAGGCGCTGCGGAGGCTGTCGGAGGAACACCGCACCGTGGACCGCATCCGCGGAGAGCTGGAGGCGCTCATCGGCGACCTGGCGACCGCCGATCCGGAGGCCTTCCGCCGTGAGCTGGACCGGATGACGCGGGAGATGGAGGCGCACCTGGACTACGAGGAGTCCGCGCTGTTCCCCGTCCTGACCGCCATCCCGTTCCCTCCGGGCGGGCCCGCGTAGCCGCTGTCCGGAACTGTGGGCGGTGTGCCGCCTGCGACCGGTCGTGCGGCGACCCGCTTCCACTGTCACCGCCGTTGCCCCTGGTGGTGGTGGGAGCGGGGCCGTTCCCAAAACCGGTCACGACACGTGTCTCCTCCGGAACGACCGGTATCCGGGGTCCGGCGCGAACCACCGCGCCGGTGTCCGTCAGTGTCCGCGGAAACGCCCTACGTAGCCCCGTCCACTCCGGGAAGTTACGTAGTGACCACGTATTGTCCGCACCCGGGCCGACGCGCATGATGGAAGCAGGGTGGCCACCCCCCCGCATCCCCCGCCCCCTCCCCGAAGGGTTCCTCCCACCATGCGCAAGTTCGGTGCGGTCCTCGCGGCCGCAGCACTGTTGCCGGCCATGCTCGCAAGCCCCGCCCTCGCCGCCGACGCCCCCGACACGGCGGAACGCACCTACATCGTCGTCCTGGACGAGGACGCCTCCCCGGACGACGTGGCCGACCGCCACGGAGACGACCCCAGCAGCGTCTACGAGCACGCGCTCACCGGCTACGCGGCCGACATGACCGCCGCCGACGCCGCCGCCCTGCTCCAGGACCCCGACGTGGCCTTCGTCCAGGAGGACCAGGTCATGCACACCTTCGCGCAGGACGTCCCGGACGGGGTGGCCCGCACCTTCGCCCCGGACAACCCCGGCCTGGCCATCAACGGCCAGGCCGACTACGTGCCCGACGTGTCCGTGGCCGTCCTGGACACGGGTGTGGACGCGGGCCACCCCGACCTGAACGTCGTGGACGCCGTGAACTGCACGAGCGGGACCTGCGTCCCCGTCACCGGCACCGACGGGAACGGCCACGGCACCCACGTGGCGGGCACCACCGCCGCCGTCGACAACGACGAGGGCGTGGTGGGCGTGGCGCCCGGCGCCGCCGTCTGGAGCGTGCAGGTCCTGAACTCCGGCGGCAGCGGCTCCCTCGCCGGGATCACGGCGGGCGTGGACTACGTCGCCGCCAACGCCGACCAGGTCGCCGTGGCCAACATGAGCCTGGGCTGTCAGGGGTGCACCAACCAGGCCCTCAGCCGGGCCATCGCCGGGTCCGTCGACGCCGGCGTCGCCTTCGCCGTCGCCGCGGGCAACAGCGCCACCAACGCCGCGAACTTCTTCCCGGCCAACCACCCCGACGTCCTGACGGTCTCCTCCATGGCCGACTCCGACGGAGCGCCCGGGGGCGCCGGCGGCGCGCTCCGCTGCACCGGTGACGACGACGACACCCTGTCCTACTTCTCCAACTACGGCTCGGTCGTGGAGATCGCCGCGCCCGGCTCCTGCATCACCTCCACCATGCCCGGTGGCGGCTACGGGTCCATGAGCGGTACCTCGATGGCCTCGCCCCACGCCGCGGGCGGCCTGGCGCTGCTGGCCGCGGGCCCGGCCAAGCCGACCGACCGGGCCGGGGTGCTGGCGCTGTACGGCGCCCTCGTCGGCGCGGGCAACCACGACTGGACCGACACCTCCGGCGACGGGATCCACGAACCGCTGCTGGACGTGGGCGACCCCGGCCTCTTCCCCTCCGACGGGTGACCCGCCGGCCCTCCGCCGCCGACCGCGGCCGGCAGGGCCCGGCCCACCCCGGGCGGCCCCTCCCCGATGTCGGGGAGGGGCCGCCACCGCGGTCGGGGCTGCTCCGGGGACCGGCGGTCAGCCGCCGAAGATGGCGCCGAGGTCGACCTCTGTGCCCAGGAACATGGACCCGACGATGAGGATCAGCAGCCCCGGCAGCAGGGTCACCGCCGTCACCATCGTCACGCGCGGGTTCATCCTCTGGGCCTTGCGGCGCATGTACTGGGCGTCGGCACGGCGCATGTCCCGGCTGATGTCCACCAGGGTGTCGCTGAGCGGGGCGCCCAGCTCCTCCGCCTGCTGGATGGCGGTCACGAACTTGCTCAGCGACTCGTTGCGGGTACGGCGCCGCAGCATCTCGAAGGCCTCGCGCCGGGACGTCCCCAGCTCCATCTGCCGGAGGGCGAGCGTGAACTCGTCGGCGAGCACCCCGGGCATCGACTCGGCCACCCTGGCCACGGCGGCCCGGAACGACATCCCCGCGCTCACCGTCACCGAGAGCACGTCCAGGAAGTCCGGCAGCTGCGACTGCACCCGGTCGGCCCGCTCCTGGCCCTGGACGTACATGCTCAGATCGGTCAGCCCCATGAACGCCAGCACGACCACGCCCACCAGGGGGCTGCCCACGGCGAACATGAGCAGCCCCAGGGGGCCGTACAGCGCCACCTCGCCGATCTTGCGCCGCACGTACCGTTCGACGGTCAGCCCGTCCGGACGACCCGCCGCCTCCAGCCGCTCGGTGACGGAGGCGCGCATCCGCGGGCTCATCGACGCCAGGACCGACTTGACGAAGGGCTTGCCGATCGCCTCGGTCAGCCGGTGCAGGATGAACGTCTCCTCCGCCCTGGTCCGGGGCGTGCGGGCCGCCGGACCGCCCACCTCCACCCGGGTCCGCGACATGGTCAGGTACAGGCCGTAGCAGGCGGTCAGCACGACCAGGGAGCCGGCCAGCGCCGCGGCGAGCGGGACCAGGGTGGGGAGCACACTCATCGGGGGAGTCCTTCTAGAGGTCGAACTTGGTGATGCGGGACACCAGCAGGAAACCGAGCGCGAACAGCGCCGCCACCACCAGCAGCACCGTCACCCCCGCGACGGACGTGGTCATGACGCGCATGATCCCGGGCTCGATGCCGTTGATCAGGAACAGGGCGCCCACCGACATGAACCCCAGAGCCCACACGGTGCTCGTCGTCTCGCTGAGGATCGTCTGCACCTCGCGCCGGGTCTCCTTGCGGTTCTCCAGGGTCTCGGAGATGTTGCGCAGCGCCGTGACCAGCGAACCTCCCGAGCGCGACGCCACCACCAGTGTGGACAGCAGCACCCCCAGCTCACGCGAGGGCATCCGCTCGCGCAGCTCCCGCACGGCCTCCTCGAAGGCCGCGCCGAGCTTCATCGACTCCGCCATCCGGCCCAGCTCCTCCCCGGCGGGCCCGTCCAGCTCCTCGGCGGCCATCGCGACCGCCGTGGGCAGCGCCAGCCCGGCGGAGGTCGCGTTGCCCAGGACCCGCGCCAGGTCCGGCAGCTGGGCGGTGAACTCCTCGCGCCGCTTGGCCTCCGCCCGGTTCAGGTAGGAGAAGAAGAGGAACGCCACCCCGACCGCGGCCAGCAGGCCGAAGAACGGGGCCAGGACCTGCCAGACCACGATCACCGCCAGGAGCGAACCGCCGATCAGCGCGAGCACGAACGTCGAGAGGCGCACGTCCGCCCCGGACCTGGCGATCCGGCGGTACAGACGCGAACCCCACTGGGTGCGGTAGATGGCCGCGTCCAGGCGGGCGGCCGGCGTGGACGCCTCGTACTCGGCCCGGTCCAGGGCGCTGCGGGCGGCGATCATGCGACGCTGCTCGGCGCTGGCCACGAACTCCCACAGCCCCCACAGGGCCACGGCGAGGACCACGGCCAGACCGCCGAGGATCGCCACGAACTGCCAGGTCACCGGGACTCCAATCGGGTGGGGGGCGAGCACGCCCCGGAGGGCGCGGGAAGGGGGGTCACCATCGGCCCGCGACGCCCTCGTCGGGGACGACGCCGAACGCCGCCGGGATGGCCTCGCCCACGTGGTAGATCCGTCCCGCCATGTGCCGCGGCATCGGGTAGTGCCGGAACTCGCCCGACACGGACCGGTTGGGGCCCGTGGGCAGGGCGTCGAAGGTCATCACCGGGTCCAGCCGGAACTCCTCCCGGCGGCGTGAGGAGACCACGGCGATCTCGTTGACCCGTCTCGACCCGTCCGGCCAGCGCCCCAGGTGCACGATGGCGTCCACCGCGTTGTTGATCTGGTCGCGGATCGCGTCGTAGGGCACGTTGCCGTCGCCCAGCGTCGCCAGGGTCTGCAACCGGTAGATGGCGTCGTCGGCCGAGTTGGCGTGAACGGTCACCAGGGAGCCGTCGTGGCCGGTGTTCATGGCCTGGAGCATGTCGATGGTCTCCGGACCGCGCACCTCGCCGACGATGATGCGGTCGGGGCGCATCCGCAGCGCGTTGCGAACCAGGTCGCGGATGGCGATCTCACCCCGGCCCTCGATGTTGGCCGGCCTCGTCTCCAGCCGCACCACGTGCTCCTGCATGAGCTGGAGCTCGGCGGAGTCCTCGATGGTGACGATGCGCTCGTCGGTCGGCACGAACGCCGACATGGCGTTGAGGAACGTGGTCTTCCCCGTGCCGGTGCCCCCGGACACCACGATGTTGAACCGGGCCCGCACCATCGCCGCCAGCAGGATGCCCGTCGGCGCGTCCAGGCTGCCCATCCGCACGAGCTCGTCGATGGGGTAGGGCTTGGGGAAGCGCCGGATGGTCAGGATCGGCCCGGACAGCGACAGCGGCGGGATGATCACGTTGACGCGCTCGCCCGTGGGCAGGCGGGCGTCGACCATCGGCGAGGACTCGTCCACCCGGCGGTTGACCAGCGACACGATGCGGTCGATGGTCTGGTAGAGCTGCTCCTCGCCGTTGAAGGTGGCGTCCACCCGCTGCATCCTGCCGCCGCGCTCGATGAACACGTTGTCGGGACCGTTCACCATGATCTCGGTGACGGTCTCGTCGGCCAGCAGGGGCTCCAGCACACCCAGGCCGAGGGCCTCGTCCACGACCCTGCGGATCAGCAGCGACCGCTCACGGTCGGACAGCACCGGGCCCTCGCGGGTGAGGATGTGGCCCACGACCTTCTCCAGCCGCACCCGGCGCTGCGCCAGGGTGAGCTGGGTGAGGTCCTCCAGGTTGATCTCCTCCAGGAGGCGCCGCCGCCAGTGCGTCACGCTGGCGCTGTCCGCGCGGCCCTCGACGACGCGGTCCTCCTCGAGGCGGTCCTTCAGGCCCATGTCCCTCGTCTCCTTCCCCCCGGACGGGCGCGGCGCGCCGCGCCCGCCTCACACATTGGGCATGTCCACGCGACGCGTCAGGGTCAGGTCGAGCCCCGACGACGAGAACACGATGGGCAGCGGGTGCGACACCTCCACGTAGAAGCCCTCGCTGTCGTTGGTCCCGCTGGTGACGGTCGCGTCGTCCAGCCACGAGGGCAGGGCCTCCAGGGCCGCCGCCTCCGCGCCCGGCAACTGCTCGGCCCCGGCCACCCGGGCGCCGGCGCGCGCGGCCGACTCCAGGCGCTCGGCCGCCACGAAGGCCAGGAACGCCTCGATCGCGACGACCGCGGTCAGGAGCAGGATCGGGAAGAACGCCGCGAACTCCAGGAGCGGGCCGCCGCGGTCGGCGTCCCGCCCCGGGGAGGGACCCCGGGCGGTGGGGCCGCCCCGGCCGGAGCCGGGACCGGCGGTCGGTCGGCTCATGGCGCGGTCCCCCGCGGCTCCACCTCGGGGACGACCAGGGCCTCACCGGTGATGTCCCACGGCCCCGTGACCCCGGGCAGGAAGATCGGCATGGCGAGCGTGACCCGCGCGAACCGCCCGCCGTCGCGCTCGACGACGCTCACCGTCATCACGTCCTCGCCGTCCCACGGCGGCCGCACCCGTTTGCGGGCCTCCTCACCGATGCGCTCCGTGTCATCGGGGGTCACGGAGGCCTGCCGGGCGGCCTCGGCGGCGCCGTGCGAGGCGTACATCGAGGTGATGCCGAGAAGCAGGACCTGCCACACCAGTGCCATCGCGAGCATCATGAACGGCACCGCGGCCGCGAACTCCACGATGACCGCGCCGTCGTCGCGGCGGCGCCGGGCGCGCGCGGACCGCGGCTCAGCCATCGAACCCACCGCGGCCCCCGCCGCCCCACGGCCCCGCCGCCGGGCGGCCCCCCGAAGGGGTCGCGGAGGATCCGTTGGCGGCCCTGTGGGCCGGGTCGGGAACCGACGCGTTGAGGAACCCGGACACGTCGCGGGTGGAGGGCGCGAGCGCCTGGCGGTCCGCGAGGGCGGCGAACGAGCCCAGCCCGCCGGAGGGCGTGGTCGGCCCGCCCTTGCCGCCGCTGCCCGGAGGGGCCGGCGGGCTCAGCAGGTCCAGCTCCGCGGCCAGGCGCGCGAAGGCCTTGCGCAGGCCCTCGTCGGTGACCTTGGTCGGATCGCCGTTGTTCTCCCCGGGTTCGAGGGCCCGGTAGGCCGCGGGGACCGGGGTGCGCAGCACCCTGGTGCCCAGCAGCTGCTGGAGGAAGTCCGGCTGGATCTCGTTCTTGCGGCTGTGCCGTGTGACCAGCGAGTACACGTCCTCGTGGGAGCGGATCTGCAGCCGTTCCCACATGCCCATGAGCCGCTGGGCGCCGCGCAGCGCCGGGACGTCGGGGGTGACGGTGACGACCGCGGTGTCGGCGAGCTCCACCGCCATGGCGGTGGCCTCGTTCATCGTCGAGCCGCAGTCCACCACCACCAGCTCGTACCGGGAGCGCAGCGCGTTGAGGACACGGCGGGTGGCGCGGGCGGTGACGTCCTCGCCGCGTTCGCCGTGCTCGGGCGCGAGCAGGACGTGCGGGCCCCGGTGGTCCACGTACAGGGTCTCGGCGAGCATCCCGGGGGTGATGTCGTCCCCGGCGTCGACCAGGTCGCTGATGGAGCGGCGGTGGCGCAGGTTGAGGAACGCGGGCAGGTCGCCCGTCTGGAGGTCGAGGTCCACCAGGCACACGACCCGGCCGGCGGCCGCCGCGACCATCGCGAGGTGGACGGCGCAGGTGGTGGCGCCCACGCCCCCCTTGGCGCCGCTGACGGCCATGATCCGGCCGCGCACCCCGGAGGCGGGCAGGTCCAGGGACGCCGACTCCAGGTGGCGGCGCAGGGTCCGCGACCACTCCGCGGCCTTCGTGACGCGGGTCTCCAGCTCGGCGATCCCGGAGTCGTGGGGCAGCACGCCCCGGGCGCCGGCCTCCATCGCCCCGGTGAACGTGTCGGGGTCCATGGTGGGGGAGACCAGGAGGATCGCGAGCTGGGGGTGGCGGTGGGACAGGTCGCGGATGGCGTCGAACACCGGGGCGGGCCCCAGTTCCTGGTGGATGAGCACGACGTCGATCTCGGGGAACTCCCCCGCCGCGTCGATCAGCGCGGAGGTGGTGGGCCGGGAGGCCACCAGTTCGGCGCTGCCCAGCTCCTCGAAGCGCGCGGCCAGCACCAGCTCCGCCTCGGAGGTGGGCATCCCCGCCAGGACTCGGAACATCAACGTCTACCCCCCATGCGGCGCGGGCCGCTCGTCGGTCGTCTCTCCCTCGTCGGGGGTCGCGCCCCCGGCGAGGTCGTCGAAGTCCCCGCTGCAGAACTCGCTGGCCCCGGGCGTTCCGCCGCCGTCGGCGCTCACCAGCGCCAGCCTGAGCTTGGTGGAGAAGTCCTCCGCGTAGGCGAGCTGGAGCGCCGCCTGCGGGTCGAGGCGGAAGGTCACCGGGACCACCCCGGAGACGCCGCCGTTCTCGCGCTCCTGGGAGCGGAGCTCCCCGATGTCGAGGACCTCGACCTCGGTGATGATCCGCACCGCGCACGCCTCACCGTGGTCGCGCGGCTGGAACGTGCCGTAGATGTCCACGAACGATCCGCGCTGCACCTTGCCCGCGACACCGGTCTCGGCGTCGACCATGATCGCGATCTCGCGCTCGCCCGTGGTGAGGGTGGGCTGGGGCTGCACCATGCCGCGCTGGAGGTAGACGCCCTCCTCCAGGTGGGAGGCGGCGACGAGCTCCTGGTCGGCGGGCGTGTCCACGTCGGCCAGGTCGGTGATGAACACCTCGGGGTCGAAGTACATCCTCGGCACCTGCACCCGTTCGAGGGAGTCCTCGCCGACGGGCTGGTAGGCGTCCACGTCCTCCGACAGGCGGAGGACGGTCGCGAACTCGCCCAGGCGGTCCTGCTGCGAGTTGAGGTAGGTGAACACGGACGCGAACACGGCGACGGCGCCGATGGCGGCGATGACCATGAGCAACACGCCACGTCGCTGACGGGGGTTCATAGGGGGTCTTTTCCGTTTCCGGTGTCGTCGCGGAGCCGTCCGCCCGTCGGGCCGGCGCGGTCGCGGGTCCTAGCGGGAGTAGGTCCTGGGTGTACCGGGCCACAGGGCGCGGCCCGCGAACGGGGCGCCCTCCGGCCGGTCTGCGGTCGGTGGGATCGGTCGGCCGTCGGAGGCGCCCCTGCCGCCCGGGGGCGGAGGAGCGCCGTCGGACGGCGGGTCGGAGGGTACGGGCCCCGCCCGGCGCCGGTCGCGCGCGTGGCCGGGCGACGGGCCCTCCACCGGGCCCTGCGCGGGTCCGGGGGAGGGGCGACGCTGCGGCCGGGGCGCGGATTCGGGCACGGGGGGCCGGGACGTCTGCGGTGTCCGGACGCCTGCGCCGGTCCGGGGGTTGTCGGCCGAGCAGAAGGGGCAGGGCCTGCCCGACATGGGTTCGCCGCACCAGGAGCAGTACGAGGCGCGGACGGCGCCCGCCGCGTAGGCGAGCGCCTGGGGGTGGGCGCTCAGGGCCACGAACTCCACGTACCGGGACGTCCCCCAGTACACGGGCCCGAGCGGTTGGACGGGAAGGGTGCGGGTGGCCACCGGTTGGATGGCCTGCGGCAGGTTGTCGTCGAAGACCCCGGTGATGGACGGGTCGGGGGTGGAGCAGAGCAGTTGGACCGGCTGGACCGGGCGGAAGGGCAGCGTCCGGGAGACGTCGGCCGGACGCAGGCGTCCCACGCGGGCGGTGGGGGCGCAGTAGGCGAGGAAGGACACGGACGGCGCGAAGGAGCCCATGTGCTGGCGCATCGAGGTGGGGATGGTGGACAGGCCGGAGACCGTCTTCAGCCAGGCGCCCGCGAGCAGGTGCCGGGGGAGTTCGTCGCAGAGCGCGGCGACCATGCCCGGCGGCAGGTAGGGGGCGAGGTAGGCGAGCTGGTCCGCGATCAGCGACAGCGCCAGGGGGGAGAGGTCGACGGCGATCCCCGCGACGTGGTCGGTGCGCATGGAGCCGCGCGCGAAGTTGATCGCGCGTTCGGCGTCCTCGGACCGCCAGGCGGGGTAGAGCGCGACGACCTTGCGGCCGGCGTCCACCTGTTGCCTCGCGAAGGCGACGAACGCCGAGCTGCGCTCGCCGATGCCCTCGCCCCGCATCGCGAACCGCTGCGCCCGGACCTCGCCCACATGGCCCGTGCTGGGGATATCCGCCAACAGGGCGACGGTCGTCGCCGACCGAGGTTGGGCTCTGGACACTGGGCAAGCTCCATCGGTTCTGCGCGCTTGGGAGAGATCTGAAGCAGAGCGGCCTCCCGCGTCGAAGGTGCCACCCGAACGCATCGTAACGAATGTGCGGCTGAAGGGGGGAGACCTCGCATTTGTCGCCATTGAACAGGAGGCGCGGGCCGACCGGAAGGGCCGGGGGCGGGAACCCGCGTGCGCGGCTCGCGCGCGGCGCCTCCCGCGCGGGTCCCGGGGGACCGGCCCGGGGCGGGACGCCGGTCGTGTCGGCCGCATGCGACCAGGGGGTGGACAGGCCGTTCTGCGCCGGTCCGGTGGACATGTGTGTGTCTTGCCCGGCGTGTTCGCGGGCTGTACGCGCGTCCGTCTCCTCGCCTCCGTCCTTCCCACCCACCCAAGGATGCCCCTCCGCTCCGCCTCCCACCAGTGCCCACGGCCGAACTGTGGAAAACTCCCCGGCGGGCACGGGTGTCGCGTGCGTCTCGTCGGGGGTTGGGGCGTCCTGCCGAGGGAACGAATCGGAGGGACTTCGCGTCATATCTTGAGAAGTCAGACGCCCCTGAGGAGACCAACGATGCGCAAGGCAAACCGTGCCGCGGCCGGAGCCGCCGCCTGGCAGGTCATCCAGAACTCCGACACCGACATCTCGGTCTGGAAGCGGATCGGGGCCGTCCCGCGCATGCTCGGGGCCAAGATGCGCGGCCGGTACCCGGACCTGAGCAGCGGGAAGCTGCTCGGCATGCTGGTGCTGGCGGTCTACATCGTCTCGCCGGTCGACTTCGTACCCGAACTGTTCATCCCCCTGCTCGGCCTCGCGGACGACATCGGCGTCGCCGTGTGGCTGACCACGATGGCGCTCGGCGAGAGCGAGCGCTTCGTGCGGTGGGAGCGGCAGAGCCAGGCCCAGCAGGCCTTCCACCAGGCCAACCGGCCCGGTGAGGGCACCGGTCGGCCGGATCCCGGACAGGCGGGCCCGGGCCCCGAGGGCGCCCGCGACGGGGCCGACCGGACCGCCGCCCGGAGGTCCTGACGGGCGGGACGCCCGGCCTCCCGGAAGCGCCGACGGGCCCCGCGTGTCACCGGACACGCGGGGCCCGCTCCGGTCCGTCCGTCCCCGCGGCCGGGTCCCGGGTCGGCCCCGGCGCCGACCCGCCCCGTGACGCGCGGGGACTGAGACCGGAAGGCAATTGTGGTCGGTCCGAAAATGGTGACAGTGTGACGTCTGTGGCTCCGTAACGGTGCGGACGGGCCCTGCGGCCCGCCCGCACCCTGGGCCGGAGCGTGTCGTGGGCCACAGCGTCCGGCCGTGTGCCGCCGACGGAAGGCCGTCCCCGCAGCCCGCCGCTCCCGCGGGTCGCGGGGCCGGCGCCCCGCCCGGGGGTGCCGGGAGCGGCCCCCGTCCGCCGCTCCGGCGCGGGATCACCGGTCGGGGCGGTCCGTCCCCCGGTACGACGCGTGGTCGAAGTCGGCGTGGCACCCGGTCCCGGCGAGGTCGTGCACCCACAGGCCGAGGAAGGCGCCCGTGAAACCCCAGGCCCTCACCAGGCCGGCGTTGCCCTCCCGGTCCGGATGGCCGCCCTCGCCGCCCTCGCGCTCGGCCGCGTGGTCGTCGGAGAGGATGCCCGCGTCCAGCACCACGCCCATGTCGGTCCACGAGCGCCCGTCCCGGGAGAGGCCGAACCGCAGTTCGGCGCCGTCGATCACGGCCCTCATGTGGCAGCGCTCCCAGTCCTCGACCACGACACGGTGCCCGACCTCCCGGTACCGGCCCCGGTCGCAGGTGAGGACCCTCGCGAACATCCCCTCCTCCTCGTCGAAACCGATCCGCAGGTAGTGCCAGTGCCGGGTGTTGTAGTACGCCGTGAGTCCGGCCATCTGCTGGAAGGTGCGGGTGCGGAACTCCATCACCGTCTCCATGGCGCACCGCTCGTGCTGGACGCGCCGCGCCACCAGGCTCGGCGAGCCGGTGCCCGCGGGGGACTGCCCGCCCCGGATCCGCAGGTGCCCCGGGCGCTCCTCCAGCGACAGCCAGTCCGCGGAGGCGTGGCGCCGCAGGGTGCTCCACTCGGGACGGAGCTCGGCGGCGTCGAAGCCGTCCGTCTCCGGCGGCTCCGGCCACGGGTGCGGCTCCAGCGCGGGGCCGGGCACCTCCTCGCGGGGCGCGGCCCCCTCCACACGCGGCCACCCCTCGGGCGACCAGGCCACGCGCTGGAGCGCCGTCTCCCGGCCGCGCACGCACCTTCCGCGCTCGGTGAGGGGGCGCGAGGCCAGGTGCGCCAGGAACCACTCGCCGCCCCGGGTCTCCACCAGGCTGCCGTGGCCGGCCTTCTGGAGGACCAGCGAGGGGTCGGGGCGCGAGGTCAGGGTCGGGCCGGCCGGGTCGGGCTCGTAGGGGCCCTCGATCCGGCGCGACCTCGCCACCGTGACCTGGTGGTCCCAGGTGGTCCCGCCCTCGGCGGTCATCAGGTAGTACCAGCCGTCCTTGCGGTACAGGTGCGCCCCCTCGGTCACACCGGCCTCGGTCCCGGTGAAGATGAGCCGCGCCTCGCCGACCAGCCGCATCGCGTCGGTGTCCAGCTCCTGGAGCACGATCCCCTTGAACGCGTTCCTGTCGGGACGCCAGTCGTTCAGGTTGGACAGCACCCAGCTGCGGCCGTCCGCGTCGTGGAAGACCGACGGGTCGAACCCCATGGAGTGCAGGGGCACCGGGTCCGACCAGGGGCCGGTGACCGCCGGTGCGGTGGTCACGAGGTTGGGGGTGTCCCAGAAGCCGCCCGCGTAGTTCTCCACGTTCGTGAAGATCAGGTAGAACAGCCCCTCCTTGTGGGAGAGGCAGGGGGCCCACACGCCGGCGGAGTCCCGGCGCCCCGTCAGGTCCAGGAGCCGCGCCTCGGTCAGCGCGCCGCCCAGGGGACGCCAGCGGACCAGGTCCCTGGAGTGGTGCAGCACCACCCCCGGGCACCATTCGAAGGTCGACGTGGCCAGGTAGTAGTCGTCCCCGACCCGCAGGATCGAGGGGTCGGGGTGGAACCCGGGGAGCACCGGGTTGGCGATGGTCCCGGAGAGCGCGGCGGTGGCGGGGAGGGTCGTCATCGTGGCCTTTCGTCAGTGCGGTTCGTGTGTGGTCGGGAGGGGTTTCCTACTTGCCGAACCCCGCGGCCAGCCCGCCCAGGAGGTGCCTGCGCCCGAACAGGTAGAGGGCGAAGATCGGCAGGGTGGAGAGGACGACGGCGGCCATCAGGCCGGGCACGTCGGTGCCGTACTGGGTCTGGAAGGACCACAGGCCCAGCGGGAGGACGCGGTTCTCCTCGCTCTGGGTGAGCACCAGCGGGAAGAGGAAGTTGTTCCAGGCGTTGAGCCCCACGAAGATGGCCACGGTGACCACGCCGGGGCGCGCCAGGGGGAGCACCAGGCGCAGGAACGCCTGGAGGTTGGTGGCGCCGTCCAGC
Source organism: Nocardiopsis sp. CA-288880 (assembly GCF_050955985.1). Classification (NCBI taxonomy): domain Bacteria; kingdom Bacillati; phylum Actinomycetota; class Actinomycetes; order Streptosporangiales; family Nocardiopsidaceae; genus Nocardiopsis; species Nocardiopsis sp. CA-288880. Next base: position 5,994,155 of record NZ_CP192105.1, on the reverse strand, counting down.
GCCATCGCCTCGTAGAGCTCGCCGGGCACGTCGCGCAGCGAGCTGGTCAGCACCACGATGGAGATCGGCAGTGTGAACGCGGCGGTCGGCAGGATGATCGCCGTGAGGCTGTCGTACAGGCTGAGACGGGTGATGATCAGGTAGATCGGGATGATCACCGCCTGGGCGGGGACCGCCAGCCCCAGCAGGAACAGCAGGAACGCCACACGGAGGGCGCGGCTGCGGCCGCGCACGATCGCGAACGCCGCCGGCAGGGCCACGGCGAGGACCAGCGCCACGGAGCCGCACGCCACGATCAGGCTGTTGGCGAGGAACCGCAGGAACCCCACCTCGAGGACGTTGAGGTAGTTGTCCAGGGTGAGGTCGTCCGGCAGGGCCAGCGGGCCGTCGGCCATGTAGTCGCCCGGCCCGCGCAGGCTGGTGGCGAGCAGGTAGTAGATCGGCACCGCGACGACGACGAGCCACAGCGCGGCCCCGATCCCGCCGCCGACCGAGGGCCTGGTTCGGGTGGCCATGTCACATTCCCTCTCTCTGGCTGGTCATACGGGCGTAGCCGGTCACGCGCACCACCAGCAGCGACAGACCGGTGCCGATGACGACCAGCAGCACCGCGACGGCGCTCGCGTAGCCCATCTCGAAGGCGATGAAGCCCTGGTTGTACATGTGCAGCGGCAGGATGCGGGTCGCGTTGCCCGGACCGCCGTCGGTGAGCAGCAGGACGGTCTCGAAGTAGGTCATCGACCCGACCAGGATCAGCACGGACGAGGCGATGATCGTGTGCCGCAGCTGGGGGACGGTGATGTGCCAGAACCTCCGGAGGGGGGAGGCCCCGTCGAGTTCCGCGGCCTCGTAGAGGGAGCTCGGGATCTGCCGTGCCGCCGCCTGGTAGAGCAGCATGTGGAACGGCAGGAACTGCCACAGCAGGATGAGGACGATCGCGTACAGGGCCAGCGAGCGGTTGCCGAGCACGTTGCCGTCGGGCAGCCCGATCCAGGGGCCGATCTGGGAGGGCAGGCCGAAGTTCGGGTCGAGCAGCGCCTTCCAGATCAGGGCGATGGCGGCGGTGGACAGCAGGAGCGGGAGGAAGAACACGGCGCTCGCCACGGCCCGTGCGCGCTGGTGTCCCGCCGCCCATGTGCCGAACGCCAGGGCCAGGGGGGTCTGCGTCGCCCAGCACAGCGCGGTCAGGGCCAGGGTGACGCCCAGTCCGCGGGTGACGTCGTCGTCGCCCGGGAGCGCCCGCCAGTTGTCCAGGCCCACCCACTGCGGGGAGCCGAGCCCGTTCCACGCGGTGAGGCTGAGGTAGACGACCACCGCGACGGGAGCCAGGCCGAACAGGCCGAAGAACAGCAGGGCCGGAGCGGCCCAGGCGAACCCGGGCCGCTCCGCGGGGGTCGCGGTCCTCACAGGTGCTGCTCCATGTCCTGGGAGAACTCCTCGGGGGTGATGTCGCCGAGGAAGAGCAGCTGGAGGTTGGTCAGCAGGGCCTGCGAGGCGGACGGGGACAGCGCCTGGTCCCACGACTGGGTGAAGCTCGGCGCCTCGGAGACCAGCTGGTGGGTGAAGACGGCGAAGTCGGCGTGCTCGCTCTCCTGGAGCCGGTCCTCCACGCCCTCGATGGGGGGCACCTGGCCCGCCTCGATGAGCCCGTCGACGTACTCGTCGGAGGCGAAGGTCTCCACCAGGAAGTCCACGGCCGCGTCCGTGTGCCCGCTGTCGGCGTTGACGGAGAAGTAGTTGCTGGGGTTGCCGACGATCGCTCCGGGCTCGCCCTCGCCGCCCTCCACGGCCGGGAAGGCCGTGTACCCGAGGTCGCCGCTCGCCATGAACTCGGGGCTGTCCTGCTGCTGGCGGGCGATGTCCCAGGTCCCCATGAGGAACATGGCGGACTCCCCGGTGGCGAGCAGTGCCGAGGCGCTGCCGTTGTCGTAGTCGATGGAGCTGAAGTTGGTGCCGAACGCGCCCCTGTCCACCAGCTCCTGGCACATCTCCATGGCCCGGACGATCGCCGGGTCGCTCCACGCGCCCGCCTCGCCGTCGACGACGGCCTGGAAGCTGTCGGGGCCGCCGATCCGCTCGACCAGGTACGAGAACCACATCAGCTGGGTCCACCCCTGGGCCCCGGGGAGGGTGACGGGGGTGACGCCCCGCTCCTGGAAGGTGTCGACGGCGTCGAGCAGTTCGTCGTAGGTCTCGGGGGGCTCGATGCCGGCTTCCTCGAAGACCGCCCTGTTGTGGAACAGCACGACGGGCTGCACGCCGAGGATGGGGACGCCGTAGTAGGCGCCGTCGATCCGGGCGACGTCGAGCACGCTGGGGAGGAAGGCGTCCCGGAACTCCGGCGCGTCCTCCAGAGCCCCGGTCAGGTCGACGGCCTGGCCGGCGTCGACGTACTGCGCCAGGTTGCCGCCGCCCCAGTTGAAGAACACGTCGGGGGCGTTGGGCGAGCCGAGGGCCACCTGGAGCCGCTGCTTGTAGGAGTCGTTGACGTAGGTGACGAGTTCGGCGGGAACGTCGCTGTCGGCGTTGTAGGCCTCGATGCCCGCTTCGACCAGCTCGTTCACCGCGGCGTCCTCCAGGGCCCACACCTGGAAGGCGTCGCCGCCGCCGGGCCCGGTCGTCCCGCAGCCCGTGGCCAGGAGCATGGCCAGGGCCAGGGAGGTACCGCCGATCACACGTATCCGGTAGGTGCTTCTCATGGGGACACCGCTCTTCCGTCGGGGGGAGACGTGGGTCGAAATTCTCGAAATATTTCGATATGTTTCGGTTGGCACGACGCTAAGTTGTCCGAGAGGGTGCGTCAAGGCCCCCTCTGATTTCGGGTAGGTTACAGCGAATGCCCTCGAAAAGTTTCGAGATAGAATCCTGAAGGGCCGCGAACCGCTCCCGGCCCGGATCCGACGAGGAGGCGCATGCCACAGCGACGACCCACCCTGGCGGAGATCGCCCAGGAGGCGGGGGTCTCCGTCCCGACCGTGTCCAAGGTGCTCAACGGTCGCCTCGACGTCGCCGCGGAGACCCGCCGCCAGGTGGAACGGCTCCTGGAACAGCACCGCTACCAGCCGCGCAGGCACCGCGACGACCGGACGGTGGGCCTCATCGACCTGGTCTTCCTCGACCTGGGCAGCCCCTGGTCGATGGCGATCCTGGACGGGGTCGAGGAGGTCACCCACGAGGCGGGGTTCGGCATCGTGGTCTCCGCCGTGCACGACCGCAGCCGCACCCGCCCGGGGCGCAAGTGGCTGGACAACCTCCAGGCGCGCAACTCCGACGGCGTGGTCCTGGTCCTGTCCGAACTGTCCGCCGCGCAGCACGCCCAGCTGGACGCGCTGGGCATACCCGTGGTGGTGGTCGACCCCGTCGGAGACCTCGCCAAGGACGTCCCGGCGGTCGGCGCCACCAACTGGGCCGGGGGCGTCGCCGCGACCGAGCACCTCATCGGCCTCGGCCACCGGCGCATCGCCACGCTGAGCGGCCCCCCGGACGTGATGTGCAGCCGGGCGCGGGTGGACGGCTACCGGAGCGCGATGCGCGACGCGGGCCTCGCCGTCCCCGACGACTACGTCCGCTACGGCGACTTCCTGCTGGACACGGGCCGGACCGAGACGGCCGCCCTCCTGGAGCTGCCCGAGCCCCCCACCGCGATCTTCGCGGGGTCGGACCAGATGGCCCGGGGGGCCTACGGGGCCCTGTTCGACCGCGGGCTGCGGGTCCCGGACGACGTCAGCGTGATCGGCTTCGACGACCTGCCCGAGGCGCTGTGGGCGACTCCGCCGCTGACCACCGTCCGCCAGCCCCTGCGCGACATGGCGCAGATGGCCGCGCGCATGCTGCTCGACCTGGTCGGCGGGGACCGGCCCGAGACCACCCGCGTGGAGATGGCCACACGGCTGGTGGAGCGCAGCAGCACGGCCCCGCCCAAGGGCTGACCGGCCCGGGGTCCGCGCCCGGCGTGGGACGCGCGGAGGGGAGCACCGGGTGGCGGGCGCTCACGCGCGGCGCGGGCCGACGCCCGCGTGCGCGGTGCCGGTGAGCGGTCAGGGGCCGTCCCGGTCCTCGTCCGCGTCCTCGCTGCCGGGTCCGATCCGGACGACCTCCAGGTCCAGGCCCGCGGCCGGGCGGCCCAGCGCGGAGGCGAGCGCGCGCAGGGCCTGGCCCTCGGCCGCCTCCCGGCTCAGCGCCACCGGCAGGTCCAGGGCCGCCGGAAGGTCCTCCTGGGCCGGGAACCGCGTGTGCCACCCGGCGCCGTCGCACAGGACGGCCGCCGCGTAGCAGGGGTCGTCGCCGTCGTACCCGAAGAGGGTCACGTCGACCTCGTCGGGGGAGACGCCCAGGCGTTCGGCGACGACCTCGGACATCTCCTCCGCCAGCCCGGCCTCGTCGTCGCCGGTCACGACCGCGTCGGGCCGTCCCGGCAGTTCGACGACGGCGCGCCGGGTGCGGCCGTCGCCGGTGACGATGCCGAAGTGGTGTGTGTGCACAGGGCCTCCTCGCGAGAGTCTGGAGTCTTGCACGCCGGAGCCGCCCCCGGACAGGGGTTTTCCTGGACGGACCGGACGCCGCGGGCTCTCCCGGGCGCGTGCCGACCGGCCGTCGCGGGCGCGGGCGGCGGGCGGCCGGCCACTCCGCGGGGAGGGCGTCGGCGAAGGGTCCGGTCCCCGGGGTGCGCCCGCCTCCTCCCCGGTGGGCGGGAACGCGTGCGGCAGTGGCGCCGGGCGGGCGGCGTCCGGGGCCACGCCGGTGAGCGCGGGGCGCTGCCCCGAGCCGGGGCCCTGCGCTCCCCGGCGGCAGGGCGTCGTCGTCGGCGTTCCGGACAGGGGGCGTCCCGGGCGGGCGCAGAGGGGGCGGCCTCCCCGGGGCGGCAGGCCCGTGCGGGGGCCGGGGCGGGCTATGCCTGGTCGGGGCCGGGGACGATCAGGTCCACCATGCGGTCCACCAGGGGGCCGGCGGCGTCGTCGGCGAGCACCGCGGGCAGGGTCAGGTGCTCGATGAACAGACCCGTCATCGCCAGGTAGAGCGTCACCACGGTGGTCCGGTCGCCGGGGAAGCCGCCCTCCAGGTGGGTGCGCACGTTCTCCTCCAGCGTCTCCTTGATGGTGCGGGTCAGCTCCTCGCGGATGCCCGGGTGGCGGTTGGCCTCCAGCCGGAGCTCCAGCAGCGCCAGGTAGCCGTTGCGGTTGTGCTCGATGCGCCGCAGCAGGTCCCGCATGCCCAGCCGGGTCTGCTCCCGGGACGGCCGGGCGTTCGCGAACCGGTCCATGAACTCGTCGGTGGGGGTCAGGCGCACATGGACGTGCGCGCCCGCCTGGAGCAGGAGTTCGGCACGGTTGGCGAAGTAGTTCGACGCGGTGCCCTTCGGCACCTCCGCGCGGGCGTCCACCGCCCGGAAGGTGAGCCCCCGCGCCCCCTCCTCGGCCAGGACGTCGATGGCCGCGTCCAGGAGGGCGCGCCTGCGTTCGGGGTTCTGCCGCATGGTCTCGGTCTCCAGTCGTCGGGAAGAGCTGCTTGCTGCAACCACTTTAAGTGTAGTACTTTGGACGAAGTGGTCAAGAACGACTCAGGGGAGAACACCGTGAACATCGACCTCATCGGCATGGCGGTGCTCTGCGACGACCCGCGCGCGAGCGCCGAGTGGTTCGCCGAGCACATCGGCTTCGAGATCGGCGCCGACATCGGCTGGTACGTCAACACCCAGCACGCCCAGCACAAGAACCTGTCGCTGGACTTCGTCCGGCGCGACCACGCGTCCCTCGCCGAGGGGATGCTCGGCAGGACGGTGGCGGGGACACTCGTCGCCTTCCTGGTGCAGGACGCGGACGCGGAGGAGAAGCGGCTGCGGGAGGCCGGCCTGGAGATCGTCCTGCCGCTGGTCAGCGAGCCCTGGGGGCAGCGCCGCTTCCAGGTCGCCGGCCCGGAGGGGCTCTTCGTGGAGATTCTCCAGCTGGTCGCCCCCGACCCGCGGTGGATGAGGGACAACGGCTTCGCGCCGGAGTAGAGCGCGCGGGACCGGCCCGGGGCGCCGCGGGACCGGCCGGGGCGACCTGTCCCGCGGCGTGCGCACCGGGCGCCGGATCAGAAGTGCTCGGCGAGCGGCCCCAGCACCGGGACCCACTCCTGGGCGGAGACCTCCGCCACCAGGCCCTGGATCCGGAAGGGGTCCTTCTCGGTGTGGGCCACCGCCTCCTCGCGGGAGCCGGTCCGGAACAGCAGCAGCGCGCCGGGGGCCTCCTCGGGGCCGAACGGGCCCGAGCACAGGTTGACGCCCCGCTCGGAGAGCCCGGCCAGGTACTCCCGGTGGGCCGGCCGGTGCTCGTCGCGTGCGGCGGCGCTCCCGTCGGCGTAGGTGTAGGTGACGGCGAAGACGGCCATCGGTTTCCTCCCGTAAGGCGTGGTCAGGCGGTGGGCACCGCTTCCGCCGCCACTGTGCCACAGGCGGTCCCCGGGGCGCCGACCGGGTTCCGGCCGCCACCCGGTCCTCCCGGCCCCCGGCACGACGGGGCGCCGTCACATCCGGGCGAGGGCGTGCTCCCACACGGCCTGGACGGCGGCGACGCCGAACCAGACGGCGGCGGTGACCGCGGCCGCCGTCAGTGCCCCGGTGACCAGGTAGACGGTGACGGCGATCGTCCGGCGCGCGCCCCGGTGCCCGGGGGTCCGGCAGTTCATCGGCCGCCTCCCACGCGCTCGGGACGGGGCGCAGCGGAGCCGAGGGGCGCGGGCGCGCCGCGCGGTGCGGTCCCTTCCCCGGAACCGGGCGCGGACCCGGCCAGCATCCCCGCGAACACGGCGGACTCCCCGGCCAGTACCCACCGCAGCAGCGCGGAGAGGCTGGGGTGCGCGGTCCCGGAGCCGTCGGCGACCGACGCCGTCAGGAACACCCGCACCTCCCCGAAGTCGGCCGCCGCGTCCCGCAGTAGGTTCCCGAGCCCCAGGGTCCGTGCCGCCCACTCCTCCGGCGGCATGCCGCCGGGCGCTGCCGAGGTGCCGCGGACCAGGTCTGCGCGGGTGACCACCACCGCCAGACGGGTCCGCGCACGCCGGGGCCGCAGTCTGCGGCCGGACATGCGGTACTGGCGCCGGATCTCGTCGCGCACCGCCCCGTACGCCAGTTCGGGGTCGCGGACGCGCGAGCGGTGCCCGGACAGGCGCGACCGCTCCCCGGCGGTCATGGACCGCCACACCGCCTCGACTCCCAGGGGGTCCACCACCAGCACGAACGTCGACGCCTGCCCCAGATAGGTGAGGTCCTCGGTGGTCGCCGACCGGTTGAACCGCTCCCCGGCCGCGTCGTACACCTGGAGGAGGAGGGTCCGCCCCTCGGCCCCCACGCGTACCGTCAGCCCGCGGACCTCGCGCCCCGGGGGAGTGGGGCCGGTCCGGTGGGCCGCGGTCAGGAGCCGCTCGCTGTCGCGCAGCCGCCGGACGGTCTCCTCTCCGACGGGCTCCACGTACGCCTCCCGTGTGCCCCGCGCGGCCTGGGCCAGCGCCAGGTTCATCCCCGCCACCAGGCGGGTCTTGCCCGCGCCCGCGCTGCCGAACAGCGGCAGCACGAACTCCCGGGCCTCACCGGGCCGGTGCTCCAGGCCCCGGTCGCAGTGCGGGCACAGCGCGTCCAGGTCGGCCGAGCCCAGCAGGAGCAGCGTGGGGAGCCGGGCCCCGCACAGGCACCGGCGCCGCAGCAGCCCCCGGAGCCCCGGGCGGATCGCACCGTGCCTGCGCCCGCACCGCGTGCACAGGTACGCCGGGTAGCCGAGCCGCAGGAAGCAGCCCGGGCACACCATCCGCACCCGGCGGACCACCAGCAGGCCGGCGTCCACGACCCGCAGCACCCCCACGAACGTCCAGGCCGCCGCCAGGTACGCGGCCACCACCAGGGCGTGGACCGCGAAGTGCGCGCCCAGGAGCACCCCCCACACGGCCGACGCGGCCCAGGTCCGGCCCACGATCGTCCGCAGGTCCCACCAGGCGGGGCCCCCGTGGTAGGCGCGGTGGGCCGGGTCGTCCCCCTCGCCCGGGGGCGGGTCCTCGGGGCGGCCGCCGCCGAACATCACCTCGTGCGTCCGGCGGAAGTACAGGCCCGTCAGCACGGACCCGCCGACCACGGCGGCGGCGACGCCCAGGGCGACGACGGCGCTCACCAGGAACGCCAGCAGCCACCAGCGCAGGACGTAGACGACCACCAGCCCGAGCACCGCCGCCGACGCCGCGGCCGCGCAGCCCGTCCCCAGGTCCGCCCGGCCCCCGTCCCGGCGCGGCCACAGCTCTCCCGCGAACCCCGCGACCCCCGCGGTCCGTGCCCGGCCCGTGCGGCCCCGCCGAGCGGCCCCCGCCCGGCGCCTGCCCGCCCGCCGCCCTCCGGCGCCTTCGCGCCCCCGGGCCGCCGCACCGCCCGGGGGCGCGAAGCCTTCGGCGCCCGTGGCCGGGCCTTCGCCCGTGGGACCGCTCACGAGCGCCGCCCGCCTGCCCGGCGACCCAGCCCGAACCGTCTCCGCTCCCGTTCCCCGCGCCGCCGCCGCGCCCACTCGTCGAACGCCGCCGCCCCCTCCCGGGGCAGCTGTCTGCGCACCCCGGCGAGGTGGCGGCGGCGCCACGCCGCCACGGCGGGGGACAGTACCGCCGAGTCCAGGCGCCCCCCGCGCTCGTGCCCCGCCAGGTCCTCGTGCCCCGCGGCCAGGTACACCGCAGCCGCCGTCGCCGTGTCGGGCCGGTCGTCGGCCAGCCGGGCGGCGACCACCCCGCAGAAGGCCCCGAACACGTCCTCCGGGCACCCCCGCAGAGCCGCGGCCAGCGTCCCGGGACTCCGCCATCCGGACAGCACGCCCACGACCGTCCGCCGGGCGACGGCGTCCACCGCCGGGTGGACCTCAACGAGCGCCCGGTACACGGCGGCGAGCCGCTCCGGCCCGTGCTCCTCCCCGGCCCGGCGGAGCCCGGCCAGGAGGGGGCGGACCTCCGACCACTCCACCGCCACGCGCTGTCCCGCCACCGGAAGCCGGTCGCGCAGCCAGTGCCGGGACACCTCGTCCACCAGGTCCCGCCACGCCCGCTCCCCGTCGGGCGCGGGCGCGGCCACCATCGCCTGGGCCACCCAGCCGCCCACGCCCGGGGACACCAGGACACCGGGGCGCATCGCCCGCAGGGCCAGCAGGGCGGAGTGCGGCCCGTGCCCGGGTCCCCACACCTCCGTCAGCAGGGCGTCGTCCAGATCGTGCTCGGCCAGGCCCGGGGCGTTCGACGCCCGCCCCTCCCGGCGCACCGACACCACGTACGCCAGCAGCCCCACGGGGTCGGAGCGGTCGTCGGTACCCAGGCGGCGCAGCTCGCGAAGGCGCGCGCTGGCCCCGTCGCGGTCGTCGGCGAACAGGGCGCCGGCCGGGCCGACCGCCACGTCCGCGAGCCGGTCGGGTGGCAGGACCGCCAGCCGCTCCGCCGCGCCGCGCCGCACCTCGCGGTGGTGGGACAGCAGGACCGCCACGGCGGGATCGGGCCACGCCGCCCGCGGCGCCCCGTCCCGCAGCCCGGGGGCGGGGGCGGGGGCGGCTCCCGCGACGCCGGGCGCGGAGGGACGGCCGAAGCGGGGGTCCGCCAGCAGCGGGGCGACGACCTCGCGCCCGTACCTCTCCAGGCTCACCGCCGACGGCGCCAGCCCTCCCGCGCGCGCCCAGCGCAGCAGCTCCACGGCCCGGTCGGGGGCGACCCCGCCGCCCCCGGCCCCGCCGCGCCGGGCCGCCGTGTTCACGCCGGGCTCCTCCACCGGGGCAGACCCCGCCCCGGGCCGCCTGCCCTCCGGCGCCCCGGCCTCCGGACCGGTCCCGTCCGGTTCCGTCCCGACCCGTGCGGACCGACCGGGCGAGGGCTCCTCGGAAGGCTCGCCGGCCAGGAGCGCGGAGATGCGCTCACGCGCCGCCGCGCGCACCGCGTCCGACCGCATCGGCGCGACCCGGGGAGCGGCCCCGCCCCCGGCGATGCCGTCCAGGGAGCGGTGCACCAGAAGACGTTCGATCCGCTCCGTGACCTCCTCGGCGCCCACCCGGTGGGCCAGCCGCTGCAAGCCGGCCAGCGCCCCGTCGTCCAGCGTCCCGGCGCCGGAGTCCAGGACCCGGGCGACCAGCGACGCCGTGTCCCCGGGGACGAGCCACTCCACGGCCTCCGACAGCCACTCGCGGACGGCCCGCAGGTCCTCCGGGCCCAGTGGGTCGCCGGCCAGGGCCGCCGCCGCGGCCAGCACCGGCCGCCAGTCCGCCAGGCGCCGCTCCCTCCCCGACGCGTAGGGGGCGGCCCCGCGCCACAGGCCCACCGCCCCGCGGGGCCCCGCGCCGACCAGCCGGGCGGCCACCGCCCGCGACCGCTCGTCGGGTTCGGGCAGCCGCCCGGGGGAGTCCGCCCCCGGGTCGTGCACGGTGAACCGGTCCTCCCACGGCGAGGTGTCCGACCCCGGCGGCACCCCGATGACGTGGACCGGAGTCCCGTCCGGGTCGGCGCCGTACGTCGCGAACGACAGCAGCCGCGCCCGCTCCGGCGGCATCAGGTGGGTCAGCGCCGCCACCCAGTGGGCGACGGAGGCGCTGTCGGCCACGAGCACGAGCGGCCGGGCGCCGTCCACGGCCCCGTCCGCGCAGACCAGCAGCCGCACGACCGCCTCCGGGGGCAGGCCGCGCACCCAGGCCTCGGTCCGGCGCCGGTCCAGGGGGCCGCGCCGCACCTCCAGCACCGGGAGCCCGGTGCCGCGGACCGGTGCGTCCGCCCAGAAGCGGGCGCCCCACAGCTCGGCCGGCAGCGGGCCCCCGTCCCGGGCACCGCCGGCCCCGTCGCCCCCCGCCGCGCCTCCGGCGGGGACCAGGCTGTGCGCGAAGTAGTTGCCCGGCCGCCCCGAGGGGTCGTCGCCGCTGGACACGACCCGGCTCACCACGGGGACCCCGCCGAGGTCCGGCGCGTAACAGAGGTTGACGGGGTGTGCGGCGACCCCGGAGGGGGAGGAGCGGCGCGGCGGCTCGTAGACGGTGAACCGCTCGACCTCCCTCAGCACCCGGGGGTCCACCCCGGGCGTGGCCGCGTTGAACTGGTATCCCGCGTACCCCGACAGGCCGTGTTCGCACGAGGTGTAGTAGAGCTGAGCGAAACCCATCGGCGCGCCCTTCCGGTCGTTCTGGTCTTTCGCGGGGGATCCTGCGGCCGGCGGACCGGCCCTGCGGGTACGCCGCGCCGGGGCGGCCGCGGCTCAGGGGCCGTCCCGGGAGGGGACCACCCCGAATTCGCCCAGCATCCACAGGAACGGGTCCGCGACCCGGTAGGGGCGCACCCCTCCCCGGACCCGGTTCCCGTCGTCGGGGGCGCCGCCCAGCGCGGACACCCCGAAGTAGCGGGCGTTGCGGTAGTGGTTGCGCACGTGCCCGTCGATCCCGCCGCCGTCCCACCGGTGGAGGAGCTGCTGGACCTGGGCGTGCACGTCCTGGCTGTCGGAGTCGTCGAAGAACGGCTCCCCCGGCTGGGGCCGGTGCAGGGGGGAGCCCGCGTCCAGCTGGCCGTGCAGCGCGTCGATCTTGGTCAGGCACACCGCCATGGGGACCCGGATGAGGCGGCCGGCCGCCCCGGGCCGCTTCAGGAGCAGATCGGTGACCCTGCCCAGCATGTCCAGCGGCCGCCCCGCGTTGCGCCCGGGCGCGGGCATCCTCGTCCCCGCAGGGGCGAGCCTGCGCGCGCCCTCCATCTGGAGCGGGTCCAGCAGCAGGATGACCCCGTCGGCGTTGTTGAGGTACCGGAGGTTGGCCTCGACGCTCTCCTCCGACGTCAGGTCCTCCCCGGCGGTGTCGAAGAACGACAGCAGGGTGTGCCGGGGCCGCCGTCCGGTCAGCCCCCGCCGGGGCGCCGTGAACCGGAACACCAGCGGCTCACGCGTGGTCCCCGTGCGCCGGGTGGCGCCCAGGAGCCGTTCCTCCTCGTACAGCGGGGTCTCGTAGTCGGCCCGGAACCGGTGGCGCGTGTGGTCGTCCGAACCGCCCACCGAGGCGCCGAACCTGGCGCCCACGCGGTTCATCAGCTCGTGGATGAGCACCGTCATGAACACGGTCTTGCCCGCGTCACGGGCGCCGACCAGGGCGATCAGCCGGCTGCGGGTGCGTCCGAAGTTCACCGGCAGCTGCGCGTGGCAGGTGGCGCACACCTGTTTGCCGGTGGTCGACGAGCACTCCGGGCAGACCGCGAGGGCCCGCCGACCGTCGGCCCCGAACACCGGGGGGAGCAGTTCGCGGCGTCCCAGGTGGGTCCGGACCGCCGTGTCCTCGACGGGCGCGCAGACCCTTCCCCCGGGGCCGGGCCGCCCGGTGCACCGGAACCGGATCAGGCGCTCGGTGAAACGCGAGTAGCAGTAGGGGCACACGAGGCGTCGGCCGTCCAGGGGGTTCAGGGCGTGCAACGCGGTCAGGGCTCTCACAGGCGCAGCTCCTTCACCGAGGGCTGGCGCAGGCGCGCAGCGCGGTCGTCGTCGGCGGCGGGGAAGCACATCAGCCAGCCGGGGCCGGCCCCCCGGGGAGGCCTCACGCGCACCGACACCCGCTCGCCCGCGCCCAGGCGCCGGGAGGGCAGGGTCGCCAGGACACGTCCCTGGGCCCCCGAGTGCGGCTGCACCTCCCCCTCGGCGTAGACCACGGACACCTCGGGCATGGCGCAGGCCCGGTCCGCGACCAGGTGGACCACGCGTTCGCGCCGCAGCAGACCGGCCGTCTCCACGCGGTAGGAGATCACCGCCCGGCCCGGCACGGTGACGGACACGGGAGCGCCCACCGCCTCCTCGCCGCCCGACACCACGACGGTGCGGACGCTCACCCGCACCGGGTCCGATCCCATGGCGGCCTCGAAGCCGCCGTCCGCCCCGTACTGGCGCCGGGTGCACCGCGCGCTCCCGGACCCGTCCGGTCCCCGCGTGCGCTCAGGCCCCCCGGGGGGCTCGGGGGCCCAGGCGACCAGGGCCGCGGCGGCCTCGTCCGGCCAGGTCCACCCCAGCCGGACCGAGGTGTCGAAGCGCTCCGCGCGCAGCCCCCCGACCGGGGGCGCGGTCGCGATCCGCACCGAGCGGCCCACCACGGCCCGGTCGCCGGCGACCGTCACCGCCAGCACGTGGCCGATCCCCGCGCCCAGGAGCAGCCTGGCCCGCTCGCGTCCGGGCCCGGGGTCCCCCTCCCGGACCGGTTCCGGCCCCGGTACGGGTTCCGGCTCCCGGACCGCCTCGGGGCCGTGCGCGGCCACCTCGTCGGGGCCGACCACCGCTCCCGGCTCCCACCTGGACGGCTCCGGGCCCACCCTCAGGACGACCCGGCCGCGGGGCGGCCGGGTCCAGTGGACCCGTACCCCCGCGCCGCCGTCCGCCGACACGGCCAGGTCGAGCACCGGAGGGGGCGGAGGCCCGGGGGTCGCCCGGCGGACGAGTCCCTCCGACGCACGGGCGTGCCCGTTCGAGGTCAGGTAGACCGCCCGCACCCGGTAGAAGTACTCCGTGTCCGGGCGCACGTCGCAGTCCCGGAACCCGGCGCCGTCCGTCTCCACCCTGACCCCGTCGCCCGGCCCCCTCGGCGCGGCCCCCTCGCGCCGCCACGCGTCCACGCGCACCGCCTCCGCCGGGGCCTGCCACGAGGCGGTCACCGACGTCTCGCCCGCTCGTACGCGCAGGTCGCAGACCTCCGGCGTGATCATCACCGGGGAGGTCTCCGCCGGATCGGACACTTCGCGGCCGCCGCGCACCGCCACCACCGCGTAACGGGCGTCCGTGCCGACCGGGGCCTCGGTGTCGGTGATCTCGGTCCCCGACAGCTCGCCCACGGCGACCTCGCGCGCGGTGCCGGCCCTGCCGGTCCGCCGCACCACCCGGTAGGTGACCGGTCCCGCCGGGCCCGGTCCGGGCTGCCACGACACGACCACGTCGCGGCCGTCCACGCGGGCGCGGGCTCCGCGCGGCGGCATCGGCTCCGCCTCCCCGGGCCCGGCGGCCGGGGCCCCGTCGCCGGCGGCCGTCCCCACCGCCGCGGCGAGGGCGCGCGCGGCCTCCTCGCCCCCGTGGCGTCTGCGGTCCTGTGCGTCCCAGGGCATCGTGCCGTGCCGCTCCCCTCGCGCTCGTGGTGGTCGTCGGCGTCGCGGGAGGGGGCTCCGCGGCGCGGAGCCCCCTCCGGGTCAGCCGGGGGCGCGGGTCATGGCGACGGCCTCCCCGGCCCGCTCCACTCCCGCCCTGCCCGTCCCGCCGGTCCGTCCGTCGAAACCGGTCGCCCGTCCGCTCGCCGGGTCCCGGCCGCGCACGTGGAGCAGGCCGGTCCCGGGAAGGCGGGACCCGATCCGGAAGGGGGTCCCCGCCGGTCCGTGGGGAAGCCCCGGAAGCAGTGCGTCGCCGATGCGGACGCGGTGGTCCGGGGAGGGGGCGGTGTCGTCGCCCCCGGCGTTCCCGGCGACGGCGGCGCGCCCGGCGGCGACCTCCGCCGACCCTCCGCCGTCGTGCGACCCCATCCGACTCGCCCTTTCGCCTCCGGAACGACCACGGCGCAGCGCTGTCACGGCGCGGCCGGTGTATTCCGCGATCATACTCGCGGAGGCCTTCGCCGACGGGGAGAACGCACGCGACACATTCCCGGGGTCGCGCATGTTCTCGGAGGGATTGTTCCGGCCTTCCACCTGCGCTTTCGTGCGCCATCCGAAAACGTCCGATTATGCACTGAAGAGCTTTATATGGTGCTCATGAGGCTCTGAATATGTGTTTTTCGGCGATCGTGACAACGGTTTGCGAAGGGACGTGCGGCGGACGGCGTTCACGCGGTTGCCTCCCGGACCGGCAGCGGCCGGAGCCCGGGGGAGGCCGGGGCCGGGGCGCACGGCGGAGGGCCCGGCGGCGGCCGGGGGCGCCGGGCCCGTCGGCAGGCGTGCTCAGGACAGGGCGCGGTCCAGGCGGCTGCCCAGGTCGTGGGCGAGCAGCCGGATGTAGGTCTCCGTGATGTGCCCGGCGTCCCGGTAGATCATCACGTTGCCGATCACCGCGGGGCACGCGCCGTCGACGCAGAACCGGTCGCTGAGGTCGAGCATGTGCGCCTCGTCCCCCAGCGCGAGGACGGCCTCCTCCTGCGGATCGGCGTGCTCGAAGGCCTCACCCTCGGACACCTCGCAGCGCTCCGGCTGGTCGAGGTTGGCCGACACGCACTCCACCACGTCCCTCTGGTGGCGGGGGGTGTCCCTGATCGCGACGATCGGGCCCGAGACCTCGGCCACGTCCTGCCACAGGCGGTGCATGCCCTCGGCGATCGCGGTCTTGCCCTCCTCGACGGTCTCGGCGCCGAAGGGGCGGCTGGTCGTGGAGGAGCTGGTGAAGACCAGGTCCGGGGCCAGCTCCGCGAACTCCTCCACCACCCCCCGGTTCCACTCCTGGCACTCCTCGTAGGCGCCGCCCTCGGCGTCCGCGGTCATCGTGTCCGTGAACGCGCAGGAGGACTTCGTGTAGAGGAACAGCCGCCAGTCCCTCTCCTCGGCCATCTCGTGGAGGGCGGGGAACCACTGGGCGCTGTGGGAGTCCCCGACCACCGCCACCGTCGTCCCGGCGTCCTCCGCCCCGTACACGCACTCGGCCGACGCGGGGTCGCTGTCCTCCTTCGACGCCTGGCAGTCGTCGTCGTACAGCAGGGGCAGGTCGTCCTCGGCCCTGACCGGGGAGGGGTACGTCCACTCCCCCTCGGAGTCGGCGGAACGGCCGATCGCGGCCGGGCCGGTGTGCACCGACGGGTCGAACGTCACCGACCCCGACCGGTCGACCTGCAGGTACGCGGCTCCGCCCACCGCCGCCACCGACACCATGCCCGCGGTGGCCACGGCCAGCGCGGACCGCCCGCTCCGGACCAGGCCCCGGTCGCGCACCGGGTCCTCCACCCACACCTTCGTCGCCCACGCCAGCAGCACGGACAGGCCCGCCACCACGACCGTGTCCAAGGGGCCGAGCCCGTCCCGGCCGGTGAGGACGAGCGCGAAGACGATGAGCGGCCAGTGCCACAGGTACAGGGAGTAGGACACGTCCCCCACCCACCGGGCCGGCGCGGTGCCCAGGAGGGCCGACGCGGTCAGGCGGCCGGACCCCTGCTCGGCGGCGATCACCGCCGCGGTGCCCAGGACCGGCAGGGCCGCGGCCCAGCCGGGGAAGGGGGTGGCGTCGTCGTAGGCGACGGCGGAGGCGACGACGGCGGCCAGGCCCAGCCAGCCCAGGGGGGCGCGCACCCTCTCCGGCAGGCTGCCGTGGGCCAGGCCCACGGCGAGCAGTCCGCCCACCGCGAGCTCCCAGGCGCGGGTCGTCGGCAGGAAGTACGCGGACGCCGACTCCTGCGAGGTCAGCACCACCGAGCAGGCGAAGGACAGCACCAGCACCGACCCCAGGAGCACCGTGAGGGAGAGGGCGGTGGTCCGCCGGCGCCGCCGCGTGAGCGCCCACGCCGCGAACAGCAGCGGCCACACCACGTAGAACTGCTCCTCCACCGACAGCGACCAGAAGTGCTGGACGGGGCTGGGCGGCGTGTCGGAGGCCAGGTAGTCCACCGCCTGCCGGGCCAGGTAGAGGTTCTCGACGTAGAACGCCGAGGCCGCCAGCTGCCAGGCCGTGTCGGTGAGCCTGGTGATCGGCAGCAGGAAGAACGAGAGGACGCCCGTGCCCAGGAGCACGACCGTCGCGGCGGGCAGGAGCCTCCGGACACGGCGCACGTAGAAGCCGCGGATCGACACGCGTCCGTGCTCCGTCGCCTCGCGGTACAGCAGCGAGGTGATGAGGAAGCCGGAGATGACGAAGAAGACGTCGACGCCGACGTAGCCGCCCGGAAGCAGGGCGGGGTTCAGGTGGTAGACGAGGACCAGGAGGACGGCGACGGCGCGCAGCCCCTGGACCTCGGGGCGGAACCGGCGTTCGGCCCCGGGAGGTGTGGCAGGCATTCGGTGTGCTCCGCGAGCGGGTTCGGGGACGGGCGACCGGAAGGGCCGCGGAACTGGTGATCGCATTCTGTTATGTTCCGGCGACCTGTGTGGTGTTCCAAGGCAACACGAGGGGAGGTGTTCGCCCAACCTGGGCAGAGCGGACACCTTCCCGTGACCGGATGTTCCCCACACCGTCCCCGGGCTGGTGTGTTCCCGGCACGCGCGCTCCGGATCTCGGGCACACTGTCCTGTACGGACGCCGCCCCGCCGACGGCGCCGCGACCCCCCGTCGCGGCGTTCCCGGCCGCCGGGCCGCGTCCGCCCACCAGAGGGCACCGGTCGGGCACCGTCCGCCGCGGCCTCGCCGCGAGAGGAGGCGCACCGTCACCCCCGTCACCCGAGCACGCCTGATCGCCGCTGCCGCGGCGGTGGCCCTCGTCCCCGGTCTGCTGTACCCGCTCGTCGGTCCCTGGGTCCTGCTGTGGGCCCCGGTCGTCCTGCTGTGCCTGGCGGCCTACCTGTCGCGTTCCGGCGGAGCGGAGGGGCGGTCCGGGGCCTCGGACCCGCCCGGGCCGGAGGCGGGGCCGGGGGCCGAGGGGCCCGTTGGCGCGCGGGGCACGCGGATCCGCCCCGTGGCGCTTCCGAGCGCCGTCGCCGACCACGACCTGTACTTCTCCGCGACGGTCCACTGGCGCTGGTCCGGCCATGTGGACCTGGGCCTGCGCAACCCGGTCGCCCCGGCGGTCCTCGCCGTCGTCACGCGGGCGTCGGACCTGGTCAGCGGGACCGACCCCGCACGTGAGGGAACGGCCGAGTGCGAACTGGCCGCCCTGCTCGCGGTGGAGAAGGCCGTCCTGGGCAGCGGGATCGTGGTGTGGGCGGAGGACGTGAGCCTGCGGCTGGCGGACGAGGACGCGGAGCGGCTGCGACGCCTCTCCGCGCTGCGCAAGGACGCTGCGCTGCGCGACGCGATACGCGACGCCGAGGAGGAGCTGGAGGAGGCCGCGGGGGTTCCTCCGACGCGCCCGGGCGTGTACCCGTTCGGGGAGGCCGACCCCCTGGACGCGCCGTTCGGCGAGGGGGGCGGCGTCGCCGATCCGGTCGGGGCGCCGGACGGGCACGCGCTCGGCGACGGGCCGCCGCAGCCCGCCGGGCCGGGCAACGACGTCGACAGCGAGGGCTTCGAGAGCTACTGGTGGCCCGCCGAGACAGAGGGCCATGAGGCGGCCGAACGCGACGTCCAGGTCGCGATCATCCGGAGCCTGGTCGACGCCGTCGAGGACGAGGCCGCCCGGGCCGAGTTCGCGCGCGAGCAGGTGCGGGTCCTGGGGCTCGGCGGCTTCGACGACGTGGCGGTCCGCGTCCGGGAGGCGTTTCCCGGGCTCGACGGCGGCACGGAGCAGCGCACCGGCTCCTTCGACGCGCCCCGCTGAGAGGGGTTCCCGCCCCGGACCGCCGGGGGACGGGCCCCGGGCGCCGGCGCGGCAGAAAATCTCGCGAGGGCGCGGGAGTCGGCCATGGGGGCTCCGAGCTGCGGGGATTCCGTCCGGACCCCCTTCTCCGACGGGTTCGTGTGCGACGCCGTACGAGCTTTCCTCAAAGAAACCGCATCATTACCACACGTTGGGGTAGCTAGGCAGATGAGCATGAAAAAAGTATCTTTTTCGTGATTATTTCTCCCTTCCGTACCGCGCGTTCCCCGTGAGGACGGCGAGAAGGCGCAAGGCACCGCTCACGGAGCGCGGCCCGGCGTCCTCCGACCGGCGAGGGCCCGCGGGCCCCGCCGACGGTGGGAGCGCGGTCGGCGCACTGCGGGGGCCGAGGACCGGGACGGACCCGGCAGGGAGCCCCCGGGAGAACGACCACGGCGCCCTCCGGCGCCGCGACGGGGTGACCGCGCCCGGGAGATCTGCGGTGACGACGCCGCCACGAACCGACCGAGACAGCGCGGCTCCGCGCTGACGAGGAGGAGAACCGTGATGAGGAACCCCCTGAGGAAGGCCAGGAACCTGACCGCCAAGTGGGCTCCGCCGGCGCGACGGCGGCCCGCCGCCCGCACACCCCTGGCACGCGGACGCAATCCGCTGGCGCCGGGGCGCAACCCGCTGGCCCGTGGAGGCGGCCCCCTGGGGCGGCCCGGCCGCCCCGTGCGGACGCCCGGCCCCGTGAACCCGCTGCGGTTCCCTGCCGGCAGGACCCCTCCGCGCGGCCGCCGGCCCCGCAGGAGCCCCCTCAGCTGGCTCAGCGGCCTCGCCCGGAGCCGAAGGATTCGGTGACCCCGGGGGCGACGCCGCACCGGACTTCCCGCGTTCGGGTGCCCGCCCGGCACACTGAGGCCGAACACAGCGGGAAGGCACGGCCCCGCACGGTAGCGACCGTGCGGGGCCGTCCCGCGTCCCCGTCCCCGGGACCTCCCGCCCGTGCGTCGGCACGGCCCGGCCGCCCGCGGGACCCCCGCCGGCCCCGCGGATCCCCGCGGGGCCGGCGCGGGAGCGCCCGGGGTCAGGCGCGGGGCAGGGTCGGCCTCGGACGTCCGCCGGCCCCCAGCGTGCGGGTCAGGTAGTCGCCGAAGCCCCCGCGGGCGCGCGGGTCCGGCCTGGCGGAGGTCGTCACGGCCAGGTCGAGGGGGCGTCGGACGCGGTAGCCCGCGGCCTCCAGCGCCGTCACCAGCGCGAGGTCCTCGGAACAGGGCAGGGGCGGGAAGCCGCCGACGTCGCTGTAGGCCGACGCCCGGACGCCGAGGTTGGCCCCGTGGACGTGGGGGTGCGTCCCGCCCCTGTCGCGCGGGTACACCCGCTCGAAGCGCTGCCCGGACCCCGGCTCCCGGGAGGACCAGTCCCGCACCGCGACGGTCCCGACGACGGCGTCGCAGTCACGGGCGTGCCGGAGCTGCTCGGCGATCCAGTGCCGGGGCACGAGCGTGTCGGCGTCGGTGACGGCCAGCCAGACCGCGTCCAGGTCGGTGCGACCCACCAGGCGGAGGGCGTGTCCCGCGCCGGTCCGGCGGGCCGCGCCCACGTTCCGGTGGTCGGCGGCCACCACGTGCGCCCCCGCGGCCCGGGCGACCGACGCTGTCCGGTCGGTGCAGGCGTCGGCGACCACCACCACGTGCCGTTCGCGGAGCGGGACGTCCGAGGCGTCCAGCGCCGCGCCGACCGACCTCAGGCAGTCGCCGAGGAGCAGCTCCTCCTGGTGGGCCGGGACCACCACCGCGAGACCCCGGATCACACCAGCCCCCCGGCCCGGGCGACGGACACCGGACCCCCGGCCTCCGGGGCCTGGTACAGGTCCAGGAGGAAGTCCTCCTCGACGTGCTCGACCACCCGCTCCAGCCCGGGGACGGCGGCCAGGGCCCGGTGCGCGTCGTCTCCGGAGCGCGCGTGCTCGGGCACGTGGTGGCGCCAGTGGACGGCCAGGACGGTCCCGCCCGGACCGAGGGACTCCCTTGTCCGGTCCAGGACCGAGGCCAGGTCCCCGTCGTCGAAGTAGTAGAGCAGTTCGGAGAGGACCACGAGGTCGAACGGGCCCTCGGGCCACTCCGAGGGGATCCGGGCGCACCGCACGAGGACGTTCCCGGCGCCCGCCGACTCCTCGCGTGCCAGGGCCGCAGCCTCGGCCGACCCCTCCCAGGCCAGGACCCGGTCGCAGCGCGACGCGAGGTCCCCGGTCAGCAAACCGATCGAACAACCCGGCTCGAACGCGCGCCCGTAGCGCTCCCGCGTCAGGGCGGCCGTGCTCAGGGCGCGCTTGCGCCGCTCGTACCACCGGGACCGGAACCCCCACGGGTCGTCGGAGGAGGAGTACATCGCGTCGAAGTAGGCTCCGTCGACCGTCACGTGAACACCACCTCGTGGTCGCGGGCGAAGTGGGCCAGCATCGAGGGCTCCAGGATCGCCCGGTCCGCCTCGCCGGGACCGATCGGGGCGACCTGCGTGGTGAAGGCGCGGAGCGCGGCGCCCTTCCTGCGCCGGACGTCCCGGGACAGGTCCAGGCGGCTCGCCCGGTCCCACGGGACGCCCGTGTCGCCCGGCCGCCTCCAGTGCCACGTCCAGACCGGGTAGGACACGGAGCGGATTCCGAGCGTGCGGGCGGCGTGCAGGGAGGCGCGGCCGACCGCCTCGTGGTCGGGGTGCGGATCGCCCTCCCAGGGCGCCACGCAGAGGTCCGCGCCGACGCAGAGGTCCGCCAGCCGCCGGGCGAGCTCCTGCTCGTAGACGCCCACGCCGCCGTCGGGCAGGCCCAGGCGCTCGACCCCGGACCCGGCCGCGCCGAGGGCCGCCAGCGCGTCCGCGCGCTCGGCCGCGCGCCGCGCCACGAGCCGGTCCTGCGTGAACACGGTGCTGCCCGGGTGCGAGGCCTCCCCGTCGGTCACCGCCACGATCCGGAGGCGCGCTCCGGAGGCGGCGAGCACGGCGAGCCCGCCGCCGAACCCGAGCGTCTCGTCGTCGGGGTGCGGCGCGACGACGACCGCCTCGCGCACCCCTTCGAGGTCCAGGGCAGGAAGGCGGTCCAGGCCCTTCCACCGGACCCACTCCTCCTCGGGCGTACCGGTGTCCTCCGCCGGACGCGCCGGCGCTCCTTCAGTGGTCATCCCCGTCTCCTCTCGTCTGCGCCGCGAGCGCCCCCAGCGCGGCCAGGTCCCGGTCGGCGTGGTGCTGGCGGACGTACACCGCGAGGTCGGCCGTGGCCCGCGCGTAGGCGGGGTCGCCCGCGAGCGGTCCGGCCCCCAGGGCCTCCCCCGTCCGCCGGAGCACACCGGCGCAGGCCTCGGCGACGACCGCGCGCACCCTCGCGGCGAGCACGGCGCCGCGGGCGGCGTCCAGGGGGTGGTCGTCGATCTCGCGGGCGGCGCGGCGCAGCACCGACTCCGCGGAGTACAGGTCCCGGTCCACCGCGCCGTACGCGCTGAGCACGTGCGGACCGGCGCCCTCCGGCCCGGCGCGGTCGGCCAGGGGCCGCGCCACGGCCAGGGCGCCCCCGTACCAGCAGGCGGCGACCCCTGCGCCGCCGTGGTGGAACCCCGGCCTGTCCAGGTAGTCGCCGGGACCGCCGACCGGTTCGGCCGCCACCCCGTCGAAGCGGACGGTGAGCGTGTCGCTGGCCTCCATGCCCGCCGACGCCCAGGTGTCCGCCAACGGCTCCGCGCCCGCGGTCCCGGCCGCGAACAGGGCCCGTCGCCCGTCCTCGAGCTCGGCACTGACCAGGGCGTGGGTGCAGACGTGGGCCCCGGAGCAGAAGGGTTTGGTCCCGTACAGCCTCCAACGGCCGCCCGACCCGCGCGCCGTCAGGGTCGCGCCGGGGGGATGCGCGGCCCACACACCCCACACGTCACCGGGTTCGGGGGCGGGGCCGTCCAGGTCGGCCAGGATCGCGACGGCGTCGGCATGGCCCTCGGCCAGCCGGGCCAGGGAGAGGTCCTCACGGGCGAGGTCGCGCAGGCGCTCCCAGCGCGCCCACGTGGCGCCGCCGCCGGGGAGCGGCAGGTCCAGCCCGCCCGAGGCGGTCTCCGCCACCAGCCTGGCGGCGACGCGGTCCCCGTGCCGCTCCTCGTGCCCGCCCCCCGTCGTGTCCGGTCCGTTCCCGTCCACTGCCTCTGACGTTTTCACCAGGTCATGCCCCCTCGGTGCCGTGTGGGCCGGACCGCCGCGCCGGACACGCCGAAGCCCGGCCGGGAGACCGGCCGGGCTTGCCGTCCGCGAAGTTCGCGACGGGGCCCGCTCTGCTGTGCGGCCCTACTTCTTGGCCTCTTCGAGCCTGAGCGCCACCCCGAGCGCGAAAAAGGTCGGCGCCCACTCACCGACGAACAGGCCCTTGCGCTCGGCCGCGTCCTTGCCGGCGTCCTCCTTCTTCTTGGAGGCCAACCACGTCAGAATGGTCAGGCCGATGGACGCTGCGCCCGCGCAGTAGGCCATTTCGGAGGTGACGCCCAGTTCGGACAGCTTGCGGATCATGTCGTCTCCCTTGTGGTCGCGGACCTTGCTCGTGCCGCACTCGTGCCGCTGCCCGGGTCCTCGCCGGGACAAACCCAAGGGAGTGCGAGGAATGCCGTGGGGGACCGGGACGACCGCGTGCGGCGCCGCCTCCGCAACGGGGCGGAGCACCGCCGGGAAGGGCCCGGAACCCCCGTTCCGGCGGGCCCCGGCGGGGAGCGTGGCATCCTGGGAGCGACAGGAGCCCGCCCGAGGAGGAACCCCACCGCATGAGCATCGACGCGCGCCAGGCCCGGACGACTCCCGTCCTCGGGTCGCTCGCCGAGCCCACGAGCCTCCGCTCCCGGGTGACCCAGGTGCTGCGCGAGGCCATGGTCGCCGGGGAGCTCGCACCCGACACCATCTACTCGGCCCCGGCGCTGGCCGAACGCCTCGGCGTCTCGGCCACCCCGGTCCGGGAGGCCATGATGGAGCTGACCCGGGAGGGCCTCGTCGAGACGATCCGGCACCGCGGGTACCGGGTGGTCGAACTCGGCGACGTCGCGCTCGACGAGATCATCGAGCTGCGAGCCCTCATCGAGGTCCCGACCGTCGGCCGTGTCGCCGGGACGGCCACTGCCGAGCAGGTCGCCCGGCTGCGCCCGCTCGCGGACCGGCTCACGGAGACCGCCGAGTCGGGGGAGCTCCGGGAGTTCGTCGCCGCCGACACGGCCTTCCACCTCCAGCTGCTCGCCATCGCGGGCAACGCCCGGATCGTCGAGGAGGTGCGGCGCCTGCGCGGCATGTCGCGCCTGTCGGCGCTGCGCCGACTCCACCAGGAGGGGCGCCTCACCGCCACGGCCCGGGAGCACCACGCCCTGCTGGACCGTGTCGAGGCCCGCGACGCCCCGGGCGCGGAGGCGCTCATGAGGCACCACCTCGGGCACGTGCGCGGGGTCTGGGCGGGCCTTCCCGAGTCCTGACACGGCCTCCGCGACAGCGGCGGTCCGGGAACCGGCAGGTCACGAGGGTTTGCTTAAGTGCAATGTGAAATTGTACGTTGCACTAGTCCCCATCGTGAGGCCCACGTCACGTCGGCCCCCACCCCCAGGAGTTGTGCGTGTCACCGCAACAGTCCACGGTCGGAAAACCGGCCACCAACCGCCGGGTGCTCATCGGCAGCCTCAGCGGCAGCACCATCGAGTGGTTCGACTTCTTCCTCTACGCGACAGCCGCCGCGCTGATCTTCGACAAGCAGTTCTTCCCCAACGACGACCCCCTGATCTCGTTGATGCTGTCGTACCTGTCGCTGTCGCTGACCTTCTTCATCCGGCCGTTCGGCGGCATCGTCTTCTCCCACATCGGCGACCGCATCGGCCGCAAGAAGACCCTCGTCATCACGCTGTCGCTCATGGGCGGCGCCACCGTGGCGATCGGCCTGCTGCCCAACTACGACCAGGTCGGCGTCCTCGCCCCGGTCCTGCTGATCCTCTGCCGCGTGGTCCAGGGCCTGGCGATCGGCGGCGAGTGGGGCGGCGCCCTCCTCCTCGCCTACGAGTACGCGCCCGAGAACCGCCGGGGCTTCTTCGGCTCCGTGCCCCAGACCGGCATCACCATCGGCATGCTGATGTCCACGGTCGCCTTCGCGCTCGTGAGCCTCATGCCCGCGGCCGCGTTCGAGTCCTGGGGCTGGCGCATCCCGTTCGTCGCCAGCGTCGTCCTCGTCTTCGTCGGCCTGTGGATCCGCAAGGGCCTCGCCGAGACCCCGGCGTTCCGCGAGGCCAAGGAGAGCGGCGACGTCGCCAAGCTGCCGATCATCGACACGCTGCGCGACCACTGGCGTTCCGTGCTCGTGGCCGTCGGCGCCAAGGTCGTCGAGACCGCGCCGTTCTACATCTTCGCGACGTTCGTCGTCAGCTACGCCACGGGCACGCTCGACATGGAGCAGTCCGTCGTCCTCAACGCCGTGAGCGCCGGGGCCCTCGTCAGCACCTTCGGCATCCTGCTCATGGGCAGGCTCTCCGACCGGCTCGGCCGCCCCGCCGTGTTCCTCGGGGGCGCGGTGCTCATCGCCGCCTTCGCGGCCCCCTTCTTCCTGCTGCTCGACCTCCGGATGGACTGGGCCGTGTACGCGGCCGTCGTGATCAGCCTCGGCCTCGTGTGGCCCCCGGTCACCGCGACCCTCGGCACCCTGACCTCGGAGATCTTCACGACGCGCGTCCGCTACACCGGTGTGACCCTCGGCTACCAGGTCGGCGCGGCCCTCGCCGGCGGCACCGCGCCGCTCCTGGCGACATGGCTGCTCGCCCGGTTCGACGGCGCCTGGTGGCCCATCGCCGCATACCTGGTGGTCCTGGCGGCCATCTCGATCTGCGCGGTCTCGCTCTCCGGGCGGATCGTGCGCAAGGAGTCCGCGGCGATCGCCGCCAGAGAGAACGACAAGGTGACCCCATGAACCCCGCACCCGCCGGCCTGCCCCTCGTCGACGCGGAGGAGGTCCGCGCCCGGATCAGCCCCTCGCGCGCACGGGAACTGGTCGAGAGCGCTCTGCTCGACGGCTTCGACCCGGCCGGGGACCCGGCCCGCGCCCACGCCCCGGCAGGGGAGGGCCACCTGCTGCTCATGCCCTCGACACTGGGGGAGTGGGTCGGCGTCAAGATCGCGTCCGTGTCCCCGGACAACCCCGGGCGCGGGCTCCCGCGGATCCAGGCCGTCTACATGCTCATGGACGCGCGGACGCTGACACCGCGCCTGCTCGTCGACGGCGTCGCCCTCACCTCGCTGCGCACACCGGCCACCTCCGCCGTGGCCGCCGACCGGCTCGCCGCGCCCGAGGCCTCCCGGCTCGTCGTGTTCGGGACCGGTCCGCAGGCCGTCTCGCACACACTGGCGATCGCGGGGATCCGGGACCTCGCCGACGTCCGGCTGGTCGGCCGCACCCCCGGCAAGGTCGCGTCCGCCCTCGCCGAGATCGCGGCGCACGGCATCACGGCGGAGGCCGGCACCGCCGCCGACGTCGCGGACGCCGACATCGTCGTGTGCGCGACGTCCGCCGCCGAGCCCCTGTTCGACGGCTCCCTCGTCCGCGACGGCGCCTGCGTGGTCGCCATCGGCTCCCACGAACCGGACCGCCGCGAACTCGACGCGGCACTGATGGGACGCTCCCACGTCGTCGTCGAGGAGCGCGGCGCCGCGCTGCGCGAGTGCGGCGACGTCGTGCTCGCGATCGGCGAGGGGACGCTCACCGCAGGGGACCTCGTCGGCCTCGCACCCCTCGTGCGCGGGGAGGCGCACCGCAGCACCGACCGCCCCAACGTGTTCAAGGGGTCCGGTATGTCCTGGCAGGACCTCGCCGTGGCGGTGGGCGTGGCCCCCGCCCGCTGAGCCGATGGCGCCGGGGGCGGGCACGGCGCCGCCTCCGGCCCGCGGGGACGGGCGGAGGGCGCCCGGCCGGTCAGCGGCCGGTGTGGCCCCCCGTGCCGCGGGGCAGGGTTCCCGACATGCGGGAACCCGAACGCACCGCCGACGGCCGCCACGTCGTGATCGGCGGCCGGCGGTGGCGGGCGAGCGACCCCGACCTGCCGGACGGGGTGCGCGAGGACCTGGTCGGCCACCTGATGTCGGCCCGCAGGGACGTGGCGGCGGCTCTGCGCTCGCGGGATCCCGGCGCGGAGCGGCTGGCCCGGACCCGCGTGGCCTGGGCCAAGGAGGGCCTGGGCGAACGCGGGACCCCCTGGTGGGAGCTCACCGGTGACGAGCGCCGGAGCCGTTGGGAGGAGGCGCTGCGCCGCCTCGGCGGCCGGGGGCCGGCGGGGGCGCCGCCCTGAGCCGCCCCGGGCGTGGGACGCACCGCAGGGGAACACCGGGGCTGGGCCGTAGGGCATGTCCTGAGCAGGGAGAACGGTTTTCCCGGCGGCGGTCGCGGGTACAGGGGGCGGACACACCCGCGCTTCACGAGCGGCGGTGAACAGGGCGTTCGGTGCGGGTGTTCGCGCCATGGACGACGAGCGGACCGCAACCCCGGGAGGGCGGGGGACCGCCGGGTGCGCGGACCACGCAGAAGGGTGCCGACACGGTGAACCAGAGTCCCCAGGAGACCGGCAAGGGCAAGGAGCCGACCACGCGCTCCGGCGGCAGGAGAACAGGGAAGGGCGATGCCCCGGACGAGGGGAGCGCGAAGCCGGGGACCGCGCGGGCGAGGCGGTCCGACGGTGCGGAGGAGGAGTTGCGGCCCCGCCCGGAGGACATCGACCGGGAGTCCGGCAGAGAGGAGACGGACGTGCTCCTCGACGTGCCGGTCCTGAAGGTCGACGAGATCGAGCTCGAGGTCGAGAACCTCCTGGCCTCCGTCTCGCTCCAGGCCGAGGTGCTGGACCTGCTCAAACTGAAGGTGGGGGCGGACGTCGAACTCGGCCGCGTCCACCTCAACATCAAGGGCGTCGAGGCCCAGGCCCTGCTCAAGGTCCGGCTCGACAACGTCCGGGACATCATCACCCGGGTGCTGCAGACCATCGACGCGAACCCGCAGATCCTCGAGCAGGTGACCCGGGGCGTGGGGACCTCGCTCGAGCAGGTCGCGGGCGGCGCGGGACAGGCCGTGGGAGCCCTGGGCCGGGGCGCCGGAGGCGCCGTGGAGGGCGTGGGCCGGGGCGCGGGGAAGGCCGTGGAGGACGTCGGCGCCGGTGCGGGGACCGCGGTCGGGGAGGTCGGCGCGGGAGCCGGAAGCGCGGTCGAGGAGGTCGGCGCGGGGGCGGGGAAGGCGACGGAGGGCGTCGGCAGGGGCGCGGGCAGCGCGGTCGAGGACGCCGGGGCCGCCGCGAAGGACGTCGGCAGGGGCGCGGGCAGCGCGGCGAAGAGCACCGGCAAGGGTGCCGGGAGTGCCGCGAAGGGCGCCGGGACCGCGGCGAAGGATGCGGCCAAGGGTGCCGGGACCGCGGCCAAGGGTGCCGGCAAGAGCGCCGGGACCGCGGCGAAGAGTACAGGGAAGGGCGCCGGGGGTGCGGCCAAGGGCACCGGCGGCAGGGCCCGGAAGTAGGGTCCGGGGCCGCCCGGCCCGGCGGACGCGAACCCGACCGGCGGCAGACGGGGGTGGAGACCATGGGTGACCGGAAGCGAACCGAGTACGACGTGGAGATCAGCGCCTCCGTGACCGCGGACGAGCTGGTCTTCCAGGAGGCCCCGGAGGTCGTGTCCCGGCCCTGGGGGGAGCCGAACCAGGAGGGGACCGCCGGCAGCGACCGCTCGGGGCTTCCCCGGCCCGTCACGACCGGGGTCGTCTACGAGGACATCCGCGCCGACTACCGGCTCGCCAGCCGCATCCGCCCGCCCGGGGAGCCGTCCGAGGACGACGCCGACGAGGGGTGAGCCCCGGGAGGCCGTCCCGGCGGGAGCCGGAGGCGACCGGGCCCGCCCCGCGACGCCCGGCCGGAGCGGGGCGGCGGAAGGAACGCCCGACCATCGATGCCGAGGTGTGGGCGTTTTCCGGCTTTCCGAAAATGGCCTGTGGATAAAGGGGTTTCTGTCGAAGGCGGATTCCCGCCGGACGTGGAGTGCTGTCCGACCGCCCCGGTCCGTGTTCCGGACGCCGTGCTTCCACGACCCGCCTCCGTTCTGCCCGGGAATGACGGCGGGGAGGCGGAACGGACACAAGCGCCCCGCTTCTCGGGGCGACCGCCGTGTCGTGGCGGACCCGCCGGAGCGGCCGGGGGCAGGGACGCCCCTCCCCCGCGAGGCGCTGTCGCGGAGGGCGTGTGTCCACGCACCCCGGGAAGCAGCTGATTTTCGGGCCGACGCGAAGCGCAGTTCGATGGTCGCCGATTAAAGGTCGATCATGAGTTCGATTTCTTCTGCGTGGAGGTCGTTTCGGGTGGCGCCGTGTTTCCGGTGGTAGTAATTCTGTTTTTGGTCCGTATTTATGCCGCTGGGATTTGTGGGACGCTGCGGGAATTTGATAACTTCCTGGTTGTCGGAGCGGGGCCCGCATGTCCCGCCCGTATTCTTTTTCGGTCATAGTCGGAATGTGTAGGCACCCCCCGTCATGCGTCGTTCCCTGCCCCGTGCGACGACGGCCTGTGCGATTTTCGCCCTGGTCCTCTCGCTGCTGGCCGCCGCCCCGGTCGCGGCCGACGATGGGGCCCCGACCGCCGGTGGGACGGGCGCCTCCGGGGAGCGCGGCGCCCGAGAGGAGCTGAGCGGAGCTCGGGGGAGCGCCGCCCCGGCCGACGAGGGCCCGCGGCCGACCGGCTCCGATGCCGACGGCGCTCCCGACCCCGGGCGCTCCGGCGGTGACCGGACCGAGACCGGGAATTCCGCGTGGACCTACGTCGACCGGGCCTTCCCCGACCGGTCCTACGGCGGCGCCGAGACCGCCAGCGTGGGCACGGGGCGCCTCGCCTGGGACCGCGTCTACACCCGCAGGGCCCTGTTCCGGTTCCCGGTCGCGCCCGGCCCCGGCGCCGCCGTCGACTCCGCGGTGCTCCGCACCGAGGTGGTGTGGTCCTACGACTGCGACAGCACCTCCTACGCGCAGGTGCACCGGGTCGACCCCTTCGACGGAGGGGTCACCTGGAACGACCAGCCCGAGGCCCGCGCCCTGCTCGACACCCGGAGCATCACGGGAGGGCGGGCCGCCTGCCCCGTGGACGGGGGCGTGGAGTTCGACGTCACCGAGGCCTACCGGTGGGCCGTGGACAACGGGGAGTCCCACCTCCACCTCCGGCTCGGTGAACGCGACGAGTCCGGAACCGCGGCCTGGCTCCGCTTCGACGTCGGGAGCGCCCCGCCGGTGCTGGTGGTCGACCACGGCACGCCGCGGTACCCGGGCAAGGCGGTCGGCCCGGCCGGGCGCACGGGCAGCCTCCCGCGCGGGGTTGCGGACGCCGGGCCGGGCGGGGACCGCGCCGCCGTCCACGACGAGAACTCCCCCGTCCCCTCACCGGACCGGTCCGCGGGAGGGCCCGGCCTTCCCGGAGGCACCGTCCCCGGGGTCGTGGGAAGCGATGTCGCACGTGTCCCCGGCCCCGGCGCCGCGGACCGCCTCCGGAGCGGGGGTGGGCGGGTCCGTCCCCGGCGGGGGGAACGGGCCGTGCGCCCGGCCGCTCCGCGCAGCCGCCGACCGCGGGGCGGGGGTACGTCCACCCCGGCTCGCGGGCCTCCGGTTCGCCCGGTCGGAAACCGCTCCCCGGTTCACCGACCACGGAGAACCGGTTGACGGACGACGGCACCCGTCCCTCCCGGTGCGGAATCCGGTTGGGCGGAGGTACGCACCGGCGGCAGCCCGAGGGGTCGGGCAGGCCGCTCTCCGAGCGCCGCGGCGGGCGGGGCACGGAAGCGGTCAGGGAACCGTCGTCGCCGCACCGGCCACAAGACGCGGTGGCCGCCTGCGGTGACGGCACGGTGGCGCCGAGAGGAGAGATGCCCGTCCCGAAACCGGACGCATCTACGGCAGAGCCCGGCAGGGGGCTCTGCCGCCGGAAGCCGCGGCGGTCCGGAACCGCCTGTGCGCGTGGGCACCGCACAGGAGGACTCCGGGCCGCCACCGGCATGCGCGGAGATCGGACGGGGCCCCGCACGGGGACAGGAAAGGTCGCTCCGGAGGGCGAGGAGTCGAGCGTGGTCGCCGTGCGCGCGGATGGTCAGCCCACGCCGGTGAACAGCACGACGTTCGCCGCCACGTAGATCACGGTCGCCACCCCCAGGCCGAGGAGCATCACCCAGGCGGCGGGCCTCCTCCTGCTCAGGTGCACGATCGACCAGACGGTGACGATCAGCCAGACCACCCACGGCGAGAAGATCATCAGTGGGACGGCCGTGTCGACGGCGGCGCCGCAGTCGCTTCCACAGCTCGCGGTCGCCATGACCGAGAAAAAGCCCCAGGCACTCGTTCCGAGGCACACCAGCGGCGCGAGGCAGATGAGGACGATCGTGATCGCCTTGTCCGCGGGCGACCCCTGTCGGCGCTGCGGCGCCGCTCCAGGCCGGGAACCGGGCCGGGGGGAGTTCGGGGGGACGCCGAAGGGGGGTGCATGGGACATGGGCGTCATCCTGCCACGTGTGGGGATCGACGACCAGCGCGGCCGGCTCCGGTTCTCGGGCCGGACGGGGTGGCCGCTGCTTCCCACGGACACGGGAGAGGCCCTGACCTCTGCGCTTTCGCGCTGGTCAGGGCCTCTCTCCTGTGGGGTGAGTGACGGGACTTGAACCCGCGACTTCTTGGACCACAACCAAGTGCTCTACCGGCTGAGCTACACCCACCACGTTCGCCTGGCCTCGCGGCCCTGCGTACGTATGAAATCTTAGCGGACTCCGGGGAGTGCTTCGATCAGTTTTCCGCCGTGGCGTCCCCGGAGGCCCCGTCGCGGGGCTTGAGCCCGTTGCCCCCGGCGATCACCTCGGACGCGACGGCGCGTGCCTCGGCCGAGCTGGGACCGGGTTCGGGCACGAACGCGGTGGCGCGGAAGTAGCGCAGCTCACGGATGCTCTCGGTGATGTCGGCGAGCGCCCGGTGCCCGCCGTTCTTGTCGGGGCTCGCGTAGTACACGCGCGGGTACCAGCGCCGCAGCAGTTCCTTGATGGAGGAGACGTCCACCATCCGGTAGTGGAGGAACTCGTCGATGCGCTTCATGTCGCGGGCGAGGAAGGTGCGGTCCGTGGCGATGGAGTTGCCGCACAGCGGGGCCTTGCGGGGCTCGGTCACGTACCGGCGGATGTGCTCCAGGACCATGTCCTCGGCCTCGTGCAGGGTGACGCCCTTGTCCAGCACCTCCAGCAGGCCGGACTTGGTGTGCATGTCGCGGACGAAGTCGCCCATGGCGTCCAGTGCGGCCTGCGGCGGTCTGATCACGACGTCGACGCCCTCGTCGAGGACGTTGAGCTCACCGTCGGTGATCAGACAGGCCACCTCGATCAGCGCGTCGTTCTCGAAGTCGAGGCCCGTCATCTCGCAGTCGATCCACACCAAACTGTCATTCATACCGGTCAGCTTAGAGGTTGTGGGAAGTGCCGGGGATGACGGAGGGGCGGCCGGGCCCGTGGCCCGACCGCCCCTGGGGCCGGGTCAGTCCCAGACCAGGCCGCTGACGCCGAAGACGGCGTCCATCCAGTCGTAGACGCCCCAGAACTGGACGTAGGCCAAGCCGAGGACGACCACCAGGATCAGGAGGAAGAAGAAGCAGCCGCATCCGC
This sequence comes from Nocardiopsis sp. CA-288880, assembly GCF_050955985.1. Classification (NCBI taxonomy): domain Bacteria; kingdom Bacillati; phylum Actinomycetota; class Actinomycetes; order Streptosporangiales; family Nocardiopsidaceae; genus Nocardiopsis; species Nocardiopsis sp. CA-288880. The sequence goes on along the minus strand of NZ_CP192105.1, from coordinate 5,962,146 downwards.
AGCCGCGTCCGCAGCCGCCCTTCTTCTTCCTCTGCGACTGCGGGGGCGCCTGCGGGGGCTGCTGCGGGTACAGGCCGCCGGGCGGCCGGCCCGACCCCCTCTGCGGCTGCTGGTGGCCCCCGCCCATCGGCGGCTGCCCGCCGGGCACGCCGGCACGGGGGTACCCGGGCGGCGGCCCCTGGGGAGGGCGGTTCATGTGCTGAGGGGGCGGCATGGGGGGACCCTGGTGGGGGTGCCCGCCCATGTTCGGGTTTCCCATCTGCTGCGGCGGGTACCCGGGCGGCGGGTAACCGCCCTGGTGGTGCGCCGGGGGGAAGCCGGGCTGGGGGCCCGACGGCGGGATCTGCGGGCCGGAGCGCTGGTGCGGCGGGAAGCCGCTCGGGTACGGCCCGGAGGGGGAGCCCGGCGGAACGGCGTGCCCCGGCTGCGGACCGGAGAGGGGCGGGACGCCGGGATGCTGCTGCGTGGGCGCCTGCTGCGCCCCGGAGGGCTGGCTTCCCGGGACCTGCTGTCCCGGCGGCTGCTGTCCGGGGGCGTACCCCTGGGCCTGCTGGTCCGGAGCCGGCGAGGGCCAGGGCTGTCCGGGCTGCGGTTCGCCGGGCACGGCCGCGGCGGCGCCCGGAGCCTGGCCGGGGGGCTGCGGCCGGGGGTTGCGGGCCTGCTCCTCGGCGAGGCGCGCGGCCTCCTCCCGGAGTTCGGCCTCCTTGCGGACGCGCTCCTCCTCGCGCTGCTTGGCGGCCTCCTCCTCGGCCTTGCGGCGCTGCTCCTTGCGCTCCTCGGACAGGTCCGCCCAGCCCTCCTTGAGGCTTCCCAGGAACTTGTTGAACTTGCCGCCCTTGCCCTCGGGGTCCTCGTTGTTCCCGGCCCCCGAGAACATCGGGTCGGAGGGGTCGAACACCGCGGTTCCGGAGGGCTCCGGGGCGGACGGCGTGAACACGGCGGTGGCGGGGGCGTCGGAGGAGGGGGTGAACACCGCCGTCTGCGGGGCGGGGCGGATGTCGTCGTCGGTGAGGTTGGCCGTGGGGATGTCGTCGTCGCCGAGGTCCGCGGTGGGCGTCTCGTCCTGGTCCCGGCCGGAGGCGTCGCCGGGGCCCACGCGCATGGTCGCGCCGACGCCGCTCAGGTCGGCGGTCGGCTCCTCGTCCGCGCCGGGGCCGCGCACGTCGGCGGTGGGCGTCTCGTCATCGGAGGCGCCGTGGACCCAGGAGGGGTTGATGCGCACGGTGCCGGGGTCGTCGCCGACCGGGGCCGGGGCCGCCGGGGCGGAGGCGCTCTGGGCCCAGGACGGGTCGATGCGCACGGTGCCGGGGTCCTCGCCGATCGGCGCGGGGGTGGGGGGCGCCGGGTTCTGGCCGGACGGCCCGGAGGCGTCCTGGGCCCAGGAGGGGTTGATGCGCATGGTGCTGGGCTCGTCGTCCGCCGGGGCGGGGGGCCCGGAGGCGCCCTGGACCCACGACGGGTCGATCCGCATGGTGCTGGGCTCGTCCTCGACCGGAGCGGGCGCCGCCGCCGCGGAGCCCAGCCGGACGGTCCCGGCCTCCTCCTCGTCCGGGGCGGCGGAACCCCCCCGGTCGGGAGCGCCCAGGAACGCTGTGGCGGCCCCCTCGTCGTCCTGGCCGCCGGCACCGCCCTGGAGTTCGCTCAGGGAACGGGTATGCCGCGTCCACTCCTCGCCGTTCCACCATCTGAGCGTCTGCGCGTCGCCTCGCGGGTCCGCGTACCAACCCGGCTCGATAGATCCACCCATGGGCGACAGACTAAGGGGTGGAGGAGCGGCGCTCGACCAGTGGTACCCGGTCCCATGTGCCCGGGGGTGTACGGATCACGACCCCGTCGCCCTCCGTGTCCGAGTCGTCGCCCGGAGTTGCCCTGTGGTGCCTGTTCCCGGTGCCGGACGGTCGGGGCGGGCCCCGGCCGACAGCAGGCAGGCGGTGTCCAGCCTCCCCGGCCCCTTGGCGGACGAACCCGGGACCTGGTCGTGGCCGAAGTGGCCGCCCCGGGCCCACGCACGGGCCGCGACCTCGGCCTTGGGGCCCTCGGACCCGGGGCGGCCGGCGGGCCACGCGCGGCGCACCCCCCAGGAGTCCAGCCACAGCAGCAGCGGGGCCAGGCCGAGCATCGGCCCGTCCGTGAACGGGGTCTCCCGGAAGGCCACCACCGACACCACCAGGCACACCCGGCCCTCGTGCCCGTGGTCGAGGTGCTGCTCGTACAGGTCGGTGCCGCCCAGCTGCACACCGACGCGCCTGGTCGCCGCCAGCGTCTGGACGGTCTCGCCGGTCAGCGGGTTCCAGACGAGGTGCGTCGCGCGGCCCTCGTCCACCAGCCGTCGCGCCTCCTCGTGCGCGGACCACGAACCGGGGTCGGAGCCGGTCACCGTCCACACGGCGCGCGGGGCCCCGGTGCCGGGGGGTGTTCGGGTGGCCCCGCCGTCGAGTCTCGCGGCACCGGGCATCCACGCCTTCGCCATGGCACTCCCAATCGGGTCGTCGTGTGGCCGGGCCCGACGCCGGACGGGTCGGACGGCCCGGGCACGCCGACCGCGGGGCACGCGTCCCGGGGGAGGGGCCGGGCGCCGGGGGGCGTTCCCCGGCTCCTCCCTGAGTACGCCAACCCGGGGGAGAAGTCCATATCCCCTTCGCCCTAGGACAGGGTCTTGTCACCCCCAGTCACCCCGGGGGCCGTGCGCGGGGCGGCCCGGACGCGGTTCGCACCGCTGCCGGCCGCCCCTGCCCCGCCGGGGCGGGGACCGCTTACTCGGCCCCGGGGTCGTCCTCCGTGAGCCGCAGGGAGAACGCCTGGAGGAAGATGTCGCCGATCTCGGTGGGGTCCTCCGTCATGTACGCGGCGCCGCCCGTGGCGGCGGCGATCTCCTGGAGCGGTTCCAGGTTCTGCACGTCCGGCCCGAACGCGATCGTGATGATCGGGATGGGGCGCGAGGGGCTCGCCATGCCGTCGATCTGCGCCATCAGCTCGTCGAGCTCCATGCCGCCGGGGTTGTCGTTGTCCCCGTCGGTGAGCATGAGGATGACGTTGGTCCGGTCGGGCCGGTAGGTACGGGACATCTCCTGGTAGGCGGCCAGGTAGGTCTCGTACAGCGCGGTGTCGCCCTGCGGGCGGGGCCGGAGCCCGGCCAGCGCGCCGGCGATGGCGTCGCGGTGCTCGGTCCCGCCGTCCCCCGCGGCCTGGAGTTCGCGGACTGGCGCCAGCTCCTGGTAGTGCAGGTTGTTGTTGACGTCGGTGGAGAACTCCCACAGGCCCAGTTCCGAGGTGGGCGTGAACATCTGGAGGCCCTCCGTCGCGGCCGCGCCCGTCACCTGCATACGGGTCATCCCCGTCCCGGGCACCTCGGCGAGCATCGACCCGGAGACGTCCACGATCGCGAGCACCCGGGAGTCCATCTTGAGCTGGTTCCACGACCGGGTCAGATCGGTGACGGCCCCGTCGGAGGGGACGGGCAGCTCCTCCGGGGCGTCCTCGGCGAAGCCGACGTCCTCGGTGAGCACGGCGGGGTCCATCTGGTCGTCGGGGCCGCGGAACCCCTGCGCGAGCAGGTGGGGGAGGGCCTCGTCCGAGCGCACCGCCTCCCGGAACACCTCGGCGGCGCGGGTGATGTCGCTGTCCTCGCTGCGCACCACGTACGGGTAGTCGAGGTAGTAGGTGCCGCCCTCCAGGTAGTTGGCGCGGGCGGAGGCCTCCTCGTGCGCCGCGTTGTAGCGCCACACGGCCTGCTCGGACATCACCATCGCGGGCGGCGAGTCGGCCTGGCCGCCGCTCAGGGCCAGGAACGCGGCGTCCTCGTCGGAGGAGGCCCCCTGGTGGAGTGCCTGGAGGGCGGCCGTCATGTGGGCGTTGAAGGTGTCGGCGTCGGGGCTCGACCGCTCCAGCGCGGACTGCAGCAGGGAGAGGGTGCTCAGGCCGGTGGAGCTGCGGGCGGGGTCGACGACGCGCACGCTGCGCTCGGACGCCTCGCCGGGGGCGGAGGTGGGGATGACGTCGGCCCAGGCGAGGGGGGCCTCCCCGTCGGCGAACTCGGCGAGTTCGGCCAGGACCAGCGGGGACCGGGCCACGGAGGTGCCGGTCTCGGTGATGACGGCGTCCCCGGCCTGGCTCTGGACCAGGCGGGGCCACATGGAGGAGTCGGGGATCCACACGTCGGACTCGGTGTCGCCCATGGTGGCTCCCGAACCGGTGATCTGGTAGGCGACGTTGGCGGAGTCGACCTGGCGCACCTCGGCCCGGACACAGCGCCCGTCCACCCGGTTCTCCCCGGCGTTGAAGTCCGAGGCGACCTGGTCGACGGCGGGGGCGAGCTCGGGGCTGACGGCCACGTCGAGCGCGATGTCGGAGCCGCCGCATCCGTCGGACTCGCCGAACATGTACACGCCCGCGGCGGTGAGGCCGAGCACGATCACCAGGGCGGCGGCCAGGGCCACGAAGGCCCCGCCCCGGCCGCGCCGGCGTCTGGCCCGGTTGGAGGGCTCTTCTGCGTATCTTCCGCGGTGACGTCCCACAGCTTTCCTCACGGGGTGGTGTACGGACGGGGGCGCCGTACAGGGGGAGACATGTCGGCTCGGGGGCGACCGGCCCGGGACGGGCCGCGCGTACCGGTCCGCCTCGGGAGCGAACCGGCCACCTGTGTGTTACTGGTGGGAACGGTACTCAACCGCCCGGACCGGGTGGCGGCCGGGCGGGCCGGTGGCGACCGGTCGACGCGGGGGTGTACCGGGGGTGAACCTGAGCTCAGTGCCGGTCGCCCCGGGGTATCGGGCGGCCGTTCCGGGAACCGGGTTTTCGGGAGCGCTCGGGCTGAAACCCGATTCCGATATCCAATCGAGACCATCGGGCGCTGTCGTCGCCGGCGCCGACCGGGGAGCGCCCCGGGCCAGCGCCGACACGGGCACGGCCTCAGTTGTCGCAGTCGGGAACGCACAGCCGGCGTGAGATCGAGCTGAGGAAGATGTCGCCGATCTCGTCCGGGTCGTCGGTCACGAAAGCCGAGCCGCTCGTCGCGTCGGCGACCTGCCTCAGCTCCGCCTCCTCCGCCTGGGACCCGAAGGCGATGATGAACATGCTGACCGGCCGCTCGGGGTCGAACCGGTCCTGCAGCGCCGCCACGAGCTCCGCGTGCGAGATGTCGCTGGATCCCTCGTCCTGTCCGGCGGTGAGCAGGATGACGCTGTTGATCTTGTCCTCGTGGTAGGCGTCCTGGACCTCGTCGTAGGCGGCCAGGACGTTGTCGTACAGGCGCGAGCCGCCGCCGCGCACCTCGACGCCCTCGGCCACGGAGGTGAGCTCCTGGCGGCGGGTCGAGTCCCCGTCGCCGTCCGAGGTGCCCAGCGGGTGCATGTCGGCGGACTCCTCGCGGCCCTCCTCCCCGTACGCGTCCGACATCAGCCACAGGCCCATGTCGGTCTCGTCGGGGAACAGCGACAGGCCCAGCAGGGCCGCCTGGAGGGCGGCCTCCATCCGGGTCGGTCCGCCGGCGCCGTCGAGGTCGTCCGCCATGTTGGCCGAGACGTCGGCCAGGACCAGCGTGCGGCTGGGCATCGACAGGCGGTTCCAGTCGGTGACCGAGGCCAGCAGGGCGTCCCCGGTCAGGTCCTCGTGGGTGGCGGGCTCCTCGGGGATCAGCCCGGGCCGGTCGGCGAGGGCGGACGAGGCCCTCCCGTCGGGGTCGCGGAACCCCAGGTCGCGCAGGCGCGAGCGGTAGGCGTCGTCGCGCAGCACCTCGTACAGGTCCGCCGCCGCGGACCGCAGCGCCTCCTCGTCGGTGGTGGTGACGTAGGGGTAGTCGAGGCTGACCGTCCCCTCGGCCGGGTAGTGGGCGGCCAGCTGGGGCGCCGACTCCGCGCGGTCCCGGTTGTAGGACACCACCGCCTGCTCGGGGACGACGATCACCGGGTCCGGGCGCTCCGCGGAGGCCTCCGACCCCGTGTAGAAGGTGGCGAGGTCGATCTCGCCGAACGCGCTGTCCGTCTGCACGTCGCGCACGAAGTCGGTCATGGCGGTGTCCGCCCCGTCCCCGGCGCCCAGGTGGCGGCGCACGGCGTGCATGACCGTCATCCCGTCGGCCCCGCGGTTGGGGTCGACCATGACCAGCGGGCGGTCGGGCTCCCGGCCGTCGGGCAGGACCGCGGTCCAGCTGGTGTCGCCGGGGTCGGGCATGCCCTCGGTCCGCTCGGGGGCGGCGAGGACCACGGGGGAGGACGCCAGGGACGGCGGATCGGTCCCGATGCCCGGGGTTCCGCCCCCCGACACGCGGGCCAGCTCGACCCACGCCGACGACTCGGGCACCCACACGTGCGGGGCGATGGTGGAGTCGGCCGCCCGTCCGCCGGTCAGCGCGGTCATGATGCGGTGCGGAGCGATCTCGTCCACCTGCGCGTACACGCACGCGCCGCCGTAACCGGGACGGTCGGCGTTGAACTCGGTGGCGGCCTCCCGCAGCACGGGGGCGATGCTCTGGGTCGCCGACACGCGCAGGTAGCGGGTTTCGCCGCAACCGAGCGAGTTCAGGGCGACCGGAACCGCGATCGCGGCAACGGCGACGGTCGCGACGACGGCGGCGGTGATCCCCAGCGGCGACCTGAACGCACCGCGGGCGGTCCGGCCGGTCGGGGAGGGATGACGGTGGCGTCCACTGGACACGGGCACTCCGGGGGTGTGGCGGTGTCCGGCTTCCGACCGGCGGCCGCCCGGAAGCCGGGTGGGTGCGAGGGGAGGCCGCGGGGGTGGCGTCCCGCACCCGCGGTAGGGGAAAGGGGCGAACCATCGCGCGTCGGCCGGCGTCCCACAGGGTGGAGACGAACGACCGCGCCCTGGGGTGCGAACGATTCTTCACCTGGACCCTACTCGTTGGTAACGGTGAAGCGGAAGGGGCGGACCGGAGGCGTGGGAGCCCCGGAGACGCCGGATCGGGGTGATCGCTTTGTTACGGTGCTCTCGGAGGAGTGCTCCGCACCGCCCGCTAAGCTTGGGCCCCGCCCCTGGCGTCCACCCCGACTCACACTCCCCGGTGGACGACTCGTGACCAACCGACCCCCGAGGGTTTTTGGTATGTCCCCATCGCACCGTGACCACCGGAGCCGAGGAACAATCGGCACCGCCATGCTCGCCGGCGCCTGCTGCGTCGGCGCGATCGCCTACGGAGTGGTCGTCGGTCCGTCGATGATGCCGCCGCAGGACGTGCAGGCCACCACCGCGATGACCCCCGACGCAGGCCCGGCCGCCCCCGAGCCCGAGCCCGAGGAGGTGGCGGAGCCCGGGCCGGTCGGCTACCTCCAGATCCAGCTGAGCGACCGCGACCGCGCCTGGGTGCAGACGCTGCGCTGCACCGGCGTCGTCGAGGAGGACCCGGCCACCTGCGCCGACCTGGCCCTGGCCGCCGTCGAGTTCCAGGGCAGGACCGAGGGCGCGGAGGGTTCCGAGGAGGAGCTGGAGGAGGCCCTGGCCGGGGTCGAGGCCGAGCCCACCACCGCCGCGGACCCGGGCGGGGAGCAGTTGTTCACCGAGGTCGGCGAGGGCACCGTCTGCACCGACAAGGTGTACGGCCAGGAGGAGGCCACCGTCGTGGGCACCTGGGAGGGCCAGGAGGTCGAGACGACGCTCACCCGCAAGGGCTCCTGCGAGGAGGCGCGCTGGCAGCGGCTGCGCGCCCTCACCGACCAGATCGGCTGACCCCTCCCGCGCCACCCGGGCTCCGGCCCGTCCGGTGCCTCCTGCGCGCCGGCGGCCGGTCCGGCGCCCGGCGCCTCCGCGCGGCCGGGGCCGCAGACCCCCCGGGGCGGGCGGCCCGCCGCCCGGGTCGGACCCGCGTCCCGGAGCAGGGGATAATCCCGTCCCATGGACGTCATCAAGGTCAGTGACCCCGGGGACCCGCGCCTGGCCGACTACACCCGCCTTCGGGACGTGAACCTGCGCCGCCACCTGGAGGCCGAGCACGGCCTCTTCATGGCCGAGGGCGACAAGGTGATCCGCAGGGCCGCCGCGGCCGGGTTCCGGCCCCGCAGCTTCCTGCTCACCGAGCGCCGGGCCGAGGCCCTCGACGACGTGGTCGCCGGTTCCGGCGCCCCCCTGTACGTCGTCACCGAGGAGACCGCGGAGCGCCTCGTGGGGTTCGACCTGCACCGGGGCGCGCTGGCGGCCTTCCACCGCAGGGCGCTGCCCCCGCTCGACGAGGTCCTGCGGGACGCCCGCAGCATCGTCGTGCTCGAGGACCTGGTGGACCACACCAACGTCGGCGCGATCTTCCGCAGCGCCGCGGGCCTGGGCGTGGACGCCGTCGTCCTCGCGCCCCGCTGCGCCGACCCCCTGTACCGGCGGTCGGTCAAGGTGTCCATGGGCGCGGTCTTCACCCTCCCCCACACCCGCATGGACGACTGGCACGGCGGCCTGGACACCCTGCGCGGGGCCGGGTTCCACCTCATGGCCCTCACCCCGGGGGAGGGCTCCCTGCCGATCCGGGACGCCATGGCCGCCCTCGCCCCCGGCGACCGGGTCGGCCTGCTGCTGGGGACCGAGGGCGACGGGCTGTCCGCGCGCTGGCTGGAGCGCGCCACCGCACGGGTGCACATCCCGATGGCCGACCGCGACGTCGACTCCCTCAACGTCACCGCGGCCGCGGCCATCGCCTGCTACGAACTCGCGCGCGGCGCACGCCCGTGAGCCCGGAGGGTCCGGCGTCCCCTCCGCCCGTGCGGCCCGCGCGCCGCACCCCCGTGACGGCGGGGGAGAGGGGCCGGTGGACGTGTGATTCGTCCCACCATCGGACTTCGGTCGACCCGGGACACTAGGGTGGCCGGTGACACGGACCGAGGGAGAGGAAGCGGCGACATGGGCGGCCGAGCACTGGTGCAGTGGGAACGGAACAGGGAGGGCGCCCCGGCCTCCCTGACGGTGGACGTCTACGCCGGAGGACGCGCCCCCGGGGCCGGACTCGACGATGTCGCCTTCTACCAGGTGCCCTACACCCCCTCCTCCCAGGGCGTCGACGAGCGGCTCGACGTGATCTCGCGGATGCCCTCGCTGGAGGTGGTCCAGCTCCTCTCGGCGGGCTACGAGCACGTCCTGCCCCTGGTCCCCGACCACGTGACCCTGTGCAACGGGCGCGGCCTGCACGACGCCAGCACCGCCGAGCACACCCTCGCCCTGATCCTGGCCGCCCAGCGCGACCTGCCCCGGTGGGCGGTCGCGCAGAGGGACCACCGGTGGGAGTCCGTCCCGCTGCGCTCCCTCGCCGACTCGCGCGTGATGATCGTCGGCTACGGCAGCATCGGCAGGGCCGTCGAGCAGCGGCTCCTCCCCTTCGAGACCGAGGTCGTGCGTGTGGCCGGCCGGGCGCGCCCCGACGAGGGCGTGCACGGGGCCGGCGAGCTGCACGCCCTGCTGCCGGACGTCGACGTCGTCGTGCTGGTCACCCCGCTCACCGAGGCCACCCGCGGCCTGTTCGGCGCGGCCGAGTTCGCCCTGCTGCGCGACGACGCGCTCGTGGTCAACGTGGGGCGGGGCCCCGTCCTGGACACCCGCGCCCTGCTGGCGGAGAACGGCCGGGTGCGTGCTGCCCTCGACGTCACCGACCCCGAGCCCCTGCCGGTGGAGCACCCCCTGTGGGACGCGCCGGGGGTGTTCGTCACCCCGCACGTCGCGGGCGGCTCCGCCGCGTTCTACCCCCGCGCCCGGGCCTTCATGGACGCCCAGCTCTCCCGCTGGGCCGCGGGGGAGCCCCTGGCCAACGTCGTCCGGGCCGGGGACGGAGGCCGCTAGCGGGACGGCCGGGGCCGTACCGGCACGGGCGGCCCCGAACCCGGCGGCCCGTGCCGCAGGCGCGGCGACGGCCCCTCCCCCGGGAGGGGAGGCCGACACGGCGTCCGTGCCGGAGGCGGCCGAATGTCGGCGGTCGCGGCCAGAATGGGAGCATGCGGATCGCAGTGGTCGCCGACGGCGAGGGCGGCGGCTGGCTCCAGGAACTGGACACAGTCCCCGGCCCCGTCCGACGTGTGGCCGACCTCGCCGCCGCCGTCCGCGCCGCCGAGCACGCGGGGCCCGAACCGCCCCGGTGGGTGTGGTCGGCCGGAGAGGACGTCTACCCCGACCTGGTCAGGGCGGGCGTCCGGGTCTCCCGCTGCCACGACGCGGCCCTGACCGAGGCACTCCTCCTCGGCCACCAGGTGCGCCACCGTGAGGCGCACTCCCTCGGCGCGGCGTGGGCCAGGCTGCACGGTCTGCCCGTCCCCGCCGATCCGGTCCGGCCGCTCGGCGAGGGCGCCGCGGCCCAGCCCGCGCTCTTCGAGGCCGACCGCTCCACCCTGCCCCCCGGCACCGACCGCCTCGCCGCCCTGGTCGAGGTGCACGGCGACCAGCTGCGCCGTATCGCCGACCTCCCCGACCCCGGGCGGATGCGCCTGCTCACGGCCGTGGAGTCCGCGGGAGGGCTCGCCGCCGCGGAGATGAGCCACGACGGCCTGCCCTGGCGGCCCGACGTCCACGACCGGATCCTCACCGACATCCTCGGACCCCGGCCGCCGGCCGGGCGGCGCCCGCCCGTGCTGGCCGACCTCGCCGCCCGCATCGGCGACGCCGTCGGCCGCGAGGTCAACCCCGACTCGCCGGCCCAGGTCCTCAAGGCCATGGCGTCGATCGGCCACCCCGTGGAGTCCACCCGGTCCTGGGTGCTGGAGCAGGTCGACCACCCCGTCGTGCCCCTGCTGCTGCGCTACAAGGAGCTCTCCCGGCTGCACTCGGCCAACGGCTGGGCCTGGCTGGAGACCTGGGTCGGCGAACACCCCGGTCCCCGGGGCGAACGGCTCGGCCGCTTCCGCCCCGACTACGTGGTCGGCGGCGTCGTGTCCGGCCGCTGGGCCACCCGGGGCGGCGGCGCCCTGCAGATCCCCAAGTCGGTGCGCGGGGCCGTCCGGTCCGACCCCGGCTGGGTGCTCGTCCGCGCCGACGCCGGGCAGCTCGAACCGCGCGTGCTCGCCGCCGTCTCCGGGGACGACGCGCTCGCCGCGGCCGCCGCGGAGGAGGACCTCTACGCCCGCCTCGCCGTGCACGTGGGCGGAGACCGCGAACGGGCCAAGATCGGCATGCTCTCCGCCATGTACGGCCAGACCTCCGGCGACGCCGCGCCCCTGCTGGCCACCATGCGCCGCCTCTACCCGCGCGCCCTCGACCACGTCGACTCCGCCGCGCGCACGGGGGAGGGCGGCGGAGTGGTCCGCTCCTGGCTGGGCCGGACCTCGCCCGCCCCGGACGACTGGGCCGCCGCCGTCTCGGGCCCCGGCGGCGACCGCCGCAGACGGGCCCACGGCCGGTTCACCCGCAACTTCGTCGTCCAGGCCACTGCGGCCGAATGGGCACTGGTGCTGCTCGCCGCGCTGCGCCGGCGCCTGCCGGACATGCCGGAGGGCGGCGGCATCGTCTTCTTCGTCCACGACGAGGTCGTCCTGCACGTGCCCGCCGAACTGGCGGACGAGGCGGTGCGCGCGGTCGCCGACGCGGAGGCGCAGACCCGGACGACGCTCTTCGGGGAGACCCCCGTACGCTTTCCCCTCGCGACGGTCGTCACCGACAACTACGCGCACCTCTAGAATGCCCGCGAGGCCGGGACGTGGGCGTCCACCACCGGACGGCGTGGGCTTCTTGCAAACTCGTCCTGGTGCGCCCATTCTTGGACGCGGTAACCATCGGCAAGGAAAGACAGCCCGTGCGCCTCAGGGGTCCCCCACACCCCGGGTGGCTCACAGAAAGGTGAGATCTCCCCGTGCGGAGCCGTTTCAGAACGTGTACGGGTACCACGGTCGCGTTCGCGGTCGCCTTCACCGCCCTCGGAGCCAGCCCTGCCTGGGCGGACCCGGTGGTCGAGGACCGTCCCCCCGTCAGCGAGCAACTCTCCCTCAACGCCCCCAGCGGCACCGATCCCCGACAGGACCAGGGGGCCGACCCCCGGCCGCCCGACGTCGCCGACGTCGCCGACCTCGAACGCGACGCCTACGTGGCCCCCTTCCGGGAGGCGCGCAGCGTCGAGTACTTCGCCGTCTCCCCGCGCGAGCTGCCGCGCGAGGCCGTCGCCGCCGTCCGCGCCGTCGAGGGCGTGGAGGCAGCCCTGGCCGTCGACGCGGCCCGCGTCGAGATCGACGGCGAGCCCACCTCGGTCCTCGGCGTCTCCCCCTCCAGCTTCCGCAACCACGCGCCCGAGCCCTCCGCCGAGTCCGACGAGATCTGGCAGGGCGTGGCCGAGGGCCGCATAGCCCTCTCCAGGGACGTCGGCACCGAACGCGGACTCGAGGTCGGCAGCGAGGTCACCGTCGCGGGCGGGCGGGGCGAGATCCCCGTGGAGGTGTGGACGCACGCCACCTCCGGCATCGCGGGCATCGACGCGCTCGTGTCGCGTGAGCGCGCCGCCGAACTCGGCATGCCCGAGGGCAACGCCCTGGTGGTCTCGGCGCCCGACGCCGACCTGTGGGACCTGCACGAAGCCCTGGGGGAGGCACTCGGGGAGGACGCCTCGCTCCAGCTCGTCGCGGACGCCCCCGAACCCCTCGTCGACGGCGACGCCGTGCCCTCCACGGTGATCGAGCAGGTCATCGCCAACGCCGAGACCCAGCTCGGCGTCCCCTACGTCTGGGGCGGGACCACCCCTGACGTCGGGTTCGACTGCTCGGGGCTGCTCCAGTGGGCGTTCCGCGAGGCGGGGGTGAGCATCCCCCGGGTGACCCACGACCAGTGGAACGCCGGCGAGCGCGTGGAGTACGAGGACCTCCAGCGCGGCGACCTGCTGTTCTGGCGGTCCGACCCCACGGCGCCGGACTACATCTCGCACGTCGCCATCTACCTCGGCGAGGGCATGATGCTGGAGGCCCCGCGGACCGGCCTCGACGTGCGCGTCACGCCCGTGCGGACCCAGAACTACGCGGGCGCGGTACGCGTCAACGCGTGATTCCCGGGATTTCCCCGTCCGGTATCGGCCCTGGCGGGGAAATCCCTCGGGTGCGAGGGAAATGCGGCACACCGGGAAAAGCAGGAGTGGGCCGTGGTGCCACCGCGTCGGCGGCACCACGGCCCACTCTTTTCTCCTTGTCCGAAAAACCCAGCCGGGAGGGGAAGGCAGGCCTCGGTCAGGAGGGGGAACAGGGCCGTCGCTGAGGGAGGGGGAGACAGCGCGCGAACCCCGTATTCAATGGTTCCGAGTTGCGGCGGAGAGCACTCCGGGAGTTCCCGGGGACCCGCTGCACAGGTCTACATAAGCAGTGACCGGACGATTTGGCAAGAGGCCAGATCAAGGCAGGCAAGCGCTCTCAATCCGCACCCGGACCGCATCGCGGCCGGAGCCGTCCCGTGGGCCGCCGCCCCGTGTCCCCCTCCGTGTCAGCGGCCCGCCGCGTACCCCTGCGACGCGCGGGCGTCGGCGGCCGCGCGCAGCTCGCCGGTGTCGGGGTCGCGGGCCACGGCCGCCAGCCGCCCCAGCGACCACGGCTGCGCGACCTGCACCCGGTGCCCGCGTGCCACCAGGTCCGCGATCGTGTCCTCGCCGACGCCGGGCTCCACGACCAGGCCCCCCGGGACCGTCTCGCGCGGGTGGAACGAGCTCGGGAAGGCGTTGGTGTGGAACATGGGGGTGTCCAGCGCCTCCTGGAGGTCGTCCACCCCGTTGAGGATGCGCAGCAGCGCGGTGAACGTCCACTGGTCCTGCTGGTCGCCGCCCGGCGTGCCGATCGCCAGCACGGCCTGCCCGTCCTCCCGGGTGACCAGGGTGGGGGACAGGGTGGTGCGGGGGCGCTTGCGCGGGGCCAGGGCGTTGGGGGAGTCGGGGTCGAGCCAGAACATCTGGGCCCTGCTGCCGAGCGGGAAGCCGAGGTCGGGGATGACGGGGGAGCTGCTGAGCCAGCCGCCGCTGGGGGTGGCCGAGACCATGTTGCCGAAGGAGTCCACGACGTCCACGTGGCAGGTGTCGCCGCGCAGGTCCGCGGGGTTGGAGAGGGCCGCGTCGCGCACGGTCGGCTCCCCGGTGGTGCGGTCGCCGGGGGTCCGGCCGGGCACGTACAGGGGAGGCTCGAACGGGGAGCGGGCGCCGATGCGGCCGGGCCGCTGCTCCATGCCGGCGCGGGCGTCGTCGACCAGGGCGGCGCGCACGGCGGTGTAGTCGGAGCCGAGCAGCTCCTTGAGGGGGACGTCGGTGAAGTCCGGGTCGCCGTACCAGGCCTCGCGGTCGGCGAAGGCGAGCTTGGCCGCCTCGGCCACCCGGTGGACGAAGTCGGCGCTGATCCCGTCGCGGACGTCGTGCCCGGTGCCCAGGGCCTCCGCCAGCCGGAACTGCTGGAGCATGGTGGGGCCCTGGCCCCACGGACCGGTCTTGTGCACGGTGTGGGTCCCGTAGGCGACGCCGACCGGCTCCTCGTAGGAGGCGCTCCAGTCGGCCATGTCCTGGGCGGTGAGCAGGGCGCGCTGGGGCTCGCCCGTGCCGCTGGGGACGGGGGAGGCCAGGAACTCGCCGACCGCCTCGGCGACGAAGCCCTGCGACCAGGCCCTGCGCGCCGCCTCGATCTGCTCCTCACGGTCACCGCCGGCCCCCTCGGCCTCGGCGACGATCCGGCGGTAGGTGGCCGCCAGCGCGGGGTTGCGCAGCCGGGAGCCGGGCGCGGGCACCGTTCCGTGGGGGAGGTAGACGGCGGCCGAACCCGCCCAGTGCCGGGAGAAGACGGGACGCAGGGCGGTGACGGCCGCGGCGATCCGGTCCAGGACGGGGTAGCCGCGCTCGGCCAGCCCGATGGCGTGGTCGAGGACGTCGCGGACGGTCATCGTGCCGTGGTCGCGCAGGAGCAGCATCCAGGCGTCGAAGGCGCCGGGCACGGTGGCGGCGAGCACGCCGCTGCCCGGGATGCGGTCCATGCCCCCGTAGGCCTCGATGGTCGCCGCGGCCGGCGCCACGCCCTGTCCGCACAGCACGCGGGGGTCCGCGCCCGCCGCCTGGAAGACGACGGGGACCTCGCCGCCGGGGCCGTTGAGGTGGGGCTCGACGACCTGGAGGGTGAAACCCGCGGCGACGACGGCGTCGAAGGCGTTGCCCCCGCGTTCGAGCAGGGACATGCCGGTGGCACTGGCCAGCCAGTGGGTGGAGGCGACCATGCCGAAATCGCCGCGGAGCTGGGGACGTGTGGTGAAACCGGGCATCTGAGCGGGCCCTTCCTCGGGGGTGGGGGGATGGCGGTCGCCATCGGTGTCCTGGGCCGGGGAGCCCCGGACGGGGGTGGTGACGGGGCGGTCGGCCGTGGTCGCCCGGCCGCCGACACGGAGTGACGGTACATCATGGGATGTTCCCGGCCGAGGGGGCCGGGGAGGGGGCCGTCCACCGGCCGGAGGTCCTCCTCCCCGCCTCGTCCGCGGAGGGAGCCCGGGGCCGGCGCGACGCACCGGCCCCGGGACGATCCGACGCGGGGACCCGGGGGGCATCCGCGCCGTGCCGACCGGCTGCCGCCCGGGCCCCGCTCACCCCGGGGCGGTCCCGGCCGGCCCTCCGGCCGGTCCGGGCCGCCCCGGAACGGCCGTGGTCAGGCGCTGCCGGCCTCGAACTTCCAGGGCAGCGAGGCCCACATCTCCTCCCACTCCTGGGCGTCGACGGGGTCGACGGGCTCGGCGCCCGTGTCCGCGGCGGCGCCCTCCTGGGCGCCGCCCCCGTCCGACACCTGCTCCACGGCCGGGGCCGCCTCCTGGGCGGGCTCCTGGAAGAGGTCGCCGACCCTTTCCACGACCGCGCCGATCACGCCCTCCACCTGGACGGGGTCCAGGCCGAGCTCCCCGGCGCAGTGGTCGACGGCACCGGACCTGGCGTCCTCCTCGCCGTGGTTCCAGACGGCGGCGAGCAGCCGGTCGCGGTCCTCCGCGGTGAGCTGGTCCTTGCTCAGGGCCTGTTCCACGAACTCCCCCTCGGCCAGGGGCAGCCGGGCGCCGACCGGTTCGGTCGCGCCGGACCCGAAGTCCACGAACCGGTCGAGGACGCACTCCTCGACCCGGCGGGCCTCGGCGCCCTCGGGCAGTTCGGCCGCCGCGGGAGTGTCGGCGGGCGTCTGCGCCGGGGTCTGCGCCGGGCTCCCGGCGGGCTCCTGGCCGACTGCCTCCTGGGCTCCCCCGCCCGGGGCCTCCTCGGTGCCGGGCGCCTGCGGAGCGTCCGGGTTCGCGACCGGAGCGGCCTCCACCGCGCCGTCCGCCGGAGCCTCCTCGGCGGGAGCACCCGCCTCCCCGGAGCTCCCGGCCTCCGTCGCGGGTGCCTGTTCGGCGGGCTCCCCTGCAGCGGGTTCGACCTGCTGCGCGGCCTCCTCGGCGGGGGCCTCCTCCGCGGGGGCCTGTTGGACGGGGGCCTCTTCGGTGGGGGCCTCCTCGGCGGGAGCCTGTTGGACGGGCGCCTCCTCGGCGGGGGCCTCCGCCGCCGGCGCCTCCTCGGCGGGAGCCTCGGGGGCCTCCGCCGCCGGCGCCTCCTCGGCGGGAGCCTCGGGGGCCTCCGCCGCCGGCGCCTCCGGAGAACCGGACCCCTCGGTCACGGATCCGGCCATCTCGAGCAGTTCACCGCGGTCCCACCGCTCCGGCTGGAGGTGGGTGGTGACGGCGACGCCCGGCCGCTCCAGCCAGAACAGGTCGCCCGTGGACTCCGACAGGTAGGCCTCGCGCCCGAAGCCCTCGCCCGCCGCGAGCCGCTCCAGGCCCTTGTCGGCCAGGTGGGTGTAGCGGCTCTCGCGGAGGTCGTCGAGTTCCTGCACCCGCTCCGAGCGGATCACCGAGACCCGGCCGTACAGCTGGTCGGGTCCCTGGACCCAGGAGATCTGCGACTGGCGGACGCCCTGCCGGTCGGTGGTGGAGGAGGCGTGGATCCCGTACCGCTCCAGTCCCGGGGGCAGGTAGGCGATCTCGAAGCCGTCGAGGCTGTACGAGGACGTCCCCTGTCTGACCAGCGGCCAGCTCAGGCCTCCTCCGTCCCTCGCGTCCGCGGACGCGGCGGGGACACCGACCAGCCCCGACGTCGCGATGGCGGCGGCGCCGAACAGCGCGACCCACCCCGTGTGGTGCTTGCGCATGAGAGTTCCTTCCAATCGACTACTGAAGGTGATGATCTCAGGACTCTGGGTAGTTATGGGGGGACCCTGTGGTCAAAAATGACACATGAAGTAATCAAAGGGATGCACTGGGTGAGACGTGGTGTTGGGTGCCACTTCACCACCAGATGATGGGCCGCGGATCACCGAATGCTCTGCACACGGTCACCGCCCCGTCACCATGCGCGCTCACCCTGAGAAGCAGTCGGCCTGTTCACGCTCACCTGGGAGGTCCGGTGCACCGCATCGGGATCGTCGTCGGAGCCGTTTCACTCTTCGTTGCAGTCAGTGCCAGCGCCTCGCCCGCAGCACCGGCCCTCGACCCCGCGGGGACGGGCAGCCGGAGCGTCGTCGAGGTCCAGCACGCATCCCCCACACGTCCTCTGATCGCCGTCTCCCACAGGGGAGCCGCCGGTCACGCCCCGGAGAACACGCTCGCCGCACTCGACGCGGCCGACGAGCTCGGGGCGGAGACGGTCGAGATCGACATCCAGCGCACGGCGGACAACCACATCGTGCTCCTGCACGACACCACGCTGGCCCGGACCACCAACGTCGAGTCGGTCTTCCCGGACCGGAGCCCGTACCTCGTCGGCGACTTCACCCTGAGGGAGATCAGGAGGCTCGACGCGGGTTCGTGGTTCGCCCCCTCCTTCACCGGGGAGCGGGTCCCGACCTTCGACGAGGCGCTCGACCGGCTGGAGCGGCTGGACCTCAACCTCTTCCTGGAGGTCAAGGAACCGGCGCTCTACCCCGGCATCGAGCGGGCGGTCGCCGAGGAGCTGGCCGGGCGCCGGACCTGGCTGGAGCACAACCCGGCCTGGGAACCCCGCAAGCTCATCGTGCAGAGCTTCGACTGGGACTCGGTCCGCCGGTCCAAGTCCCTGCTGCCGTCCGTCCCGCACGCGCTCCTGGGCCGGGTGCCCGAGGCGCGCATCGGCGAGTTCACCTGGGCGCACATGATCAACCCCAACCACACCACCATCGACGCCGCCTACGTCCAGCGGGTTCAGGACGCGGGCCTGGAGATCATGCCCTACACCATCAACGACAGACAGCGCATGGACCACGTCCTCGACCTCGGCGTCGACGGCTTCATCACCGACTTCCCCGACACGGGGCAGCGGGCGATCGCCGACTTCAACGGCGGGCGCGACGCCATCGACAGGGCCGCCACACCGGCGCCGGCACTCGTCCGCTACTGACCCTGGTGGCCGCGCCGCCGCCAATGGCATGATCGGTCCGGACCACACCGAACCCGCGCGCCGGGGGCGACCCGTCGGGTCGCCCCCGGCGCGCGGCACTGGAGCAGGAGGCGACGTGAGCGACCGGCTGACCATCCCCCAGGAACACGTCGACTGGCGGACCAAGGGGCTGTGGTGGCCGGGCGGTCCCATCACCCTGGAGGAGTTCGCGGCCCGCCGCGACAACCTGTTCACCGGCCCCTTCACCTGGCCGCTGATGGTCCTGAGGGCCTCCGCGCTGGACCGCAACATCACCGCGCTCGCCGACTTCACCCGCGAGGGCGGGCTGCTGTTCGCACCGCACGGCAAGACCTCCATGGCGCCCGCACTCATCCAGCGCCAGCTGGACGCGGGCGCGTGGGGCGTCACCGCCGCCACCGCCAACCAGGTCCTGGACCTCAGACGGTTCGGGGTCCGCCGCATCCTGCTCGCCAACCAGCTGTTCGACGGGAAGGTCCTGCGCTGGGCGGCGGACGAGGCCGCGGCCGATCCCGGCTTCGAGTTCCTGTTCTACGCCGACTCGGCCGAGGGGGTCGCGGCAGCGGCCCGCTCCGTCGCCGGCCGGGAGGGCGGGCGCCCCCTCCGGATCCTGGTGGAACGGGGGGTACCGGGCGGACGGACCGGCTGCCGCACCCGCGAGGAGGTCCTCGCCGTCGCGCGCGCGGTCGAGGAGGCGCCGGGGCTGGCCCTGGCGGGCGTCGCCGGATACGAGGGGCCGCTGGGCGACGCGGACGCGGTCCGGGGGTTCCTCCGGGACCTCTCCGGCGACGCCGCCGCCCTCACGGAGGTACTCGGGGTGGGCCAGCCGATCGTCTCGGTGGGCGGCAGCGCGTGGTTCGACCTGGTCGCGGAGGAGATGGGCGGCCGGACCGAGTACATCCCCGTCCTCCGCAGCGGGGCCTACGTCGCCCACGACGACGGCCTGTACAGGAGGACGACCCCCTACAACCGCCTCCCCGAGGGGCCCGGGGCCCTGGCGGGCGCCCTGGAGCTGTGGGCCCAGGTGACCTCGACGCCGGAGAGGGGGCTGGCGATCGCCGCCCTGGGGCGCCGGGAGGCCAACTACGACCAGGGGTTCCCCGTCCCGCGCCTGCTGCGCCGCGCGGACGGGGGCGCGGAGGCGGCGGAGGGCGTCGAGATCACCGACCTCAACGACCACCACGCCTACCTGCGGGTCCCGCCGGAGCTGGGCGTCCGTCCCGGGGACCTGCTCTCGTTCGGCATCTCGCACCCGTGCACCGCGTTCGACCGCTGGCACGTCATCCCGGTGGTGGACGACGCCGACACCGTCGTGGACGCGGTCGCCACCTACTTCTGACCGGCGCCCGGCCGCCGTCCGCCGCGCGGCGGACGGCGGCCGGGGCCGCCGACGGCCGCGGGGGCGCGGCGGCGTCGGCGGCCGGACCCGGCGGGGAGCTACTCCCCCCAGCCGCGGACCCCGGGGCGGGTGTGCCAGGGCCGCGGCCCGTCCAGCGGCCGGTACTCCACCCCGACGGCGTCCAGCCGCTCCAGGTGCCGCTCCAGCCGGGGCTCGAACTCGGCGTAGTCGCGCTCACCCGCCGACCACACCTTCTCGGCGAAGGCCGACAGCCGGGGGAACACCATGTAGTCGAGCTTGCGCGGCGTGTCGATGTGCTCCACCCACACGTTCACCTGCGCACCGAGCACATGGGCGGCCTCCTCCTCGGTGAGGCCGGGGGGGACCGTCCCGGCGGTGTAGACGTCCTCGGTCCGCAGCAGCGTCCCCACCCGGATCGGCTCGTCCTCGGACTCGGACTGCTTGTAGTCGAGGTAGGAGGTGGCGGTGGGACTCATGATCACGTCGTGCCCGGCGCGGGCGGCGGCGATGCCGCCCTCCTCGCCCCGCCACGACATCACGGTCGCGCCCGGGGCCAGCCCGCCCTCCAGGATCTCGTCCCAGCCGAGCAGCCGCCGTCCGCGCGCCGTCAGGTGGTCGTCCAACTGGCGGATGAACCAGCTCTGCAGCTCGTCCTCGTCGGCGAGCCCCTCGTCCTTGATCCGCTTCTGCGCGGACGCGCTGTTCTTCCACTGGGTCTTGGGGCACTCGTCGCCGCCCACGTGGATGTAGGTGCTCGGGAACAGTTCGAGGAGTTCGTCGAAGACGTTCTTGTAGAACTCCAGCACGTTGTCGGTCACCGCGAGGACCTCGTCGAAGACGCCCCACTGGGTCCCGACCGGGATCAGGCCGCTCTCCCCCAGCTCCGGGTAGGCGTGGATGGCCGCCTGGGAGTGGCCGGGCACGTCGATCTCGGGGACGACCGCGACGTGGCGGGCGTCCGCGTAGGCGACGATCTCGCGGATGTCGTCCTGGGTCAGGAAGCCGCCGTGGGGGCGGCCGTCGAACTCGGGCGGCTTGCCGGCGCCCAGCTGGCTCTCGGTCCGCCAGGAGCCGACCTCGGTGAGCCGCGGGTAGCGGCGGATCTCGATCCGCCAGCCCTGGTCGTCGGTCAGGTGCAGGTGCAGGACGTTGAGCTTGTGCATCGCCAGGAGGTCGATGAACCGCAGGATCTCCCGTTTGGGGGAGAAGTGGCGGGCGATGTCCAGCATCGCGCCGCGCCACCGGAAGCGCGGGGCGTCGGTGACGCTCACGGCCGGCAGGGTCCACACGGCGCCGCCCAGGGGGGCGCTGCGGAAGGCGTCGGGCGGGAGGAGCTGGCGCAGAGTCTGCGCTCCGTAGAACACCCCGGCGGGGTCGTTGCCGACGATGATGGCGCCCTCGTCGTCCACGATCAGCCGGTAGCCCTCCCTCCCCAGACCGGCCTGGGCGTCGACGCTGAGGCGGATCTGCGCGCTGGCCTCGTCGCCGGTGGCCAGGGGGAGGCCGGTGGCCGCTCCGAGTTCACGCTGGAGCCACGTGAGCGTGCCCCGGGCTTCGGCGTCGGCGGAGACCCTGGTCGCGGCGGTGAGGGTGAGGCCCCCCGGCCCACCGGACTCCGTCCGGGAGGGGCGGGGGATCACGGGGAGGGGGGTCGGGGATGAGGCTGGGGTGTCGGGCACGGCGAACTGCTCCTATCCGGTCTAGACCAATCACGGACATAGTGCCACGGGGCCTCTCCCGAACACACCCCCGGCGCCAATCGGTCCTCCTGGGAGGGCTATTCACGCCTGCCCCATACCCAGTCTTGACCCTGCATGGCTCTTAACACTCCGTGTTTTGCGGGAGACGTAGAAACAGGCGG
This sequence comes from Nocardiopsis sp. CA-288880, assembly GCF_050955985.1. Lineage (NCBI taxonomy): Bacteria > Bacillati > Actinomycetota > Actinomycetes > Streptosporangiales > Nocardiopsidaceae > Nocardiopsis > Nocardiopsis sp. CA-288880. The sequence continues at coordinate 5,940,621 of NZ_CP192105.1, read as the reverse complement.
GGCGGTACGAAGGCGCCGAAAACCGTCGCAGAAGAGGCACAGCGCGTGCACGGACCCGTCGCGCAGTGGGGTGGGCACTACCGACGGAGGGGGGTTGGCTTTATCGCCAGGACACCCCTCCCGTTCGTACTGTTCTGGTCATGCCCGGTGTTCCACGATCCGGGCCGGGACCGAGCGTCAGGGGATGCGGCGATGACGGAGAGGCGGGGGACACCCGTGGAGCGCGGCGGGTGGTCCCGGTGATGTTCTGGCCCGTCCTCATCGCCGTCACGGGGGCGTTCAGCCTCGCGCTCGGCTCCGCCCTCCAGGAGCGCGACGCCGTCCGGGCCCCCGGTCGGCAGGTCGCCCGCGCCGGGTTCCTGCTGCACCTGCTCCGCCAGCCCCGCTGGCTGATCGGCAGCGCCGCCGCGGTCCTCGGGTCGAGCCTGCACCTCATCGCCCTCAGCGGGGCGCCGCTGACCGTCATCCAGCCGCTGGGCGTGATCGGCCTGCTGTTCGCGATCGTCCTGTCGGCGGTGTTCAACCGCCAGAGGGTCGGGATGTCCCAGGTCGTCGCCGGGGTCGCGGTGATGGTGGGCCTCACCGGGGTCCTCCTCCTCTTCCCGCACGGTTCCGACGTCCCCGTCCTGCCGACCTCCACGGCCCTCGCGCTCGCCGGGGCCGCGGTCGGCGCGGGCCTCCTCGTCTACCTGACCGCGCACTGGATGAAGAGCGGTGCCAGGGCCCTGCTCCTCGCCCTCGCCGGCGGCGCGGCCCTGGGGACCACCTCCGGCCTGGCCCGGGTGGTCACCGCGAACGCGGTCGACGACTGGACCCGGCTCGTCAGCTGGCTGACCCTGCTCGCCGTGGTCACGGCGGTCTTCGGCGCCCTGCTGATGCAGAACGCCTACCGCACGGGGCACTTCTCCGCCGCCTACGCGACCCTCCTGATCACCGACCCGGTCGTCGGCGTGGCGATAGGCGCCGTCCTCCTGGGAGAGGGCGCGCCGGAGACCCCCGGGGCCCAGATCGGAGCGCTGGCCTTCAGCATGCTGGCGATCGCGGGCACCATCGCGCTGGCGCAGGCGCGCCACCGCAACCCCGAGGCACCGGGCGGCCGGAGGCACCCGGGGACGACGGTCCGTACCCGTACACGTTGAACGAAGGAGACCCACTCATGGCCGAGCCCAGTCGCCCGCTGCGTGTCCTGATCGCCACCGACACGTACCCGCCCGACGTCAACGGCGCCGGGTACTTCGCCCACCGCCTCGCCGAGGGGCTCGCGGGTCGCGGGCACCGGGTCCACGTGGTGTGCCCCTCCGAGGTGGGCGACCCCTACGTGACGGTCGACGGGGCGGTCACCGAGCACCGCCTGCGCTCCGCGCGCCTGCCCTTCCAGCCGAGTATGCGGGCCGCGGTCCCCCTGGGCATGGGCGGGCACATCACCAGGCTCCTGCGGCGCTTCGACCCGGACGTCGTGCACGCGCAGAGCCACTTCACCCTCAGCCGGTCGGCGATGCACCGCGGCCGGGCCGAGGGGATCCCGGTGGTCCTGACCAACCACTTCATGCCGGACAACCTGTACGCGCACGCCCGGGTGCCCCGGTCGATGCAGTCGGCGGTGGGCGCGCTGGCGTGGAAGGACATGGTCCGGGCGGCGGGCGGGGCCGACCACGTGACGACGCCGACGCCCCGCGCGGCCGGACTCCTCCGGGAGAAGGGGTTCGCCCGGGAGGTCGAGGCCGTCTCGTGCGGGATCGACCTGGAGCGCTTCCACCCCCGGCCGCGGGACCGGTCGGCTGCGAGGGCCAGGTTCGGCCTCCCGGACCGGGACACGGTCGTGTTCGTGGGGCGGCTCGACGCGGAGAAGAGGATCGACGACACGATCCGGGCGCTGGCGCGGATCCTCCCGGAGAGGGACGCCCAGCTGGCGCTGGCGGGGATCGGGGCGCGCGAGCAGGAGCTGCGGGCGCTGGCGGCGGAGCTGGGGGTGGCGGACCGGGTGTTCTTCCTGGGGTTCGTCCCCGACGAGGACCTCCCGCTGGTGTACGCGGCGGGTGACGCGTTCGCGATAGCGGGCGTGGCCGAGCTCCAGAGCATCGCCACGCTGGAGGCGATGTCCACCGGCCTGCCGGTGGTCGCCGCCGACGCGATGGCGCTGCCGCACCTGGTGGAGGTGGGGCGCAACGGGTTCCTCTTCCCGCCGGGCGACCCGGAGAGCCTGGCGGACCGGCTGCTCTCGGTCCTCGGGAGCGAGCGGACCCGCCGCTCCCTGGGCGCGGCCAGCCGCGAGATCGCCCTGCGGCACGACCACCACCGGTCGCTGGAGCGCTTCGAGTCGGTCTATGTGCGTCTGCAGGGGGCCACCCCCGTACCGCTGAGGGCGGAGAGGGAGTTCTCCGCACGCCCGGTCGCGGTATGAGTCAATTGGGCGGTATGTCCAAAAAGGGAACCTTGAACCTTTTGCCACTTTCCGTATTCTTTGCGTGGCGAACGGTGATGTTGGGGCCCTTCGGGAAACACCAGACACTGTGTGGTTCCAAGGCATCAGTGGACAGGCCGGCCGCAGCCGGACCGCCCGCGGCGGGAACGCCGCCGAGGCCCTCGCCGCCCGGCTCTCGGACGCCGAGAGGGAGGCGGGGTCCCATGAGCGCGACATGTCGTCGTTCGAGCGCGAACGGATCGACCTGGAGCACAGGGTGACCCGGATGGAGGCCGAACTGGAGGCACTGAGACAACGCAGACTGGAAGCCTACGCGCGATGGTGGAACGCCCGGGACGACCGCGACCGCGCGCTCCACGTCTGCCGCAGACTGCGGCGCAGGATCGACAGGAGCCGCGGCAGGGACGGCGGCGAGTGAACCGGTGCGAGGCGTCGGAGCCCCGGGGGACTGCCGAACGCGACCCGACCGGCGTGTGGCCCGGCCCAGGAGGGCCGGGCCACACGCCGTTGTGGAGAGCCCCGGGCCCTGGACCGGCGCGGCGCCCGTATCCTGGCCCCGTCCTGTCCGCGCGACGGCCCCGCCGAGGGGCCCCGGAGGTCGAGAGCCCGTGTCGTTCACCGAAGCCGAGACCGACTACCTCCGCTCCCAGCCGCTCGCGCGCCTGGCGACCGTCGGTCCCGGAGGGCAGCCCGACGTCGTCCCGGTGGCGTTCGAGTTCGACGGCGCGCACATCTGGATCGGGGGCGCGGCGTCCGTCACCCGGACCCGGAAGTTCCGCAACCTCGGCGACGGGCCGGGCAGGGTCGCGCTGGTCGTGGACGACCTGGTCTCCCTCGAACCGTTCGTCGCGCGGGGAATCCGGGTCTACGGCCGCGCGGAGCAGCCGTTCGAGCGGACGGGCATGATCGGTCCCGGCGTGTTCCTGCGCGTCACCCCGGACGTCTCCTGGAGCTGGAACCTGGAGGGGGATCCCGTGGGCGACGAGTGGTACCCCTCGAGGAGGACGGTCCACGGGCGGCCCGGCGCCGACTGACGCGGGCCCGGGGAGCGGGCTACGGGTCCGCGAGTTCCGCGACCTCCTCGAGTTCCCGCTCGACCTGCCGGGCGGCCTCGCGCAGTGCCGCCAGCGTCACCTGCACCGCGGGCCTGCGCAGCGCGGCGGGGCGCACCACCGCGTACACGTGCCGCTCCGGCGCCGACGCGGGGAGCCGCCGGCAGACCAGTCCCGCGGGGGAGCCCACCATCGCCAGGGCCGGGACGGCGGCGATCCCGATGCCCCGGGACACCAGGCTCAGGATGGTCCCCAGGCCCTCGAACTCCCAGGTGGTGGCGGGAAGCCCGCCCACCTCGGCCAGGAGCCGGTCCGTTCCGTAGCGCGATCGCTCGGTCTGCGGCGCCACGATCCACGACTCGCCGAGCAGGCGGTCCAGTGTCGCCGGCTCGGCCGGGTCCGCCAGCCTGTGGTCCTCCGGCACCGCCAGCACCAGCGGGTCGCGCAGCAGGTGGATGTGGCGCAGCCCGCCGTCGGGCCCCCGGCCGGGGTGCTGCCCCGACCAGTCGTCGACCAGGGCGATGTCCACCTCCCGCGACCGCACCTTCTGGGGCCCGGTCGACAGCAGGGTCTGCCGGAGGACGAGCTGCATCCCCTCGTGCCGCCGCAGCGGCGGGGCGAGCAGGGGGGCGAACGCCACGGCGGCGGTCGGGAACGCCGTGACGGTCACCATGCCGAGGGCGACGTCCGCCTGCTCCGCGAGCACCGACTCGGTCGCCTCCACCAGGGCCAGGATCTCCTCCGCCTGGGTCACGAGCAGCCGTCCGGCGTCCGTCAGCTCGGCCCCCTTGGGGGAGCGGTCCAGGAGCGCGACACCCGTCTCCTGCTCCAGTCTGGCCAGCTGCTGGGAGACCGCGGAAGGCGTGTAGCCGAGGGCGCTCGCGGTGGCCGCGATGGTGCCCCGGACGCTGAACTCGCGGAGGACGTGCAGGCGTCGGAGATCTAGCATAAGGACATCTTACGCTCAGCATCGAAAAGACTCGCTTGTACTGATGACCGAAGCGGGGCAGGGTGAGGCATGACAGACCGTCGCACCGAGGCGCGGTCGAGCGCCGAACGATGAGCCGGAGATGAGTCGTCCATGACCGTCACTGTGTCCGCCACCCTTGCCGTCAACGAAGCCCTCGCCGAGAAGCGGCGCCAGGGGGTGCGCGTTCTGCCGCTGGGCTTCGGCGAGGCCGGGCTCCCGGTCCACCCGGTCATGCGCGACCAGCTCTCCGCCGGCAACGGCGCCAACGCCTACGGCCCCGTCGCCGGGTCGGCGGCCCTGCGGGAGGCCGCGGCGGGCTACTGGGAACGCCGCGGACTGCCCACCGACCCCGGCCTGGTCATCGCGGGCCCCGGCAGCAAGCCGCTCCTGTACAGCCTCCTGCTGGAGATCGGCGGCGACACCGCGATCGCCGCGCCCAGCTGGGTCAGCTACGCCGCGCAGAGCCGACTGGTCGGCCAGCGGCCGATCCTGGTCCCCACGGCCACCGGCCAGGGCGGCGTGCCGCAGCCCGACCTCCTGCACGCCGCGGTGACCGCCGCCCGCGAGGAGGGGCGGACGGTCAACGCCGTCATCGTCACCCTGCCGGACAACCCCACCGGGACCGTGGCCGACGCCGACACCGTCCGCAGGCTCTCCGAGGTGGCGCGCGAGCTCGACCTGCTGATCATCTCCGACGAGATCTACCGGGACCTGGTGCATCCGGCGGGCCCGGGCGAGGACCCCGTCCAGATCCACAGCCCCGCCGAGTACGCGCCCGAGCGCACCGTCGTCTCCACCGGCCTGAGCAAGAACCTCGCCCTGGGCGGATGGCGGATCGGCGTGCTGCGCCTTCCCGACTCCGAGGCCGGCCACCGGCTGCGCGGCGGGCTGCTGGGCGTGGCCAGCGAGATCTGGTCCAGCCCCGCCGCCCCCGTCCAGGAGGCCGCCTCCCACGCCTTCACCGAGCCCGTCGAACTCGTCGACCACATCGACCGCAGCAGCCGCCTGCACGGCATCGTGGCCCGCGCGGTCGCCGGGGCCTTCGAGCGCGCCGGCGCGACCGTCGCCGCCCCGCGCGCCGCGTTCTACCTCTACCCCGACTTCGAGCCGGTCCGCGAGAGGCTGGCCGCCCTGCACGGCGTCACCACCGGCCCGGCGCTGACCGGGCTGCTCCTGGACCGCTTCGGCATGGGCGTCCTGCCCGCCCTCGAATTCGGCGAGGGGGCCGGGGCCCTGCGCATGAGGGTCGCCACGAGCCTGCTCTACGGGGAGTCCGAGGAGCGCCGCTACACCGCGCTCGCCGCCACGGACCCGCTGGCCCTGCCCTGGATCCGCGCCCACCTGGACAGGCTCGACGAGGTCCTCGCCATGCTGCTCGACGCCGCTCCCAGCGCCGTGGTCACGCGGGCCCGGGCCACCGCCCAGACCGTCGGCTAGACCATCCCGGCGTCCGCCCCGTGGAAGGGGGCGGGGCGGGCGCACACTCTTCCGGCCTCCCCCGGACGCTCCTTCCGGGGGAGGCCGGAGCCCTGTCCGGCCCCCGCCCGCGGCCGTCCCCGCCGGCCCGAAGCGCTCAGGCGGACCGCGCGGTGTCGGTCCCCCGCGCCGCCAGCTCGCGGCTGGGCGCGATCACCGCCCGGTAGTGGCCGATGAGCTGGTCGCCGACCGCCTCCCAGCTGCGGTGCTCCACCGAGGCGCGGGCCCGCCCGGCCATCCTCTCCCGCACGGCCCTGTTGTGGGCCAGGCGCCCGACCGCCACGCGCAGCTCGCGGACCGAGTCCGGCGCGAACAGGAGCCCGTTGTGCTCGGGGACGACCAGGTCCAGAGGCCCGCCCGCGGCGGGGGCGACCACCGGCACCCCCGAGGCCAGCGCCTCCTGGACGGCCTGGCAGAACGTCTCGTCGGCCCCCGTGTGGACGAACACGTCCATCGACGCGTACAGCCGGGACAGCTCGGAGCCCGTGCGCTGCCCGGTGAAGACGGCGTCGGGCAGGCGGCGGCGCAGGCGGGAGCGCTCGGGACCGTCCCCGACCACGACAAGCCTGATGTCGCGCAGGCGGGCCACGTGGGCGAGCAGGTCGACCCGCTTGTCCCGGGCCAGCCTCCCCGCGTAGCCCACGACGGTCTCGCCGTTCGGCGCGAGCCTGCGGCGCAGGCCGTCGTCGCGGTGGGCGGGGGAGAACCGGCGGGCGTCGACACCGCGCCGCCACAGGTCCAGCCGGGGGAATCCGCGTCCGGACAGCGCCTCCATGGCGGCCGAGGAGGGGACGAGCGTGCGGTCGACGGCGGAGTGCGTGCGCTTGAGCAGGGACCAGACGCCGTCGCCGCCGGGCAGGCCGTAGCGCGCCGCGAAGCCGGGGAGGTCGGTCTGGAACACCGCCACCGTCGGGAGGGCCCAGCGGCGGGCGGTCTCCACCGCCGCGGACCCGAGCAGGGCGGGCGAGGCCAGGTGCAGCACGTCGGGGGCGAAGGCGCGGACGGCCGCGGTCATCGTGCGCCGGGCGGGAAGGCCCACGGGGAAGTCCCGGTAGAAGGGGAGGGGGAGCGAGGGCATGCGGACCACGGGAAAGCCCGCGTAGGAGGACGGTCCGGGGCCGGGAGCCAGGACGAGGGCCCGGTGCCCGCGCGAGGCGAGCAGCTCGGCGACCCGGCAGACGGAGTTGGTCACCCCGTTGACCTGCGGGAGGAAGGACTCCGTCACGATCGCCACGCGAAGCGGCTGAGAGGGCTCGGTCGGTGGCATGCGGGGGCTCCCAACGCCGGGGGAAGGCTGGTGCCGACACTAGGGCCGCCGGATGAACCGCGGTCCGGCGCCGGGGGAACCCCTCCCGAAGCGCAGGCGTGGGCCGGGCGATCGGACGGTGACCCGCCCGCGCGCGCCTGTGGCCGCCCGGTGACACCCGGGTGGCTATGATCGCCTGACGTGACCGCCATCCCTCTCCTAGGAGTCGCCCGGTGACCCTCGTCGAATGGGCGGAAGCCGTCCGCCGTGAACTGGACCTGACCGGTACGGAGCCCCTGGGCAAGGAGGACGTCGACCGCGTCCTCGACCTCGCCAAGGACGCCGCCCACTCGGTGGCCCGCCCCGCCGCCCCGCTCACCACCTACCTGCTCGGCGTCGCCGTGGGCCGGGGCGCCGACCCGGTCCGGGCCGCCGAGGTGTTGAGCAGGCTCGCCCTCTCCCACAAGGACGACTCCTGACCGCTGCCCGCCCACACGCGCCTCCGGGACCGGGGCGTCCGGCGGGCGGGCCCCCGGCCCCCGGTGAGGAGGCCCCGGGGAGCGGGGGACACGGCTCCGCCGCGTGTTGCCGCGATTTCCCGGCGACGCCGCGCGGTCTCCACTAGCGTCGGCACGACCCCCCGGACCGCCGGCCCCCGCCTCGTCGTGCCGGTGGCGCCGGGCCGACGCGCGCACCGAGACGGAGAGCCCCGTGGACCTGCTGCTCGACATGGCCGGAGTACTGAGCGGCGTCGTCTGGGGTCCGCTCGTCCTCCTCCCGCTGCTGCTGGTCACCGGGGTCTACCTGACGATCCGGCTGCAGGCGCTCCAGTTCACCCGGCTCGCCCACGCCCTGTGGCTCGCCCTCGTCCGGCGGGAGGAGGGCGGTGAGGACCTCAGGGGCGACATCTCGCACTTCCAGGCCCTCAACACCGCCCTGGCCGCGACGACCGGCGTCGGCAACATCGCCGGGGTGGGCCTGGCCATCGGACTCGGCGGACCGGGAGCCCTCTTCTGGATGTGGGTCACCGGCGTCCTGGGCATGGCCACCAAGTACAGCGAGGCCCTGCTCGGGGTGAAGTACCGGGTCACGGACGAGAGGGGCGAGCAGGCCGGCGGCCCGATGTACTACCTGCGCCGGGGCCTCCCCGGAGGGCTCGGCGTCCTCCTCGGCTCCTCGTTCGCCGTCTTCGGGGCGGTCGCCGCCTTCGGCATCGGCAACGGCACCCAGGCCAACGCCGTAGCCGAGGCGGTCAACGACGCCACCGGCGCCGACCAGCGGGTCGTCGGCGTGGTCCTGATGCTGCTGACCGCCGTGGTCGTCCTCGGCGGCATCAAGGGGATCGGCCGGGTCGCCTCCGCCGTGGTCCCGTTCATGATCATCGGCTTCGTCCTCATGAACCTGCTGGTCCTGGCGGTGCACCACGACCGGATCGGCCCCGCCTTCGCACTGGTCCTCGGCGACGCCTTCACCGGCACCTCCGCGGCGGGCGGGTTCGCGGGCGCCACCCTGATGTACGTCATCCGCCAGGGCGTCTCCCGCGGCATCTTCTCGAACGAGTCCGGCATGGGCACCGGCGCCATCGCCGCCGCGGCGGCCAGGACCGGCCAGCCGGTCCGCCAGGCCCTCGTCGCGATGACGCAGACCTTCGTCGACACCGTGATCATGCTGACCCTGACCGCGATGATGATCATCACGACCGGGGTGTGGCAGGACCCCGACGCCGCGGGGGTGGAGGGCAGCGACAAGGGGGTCCTGCTCACCACCTCCGCGATGGAGGTCGGCCTCGGCCGGATCAGCCCGGACCTGGCGGGCCTGGGGCCCGTGTTCGTCGCCTGCGCGGTGGTGGTCTTCGCCTACACGACCATCATCGGCTGGGCCTACTACGGCGAGAGGTGCGTCGTGTACCTGGCGGGGCGCTCGCTCGTCGTGCCCTACCGGCTGCTGTTCATCGCCGTCGTCTACGTCGGCGCCACGGCGCAGATCGACGCGGTGTGGCTGTTCAGCGACATCGCCAACGGCCTCATGGCCCTGCCCAACCTGATCGGGCTGCTCCTGCTGTCCCCGGTGGTCGTCGCGGAGACGAGGAAGTTCTTCGCCCACCCGGACTGGCGGGACCCGGACGCGGTCATGGAGCCCGTACGGGGGTAGCGGCACGACCGGCGGCCCGCCGCGCCCCCGGCCGCGGCCGCCGCGAACGCGGCCGGGCCCGGCGGAGGCGGCAGCGCCGCCGGGCCCGGCCCCGCGGGGAAGGGCGTCGGTGCCGTTCCCCGGCCGACGGGTCCTACTTCCACCAGGCGTGGAAGTGGTGCACGGGCCCCTGCCCGCCTCCGGCGTCGATCTCGTCCGCCCGCCGGAGCGCCTCGGTCAGGTAGGCCTTGGCGTCGCCCACGGCGGAGGCCGCGTCCGGTCGCTGCGGGAGCAGGGCCGCGATCGAGGAGGACAGGGTGCACCCCGTGCCGTGCGTGTTGCGGGTGCGGACCCTCGGCGAGCGGAACTCGACCGGGGCGGAGCCCTTGGTCGCGAGGATGTCGACGCAGTCATCGCCGGCCAGGTGGCCTCCCTTGAGCAGGACCGCGCGCGGACCGAACTCCAGCAGTCGGAGGGCCTGGCCGTGCATCGCCGCCAGGTCGGCCGCCTCCGGCTCGTCCAGCAGGTCGGCCGCCTCGGGCAGGTTCGGCGTGACCAGGTCCGCCCGGGGCAGCAGCCGGGTGCGCAGCGCGTCGACGGCGGAGGGCTCCAGCAGGCGGTCGCCGCTCTTGGCCACCATCACCGGGTCCACCACCACGTGGGGCAGTCCGTGGCGCCCGATCGCCTCGGCGACGGCCTCGGTGACCTCGGCCGTGCCGAGCATGCCGACCTTGACCGCGTGCACCGTGGCGTCGGAGAAGAGGGTGTCCATCTGGTGGACGACGAACTCGGCGGGGATCGGGTGGACCCCGGTGACGCCGCGCGTGGACTGGGCGGTGAGGGCCGCGACCACGGTCATGCCGAAGGCGCCGTGTGCGGAGAAGGCCTTGAGGTCCGCCTGGATCCCGGCGCCCCCGCTGGGGTCGCTGCCGGCGATGGACACGATGTTGTACGCGCTCATGGGCGTTCCTTCGCTAGTACGAACTAGGGCAGGTTCGACGGGTGTGCTCTCAGCCGGTGGACTCACCGGCACCCCGCGCCGTCGGGGCCGCCGCGTGGGCGGCCCCGCTCAGTATGCGGCCGACCCGAGGGGGCCGGCGTATGTGTTCCGGACGTGCGGGCCCGAGGGGCCCGTACGGCTGCCGGCGCCGTTCAGAGGGTGGGGGCGTTGTCCGCGGACCGGGCCTTGAGCAGCTTGCGGACGCGGGCGATGACGAACCACAGGAACAGCAGGGCGATGACGACCAGCACGATGTTGCTGATGAGGCCGCTCCACTGCACCAGGATCGGCTTGATGGCCGGGCCGAAGGCGTAGCCGAGGCCGATCCAGATCGAGTTCCAGACGGCGGAGCCGATCACGGTGTACACGGAGAACTTGAGGATGGGCATCCGCTCGATGCCGGCGGGGACCGAGATGAAGCTGCGCACCAGCGGCACGCACCGGCCCAGGAGAACGGCGAGGCCGCCGAAGCGGGCGAAGAAGCGCTCGGCCTTGTAGAAGTCCTCGACCTCGAGCAGGGGGGTCTTCTCCACCAGCCACTTGGTGCGGTCCCGGCCCAGCAGGGCGCCGATCGCGTAGAAGCCCCAGGCGCCGACCAGGCAGCCGATCGTGGCCCACAGGATGGCGAGCCAGACGTTCATGTGCCCGTCGTAGGCGAGGAAGCCCGCACCGGGCAGGACCGCCTCGCTCGGCATCGGTGGGAAGAAGGTCTCGATGAACAGGGCCACGCCGACGCCGGGCTCGCCCAGGGTCGTCATCAGGCTCAGCACCCAGCCGATGAAGCCCTCGTACTCGTGGACGACCTCGCCTTCCATCGCCAGGTTCGACGCCGTCCACAGATTCGCTGTCATGAGAAGTGGCTTTCCGTTCTTTCCGGTCAGACGCCGGCCGCGACGCGGGCGGCCTCGGCCCGGGAGCGCTTGCGGTGCTCCCAGACGATGGCCGCGGTCACGATCACGAAACCGGCGACGATGAAGACGACTGTCACAGGGACGTCGGTGGGGGTGACGACCTCGCGGGACTCGGTCTGCCACGGCCACAGGGCGCGCAGCGAACCGGCCATGAGGCCGGTGAGTACAACGAGGGTCATGTGGTGGAAGTTCTCCAGGAGGTGCTGGAGCAGCTTCACGAACAGGGACAGGCCGGTGAGCATGCCCAGGGCGAAGACGGCCAGGTAGGCGATGTCCAGGTCGCCGACCGCGCTGATCGTCGGCTCGTAGAGCCCGAGGGTGAGCAGGATGAAGGAGCCGGACAGCCCCGGCAGGACGAGCGCGCAGACGGCCACCGCGGCGGCGAGGAAGACGACCGCCGGGTGGGCCGGCAGGTTGGCGCCCGGCAGACCGGTGAGCACGAACGCGGCCACGGCGAACACCAGCGCCACGGCGTAGTGCCCGGCCCTCCAGGGGCGGCCCGCCCCGGAGTAGGGGATCCACAGGCACGCGAGGACGAGGCCGAAGAACAGGGCGTAGGCGTACTGGGTGTAGGCGTCAACGAGCGGCGCCAGCAGGAGGGCGGCCAGGACCAGGAACACGGCCATGCCGACCAGCGCGGGAACCAGGACGCCCCAGTCCACCTGCCGGAACTGCTGCTGCGCGCGGGCCCTGCCGCGCCCGCGCGGGACGTCCGTGACGTACCGCTTGATCCCGCTGACCGTGTGGCCCGCGCCGCCGATGAGCTCGTCGTAGAGGCCGACGATGAGGGCGACGGTCCCGCCGCTGATACCGGGAAGGGCTTCGGAGGCGCCCACGGCGCCGCCGCGCACCGCGTTGACGAGGTAGGAGCCTGCGGAATTGGCCATCTGGGTAGTTGGACGCGACCCGGGGTCCGGGAGAGGTGCGCCTTCCTCCGTCCTAAGGGTCTCGCCCGCGCACGCGAATGTGCGACGGGTGGGGGATGAGGCGAAAAGGAGACTGTCCGAATCGGCCGGAGATCGCGGCCGTCGGGATCTAAGGTACAAGGGGCGGAGGCCGCTGTGGGCAGCCGCTGAGGAGAGTTGTGGACGACCGCACCCCGCCTTGAGCCGCCGAAGCAGGGCATGGCAGAACCCTTACGTGGCCTTTGTCCTGGGATGTCTTAATTTTCGGCCCTGTGGCAGGGCAGCTGGATAGCATCCGAAAACTGTGCTTCGTCTCAGTGACAGGGTGTGGTCCTCCACAGGGCGGCCGCCGCCCCCGCCCCCGCGCCGGGCAGTTCCGCGGACCGCGGCCGTCAGTACCGCAGCGGGCTCGGACGCGGGACCCCGCCCTCGTCCCGGGCCACCGACGCCGCCCACCGGTAGTCCTGCTTGCCGACGGCCGTGCGCCGCACCCGGTCCACGAAGTGGACGGTCCTCGGGACCTTGAACCCCGCCAGGCGCACGCGGCAGTGGTCCAGCAGGACGGACTCCTCCAGGCGGGCCCCCGCGGCGAGGGAGACCAGGGCCGTCACCCTCTGGCCGAGCCGCTCGTCCGAGGCGGGCACCACGATCGCGTCCTCCACCGAGGGGTGCGCCTTCAGGGCGGCCTCCACCTCCTCCGGGTACACCTTCTCCCCAGCGGTGTTGATGACGGCGCTCCCGCGCCCCAGGAGGACGATCGACCCGTCCTCGGCCCGCGTCCCGAAGTCGCCGGACAGGGCCCAGCGGCGTCCGTCGGCGTCGGTGGGGAAGGTGCGGGCCGTCGTGATGGGGTCGTTGTAGTAGCCCAGCGGGATCCGGCCGGTGCGCGCGATCCGGCCGACCTCGGGCGAGCCCGGCGGGAGCGGGCGCAGCGCCTGGTCCAGCACCGCGATGCTGCCGCCCATCGTGAAGCTGCGGGCGTCGGCGGCCCCCTCCAGGGACACGGCGCCGTCCGGCCCGCCGCTCCCCTCTGCGGCGGTCGCCGAACCGCACACGCCCGTCTCCGAACCCCCGTAGGAGTCGGCCAGGGCGACGTCCTCGCGCCAGGCGCGCCACAGGCCGCGCACCTGCGGGGTGAGCGGTGTGCCGCCGGAGCGGACGGCGGTCAGGTCCGGGCACAGGCCGGGTTCGGTGAGCAGGTGCCGGGCCAGCGGGCGGGCCATGGCGTCGCCCACCAGCTGGACCGTGTGCACGCCCTCCCGGTGCGCCGTCTCCAGCACCCGGTCGGGCCGGAAGCTGCGGTCGGTGGACAGCACCACCTGCTTGCCGCACAGCAGCATGCTCAGGGCGTTCCACTGCCCGGCGGCGTGCATGAGCGGGCCGAGCACCAGCATGCGCTGGGGGAAGCACCGGGCGGCGCGCCCGGCCACGTCGTCCAGGGTCCGGGCCCGGGGCGCACCGGGGGAGCGCCGCTCCAGGGCGGCGCGGAAGATGTCGGCCTGCCGCCACAGCACCCCCTTGGGATAGCCGGTGGTGCCCCCGGTGTAGAGCAGGTAGTGGTCCTCGCCGCTGGTCGGAGGAAGGGCCGCGCCCTCCGGCGCGGCGGCCAGCGCCTCCTCGTAGCCGACCCCCTCGGCGACGCGCACGGAGCCGTCGGCGACGAGCACCACGTGGCGGAGCCGGGGGAGGTCCGGGAGCACGGCCTCGACCGTGGACGCCAGGGAGTCCTCCGCGATCAGCGCGACCGCGTGCGAGTCGGCCAGGACGTGCCGCAGCTCGCCCGCGACGTAGCGGTAATTGACGTTGACCGGGACCGCTCCCGCGCGCAGGACGCCGAGGAAGGACTCCATCCACTCGGCGCGGTTGAAGGCCAGGATCGCGACGTGCTCGCCGCGGCCCACGCCCGCGCCGACCAGGTGGCGGGCGAGGCGGACGGAGCGGTCGTGCAGGGCCCGGTACGTGAGGCGCCGGGGCCCGGCGACCAGGGCCGTCCGGTCGGGGACGGCGTCGGTGACCGCGGCGAGGAGCGCCGCGAGGGAGAACGGGGCGTCCGCGGACACCGGGGGCACTGAGGTGGGCACGCCCGACCTCCCATCGGTCGACGGGCCGTCCACGGCGGAAGGGCTCGCGGCGGCACGGTGGCTCGTTGGTGCGACGGTACCCCTCGGGGGAGGAGCCGATCGCCGTCGGGGCTGTGGAGCGCGTCACCCAGGGTGTCGTACCAGGTCACCACGGACGAAAGGGGGGGCCGCTCAGGGGGCGGGGAGGGGGTCTCCCGCACGGGTTCCGGGCCCCGCCGGCGATCTGTGATACCCCTCACCCCTTGTGGGCCCGCCGGATCATCTGCTCAACTCGTGGAGACCTCCGCCGGAGGGCTCTACAGGGCCGTCCGGTGGGTATCTACTGTCTGACATCGGTCAATGGTGATCGGAGCGGCTAGATGGACAACACCCAGAATCTGGGCCAGCAGGACTCTGCCGGAAACCCCGGCGGACAGGGATTTTCCAGCGCCGAGCACATCGCGCTGGCACAGGCGCGATCCGCGCACAACTACTCACCCCTTCCCGTCGTGATCGCCGAGGGCCGCGGCGCCTGGGTCACGGACGTCAAGGGAAGGAAGTACCTGGACTGCCTGGCCGGATACTCGGCCATGAACTTCGGCCACCACAACCCCGACCTGCTGGCGGCGGCGCACCGGCAGCTCGACCGGGTCACGCTCACCAGCCGCGCCTTCTACAACGACCAGTTCGGACCCTGGGTGAGCGCCCTCGCCGACATGGTCGGCAAGGAGAAGGTCCTGCCGATGAACACCGGCGCCGAGGCGGTGGAGACCGGCATCAAGGTGGCCCGCAAGTGGGGCTACGAGGTCAAGGGCATCCCGGAGAACCGGGCGACCATCGTCGTGGCGGGGGCCAACTTCCACGGCCGCACCACCACGGTCATCTCGTTCTCGTCCGACCCGGAGGCCAGGACGGGCTTCGGCCCCTACACCCCGGGCTTCCGGTCGGTGCCGTACGGCGACGCCGCGGCCGTCGAGGAGGCCGTCGACGACACCACTGCGGCGGTCCTCATCGAGCCGGTCCAGGGCGAGGCGGGCGTGATCGTTCCTCCTGCGGACTACCTGCCCCGGGTGCGGGAGATCTGCGACGCCAACCGGGTGCTGTTCATCGCGGACGAGGTGCAGTCCGGTCTCGGCCGCACCGGCACCGTCCGCGCCTGCGAGCACAGCGGGGTGGTCCCCGACGCCTACCTGTTCGGCAAGGCGCTGGGCGGGGGCATCCTGCCCGTGTCGGCGATGGTCGCCGACGAGGACGTGCTCGGCGTGATCCAGCCGGGCCAGCACGGGAGCACGTTCGGCGGCAACCCGATGGCCGGCGCGGTGGGGTCCACGGTCGTCCGGATGCTCACCGAGGGGCCCTACCTGGACAACGCGCGCCGCCTCGGCGAGGTGCTCAAGCGCCGGCTGAAGGAGTTCGTCGGCAACGGGGTGGTGTCCACGCGCAGCATCGGCCTGTGGGCGGGCATCGACGTCGACCCCGGACTCGCCTCCGGCAAGGAGCTGTGCAGGCGCCTCGCCGAGCACGGCGTCCTGGTCAAGGACACCCACGGTTCCACGGTGCGCATGTCGCCGCCCCTCGTGATCAGCGAGGAGGACCTCAACTGGGGTCTGGACCGGTTCGGCGAGGTCCTGGAGGAACTCAGGGCCGAGCGGTAGCGGACCGGCCGGAGGGGGCTCCGCCGTGACGGGCCCCCTCCGGCCGCCGCGCGCGGCCGCGGCCCGGGAACGGGAAGCGGCAGGCGTTCACCGGACGGCCGCACCACTGCCGTCGCCACCGGTCCCGCACCGCCCTCGGCGGCCCCCCGCCTCCCGTGCCCCCGACCTCCCGGGTCAGTGCGTCCGGGGCGCGTCGGCCTCGTTGGCAGGGGACCCGGAGGGCTCCGGGCCGCGGACCGGGTCCAGGGGGCCGCCCAGCTCCGACATCAGCTGTTCCGGGTCGACGTCCTCCAGCGTCTCCCGGGAGACGTACAGGGTGCGTTCGGGGCCCTCCAGGATCTGGAGGCGCACGCGTTCGGCGATGGACATCTGGCCCTGGGCGGTGGGGTGGAAGCTGGCCCGGTCCACGCGCAGGCCCTCGCCCAGCTGGCCGAGCACGATGCCGTTCAACCAGGACTCCTCCGCGCTCACCTCGTACCCGTTGAGGGCGGAGAAGGTGTTCACGTACTCGACGCTGCCGGTGCGGCGGCCGCCGTACACCTCACCGTCCACCTCGTAGACCCCGTCGCGGATGCGCTCGTTGAAGCGCTGGGCCAGGGAGTTCAACCAGACCTGGTCGCTCACGGTCAGCGTGTAGTACATGCCCGGGGGCTCCTCGGGGAACAGCCGGGGGTACCCCAGCACGAGCACGCGGGCGTCGGGCGCGCGGTGGCGGATCTCGCCGAGCACCTCGGCCAGGGTCTCCTCGAACGCGTCCATCCGGCGCTCCAGGTCCTCCTCCTGCTCGACGCAGACGCTGCTCTCCAGCAGCGGCATCCGCACGATGCAGGTGCGCAGGACGGGGGTGAACCCCAGGTCGTTGCCGCCGATGCCGAGGGTGACCAGGGACGTGTTCTCGGTGACCCGCTCGATCTGGGACTCGGGCGTGCCGATCTGGCCGAGCATGTCCTCGCCCTTGTGGGTGCTGCACGCGTAGAAGGCCAGCGAGCCCGAGAAGTCGAACTCCTCACCGATGACCTTGGGGTAGGCGTTCTCGGAGCGCCAGCAGCCGCCCGGCTCGGCGGTGGCCGGGTCGTAGTCGCCCGCGCCGTCCCCCGAGGAGTAGGAGTCGCCCAGGGCCACGTAGTTGCCCCAGAGCGCGGCGTCCTCCGGTTCCATCCGGACCCGCCAGTCGGACTCCTCGTCCTCGGTGATCGGGGGGAGCTCCTCCCCGGGGCACACGCCGCCGGTGGCGTCGCACCAGAGCCCCATCAGCCCCTCGCGCGTGGCGGGCACGGTGAGGGTGACGACCAGGGCGAGGACGAGCACGAGGGAGACGGCGACCGCGGCGCGGGCCCCGCGCCGCCGTGCGCGCGGACCCGAGGGGCCCCCGCCGCCCGTACCCGGGGAAGCGTCGCCGGGCCCGTCGGAGGGGTCGCCGTCCCGGGGGGCCGGGCTCTTCGCGGAGCCGGTCCCCTCGACGGCGGAGGGGTCGTCGGGCACAGGTTCCGGCGTCTGCGGGTCTTCACCACGTGCTGCCACGGCCGATACCGCCTCCCGCCTACCGGACGGCTCCTGATTCCCTCCGCAAGGGTACCGGGGGGCGGGTCGATCCGACGACGGCCAGCACACGGTCGAGGTCGCCGTCACCGAGTGTCGCGCGGGCGGTCAGCCGCAGCCTGGACCTGCCGTCGGGGACCGACGGCGGGCGGAAGCACCCCACCCGCACCCCTTCGGCGAGGCACGCGGCCCGCCACGCCACCGCGGCCTCGGGCGAGGGCGCCCCGACCGAGACCACGGCGGCGTCGGGACGGCTCGCGTCCAGGCCGCGCTCGCGCAGCCCCTCGGACAGCCGCCGGGCCCGGTCCCGGACCGCGGCGGCCCGCCCGGGCTCCGCGACCAGCACGCGCAGGGCCGCCAGCGCCGCTCCCGCCGAGGCCGGGGCGAGACCGGTGTCGAAGACGAAGGTGCGGGCGGTCTCGACCAGGTGCCGGACCACGCGCCGCGGCCCGAGGACCGCACCGCCCTGCGCGCCGAGGGACTTGGACAGGGTCACCGACACCACCACGTCGTCCGCGCCCCGCAGGCCGGCGGCGGTCGGCGTCCCCCGGCCGCCCGGCCCCACCACGCCCAGTCCGTGCGCGTCGTCCAGCAGGAGCGCCGCGCCGTGCCGGCGCGCCGTCCGGGCGAGCGCCGCCGCGTCGGCGAGGTCGCCGTCCACCGAGAACACGGCGTCGCTCAGCACCAGCGCACGGCCCCGCGCCGGGGCGAGAGCCTCCGCCGCGCGGTCCGGGTCGGCGTGGTCGAAGACGGCGACCCGCGCTCCGGAGGCCTTCGCCAGCCGCGTCGCGTCGATGAGGGAGGCGTGGTTGTGCCGGTCGCACACCAGCAGGGGCGCGTCGCCGCCGTCGCGGGAGGCCAGGGCGGTGACCATCGCCAGGTTCGCCGCGTACCCGGAGGAGAACACGAGGGCGGACTCCGTGCCGTAGAAGGCGGCGAGCTCGCGCTCCAGCGCCTGGTGGAGGTCGGTGTCGCCGGAGACCAGGCGCGAGCCCCCGGCGCCCGCGCCCCAGGCACGGGCCGCGTCGGCCGCCGCGCCGACCACGTCGGGGTGGCGGAGCAGGCCCAGGTAGTCGTTGCCCGCCAGGTCCAGGAGGCCGTCGTCGGCGGCCCTGGGGGCGGTGCGCCGGGACAGCCCGGCGGCCGCGCGGATCCGGGCGGCGTCGTCCAGCCAGCCGAAGGGGTGGCGGGGGGACGCGGCGGTGGAGGGCCCCGAGTCCGTGCGCGCCGGGCTCCCCGCCGGGGAGGGCGGGCGCCTGGCGCGCAGGGTCCACGGGCGGCGGGGCGGTGCGGCGGGGGCGGTGCTCGGCATGCGCGCGGGCTCCTCGGTGCGGTGGTCGGTGCGGGTCACACTCCGGCGGGGGCGGGGGAGGCGGACGAGCGGCCCCGGGCCGGATCGCGCGCCCCGGGGCCGTCGTGCGGGGCGGGGCGGCCGGGCGGACGTCGAGGCCGTCCCGGTCGGCCGGGACGGCGGGAGGGCCTCCCGGGAGGGACCGGCCCAGCGGCGGCCAATTCCGCTGGGGCGGTCCGGTCCTGCGTGCCGGGGAGGCGTCTACGACTCTGCCCGCCCGCGGGTCCGGCCGTCACCGGCGGAAGCCCACAAAGTTCCGCGCGGATTCCTGGTGGGACGGCCCGGGGGCGCCCGCCCGGCCCGGGTGAACAATGGGGCACCATGACGCGCACAGACACAGGAGAGGTCCGCCCGCGGGCCGGGTCCGGCCCCCGCCGGGTCAGGGACACCGACATGGCGCGCCTGTGGCACCCCTACTCCACGGTGCCCCCGGCCGAACCGCCGTACGTGGTCACCGCGGCGGAGGGGACCCGGCTGACCCTGTGGGCGGACGGGAGGTCCCACCGGGTGGTCGACGGGATGGCCTCCTGGTGGTCGGCGATCCACGGGTACCGCCACCCCGTGCTCGACGCGGCGGTGCGCCGGCAGGTGGACGCGTTCAGCCACGTCATGTTCGGGGGGCTCACGCACGGCCCGGCCGCCGAGCTCGCCGAGGCGCTCGTGGGGATCGCGCCGGAGCCCCTGGAGCACGTCTTCCTCGCCGACTCCGGGTCGGTGTCGGTGGAGGTCGCCATGAAGATGTGCCTCCAGTACCACCGCTCCTCGGGGAGCCCGGAGAGGCGGCGGTTCCTCACCTGGAGGGGCGGATACCACGGGGACACGTTCCACGCGATGAGCGTCTGCGACCCGGACGGGGGCATGCACGCCCTGTGGGGCGACCTCCTGCCCGCCCAGGTGTACGCGCCCGCGCCGCCCGGCGGGTTCGACACCCCTCCCGACCCCGGCTACGTGGAGGCGTTCGAGCGGGTGGCCGCCGAGCACGCCCGCGAGCTGGCCGCGATCATCGTGGAACCCGTGGTGCAGGGCGCCGGGGGGATGCGTTTCCACCACCCGGGCTATCTGCGGGAGCTGCGCAGGATCGCGGACGGGCACGGGCTGCTGCTGGTGTTCGACGAGATCGCCACGGGCTTCGGCCGCACGGGCGAGCTGTTCGCCGCGGACCACGCGGGGGTGGCCCCCGACGTGATGTGCCTGGGCAAGGCGCTGACGGGCGGGTACATGTCCCTCGCCGCCACCCTGTGCACGGGGCGCGTGGCCCGGGGTATCACCGAGGGGGAGGAGCCGGTGCTCGCCCACGGCCCCACCTTCATGGGCAACCCGCTGGCCTGCGCGACGGCCGCGGCCTCGGTGGACCTGCTCGCCGGGGGCGGCTGGAGGGGCGACGTGGCACGGATCGGGGCCGGTCTGCGCGCGGGCCTCGCCCCGCTCGAGGGGGCGCCCGGGGTGCGGGAGGTGCGGGTGCTCGGCGCGATCGGGGTGGTGGAGCTGGAGGCCCCCGTGCGGGTGCGCGAGGCCACGCGCGCCGCGCTGGAGGCGGGGGTGTGGCTCCGGCCCTTCCGCGAGCTCGTGTACGCCATGCCCCCCTACACCTGTACCGCCGGGGACGTGGCCGTGGTCGCCGCGGGGATGGTCGCCGCCGCGGAGGCCTCCGCGGCCGCCGCCGACGGCGGGGCGTGAGCGGGGGCCGGGGCGCCCCTCACCGGTGCGCGTCCCAGGGGCCGTGCTTGGGCTCCCCCTCTCGGGGAAGAGTGCGGGTTCAGGATGATCGGGGACGGGAGGACGGGTGAGGAGTCGCGTGGGCCGTGACGGGGAGAGAGCGTGGTGCCGGTGACCGTCCTGATGGTGACAGGAACCGGGACCGAGGTCGGCAAGACCGTGGTCACGGCCGCCGTGGCCGCTCTGGCGCGGGCCGCCGGGCGCCGGGTGGCGGTGCTCAAGCCCGCCCAGACCGGGGTGGGACCGGCCGAGCGGGGTGACGTGGACGTGGTCGCCGGGCTCGTGCCCGGGGTGACCGCCGTCGAGCTGGCCCGCTACCCCGACCCCCTGGCGCCCGCCACGGCCGCCGCGCGCTGCGGGGCGCCCGCGGTCCGGGCCGAACACGTGGCGGACGCGGTGTGGGAGCTGCTCGGTGACCACGAACTGGTGCTGGTGGAGGGGGCCGGCGGGCTCCTGGTCCGGTTGAACGCCGAGGGACAGACCCTCGCCGACGCGGCCGTGCTGCTGTCCGCGCCCGTGCTCGTGGTCGCCCGGCCGGACCTGGGAACGCTGAACGAGACCGCGCTGACCGGCGAGGCGCTGCGCACACGGGGGCTGCATCCGGCGGGCGTCGTGGTGGGGTCCTGGCCGGAGCGGCCGGATCTGGCGATGCGCTGCAACCTCACCGACCTGCCCGGGATGGGGGCGGGGCCGCTGGAGGGGGCGGTGCCGGAGAGCACCGGCGGCCTGGACCCGGCCGGGTTCGCCGAGGTGGCGAGCCGCTCCCTGGCGCCCGGGCTGGGCGGGACCTGGACGGTGGAGGGGGTGCGCTGACCGCGCCGGACCGGCCCGCCGCTGGCTCTCGGCGATCCGTACGGCGCGGGCCGTCAGGCCGGGGCGGGGACCGGGGAGGCGAGCGTGAACGCGTGCGGACGCGGACCGTGCTCGCGCAGGTGCTCCGCGCGGGCCGCGGCCTCCTCCGGGGTCACCGAGGCGCCGTCCGCCGCCCACCACAGCACGCGTCCGACCCGGGGGAAGGCGCCGGTCAGCGCACGGAAGTCCAGGAGGTCGCCGTGGGACGCCTCCACGAACTCCCGCAGGTCCGTCGGTGAGCGCCACAGCGCGATGACGTGTATGCGGTCCCCTTCGTCGGAGAAGTGGACCTCTTCCGGGGCTCCGCCTCCCCCGGCGGCCCGCTTCCGCAGTGCGGCGGCGAGCGGGGCGAGGTACCGGCGGTCGCCCCGGACCGTGCGGGACTCGGCCAGGAGCGGCCGTCCCTCCCGGGAGCCCTGTGCCGTCGGGGTTCGGTGCGGTGTGCGCGGGTGGTCGGCGACGGTGCGGGGGTGCTGGGCGAGGAGGTTCACGACGACTCCGATCGAGAAGTGGACCTCGATGAAGCGGTCCACTTTGGCTCTGGTGGTGCTCTGTTCTCCAATGCCATTATGGAAGCCCCGGGGGCCTCCCCACAGATCCAATGGAGCGGAAAATGGACTCTTCGCGGAAGCCCGCCGACCTCGCCGACGTCCTCGGCGCCTGGTCCCGGGGGGAGGGCCCCCTCTACCGGCGCCTGGCTGACTCCCTGCGCGATCTCGTGGCCCAGGGCACCCTGGTGCCGAACGAGCGCCTTCCCTCGGAGCGGGTACTCGCCGCCTCGCTCAGGGTCAGCCGCACGACGGTGGTCTCCGCCTACGACTCCCTGCGCTCGGAGGGCCTGCTCGAGAGCAGGCAGGGCAGCGGCACCCGGATCAGCGGCAGGGTCGCGCCCGTGCGCCCGGACGGCTGGAGCCGCACCGGCAGCGTCAACGCCATGTACCGCAACCTCTTCCAGAACGACGAGGGGCTCATCTCGGCCGCCTGCCTCCACACCCCCGCCCTGGGCGGGGTGGAGGAGGCCATCCGCCGGGTCGTCGCCGAGGACCTGCCGTCGCTCATGGCCGAGAGCACGTACCACCCGCGCGGGCTGCCCGCGCTGCGCCGGGCCATCGCCGACCACTACTGCCGGCTGGACCTGCCGACGACCCCGGACCAGATCGTGGTCACCACCGGTGCCCACCAGGCGGTCAACCTGGTCTCGCAGCTCTACCTCCGCGAGGGGTCGCCCGTGGTGGTGGAGGACCCCGGCTTCGCGGGCTGTCTGGACCTGATGGCGGACCGGGGCGCCGAGTTCCTGCCGGTGCCCCTGGACGACCAGGGCATCGACGGGGTGGGCGTGCGCCGGGCCGTGGCCGAGCACGCGCCCCACCTGGTCTACGTCATGCCCTCGTACCACAACCCCACGGGCACGATGATGTCCGCGGCGCGCCGCCGGGAGCTGGGCGAGCTGTCCGCCCGCCACGGTGTGCCGATCCTGGAGGACGCCGCCTACACCGGACTGCGCTCCCCCGACGAGCCCGCCCCCCTGGCCGCGTACGCTCCGCGGGGGGCCGAGATCATCAGCGTCGACTCCCTGTCCAAGGTCTCCTGGGCGGGGCTCCGGGTGGGGTGGCTGCGCGCCCCGGCCGAGATGGCGCTGCGGCTCAGCCGCCGCAAGGTCCTCGCCGACCTCGCCGGCCCCCTCCTGGACCAGGCGGTGACCGTGCGCCTGCTGGAGGACTACGCCGGTCTCGCCCACGAGCGCTCGGAGATGATGCGCGGGGCCCTCGACCACATGGAGGGGCTGCTCCGCGAGGCCCTGCCCGACTGGGAGTGGAGGCGTCCGGACGGGGGCGCCGCCCTGTGGGTGCGCATGCCCGGAGCGGACTCCCGCGCCTACGCCCAGGTCGCGCTCTGCCACGACGTGGAGCTGGTGCCGGGCCCCACCATGTCGGCCTCCCCCGACGGCCGGCACGCGGAGTACTTCCGGCTGCCCGTGGCCTTCGACGCCGCGACCCGGGAGGAGCTGGTCTGGCGGCTCTCCCGGGCCTGGCGGGAGTTCCGCCGGCACGGCCCGGTGGCGAAGGACCCCGTGCGGCTCGTGGTCTGACCGCGGCGCGGCCCGGACGCACGCGGGGGCGGCACCGCCGGTGCGGTGCCGCCCCTCGCACTGCCCGGACCGCGCCGCGGAGGGCGGTCCGGGGCGTCTTCCGCGGATGCCTTCGGCGGGACCCGGCGCTCGCGCCGATCACCGGCCCGGAACGGTCCGCGGAGGACGGTCTAGCCCAGCCGGACCTTGCGGGCGGCGTCGAAGCGCTCCTGGACGTCGGCCCAGTTGACCACGTTCCAGAACGCCTTGACGTACTCCGCCTTCACGTTCTTGTACTGGAGGTAGAAGGCGTGCTCCCACATGTCCAGCATCAGCAGCGGCTGGGTGGTGACCGGGCTGTTCGCCTGCTGGTCGTACAGCTGCTCGACGATCAGCCGCTGGCCCAGGGTGTCCCAGGCCAGGATCGCCCAGCCCGAGCCCTGGAGGCCGGAGGCCGCGGCGCCGAAGTGCGCGCGGAAGGCGTCGAACGAACCGAACTGATCGGCGATGGCCGCGCCCAGCTCGCCCTCGGGCTTGTCGCCGCCGTCGGCGGACAGGTTCTTCCAGAAGATGCTGTGGTTGACGTGGCCGCCCAGGTGGAACGCCAGGTTCTTCTCGTGCAGGTTCACGGTGGCGTAGTCACCGGACTCGCGAACCTCCGCCAGCTTCTCCAGAGCGGTGTTGGCACCGGTGACGTAGGCAGCGTGGTGCTTGTCGTGGTGCAGCTCCATGATCTGGCCGGAGATCCACGGCTCCAGGGCCGCGTAGTCGTAGGGCAGTTCGGGAAGCGTGTATGGCGCAGACATCTCTGACGCACCTTTCCAGGAACGGGGCTCGTCGTGTTCAGCAGCGATGGGATCGCCTAGGCAGCAAGCTATCAGCCGGACGGCGGGACACCGGGTGTCAGGCTCTTTACACCCCGGTCGGGGAATAAACCGTGCTCCGCGCCCCCGGCGCGACGCCGCCGCGCCGCGGCCCGCCGGCGCTGCCCGCGGCGGACCCCCCACCGCCCTTCCCCGCGCGGCTCGCCCGCAATCATCGCCTTCATGGTGGAAACGCCCGCCTGGTCCGACGCGGCCGACGGAGAGGGGATTTCTCCTAGAGTTCCGGGCATACGGCCGGGAGCCGCCACGAGTGTCGGTGGACCGTTGGCCGCGCGTTCTCCGGCCATTCACCGGAGGGGTGTCGAAATCGGCGATGATTCAGCGCCGAATTCGAGGGACCGAACCCGCTCCGCGCCCCGTTCGGTGAAAACCTTCCTATTCTTCGAGGCCGTTCACCACTCATGTCCGTCTCAGCGGCTGGGGCCTCCGCGCCCGCCACCACGAACACACTCTCCCGCGAGCCGTCGGGCACGCGGAAGGGCGGAGGATTCCGCCCCGAGATCGAGGGACTGCGCGCCGTCGCGGTACTCCTCGTGGCCTTCTACCACGTCTGGTTCGGCCGGGTCTCCGGCGGTGTGGACGTGTTCCTGCTCCTCACGGGCTTCCTCGTCACGGGGTCGCTGGTCAGGGCGCTGGAACGCGACGGCCGCATCGGGCTCGCCGCCTTCTGGACCAAACTGGCCCGCAGACTCACCCCGGCGGCGGCCGTCGTGCTCGCCGCGACCCTCGCCGCCACCTGCCTGTGGCTGCCGAGCTCGCGGTGGGCCGACGTGATCGCGCAGGTCAGAGCAGCCGCGCTCTACCACGAGAACTGGGCCCTGGCGCGGGCCGCGGTGGACTACCTCGCCCGGGAGGCCGCGGCCAGCCCGGTCCAGCACTTCTGGTCGCTGTCGATCCAGGGCCAGTTCTACCTGCTCTGGCCGCTCCTGCTGGGACTGACCGCCCTGGTCGCGGCCCGGCTCCGCGTACGGTCGGACCTGGCCTTCCCCGCGGTCGTGGGCCTGGTGTTCGCCGCGTCCCTGGCCTACTCCGTGTGGATCACCGGGACCAACCAGGCCTGGGCGTACTTCGACACCGGCGCCCGCCTGTGGGAGCCCGCGCTGGGCGGGCTGCTCGCCCTCGTCGTCCACCGGATCGACCTGCCCCTGCGCCTGCGGGTCGTCCTGGGGTGGGCGGGCCTGCTCGCGCTGGTCTCCTGCGGGATCCTCCTCCAGGTCTCCACGCTCTTCCCCGGCTACGTCGCCCTGTGGCCGACCGGCGCCGCGGTCATGGTGGTCCTGGCCGGTTCCGGGACCCGGTTCGGCGCCGACCGGCTGCTCACCTGGAAGCCGCTCATGGCCCTGGGCGCGCTCTCCTACCCCTTCTACCTCTGGCACTGGCCGGTCCTGGTCTGCTACCTGGCCGTGACCGACCGCTCCCTGGCGTCCCCCCTCGGAGGGGTGTTCGTGCTCGCGCTGTCCCTGCTCCTGGCCCTGGTCACCTCCAAGGCCGTCGAGGGCGGGGTCGAACGCCTGACCAGGGCGCCCGGGCGGCGCTCCCCGGCCTGGTCGCTGGGGGTGGCCGCGGCCCTGCTCGCCCCCGTGCTGGCCGCGACGGCACTGTGGTCGGGCCGGATCGAGGAGGAGCAGCAGGCCCGCGCGGAGGAGGTGCGCACGCCCGCCTACTACCCCGGGGCGCGGCTGGCGGTCGACCCGTCCCTGCTGCTCCAGGAGATGCCGGTGCGCCCCGACCCCGCGGACGCGAGCCAGGACCTGTCCCCCCACCACGCCCGGGGCTGCCACGTGCCGCTCACGCAGAGCGAGGTCACGGTGTGCGACGCCGGGCCGGCCGACGCCGAGCACACCCTGGCCCTGGTGGGCGCGTCCCGGGTCGCGCACTGGTACCCGTCGGTCCTGGAGGCGGCCGAGGACAACGGGTGGAGGCTGCTGTCCTTCACCAAGAGCGGCTGCCAGTTCGGCACGGGCCCCCACACCCGGGGCGGGGAGCCCTTTCCCGAGTGCGAGGCGTGGAACGCCGAGGCCATGGAGATCCTGGAACGGGAGCGGCCCGACGCCGTGTTCACCTCCTCCACCCGGGCCAGCCCGGCCGGGGAGCGGGTCCACGAGGGTTTCGTGGAGCGCTGGCGGCAGCTGGACGCGCTGGGCATCGACGTCATCGGCATGCGCGACCTGCCCCGCCGCGACACCGCGGGGGCCGAGTGCGTGGAGAGCCGCCCCCTGGAGGAGTGCGTGTCCCCGGCCGGCTACAGCCAGGCCGCCGCCGACCCGGCCGCGGCCGCGGACCTGCCCGGCAACGTCACGACCGTGGACCTCACCGAGTACGTGTGCCCGGAAGGGCGGTGTGAGGCCGTCATCGGGAACGTCCTGGTGTTCTGGGACCACTCCCACATGACCGCCACCTACTCCGCGACCCTCGCCCCGGTGATGGACGAGGCCCTGCGCGGCGCCACGGGATGGTGACCGCCCTTCCGGTGAGAAGGGTGCAGATACGCAGAAATGAGTAAATGGTGATGGAAGGGTGAACAGAAGGAGAATTGAGCGTCCTGCGGGTTTCGATTCGACTCACGCGCATCTCGCCGTCGACGTGAAGGGCTAGTCTCGAAAACGCTTGATCCGTTTGTCGCTCCTCCTCCCGGAACAGCGTTCGGAACCGGCCGTTCCGTGCGGAGAAAGCCGATCGTCCCCCTCTGTGTCCCCCTCGGTTCACCCTTGCGGTGCCGGGCCGCCAACTCCCGTGGAGGTACCCGCCCATGCGGTCGCTTCGCAGACGTCTCCGTCCGATCCTGGCCGTCGGCGCGGTCGGCGGTGCCGCCGTCCTCGCCGTCCCCGTGGTCCTGGGGTTCCTCGGCCTGATCCGGTGGGTGGACGCGGCCGTCCTCGTGCTCCTCGGCGCGCTCGGCGGCGCGGTCGCGCTCACGGCCCTGCTCCTCCTCCTGCTGCGCCGCACCGTCAAGGGCCTGTCCGGTTCCGTGTCCACGGCGATGGACACCCACAGCCGCAGGGTCGCGGAGGCGCTGGGCCGCGACCGGCTGGAGGCCGCGCACTCGATGGACGGGGTCAAGGAGCGGCTCACGCACCTGCGAGACCACTCCCTCCCCAAGCTGGCGCGCGAGGTCACCCACGCGGTCACCGTGCAGGGGCGCAACGACTACGAGCAGCAGGTCGCCTGGACCGAGCTGCGCGAACACCTCGACACCCCGACGTTCATGCCGCCCCTGCGCGGCTGGGCGGCCTCGCCCGACGTCATGCGGCTCCTCGTCCGCGACATCGACCGGCGCCGTCCCGGACTCGTGGTCGAGTGCGGCAGCGGATCGTCCAGCGTGTGGATCGGGTACGCGCTGCGGCGCGCGGGCGCGGGCCGCCTCGTGGCCATCGAGCACGACGCCCGCTACGCGGAGCTCAGCCGCGCCCTCGTGGCCTCGCACGGCCTGGAGGACGTGGTGGAGATCCGCACCGCCCCGCTCACCGGGTTCGGTCCCGGTGACGGGGAGGCCGGAGAGGGCCCGGACGGCGGCGCCCGCCTGTGGTACGACACCTCCGTCCTCGCCGACCTGGAGGACATCGGCCTGCTGTTCGTCGACGGACCGCCGGAGGCCACGGGCTCCCAGGCCCGCTACCCGGCCGTTCCCGTCCTGCTGCCGCGCTGCGCCGAGGACGCCGTGATCGTCCTGGACGACGCCTCCCGCCCCGACGAGCGGGCGCTGGGCGACCGCTGGCTCGCGGAGAACCCCGGCCTGCGCCGCACCGAGGAGGCGGCGGAGAAGGGCGCCCACGTGTTCACCCGCGCCTGAGCCCCGCCCCGGCACCAGACCCACGTCCCCCGAACCGAGGTCGCCAGATGATCACCACCGCCCTCCGCGAGGCCCTGCGTGCCCGCGGGGACGAAACCGCCGTGCTGTGCCACACGGGCGCCGGCGCCCGGGCCGGGCTGGCCGGCCTGCCCACGCGCCCCTCCGACCTCGTCCTCGACCTGGACGCCCACCCCCTGGGCGCGCCGGTGGACCTTCCGGGCGGGGAGCGGCCGGAGGCCGGCCTGGTCGCGGTCGTCGCGGCCACCACCACGGACCTGCGCCGCGCGCTGACCACGGCCGTGCACCTGCCCCGGGCCGCCCACGTCCTCGTGGCGCTCGTCGCGGTCCCCGGACACCAGGACCCGCCGCTGCCCGCCTCCCCGGGCATGGGGCAGTGGCGGGACCTGGAGGAGGTCCGGGTGCGCAGGGCCGACCGGCAGGGCTGGCTGTGCGAGCTGTTCTTCCCCAACGGGGTGGACACCGCCGAGGTCCTCGACGCGGTCCTGCACGGGACCCGGGGACGCCGCCGCGGCCCCGCGGTCGCCCCCCTGGCCGCGCTCTCCGGACCGGAGGGGGCCCTGTGGAGGCCGGGCGACACCGCCGCCACCGGGGTCCCCGCGACCGGGCCGGTCCCGCTGCGCCGCGTCACCCCCGTCGCCGACCTCGCCCTGCGGGTGGCCGCCCGAGGCGGGCGCGCCGCCTGGGAGGACGCGGCCGTGCCCGCCCTGGACCGCGCCACCACCGGCGCGGACGCCTGGGCGGGCCTGGCGGGAGAGGACGGCCACGCCCGCCTGCGCGCGGCGCGCTCGGCGGCCGGTCCGGACCCCGTGTCCGCGATCGCCCCCGTGGACGAGCTGTCCGTCAACCCCGTCGGCTTCACCAAGGCGGAGAAGGGCCCCCTCGGGGACCTCACCGCCCACGGCGACCGCGCGGTCGTCCGCGCCGGGGACAAGGTCCTGGTCGAGGTCGCGCCGGACGGCACCGTCACCGACGTCGACCTGGCCCGCCTGCGCCACCTGCGCGGGGTCCGGGTGGACTGGTCCGGGCACACCGGCCCCTCGGCGGCCGTGCGGGCCGTCGCCTCGCTGGCGGCCGGAGGGGTCCCCCTGCTCAGCGGGCCCGTGCCCGCGTGGGCGGCCGGGCTGGGCCGACCGCTCGGCGACCTCCTGGAGGGAGCCGCCGACGCCGACCTCACCGACCGGCTCCGGCGGGAGGAGCACAGCGTCCGGCTGCGCCGCGCCGCACTGCGCGCCCACGGCCTGCGCACACGCTGGAGGTCGCTGGCGGCCGAGGCGGGGGTGCCCGTCCCGCCCGCCCCCCGGATCTCGGTCATCCTGTGCACCCGCAGGCCCGAGATGGTCGGCTTCGCCCTCGCCCAGATCGCCCGGCAGCGCGGTGTGGACCTGGAGGTGGTCCTGACCCTGCACGGCTTCCCCGCCGACCTGCCGGGGGTGGCCGCCGCCGTCGCCGGGGCCGCCGCGACCGGCCTGCGGATCGTGGTGCACGAGGCCGCCGCCGACCAGGTGTTCGGCTCGGTGCTCAACGACTCCGCCGCGCGCGCCTCGGGCGACCTGCTCGCCAAGTGGGACGACGACGACTGGTACGGACCCGACCACCTGGCCGACCTGGCCCTGGCCCGCGCCTACTCCGGCGCGGAACTGGTCGGGACCGGCCAGGACTTCGTCTACCTCCAGGAGGTGGACGTCACCGTGTGGCGCAGCCGCGAGTCGGAGACGGCGACCAGGTTCATCGCCGGGGGCACCATCCTCACCGACCGGGTGGTGCTGGAGGAGACGGGCGGCTTCCGACCGCTGCCCCGGGCGATCGACACCCAGCTCCTCCTCGCCGTCACCCGGGGCGGCGGCCGCATCCACCGCACCCACGGACTGGGCTACGTGCTGCGCCGCACGGGCGGCGGACACACCTGGTCCGAGGACATGGCCTACTTCCTGCACAACTACGCCCGGCAGTGGGCCGGATGGCGGCCCAGCTCCCTTCTGGAGGGCGAGCCCGCGGAGTTCGGCCGGTCCATCACCGAGAACACAGGGGGACAGCGTTGACCACCACAGAGACCGGACACGAACCCGCGGCCGCGGACACCCGCGTGCCACCGCGGTGGGAGGCCGACTTCACGCGGCAGCCCCGGGTCCTGCGCAACGACCACGGCGTCCTCGTGCCGCCGGTTCTGGGGGGGTGGGAGCCGACGCTGTCGGTGTCGGTGGTGGTTCCGGCGCACGGTCATCCGGAGAAGTTGGCGATGGTGCTGGCGTCGTTGTCGGCGCAGAGTTATCCGTCGCGTCTGATGGAGGTGGTGGTGGTGGACGACGGTTCTCCGGAGCCGTTGGAGCTGCCGCGGGTGCGTCCGGAGAACACGCGGCTGCTGGTGTCGGCTCCGGGGGGGTGGGGGTCGGGGCACGCCTTCAACACCGGCGTCGCCGCCTCGTCCGGCCAGGTGATCCTCAGACTCGACGCCGACATGCTGGTGTACCGCGAGCACGTCGAGTCGCAGATGCGGTGGCACCACCTCCTCGACTACGGGGTCGCGATGGGCCACAAGCTGTTCGTGGACTTCGACCCGGAGGCGCTGAGCCCGGAGTACGTGGCCGAGCAGGTGCGGGCGGGGCGGGCGGCCGATCTGTTCGACCGGGAGACCGCCGACACGCACTGGGTCGAGCGCCTGATCAACAAGCACGACCGGCTGCGCACCGCCGACCGCCTCTCGTACAAGGTGTTCATCGGGGCCACGGGTTCGCTGCACCGCACCCTCTTCGAGGCGGCGGGCGGGATGGACGCCGACCTGATCCTGGGCGGAGACAGCGAGTTCGCCTACCGGGTGTCGCAGCAGGGCGCCGTGTTCGTCCCCGACCTGGACACCAGCAGCTGGCACCTGGGCCGCTCCCAGATGCAGAC
Source organism: Nocardiopsis sp. CA-288880 (assembly GCF_050955985.1). Taxonomy (NCBI): domain Bacteria; kingdom Bacillati; phylum Actinomycetota; class Actinomycetes; order Streptosporangiales; family Nocardiopsidaceae; genus Nocardiopsis; species Nocardiopsis sp. CA-288880. Next base: position 5,909,684 of record NZ_CP192105.1, on the reverse strand, counting down.
CCGCCGCGACGCGGGCACCCGCTACCGCATGCCCTTCGTGGCCAACCGGGTCCCGGACTTCCACCTGCGTCGCAAGCGGCCGGACCGGCAGTGGGAGGTGCCCTTCGCGGACGTCCTCCTGGACGTCGGGGCGCACACGCTGGAGGACGTCGACACCACCGTCTCGGCCCTGCTCGACGGCACGACGCCGGACGTGCGGCTGTGGCTGCGCGGTCCGTGGGGCGTGTTGGACGAGGGGCGGAGGTCCCCGCTGGACGACGAGCGGTTGGACCTGAGGCTGGTGCGGGAGACCTTCCGGGGCGATCCCCGGGTGCGTTTCACCGAGGGGGACCCGGAGGAGGACCCGCGGGTGCCCTTCCGCCTCCACGTCCCCGTGGGCGCCGCCCCCACGCCCACGATGGTGGCGGACCTGGTGCGGACCGTGAACGACAAGAAGGCCGGCCTGCTCTGCGCGCCCCTGCCGGGCGCCACGCGGGCGGGGGACGGGGTGCTGCGCCTGGAGCGCACGTCCGCGTTCGCCCGCGCCCGCCACCTGGAGCCCGGAGCGACCGGCGGCGACCTCGACCGGGTGGTCGAGGAGGTCCACACCACCCACTGGATGCCGGGGGAGCCGTTCGTCGTACGGGAGGCGGAGGAGGAGGCCGGGGCGTCCGACGCCGGGGCCGACGCGCTGCGCCGCAAGCTCGCGGAGGCCCGTGCCGAGGTCGAGCGCCAGACGGCCCGGGCCAAGCGCGCGGAGCGCAGGCTCCGCTGGTCGAAGCCGGGGACGGTGGAGAGGGTGCTGCGCAGGTTCGCGCGCTGACGCCGGGGCGGCCCGCGGGGCCGGGAGCCAATCAGTGACGACACGCAGTCATGTTTGCACCCAGAGTGATCATATTGGTTAGTCTGGGACGCAGTGACCGACACGCGTCCGACGGGCTCCCGCCCCGCGCACCCAACTCACCGAGGTCGTCCGATGATCACCTCCGCCATCAGCCAGGCCCTGCGCACACGCGGCGACGAGCGCGCCGTACTGTGCCGGATCGGAGCCGGGGGCGGTGTCCTCGACGAACTCGCCTCCCTGCGGTTGCGACCCGACGACCTCCTCCTCGACCTGGGGACCCACCCGGTGGGGGAGCCGGTGCTCCCCGGCGGAGGGACCGGCGGGGACGGGGGCCGGCCCGCGGTCGGCCTGGTCGCCGTCGTCGCCGCCAGCCTCACCGACCTGCGCAGGGCCGTGACCCTCGCCGCACACCTGCCCCGGGCCGTCCACCTCCTCGTGGCCGTGGCGCACATCCCCGGCCACCACGGGGGCCTGGCCCCCTCACCGCCCGGCATCGAGGAGTGGAACGACCTCCACGAGCTGCGGGTGCGCAGGGCGGAGAAGGGCGGATGGGTGTGCGAGCTCTTCTTCCCCAGCGGGACCGACGTCGCGCCGGCGCTCGCGGCGGTCTTCCACGGCGGGCGGGGACGCCGGAGAGGCCCCGGGAGCGGGATCCGGGCCGGGCTCCACGGACCGCAGGCGCACCTGTGGAGCCCGGGCGACCCGGAGGCCACGCCGGTCGGCCCGGCGGGGCCGGTTCCGCTGATCCGGGTCACACCCGCCGCCGACCTGGTCCTGCGCACGGAGGAGGGCTCCTCCCTGCCGCTGTGGGAGGATGTGGCCGTCCCCGCGCTGGACCGCTCCACCACCGGGGCGGACTCGTGGGAGTCCAGGGTCGACACCGACGGCCCGGCCGCGGCGCTCAGGGTCCGGGGCCCCGACCCGGTGAGCGCCGTCGCCCCGATCGACGAGCGCCTCGTCAACCCCATGGGTTTCAACAAGAGGACCAAGGGCCCCGTCGCGGACCTGACCGTCGACGGGTCGCGTGCCGTCATCCGCACCGACGGGGACGTCCTGGTGACCGTGCCCGCCGACGGCGGCCTCACCGACGTCGACCTGGACCGGATCCGCGACCTGCGCGTCGTCCGGGTGGACTGGTCCGGGCACACCGGGCCGGCGGCGGCGGTGAGGGCGGTCGCCTCCCTCGCCGCGGGCGGGGTCCCGCTGGTGAGCGGCCCCGTGCCCGCGTGGGCCGCCGGACTCGGACAGCCCCTCACCGACCTCCTCACCTCCGTGGAGGAGGAGGACATGCTCGACGGCCTGGCGCGGGAGGAGCACAGCATCCGGCTGCGCCGCGCCGCGCTGCGCGCCCACGGGCGGCGGACCAGGTGGCGCGCCCTGGCCGAGGAGGCGGGCATCCCCGTCGTCCCGGACCCGCTGGTCTCCGTGGTCCTGTGCACCCGGCGCCCCGACCTGGTGGGGTTCGCCCTCGCCCAGGTGGCCCGGCAGCGCCACGTCAGGTTCGAGGTGGTCCTCGCCCTGCACGGGTTCTCGGCCTCGCTGCCCCCGGTGGAGGAGGCCGTACGCGGGTTCTCCGCCCTCGGCCACGCCATCACCGTGCACGAGGCGGACGGGGACAAGGTCTTCGGCGCGGTGATGAACGAGGCGGTGGACCGGGCCTCCGGCACGGTCATCGCCAAGTGGGACGACGACGACTGGTACGGCCCCGAACACCTCTCCGACCTGATGCTGTCCAGGTCCTACTCCGGGGCCGACGTCGTGGGCATCAGCCAGAACTTCGCCTACCTCCAGGAGCTCGACCTGACCGTGTGGCGCAGCTACCGGTCGGAGTTCCCCAACGCCCAGGTGGTCGGCAGCACGATCCTCACCGACCGCGTGGTGCTGGAGGACGTCGGGGGCTTCCGCCCGCTGCCCCGGGCGATCGACAGCCAGTTCCTGCTCGCCGTACGGCAGGCCGGCGGCCGCATCTACCGCACCCACGGTCTCGGATACCTCCTGCGCAGGGCGGGAGCCGGGCACACGTGGGAGGTGGACCTGGGCTACTTCCTGCGCAACCACACCAAGCAGTGGTCGGGCTGGCGGCCCAACTCCCTCATGGAGGGGGAAGCGGAGCCGCTCGGCCGGGCCGCCCCGCACACCGAGCACTCGGGGGGACACAGTTGACCACCTCAGACAGCGCCTCCAGCAAGGAGGTACCCGCCGGGCGCGGCGCCGGCGGGCCGGAGGGCCAGGGGTCGGCGCCGACCGACCCGGCGCCCGCGGCGCAGCCCAGGCTGTACCGCAACGACTACTCACCGCTCGTGCCGCCGGTTCTGGGGGGGTGGGAGCCGACGCTGTCGGTGTCGGTGGTGGTTCCGGCGCACGGTCATCCGGAGAAGTTGGCGATGGTGCTGGCGTCGTTGTCGGCGCAGAGTTATCCGTCGCGTCTGATGGAGGTGGTGGTGGTGGACGACGGTTCTCCGGAGCCGTTGGAGCTGCCGCGGGTGCGTCCGGAGAACACGCGGCTGCTGGTGTCGGCTCCGGGGGGGTGGGGGTCGGGGCACGCCTTCAACACCGGCGCCGCGGCGTCCGAGGGCGCGGTCGTGCTGCGCCTGGACTCGGACATGCTGGTGTACCGGGAGCACGTCGAGTCGCAGATGCGGTGGCACCACCTCCTCGACTACGCCGTGGTCCTGGGGCACAAGCTGTTCGTGGACTTCGACCCGGAGGCACTGGATCCGGAGTACGCGGCCGAGCAGGTGCGGGCGGGGCGGGCGGCCGACCTGTTCGACCGGGAGACCGCCGACACGCACTGGATCGAGGAGGTCGTCGAGCGCACCGACGGCCTGCGCACGGCGCACCACGGGGCCTTCAAGGTGTTCGTCGGGGCCACGGGTTCGCTGCACCGCACCCTGTTCGAGGCGGCGGGCGGGATGGACGCCGACCTGATCCTGGGCAGCGACAGCGAGCTGGGGCACCGCCTGGCCCAGCGGGGCGCCGTGTTCGTCCCCGACCTGGACACCAGCAGCTGGCACCTGGGCCGCTCCCAGATGCAGCAGGAGAAGGAGAGGGGCACGCGGTACCGGGGGCCCTACGTCTCCAACCGGGTCCCGGACTTCCACCTGCGCAACAAGCGCCCCGACCGGCAGTGGGAGGTGCCCCGGGTCGACATCGTCCTCGACGTGGCCGAGGCCACCCTGGAGGAGGCGGACACCACCGCCTCCGGCCTGTTGCGGGGCACGACGCCGGACGTGCGGCTGTGGCTGCGCGGTCCGTGGGGCGTGTTGGACGAGGGGCGGAGGTCCCCGCTGGACGACGAGCGGCTGGACCTGAGGCTGGTGCGGGAGACCTTCCGGGGCGATCCCCGGGTGCGTTTCACCGAGGGCGACCCGGAGGAGGACCCGCGGGTGCCCTTCCGCCTCCACGTCCCCGCCGGGGCGGAACCGCGCGACAACGCCGTCGCGAACCTGGTGGCTCTGCTGGACCGGCGGGGCGACGGCCTGTTCTGCGCGCCCCTGCCGGGAGCCACGCGGGCGGGGGACGGGGTGCTGCGCCTGGAGCGCACGTCCGCGTTCGCCCGCGCCCGCCACCTGGAGCCCGAGGCGGGGCCGAAGGAGCTGGACCAGCTGGTCGAGGAGCTCTTCGGCGTCCAGTGGGCGTCCGCGCAGGCCTTCGTGGTGGCGGACGGGACCGGGCCCGCGGACGAGGACCGGGCCGAGGACTCCGCCGAGGCGCTCCGCCACCAGCTGAACCAGGCGCGTGCCGAGGCGCAGAGGCTCCGCAGGCGCGCGGAGCGGGCCGAGCGCAAGCTGCGCTGGTTCACCCCCGGCCTGGGGCGCCGCCTCCTGCGCAGGATCGTCCGCTGAGGGCGGGCCGCCGCGCACCGCGCCGGACGCGCCCCGGGCACCGTGCCCCGGGGCGCGTCCGGTCCGGACCCCGGGGGTCCCGGGGTCCGCGCGGTCAGGGCACCCAGAGGCCGAGGGACTCGGCGACGAGCGCCGGGCGCTCGGAGCCCTCGATCTCCACGGTGTGCCGGGTGCAGACCAGGTAGCCCTTGGGCGTCTCCCTGACGGAGACGATCTCCACGCCGTCGCGGACGCGGGAGCCGGACGCGACGGGCTGGAGGAACCGCACCTTGTTCAGCCCGTAGTTGACGGACATGCTCGGCTTCTCGGTGACCGAGATGATCGACTGGGAGAAGTGGGCCAGCAACGACAGGGTCAGGAACCCGTGCGCGATGGTGGTGCCGAAGGGGCCGTCGGCCGCCCTCTCCCGGTCGACGTGGATCCACTGGTGGTCCTCGGTCGCGTCGGCGAAGAGGGAGATCCGGTCCTGGCCGATGGTCACCCAGTCGGTGTGGCCCAGGTGCTCGCCCTCGGCTGAGAGCACCTCGTTGATGTCGGCGAATACGCGCACCGCGCCTCCACTGTCACGTCGGGTCCGGGGGTCGGGGCCGGACGGTGCCGCAACTCTACCTAACGGTGTTCGGTTATAGGTGGGCGCCCTCCGCCGCAGCGCCCCGCCGCGTGCGCAGCGGCGCTGCGGGAACCGCGGGCACGCCCGCCGGGCGCGGGGTCAGCGGCGTCGGCCGCGGGCCTCGCGCCCGCGCTCGGCGCGGACCTCGCGAGGCCCGTCCGCGTCCACCACCAGAGACCGCGCGGTCCGGTCGGCCACCGCGGCCCGGTCCACCCCGTGTCCCAGTCCGCTCTCCGCCAAGGGGATCGGCACCACACCGTCATGGGCGCGCACCGGCGGTACCACCAGGTCGCGGCTGCGGTTCCCGGCGCCGGGCATCTCCACCGGGAGGGCCGCCCCGGTCAGGGACGCCAGCGCGACCACGGCCGCACGGCCGATCCCGGTCGTCGCCGACGAGCCGCACCACACCTGCCAGCCCGCGTCCACGGCGCGGTCCACCGCGCGCCGGGCGGAGGTCAGCCCGCCCAGCCGGGTCGGGTCCACGTTGACGGCTCCGCCCGCCTCGGCGCGGATCGCGTCGTCCAGGTCCTCCACCGACGACAGCGACCGGCCCAGGGCGACAGGGGTGCGCAGCTCCGAGGCCAGGCGCGCGTGGGCGGCCAGGTCGCCCGGCGCGAAGGGGTCCTCGACGGCCAGGAGGCCCAGCCCGTCCATGGCGCGCAGCGAGTCCAGGTCGGCGGGCGACTCCGTGTAGCGGCCGCCGCAGTCCACCTGGAGGACCAGGAACGGGAAACTGGTCTGCACGGCCCGGACCACGTCGGCGTCCCACCCCGGCTCCACCTCCAGCCTGATGCGCCGGAAACCCGAACCGACCTGCCGGTTCACCTCCGTGACCACCGACTCCAGGGTGACCTGGCGGGCCAGGGTCACCCCCGCGGTGAGCGCGGTGCGCTCACCGCCGAGGGCGTGCGACAGCGGCGTCCCGCGCTGCCGGCTCCACAGGTCCCAGCAGGCGGTGTCCAGGGCGTTCGCCACAGCGGGGTCCCGTGGGAGGTCGGCCCAGGCGTCGCCCGCCTCGGTGGGGCGCCTCCACGTGTGCCGGAGCAGGGCCGGGGCGAACTCGGCGGTCAGGGCCTCCCACTGGGCCCCGGTGGCGGCGGGGAGCTCGCCCCAGCCGCCGACCCCCTCGCCGTCGGCCACTCTGACGAGGACGGGACCGTCGGTGTCGGCGCCCCGCCCGCCGGGCGCGGGCCGCAGTCGGATCAGCTCGAGTTCGACGATCCGTGTCGCGGTCGCCGAGCCGGTGTGTGCCACGCTGTCCCCACCTCGGTGTTCGTCCTCCCGCAGGTCGTCCGTCCCAGGCGGGCGGACGCGGGCCTTCCTCCCGACCGTACCCGCGCCCGACCTGCCCGACCACCCCGAACCGCGTGGTCCTTCCCATCGGGCGGGCCCGGCCGGAGGCCCGCCCCGGTCCCCGGAACGCGGTGCGCGTCCGCTCCGTCCACAGGCGGACGGACGGCCTGGCGCCGCGGCGGATTTCCGGGTTTCCTTGGATACAGGGGGTCCCCGGGGGCCGCCGACACCGGTGTGCCCCCCCGCGGCGGCGCCCGGGGACGGGCGCCTGCCGGTCCCGCGCTCGCCCGCGGTCCCGCCTCCGCGCTCGCTCCCGCTTCCCCCGCGTACGGATCCGCCCCCGTGGCCTGCCCCCGTGTACGGGTCCGCCCCAGCGCACGGGCCCGGTCCGCCCCCGCGTCCGCCCCCGCGCACGGGTCCGGTCCACCCCCGCGTCCGCCCCCGCGCACGGGTCCGGGCCGCCCCCGGCCGGACGGGCTCGGACGGGGACGGCCCGGAAGGGCGCGGGGAGGGGCGAGAGCGCTCAGCCGGCGGCGAGGACCTCGTCCAGCCTCCGGTGCTTGAGGCCGTGCGCCTCCGCGACCGGCGCGTACACCACCTCGCCGCCGAAGGTGTTGAGCCCCCCGGCGAGCGCGTCGTCCTCGCGCAGGGCCCGGCGCCAGCCCTTGTCCGCCAGCGCCGCCGCGTACCGCAGGGTGTCCTTGGTCAGCGCGTGGGTGGAGGTGTTGGGCACCGCGCCCGGCATGTTCGCCACGCAGTAGAACACCGTGTCGTGCACCCGGAACGTCGGGTCGTCGTGCGTGGTCGGCCGGGAGTCCTCGAAGCAGCCGCCCTGGTCGATCGCGATGTCCACCAGCACCGCCCCGGGCCGCATCCGCGACACCAGTTCGTTGGACACCAGCTTGGGCGCCCGGGCGCCCGGCACCAGCACCGCGCCGATCACCATGTCGGACTCCAGGACGGAGTGCTCCAGCTCGAACGCGTTCGAGACCACGGTCCTGATCCGGCCCCGGTACAGCGCGTCCACGTGGCGCAGCCGGTTCACGTTCAGGTCCAGCACGGTGACGTCGGCGCCCATGCCCACCGCGATCTGCGCCGCGTTGAGGCCGGAGACGCCCCCGCCGATCACGGTCACCCGCGCCGGTCGCACGCCCGGGACCCCGCCCATCAGGACCCCGCGGCCGCCGTTGGGCCGCTGGAGCGTCACCGCCCCCATCTGGGGCGCCAGCCGCCCCGCCACCTCGGACATCGGGGCCAGCAGCGGCAGGGCCCCGTCCGGCAGCTGCACGGTCTCGTACGCGATGCCCGTCACCCCCCGCTCCAGAAGGGCCTCGGTGCACTCCCGGGACGCGGCCAGGTGGAGGTAGGTGAAGAGGACCTGCCCCTCGCGCATCCGGTGGTACTCCTCCCGGACCGGCTCCTTGACCTTCAGGACGAGGTCGCCCGCCGCCCACACCTCGTCGGCGGTGTCCAGGATGCGGGCCCCCGCCGCGGAGTACTCCTCGTCGGAGATGGAGGAGCCCAGGCCGGCGCCGCGTTCGACGACCACCTCGTGGCCCCGGCCGGCCAGCTCGTGGACTCCCGCGGGAGTGATGGCCACCCGGTACTCGTGGTTCTTGATCTCACGGGGCACGCCGATGCGCACGGTTCCTCCACTGGTATCTCCGTTGATAGCCCCACTGTGAACTGCGAAGGCGTTCCGGCGCTATCGCCAACATGCATGTCTCTCGGCGTTCTTGTTGACACCGTGTAAGGGCGGTGTGTGGGGTGTGACACGAGTGTGCGCCGGTGCCGTCCAGGACCCGCGGCGGCCTCCCCGGGGGAGGGCTACCGGTCGTCCCCGGTCGCCGCCTCGCGTCCCGACACCCACACCCGCCCTACCCGGCCGGTCAGCTCCCTACCCGCGTACGGGCTCGGATCGGCCGGGGGGACCGCCACCCCGCGGGAGTGGTCGAAGGCGACCAGGTCCGCGTCGAACCCCACCGCGATCCGGCCCTTGCCGTCCAGCCCCAGCAGTTCCGCCGGGGCCCGCGACGTCCAGCGGGCCAGGTCCGCCAGGCCCAGCCCGCGCCGGTGCGCCGCCGTCCACAGCGCCGACAGGCTCCACTCCAGCGTGTACAGGCCGTGGGAGGGCAGGTGCCCCGAACCGATCGTGGAGATCGCCGAGCCCTGCGAGAGCAGGGCGCTCCACAGCGCCCTGCGGTTGGCGTCGGAGCGCAGCGGTGGGCGGCAGCCGTGCGCGGGCGAGGACGGGGCCAGCCCCTCCGAGGGCAGGCAGAGGTAGTGCGGGCAGGTGTGCGCCGTCATCGCCACGCCGATCGACTCCGCCGCCGCCAGCAGGGCCGCGCAGTCCGCCGCCGTGAACGGGCACACGTGCGTGCGCGCCCCCACCACGCGCGCCGCCGCGATCACCCGCTCCATCCCCCGGCGCTCCGCCCGCGGCGGCCGCTGCTCCGCGGACACCGGCGGTGAACCCAGCTCGCGGGCGTCCTCGGTGTGCACGAGCAGCACCGCGTCCGACGCGGTGAGCTCGGCCATCGTCTTGCGCAGCAGGGCGTCGCTCATCGCCGCCATGTCCGGGGACCCCCCGTCGGACAGGGAGCAGTGGAACGCCACCGCGCCCGCCGCCTGGAGGTCGGCCAGGTCCAGCGGACTGGTGCCGCTCGTCACCCCGCCCAGGAAGCGCACGGACACAGCGGAGCCCGCGGCCGCCAGCTGGTGGGCGTGCAGCGCCTCGGCGCACGTGATCGCCGGGCGCGCGGGCGCCGGTGCGGCGACCACACAGGTCACGCCGCCCCGCAGCGCCGCCTGCCCCACCAGGCGGTAGGACTCGGCCAGCCCCCGGCCCGGCACGTGTACGCCGGTGCCGATGTCCACGGCTCCGGGCAGCAGGGCCACGTCACCGAGATCGGCCACCTGACGCGCGCGCAGGCGCGCGCCGTGGTCCGCGACGGCCTCGATGCGGCCGTCGCGGACGGCGACGGAGGCGGGCACGACCCCCTCGGGGGTGACCACCCGCCTGGAGCGGACCACACTGTCGAACTCGGTCATCGCCGTCTCCTTCGTACGCTCGCGACGAGAGAGTGCTGCTGGGACACGGGATCCGCGGGGGGATCGTGGGAGCGGGGGACGAACGCGAGGAGGAGTGAGACCGTCGTCACGACTGGTTCACGAGCGTAGCGCGAAGAGCCCGGCCGGAAGGGGAGAACCCGACAACAGGGGCCCGGGCGCAGCGGGGGCCGGCCCGGGGGCGGCGCCCCGCGGCGCGGGAGGGCCGCGCGGTCGCGGGGACCGTCCGGGCGAACCCCAGTCCGACGCCTTGTAGTAGACCGTTTAACCTTGGGCGAGGTGCTCCTCCGCGCACAGCCCCTGCCGGAGCCGACCGTGCGGCGGCGAGGCGGCCACAGCCGAGGGCTCCGACCAGCCAACCGAACGACATCGACGACGGAGTGCCGCGTGGCTCCACTCGCACACAATGCGACATCCTCCTCCCCGGAGCACCATGACGACGCTCCGGGCACAGGGCGGGCGCCCCTGTTCGCCGTGGCCGCCGCGGTCCTGGGACTCACGGGGCTGAGCCTCACCCTGGTCCTCGGCGGCGCCGCCTTCCCCGAGGTCATCCCGGGCCTCCCCGACGCGGGCGAGGCCGTGCGGTGGGGCATGCCGCTGGCCAAGGTCGCCATGGACGGCTCGGCCGTGGTCGCGATCGGGCTCCTCCTGCTCGCCGCGGTCCTGCTGCCCTCGCGCCAGGGCAGGCTCACCCCGCAAGCGGCCTCCTACGTGCGCGGAGCCACCTGGGCGGCCCTCGTCTGGGCCGTCGCGGCCGTGGCCACCCTCTACTTCCAGGCCTCCGAGTTCCTGGCCAGGACCATCGGCGAGGTCAGCGTCGACGAGGTCACCGCGTACGCCGGGGCGGTCTCGGGCGGCATCGCGCTCATGTTCGTCATCCTTCTGACGACCGGCATCGCCCTCTTCGGCCGCACGGCGACCACGGCGACCGGGGGCCTGTGGCTTCTGGTCCTCGCCCTGGTCGCCACCACGCCGCCCGCCCTGACCGGCCACTCCGCCTCCTCCGGCGCCCATGAACTCGCCGTGACCGGGCTCGCCATGCACGTCGTCGCCATCAGCGTGTGGGTGGGCGGACTGGCGGCCGTCACCTACCACGCGGTGCGCCGGGACGCCCAGGAGCCGGCGGTCGCCGCCCACCGGTTCAGCCGCCTGGCCCTGTGGGCCTACATCGGTGTCGCCGTCAGCGGCGCGGCCAGCGCCCTGGCCCGGCTCTCCTCGCCGGCCGAACTCGTCACCACCGAGTACGGGCTGATCATCCTGGTGAAGATCATCCTGTTCGGCGTCCTGGGGGCGTTCGGGTACATGCACCGCGAGTTCGCCCTCAAGGGGGTCGACGGCCCGGAGTTCCGGCGCGGCTCGTTCCTGCGCATCGCCCTGGTCGAGGTGCTCGTCATGGCCACCGTCATCGGCGTCTCCGTCGGCCTGGGGCGCACCGCCCCGCCCCCGCCGCTGGAGGGCACCGTCGACCCCGCCGCCGCCATCCTCGGCTTCCCCGTCCCGCCGCCCATGAGCGTGCAGACGCTGCTCACCCTGTGGCGTCCGGACCTGTTCTTCATCATGCTCGTGGTCATCGCCGGAGGACTGTACGCGGCGGGGGTGACCCGGCTGCTGCGCCGCGGCGACACCTGGCCCGTCGGGCGCACGGTCGCGTTCGGGGCGGGCCTGCTGTCGATCGTCGTCATCCAGCTCAGCGGTTTCGCGACCTACGCGATGGTGCTGTTCTCGACGCACATGATCCAGCACATGACCCTGTCGATGCTCACGCCGATCCTGCTGGTGCTGGGAGCGCCCGTCACGCTCGCGCTGCGTGCGCTCAAGCCCGCCCGGCAGCGCGGGGACCGGGGGCCGCGCGAGTGGCTGAACCTGTTCCTGAACAGCCGCTTCTCCAAGGCGGTGACGCACCCCGCGGTGGCGGCGCCGCTGTTCGTGTTCAGCCCCTACGCCCTGTACTTCACCCCGCTCTTCCCGACCCTGATGAACGACCACCTCGGTCACCTGTTCATGGGCGCGCACTTCCTCATCACCGGTTTCCTCTTCTACTGGGTCATCGTGGGCGTCGACCCGGCGCCGAGGAAGATGCCCTACCTGCTGCGCATCCTGCTCCTGCTGCTCGCGATGGGCTTCCACGCCTTCTTCGGCATCTCGATCATGATGCAGTCGGCCCCGATGGCCATGGACTTCTACAGCCAGTTCGACGTGCCGTGGCTGGACGGCCTGGCCGAGGACCAGTACGCGGGCGGCGGGGTCGCCTGGGCGCTCGGTGAGATCCCCACGCTCCTGGTGATGCTCACGCTCGTGGTCCAGTGGTCCCGCGACGACGAGAAGCAGGAGCGCCGCAGGGAGCGCCACAGCCGCCGCGGGGGCTCGGACGACGCCGACATGGACGACTACAACGCCTACCTGGCCGAACTGGACCGCCGCTCGCGCGGCACGGCCGCCCCGGGGACCGGGACGGCGCCCGCCGACGAGCCGGACGCCGCCGGACCCGAGGACACCGCCGACCGGGCGGAGCGGGGCGGACGGGACGGGAAGGACGAGCGGGGGGCGCAGGAGTCCGCCGGAGAAGGCACCGCGGACGACGACCCGGCCGCCGCGAACGGCCGCTGACCCGACCGGAGGCGGGGGCGCACCGGGTGGTGCGCCCCCGCCTCCGTGTCCGGGGAGTGACGGGCCGGGGCCGCGGTCGGCCCGGGGAGCCCCGTCGCGGGGCCGGCCCCGCACGACGAGTGCCCCGCGCCGACGGGCGCGGGGCACGGGGTGCGCGGGGGCGGGGCTCAGACGACGAGGGCGGCCACGGCCGCGCCCAGCAGTCCCAGCGCCAGGCAGATCAGGAGGCCGGCGGCCAGGACCGGCGGCGACGGCCGCAGCGACGCGAGGGCGGTCTCGCCCGTGGCCGCGGCCCGGCGGCGCGCCACCACCGGCAGCATCGCCACGTTCACCGCGTACACGACGGCCACCACACAGGTGGCCGTGGCGAACGCCACCCAGAAACCGGAGCCCGAGGACAGAGTGTTGGCGGCGGTGAGCGTCGGCAGCGCCACCAGCAGCACCACGGAGGCGACCCCGAACGCCACCCGTACCCGGGGCGAGGCCCCGCGAGCGCTCCCCGAGACCACGAGGAGCAGACCGATGAGGGCCGCCATCATGATGGCGCCCACGATTCCGAACACAGCGATGTCCACCAGCGAATTCACGCTGGTCATTGTCGCACCGCCGCGCGGGTGCGCCGACCCGGGGTGGGTGCGGGGCCACGTCCCCGCCGACGGGCGCGCGCGGGCGGAGCGTCCCGGCCGCCGGAGCGGGCGTCCTCCGCCCGGGGGCGGAGCCGGGGCCGCCCCCCGGACGGGAAGCGGCCCCGGACGCCCGGTCAGCCGGTGTGTTCCACCCGCGAGCCGGAGGGCCCCTTGACCACCTTCAACCGGGTGGTGACCCGGTGCTTGAGGTCGGCGACGTGGCTGACCACGCCCACGGCCCGCCCGCCGTCCCTCAGGCGGTCCAGCACGTCCAGCACCTCCTCCAGGGTGTCCTCGTCGAGGGTGCCGAAGCCCTCGTCCACGAACAGGGTGTCGATGTCGGCGCCGCCCGCCTCGGCGGCGGCCACGTCGCCCAGCCCCAGCGCCAGGGCCAGTGAGCTGAAGAAGGTCTCGCCGCCCGACAGGGTGGCCGGGTCGCGCTCCACCCCCGTCCACGCGTCGACCACCCGCATGCCCAGGCCGCCCGCCGACCGCGCACGGCCGTCCCCAGCGGCCTTGTCCACCGTGTAGCGGAGTTCGTACCGGCCGTCCGACATCGTCAGCAGCCGGCCGTTGGCCGCCGCCACCACCTGCTCCAGGCGGGCGGCCAGCACGTACGCGGACAGGCGGACGTTGTCGGTGTTGTCCCCGGAGGTGCCCGCGGCCAGGCCGCGGAGGCTCTCGGCCACCGCGTAGCGGCGCAGGACCGGTTCGCTGCCCTCCATCCGGCTCCGCAGCTCCCGGCGGAGGGCGGACAGGCGCCGGGCCCGCTCCTCCAGCATGCTCCGCCAGGCGACCGCGCGGTCGGCCGCGGCGGAGGCCCGCTCGGCCCCGGCGTCCAGCGCGGCGATGTCGGGGGCCGGGCCGTCGGCGGCGAGGAGCTCCGGATCGGCCAGCGCGGCCCGGGCCGCGGCCAGCTCGTCGTCGAAGGCGCGGGCGCGCTCGCGCAGGGCGCGCCGCTGCGGCTCGTCCACGGCCGCCTCCCACACCCCGGCCTCGTCGGCGAAGCGGGCCTCGGCCCGGTACCGCTCGGCCTCGGCGACGGCGGACCGGTACTCCTCGGCGGCGGCGTCGCGGGTGTTCGCGGCCTCGGAGGCGGCGCGCAGCAGGTCGGCCTCCCCGGACAGCCTGGTGATCCGCTCCTCCAGCCCCGGATCGTCCCCGCGTGCCGCGTCGAGCAGGGCCGTCAGCCTCCCGTGCTCCCGGACCGCGCTCTCCAGCCCGGTCTTCGCCTCCGCCTCCAGCCGGGTCAGCTCCGCCTCCCGGGTGCGGATCCGCTCCACCTCGGCCTCGAGCTGTTCGAGCGACTCCTCCACCCGGCGGACCTCGCCGGCGGCGGCACGGGCGTCGGCCAGCGCCCTCGCGCGCTCCCCGACCTCGTCCCGGGCGGACTCCGGGGTGAGGCCCTCGGCACGTTCGAGCGCCGCGGCCCGGCGCTCGCCGAGCGCCACCGCGTCGCTCTCCGCCGCGGTGCGGCGGGAGGCGGCGTCGTCCGCCGCGGCCTGCGCCGCACGCTCCTCCTCCGCGGAGACCAGGTCCCCGCCCGACGGGAGGGCCGGGTGCGGGTGCTCCGCCGACCCGCACACCGGGCACGGGGCCTCCTCGACCAGGCCCGACGCCAGTTCGGCGGCCATGTGGGTGATCCGCCGCTCGCGCAGGGCGAGGGCATGCTCGCGTGCGGCCTGCGCGGCGTCCACGGCGCGGCGGCGCCGGGCCTCGGCCTCCTCCAGCTCGCGGCCGAGCCTTTCGTACGCGGCGGCCGCCTCCCGGCGGCGCTCCGCGGCGGCCAGGGCGGTCCCGGCGGACTCCACCTGCCCGGCCAGGTCGCGGACCCGGCGCAGTTCGCCCGTCAGGGACTCGATCCGGGGCGGCAGGGAGAGGGCCCGCTCGCGCAGGCGCGCCGACTCCTCGCGGGCGCGGTCCAGGCGCGCGGTGAGCTCGTCGACGGAGCGGCCCAGGGCGCGGCGCCGCCCGGCGTCCCCGCGGAGGTGCTCGAGGCGGGCCAGTTCGGCGCGGCGCTCCTGCTCGGCGGCGCGCAGCGCCTCCTGGGGCCGGAGCGGTCCCGGGCCGGGGGCGTCCGTGCCGGCGGCCCCCGTCCCGGACGGCGGTGGGGCCGCGGCCGGGCCGATCCCGGGGAGCCCGGCGACCAGGGACAGGTGGTCGGCGACGGCCAGTTCGGCCTTGTCCAGGTCGGTGCGCCGGCTGTCGCGGGAGCGGAGGAAGGGCAGCACCGACTCGGCGCGCTCGGCGGCGTCGAGCCGGACGTCGAGCCCGGCCCGCCGGTCGGCGTGCCCGGCGAGCCGGGCGGCCCGGTCCCGGGCGGCGGCCAACCGCTCCTGGCGGGCGCGGAGCTCCCGTCCGTCGGCCAGGGCGCGCAGGGCGGCGTCGCGCGCGGCGGTGAACTCCGCGGCCACGGGGACGGCGTCCAGCGCGGTGGCGCCGGTGACGGCGGCCAGTTCGGCGGCCCACGCCGTCAGCTCCTCGGGCAGTTCGGGCGCGGTGGACCGGCCGACCTCGGCGATCCGCCCCGCGACCGAGCGCACCTCGTCGTCGGCGGACTCCACCTCGTGGCGCAGCTTGTTGGCGTGCCCCTTGAACCACTCCTCGACGTCGCGGAACACGCGGGTGTTGAAGATCCGCTCCAGGGAGTCGCGCCGCTCGTCCGACTTGGCGCGCAGGAACCGCGCGAAGTCGCCCTGGGGGAGCATGGCGACCTGGCAGAACTGGTCGAGGGTGAGCCCGACCAGGTCGCCGACGAACTGGCCCGCCTCGTCGGGACGGGTGGTGACGTCCGTCCAGCGGCCGCCGGAGTGCTCCAGGACCACGACCTTGGCGTTCTCGACCCTGGTGCCGGTGCCGCGCTTCTTGGGCCGTTCCCAGCGGGGGCTGCGCTCGATGCGGACGCGGCGCCCCCCGACGGTGAACTCCAGGGTGACCAGGGGGCGCCGGTCCGGCGGGGCGTGGTCGCTCCGGGGGGAGCGGTCCCTGCCCCGGGCGCCGGGGACGCTGCCGTACAGGGCGAAGCACACCGCGTCCAGCACGGAGGTCTTGCCCGCGCCGGTGGGGCCGTGGACGAGGAAGAGGCCGCCCGCGCCGAGCCGGTCGAAGTCCACCTCCTCGGTGCCCGCGAACGGGCCGAACGCCTGGAGGGTGAGGGTGTGCAGGCGCATCAGCGCATCCCCTCCTGGAGACGGACCTGCTCGACGGCGGTGTTCACGAGGGCCTCCTCCTCGGGGGTGACGGGGGTGCCCCGGGCCCACTCCACGAAGTCGGCGACCACCTCGCGCTCGCTGCGGTCGGCGACGGAGGCGGCGACCGGGCGCGTGTCGGGGGCGCCGCCCTCGGGGGCGAACTCCAGGACCAGGGTGTGGGGGAAGCGCTCGCGCAGCCGGTCCATCGGGTGGGCCGGACGGCGCGGGTCGGTGAGGGTGACCTGGAGCCAGTGGCCGGTGTACTCCTCCCATTCGGGCCGGGTGAGCAGGTCCTCGATCCTGCCCCGGATCCGGGCCAGCGGCCGGGGGACGGGCGCCTCCGCGAACTCGGCGCTCGCCAGGCCGCCGGCGTCCAGGTCCACCACCCAGTAGCCCTTGACGTGGTGCTCCTCGGAGAAGGAGTAGGCGAGGGGGCTGCCCGGATAGCGCACCGAGGGGGTGATGGTCTGCCTTCCGTGCAGGTGGCCGAGCGCGACGTAGTCCACCCCCGAGTAGACCGGCGCCGGGACGTTGGAGGCGCCCCCGACGGAGATGTCGCGCTCGCTGTCGGAGGGCTCGCCGCCGGTGACGAAGGCGTGCGAGAGCACCACCGAGCGGGTCCCGGGGCGCTCCGCGAGGTCGGCCCGGACGAGGTCCATGGCGTGTCCCACGGCCGCCGCGTGCCCGCGCTCGGGCAGGTCCCAGTGGTGGCGGGCGACCTCCGGCTCCAGGTAGGGGATGCCGTAGAAGGCGACGGGTCCGTGCTCGTCCTCGATCAGGACGGGGGTCCCCACACCGTCCAGGGAACTGCGCAGGTGGACGCCGGAGGCGTCGATGAGGCCGGTGGCGAACGACATCCGCGCGAGGGAGTCGTGGTTGCCGCTGATGAGGACGGCGCGGGCGCCGGTGGCGCGGATGCGGCCGAGCGCCCGGTCGAAGAGGCGGACGGCGTCGACCGGCGGCAGCGCGCGGTCGTAGAGGTCGCCGGCCACGACCACCACGTCGATCCCGCGTTCGCGGATGGTGCCGACGAGGTGGTCGAGGAAGGCGGACTGGGCGTCGATGAGGTTCTCCCGGTGGAAGGAGCGGCCCAGGTGCCAGTCCGATGTGTGCAGCAGGCGCATGGGACTGGACATTACCGAAGGCGCGCGCGATCCGTCGGGGCCCCGCCGCCCGCGGGGGCGGCGGGGGCGTGTCAGTTCCTGCGCGCGAGCGTGAGCCCGTCCCCGACGGGCAGCAGCACCTGGGTGACGCGGTCGTCGGCGACCAGGCGGTCGTTGAAGTCGCGGATGCCCTGGACGTGGGCGGACGTGTCGTCGTGGTCCACGACGCGTCCGTGGGAGAGCGTGTTGTCGGCCAGGACCAGGCCGCCCGGACGCAGCCGGGGGACCAGTTCCTCCCAGTAGGCGACGTAGCCCTCCTTGTCGGCGTCCAGGAAGGCCAGGTCGAAGAGGGGCTCGCGGGGGAGGACGCGCAGGGAGTCCAGCGCGGGTCCGAGCGTGAGCGTGATCCTGTCGGCGACCCCGGCGCGCTCCCAGTAGCGGCGGGCCACGGACGTCCACTCGTCGCTGATGTCGAGGGCCAGCAGGGTGCCGCCGTCGGGCAGGCCGCGGGCGAGGCAGATCGAGGAGTAGCCGGTGAAGGTGCCGACCTCCACGACGTCCCGCGCCCCGCAGATCCGGGTGAGGAGTGTGGTGAACGCCCCCTGCTCGGGGCCGATCTGCATGCCCTTGTACGAGGGGAAGAGCTCCGCCGTCTCCTCGGCGAGGTCGGCGAGGACCTCGTCGACGGGCTCGCTGTGGGCGACGACGTAGGCGTGGAGTTCCGGGCCGAGACCCTCTGTGGTTCGTGTCACGGAGGCCAGCCTAGGCCAGGGGGGCCGTGCGGCCCAGTACCCGCCCGCGCCTGTGGACGACGCCCCCGCGTCCGGCGGGCGGGGCCCGGGGAGGGCCGCGACCGTCCGGCGGGCGGGGCCGGGCCCGCCCGCCGGCGGAGGTCACCCCGGTCGGCGGACCTCGCGGAGCTCGCCGGTCACGACGTCGTACACGAAGCCCCGCACCCGGTCGGTGCGGGGGATGAACGGATCGACCTCGATGCGCCGGACCGACTGGAGCACGTCGGTGTCCAGGTCGGTGAAGGCCTCGGCGGCCCGGTCCGGCCTGATGCCCACCTCGTCCTGGATCTGCTGCTTGAAGTCGTCGTCGGTGAAGCCCGCCATGCCGCAGTCGGTGTGGTGGACGAGCACGATCTCCCGCGTGCCGAGGAGCCGTTGGCTGATCGCCAGGCTCCGGCGCACGTCGGAGGTCACGGCCCCGCCCCCGTTGCGGATCACGTGGGCGTCCCCCTCGGACAGGCCGAGGACCCTGTAGACGTCGAGCCGGGCGTCCATGCAGGCGACGACGGCGAGGCCCAGCGCGGGGGGCGAGGCGTGGTCGCCCTGGGGGAGGCCCCGGACGCGGGTGCGGGCGTTGGCGAGCAGTTGGTCGGTGGCCCTCATGGCAGGCCTTCCGGGTCCGGGCACCGGCGCGGCGCCGAGGAGGACACGCAGCGTGTCGGTCAGGAGTACAATCCGTGAGCGGTCGCCGGGGCCGGAGAACGGGAAAACCCGTCCCGGGGGCGATCGCCCCCGGGACGGGTCCGTGCCGGGGCGCCGGGGCGGACCCGGCGCCCCCGCCTAGTACTCGGGGAGGATGGCGGGCCAGTCGAAGAGGTAGACCGAGCCCACGATGACGCCCACCGTCAGCAGCGGGGTCACCACCTTCTGCTCGACGGGGCCGTCGGTGACGAACCCCTTGCCCTGGCCGATGCGCTTCTTCCACAGGGGCCAGAAGATCGGCACGCCCATCTTGGTGACCATGTCGCCGAAGAAGTGCAGGATCACGCCGAACGCCACGGCCAGGCCCAGCCAGGTGTAGTTGACGCCCGCGGTGAACAGGGCCAGGGTGATCCCCGCCGTCGCCAGGGCGTTGATGACTCCGGACGCGACCCGGTTCTTGTCCAGGCCGAAACCCAGTCCCTGGAGCGCGATACCGATGAGCAGGAACACGAAGACCTGGACGGCCATCTCGGACCACAGCGCCAGCAGCTGGACGATCACGCCCATGAGGATCGCGAAGAAGAACGAGTGCGTCCCCATGCGGTGGCCGCCGAAGAGGTACCCGAGCATGCCGCCCAGGACCTCGGTGACCTTGCCGTAGGTCTTGGTCACCGTGGCGCTCTTGTGGTCGAGGTCGGGCAGCAGGGCCGCCCCCGCGCACACGAGAGAACCGGCGATGATCTCTCCCGGGCCGAGTTCGAAACTGAGCCCGAGGAATTCTGCGCCTTGGACCAGCGGAACGACCGCCATCCAGCCGACCACGCCACTCAGTGCGTGCGAGTGCCCCATCATGGCGGGAACCGTAGCGGAGTATCACAAGCACCGCGAATCAGGAGTAATTGCGGTCCGGCCCATTCTTCACCCGGCGCACCTGAAACCCCGCCGCGCCGGAGCTCGGCCGCGAATGTATTTCGATGTCACGGCGCTCCTCGGAGGTCATTGACGTTAATCCACGTCCGTTGGTAGACAACCAACAACCCCCGGGTGGCGTGACACCGACCCGGCACCGTCGACCTCCCCGCGCCACCGACCCCACGAACCCGACAGGGGCAGACATGCACTCCCATCGCCCTCCCCCCACCCCCTCCCCGCGCCTCCCGTTGCGAGTGACGACCACGGGTGCGGCACTGCTCCTCGTCGGGGCCGCCGCGGTCGCCCCGGCCGCCGCGGAGCCGGCCGACGAGGCGAACACGCTCACCGTCGCCATCTCCCAGCAGGTCGACTCCTTCAACCCCTTCACCGCCCAGCTGGCCGTCACCACCAACATCCTCGACCACGTCTACGACTCCCTGGTCACGGTCGACGCCGTGACCAACGAGCCCGCGCCGGCCCTGGCCGAGGAGTGGGAGACCAGCGAGGACGGCCTCACCTGGACCTTCCACCTGCGCGACGGCGTCACCTTCAGCGACGGCGAACCCCTCACCGCCGACGACGTCGCGTGGACCTTCACCACCATCATGGAGAACGAGTCCGCGGCGATCGCCAACGGCAACTACGTGTCGGGCTTCGACACGGTCACGGCCGAGGACGACCACACGGTGGTGATCGAGCTGGAGGAGCCCCAGGCGACGATGACCTCCCTCAACGTGCCGATCGTGCCGCGCCACGTCTGGGAGCCCGTCCTGGAGGAGCAGGGCGAGGACTTCGCCGACTACACCGGCGAGGACCTGCCCGCCGTCGGCAGCGGCCCCTTCGTCCTCACCGAGCACCAGCGCGGCGAGCACATCGCCCTGGAGGCCAACCCCGACCACTGGCGCGGGGCCCCGGGGTTCTCCGACCTGGTCTTCCGGTACTACTCCGAGAAGGACGCCGCCGTCGAGGCCCTGCGCAGCGGCGAGGTCTCCCTCGTCTACGAGCTGACCGAGGCCCAGGCCAACGCCCTGGACGGCGCCGACGACATCGCCGTCAACTTCGCCGCCGGCAAGCGGTTCCAGGCATTCACCGTCAACCCCGGCGCCCGCACCCAGGACGGGGAGGAGTTCGGCGACGGGCACCCCGCGCTGGCCGACGCCACCCTGCGCCGGGCCATCGTCAGAGCCATCGACAACGAGGAGATCGTCGAGAAGGCGCACGGCGGCCGCGCCACCGCCGCCGGGGGCTACATCCCGGCCCGCTACGACGACTACCACTGGTCGCCCGAGGGCGACGAGGACACGCTCTCCTTCGACCCCGAGGCCGCCAACGCGATGCTCGACGAGGCGGGCTACGAGAGGGGCGAGGACGGGGTGCGCGTCTCGCCCGACGGCGACCGCCTCGAACTGCGCATGCACGTCCACCAGGACCGGCCGGACAACGTCAACGCCGGACTGGTCATCGTCGAGCGCCTCGCCGACATCGGCATCGAGGTCGAGAACCTCACGGTCGACCCGGGCGTCCTCAGCGACGCCCTCTTCGCGGCCGAGTACGACCTCATCTTCACCGGGTGGACGGTCAACCCCGACCCCGACTACGTGTTCAGCATCCACACCTGCGACGCGCTCCCCGAGGAGCCGGGCAGCATGCAGGGCGACGCCTACTTCTGCGACGAGGAGTACGACGAGCTCTACCGGGCCCAGCTCGCCGAGTACGACCGCACCGCCCGCGCGGAGATCATCCACGACCTCCAGCGGGTGCTCTACGAGGAGGCCGTCGTGAACGTGCTGGCCTACCCGGACATCCGGGAGGCGTACCGCACCGACCAGATCACCGGCATGCAGATCCAGCCGGACCCCGGGGGCAACATCTGGGGCCAGGACGGCTACTGGGCCTTCTGGTCCGCCCAGCCGGTCGCCTCGGACGAGGACGGCCCCTCCGGGCCCTCGGCCGGGGTCTGGATCGGCATCGGGGCGGCCGTGCTGGTGCTCCTGGCCGCGGGAGGGTTCGTCCTGTTCCGCCGACGCGCCACCGTGGAGGACCGCGAGTGACCAGCGACCCCGTCACCCCGGGAGCCCCGGCCGGGGCGGAGGCGCCCGGCGCCCCCGCCCCGGCGGGCCCCGCCGGGCCAGGCCGCGCGGGCAGGATCGCGCGCTACGTCGCCGGACGCCTGGCGACCGCCGCGTTCTCGCTCCTGGCCGTGGTCGTGGCCGGGTTCTTCCTCTTCCGCATCCTGCCCGGCGACCCGGTCCGCGCCATGACCGAGGGCCGCGAGGTCACCGCGGAGCAGCGCGAGGAGCTCCGCCGCCAGTTCGGGCTCGACCAGCCCCTCTGGCAGCAGTTCCTCGACTACCTGACGGGCCTGCTCCGCCTCGACCTCGGCACGTCCTTCCAGTTCCGCGAGCCGGTCACCGAGCTCATCCTCGAACGCCTCGGGCCCACGGTCCTGCTCGCGGGGACCGGCACGGTCATCGCCGCGCTCCTGGGCCTCCTCCTCGGCGTCCGGGCCGGGTGGAGGCCCGGCGGCCGGTCCGACCGGGCCAACAGCGCCGTCGCCCTGTTCTTCTGGTCGGTGCCCACGTTCTGGCTCGGACTGCTGCTCATCGTGGCGCTCGCCTCGGGGCGCGGGTTCATGCCCGGCCTGTTCCCCACCGGCGGCATGGTGGACCCCGCGGCGACGGGCCCCGTGGAGACCGCTCTGAGCACGGCCTGGCACATGGTGCTGCCCATCACCACCATGGTCGCCGTGATCTACGCCCAGTACCTCATGATCATGCGCTCCTCCCTCATGGACGAGAGGGGCGCCGACTACCTCACCACGGCGCGGGCCAAGGGACTGCGGGACGCCCTCGTACGCCGCAGGCACGCGGTCCCCAACGCCCTCCTGCCCACGGTGACCCTGATCTTCCTCAACCTCGGCCAGGTCGTGTCCGGAGTGATCCTCGTGGAGACGGTGTTCTCCTGGCCCGGACTCGGCCAGCTCTTCTACTCCGGCCTGCGCGTCCCCGACCTCGGCCTCGTCCAGGGCCTTTTCGTGGTCTTCGCGGCCTCGGTGATCCTCATGAACCTCCTCGCCGACCTGGTCTACCCGCTGCTCGACCCCAGGGTGCGCCCATGAGCGCGGACACCGAGGAACACGGCGCCGAAGCACCGGGCGGAGACGCCGGCGGGGCGAACGGCGCGGGCGGCGCACCCGTGTCGCCCCGGGCCCTGGCACGCCGCCGCCGAGCGGAGGCCCTGCGCCGGTTCGCCCGCGAGTACACCCGCAACCGCGCCGGACTGGTGGGCCTCGCCGCCCTCTCGGCCATCGTCCTCCTGGCGCTGTTCGCGCCCCTGCTGGTGGACCAGGCCGAGCTGACGGTCACCGGCGCCCCCGGAGCCGCCTACGAACCGCCCAGCGCCGAGTTCCCCCTGGGCACCGACAACTTCGGCCGGTCCGTCCTCGACCTCATCGTCTGGGGCTCCCGGGTCTCCCTCACGGTGGGCTTCCTGGCCACCGTCGTCTCCGTGGTCCTGGGCACGCTGGTCGGGGTGACCGCCGGGCACTTCGGCGCGTCCGGGGGCCCGGCCGGACGGGTCGTGTCGTCCGTGCTCATGCGGGTCACCGACTGGTTCCTGGTGCTGCCCACCCTGGTCCTGGCCGTGGCGCTGGCCGCGGTGCTGCCGCGCGGCACCGGAACCATCATCATCGCCATCGGCCTCACCGTCTGGCCCGCGACGGCCCGCCTGGTGCGGGCGCAGACCCTGGCGGTGGAGGCGCGCCCCTACGTGGAGCGCGCCCGCGCCCTGGGAGGGGGGCACACCCACGTCATGGCCTGGCACGTGCTGCCCAACGTGATGCCGGTGGTGCTCGCCCAGACCACCCTCCTCGTGGCCACGTCGATCATCGCCGAGTCCACGCTGGCGTTCCTGGGGGTGGGGGACCCCACCACCATCTCGTGGGGCGGCATCCTGGAGGCCGCCCGCACCGCGGGGGCCATCAGCTCCGGGATCTGGTGGTACATGATCCCTCCGGGCCTGGCCATCGCGGCCGTCGCCCTCTCCTTCACCCTGTGCGGACGCGCTCTGGAGTCCGTCATCAACCCCCGACTCCGGGAGCAGCGTTGACCTCCCTCCTCGACGTCCGAGAACTGCACGTCACCTACCGCGCCGGGCACGGCGAGGTCCCGGCCGTCCGGGGCGTCGACCTGTCCCTCGACCCCGGGGGCACCCTGGGGCTGGCGGGGGAGTCGGGGAGCGGCAAGTCGACCGTCGCCCTGGCCCTGCTGCGCCTGCTGCCCGAGAGCGCCCGCGTCGGGGGGGAGGTCCTGCTGGAGGGGGAGAACGTCCTCGACATGCGGTGGGGCCGCCTGCGCGCGGTCCGCTGGGTGGGCGCGGCGATCGTCTTCCAGGGCGCCATGCACTCCCTCAACCCGGTCAAGCGGATCGGTGACCAGATCGCGGAGCCCATGGCGATCCACGGCACCGTGCCGGCGAACCGGATCCCCGGGCGCGTGGCCGAGCTCCTGGGACAGGTGGGCCTTCCGGCCTCCCGCACCCGCGACTACCCCCACCAGCTCTCCGGCGGACAGCGCCAGCGGGTCATGATCGCGATGGCCCTGGCCTGCGAGCCCCGCCTGGTCATCGCGGACGAGGCCACCACCGCCCTGGACGTGATGATCCAGGCGCAGATCCTCGCCCTGCTCAAGCGCCTGGTCGCCGAACAGGGCATCGGCATGCTGATGATCAGCCACGACCTGTCCGTCCTGGCGGCCACCTGCGACCGGGTCGCGGTGATGTACGCGGGCCGCGTCGTGGAGCAGGGACCCGCCCGCGAGGTCGTGCACGAACCCGCCCATCCCTACGCGAGCGCCCTCAGCGCGGCCTTCCCCCGCATCGGCGACCCGGCCTCGCGCCTGGCGCCCCGGGGCCTGCCGGGGGACCCGCCGGACCCGGCCGACCCCCCGCCCGGCTGCGTCTTCCGACCCCGCTGCGCGGTGGCCGAGACGGTCTGCGCCACGGTCGACCCGCCCCTGTGGCCGGTGGACCCCGACCCCGCCGGGAACTCCGCGCGCCATGCGGCGTGCGTGCACGTGGGCCCCGCGAGACCCCTGACGACCGCCCGGGACGGGGGCACCCCGTGATCCCGACCGCCGCCCCCACCGAGGAGACGCGCCCTTGAGCACCACCGAGACCGACCCCCGCGACGCCCCCCGCGCCTCCGGGGACGGGGAGGCGCCCGAGCCGATCCTGAGCGCCAGGGGCGTGGAGGTCGCCTTCGCCGCCGGGTTCGCCCCCGGCGGGGGCAAGGGCACGGCGCGCGCCGTCGACGGCGTCAACCTCGACGTGTCGGCGGGCGAGATCGTGGCGCTGGTGGGGGAGTCGGGCTGCGGCAAGACCACCCTGGCCCGGGTGCTGCTGGGCCTGGAGCGGCCCACGGGGGGCGTCGTGGTGTTCGAGGGCAGGCCGATGCGGTACGGCTCCCGCGACCTGCGCGCCTACCGGCGCCGGGTCCAGCTCGTGCAGCAGGACCCCACCGGCTCGCTCAACCCGCGCCGCACCGTCTACGAGTCCGTGGCCGAGGGGCTGCGCATCCACGAGGGCACCACGGCGGACGAGGCCGAACGGGTCGCCGGAGCGCTCTCCAGGGCCGGCCTGCGCCCGCCGGAGCGCTTCCTCGCCCGCTATCCGCACGAGCTGTCCGGCGGGCAGCGCCAGCGCGTGGTGATCGCCGGGGCCCTGGTCCTGGACCCCGAGGTGCTGGTGGCGGACGAGCCGGTCGCGTCCCTGGACGCGTCGGTGCGCGGCGAGATCCTCCGCCTGCTCCTGGACCTGCGGGACGAGCTGGGGCTGTCCGCCCTGGTGGCCACGCACGACCTGGGACTGGCGTGGAACATCGCGGACCGCGTCGCCGTGATGTACCTCGGGCGCGTGGTGGAGCTGGGCACCGTGGAGGAGGTCCTGGCCGCCCCCGCCCACCCGTACACCCGCGCGCTGCTGTCGGTGCTGCCCGACGCGGGCGGGGGCGAGCCGGTGGTCCTGGCGGGCGAGCCGCCGGACCCCAAGCAGGTGCCGCCGGGGTGCCGGTTCCACCCGCGCTGTCCGGTGCTCGCCTCGGGCGAGGCCGAACGGGCGGGCGTCGCCGACCTGTGCCGCACCGTGGACCCCGCGGTCCTGGGGGGCGGGGCCGAGCGCCGCGTGGCCTGCCACTGGGCGGCCGCCGACGGGACCGGCCGGGTCCGCGCGGAGGCGGGAGGCGCGGGCTGAGGGCGCCGTGCGCGGGGGCGCCGCCTCCCCCCGCGGCGTGCTCCGGCCCCGGGGCGCCCCGGGGCCTTCCGGCGGCCGTCGCCGCACCCCCGGCGGGGGCGCGACGGGGTCCGGGGCCGGGCCGGCGCGCGGGCGGCCGACTCCTGCCCGCCCCCGGAGCGGGAGGGCGGCGCCCGGCGGCCCGGGAACGTGTGCCGGGGCCCCGCCGAGGAATGGCCGCGCCCGCCCGGCGGTTGGCCGGGGCATGGCAGACGACACCTCCCGCGACCGTGCCGGGGTGCCCCCGGCGCCCCGCCCCGCGCGCCTCTTCACCGACCGGGACCTCTGGCACGGGGGCGAGGTCGACCTGGACGCCTATCGGGCCCGGGTGGGCCTGGAGGGCGCCCTGCCGCCCACCCGTGACACGCTGCGGGCCGTGCAGCGGGCCCACCTGGCCGCCATCCCCTTCGAGAACCTCCGGCCGCTCACGGGGGAGCCGGTGCGGCTGGACGTGCCCGCCCTCGTGGACGGGATGGTCCGCGCCCGGCGGGGCGGCTACTGCTACGAGCAGAACCTGCTCCTGGCCGCCGTGCTGGACCGGCTCGGGTTCGCCGTCACCGGGCTCGCGGCCCGGGTGCCGTCCGGTCGGCCGGGGCGCCCCCGCCCGTCCACGCACTGCCTGCTGCGGGTGGACCTGGAGGGGCGCCCGTGGCTGGTGGACGTCGGCTTCGGCGGGGGAGGGCCGCTGGAGCCCCTGCCGCTGGCCGACGGCCACCAGGAGGTCCAGGGCGGCTGGGGCCTGCGCCTGGACCGGGTCTCGGAGCTCGGCGGCGACGAGTGGCTGCTGCGCTCGTTCGACGGCCGTGCCTGGCGTCCGCTGTACGTCCTCACGACCGCCGCGATGGCGCCCCAGGACTACGAGATCTTCAGCCACCACCTCTCCAGCCATCCCCGTTCGCCCTTCCTGACGCGGTTGACGGTGCAGCGGATCGGGCCGGGCGTCCAGCACGTGCTCACGGACACCACTCTCACGACCCTGTCCCCGCACGGGACGCGTGAGGAGCAGCGGGTGCCTGTGAGGGAGGTGGGGAGTGTGTTGCGCGAGGTGTTCGGTATCGAACTGCGCGCGAGGGAGCGGGAGGCGGTCGAGGCCCGGGTCGAGGAGCTCGCCGGAGTGTGACGGTGGTCACTTTTTTCGGGGTCGGTCCTCCTTCGCCCGCCCCCACCGTCGAATCCACCTGGCGTGTCGCCGGGGCGAACCGGGGCGAAGGGTGCTTGTGGCGACACGTCCTGTGATTTCTGGTCACCGCAGACGTTCGGCGCACCGGGCCCCTGGGCAGGACCCTGGGGTGTCACACCCCGGAGGGGTGTCGTTCCGAGGGAGCCTCGCATGGCGCACCACATGACCACGGAAGACGTTCACGAGTACATCAACGGTGTCTGTTTCAAGACCGGCCCGCCCGGCAAGGTCGGGACCGAGACCGAGTGGCTGGTCGCGGACCCCGCACACCCGACCGCACCCGTCGCCGTCGACCGCCTCGCGGCGCTGCTGGAGGCCGGCGGGCCCCCGCCCGCGGGAAGCGCGGTCACCTTCGAGCCCGGCGGGCAGATCGAGCTCAGCTCGCCCGTGCTGCCGGGCCCGGCCCGGGCGCACGAGGCCCTGGCCGCCGACCTGGACCACGTCTCCAAGGTCCTCGCGGGAGGCGGGCTCCACCTGGTCGAGACCGCGCTCGACCCACTCCGACCGCCCGTACGCCAGCTGCGGCTGCCCCGCTACACGGCCATGGAGCGGTTCTTCGCCGGCCGCCGCCAGCCCAGCGGCCACACCATGATGTGCAGCACCGCCTCCCTCCAGGTGTGCCTGGACACGGGGGCCGACCGCGCCGACAGCCGTGCCCGCTGGGAGCTCGTCCACCGGCTCGGGCCGGTCCTCGTCGCCGCGTTCGCCAACTCCGCCGTCTGGCGGGGCCGCCCCACCGGATGGAAGTCCACCCGGTGGGCGATCTGGGCGGCCACCGACGCCGGCCGCACGCGCCCCGTCCTGGACACCGGCAGCCACCCCGACCCGGCCACCGCGTGGACGGACTACGCCCTCGCCGCCGACGTCATGGCGGTCCCCGAGATCCCCGGGGGCGGCGGGACCTGGACCCCGGATCCCGGCATCACCCTGGCCGAGTGGGCCGGAGGCCGGGGACCCCGCCCCCTCACCCCCGCCGACGTGGAGTTCCACCTCAGCACCCTCTTCCCGCCCGTCCGCCCGCGCGGCTGGTGGGAACTGCGCATGATCGACGCGGTCCCCCGCCGCTGGTGGCCCGTCCCCATGGCGCTCTGCGCCGCCCTCGTCGACGACCCCCGCGCCCGCGCCGTGGCCGAGGAGGCCACGGAGAAGCTCTGCCGCGGCCCCTTCCCCGACCGCCGCCTGTGGATGCGCTCCGCCCGGCTCGGCCCCGGCGACCCCGCCGTCGCCGAGTGCGCCCGCTCCTGCTTCGACGCGGCCGTCGAAGCCCTGCCCCGCATGGGCGCCGCCGGACTCTCCTCCCTCGTCGACGACTACGCCGACCGCCACGTCCGGCGCGGGCTGTGCCCCGCCGACGCGCGGCCGAGCGTGCCCGCCCCGCGCCCGGGGCGCGTCGGTACCCGGGCCGGACGGACAGGGACCCACCGACACAGCGGAGGAGCACGGTGAACCACGAACAGGAACGCGCCAAGGAGCGCATCGCCACCGAACTCGAACGGAGCCGGCGGCGCAGCAACGGGCTCACGATCGACGCCCTCGACGACGAGGGCCTGCTCGCCCAGCACTCGCCCCTCATGTCGCCGCTCGTCTGGGATCTGGCGCACATCGGCAACTACGAGGAGCAGTGGCTGCTGCGGGCCGCCGGGGGACGCGAGGCGCTGCGTCCCGACATCGACGGCCTCTACGACGCCTTCGAGAACCCGCGCGCCGACCGCGTCACCCTGCCGCTCCTGCGGCCCGAGGAGGCACGCGAGTACAACGACCGGGTCCGCAAGGAGGTGCTCGACGCCCTCGACTCCGCCGACCTCGGGATCCCGGAGCAGCGCGGGGAGCCCGACGGGCGGCGGTCGCTGCTCGGCGCCGGGTTCGTCTTCCACATGGTGATCCAGCACGAGCACCAGCACGACGAGACCATGCTCGCCACCCACCAGCTCCGCGAGGGCGTCCCCGTCCTGCTGGAGGACACCGGCGCAGTCGCGGCCCTGCGCCCGCCCGTGGAGGAGGAGGCGTACGTCCCCGGCGGCCCGTTCACGATGGGCGCCGACGACGACCCCTGGGCCTACGACAACGAGCGCCCCTCCCGCGAGGTCGTCCTCGACCCCTACTGGATCGACACCCGGCCCGTCACCAACGCCGCCTACCAGCGGTTCATGGAGGACGGCGGCTACCGGGACCACCGCTGGTGGACCCTGGAGGGCTGGGAGTGGCGGGAGAGGACCGGCGCGGTCGCCCCCGCCTTCTGGAGCCCCGAGGGCGACGGGTGGTCCCGCCGCAGGTTCGGCCGCCAGGAGATGGTGCCGTCCGAGGAACCCGTGCAGCACGTCAACTTCCACGAGGCCTCCGCGTACGCCGCGTGGGCGGGCAAGCGCCTGCCCAGCGAGGCGGAGTGGGAGAAGGCCGCCAGGTTCGACCCCGAGACCGGCCTGTCCCGCCGGTACCCGTGGGGCGACGAGGAGCCCCGGCCCCGGCACGCCAACCTGGGCCAGCGCAAGCTGGGGCCCTCCCCGGCGGGGCGCCACCCCGACGGCGCGTCGCCGCTGGGGGTGCAGCAGCTGATCGGCGACGTGTGGGAGTGGACCTCCACCACCTTCACGGGCTACCCCGGGTTCCGCGCCTTCCCGTACCGCGAGTACTCGGAGGTGTTCTTCGACCAGGGCTACAAGGTGCTGCGGGGCGGCTCCTGGGCCACCCACCCCACGGCCGTCCGCTCCACCTTCCGCAACTGGGACCACGCGATCCGCCGGCAGATCTTCAGCGGCTTCCGCTGCGCACGGGACGGGGAACCCGCCTGATGTGCCGCCACCTCGCCTACCTGGGGCCGCCGCGTACGCTGCACGAGCTGCTGTACGCGGCGCCCCACTCGCTGCACGTCCAGTCGTGGGCGCCGCGCATGCAGCGGCACGGCACCGTCAACGCCGACGGCTTCGGCGTCGGCTGGTACCCGCCGCACGGGACGCCGGGGAGCGCCGCGCCCCCGGACCCGTCGGCGCCAGGCCTGCCGCCGGCCGGCCCCCCGGGGCCGCTGCGCTACCGCCGGGCCATGCCCATCTGGAGCGACTCGTCCTTCGCCGACGCGGCGCGCGCCATCACCTCCGGGTGCGTGGTGGCCGCGGTCCGCGACGCCACCGTCGGGTTCGGCTCCGAGGAGTCGGGCGCGCAGCCCTTCCGGGCCGACCGGCTGCTGTTCAGCCACAACGGCGCGGTCAAGGACGACGAGGCGCTCGCGGCGGCCTTCGTCCCGCCCCCGGGCGTGCTGGACGCGCGCTCCCCGGTGGACTCCGCCCCCCTGTTCGCCCACACCGTGCGGCTGTGGCGGGCCTCCGGCGACCTCGCCGGGGCGCTGGCGGGCGTGGTCCGCCACGCCCGCGAGCACTCCGACGGCCGCTACAACCTGCTGGCCGCCGACGGGGAGAGCATCGTCGCCACCGCCGCCGGGGACACCCTCTTCACCCTCAGGGAGCCCGGGGGAGGGGTCTTCCTGGCCTCGGAGCCCTTCGACGACGCGCGCGGCTGGCGCGAGGTGCCCGAGGGCTCCGTCGCCGTCGCGACGCGGGAGCGCACCGGGATCCACCCGATCGCCTGACGGCCGGGGCGCCGCCCCCGCGGCACCGGCACGCCCACGGGCACCCACCAAGGGACACAGGAGGCACCATGTTCCGGATCGACCGAAACCTGACCGCCGACGACCTCGACAAGGCCCTGCGCAGCGACGTCGCCGCAGGGCTCACCGCAGTGCCCAAGCAGCTCCCGCCCAAGTGGTTCTACGACGAACGCGGCAGCGCCCTGTTCGAGGAGATCACCGGGCTGCCCGAGTACTACCCCACCCGCGCGGAGCGGAGCATCCTCGAGGTCCGGTCCGACGAGATCGCCGCCGCGGCCGACGCGGAGACGCTGATCGAGCTCGGCTCCGGATCGGGGGTCAAGACCCGGCTCCTCCTCGACGCCATGCTCCGCCACGGCCGCCTCACCGGCTTCGTCCCCGTGGACGTCAGCGGCGACTTCCTCGCCGCCTCCGCGCGCGGCGTCGTCGACGACTACCCCGGGCTCGACGTCCACGGCGTCGTCGGCGACTTCGAGGAGCACCTCGGGCTCCTCCCGGTCGGCGAGAACGGCGGACGCCGGCTCCTGGCCGTCCTGGGCTCCACCATCGGCAACCAGGAGCCGGGGCCGCGCGCCGTCTTCCTCCGCGACATCCGCGCCGTGCTCGACGCCGGGGACTCGCTCCTGCTCGGCGTGGACCTGGTCAAGGACCCGGCCCGCCTGGTCGCGGCCTACGACGACGCCCGGGGGGTCACCGCCGAGTTCAACCGCAACGTCCTCGGCGTCGTCAACCGCAGGCTCGGCGCCGACTTCGACCCCGCGGCCTTCGACCACGTCGCCCGCTGGAACGCCGGGGAGGAGTGGATCGAGATGCGCCTGCGCGCCCGTTCCGCCCAGCACGTGCGGGTCGCCGACCTGGACCTGGAGGTCGGCTTCGCCCCGGGGGAGGAGATGCGCACCGAGGTCTCCGCCAAGTTTCGCCGCGAAGGGCTGGCCGCCGAACTCGGCGCCGCCGGGTTCGAGCCCTCCCACTGGTGGACCGACCCCGCCGGGGACTTCGCGCTCACCCTCGCCGCCGCGCGCTGACCGCGCCCGCCCGGGGAGGCCGACCGCGCGCCCGCTCCGCCGACGGCGGATCACCGCACGTCGGCCGCCTCCGGGCGGGCGGCGCCACACCGGGGCCGTCCGTGACTCCGGTACGCTCGTGGCGTGTTCAAGGTAGGAGTTTTCGGCGCCGATGGGCGTATGGGGTCAGAGGTCGTCCGCGCGGTTCAGGCCGCCGACGGCATGGAACTCGTGGCGGGCGTGGACAGCGCCGACGACCGGAGCGCGGTGCTGGGCGCCGACTGCGTCGTCGACTTCACCCACCCCGACGCGGTGATGGACAACCTGGAGTGGCTCATCGGCCACGGGATCCACGCCGTCGTCGGGACCAGCGGCTTCGACGAGGCCAGGCTGGACCGGGTGCGCGCCATGCAGGCCGCCTCGCCCGGGGCGAAGGTGCTGATCGCCCCGAACTTCGGCGTCGCCGCCGTGCTGATGATGCACTTCGCGCGCAAGGCCGCGCCGTACTTCGAGTCCACCGAGATCATCGAGCTGCACCACCCCAACAAGGCCGACGCCCCCAGCGGCACCGCCTACCGGACCGCGGAGCTCGTCGCCGAGGCGCGCCGGGAGGCCGGGGCCGCGCCGATGCCCGACGCCACGACGTCGGAGATCCCCGGAGCCCGCGGCGCCGACGTGGACGGGGTCCGCGTGCACGCCCTGCGCATCACCGGGCTCATCGCCCACCAGGAGGTCGTGTTCGGCACCGACGGGGAGACCCTGAAGATCCGGCACGACTCGATGAACCGCACCTCCTTCATGCCCGGGGTGCTCCTGGGAATCCGCGGTGTCGCCGGTCTCGCCGACCCGCTCACCGTGGGCCTGGACGCCCTCCTGGACCTCGACTAGACGCGGCCCGGCACGGGGGAGGCGCCCGCCCGGCGCCTCCCCCTCGTCGTGCCCGGGGCCCGGGAGGCGCCCGCCGCTCAGGCGCCCCGGCGGCAGGTGAGGAAGACCTGGGTCTCGGGGTGCGCGCCGGAGTCCTCCGGCTCGTAGGAGACGACCCGCTCGTCCTCGACGAGCAGACCCGCCTCCCGCACCACCCGGCGCAGCTCCTCGCGCGGATAGCCCGACACGCGGACGTCCGAGCCGAGGAAGGGGATCGGCGCGTCGTCCATGTCGGCCTCCACCATGGCCAGGCACAGCAGGCCCTCCGGGACCAGCGACGCCCGGATCCGGCTGAGCGCCTCGGGGATGCGCGACTTGGGCAGGCACAGCAGGGAGAAGAACGCCACGATGGCGTCGTAGGAGGACTCGACCGGCTTCAGGTCGAGGATGTCGGCCTGGACGAAGGTCGCCTGGGGCACGTTGCGGCGCGCGATCTCGATCATCCGCCCGGAGATCTCGTAGCCGGTGACACGGACGCCCGCGGAGGCGAACTGGCGGGCGGTCGGCAGCCCGGTGCCCGAGCCCAGGTCGAGCACGTGCGCTCCGGGCGGCAGCAGGTCCAGCAGCCGCCGGACCCGCTCCTCCTGCCCCTCCTTGCGCGGAAAGGCCTCGTCGTAGCGTTCTCCGATCGTGTCGAACGCGGCGGCCTGCTGGGCCGAGCGCTCCGCCCACGCTTCCGGGTCCGGAGCGAGGTCGAGGGGGTCGGGGGCGGTGTTCTCGCTGTGCACGGTGTCGTCTTCTCCCTACCGTGGCTGAACGCGTGTCTGGGGGACCGGCCCGCATACTAGCCCCACGGGGGCGCGCACCGGGGCCCGGACCGTGTCCTCGCAGGCCGGACGGAGTGTCCCGGCCACAGCCGGGCCCGAAGCCGGGGCCCCGCGCGGGCCGGACCGGGGAGGGCGCGACCCCCGCGAGGACCGCGTCCGGCCGCGGAACGGGCCGGGGCCGGCCGTCGACGGCGGGCACCGCCCGGGACGGCTCCCCCACAACACCTCTCGGACGGGGACCGCGGCCCCGCCCCCTAGGGCGTGGTCCGCGGACACTCGCCCTGCTGCGCGTCGCCCCGGCACGCCCCTCGCGGCGTTCTCATCTGTCGACAGGACCCCGCCCTGACTCCTTCTTCGGCCTTGCGATGAACGCACCGGATGCGCCGCTCGCGACGGACAGCATCCACGGAACACGCCCTAGCCCAGGGCGAGGGCGACCGAGAACAGGACGCCGAACGCCATCTGCAGCCTGCCCGTCTCGCCCAGGCCCAGGACCAGGTCGCGCCCCGCCTGTCCGCCCAGCACACGCCTCAGCGGCGGCACCGCCAGCGGCGCCGTCAGCAGCACGAGCGGGGTCCACCAGAACACCGGCGTCAGCACCAGCGCGACCGCGTAGGAGGCGCCGATCGCGCCCGCGAACAGCCGCCGCGTACCCGCGTCGCCGAGCCGGACCGCGAGGGTGACCTTCCCGGTCTCCCGGTCCGTCGGGATGTCCCGCAGGTTGTTGATGACCAGCACGGAGCAGGACAGCAGGCCGACCGGGACGGAGGCCACCCAGGCCTGCCACGGCGCCGAGCCCAGCTGCACGAACACCGTGCCCACCACGGCCACCACGCCGAAGAAGACGAACACCGACACCTCGCCTAGGCCCCGGTAGCCGTACGGCGCGCGGCCGCCGGTGTAGTACCAGGCCGCGGCGATCGCCAGGGCGCCCACGAGGAGCAGCCACCACGACGACGTCGCCACCAGCACCAGGCCGACGGCGCCCGCGAACGCGAAGCTCCCCAGGGCCGCGGCGAGCACGTGCCCCGGCTCCGCCAGGCCCGACGCCGTCAGGCGGGTCGGACCGGTGCGCTCCTCGGTGTCGGTGCCCTTCACGCCGTCGCTGTAGTCGTTGGCGAAGTTCACCCCGACCTGGAGGGACATGGACACCACCAGGGCCAGCAGGGCCTTCCACCAGACGAATCCGTCCAGGGCGAGGGCCAGCGCCGTGCCGACCGCCACCGGGACGACCGAATTCGGAAGCGTACGGGGACGCAGCCCCGAGACCCATTCACTGACCGTGGCCACGCGGCGGTCCTCCACCCTCGACGACACCGCGCCGCACCTGGTGCGCGACGCGGACAACCACCCAACGGTAGTCCCTGTCCGCGGCTGTCCCCAACCGGCCGCGGCCCCGGGCCCGAGGCGGGGCGCCCCTACGCGGAGATCGCCGCGTGCAGGCGCACCATCGGCAGCGGCGAACCCAGGTCGATCTCCCGGCGGGCGCCGTCCGCGCGCCAGCCCGACGCCTCGAAGAACGCGCGCAGCGCGTTGTCGGCCTCCGGCACCCACACGTGCACCGTGCCGAAGCCGTCGTCCACCAGGTGGTCCACGCAGGCGTTGACGAGGCGGCTGCCGTGCCCCTCCCGGGCCCGTTCCGGGTCCACGTGCAGCGCGAACACCTCCGCGTCCGTGGCCGGCCACAGGTCCGGGTCGCCCGCGGGGCCGAACGCGGCGAACCCCGTCACGGTCCGCACCCCCCCAACCTCGTCGGTGGCCACCACCAGCCGGTGCCGGGAGGTCGGCGGGGACTCCAGGGCGGCCGTCCACTGTTCGTGGAACTGCCCCCGGGCGTCGGCGCCGCCGATCTCGGCGACCACCGCGTCGGGCAGCAGAGCCCCGTACACCGCCCGCCACGAGGCCACCTGGACGTCCACGACGGTGTCCACGTCGGTGGCGCGGGCGGGGCGGACGAACTGGGCGCTGGACACGATGGGGCCTCCTGGGGAGCGTGCCGCGGCAAGATCACCTACGCCGGAGTTTCCGGACCTTGCCTCGGCATGGGAACATCTACAGTTGTGAGCCTCATTATCAGAGTTATCGTGAACGCGCTCGCCCTTTGGGCGGCTGTCTTCCTGATCGACGGGATCGACGTCACAGCCCAGACCACCGCTGGTCAGATCGGCGTCTACCTCGCCGTCGGCGCCATCTTCGGTGTGGTCAACGCGATCATCAAACCGATCGTCAAGGCTGTCGGGTGCCTGTTCTACGCGCTGACCCTCGGGCTGATCGGCCTGGTGGTGAACGCGCTGCTGCTCATGCTCACGAACTGGATCGCGAGCCTGTTCACCCTCCCGTTCCACATCGAGGGGTTCTGGCCCGCGTTCTGGGGTGCGATCGTCGTCACCGTCGTCAGCTGGCTTCTGAGCATGTTCCTTCCGGACGGACAGGACGACTGAGACCGGGGCGGACACCGCCCGACCAACCCCCTTCCGCGACCCTGACCTGCACGCGGATCCCGGGCCCGGCCGGATGGCACGGGTCCGGGACGGGTAGGTTCACATGAGCCGGTCCGTCAACCTCGACCCACGAGGACGGCGGCCGAGCAGGGCACGACCCCGCGCCCGACCCAAGACGGGGCACCACAGGAACTTTCCCGCGACCGGATCGCGTACCGCCGGTCGCGGTGGCGGACACGCAGCGCCGCACATCCGTGCACGCGTCATGTGCACGGGACACATCCAGCTGTCGACGCACACCGAGAGGAGGAGGGGCACCTTCGGACCCACCGCCCAGCGGCGGCGGTCCGGAGACCTTTCACACACGATGACGGACACCAAGAACCGCCCGTTCGGCAAGATGCTGACCGCGATGGTCACGCCCATGCTCGACGACGGCGAGCTCGACTACGAGGGCGCGGCCAGACTGGCCACGTACCTCGTCGACGAGCAGAACAACGACGGCCTCATCATCAGCGGCACCACGGGTGAGTCGCCGACCACCAGCGACGACGAGAAGGACCGCCTGCTCAGGGCGGTCCTGGAGGCGGTCGGCGACCGCGCCAGGGTCATCGCCGGGGTCGGGACCAACGACACCCGCCACAGCGTGAGGCTCGCCAAGGCCGCGGAGAAGGCGGGCGCGCACGGTCTGCTGACCGTGACGCCCTACTACAACAAGCCGCCTCAGGAAGGCCTGATCAGGCACTTCACCGAGATCGCGGACACCACCGAGCTGCCGGTCATGCTCTACGACATCCCGCACCGCACCGGCACGCCGATCGCCTCGGAGACCCTCGTCCGCCTGGCCGAGCACCCCCGCATCGTCGCGAACAAGGACGCCAAGGACAACATCGGCGCCAGTTCCTGGGTGATGGAGCGGACCGACCTGGCCTTCTACTGCGGCACCGACATCCTCAACCTGCCGCTGCTGTCCGTCGGCGCGGCCGGTTTCGTCAGCGTGGTCGGCCACATCGTCGGCGCCGACCTGCGCGAGATGATCGACGCCTTCGAGAAGGGCGAGGTCGGCCAGGCTCTGGCCATCCACCGCCGCCTCACCCCGGTCTACACCGGAATGTTCCGCACCCAGGGCGTCATCACGACCAAGGCCATCCTGAACCAGTTCGGGCTGCCCTCCGGTCCCGTGCGCACCCCGCTCACCGACGCGTCGGTCGAGCTCCAGGCACTGCTGCGCGAAGACCTTGCCGCCGCCGGCGTCAAGGGCCCCATCGGACTGGCCCCGCACCAGGCCGTCCCCGCCAGCGCCGTGCGCGTCGAGCGCCTCACGGAGGGATCTGTATGAGCCACCCGCACCCCGAACTGACCTCGCCCCCGCCCCTGGGCAAGGGCGCGCTGCGCGTCGTCGCCCTGGGCGGCCTCGGCGAGATCGGCCGCAACATGACGGTCTTCGAGTACGACGGCCGCCTGCTCGTCGTCGACTGCGGCGTGCTCTTCCCCGAGGAGGAGCAGCCCGGCGTCGACCTGATCCTGCCGGACTTCGACTACATCCGGGACCGGCTCGACGACATCGAGGCGGTCGTGCTCACCCACGGGCACGAGGACCACATCGGCGGCATCCCGTTCCTGCTGCGCGAGCGGGCCGACATCCCGATCGTCGGCTCCCGCCTGACCCTGGCGCTGATCACCGCCAAGCTCGGCGAGCACCGCATCAAGCCGGAGACCCTCCAGGTGGAGGAGGGCGAGCGCCACGAGTTCGGCGCCTTCGACCTGGAGTTCTTCGCGGTCAACCACTCCATCCCGGACGCGCTGGCCGTCGGCATCCGCACCCCCGGCGGGTCGGTGCTGCACACCGGTGACTTCAAGATGGACCAGCTGCCGCTGGACGGCCGCCTCACCGACCTG
This sequence comes from Nocardiopsis sp. CA-288880, assembly GCF_050955985.1. Lineage (NCBI taxonomy): Bacteria > Bacillati > Actinomycetota > Actinomycetes > Streptosporangiales > Nocardiopsidaceae > Nocardiopsis > Nocardiopsis sp. CA-288880. The sequence goes on along the minus strand of NZ_CP192105.1, from coordinate 5,872,071 downwards.
GCCGGGTTCGCCCGGTTCGGCGACGAGGGCGTGGACCTGCTGCTGTCGGACTCCACCAACGCCGAGCAGCCCGGGTTCATCGTCAACGAGCGCAACCTGTCCGAGGCCATCGACAAGGTGTTCCGGCAGGCCGAGAAGCGCATCGTGGTGGCCTGCTTCGCCTCGCACGTGCACCGCGTCCAGCAGGTCATCGACGCCGCGTCCAAGCACGGCCGCAAGATCGCGTTCGTGGGACGCTCGATGGTCCGCAACATGAACATCGCGCGCGACCTGGGCTACCTGAGCATCCCCGGCGACACGATCATCGACGTCAAGCAGCTCGACCAGATGCGGCCGGACGAGGCCGTGCTGATCTGCACGGGCTCGCAGGGCGAGCCCATGTCGGCGCTGAGCCGGATGGCCAACCGCGACCACCAGATCCGGATCGAGCAGGACGACACCGTCCTGCTCGCCTCCTCGCTGATCCCCGGCAACGAGAACTCCGTCAACCGGGTGATCAACGGCCTGACCCGCTGGGGCGCCAAGGTCGTGCACAAGGGCAACGCCCTCGTGCACGTGTCCGGGCACGCGTCCGCCGGTGAGCTGCTGTACGTGCTCAACATGGTGCGTCCGCGCAACTTCATGCCGGTGCACGGCGAGTGGCGGCACATGCGCGCCCATGCCGACCTGGCCAAGCTCACGGGCGTGCCCTCGGACCGGATCATCATCGCCGAGGACGGCGTGGTGGTGGACCTGTACAAGAACCGGGCCAAGATCGTGGGCGCGGTCCAGGCCGGGTACGTGTACGTGGACGGCGCCTCGGTCGGCGACGTCACCGACGCCTCGCTCAAGGACCGCCGCATCCTCGGCGAGGAGGGGTTCATCTCCGTCGTCGTCGCGGTGGACTCCGGGACCGGCAAGATCCTCGGGGAGCCCGAGATCCACACCCGGGGCGCGGGCATCGGCGCCGCCGCCTTCGACGACGTCATCGACAAGATCCAGGACTCCCTGGACAAGGCGGCCCGGGACGGGGTCAACGACCCGCACCAGCTGCGGCAGCTCATCCGCCGCAACACGGGCCGCTGGGTCAACGACACGTACCGTCGTCGTCCCATGATCATCCCTGTCCTGGTCGAGGTCTGACCGACCGGTCCGGGGCGCCCCGGACCGGAGCACGGGAACGGCCCGAGGCACGCGCCTCGGGCCGTTACCGTGGGGCGGGCGGCCCCCGGGAGCGCCGCGGGCGGGGCGCCGCCGGCCGATTCGGGCGACACGCCGTGCCGGTACGGGCCAAGGGGGTGGACGCTTCAGTAGGCTGCCCGCCGTGACGGGCCGTTCTGCCCGGCCGTCCGACCGACCCCGTCCCCCGTGGAGGTGACCCCGATGGCCACGCGTGCCTCCTCCGGTGGTTCCGGACGCAAGAAGCCCGCCGCCCGCAAGCCCGCGCCGAAGAAGCGCATGCCCGACGGGCCCATCGCCTTCGCCTTCACCATGTTCGGCCAGTTCCTGCTCGTGCTGTGGAAGCTGGTCGCGCACACCGTGGGCGGCGCCGCGCGCGCCGTCGGCCGCAGCGCGCGCGACCTCGACCCCGACCTGCGCCGCGACGGCATCGGCCTGGTCCTGCTGGCCGCGGGCGTCCTCGTCGCCGCCGCCGTGTGGTGGCGGAGCGAGGGGCCGCTGCTGGAGTACACCCGCATGATCGTGGTCGGCGGCTTCGGCACGTTCTCGCCGATCCTGCCGCTGCTGTTCCTGCCGGTCTCGGTCAAGCTCATGCGCACCCCCGGTTCGGGCCGGGAGGGGGACGGCGGGCGGCTGTTCATCGGCACCGTCTCGATCATGCTGGGGCTGCTCGGGCTGATCCACATCGCCAACGGCCTCCCGGAGCCCTCCGACGGCCTGGAGGCCCTCCAAGAGTCGGGTGGGCTCATCGGCTTCGTCGCGGCGGGCCCCCTCAGCGCCGTCGTCACCCCGTGGCTGACCGGCGTCCTGCTCGCCCTCGTGCTGGTCTTCGGCGTCCTCGTGGTCACCGCCACCCCCATCCGGCGCGTCCCCGAACGCCTCCAGACGCTCTTCAACGCCCTCATGGAGCGGGACACCGGTCCCGACTCGGGCATCGGCATCCTCGGCGCGGACCCCGCGCCCAAGGCCGCCAGGCCCCGCAAGCGCAAGCCGAAGAAGGAGCCCGAGGCGGAGGCCGGGACGGTGGCGGGCGACCACGAGCGCCCCTACGACAGCCCGGTGGTGCCCGTGGAGCCCGTCGCCCCCGCCCTCACCGACGAGGAGGAGGCCGCCGCGGCGGCCGCGACCGCGGCCGGCAAGAAGAGGCCGGGCCGCAAGAAGGTCGACGTCCCCGACCCCACGCCGCCCCCCGCCGTGACCGAGCAGCTGACCATCCCCTCCCGGGTGGTCGAGGGCGACTACGAGCTGCCCGCGCCCGCGATGCTCAAGCCGGGCAGCCCGGTCAAGCCCCGCACCAAGGCCAACGACGACGTGGTCGCCGCGCTGTCGGGGGTGCTGACCCAGTTCGGCATCGACGCCGAGGTCACCGGGTTCACGCGCGGCCCCACCGTCACCCGCTACGAGATCGAGCTGGGCCCGGCCGTCAAGGTCGAGAAGGTCACCGCGCTGGCCAAGAACATCTCCCTGGCGGTCAAGAGCGCCGACGTGCGGATCCAGTCGCCCATCCCCGGCAAGTCCGCGATCGGCATCGAGATCCCCAACACCGACAAGGACATAGTCAGCCTCGGCGACGTCCTGGGCTCGACGGCCGCGACCTCCGACGACCACCCCATGCTGGTGGGCCTGGGCAAGGACGTCGAGGGCTCCAACGTGGTGGCCAACCTGGCCAAGATGCCGCACGTGCTGGTGGCCGGCGCGACCGGCGCCGGCAAGTCCACCTGCATCAACGGGCTGATCACCTCGCTGATGATGCGGGCGACCCCCGACGAGGTGCGGATGATCCTGGTCGATCCCAAGCGGGTCGAGCTGACCATGTACGAGGGCATCCCGCACCTGATCACGCCCATCATCACCAACCCCAAGCGGGCCGCGGAGGCCCTGCAGTGGGTGGTGGGGGAGATGGACCGCCGCTACGACGACCTGGCGGCCTCGGGGTACCGGCACGTGGACGACTTCAACGCCGCCGTGCGCGCCGGGCAGCTGACCGCCCCCCCGGGCAGCGAGCGGGTGTACGAGGCCTACCCGTACCTGCTGGTGATCGTGGACGAGCTGGCCGACCTGATGATGGTCGCCCCGCGCGACGTCGAGGACGCGGTCGTGCGCATCACGCAGCTGGCCCGTGCCGCCGGGATCCACCTGGTGCTCGCGACCCAGCGGCCCAGCGTCGACGTCGTCACCGGGCTGATCAAGGCCAACGTGCCCTCCCGGCTCGCCTTCGCCACCTCCAGCCTCGCCGACAGCCGCGTCATCCTCGACCAGCCGGGCGCCGAGAAGCTGGTGGGCAAGGGCGACGCCCTCTTCCTGCCGATGGGCGCGGGCAAGTCCATCCGCCTCCAGAACGCCTGGGTCAGCGAGAAGGAGATCCGGGCGATCGTCGAGCACTGCAAGAAGCAGTCCGAGCCCAGCTACCGCGAGGACGTCGCGGCCCCCGAGGGCAAGAAGAAGGAGATCGACGAGGACATCGGCGACGACCTCGACCTCCTCCTCCAGGCCGTCGAACTGGTGGTCACCACCCAGTTCGGGTCGACGTCCATGCTCCAGCGCAAACTGCGCGTCGGCTTCGCGAAGGCGGGCCGCCTGATGGACCTGATGGAGAGCCGCGACGTCGTGGGCCCCAGCGAGGGCTCCAAGGCGCGCGACGTCCTCGTCACGCCGGACGAGCTCCCGGGCGTCCTGACGGAGATCCGCGGGGGCTGAGCCGGCCCGCGGTCGGGTCGCCGGGCCTTCGCCGGAGCACGCTCCTGCCGCACGGAGGCGGCGACATTCTGTGCGCCGGTGCCCTCTTTGGCGTGTTCTTGAGAGCTTCATGGGGCGTGGTGAACTGCGTCGGCGACCCCCGGACGGCAGAGTGGAGACCATTCAGTCACGCACAGTCGCGGAAGGAGTGCGCATGGCGACGATCGGTCAGGCCCTGTCCGGCGCCCGAATCGCGGCGGGGTACACGGTCGCGGACCTCAGCGCCCGTACGCGCATACGGCAGTCGGTCCTCAAGGGCATCGAGGAGGAGGACTTCGTCCCCTGCGGCGGGGACTTCTACGCACGCGGCCACATCCGCGGCCTCAGCAGGGCGCTCGGCCTGGACCCGGCGCCGCTGCTGGCCGAGTACGACCGCGAGCACGCGTCGTCGGACGCCCCGGCCTTCGTCCCCCTGCCGCGCCACCCGGCGGCCTCGCCCGCCGCGGTCAGGGCGGCGGTGGCCGCCGAGCGGGGCGAGGCGTACGCGGCCGACGACGAGGAGCCGATGGCGGGGCCGATCCCGAGCTTCGGCGAGGACGACCCCGGTGCCGCCGCCGAGCGGTGGGGCCACTTCGAGCGGGACCAGCGCGTGCGCCCCGGCGTGCGCGGGGGCCGTTCCCGCGGGGAGGCGGGGGACGCCGGCGCCGGAGCGCAGGAGGCCGACACCCGGCGGGGCACCCGGGGCGTCCCCAGGCAGAGGGAGGACGCCGGCACCCGGCCCGGGGACACGAGGCCCGCGCCGCGCCCCGCGGTCACGGCCGCGCGCAGGCGGCGGGGCGCGGCGGTCCGCCGCCACTGGCCCTGGGCCGTGGTCGGCATCATCGTCCTCCTGGGGGTCGTCGTCGGCGTCCGCACCTGGCAGGACTGGGAAGGGGGCAACCCGCTGCGCACCGCGTTCGAGTCCAACGGGGGCGGCGAGACCGTGGACTCCGCGGTCCTCCCGGGGGAGGGGCGGGCGGGCGCGGACGACGCGGCCGTCGTGCCCGCGGCGGAACAGGCCCGGGAGCCCGCCGAGTTCACCCTCGGGCTGGCGTCCGCCGGACGCAGCTGGATCAAGGTCACCGCCCCCGACGGCAGCGACCTGTTCACCGGCTTCCTCCTGAAGGGCGAGCCGCAGGAGTACGCGACGGAGGAGGGCGTCAGCCTGTGGGTCGGCGACGCCGGCTCGGTCGAGGTCTCCGTCGACGGCGAGGTCCTCGGGCCCGCCGGGGAGATCGGTGAGGTCAAGGAGGTCGCCATCGGCCCCGACGGCTTCGACCGGTGACGTCACGGCCCGCTGCCTGGGGGAAGACGGGCCGGGGTACGGGCGGGTGAGCCGACCAAGGTAATGTGGGGGGCTGCGGGCGGCGCCCACCGGCGCCGTGCCGTGCGCGCGGTCCGAGCGGTCCGCCCCGGCCCCCGCATCACACTCGAAGCTCTCCCACACGCTTGGAAGCCATGTCATCGCGCCGTACTGTCTCTCTCGTCACCCTGGGGTGTGCGCGTAACGAGGTCGACTCCGAAGAGCTGGCCGGGCGTCTGTCCGCGGGCGGCTGGGACCTCGTCGACGGCGACACCAAGGCCGACGTCACCGTGGTCAACACCTGCGGGTTCATCGACGCGGCCAAACAGGACTCCATCGAGACCCTCCTCGAAGCGGCCGAGAACGGCGGCAAGGTCGTCGCCGCGGGGTGCATGGCAGAACGGTACGGCTCCGAGCTGGCCGACGCCCTCCCCGAGGCCCAGGTCATCGGGTTCGACGACTACTCCGCCATCACCGACCGGCTCGACGACGTCGTGGCCGGCCGCAAGCTCGTCCCGCACGACCCCCGCGACCGGCGCACGCTCCTGCCCATCAGCCCCGCCGACCGCGACGCCTCCCAGGTGCACGTCCCCGGCCACGCGGGCTTCGCCGAGGCGCCCGGGGCCGACGGCACCGAGCTGCCCTACCGCGCGGCGGTCCCGCGCCGCCGCCTCACCGGCGGGCCGGTCGCCAACCTCAAGATCGCCTCGGGCTGCGACCGCCGCTGCACCTTCTGCGCCATCCCGACCTTCCGCGGGGCCTACCTCTCCCGGCGCCCCGAGGAGATCGTGCGCGAGGCCGAGTGGCTGGCGAGCGAGGGCGTCCGCGAGGTCTTCCTGGTCAGCGAGAACTCCACGTCCTACGGCAAGGACCTGGGCGACGTGCGCGCCCTGGAGAAGCTGCTGCCCCGCCTCGCCGCCGTGGAGGGCCTGGAGCGCGTCCGCGTCAGCTACCTCCAGCCCGCCGAGGTCCGTCCCGGCCTGGTGGACGTCCTCACCGGCACCCCCGGCGTCGTCCCCTACTTCGACCTGTCCTTCCAGCACGCCAGCGGCACCCTGCTGCGCCGCATGCGCCGCTTCGGCGACCGCGAGCGCTTCCTGGAGCTCCTGGACACCGTGCGCAAGCGGACCCCCGAGGCCGGAGCGCGCTCGAACTTCATCGTGGGCTTCCCCGGTGAGACCGAGGCCGAGTTCGAGGACCTGGTCTCCTTCCTCTCCGAGGCCCGCCTCGACGCCATCGGCATCTTCGGCTACTCGGACGAGGACGGGACCGAGGCCCTCTCCCACGAGGGCAAGCTCCCGGCCGAGGTGGTCCAGGAGCGCGTGGACCGGCTCAACCGGCTCTCCGAGGAGCTGATGGTCCAGCGGGCGGAGGAGCGGATCGGCACCGAGGTGACCGTCCTGGTGGAGAGCGTCCTGGAGGACGGCGCCTACGAGGGCCGGGCCGACCACCAGGCCCCCGAGGTGGACGGCAGCACCATCCTGTACGGCGAGGGCCTCGCCGTCGGCGACCTCGTGCCCGCCACGGTCGTCCAGTCGGCCGGTGCCGACCTCGTCGCCGAGCAGGACGAGACCCGGCCGGGCGGGGAAGCCGGGGACAGATGAGCAGCCACGACGCGGCGACGCCCGCCCCCCACGTTCCGCTGTGGAACATCGCGAACATCCTCACCATGAGCCGCCTGGTCATGGTCCCGGTCTTCGTGTGGTTCATGTTCCTGGACGGCTCATGGTGGCGGTTCGCCGCCTTCGCCGTCTTCGTGATCGCCGCCATCACCGACCGCATCGACGGCGAGCTCGCCCGCCGCCACAACCTGGTCACCGACTTCGGCAAGATCGTCGACCCCATCGCGGACAAGGCGCTCACCGGGTCCGCGCTCGTCGTGCTGTCCCTCCAGGGCGACCTGTGGTGGTGGGTGACCATCGCGATCCTGGTCCGCGAGTGGGGCGTCACCGCCCTGCGCTTCGCGGTCCTGCGCTACGTCGTCATGCCGGCGAGCAGGGGCGGCAAGCTCAAGACCGTCCTCCAGATCGTGGCCATCAGCGTCTACCTGTTCCCGCTCCAGGTCCTGCCGTTCAGCGACCTCTTCGTGTGGTTCGCGCACATCGTGATGGGCGCGGCCCTGTTCGTGACCCTGTGGACCGGCGGGGCCTACGTGCTGGACGCCGTGCGCGCCGTGCGCGCGAGGAGGGACACCGGGGGATGAACCAGCAGGAGGACCGGGTGGGTCTGGGCTCCGAGGTCAGGGAGTTCCCCGTCGAGTCGCTGACGGCGGCCGGGGCCGTCCACCGCGCCCTGCTGGAGAGCGGTGGGACCTGCGCCACCGCCGAGTCCCTGACGGGCGGCCTGATCGGCGCCCACCTGACCGCCGTCCCCGGTTCCTCCCGCACCTACCGCGGCGGCGTGGTGACCTACGCCACCGATGCCAAGGCGGCCGTCCTGGGGGTCCCCGAGGACCTCCTGGCCGAGCACGGAGCCGTGCACCCCGACGTGGCCGCCCACATGGCCCGCGGCGCCAGGCGCCTGTTCGGGGCCGACCACGGGGTCGCGGTGACCGGTGTCGCCGGGCCCCAACCCCAGGACGGGCAGCCCGTCGGCACCGTCTATGCGGCCGTCGCCACCTGGGACGACCGCACGCTCGTCCGCCGGTTCAGTTTCACCGGGGATCGTGCGGGTATCCGATACCGCACGGTCGAGGGCGCGCTGTCGCTCCTTGACTCGGTTGTTCGCGGGAGCACGGCGGGAAACACCCGGATCTGAACCATTGGGGCAGTTCTCCCTCTCCCGGCACTCGGGAACAAAACCACCCCCGAGTGAGGTTCCCCCTCCAGCGAACAGGACGGCAAGAGGTGCCCGAATCGGGCGTGGGGCAGGTACGGTGTTGTATATGAAGGTCGCTACCGGTGGGAGGGAGCGCGAATGATGGTCCTGCTTCGTCACCTACTGGGTGACGTGCTCAGGCGGCTGCGGCAGCGCCAGGGCCGCACCCTCCGCGAGGTGTCGGCCGATGCGCGTGTATCCCTCGGATACCTGTCCGAGGTCGAGCGCGGGCAGAAGGAAGCCTCTTCCGAACTGCTCTCGTCGATCTGCGGGGCCCTGGGGGTCCCGCTTTCGCAGGTTCTGAGGGAGGTCTCCGACCAGCTCGCCCTCGCCGAGCTGCAGGAGGCCGCTCTGCTGGGTGACGCGGTCACGACCGACCCCGTCCCCGCCCAGGACCTCGGCATCGAGCCGGTACCGGATCGTGTTCCCCAGGTCGCCGACATGGTCGGGGTCTGACCCCGGCCGGGAACTGTCCGTACAGCCGCACCCTGACCACGTGAAGGAGCCGGCCACCCTCGGGTGGCCGGCTCCTTCACGCGTGGGACGGCGCGAGGACGCCCGCCGGTCAGCGGTGGGTGTGGTTCACCCAGGCCTCGGGGTCCTCCGCCAGCGTACGCACCGCCTCGGGCAGCTCGTTCGTCACGAGGTGCTGGAGGTTGACCCCCTCCAGGATGGCGCGCTCGCTGGCGCGCAGCGCGATCCACACCTGTTGCAGGCTGCGGGCCGCGCCGTCGTAGTCCACGTGCTCGGGGCGTTCCCCGCGCACGTTGGCGAGCGGCCCGTCGACCGCTCGGATGATGTCGGCGAGAGAGATCTCCGCCGCTGGTCGGGCCAGCCAGTAACCGCCGACGGGGCCGCGTTGGCTGCGCACCAGCCCGGCACGGCGTAGCTGGGTGAGGATGTTCTCTAGGAATTTTCCGGGGATGGCCTGAGCGCGTGCTAGCTGCTCGGCCGTCACCGGCCCGTCGCCGGCGACAGCGAGTTCCGCTGCCGCGCGAAGCGCGTAATCGACCCGGGCTGAAAGGCGCATGCTGTGATTATGCCGTGGTTAGAAGGGCGAATGGGGCACCGGGCGCCGGCAGGTGTGCCGACGGACCGGGATGCTACAGGCCAAGGGTACTTCTCCTACCGGGTTTCGGGGACACCGGCGGCGTCCCTCCCCGGCGCCCGCGCTCCGCGCCCCCGCGCGTCCGGCGGCGGGACGCGGCGGACCGCGTGAACGGATCCGGCCCGGCCCCGCCGCACGGCGGGACCGGGCCGGGAGCGCCGGACCCCGGGGGAGCGGGGCCTCAGCCCACGCCGGGGGCGGGCGCGCCCACGGCGCCCCCCAGCAGCTCGGCCGCGCTCAGGCCGTTCACGTGCGCGGCCCCGTAGGTGCTCACGTAGGCGCCGCAGTCGGGTCGCCAGATGGGGAGGCCCATCTCCACCACCACCGCCCCGGGGCGGGCGTCGAGCAGGCGGCTCACGAGCGCCCGGGCCTCCGGGTAGCGGTGCGCGTCCCTCACGACGACCACCAGGTCGCGCCCCCGGGCGCCGGCGATGAGCCGGTCCGCCTGGGCGGCGTCGGGGGCGACGCGCTCCGAGCCGGGGAACCAGGGGGCCAGCCCCCAGGGGACCTCGCCCACGGCCATGCCCGCGGGGGCGTCCACCTCGACCACGAACGGGTCGCTCAGGGGCGGCAGGTCGCCGTCCACGCGCACGGCGCGGCGGGCCCCGGCCAGCCCGACGGGCTCGTCGGCGGGGGCGGCCGCCCTGCGGGCGGACGTCTCGCGGATCCAGGTGCGCAGGCGCGCGTTCCGCTCGGCGGCCTCCTCCAGGCGCTGCCCGGGGAGGCGGCCCTCGCGCACCGCGGTGACCAGGGCGGCGCGGATCAGCTCGATCTGGTCCTCGTAGACCCGGCGCCCCAGGCACAGCAGGTCGACGCCGGCGGCCACGGCGAGCACGCTCGCCTCCGGGATGCCGATCCGGCCGCTGACGCCGTCCATGTCCATGGCGTCGCTGACCACGGTGCCCCGGAAGCCCAGCTCGTCGCGGAGGAGGTCGTTGAGGATGTGCGGCGCGAGCGTGGCCGGGCCCTCGCCGCCCAGACCGGGCAGCTCGATGTGCGCGGTCAGGATCGACTGCACGCCGGCCTCCACGGCCGCGCGGAAGGGGAGCAGCTCGCGGCGGTGCAGGAGGTCGGCGTCGGCCTCCACGCGGGGCAGCGTGTGGTGGGAGTCCTGGGAGGTGGCGCCGTGGCCGGGGAAGTGCTTGGCGCAGGCGGCCACGCCGGCGGCCTGGAGGCCGATCACGGCGGCCGCCGCGTGGCGGGCCACCAGTTCGGCGTCGGAGCCGAAGGACCGGGTGCCGATCACCGGGTTGTCGTCGGCGACGTTGACGTCCACCGAGGGCGCCAGGTCCAGGTTGAAGCCCAGGGCGGCGAGGCGGTCGCCCATCGAGCGGTGGGTGTCGCGGGTCAGGTCCGGGTCGTCCACCGCGCCCAGGGCCGCGTTGCCCGGGTAGTCGCTGCCGCGCGCCTGGCCGATGCGGGTGACGTCGCCGCCCTCCTCGTCCAGCGAGATCAGCGGGGTGTCCGTGGCCTCGGACAGGGCCGCGTTCAGCGCGGTCACCTGTTCGGGTGTGTCCAGGTTGTTGTGGAACAGGCAGACGCCGGAGATGCCGTCCGCCAGACCCTCCAGGACCCAGCGAGGGGCGTGGTAGGACTCGAAGGGCACCAGCAGCGTGGCGTTGGCCAGACGCGCCAGGGTCGGGTCGTACGGCATGACGAGCTCCGTTCGGTGAGCATAGGGGTGCCCGGGAGGTCACCACTGGAGCCGGCGGCTCCCCATCGGGGTGGTGAGGGCGACATTCGGGCAGACGGGTGGCGGGAACACGGGTACGGAAGCGGTGCGGCGGGCGTGCCCGGGCGGGGCCCGCGGCGCCGGCCGCGGTCCCGCCCGGGGTGGGGCCCGGTCAGCCCTTGACGGCTCCCATGGTCAGACCGGAGACCATGCGCCGCTGGACGAACAGGAAGAAGATCATCACGGGGATGGTCAGCAGGGTGGAGGCCGCCATGATCGGTCCCCACTCGGTGCCGAACCGGCCGAAGTAGTACGACAGGGTCAGCGGCAGCGTGTAGTGGTCCGTGCTGCGGCCCAGGAACGTCAGCGCGACGATGAACTCGTTCCAGGCGGTGATGAACGCGAAGATGCTCGCGGCGACCAGGCCCGGCGCGACCAGCGGCATCAGGATGCGCCAGAAGATGGTCCAGGCGCTGGCGCCGTCGATGGCCGCGGCCTCCTCCAGCTCCTTGGGCACCGCCGCGACGAACCCGCGCAGCATCATGATGGTGATCGGCAGGGAGACGGCCGTGTAGACGATGAGCAGGCCGGACAGGTTGCCGAGCAGCTGCACGCCGCTGGCGTCGGACAGCTGGCGGAAGTTGAGGAAGATCGAGATGATCATCGCTTCCATCGGCACCATCTGGATGATCATCAGCAGGATGATGAACGCGGTGCGCAGCTTGAACCTGAAGCGGGCGACGGCCACCGCCGCGAGCAGCGACAGGAACGCTCCCATGGCCACGGCGAAGAGCGTGACCACGAGGCTGTTGCCCAGGAACTGCCAGAAGTTCACACCCGGGATGAGCTGGCCGTTGACGACCCGGTCGAAGTGTTCCAGGGTCGGCGCGCTCGGGAACAGGGTCTGGTTGCGGGTGAAGATCTCGCCCACCGGCTTGAAGGCCGTGACGACCATCCAGTACACCGGGAAGACCGAGAAGAGGAACACCGCGATCCCGGCCAGGTACAGCGGCAGGGAGCGCAGGCGGCGCAGCGGGCTGCGGCGGTAGACGCGCCCGGCGCCCCGGCGGCGCCCGGCTCCGGATCCGCCGGTCGCGGCGGTGGCGGCGGCCCGGGCGGAGGGGCCGGCGGTGTTGTCGATCGCGGTCATCGGGTCTCCCCCTGGCGGATCATGATGCGCAGGTAGTACGCGGTGACTCCGAGGATCATCACGGTCATGACCACCGCGATCGCCGAGCCCATGCCGTAGTTGGCCGGGCTGGCGCTGAACCCCTGCTGGTAGATGTAGTACGAGAGCAGGTAGACGTCCTGGTTCTGGAAGCTGTTCGCCAGGATGTACAGCTGGGTGAACACCCTCAGGTCCCAGATGATCTGGAGGACGAGCAGCAGGGCGAACAGCGGGCGCAGCATCGGGAACGTGACGTTCCAGAAGGCCTTCCAGGCGCTCGCGCCGTCCATCCGCGCGGCCTCGTACAGCTCGTTCGGGATGCTCTTGAGCCCGGCGAGGACGGAGACGGCCACGAACGGGAAGGACTGCCAGACGATCACCATGATCAGGACCGAGAACAGCGAGCCCGGTTCGAGGAACCAGTTGTACTCCAGCCATCCGCTGCCCACCAGCCAGTCCGGCATCCGGTCGAGGACGACGTTGACCAGGCCGCGCTCGGGCAGGAACAGCCAGCGGAAGACCAGCGACGCGCTCAGCGCGGGGGTGGCCCAGGCGAGCATCATGCCGATGGACACGAACCCGGCGAACCACTTGGGCATCTTGTGGAGCAGCAGGCCCACGAGGGTGCCCAGCACCATCGTGATGCCGACCATCAGCACGCAGACCACGACCGTGTTGCGCAGGATCGTCCAGAACGTGGGGTCGGTCAGCAGCTGCTGGTAGTGGGCGAAGCCGTTCCATTCCGGGCCGGGCTGGTTCGGAAGGAGGTTGCGTGTGGTGAAGCTCGTGAGCGAGTACCACACCATCTGCACGATCGGCCAGAGCAGCACGACCGCGAGGAGGATCAGTGCCGGGGTGATGAGCAGGTACGGGGTGGGATTTCTGCGGCGGCGCGGCGCGGTCTCGTCGGAGGCCGGTGCGACGGCCTCCTCGTCCCCGCGCGGTTTCGCCGGTTCGACGGTGTGTGCCATGGTCTTCTCAATCGAGGCGTGGGCCGACCGCGGCGGGCGGGGTCCGGGAGGGACCCCGCCCGCGCACGGCTCTGCACAGTGGGGTGGAGAGGACTACTCGACCGGCTCGTTGAGGATCGAGGCCAGTTCCTCGTTGGCGGCGCCCAGGACCTCCTCGGCGTCACCGCCGCGGACGATGTCCAGGACGGCGCCGGGCAGGATCTTGCTGTCCTGGTCGGCCGCGGTCCAGCGCGGGGTGGTCGGGAAGAAGCGGGTGTTCTGCATCTGCGTGGCGGCCGCCGCGCGCTCCGGGTCCTCCTGGTACTCGGGGGTCTCCAGGAGGGCCGGGTAGGCGGGGAAGAAGCCGGCGACGTCGGCGTAGTCCTTGCCGCCCTCCTCGTCACCGAGGACGGTGAGGAGGTCGAAGGCCTCGTCGGGGTGCGGGGTCGTGGTGAAGACCGTCAGGGCGGAACCGCCCGCGAAGACGGGGGCGATGCCGTCGGCGCCGGGGATCGGGGCGGAGGCGATGTTCTCCAGGACCGACGGGTCCTCGGCCTGCTCCTCCATGGAGCCCAGGGCCCAGCCGCCGTCGATGTACATGCCCAGCTCGCTGTTGGCCATGTCGGCCAGGGCGACGAGCTCGTTCTCGCCGACGTAGCCCTGCGGGGAGATGCCGTCGGTGGTCAGGCTCGCGTAGAACTCGACGGCCTCGACGGTGGCGGGGTCGGTCAGGTTGCCCTCCCAGGTGTCGCCGTTCTGGGTCGCGATCTCACCGCCGTTGCTCCAGATGAAGCTGGCGATGCCGTTGGTGAAGTCGGTCGGCGCGGCGAAGCCGGGGACGTCGTACTCCTCCTGGATGGCCTCGGAGACCTCGACGAGCTCGTCCCAGGTGGCGGGGGGCTCGTGCCCGAGCTCCCGCAGCCAGTCGGCGCGGTAGTAGAGGGTGCGGACGCCGGAGAACCACGGGACGCCGTACTGCACGCCCTCGTAGGTGCCGTACTCCAGGGCGTTCTCGTCGATGCCCGCGGCGGCGTCCCAGCCGCCGACCTGCTCGCTGATGTCGAGGAGGGCGCCCTGCGCGGCCCAGCCGGCCACCTGGTCGTTGCCGACCTCCAGGACGTCGGGGGCGTCACCGCCGGCGAGGGCGTTGGTGATGGACTCCTGCGCGTCGGGCCAGGGGATGAACTCGACGTCGACCTCGACGCCGGGGTGGGTCTCCTGGAAGCGGGCCTCGGCGTTGTCGAAGTACTCGACGAGGGGGTCCTGCGAGGTGCCCATGACCCAGACGGTCAGGCTCTCGGCCTCACCGCCCTCGGAGTCGTCGGAACCGCCGCCGCAGGCGGCGGCGAGCAGGACTACGGCCGTGGCCGCTGCGATCTTGGGGAACCTCATGTGTACCTATTCTCCCTTCGCACCACGCGCCGGGGATTCGACGCCTGTGCTCAAGCCGGGCTGGGATGATGGAACGATCACCCACCGACTCGACGTCTCTGTGGGGGTTGTGCTGGGATAGCACGTTGGCCGCCCCGCCGGCGCGGGTACCGGAGGGCCCGAAATTAACGCGGACCTGCCAGGACGTGACCTCTTGTGAGGTTGTGAGCTAAATTAACAGGAAACTTTCCTAATAAAAACAGGGTGAGGTGTCACGGTTATGTCTCAACGTCCGGGGACTCCCCGGCTGCTACGCCAGCTCAACGACCGCGCGGCACTGGAGCTACTCCTGTCCGCGGGGCCCTTGACCAGGACGCAGCTGGGAACGCGGACCGGCCTGTCCAAGGTGACCGCCTCCCAGCTGCTCGCGCGGCTGGAGGAGCGGGACCTGGTACGCGTCGTCGGCAGTCAGGCGGGGGGCAGGGGCCCCAACGCGGCCCTCTACGCGGTGGTTCCGGAGAGCGCTTACGTGGCGGCCCTCGACGTGAGCGCGCACTCGGTGACCGCGACGATCGCCGACATCACGGGCCGGGTGATGAGCGAGGTGACCGTCGACCCGAGCGCCTCCGACGACCCGGTGTCCCTCGTCCACACCGCCGTCATGCGGTTGGCGGACACGGCCGGGGTCCCCCTCGACCGGGTGCGCGCGTGCGTCATCGGCACACCGGGCGTCGTCGACCCGCGCACCGGCGACATCCGCTTCTCCTTCGACCTGATCTCCTGGCACGAGGGCATCCTGGAGGCGCTGCGGGCCGACCTCAAGCGCTCGGTCATGATCGAGAACGATGTCAACCTGGCCGCCCTGGCCGAGCACGCCGAGGGGGCCGCCGTGGGGGTCGACGAGTTCGTCCTCATCTGGCTCAGCGCGGCGGGCGGCGTGGGCATGTCCACCATGATCAACGGCCGCATCCACCGCGGCCGCTCCGGCGGGGCGGGGGAGATCGGCTACCTGCCGGTCCCCGGCGCGCCGATGCCGGTCGACGTCGGGCTGTCCGGCGGCTACGAGTCCCTGCGGGACGGTGCGGCCAGGGAACTGCCCCACGGGTTCCAGGCACTGGTCAAGGCGGGACAGGTGGTGCAGCTCGCGGCGGAGTACGGGATCGACGGCGCCGACGTCGTGGACGTGGTGGAGAAGGCCTCGGCGGCCGGGTCGCCCGAGGGCGACGCGTTCCTGGACGCCTTCGCCGAGCGCCTGGCGCGGGGGGTGGCGGCGGTCAGCGTCATCCTCGACCCCGGGCTCGTGGTCCTGGGCGGCGACGTCGCCCGGGCCGGGGGCTCCAAACTGGCGGAGAGGGTCCAGGCGGCCGCCGCCCGCATCGCCCCCAACGCCACCGAGGTCGGCCTGGGCCTGGTCGAGGGCAGCCCCGTGGTGCGCGGCGCCCTCCTGCACGCGCTCGAACGCGCCCGTGACGACGTGTTCTCCTCGACCGTCTGACCCGAGCTCCGCCGGCCGCCGTGTCCCCGACCCTCCTCACCCGTCGGGGACACGGCGGCCGACGCGTGTCCGGGCCGGTTCGGCCCCGACCCGGGGCCCGTGCTCTGACCCCGGGCCCCGACCCGGGGCCCGGGGTCAGAGCACGGGCTCGAACGAGTCCAGCACCGCGTCCACGAGGCCCCCGTACCCGGGCAGGTCCGCCGCGGGGATGTCGGCCTGGACGAAGTACCCGCGGCCCTCCTCCTCGATGACGGTGTACTGCCAGACGGCCCACCGATCGGGTTCGTCCCGGTCGCTGTTGGTGTAGGTCAGCTCCAGGCGGGTCGTGTCCCGACCGGGCGGAGCCGACGGGTCCTCCTCCAGGGAGACCCTGCGCACGTCGGATACGGCGGAGACCTCGGAGATGTCGGCCTCCCACCCCTCCTGCACCTCCCGGGAGGTGAGCCCGTCGCCGTCGGTCTCGTGCACGTTGAAGCAGAACGTGTGCTCACCGCCGGGCGCCGTGATCCTTCGGAAGACGAAGGTCCCCGAGGCCTCGTCCGGTGAGTCGGTGCTCAGCCCGGCGACCTCCCACCCCTCGGGGTGCCGGAGGGTCGAGTACTCCCCGGCGAGCTCGACGAGGGCGGGGCCCCCGGCCGCGGCGGAGGGGGAGCCGGTCGCCGCCGGGGCCGCCGCCTGCGCGAGGGGAGCCCCCGGGCCGAGCGCGAGCAGGGAGCCCGCGACCGCCGTGACGGCCACCAGGCTCAGGCCGATCATCACCGCGCCCTGCGCCCGGCTGCCGGGGGGATGGGGAGGACGGCCCCCTTCCGGCGCGGTCGTCGCGGACCCCTGGGTCGGGGGCCGCTGGGGGGAGGGAACGGCGTCGGGACTCGGCACGGGGGCCTCCGGTGCGAGGGGGGACACGGGATCGTGAGTCTACGGCGTGTCGCGCGGACGCTCCCGGCCGCCACGGCGCCCGCGCCGTCCGGCCCGGGGGCCGCGGCGGTCCGCCGCGCGCGGGCCCGGGGCGTCCGGGCCGTTCAGGGGCGGGGGAAGAGGGGACGCTCCATCACCACGCGCGGCAGGACGCCGATCCCGGCCCGCTCCTCCGCCTCCCACACCTGCTCCAGCGCCGGACCCCAGTCGGCGCGGGGCACGACGGAGAACCCCCGCGCCGCGTACCAGGGGCCGTTCCACGGCAGGTCGCGGAACGTCGTGAGGGTGAGGCGCGCGTGTCCGGCGGACGCGGCCCCGCCGCACACCGCCTCCAGCAGCGCCGAGCCCGCGCCGCGCCGTCCGTGGGCGGGGTGGACGGCGAGCTGTTCCAGGTGGGGGCCCTCGCCGACGGTCACGGTCGCGGCCAGGCCGACGACCGGTCCGCCCCCCGGCGCGCACGCCACCAGGACCTCCTCCACGTGCGCGAGCATCTCCCGCGGGTCGTCCGGCGGGAGCACCACGCCGGCGTCGGCGAAGACCGTGTCCGCCGCCAGGGACACCTCCACCACGCGCGGCTCGTCCTCCGGCCGCATGGGCCGGACCTCCAGGTCCACGAACGCCTCCCCTCCGTGCAGGCCGGGCCCCTGCCGGCCGAGGGCCATTGTGGTCCCGTCCCCGCCGTGCGGCAACGGGTTTGCGCGCGGTCAGGGCCGCAGGCGCAGCCCCTTGGGGGTGACGTGGAACCCGGCCGACACCAGGGCGGCGTCCACGGGGGTCCCGAAGACCTCCGTCCCGTCCGAGCGCTCCACGGTCAGCGCGCCCAGTGCGCCCTCCCGCACCACCCCGGCCAGGGCCCTCGCGGCCCGCTCCAGCAGGTCCGGGGGTGAGCCGAACGTGAGGACGGAGCGTCCTCCCCTTCCCACGTAGAGGGTCGGGCGGCCGCCGTCGACCACCACCACCGCACCCGGGTTCCGGCCCGGACGCGACGCCGAGTCCTCGGCGCCCCTCGGCCACGGCAGGTCCGCGCCGAACGGGTTGGCCGGGTCGGTCGCCGCCAGCACCACCGGCGCGAGCGCCCCGCCGGGGGCGTCCCCGGACAGCGCGCGCAAGCGGTCCACCGCCCCCGCCAGCGCGAACTGGGCCCCGCCCAGCCCCTCCACGAAGTAGCCGCGGCGTGCCCGCCCGGACTCCTCCATGGACCGCAGCACCCGGTACTCCTCCTGGGAGACGTTGCGTCCCTGCCACCCCCTCACCAGCAGGCCCGCGCGCTCCAGCCGGGCCTCCACCCGGGCCAGCGCGCGCCGGGTGGGGTCGGGTTCCCGCTCGGGCAGCACCCACCAGCGGCCCGCGGCCGAGGGAGGCCCCGACCGGGTCGGCAGCACCGGCCGCCGCACGCGCCCCGCGCGCGAGGGGGCCCTGCGCGGCGCCGGCCCCGCGCCCAGCCGGGCGCGCAGCGGGGCGAGCGTGTCGTTGGTGACCAGCCCGTCCCACACCAGCGCCCACAGCGCGTCCACCAGGTCCCTGTCGGTGACCGCCGCGGCGCCCAAGGCGCGGGCGGCCCGGTCGGCCACGTCCCGGAAGAACAGGGCCCCGCCCTCCCTCAGCGCCTCCAGCACGGTGTGCGGCAGGGTCCCCTCGTCGGGGAGCAGGGGGTCGGGCAGCAGCACCGCCGCCTCGTCCGCCGGGACCAGCGTCAGCCACCCGTCCTCGCCGGGCAGGGTCGCGACCCCGGCCCAGACCACCTCGCCCGCCTGGGTCAGCTCGTCCAGGCGGTTCGGGGCGTACCCCTCGACCCGGGCGGGCAGCACCAGCGTCTCCAGGGACGAGGCCGCGACCGGAGCGCCCCGCAACGACTCCACCGCCTCGAACACGGCGTCCGGCCCGCGCCACCGCTCCGAGGGGGTCGCACGCTGCCACATCGGCGCGAACCTGGCCAGGACGGCCGGGTCCACGGGCTCCACCTCACGCCGCAGGCGCGCGATCGAACCGCGCCTCAGCCTCCGGAGCACGTCGGCGTCGCACCACTCGGTGGCGGACCCTCCCGTCCGCGGGGCCCCGCCGCCGGCGGACGGCGGGGGAGCGGTCCCCTCCGGCCGGAACCCGCCCTGGGACACCCTGCCCTCGCGCGCCAGGACGCGCAGCACCCCCAGGACCCCGTCCTCGGGCAGGCCGAGCCGCTCCGCGGCCTCGGCGGCGGTGAACGGACCGTGCGTGCGGGCGTACCGGGACACGAGGTCGCGCCGGGCGTCCGCCACCGGTTCGAGCAGGGCGGCGGGCACCCCCGGCGGGGGCTCGGCGCCCAGGGCGTCGCGCAGCCGCGCCACGTCCTCCACCGCGCACCAGCGCCCGGCCGTGCCGGGCCGGTCCCCCGGCAAACGCATCCGCACGATCCGGCCCCCGGCCGCCAACCCCTCCAGCCACGCCTCCTCCACACCCCGCCCGGCCGCCTCCTCCGTGGTCAGCGGCCCCACCTCGCGCAGCAGGTCCGCCGCGCCCTCGGCGTCACGCACCGGGGCGGCGGTCCGCTGGAGCAGGGCGCCGACGTGCTCCACCACGTCGGGGTCGAGCAGGTCCCGCAGGTCGGCGTGGCCCAGGAGGTCGGCCAGCAGGGACGGGTCCAGGGTGAGCGCCTGCGCGCGCACCTCGGCGGCCGGGGCGTCGCCCTCGTACAGGAACGCCGCCGTGTACTCCATCAGCAGCGACTGCGCGAACGGCGACGCGCGCTCCGTGCGCACCTCCACCACCCGTGTCCGCCTTGCACGGAGGTCGCGGAGCACCTCCACCAGCGCGGGCACGTCGAACACGTCGCGAAGGCACTCGCGCACCGTCTCCAGCACGATCGGGAACGACCCGTACCGCCCCGCCACCGACAGCAGGTGCGAGGCCCGCAGCCTCTGCTGCCACAGCGGCATCCGCCGGTCCGGGCGCTGGCGGGGGAGCAGCAGGGCCCGCGCCGCGCACTCCCGGAACCGGGAGGCGAACAGGGCCGAACCGGTCAGCTCGTCGGTGACGACCCCCTCCACCGTCTCGGGGTCCAGCGCCACCAGGTCGGCCAGCCCGCCCGCGCGGTCGAGCCCCTCGGAGTCGGGCAGCCGCAGCACGATCCCGTCGTCGCCGTGCACCACCTGGGCGTCCGCCCCGAACCGCTCCCGCACCCGGGCCGCGATCGCCAGCGCCCACGGCGCGTGGACCCGGGCGCCGAGCGGCGAGTGGACCACCGCGCGCCAGTCGCCGACCTGGTCGCGGAAGCGCTCGACCACGACCGTCCGCTCGTCCGGCACCTGGCCGGTGGCCCACCGCTGGTCGGCGACGTAGGCCACCAGGTTCCGGGCGGCCCAGCGGTCCAGCCCGGCGCCCTCGGCCAGGGCCAGCGCCTCCTCGGGGCCGGAGTCGGCGAGCTGCCTGGTCATGGCGCCGATCGCGCGGCCCAGCTCCACCGGGCGGCCCTGGGCGTCGGCCTTCCAGAACGGCATCCGGCCCGGTCTGCCCGGCGCCGGTGAGACCAGGACCCGGTCGGCGGTGATCGCCTCGATCCTCCACGACGTGGAGCCCAGCACGAACACGTCGCCGACGCGCGACTCGTAGACCATCTCCTCGTCCAGCTCGCCGACCCTGGTGGGCGCCCTGCCCCCGTCCTGCCCCGCGAGGTGCACGCCGTACAGGCCGCGGTCGGGGATGGTGCCGCCGCTGATCACGGCCAGCCGCTGCGCCCCCGGCCGCGCCCGCAGGACGTCCGCCTCCCGGTCCCACACGACGCGCGGGCGCAGCTCGGCGAACTCGTCCGAGGGGTAGCGGCCCGAGAGCATGTCCAGGACCGACTCCAGCACGGAGTCGGCCAGGTCGGCGAACGGGGCCGCCCGCCGCACCAGGGCGGCCAGTCCGGCCACCGGCCAGTCGTCCATGGCCACCATCGCCACGATGTGCTGGGACAGCACGTCCAGCGGGTTGAGCGGCATCTCCAGCCGTTCGATGCCGCCCGCGCGCATGCGTTCGGCGACCACGGTCGTCGCCAGCAGGTCCCCCCGGAACTGGGGGAGGAACACGCCCTGTGAGATCTCGCCGACCCGGTGCCCGGCCCGCCCGACCCTCTGCAGCCCGCTGGCGACCGACGGCGGCGAGGCCACCTGGACCACGAGGTCGACCGCGCCCATGTCCACGCCCAGCTCCAGGCTGGAGGTGGCCACCACGCAGCGCAGGCGCCCCGCCTTGAGGTCGTCCTCGATCAGCGCCCGCTCGGCCTTGGACATCGAGCCGTGGTGGGCGCGCGCCACCACCGCCTCCCCGCCCCTGCTCTGGCCGGACTGGCCCATGACCTGCGCGGCCGGCCCCTCCGGCGGGCTCCCGGATCCGTGCCGCTCCGCGTACAGGTCGTTGACGCGGGCGCACAGCTTCTCGGCCGTGCGCCTCCCGTTGGTGAAGACGATCGTGGACCGGTGGGACTCGACGAGGTCCAGGACCCGGCGCTCGACGTGCGGCCAGATGGACCCTCCCCGACGGGCTCCGGGGCCGCGCGGGTCCGGCTCCGGGAGCTCCCCGGCGTCGTCGGGGTGGGGCCGGGGGACGAGGGGCCCGGGGCGGCCGGGGGGAGCGTCCCCGCCGAGCGCCTCCGCGTCCGGGTCCCCGGGGAGCGGCGCGAGCTCCGCGCCGGTCTCCTCCGGGGCGCCGGGCGGCAGGGCCGCCGCCTCCGGGGCGTCGGGCTCCTCCATGTCGGGGACGGGCACCACCACGCGCAGGTCCAGGCCGGGGGAGTCGGGCGGGGAGACGATCTCGGCTCCGCCGAGGAACCCGGCGACGAGCTCGGGCGGGCGCACGGTCGCCGACAGGCCGATCCGCTGCGCGGGCCGCTCCAGCAGGGCCTCCAGCCGTTCCAGGCTCAGCGCCAGGTGGGCCCCGCGCTTGGTGCCCGCCAGGGCGTGCACCTCGTCCACGATCACCGTCTCCACCCCCGAGAGCCCCTCGCGGGCGCGCGAGGTGAGCACGAGGAACAGCGACTCGGGCGTCGTGATGAGGACGTCCGGAGGGCGGGTGGCGAGCCTGCGCCGCTCGTCGGCGGGGGTGTCCCCGGTGCGCACGCCCACGGTGACCGGGGACAGGTCCCGGCCCGCGGCGCCGGCCGCGGCCGCGATCCCCGCGAGGGGGACGCGCAGGTTGCGCTCCACGTCCGCGGCCAGCGCCTTGAGCGGGGAGACGTAGAGCACGCGGCACCGCCTGGAGCGGTCCTCGGGAGGGGGCGAGGCGAGCAGGCGGTCCAGGGACCACAGGAACGCGGAGAGGGTCTTGCCCGATCCCGTCGGGGCCACCACGAGCGTGTTGCTCCCCCCGGCGACGGACTCCCAGGCGCCCGCCTGCACCGGGGTCGGGCCGCCGGGGAAGGCCTGGTCGAACCAGGTCCGCGTGGCCGGTCCGAAGCGTTCGAGGGGATGCGACACACGACTCATCCCGCCAGTGTGCCCGCCGCGGGGGACAGAACGGCGGAAGGGCCGCGGCGGGCGCGCCGATCCCCGATACTGGGGCCGATGAGACTCACTGCTTTCTGGAACAACATGCACCAGCAGTTCGGCGAGGCGTACGCGCAGAGCCTGGCCAAGGACTACGTCATCGAGGGTCTCGGCTCCAGGACGGTCCAGCAGGCGCTCGCCGACGGGGCGAGCCCGAAGGAGGTGTGGCGGGCGGTGTGTGACGCGTTCGACCTCCCGTTCTCCGTGCGGTGACGGGGCGGGCCGCCGACGCGCCGCGGCGACGGTCCGTCCACGGGTCGCCCATGAAATCGAACAGAGGTTCGGATAGTGTGGGTTGTCCACAGGCGAACGTCGGACGTCGCGATTGTCGTACCGACCGCGTAGCGTCGTGGGCATCATGAAGAAGAAGGCACCCACCCAACAACAGGGGTATCCCGTGGCATCTGGAGACCGAGACAAGGCTCTCGACACAGCGCTCGCGCAGATCGAGCGGCAGTTCGGCAAGGGCTCCATCATGCGCCTGGGCGACGATGATCGCCCGCCGATCGAGTCGATCCCCACCGGGGCGATCGCCCTCGACGTGGCGCTCGGCATCGGCGGTCTGCCCCGGGGGCGGATCATCGAGATCTACGGCCCCGAGTCGAGCGGCAAGACCACCGTCGCCCTGCACGCGGTGGCCAGCGCGCAGAAGCTGGGCGGCATCGCCGCCTTCGTCGACGCCGAGCACGCGCTCGACCCCGAGTACGCCAAGAAGATCGGCGTCGACACCGACAACCTCCTGCTCTCCCAGCCGGACACCGGTGAGCAGGCCCTGGAGATCGTCGACATGCTGGTGCGCTCCGGCGCGGTCTCCATCGTCGTGATCGACTCGGTGGCCGCACTGGTCCCCCGGGCCGAGATCGAGGGCGAGATGGGCGACAGCCACGTCGGCCTGCAGGCCCGCCTGATGTCGCAGGCGCTGCGCAAGATGGCCGGTGTGCTGCACCAGACGGGCACCACCGCGATCTTCATCAACCAGCTGCGCGAGAAGATCGGCGTCATGTTCGGCTCCCCGGAGACGACCACCGGCGGCAAGGCGCTCAAGTTCTACGCGTCGGTCCGCCTGGACGTCCGCCGTATCGAGACCCTCAAGGACGGCACGGACGCGGTCGGCAACCGCACCCGGGTCAAGGTGGTCAAGAACAAGATCGCGCCGCCGTTCAAGCAGGCGGAGTTCGACATCATCTACGGCGTCGGCGTCTCCCGCGAGGGCAGCCTCATCGACCTGGGCGTGGAGCACGGCATCGTGCGCAAGTCCGGCGCCTGGTACACGTACGAGGGCACCCAGCTGGGCCAGGGCAAGGAGAACGCGCGCACGTTCATGCGCGAGAACGTCGACCTGGCCAACGAGATCGAGAAGAAGATCAAGGAGAAGCTGGGCGTGCCCGTCAAGGGCGACGACAGCGCCTCCGGCTCCGCGGCCGAGAGCGGCAAGGAGCCCGCGAAGGACGCGGCGGACACCGCGGCCAAGGCGTCCGCCAAGCGCGCCCCGGCCAAGACCGCCAAGGCGCCCGCGCCGGATGCGTGACCGGGGCCGGCCCGGGGGGCGCCGCCCCTCCGGCGGCGCACGCCTCGAGGACACCTCCGAGCACACCTCCCCGGGCGGGGCCGAACCGCCCGGGGACGATCCCGAGGCGCAGGCTCGCGCCCTGTGCCTGCGGATGCTCACCCACTCCCCGCGCACCCGCGCCCAGCTCGAACGGGCGCTGCACCGCAGGGAGTTCCCGGAGGAGGTCGTCGACGCCGTCCTGGGAGCGTTCGGCGACGCGGGGCTGATCGACGACGCCGCCTTCTCCCGCGCCTGGGTCTCCTCCCGCCACCACGGCAGGCGGCTGTCCCGACGCGCCCTCGCCCAGGAGCTGCGCACCCGGGGTGTGGAGGAGGACACCGTCAAGGAGGCGGTCGCGGAACTGAGCGACCAGGACGAGGAGGAGGCCGCCCGCGACCTGGCCCGCCGCCGCCTCGCCACGACCCGGGGCAAGGACCGGGAGGTCCGCATCCGGCGCGCCCTGGGCGTCCTCGCCCGCAAGGGCTACGCCTCGGGCCTGTCCTACCGGGTCGTCCGCGAGGAACTCGAACGCGAGGGCGTCGAAGCCGACCTGTACGACCCCGACCTCTGACCGGGACGCGCCTCCCGGCCCGGCCGCCCGCGCGGCCCGCGACACCGACGACCCTGGGAGGTCCCGTGCACGAGGAAGCCGTCCCGATCCTCCGCGTCGCCGACGCCGAAGCGGCCTCGGCCTGGTACCGGCGCCTGGGCTTCACCCGCGAGTGGGAGCACCGGTTCGAGCCGGGCCTGCCCGCCTTCGTCGGGGTCGCCCGCGGGCAGGTCCGGCTGTTCCTGTCCGAGCACGAGGGCGACGCCCGCCCCGACACCCTGGTCTACCTGCGGGTACGCGACGTCGACGCGGTCGCCGCCGAGTTCGGGGTCCCGGTGGAGGACGCCCCCTGGGCCCGCGAGACCGAGCTGCGCGACCCCGACGGCAACCGCCTGCGGGTGGGCACCCCGAAGGACTGACCCGCCCCGCGCCCCGGAGCGGGGGCGCGGGGCCGGCGCCCCGCTCACGCCGACCGCCTCACTCGGAGGCGGACGCCCCGGCCGTTCCGGCGGGGTGCGGCGCCTGTTCGCCGGACCCCCGGTCACCGGCGGAGTCCTCGGCGGGGGGATCGGCGCCCTCGTCCCCGGTCGCGGCGGTCCCCGGATCCGCCGCCGCGTCCGCCCCGGGCGGTCCGGCGGGCTCCGGCGCGGGGCGCGGCTCCGGCGGGTCGGTCACCAGCTCGAGGGGGGCGACGTCCGCCGTGAACCCGAACACCCCCGCGTAGAAGGCCAGCTCGGCCTCCAGCGCCCGGACGCGGACGTCCTCCGCGGTGAACCCGTGCGCCTCGCCCTCGAACTCCAGCAGGGCGTACGGGGTCCCGCGGCGCCCCAGCGCGGTCGCCATCGAGAAGGCCTGGTCCGGGGTGACGACAGGATCGTCCAGCCCCTGCAGCAGCAGCACCGGGGCGTCGATGTCCCCGGTCCGGTTGACCGGCGAGCGCTCGCGGTACCGCTCCACGAACCCCGGCAGCGTGCCGACGAGGGAGTCCAGGAACCGCGACTCGAAGTCGTGCGTGCTCTCCGCGAACCCCAGCAGGTCGGTCACGCCGAACAGCGACACCCCGCAGGCGAAGGTGTCACCGGTCAGCGCCATCAGCGCCGTGTACCCGCCGGCGCTCGGGCCGCGGATCGCCAGCCGCTCGGGATCGGCCACCCCCTGCTCCACGAGGGCCCGCGCGGCGGCGGAGCAGTCCTCCACGTCCACCACGCCCCACTCCTTGTGCAGGCGCTTGCGGTACGAGCGGCCGTACCCGGTGGAACCCCCGTAGTTGACG
Organism: Nocardiopsis sp. CA-288880; assembly: GCF_050955985.1. Taxonomy (NCBI): domain Bacteria; kingdom Bacillati; phylum Actinomycetota; class Actinomycetes; order Streptosporangiales; family Nocardiopsidaceae; genus Nocardiopsis; species Nocardiopsis sp. CA-288880. Next base: position 5,846,529 of record NZ_CP192105.1, on the reverse strand, counting down.
TCCACCACACCGATCCCGCGGCTCGTGAAGTACGCCTTGGCCAGGTCGAACTCCAGCGTGCTGACCGACACCGGGCCACCGTGCGCCCACACCACGTACGGCGCGGGCCCCCGGGCCACGACGCCGGGGTTGGTCGGCGGGTACACGTTGGCGTACACGGGCGCCCCGTAGCGCCCGGGGAGCCGTTCCTGCCGGGGGACGGGGAGGTAGGCGGGGTCGGGCAGCTCCTCGGCGGCCCGGCGCAGCACCTCCACCCGTCCCGAGACCGGGTCCAGCCGCACCAGGCACGGGGGCTCGGTCGGGGACGAGGCCACCGCCACCACGGAGCGGCCGTCCGTGTCGAGCATCCCCCACGTGGTCAGGTCGGTCGCGACGGGTGTGAGGTCGAGGGTGTCGGGGTCGTACACGCCCGGCGTCAGGTCGGCGTGCCCGTGCAGCGCCACGACCTTCCCCGACTCCAGCACGCAGAAGGACCGGTTGCCCAGCCGGCCCGGCGAGGCGTGGAACTCCTCCTCCGCGGGGTACAGGGCGATCGGCTGCCCGGTCGTCCCCGCCTGGTACAGGTTCCACCAGCCGGGCCAGTCCGAGGCCACGTACAGGGTCGCGTCGTCCACCCAGGCGGGGGACACCACCGACTCGTCCACGCCCCCCTTGATCGTGTACTCGGCGGACAGGCCCGTCTCGCCCAGCGCGCCCACGCGCAGCTCACTGCCGTCCCAGGGCATGCGCGGGTGGTTCCAGCGCACGTAGGCCAGGTGGCCGCCGCCGGGGGAGGGGGTGGGCGAGGCGTAGAAGTCCGCCCCCGACACCAGCTCGCGCACCGCCGACGGGTCCTCGGCCCCCCGCCCGGAGAGCGGCACCGCCACGATCGACCGGCGCACCGCGCCCCCCGCGTGCTGCTCGCGCACGCACAGCACGCTGCGCCCGTCCGGGCTCAGCGCGGGGTCGGCGTAGCGCAGCGCCGCGGGCTCCTCGGGCTCGGGAGTGAGGGGGACCGGCTCCCGCGTCCCGCGTTCCAGCAGGTAGAGGCGCTGGTCGGAGGATCGGCAGAACACGACGCCTACACGGGCGATGGCCTTGTCGTCACGGCGGGGGACGGGCAGGAAGGCCCGTCCCCCGTACTCGTGCACCCGCGTGCCCGCGCTCCAGGGCGCGGACAGCAGGTCGGTCACCGTTCCGTCGGCGTCCCGCCGCATGAGGGTGGTCCGTCCCTCCTCCGGTCGGCTCTCCTCCCACCAGACCTCGTCGCCCACGACGGAGGGGAACGCCATCCGGCGCACTCCTCGGGCGACGTCGCCGGCGCTGATGGGCGATGGCCAGGAGCCGTAGGGGCTCGACAGTTCAGACATGTCCCGCTCAGGATGGGTCGTGGGTTCGATCAGATGACATGTCGACCTTAGTCCTCACACGCGTCCCTGTGCAGTCCCGCGGGGACCTGTGTCCCGACTGCGAACGGCGACGGCCCCGCGCACGCCGTCGTGGCGTGCGCGGGGCCGTTCCGGCCGGGGCGGGGGGTCAGTCCCGCCGGTTCTCCGGGCCTTGGTCGTCCTTGTCGGAGCCCTCGTCCGGCGCGGTCGCGCCGGACGAGCCGGTCGGTCCGGCCGGACCGACGGCGGTCGCTCCGCCCTCGGCGGGCTCCTGGGCGGTGGCGTCCGGGGCCGCCGGGCCGGGCTGGGCCTGCACCGCCACGGGGGCGCCGCCGGCGGCCGTCGGCTTGGTGGAGGGCCTGCCGCGGCGGGAGTTGCGGCGCTCCAGCCAGATCGCGAACCGGCTCAGGGACAGGTTGATGACGATGTAGATGATCGCGCAGATGATCGCCGCGGGGATGACGTTGCTCTCGCGGGTCGCCACCAGGGTGAAGCTGCGCAGCAGCTCCGGGAAGGCGACGATGTAGCCCAGCGCGGAGTCCTTGAGCAGGACCACCAGCTGGGCGACGATCGCGGGCATCATCGAGGTGATCGCCTGCGGGATGAGGATCAGCCACATGTTCTGGCTCTTCGTCATACCGATGGCCTGCGCCGCCTCGGACTGCCCCTTGGGCACGGCGAGCACACCGGCGCGGAACACCTCCGCGAGCACCGACCCGTTGTACAGGGTCAGGCCCGTGACGACGGCGACCAGCGCCGTCACCTGGAACGTGCCGGTGGGGATGTCGAACACCTGGTACGCCACGATGGGCAGCGCCATCGTGAAGAAGATCAGCATCAGCAGCGGGATGCCGCGGAAGAACTCCACGACGGCCCCGGCCGGGACGCGGATCCACCAGTGGTCCGACATGCGGCCGATACCGAACACGAGGCCGAACGCGATGGCGAGCACCGCGGCGGTCAGGGCGGCCGTCAGGGTGTTCTGGAGGCCGGGGACGACGTAGTCGGTCCACGTGTCGGGCCGCAGGAACGGCTCCCACTTCTCGGCCGTCCACTGCCCGGCCGGGTTGACCGCCCAGGTGGCGGGGTCGAACAACCCCGTCTCCCGCTCGGTCAGGGTGCGGTTGAAGCCCAGGTACAGGATCGCCAGGCCGATCGCGAACAGGATCAGCGTGCCGACGGTGTAGACCGCGTTGCGAGCACGGGCCTTGGGGCCCGGCGCGTCGAAGAGGACGCTCTGCGCACTCATCGGACCACCGCCATGCGCTTGGAGAGCCAGCCGAAGAAGTAGCCCGTCGGCAGGGTCAGGATCAGGAAGCCGATCGCGAAGCCGACGAAGGTCGGCAGGACCGGCGCGATGCCCTGGTCGAACATGAGCTTCATCTCCCTGGACGCCTCCTGAACGCCCAGCCCCGCGACGGAGGCGACGGTCGTGTTCTTGGTCAGCGCGATGAGCACGCTGCCCAGCGGGCCGACGACGGTGCGCAGAGCCTGCGGGATGACGATCAGCCGCAGGTTCTGGGTGAAGGTCAGACCCAGGGAACGGGCCGCCTCCACCTGGCCGAGGGGGATGGTGTTGATGCCCGAGCGCAGCGATTCGGAGACGAAGCAGGCGGTGTAGGCGGAGAGGCCGATGACCGCCCACCAGAACACGTCCCACGCGACGGTGCCGGACAGGCTCAGCCCGAGGGCGCTGTTGAGGCCCAGCCCGCAGAACAGCAGGACCAGGGTCAGGGGGGTGTTCCTGACGCCCTCCACGTAGGCCGTGGAGATGGCGCGCAGCAGCGGGACGGGGGAGACCCGCATCGCGGTGAGCAGGATGCCCAGAACGAAGGAGAAGAGAGCGCTGAGGAGGGTGAGCCGGACGGTCCATGAGAAACCGTCGACAACCCTGTCGATATTGCTGAGAAAGGCTTCCATGGGTCCCAGCTGGTCAAGGGCCGCGCGGCGGAACGGGAGTCCGGTTCCGCCGCGGGCGCGCGGTCAGTACGGGGTGGACTTAGGCGCAGTCCTCGATCGCGGGGACCTCCTCCTCGAAGGCGAAGTCGGTGGCGCCGAAGGCGTTCTCCAGGGCCTCGGCCGCGGAGCCGTCCTCCCACATCTGGGTGATGGCGGCGTTGACCTCCTCGCAGCGCTCGGTGGAGCCGGCGGGCAGGCCCACGCCGTACTTCTCCTCGCCGAACGGGTTGTTGACCATCCGGTAGGTGTCCGGGTTCTGCGCGGCGAAGCCCGCGAGGATGGTGTTGTCCGTGGTCACCGCGTCGACGGTGCCGTTGCCGAGGAGCTCCAGGCACTCGGAGTAGTTGCCGGCCTCGCGCAGCTCGGCGTCGATGCCCATGTCGTCGACGATGTTGTTGGCCGACCGCGAACCGGAGGCGGAGCACAGCACCTGGCCGGACAGGTCCTCCGGCCCCTCGATGTCGGTGTTGTCGGCGGCCACCAGGATGTCCTGCTGGGCGACGTAGTACGGGCCCGCGAAGTCGACGACCTGGCGGCGCTCGTCGGTGATCGAGTAGGTGGCGATCACCATGTCGACGGTGCCCTGCTGGAGGAAGGACTCGCGGTTCGCGGAGGCCGCCTCCTCCCAGTTGATCTGCTCCGGGGAGTAGCCGAGCTCACCGGCGATGTAGGTGGCCACGTCGACGTCGAAGCCCACGGGGGTGTCCCCCTCGAGGAGGCCCAGACCCGGCTGGTCGTACTTGACGCCGATGGTGATGGTGTCGCCACCGCCCTCGCCGCCGTCGCCGCCGCCCTCGCCGCCACCGCCGACGTCGGCGGTGCCACAGGCGGTGAGAGCGAAGGCCAGAGCCGCGGTGCCGCCCAGGATGCTGCTGATGCGTCCGACTCGCATGTCGGATACCTCTTCCTTGAGTTCGGGAGAAGGGGAAGGAAAGGGGAGACCTAGTGGGTCAGGATCTTGGAGAGGAAGTCCTGGGCCCGCTCGGACCGGGGGTTCGTGAAGAACTCGTCCGGAGTGTTCTCCTCGACGATCTGGCCGTCGGCCATGAAGACGACGCGGTTGGCGGCGCGACGGGCGAAGCCCATCTCATGGGTGACGACGACCATGGTCATGCCTTCGGTCGCCAGGTCGGTCATGACGTCCAGGACCTCCTGGACCATCTCCGGGTCGAGCGCAGAGGTGGGCTCGTCGAAGAGGAGCACCTTGGGGTTCATCGCCAGGGCCCGGGCGATGGCCACACGCTGCTGCTGCCCGCCGGAGAGCTGGGCCGGGTACTTGTTCGCCTGGTTGCCGATCCGGACCCGGTCCAGGAGCTCCATGCCGCGCTTCTCGGCATCGGCCTTGGACTTGCGAAGGACCTTGACGGGCCCCAGGGTCACGTTCTGCAGCACCGTCTTGTGCGCGAACAGGTTGAAGGACTGGAACACCATGCCGACATCGCTGCGGAGCTTGGCGAGACCGCGTCCCTCCGCCGGCAGGGGCTGGCCGTCCAGGGTGATAACCCCGGAGTCGATGGTCTCCAAGCGGTTGATCGCTCGGCACAGAGTCGACTTTCCGGACCCGGACGGTCCGATGACGACTACCACCTCGCCGGAGTTAACCGTCAGATTGATGTCTTGGAGCACGTGCAGGTCGCCGAAGTGCTTGTTGACGTTCTCCAGCACGACGAGAGGAGTTGATGTCATGTGGGGAACTTAGTGGGTTCGACGAGCACTGTCACCCTGAAAACGCCACCCGAATTCGCGGTGGCGCACTTGTTACAGACTCACGACTGGAAACGTTACCAGTGAACGTTGTTCGGTTTGAAATCGCCACGCTGGGTGTTTGTCCGGTGGCGTTTCCGATTCGGGCCGCCGACTATCGGTCACCCGGAAAACGCCTCGGAAGCGGGTCGATAACGCGACGCGCCGGCGCGCCCCGCAGGGCGGGCCGCGGTGCGCGCCCGGACGGGGCGGCCGGGGCCCGCGGCCGTCCCCGGGCGGTGCGCCGCACCGGATAGCCTGGTTCCGTGAGCCAGAGTCGTACCTACCAAGTGCGGACCTACGGCTGCCAGATGAACGTCCACGACTCCGAGCGCCTCTCCGGTCTGCTGGAGGACGCTGGGTACGCGCGCGCAGCCGAGGACACCACCGCAGACATCGTCGTGTTCAACACCTGTGCGGTCAGGGAGAACGCCGACAACCGCCTCTACGGCAACCTCGGGCACCTGCGCCCGGTCAAGGATGCCAACCCGGGGATGCAGATCGCCGTCGGCGGCTGCCTCGCCCAGAAGGACCGCGGCGAGATCGTGCGCCGCGCGCCCTGGGTCGACGTCGTCTTCGGCACCCACAACATCGGCTCCCTGCCCACGCTGCTGGAGCGCGCCCGCGTCCAGCGCGAGGCGCAGGTGGAGATCGCCGAGTCCCTGGAGCACTTCCCGTCCACGCTCCCCAGCCGCCGTGAGTCCGCGTACGCGGCGTGGGTGTCGATCTCCGTCGGCTGCAACAACACCTGCACCTTCTGCATCGTGCCCGCGCTGCGGGGCAAGGAGCAGGACCGCCGCCCCGGCGACGTGCTCGCCGAGGTGCGCGCGCTGGTGGCCGAGGGCGTCAGCGAGATCACCCTGCTCGGCCAGAACGTCAACGCCTACGGCAGCGGCTTCGGCGACCGGCAGGCCTTCTCCAAGCTGCTGCGCGCCTGCGGCGGGATCGAGGGGCTGGAGCGCGTGCGCTTCACCTCCCCGCACCCGAGGGACTTCACCGACGACGTCATCGAGGCCATGGCCGAGACGCCCAACGTCATGCCGCAGCTCCACATGCCGCTGCAGTCCGGGTCCAGCAAGGTCCTCAAGGACATGCGCCGCTCCTACCGCCAGGAGCGCTTCCTCGGCATCGTGGAGAAGGTGCGCGCCGCCATGCCGCACGCAGCGATCACCACGGACATCATCGTGGGCTTCCCCGGGGAGACGGAGGAGGACTTCCAGGAGACCCTCCACGTGGTCCGCGAGGCCCGCTTCTCCATGGCGTACACCTTCCAGTACTCCAAGCGCCCGGGAACCCCGGCGGCCACCATGGACGGCCAGGTGCCGCCGGACGTGGTCAAGGACCGCTACCAGCGGCTGGTGGAGCTCCAGGACGGGATCTCCTGGGAGGAGAACAAGAAGCTCGTCGGCCGGGAGGTCGACCTGCTGGTCTCCGAGGGCGAGGGCAAGAAGGACGGCGAGCACCGCCGCCTGTCCGGCCGCGCCCCGGACAACCGCCTGGTCCATTTCGCGGTGGGCGACGGCGAGGAGCCGCGCCCCGGCGACGTGGTGACCGTCGAGGTCACCTACGCCGCACCGCACCACCTGGTGTCCGACTCGGGGATCCGCGGACTGCGCCGCACCCGTTCGGGCGACGCCTGGGCGGCCCGCAACGGCCGCCCGGCCGCGGACGCCAAGCCGGACGTCCTGCTGGGCATGCCCGGGATCGGGGCCCCGGCCCAGCAGCCCGCCGCCGTCGGCGGGTGCTGCGACGCCTGAGGCGTCCGACCGGGTGCGAGCCCGGACGAACACGCACGCCCCCCTGCGCCGTGGCGCAGGGGGGCGGTTCCGTTCCCGGGCCCCGGTCCCGCCCTCCCCGTGCCGTGGCCCGGGGAGGGCGGGACCGGCCTCAGAGCCGGACCGGGAGGCTGTCCAGGCGCAGGGCGCCGGGGACGGCCCCGGGCCGGGGGTCGCGCCCGGGGACCAGGGACAGGCCCGGATGGGCGCGGACCAGCGCACCGACGCCGATCTCCCCCTCCTGGCGGGCCAGGGCGGCGCCCAGGCAGTAGTGGACGCCGTGCCCGAACCCGACGTGCGCCTCCCCCGGCCTGCCGTGGTGGCGTGTGATGTCGAACCGCTGGGGCTCCGGGTGGACCCGCGGGTCGCGGTTGGCGCCGCCGATGACCGCGATCGCCCGCGCTCCGGCGGCCACGCGGCCGGAGCGCAGTTCGACGTCCTCGACGGCGTACCTCGCCTTGGCGATCACCGCGGTGCCGCCGTAGCGGAGCATCTCGTGCACGGCCGAGGGCAGCATCCCCGGGTCCTCGCGGAGCATGCCCCACTGGTCCGGGTGTCCGAGCAGGGCGCGGACGCCGTTGCCGAGAAGGTGCGCGGTGGTCTCGTGGCCGGCGATGACGAGCGTGAACACCAGCGTGATCAGCTCGCTCTCGCTGAGGCGCCCGCCGTCCTCGTCGCGTGCCCGGACCAGGGCGCCGAGCAGGTCGTCGGTCGGCTCGGCGCGCCGGGAGGCCAGCATCCCCCTGATGTGCTCGACCATCTCTCCGAGGGCGCTGTTCATGAGGTCGGGCCGGCTCGGGTCGAAGGCGGACAGCCGCTCGCTCCAGGACCGCCAGGCGGGGCGCTCCTCGACGGGGACCCCGACCAGGTCGCAGATGACCGCGATGGGCAGCGGGTAGGCGAAGTGCGGCATGAGGTCCACGACCCCGTCGCCGTCGGCGAGCTCCGGGAGCCGCGCGATCAGCTCGTCGGCGATCCGCTGGACGGAGGGGCGCATCGCGTTGACACGCCGCACGGTGAACGTGCGCGAGACGAGTTTGCGCAGCCGGGTGTGGTCCTCGGCGTCCTTGTCGAGGAGGGACTCGGTCAGGTAGGTGACCAGGTCGGGGCTGATGCCCAGCCCGGTGAGGGCGTCGGAGCGCCTGGCGGTGACCTCTCCGGCGACGTTGGCGGGGTCGAGGACGAACCGCCGGTCGCCCAGGATGGTGCGCACGTCCTCGTCGTCCACGAAGAGCGTGGCCTCCAGCGTGTCGACGAACAGGGCCGGCGCCGACCCGCCCGCCGCTCGGACCCGCTCGATCACCGGGAAGGGGTCGGTGGCGAACCCGGGTGCGCGAAGGTCGATGAGGTCGTCTCGGGCGGACGGGGGGTTGGCTGTCATGGGCCCTCCTCGGGAGGTGTCAGGTGGAGCCTGGTGTCTGCTTCAGTCGTGCGATGTCCTCGCGCATGCTCCTGTCCAGGGCGGAGAAGATCTCCAGGACCCTGGCCTGGGCCTTGCGCGTGTTCTCCGGTGGCGCGTCCTGCTCCAGGAGCAGCCGGACGCTCTGCGCCATGAGGTCGGCGCGCGTGCCGTGGTCGGGCACGTGCATCCCCTGCTCCTCCAGGACGGGCGGGGTGACCAGGTGGCCGAGGACGAGCGCGTTGTAGGCGTACAGCTGGTCGTCCACGGGCAGGTCCGGGCGCAGGAGCCCGAGGTCGCGCAGCACGTCCCAGTAGGCCCTCATGGCCCTCTGGCGCTCGCGGACCGTTCCCCCGACGAGGGCGGCCGCGTCCCGTGAGAGGGCCCCCAGGGACTCGGTGCCCCCGGTGAGGACGGCCCGCATCAGCGGTGAGTCGAGGTGCTTCAGGTACAGGGAGCGGGCGACCTCGCTGGGCCGCACGTTCTCCGGAGACCTGCCCATGACCTCCAGGAGCTGTCGCATCAGGCCGAGCTGGGCCCGCATGACCACCGCGAGCAGCAGCGTCTCCTTGGTGGCGAAGTGGAGGTAGACGGTGCCCTTGCCGACCTTCGCCCTCCTGGCGACGTCCTCGACGGTGATCTTGCGGCGTCCCCAGGCCACCAGCAGCTCCTCCGCGGCGTCCAGGATGCGGTCGGCCCTCAGCTCCCGTTCGGCCGCGGCCGCGTCCGCGGCCGGGGAGGGGGAGGTGGAGGCGCCCGGGGGCGTGTCGGTCGACGGGCTCACGATGTGCTCCTGCGAGTCGGGGACGGACGGGATGCGGTTTGACCACGCGTGTTGACGCGACGACCATATCCCCACCCCTCCTCTCTGACTCCGTGACCAGATTTGAAAACTGGTCACAGAGTCAAGATAGGCGAAGGGGACCCCGGGGACAAGGGGTGCACGACACCGGGTGCACGACACCGGGGGCCGGGCCCGACGGGCCCGGCCCCCGGGACGGACGGAGGGAGCGGGAGGCGCTACCCGGGGGAGCGCTGCCCGTGCGGGACCAGCGTCGCCACGTCCACCAGGGCCTCACCGGGCTCCTCCGGGGAACCGGACAGGGCCCTCTCCACCTGGGACAGCGCACGCTCGACCAGGTCGGGGGCGTCGTAGGGCAGCCAGCGGACCCGGGGGTCGCGGCGGAACCAGGACTCCTGGCGGCGGGCGAAGCGCCGGGTCGCCTGGGCGGTGGCCGCCTTCGCCTCCTCCTCGGACATCTCGCCGTCGAGCTGGGCCAGGGCCTGGGCGTACCCGAGGGCGCGGGACGCCGTACGTCCCCCGCGCAGCCCCAGCCCGTCCAGGACGCGGACCTCGTCCAGCAGGCCCTGGTCCCACATGCGCTCCACACGGGCGTCGATGCGCTCGTCCAGCGAGGGGCGGGGGGAGGTCAGGCCGATCTGCGTGCACGGGTAGAAGGACGTGTGGTCCGGCAGGTTCGCGGTGAACGGCCGACCGGTCAGCTCGATGACCTCCAGGGCCCGCACGATCCGACGCCCGTTCCCGGGCAGGATGGTGCGCGCCGCCGCCGGATCGGCCTCCGCCAGCCGGGCGTGGAGCACCCCCGGGCCCACGTCGCCGAGCTCCGCCTCCAGACGGGCCCGCACGCCGGGGTCCGTGCCGGGGAACTCCAGGTGGTCCAGGACGGCGCGGACGTAGAGCCCGGACCCGCCCACGAGGACGGGGATGACGTCCCTGTCGGCGCAGTCCTCCACGCGCTCACGGGCCATGTCCTGGTAACTGGCCACGTCCGCGGGCTCGCTGACCTCCCAGACGTCCAGCAGGTGGTGGGGGACCCCGCGTCTGTCGGCCTCGCCGAGCTTGGCGGTACCGATGTCCATGCCGCGGTAGAGCTGCATGGAGTCGGCGTTGACGACCTCGCCCCGGCGTCCCGTGCGCTCTTCGAGTCGCAGGGCCACCTCGACGGCGAGATCGGACTTGCCCACAGCGGTCGGGCCGACAACCGCGATCACCTTGATCATCCTTCCAGCGTAGTCAGTTCGCGGCCTGCCCCGGCCGGTCCCGGGCGCCGGAGCTCCCGCCGCCGCCCGGGGCCAGGGGCCCGGACGGGCGGTCGGGGACATGCCGTGACCACGCCTAGGATGGTCGGCATGCGATTCGCCAAGGGCCACGGAACAGAGAACGACTTCGTGATCCTCCCCGACCCCGACGGGGAGCTCGACCTCACGGAGGAGGCCGTCCGCCTGCTGTGCGACCGCCGCGCGGGCATCGGCGGCGACGGCATCCTGCGCGTGGTGCGCACACGCGCCCTGGGCGAGGCGCTCGCGCCGTCCGCGCGCACCGCGGAGCGCGCCGAGTGGTTCATGGACTACCGAAACTCCGACGGGAGCGTCGCGGAGATGTGCGGCAACGGCGTGCGGGTGTTCGCCCGCTACCTGGTGCACGCCGGCCTGGTCGGCGGCGACGTCTTCGAGGTGGGCACCAGGGACGGCGCCAAGGAGGTCCGGGTCGGCTCCGAGGGCGACGTCACCGTCGACATGGGCCGGGTCGAGAGGCAGGGCACGTCCTCGGCGAAGCTCGCCCGGCAGGTGGTGCACGGCGCCCAGATCTCGGTGGGCAACCCCCACCTGGCCTGTGAGGTGCCCGGCCCCGTCGCGGACGTGGACCTGACCGAGCCGCCCCTGCTGGACCGCGAGGCCTTCCCCGAGGGCGCCAACGTGGAGGTGTACACCGAGGTCGAGCCCGGTGTCCTCGACATGCGCGTCTTCGAGCGCGGCTCGGGCGAGACCCGCTCCTGCGGCACCGGGATCGTCGCCGCGGCCGCCGCCGCCACCCCTGCGGGCGAGGGCGCCACCTGGCGTGTGAGGGTCCTCGGCGGGGAGTGCACCGTGTTCCTGGACTCCGACGGCGCGAGGATGAGCGGCCCGGCCGTCATCGTGGCGGAGGGCGAGACCTCCCTCCTCTCCTGAGGACCGCCCCGCGGCGGGCGGTGCCCGGTCCGCGCGCCGGACCGGGCACCGCCTGATGCGCGGGCGGCCCCTCAGAGGAGCGGGGCCCGCACCCCGTCCCGGGTCAGGGGCGGTCCCCGATGCCCGGAACCCAGCCGGACCAGAGGAAGGTCCGGTAGGAGGTGGTCACCGGGAGTTCGAGGTCGTGCCGGGCGAGGGAGGACTCGCCGGGCTCCTCCTCGAGCAGGGTGACGTCCCGGTAGAGGAGCGCACCGCTCCCGGAGTCGAAGACGTACCGGTACTCGTTGGTCTCCGTCCCCTCCTCGACCCGCACCTGGAAGAGCTCGCCGCCGCGGGCGAGCGGGTCCTGGGTCCGGCCGGCGTACTCGACGCCGGAGAACCCGGAGAGCACGCGCAGGGCCGCGGCCCGCTCGTCGGCGTCCAGCGGACGGCGGTCGTAGAGGTGGTTCAGGGCGTTGACGAGGGCTTCGTCCGCCTCGGGGCTGTCGGCCGGGACGTCGTCCTGCCCCCACCCGAGGAGGGTCCGCGTCAGTGCGTCCGTGTCGGTGGGCAGGTCCCGCGGGAGGACGAGGCTCTCGTGCAGGGTGCTCTCGAAGTCGTCCGACCGGTCGTCGAGGAACCTCCGGTGCTCCTCGACGTCGCCCCGGGTGTCCTCGGCCTCTCCGGCGACGCCGATCTCGCGGATGTCGCCCCCGGGGCCCTGCCAGTACTGCCAGTCGTAGGGGATGAAGCCGGCGCTGCGCAGGTCGTCGTCGCCGGCCTCCTCCCCGGCGAAGCTGGTGACGACCAGCAGCTCCTGTCCGGTCGAGGAGACATGGGCGACATCGCCGTCCCCGGGGGCGTCCTCACCGGCCCCGGCCGTCTCGGCGAGGGCGAGGAGCCGCTCCGCCCCGGGTTCGGGCGCGCCCCCGATGACCTCGATCGGGTCCGGCGGCGCCGCGTACGCGGCGGGGATGCCCGCGGGGCCCCCGCCCGCGGTACCGATCACGAGGACGGCGGCGGTGGTGGCGGCGACCAGGGTCGCGGCTCCGGCGAGGACGGGGATCCGGCGCCACAGGGGGCGTCGGGCGGGTGCGGCGTCGAGCATGGCGATGGCCTTCGTGCGTGCGCGCTGGCGGTCGGGGAAGGAAGCGGTCGCCCCGGCGCGGGGGTCGCTGTCGTTCATGAGCGCGCGAAGCGCGGTGACGTCGTCCACGACGCCTCCTCTCTGTCAGGGGTGTCGGAAGCGGGTCGGGCGGTGTCGTCCATGAGGGCCTGGAGCCGTCGGCGGGCGCGGTGCAGGCGGCCCCGCGCGGTCACGGGGGCGCAGCCCACCACCCGGGCCGCCTCGCGGCTGCTCAGCCCCTCCCAGGTCACGAGCATCACGAGCTCGCGGTCGGTGTCGGAGAGCCCGGCCAGCGCGGTGAGCGCCGACTGGCGCCGGATGACCTGTTCCGCGTCGTCCGGTGAGTCCCGCCAGAGCTGTTCCGGGGGAGTGGGGACCTCGCCGCGCCCGCGGATTTCCCGCAGCGTGGCGAGGGTGATGCGGCGGGCACAGGAGTACAGCCAGGGGAGCTCCCTGTCCGCGGGTACCCTGTCGCGCCGCCTCCAGGCGACGACGAACGCCTCGGAGGCGACGTCGTCGGCCAGGTCGGGGCCGACCCTGCGGCGCGCGTAGTTGTACACCGCGTCGTAGTGCCTCTCGAAGACCGCGTTGAACTCCGCGTGCCCGGGCGGGTCGCCGTCGTGGCTCGTCACCATCGGCAACTCCTCTCTGTCACCCTCTTGTGTCGCCCGGGCGGTCGTTGTTCGAGGGGGAGGGGGAGAAATCGCGCGAATGAGTGTGATGTGGGGCACATGGGGTGGGGTGGCTGCCGGGGTGCGACGGGCCGGAGGCCGGGCGCGGGCGGGATCGGTGGGGCCAGTGGGGCCTGTGGGGCCAATGGGGCCGGTGCGGAGGTGTCGGGGCGGGAGGGGCGGTCCCGGGTGCGGGGCGGGGCGCGGGCACGCCGGAGCCGCCGGGGGTGGGATCCCCCCTGATTCAAGGAAAGCAGCTGTTCACCGGTCGGGGACAGCCCCGTCCCGGGCCTGTGGACGGGGCACGCCCCGGGTCAGCGCCCCAGCAGCTGGTCGACGGTGAGACCGCGCAGCGACGCGTCGAGGACGCGCGCGGTGTGGGTCACCGCGACCCGCCTCCCCGCACGCTCCATCGCCGACGCGATCTGGAGCGCGCACCCGGGGTTGCCCGACACCAGCGCGTCGGCGCCGGTGGAGGCCACGTCCCGGCCCTTGCGGTCGCCGAGTTCCCGTGCGGCGTCGGGCTTGAGCAGGTTGTAGACGCCCGCCGAACCGCAGCAGACCTCCTTGTCGGGCAGATCGGACACGCGCAGCCCCGGAATGCCCGCGAGGAGGGCGCGGGGGGCCTGTGTGATCCCCTGACCGTGGGAGAGGTGGCACGCGTCGTGGTACGCCGCGTGCAGCGGGAGGGGATGGCGCTCGGCCCGCGGGCCCAGGTCCGTCAGGAACTCGGTGAGGTCCACGACCTTCGCCGACATGTCGCGCGCGCGACGCACCCATGCCTCGTCCGCGCCCGCCTCGGCCAGGGTGCGGTCGAAGTGCTTCATGCTGGAGCCGCATCCGGCGGAGTTGACCACGACCCGGTCGACGCGCGCCCGCTCGAACACCTCGACGAGGCGCCGGGCGAAGGCAGCGGACTCCTCCGACCGCCCGGAGTGCCCGGACAGGGCGCCGCAGCACCCCTGGGAGCGGGGGACGACCACGTCGCAGCCCTCCATCGCCAGCACGCGCGCGGTCGCGGTGTTGACCTCGGGGAAGAACGCGCCCTGGACGCACCCCACGAGCATCCCCACCCTGGCCCGGGCCCTCCCCACGGCGGGCACCAGGGGTGGGAGCGGGGGAGGGGGCGACGACAGCGGCGGTGCGATGCGCTCCATGGCGGCCAGGGCCGGGGAGATCCGCTCCAGGAGGCCCGAGCGCCGGACGAGGGAGGACGCCCCGGTGGCCCCGTAGGCGCGCAGCGGGCCTCGCATGAGGCGCAGCCTGCGCCGGTACGGGAACAGGGAGAAGATCGCGCCCCGCAGCACCCGCTCCCCCCGCGGCCGCTCGTGCTCCTTCTCCACCCTGTTCCGCGTGTGCTCGATGAGGGCGTCGTAGGCCACCCCCGACGGGCACGAGGAGACGCAGGCCAGGCACCCCAGGCAGTTGTCGAAGTGACCGACCGCCGCCTCCGTGAGGACGTCCTCGGTGTGCATCTGGGACATCAGGTGGATACGCCCGCGCGGTGAGTCCATCTCCTGCCCCCACAGCACGTTCGTGGGGCAGGTGGGGAGGCAGAACCCGCAGTGGACGCAGTCGTTCAACAGGTCGCCGAACACCTGGTCCCGTTCGCGTGGAGCCTCCGGCGGCTGGTCGGTCACGTGCACTCCCTCAGGTCCTGGAAGGTTCGGGCGCCGGGTTCAGGCGCCGTCGGCGAAGCGCCCCGGGGCCAGGCGGCGGCCGGGGTCGAAGGAGTCCCTGACGGCCCGCATCAGCGGCAGGCCGGGGATCTCGCCCCACGGGTCCACCCCGGCGGCGTGGACGTGCGGTTCCGCGCGTAGCAGGGTGGCCGACCAGCCGGGGCGGGAGCGGGCCCCCGCCACCGTGTCCGCCACGGCCCCCGCGGGCGCGCCCGGGGCGAACGAGACGAAGAGGGCGCCGCGCGGCACCGAACCGGTGACCACCGCGTCCGTCCCGTGCGCGCGGCTGGCCAGGGCGCCCAGCGCCTCGGCGGCCTCCGCCGACTCGGCGGGCGGCACGGACACCCGGACGACCGTGCCCTCGGAGGGGAGCAGCCCCCACCCCGCCGGCAGTTCCCGGTCCACCCGTGGCCCGGGCGGCACGGCGCCCTCCTGCGGCGCGGCCCCGCTCAGGACCGAGAGCACGGTGGCGGTCCTGGCCTCCAGCCCCTCCGGCGTCCCCTCCAGCACGACGCGCAGGCAGGGGCCGTGGTGGGGGGCGGCCGGGGACGGCGGGGCCGGGGCGGTGCGGTCGGCGTCGGTTGAGGGTGGTGGGGGGAGACGGGCGGGTTGGGCTGCGCCGGAGGCGTCGGTTGAGGGTGGTGGAGGGAGACGGTGGGGTTGGGCTGCGCCGGAGGCGTCGGTTGAGGGTGGTGGAGGGAGACGGTGGGGTTGGGCTGCGCCGGAGGCGTCGGTTGAGGGTGGTGGAGGGAGACGGGCGGGCCAGTGGAGCTCCACCGCCGCAGGCACGACCGTGGTCGCGCGCAGGGCGGCCGTGATCCGCTCCGCGTGACCGCGGGAGGCCAGGGGGATGGTCACCACCCGCAGGGCGGGCGGCAGCGGGTGCAGGCGGAAGGCCACCGAAGCGATCACGCCGAGGGTGCCGAGGCCTCCCGTGTGCAGTTTCGCCAGGTCGTACCCTGCCACGTTCTTGACCACCCGGCCGCCGCTGCGGGCCACCACCCCGTCGGCCCGCACGAC
The DNA here is from genome assembly GCF_050955985.1 of Nocardiopsis sp. CA-288880. Lineage (NCBI taxonomy): Bacteria > Bacillati > Actinomycetota > Actinomycetes > Streptosporangiales > Nocardiopsidaceae > Nocardiopsis > Nocardiopsis sp. CA-288880. The sequence goes on along the minus strand of NZ_CP192105.1, from coordinate 5,830,841 downwards.
GGTCATGCCGATGACCAGGTCGCGCAGGGCGCCGGTGAGCAGGCGGCGCGGGCCGGACACTCCCGTGGCGACCATGCCGCCGACGGTTCCGCCCTCGCGCACGGGGTCGACGGACAGGCGCTGTCCGGCGGCCTCCAGCACGGCGAAGAGGTCGGCGACGGGGGTGCCGGCCCCGGCTTCGACGACGAGGTCGCCCGCGATGTGGTCGATCCACGACAGGCCGCCGGTGTCGACGACCAGGTCGGCGGAGCGCGGGACCCCGCCCCAGTCCATGCCGGTACCGTGGCCGCGCGCGACGACGGTGAGTCCCCGCCGCCCGGACACGGCCATGATCCGGGCGAGGGCGTCGGCGTCCGCGGGCCGTGCCACGTACCCGGGGACGAGGGCCCCCACGGCGTCGGCGGCGGTCCCCTTCCTCAGGGCGCAGCCCTCGACCTCCAGCTTCTCCGCGGGTGTCACGTGTCCTCCCTCGTCGTCGGAGCCGTCGCTCAGAACTGGTCGGCCCGCCCGGACTCCACGAGCGGGTGCACGCCCCTGCGCACGCCGGGCCGTTCGCCGCACAGGCGCGGCGTGGGGAGCAGCTTGTCCGGGTTGGCGATGCCGTCCGGGTCGAAGGACCGGCGGAACAGGTCGAACGTCGCCAGGTCGTCGGGACCGTACATGCGCGGCATCTTGCACGCCTTGTCCACGCCCACGCCGTGCTCCCCGGTGATGGAGCCGCCGTGTTCGATGCACAGGTCGAGGATGGCCCCGGAGACTTCCTCGGCCCTGGCCGCCGCGCCGGGCTCGGTGTCGTCGAACAGCACCAGGGGGTGGAGGTTGCCGTCGCCGGCGTGGAAGACGTTGGCGACGCGGATGCCGCTGGACTCCGACAGCTCGGTGATGCGGCGCAGCACCTCGGGCAGGGCGGTGCGGGGGACGACGCCGTCCTGGACGATGTAGGCGGGGCTGATCCTCCCCACCGCGGCGAACGCCGACTTGCGCCCCTTCCAGATGCGGGCGCGCTCCTCGGGGCCGCTGGCGGTCCGGGTCTCGAAGGAGCCCGCCCCGCCGCACAGCCGGACGACCTCGGCGAGCTGGGCGTCGACCTCCGCGGCGGGGCCGTCCAGCTCCACGACCAGCACGGCCGCCGCCCCCTGCGGGTAGTCGCAGGCGACGGCCTTCTCGGCGGCCTCGATGGCGAGCGCGTCCATCATCTCCATGGCGGAGGGCAGCACTCCGGCGGCGATCACGGAGCTGACCGCCCGCCCGCCCGCGTCCATCGACGTGAACGCGGACAGCAGGGTCACGGTCTTCTGCGGGGCGCGGGTCAGGTTGACGGTGATGCGGGTGGCGATGCCGAGCGTGCCCTCGGAGCCGACGAACGCGCCGATGAGGTCGTAGCCGGGAGCGTCGGGGCTCCGGCCGCCGAGGCTGACGAGTTCGCCGGAGGGGGTGACGATGTCGAGGCCGCGCACGTGGTTGACGGTGAACCCGTACTTGAGGCAGTGGGCGCCGCCGGAGTTCTCGGCGACGTTGCCGCCCACCGAGCACACCTGCTGGCTGGAGGGGTCGGGCGCGTAGTAGTACCCGTGGGGGGCCGCGGCGCGGGTGACGTCGAGGTTGGCCACCCCCGGTTCGACGACCGCGCACTCGTTCTCGACGTCGATCTCGATGATGCGGCGCATGCGCGAGGTGACGACCAGGACGCCCTCGGCGTGGGGGAGCGCCCCCGCGGAGAGGCCCGTGCCCGCGCCCCGCGGCACGAAGGGGACGCCGCGGTCGGAGCAGAGCCGGACGACGGCGGCGACCTGCTCGGCGGTGGTGGGGAGCACGACGACGCCGGGGACGGACCTGTGGTGGGTGAGCCCGTCGCTCTCGTAGGTGCGTCGCCGGGAGGCGTCGGTCAGGACGCCGTCCTCACCGCAGATGTCGCGCAGCACGGGGACGAGGGCGGCCAGGGCCGCCGGGGTCCGTGTGGCGGGTGCGGTCTCGGTCATGGCGCCTCCCGGGCAGGTCCGGAGAAGTGGGTCCGGGAACCCTTCCCCGGCTGCGACCTCGCAAGGGGAACGTACGACCGCACCCCCTGCCGTAGCAAGGGGTGCGATGGAAACTCTCTTCCGTTTTACGGAATCAAGCCCGAACTACGGCATGCGCTCGTAGGCCGGCAGCGTCAGGAAGTCCACGTACTCGTCGGCGAGGGCCACCTCGGAGAACAGCTCCTTGGCCTGCTGGTACAGGCTCTCGTCGTACGCCTCCCCCAGGGACCCCCGGATGGCCGCCAGCTCCTCGTCGATGAGCTGCCTGACGAGCTCGGCGGTGACCTTCTCGCCGCCGTCGAGGGTGACGTCGTTGTGCAGCCACTGCCAGATCTGGGACCGGGAGATCTCTGCGGTGGCGGCGTCCTCCATGAGGTTGTGGATGGCCACCGCGCCGTTGCCGCCCATCCAGGCGGCCAGGTACTGGAGGGCGACGTTGATGTTGCCGCTCAGGCCGGCGAGGGTGACGCCGCCCGGGGTCCGGTCGACGGAGAGCAGGTCCGCGGCGGTCGCCTCGACCTCGGGGCGCTGCTTGTCGATCTGGTGGGGGCGCTCGCCGAGGACGCCGTCGAAGACCTCCATGGCGACCGGGACCAGGTCGGGGTGGGCCACCCACGAACCGTCGAACCCGTCGCCGGACTCGCGGGACTTGTCTTCGCGGACCTTGGCGAAGGCGACCTCGTTCACCTCGGCGTCGCGGCGGGACGGGATGAACGCGGCCATGCCGCCGATGGCGTGGGCGCCGCGCTTGTGGCAGGTCTTGACCAGCAGTTCGGTGTAGGCGCGCATGAACGGGGCGGTCATCGTCACGGCGTTGCGCTCGGGCAGCAGGAACCGGCGGCCGCGGGTGCGGTGCGTCTTGATGATGCTGAACAGGTAGTCCCAGCGCCCCGCGTTGAGCCCCGCGGAGTGCTCCCGCAGCTCGTAGAGGATCTCCTCCATCTCGAAGGCGGCCGGGATGGTCTCGATCAGGCAGGTGGCGCGGATGGTGCCGCGCGGGATCCCCAGGCGCTCCTGGGCCAGGACGAAGATGTCGTTCCAGAGGCGGGCCTCGAGGTGGCTCTGCATCTTGGGCAGGTAGAAGTACGGCCCCTTGCCCTTGGCGATCTGCCGCCGGGCGCTGTGGAAGAGGTAGAGCGCGAAGTCGACGATGCCGCCGCTCGTCCGGCGGCCGTCGACGAGGATGTGCTTCTCGTCCAGGTGCCAGCCGCGCGGACGGACGACGACGGTGGCGAGCTCGCCGTCCTCCTTCAGGGCGTAGGTCTTGCCCTGCGGGGAGGTGAAGTCGATCTGCCGGTCGAGGGCGTCGCGCAGGTTGAGCTGCCCGCCGATCATGTTCTCCCACAGCGGGGTGTTCGCGTCCTCGAAGTCGGCGAGCCACACCTTCGCGCCGGAGTTGAGCGCGTTGACGGTCATCTTGCGGTCGGTGGGGCCGGTGATCTCGACCCGGCGGTCGGTGATGCCGGGCGCGGGCGGGGCGACCTGCCAGCTGTCGTCCTCGCGGATGTGCTCGGTCTCGGGGAGGAAGTCGAGGTCGGCACCCGCGGCGATCTGCTCCTCGCGGGTCCTGCGGGCGGAGAGGAGCTCCTGGCGGCGCCCCTCGAAGGTGCGGTGGAGTTCGGCGACGAGGGCCAGGGCCTCATCCGTGAGGATCTCGTCGAACCGGTCGTGGAGGGGGCCGGTGATCTCGACCCCGTGCGTGGCGCCCATGGAAACCTTCCGCAATACGAAAATGGCTTTTGGTATGTGGAAAACGACGCTACCGTCAGTGCCTCCGCGCGGTCAACGCCGCGGTCCGCGCACATGATCGTGAAGTTTCCCGGCGTGTGAAGGTCCGGAAAACTTCCGCCCGGAAGATCGGGACTTCTTCGGCCAGTATCGACCGAGGGTCACCGGGCGACTCCGCACGGCGCAATGTCGCGTGTCGCACGGCCTGCGATAATTCAGATGCCCCGGCGGCGGCGACCTGCCACCATCGACAGGGCGCCCGTCGCGGCCCGCCCACGGGAAGAATCAGGACGGCGGCCGCGTTGACCCACCTGGAGGGATATGAATACAGCTGACACCCGCGGAATCTCCGAGCCCGGCCACGAGGCCGCAGGCGAGGACGTCTTCCGCGAGGCGATCACCGTCGGGGACGGGGTCGACGGGGACGATGCGACCCGTGGGGCCGAGGCCGACGGCGGAGACCGCCGGAACGAGCCGAGGAACGCTCCCGACCAGGGTGAGATGGAACTCGCCGAACGCCACGCGCTCCGCCGCGTGCAGGGGCTCTCCACCGAACTCACCGACATCACCGAGGTCGAGTACCGGTCGCTGCGACTGGAGCGCGTCGTCCTCATCGGCGTGTGGACCAGCGGCACCCAGACCGACGCCGACAACTCGCTCACCGAACTCGCGGCCCTGTCCGAGACCGCCGGGGCACTCGTCCTCGAAGGCCTCACCCAGCGCCGCTCCAAGCCGGACCCGGCCACCTACGTCGGCAAGGGCAAGGCGGCCGAACTCCGCGACATCGTCGAGGCGACCGGCGCCGACACCGTCATCTGCGACGGTGAGCTCACCCCCGGCCAGCTGAGGCAGCTGGAGGACGTCGTCAAGGTCAAGGTGGTGGACCGCACCGCCCTGATCCTGGACATCTTCGCCCAGCACGCCAGCAGCAGCGAGGGCAAGGCCCAGGTCGAACTCGCACAGCTCAGCTACCTGCTGCCGCGACTGCGCGGCTGGGGCGACTCCCTGTCCCGGCAGGCGGGCGGCTCCGGCGGCGGAGGCGCGGGCGGAGGCGTGGGCCTGCGCGGTCCCGGTGAGACCAAGATCGAGACCGACCGCCGGCGCATCAACGACAAGATGGCCAAGCTGCGCCGTCAGCTCGCCCACATGCGCACCGCGCGCGACGTCAAGCGCGACGTCCGGCGCACCCGCGAGGTGCCGTCCGTGGCCATCGCCGGGTACACCAACGCCGGCAAGTCGAGCCTGCTCAACCGGTTGACGGGGGCCGGCGTCCTGGTGGAGAACGCCCTGTTCGCCACCCTGGACCCGACCGTCCGCCAGGCGCGCACGCCCGACGGCCGCGGCTTCACCCTCAGCGACACCGTCGGATTCGTCCGGCACCTGCCGCACCAGCTGGTGGAGGCGTTCCGCTCCACCCTGGAGGAGGTCGCCGACTCCGACCTGATCCTGCACGTGATCGACGGGTCGCACCCCGACCCCGAGAGCCAGATTCGCGCGGTCCACGAGGTGTTCGCCGACATCGAGGCCGCGGAGGTGCCCGAGCTCATCGTGGTCAACAAGGTGGACGCCGCCGACCCGGACGTGCTCAAGGTGCTGCGGACCCGCTACCCGAACATGGTCGAGGTCTCGGCCCGCACCGGCGAGGGCGTTCCCGAGCTGGTCGCGGCGCTCGCCGACGCGCTCCCGGAGCTCGCGCACGAGGTCAACGCGCTGGTCCCGTACTCGCGGGGCGACCTCATCGCCAAGGTGCACCAGGAGGGACGCATCATCAGCGAGGAGCACACCGGAGACGGAACGGCGATCCACGCCTTCGTCCCCGAGCTGCTCGCGGCGAAGCTCAACGAGTACACGCCCAGCAGGGCCTGAGCACCGCGCGGTCCCTCCGGGGACCGCGCCCGCCACCGGCTGCGACCGGGGCGTCCCGACCGGGCGCCCCGGTCCTCGCATGTCTGGGGCCGTCGCGGGTCCGCGGGACGGGGCGGGGGCGGGGCGCACGGTCCGGGACCGGACCGGCGGTGCGGGGGCGCCGGTGTCCTTCGTCACGCCGTCCACTCGCGAGTTTTGCTCCGCCACGCTCGCATTCGTCCCCCGGGAGAGGTGTACACGGAGTCCGCGGATGGACTACGGTTTTGGAGCACTGGCCGCCAGCGGCCCGCTGTCCCCCGACAGCCGACTCTCCTTCCCGCTGTCACGGCACCGCGGCGGCCCCACGGCCGCCTCCTGCCGACCCTGTCGGATCGTTCCAGATACGAGGTCGTTATGTCCGCCCGTGCATCCCGCGACCGTGTACCGCACTCGCGCCGGCGGATCTGACCGACGAGGGCGGAAAACCCCATGACGGTAGTACTCCTCAGCAACATCGGTCGGCTGTGGACCGGGAACGAGATGCTCACCAAGGCCGCGCTCCTCATGGACGGGGACCGCGTGGCCTGGGTCGGGCCCGCCGCCGAGCTGCCCCAGCGCATCCCCGGCGTGGTGGACGACCTCACCGACGTCGACGACGTCGTCAACATCGGCGGCGGACTCATCACGCCCGGGCTGGTCGACGCCCACTGCCACCCGGTCTACGCGGGGGACCGCTACGCCGAGGTCAACATGTGGGCGAAGGGCGCCTCCAAGGGCGACATCTTCGCGGCGGGCGGCGGCGTCTCCACCACCGTCACCATCACCCGCGGGACCGACCCCTGGACCCTGTGCAACGCGGTCCGCGAACGCCTGCGGCACTGGGTCCTGACGGGCAGCACCACCGTCGAGGCCAAGACCGGCTACCACCTCACCCGGGACGGCGAACTGGCCGACGTGCGCCTGCTGCGCTCCCTGGAGGAGGAACCGGGGATGCCGCGCCTGCATGTGACCTTCTTCCCCGCGCACGGGGTGCCGCCCGAGTTCTTCGGACGGCCCAAGGACTACGTGGCCACGGCCGCCTCGTGGCTCGGCGACGCAGCCCTGGCCGGTGCGGACGGGGTGGACGTGTACTGCGACAACGAGCAGTTCACCACCGAGGACGCCCGCCTGCTGCTGGGCGTCGGCCAGTCGGTGGGGCTGCGCACCACCCTGCACGCCTGCTCCCGCCCCCGGCACGGTGCCGTGCGGATGGCCACCGAGCTCGGTTGCTCGTCGGTGGACCTCCTGCACGAGACCGACGACCGGGACATCCTGGCACTCGCCACCACGCGGACCCCCGTGGTGGCCTGTCCGACCACGTCCCTGCACGAGCGCCGCACCCCGCCGGTGCGGTCCCTGCTCGACCACGGGGTGCCGATCGGCCTGGGCACCGACCACAACCCGGGCCTGGCCGGGACCACGTCGATGCCGCTGGTGATCTCCCTCGCCGTCTCCATGTTCGAGATGACCGTCCACGAGGCGCTGCACGCCGCCACCGTGGGAAGCGCCCACTCCCTGGGGCTCCGCGACCGGGGCATGCTGACGCCGGGAAACCTGGCGGACCTCGTCCAGTGGGACGCCGACCACGAGGGCGCGTTCGCCTGGTCGATGGGCCTGAACACCCTGCGCGTCTGGCAGGGCGGCAAGACCATCCGCTGACGCCCGCGCCCGTGACCGCTCGGGGCGGAACCGGTCAGCGGACCCCTCTGGCACGGGCGATCTCGATCACGGCGCGCTCCAGCGCGTACTCGGGGTCGCGGCCGGCGCCCTTGATGAGCGCGTCGGTCTCGGCGACCACCGCCATCGCCCGTGTGACGCCCGCGGCGCTCCATCCCCGGGCCTGCTGGCGCAGCGTGCGCAGTTTCCACGGCGGCACCTTGGCGCGCTTGGCGAGATCCGCCTCGGACATCCCGCGCGGGGGCTGCGCGGCCACGGCGATGCCGCGCACCGCTCCTGCCAGGGCGCTGTTGATCAGCACCGGGGCGGTGCCCACCGCCAGCGACCAGCGCAACTGCTCCAACGCCTCGGGCAGCCGGCCCTCGACCGCGCGGTCCGCGACGCTGAACCCGGAGGCCTCCGCCTTGCCGGAGTGGTAGCGGGCCACCGCCGCGCCGTCCACCCGGCCCTCGGTGTCGGCCACCAGCTGCGTGCACGCCGCGGCGATCTCCCTCAGGTCGGTGCCCACCGCGTCCACCAGGGCCTGGGCGGCGTCCGGGGTGATCTGGCGACCGGCGGCGGTGAACTCGCCCCTGACGAACGCCACCCTCTCGGGGCCCTTCGTCGGCCCCTTGCAGTCCACCCGTGCGGCGCCCGCCTTGACCGCGGCCTGCAGCAGTGCCTTGCCCTTGTTGCCGCCCGCGTGCGTGAGCACCAGGTGGACGTCGTCGGCCGGGTCCTTCAGGTAGTCGGTGACGGTCGCGGCCAGATCCTTGACGAGGTCCTGGGAGGAGCGCAGCACCACCACCCGCCGGTCGCCGAACAGGGAGGGGGAGGTGACCTCCACGATCGTGTTCACGGTCACCTGGGAGGGCACCAGGTCGTGGACGTCCACGCCGGGGTCGTTCTCGCGGACCGCCGCGACGACGGCGGCGACGGCCCGGTCGACGAGGAGCTCCTCGTCGCCGACGATGATCGTGAGCGGGGCGGGTGCAGGCATACAACGAGGATGCCACGAGCCGGGGACGGTTCCCGCCCGGTTCCCGCGGCCGGTCGGCGGGGCGCCGGTCCGTTCCTGCGTCCTCCCCGTCTCCTCGGGTCGCCGCGTGCGGCGGGCCCGGTTCGGGACGGTTCGGAGCGGATATGTGGTCGGATGGCGACGGAAGGTACGCTTCGGTAACTGTGTGACCTCTGGGTACGTCTGTTACAGTGCACGACACATACCAGCACAGAGGGTTAGGTATGCGAATATTCGCCTTTTTGCCCCCCTCGACATATGGTCTCCGGGACTGTCCCGGCTCCCAGGGGAGACCTGAGACCGGAAATGGCAAGGCAGCGTTGAGGGATCCCGCAATCTCGATACTGTCGGACGCCCGTCGCGTCGGTTCTCCCCGGACCGGGGGCCACGCGCACGGGCGGCCCCCGGCGCCGGCGACGGACCGTCGCGGCGAGACCGGGGGCGGCGCGCGCGTCGACCGCTCCGGAGCACCACCCCCGTTCCGACGCCGGCGCTGAGGCGCCTCCGGTACACAGAGGCCCCCGCGCCGCCGGATCCGTCCGAGCCCGGGGGCGCGCAACCCGAACAAGTGAGCACCGACCGGTCCGCGTTCGCCCGGAACCGTGGTCGGGCCGCAGCGGGGCATCCCAGAGGCCCGTGGGCCGCGCCGACCGCGCGGACCCCCTTCGTGGGCCACCGCCCCGCCGCGCCCCACCACCCGAACACCTGGAACCGCCCTTGCAACCCCGCCGTATCACCGAAGTCCCTCTGCCCAACGCCTCGGTCATCGAGGCGGTACGGGAGTCGTGCGCGTCCCTGCCCGCCGGCTCGACGCGGCTCTCCGAGAGCTTCTACGCGAACCTCTTCGTCATGGCGCCCGAGGTCCGCGCCATGTTCTCCGACGACATCCGGCCGCAGCAGAGGCGCATGGCCGACGCACTGGTGGAGGTCGTCCGCTATCTCGACGCGCCGGACCACGTGGCGCAGTTCCTCCGGGAGCTGGGCGGCCGGCACTACCGGGAGCTCGGGGTCAGGCCCGAGCACTACCCCTTCGTGGGCCGCGCCCTCGTCCGCGCCGTCAGCGAGGTGTCACCGACCTGGTCGTCCTCCATGAGCTCGGCGTGGGTGCTGGTCTACGAGTGGATCACCGCCACCATGCTCGCGGGCGCGGAGGACGCCATCTCCAAGGAGGAGGGCGCCCGGCGCTCCACCGGGGACGCCGCGCCCCGGGGCGACGACCGTCGTCCCTACGGGGACCGGGACCGGTCCGGAGCGAGGTCCTCCGCGGGGGACCAGCGCCCCTCGGACGCCCGGCACGCCTACGACGCACCGCGCCCGTCCGGCGCCCGGCACGCCTACGACACACCTGGCCCGTACGGCGCCTCCCAGCCGACCCGCTGACCGCGTCCGGCCGCCCGGGATCCCCCCAGCCCCACCCCACCCCTGTCCCGTCCCCGTCCCCTCGAAAGTCCATTGTGATGAGTGAGACCGACCAGAGCCGAACGCCGGGTACCGAGGGCGAGCGCTACGTCCAGACGGTCACGGGCACGACCGAGCGGGCCGACCGCTTCTACCAGGACCAGATGCTGGACCGGCTCAACCCCCGGATGCGCGAGTTCATCGCCCGGCAGGAGATGCTGTTCATCGCCACCTCGGACAGCAAGGGCGAGTGCGACTCCAGCTTCCGGGCAGGGCCGCCCGGTTTCGTCCACGTCGTCGACGAGCAGACCCTGGTCTACCCCGAGTACCGGGGGAACGGGGTGTTCGCCAGTGCCGGGAACATCATGGAGAACCCGCACATCGGACTGATGTTCCTCGACTTCCAGCGCGAGAGGATCGGCCTGCACGTCAACGGCCGGGCCCGTCTCCTGGAGGACGAGAAGCTGCGGGGCCACGTCCGCGGGCTCCCCCACCCGGAGGTGCCGGGGCAGAAGGCGATGCTGTGGACCATGGTCCACATCGAGGAGGCCTACATCCACTGCCGCAAGCACATCCCCCACCTGCGCACCGTCGGTAGGGACGAGGTCTGGGGCACGGACGACGTCCAGCGCAAGGGCGGCGACTACTTCGCCGCCAAGCAGACCCCTTCGCCGTGGAGCACGCCCCGGGCCCCGGTCGCCGGCCGACACGCCTGAGCGGCCCGGCGCGGGATGCCGGGGAGGCCCCGCCGCGCCCACCGCGGCGGCGGGACGGGCGGGCGTGCCGCGTCCGCGCACCGGCCCCGCGCCCGGGCCGGGACGGCGGGACCCGACGCCCGGGGCCGGGCCCCCGGGTCACGGCGATGCCCGAGCCGGACGCGCCGTCGCCCAGGACCGCCACGTCGCCGTCGCGGTCCGTGCGCAGGTTGACCTCCGCGACCCGCTCCAGCACGCCCCATGTGAACGGCGCCGGGTGCCCGTACGGGTTGTCCGCGCCCACCGAGGTCACCGACACCACCGGATCGGCCGCCTCCAGGAACGCCGGTTCCTGGGTTCCCGCACCGTGGTGCGGTGTGGCCAGGACGGTCACCGCGAGCAGGCCCGCGTCCGGCCCCGCCAGCAGCCGGCGCTGGGCCTCCTCCTCGACGTCGCCGGTCAGCAGAACGGAGGGCCCCGTGCCGTCCGCGCGCACCACCATCGAGGTGTCGTTGAGCGAACCGGCGAACGCCGGGTCGGGCCACAGCACCCGGAACAGCCACGGCCCGACCCGCAGGGCCCGTCCCGGCGCCGCCTCCGCCAGTTCGACGCCGGACCCCCTCAGCAGCCGTCCGACGGGGGTGTCCCCGAACCCCGGCGGCGCCATGGCCGAGTGCACACTGCGGTGCCGCAGCACCCCGGGTGTCCCGTCCACGTGGTCGGCGTGGTCGTGGCTGAGGAGCAGCAGCGGGACCTCGCGCACGCCGAGGCGCCGCAGGCAGTCGTCCACCAGGTCCGGGTGCTCGCCGGTGTCGGCCACCACCGCGGCGCCGGGAGCCACGGACAGCACCAGCGCGGTGCCCTGTCCCACGTCGCACGCGACCAGCGCCCACCCCGGGGGCGGCCACCCGCCGGGCAGGCACCGCGCCGCCAGGGCGAGGAGCAGCGAGGCCGCCAGCGCCGCCGCGACCGCCCTCCGCACACGACCGCGGGTCAGCACGACGGCCGCCAGGACGGCCGCCAGGAACACCCCGCCTGCCAGGTCGGCCCGCCACGGCAGTGCCCCGTACGGGACGCGGGCGCCGGCCCCGGCGACCGCCGCGATCCACGACACCCCCAGCGCGGGCAGGCGCACCGCCGCGGAGGCCGCGTCCGGCCACACCGCGGCCAGGGCCGCCACCGCGGAACCCGCCACGGTGACCGCGGCGACCAGCGGCGCGGCCAGCACGTTCGCCGGGATCGCGACCCACGACAGCTCTCCCGAGAGCACCACCAGCACGGGAGCGACGGCGACGTGGGCGGCCACGGCCACGGCGAACGCCTCCGCCACCGGGGGCGGCATGTGCTCCGACCACGCCCGCGTCCAGACGGGCACCAGCAGCAGGATGCCCGCGGTGGCCAGGACGGAGAGGGCGAAGCCGTAGGAGGCCGCCAGTCCGGGGGAGACGAACAGGACCCCGACCACGGTGGCGCTCAGGGCGCCGAGCCCGGCGTGCGCACGCCCGGTCGCCAGCGCCAGCAGCCCCAGCGACCCCATGAAGGCGGCCCGCACCACGCTCGGCTCCGGGCGGCACACCAGCACGAAGAGCCAGATCATCACCGCACCGCCGGCGACCGCGCACCAGGGCGGGGCCCGGAGCAGCCCGGCCGCCGCCAGGACGAATCCGGTCAGGATCGCCAGGTTGGCGCCGGAGACGGTGAGGAGGTGCGTCATGCCGGTGGCCCGGAAGTCCTCCTCGGTCTCGGGCAGGAGCAGGGAGGCGTCGCCGACGATCAGTGCCGGGAGCAGGCCGCGCTCCGGCTGCGGCAGGTCCGCCGAGGCCTCGCGCAGGCCCTCCCGCACCCGGCCGGCGAAGGCCTGGGCCCGCCCCGGGGCGGTGACCTCCTCCGGCGGTCCGCGCACCAGGACCAGGGCCGCCGTCAGGGGGTCGTCCTCCGCCTCCAGGAAGACGCCCCTCGCACGGAAGGACTGGCCGGGCAGGAGGCCGCGCCACTCCGGGCCGGAGGCGAGGACCACCACCGGGGCCCGGGAGGAACGGGGGCCGTCCCCGAGCCGGACCCAGGCGGTGCGGGAGCGCACCACCCACTCGGCCCGCCCCGGGCGGTGCGTGCCCGCCCGGGACACGGGGTCGCCCGCCACCACCGCCCCGAACTCCACCGCCCGGCCGTGCAGGGCCGCCTCCGCCGCGGCGCTCCCGGCCACACGGTGCACGTGGACCCCGGCCACCGACGCCGCGGTGGCCGCGCAGACCAGGGCCGCCGCCACGGTGAGCGCGGCGGCCTCCGCCGGGGGCCGCGAGAGGGCGAACAGCGCCAGCGCCGCACAGCCGGCGACGCTGCCGAACACCCACGCCGCCCACGCGGGGGCCGCGAGGGCGCCCAGGGCCGCGGTCCACGCCGCCAGGGCGGGTGCGAGCAGCCGGAGGTCGGAGGGCCGACCCAGGCCGTACGCGTCGCTTCCCAGCCACGTCACCATGTTCCCGGCTCCCCCGCTCCGGGGCCGAGCGCGCAGGGGCTGTCCGGCACGGCCCTCACCCCGCCGTCGCGTGGGGGGCGAGGTCGGCGAGCACCTTCTCGCCGATCCTGTCCACGTCGAGCAGCTCGTCGACGCTGGCGAACGGACCGTTGGCCTCCCTGTGCTCGATGATGTTCCGCGCGATCACCGGCCCCACCCCGGGCAGGGTCTCCAACAGCGCGCCGTCGGCCCGGTTGACGTCGACCAGGGCCTCCGTGCCCGCAGCCGCCCCGCCGCCCGCCGCTCCCGCCCCGGCGGCGACCGGGGGCTGGGGAACGCCCACGAGGACCTGTTCGCCGTCGACCAGGGCGCGGGCCAGGTTGAGCAGGTCGAGGTCGGCGTCCGGCAGGGCGCCGCCCGCCTCCTCGACGGCGTCGGCGACGCGCGACCCGGCCGGCAGGGTGTACAGGCCCGGGTCGGCCACCTCGCCGCCCACGTGCACGACCAGATCGGCGTCCGCGCCGGCCTGCGCCGGCCCGTCCGGGGGGACGGCCGCCGAGGGCTCGTCCCCGCCCGCGCCCGCGGGGTCGCCCGCGGGGCCGCTCTCGGCGGGCGCGGAGGCGGCCTGGGCGACCATCTCCGGCGCCCGCACGGTCGCGGGCCGGTCGTGCAGCACCAGGACCGCGGTGACGGCCAGGGCCCCGACCGCGACCAGGGCGAGCACCGAGCGGCGGGACAGGGTCGCGTGGGGCGGCCAGCGCCGCGCCAGGCGCTCCAGGAACGCGCCCGGGGGCTCCGGGACGAACTCGGTGTACCCGGACGGGGGCCGTGACCCCCGCCGGTGCCGTCCGCGCTCCTCGTCCGGCTCCGTCCACGGTCCGGCCGGGTCCGGGAGGCGGTCCGCCGGATCCGGTCCGGGTACCCCGGCTCCGGGTTCCTCCCGGTCGGCGGGGACGTCCCGGACCGCGTCGCGCGACCGGCGGTCCGCCGGGGCCCCGGCCGGGTCGTCCGGTGCGCCTCGGAGGGGCCCGTCCGACACGCGGGGCGCCGGTCCCCGGGACGTCCGTCCGGGCCCCGGGTCGTGCGAAGCGCTCCCGCCCTCCCGACGGGTGCCCGCTCCGGGGGCCGACCCCTTCCCGCGGGTGCCCGCTCCGGGGGCCGGCCCCTCCCGGTACCGCTCGCGCACCGCGGTCCTGCGGCGGGAGCCCTCCTCCCGGTCCTCCCCCGTCCGGTGACCGTCGGGCGCCGCCCGCCTGCGGCGGGGGCCGCCTCCCCCGGCGGCTCCTCCCCGAGGGGGCCGGCCGCACGGGGCCTGCGCCGGTCCGTGCCGTCGCCGCCCGGAGCGGGCCTGCCGCAGGCGGGCGGGACCGGCGGCGCCGGGGGCACGGCCACCGTGTCCTCGTGGTGCCTCTCCGGCCACACGCGGGGGGCCGCGCCCCGGACCGGGGGAGCCCGGTGCCCGGGCGGCGCCTCCCTCCCGGGGAGCTGCGGACGGTACGGCACCTCCGAGCCGTCCCCGTCCACCGCGTAGGGGGCGCTCGGGACGGGCGGGCCGTCGGGTCGCTCGGCCCCGGCCGCGGGGGCGGCGTGCCGGGGAGCCCCCGGCCGTCCGGGGGACGCCGGGGACGGGGACGCGTCCCGTGCCGGGGCGGTGGGGGCGCCCGCGGTGGGCCCGCGGGCGGTGCGGGCCCCGGGCGGGGTCGCGCCGCCTCCCGGCCGCGCGGCGGGCACCGGGGACTGGGACCCGGGCGGCAGGGGGTCGAGGGGAGGCCGGGGGATACGGGCCCGCAGCCTCCGGGCCGTGGGGGAGGAGTCCAGGGTGAGCGCCCGGAGCCGGGCCTGCTGGTCCGGCACGGAAGGGTGACGCCGGGGACGGCGCGGAGCGGTCATACGTCAACGGTAGGAATCCGCGGACCCTCTGTCACCGCCCGGTTTCGCCCTGTGGACAACCCGGGGGGAGCGGCCGCCGCCGGGAACGACAAAACCGGCCCGGTGCGGACACCGGGCCGGTCAGTGCAGGTCGGCCCTCAGGTCGTGTTGTGTGGATTCTTCCGGGCTCGCGTCCACCGGGCTGCCTCTCGCCGCGCCTCTGCGCTCGTGAAGCACAACCAGGCTGAACTTCGCACATCAGCTTGCGAGAGATGGGCCGGACGGCCGC
This sequence comes from Nocardiopsis sp. CA-288880, assembly GCF_050955985.1. Lineage (NCBI taxonomy): Bacteria > Bacillati > Actinomycetota > Actinomycetes > Streptosporangiales > Nocardiopsidaceae > Nocardiopsis > Nocardiopsis sp. CA-288880. Next base: position 5,815,831 of record NZ_CP192105.1, on the reverse strand, counting down.
TCGCCGACCCGAAAGCCTCCAAAAAACACTCCCTAGGCGGACTGAAGCTCGTGCAGGCGCTTGGCGATCGCGCTCTTGCGGTTCGCGGCCTGGTTCTTGTGGATGACGCCCTTGCTCTGGGCCTTGTCCAGCGCGCGCGCGGCGTCGCGCTGCGCGACGACGGCCTTCTCGACGTCCCCGGCCTCGGAAGCCTCACGGAACTTGCGGACGGCGGTCTTCAGCGAGGAGCGCACCGCCTGGTTGCGGACACGGGCCTTCTCGTTCTGCCGAATGCGCTTCTTCTGCGACTTGATGTTCGCCATGCGAAAACGTGCTCCAGTTACTCTGATGATCGCGTCGGTCGAACAAGCGGCTCAACTCGCGGGCAGCCGTTCCGCGAGAGGCCAGGGTGGGCGCCGACGCCGGGTGTGTGAGTCCACGGGGCTCATATTGAAACGTGGAAGTCCGAGACACGGACTTCCAGTATGCAGCACACGGCCACCACTCGTGCACACCGGTCCCCGCGCGGACGCCGCCCGGGCCCCGCGCGGGACGTACGGCTAGGACAGCAGCCACCCGGCGGTGTACGCGGCCACGTCCGCCTCGCCCGTCTCGTCCCCGAGGTAGAACGCCACGCCGAGCGTCCTCCCTTCCGGGGGCTCCGCCTGCGTCAGACCGAGCCTGATCCCGGCGAGCGCGGTCGCGGCCGACTCGTTCCCCACCCTCGGCCCCCACTCCCCGCCGCTGTGGGTCGGCAGGCCGAAGCGCACCGCGACGTCCTCGCGGGTGCTCAGGGCGGCCAGGGACTCGGTCACCTGCCGCACCATGAAGCCCCCGTACATCGCCTCCGCGGGCATGTCCGCGCCCACCCCCGGGAGCACGACCTCGTCGGCGTGCTCGGCCATCCGGTCCAGGTAGCCCTTGGACCAGTACTTCTCCCCGCCGTCCGCGACGAACGAGGGGACCCGGCCGCCGGGCATCAGCTCCACGTGGTGCGCCTGCAGCGAGAGCACGGGATCCTCGCCCAGCTCCCCGCGCACCAGCTCCATCAGCGCGGGCATCGACGGGTCGTTCACGGTCACCGGCCGGATGTCCAGGTGGACGCCGTCGAACCCGTCCGAGGCCACCTCGGCGACGGCCGGGGCCAGGGCCTCACGCGCCTCCTCCCCGAACCGGTCGCGGATCAGCGACGAGCCGTCCGCCCCGTGCCGGAGCCACGCCAGAGGCCGCACGTCCGGGTACTCCGAGCCGAGCCACGACAGCAGGGCCGCGGTGTCCTCCACCCGCTCCACGGAGCCCTCGGCGTCGATGTCGCCCGCGTACACGTACACCGTGTCCACCCCGCCGGTGTCGAGCACCCGCTCCAGGTTCCCGGTGTCCTCCCACGAGCCCACCCACGCGGCGTCGGCCCCCTGGGACACCGCCCACGGGGCCGGCTCGCCCGAGTACTGGTAGGCCAGGAGCGCGCCCGCGCCGACCAGGACCACCGCGATCGCGGCCAGCCCGGCGAACACCCGTGTCAACAGCCACTTCACCCGATCGCTCCTCGCACGCTCCGGCCGGGCCCGGGACCCGTGCGTGAACGGCGCGTTCCCGGCGCCGGGTCACATAATCTGGACACGAACCCCGCACCCGAACCCCATACTGCCGCACGGACGGCGGTCGTCACCGGGGAGGGCGACCCCGTCGCCATGGGATGATTGACGATGCCGTGGACCCACGCCGCGGCGGGGCGGTGACGCCGCAGGCGCACACGCGACCCGGACCCCAACCTGTGAACGGAGCACGGTGGCACAGCCGAACTGGACCGATCCCGCGCTGATCCGCAACTTCTGCATCATCGCGCACATCGACCATGGCAAGTCGACGCTGGCCGACCGGATGCTCCAGATCACCGGGGTCGTCGAGGACCGCCAGATGCGCGCCCAGTACCTGGACCGCATGGACATCGAGCGCGAGCGCGGCATCACCATCAAGTCGCAGGCCGTGCGCATCCCGTTCACGGCGCTGGACGACAAGACGTACACGCTGGACCTCATCGACACCCCCGGGCACGTCGACTTCACCTACGAGGTCTCGCGCTCGCTCGCCGCCTGCGAGGGCGCGGTCCTGCTGGTGGACGCCGCCCAGGGCATCGAGGCGCAGACCCTCGCCAACCTGTACATGGCGCTGGAGAACGACCTCACCGTCATCCCCGTGCTCAACAAGATCGACCTCCCGGCCGCCCAGCCGGAGAAGTACGCGGAGGAGATCGCCGGCATCATCGGCTGCGACCCCTCCGACGTGCTCAGGGTCAGCGCCAAGACGGGTCAGGGCGTCGAGGAGCTCCTCAACGAGATCGTCAACCAGATCCCCGCGCCCGTCGGCGACGCCGACGCGCCCGCCCGCGCGATGATCTTCGACTCGGTCTACGACACCTACCGGGGCGTCGTCACCTACGTCCGCGTGATCGACGGCAAGCTCAGCCCGCGCGAGCGCATCCAGATGATGTCGACCCGGGCCTCGCACGAGATCCTGGAGATCGGCGTCAGCTCGCCCGAGCCCACCAAGGCCGGGGGACTGGGCGTGGGCGAGGTGGGCTACATCATCACCGGTGTCAAGGACGTGCGCCAGTCCAAGGTCGGCGACACCATCACCGCCCTGAACAGGCCGGCGACCGAGATGCTCGGCGGGTACCAGGAACCCAAGCCCATGGTGTTCTCGGGCCTGTACCCGATCGAGGGCACCGACTACCCGGTGCTGCGCGACGCCCTGGAGAAGCTCCAGCTCAACGACGCCGCCCTGGTGTTCGAGCCGGAGACCTCCGCGGCCCTGGGCTTCGGCTTCCGCTGCGGTTTCCTCGGCCTGCTGCACCTGGAGATCACCCGGGCCCGCCTGGAGCGCGAGTTCAACCTCGACCTCATCTCCACGGCGCCCAACGTGGTCTACCGGGTGGACATGGAGGACGGGGCCGAGCACGTCGTGACCAACCCCAGCGAGTTCCCGTCCGGCAAGATCGCCGCGATCTACGAGCCGATGGTCAAGGCGACGGTGCTCAGCCCCTCCGACCACATCGGCCAGATCATGGAGCTGTGCCAGGAGCGGCGCGGCGACCTCCAGGGCATGGACTACCTGTCCGAGGACCGCGTGGAGATGCGCTACACGCTGCCCATGGCCGAGATCGTCTTCGACTTCTTCGACCACCTCAAGTCGCGGACCAAGGGCTACGCGTCCCTGGACTACGAGCCCACCGGCGAGCAGCAGGCCGACCTGGTCAAGGTCGACATCCTGCTCCAGGGCGAGGCCGTCGACGCGTTCTCCGCGATCGTGCACAAGGACAAGGCCTACACGTACGGCGTGGACATGACCAAGAAGCTGCGCGAGCTGATCCCGAGGCAGCAGTTCGAGGTCCCCATCCAGGCGGCCATCGGTGCCCGGGTCATCGCGCGCGAGAACATCCGCGCCATCCGCAAGGACGTGCTCGCCAAGTGCTACGGCGGCGACATCAGCCGTAAGCGCAAGCTGCTGGAGAAGCAGAAGGAGGGCAAGAAGCGGATGAAGATGGTCGGCCGGGTCGAGGTGCCCCAGGAGGCCTTCATCTCTGCCCTGTCCACCGACGGCGGCGGTGGCGAGGACAAGAAGAAGAAGTAGTCCCCCGGGCCGGAGGACGACGGAGGAGGGGCGCCCCGCCGGGGCGCCCCTCCTCCGTCGTCCGCGTACGCCCGGTCCCGGGGCACGGGAACGGGGACGGGGCGCCCGCTCTTCGGGCTCCCCGCCCCCGGGACGGGCGGCGGGCCGGGACGCAGGGCCTCAGCCCTTGACGGCCCCCGCGGTCAGACCCTCGGTGATGTAGCGCTGGAGGAACCAGAACACCGCCAGGGTGGGCAGGGACAGCATGATGGCGCCGACCGCGAACATCCCGAAGTTCGCGTTCCGCTGGGAGGACACCAGCTGGTAGAGCCCGAGTCCCAGGGTCTTGGCGTCGGTGTCGCGCAGGAACACGCTCGCCATCAGGAACTCGTTGATGGTGGAGATGAACACCAGCAGGCCCACGATCGCCAGCACGGGCGTGACCAGCGGCAGCATGATCCGGAAGAACACCTGGGCGTGCGAGGCCCCGTCGATCTGCGCGGACTCGTCCAGCTCCTTCGGCACGGTGTCGAAGAAGCCCTTCATCAGCCACGTGTTGATGCTGAGCGCGCCGCCCAGGTACACCAGCAGCAGTCCCCACCGGGTGTCGAAACCGATCCCCGGGTAGTACTCGCCCAGCGTGGTGAACATCAGGTAGATCGCCACGATCGCCAGGAACTGCGGGAACATCTGGATGACCAGGAGGCCGATCAGCCCCACCCTGCGCCCCTTGAACCGCATGCGGCTGAAGGCGTACGCGGCGAGCGCGGACAGCAGCACCGTCGCGGCCGCGTTGGTGACCGCGAAGAACAGCGAGTTCGCGTACCAGGTGGTGAACGGCGTGTTCGTGAAGAGGTCCCGGGCATTGGCCAGGCTGGCCCCGGTCGGCCACAGCTGCGCACTGGACAGGGTGCCCAGCGGGTTGAGGGCGGCCGAGACGACGAACAGGACCGGGAAGATCGCGAAGGCCACGACCGCCAGCATCACCAGGTGGCGCCAGCCGAGCCGGACGGCCCACAGGGAGAACCGGGTTCCCGCACTGCGCCGGTAGGGCGTGCGCGCGGTACCGGTGGCGTGCACCGCCATCAGTCCACCTCCTCGAGGGCCTTGCTCCGGCTGAGGCTGATCACGGACATCCCGGCCACGATCAGGAAGATCATCACCGACAGCGCGGCCGCGTACCCGTACTCCGCGGTGGCCTCGTTGAAGGCGAGGCGGTAGGTGTAGGTGATGAGCAGGTCCGTGGCGCCGGCCGTCGGGTTGTCCGGGGAGAACGGGCCGCCCCGGCTGATCAGCCACACGGCGTTGAAGTTGTTGAAGTTGAACGCGAACGTCGCGATCAGGATCGGTGTCATCGCGACCATCAGCAGGGGCAGGGTGACGTTGCGGAACGCCTGCCAGGGGCCCGCTCCGTCGATCTGCGCCGCCTGCCCGAGTTCGCGGGGGATGGCCTGGAGCGCTCCGGTGGCCACCAGGAACATGTACGGGTAGCCCAGCCACACGTTGGCGAGGATCACCGCGGCGCGGGCGCTCCACCGGTCTCCCAGCCAGTCGACCTGCAGCCCCAGCATCCTGTTGAACAGCCCGAAGTCGGTGTTGAACATGTCCCGCCACAGCAGGAACATCGCCAGGGAGCTCATCGCGTACGGCAGGACCACCAGGATCCGGTACACGACCTTGCCGCGCAGTTTCGGGACGTGCAGGGTGAGGGCGACCGCCAGGCCCACCACGAACACCAGGAAGGTGACCGAGACGGCGAAGGCGATGTTCCACACCAGGATGCCGAAGAACGAGGACGCGAAGGTGGGGTTGAACAGGAACCGGGCGAAGTTGTCGAAGCCGACGCCGACCTGCCAGCCCTGCGCCAGGCGCTGCCCCTCCTCGTCGTAGAACGCGCCGCGCTCGTCGTCGGCGTGGTAGACCGCGCCGGTCTCGGAGTCGGTGACGCAGTCGCACCCCTCGTCGTAGACGCGGGTGGCCGTGCCCTCGAACGCGCTCGACAGGCCGCTGGAGCGGATGCCGGAGCCGTTGCCGGAGGGCACCGCGAACTCCGACAGCTCCTCGCTGCGGGCGTTGACCTCGGCGGGGGTCAGGATCGAGTACCCGAAGGCCTCGGTGACCTTGCCCGACGGCTCGACGGTCGCCCCGGTGAGCTCCGTGAGCCCCTCCGCGTCGCCGGCGTAGGCGGAGCCCTCGCCGTCGACCAGGAGGAAGACCAGTTCACCGGTCTCGGGAGAGCCGGTGACCGCCACGGTGAGCGTGTACTCCTGAGCACCGTCGGGGCTGCTCACGGAGTACGCCTCGATGGCGGCGATCGCCTGCTGCTTGTCGCCGCGGTGGCCGTCGCTGAGGTTCGTGACGGACGTGCTCATCGTGTAGAGCACGGGCAGGATCTGGAAGGCGAGCAGGAACAGCACGCCCGGGACCAGGTACTTGACCGGGACGGCGCGCTTGGACAGGTAGACCGCGTAGACGAGTGCGACGACGCCGGCGACCAGGGCGATGCCCGGCCAGTTGCCCGCCGCGTAGAGGGGGAGGGCCGCCCACACGCCGAGGGCGGTGAACAGGCCGAGGAGGGAGATCTTGACGAGCTGCCCGCCGAGCGAGCCGTTGCCGGCGAACCGGCCCCCGGGGAGGCCGGGGCGGGCGGGCGCCCCCTTGCCGGGGGCGCCCGCGGAGTCGGTTTTCCTTGGCGCCACCGCTACTCGCCGATCTGGTCGGCGATCGTCTCGTGGGCGGCCTCCATGGCCTCACGGACGTCCGCGCCGCCGATGATGGCGGCCTGGGCGATGCCCAGCGGTTCCCAGGTCTCGCCCATCTCGGGGATGGAGGGCATCGGCGTGCCCTCGGCGCCGGCCTCGGCGATCGCCGCGATGTTGGGGTCGTCGGCGGAGACCGCCTCGAGGGCCTCCAGCTGGACCGGGGTGCGCGGGTCGGCCTCGTAGAGGCTGAGGATGAAGTCGGTGTCCGTGACGTAGTTGGTCACGAACTCCTGGGCGAGGGCGCTGTTGGCGCTGCCCTCGGTGACGAAGAACGCCTGGTAGCCGATGTAGGGGGTGGCGGGACCCTCGCCCTCGAAGCCGGGGATGGGGCTGATCGCGTAGTCGATCCCGGCCTCGTCGGCGTCGGCGATGTTCCACGGGCCGGCGACGAAGAAGGGCGCGTCGCCCTCGTAGAACAGGACGGCGTCGTTCTCCAGGTCGATGGAGCGCCGCAGCACCCCCTCGCCGGCCTCGCCGTACTCGGCGATCCGCTCCATGGCGGCGATGGACTCGTCCGACCCCACGCCGAGGTCGGCCGGGTCCCAGTTGCCCTCGTCGTCCTGGCCGAACAGGTAGCCGCCCGCGGAGCCGAACAGGGCGTTCATCCGGAAGGGGTCGCCCTCCTGGGTGACGGCCATGGAGAGCACCTCGCTGGTGTCACCGGCGTCCTTGAGCCCGGTCCCGACCTCGACCATCTCCTCGAAGGTCTCGGGGGCGTCGGGAACGAGTTCGGTGTTGCGCATCAGGAAGATGTTCTCCTGCGAGTACGGCACACCGAAGAGCTGCCCGTCGTAGTCGAGCGCCCGGACCGAGGTCTCGTCCAGGCCCGCGGCGCTGTCGCCGGTCAGCTCGATGGGCTGGACGGCGCCGTTGCGCACCAGGTTGCCCGTCCAGTCGTGGGCGCCGATGAAGACGTCGGGCGCGTTCCCGGCCTGGTGGGCGTTGAGCAGGTCGCCCTGGATGTCGCCGAAGGTCAGGCTCTGGACGTCGACCTCGATCCCGTTGGCCTCGGCGAACTCCTCGGCGGCCCCCTGGATGGCGTCGGCGCGCTCGGGGTCGGACCAGATGACGAGGGCGCCCTCGGCCGACGCCTCGTCGCCCCCGCCCTCACCGCCGCCACCGCACGCGGTCGCCATCAGGGCGATCGCGGCGATGCCTGTCACCACTGGTGCGCTGCGGAATCTCATGGTGTGTTCCTTCCGGGAGGCCGTGCTGAGGAGGTCGCGCATGCGGTTCGCCGGTGGCCCCGGGTCCGTCGCGGGCATGCGTGGTGATGTGACGTTAGCAATAACTTGCAAGCTTTGAAAGGCTTTGCAGACTTGCTGCATAAAGATGTGGAAACACCGCGGAAACGGACGTGTGATCGCCTGCCAGGGGTAGTCGCGCGGTGACCGCCTGATGATGATATCTGTGATGAACGCTCATTTAGTCACACCATTGGGTGTGACGTGGCCGTGAGCCGTGGCGGCGGGCGGTCGGCGGCCCCGGGGCGGGGGAACGCTCCGCGTGCTCCGTCGGGGCGGAAGCCGCTTCAGGGGGAGCGCGGTCGGCGGGGGCGGGGGGCCGGCGGCGGGGCGCCCGTGCGGGGGAGGGGTGCGGGGGTGCGGCGGGGGCCGCGGGCGGGGAAGGGCGGCGCCGGTGTCCGGCGCCGCCCGCACGGCGTCAGCCGCGCAGCCAGACCGCCGTCTCGGCCGGCAGGGCCAGGGAGCCGTCGGCCGGTGCGTCCACCGGACCGCTGGACACGAGCACCTCGCCGGACGCCGCGATCCGCGCGGTCTCCCCGCCGAGGTTCACCGCGACGCGCACGCCCGGCTCACGCTCGAAGTACAGCACGCCCTCGGGGGCGTCCAGCCAGGTCATCGCGCCGTCGCCCAGGGCGTCGAGCTCACGGCGCAGCCCGAGCGCCCTGGTGTACAGCTCCAGGGTCGAGCCCTCCACGCCCCGCTGGGACGCGCGCGACAGGGCGCCCCAGCCCTCGGGGACGGGCAGCCACGGGGTGCTCCCCTCCGGGCCGAACCCGAACGGCGCGCTCCCGTCCTCCCAGGGCAGCGGCACCCGGCAGCCGTCCCGGCCGCGCTCGGTACGGCCCGAACGCTCCCAGGTCGGGTCCTGGAGCGCGTCGTCCGGCAGGTCGGTGACCTCCGGCAGGCCCAGCTCCTCGCCCTGGTACAGGTAGACCGAGCCGGGCAGGGCCAGCATGAGCAGCGTCGCGGCGCGCGCCCGGCGCAGCCCCTGCTCCCCGCCGCCGAACCGCGTCACGTGGCGGGTCACGTCGTGGTTGGACAGCACCCAGGTGGTGGTCGCGCCCACCGCGCCGTTGGCGGCCAGCGAACCGTCGATGACCTCCCGAAGGCGGGACGGGTCCCAGGGGGCGGTCAGGTACTCGAAGTTGAACGCCTGGTGCAGCTCGTCCGGGCGCAGGTAGCGGGCCACCCGGTTCGCGTCCTCGACCCAGGCCTCGGCCACCAGCGCGCGCTCGCCCGGGTAGGAGGCGGCGATCGCCGACCAGCGCCGGTAGATGTCGTGCACGCCGTCCTGGTCGAAGTACGGCAGCGTGGTGCTGCCGTCGAGCAGGTCGGCCTTGGCGCCCTCGGCGATGTCGGGCAGGCCCGGGTCCTTGACCATGCCGTGCGCGACGTCGATGCGGAACCCGTCCACACCCCGGTCGAGCCAGAAGCGGAGCACGTCGTCGAACTCGTCGTGCACCTCCTGGTGGGTCCAGTCGAAGTCGGGCTGCTCCGGGTCGAACAGGTGCAGGTACCACTGCTCGGGGGTGCCGTCGGGGCGCTTGAGGCGCGTCCAGGCGGGGCCGCCGAAGATCGACTTCCAGTTGTTCGGGGGCTGCTCCCCGTCGGGGCCTTTGCCGTCCCGGAAGATGTACCGGGACCGTGCCGGGTCGCCCGGCTCGGCGGCGACGGCCTCGCGGAACCACGCGTGGGCGGAGGAGGAGTGGTTGGGCACCACGTCGATGATCAGGCGGATGCCCAGGTCGTGGGCTGCGCCGAGGAGGGCGTCGAAGTCCTCCAGCGTGCCGAAGCGGGGGTCGACGTCGCGGTAGTCGGCGACGTCGTAGCCGCCGTCGGCGAGGGGGGAGACGTAGAACGGGGTCAGCCAGATCGCGTCCACGCCGAGCTCCGCCAGGTGGGGGAGGCGCTCCCGGATACCGGTGAGGTCGCCCTCCCCGTCACCGTTGGAGTCGGCGAAGCTGCGCACGTAGATCTGGTAGATGGCCGCTTCACGCCACCAGCGAGACTGAGGCTCCATCTTCGAGGGTCCTTCCCTGTGGCGACTGCAAGTTCTTGCGCAAGATTACCCCGAACTTTCGGCCATGTGACGACGATCTCGACTAGAGTTACGCCCATGGGTCCACGACTTGCCGACATCGCGCGGCACGCAGGCGTCAGCGAGGCCACCGTCTCGCGGGTGCTCAATGACAAGCCGGGGGTCGGCGCCGAAACCCGCAAGGCCGTCCTGACCGCCCTCGACGTCCTCGGCTACGAGCGTCCCGCACGGCTGCGGCAGCGCTCGGCCGGGCTGGTCGGCATGGTCATCCCCGAACTCGAGAACCCGGTCTTCCCGATGTTCGCCCAGGCGGCCGAGGGAGCTCTGGCCCAGCGCGGGTACACGCCGGTGCTGTGCACCCAGACCCCGGGCGGAATAACCGAGGACGAGTACGTGGAGCTGCTCCTGGAGCGCAACGTCTCCGGCATCCTCTTCGTCTCCGGCAAGCACGCCGACACCACCGCACCGCACGAGCGGTACCACGCCCTGGTCTCACGAAGACTTCCGATCGTCCTGGTCAACGGGTTCGCCGAGGCCATCCCCTCGGCGTTCGTCTCCGCGGACGACCGGGAGGCCGGAAGGCTCGCGGTCGACCACCTCGTGGCCCTCGGCCACACCCGCATCGGCTTCACCAGCGGCCCCGAGCGCTACGTCCCGGTCCGCCGCAAGCTGGAGGGCTACCACCAGGCCCTCGCCAGGCACGGCCTCGACGGGAACGACCTCGTGGAGCTGTCCCTGTTCGGCGTCGAGGGCGGCCACGCGGCCGCCGTGCGCCTGATCGAGCGCGGCGTCACCGCCATGGTCTGCGGATCCGACATGATGGCGCTCGGCGCCATCCGGGCCGCCCGCCAGCGGGGCCTGCGCGTCCCCCAGGACTTCTCCGTCGTCGGGTACGACGACTCCCAGCTCATCGCCTTCACCGACCCCCCGCTGACGACCGTCCGCCAGCCGGTCAACGCGATGGCGCTGGCCGCGGCGCGCGCCCTGTGCGACGAGATCGCGGGGCACCCCGTCTCCCACACGGAGTTCATGTTCGACCCGGAGCTGGTCGTGCGCGGCTCCACCGCCATCGCCCCCGACCGGCGGAGCGCGTCCGGGCGGGTGGACCCTCCCCGCGGCCCCCTCCCGCAGCTGGCCGCCTCCCCGGCCCACGCCAACCCCTGACCCGGCCGGACCCCGGCCCCCTGCCCCGCCGGGGACGACGGCGTCCGCGGTCCCGGACGCGGCAGGACCCCTGCCGCGGCTGCGCCGCCCCCGCCCGGGCCGCCCCGGAGACCGCTCCCGCCCCGCGCGGGCGGGAGACCGGGCCGGATGACGCCCCGGCGCCGGGCCCTGTGTCCCATCTCTCCGTGCCCCGCGCCCCGGCCGGGGCGCGTCCCGGCGACGGTCCGGCCGGGGCACGCCGCAGTGTCGGTGACACTGGAGGCATGCCATCCGTTGCCCTCGACGGCGACCCCGTACCGCGTACCGGGGAACTGCCCGAAGCCTCCCTCGCCGAACTCGGCGGGCAGCCGCTCGGGTTCTACGTCCACGTGCCCTTCTGCGTCACACGCTGCGGCTACTGCGACTTCAACACCTACACCGCGGAGGAGCTCGTCTCCCGGGACGGGACCGCCACGGCCTCGCGCGCCACGTACGCCGACCAGGCCGTCGCCGAGGTCGCGCTGGCCGACCGGGTCCTGTCCGGCGCGAGGCCCCCGGTCAGCACCGTGTTCGTCGGCGGCGGCACGCCGACCCTGCTGTCCGCCGAGGACTTGGGCCGGATCGTCGCCGCGGTCCGCGACCGGTTCGGGTTCACCCCCGGCGCCGAGGTCACCACCGAGGCCAACCCCGAGACCGTCACGCCCGAGTACCTGGTCCGGCTGCGCGAGGCCGGGTTCACACGGATCTCCTTCGGCATGCAGAGCGCACGCCCGCACGTGCTGAAGGTCCTGGAGCGCGGCCACACCCCCGGACGCCCCGAGCAGTGCGTGGGATGGGCCCGCGAGGCCGGGTTCGACCACGTCAACCTCGACCTGATCTACGGCACGCCGGGCGAGACGGACGACGACTGGCGGGCCTCCCTCGACGCCGCGGTCTCCGCCGGCCCCGACCACGTCTCCGCCTACTCGCTGATCGTCGAGGAGGGCACCCGCCTCGCCGCCCGGGTGCGCAGGGGCGAACTCACCGAGCCCGACGACGACACGATGGCCGACCGCTACCTGATGGCCGACGACGTCCTCGCCGGGGCCGGGTTCACGGCCTACGAGGTGTCCAACTGGGCGCGCACGCCCGAGGGGCGCAGCGCCCACAACCTCCTCTACTGGACCGGCGGTCACTGGTGGGGCGTGGGGCCCGGCGCGCACAGCCACGTCGGCGGCACCCGCTGGTGGAACGTCAAGCACCCCGCCGCCTACGCCGCCCGCCTGAACTCGGGCGACAGCCCGGGCCAGGCCCGCGAGGTGCTCACACGGGAGGAGCGGCGCTTCGAGCGGATCCTGCTCGAACTGCGCGTGGAGCAGGGGTGCCCGCTGGACCTGCTGGAGCCGCACGGGCGCGCCGCGGCCGAGCGCGCCGTCGCCGAGGGCCTGCTGGAGGCCGGCGCCCACGGCGCGGGCCGCGCCGTCCTGACCCGCCGGGGGCGCCTGCTCGCCGACGCCGTGGTGCGCGACCTCACCTGAGGGCCCGCGCGCACGCGGAGGGGGCCGGACAGGTGCCCGGCCCCCTCCGGCGTTCCCGCGGCGTGCGCCGCGCCGCTACTTGACCCAGTCGACGTTGACCGGGTAGCGGTACCACTCGCCGCGGTTGGCCGCGGTGCCCGCCAGGATGCCGAACACCACGGCCAGCACCCACAGGACCAGGCTCAGGAGCCCGCCGATGAGGATGAACGACAGCGGGATCGAGATGACGTAGCCGATGGTCAGCAGGATCTGGAAGTTCAGCGCCTGCGCCGACTGGTGGCGGAGGAAGGGCGACTCGTCCTTCTTCACCAGGTACATGATCAGCGGGACGAGGAAGCCCAGCACGATCCCGCTGAGGTGGGTCAGGAGCGCCGTCGTGCGCTCCTCGGAGTTGGGCTGACCGGTCGTCGCCGACGACTGGCCGTAGCCCCCGTGGGGCGGGTAGCCGGGGGGCGGATAGCCGCCCTGCTGGTAGCCGCCGGTCTGCTCCTGGTACCCGGGCTGCCCGGGATAGCCGGGCGGACCCTGGTAGCCGCCCGGATCCTGGTGTCCGGGGTAGCCGGGCGGCGGGTACCCGCCGGGCTGTCCGGGGTGGCCGCCGCCCGGGTACCCCGAGGGGTCCTGAGGGGGCGGCGGGTATCCGCCGGACCCGCCGGGGGGCGGATAGCCGCCCGACCGGCCCCCGGAGCCGTCGTCGCGGCCGGTCGGGTCCCCCTGGCCGTAGGGGTCCTCTGGCGGGTTGTTCGGGTACGACATGGTGGTTCCTTCGGGTGGACTCGCTCGGACCGTGCTTCGGGACGGCCTCACTTCAGCAGGCGGATGCTGACCGGGTAGCGGTACCAGGTCCCCTTGTTGGCGCCGTTGGCGCCCATGACCCCGAACACGATCGACACGATCCAGACGACCGCGATGAGGAGGGATCCGATCCAGGACAGTCCTGGGAAGAAGATACCCAGACCGATGAAGACGACCCAGGCGAAGACGTACGGGATCAGCAGCGTGATCTGGAAGTTCGCCGCCTCCGAGGCGTGGTGCCGGACGAACGGCGACTGGTTGCGCTTGGCGAGGTAGACCGCGAGGGGCGGGATCCAGCCGAAGCAGGCGATCACGAAGCCCGAGAGGTGGGCGAGCATGGCCACCAGCGTGCTGTTGTCGTTCCCCTGGGCGGGCGGCTGCGGCTGGCCGTGGGCGGCCTGAGCCCCGGGGTACTGCGGCTGCTGGGGATGTCCGTAGGCCTGCGGATGCTGCGCGTGGTCGGGCTGGGGGACGTACCCCTGCGGACCGCCGGCCGGCTGGCCGTAGGGCTGCTGGGGCTGTGCCTGGTGGGGGTGCCCGTAGGGCTGCTGTGCCTGCTGACCGTAGTCCTGGTGGCCCTGGTCGGGCTGGGGGGCGTAGGGGGGCTGGCCGCCGGTCGGCTGTGCGTAGCCGGGGTGGGGCTGCTGCCCGTACGCGGGCTGGGCCCCCGAGGGCTGCCCGTACGCGGGTTGTTCGCCCGAGGGCCGGCCGTACGGGGGCTGTGCCTGGTCGGGCTGGGGGGCGTAGGGGGGCTGGCCGCCGGAGGGCTGTCCGTGGCCCGGGTGGGGCTGCTGCCCGTACGCGGGCCCGCCGTAGGGCTGCTGGGGCGGTTGTCCGTAGCCGGGCTGTCCACCGGGCTGTGCCTGGTCGGGCTGGGGGGCGTAGGGGGGCTGGCCGCCGGAGGGCTGTTCGTGGCCCGGGTGGGACTGCTGCCCGTACGCGGGCTGGGCCCCCGAGGGCTGCCCGTACGCGGGCTGGGCCCCCGAGGGCTGCCCGTACGCGGGCTGGGCCCCCGAGGGCTGCCCGTACGGGGGCTGTGCCTGGTCGGGCTGCGGGGCGTACGGGGACCGGCCGTCCGACGGCTGCCCGTACCCGGGCTGCTGCGGACGGCCCTCACCCCGGGGGTCGTGCTCCTGCTGCCCGCCGTCCGGCTGCCCGGGCTGCCGGTCCTGGTCGGGGTCCTCCGGGGACGGGGGGTTCGTCGGGGTCTCGCTCATGCTCTTCCTTGGCTCCGCTCATGAGTGGCGGTTCTTGTACTCTCGCTCGTACCGACGACCGCGCGGGGCCGGAGGCGGGCGACCGCGGCGCCGGACACCGGGTGTCCGGACCGCGCCCTGGGCAGAATCCTAGGTCCTGGGGCCGCACCGGCGCGAAAACGGCCCGGTCACGGGTGGGCGCCCCGACCCGGCGACGGGTCCCGGGGCTCGTCCGGGTGGGGCCCCGTGACGAAGTCGATGAGCTCCTCCACGCGTCCGAGCAGCGAGGGCTCCAGATCAGCATAGGTACGGACCGATCCGAGGATCCTGCGCCACGCCTCACCGGTCTCCATCCGCCACCCGAGGGCCTCGACGACGCCCTCCTTCCAGGGGCGCCCGCGCGGAACCTCCGGCCAGGCCCCGATCCCCACGGCGCCCGGCCGCACCGCCTGCCAGACGTCGACGTAGGGGTGGCCGGCGACCAGCACGTGCTCCCCGTGCACCCGCTCGGCGATCCGGCTCTCCTTGGACCCGGGGACCAGGTGGTCGACGAGGACGCCCAGGCGGCGGCCCGGGCCGGGGGAGAAGTCCGCCACGATCGAGGGCAGGTCGTCGACGCCCTCCAGGAACTCGACGGCGATCCCCTCGATGCGGAGGTCGTGGCCCCAGACCTTCTCCACGAGTTCGGCGTCGTGCGCGCCCTCCACGTAGATCCTGCTCCCGCGCGCCGTGCGCGCGGCGGCCCCGGGCACCGCCACCGAGCCGGACGCGCTCCGCAGGGGCCCCCGCGGCGCGGGCGCGGGGCGCACCAGGGTCACGGGTCTCCCGTCGAGCAGGAAGGCGGCCGGGCCGAGGTCGAACACCCTGCGGCGCCCCGCGCGGTCCTCCAGGGTCACGCTGGACCTGTCCCACGCCACGACCGCTCCGCAGAAGGCCTCGTCGGCGTCCTCCACGACCAGGTCCCGACTCAGGGCGACCTCGCGCACGGCCCCCTTACGGGGCAGCCGCCAGTCGCCTGCGAGCACGTCGCGGCCGTAGCGGCCGGTTCCCTTGGTAGCCACGGTCGTGCAGTCTACTGGGGGAGGGTGTCGGTTCATCCGCGCCGTGGCGCACGTCGCCGCGCCGGAGGGAAGATCCGGCGCCTCCGCCGGTGTTACCGCCGAGGGGTAGCCGTCCGGGTTTGCGGCCGGGCATAGAATTAGCACTGAGGACCCCGGAGTGCCAGGAGGTGGCGAGTTGCTGGACGAGCGCAAGCTCGCTGTCCTGCGAGCGGTCGTGGAGGACTTCGTCAACACGAACGAGCCCGTCGGCTCCAGGGCGCTGGCCGACCGGCACAGGCTCGGGGTCTCTCCCGCGACCATCCGCAACGACATGGTCGCGCTGGAGGAGGACGGGTACATCGCCCAGCCCCACACCAGCGCGGGACGCGTGCCCACGGACAAGGGGTACCGGCTCTTCGTCGACCGGCTCTCCTCCGTCAAGCCCCTGTCGGCGCCGGAGCGCCGCGCCATCGAGTCCTTCCTCGCCGGAGCGGTGGACCTGGACGAGATCGTCGCGCGGACCGTGCGGCTCCTCGCGCAGCTCACCCGCCAGGTCGCGATCGTGCAGTACCCGTCGCTGACCCGTTCCTCGGTCCAGCACGTCGAGCTGGTCCCCCTGGGGGGCCAGCGGGTCATGATGGTCGTGATCACCGACACGGGCAGGGTCGAGCAGCGCGTCATCGACGGCCTCGGCGAGGTCAACGGAACCGCGGTCAACGACCTGCGCTCCATGCTCAACCGCGCCATCTCCGGTCTCCACCTCGGAGAGGTGCCCGACGCGGTGGAGGACCTGCCCGCGCAGGTCCCGCCCGAACACCGCCAGATGGCGGTGGCCGTCCTCTCCGTCCTGCTGGAGAGCCTCGTCGAACGGCACGAGGAGAAGATCGTCCTCGCGGGGACGGCCAACCTCGCCGCCGTGGACTTCGCCGCCAGCCTGCGGGACGTCCTGGAGGCGCTGGAAGAGAACATGGTCCTCATCCGTTTGCTGGGTGAGGCGAAGGACCCGTCAATGCTCACGGTGCGCATCGGCGCGGAGAACTTCCACGAGGGTCTCCGGTCCACCTCCATCGTCTCGGCCGACTACGGTGTGGGAAACCAGTCGCTCGCCAAGATCGGTGTCGTGGGGCCCACCCGGATGGACTATCCGGGAACAATGGGAGCGGTACGCGCCGTGGCTCGGTATGTCGGACAGATTTTGGCAGGACAGTAACTCAGTGGCCAGAGACTATTACCAGGTTCTCGGGGTGCGTCGCGACGCGTCCAAGGACGAGATCAAGAAGGCGTACCGGAGGCTCGCGCGCGAGCTCCATCCGGACATCAACCCCGACCCCGCGACCCAGGAGCGCTTCAAGGAGGTGACCCAGGCCTACGAGGTCCTCTCCGACGAGAACAAGCGCCGGATGTTCGACATGGGCCAGGACCCCTACGCTCCCGGCGGTGGCGGCGCGGGAGGCTTCGGCGGCGGGGGCGGGTTCGCCTTCGACGACATCATGAACGCCTTCTTCGGCGGCGGCCAGCCCGGCGGGCGCGGCCCCCGGGAACGGGTCCGGCGCGGGCGCAGCATCAAGATCCGGGTCGAACTGGACCTGGTGGAGACCGCGTTCGGGGTCAGCAAGGAGATCACCTTCCCCACCGCGATCCTGTGCGAGACGTGCCAGGGCGAGGGGACCGCGGCCGGTTCGCACCGCACCACGTGCGAGATGTGCCACGGCCAGGGCGAGGTCTCCCAGGTGACGAGGTCCTTCCTGGGCCAGGTCATGACCTCCCGCCCCTGCCCGCAGTGCTCGGGCCAGGGCTCGGTCATCACCAACCCCTGCGGCGACTGCGCGGGGGAGGGCCGGGTGCGCGAGAAGGTCACCCGTACCGTCAAGATCCCGGCCGGCGTCGACGACGGCACCCGGATCCAGCTCGCCGGAGAGGGCGAGGTCGGCCCCAACGGCGGCCCGCGCGGCGACATCATCCTGGAGATCATCCAGCGTCCCCACCCGACCTTCGAGCGGCGCGGCGACGACCTGCACTGCACGGTGACGGTCCCCATGACGGCCGCCGCGCTGGGCGCGTCCTTCGCCTTCGACACCCTGGACGGGACCGAGAACATCGATCTGCGGCCGGGCACCAACTCCGGCCACGTCATCACCCTGTCCAACAAGGGCGTCACGCACCTGGACGGGGGAGGCAGGGGCGACCTGCGCATCCGCGTCGACGTGGAGACCCCGGGCAAGCTCGACGAGGAGCAGGAGAACCTCCTCCGCAAGTTCGCCGAGCTGCGCGGCGAGGACCAGTCCCCGGGGCGGTTCAGCCCCGGGCACGGCGGCCTCTTCGCCAAGCTCCGCGACGCCTTCGGCGCGAAGTGACACCCCCCGTCTTCCTGGTCGGGACCGCCGCGCTGGCGGCCGACCGGGTGACGGTGGACGGCCCCGAGGGGCACCACGCCGCCGTCGTGCGGCGCATCAGGGAGGGCGAGACCGTCGACCTGTCCGACGGTCTCGGCCTGCGTGCCCGGTGCACGGTGTCCGCCGTGGGCAGGGACCACGTCGTCTGCACGGTGGTGGAGCGCCGGGAGGAACCCGCGCCGCGTCCCCGCCTGACCGTGGTCCAGGCGCTGCCCAAGGGCGACCGCGGCGAACTGGCCGTGGAGATGATGACCGAGGCCGGGGTGGACACGATCGTGCCCTGGGCCGCCGAGCGCTCCGTCACCCGATGGAAGGGCGACCGGGCGGCCAAGGCGCTGGCCAAGTGGCGGGCCACCGCGAGGGAGTCGGCCAAGCAGGCGCGGCGGGGGCGGCTGCCCCTGGTCGAGGACCTCGCGGACCGGTCCGCCGTGGCCGGGCTGCTGTCCGGAGCCGACCTGGGCGTGGTCCTGCACGAGGACGGGGCCGGACGCCTGGCCGAACTGGACCTGCCCTCGGGCGACGGTCCGGGGATCGTCGTGGTGGTCGGCCCCGAGGGAGGGTTCTCCGACGCCGAGCTCGGCGCGTTCACCGAGGCGGGCGCCGTGCGGGCCCTGCTGGGACCGAGCGTGCTGCGCACCTCCACCGCGGGGGTCGCCGCCCTGGCGGTGCTCCAGGCGCGCACCGGGCGCTGGTAGCGGCGAGGGGCACGGGGCCGGGAGCGGGCGCACCGCCGACGGGACGACGGAGGCGGCCGGGGGAGGGATCCCCCGGCCGCCTCCGTCGTCGGACCCGGCGCGCCGGGCCCGCGTGTCACTCCCCGGGCACGGCCCGGTTGCTGGTGGCGTCGCCGCCGGTGCTGCCGGAACCGCCGCCGGAGGTCTCCTCACCGCCGCCGCCGGCCCCCTCGTCCCCGGCGCCGGAGCCGGGGGCCTCCCCGCCACCGCCGCTGCCGCTCTCGTCACCGCCGCCGGCCTCGCCGTCGGTCGGCTCCTCGCTCGGGTCGCACTCCTCCTCGGAGGCGGAGGCGCTGTCGTCCTTCTCCTCCGCGGAGGCGCTGGGGGAGGGCGCCGGCCCGTCCGCGGGGGGAGAGCAGGTGGACGCGGTCTCGACGCCCTCCTCGGCCGGGTCCTCGTCCTCGCCGGAGCTGGGCGGGCTCTCGGGGTCCCGCGGCGGCTCCGCCGGCTGCTGCGTGCTCCCCTCGGTGGAGTCGGAGGACGGGTCGGGGGCGGCCACGCCGCCGCCGTCCGCGTCGTGCTCGGGAGGGGCGCCGTGGCGGTCGGCCCCCGCCGGGACGAACTCCAGCACCTGGTCGCGGACCTGGGGGCTGGACACGACCACGGAGGCGGCGATCATCACGGCCCCCGCCACCGCCGCCACCGGTCGTAGCCAGGGCAGGCCGAACCAGGCGAAGCCGCGGTTGCGCTCGGTGCGCTCGCGGATCAGGTTCAGGGCCTCCGGAGAGGGCTCCACCGTGCTCGCCTCGGCCATGAGGACCTGGCGCAGCCGGTCCTCGAAGGCGTCTTCGGTCGGATCTGTCGGACCGGTCATGTCGTCTGCTCCAGAACAGAGCGGAGCGAGGAGATGCCACGGGACGTGTGGCTCTTCACCGCGCCCCGGCTGATCCCCATGGCGTCCGCGATCTGAGCCTCTGACAGGTCGCCGTAGTACCGGAGCACGATGGCCTCTCGCTGACGGGTGGGTAGTTTGCGCAGGGCACGGATGACCGCCTCCCGCTCCAACAGGTTCAGGGCGCCGTGTTCGGCACTGGGCGCGTCGGGGAGGGCCTTGGGGGCGTGCTTCTCCACCACAGCCCGGTGGCGGAGCACGGACCGGGCCTTGTTCACCACCGCCTGGCGGAGGTAGGACAGGGCCTTGTTCGGATCGCGCAGCCGGCGCCAGGCGCCGTGCATCGCGACGAACGAGTCCTGAACGACTTCCTCCGCGGTCGCGTGGTCGCGGACGAGAAGGGATGCGAGCCGAACGAGCGGACGGTAGTGCTCCCTGTAGAGCTCCGTCACGGCGTGGTCGGCGTCCCACTCCACCGAGAGCGGGGCCGTGGGGGCTCCGGCCACCATGGTTTCTGTCGTCACGTCAGTTCGACGCACACCCTTGTCGCGGGGTTTACGAAAGGGCATACCTCTTCTTTTCCAGGTAGACGCGCGTTTCATTCCGAACACGTGGGTACCGGGCCGGGGCGGACGTTTCCGACGACCCGACGCGCACGGGTGGAAAGCCTATCGCGCCTGGGACGGAGGCCGTTGCCGAACGGGCTCCCGGACCGCGGCCGGCGGCCTTGCCGGGAGGGGCCGCCCGGCACCGACCTGCGGCATCATGGTCCGGGACAACCCCCAGACGGCGGCCGTTCCGGCGGCCGCGAACACACCACGGAGGTTCGCGATGGCCCATGAGGACTGCCTCTTCTGCAAGATCGTGAAGGGGGAGGTGCCCGCCGAGATCGTCCGGGAGGGCGAGCGGACCCTCGCCTTCCGCGACATCAACCCCCAGGCGCCCACGCACGTGCTGATCGTCCCGCGCGACCACCACCCCGACGCCGTCACCGCTGCCGCGGCCGGCGCCGGGCTGCTGGACGAGATCGTCCGGGACGCACACGAGGTCGCCGTGGCCGAGGGCGTCGCCGACACCGGGTACCGGCTGGTGTTCAACACCGGCAGCGGGGCCGGGCAGACGGTCTTCCACCTCCACGGCCACCTCCTGGGCGGCCGCGGCCTCAACTGGCCCCCCGGGTAGGGGCCGGTCCCGGGCCCCGGACCGTTCCGGACAGGGCGCGGGCCCGGACCGCCCGGGACCCGCGCCCGGCCGCTGCCGGAACCGGCCCCGCCGGGCCCCGCGCGGCCCCGTCCACAGGCGCCGAATAACCCATCGAGCGGGGCGGGGACGCCTTGGTAGACTCGGGGTGTGGGCTTCCAGAGCCCGGTGGGACTCCTGTGGAACACCGGCGCGGAGCCCCGCCCGGCGCCCCGCACGGTGCCGGGGCCGTCCAGGAGACGCCGCGCCCGTCCAGGCGGGCGGCGCCCGAGCGAAGGGTAGGACAGCGGCCGCAAGGCCACACCATGGCCGAGACAACGCACACGCACCCGCGACGGGACACTCAGGTCAAGGTCGTGGTGCCCGACGAGCACACGATGATCAGCCTGCTGGGCTCGGGGGACGAACTCCTCAGGGCGTTGGAGCGGGCCTTCGAGAGCGACATCCACGTCCGAGGCAACGAGTTCACCATCAGCGGGACCCCCGAGGAGACCGCCGTGGTGGTCCGTCTCGTCGAGGAGCTGATCGAACTCGCCAAGAGCGGCACGCACGTCACCCCCGACACCATCGAGCGCATGGTCCACATGCTGGCGGCGCCCGGTTCGGAGCGGCCCGCGGACGTGCTCACGACCAACATCCTGTCCAACCGCGGCAAGACCATCCGGCCCAAGACGCTCAACCAGAAGCGCTACGTCGACACCATCGACCGCAGCACCGTGGTGTTCGGCATCGGCCCGGCGGGCACCGGCAAGACCTACCTGGCCATGGCCAAGGCGGTCAAGGCGCTCCAGGACAAAGAGGTCAACCGGATCATCCTCACCCGTCCCGCGGTGGAGGCCGGTGAGCGGCTGGGCTTCCTGCCGGGCACGCTCTACGACAAGATCGACCCCTACCTGCGTCCCCTCTACGACGCCCTGCACGACATGCTCGACCCCGATTCCATCCCCAAGCTGATGGCCGCCGGGACGATCGAGGTCGCGCCCCTGGCGTACATGCGGGGCCGGACCCTGAACGACTCCTTCATCATCCTGGACGAGGCGCAGAACACCTCGCCCGAGCAGATGAAGATGTTCCTGACGCGCCTGGGCTTCGGCTCCAGGATCGTGGTCACCGGTGACGTCACCCAGGTGGACCTGCCCGGCGGGCAGGCCAGCGGGCTGCGGACCATCGAGACGATCCTGAGTGACATCGACGACATCGCCTTCTGTCGGCTCACCAGCGAGGACGTCGTCAGGCACAAGCTCGTCGGCAAGATCGTCGACGCCTACGGGCGTTACGACGCCGTCCAGAACGGCCTCCAGAACGACCGCCAGGGCGACCGCAGGGGGGACCGCCGCCGCGCCGGGGGCGGCCGCGACCGGGGCCGGTCCCCGCGCGACGAGCCCTCCGACACCCCGAAGGACCCGGGGACGGGGAGCACCCGCCCCGGGGAGCGGGCAGACTGAGGTAGTACGGCGTTCGCACCGGTGGGTCCGTGAGCATGCGGGCCCACCGGTTCGGGTGTCCCGGGTGAGGGCCGCAGACGGCGCACCCACCGGCCGGGCGAGCCGCCCGGCCGCGACGATTCCAAGTGAGGCAGCCGCAACCGATGAGTATCGACGTCGCCAACGAGTCCGGCGTCACCGCAGTGGACGAGGAGCGACTCTCCCGCCTGGCCCGGCACGTGCTCGACGCCATGCGCGTCCACCCCCTGGCCGAGCTGTCCGTCGTGCTGGTGGACGAGGGGCCGATGACCGACCTGCACGTGCGGTGGATGGACGAACCGGGCCCCACCGACGTGCTCTCCTTCCCGATGGACGAGCTGCGCCCGGGCGGCCCGGGGCGCACCAGCGAGCCCGGCGTCCTCGGTGACGTGATCATCTGTCCGCAGGTGGCCGAGCGCCAGGCCGAGAAGGCCGGGCACAGCACGCAGGCGGAGATCGACCTGCTCTGCACCCACGGCATCCTCCACCTGCTGGGCTACGACCACGCCGAACCGGAGGAGCACAAGGAGATGTTCGGCCTCCAGGGCGAGATCCTCGCCGCCTGGCGCGAGCGGGAGTCCGCCGGGTCCGCGAAGGACGAGAGCTCCTGATGAGACCCGTGATGTGGCCCGACGTCGCCCCCATGACCACGGGGGAGCCCGCCGAGTGGATCACCGCCTTCGTGATCGCGCTGGTGCTGACCGCGGTGGCCGGGTTCCTGGTGGCGGCGGAGGTCGCCATCACGCGAGTCATGTCGGTGGGCCTTCCCGAGGCGTCCGGCCCGGAGCGGGCCGCCAGGGCCGACCGCCGCTGGGGCAGGGTCGCCGCCGACCCCACGCGCCACCTCAACGCGCTGCTGTTCCTGCGCGTGGTGTGCGAGGTGTGCGCGGTCATCGCGGCGGCCATGGGGATGGTGTTCCTCCTGGGGCTGGGGTGGCCCGCCCTGCTGCTGACCGCGGTGGCGATGGTCGTCGTGGAGTCCGTGCTGATCGCCATAGCGCCGCGCATCCTCGGCCGCCAGTTCGCCGGGCAGTTCGCCCGCGCGAGCGCGGCGGTGGTCTACCCGGTCCAGGTCGTGGTGGGTCCGCTCGCCCAGCTCCTGGTGGGCGCGGGGCGCGCGATCACGCCGAGGGGCAAGGGCGACCGCGAGGGGCCGTTCAGCACCGAGGTGGAGCTGCGGCAGCTGGTCGACCTGGCGGAGCAGGGGGAGGTGATCGACGCCGAGGAGCGGCAGATGATCCACTCCGTCTTCAAACTCGACGACACCTCCGTGCGCGAGGTCATGGTGCCCCGCCCCGACATCGTGTTCACGAGCCGCGACGCCGACGCCGACGCGGTCCTCACCCTGGCCCTGGGGAGCGGGTACTCGCGGATCCCCGTGACCGGCGAGGACGAGGACGACGTCGTCGGCATCGTCTACCTCAAGGACCTGGTGGACCAGCTCCGCGACCGCTGGGCGGCGTCCGCGGGCAGCGCCGGGGCGGAGGTGCCGCTCACCGCCGGCGACGTGATGCGCGCGGCGTCCTACGTGCCCGACACCAAGCCCATCGACGAGCTGCTCCGCGAGATGCAGCAGCAGCGCAACCACGTCGCGGTGGCCATTGACGAGTACGGCGGAACGGCCGGGCTGGTCACGCTGGAGGACATCGTGGAGGAGATCGTCGGGGAGATCACCGACGAGTACGACCACGAGATCCCGCCGGTGGTCTGGCTGGACGACGGCAGTGTGCGGGTGACCGCCCGGCTGCCCCTGGGCGAGCTCGACGAGCTCTTTCCCGACCGGGACCTCGACGTGCCCGACGTGGAGACCGTCGGCGGACTCGTGGCGTTCGTGCTGGGCCGGGTGCCGGTCGGCGGGGCCCGGGCCGAATACGCTGGACTGAGGCTCACCCTGGAGGGCAAGAGCAGCCGCCGCAACCGGATGACCACGGTCCTGGTGGAGCGACTGCCCGAAGAGGGGGCCGGGGCGCCGGACGACCGGGGCCGCAACGAGGACGTAAGGAGCACGGACCAGTGACGGAGACGACGGGGCTCGGCCCCGAGGACGGCAAGCTCATCACCCTCGCGCGGGCCTCCCGGGCCCGCAACGCGGCGGCGGAGGGCGCTGCGGTGCGCGACGAGACGGGACGCACGTACGTGGCCACGACGGTGTCGCTGCCCTCCCTCCGGCTGACGGCGCTCCAGGCGGCCGTGGCCGCGGCCGCCTCCAGCGAGGCCTCCGCGCTGGAGGCCGCGGTGGTCGTCACCGAGGCCAAGGAACTGACCGAGGACGACCGCGCGGTGGCGGACGACCTGAAGACCCAGGTGGTGGTGATCGCCGCCCCTGACGGGGTGCCCGCGAGCATCACCCGGCGCTGAGAAGGACCCATGAACGACCTCGACCTCGAGAAGCTGCGCGTCCCGCTGCCGGCCCCCTCCCACCCGGAGGGTTTCCGCAGCGGCTTCGCCTGCTTCGTGGGCCGCCCGAACGTTGGCAAGTCCACGCTGATGAACGCGCTGGTCGGGCAGAAGGTGGCGATCACCAGCAACCGGCCGCAGACCACGCGGCGCACGGTGCGCGGTATCGTCCACCGGCCCGGTTCCCAGCTGATCATCGTGGACACCCCGGGCCTGCACAAGCCCCGCACCCTGCTGGGCGAGAGGCTGGACTCGCTGGTGCGGTCCACCCTGGTCGAGGTGGACGTGATCGCCTTCTGCCTGCCCGCGAACGAGCCGATCGGCCGGGGCGACACCTACATCGCCAAGGAGCTGGCGGAACAGCGCAACACCCCGGTGGTCGCCCTGGTCACCAAGACCGACCTGGTCGACAAGGAGGCCGTGGGCAAGCACCTGATGGCGGTGGACGAGCTGGGCGACTGGGCCGACATCGTCCCGGTGTCCGCGCAGGGCGCGTTCCAGCTCGACACCGTCACCGACGTGCTGTCCTCGCACCTGCCGGAGGGGCCGCCGCTGTACCCGGACGGCGACCTGACCGACGAGCCGGACGAGATGCTCGTGGCGGAGCTGGTCCGCGAGGCCGCCCTGGAGGGCGTGCGCGACGAGCTGCCGCACTCCATCGCCGTGGTCGTGGACGAGATGTTCCAGCGGGAGAACACCCGGCCGGGCAAGGAGCTGGTGGACATCTACGCGTCGCTGTACGTGGAGCGCCCCAGCCAGAAGGCCATCGTCATCGGCTCGAAGGGCTCGCGCCTGCGCGACGTGGGCTCACGGGCCCGCAAGCAGATCGAGGCCCTGCTGGGCCAGCGGGTGTTCCTCGACCTGCGGGTGCGCGTGGCCAAGGACTGGCAGCGCGACCCCAAGCAGCTGCGCAAGCTGGGCTTCGACCAGCAGACGTAGCGATTCCCGTGCGGAAGGGGCGGACCGGCCGGTCCGCCCCTTCCGCCGTTCCCGGGCCGGGTCAGGCCTGGTTGTTGAGGTCCGTGGCGAGCATGGTCGCGCAGTGCTGCACGATGGGCGCGGCGCGCTCCACGAACTCCCAGCTGACACGGGCCTCCGGGCCGGAGACGGACACGGCCATGCCCGACGGGGCGCCCGCGACCGGGACCGCGACGCAGCGCACCCCGATCTCCTGTTCGCCGTCGTCGATGGCGAACCCCTGGTCGCGGACCCTGTGCAGCTCGGTGACGAACCGCTCGGGCTCGGTGATGGTGCGGTCGGTGGCCGCGGGCATCCCGGTGCGGCGCACCGTGGCCAGGGCCTCCTCGTCGCTCAGCTGGGAGAGCAGGGCCTTGCCCACCCCGGCGGAGTGCGGCAGCACACGGCGGCCGACCTCCGTGAACATGCGCATGGCGTGCGGCGAGGGGACCTGCGCCACGTAGATGACCTTGTCGCCGTCCAGCATGGCCAGGTTCGCGGTCTCCCCGAGGTCCTCCACGAGCTGGGCCAGGTGCGGCCTGGCCCAGGTCCCGAGCATCTGGGAGGCCTTGTCGCCCAGGCCGATGAGCCGGGGGCCGAGCGCGTAGCGGCGGGAGGGGAGCTGGCGCACGTACCCGTTGCCCACGAGGGTGCGGATGATGCGGTGGATGGTCGGGAGCGGGAGGCCGGAGGACTCGGCCAGCTGGCTCAGCGAGGTCTCGCCGCCCGCCTCCGCCATGATCTCCAGCAGGGAGAAGGCGCGGTCGAGCGACTGCACACCACCGGAGCGTTCGCGTTTGCCCGCTTCGTCGGTGACTGGAGAGGTCTGTGGGACTGACAACGGACGCGCTCCCATGGGCTGTGGCGTGGGTTCAAGCTCTTGCTTCTGCGATACGAAAAAGGGTTCTCGGCATCAGTGTCTTCTATAGCACGGGCGAAACCGGCTGTCCGGGTGTTCCGGGGCCGCTGTGGTCCGGGCAGTCCGGACTTCCCCATGGTCTCTCTTGTTCTTCCGGATTGCAAAAGTTAGCATCCACGATAGGAAAAACATCGCTTCGGAGAGGACACACACGTGGAAGAGGACCGGTCCGAAAGCCGTCGCCCGGCGCCCGATCTCGCCCTGGACGTGCTCACCGCGGGGCTGAACGCGCGCCTCGCCGACGCGGACGCCAGGCTCGCCCTCGCCTACCCCGGCTCCTCCGGGGCCCGGCAGCCGGTGCACACCGTGTACGTCCCGGCGGACCGGGTGCGGCCCGGCCTCGCGGCCGAGTGGGGGAAGGACGCCGCGGCCTCGCTGGCCGAGTACGCGCCGACGGCCGCGGACCTGGCGGAGGCGACGGGGACCGACGCGGCCGCGGTGGCCGAGATCCTCCCCCGGCTGGTGGACAAGCTGGTCGCCGAGCCCGTCGAGGACCTGCGCGCCGACCTGGAGGACGGCTACGGGGACCGGGGCGACGAGGCCGAGGACGCCGACGTCGTGTCCGCGGCCCGTGCCCTCTCGGCCGACCTCGCCGCGGGGCAGGCCCCGCCCCACTTCGGCATCCGCATGAAGGGGATGGAGGCCGCCGGGCGGGCCCGGGGCGCCCGCAGCCTCGCCCTCTTCCTGGTCACGCTCATGGAGGAGAACGGGGGGCTTCCCGCCAACCTGGTCCTCACCCTGCCCAAGATCACCTCGGTGGAGCAGGTCGAGGCCATGGTGTGGCTCACCGACGAGCTGGAGGAGCGCCTCGGCCTGGAGGCCGGGAGGCTGCGCTTCGAGCTCCAGATCGAGACCCCCCAGTCGATCCTGCTCCCCGACGGGACCGCGGCGGTCGCCCGCATGATCCACGCCGGGCAGGGCCGGGTCAGCGCCCTCCACTACGGGACCTACGACTACAGCGCCGCGTGCGGGGTCACCGCCGCGTACCAGAGCATGGCCCACCCGGTCGCCGACCACGCCAAGGCCGTCATGCAGGTGGCCGCGGCCGGCACGGGCGTGTGGCTGTCGGACGGATCCACCAACGTGCTGCCCGTCGGCTCCCCGGAGGAGGTGCGCTCCGCGTGGAGACTGCACGCCTCCCTGGTCCGCCGGTCCCTGGAGCGCGGGTTCTACCAGGGGTGGGACCTGCACCCGCACCAGCTCGTCACCCGCTACCTCGCCACCTACGCCTTCTACCGGGAGGCCTTCGCCCCCGCCGCCGCCCGCCTGCGCGCCTACCTCGGCGCCGTCGCGGGAGGGGTGCTGGACGAGCCGGCCACCGCCCAGGCCCTCGCCGCGGCCCTGGTCAGCGGGGTGCGCTGCGGGGCTCTGGACGAGACCGAGGTGGCAGAGGCGTCCGGGGCCGACACCGCTACCCTGGTCGGCCTGGCCACACGACGCGTCGGACAGGAGTAGGGACACATGACGCGACACGATCTCGCCGTACGCGCCCGCAGAGCCGTCACCCCCGAGGGGGAGCGGCCCGTCACCGTCGGGGTGCGCGACGGCCGCGTGGTGGACGTCCTCGCCGGCGACCGGGCGCCGCTGATCGCCCGCAGGGAGATCACCCTCGCCGAGGACGAGGTGCTCCTGCCCGGACTGGTCGACACCCACGTGCACGTCAACGAACCGGGGCGCACCGAGTGGGAGGGGTTCGCCTCGGCCACCGGGGCCGCCGCCCTGGGCGGCGTCACGACCCTGCTCGACATGCCGCTGAACAGCGTGCCCCCCACCACCACCGTCGCGGGCCTGGACGCCAAGCGGGACGCTGCCGAGGGCAAGCTCGCCGTGGACGTGGGCTTCTGGGGCGGGGCCGTTCCCGAGAACAGCCGCCCCGGGGACACGAAGGAGCTGACCGCGCTCTGGGAGAGGGGCGTCTTCGGCTTCAAGGCCTTCCTGTCCCCGTCCGGGGTGGACGAGTTCGGCCACCTCTCCCCGAAGGAGCTGCTGACGGCCGCGGAGGCCGTCGGGGGGTTCGGCGGCAGGATCATCGTGCACGCCGAGGACCCGGCCGTGCTGGAGACGGCCCCGCCGGCCTCCGGGCGCGACTACGCGGACTTCCTGGCGTCGCGCCCCGACACCGCCGAGCACGCGGCGATCGCCAGGGTGATCGAGGTGGCGCGGCGCACGGGCACCAGGGCGCACATCCTGCACCTGTCCAGCGCCTCGGCGCTCCCGCTGATCGCGCAGGCCCGGGCGGACGGCGTTCCGCTCACGGTGGAGACCTGTCCGCACTACCTCACCCTGGAGGCCGAGGCGGTGCCCGCCGGGGCCACCCAGTTCAAGTGCTGCCCGCCCATCCGGGACTCCGCCAACAGGGACCTCCTGTGGAGGGCGCTCCGGGACGGGCTGGTCGACTGCGTGGTCAGCGACCACTCGCCGAGCACCCCCGACCTGAAGGACCTGGACACCGGCGACTTCGGGACCGCCTGGGGCGGGGTCTCGGGGCTCCAGGTGGGCTTCTCCGCCGTGTGGACGGAGGCGCGCCGCCGCGGCGTGGACCTGGTGGACGTGGTGCGCTGGATGTCCTCGGCGCCCGCGCGGGTCGCCGGGGTGCGCGACAAGGGCGCGATCAGGGTGGGCCACGACGCCGACTTCGCGGTCGTCGCCCCCGAGGAGTCCTTCCGGGTGGACGTGCGCGCGCTCCGGCACCGCAACCCGGTGAGCCCCTACGACGGCGCCGACCTCGTGGGGCGCGTGCGGCGCACCGTCCTGCGCGGCGAGGACGTCGGCCCGTCCGGCGCGGCCGGGCGGATGCTGCTCCGGGACTGAGCCGGTCCCGGGGCCGACGGCCGGGCCGCCCCCGTCCCTCCCCGTTCCGGGGCCGGGGCGGGGCGGCCCCCTCGGACCCGTGCCCGCCCGGTCGGACACCGGGGCGTGCGCTGCCCCGGGAGTGGCCCGGACCCGTGCCGCCGTCCCGGGCCGGGCGGGCACGCCGAGGGGCGGGCACACGGTGGTGTGCCCGCCCCGGCGCGGCGGACGTCCCGGCGGTCAGCCCAGGAGGGAGTCCCAGCGGCTGCCGAGGTCGGCGGCGCCGGCCCCGGTCAGCGAGCCGTAGACGTTGAGGCGGGCGATGCCGCCGTCGGGGAACACGTCGGTGCGCACGTGGGTGACCGTGACGGGGGAGTCCAGGACGAAGCGGTGGGCGCTGTCGGGCTGGAGCCGGGTCCGGCCCACGATCTCGAACCAGGCGTCGGGGGCGTCCGATCCGGCGTCCCGCCCCATGACCGTCACCCAGCCCGCGGAGTTGCCCTTGAGGTAGGCGGTGTCGATCTCCAGGGCGCGGACCGTGGCCTGGGCGGTGAGGCGGAAGCGCACCCAGTCGTGCCCGGTGTCGCGGCGGCGGCGGTTCTCCCAGCCGTCGTCCATCTTCTGCGAGCGCCCGGGGAGGATGATGTTGTTGGGCGAGGAGTAGAAGCGGTCCGAGGCGTCCTCGACCGTGCCGCCGTTGACCAGGGCCGCCAGGTCGAAGCCGCCCAGGGAGGCGAGCCAGGCGGGGTCGGCGACGGGTTCGCCGTACACGCGCAGGCGGGCGACCCCGCCGTCGGGGAACTGCTTGAGGCGCAGGTGGGTCCATCTGCGCTCCAGTGCCACCGCGAAGTCGTTGGCGGCGTGCCCGTGGACGGGCACGCGGGGCACGATCTCGGTCCACTCGGCGGCCAGGAGCTCGTCCGTGGTGGGGGTGCCGGTCAGATGGGCGGCCTCGACGGAGACCTCGGTCGGGTGGTTGCCGCGGAAGTGCGCGGTGTCGACGACCAGCCCCCGGACGACCCCGGGGAGGCCGAGGCGGACCAGGGCCCAGTCGTGGTCGTCGGCGGCGGGGTGGGGCTGTTCGGCACCCGCCCCGCGGCGGCGCCTGGTCTCCCAGCCGTCCATGACCTTGCCCTTGTGCCCGAACGCGTGCGGGTCGAACTGCGCCCGGTCGGGCTTGAGGAGGTTCTCGCGCTGGGCGAAGAACTCGTCGTTGGCGGCGACCACGCCGCCCCCCAGGCGGCGGTCGGCGAGGTCGACGAGGCCGGAGAAGTCGTGTTCGCCGTCCCGGTAGTCGGCGTAGGGGTCGCCGCCCGCGTAGGGCTGGGCGTTGTAGTCGCGCGGGTCGAAGGGGCGGCCTTGGCTCATGTCTCTCCCGGGTTGCGAGGTCGTCGGACGCTTCCCAGCGTCCCAGGAGGAACCGGTAACTTCCAGCGAAACTTTATGACCACACTGTTCAGCTGTACTGAACGGTGGAGCCGCCGAGCCCTCCGGCGGTGTCCGCCAGGGCGCGCAGCACCACGGCGATCCGCGGGTGCTCCCCGGCCCCTGAGCGCACCGCGGTCACCACGTGGCGGCGCGGCTGGTCGGAGTGCGGGACCCGCAGGCTGACCCCGGGGGTGTCTCCCGTCGCGGCGAGGCGGGGGATCAGCGCGACGCCCATGCCCGCGGCGACCATGTCGAGGATGGCCCGCCAGTCGGAGGCGACGTGGGCCTGCTCCGGGACGAACCCCGCCTGGGCGCAGGCGGAGACGGTGATGTCCCGCCAGGGCCCGGACGCCCCGTAGATCCAGGGCTCCCCGGAGAGGTCGCCCAGGCGGAGGGCGCGGGCGGAGGCGAGGCGGTGGTGCGCCGGCAGGGCCACGTCCAGGGGGTCGGTGAGGAGTTCCCTCCGGTCGTAGCGGCCGTCGTGGGCGGTCGGCGCCTGCGCGGCCAGGGACAGGCCGACGTCGATCTCCCCCGCCGAGAGGAGGTCGTAGACCTCGGCGGCGTCGGCCTGGTGCACCTTCGTGGTGAGACCGGGGTACTCGCGGCGCAGGGCGTGGAGCGCCGGGACCACGAGGCTGGGGATGGCGGTCGCGAACGCGCCGACGCGGACGTGCCCGATCTCGCCGCGGACGAAGCCGTCCAGCTCGGCCTCCGCCCGTTCCAGCTGGGCCATCACGATGTCGGTGTGCCGGAGCAGCACGTGGGCCGCGTCGGTGAGGCGGACCCGCCTCCCGTGGGCCTCCAGCAGCGCCACCCCCACCTGGTGCGAGAGGGAGGAGAGCTGCTGTGAGACGGCGGACGGCGTCATGCGCAGCGCCTCCGCGGTCGCCCGGACGGTTCCGAACTCCTCCAGGGCGCGGAGGACGCGGAGTTTGCGGAGGTCCCAGTCGGTCACCCCACAGGAATACCATTCAGCGCTCCTCAACGGAACGCGCGGTCCTGTGCGCCCGGGGGGCCGGGACACGGCCCCGTGGCGGAGCCGGGGTCCCGCGGATCGGGACGCCCGTGCCCCGGGCGCCCCGTCGCGGGCGCGGCCCCCTCCGGGCGCGGCCGGGCCCGGAGAGGGGGCGCCCGCCGCCCCCGCCGGAGGGCGGGGGCGGTCCGGGATGCGGGTACTACGCCCCCGCCGGGGCCTCGGGTTCGCCGTCGCGGTAGACCGCTCCGGCCTGGTCGGTGTACTTGGCCTCGCCGGGGCCGGCGCTGCCGATCTCCTCGCGGTCGATCCGGGCCGGCGCGTCCGTCCCCGGGGCACAGCCGAGCACGTTGAAGCAGATGTTCAGCAGGATCGCGACGACGGCCGCGCCGATGATGCCCGAGTGGGCGACCAGCTCCACGGACTCGGGGAGGAAGGCGTAGAAGGTCGGGTAGGCCAGGGGGATGATCGCCACGCCGACGGAGGTGGCGACCAGGACCAGGTTGAGGTTGTTGGTGAAGTCCACCTTGGCCAGGGTCTTGACCCCGCTGGCGGCCACGCTGCCGAAGAGCACCAGGCCCGCCCCGCCCAGGACGGGCGTGGGGATCGCGGCCATGACCCCGCCGAGCACGGGGAACAGCCCGAGCGCGATGAGGATGAGCGCGCCGGTGGCGACCACGTACCGGCTGCGCACCTTGGTCAGTGCCAGCAGGCCGATGTTCTGCGCGAACGAGCTGGTGGGGGTCGCGCTGAAGATCGGGCCGATGAGGGAGCCGCTGACGTCGGCCCGCAGGCCCGCGGAGATGCGCTTGGCGTCCACCTCGGAGCCGGTGATCTCGCCGACCGCGATGATGTGGGACGCGCCCTCGGTGAGCACCACGAGCATGATGACGCACATGGTGACGATCGCGGCGACCTCGAAGCGGGGGGCGCCGAAGTAGAACACCGAGGTGGGGTCGAAGACGATGTCGGCCTCGCCGACGCGGCTGAAGTCGGCCATGCCGAGGGGGAGGGAGACCAGGGTGCCCACGACCAGGCCCAACAGGATGGACAGCCGTCCCCAGATGCCGGGCAGCACCCGGGACCCGACCAGGATGACCGCCAGGGTGAGACCGGCCAGGGCCAGGTGGGACAGCGGCGCCGCGGGGGCCTCGGTGCCGTCCTCCAGGGTCCGGGCGGCGCCGTCGACGATCCAGCCCGCTGCCACCGGCATCAGGCTGACCCCGATGACGGTGATGATGGTGCCCGTCACGATCGGCGGGAAGAAGCGGATCAGCTGGCCGAAGAACGGCGTCAGGGCCAGGGCGAAGACCCCGGCCGCGAGGGAGGCGCCGAAGGCGACGGGCAGGTTCTCCCCGCCCTGCCCCGCGGACAGCGCGGTGACGGCGCTGACGGGGATGAAGGAGCTCGCCACCACGATCGGCATCTGGGCGCCGAAGCGGCGGTGGCCCACGGACTGGATGAGGGTGGCGATGCCCGCCACCAGGAGTGCGCCGCTGACGAGGATCCCCATGGAGGCGGGGTCGTTCGCGAGCCCAGCGGCGCTGCCGATGACCAGGGCCGGGGCCACCGCGCCGGCGTACATGGTCAGGATGTGCTGGAGCCCGTAGACGAACAGCAGCCGCACGGGCAGCTTCTCGTCCTCGGGGCGGGTGGGGGGTGTGGCGTTCGTTCTGGCCGAGTCCTTCGCGGACGGACTGTTCGACATGGCCGGTTCCAGCCTTTGCGCTTGGCGGCCGCCTCTGAGGGGGCCTGGTTCTCGGGCGCGTGGCCCGGTGGTGTCGCACCGGTCGGGCGACTCGCCGCCGTACACGCCGGGGCGCGGCGTGCGGCCCGCCGCGGAGAGCGGGCCAGGGGGGACGGCGGAGCCCCGAGCGGGGCGGGGGCCGGGGCCCGGCCGCACAGACGGGCCCCGGCACGGGGGTGGCTACAGGAAGCCGGGCACGGTCTTCCAGGCGTTGCCGGGGGCGGGGGCGTCGTCGCGTTCGACGGTCGCCTCGATCTTGCCGTAGGGGCGGTCCGCGGCGAAGAACACCTCGTTGGGGTTGTCCAGGCCGAAGGGCGAGAGGTCCACGAGGAAGTGGTGCTTGTTGGGCATGGAGAAGCGGACCTCCGCGATCTCCGGGTGGCTCTTCAGCACCGAGCGGCCCATCTCGTACAGCGACTGCTGGAGCGCCAGGCTGTGGGTGGTCGCGAACGCCTCCAGCATCAGGGCGCGCACCGACGCGTACACGGCGTCGTAGTCGTGGTCCACGCCGACGTACCGCCAGCGGGCGCTGACGTCGGTCGCGAGGATCCGGTCGGTGGTCTCCTGGAGGGTCGTGTACCTGGTCTTGGGGTAGCCGTGGAACTCCGACCCCGTGGACTTGAGGACGGTGAGCCCCTCCAGGCCCGAGACCACCCACTCGCCCTCGGCGTCCTTGGTGACGACGGTGGTGCGGGTCTCGCCGCCGCGCCGGGAGAAGGCGTGGTCGTGGGGGCCGTCGGCGGTGGTGATGCGGTCCCAGGCGTACTCGTGGATCTCCTGCCGGGCGCCGTCCACGTAGTCGTGCTCGCCGACGAAGTGGCGGGCCAGGCGCAGGGCGAAGTCCTCGATGGCGCCGACGCCGCCCCACTCGCGGGCCTTGGCGTAGACGGTGTTCTTCTGGGTGTCGGTCGGCAGGCAGGTCGTGTTGTCGCCGAGCGTGTGGACCGTTTCCAGGTCGCCCCGCAGCTGCGAGGTGACGTTGACGTCCTTGATCCGGTGGACGTCGGTGTCGCGGTTGACGTGGACGAGGCGTACCTCGGCCTTTCCGTACTGGTTCTCTCCGAGTCGGATGCCCATCAGGGTGAACTCCAGGGTTGTGGATATTCGTCATCGTCGCGCCTGTGCGCAGTACGTACGAGGGAGGACCGCTGTGGTCATGCGGAAGGACCTGTCACGCACTCGAAGAAGCAGGTGTCACACCTTGGCCGGCTGAGGTTCCGTGTCGGTCGCTCCTTTCCGTTGCGGGGCCGCGCCCGGGGCGGGCGGCGCCGGGAGGCCGGGGCCGTCCGGGGGCGGACGCCCCCCGGGGGCTAGGAGCCCCGGTAGGTGGAGTAGGAGTAGGGGCTCAGGAGCAGGGGCACGTGGTAGTGGGCCTGCTCCTCGGCGAGGTCGAAGGCGACGGTGACCTCGGGGAAGAAACCCGTCCGGCCGTCCGCCGCGAAGTAGGCGGCGGTGTCGAAGACGAGGCGGTAGGTTCCGTCGGCCAGCCGCTCGGGACCCAGGTCGGGGACGCGTCCGTCGTCGTTCGTGCGCCCCTCCGCGACGGTGCGCCAGGAGGTCCGGCGCCCGTCGGCGGCGCTCTCCAGGCGGACGGGGACGCCGCGTG
Organism: Nocardiopsis sp. CA-288880; assembly: GCF_050955985.1. Classification (NCBI taxonomy): domain Bacteria; kingdom Bacillati; phylum Actinomycetota; class Actinomycetes; order Streptosporangiales; family Nocardiopsidaceae; genus Nocardiopsis; species Nocardiopsis sp. CA-288880. The sequence continues at coordinate 5,781,069 of NZ_CP192105.1, read as the reverse complement.
CCGGAGCGCCCAGAGCGGTGTCCAGGATGTGGGTGGTCACGTGGCTCATGTGTTCCCCAGGAGTTTGGCCAGGCGGAGCCCGGCGATCCGGCGGAGCTCGTCCGCGACGACGCGGAGCTCGGTGGCGGTGTCGTTGCCGAGACGGGCGACCAGGTCGGCGAGGAGTTCGCGGCTGGAGCGCCCGCTGGCGCAGACGAGGTAGATGTGCCCGAACCTGCCCTCGTACTCACGCTGGGCGTGGGAGAAGATTCGCTGCACGCGTGCCGAGGCGTCGTCGGTGTCGGCGGCGAACGCGGACTGCTCCCCCCGCGACCACCGCGCCTCGGTGCCGGTTCCCTCGGCCTTCTCCCCGATGCGGGGGTGGCGGGCGAGGGCGGTCGCGACCTCCTCGGGCGTGATGGCGCGGGCGTGGTCGTCCGCGCGGCGCATCAGCTCGTGCCGGTCCCGGAAGGGCGCCAGGGCCGCGAGCGACGCGACCCAGCGGTCCACGTCCAGGCACTGGGCCAGCCGTGCGCGCAGCTCCTCCCCGGTCAGGGCGTTCAGTTGCTCCAGGCCTGGGTCGGAGCCGCGTCCCGGCTCCTCCGGCATGGTCTCGGGCATGTGCTCTCCCGTGGCTCGGCCGGTCGGCGCCCCCGCGGGCGGGGGAGCTGAACCGACCAAGGATTTTCGTAGTGCAGACGGCTAATTCCGTATTGCGGATTGGGGGGACTCTAGTTGATGGCAGTGTGACCTTGTCAACACTCAAAAGGCCCATATCGCGAAAGACGACGGAATCTGTACACCCGCACGAAGGACCCCGTGTCCAGTCGCCGCGCCTGGGGTGCATGGGTCTCACGGGGTTGAAGTGGTTGCCCTGCCGCGGATCCGGCGGGATCGGGCGGTTGACAAGCCAGGGTGACCGGCCGCACACTCATGACATTCCTCAAAACGAAAACTACTTTCCGCAATGTGGAAGTAGAAGTTGGAGGCAATGCATGAGCCACTCACTCCGCTACACGGTGAACTGCTCCCTGCTGTTCACCGAACTCCCGCTCCTCGAACGCCCCCGGGCCGCCCGGGACGCCGGTTTCGACGCCGTCGAGTTCTGGTGGCCGTTCGGGAGCCCGACCCCGCCCCAGGACGAGGTCGACGCCTTCGTCCGCTCCCTCGACGACGCCGGCGTGCGCCTCACCGGCCTCAACTTCTTCGCCGGCGCCCTCCCCGGACCCGACCGGGGCGTGCTCTCGCACCCCGCCAGGGCCGAGGAGTTCCGCGCGAACGTCGACGTGGTCACCCGGATCGCCGAGCGCACGGGCACCACCGGCTTCAACGCCCTCTACGGGCTGCGGCTGCCCGGGACCGACCCCGCGGAACAGGACCGGGTGGCCCTGGAGAACACCCTCGCGGCGGCCGGGGCCGTCGCCCGCGTCGGCGGAACCGTGCTCGTCGAGCCCATCAGCGGCTCGGCCGACTACCCCCTCACGACCGCGGCCGACGGCCTCGGGTTCGTCGCGCGGGCCAGGGAGGCCGGGGCCCCGAACGTCGCCCTCCTCGCGGACCTGTACCACCTCGTGGTCAACCGGGACGACGTCTTCGCCGTGGTCCGCGACCACGCCGCGGAGTTCGGCCACGTCCAGATCGCCGACTCCCCGGGCCGGGGCGAGCCCGGCACCGGACGCCTCCCGTTCGACGACCTCCTCAGGGCGCTCCGGGACGGCGGCTACACCGGGCTCGTGGGCCTGGAGTACAAGCCGACCGTCCCCAGCGCCAAGAGCTTCGACTGGCTGGTCTGAGCCCCCGCCACCCTTCCGCGGCGACAGCCGCGGCACGAACGAGACACGAGAGGGACAGCGATGCCCGACACCGAGATCGCCTTCATCGGCCTGGGGATCATGGGCCTGCCCATGGCCGTCAACCTGGTCCGCGCCGGCTACACCGTCACCGGCCACAACCTCACCCCCGAGCGCGTCGACGCGCTCGTCGCGGAGGGCGGACGCCGCGGCGGCGGCGTCGCCGGGGCCGTCACCGGGGCCGACGTCGTCATCACGATGGTCCCCGACTCCCCGGACGTGGAGGAACTCCTCCTCGGCCCCGGGGGCGTGTACGAGAACGCCAAGCCCGGCACCCTCGTCATCGACATGAGCACCATCCGCCCCGACGTCTCCCGAGCGGTCGCCGAGGCCGGGGCCGAACGCGGTCTCCGCGTCCTGGACGCGCCCGTGAGCGGGGGCGAGGCCGGGGCCGTCGAGGCCGAGCTGTCCATCATGGTCGGCGGGGCGCAGGCCGACTTCGAGGCCGCACGCCCGATCTTCGACGTCCTGGGCACCACCCCGGTCCTGGTCGGCCCGAACGGGGCCGGGCAGACCGTGAAGGCCGCCAACCAGCTCATCGTCGCGGGCAACATCCAGCTCCTCGCGGAGGCGCTCGTCTTCCTGGAGGCCCACGGCGTCGACACGGAGTCGGGCCTGGAGGTCCTCGGCGGCGGGCTCGCGGGGAGCACGGTGCTCCAGCGCAAGGGCAGGGCCATGCGCGAGCGCGACTTCACGCCGGGGTTCCGCATCGCCCTGCACGACAAGGACATGCGCATCGTCACCGACTCCGCGCGCGCCGCGGGCGTCGCGATCCCGCTCGGCGCCCAGGTGGCGCAGTCCGTCGCCGCGCTCAGGAACCAGGGGCACGGCGGGCTCGACCACTCCGCGCTCCTGATGATCGTCCAGCAGCTCTCCGGCCGGTCCTAGGAAGGACTCCGTCCCGCAGTCCCCGGTGTTGGCCGCACCCGGGACACCGCAGGCGGAGCCGACCGCACCAGCACCCCTAGCACTGAAGGGTTCACCCGTCATGGCACAGATGCCCGTGATGAACGCCGTCGTCGAGGTCCTCAAGGACGAGGGCGTCGACATCGCCTTCGGCTGCCCCGGCGCCGCGATCCTCCCGCTCTACAAGGCGATGGAGGAGGTGGGCGGGATCGAGCACCTCACCGTCCGCCACGAGGAGGGCGCCACCCACATGGCCGACGGCTGGTCGCGCACCACCGGCAGGGTCGGCGTGGCCATAGGCACCTCCGGGCCCGCCGGCACCAACATGATCACCGGCCTGTACACGGCCATCGCGGACTCCGTCCCGATCGTGTGCATCACCGGCCAGCAGCGCACCGACCTCCTGGACAAGGAGGGCTTCCAGGCGGTCGACATCGTCGAGATCGCCAAGCCGGTCACCAAGTGGGCCGTGCAGATCAAGGAGGCCGCGACCGCCCCGTGGATCTTCCGCGAGGCGTTCCGGATCGCGCGGGAGGGCCGTCCCGGGCCCGTCCTGATCGACATCCCGGTGGACGTCGCCCAGAAGCTGATCGAGTACGACCCCGCGATCGACGCCCCGCTGAAGGTCAACACGGTCGAGCCGCACCTGCCCCGCGTGGAGCGGGCGCTGGACCTGCTGCTGGCCGCCGAGCGCCCGCTGATCCTCGCCGGGGGCGGGGTGATCCTGGCCGAGGCCTCGGCGGACCTGCGCGAACTCGCCGAGCACCTGCGGGTGCCGGTGCAGGTCACCCTGATGGGCAAGGGGTCGTTCGACGAGGACTCGCCCCTGTACTCGGGTATGACCGGCGTGCAGACCTCCCAGCGCTACGGCAACGCGTCCTTCCTGGAGTCGGACCTGGTCCTGGCGGTCGGGGCGCGGTTCGCCGACCGCCACACGGGCCGGATCGACGTCTACCGGGGCGACCGCAAGTTCATCCACGTGGACATCGAGGCGACCCAGATCGGCCGGGTCTTCGAGCCGGACCTGGGCGTGGTCTCCGACGCGCGGCTGTTCCTCCGGGAACTGCTGGCCGCGGCCAGGCGCAGGGGGGCCACGGCCGGCGTCGGACCGTGGATCGACCGGATCGGCGAGCTCAAGGCCACCCTGACGCGCCGCGAGGACTTCGACACGGTCCCGGTCAAGGCGCCGCGCGTCTACAAGGAGATCAACGAGGTCTTCGACGAGGACACCTACTTCGTCACCGCCATCGGCCTCTACCAGATCTGGGGAGGCCAGCACCAGAAGGCGTACAAGCCGCGGCACTACCAGATCTGCGGCCAGGCGGGCCCGCTCGGCTGGGAGATCCCGGCGGCCATCGGCGTCCGGAAGGCGCTGGCGGCCACCGAGCCCGACGCCGAGGTCGTCGGCATCGTCGGCGACTACGGCTTCCAGTACATGGTCGAGGAGCTCGCCGTCGCGGCCCAGTACGACGTCCCCTACGTGATCATCATGCTGAACAACGAGTACCTGGGCCTGATCCGCCAGGCGTCGATCCCCTTCGGCATGAACTACCAGGTGGACGTCCACTACGACGAGTACGGCACCGACAACGTCAAGCTCATGGAGGCCTACGGCTGCTCGGGGCGCCGGGTGTGGGAGCCCGGGGAGATCCGGGAGTCCCTGGAGTGGGCCCGCAAGGAGGCCCGGTCCACCTCGCGGCCGGTGCTCGTCGAGATCATGATCGAGCGCGAGGCCAACACCCCGCACGGTCCCGCGATCGACGCCGTCAAGGAGTTCGAGCCGGTTCCCGGCGCCTGACGCCCGGGGCCCCGGGAGAACCCGGGGCCCCTCCGCGTCCGCCGGGTCAGCCGCAGTACGCGGCCTCCTCGCCGATGATCCGGTACGGGCAGTCCGCGTAGTCGAGCAGGCGCAGCACGGCCTCCTCGTTGCGGGCGGTCTCCCTCTCGATCACCGACGAGGGCGGGTAGAACCCGCCGCCGGCCGCACTGCGGGGATACATCTCGTACGTGAAGTTCACGATCCTCTGGTCGCCCCACAGCCAGTCGTTGATCGACCCGTCGGTGACGTACAGGTCGCTGGACTGCTGGGGGGTGTAGCCGTTCGCCTCGGCCATGTGCTCGCCGAGCGCCGCATGGGTGTCGTACTCCTCCCGGGTCATCCCGTTCGTCACGTCGTCGTAGGTGTGGCCGAACGGCCAGAGGATGAGCTCGCTGTAGGTGTGGAAGTCGATGGCGGCGGTGATCTGCTGCTCGCCGCCGACCACCCGGCCGCGCACGAAGTCGGCGACCACCCGGACCTCCGGCGCCGACTCCGGCGCGGGGCCCCGGTAGGTGATGCTGCTCGGGCTGCCGGACGAGCCGCCGCAGCACCCCCACTCGTAGGCCCAGTTGCGGTTGAGGTCGGTGCCCGGCGAGGAGGAGCCCTCGTTGGGCTGGCGGTTCTTGCGCCAGTTCCGCCAGGTGCTGCCCGCCATGTCGTACTCGCTGCCGTCCGGGTTGACGTTGGGCAGGATCCAGATCTCGCGGCCGTCGACCAGGTCGGTGATCCGGGGGTCGCCGCCGTAACCGTCGGTGAGCAGGCGCATCAGGTGGACCGCCATCTCGACGGTCAGGTGCTCGCGGGCGTGCTGGGCGTGGACGAACAGCACCTCGGGCTGGTCCTCGTCCACATCGACGTTGTCGCTGATCTTGACCGCGAGGAGGTCGCGCCCCTCGTGGGACCGGCCGATGACGGACCGCGCGGCGATGTCGGGGTGGGCGGCGACGACCTCGTCGATGACGCCGACCAGTTCCGCGTAGCCGGTGTAGCCGGGGTCGGGGTCCGCGAGGGGGACGGGGACGTCGAACTCCTCGACGCCGTAGCCCAACCCGCTGATCTCCCCGACGTCGTCGGGGGTGGCGGTGACCAGGACCGAGTCCTCGCCGACGTGGTCGATGGCCGCGCCGGTCGCGGCGATCTCCGAGCGGTCCCGGGCCGAGGTCGCGCCGCGGACCTCGTAGAGGCCGTGGACGGGCTCGGCGGCCGCGCCGCTCGTTCCCAGGAGGCCGAGGACGAGTGCTCCCACGGCCGCGGGGACGAGGATTCTTCTGACGGGGGTGCTTCCCACGGTGCCTCCAGCGGGGGTGAGGCTGCGGATACGTGGCGTCATTGCAGAAGAAATCAGCACAATCTGTCAATATAGCTAACTTTCCGTCACTGATGTGGCGGATCGCCTTGTTTGCCCGCTCCGGCAGGTGAAGCCCGCTTCGTTCGCGAGCGGGACCGGGTGCCCCGTGGCCGGATGTGGCCACGGCGGTCGCGCCGGCGGACCGCGCTCCGGGGCCGTGTGTCGCGGGCCCTCACTCCTTCGGCGCCACCCGGTGGACCCGCTGTCCCGTCACACGCGCGATCGTCTCGAAGTCGTTGTCGCAGTGGAGCAGGGTGAGGTCCCGGAGTTCGGCGCAGGCGGCGACCAGGAGGTCCACGGGGCCGGCGCTGCGGTGTTCGCCCCGGGAGGTGAGGATTCGCTGGACCTCCCAGGCCCGCCGGTAGTCCCTGTCGTCCAGGTCGACCGGGAGGAGCATTCTGTTGAGCAGGGACACGATGCGGTCGCGGTCGCTCACGGACCGGGCGCCGTACAGGAACTCGAGCCCGGTGACGGGGCACACCGCGACCACGCCGTTGGCTATGGCCTCGTCCCACCGGGAGTCCTGTTGTCCGAGGACGCGGGCGAGGGCGCTCGTGTCGATGAGGTACCGGGCAGGGCTCACCGGCGATACCGCCTCTTGTCGGAGAGCACGTGCAGGTCCACGCCCTCCTCGGCCGCGAGTTCGCGCATCTCGGCCAGTGCGGCGGAGCGGTCGAGCCTCGTCACCGCGTCACGGAGGGCCGTGTTCACCGTGTCCTTCTTGGTCTTCGTTCCGTAGAGCTCGGATGCTCTGGAGAGCGCCTCGTCGTCGATGTCGATGAGAACCTTGGTCACAACGGCCTCCGTATATCCCGGCGAGGCGCCAGTATATCTGCGGTGGCCGGACGTGTGGCGGGGTCCGCGCGGACCGCGGCCGCGGCACTGCCCCTCCCCGCGGGGCGGGAACGAGAGATCCCGCCGACGGTACCGGCCTCGCCGCCACCGCGGCTTACGCGTACTCGGCGCGGTCGGCGGCGGCCTCGGGTGTTGGCCGCACCCCGGGTCCCGTCGGCGGGACTCGAACAACCCCCCTAGCACTGAAGGGTTCACCTGAAATGGTACAGACCTCTGCGCGATATCTCGAAGTCGAGGTACACGTAGCGGTCGCGCGGCCCGGCCCTCGGCTGCGTCCCATTCGCGTACGCCGTGTCGTCGCAGGTAAGTGACCTGCATCTCGACATGTGGACGCGGGGTACCGGGGATCTTCGGCCGTCTGCTAGCGTGATCATCGTTATGCTGCGCGTGCTGCTCCTCCTTAGCGGCCGCGGCGGGGGTCGTTAGACGGTCGGCTCCCTCGCCGCGGGACTTCGGCTTGCTCCTGGTCGACCAGACCACATGCACGAACCACCCCGAGGAGACACCGCGATGGTGCCGCAGCAGCAGACCAGCCCCATGCCCTTCCACCGGTACAAGCCCTTCGCCCCGGTGGACCTGCCGGACCGCACCTGGCCGTCGAAGACCATCGACGCCGCCCCCCGCTGGCTCTCCACCGACCTGCGCGACGGCAACCAGGCGCTGATCGAGCCCATGGACCCCGCGCGCAAGCACGAGATGTTCCGGCTGCTGGTCGAGATGGGCTACAAGGAGATCGAGGTCGGCTTCCCCTCCGCGAGCCAGACCGACTTCGACTTCGTCCGGTCCCTGATCGAGGACGGGCTGATCCCCGACGACGTGCAGATCTCGGTGCTGACCCAGGCCCGCGAGGACCTGATCGAGCGCACCGTGCAGAGCCTGGTCGGCGCGAAGCGCGCCACCGTGCACCTGTACAACGCCACCGCACCGACCTTCCGCCGCGTGGTCTTCCGGGTCGACCGGGAGGCCTGCAAGGAGATCGCCGTCCAGGGCACCCGCCACGTCATGCGCTTCGCCGAGCAGTACCTGGAGGGGACCGAGTACTTCGGCTACGAGTACTCGCCCGAGATCTTCATCGACACCGAGCTGGACTTCGCCCTGGAGGTCTGCGAGGCCGTCATGGACGTGTGGAACCCCGGGCCGGGCCGCGAGATCATCCTGAACCTGCCCGCCACCGTCGAGCGCTCCACCCCCAACGTCTACGCCGACCAGATCGAGTGGATGAGCCGCAACCTGTCGCGCCGCGAGCACGTCGTGCTGTCCGTGCACCCGCACAACGACCGGGGCACCGGCGTCGCCTCCGCGGAGCTGGCGGTCATGGCCGGGGCCGACCGGGTCGAGGGCTGCCTGTTCGGGCACGGCGAGCGCACCGGGAACGTCTGCCTGGTCACCCTGGGCATGAACCTGTTCAGCCAGGGCGTCGACCCCCGGATCGACTTCTCCGACATCGACGAGATCCGTCGCACCGTCGAGCACTGCACCCAGCTGCCGGTGGCCCCCCGCCACCCGTACGGCGGCGACCTGGTCTACACCGCCTTCTCCGGCTCCCACCAGGACGCGATCAAGAAGGGCTTCGCCGCGCAGGAGGAGGCCGCCGGGGCCGCCGGCGCCCCGGTGGACGAGCACACCTGGGACGTCCCCTACCTGCCCATCGACCCCAAGGACGTGGGCCGCAACTACGAGGCGGTCATCCGCGTCAACAGCCAGTCCGGCAAGGGCGGCGTCTCCTACATCATGCAGCGCGACCACTCCCTGGACCTGCCGCGCCGGCTCCAGATCGAGTTCTCGCAGGTCATCCAGAAGTTCACCGACGCCGAGGGCGGGGAGTTCGCGGCCGACCGCATCTGGGAGATCTTCTCCACGACCTACCTGGGCGACCAGGGCCCGGTCGCGGTCCTGGCCCACCGCTCCTCCACCGACGGCGACGGCACCTACCGGATCGAGGCCGACGCCCGCGTCAACGGCGAGATCCGCGAACTGTCGGGCACCGGCAACGGCCCCATCTCCGCGTTCTGCGACGCCCTGGCCGACGTCGACGTCAAGGTCCGCGTCATGGACTACGTGGAGCACTCCATGGGCGAGGACGGCGACGCCCGCGCCGCCGCCTACGTGGAGGCCGAGATCGACGGCCGGGTCGTGTGGGGCGTCGGCATCCACAGCAGCATCACGACGGCCTCGCTGAAGGCCCTGTGCAGCGCCATCGCCCGCGTCTGACGGACCGGTGCTCCCGGGGGGCCCGGGCGGAGCCGCAGCGCTCGCCCCGGCCCCCCGCCCGCCGCCGCACGCGGAGGCGGGCCGTCCCTCAGAGAAGGCCGAAGGGTCCGGGGTCGGGCAGGCCCCGGGCGGCGCACAGACCCCGGTTCGCCGCGGTCAGCTCGCCCAGCGGGACCGCTCTGCGGGAGGCGGCGGCCGGGTCCGCCCGGGTCCGCTCCCCGGACCGGGGCCGCACCGCCAACCCCTGTCCGAGGCCGAGGGCCTCCACCTCCTCGCGCCAGCCGGTCCAGCGCAACCCCTCGTAGAACCCCTCCAGGTTGCCCGCCAGCATCCACAGCAGCCACGAGGAGTACGTGGTCTCCATCGGCTCCCACCGCAGGGAGTCGGGGGCGAAGTACACCACCTCGCCGGGCCTGCCCGGGTGCTCAGCGCCCTCGGAGCCCGGCCCGTTCAGGGCGAACACCCCGCCCAGCACGTCGTGCCCCACCACCAGCCGCAGCGGCGGGCCGAAGACCACGGCCGCGCTCAGGTCGTTGACCTCGCCCAGCCCGCGCAGGTCGGGGCCGCCCCCGCCGTGCACCCGCAGCCAGCCCCCGTCGAGCACCAGGCCGCCGCACTCCAGCGCCATCGCGCCCAGGAAGGACCGGGCGGTCACCTGGAGCCGGTGCAGGCAGGTCCGGCCCGCGACGGGATCGACCGGCAGCACGCGCACCCGCGCGGCGCTGCCGGCCAGGCGCTCGGTCAGGACGGGCCAGGCGGGCTCCTCGACCTCGACCAGCTCACTCAGTTCACGCATCGGGGGACCCTCCGTCACACCGCGGGGTAGGCGCGGCGACGGACCAGGTTACAGGGAGGCCCCGACGGTCCAGGAGGGGACGTGCTTGCGGAACCCGTCCGCGCAGGACACGAAGCCGCACGCGCGGTAGAACGCGTGCACGTGGGCGTCGCCGGCGGCGAGCAGCTGGATCCTGTGGCAGCGGGCGCGGCGCGCGAGGCGCTCCGCCGACCGGATCAGGGAGCGTCCCGCACCCGAGCGCCGGTGCCGTTCGGCGACCACGAGGTTCTCCACGAGCATCACCGGCCGCCCGTCCCGGAACGTCCAGGGCACCACCAGGCAGTCCACCGTCCCGGCGACGAGCCCGTCCCGCTCGTGGACCAGCAGGGTCCGCCCCTCCTGGCCCGAGACCTCCGACCAGATCCGCGCGGCCGAGGCCGCGGTGAGGGGCGGGGCGTCGGGGGGCAGTTCGCCGAGCAGGGACAGCACGGCGTCGAGGTCCTCGGCGGTCGCGGGCCGCGTGACAGGGGGCACCGGGCCAGGGTAGGGCGCGGGAGGGCCGTGGCGGTAGGGGTTCGCGCGGAGCGGTCCCCCGTGCGCGGTGCGGGGGTCCGGCGGAGCCGGGGCCTCCGACGGCGGCGGTCCGCGCCCCGGGGGAGCGCGGACCGCCGCCGTGCCCGGCCTACTCCCAGCCGAACTTCTGGGTCCAGGCGTTGCCGGACTCTCCCACGCCGATCGCCACCAGGTCGCAGTTGAGGATGTTGTCGCGGTGGCCCCGGCTGCCCATCCAGGCGTCCATGACCTGCGCGGCGCTCGTCTGCCCCTTGGCGACGTTCTCCGCGCCCCACGCGTCGTAGCCGTGGCGGAGGGCGCGGTCGGCCGGGCCCTCGCCCTCGGGGTTCTCGTGGCTCATGTAGTCGCGCCGGTCCATGTCCTCGCTGTGCTCCTGGGCGGCGGCGGTGAGCCGCGGGTCCACCTTGAGCGGGTCGCACCCGGCGGAGGCGCGCTCACCGTTGACCAGGGTCACGACCTGGTCGACCGACCCCCCTGCGGAGGAGGGGCCGGAGCCGCCGCGGCCCCGGCGCTCGCCGTCGTCGCCGTCACCGCTCCCTCCGCCACCGCCGCCCCCGCCGGACGGGCTCCCGTCCTCCTGCGCCTCCTCGGGGACGGAGGAGGCCGTCACGTCGGCGCTCTGCGGCCCGCCCGCGCCGGACGGCGACGGCCGGTCCTGCGGCGGCGCGCTGGGCGACGCGAAGAAGTCGTCGTCCGCGGAGGCCTCCGGCACGGCGGAGTCGTCGGCGACGGCGTCACCGATCCGACCCGTCGCCAGGGTCTCGTCCGCGGTGTCCCGGAACGGGTTCAGGCTCTCGCCCGCCCCGGTGACCAGCAGTGCTCCGGCCAGGGTCAGGCCGACCGGTATCGCGGCCAGCGCCACCACGAGGGGTACCGGGCGGCGGCGCCGCCCGTCCTTCCGTGAGCGGTTCTCGCGAGCGCTCATCCGGCGCTTGCCTCGGCGACCACGCGCCATATCGCTCTCCTCCGTGACGGGAATTCGGGTGGACACGCCTGCGGACCCGCCGGTCCGTGACCGCGGCCGGGGTGTCAGTCCTTCCCCCGGCCGGCTCTGCCCGTGCCCATGGGCACGTGAGTTCTGTGTGACCCGTGCCCGGCGGGCAGCGCGTGCGCGCGGGGGACTCCGGACGCCGCGGGGGAAGGGCGGCAGGCCCGGTGAGGTGCGTCCTAGCGCGTGAGAGTAGAGCAAAGCGAGCAAAAAGGGAATCCAAAACGTAATAAAGCAGGTCACGTCGGGGTCTGCTCGGAGAGGTCGGGCCGCCCGGGTGGTCGGTGGCATCCGCGACAATGGGGGGGTGAGTCTCTACCGCGACGAGGGTGTCGTCCTGCGCAACCAGAAGCTGGGCGAGGCCGACCGCATCGTCACCCTCCTGACCCGGCGCACCGGCCTGGTCCGCGCCGTCGGCAAGGGGGTCCGTCGCACCAAGTCCCGATTCGGCGCGCGCCTGGAGCCGTGCACCCACGTCGACCTGCAGCTCCACACCGGCCGCACGCTGGACGTCATCACCCAGGCCGAGACCCTCCGCTCCTACGGCGAGGCCGTCGTCTCCGACTACGCCCGCTACACCGCCGCCACCGCGATGCTGGAGACCGCGGAGAAGGTCGTCTCCGTGGAGAAGGACCCCGCGCTGCGCCAGTTCCTGCTGCTGATCGGCGCACTGCGTACCCTGGGGGAGGGCGCCCACGACTCCAGGCTGGTCCTGGACGCCTACCTGCTCCGGTCGCTCGCCGTCGCCGGGTACGCCCCGGCCCTGGACGGGTGCGCCCGCTGCGGCAGCCGGGGGGAGCACCGCGCCTTCGCGGTCCACGCCGGCGGTATGGTCTGCTCGGTGTGCCGCCCCCACGGTTCCGTGCACCCGTCCCCCGACACGTTCCGGCTGATGTCGGCCCTGCTCGGAGGGGACTGGGAGAGCGCGGACGCCAGCGAGGGCAGGCACCGCTCCGAGTGCAGCGGGTTGGTCGCGGCCTACCTACAGTGGCACCTGGAAAACGGAATCCGATCACTGCGCCATGTGGAGCGTTCTTGAGTCTGTTCAGCTTCGACACCGGTAAACGCCGGGAGTACGCCGCGCCCGTCCCGCACCCCAGCGGCGCGCGGCCCCCCGAGCTGCCCGCCGCCCTCGTGCCCAGGCACGTGGCCGTCGTCATGGACGGCAACGGCCGCTGGGCCAAGGAACGCGGACTGGCGCGCACCGAGGGGCACAAGGCGGGGGAGTCCTCCCTCTTCGACGTGATCGAGGGCGCCCTGGAGATGGGCGTCTCCCACCTCTCCGCCTACGCCTTCTCCACCGAGAACTGGAAGCGGTCGCCCGACGAGGTCCGCTTCCTCCTCGGCTTCAACCGCGACACCATCCGCAACCGCCGCGACGAGCTGCACGCGCGCGGTGTCCGCGTCAAGTGGGCCGGGCGCGCCGGGCGCCTGTGGAAGAGCGTCATCAAGGAACTCCGCGACGCGGAGGAGATGACCAAGGACAACACCGGCCTGACCCTGCAGTTCTGCGTGAACTACGGCGGCCAGGCGGAGATCGTCGACGCGGCCCGCGCGATGGCCCGCGAGGCGGCGGAGGGGCGGCTCTCCCCGGACAAGATCACCGAGGACACCCTCGCCAGGCACCTCTACGCCCCCGACGTGCCCCCCGTCGACCTGTTCGTGCGCTCCTCCGGGGAGCAGCGGCTGTCCAACTTCCTCCTCTGGCAGTCCGCCTACGCCGAGTTCGTGTTCCTGGACACGCTCTGGCCCGACTTCGACCGCCGCGACCTGTGGCGGGCATGTGAGATCTACGCGAGCAGGGACCGCCGCTACGGAGGCGCCCTGCCCAACGCCGTAGCTGGGGAGGAGAAGTGATGTCGGGTTCCGAAGAACCCCTGGTCAGGCAGGGCATGTCGCTGGTCTCGGTGGGGGACAGCTTCACCGAGGGCGTGGGCGACCCGTACCCGGGCGGGGAGGGGTTCCGCGGCTGGGCCGACCGGCTGGCCGAACACCTCGCCGACCACGTGGGGGAGATCGGGTACGCCAACCTCGCGGTGCGCGGCAAGCTGATGCGCCAGATCGTCACCGACCAGGTCCCGCCGGTCCTGGCGATGGCCCCCGACCTGGTGACGCTGAGCGCCGGCGGCAACGACCTGCTGCGCCCCGGCGGGGACCCCGAGCGGATGGCCCGCATCCTGGACCACACGGTGGGCCGCCTCCGTGCCGCGGGGAGCCAGGTCGTGCTGTTCACGGGGGTGAACATCACCACCGGCTACATGCGCGGCACCATCGGCCTGTTCGCCCGCTACTACCTCCACGTGCGCGCGGTCGCCGACAAGTACGGCTGCTTCCTGGTGGACCAGTGGTCCATGGACGCGCTCACCGACTCCCGCGCCTGGGACGAGGACCGGTTGCACATGTCCCCGGAGGGGCACCGCCGCCTCGCGCTGCGCGCGGCCGAGGTCCTGGGAGTGCCGGTCGCCGACCGCTGGGACGAGCCGTGGCCCGAGCAGGGGCCGGTGCCCTGGAGGCAGGCCCGCCGGGACGACCTCACCTGGGTGAAGGACTCGCTCGGCCCGTGGATCGGGCGCCGCCTGACCGGACGCTCGTCCGGCGACACGGTCACGGCCAAGCGCCCGGAGCTGACCCCGGTCACGAAGGACCGCTGACCGGCCCGGCCCCCTCCGCCGCACCGCACACGGTGTGACGTGCCACCCAATACGTGCGCGAACGGCAACCTACTGTCGCGTAACCCGGGGGTGGGGATGGATCATCGTGCACTATGAGCGGTTTTGGGACGAAGGATCTGACGAGCGGGGACATCCTGTCCTACGTCGCCCTCGGTGACAGCTTCACCGAGGGCATGAGCGACCCCTACCCGGACAGCGACGCCGTGCCCAACGGCCGCTACCGGGGCTGGGCCGACCGGGTGGCCGAGCACCTCGCCGACCACGTCGCCGAGGTGCGCTACGCCAACCTCGCCGTGCGCGGCAAGATCATGCACCAGATCATCGACGAGCAGATCCCCCGCGCCGTCGAGCTGTCGCCCGACCTCATCACCCTGTGCGCGGGCGGCAACGACATCATCCGCCCCGGGGCGGACCCCGACGCCGTGGCCGCGGCCTTCGCGGGGGCGGTCGAGGAGCTGAGCCGGACCGGCGCGCGCATCGTCCTCTTCACCGGGTTCGACACCAACTGGCAGCCGGTGATGCGGCACATGCGCGGCAAGATCGCCACCTACAACATGCACCTGCGGGCCATCGCGGACCGCTACGGGTGCGACGTGGTGGACGTGTGGAGCATGCGTGTCCTCGACGACGCCAGGGCCTGGAACTGGGACCGCCTGCACCTGTCCTCGGAGGGCCACCGCCGCCTCGCCCTGCGCGTGTGCGAGGTCCTCGGAGTGCCGACCGGCACGGACTGGAACGAGCCGTGGCCGCCCGCCGCGCCGCGCGACTGGCGGACGGCCCGGCAGGAGGACCTGCACTGGGCGCGCGAGTTCCTGGTGCCGTGGATCCACCGGCGGCTCACCGGCCGTTCGTCCGGTGACAACGTGAGTGCCAAGCGTCCCGTCCTGGAGCCGCTGCGCGTCCACCGCGACTGAGCGGCGGCGCGGACGCCCGCGCGATCCGGCGGCGGGACCCGGTCCGCTCCGGGGCCCGCCGCCGGGAGGCCCCTGCGAGGAGGCCCCGGGCGGCGGCGGTGCGGGGCCGGCTCAGGAGCAGCGGGCGCAGGTGCCGAAGACCTCGAGGGTGTGCGTCACACCGGTGAAGCCGTGCTTGGCGCCCATCTCGACCGCCCACTTCTCCACGGCCGGGCCCTCGATCTCCACGGCGGTCGAGCACACCCGGCAGACCAGGTGGTGGTGGTGGCTCTCGGTGTCGCACGCCCGGTAGACGGCCTCGCCGTCGTCGGTCCGCAGGACGTCGACCTGACCCGAGTCGCTCAGCGCCTGCAGAGCGCGGTAGACGGTGGTCAACCCGATCTTGGAACCGTCGGCGCGCAGGTCGGCGTACAGGTCCTGGGCGCTGCGGAAGCCTGTGGACTCGGTCAGCGCCTGGCGGACCGCGTCGCGTCGTGTACTCATGGTTTCACCCTCCCCCGATCAGTCTGGGGCATCGTACCGGCCGGAACCCCCGCTCCGGGCCCGTGGGTCCGTGGGGAACGCGCTCCGGAGGCGCGGCGCAGCACGCCGCCCGCCGCCACCGCCGCGCCGTAGACGGCGAGGGCCAGCAGGACGATCGTCGCACCGGGCGACAGATCTGCGTAGAACGACGTGGTCAGCCCGCCCAGCGAGGACAGGAGCCCGATCGCCACGGCCAGCAGCATGGTCACCCGGAAGCTCTTGGTCAGCTGCTGCGCGGCGGCGACCGGGACGATCATCAGGGCGCTCACCATGAGGACCCCCACCACCCGCATGGCGATCACCACCGTCAGCGCGGCGGTCACCGCCAGCAGCACGCTCAGGAAGCGCACGGGGAGCCCGTGGGCCCGCGCCACCTCCTCGTCCTGGCACAGCACGAACAGCTCGCGCCCGAACACCGCGACCACGCCGACCACCCCCGCGGCCAAGACGCCCACGACCCACAGGTCGGCCTCCTCCACGGTGCTGACCGAGCCGAACAGGTAGGAGACCAGGGTGGCGTTGCTCGCCCCCGGTGTGAGGCCGATGAGCAGCACCCCGCCCGCGATGCCGCCGTAGAACAGCAGGGCCAGGGCCACGTCGCCGCTGGTGCGGGTGCGCACGCGCACGACCTCGATGAGCACGGCGCCCGCGGTCGCCACCACGGCCGCGGTGAGCACCGGGGAGGTGCTGGTGAGCAGGCCCAGCGCCACGCCGGTCAGCGCGACGTGGCCGATGCCGTCGCCCAGCAGGGCGAGGCGGCGCTGGACGAGGTAGGTGCCGATGATCGGGGCGACGAGGCCGACCAGCACGGCGGCGACCAGGGCGCGCCGCATGAACTCGTACTGGAGCAGTTCAGTCACGGCCGGGGACCTCGAGTCGGATCAGGTTGGCGGGGGCGCTCTCGGTGGCGGCCCTCGCCGGGTCGTTGGGGTCGGGGTGGGGGTGCTGGTGCTCGTGGCCGGGACGGGCGCACTCGCCGGTGGGCTCGGGGGCGCTGCCGTCGTGCGCGACGCGTCCCGACTCCAGGACCACGGCGCGCTCGATCACGTCCTCCAGGGGGCCCAGCTCGTGCAGGACCAGGACCACGGTGGAGCCGAGGTCCCGCAGGCGGGCGATGGTGCCGGCGAGCGCGCGCTGGTTCTCGGCGTCCACACCGGCCATGGGCTCGTCCATGACGAAGGTGTCGGGCCGCCCGGCGAGGGCGCGGGCGATGAGGACGCGCTGCTGCTGGCCGCCGGAGAGCTCGCGCACCGAGTCGCGGGCCCGGTCCGCCAGGCCGACGGTCTCCAGGGCCTCCTCGACGGCGGCGCGGTCGGCCCGCGTGGCGAACGAGAGGCGGCGGCGCGAGGCGACCTGCCCGGAGGCGACGATCTCGCGCACGGTGGCGGGAACGGCGCCCCCGGCGGTGAGCCGCTGGGGGACGTAGCCGATCCTGCGCCAGGAGCGGAAGCGCCGCAGCGGGACGCCGTGCACGAGGACCTGCCCCGACGTGAGCGGCACGATGCCCAGCATCGCGCGCATCAGCGTCGACTTGCCGGAGCCGTTGGGGCCCAGGACCGCCATCGTCTGGCCGACGGGTATGTCGATGCTCACGCCGTCGAGCACGGGAACGCCGTCGTAGGCGACATGCGCCCCGACGGTCCGGAAGGCGGGCGGTACGTCGCTTCCGACGTCCGTGAACTGGGCAGACACCTAGTCATTATGGCGAAAACGAAAATGATTGTCAAAATGTGACAGAAGCGCCGTGGGGGCGGACCACGGTCAGAAACCCAGGGTCCTCGCCACCGCCAGCACCAGGACGACCCCCACCATGAGCACGCGCGGCACCTTCTGCTGACCCGTCAGTGAGGGCCAGGTCAAGAACGCCAGCCACACGAAGAACACCGCCACCAGCAGAAGACAGACCGCGCCCACGAACCCCGGAGCCGCCAGCCCCGCGAGGAAAAGCGCCCCCAGCACCAGCGGCGCCAGCCAGCGGGGGCGCTGGTGCAACCACACCAGCGGCACCGCGCTGCGCTCCTCCACCTCGCGCCGCAGGCGTCCCGGGCCGGCGGCGCCGCCCGTCCGCCCCCCGCCGGGGGGCGGGGAGCCCTCCCCGGGGCGGGGGAGGTCCCCGTCGCCGCGCCGCTTCTCGTCACCGTGCTCAGGAGGGGCCATGCTGTCCGTATCCGCTTCCGGGTCGTGCCGACGACAGGGGGGTTCGTGCCGTTCGCCCGGGTCACCCCGCCCCGCGCTGGTGGGCGTCGGGCCCCCGGGCCTGTGATACTTCTGTCTCTGACCCTAGTGCAGGGCCCCGGCGCGCCGCTGGGCTCCGGCGCGGCCCCCGCGGCCGCACGTCTCCCCCGACCCGTGCAGCGCGCCTCAGAGCGGGTCCAGGCACACTTTTGGTCGCGCATCCCCTACGTTCAGTAGTAATTTCGTCGTCTGAGAAACGCGGCCCGCGCCGACGGTTCCCGCGCGTTGCCCACGGCAACGAACCCTCCGGAGGGTGTCAACTTCCGTGCCCGAACCCACTGTCATCGTGACGTTCGACGTCACCGAGCCACATCTGCAGAACTGCCTCGACTCCCTGAGCCGCCAACAGAGCGGTGACCGGGTCGGGGAGGCGGCTTCCGAGCCGCTCACGGACATCGAGGTCGTCCTCGTCCCGATCCGCGCCGGAAACGGCGACCGCCCCCGCACCGCCGACACCGGGGCCCCCTCCCCGGGGCCGGACACCGACGGCGGCGGCGACGAGGACGCCGCGGAGGACGCCGACCCCGACGTCCCGGCCGAGGACGGCGACCAGGGGGACGAAGCCGTCGAGTCCGTCAGCGAGGACGGGCTCGCCACGGCGGCCGCGTTCGCCGGGTCCCCGCCGCCCGGACTCACGGCCGTACTCCTGGGCGGCGACCCGGCCCCCGACCGGCCGACCGCGCGCGCACGCGGGGCGGAGGCCGCCGGCGGCAGCCACCTGCTCTTCCTGGAGGGCTCCGACGCCCTCACCGGCTACGCCCTGTCCTACCTCGTGAAGAGCGCCGCCGACAGCCGTTCCGACCTGGTCGTCGGCAACGTGTACAAGTTCAACGAGCTCGGCGCCTCCCCCTCCAGGGCGCACAAGCGCTACTGCGGCAAGAACCGCCTGGCCGAGGACCCCCGGAACGTCCCCGGCCTGGCCGCGGACCCCACGCTCGGCAACAAGCTCTGGCGCAAGGGGTTCTGGGAGTCCCTGCCCGACCACGGCCTCCACCCCGACGACGCCGACCTGGGCCTGCGCCGCGCCGCCCTCGCCGCCACCGCCGTCGACGTCCTCCCCGGCCCCGTCCTGCTGATGCGCGAGCGCGAGCACGCCCGGCTCCCGCTGGAGAAGGACGTCCTCGAACGCCGCATCCGCGCCATGGGCGAACTCGCCGCGGGCCTGGCCACCGCCGACCGCGAACTGTGGGACCGCACCCTCCTCAACGGCGAGCTCCACAGCCTGCTCCTCCGGCTGGACGACGCGGAGGACGACGCCCGCGAGACCGCGGTCGACCTGCTCAACGGCTTCCTGGACCACGTCCCCGCGCAGCAGCTGCGAGGACTCGGCGTCCTCGCGCGACTCCTGTACCACCTCGTGCGCAAGCGGCGCGTGGCCGACCTCCTGGAGGTGGCCACCTTCGCCAAGAGCGTCGAGATCAAGAAGGCCACCGTCGTCCGGCGCGGTCTCGGCTACTACATCAGGTACCCCTTCTTCGAGTCCGAGGACCCGGGGAAGGCCGTGCCCCGCGAGGTGTACCGGCTCGACGAGGACATCCGGGTCCGCCAGAAGACCGAGGAGGTCCGCTGGGAGGCCGGGCGCCTGCACATCAGCGGCAGGGTCGGCATCCGCCACCTCCGGGCCCGCAGGCGCTGGCAGCAGCACGTGGTCGCGTTCGCCGTCAACACCGCCACCCACCGCCGGGTGCGCATCCCGGTCCGCACCCGGCTCGCCGCCGAGTTCAAGCTCCCCGACGTCATCGACGCCGCCCGCCACGACTACGGCGGCTTCGACCTCGTCCTGGACCCGCGCCGGCTGCGGTCCGCCGGCGGCTGGGAGCCCGGGGACTGGAAGGTCGAGCTGGTCGTCCTCAACCGCGGCATCACCCGGCGCAAGTTCCTGTCCGGCCCCGTCTCCGGCCCGCCCGAGCGCCCCGGCTACCAGCAGGTCGACGAGGACTTCTGGGTCCGCCCGTACTGGAACAAGGACCGGCAGCTGGTCGTGGGGGTCGAGCAGGCCCGCGCCCGCGTCACCTCCCACCGCTTCGACCCCCGTACCGGTGAACTGGAGCTGGAGGGCGAGCTGCTGTCCGCGCCCGCCGCCGAGGCCACGGAGCTGCGACTGACCCGCAGGCCGGGCACGGCGGCGCTCACCCACCCCGTCACCGTGCATGCCGGCCGCTTCAGCGCCCGGGTCCGCGCCGACGAGCTGTTCGACCGCAGCGTCAGCGAGTGCGGAGGCGTGATCCGCCAGGAGGAGTGGGACGTCCACCTGGTCACCCCCGACCGGCAGGCCGTCCCCCTGGTGATGTCCGACGACGTCGCCACCATCGCCTACGCGGCCGAGGACACCCTCCAGGAACTGGTCGTCCGGCGCGGCGCCACCGGTTACCTGAGGCTGCGCGCCGGGCACGCCCGGCCCACCGTGGACGGGGCCCGCTGGGAGGGGCGCGCACTCGTCCTGGAGGGCGAGTTCCCCGCCGGCACCGACCTGCGCCTGGTCGCCAAGGCGCGCGGGCGCGACGAGGAGCACGGGCTGCGGGTGGAGCGCTCCGGGAACCGGTTCGGGGCCAGGTTCTCCCCGGCGGACGTCCCCACCCTGTCCGGGGACCTGTCCCTGCCCGTGGGCACCTACCAGCTGTGGGGCCGGGTCCGGGGCGGGACGGGGGAGGGCTCCGAGGAGGGCCCCACGGACGTGGGGGTGGAGTTCTCCGACGCGCTCATCACGGGACTGCCGCTGGAGATGCAGACGAGCGAGCGCTCCTACAAGCTCTCCTACCAGGGGCGCGGGATCCCCGTCCTCCGGGTCGGCAGCGACCTGCGCCCCGCCGAGCGCGGCAGCTTCGCCCAGCGCGAGCTGAGGGAGACGTTCTACCCGGCCGAGCGGGAGAAGCCGGTCGACGAGGGCATCCTCTTCGACACCTACACCGGCCGCCAGTACTCCGACAGCCCCCAGAGCCTCTACGCGGAGCTCAGGGGCCGCGGGCGCTGGGCGGACTACCCGATGTCGTGGCTGGTGGCCGACGGGCAGGTCCGCCTCCCCGACGACCTGGCGCCCGTCCGCCACCGGGGCCGGGAGTACTACGAGGCGCTGGCCCGCACGCGGTACCTGGTCACCAACTCCCGTCAGCCGACCTGGTTCCACCGCCGTCCGGACCAGGTGGTCGTGCAGACCTGGCACGGCTCGATGCTCAAGCGGATCGGCTTCGACATCGAGAACATCCGGGGCAAGTCCCGCGACTACTTCGACAAGCTCGCCTGGGAGACCCGGCAGTGGGACTACCTGGTCTCGCCGAGCCCGTGGGCGACGCCGATCCTGCGCAGCGCCTTCCGCTTCGAGGGGGAGGTCCTGGAGACCGGGTACCCGCGCAACGACATCTTCTTCTCGCCCGACCGCGAGGCGATCGCGGAGCGCACCCGGCGGCGCCTCGGCCTCCCCGAGGGCAAGAAGGTGGTGCTCTACGCGCCGACCTGGCGTGACGACAAGTACTACACGCGCGGCAAGCACAAGCTCGACCTGCACCTGGACCTGCGCCGGATGTACGAGAAGCTCGGCGACGACCACGTGCTCCTGGTGCGCCGCCACCCCCGGGTGGTCGACAGCGTGCCGATCGTCGGCGAGGGCTTCGTCCACGACGTGTCCCTGTACCCGGAGATCATGGAGCTGTTCCTGGTCACCGACGTGCTCGTCACGGACTACTCGTCCATGATGTTCGACTTCGCGAACACCGGCCGTCCGATGCTGTTCTTCACGTACGACCTGGAGGGCTACCGGGACAACCTGCGCGGTTTCTACTTCGACTTCGAGGAGACCGCGCCGGGACCGCTGCTCACCGGGTCCGACGACGTGATCGGGGCGCTCCTCGACATCGACGAGGTGGCGCGCCGGGCCGAGCCGTCCTACCGGTCGTTCGTCGACCGGTTCTGCCCGCTCGACGACGGGCACGCGGCGGCCCGGGTCGTGGACCGGGTCTTCGGCGAGGGCTGACCCGGGCGGGCGCCGCCCCCGGCGTCCCGGCGGCCCCGGCCGCCGGGACGCCCTGGGGGAGGGGCCCGCCCTCCGCCCGCGGGCGGAGGGCGGCAACCCGGGCACTCCCCGGGTGGGACACAATGGTGCCGTGATCGTCATCACCCGCTACTCCGTTCCCGAGGCCGACCTCGACGCCTTCCGCGCCGACGCCGCGGCCGCCGTCGAGGCGCTCTCCCGCCGCCCCGGTTTCCGGGGCCACCGCCTCGGCCGCGCCGCCGACGATCCCGGCCTGTGGACGGTGGTCACCGAGTGGGACGGCGCGGGCTTCTACCGCCGGGCGCTGTCCGACTTCGACGTCAA
This sequence comes from Nocardiopsis sp. CA-288880, assembly GCF_050955985.1. Lineage (NCBI taxonomy): Bacteria > Bacillati > Actinomycetota > Actinomycetes > Streptosporangiales > Nocardiopsidaceae > Nocardiopsis > Nocardiopsis sp. CA-288880. Next base: position 5,759,113 of record NZ_CP192105.1, on the reverse strand, counting down.
GGTCAACGCGGTCCCCCTGCTCTCCCGCGCCATCGACGAGCCGAGCGCGTACGAGATCGTCGCCGGGGGCGGCGCCCCCGCCTGAGAGGAGTGCCCCTGCCCGTGCACGTACGGTGTGCGAGGGCTTGCCGGGTGCTCTAGCCTGGGTGGACGCGGGCGTCCGACGGTGCCACTCCCCGGTTTCGGCGCGCGTACCGCTTCCCACACGACGATGTATCGCGAACCGCGATCCACCGACTGCCAGCCGGATGGAGAGTCACCCATGGCCGCCAAGTCAGAGGCAATGGACGCACTGGTCAACCTCGCCAAGCGCCGAGGTCTGGTCTACCCCTCCAGTGAGATCTACGGAGGTCTGCGCGCGGCCTGGGACTACGGCCCCCTCGGCGTCGAGCTGAAGAACAACGTCAAGCGCCAGTGGTGGCGCTCGATGGTGCAGGAGCGGGAGGACATCGTCGGCCTGGACTCCAGCGTCATCCTGGCCCGCGAGGTCTGGGAGGCGTCCGGCCACGTGTCGACGTTCGTCGACCCGCTGACCGAGTGCCAGTCCTGCCACAAGCGCTTCCGCGCGGACCACCTCGTCGAGGCGTACGAGGAGAAGCACGGCCACGCGCCCGCCGACGGCCTCGCCGCCATCGCCTGCCCCAACTGCGGCGCCAAGTCCTCCTTCACCGAGCCGCGCATGTTCAACGGGCTCCTGCGTACCTACCTGGGCCCGGTGCAGGACGAGAAGGGCCTGGCGTACCTGCGCCCGGAGACCGCGCAGGGCATCTTCATCAACTACAAGAACGTCGAGCAGAGCGCACGCCGCAAGGTGCCCTTCGGCATCGGCCAGATCGGCAAGTCGTTCCGCAACGAGATCACGCCCGGCAACTTCATCTTCCGGACCCGCGAGTTCGAGCAGATGGAGATGGAGTTCTTCGTCAAGCCCGGCACCGACGCCGACTGGCACCAGTACTGGATCGACACCCGCTTCCAGTGGTACGTCGACCTGGGCATCGCCAAGGACAACCTGCGCCTGTTCGAGCACCCCGCGGAGAAGCTGTCCCACTACTCCACGCGCACCGTGGACGTGGAGTACCGCTTCAACTTCGTGGGCAGCGAGTGGGGCGAGCTGGAGGGCATCGCCAACCGGACCGACTTCGACCTGAAGACGCACGCGGAGTCGTCCGGCGTCGACCTGTCGTACTTCGACCAGGAGAGCAACGAGCGCTACATCCCCTACGTCATCGAGCCCGCGGCCGGTGTCGACAGGGCGGTGCTCACGTTCATGCTGGACGCGTACAACGTGGACGAGGCGCCCAACGCCAAGGGCAAGCTGGAGAAGCGCGCCGTCATGCGCCTGGACCCGCGCCTGTCCCCGGTCAAGGCCGCGGTCCTGCCGCTGTCGCGCAACGCCGACCTGTCGCCGAAGGCCCGCGACCTGGCCGCCGCGCTGCGCAAGCGCTGGAACGTGGAGTTCGACGACGCCGGCGCGATCGGCCGCCGCTACCGCCGCCAGGACGAGATCGGCACCCCGTTCTGCGTGACGGTGGACTTCGACACCCTGGAGGACGACGCGGTGACCGTGCGCGAGCGCGACACCATGTCCCAGGAGCGGGTCTCGCTCGACAGGGTGGAGACCTACCTGTTCGAGCGCCTGCCCGGCTGCTGACCGCCGCGCGCCCGTCCCGGACGCCGGGACGGGCGCGCGAGCACGTGAGAGCACTGCGCCCGCTTCCCCTGTGAGGGGAGCGGGCGCAGCGCTCGTACGAGCAGGGGAGTGCGGTGAGACGGCCGGACCCGGGGGGATGTGGTCTCCGGCCGTCTCGTCGGTTCCTCCGGCCGCACACGGCCGGGGGAACCGGTTCTCAACGTAGCGCCAGGCCACCGGAGATAAAGGCGCATTTCATCCTGCTTGTCCTACCGCGTGAGCGAATCGTGACGTGGATATGGTCCGACCGACGCTCCCACGGGCCGAGGAGGCCGGAACCCCCTCCACCGGTCCGGACCGCTGCGGCGGTCCTGTCGCTCCAGAGGCCGGGCCTCAGGTCGTGTAGACGACGAAGGACACCGCGATGTAGTGGCAGACGAACGCCGCGATGGTCAGCGAGTGGAAGATCTCGTGGAAGCCGAACCAGCGCGGCGCCGGGTTGGGCCGCTTGAGCCCGTAGACGACCGCGCCGACGCTGTACAGGACCCCGCCGACGAGGATGAGGATCCACGTCGCCGGATGGGTCCCGTGGACCAGGTCGGGGATGAACAGCACCGCCACCCAGCCGATGGCCAGGTACAGGGCCGTGGACAGCCAGCGCGGGGCGTTGAGCCACAGGAGTTTGAAGCCGACCCCGGCGATGGCCCCGCCCCAGACCAGCGCCAGCATCGCCGTGCGCAGGGTGCCGTCGAGGACGAGCACGATGAACGGCGTGTACGTGCCGGCGATGATCAGGTAGATGTTCGAGTGGTCCATGCGCCGCAGCACCTTCTGCGCGCGGGGCGACCACCGGCCCACGTGGTAGACGGCCGAGGTGCTGAACAGCAGCACCGAGCTGAGCGCGTACACGGCGCTGGCGAGCAGGGCCGGCACGGTGGGGGAGAGCGCGACCAGGACGATGCCGGCGGCGAGGGCGAGCGGCGCCGTCCCCAGGTGGAGCCAGCCCCGGAGCCTGGGCTTGACCGCCTCCAGGAAGTCTCCGGCCGCGCTGACGGCCCTCTCCGGCATGGACGCGTCACCCTGGGGGTCCCCGCCGCCCTGCGCGGCTCCGGCGCCGTGCCCGCCGGGTCCGTCGTCCCGGGCCCCCGCGCCGCCCCTGCCGTCGCTCCGCGTCCGTTCCTCCGACACGTTGTTCCCCTCCGTCCCGCGGTCCGCGCCGCTGCGGGCCTCTTGCCCAGCCTAACTTACGGATGCGTAGGTTACTTGCCGGTAAACCTGTGTTGCGCGGCACAGCGGCCTCCGGTGGAAGGCGTGGCGCGGGATTGGTCGGGTGCGCCCCTGTGGCGGCAGGGGCGGGAGGGAAGCGCCTCGCCGTGTGATCGCGGGGCTGTGACCAGGGGGTCCGTGGATGCCGGGGTGTTCGTTCCCTGGCCGGGGGGTCGGGGTCGGCATTCCTGGGCTGAACCATTGGTATAGACCTTTCTAATGTCCTTGACCTGCTGGAATGCTGCCAAATGGTGGTTCATGAAGGGGTGATGATGCGCAGTGTGGATAGAGTCGCGCCCATCCGGGCACAGGCGCCGATCCACCGCGGAGCCGTCGAGAATCGAGGGAGACCCCCGTGGCCAAGTACGTCTACACGTTCACCGAGGGCAACAAGGACCTGAAGGATCTCCTCGGCGGCAAGGGGGCCAACCTCGCCGAGATGACCAACCTCGGACTCCCCGTGCCCCCCGGGTTCACGATCACCACGGAGGCGTGCCGCCACTACCTCTCGCGCGGCAGCGTCCCCGAGGGGCTGGACGCCGAGGTCGAGGCCAACCTCGCCGAGCTGGAGAGGACGATGGGGCGCCGCCTCGGCCAGGCCGACGACCCGCTCCTGGTGAGCGTGCGCTCGGGCGCGAGGTTCTCCATGCCCGGCATGATGGAGACGGTCCTCAACATCGGCCTCAACGACGAGTCCGTCGTCGGCCTCGCCGCCCGGAGCGGGGACGAGCGCTTCGCGTGGGACTCCTACCGCCGCCTGGTCCAGATGTTCGGCAGGACGGTCCAGGACATCGACGGCGACCTCTTCGAGGAGGCCGTCGAGGAGGTCAAGGCCGCCAAGGGCACCACCGACGACCTGGACCTCGACGCCGCCGACTTCCGCGAGCTCGCCGGGCGCTTCAAGGACATCGTCCTGGAGCGGACCGGGCGGCCGTTCCCCTCCGACCCCCGGGAGCAGATGGCCCTCGCCGTCAAGGCGGTCTTCGACTCCTGGAACGCCCCCCGGGCGGCCCTCTACCGACGGCAGGAGCGCATCCCCGCCGACCTCGGCACCGCCGTCAACGTCTGCGCCATGGTCTTCGGCAACCTCGGCATGGACTCCGGGACCGGCGTCGCCTTCACCCGCGACCCCGCCTCCGGCCAGCCGGGCGTCTACGGCGACTACCTCCAGAACGCCCAGGGGGAGGACGTGGTGGCCGGCATCCGCAACACCGTGCCCCTCGCCGACCTGGAGAAGATCGACGCCCGGAGCCACGCGGAGCTGATGGGCATCATGGACACCCTGGAGAACCACTACCGCGACCTGTGCGACATCGAGTTCACGATCGAGCGCGGCAAGCTCTGGATGCTCCAGACCCGGGTGGGCAAGCGCACCGCCGCGGCCGCCTTCCGCATCGCCGAGCAGCTCGTCGACCAGGGCATGATCACCCTGGACGAGGCCGTCCAGCGCGTCACCGGCGACCAGCTCGCCCAGCTGATGTTCCCCCGCTTCGACGAGGCGGCCGTGGCCGTGGCCGGCGTCCGCCGCATCGGCCACGGCATGAACGCCTCTCCCGGCGCCGCCGTCGGCAAGGCGGTCTTCGACTCCTACACCGCCGTCAAGTGGTCGCGCAGCGGTGAGAAGGTCATCCTCTGCCGCAGGGAGACCAACCCCGACGACCTGGAGGGCATGATCGCCGCCGAGGGCATCCTCACCAGCCGCGGCGGCAAGACCTCCCACGCGGCCGTCGTCGCCCGGGGCATGGGCAAGACCTGTGTCTGCGGCGCGGAGGAGATCGACGTGGACACCAAGAACCGGCGGCTGACCGCCCCCGGCGGCGAGGTGGTCGAGGAGGGCGACGTCATCTCCATCGACGGCACCAGCGGCGAGGTGTACCTCGGCGAGGTGCCCGTCGTGGACTCGCCCGTCGTGCGCTACTTCGAGGGCGAGATCGACCCCGCCTCCGACCAGGCCGACGACCTCGTGCGCTCCGTCGACCGGCTCATGCACTACGTCGACGCGGCCCGCCGCATGCGGGTGCGCGCCAACGCCGACACCGCCGAGGACGCCGCCCGCGCGCGCCGCATGGGCGCGCAGGGCATCGGCCTGTGCCGCACCGAGCACATGTTCCTCGGCGACCGCCGCCAGCTGGTGGAGCGGCTCATCCTCGCCGACACCGAGGACGAGCAGCGCGACGCGCTCGCGGAGCTGCTGCCCCTCCAGCGCGAGGACTTCGCCGGGATCCTGGAGGCCATGGACGGGCTGCCCGTGACGGTCCGCCTGCTGGACCCGCCGCTGCACGAGTTCCTCCCGGACATCACCGAGCTGTCGGTGCGCGTGGCCGTCGCCGAGGCACGCGGGGAGAGCCACGAGAACGACCTGCGGGTGCTCCAGGCGGTGCACCGGCTGCACGAGCAGAACCCGATGCTGGGCCTGCGCGGCGTGCGCCTCGGCCTGGTCGTCCCCGGGCTGTTCTCCATGCAGGTGCGGGCCATCGCCCAGGCCGCCGTCGACCGGACGGCCGCGGGGGGCCGCCCCCGGCCCGAGATCATGATTCCGCTGGTCGGCACCGTGCAGGAACTGGAGATCATCCGTGAGGACGCGCTGAGGGTGCTGCGGGAGGTGGAGCGGGAGCACGGGGTCGAGCTCGACTTCCCTGTCGGCACGATGATCGAGCTGCCGCGCGCGGCGCTGACCGCCGGTGAGATCGCGCAGAACGCCGAGTTCTTCTCCTTCGGGACCAACGACCTCACCCAGACCGTGTGGGGCTTCTCCCGCGACGACGTCGAGGCCTCGTTCTTCTCCGCCTACCTGGAGAAGGGCGTGTTCGGGGTCTCGCCGTTCGAGTCCCTGGACGTGGACGGCGTCGGCCGCCTGATCCGCATCGCGGTGGAGGAGGGCCGCGCGGCGCGGCCCGGCATCAAGCTCGGCGTGTGCGGCGAGCACGGCGGGGACCCCGCCTCGGTGCACTTCTTCCACCGTGTGGGCCTGGACTACGTCTCCTGCTCCCCGTTCCGGGTCCCCGTCGCCCGCCTGGAGGCGGGCCGCGCGGCCGGGCGCACCGCGGGCTGAGGCCCCGGACCGGACGCGGTTCCGCGGGGGGAGGCGCCCCTCCCCCCGCGGGGGCCGGGACCCGGCCGGAAGGGTCCCCGGCGACGACCCGGCGGCGGCGGGAGTACCGTCCGGCGCAGGATCGGGAACCGACCGGGGACCACCCTCCGGAGGGCCGCCGGCCACAGAGAACGCCCTAGACTCGACCCTGCCGACGGTGGGGCTCCGAGACGCTCGCTGTGACCTCTTCGTGATGTATTCTGGCCGCCGGTAAGGCCGCCGCTCCCGGCCTCCCCCCACACGCGGAGGCGGGACGCGCCGACACCACCCCCGCTCCCGCTCGCCCGACCCCGTGCCGCCGCGAACCGCCGGCCGGTACGGGCCGTCCCAGCGGGTAGCAGGATCCCTGTTCAGAGAAGTTGTGCGGAGGTGAGCCGGTGCGAACGGCGAACGACGGCCGCGGCGACGAGCCGTGGGAGGAGCCGGTCACGGCCCCCTCCTCAGACGACGAGTCGACCAGGGTCTTCTCCCGTGACGACTTCACCGCCGTCCCCGCCCCTCCGGCGGAGGCGGCCGGGGACGGCGTCGGCGGTGCGGACGGCGAGGCCACCCGCGAGTTCACCAGGGCGGGGCCCGCCGCGTCCGGCGACCCCGCCACACGCGAGTTCGCCCGCCCCGGGCCCTCCGTCCCCGGGGGCGCGCCCGACGACGGGCGCACCCGTGCGTTCGACCGGCCCGACCCGGCCTTCGAGGACCTCTACGGCGCTCCGGCGGAGGACGCTCCCACCGACGCCCCCACGGGAGCCGCCTTCACCCGGCGCTTCGTCAGGGACCGGCCGCAGCCCCGGGGCCCCGGCCGGAGCGCCCCCGCCGCCGAACCGTCCGTCGAAGGGCCCGACGGGCCCTTCGACGAGGAGCCCCCTCCCCCTCCCCGGGGCGGACGCCCCGCGCGCCCGGCTCCCCGGCCGCGCCGCCGCGAGCGGCGCCCCGTTCGCCTGCGCTGGATCGTCACGCTCCTGCTGCTCGTGGCGCTGGCCGTCCCGCCGGGCACCTGGGGCTGGGTCTGGTACACGGCCCGCCAGGACGACCGCGTCGCCTCCGACGCCATCGTCGTCCTCGGGGCCAGCCAGTACAACGGCGTCCCCTCGCCCGTGTTCGAGGCCCGGCTGAGGCACGCCCAGGTCCTCTACCTGGAGGGCGTCGCCCCCGTCATCGTCACCGTCGGGGGCAAGCAGCCGGGAGACAACTTCACCGAGGCGGCCGCGGGCAAGAACTGGCTGGTCGAGGTCGGCATCCCCGCCGACCAGATCATCGCCGTGGAGGAGGGCAGGGACACCCTCCAGAGCATCGGCGCCGTCTCCCTGGTGTTCGAGGACCGCGCCTGGGAGACGGCGGTCCTGGTCTCCGACCCCTGGCACAGCCTGCGCTCCAAGCGCATGGCCGCCGACTTCGGGATCGAGGCGGGCACGTCGCCCTCGCGCTCCGGGCCGGCCGTCATCGAGCGGCGCACCCAGCTCTGGTACATCACCAGGGAAACCGCCTCGCTCTGGTACTACTGGATCTTCAACGACAGCAGCGACATCCGCGTCAACGCTGCCTGACCAGCGCGGAAGGCGTGTTTGGTCCCTGCTGGGAAGTAGGGTCGCACACGATGACGAACCACCCCCGGGGCGAGAGCGGAGCCGACGGCTACACGTCGGCGGACACCGAGCGCAAGGCGCGCGAGAACCGGAAGAACCGGGCCCGCGGTCCTTTCGAGCGCGACCGGGCCAGAGTGCTGCACAGCGCCGCCCTGCGGCGCCTGGCCGCCAAGACCCAGGTGGTCCAGCCGGGGGTGAGCGACTTCCCGCGCACCCGCCTCACCCACTCGCTGGAGTGCGCGCAGATCGGCCGCGAACTCGGCCAGGCACTGGGCTGCGACCCGGACCTGGTCGAGGCGGCCTGCCTCTCCCACGACCTCGGGCACCCCCCGTTCGGGCACAACGGCGAACGGGCCCTGGACGAGGCCGCGGCCGCCTGCGGCGGGTTCGAGGGCAACGCCCAGAGCCTGCGCCTGCTCATCCGGCTGGAGGGCAAGGTCATCGACCCGGACGGGCGCAGCGCGGGGCTCAACCTCACCCGCGCCACCCTGGACGCCACCGTCAAGTACCCGTGGCTCCGGGGCGAGGGGCCCGACACCCACAAGTTCAACTGCTACCCCGACGACACGGAGACCTTCGCCTGGCTGCGCCGGGGGGCGCCCGCAGGCCGCACCTGCTTCGAGGCGCAGGTCATGGACTGGGCCGACGACGTGGCCTACTCCGTCCACGACGTCGAGGACGCCCTGCACGCCGGGCTCGTCGACATGGCCGCCCTGCACGGTACCGACGAGCGCGCCGAGGTCGTCCGGATCGCCGCGGCCTACTACTGCGACGCCGACCCCGCCGAGCTGCACCACGTGTTCGCCGAACTCCTCGCGGCGCCCGTGTGGCCGAGCGAGTTCACCGGGGACCTCGCCTCGCTCGCCGCCCTCAAGAACCTCACCAGCGAACTCATCGGCCGCTTCTGCCGGGCGGCCGAGCACGCCACCCGCGCCGCCCACGGCCAGGGGCGGCTCACGCGCTACGGCGCCGACCTGGTCGTGCCCCGCCGGGCCCTCCTGGAGTGCGCGCTGCTCAAGGCGGTCGCCGCCCACTTCGTGATGTCCCGCGTCGAGGCCATCGCCTACCAGGCGGAGGAGCGCCGCCTCATCACCGAGCTCGTCGGCGCGCTCCGGAAGAGCGCCCCCGACGGCCTCGACCCGCAGTTCCGCGCGGCCTTCACCGAGGCGCCCGGCGATGCGGCCGCGCTGCGCGTGGTCGTCGACCAGGTCGCCTCGCTCACCGACACCTCCGCGACGGCGCTGCACGCCCGTCTGGTGGGCTGACGGGAGAGGGGTCCCGGGACCCCGGGGGCCTCCGGGGCGGAAGGGCCGCGGGCTCCCGACGGGGGCATCGCCGACGATTCGGTCGGGCAGGGGGGTTGACGCCTCGTATGTTAACGCTAACAATGTTGTCCGCGTCACATTTCCCCTGAGATTCCCGGAGGTGTCGTTCAGGTGAACCCCCCCGGTGGCCGCACCCCCGTCATGGCGGACGTCGCCAGACTGGCCGGTGTCTCCCACCAGACGGTGTCCCGCGTCATCAACGGCCACCCCAACGTCCGCCAGGAGACCGTCCTGCGGGTGCAGAGGGCGATCGACGAACTCGGCTACCACCGCAACTCCACGGCGCGGGCCCTGGTCACCCGCCGCACCAACGTGCTCGGCGTCCTCGCCTTCGACACCACCCTCTTCGGCCCGGCGCAGACCCTGGCGGGGATCGAGCGGGCCGCGCGCGAGGCCGGCTACTTCCTGAGCATGGTCAGCCTCGACGACGTGTCGCCGGCCGGCGTCGTCGCCGCGGCCGACTTCCTGATCCAGCAGTCCGTCGAGGGGTGCATCGCCATCGCCCCGCAGAGGGGTCTGGTCGACGCCCTCGCCTCGCTGCCCGGGTCCCTGCCGCTGGTCGCCGTCGAGGGCGGCGAGGGCTCCGGCCTCCCGGTCGTCTGCGTCGACCAGGTCCAGGGGGCCGGGGAGGCCGTCCGCCACCTCCTGGCGCTCGGCCACCACACGGTCCACCACATCGAGGGGGACCCGCTCTGGCTGGAGTCCGAGGCCCGCGCGTTCGGATGGCGCCGGGCCCTGGAGGAGGCGGGCGCGCCGGTCCCGGAACCGCTCCAGGGCGACTGGAGCCCCCGGTCCGGATACGACCTCGGCCGCGCCCTGGTGGGGCGCCGGGCCGCGGGGGAGCGGGTGACCGCGATCTTCGTGGGCAACGACCAGATGGCCATAGGGGTCCTGCGCGCCCTGCACGAGGCGGGGCTGGGCGTGCCGGGCGACGTCAGCGTCGTCGGCTTCGACGACATCCCCGAGGCGGAGTACCTCACGCCGTCCCTGTCCACCGTGTACCAGGACTTCGCCCAGGTCGGCCGGGAGAGCCTGGCGCTGCTCCTCGGTGAGATCGGGGCGGGCCGCACCGGCTCGGCCGGCCCCGCCGGGGCCGGGAGACGCGTGGTCCCGGCGGAACTGAGGCAGCGGGGCAGCAGCGGGCCGCCTCCCCCCTGACCGCCCGTCCCACGCGCCTCCTCCACGGAAGGAACCCCCCTGTGCGCGAGAATGTTAACGCTAACAACAAGCCGTCCCCCGACGCGGTCGTCATCGGCGTCGACTTCGGGACCCTCTCCGGCCGGGCCGTCGTCGTCCGGGTGGCCGACGGGGCCGAACTCGGCTCCGCCGCCCACGCCTACCGGCACGGCGTCATCACGGAGCACCTGCCCGCCTCCTCCGGGACGCTGGCACCCGAGACCGCGCTCCAGTGCCCCGAGGACTACCGCGAGGTCCTGCGCACGGCCGTGCCGGAGGCGCTGCGCGTCTCCGGCGCCGACCCCGGGCAGGTGGTCGGCATCGGCACCGACTTCACCTCCTGCACGGTCCTGCCCGTGACCGCGGACGGGACCCCGCTGTGCGAGCTCCCCGACCTCGCGGGGCGCCCGCACGCGTGGCCCAAGCTGTGGCGCCACCACGCCGCCCAGCCGGAGGCGGACGAGATCAACGCCCTCGCCGAGAAGCGGGGGGAGTCGTGGCTCGCCCGCTACGGCGGCCGGATCTCCTCGGAGTGGCAGTTCGCCAAGGCGCTCCAGGTCCTGCGGGAGGACCCCGAGGCGTACGCGCGCGCCGACCGCTGGATCGAGGCCGCCGACTGGATCGTCTGGGAGCTGTGCGGACGCGAGACCCGCAACGTCGCCACCGCCGGGTACAAGGGCATCCACCAGGACGGCGCCTGGCCCTCCGCGGAGTTCCTGGCCGCCCTCGACCCGCGCTTCGCCGGCTTCGTCCGGGACAAGCTCGCCCACCCCCTCTCCCAGCTGGGCGGGCGCGCGGGCGGCCTCACCGCCCGGGCCGCGGCCTGGACGGGCCTGCCCGAGGGGCTGCCCGTCGCGGTCGGCAACATCGACGCGCACGTCACCGCGGCCACGGCCCGGACGACCGGCAACGGCCGGATGCTCGCCATCATGGGCACCAGCACCTGCCACGTCATGAACTCCGACGTCCTCGCCGAGGTCCCCGGCATGTGCGGGCTGGCGCTCGGCGGCATCACCCCCGGCGCCTGGGGCTACGAGGCGGGCCAGAGCGGCGTCGGCGACATCTTCGCCTGGTTCGCCGACTCCCTCGTGCCGCCCGACTACCACGAGGAGGCCCGCGAACGGGGCCTCTCCGTCCACGACCTGCTCTCCGAGCGGGCCTCGGGGGCTCCTGTCGGGGGCCACGGCCTCGTCGCCCTGGACTGGCACAGCGGCAACCGCTCGGTCCTGGTCGACCACGACCTGTCCGGCGTGCTCGTCGGGATGACCCTGGCCACCAGGCCGGAGGAGGTCTACCGGGCCCTGGTCGAGGCCACGGCCTTCGGCACGCGCACGATCATCGGGGCCTTCGAGGCCGCCGGGGTCCCGGTCGAGGACTTCACGGTGGGCGGCGGCATGGTCCGCAACCCGTTCGTGCTCCAGGTCTACGCCGACGTGCTCGACCGCCCGATCAGGCTGGTCGCCTCCGAGTACAGCTGCGCCGTGGGGTCCGCCATCCACGCGGCCGTCGCGGCCGGCGCCCACCCCGACATCCACGCGGCGTCGGCCGCCATGGGCCGGGTCCGGGAGGAGACCGTCGACCCCGACCCCGCGAGGGCGGCGGCCTACGACGACCTCTTCGAGGTCTACACCGAGCTCCACGACCACTTCGGCCGGGGCGGTAGCCAGAGCCTGCGCCGCCTCCGGGCCATCCGCAACGCCACCCTGGCCACCGCGGGGAACGGCACCGAGGAGGGAACACGATGACCGCCGACACGGCCCGCACCGTCCCCGAGGAGCACTGGGCGGAGGTGGAGCGCCTGCGCGAGCACCTGTGCGCGCTGCACGCCGAACTGCCCCGCTGGAAACTGGTCACCTGGACCAGCGGCAACGTCTCCGCCCGCGTCCCCGGCGCCGACCTCATGGTGATCAAGCCCAGCGGGGTCTCCTACGACGACCTGGCCCCCGCCGACATGGTCGTCTGCGACCTGGACGGCCGGGTGGTCGAGGGGGGCCGGTCCCCGTCCAGCGACACCGCCTCCCACGCCCACGTCTACCGCGCGCGCCCCGACGTGGGCGGGGTCGCGCACACCCACAGCGCGTACGCGACGGCCTGGGCCGCACGGGGGGAGTCCATCCCGTGCGTCATCACGGCGATGGCCGACGAGTTCGGCGGCGACATCCCCGTGGGACCGTTCGCCCTCATCGGCGGCGACGAGATCGGCAAGGCGGTGGTCGCCACCCTCCGGGGCCACCGCTCCCCGGCCGTCCTCATGCGCGGCCACGGCGTGTTCACCGTCGGCGCCTCCGCCCGCGCCGCGGTCAAGGCCGCGGTGATGTGCGAGGACGTCGCGCGCACCGTCCACATCGCCCGCCAGGGCGGCCCCCTCGAACGCCTGCCCCAGGAGCACATCGACGCGCTCCACGACCGGTACCAGAACGTCTACGGCCAGTAAGGAACGATCGTGCCCCTCCCCACGCCCCCGGCCACCGCCCACGCGCCCGTCGGGACCCGTGCGCCCCGTATCGGCCTCCTCGGCATCATGCAGCCCCTCTACGACGACATGATCCCCGGCATCACCGAGCACCAGGCCGCCTACGCGGGCCGGGTCGCCGAGAAGCTCTCCGGCGTCGCCGAGTGGACCGTGGCCCCTCCGGTGCGCGGACGCGCGGACGCGGAGCGCGCGATGCGCGCGTTCGAGGACGCGGACCTCGACGGGGTCCTCGTGGTCATGCTCACCTACGGGCCCTCCCTCCGCGTCACCCGCATGTTCGGCGGGGCCCGGCTGCCGATCGCCCTGGCCAACATCCAGCCCGACCCCGCGGTCTCCCCGTCCTGGGACATGGACGACATGACCTACAACCAGGGCATCCACGGCGCCCAGGACACCGCCAACGCGATGGTGCGCGCGGGGCTCCCCTTCGAGGTCGTCACCGGCGAGTGGCAGAGCCCCGAGTTCGCCGGGAGGATCGACCGCTGGGCCAGGGCGGCCCGCGCGGTCACGGCGCTGCGCGGTCTCCGGGTCGGCGTGTTCGGCTATCCCATGAACGGCATGGGCGACGCCCGGGTGGACGAGAGCTCGCTGCTGCGCAAGCTCGGGCCGGAGGTCGAGGTCATCGCGCCGGGCTCCCTCCACCGGACGATGGCCGACCTCCCGGGGGAGGAGGTCGCGGACCTCATGGCCTGGGAGGACGGGGTCTTCGAGGTGGACGGGCGCCTCTCGAAGGAGGAGCGCGAGGACCACGCCCGCATGCAGCTGGGCATCGAGAGGCTGCTGGAGGAGCGGGGGGCCGGCGCCTACTCCACCCACTTCGACGCCATCGGCGAGGACGGCCGCTTCGCGAGGCTGCCGATGGCCGCGGCCTCCACCCTGATGGCCAAGGGGTACGGGTTCGCCGGCGAGGGCGACGTGCTGGCCGCCTCGATCGTCTACGCCGGGCACCAGCTCGCCGGGGACGGCCACTTCACCGAGATGTACGCCATGGACTTCCCCAGCGACTCCATCCTCATGAGCCACATGGGCGAGGGGAACTGGCGGATCGCGCGCGAGGACGAGCCCGTCCGGCTGATCAAGCGCCCCTTGGGGATCGGCGGCCTCGACGACCCGCCCACCATCGTCTTCCGCTACCGGCCGGGCCCCGCGACCCTCGCCTCCCTGGTCTTCCTCGGCGGCGAGGACTTCCGCCTGGTGGTCGCGGAGGGCGAGGTGATCGACGCGCCCGGGCTGCCGTCGCTGGAGATGCCCTACGGACAGTTCCGCCCCGAGACGGGCGTGCGGTCGTGCATGGACGCCTGGCTCAGGTCCGGCGGCACCCACCACATGGTCATGAACACCGGCGCGAGGGCCGAGGACTGGAAGGTCCTCTGCTCGCTCGCCGGCATCGAGTACGTCCGGGTCTGACCCGGAACCCGCGGCGCCGAGGCGCCCGCTCCCCGGGGAGGGCCCGCGGGCCCTCCCCACCCCCCGGCGCAAGGAGAACACCATGCGCGTCCGACCCCCCGAACCCCCCGTTCCCCCCGAACGCCCGGCCCCGGTCCCGCGCGGCCCCGGCCGCCGGGCCTTCGCCGCCGGAGCCCTCGCCGCCGCGGGCCTGGCCGCCGCCGGGTGCGGCCCCTCCCCGGCCCTGCTCTCCGGCAGGACCCGCCTGCGCCAGTGGAACCTGTTCGCGGGCGGGGACGGCATGCGGATGATCGAGATGCACGACGCCTACGGGCGCGAGCACCCCGGCGTCGACTTCCGGGCCACCACCTTCACGTGGGGCTCCCCCTTCTACACCAAGGTCGCGATGGGCGCGGCGGGAGGGCGCGGCGCGGACATCGCCACCGTGCACGTGTCCCGGCTGGAGAGCCTGGCGCCCGGGCGGCTCCTCGACCCGATCGACCCCGTGGCGCTCGCGGAGGCGGGGATCGACGACACGGTGGTGCTCCCGCGGATCTGGGAGAAGTGCTTCTTCGACGGGGAGCTGTACGCGATCCCCATCGACACCCACGTGCTCGTCCAGTTCGTCAACCTCGACGTGTGCCGCCGGGCGGGCGTGCTCGACGCCGACGAGCGGCTCGTCGAGGTCTCCGGGCTGGACGGCTACCTCGACCTGCTCCGCGAGATCCGGGGCGCCACCGGGGAGTACGGCCTGTCCGTCGACACCTGGGCCCCCTGGCCCAACTTCTGGGCGCTCTACCGCCAGCAGGACGGCGACCTCGTCATCGGCGAGGACGACTTCGAGCTGGACGACGACAAGGCGCTGGCCGCCATGGAGGTCATGTACCGGCTCTCCGAGGAGGGGCTGTCGCCGAGGCACTCCATGCTCGCCGACACGGCGGCCAACCTCGCCAACGGCCGGGCCGGGCTGATGATCCACGGCAACTGGGAGATCCCCACCCTGGAGGCCGCCGGCACGGAGTTCACCGCGACCCAGTTCCCGGCGGTGTTCGGCAACAACCGGACCCGCGGCGACTCGCACTGCTACGTGTTCCCCCACCAGCGCGACAGGGATCCCGAGCGCACCCGCGCCGCCGTCGGGTACGCCGCCTGGATGCTGCGCCACAGCATCACCTGGGCGGCCGGAGGACACATCCCCGCCTACCTGCCGGTGGTGGAGAGCGACGACTACGACGCCCTGCACCCGCAGTCGGAGTACGCCGAGGCCGCCGAGAACGTCCAGTTCGAGCCGCAGGCCTGGTTCAGCGGTTCGGCCGGGCGCCTCCAGGAGGAGGCCACCGGCCCGCTGACCACCCTCCACCAGGGCACACAGACCCCCGAACAGGCCCTGGACCAGCTCAAGGAGGCCATCCGCACCCTGATCGCCGTCCCCTCACCGGTCTAGGGAGGAGCTCCGTGACCACTCGTGCCCCGGCGACCCCGCCGGGCGGCCGGACGGACCTCCCCGACGTGCGGCGCCGACCCGCCGTCCGGACCGGGCTCTGGTTCGTACTGCCCTTCCTCGCCTTCTACCTGGTGTTCCTGCTCTGGCCCGCGATCCTCGGGTTCGGCTACACCTTCACCGACCGCAGCCTGGCCGGCGGGCCGACCTCCTTCGTCGGCCTGGAGAACTGGGCCGAGAGCCTCACCGACCCCGCGATGTGGGAGTCGCTGTGGAACACGCTGGTCTTCACCGTGCTCAGCGTGCCGCTGATGGTGGCGCTCGCCCTCGCCCTGGCCCTGCTGACCGACCACGCCCGCAAACTGGGCTGGTTCCTGCGGTTCGGCTTCTTCGCCCCGTTCGTGCTCCCGGTCGCGGTCATGACGCTCATCTGGGGCTGGATGTACAACCCCAGCCTCGGCCTGTTCAACGGCATGCTGGGCCGGATCGGCGTGGAGGGTCCCGAGTGGCTCTTCGGCGAGGGCACCGCGATGGTCTCCGTGGTCGTCGCCACCGCCTGGTGGCAGGTCGGGTTCAACTACCTGCTCTACCTGGCCGCCATGCAGTCGATCCCGGGGGACGTCTACGAGGCGGCGGCCATCGACGGGGCCGGGGCCTGGCAGCGGATCGGCCGCATCACGCTCCCGCTGCTGGCGCGCACCACCGCCCTGATCACGGTCCTCCAGCTGATCGGGTCGCTCCGCGTGTTCGAGCAGATCTACCTGATGACGTCGGGCGGCCCGAACTTCGCCACCCGCACCGCCATCCAGTACATCTACGACTCCGGGTTCGTCGGGCTCCGCATCGGCCTGGCCTCGTCGATGGCCTACGTCTTCATGGTCATCGTCATCGCGGCCTCCGTCGCCCAGTTCCGCCTCTTCTCCCGGAAGGAGGCCTGACGCCATGGCCGCAGCCCGGTCCCCCGCAGTCCCGCCCTCCGCTGCCCGGCCCCCCGCCGAACGCCCGCGCACCCGCGGCCCCGCCCCCCGCAGGCGGCTCCCCCGCGTCACCGCCGGCTCCGCCGCCCTGTACACGGTCGCCGCCCTGGCGGCCCTCGCCTGGCTCCTCCCGCTGCTGTGGGCGATCGACACCTCGCTCAAGCCCGAGGGGGAGACGACGCTCCTCCCGGTCACCTGGTCGATCTCCGAGCCCACGCTGGAGGCCTACCGGCTGGTGCTGGCCCGGGGCGACCTCGTCCGCTGGACCGTCAACTCCACCGTGACCACCGTGATCGTCACGGTGCTCACCCTGGTCCTGTGCGTGCTGGCCGCCTACGGGTTCAGCCGGTTCGACTTCCGGGGCCGGGGGTGGCTGTTCGCGCTGGTCATCGGGGGCGTCCTCATCCCGCCGCAGACCCTGATCGTGCCGCAGTTCGTCCTGATGACCCAGCTCGGCCTGGTGGACACCTACTGGGGCGTCGCCCTGCCGCAGGTGGTCGCGCCGGTGTTCGTGTTCATCCTCAAGCGGTTCTTCGACGCCATCCCCCGCGAGTACGAGGACGCGGCGCGGATGGACGGGGCCGGTGCGGCGCGCATCCTGTGGAGCGTCGTCCTGCCCCTGTCCCGACCGGTCCTCACCGCGGTCGGCATCTTCACCTTCATCGGCGCCTGGAACAACTTCCTGTGGCCGTTCATCGTGACGACCGACCCGGAGATGATGACGCTCCCCGTGGGGCTCGGCACCGTCGCCGGGCAGTACGGGGTGCAGTACGCCCAGGTCATGGCCTCGGCCGTCCTGGGAGCGGTTCCACTCCTCCTCGTGTTCCTGCTCTTCCAGAAGAACATCGTCACCGGCGTCGCCGGTGCCGGGATCAAGGGATGACCCCCCACTCCGAAGGAAGCCCATGCTCCACGCCTCCCTGACCGCCGACCCCGCCCAGACCGTCGCCCCGGTCCACCGACGGACCTTCGGCTCGTTCGTCGAGCACATGGGCCGCTGCGTCTACACCGGCCTCTACGAACCCGGCCACCCCACGGCCGACGCGGACGGCTTCCGCGGCGACGTCGCCGACCTCGTCCGCGAGCTGGGCGTCACCACCGTGCGCTACCCCGGCGGCAACTTCGTCTCCGGCTACCGGTGGGAGGACGGCGTCGGCCCCAAGGACCGCAGGCCCGTCCGCCGCGACCTCGCCTGGCACAGCCTGGAGACCAACCAGTTCGGGCTGAACGAGTTCGCGACGTGGTGCAAACGGCTCGGCATCGAACCCATGATGGCGGTCAACCTCGGCACCCGGGGGCTCCAGGAGGCCCTGGACCTGCTGGAGTACGCCAACCACCCCGGCGGCACGCACCTGTCCGACCTGCGGGCCGAGCACGGACACCCCGACCCCCACGACATCCGCATGTGGTGCCTGGGCAACGAGATGGACGGGCCCTGGCAGATCGGCCACCTGGACGCCCGCTCCTACGGGCGCAAGGCCGCGCAGGTCGCCCGCGCCATGAGGATGGCGGACCGCGACCTCGAACTCGTCGTGTGCGGCAGCTCCGGTTCGGGCATGGCGACCTTCGGGGCGTGGGAGGCCACCGTCCTGGAGGAGGCCTACGACGCGGTCGACCACATCTCCCTGCACACCTACTACGAGGAGCACGACGGCGACCTGGCCAGCTTCCTGGGCTCGGTCGCCGACATGGACCACTTCATCGACTCGGTCGCCTCCACCGCCGACGCCGTCGGGGCCAGGCTGCGCGACACGAAGCGCATCCAGCTCTCCTTCGACGAGTGGAACGTCTGGTACCTGAGCCGCCACCGGGAGCCGGCCGAGGACCGGCCCGCCGACGACTGGAGGACCGCCCCCCGCGTCATCGAGGACCGGTACAACGTCGCCGACGCCGTCGTGGTCGGCAACATGCTCATCAGCCTCCTGCGGCACAGCGACCGCGTCACCGCCGCCAGCCAGGCGCAGCTCGCCAACGTCATCGCCCCGATCATGACGGAGCCGGGCGGACCGGCCTGGCGGCAGACCGTCTTCCACCCCTTCGCGCTCACCGCCGCGTCCGCCTCCGGCCGGGTGCTGCGCGCGGAGGTCGCCGCGCCCCTCCAGGACACCGCCAGGTACGGCGGGGTGCCCGTGGTCGACGCCGCCGTCACCCACGACGAGGAGACCGGCGCCACCGCGCTGTTCGTCGTCAACCGCTCCGTGGACCGGCCGGTCGCCCTCGACGCCGACCTGCGCGGGCTCGCCCCGTCCGTCGTCACCTCGGCGCTCACCCTCGCCGACGCCGACGCCTACGCGGCCAACAGCATGGCCGACCCCGACCGGGTCACCCCCTCGCCCACCAAGGACGCGCGACTGGAGGGCGGACGGCTCGGCCTCACGCTGCCCCCCGTCTCCTGGTCCATCGTCACCCTGTCCACCGGCCGCCGCTGAACGGCGACCACCCCCCACCGGAAGGAAAGAGGAACAAGTACATGCGAGACCACCGGAGGGCCCTCCCGGCCCTGGCAGTCATAGGGGCGTCGCTCCTGCTCACCGCCTGCGGCGGCGTAGGGGACGCCGCCCGCCCCGAGGGGGAGGCCGGAACCATCGGCATCTCCATGCCCACCCAGTCGTCGGAGCGCTGGATCGCCGACGGCGCCAACATGGTCGAGGAGTTCGAGGAGCGCGGCTTCGGCACCGACCTCCAGTTCGCCGAGGACGTGGTGCAGGACCAGATCTCCCAGATCGAGAACATGATCACCCGGGGCGTCGACGTCCTGGTGATCGCCGCGATCGACGGCGCCGCCCTGGGCGACGTCCTCGACATGGCGGCGGACAACGACATCCCCGTGATCGCCTACGACCGCCTCATCCTCGACAGCGAGCACGTCGACTACTACGCCACCTTCGACAACCTCCGGGTCGGCGAGCTCCAGGGCGACTACATCGTCGACGCCCTCGACCTGGAGAACGAGGAGGGCCCCTTCGACATCGAGTTGTTCGGCGGCCCGCTCAACGACAACAACTCCTTCTTCTTCAACGACGGCGCGATGGCCGTGCTCCAGCCCTACATCGACGACGAGACGCTGGTCGTCCGCAGCGGGCAGACCTCCATGAACCAGATCTCCACCGAGCGCTGGGACGGCGCCGTCGCCCAGGCCCGGATGGACAACCTGCTCAGCGCCCACTACTCCGACGAGGAGGTGGACGCCGTCCTGTCGCCCTTCGACGGCATCAGCCTCGGCGTGATCGAGTCCCTGAGGGCGGTCGGCTACGGGAGCGGGGACAGGCCCCTGCCCGTCATCACCGGCCAGGACGCCGAGGTGTCCTCGGTCAAGTCGATCATCGCGGGCGAGCAGACCCAGACCGTCTTCAAGGACACCCGGGCCCTGGCCGCCCAGACGGTCGACATGGTCGAGTCCCTCCTCGCCGAGGAGGACGTCGAGGTCAACGACACCGAGAGCTACGACAACGGGGTCAAGGTGGTCCCCGCCTTCCTGCTCGAGCCGGTGTCGGTGGACGTCGACAACTACGAGGAGGAACTGGTCGGCAGCGGCTACTACGAGGAGTCCGACCTCGAATGAGCGAGACGCAGACACGACCGGCCCCCACCGGCAGGCCACTGCTGCTGATGCGCGACATCCGCAAGGAGTTCCCCGGCGTGCGCGCCCTGGACGGTGTGTCGCTGAGCGTCGGACACGGGAGCGTCCACGCCCTCATGGGCGAGAACGGCGCCGGGAAGTCCACGCTGATGAAGGTGCTCAGCGGGGTCCACCCGGCGGGCTCCTACGACGGCGAGATCCTCGTCGACGGCGACCCCTGCGCCTTCGCGGGGGTCGCCGACAGCGAGCGCGCCGGGATCGCCATCATCCACCAGGAGCTGGCGCTCGTCCCCCAGCTGTCGGTCGGGGAGAACATCTTCCTCGGCCACGAGAGGGCCCGGCGCGGCATCGTCGACTGGGGGGCCACCCACGCCGAGGCGCGCGCACTCCTGCGGCGGGTCGGCCTGGACGAGGCCCCCACCACGCCGGTGTCGGCCCTCAGCGTGGGCGCGCAGCAGCTCGTGGAGATCGCCAAGGCGCTCGCCAAGCGGGTGCGGCTGCTCATCCTCGATGAGCCGACCTCCGCCCTGACCGAGGTGGAGAGCGACCGGCTCCTGGACCTGCTCCTCGGGCTCCGGGACGAGGGGGTGACCTGCATCCTCATCTCGCACAAGCTCGGCGAGGTCGTCCGGGTCAGCGACGAGATCACCATCCTGAGGGACGGCCGCGCCGTGGAGACCCTGGCCGTGGAGCGGGGCGGGGACGGGACGCCCTCCGTCGACGAGGACCGCATCATCCGGGGGATGGTCGGCCGCGACCTGGACCAGCGCTACCCCGAGCGGGTCGGCGAGATCGGAGGGACGCGCTTCGAGGTCCGCGACTGGACGGTGGCGCACCCGACCCAGCCGGGGCGGCTCATGGTCGACGGGGTCGGCCTCACCGTGCGGCGCGGGGAGGTCGTCGGGCTCGCCGGGCTCATGGGCGCGGGGCGCACCGAGTTCGCCATGAACCTGTTCGGCCGCTCCTACGGGCGCCGTGTCAGGGGCAGCCTGACCAAGGACGGGAAGGAGCTGGACACCGGCACCGTGGCCGCCGCGATCCGCGGCGGCGTCGCCTACGTCCCCGAGGACCGCAAGACGCTCGGGCTCATCCTGGACGACGACATCCGCCACAACACCACCATGGCGGCCCTGGACCGGGTCTCCTCCCGCGGGGTCCTCGACCCCGGGCTGGAGGCGGTGGAGGCGGCGCGCATGAGCGAGCGGATGCGCGTCCGCAGCCACGGCACCACCCAGGCGGTGCGCACCCTCAGCGGCGGCAACCAGCAGAAGGTCGTGCTCGGCAAGTGGCTGTTCACGCGACCCGAGCTGCTCATCCTCGACGAGCCCACCCGGGGCATCGACGTCGGGGCCAAGTACGAGATCTACCTGATCGTGCGCAGGCTCGCCGCCGAGGGCGCGTGCGTGCTGTTCATCTCCTCGGAGCTCCCCGAGCTCCTCGGCATGTGCGACCGGATCCTCACCCTGTGCGAGGGCCGGATCACCGGCGAGGTCCCGGGCGAGGAGGCCGACCAGGAGACCCTCATGAGACTCATGACACGGACCGGCGACCAGGACCGGTCCGACCCGAGGAGCCCGCGATGACCACCCGTCCGTTGACACTCGCCACGACCCTGATGCGGGCGAACGCGCGGCAGTACGGCATGGCCGTCGCCCTGGTGGCGATCATCGTGCTGTTCCAGATCCTCACCGGGGGGCTGCTGCTGACCCCGCTCAACGTCACCAACCTGATCATGCAGAACTCCTACATCCTGATCCTGGCGATCGGGATGATGCTGGTCATCGTCACCGGGCACATCGACCTGTCGGTCGGCTCGGTGGTGGCGTTCACGGGCGCGGTCTCGGCCATCATGCTCACGTCGTGGGGGCTGCCCACGGTCGTGGTCGTCCCCGCGGCACTGCTCCTGGGCGCCCTCATCGGCGCCTGGCAGGGGTTCTGGGTCGCGTACGTGCGCGTGCCCGCGTTCATCGTGACCCTCGCCGGGATGCTCGTCTTCCGCGGGGCGACCCTGGCCGTGCTGGGCGGGGAGTCCATCGCCCCGCTGCCCACCTCGCTGCGGAACATAGCGAGCGGCTTCCTGCCGGACGTCGAGGTCCTGGGCCTGCACCTGCCGACCCTCCTGCTGGGCGCGGCCGGCGCCGCGGCCGTGGTGTGGATCCAGTGGCGTTCGCGGGCGCGCGACCTCAGGCACGAGCTGCCCACGGCGCCGCGCGCGGTCACGATGCTGGTCTCGGCGGTGACCGCCGCGGTCATCATGGTGTTCGCCTACGTGCTGGCCCAGTACAACGGGCTCCCCCTGGTGGGGCTGCTGCTGGTCGCCCTCATCGCCGGCTACTCGTTCGTCATGCGGTCCACGACCGCCGGCCGCCGCGTGTACGCCGTCGGGGGCAGCGAGCAGGCCGCGGCGCTGTCGGGGATCAGGACGCGCCGCACCGCGTTCTGGGTGTTCGTCAACATGGGCGTGCTCTCCGCCCTCGCCGGCCTCGTGTTCACGGGACGGCTCAACGCGGCCACACCGGGCGCGGGGACCATGTTCGAGCTGGACGCGATCGCCGCGGCCTTCATCGGCGGGGCGTCCGCCGCCGGGGGCGTGGGCACCGTCGTCGGGGCCGTGGTCGGAGCCCTGGTCATGGGCGTGCTCAACAACGGCATGTCGCTGATCGGCCTCGGCGTGGACTGGCAGCAGCTCATCAAGGGCCTGGTGCTGCTGCTCGCGGTGGCGTTCGACATCTACAACAAGCGCCGCGTCACCGTGGGGCGCACCCTCGACGTGAGGCCCCCGGGCGGGACGGCCCGGGGAGCCGGCCCGAGGGCGGACGACCCGTCCCCGTCCGGGGAGGGAGGTGTCCGCGCGGGGCCCTGAGGACCGCCGTGCGGGGGAGCGGACCGCTTCCCCGCACGGCGCCGCCGGGCCGCCGCGGGCAGGGGCCGGGGACGCCGCCCCGCGAGCCCTACTGGTAGCCGCGGATCTCCCGGAAGATCTGCTCGAGGTCCTGTTCGCGGGCGTCGAAGACCCGGCCGCCCGTCACCTCGGCGACGCTCGACATCTCCGACTCGTCCGAGTCGCCGAACAGCACCGTGAAGACGGGCGCGGCCGCGGCCTCCGGCGACAGCCCCTCCAGGGAGAGCCGGAAGTCCTCCAGGTCCGAGCCCAGGTTCACCTCGCCGTCGGTCATCAGCACCACTGACGTCAGGTGGTCGCCGGAACCGCCCTCCAGCAGCGCGTACGCCTCCCGCAGCGCGTCGTAGGTGGCCGTCTCGCCGTCGGCCTCCAGGGACCGGACCTCCTCCGCCACGTCCTCGGCGACCGCGTCCGCCGACCCCGGCTCCATCACGAACGTGCGGGGCTCGCCGGGCTCGGTGGCGAACGGCAGCAGCGTGATCTCCTCCCGCTCCTGGAACGCCTGCGTCCGCCGGGCCAGGGACCCGCCGTCCGCCCCCGTCAGGGCCACCAGGGCCGACCGCAGCTCACGGATGCGCCCGCCCTCCATCGACCCCGACACGTCCAGCACGTACACGGTGCGCGCCGGACGGCGCAGGACGCCGACGTAGTCGGCGACCAGGTCGTCCACCACCTGCCTGTGGGCGGGGAACGGCAGCTCCACCAGGGGCGGGACCTGTGCCCGCGGCACCGCGTCCGGGGAGACCGGGCGGCGCCACGTGTCGTCGGCGATCCGCTGCTGGGTCGGGCCCGACAGCAGGTCCTCGACCAGGCGCCCGTACGCGGACACGGCGTCCTCCGAGGGGTCCGCCAGCAGAGTCAGCGGGTAGTCGGCCGTCACCGCGCCGTCCGCGGGGTGCACCAGCGCGAGCGGCTCCTCCAGCGCGCCGGAGGCGTTCAGCGACAGCAGCACCGACTCGTAGTTGATCAGGCCGTCCACCGGCCGCCCCTCGCGGGCGCGCCGCTCGAACGCCTCCGACAGCCATCCGGACGAGCCCGCGGTGACCTCCTGGCCCCCGAAGAACTCCTCCAGCTCCGGGCGGAGCCGCTCCACGTCCCGGCTCTCCAGGGCGGTGCCCGTGTCGGCCAGGGCCGAGGCCACGCCGATCAGCGCCGAGAAGCCGGAGTTGGAGGCGCCGGGGTGGGTCATCCCGTAGGTCAGACCCTCCTCCGCGACCGCCCTGCTCACGTCCGCCCAGGTCACCTCGGCGCCGCCGGTCCACCCCAGCTCGTCCGCGCGCGACCCGGTCACGCCCAGGACCACGGGGGAGACCATGACGGGGGTCTCGGTGTGCACGGCCGTCCTGCCGTCCCCGTCCAGGTGCAGGTAGCGGTTCGAGCCGAACCAGACGGCGTCGTAGCCGTCGGTGTCGCCTCCGGCGACCCGGGCGAGTCCGTCCAGGGTGCCGGTGTAGTCCAGCTCCACCGTCACGCCGGTCCGCTCGGAGACCTCCTCCAGCAGGGGTTCCAGGTCGGCGATCTCGCTGCCCGCCAGCACCCTCAGGGTGTCCGCGGACCCGCCCGGGACCGTGCACGCCCCGGCCGCCAGGACCAGGGCCAGGGCCGCGGCGCCCGCCGCGGAAGCCGTCGGGTGCCTCATCCCGCCCCTCCCGCCGCCGCGCCTCCTCCGGCGCGGCCCGCGTCCTCCCCGTCGTCCGCGGGCGGACGCATCCCGCTGCTCGTGTAGGCGTCCTCGATACCGGTCAGCAGGGCCTCCAGGGCCTCGTAGGCGGGCGGGTGGACCACGTCGGCGACCTGTGTGCGGACGGGGAGGCCGTGCTCGTCCACCAGGTCCTGGAAGTACCGGGTGTCCTCGGTGCGGAACCCGTGGCCGGCCGCCAGCGCCTGGAGCTCCGCGTCCCCGGTGAGCAGGCGCCCGACCTCGTCGCCCGCCCCGGTGAGGGGGACGACGGTGTGCTCGGCGTACACGGTCGGCCCCGGGTAGAGCACCACCGCGCCGTCCGCCGGGGCGGGGCCCTCCACCATGGCGTGGACGTACTGGGACTCGTAGACCCACACCAGCGGCGTGTGGCCCGCGCCCAGGTCCCGGAACTGCTCGAAGGGCTGCTGCGAGGACTCGGGGGGCTGGCCCTGGGCGAGGAAGAGCCGGGAGAGCGTGTCGACGATCTCCCGGTCCGCAGGGCCCGGGGACACGGCCTCCTCGCCGTTGAGCAGGTAGGAGAGGACGGCCACGTACATGGCGGCCGAGTTGGAGGTGCGCGGGTCGGTGGTCCGGATCAGGACCTCGTTGCGGTTGCTGGAGCTCACCGAGTCGCCGGGCAGGTCGCGCCAGCGGGTCCGCTCCTCCGTCAGCTCCAGGTAGGCCGCCATGTCGAACTCCCACGCGCCGTCCTCGGCCCGCCGGGCGACCCCGGCCCCCTCCAGGGCCCGGACCATCGGCTCGTAGGCGAGGAGGACCATCGGGGTGCTGAACGGCTGGTACTCGGCGGTGGCCCCGTTGAGCTCCCTGGCGCGCTCGGCCAGGTGCCGGGAGCCGGGGGAGACGAAGTCCGCGTCGCCGGGCTCCTCCGCCAGCAGGCGCGATCCGCGCGGGCGCACCCGCACCTCGTACCCCAGCTCGCCGAACCTCTCCACGACGCGCTCGTCCTCGAAGAACGCCACCTTCTCCGACCCGACGATCCCCTCGACCGGCCGGCGGTCCCCGAGGACGCGGTCGACCAGGACCGCGCCGATGGCCGCGAGCAGCGCCGCGATGACTGTTCCGGCGGCCACGACGAACAACGTCCTGGTGCGGCCGGGCCGGTGGGGGATGCCAGGCACCGCGTCGTCCCTCCTCGGTTGGACCGGTGGTGGTCGCACCCTCCCAGGCCCGACCGGCGGGGAGCCGACCCCCCGGTGTCAGGGGCGTGGACGGCGGGAGAACCCGCGGCGCCCCGGACGGCGGTCGGAACGTCCCGGGGGAGAACTACCCTGGGGACCGTGGCAGGCCGGATCAGAGACGAAGACATCGCGCTCGTACGCGAACGCGCGCCCATCGCGGACGTGATCGGCGAGTACCTCCAGCTCCGCAACGCGGGAGGCGGCTCGCTGAAGGGGCTGTGCCCCTTCCACGACGAGAAGTCCCCCTCCTTCAACGTCACCCCCTCCAAGAACCTCTGGTACTGCTTCGGCTGCGGGGAGGGCGGGGACACCATCTCCTTCCTGCAGAAGATCGACAGCCTCAGCTTCGCCGAGGCCGTCGAGTCCCTCGCCCGGCAGGTCGGCGTCACCCTGCGCTACGAGGAGGGCGGCCGCAGCACGGCGCGGCACGACTCGGGCAAACGGCAGCGCCTCCTCGACGCGCACCGCGCCGCCGCGGAGTACTTCGCCGAGCAGCTCCTCACCGCCGGGGCCGTCACCGCCCGCCGCTTCCTCGACGAGCGCGGCTTCAACCGCGTCCACGCCGAGCACTTCGGCCTGGGCTACGCGCCCGCCGGCTGGGAGAACCTCACCTCGCACCTGCGCCGCAAGGGCTTCACCGACCAGGAGCTGATCGAGGGCGGGCTGGCCAGCCAGGGGCGCCGGGGCGCCTACGACCGCTTCCGCAACCGGCTGCTGTGGCCCATCCGCGAGGTCACCGGGGAGGTCGTCGGCTTCGGCGCGCGCAAGCTCGACCCGGCCGAGGACGGGCCCAAGTACCTCAACTCCCCGGAGAGCCCCATCTTCCACAAGGGGCGGCTGCTGTACGGCCTCGACCTGGCCAAACGCGACATCTCCCAGAAGAGCCAGGCGGTCATCGTCGAGGGCTACACCGACGTCATGGCCTGCCACCTGGCCGGTGTGACCACCGCGGTCGCCACGTGCGGCACCTCCTTCGGCGAGGACCACCTCAAGATCCTGCGCCGCATGCTCCTGGGCCGCTCCAACCAGGGCGGCCGGGTGGTGTTCACGTTCGACGGCGACGCGGCCGGCCAGAAGGCCGCGGTGCGCGCCTTCGCCGAGGAGCACGGCTTCGCCTCCGAGACCTTCGTGGCCGTCCAGCCCGACGGGCTCGACCCCTGCGACCTGCGGCTCCGCCACGGGGACCAGGCGGTGGCGGACCTTGTCGACAACCCCGCGCCCCTGTACGAGTTCATGATCCGCAAGGTCATCGAGGACTACGACCTCTCCGCGCCCGAGGGCCGCATCGCCGCGCTGGACGCCGCCGCGCCGGTGGTCGCCAGCATCCGCAACGCCGGGGTGCGCAGGCTCTACGGCACGAACCTGGACCGCTGGCTCGGCATCCTGGACGAGTCCTTCGTGCTGCGCCGCGTCAACCAGCACATCCGCCGGGGAGGCGCGCAGGAGGGGCGAACGGCCGCGCCCGCGGCGCGCCCCGTTCCCACCCCCGACGCGCAGGACGCCCCGTACAACCTGAACGACCAGTCCCTGCTCCGCGAACGCCAGGCGCTCAAGATCGCCCTCCAGTACCCGTCCCTGGCCGTCGGCTTCGACAAGTTCACCGACGAGGACTTCACCGTCCCCCAGCACAAGGCGGTGCTCCAGCTCATCATCGCCGCGGGGGGAGTGGCCGCCGCGCACGACCCCGCCGCGTGGGTGAGCGCCCTGCGGGAGGCCGCTCCCAACGAGACCCAGCGGGATTTCCTCACCCGGCTGGCGGTCGAGCAGGTGGAGTTCTACGGAGAACTCGACGAGCATTACGCGCGGCAAATGCTGAGCACAATCAGAACTCATTCCATCAACCGGCGCGAGTCAAACCTGAGGTCAGAGCTGTCCCGCCTGGGATCGGGTTCCCAGGTTGAGGAACAACAGCGGGTATTGACCGAACTCATGGCGCTCCAGCAGGAAAAACGTGCTTTCCAGGACGAGTTGGCGGACGGTATGTAGCACCGGGGTGACAATAGTAGTTCTCCCTTTTCCGGTGCTCTGAAGGGCACAATGGGATGGTGTCTCCCACGGTTGCGACCAACGAAATGCCACCCATTCGCCAGGTGGCCGGACTGCTCCCCGACACCGGTGGCGGGGCGGTCAGCCGGAGCGAGGTCGCCTCGGCCCTGGAGCGACTGGACGCGCCGCCGGAGTCGCTGGACCGGACGGTCGCCCACCTCGCCCGGATCGGCATCGAGGTCTCCGACCCCGACGAGGCCGCCCAGCCCCCCGACGGCGCCCGCCGCTCAGGATCGGACCTGGTGCGCCTGTACCTGCGCGAGATCGGCCGGGTGCCGCTGCTCACCGCCGAGCAGGAGGTCGAGCTCGCCAGGGCCGTCGAGGTCGGCCTGTACGCGCAGCGCCGGTCGTGCGCCGACGGCGCGTGCTCGCCGGAGGAGCTCGCCGTCCTCGTGGAGGAGGGAGGGCGGGCCAAGAGGCGCCTGATCGAATCCAACCTCCGCCTGGTCGTGTCGATCGCCAAGCGGTACATGGGGAGGGGCCTGCTCTTCCTCGACCTCGTCCAGGAGGGCAACCTCGGCCTGATCCGCGCCGTCGAGAAGTTCGACTACGCCAAGGGGTTCAAGTTCTCCACCTACGCGACGTGGTGGATCAGGCAGGCCATCACCCGGGCCATAGCGGACCAGGCGCGCACGATCCGCATCCCCGTCCACATGGTCGAGACCATCAACAAACTCGTCCGGGTGCAGCACCAGCTCCACCAGCAGCTCGGGCGCGAACCGAGTACTGCGGAGGTCTCCTCGGCCGCCGGATGCGTCGGGGACCGGGTCCTGGAGATCCAGCGCATCGCCCGGGAGCCCGTGTCGCTCCAGGCGCCGATCGGCGACGAGGAGTCCGACTTCGGTGACTTCATAGAGGACTCCGACGCGGTCGTCCCGGTCGAGGCGGCGGCCTTCACCCTGCTCCAGGAGCAGCTGCACGCCATCCTCGGCGACCTGTCCGACCGGGAGCGGCGCATCATCCGGCTGCGCTTCGGGATGGCCGACGGGCACCCGCACACCCTGGAGGAGGTCGGCCGCGAATTCGGGGTGACCCGCGAACGCATCCGCCAGATCGAGGCCAAGACCCTGGCCAAGCTCCGGCACCCCTCCCGGGCCGGCACCCTGCGCGACTACATCACGGGCGACTGACCCCGGCGCGCCGCCCGCCCCCGCCACCCCGGACCCGAAGACCAACGCACGGGCCGCCCCCAGGGTTCCCCGCCGCGCCGGGAACGTCCTCATGTGGCCGACATGGGCCGAACCTCCGGTGCCCGCCGCCCCCGGCCCCTAACGTCGAGGGGTGACCGCCACCCCGAACCAGCCGAACACCCCGGACCTCCCCGGGCGGCGCTCCCCGCTCCTCGCCCTGGGGGCCGTCGTCACCGCCGGGGCACTGGTCACGGGCCTCTTCACCGTCGCGACCGCGAGGAACCCCGAGCGCATCGGGTACTTCGCCGACTGGAACGTGGCCAACCGCGGATACACCCTCGAGGAGTTCGAGGACAGCGGCTCCGCCGACCGCCTGACCCGGCTCATGTGGGCGTTCGGGGCGATCAGCCCCGAGGGGCTCTGCCACATCCCCGACACCCACGACCAGCCGTGGGAGCTGTACCAGCGCAGGTACGAGGGGGACGAGAGCGTCAGCGGCGAGCCCGACGAGTACGAGCAGGAGCTCGCGGGCGGACTCAACCAGCTGCGCCTGCTGCGCGAACGCCACCCGGACCTGGGGGCCAGCCTCTCCCTGGGCGGCTGGAACTGGTCGACCCACTTCTCGGTCGCGGCGCGCACCCGGGAGTCCCGCGAGGCCTTCGCGGCCTCCTGCGTGGACCTGTGGCTGCGGGGCGACCTCCCGGTCCGCGGCGGCGAGCCCCAAGGGGGCGACGGCGTGGCCGCCGGGGTCTTCGACGGCATCGACCTGGACTGGGAGTGGCCCGGGGGTGCCGGGCACCCGGACAACGTCGAGCACCCCGACGACGCCGCCAACTTCACCCTGCTGGTCGCCGAGTTCCGCCGCCGGCTCGACGAGCTGTCCGCGGAGACGGGGGAGGAGTACACCCTGTCGGTGTCCCTGTCCGGAGCGGCGGAGACCAGCGCGTCCTACGACCCCGCGATCTTCGGGCAGGTGGACTTCGCCACCGTGCAGGGCTACGACTTCGCCGGGCCGTGGAGCGACGGGACCGCCCACCACTCGAACCTGTTCGCGCCCGCCTCCCAGCCGGACGCCAACAGCGTCGACGCCGCGATACGGCGCTACCTCGACGCGGGGGCGCCGCCGGAGAAGCTGGTGATGGGCGTCCCCGCCTTCGGCCGGGGCTGGCAGGGCGTGCGCTCCGACCGGGACGGAGGGCGCGGCCAGTCCGCCGAGGGGCCCGCCGACGACCACTACGACGGCCCCACCATGGCCTTCGGCGACCTGGAGGAACTGGGGGGGCGCCGCCACCTGGACGAGGAGGCCGGCGCCTACTGGGTCCACGACGGCGACGAGTGGTGGACCTACGACAACCCCGACGTGATCGCCCTCAAGGGCGAGTACGTGCTCGACCGGGGCCTGGGCGGGCTCATGGTGTGGAACCTGGACATGGACCCCGACGGCACCCTGGTGCGCGCCATGGACGCGTCGCTCGGGGGCTGACCGCCGCCCCGGGCGAAGGCCCCGCCGCGGCGGGCGCCCGCCGCCCGCCCGGAGCCGTGCCCCGCATCCGGGCCGTGCCCTGCCCTCCGGGTGCCGCCCCGGCTCCCTGGGGCTCCGCTCCGTCGCCCGCGTGCCGCCCCGGCTCCCTGGGGCTCCGCTCCGTCGCCCGCGTGCCGCCCCGGCTCCCTGGGGCTCCGCTCCGCCGTCCGCGCCCCGCAGCCGGGCTCTGCCCCGCCCTCTGCGGTCCGCCGTCCGCGTGCCGGCCCGGCCCCCCTGAGACCCCGTCCCGCCGCCGTTCCCGGTTCCCCCCGGACTCCGCCCGCGGGCCCGTCCCCGCCGACACGGATCCGCGCGGCACGGTTGCGGGGCCGCCACCGGCCGCGCCACCCTGGGCACCATGGCCGACCCGCACAGCAGTACCAGCGCCCGAACCGACGTCGCCGGACTCCGCCGCGACCTGGAGAGCAGCATCCGGGGCACGGTCTCCTTCGACGCGGGCACCCGCGCCCTCTACACGTCCGACGCCTCCAACTACCGGCGCGTCCCCCTCGCGGTGGTCGTGCCCGAGACCGTCGACGACTGCGTGGCGGCCGTCCGCGCCTGCGCGGCGCACGGCGTACCCGTCGTCCCCAGGGGCGGCGGCACGTCCATCGCGGGCAACGCCATCGGCACCGGCGTCGTCATCGACACCTCCCGCCACCTGCGCGCCATCGAGCACATCGACCCCGAGGCCCGCACCGCCACCGTGCAGCCCGGCGTCATCCTCGACGACCTGCGCGCCGCCACCGCCGAACACGGGCTGACCTTCGCGCCCGACCCCTCCACCCACAGCCGCTGCACCATCGGCGGCATGGTCGGCAACAACGCCTGCGGCTCCCACTCCGTGGCCTGGGGGACCACCGCCGACAACATCGTCTCCCTCGACCTGCTGCTCAGCGACGGCACCCGCCTCACCGTCGGCTCCTCCGACACCGCGGAGGAGTTCGAGGCCCTCACCCGGCGGCCCGGGCGCGAGGGGGAGATCCACACCGCCCTGGCCCGCCTCGTCGACGCGCACCGGGCCGAGCTGCGCACCGCCATGCCCGAGTTCCGGCGCCGCGTCTCCGGCTACGCCCTGGACCGGCTGCTCCCGGAGAAGGGCCGCAACGTCGCCGCCGCGCTCGTCGGCACCGAGGGCACCTGCGCGTTCGTCCTCGGCGCCACGGTCCGCCTCGTCGAGTCGCCGCCCGCCCGGGCCCTGGCGGTCCTCGGCTACCCGGACGCCGCCTCGGCCGCCGACGCGGTCCCCGACCTCCTCGGCCACGCCCCGCTCACCGTCGAGGGCATCAACGACCGCATGGTCGCGGCCCTGGACCTGCACGGCTCCCGCGCCCGGGTCCCCCTCCCCGAGGGCGGCGCCTGGCTCCTGGTGGAGATCGCCGGGCCGGACCCCGGCGCAGCCGCGGAGGCCGCCGACCGCATGCTCGCCGGCCTTCCCCGGGACTCCCGCCCCCAGGACGCCGGCGTCGTCTCCGACCCGGCCCACCAGAGGGCGCTCTGGCGCATCCGCGAGGAGGGCGCCGGGCTCACCCAGCGCACCCCCGCAGGGGCGGACGCCTGGTCGGGCTGGGAGGACGCGGCGGTCCCGCCGGAGAACCTCGGCGCCTACCTGCGCGACTTCGACGCCCTCATGGAGCGCCACGGCCGGTTCGGGGTGGTCTACGGACACTTCGGCGACGGCTGCCTCCACGTGCGCATCGACTTCGAGCTCACCCACGAGCGCGGCCGGCGGGAGTACCGGGCGTTCATGGAGGAGGCCGCCGACACGGTGGTCCGGCACGGCGGATCCCTGTCCGGCGAGCACGGCGACGGCCAGGCCCGGTCCGAACTCCTGGCCCGCATGTACCCCGAGGGGCTGATCCGCGCCTTCGGGGAGTTCAAGCGCGTCTGGGACCCCGCCGGCCTCATGAACCCCGGCATCATCGTCGACCCCCTCCCGCTCGACGCCGACATCCGGGTGGCCGCCGACACCGTCCCGTCCCACCCGTCCCGGCAGGCGTCCCCGGGACGGGACGCGACACCGCTGCCGCTCCTGTCCCAGGCGACCCTGGCCTACGGCGACGACGGAGGAGACCCCGCCGGCGCGCTGCGCCGCTGCTCCGGGATCGGCAAGTGCCGCCGCCAGTCCGGACCGGGCGTCATGTGCCCCAGCTACCAGGTCACCCAGGAGGAGAAGCACTCCACGCGGGGCCGCGCCCACCTGCTGTTCGAGATGGCCAGGGGCGAGGTCGTCACGGACGGGTGGCGCTCGGAGGAGGTGCGCGAGAGCCTCGACCTGTGCCTGTCCTGCAAGGGGTGCCTGAGCGACTGCCCCGTCAACGTGGACATGGCGAGCTACAAGGCCGAGTTCCTTCACCAGCACTACCGCGGCCGGGTGCGTCCGGCCGCCCACTACTCGATGGGCTGGCTGCCGCTCTGGGCGAGGATGGCGGCCCTGGCCCCGGCCGAGGCCGACCGCGCCACCCGGCTGCCGGGGGTCTCCCGCCTGGCGAAGAGGGTCGCCGGCGTGGCGGCCGAGCGCGACCTGCCGTCGTTCGCCCGCACCACCTTCACCCGCGCCTTCCGCCGCCGGGCCGCCCGGGGGGAGGCGCGCCGCGGGGGGCCGAGGGTGGTCCTGTGGCCGGACACCTTCGGCAACCACATGAACCCGGGCGTGCCCGCCGCCGCCGTGCGGGTCCTGGAGGACGCCGGGTTCACCGTCGTCCTGCCCCGGGGACAGGTGTGCTGCGGCCTGACATGGGTGTCCACGGGGCAGCTCGACGTGGCGCGCGCCGTCATGCGCCGCGCGGTGCGCGCCCTGGCCCCGCTGGTCGAGGAGGGGCTGCCGGTGGTGGGGCTGGAGCCCAGCTGCACCGCGGCGCTCCGCCACGACCTGCTGGAGCTGCTGCCGGGACCGGAGAGCGAGCGCGTGGCCGCGTCCGTGCACACCCTGGCGGGCTTCCTGGAGGAGTACGCGCCGGACTGGCAGCCGCCCCGGGTGCCGGCCTCCGCGCTGGCCCAGGTGCACTGCCACCAGCACGCGGTCATCGGGTTCGACGCCGACCGCGCGCTCATCGCCAGGGCCGGGATCGACGGGGAGGTCCTGGACTCGGGCTGCTGCGGGCTCGCGGGGGACTTCGGGTTCACGGAGGGCCGCTACGAGGTCTCCAGGGCCATCGGGGAGCGAGAGCTGCTGCCCCGGGTGCGGGAGGCCGCCCCGGAGACGCTGGTGCTCGCCGACGGCTACAGCTGCCGCACCCAGATCGCGCAGGGCACCGGGCGCAGGGCCCTGCACCTGGCAGAGGTCCTCGCCCGGGGGCTCGACCGGCGCCCGCCCCGCCCCGGAGCCGCGCCGGAGGGCGCTTCCTAGACGCCCATCTGGTCGTGCAGGGCCGAGAGCGCCCGGGAGACGGCGTCGGACAGGCGCGGGTCGTCCGGGTCGACGCCCTCGCCCAGGTGGACGCGCCAGTCCACGTCGGCGCCGCCGGGCGGACGGCGCGCCACCAGCCGGAAGCCGGTGGTGGATCCGGCGCCGGGGAACGGCACGAAGCGGTTGACCAGGATGGTCGCGGTGACGCGCTCGGCGACGGTCTCCGCCAGGCGGCGGTAGTCGACGCCGTCGGCGGCCGGGTCGGAGCGCAGGCGGACCGTGTGCTCGCCCGCCCCCTCCTCCGTGAACCTGAAGGCGTCGGGGGTCCAGCTCGCCCGGTCGATGTCCTCCCAGGGCACGGCCCGCCCGCCGGGCAGGTACAGGGCGCGCGTGGTGGTGACGAGCACCTGCTCGCCGGCGTCCCGCCCGGCCGGAACGGCGACGGGCGCGTGCGCCAGCACGCGCTCGCCCCGCTCCAGCCCGGCGCGGACCCCCGCGGGGACGCCGCGGCGGAACAGTGTCACGGGCGGTCCGCCCCGTCGTCGTCGGAGCGCCCGCTCCCGGGCTGGGTGCCGTTGGACACCCTGGTCTCCCACTCGACGAGCTCGATCTCCTCGTCGGTGGGCCGGGCGAGGAAGTCGCGCAGCGACGTGATCGGCATCTTGTTCACGGTCTTGTCGTAGACGGTGCGACCCGCGTTGCCGACCTGGGCGCCGACGAGCCCGGCGACCTCCTGGACGACGGGGCTGTCCGCGACCCTGCGGGCCGTCCGTGCGAGCTGCTCGTAGCGGGCCCTGCCCGCTTTGGCGCCCAGGACGTATCCGATGGCGAGTCCGGCGACGAACGTGATCCGGTAGCGCATGGGTCCCTCTTCAGACCTTGGAGACGATCGGCGTGTTCCGTGCCTGGCACGTTACCCTGTCGCCGCTCCGCCACACGTGCCGACACCGGTCACGAGCACTCTCCGGGGGCGCTACGCTAGTGGTGTCGCCACGGCCCGCGGGTCGCGGGGGCGCACGATCCCGCGTAGCTCAATTGGCAGAGCAGCCGGCTGTTAACCGGCAGGTTATTGGTTCGAGTCCAATCGCGGGAGCGTACCGGGAAGGGCCCGTCGGAGAGATCCGGCGGGCCCTTCCCGCATGTCCGGACCCCGTGGCCGCCTCCCGGCGGGCGGGGCCCGCGGGGAGGCGCGGGAGCCCGGGAAACACGTCGCGAGCACCCCGGGGGAGGCGCTAGGCTTGTCCTGTCGCCACGGCCCGCGGGTCGCGGGGGCGCACGATCCCGCGTAGCTCAATTGGCAGAGCAGCCGGCTGTTAACCGGCAGGTCATTGGTTCGAGTCCAATCGCGGGAGCCCACACGAAGAGGGCCCCTCCCACGGGAGGGGCCCTCTTCCGTGTTACGGACCGTTCCGGGGGGACCGCCGCGACGCGGTCCCCGCGGACACTCGCCGCGCGGTGTCGGGGTCGACCAAACACACGGGTCCGTCCTGGTGCTCCGCCGCCTCCCGCCCTGCGGGGCGGCCCCCTCCCGCTGCCGGGCCGGCGGCTCCAGCGCGGGACAGGGGGAGCGGAGGCGGTCAGATCCTGCCGATGCCGCCGATGATGAGCCGCCGGTTGCGCTGCGGCATCTGGTAGCAGCCCGGGACCGGCGGGGCCACGGGGAGCGTGCGCCAGCGCTGGACCTCGATCAGACCGGGTTCGGGGACCTCCCAGCCCTCGAAGAACACCTCGATCTCCTTGCGCGTGCGCCAGCGGCCCGAACCGAGCCGGTCCAGGAACACCCTCTCCAGCTGTTCGGCCCGTGAGAAGTCCTTGGGGAAGAACGACTGGTCGGGACGGCAGTAGTGGCTGAGGACCATGTGACTGCCGGGCGCCAGGGAGTCCCGCAGGGCCGCGATGTGCTCGGCCGGGGCGTCGGCGTCGGACGTGTGCGCGACCACCCCGGTGAGCAGCAGCCCCACGGGGCGCTCCAGGTCGAGGAACGCCCGGGTCTCGGGGTCGTCCAGGAGCCTGCGCGGGGTGGTCAGGCCGGCCCGCACCGCGCTGGTGGTGTGTCCGTCGCGGAGCAGGGCCAGGTGGTGGGTCAGCACCACGGGGTCGTCGGTGGCGTAGAGGACGCGTGCGCCCGGCGCGTGCTCCTGAGCGATCTGGTGGGGGTCGCCGGGGGCGGGCAGGCCCGCGCCGACGTGGATGAACTGCCGGATCCCCTCGCTCTCGGCGAGGTGTCGGACGGCCCGTTGGAGGAAGGCGCGTTCACCCAGGACCAGGTCCTGGAAACCGGGTGCGGTGCGTTCGGCCCTGCTCGCCAGGTCGCGATCGACCTCGAAGTGGTCCTTGCCCTTGAGGTGGAAGGAGCGGAGCCGCGCCAGGCTCGGGCGAGCCAGGTCGACGGCGGGCGGGGGGTTGGCCCGGACGTTTTTGCCCCCCGCCTGCCTCAGGAAATCGGGGGAAGTGAATCGAGACATCGCCGTCCTCTTGTCTGAGGTGGGGAAGTTTGGTCGACCCCTGGATTCTATTCCTGGTTGACGTGGTTGTTAACCGAGTCACGGACTCGGGTGGTAAAAAACGGCGTCCGCGCGGCCCCGGGCCGACCGGGCGTGTACGTTACGGCACACTTGGGTTGGCTAGGACGTATATGCGTAATGTCCTTTATGTGAGGAATCAAGGAGGATGCTCGCTCCTTACAACCCCTGCCCCGGCGGGCTATCGGGAGGGTCCCGATCCTGATGGTGCTCCGGAGGCGCGCGGGAGGGACCCGGGGGAAGCGCCGCCGCAGGCGCCCCGGGCTCCCCGCGGCCTGTCCGGGATAAGGGATTAGTACTACGAATCGACCGCCCATTTATCGTGCGTGCCCACTGCCTGCGGAAATCAACGGAGGCGGAGAAGAATGCGGCACACTTCGCAAACGGATTGCGCCGTCGAAAAAGAGCACAGCGCCCGGCGGGGGCCTTCCCCCGGAGCGGGGCCCGAAACCCGATCCGCCGCCGGAACCGCCGGATGGCCTCTTCCGGTCCCGGCGGCGCGGCCGCTCCCGTCGCGGCGGTGCGCCCCGGGTCCCGGCGTCTCGCTAGCCTGGGGGCATGGACCGTCCCCACACCATCCTGAGCTGCGCCATGTCGGTCGACGGGCGCATCGACGACACCACCCCGGAGCGGCTCCGCCTCTCCAACGAGGCCGACTTCGCCGAGGTGGACGAGTTGCGCGCGGGATGCGACGCGATCCTCGTGGGGGCCGGCACCCTGCGTGCGGACAATCCGCGGCTCCTCGTACGCTCCCCGGCCCTGCGCGCGCGCAGACGCGGGGAGGGCCGCACCGAGAACCTGCTCAAGGTCCTGGTCACCCGCAGCGGAGAGTTCGACCCCCGGGCCCGGTTCTTCTCCACCGGTGACGCCGGCGCGGTCGTCTACACCGGCGGGCCCGGAGTGGACGCCGCCAGGGCCGGCCTGTCCGGCAGGCCCGCCTCGGACCCGCCGGCCGAGGTCGTCGACGCCGGAAGCCCGCCCACCGCCGAGGCCGTCCTGGCCGACCTCGCGAACCGCGGGGTGGGCCGGCTGCTCGTGGAGGGCGGCGGCCACATCCACACCATGTTCCTCACGTCGGGCCTGGTGGACGAGATCCGGCTGGCGGTCGCCCCGTTCTTCGTGGGGGAGGAGGACGCGCCGCGCTTCGTCCTGCCCGGCGCCTACCCGTACTCCTCCGCCGCGCCGATGCGCCTCGTGGAGGCCAGGGCCCTGGGAGACGTCGCGGTCCTGCGCTACCGCCCCGACAACCGCGGCCCGCAGGAGAGGGAGGCCGGGGGAGGACGGGCCGGGACGGACGGGAGTGCCGGGACGGGCGTGCCCCGGACCCGCGGGGAGGACCGGTGACCCCCGGGCCGCCCCCGGCCGCGGGCGGCGCGGACGCGCACTGGCTCCGCCGGACCGTCGAGCTGTCCCGGTCGTGCCCGCCCTCCGCCACCGCCTTCTCGGTCGGTTGCGTCGTGGTCGCCGGGGACGGCACGGTCCTGGGCGAGGGCTACTCACGCAGGGACGACCCGCGCGACCACGCCGAGGAGGCCGCGCTGCGCGGGACCGACCCCGGCGACCCCCGTCTGCGCGGGGCCACCCTCTACTCGTCGCTGGAGCCGTGCAGCTCCCGGGCCTCCCGGCCGATGGCGTGCAGCGCGCTCATCCTCACCACACCGATCCCGCGCGTGGTGTTCGCCTGGCGGGAGCCCGCCCTGTTCGTCGACTGCGACGGCGCCGAGCGGCTCCGGGCGGCGGGCAGGGCCGTCGTCGAGCGCCCCGACCTCGCCCAGGGGGTCCGGGAGGTCAACGCCCACCTGCTCGGCTGACCCGGGCCGTCCACGGGCGGGGAGAGGGGCCGGCGCGGCGGGCGGCGGCGCGGTTCCCCCGTCACAAGGGGGCCTCGGCGCCGACCGGCCCCGGCGTGACCGCCGCCCCGGGGGGGCACGCCCGGGGCGGCGGTCACAGCCGGTTGACGTCCACCACGTGCACGACCGCGTAGCCCTCCGCGTCGGACGCGGCCAGGTCCACCTCCGCGCTGATGCCCCAGTCGTGGTCGCCGGCCGGGTCGGCGAAGATCTGGCGCACGCGCCACAGACCGGTCTCCTCCTCGATGAGCAGCATCTTCGGTCCGCGAGCGTCGGGTCCGGTCCCGATCTCGTCGTGCTCGGCGAAGTACTCCTCCACGGCCTCGGCCCACTCCTCGCCGCTCCACTCGCCGTCCTGGGACAGCTTGCCCAGGTCCCCGTAGCGGCGGCGGGAGGCCAGCTCGACGCGGCGGAACATCTCGTTGCGCACCAGCACCCGGAAGGCCCGCGCGTTGGCCGTGACCGGCCGCACCTTCTCCTCGGCGGGCTCCTGCCCCTCCGGGGCCTCCTCCTCGGGGTTGGTCAGCTGCTCCCACTCGTCCAGCAGGCTGGAGTCGACCTGGCGGACCAGCTCGCCCAGCCACTCGATGAGGTCGCGCAGCTCCTCGGTCTTGGCGTCGTCGGGCACCGTCTGGTTGAGCGCCTTGTACGCGCTGGCCAGGTAGCGCAGGACCAGGCCCTCCGAGCGCGCCAGCTCGTAGTGGCCGACGTACTCGACGAAGTTCATCGCCCGCTCGTACATGTCGCGGGCCACGGTCTTGGGCCGGAGCGGGTGGTCGCCCACCCAGGGGTGGCCGCGCCGGTAGACCTCGTAGGCGTGGTGGAGGAGTTCCTCCAGCGGCTTGGGGTAGTCGACCTCCTCCAGCAGCTCCATGCGCTCGTCGTACTCGATGCCGTCCATCTTCATCTGCTGGACGGCCTCGCCGCGGGCCTTGTTGAGCTGGGCGCCGAGGATCTGCCTGGGGTCGTCCAGGGTCGACTCCACGACGGTGAGCACGTCGAGCGGGTAGGTCGGCGACTCCTTGTCCAGCAGGTCCAGCGAGGCCAGCGCGAACGTCGACAGAGGCTGGTTGAGCGCGAAGTCCGCCTGGAGGTCCACGGTGAGCCGGGCGGTGCGGCCCTGGTCGTCGGGTTCGGGCAGGGTCTCCACGATGCCGCCGTCGAGCAGCGACCGGTAGATGGCGATCGCCTCGTGGATGTGGCGGCGCTGCGCGGGGCGGTCGTCGTGGTTCTCGGTGAGCAGGTGGCGCATCGCGGTGAAGCAGTTGCCCGGACGGGCGATCACGCTGAGCAGCATGGCGTTGCTCACCCGGAAGCGCGAGGCCAGCGGCTCGGGGTCGGCCTCGATGAGCTTGTTGAAGGTCGCCTCGTCCCAGGAGACGAACCCCTCGGGCGCCTTCTTGCGCACCACCTTGCGGCGCTTCTTGGTGTCGTCGCCCGCCTTGGCCAGGGCCTTCTCGTTCTCGACGACGTGCTCGGGAGCCTGCGCCACCACGTGGCCGACCGTGTCGAACCCGGCGCGTCCCGCCCGTCCGGCGATCTGGTGGAACTCGCGGGCGCGCAGGCGGCGCACGCGCACCCCGTCGTACTTGCTGAGGGCGGTGAACAGCACGGTGCGGATGGGGACGTTCACCCCGACCCCCAGGGTGTCGGTGCCGCAGATGACCTTGAGCAGGCCCGCCTGGGCCAGCCGCTCGACCAGGCGCCGGTACTTGGGCAGCATGCCGGCGTGGTGCACGCCGATGCCGTGCCGCACGTACCGGGAGAGGTTGCGGCCGAACTTGGTCGTGAAGCGGAAGTTGCCGATCTCCGCCGCGATCGCCGCCTTCTCCTCCTTGGTGGACATGTTGATGCTGGTCAGCGACTGGGCGCGTTCGACGGCCTGCGCCTGCGTGAAGTGCACGATGTACACGGGCGCGTTGCCGTCGCGGAGCAGCTCCTCCAGCGTCTCGTGCAGCGGGGTCACCCGGTAGTCGTAGTAGAGGGGGACGGGGCGCTCGGCGGAGGCGACCACGGCCGTGGTGCGCCCGGTGCGCTTCTCCAGGTCCTCCTCGAACCGGCTGACGTCGCCCAGGGTGGCGGACATCAGCAGGAACTGCGCCTGCGGCATCTCCAGCAGGGGCACCTGCCACGCCCATCCCCGGTCGGGCTCGGCGTAGAAGTGGAACTCGTCCATGACGACGGTGTTGATGTCCGCGTTCGCGCCCTCGGCGAGCGCGATCTGGGCGAGGACCTCGGCGGTGCAGCACACGATGGGGGCGTCGGCGTTGACGCTGGCGTCGCCGGTCATCATGCCGACGTTCTCGGTGCCGAAGATCTTGCACAGGTCGAAGAACTTCTCCGACACCAGCGCCTTGATGGGCGCGGTGTAGAACGCGCACTCGTCGCGGGCCAGGGCGGCGAAGAGCGCGCCCGTGGCGACCATGCTCTTACCGGAGCCGGTGGGGGTGTTGAGGATGACGTTCGACCCGGAGACGACCTCGATGAGGGCCTCCTCCTGGTGCGGGTAGAGGGTGAGGCCCCGCTCCCCGGCCCACAAAGCGAACGCCTCGAAGAGGGAGTCGGGTTCTGGTTCGGCCGGAAGCACATCGATGAGACTCACAGTCTCTATACTGCCCGCTCCCGAACCCCCTTCGGGACGCGGCGGGCGCCCGCCGACCCTCCGCGGCGCCCCGCGCGCCCCGGCCGGCCCGTACACGGCGACGGGCAC
This sequence comes from Nocardiopsis sp. CA-288880, assembly GCF_050955985.1. Classification (NCBI taxonomy): domain Bacteria; kingdom Bacillati; phylum Actinomycetota; class Actinomycetes; order Streptosporangiales; family Nocardiopsidaceae; genus Nocardiopsis; species Nocardiopsis sp. CA-288880. The sequence continues at coordinate 5,718,277 of NZ_CP192105.1, read as the reverse complement.
GCCCCCGTGGGAAGCGTGCCCGTCAGCGGCCCTGCGGCCCTCAGCGGTCCTACACGAGGCCGAGCTTCCGGACGGTGTCGCGCTCCTCGACGAGCTCGTTGACCGAGGCGTCGATGCGGGCGCGGGAGAACTCGTCGATCTCCAGGCCCTGGACGATCTCCCACTTGCCGTCGCGGGACACGACCGGGAAGGAGGAGATGAGGCCCTCGGGCACGCCGTAGGAGCCGTCGGAGGGGATGGCGGCGGAGGTCCAGTCGCCCTCCGGGGTGCCGTTCACCCAGTCGAAGACGTGGTCGATGGCGGCGTTGGCGGCGGAGGCGGCCGAGGACGCGCCACGGGCCTCGATGATCGCGGCGCCGCGCTTGGCGACGGTGGGGATGAAGTCGTTCTCCAGCCAGGCCTGGTCGCCGACGGCCTTGGCGGCGTTGCCGCCGCCGACCTCGGCGTTGAACAGGTCCGGGTACTGGGTGGCGGAGTGGTTGCCCCAGATGGTGAGCTTCTTGATGTCGTTGATCGACACGCCGAGCTTCTTGGCGAGCTGGGTGAGCGCGCGGTTGTGGTCGAGGCGGGTCATCGCGGTGAAGCGCTCGGCCGGGACGTCCGGGGCGTTGCTCTGGGCGATGAGGGCGTTGGTGTTGGCCGGGTTGCCGACCACGAGTACCCGGATGTCGTCGGCGGCGCCGGCGTTGATCGCCTCGCCCTGGGGCTTGAAGATGCCGCCGTTGGCCTGGAGCAGGTCGCCGCGCTCCATGCCCTTGCCGCGCGGTCGGGCGCCGACCAGCAGGCCGACGTTGGCACCCTCGAAGGCCTTGGCGGCGTCGTCGAAGATGTCGATGCCCTGGAGCAGGGGGAAGGCGCAGTCGTCGAGCTCCATCGCGGTGCCCTCGGCGGCCTTGACGGCCTGCGGGATCTCCAGCAGACGCAGCTTCACCGGGGTGTCGGCGCCGAGCAGCTGGCCGGACGCGATCCGGAACAGGAGGGCGTATCCGATCTGGCCGGCGGCGCCGGTGACGGTGACGTTGACGGGTGCTTTGGACATGGCGTGAACTCTCCTGACGACGATGTGCGACCCGCGATGTTACCAACGGGTCATACGCGGCGTCGGTGCCGGGCGCTGGGGTCCGTCCAGTCGCGCGCCGCACTCCACCACCCTAGACCGAGCCCCCTCGGGGCCCGGGACCCAGGTGCGGTGTTCGCGGCGCGCCCGCGCACCCGGTCCCGGCAGGGCCTGTCCTGTAACGGATTTACGGCGCGGAAACGCCGGACGCACCCTGTTAGGATGACGTTTGCCGACGACGGCGGGCCGGTAGCTCAGTTGGTTAGAGCAGGGGACTCATAATCCCTGGGTCGCGGGTTCGAGTCCTGCCCGGCCTACCCCCTCCAGGCACACCAAAAGCGCCGCCGACCTGCGGATACAGGCCAGCGGCGCTTTCTTGTGCCCTACGGACTTCTGCGGTTCCGTCCGGGTGGCCGCGCCGAATACGCGTTGGAGTTTCGGGCCCCAGAAGTCGTCGAACCCGGCCCCGGCCCCGTCCGGGCACCTCGCGTAAATCCGAAGTAGGACATCAAGGCCGCATCAGACCTATTCCGCTACTTGTGGGGGATTAGTCCATGTATCTGCCGGGCGATCCCCCGGGCGCCCCGGAGAACGGGGAGTGGGGCGGGTGCGCCGAACCCTCCTTCGGGGAGGGGAGCAGTCCCGGCCGCCCCGTGTGCGACGGAGCCGGTTCCGTGCTCCCGCGAGCCCCCGGGGGGCGGGGTGTGTCCGATGGTGGCGGGTTCCGTGGGGATAAGCGTCGAAGATCCCGGTATCCTCGGTGGCGGTAATGCCGAGGTGCGGCCATCGGGGCGCTCGTCGGGGTCGGCCGGTCCGTGACCCGCCGGTCCCCGGTCGCGGGTCCGGGCCCCTCCGCCCTCGGCCGGTGGAGAACCCCCTCGTCCGCAGGGGGTGGGGGCGGACCCGTGTCCGTCCTGGTGAACTTCGTGGACTTCCGGCGCGTATGTCGCATTCATGCGGCTTCCTCTGCGTACCGTTCGGAGAGGGGCCGTCCGGTCCCGTCGTCCGTCCGGCCGCCGGGCGGGTGTCGTGCGAGACGGGGAACCCCTGTGTCCCCCGGACTCCGGACCGCCCGGAAGTGCCCACAGGCGCGGTCCGGAACATGCTCCGAACGACCGTGGGAGCGGGGACGGCTCGTCTAAACTGGCGGCCGTTCGGGGCGCAGAGGTGTCCCACGTCTCACAACCACCGTGCTCCCGGCGTCGTCCGACACGTCGGTGGAACTTCATCGGGAAGGGCGAGCGTTGGGCGCTGATGGGACCGGGGGGCGCGGCGCGCACCGCCGCAGACGTGACGACCTCGCCCCGCACCTGCTCCGCGGCGCGGCGGCGGCCCTCGTGGCGACGGTCCTCGTGACCGCCTTCTACGTCGTGACCTCGCGCGACGGGGACGCGGGAGTCCAGGACCGGCAGGAGCAGGCGGCGCCGCGGGCCGTCGGCACCCCCTTCGCCAGCCTCGTGGACGAGATCGGCATCTCCCGGGACAACTCCGCCGCCAACGTCGACCTCGACGGCGCGGGCAACAGCCTCTCCTCGCAGGCCCTGGCCGCCGCCGGGTGGACGCCCGGCCGCGAGGTGGTGCTCCTGGGCACCGAGCTCGAGCTCCCCGACTACGCCCCCGGGCGCCCCGACCACGTGGTCTCGGACGGCCAGCTGCTCCGGTTGGACGAGGACCGCTACGGATCGCTCACCTTCCTGGCCACCGCCACCCGGGCCGGCGGCGCCGGTGGCGGCCCCGCGGTCCACGGGACGGGCCGCGTGGTCTACACGGACGGCGCGGAGCAGGAGTTCGTCCTCTCCGTCCCCGACTGGGTCGAGGGGCCCGCGGGGGACGCGGCGCTCTCGCTGCCCTACGCCAACTCCGCCGGCGTCGGCGGGCCGAGCCCCACCCTCGGCTCCGTGCGCCTGTACGCGCGCAGCGTGCCCGTCGACCCGTCCCGGGAGGTCTCCCACGTCGTCCTGCCGCGGGTGGACGGGGACGGGGGCCGCCTGCACCTGTTCTCCGTGGACGGCCGCCCCTCCTCCGGCTGGACCGGCTCCTGGGCGCGGGCCACCTCCGGGTACCTGGAGGTCGGCCCCTGGCAGGACCAGACCCTGCGCCTGTCGGTCCGCACCACCGCCGGAGGGCACGTCGCCAGGATCCGCCTCGACAACACCTTCGCCGCGGAGCCCGTCACGGTGGGCGCCGCCTCGCTGGCGCTGCAGGGGGACGCCGCCGGCACACGCGGGGCCGCGATCCCCCTCACCTTCGACGGACGGGCCGACACCGTCATCCCGGCGGGCGGACAGGTGTTCAGCGACCCGGTGGAGATCCTCCTGCCGCCGCACACCGACGTCCTGGTGAGCTTCCACCTCCCCGAACTGGTGACCGCGGCCCCCGTGCACTACGCCGCGGTGGACACCAACTACAGCAGCGAGCCCGGCAGCGGCGACCAGACGCTCGACACCACCGGGGCGCCGTTCACCGGGCGTGTGGCGCAGTGGCCGTTCCTGACCGGCATCGAGGTCGCCGACGGGCCCGGCGCGATCGTGGCCTTCGGCGACTCCCTCACCGACGGGACGCGGTCCACCCGCGACGCCCACAGCCGCTGGCCGGACGTGCTGAGCACACGCCTCGCGGCACAGCCCGGTGTGCTCAACCCCGGTGTGCTCAACGTCGGCGTGGCCGGGAACCACGTGGTCACCGACGGGTACCCGGGGGAGGGCGTGTCCACCAACCCCAGCGGGGTCGCCATGGTCCACCGGGTCCAGAGGGACGTGTTCGCGCAGAGCGGCGTGGAGACCGTGGTCGTCTTCGCGGGGATCAACGACCTCCGCTGGGGCACCTCCCCGGACGCGGTGATCAGCGGGCTCGGCCAGATCGCCCGGCTTGCCGAGGCGCGCGGCGTCCGGGTGTTCGTGGCCACGCTCGGTCCCTGCGGGGGCGAGCGGCGCTGTACTCCGGAGGTCGAGCAGGCACGGCAGCAGGTCAACGCCTACCTGCGCACGCAGATCGGTGACCCGGCGTCGCCGTTCGACGGGGTGTGGGACTTCGACGCGGTCCTGCGCGACCCGGCCGACCCCGCCCGCCTCCTGCCCGCCTACGACTCCGGTGACCACATCCACCCCGGGGACGCGGGACTGCGGGCGCTGGCCGAGTCGGTGGACCTCCAGCAGCTCATCGGCGGGTGAGCCCCGCCCCTCACCTGGGGGAGCCCAGGTGGTGGTGGACGACCAGGTCCACGTAGACGGCGCCGAGGCCGTCCAGGCTCAGCCCCGCATCCGGGTCGTACCAGTGCAGGAGCGAGTCGAGGGTCTCCAGCACCTCGTCGGCGGCCCGGCCGGGGTCGCGCACGGCGAAGGCGCCCGCGGCCGCGCCGTCCTCGATGATCCCGCGCATGTGCTCCCGGTAGAGGCGCAGGAGGGAGCCGACCTCCCTGTGGCGCGCGGGGTGGACGGCCCGCAGCACCGGCAGCAGCTCGTGTGTCAGGGCCGACGCGGCCCGGTGCCGCCAGCCGGTCTCCACATGGAGTCTGACCAGCGAGGCCATGCGCTCGACGGCGGGCAGGTCCGGCCGGTCCGCGGCCAGCTGGCCGTCGACCCGCTCGTGCGCGGACCTGAGCACGACGGCGTAGGCCAGGTCGGTGCGGGTGGGGAACGCCCTGCGGAGGGCGGCCGTGTCCGCCCCGGTCTCCAGGGCGATGCGGCGGATCAGCTCGGACACGCCCGGTCCGCGCGGGCCGTGCCGGGCGAAGAGGCGCGCGGCGCAGTCCAGGACCGGGGCGGCGGCTCGGAGCGCACGGGGCGAGGTGTGGGCCGTCATAGGGGTTCTCGTCGTCGGGAGGGCGCAGGGAAGGAGAGGGGTGCGCGGTCTTCACCCGAGGGGTCCGTCGCCTTCCAGGGTATCCGCGGGGCTGCCGGAAGCGGCGTGGAACGGCGGAACCCGACGGGGCGGGGAACGGCCGCGGGCGCCGAGCCCCCGCGGGCACGGCGGCCACGCGCCGGGACGGCCCCCGGCGGGCTCCGGGGACGTACCCTCCCGACTGCGACTGCGACTGCGACTGCGACTGCGACTGCGACTGCGACTGCGACCGGGGACCGGGGCTCAGACGGCCCCGACCGCCGTCGCCCCTCCCCGGCCCCGACCGCTCGTCAGCGACACGAGGTCGGCGATCCGCTCCGTGGCGAGCGCGTCGACGCCCATGCCGATCAGACGCGCCATCTCCGGGAACTCGTTCACGGCCCAGGCCGTGACGCGATACCCGAAGCGGTGCATCTCGTCGACCGCTTCCCGGGTCACGAGCGTGTGGTGCGCGCCCAGGAACTCCGGTTCCAGGGCGCGGACGGCCTCGTCCGGGGGCATGTCCGGCTGCTCCCAGCCCGCCAGGAGCCGGGAGCCGGGGCTCTTGGCCCGGAGCGCGCCGAGGGTCTCGGCCGAACCGGTGAAGAGCACCTGGTCGCCGAACCCGCGTTCGCGCAGGAGCGTGTCCGCGGCCAGCGCGGCCCTCGGCGTGTCCGCGCCGACGAGCAGGGGCGGGGGCCCGTGGGCGCCGAACTCGGCCAGGACCTCCATCAGGGTGGGTACGCGCCGTTCCACGTCGTCGCGCAACCCGGCGAGGTCTGCCAGGGTGAGTCCGTCCACGGGGCGGGGCGGGGAACCGGGGAGGGCCACGAGTCGTTCGTCGACCAGGACGGAGTAGCCGTCCGAGGTCAGGTGGACGTCGATCTTGACCAGATCGGCCCCGGCGCGCCAGGCTGAACGCAGGGCCGGGAGCGTGTTGCCCGGGAAGCGGGCGGTGTCTCCGCGCAGTGCGATGGACAGCGTCATGCGGTCAAGGGTGGCAAATTCCGCCGTCCCACGTGGCGCAAACAGGAAAAACATCCGCCAAGAAGGTCCGCGGCGGCGGCGGTCCGGGTCCGCCCCGGCCGGAGCGGCCGGGCCCCTTCGCCGCGATTGCGAGAGGACTCACGTCCGGAGAGCACCGTTCCGGGCGCGATGAGCTGGGAAACTTTGTTACATGGCGTCGTGATCGCACGGTGTCCCCATGGCCGGCCCCCGAGTGTGAGGCGAACGATGATCCCGGACCAGCGACGAGAGCACATCCTGAAGCTCCTCCAGGAGCGTCACGTGCTGAGTATCAACGAGCTCACGTCGATGCTGTCCGTGTCCCACATGACGGTCCGGCGCGACATCCAGGCGCTGGAGAACGACGGCAAGGTCCTGTCCGTCACCGGTGGGGTACGGCTCGCGGCGCGGCTCAAGAGCGAACCCTCCTACCTGGCCAAGGCCCAGCTGGAGGTCCCCGCCAAGCGCGCCATCGCGCGCGCCGCCGCGGAGCTGGTCAGGGAGAACTTCACCATCTACCTGGACGCGGGGACGACCACGCTCCAGATGGTGCCGCTGCTCACCGACAAGGTCGGCCTGACGGTCATCACCAGCGACTTCAACGTGGTCGGGCACCTGATGGAGTACCCGGGGATCGAACTGATCCACACCGGCGGCGTCGTCTCGCACTCCGACCACTCCTCGGTCGGCCGGTTCACCGCCGACTTCCTGCGGCAGGTGAACGTGGACCTGGCCTTCATCGCCAGCAGCTCCTGGGACGTCGACCGCGGCTCGACCACGCCCTCCGAGGCCAAGGTGGTCGCCAAGCAGGCGCTGCTGCGGATCGCCTCCAAGAGCGTGCTCACCGTCGACAGCACCAAGTACGGCAAGTTCGGCACCTTCAGGGTGGCCAGCCTGGAGGAGTTCGACCTGATCATCACGGACGACCGGCTCCCGCGCTCGGCCGTGGACGAGCTGGGCGAGCGCGACGTGCGCCTCAAGCTGGTCGAGACCGACTGACAGGGCCTTCCCGCGTGCCGGGAGGGACGGGGCCGGCGGGGGCGGATCAGTCCTCGTCGGCGTCCAGCTCCGCGGGGCAGAACAGCCCGAGCTCGGTGCCGTCCGGGTCGTAGAACAGCAGGGTGGAGCCCTCCTCGCGGTGCATGACCGGGGAGTGCTCCACGTCCATGTCCGCGAACCGCTCCTCCCACGCCTCCAGCTCGCCGAGGTTGTCGACGCCCAGGGTGAGCCGGTCCAGGCCGCAGTGCCTGCGGTCGAACCGGTTCTTGAAGTTGTCGCGGTGCTGGATGAGGGCGACCATCAGGCCCGACGCGGGGTGGCGGCACTCGCTGCGCAGCGTGCCGTCGTGGTCGCGTCGTCCGAGCACCTTGAAACCCAGGACGGAGCGGTAGAAGCGCACGCTCTCGTCGCGGTCCCGCACGGAGAGGGTGACGCGGGCGAGCCCGTTGAGCTGTGGCACGGGCACCTCTTTGCGCCGGGGATTGATGCTGGTCAGTAGTTCGAGCACGATCCACAAGCCTAGGTGGGTGTGTAGGGGGACGGGCCCCTCTTTAACGCGGGCTTAACGCCCGATGTTCCCAGGATCACCCGGCTCCGCGAGCGGCGCCGCACGGGTCCCCGCCGAGGGGGCGGCCGAGGGTCTCGCGCCGGCCCGCGGCCCGTCCCGTCCCTCGCCGGTCCGCGTGTACCAGCGGGCCCGCATCACCAGGACGGCGACGGCGAAGGAGACCAGTCCGCCGAGCGTGGCCAGGGCGAACGCCCCCTGGTGGCCGTACGCGTCGGCGACGGCGCCCGAGACCACGGATCCCAGGGCCTGGCCGAGGATCAGGCTGCTCAGGACGACGGCCATCGACTGGGAGAGGCGGCTGGGCGGGGCGGCCCGCTCGATGAGCCCGAAGAGGCTCACGATGTGCGGTCCGATCGCCGCGCCCAGCACGAAGACGGCCACCGCGAGCGTGGCCGGCCCGTGGTCCAGGTACAGGGGCAGGCTGAGCACGAACAGGCCCCCGGCCGCGACCCGCGTCCGGGCGGTCAGGGAGAACCCGGCGGGCAGGGACGCCATCATCAGCCCGGCCGCCGCGCTGCTGGCGCCCATCACCGCGTACATCAGGCCGGACAGGTCCCCGTACCCCGAGGCCGCCGCGAACGCGGTCACGCCGGTGGACATGCCGCCGAAGAACAGCCCCTGGCAGAACATGGGGGCGGTGAGCACGAGCAGGGCGGGCGTGGCGATCCGGCCCTCCGAGCCGCGCACCGGCGGCGTCCCGGCCGGGGCGGTCGGGTGGAGGGCGAACACGGCCCCGAACACGCCGATGAGAGCGGCGGCGCCCAGCACGCCGGCCGACGGGGAGAGGGCCACGGTGAGCACGCCCACGAGGGCGGGGCCGAGGACGAACGCGGCCTCGTCGAGTACGCCCTCGACCGACATGGCGGCCGACACCGAGCGCTCCCGTTCCGCGCCCCGGTCGGGGCCCCGGCGGATCAGCACCACCCACCGGGTCCTGGCCATGGGCCCCATCTGGGGCAGGCACATGCCGGTGACCGCGGCCAGCGCCGCGAGGGCGGGGGCCGGGGTCCCGGACCGGACCGCGAGGACCAGCAGGACGATCAGGACGGCGTCGACCAGCGCCATGACGAGCACGGGGGCCCGCTGCCCGTGCCGGTCGGCGAAGCGGGCGATGACCGGGCCGCCGACGGCCTCGCCGAGGGCGAAGGCGCCGGCCACCGCTCCGGCGGCCGCCACACTGCCGGTGGTGGAGGTGACGAGGGTGAGCATGCCGATCAGGGCCATGGAGATGGGCAGGCGGGCCAGGAAACTGGCGAGGAGCAGCGGCCATCCGGCGATCCGGTGCATCCGCCGCAGTGTCTCGATGGGTGACATCCCGACCCCGTCCCGCTCGTGGTTCCCGCTCCCCGGATTCCAGCACGGCGGTCCTGCGCGGGCCATCAGTGGAGACGACAAAATTCATCCCATGATATGGCCGAGAATCGTCGTGATGTCCGCTTGCGCACCGGGTGTCCGCGGGTTCCGGCCGGTGGCGGGGCCGCCCCGGCACGGTCGCCGGGGAGCCCCGCTGCGAGGCCGTGGACCCGGTGCCCGGGCACCGGTCCGCCTTCCCCGCCCACGGGGCACGGACGGCTGACGCCTCCGACAGGTGATCCGGCCGGGTGGCGACGCGTCCGGGTGGGAAGGACTGGGAGCGTCCGAGGTACCCGCGCGAACGGTGAGAGACCTTGCCACTGAACGAGGAGGAGGCGGTCCTGCTGGCCGCCGCCTGGCGGAGGCTGGCCGGGGGCGGCCCCGAGGCGGCCGCGGTCGGGGCGGAGCTCCTGGACCGCTGGAACGAGCCGCACCGCCGCTACCACACGCTCCTGCACCTGTGGGAGACGCTCCGCGCCGTCGACGTCCTCCAGGGGGAGGCGCGCGACGCCGACTGCGTCCGCTACGCGGTCTGGTTCCACGACGCGGTGTACGAGGGGCGCCCCGGCCGGGACGAGGAGGAGAGCGCCGAGCTCGCCGGGCGCCTGCTGTCCCTGATCGGCGTGGAGCCCGGGCGGGTCGGCGAGGTGGTCCGCCTGGTGGGTGTGACCGCGGCGCACCGCCCCGAGGAGGGGGACGCGGACGGCGCGGTCGTCTGCGACGCCGACCTGTCGGTCCTGGGCGCGCCGGCCGACGAGTACCTCGCCTATACGGCGGCGGTCAGGGCCGAGTACCGCCATGTCCCCGACCGGGTGTTCCGCGAGGGCCGCGCCGCGGTCCTGCGGTCCCTGCTGGACGGGCCCCACCTGTTCCACACGTCGTTCGGCCGCGAGCACTGGGAGGCCGGGGCCCGGGCCAACATGCTCGCCGAACTCGACCGGCTGGCGTCGCCGGCGCCCCTGGACGCCCCACCGCCCTGACCCCCCGGCCACGGGGAGGGGGAGCCGCGCGCCTCCCCGGGCGGGCCCTCACGGCCGCCCGCCCACCCGGGGGGCCTTGCGCCGCCGGAGCCCCGCCGCGCGCAGACGGGTGACCAGCTCGCGCCCGGTCACGTGCTCGGCGCCCAGTTCCAGCGCGCGGGCGTGCAGGTGGCCCGGGATGTCGTAGTGGTCGCGCTCGAACGCCCGCGGGTCCACCCCCATGGCGCGGGCGAAGGCGTGCAGCTCCTCGAAGGAGCTGTCGCTCACCAGGTGCGCGAAGAGCAGGCCGCGCGGCCCGGGCCAGACCGCGGAGTCGATGAGGACGCTCATGGCGTGCGGGGCGCGCTGACGGCCCGCCACGGGACCGGGCTGGACATGACCATGGTGCTGGAGGGGCGACCGTGCTCGGCGAGCTGGTCGATGACCTCCTCGAAGTGCTCCATCGAGCGGACCGCGATGAGCAGGACGCAGCAGTCGTCGCCGGTCACCCGGTGCACCTGCAGGATCTCGGGCAGCTCCAGCGAGGAGCCCTCCCGCAGCAGGCAGTGCGCGCCGAAGCACTCCATCCGGACCAGGGCGGTCACCGGCAGCCCGGCGGCGGCCGGGTCGACGTGCGCGTGGTAGCCGGTGATCACCCCGCGGTCGGTGAGGCGGCGGACGCGGTCGGCGACGGCGGGCGCCGACAGGTTGACCCTGCGGGACAGCTCGTTGAAGGACAGCCGCCCGTCCTGCTGCAGTTCGGAGAGGATGTGCTGGTCGACGCCGTCCAGCGGGGTTGCCAGTCGTGAGGCCATGCTTTGCATTCCCAAGGTCGAAGCTCGTTAACCATGACGAATGCTAGGCCAATGCCCGACTTGCGTGTTCGTCGGCCATTCCTTTCGCGGTTGTGTCTGCCCGATGATGTGACCTCACGTACACGGTGCCGTGTGCCGGGGCGGTTCCCCTCGCCGCGCGGCGCCCGCACAGCCGCTCACGCAGTACCGACAAGGGGTCGTCATGCTCTCCACCGCCGCCCAGCAGTGTCCGTTCGCCCCCGGGGAGGACGCGGACGGGGCCGAGGCGGCCCGGGCGCGCCGGGCCGCGGCCGACGGGGGGCGGCCGACGCTCTCCTTCGAGAAGAACACCCCCTATGTCGACTACGTCGGGATCGACACCCTGCTCGGCCTCCGGAGACCGCGCACCGCCGAGCCGGCCGAGTCCGCGTTCATCATCGCCACCCAGGTGATGGAGCTGCTCTTCGCGCTGGTCCAGGAGCGCTGGGAGGCGGCCCGCGACGCGCTGGAGGCGGACGACGTGCCCGGCGCGCTGGCGTGGCTGCGCCGGGCGTGCAACGCTCAGGACGTGCTCAACGACTCCTGGGGCCTGCTCGGGGACATGACCCCCACCGAGTTCAACCGCTTCCGCGACTCCTTCGGCGAGGCCTCCGGGTTCCAGTCCTACGGCTACCGCAAGCTGGAGTTCCTGCTCGGCAACAAGTCGGCCGCCATGATCCGGCCGCACAAGGCCATGGCCGGAGTGGCGGACCAGCTCAGGGCCGTGCTGGAGAGTCCCGGCCTCTACGACGCCGCGCTGCGCCTGCTCCACCGCCGCGGCCTCCCGGTTCCCGCCGACCGCGTCGAGCGGGACTGGACGCAGGGCTACGAGCCCAGCGACGGTGTCGAGGCGGCGTGGACGGCCGTCTACGCCGACGACGCGCCCGGGAACGACCTGTTCCTGCTGGCCGAGGCGCTGCTCGACGTCGCCGAGAGGGTGACGCGGTGGCGCCACCGCCACCTCGTGGCCGTCAAGCGGACGATGGGCGGCAAGCCCGGCAGCGGGGGCTCCAGCGGTCTCACCTGGCTGGCGCGCAACGCCGAGCAGGACGTCTTCCCCGAGCTGTGGTCCCTCCGCAGCTCCGTCTGACCAGTACGCCGCACCCCGCGCACGACCAGGAAGCAGGAACCGATGACGCCCACCACCCGTGAGGACTGCGTCGCGCTCGACGCCGCCGACCCCCTCGCCGCGTTCCGTGAGGAGTTCGTCCTCCCCGAGGGCGTGATCTACCTGGACGGCAACTCCCTGGGCGCGCTGCCGCGCTCCACCCCGGGCCGGGTGGCCGACATGATCGAGCGCGAGTGGGGCCAGGACCTCATCCGCAGCTGGAACGACGCGGGCTGGTGGGACAAGCCGCGCACCCTGGGCGCCAAGGTCGCGCCGCTGGTCGGCGCCGCCGCGGACGAGGTCGTCGTCGGCGACGGCACCTCCGCCAACCTCTTCAAGGTCCTGGTCGCGGCGCTGCGGATGTCCGACCGCTCCGTCGTGCTGGGCGAGGCCGGCAACTTCCCCACCGACCTGTACGTGGCCGAGGGCGCGGTCGCGCTGGCCGGGGCCGTCCAGCGCAGGGTGGACCCCGACGGCCCCGGGCTGGAGGCGGCCCTGGCCGGGGGCGACGTCGCCGTCCTGCTGCTCAGCCACGTGGACTACCGCAGCGGAACCCTGCGCGACATGCCCGGCATCACCCGCCTGGCCCACGAGAACGGGGCCCTGGTGGTGTGGGACCTGTGCCACAGCGTCGGCGCGGTCCCGGTGGACCTGTCGGGCAGCGGGGCCGACTTCGCGGTCGGGTGCACCTACAAGTACCTCAACGCCGGTCCGGGCGCCCCCGCGTTCCTGTACGCGGCCCGGCGCCACCACGCGGTGGCCGAGCAGCCCGTCAGCGGATGGCACGGGCACGCCCGCCCGTTCGACTTCTCGGGCGACTACGAGCCCGCGCCGGGGGTCTCGCGCTTCCTCAGCGGTTCGCAGCCGCTGGTCGCGGACGCGGCGCTGGAGGCCTCCCTGGACGTGTGGGCCCGGGCCGACCTGGCCCAGGTCCGCGCCAAGAGCCTGGCGATGACCGACCTGTTCCTCTCCCGGGCGGCGCAGGCGGGGATCTCCTCCATCACCCCCTCCGAGCACGCCCGGCGCGGGAGCCAGGTGGCGCTGGTGGAGCCCGAGGAGGGCGCGGGGTACGCGATCGTGCAGGCGCTCATCGCGCGCGGGGTGATCGGTGACTTCCGCGCCCCCGACGTCATGAGGTTCGGGTTCACGCCCCTGTACCTGCGCCATGTGGACGTGTGGGACGCCGCGACGGCCCTGGTCGAGGTCGTCGGGACGGGCGAGTGGCGCCAGGAGCGCTTCGCCAGGCGCGGCCAGGTCACGTGACCCCTTCTTGACACTCCGGACGGGCAACCGTCCGGAGTTCTCTTTGCCCGCAGGGGAGAGGCCCCCGTCGCCGCTGACCCCCGCCCGGGACGGGCATTGCGCGGCCTTGACCGCGCCGCCCCCGGCCGCACCGCGGGACCGCGGCGCGTGGACCGTGACCTTTTCGGCCCGTACACGGCCTCCCGTCCCACCTCTCCCGCCTCGTGTCAACTCGCGCGAGTGTATGACGCGGGCCACGGAACGGCCCCTCCGCCTTCTCCGCATGCGTCCGGGAACCCCTGTCCGGCAGGGGTTCCCGCGTTTCAGGGGCCCTTTCCCGGGTCACTGCGAGTCGTATGCGGGTAAACACGTGCTGTCATTTTACCTGGAAGACTTGCACACTTTGCTTAAACCTGGGTTAGTGTCCTCGTGATCGCTTCGTTATGAGTCTTTAGCGAGTCGATGCCGAGCCCTTGACCGGCCGAGTGCCGCAAGGGAGTCGAGACCCTCACCGGGAATCGGGCGGCGCGTATCCACGCGCTCACGCCGGAGGACCACCGAATTCCATCGGTGCTCCCGTTCCCGCCCGCCACTCGCCGCCAGCGACGCGGGAGATCCCTGACATGACGCCCTCGCGGGGCGCACGGGCGTACCCGCGTGTTCTGGAGCGTCGTGCCCACGGTCTTCTCGGCCCTGTCGTCAACCTGGCCTTTACTTTATGAGCAACGAAACTCCCATTCAGCACGGCGAAGTCACCGCGACCTACTTCTGGGACGACGGTTCCGGCATCAACGGGGACACCGGTGCACCCGCAGGCGGAGAGCCCATGCAGAAGGGGCTGTTCTCCAGCCCCAGCTGGCCGCTCGGCACCGAGGGCTACATCGTCTACGAGGGCGAGGAGTACGAGTTCTTCATCGGTGACCGCGGTCCCGGTGAGCCCTCTCAGGACTGCGACGTCCTGCTCGACATCGACGGCAAGACCTTCGCCGACATGATGGGCACGAGCTTCGACGAGAACTCCCTGACCGTCGGCGGCGGCAACGGCCACGCCGAGGTCGAGTACTACATCACCGAGTGGGGCGACGGGAACGGCACCGAGGGCGCCCCGCACCCCTTCCAGGAGCCCGGCAACAAGTGTGAGGACGCCGTCTCCCCCCTCCCCGAGGAGAAGACCGAGGAGGAGCCGAAGGAGGAGACCGCGAAGGAGACCTCCGAGGACGGCGCCGACCAGGCCGCCGAGGAGGAGCAGGCGAAGGAGCAGGAGCAGTCCGAGTCCGAGGCCGCGGCCGAGGGCCAGGACGGGAACGGCGACGGCGGCGTGACCGCCGAGACCGCCGCGAACGACCTCTCCGGAGCCGAGCTCACCGGTGCGGACGGCGTGATGAGCGGCACGGGTCTGCTGACCCTGGCCATCATCCCGGCGATCCTGATCGCGCTGTTCTTCGCCTGGACCCGCCGTCCGGCCGGCCAGCACGCCGGTGCGGCCGACAGCGAGGGCAAGGGCCTGATGGCCGAGAGCGACGGGCGCCACAGCCTGGGCTCCACGCTCAGCACCCTGTTCGACAAGCTGCGCGGCAACAAGTAGCGCGCAGGGCGCCCTCCGGGACCTCCCGGTCCCCCGACCGGTACCGGCCCGAGGCCGGACGCCCGCGCAGGAGCGGTCCCCGAAGGGCCGCGGCCGACAGGCCGCGGCCCTTCGGCGTGTCCGCGCCGGGACGCTCCCGGTGTGCGGGACGCGGGCGGGCCGCCGGTCGCCGTTGACCGCCGCGGCCCGTCCGCCCCTCGGGCGCGCCGACACGGGGTCCGCGCGCCCTGTCCCGCGCCTCGGCGGTCGGGGCGGTAGCCCTTCCTGTCGTGCCCGGGGGCTCCGTGCACGGGTGCGGGGACTCGCGGGTACGGGGGCGCGCCGGCGGCCCGGTGGTCGCCGCGCACGAGGAAGACGACGGGCGTGTTCCACACGGTGGCGAAGTCGTAGGCCTCGTCGGTGTCGCCCCCCTCACCCGTCAGGGCCAGGGCCGCCACGTCCCGGCCCTCGCGCCGGGCCGCGTAGGTGAGGCCGACCGCGTGCGAGGCGTTCGTGGCCACGGGGGTGCACTGCGGAGCGCACCGGTAGCGGCGGGGGTCGTATCCCGGACGCCAGTCGCCGCGGAAGAGCGTGAGGGCCTCCACCGGGTCCACCCCGCGGGCGACCAGGGCGACGCTGTCGCGGTACCCGGGGAAGAGCCAGTCCTGGTCTCCGACAGGGCGAGCACGCCCGCGACCTGGGACGCCTCCTGCCCCGCCGAGGACGGGTACACGGCGAGGCGGCCCTGGCCGGCGAGCGCGCGGGCCTGCCGGTCGAAGCGGCGCCCGATGACCATGGCGCGGTGGAGCCGGGCCGGCCGGGCGCCGTCGGGAGCGGTGAACCGCGGGTGCTCCACACGCAGCCCGTGCCGGTCGACGAGCCGCACGGGCTCCACCGGCGGGGGCGGAGGAGCCGGGGGAGATCGCTCATCGGTGTGCTTCATGTCTTGAATATGCGGTTAATCACCCCATATTGTCGATGTCCCCAGGCTGATGCTGGACAAAATGGCCGGTCGTTCGCCAGAGCGCCACGGATGGTCTCACGCGGGTATCGTGTGAGCGGTATGAGGTGAGACACATGGCCGTGCGGCTGGACGACACCGACCGTCGTATCATCGCCCTCCTGCGGGAGGACGGGCGCATGTCCATCCGCGCGGTCGCGGAGCAGGCCCACATCTCCAGGGCCAACGCCTACTCCCGGCTCGAACGGCTGCGGGACGAGGGCGTCATCCGCGGGTTCACCGCCGTCATCGATCCCGAGAAGTACGGCACCGCCCTCTCCGCCTACGTTTCCGTGCGCATCGAGCAGCACTCCTGGGAGAGGTTCCGGGGCTACCTGCGCGACATCCCCGAGGTGGACCACGCGGCGCTGGTGTCCGGCGACGTCGACCTGCTCCTCCTCGTCCGCGTCACCGACGCGGCCGCGCTGCGCACCTTCGTCCTCGAACGGCTCCAGCGCATCCCCGAGGTCAAGAGCACCCAGACCATGTTCATCCTCGACGAGCCGCCCCTGTGACGGCGCCGGCCGGAAGGGGCCTTTCGCCCTGCGATTGGACCTCGGCGCGGCCCCCTCCGCCCCCTAGCCTGAACCCATGCCCGAGTACCGCGTCGTCGACGCCTTCACCGACCGGCCCCTGGCCGGGAACCCCGCCGCCGTCCTGGTCCTGGACGACGCCTACCCCGACGCCTGGGCGCAGGGGGTCGCGGCCGAGTTCAACCTGTCCGAGACGGCGTTCGCGCGTCCCGTGGACGACCCCGGCGCCGACTACGAACTGCGGTGGTTCACGCCCACGGTCGAGATCGACCTCTGCGGACACGCCACCCTGGCCACAGCGCACGCGCTCGCCGAACGCGGCGAGCCCGGACCGTTCCGCTTCACCACCCGCAGCGGCGTCCTCACCGTCACGAGGGAGGACGGGCTGCTGTGGATGGACTTCCCGGCCAGGCCGCCGAAGCCGGTCGAGGCCCCGGAGGGGCTGGCCGAGGCCCTGGGGGCGCGGCCCCTGTGGGTGGGCCTGGGCGGCGCGGAGGACCTCCTCGTCGAACTCGCCGACGAGGACGCCGTCCGGGGCCTGGCCCCGGTCGCGGCGGCGGTCGCGGCCCTGCCCTTCCAGCTGGTCATCGTCACCGCCCGGGCCCGGCAGGGGCCCGACTTCGTCTCCCGCGTCTTCGCCCCCGCGGTGGGGGTGCCCGAGGACCCGGTGACCGGCAGGGCGCACACGGTCCTCACACCCTTCTGGGCCGACAGGCTGGGACGGGCGGAGCTGAGCGCCCACCAGGCCTCCGCGCGCGGCGGCGACCTCCTGCTGAAGGACCGGGGCGGCCGGGTGCTGATCGGCGGCGGGGCGGTGACGGTCGCCACCGGGACCCTGCACCTCTGAGCGTGTCCGGGGGGCGGGTCCGGACCGCGCCGTCCGGCGCGGGCGCCGGGCCCGCCGGGGTGTCGGCGGAACACGGCCGGGAACCCTCCCCCTAGGGTTCGACGGGGGCCGGGCCCGGTCCCCGGGAACAGAGAGCCGAGAGGAGCACCCCGTGGAGAAGTGGGCCACCAGGGAAGAGATCATCGCGGTCAGGGAGCGGCTGGAGGCCGCCGACCCGCGCTGGCGTCGTCCGGCCGCCTACGCCGTCGGCGTCATCCGCGACGGCCGGACCTCGTTCACCCTGACCAACCGGGACGGCAACTACCTTCCGGCGGTGATCCTGGCCAGGGCGGTCGGCCACTCCTCCGGCAGCGGCTCCTACCCCCTGTCGGTCGAGCAGCTGGAGACGGCGGAGGCCGAGCTGGCCCCGGCCGAGGCGTGCCCGGACTTCGAGCACCCGAACCTCCACCACTGGCGGGACCTCGTCGCCGAGGTCACGGGGGAGGGCGGCCAGCTGGTCGCCGTGTTCGTGGGCGACCTGGCCGACGAGCCCGTCGACGAGCACGACCGGGCCCTGCGCGCCGCCCTGGAGGGGTAGGCCCCGCCCCGGGGCGCGGACCGGCCGGACCGGATCCGGAACAACGAGCGCCCTCCGGGGCCGGGCGGCCGTCGATGGGGAACTGGGGGCCGACGGAATCACTGTTTCCCCCTCGCGGCACCCGGACTTCCGGTAGAACTGAACGCGAGGCACCTCCCCACCCCTCCCGGGGAGGTGCCCGCCACACTCCGGCCCGGGACACCCCCTTGGTACCGGGAGGACGTGTGGCCCCCCGAGAGATCGGCCCCGGCGCCCCCCGGGGCCGATCTCCACCTCCGGGCGGAGCGGCCGGGCCCGGCCCCGGACGCCTGCTCGTCGAGTACGAGCTCTTCCTGCCGGCCGCCAGACACCCTCGCCTGCGCGAGGCCGCCGACGGGTGGCTCGCCGCCGTCTCGGCGTTCGCCCGGCGGTACACGGACGACCCGGTCCGGGACCGCGTGGTCGCCGCGGTCATCGACGGGGTCCTGCTGCGCAGCCTGCTCGGGGACACCGCGCCCACGGCGGACGAGTTCGCCGCCCTCCTCGCCGACGTCCTCCCGGACCCGCCGGGGGCGGACCCGCGGACCCGGCCCCGGGGCCGCGAGACCTCCCCCGAGCAGCGCGGACACGGTCGTCCACAGGCCCTCTGCGACGCCGTCCCGAAACCCCTAACCTGGCCCGGAGGATCATCCGAACCCAGGGAGGACACCGATGGCGGGACGGCACGGGGGCGGCGGCCAGGGGCGCCGGTACGGCGGCGGGGGAGGCGGCCGGGGCGGCGGGCGCCGACCCGAGCCCGAGCCCCTCCGGGGGGTGCGGGACGACGCACGCCTCTCGGCGGAACTGCTCCGCATGGACGGCGACTCCTACGGCCGCTACAAGTCCCTGCGGGGCGACTGGGACTTCGGCGACTTCACCCTGACGGTGCAGCGCGTGCAGGCGGACCCGTTCGCCCCGCCCTCGCGCGTGCGCGTGCTCGTGCCGGACGCCGGCATCCCCAGAAGCGCGTGGGGCGATCCGGTGCGACGCCGCGCCACCGCCGACTACCTGGGCCGTCGCGCCCGCGGACTGCTCCGGGGCTCCCTGCTCAAGATCGACGCCGGGGGGCAGGAGGTCATCGAGCGCTCCTCCTGCCGCCTCACCGACGGCGGCCTCGAACTGCGCATCGGCATCGACCTCCCCGGCCACGGGCGCCGCATCGACGGCCGCACCGCCGAGCGCGAGCTGTGCACGACCCTGCCCGCGCTGGTCGACGACCTCGACTGGGAGGCGGTCGACGCGGCCGAGGCCGAGGCCTTCGCCGACAGCGTCGCCGACACGGTCGCGCTGCGCGCCGGCCTGGAGGACCGGGGGCTGGTCGCCTTCGTCGCCGACGGCGCGGTCCTCCCGCGGCTGAGCGGCGTCAGCGACGAGCCCATGGCCGACGGGGCGGTGCCCTTCGAGGCGCCGGAGAGCCTGCGGGTGGACGTGGACCTGCCGCACAGGGGCGCCGTGACCGGCATGGGCGTGCCGGAGGGCATCACGCTCATCGTCGGCGGCGGCTTCCACGGCAAGTCCACCCTGCTGCACGCGCTGGAGCGGGGGGTCTACGACCACGTCCCCGGGGACGGCCGGGAGCTGGTGGTGACCAGGGACGACGCCGTCAAGATCCGGGCGGAGGAGGGGCGGCGGGTCGAGCGCGTGGACGTGAGCCCGTTCGTCCGCAACCTCCCCACCGGCGCGGACACGAGCGACTTCCGCACGGAGAACGCCTCCGGATCCACCTCCCAGGCCGCCAACATCTGCGAGGCCGTCGAGGCCGGTTCGCGCACCCTGCTGGTGGACGAGGACTCGACCGCCACCAACCTGATGATCCGCGACGAGCGGATGCAGGCGCTCGTCCACGGCGACCGCGAGCCCCTCGTGCCCTTCATCGACCTGGTCCGGCCCCTGCGCCGCGACCACGGGGTGTCCACGGTCCTGGTCATGGGCGGCAGCGGTGACTACTTCGACGTCGCGGACCAGGTGGTCATGCTGGACGCCTACCACCCCCACGACGTCACCGAACGGGCGGCGGAGCTGGCCCGCGAGCGCACCGACGCCGACTTCGGCGCGCCGCGGGCCCGGGTGGTCGACCCCGACTCGGTGGACGACACCGCACGGGGCCGGGGGAGGATCAAGCGTCGCGACATGGACGTCCTCGTGTTCGGGGAGAGCGACGTCGACGTGCGGTCCGTGGAGCAGTTCGTGGACCCGGGGCAGCTCATCGGAGCCGGGCTGGCCCTGCGCGAGCTCGTCGCGGGCCGCCACCTGGACGGGGCGCGTACCCTGGCCGAGGCGCTCGACTCCCTGGAGGAGGCGCTGGAGGCCGAGGGCGTCACCCTGCTCGGCGACGACTTCGGGGGCGACTACGTCCTGCCGCGCCGGTTCGAGGTCGCCGCGGTCCTCAACAGACTGCGCACGCTCCGCGTCTGCGGCCAGCGTCCGGGCGGGTGAACGCGCTGCCGTTCCGGCTCCGGCCGGGGCTCCGGCCGCCGACCAGGGGCGGGAGCCGCGAGGGAGCGCGCTCCCGTCGCGCTCCCGTCGCGTCCCCCACCGGAGGGGGAGGGGCGCTGGCGCGCACCCGCGGGGACGCTCCGGCGGCCGGGGTGTGACAGGCGTCCCATCGCAGGCCTGAGGGGGATCCGGTCGGTATTGTGGGAAAGCAGGGCACAGCCTCCCAGGAGGTGCGATGCCGGGCCCTCCCCGGTCGCGCCCCGGCGGTCGGACCGCCGTGAGGACGCCGCCCTGCGAATCCGACCAGTCTTGGAGAAGAGAACCCGGTGCGTGACCCCGCAGATCTGTACGAACTCCATCCCGGCTTCGACGACATCGCCGGGCTGGCGATGCTGGTCTGTCTGGACGGCTTCGTGGACGCCGGACACACCGGACGCCAGGTCGCCGAGGCCCTTTTCGAGCGCTTCGAGGCCGAGGAGGTCGCGACGTTCGACGCCGACCGGCTCGTGGACTACCGGTCCCGCCGCCCGTCGATGACCTTCGTGGAGAACACCTGGACGGACTACGAGCCGCCCAAGCTCGCCCTGTACCGGATGCACGACGAGGAGAACGCCCCGTTCCTGGTCCTGTACGGCCCGGAGCCGGACCGGGAGTGGGAGGCCTTCGCCGCCGCCGTCGTCCAGCTGGTCGAGCGGTTCTCGGTGTCGCTGTCCATCAGCACGCACGGCGTGCCGATGGCGGTGCCGCACACCCGTCCGGTCACGGTCACGCCGCACTCCACCCGCCCCGAGCTGGTGGAGGGCCACACCCCGTGGATCGGCCGGATCGAGGTGCCCGCCAGCGCCGCGGCGATGCTGGAGTTCCGCCTGGGGGAGCGCGGCCACGACTTCGTCGGCTACGCCGTCCACGTGCCCAGCTACCTGGCCCAGTCCCAGTACCCGCGGGCGGCCATCGCCGCCGCCGGTTACGTGGCCGGGGCGACCGGGCTCGCGCTGCCCACCAGCGGGCTGGAGGAGGTGGCGGGGGCGACCGACGTCGACATCGCCGAGCAGGTGGCGGCCTCCGAGGAGGTCCAGCGTGTCGTGGCCAACCTGGAGCGGCAGTACGACGACATCATGTCCTCGCGGACCGATCCCGAGGAACGCCCCACACTCCCGCTGGCCGACGACGAGGCCGGCCTGCCCACCGCCGACGAACTCGGCGCGGAACTCGAACGCTACCTCGCCGAGCGCGAGGGCGACGGAAACGGATGACCGTGTTCTACCAGATTGTCTTCCGCTCGGTCCTGCGCCACATGGACGCCGAGAAGGTCCACAGGATGAGCTTCGCCGCGCTGCGCGGCGTGACCGCGATCCCCGGCGTGGCCTCGGCCATGGGGAGGGTCCTCGGCCCGCGTGAGCCCGAGCTCGCCGTGCGCGCCCTGGGGCAGGAGTTCCCGGGGCCGCTGGGCCTGGCGGCGGGTTTCGACAAGAACGCGGAGAGCCCGTCCGGTCTGGCCGCGCTCGGCTTCGGCTTCGTCGAGATCGGCACGGTCACCGCCCAGCCGCAGCCGGGCAACCCCGCCCCGCGCCTGTTCCGGCTGGTCGAGGACCGCGCGATCGTCAACAGGATGGGCTTCAACAACGAGGGCTCCGCCCTGGTCGCCGAGCGCCTGCACCACCAGAGGGGCGGACGCCGCCCCGTGCTGGGGGTGAACATCGGCAAGACCAAGGTGACGCCCGAGGCGGACGCGCCCGCGGACTACGCCCTCAGCGCCCGGCGCCTGGCCCGCTACGCCGACTACCTCGTGGTGAACGTCAGCTCGCCCAACACCCCGGGGCTGCGCAACCTCCAGGGCGTGGAGCAGCTGCGGCCCCTGCTCGCCGCCGTTCGCGAGGCGCTCTCCGAGGCCGGGCACCCGACCCTGCCGCTCCTGGTCAAGATCGCCCCCGACCTGGCCGACGAGGACGTCGACGCGGTCGCCGACCTGGCCCTGGCCGAGGGGCTGGACGGCATCATCGCCACCAACACCACCATCTCCCGCGAGGGGCTGGCCGCCTCCGCCGAGGAGGTGGAGGCCGCCGGGGCGGGAGGGCTGTCCGGCGCCCCGCTCAGGGAGCGGTCGCTGGAGGTCCTCCGCCGCCTCCGCGCCCGCGTCGGCGACCGCGTCACCCTGGTCGCCGTGGGCGGCATCGAGACCCCCGAGGACGCGTGGGCCCGCATCCGCGCCGGGGCGACCCTCGTGCAGGGCTACACGGGTCTGATCTACGGCGGCCCCCTCTGGCCGCGCCGCATCCAGCGCGGCCTGGCCAGGCTGGTCCGCGAGGCCGGATACCGCTCGATCGGCGAGGCGGTCGGCGCCGACGTCCACGGGGCCGGCAGCTCCCAGGAGTCCACCGCCGTCTGACGGCCGCCGCCTCCCGCGGGGCCGGGAACCCCTCCCCGGGGTTCCCGGCCCCGCGGTGATCCCGGGCGGCCCCGGCCCCGGTGCGCTCCCGATCCGCGCGCTACCAGTCCTCGGGGACGGTGACGCCCGCCGCCGGGTAGGACTCGCCGGGCTCGGGGTCGCCGACGACCTGGCTGACGGTCGCGAACTCGTAGCCCTCCTCCCGCAGCCGCTCGATGAGCCGCGGCGCGGCGGCCAGGGTCGGCGCGAGCGTGTCGTGCATGAGCACCACCGAGCCCGGCTCGACGTCGTCCATGACGCCGTCCACGATCTCCTCCGGGGACAGGCCGGTCCAGTCCTCGCTGTCCAGGTTCCAGAGGACCTGGGCCATCCCCTGCCTGCCGATCTCCTCGATCACCGGTCCGGAGGTGTCGCCGAACGGAGGCCGGAACAGTTCGACGTCCTGCCCCGTCTGCCGACTGACCATCGCGCTGACCGCCGCGACCTGCGCGGGGAGCTCCCGGTCGTCGAAGTACTCCGTCATGTGCTCGTGCAGGTCGTTGTGGCTGGCGATCTCGTGGCCCTCCGCGTAGGCGCGCCGGAGCACGCCGGGGCGGGTCAGCGCGGGGTCGCCGTTGAGGAAGAACGTCGCCGCCACCTCCTCCTCGGCCAGCAGGTCCAGGAGGGCCGCGGTCCCCTCCGCGGGCCCGTCGTCGTAGGTGAGCGCGACGCACTCGGTCCCCGGGGCCTCGCAGTCCAGGTCCGGGTCGCCGGCGGCGACCACCCCCGGCGCGGTCGGGAAGGACTCCGGGACGGCTCCGGGCGGGTCCACCGCGAGCACGGGGTCCTCCGCCGCCGACGCCTCTCGGGCGCGCTCTCCCAGGTCGGACAGGAGGGGCGCGGCCTCCTCCGACGGCACCACCGCGACGATCCGGCCCGGTTCCGACGAGGGCGGGTGGCCGACCACCACCGGGGAGAGGTGGCCGTCGTCGAACTCCACGAGCAGGTCGCCGTCGGAGTTGAACCCCATGGAGTCGTAGGTGCGCACGACGGGGTGCAGTCCCTCCGGGTCCACGTCCGGGTTCCCGGCCAGCACCTCGTGCACGATCCCGTCGAGCCTCCCCAGGGCGTCGTCGTCCGCCAGGAGCTCCGTCGAGTACGCGGTGTGCCCGGTCTCCGCGTCGTACCAGTACGTTCCGTATCCCTGGCGCCGACCGTGCAGGTCCTCCTCGGTGCGGACCAGGCGCACGCCCAGGACGCCGCTCCCGGCGCCCACGACCTCCCAGTCGACCGCCAGGCGCACGGGGTCGCGGCTGGCCCCGCGGAAGTCCCGCACCTCGCGGTCCACCTGCTCGGCCAGCCGGGAGGCGAACGGTTCGGCCCCCTCGAACACCGGGTAGGAGACGTCGATCTCCACGCCGTCCGGCCGGTGGGGGTGGTCGCCGAAGTCCGCGGCGCCACCGGTCCACTCGGCGACCTCCTCGCCGGGCTCGTCCAGGAGCACGGTCATCAGCTCCGGGTCGTCGCCCTCCGCCGCGCCGCCCGTGCCGCAGGCGGTGAACAGCAACAGCGCCGCCACCGCCGCGCCGCTCCGGTGCGCCGCGCGTCGTGCGGCCCCTCCGGGGCGCCGGGGCCCCGCCCCCCGGTCGCGTCCCCGAGGGGGAGCGGTCTGGCCAGGACGGACTCGGCTCGTCGGCAACACCGGTCTCCCTCATCCCTGCGCGGGTGCTTACGCGGTTGATGGGAGCAACATAGGGGACGCCGTACGCGCGCCTGTGGCGGTGACCACATGTGGTCACCGCCACAGGAGGGGGCGCGGGTCCGCACCCGTCCGGAGCGTCGCGGCCGGGGCCGCCGGGAACCCGTCGGCCCCGTGAGCCCGCCGGCCTCAGGCCGCCTCGTCCCCCTCCGGTTCCCCGCCGTCCCCCTCCGCGTCGGCGGGGGGCTCGGGGGCCCCGTCGACGTAGGTCTCGCCCGGCTCGGTGGCGCCGAGCAGCTGGGAGACGGTGACCATGGTGTAGCCGCGCTCGTCCAGTTCCCGGATGATCTCGCGGGAGGCGTCGACGGTCGTGTCGTGGATGTCGTGCATGAGGACGATCGCCCCGGGGGAGGCGCCGTCGACGGCGCGGTCCGCGACCACCGACGACTTGCGGTCCTTCCAGTCGTTGGTGTCGATGCTCCACAGGATCTGGGCCAGGCCCATGTCGGCGGTCACCGAGGCGACCTCCGCGTCGGTGGACCCGTAGGGGGGTCTCATGAGGTCCATGGTGTACCCGGTCTCGCGGTACACCAGGGCCTGCACGGTTTCGAGGTCCGAGCGGATCCCGCCCGCTCCGAGCCCGGCCAGGTCGGGGTGGGAGAGGGTGTGGTTGGCCAGTTCGTGGCCCTCCGCGTAGGCGCGCCTCACGGTGCGCGGATCCTCCATGACCGGGTAGCCGGTGACGAAGAACGTCGCGCGGGCGTCGTACTCGGCCAGGGTGTCCAGCAGTTCGGGAGTGCGCCCGCCCGGGCCGTCGTCGTAGGTCAGGGCCACGCACTTGGACCCGGGGGCGGAGCAGTCGACGTCCTCGCCCGCGGGCGGCAGGACCCCGGGGACGGCCGTCTCCCGGCTGTCCCCCTCCTCCCGGGGCGGGGCCGCGACGGCGAAGTCGCGGACGCCCCGGGTCGCCGAGCGCAGCGCGCGCTCGCCCAGGTCCGACAGCAGGGGGGCGGACTCCGAGGCGGCGATAACGGCGTGGGTCCTGCCCTCTTCCACGGGGGCGACCTGTCCCGCGTCGAACTCCACGACGAGGTCGCCGGCGGGGTTGAACCCCACGGAGTCGTACAGCGAGGCGATCGGGTGCACCGCGTCCGGGGCCGCGGTCCCCGGGAGGGCGTCCCGCACGAGGCCGTTCAGCTCCTCCAGTTCCGCCTGGCCGGCGATCAGGGCGGTGGAGGGGTGGGTCGAGCCGGTGAGGGTGTCGTACCAGTAGGTGGTGTATCCCTCACGGGTTCCCTCGGAGTCGGTCTCCTCACGGGTCACGCGGACCCCGACGATGTCGTCGTTGGCCGCCGTCAGGTTCCACGCGGACTCGAAGGAGACCGCTCCGGGGTTGGCCGCCTCGAAGGCGTCCACCTCGGCGGCCAGCGCGCGGTCCAGGAAGTCGCTCAGCGGGTCGGCGCCGGGGACGACCGGGTAGGAGACCTCCGCGGCCACCCCGCCCTCGCGGGCGAGTTCGGCCTCGGCCAGGTCCACCACGTCGTCGGGGTCGACCACCGTCAGCCCGTCGGGCTCGCCGGCGGCGGGCGGGCCCGCCTCCGGCCCGCCGTCCGCCGACCCGGGGTGCGTATCGCTCTCGGGTTCGGAGGCGAGCACGCCGGGCGGGGAGACGGCCAGCCAGACCAGCCCCGCGACGACCGCCAGCGCGACCGCGATCGTGGACAGGGGGTGACCGGGGGCCATGGTCGGTTGGGACTGCTTGTTCACCAGGGGTTCTCCACGTACATCTTCAAACGAGCGATCGCGGGGAGCACGGGGGAGGGCTCGGCCACGCGACGCTTCATGTCGGTTGTGACGCCGACCGCGCAACAGGGGTTCGCGCTGTTTCCGGCCGGGGGCACAGGGCAGCACGCCGGGTACAGGGGCGGAGGGGTGCTCCCTATACTTGCAGGCGTGGAAGGTACATGCTCCACCCCGGAACCCGGGCCGCGCCCGGAAGGGGAGGGGTGTGTCGCAAGAGGGAACCCGGTGCGACTCCGGGACTGCCCCGCAGCGGTATGAGGGAACGAACGTCGCCATAAGCACTGGTAATCCGGTCGGAAAGGTCGGAAACCGGGAAGCGGCGGCCAGTAGGAGGACGGTGTCCGCGCCGTCCGCGCCCCCGAGTCCGAAGACCTGCCTCCACCCGGCGGCGCACCCGTGCCGCCGGTGGTCCCGTGCCCCGAGGGAGGGCCGAGGAGCGGCGGCAGGCGCACACGCCCACGGCGTGGCCCCGGGCATGTCCGCGTCCTCGCTCGCCCCCGTGGCCGGTACCCGGCTTTCGACGAGGGAGAGAAGCTCATGCCCGACACCCCCGAGGCCTCCCGGCCGTCCGTGCGCTCCACCGTGCACGGCTACCCCAGGATCGGCCCGAACCGAGAACTCAAGCGCGCCGCCGAGTCGTACTGGAGGGGCGAGACCACCGCGGAGGAGCTGGACGGCATCGCCGCCGACCTGCGCCTGGGCGTCTACACCCAGCTGCGCGAGGCGGGCGTCGACGACATCCCGTCCAACACGTTCTCGTACTACGACCACGTCCTGGACACCGCGGTCCTGTTCGACCTGGTGCCCTCCCGGTTCGCCTCGCCGGCCGCCGCCGGCGACCGCGACGAGGAGCTGCGCCGCTACTTCGCCCTCGCCCGGGGCGAGCAGGGGGCCCAGCCGCTGGAGATGACCAAGTGGTTCGACACCAACTACCACTACCTGGTCCCCGAGCTGTCGCCGAGCACCCGTCCGCGCCTGGTCGGTGACAAGCCCCTCGCCGAGTTCCGGGAGGCGGCCGAGGCGGGTTTCCCGACCCGCCCGGTCCTGGTCGGCCCGCTCACCTTCCTCCTGCTGGCCAAGGCCGCGGACGACGCACCCGAGGGCTGGCGCCCCGTCGAGCTGCTCGACCAGCTCCTGGACGCCTACGCCCAGCTCCTCGCCGGCCTCTCCGCCGCGGGGGCCGCCGAGGTGCAGCTGGACGAGCCGATCCTGGCCACCGACGAGGGACGCGCCGCCGTCGGGCTCCTGGAGCGGGTCTACCAGCGCCTGGGCTCCCTCGCCGAGCGCCCCTCCCTCCTGGTCTCGACCTACTTCGGCTCCATCGGGGCCCCCGCGCTGCGGATCCTGAAGGACTCCCCGGTGGAGGCCGTCGGCCTGGACCTGGTCACCGACGGCGAGGGCGTCGACGACCTCGTCAAGGTCTCGGGCCTCGGCAGCACCCGCCTGGTCGCCGGGGTGGTGGAGGGCCGCAACGTCTGGCGGACCGACGTCCCGGCCGCCGTGGCCGCGCTCGGCACCCTGCTCGCCCTCACGGACGAGCTGACGGTGAGCACGTCCTGCTCGCTCCTGCACGTGCCGATCGACCTCGACGCGGAGACCTCCCTCGCCCCCGAGCTGCGCGAGGCCCTGGCCTTCGCCAAGCAGAAGGCGTATGAGACGGCCCTCCTCGGCCGCGTCCTCTCGGCGGGGGCCGAGGCCGAGTACGCGGCGGGCGGCACCGGCGGCGGTCCCGCCTTCACGGACGCCCGCGTGCGCGCCCGCCTGGACGCCCTGGGCCCGGACGCCTACGAGCGCCCCCAGGACAGGGGCGCCCCCACGGACACGCCGCTGACCACGACCACCATCGGGTCGTTCCCCCAGACCGCGGAGCTGCGCCGCGCCCGCGCCGCGCACCGCCGGGGCACCCTGGCGGAGGACGCCTACAAGCAGATCCTCCGGGAGGAGATCGACCGGGTCGTCGCGCTCCAGGAGGAGATCGGGCTGGACGTGCTCGTGCACGGCGAGCCCGAGCGCAACGACATGGTCCAGTACTTCGCCGAGCAGCTGGAGGGCTACGCCACCACCGAGAACGGCTGGGTGCAGTCCTACGGTTCGCGGTGCGTCCGCCCGCCGATCCTGTTCGGCGACGTCTCGCGCCCCGAGCCGATGACCGTCGAGTGGATCACCTACGCCCAGTCGCGCACCGACAAGCCGGTCAAGGGCATGCTGACCGGCCCGGTGACCATGCTCGCCTGGTCGTTCGTGCGCACCGACCAGCCGCTGGGCGACACCGCCCGCCAGGTGGGTCTGGCACTGAGGGACGAGGTCGCCGACCTGGAGCGCGCGGGCATCCGCCACATCCAGGTGGACGAGGCGGCCCTGCGCGAGCTCCTGCCGCTGCGCGAGGAGCGGCGCGCCGCCTACCTGGACTGGGCGGTGAACTCCTTCCGCCTGGCCACGTCCGGTGTGTCGCCGTCCACGACGATCCACACGCACATGTGCTACTCGGAGTTCGGCCTCATCGTCGGCGGCATCGAGGCGCTGGACGCCGACGTGACCAGCGTCGAGGCCGCCCGCTCCCGGATGGAGCTGGTGGAGGACCTGGGCCGCCGCGGCTACAAGCGGGGGATCGGGCCCGGCGTGTACGACATCCACTCACCGCGGGTGCCGTCCGTGGAGGAGATCGAGGGCTCGCTGCGGCTGGCCGTGGCGCACATCGACGCCGGGAGCCTGTGGGTCAACCCCGACTGCGGTCTCAAGACGCGCGGCTACGCCGAGGCGGAGCAGGCCCTGCGCAACATGGTGGAGGCCGCCCGCCGGGTGCGCGCCGACCTGCCCGGCGTCGGCTAGCGGGATGTTCCGTGCCCGGCCCGGGCGCCTCCGGGGCGAGGCGGCCGGCGGTCTCCGCGAGCGCGGGGGCCCGTCCCGGGGCATCGGCCCCGCCGGTGCGTCCGGCGTGCGGTCTCCGCGAGCGCCCGGCCCGGGCGCCCGTGGCCTCTGGCCGGGCACGGGACGAAACGGACGGGGAGGGGCCGCGGCGACGCCGCGGCCCCTCCCCGTCCCTGCGGCGGACCGGTCAGGTGCCGACCACGGCCAGCGCGTCGGCGCCGGCGTTGAGCATGATCTCCTCGAGGTTGTCGGGGAGGACCAGGTCCTCCGCGGAGTCCTCGCCCGTGAAGGACGGGTGCAGCTGGTACGTGATGTGGATGTTCAGGTTCGCGGTCCTGACCAGCAGCACGGCCTCGGGGATGAGGTCGCCCACGAAGTCGTACTTCGTGACGATGAAGTGGGCCTCGTCGCCGAGCTCCACCTCCTTGCTCTCCTCCACGTCGCCGGCGTCGTACAGGGTGCTGTACTCGCTCTCGCCGGTGATCTGGGCGACCGTGTCCTGGAACTGGCTCGTCGCGGCCTCGACGGAGTCGGCGGCGGAGTAGGGGGTCTGGTACACGATCTCGAAGGAGGCGTAGCCGCCGGGGGCGTTGCCCTCCGGCAGGGTGGCGTCCAGGGTGTCGCAGTACGAGTTCTCGTCGCGGACGGACTTGTTGCCGCCGTCGGTGACGAGGAAGTCGGCCACGACCTGCTCGGTGAAGGCGTCGCAGGGCTCGGTGGGGACCGAGTAGGGGGGCTCGCCGGCGGGGGCCGCGTCGGGGTCCGGCTCCGGGGCCGGCTCGTCGCCGCCGGTCGCCTCCTCCGCGCTCGCGGAGGGCTCGGTCTCGGGCGGGGTGGCGACGGTCGTCCCGTCGTTGCCGTTGGTGACCAGCATGACCAGGACCGCGACCACGAGGACGACGATGACCACGCCGCCGCCGATGACGACCCACAGCCTGGCCTTGCCGCCGCCCTGGGGCGGCTGGGGCTGGGGATGGGGGTAGCCGGGGCCGCCGCCGTAGGGGGGCTGGCCGCCCGCGTACATCTGCTGCTCCGGGCCGGGGAAGCCCTGGCCGGGACCCGTGGGGGCGCCGTAGGCGGGCTGCCCGCCCGTGCCCGGGTCGCCGTAGGGGGCGCCGTAGGGGGGCTGGCCCCCGCTGTTGTCCCCGCCACCGTAGGGGTTCTGCGGTGGTTGGTTGTAAGGTCCGTTTTCGCTCATGGCTCCCCTCGCCCGTGATGTGCTGGCCGTGTTGTCTGGGACGCGTGTGCGTGCCGGTGGGTTCTCACGACTTCCGGGACCGCGCGGCCGTGCCGGAGCGCGTTCGGAGCGGTACAGGAGCCGTGCGAGGGGAGGCGCACCTACCGCCACCGCCTTCCCGCGGGCGAGGGCGGAGGCGTGGGGCCGGGCGTTCCCCGTCTCCGTGAGGAGGATCCCGGGGGACCGGGGGTGCCGATCGTGGCAGGCTCCGGGGGGATCCCCGGGCCGAGGTCGGGACCTGTGCATAGTAGCCGCGGGGTATGTCCCCGCGGCAGTCCCGACCAGGGGTAACAGGGTGAATCGTCACTGTTTTGTGTCGGTTGCGTGCGAGATCATGGTTCGTGTGACGCAATCGTGACGCCGCCGTCTGGATTCCGCGCCCGCGCCCGGGTAATGGGGCCGCTGTCCGCCGGGACGCCTCGGCCCGGCCGCGGCCGTCGCACCCGGGCCGGCGCGGCGCACGGCCTAGAACATCGAGATGTGCACGTGGTCGAAGTGGTTCTCGGTGAGGTTGCCCCGGTCAGACATGGCGCGCCAGTCGGTGTCGCCGCGGCGCACGTCCCAGATCTGCTGCCGGTAGATGACGTACATGATCCCGTAGTCGTCGGCGTGCTCCATCGCCCACTCGGAGATCGCCCAGCCGCGGTCGATCTGCTCCTGCGAGGGCATGCCGCCGTTCGGGTCCAGCATGAAGTCGCAGGCCCGTCCCAGCGGGTGCTCCCCGACGACCCAGCCGCCGACCGCCCGGTAGCAGCCCACGCCGCCCGCGTCCCGGCCCTCGCCGAACTCGTCGATGACCCGCTGGCGCATCAGCTCGGTGCGCGGGGTGATGTTGTACTGGCCGCCCATCGGCTGCTCGGGGTGGTCGGCGATCAGCCGGTCCACCTCGGTGCGTCGCTCCTCCAGCTCCTCCAGGTCCGCCTCGACCTCGGCCAGCCGCTCCTCCGCGGCCTCCTGGGCGGTCTCGTCGCGGGAGAGGGCCTGGTCGAGCTGGTCGATCTTGTCCTGGTTGCTGGTGGCGAGGTAGTCGACGACCACGGCCCGGTCGATGACCGTGTCGGGCTCGTCCCCCACGAACAGCGACATCGACGGGTCGATGCCGCCGCTGGTGTAGGTGGCGACCGCCAGGGCGCGCACCTGCTCGCGCGCGGCGTCCACCTCCTCCCGGGTGCCCTCGGCGCGGTTCTCCGCGCGCTCGGCCTCCGCGATGACGCCCTCCATGTCGCGGAGCTCGCCGTTGTAGTCCTCGCTGAGGCTGTCCGCGCGCTCCCGCAGGGAGCTCATGCTCTCGGGGTCCATGGGAGCCGCCGCGACGGCGGCCTGGGGAAGGACGAGGAAGCTCCCGACCAGGCCCGCGGCGAGCGCGGCCACGCGTGCGCGGCCGGGGCGGACGATCGCCGGGAGTACCCGTGCGAGGCCTTCGCCCCGGGCGCGGTCGGTGGGGTCGGGAGCCCAGAAGTCGGCGAAATCGTCCACTCGGCTCAGGTCGTCGGACTGCACTGTGTGGTCGCTCCTCGAGCCCGCGCACACTCCCGTCGGGCACGGGAGAGGGGCGGGCGCTGCTTCTCGTCTGTTCCCGTACGGGGTCGGGCCGCCGTGGCGGCCCCGCCCCCTGACCCCTCGCGCGTGCCGCGGAGGGGGAGTGGGAGTCACGGGATGGTCATGAGTGTAGGCACTCGCGCGGGGATTGGGGAAAGACGGGACGATTCCACCGGTGGACAAGGGTTGTCAATGTGGTCTAAATAACCTGAATTCGGATGATGATTCAGGTGAAGTGGCTGGTCCGCCATGGTTGGCTTGGGACCGTGAAGGCTCCTGAGCGCGACCAAGCGACCACCATTCCCGCCCGGGCGGACGGCACCGCGGGGTGTCCGGCCTCCCGTCGGGTCCTGTGTCGCGCCCGCACGGGCCTGCGGGCCCGCTCCGGGACCCGCTCGTAGGGAGCCGCCCGCCCGCCGCGCCGATCCGGGCCGCCCCGCGGCGCGGGGGGAGTCGGACCCTCCCGACCACACGGGGGCGCCCGCCCGCCGACCCGCCGTGCGCACCCGCACCGGCGCGTCGCAGCCGCCCGCCCGCGGGGCTCTCCGTACGCTCGGACGTGGGCGTCAACCCCACGCCGAGTCCAGCCCCCCGCGCTCCTGCACAGGGCGCCGTGAGACCACCGCTGAGACGTCGATGGGAAAACCGTGATTGACGCAGTGGGCCTGCACAAGGCCTACAGGTTGAAGAAACACCAGGTGACCGCCCTGGACGGGGTCGACCTGCATGTCGAACCCGGGGAGATCTTCGGGGTGGTCGGCCAGAGCGGCGCGGGCAAGAGCACCCTCCTGCGCTCGGTGAACCTCCTGGAGCGCCCCGACGCCGGGACGGTCGAGGTCGCGGGCGAGGAGCTCACCTCGCTGCGCGGGGCCCGGCTGCGCGCGGCGAGGCGCAACATCGGCATGGTGCACCAGCACTTCGCCCTGCTGTCCTCGCGCACCGTCGCCGGGAACGTGGGCTTCCCCCTGGAGGTCTCCGGCGTCGACAGGACCCGCAGGCGGGCCCGCGTCGGCGAACTCCTCGAACTCGTGGGCCTCGGCGACAAGGCGCGCGCCTACCCCGCTCAGCTCTCCGGCGGCCAGAAGCAGAGGGTCGGCATCGCCCGGGCCCTCGCCTCGGCCCCCCAGGTGCTGCTCAGCGACGAGGCGACGTCCGCGCTCGACCCCGCCACCACCGACTCGATCCTCGCCCTGCTGCGACGCCTGCGCGACGAGCTGGGCCTCACCATCCTCCTCATCACGCACGAGATGGACGTGATCAAGCGGATCTGCGACTCCGCGGCGATCATGGAGAAGGGCGTGTTCCTGGAGTCGGGCCGGGTCCTCGACCTGATCGGCACGCCGGGGTCGCTGCTCGCGCGCTCCCTCTTCCCGTTGCCCGCCAACGGCGGCCCGGAGACGGTGTTCATCACCTATCCGCGCTCCTTCGACGAGCCGTTCATGTCCGAGCTCACCCGCCGCTTCGACGTCGACGTCAACATCCTGGGCGGCGGCGTGGAGCAGGTCGCCGGGCAGGCCGTCGGCCGCCTGAGCGTCGACATGCGCGGCGCCCGCCGCACCGAGGCGCTCGCCTACCTGTCCGAGCACGGCCTGCTGGTCGAGGAGGCCGGAAAGTGATGACCAACCCCACCGACGCCCTCACCCTCGCGGCGTCCGCGGCCGAGGGCGGCAGCGCCTGGGACGCGATCGTCGCGTTCGTCCAGGACTGGCCGAACATGTGGCCCAGCCTGTGGCTGGGCACCCAGGACACCGTCTACATGGTGGTGTGGGCGACGCTCATCAGCGTGCTGGTCGGCCTGCCGCTGGGCGTGCTCCTGGTGTCCACGGACCGGGGAGGGCTGACCCCGGCGCCGGCCGTGCGCGCCGTCCTGAGCGCGGTCGTCAACATCGGCCGCTCGCTCCCGTTCATCGTCCTGATGGTGGCGGTGCTCTCACTGACCCGCTTCCTGGTGGGCACGACCCTGGGCCCGACCGCGGCGATCGTGCCCCTGAGCATCGGCGCCATCCCGTTCTTCGCCCGCCTGGTGGAGACCTCCCTGCGGGAGGTCGACCGCGGCGTCGTCGAGGCCGCGCACGCGATGGGCACCCGCCGCTTCACGATCGTGGGCAAGGTGCTGCTGCCCGAGGCCCTGCCCGGCCTGATCGCGGGCCTGGTGATGACCGTGGTCGCCCTCATCTCCTACTCCGCGATGGCGGGCGCCATCGGCGGCGGGGGACTGGGGGACCTGGCCATTCGGGAGGGCTACCAGCGGTTCAACGACCACTACCTGTGGGCCACCGTCATCCTGCTGATCGTGATCGTCCAGATCGCGCAGAGCATCGGCGACCTGCTGGTGCGCCGACTGTCACGGCGCTGACCGGGTCCCGCCCGACGGCCGGGAACCCCGGGGGCGGGCCGCGGGCCCGCCCCCTCCCGCACTCCCCCCGACCCCCCGATTTTTCTGACCGACGAGGAAGGAGACGGCGATGACCGGGAGTACCAGGGCACGAGTGGCGCGGGGGGCCGCCGCCGCGGGGTTGGCCGCGGCGGTGCTGGCGGCCTGCGGCAGCCCCAGCGAGCGGGCCCAGGAGGGCACCGACGCCGAGGGGCTGACGACGCTGAGGATCGGCGCCACGCCGATGCCGCACGCGGAGATCCTGGAGTTCGTCGACGAGAACCTGGCGGCGGACGCGGGCCTGGACCTGGACGTGGTGGTGTACACCGACTACAACCAGCCCAACGCCGCCCTGTCGGAGGGCGAGCTGGACGTGAACTACTACCAGACGGCGCCCTTCCTGGACGAGTACCTGGAGGGCAACCCCGACGCGGACCTGAGCTACGTGTCGGACGTGCACCTGGAGGCGTTCGGCGTCTACTCGCAGGAGCTCACGGACCTGGCCGACCTGCCCGAGGGCGGGGAGGTGGGCGTCCCCAACGACACCTCGAACATGGGACGCGCCCTGGAGCTCCTGGCCGCCGAGGACGTGATCACGCTCGCCGACACCGGCGGGAGCGCCCCCTCGGTCGACGACATCGAGGAGAACCCCCTCGACCTCACCGTCACGCCGGTGGAGGCCGCCCAGCTGCCGCGCTCGCTCCAGGACCTGGACGCGGCCGTCGTGAACGGCAACTACGCCCTGGAGGCGGACCTGCCCGCGACGGCCAACGCCCTCGCCTGGGAGGGCACCGAGGACAGCCGGTACGCCAACGGCCTGGTCGTACGGTCCGAGGACGCCGACGCCGAGGACGTGGTCAGGCTCGACGAGCTGCTGCACAGCGACGAGGTGCGCCGGTTCATGGAGGAGCGCTGGGAGGGCATCGTGCTCCCCGTCGGCGGCGGGGCCTCCGGGGACTGAGCCCTCCGGGGGCGCCCGCGCCGCGCGCGGGCGCCCCCGCGTAACGGTTGGGTTTCGGCCTGCATCCGGTCGATTGACATCGGGGTACTACTCTGTTTGTTTTATGGGAGCGCTCCCACAACGATGTCCCCTCGTCACGGAAGGTGCGTACCGAAGAAGTGAGCAACCGCAACGATTTCCCCGAGGGCTTCCTCTGGGGGGCGGCGACCGCCTCGTTCCAGATCGAAGGCGCCACCACCGAGGGCGGCCGGGGCCGCAGCATCTGGGACACCTTCGCCGAGACACCCGGCAAGGTCCTGGGCGGCGACACCGGTGACCCCGCCGACGACCACTACCACCGCTACGCCGAAGACGTCGCGCTCATGAAGGAGATGAACCTCGGGGCGTACCGCTTCTCCGTGGCCTGGCCGCGGATCGTCCCCGAGGGCACCGGCGCCGTCAACCAGGCCGGGATCGACTTCTACGACCGCCTCGTCGACTCCCTCCTGGAGGCCGGGGTCCAGCCCTGGGCGACCCTGTACCACTGGGACCTGCCCCAGCCGCTGGAGGACGCCGGGGGCTGGCCCGCCCGCGACACCGCCTACCGCTTCCGCGACTACGCCCAGATCGTCGCCGAGGCCCTCGGCGACCGCGTCGGCCACTGGATGACCATCAACGAGCCCTGGTGCTCGGCCTTCCTCGGCTACCACAACGGCCACCACGCGCCCGGCCACAAGGACGCGGCCCAGGCCGTGGCCGCCACCCACCACCTGCTGCTCGGCCACGGCCTGGCGGTGGAGGCCATCCGCTCCACGGGGCACCCGGCCAAGGTCGGGCTGGCCCACAACCAGGCGGTCATCCGCCCCCACGGCCCCACCGCGGCCGACGCCCGCGCCGCGCGCCGCGCGGACGGGGTGCGCAACCGGATCTTCACCGACCCGCTCTTCAAGGGGCGCTACCCGGCGGACGTCCTGGAGGACCTCGCCGAGATCAGCGACTTCTCCTTCGTCTCCGACGGAGACCTGGAGACCATCTCCGCGCCGCTGGACTTCCTCGGTGTGAACTACTACTCGCCGGAGTTCGTCGCCGCCTCCGCCAAGGGGCTGGACCCCGAACTGGTCAGCGGTGAGGGCGGGAACGCCTGGCTGGCCTCGGACCCGGAGGAGGTGCACGTCTCCCAGGGGCTCCCCGTCACCCACATGGGATGGGAGATCGACCCCACCGGGATGTACGACGTCCTCCAGCGCCTGGCCGGGGAGAGCGGCGGCATCGACCTCTACGTCACCGAGAACGGCTGCGCCTTCGAGGACACCGTGGCCGAGGACGGGCGGGTCCACGACACCGAGCGCACCGACTACTACGAGGGCCACCTGAGGGCCGCCGGGGAAGCCGTCCGCGCCGGGATCCCCCTGCGCGGGTACTTCGCGTGGTCGCTCCTGGACAACTTCGAATGGGCGTGGGGATACTCCCGCCGGTTCGGGATCGTGCACGTCGACTACGAGACCCAGCGCAGGACCGTCAAGGACAGCGGGCTCTGGTACGCCACACTTGCTGGGACGGGCCGGTTCCCCGAGCGGTAGACGCGGGCGTACAGGCGCCGGCGGCCCGGTGGGCCGCGGACGGCAGTGGGGCGTCCTCCGGGGCGCCCCACACCGTCGTTCCCGGCGGGACGACACCATGAGAGCGTCCGTCGAACACACCGCCGCCCCGGGGCCCGCCCCGGGGCGGCGGAACACGAACCCCAGAGGGAGCCTCGAAGTGGCCAAGAGCGGTGGCGGTCGGCAGCGTCCGACCCTGGAGATGGTGGCGGAGCGGGCCGGGGTCGGCCGCGGTACCGTCTCCCGGGTGATCAACGGCTCCGCCCAGGTGAGCCCGCACACCAGGGAGGCCGTGCACAACGCGATCGCCGAACTGGGCTACAGTCCGAACCAGGCCGCGCGCACCCTGGTCACCCGGCGCACGGACACGATCGCGCTGGTCGTCTCCGAACCGCGCGACCGGTTGTTCGCGGACCCCTTCTTCGCCGACATCATCCGCGGCGTCAGCTCGGTCCTGCACGAGCGCGACCTCCAGCTGATGCTGACCACGGCCCGTACCGAGGCCGAGCACAAGCGCGTGGGCGACTACCTCAGCGGGTTCCACGTGGACGGGGCGCTCCTGGTGTCCCAGCACCGCGACGACCCGCTCTCCACGCGCCTGGCCGAGGCGGGCGTGCCGGTCGTGCACGGCGGCCGTCCCCACTCCCCGGACCAGCCCGCCCCGTACTGCGTGGACATCGACAACTACGGCGGCGCCCGCGCGGCCACCCGGTACCTGCTGGACCGCGGCCACCGCAGGGTGGCCACCATCACCGGATCGCTGGACATGAACGCCGGCCAGGAGCGGCTCCGCGGCTACCGCGACGTCATGGCCGAGGCCGGGATCGAGGTGGACGAGCGCCTCGTGGTCCGCGGGGACTTCAGCGTGGAGGGGGGAGCCGAGGCCATGGTGCGCCTCCTGGACACCGGTCCGGCGCCGGACGCCGTGTTCGCGGGCTCCGACATGATGGCCATCGGCGGCATGCGCGTGCTGCGCGAGCGCGGGCTGCGGGTGCCCGACGACGTGGCCCTGGTGGGCTACGACGACACGGTCATGGCCCAGCACAGCGACCCGCCGCTCAGCACCATCCACCAGCCCACGGTCCAGATGGGCCGGGAGATGGCGCGACTGCTCGTCGACGTGGCGATCCCCCGCACGGTCGAGGCCGAGACGGTTACCCTCGACACCCACCTGGTGGTGCGCGAGTCCGGCTGACCCTGCGCCGCTACGCCCCGCGAAGCGCCTCTGACCCGGCGGTTCGCCCCCTGCCCGGCTGGACTCCCGTACCACCGCTGTGCAAGGCTGGTCGCGATTTCGCTGGAGACGGTGGGAGCGCATGGAGCCGATGCGGGGACCGACACACACCCGGTGCGCGATTTCGTCGTGCGGGTGGTGCGACCAGGACGGCGTCGAGTGCCGGTTCTGTTCCGGAACGGGATGGTGGCGGCCCGAGCGGCCGCACCGGGACGGGAGCGGTGTGATCGTCTGGCTCAGGGTCGACGAGCCGTGCCGGGGGTGCGCCGGGACCGGCAAGGAGCACAGCCCGACCGCTGTCCTCTGAGGCGCTTCCGCTCCCGCGTGGAAAAGGAGAAGCGCATGCGCTGGGTGACCTATCTCTCGCCGAGTGGCGGGGGCGAGCGCGTCGGGGTGCTGGAGGACGGGGACGTGCTGGGCAGTCCCGACCCCGGCGGCCTGGCGGACCTGCTCGCGGCGGGCGGCGACGCCCTGGCCGCGGCCGGCGGGCGGGCCGCCGCCGCGCCGGTCGAGATCATCGTCGAACCGGAGGCGCGCATGTGCGCGCCGGTGACCCCCACGTCCCTGGTGCCCGCCCTGGTCGGCGGCGAGGTGTGGGAGATCCACCCGGAGCTCGTACAGGGCTCGGACGACGCGGTCCCGCCCGCCGCTCGTACGGCGCTGGTGGGCGTGGCGGCCGTCGCCGGCGGCGACGGCCCGGCGAGCGCCTACACACCCGCCTGCCTGTGGCTGGACGAGGGCGGAGCGGCGGTGCAGCTGAGCCTGGGCCCCGTCCTGACCACCGCCGACGAGGTGTCGGGGGCGCCGCTGGAGCTGAGCGCCTCGGTGGACGACAGGGAGGTCGGCCGGGGGATCGCGGACCCGGCCGACGCCTGGCTGGTGTCGGGCCCCTCCGGAGCGGGCCGGATGCGCGTCCTCCTGCCGGTCTCCACCCCGCGCCTGGACGAGGACGACGAGCTGTTCGTGGACGCGGGCGTCCTGGGGACCTTCGAGGTCAGGGTCGGTTCCCAGGTCTGAGCGGCGCCGGGGCCGGGACCGTCGTCAGGGCGTGAACTCCCAGTGCCAGGGCTCGAACCCGCCGCGCGCCCAGGGCGGGTTGTCCCAGCCGTACCCGGGGGCATGGGCCAGCATCCACTCGTGTTCGGGCGACCCCTCCTCGTGCACGCCCCCGCACAGGTCCACGGCCACACCCAGCCCGTGCCGGCTGGTGCCCGGGCGCGCGGCCATGCCGGGCACCATCTCCTGGAACAGGCTCACCTGCTCGTGGTACGGGCGGTAGGAGTCGGTCACGCACATGGGGCGGCCGAACGCCGCGCGGTAGGCGCCGTCGAGCTCGATGAAGGCCTCGGCGGCGTCGGCCCGCAGCCGTTCTCCGGGCTGGGGGAGGGGGCACAGCACCGACTCCGGCATGCGGCCGTTGGCATGGGCCGCGGCCTCCCCCCGCGCGCACCCCGTGCCGGCGGAGGGCGATTGCCGCGCTTCCCGGCCGTTTCTGTCATCGCCGACATTGTTCCGTTCACGGTTGTCTCCATCGGTGGATGACAACGCCGCGCGCGCGTTGCGCAGGGCCTCCTCACGGCGCCGCTCCCGGCCCCCGGCGTCGCCGACCTCCGCGAGCCGGGCCTCCAGGCGGGTCTGCTCCTCCAGGAGCCACGCGGTCCGCTCCTCCTGGGCCGTGACGGCCTCCACGGCCTCCTCGCGGGCCGCCGCCGCTGCCTCCACCGCCTCCGCCTGCTCCCGCTCCGCGGCCTCGGCCAGGCCGTCGACGGTCTCGGCCACGACCCGCACAGCCCCTGCGCGGTCCAGCTCGGCGGCCCTGTGCTCCCCCAGCACGTGCAGGAGGGCTCCGCGTTCGAGCATGCCCGAGGGGCCCTCGGACCCGCCCCACGCGTGCACCGGCCCCACGTCGGCGCCCATGTAGACGGCCGCCGCCTGGCGGGCGGCGGCGATCCTGGCCTCCTCGCCGCGCTCGCCCGCGGCGTCCGCGCGCTCGGCCGCCTCGGCGCTCCGCTCGGCCAACTCCTCCAAGCGCTCGCTCTCCTCCTCGTAGCGCTCGATCTTGCCGAGGGCCTCCTGTCGTAGGACCTCTGTGCCCGCGCGCAGTTCGGCCAGCTCGACGCGCACGTCCCCGAGGGTGGCCGCCCCGGTCGTGTCGTCGGCCGCGGCCCCCGGGGCCACGGCCAGGGTGAGAAGGGCGAGGAGACCCAGCGGAAGTGCAGCGGTGACCGAAATGGACCGGTTCCGGGAGGCGGCTTCCCTTCCGGAGACCGGACCGTCCGAATGCGTTCCGCTGCGCACGGTAGCCGCACCGGGGCAAGGCGATGCACGCATCTCCGCTTCCTCCTCAGGACCTGCGTCTACGTCTTGTCACGATGTCATGTCGGGGGAGTCTTGATGGGGAAGCTGGTGGTGTGTCCAAAAAGTTACCTGGCCACCCGAGTGGGTTTCGGTCGCCATGTCTGACCTGGGGGATTAGCCATAATGCCGACATTGAGGGCATTATGCTGCTAGGCGGACGAAGATGATCTTGTCCATCGCCGTCAAACGGCGGAAGCGATACCTTCGCACGCATTGGTACGCTATCCACCGCACGCGCACCTCCTGAAGCTTTTGGGTGCGCGCAGCCTCTCCTCCCAGGCGAGTCCGGCGGACAGTCTTCACATCTCCCCACATTCCCCACCGCTCCTGGTTCGGTGGCCCACGTGGTCCCCACCGTTTTTCCCCGAAGAGTCTTCGGCCGGAGTGGTCGGCCCCTGGGGTCCAACCAACCGCTCGAGGCGGTGACACGAAAGGTTGCGAGGGTCCGTGTCGACACGAGCGACAAAAGACGGGGCCAGCGCTCAGAGCGCGGCGGCGCAGGCCGAAAACGCCGACGCCGCGCCCCAGCGCAGAGCCAAACGGTGGCAGCCACGCAACTGGCGGGTGCGCTCCCGGCTGGTGGCCCTCATCGTCATCCCGACCGCCGTGGCGCTCGCGCTCGGCGGACTGAGGGTCTACGAGGCCGCGGTCTCCACCGTCACCCACGCGCACATCGAGGACCGCGCCGAGATCGGCGTCCTCATCGTGCAGCTGGCCAACCAGCTGGGCCGCGAGCGCACCGCGAGCGCGGTGTACATCTCCAACAACGCCGACCCCGCGCGGCGGTCGGACGACCTCCGGCAGGAGATGGAGGACCAGCGCAACGCGACCCGCGACCTCCAGCAGAGCCTCACGGCCCGGC
Source organism: Nocardiopsis sp. CA-288880 (assembly GCF_050955985.1). Lineage (NCBI taxonomy): Bacteria > Bacillati > Actinomycetota > Actinomycetes > Streptosporangiales > Nocardiopsidaceae > Nocardiopsis > Nocardiopsis sp. CA-288880. The sequence goes on along the minus strand of NZ_CP192105.1, from coordinate 5,677,482 downwards.
TCGACGACATCGGCGAGGTCGAGGGCTCCCTCGCCAACAACCGGCTCACCGGCATGCGGAGCCAGATCGCGACCCTGGACGCCCTGCGCACCGAGGTCGACGAGACCCGCATCACGGTCCTCCCCGTCGTCACCAAGTACCGCACCGTCTCCCGCGCGCTGACCGAGTTCAACCAGACGATCGCGGACGACACCGGCGACACCGCCCTGCGTGAGAGCGTCCGGACGCTCACCGCGCTCTCCAACGCGCGCGACCAGCTCTCGTACGAGACGGCGCTGATGAGCCACTCGCTGGCCCGCGACTCGATGACCGGCGGCATCTCCGAGGCCATCGACTCCAGCCGCGCCCGCTACGAGAACGAGATCTCGAACTTCGTCCAGGCCGCCTCCACCGAGCAGCGCGCCGTCTTCGACGAGCACTTCACCGGCCTGGAGGTCAGCCAGGTCTCCACCATGCGCATGCGCGTCATGTACCGCGCCGAGCGGGACGACCCGCTGACCGGTGTGACCGCCAACGACGGCCCCGAGGCGTACAAGGACATCGCCGACGTCGCGCTGGAGCGCCTCCAGACGGTCGAGGAGGAGATCGCCGAGGGCATCGCCGCCGAGGCCAACGACCTGCGTGCCGGCGCCATGATGCGCGCCCTCACCGACCTCCTCGTCGTCGCCCTGGTGCTTCTCGCCGTCTTCGTCCTCACCTCCCTGGTGGTCCGCTCCCTGGTGCGCCCGCTGCGCACCCTGGAGGACGGCGCCCGCCGGGTCGCCGAGCGCGACCTGCCCGACGCGATCAACCGGATGCAGGAGGCCGGCTCGGTCCCCGAGGCGGTCAAGGTCACCCCGATCGAGGTCGAGAGCAACGACGAGATCGGCGAGGTCGCCCGCGCCTTCGACGACGTCCACCGCGTGGCCCTGACCCTGGCCTCCGACGAGGCGGCCCTGCGCAGCAACGTCAACGCGATGTTCGTCAACCTGTCCCGCCGGAGCCAGACCCTGGTGGAGCGGCAGCTGCGCCTGATCGACGGCCTGGAGCAGTCCGAGCAGGACTCCGACCGGCTCTCCGACCTGTTCCAGCTGGACCACCTCGCCACGCGCATGCGCCGCAACAACGAGAACCTGCTGGTCCTCTCCGGTCAGGACAACACCCGCAAGTGGGCCCAGCCCGTCCCGCTGGTCGACGTCCTGCGCGGCGCGGTCTCCGAGGTCGAGCAGTACGAGCGCGTCAACGTGCGCGCCCCCTCCCACATCTCGGTGCTCGGCCGCCCGGTCAACGACGTCATCCACCTCGTCGCCGAGCTGGTGGAGAACGCCACCTCGTTCTCCCCGCACGACACCGAGGTCCTGGTCAGCGCCAAGACCCTCGACAACGGCGGCGTGCAGGTCGACGTCACCGACAGCGGCATCGGCATGGCCCCCGAGGACCTGGCGGCGATCAACGCCCGCCTGGCCGCCCCGCCGGTCATCGACGTCGCCGTCTCGCGCCGCATGGGCCTGTTCGTGGTCTCCCGCCTGGCCCACCGCCACGGCGTCAAGCTCCTGCTCGAGGAGGCGCACGGCGGCGGCACCACCGCCCACGTCACCTTCCCGCCGGACCTGCTGATCACCCCCGTCGAGGGGCAGCACGCCCTGGGCGTGGCCGACAGCCGGCCCGAGCTCACCTCCGGTGCGCCGGACACCTTCGCCGACGCCCAGGCGGCCTTCGCCTCCAGCCCGGCGGCGAGCGAGCCCGGCGACCCCTGGCAGACCCACGAGGCCGACTCCGGCGCGGGCGACTTCGGCGGACTGCCCAAGCGCCAGCCCGGCAACGTCCGGTCCGACGAGCACCCGCCCAGCGGCCAGGACCTCTGGCAGAGCAGCGGCTCCGACGTCTGGAGCACCACCAGGGGCTCCGGGACCACCGGGGCGGACGCCGGCGCCAACGGCCGGCCGGTCGTGGACCCCTACGACACGCCCGAGGACGACGACCGGGGCCCGAAGCCGGAGACCGGCGGACGCAGCCTCTTCGACCCGGCCCCCCGCTCCGACGCGGGGAGCGACTCGCCCTTCCGCGACAACGGGTCCGCCGGCCGCTCCTCCGACACCGGATCGTTCGGTCGTCCCGCCGACACCGGGTCGTTCCGCCGCCCCGTCACCGACACCAGCGCCTTCCGGCGCCCGGCCGGGGCCGCCGACTCCTACGACGCCTTCGGCAACACCGGGTCGGCGTCGCAGAGCGGCGGACAGGCCGACCGGGGCGCCTTCGGCAGGGACGAGGGCGCGGGCCGCGACGCGGGCGCCCACGAGCGCCCCGCGGCCCCGGCGCGAGGGGACGACACCGAGACCTTCCCGGCCGTCGCCTCCGACTGGAACGCCGGAACCCAGCAGCCCCAGGCCCCCTCGTCCAACGAGACCGGGAACTGGCGCTCGGGGGGCGGCGACACGCGCGAGGGCTACGGCTCCACCGCCTACCTCTCCCGCCGCTACGGAGGGACCCAGGGGCCGAACAACACCGTCGTGCCGCCGAGCCCGTCGGGCGAGGACAACGACTCGCTGCCGATCTTCGACGCGATCGAGTCCAACTGGTTCAAGCGCCGCACCGGCGGGCCCACCGTGGACACGACCGAGACCGGTCCGATCCAGCAGGTCGGCCCGGACCAGGACCGCCCGGCGCAGCCGACCCGGTCGGCCCAGCGCCCCCAGCCCGCGGCCAACGGCCAGGACACCCGTTCCGAGCAGGAGTGGAACTCCGCGGCCGACCGCGGCTGGAAGGCCGCGCGCACCGCCGCCGAGCCGCTCGCGGGCGGCCTCACCACGTCGGGCTTGCCAAAACGGGTTCCCAAGGCAAACCTTGTCCCAGGAACAGCCCCCAAGCCGGAGAACTTCAAGCAGATGCCCACTCGTAGTGCGGACCGTGTCCGAAACCGCTTCTCTGGTTTCCAGAAGGGTGTCCGCGACGGCCGGAACCAGCTCGGCGAAGGTACGGAGGAGTGACCCCAGTGCAACCTGGTGGGACGGGGTCCCCCTTATTCGGGGAAGCCGGATGCAATAGCATCTACCGAGCTTCTCGGACGCGCCGCACCCACGGCTTGACCAGAGCAGAACACCAGACTCCCGGCCACCCCCACGGGAGGGGCCGGGCAGTTCCTAGAGGCAGTGCTGTCACATGCCGTGCCGGCGGTAGCAGTGCCGAGAGACCAAGCCGGCGAATTGGACAGGAGATCAGATGAGTCGACAGGTGAATGAACTCAACTGGTTGATCACTGACTTTGCCGACCGGGTCCCTGACGTCGCCCACGCGATCGTCGTCTCCTCAGACGGCCTTCCGTTGGCCTCGTCGGCGGGGTTCCCGGCTGACAGGGCCGACCAGCTGGCGGCGATCGCCTCCGGCCTGTCGAGCCTGACGCAGGGCGCGGCCCGGGTGTTCGAAGGTGGGGCGGTCGCCCAGACCGTGGTGGAGATGGAGCGGGGGCTGATGCTCATCATGGCCATCAGCGACGGCTCCTGCCTCGCGGTCCTGGCGGCGGCGGAGAGCGACCTCGGCCTGGTCGCGTACGAGATGACCCTGCTCGTCGAGCGGGCGGGGCGGGCGCTGACACCAACGGCGCGCACCTCGGGAATCCACTGATCCACCACCGACAGGAGGAAGTGGTGGCACCTCACAGTAGAGATGCCGGGAGCGCCTCGTGGTTCGGACAACAGCCGGGCGGACCCCCCACCGGGGGGACGCCGGCCGTGCCGGGCGGCGGAGATGTTCCTCGACCAATCCAACAACAGTACGAACAACGACCCGCGGCGGGGAGCGCGCCCAGTTCTCTGGTCCGCCCCTACGCGGTCACCAAGGGACGCACCAAGCCGAAGTCGCAGCTTCCCCTGGAAGCTCTGATCTCGGCGACCGCCGCGGCCCGTAACGAGTCTGGGACGCTGACGCCCGAATGGCAGGCGATCAGCGACCTGTGCCGGGAATGGCGTTCCGTGGCGGAGATCTCCGCGCTGCTGCGGATGCCGCTCGGCGTGGCGCGGGTGCTTGTGGCGGACATGTCCGAGCAGGGACTGGTCCAGATCAGGTCCTCGCTCAACAACGAAGCCCGTCCCAACACCAACCTGCTTGAAAGGGTGCTCAGTGGACTTCGCAAGCTCTAGCCCAGCCGAGGAAGGCGGTGCTGGGGGGAACGCGATGACGTCGGTCAAGATCGTCGTCGCCGGGGGCTTCGGTGTCGGGAAGACGACATTCGTTGGCTCCGTCTCCGAGATCGTGCCGCTGACCACCGAGGCGGTCATGACCAGCGCCAGCGTCGGGGTGGACGACCTCGCCAAGACGCCGGACAAGCAGACCACCACCGTGGCGATGGACTTCGGCCGCGTCTCCCTCGACTCCGACCTGATCCTGTACCTGTTCGGCACACCCGGACAGCACCGGTTCTGGTTCATGTGGGACGACCTGGTCAAGGGCGCGATCGGCGCCGTCGTGCTGGTGGACACCCGCCGCCTGGCGGACTGCTTCCCGGCGATCGACTACTTCGAGGAGGCGCGCCTGCCGTTCATCGTGGGGATCAACGGCTTCGACGGCTACTACCCCCACGCCGCGGACGAGGTCCGGGACGCTCTGACGCTCAGCCCGGAGATCCCCATCGTCCAGGTGGACGCCCGTGACAAGGCCTCCACCAAGTCGACGCTCATCACCCTCGTCGAGCACGCCATCACGGTGGGGGACCCCGAGGGCGCCGCAGGACAGCCCACTTCCACGGGCGGTCAGAACTCCTGGCGTTAGCCCGCAGGCTTCTGGGCCAACCCGGGCCGGGGTCCCGCACAGAGCACGGCCCGGTTCCCGCGACGCGGGAACCGGGCGTCCGTGCTGGCATCATGGCGGGATGAGCTCTTCCTCCCAGCCCGACGCAGAGGCGATGACACGGCGGTTCCGCGAGGTGGCCGAGCGGGTGCTCGACTTCCTCCTCGACGACGCCCCCGAGTGGGCGCTCGACCTGGGCGACCCCCGGGGCGCGGCCCGCCTCTCCGACCTGTCGGCGCAGGCCGACGCGCACCGCGTCGCGGTGCTCACCGACGCCCTCGGCTCCCTGGACGAGATCGACGGCGACCTCATCCCCGCGGGCGACCTGGTCGATCTGGAGGTCCTGCGGTCGAGGATCAGCGCGGACCTGTGGCACACCACCGAGCTGAGGCCCCGCACGTGGGACCCGCTCCTGTACTCGCCGGGAGAGGCCCTCTACGCCCTCCTGGAGCGCGACGCCCTCCCCCTCCCCGAGCGCCTGGCCGCCCTGGCCTCGCGCTGCGCCGCGCTGCCCGACTACCTCGCCACCGCGCGCGCCCGCCTGTCCGAGGGGCCGGGCATGCCCCGTGTGCACGTCGAGACGGCCCTGGCGCAGCTCGACGGGGCCAGGGCCATGCTGGCCTCGGGCGTGCCCGCGCTGGCCGCGCAGGAGCCGTCGGCGCCCTCCCGGCTCGAACCGGAGCGCCTGGCCGCCCTGGCCGCGGTGGAGGAGTACGCGGACTGGCTCCGCGGCCGGATGGAGGGGGCCGCCGCGGACCCGCGGCTGGGCGCCCGGGACTTCGCCGCCCAGCTCTGGTACACGCTCGACTCCGAGCTGTCGCCCGACGCGCTCCTGGTGCGCGCCGAGAGCGACCTGCTGGCCACGGAGGAGGCGATCGCCGAGGCGGCCGCCGAGTACGAGGGCCGGCCCCGCCGCGAGGGCCAGGTGGCGGACGTGCTGGCGGCGCTCGCCGCGGAGAACGCCACGGACGCCGACACCGTGCGCCCGGCCTGCGCCGACGCGCTCATGCACCTCGACGGGCGTGTGCGCGGGCTCGACCTGGTGACGGTGTACGACGACCCCGTCCGGATCATCCCGATGCCCGAGTCGCGCAGGGGCGTGGCCGTGGCCTACTGCGACCCGCCCGCCCGCCTCCCCGCGCCCCCCTCCAGGGACGCCTTCGGCGCGGTCGTCCCCACCCCGCTGGACCCCGCGGTCCTGGAGCGGCCGACGCTGGTGGCGGTCGCCCCGCCGCCCGCCGACTGGCCGGCCGAGCGCAGGGCGTCGTTCTTCCGCGAGTACAACGCGAGCATGCTGCGCAACCTCATGGTCCACGAGGCGGTGCCGGGCCACGCGCTCCAGCTCGCCCACGCGGCGCGCCACACCGGCGGCACCCGGGTCGGCAACGTCCTGTGGAGCGGCACCTTCATCGAGGGGTGGGCGGTCTACGCGGAGGAGCTCCTCGCCCGGCACGGCTGGGCCGAGGACCCCCGGGAGAACCTGGCCCTGCGCCTGGTGCAGCTCAAGATGCGCCTGCGGATGATCCTCAACGCGATCCTGGACGTGCGCCTGCACACGGGCGACCTGGCCGAGGCCGAGGCGATCTCCCTGCTGACGCGGCGGGGCCACCAGGAGGAGGGCGAGGCGGTGGGCAAGTGGCGCCGGGCCCAGCTCACCAGCGCGCAGCTGTCCACCTACTACGTGGGCTACGCGGAGGTGTCCGACATCGCCCGGGACCTCGCCGCCGCGCGCCCCTCGCTCAGCGAGCGCGAACGGCACGACGCGATGCTCGCCCACGGCTCCCCGCCCCCGCGCCACCTGCGCACGCTGCTCGGGCTGTAGGGGGCCGGGCCGGGGAGGACGCGCGGGACACGGCCCCTCCCGCCGGTCCGGGAACGCGACCGGGACCGGAACCGGGCGGGCCGGGGCGCCTCCCGTGGAGGCCTCCGCCCCGCGGCGCGGCGGCACGCCCGCGCGCGGGCCCTCCTATGCTGGGGACGCGGAGAGTACGGGCAGGCGACGGAAACGGACGACCCATGAACGGTGCCGAGGACGGACGGGACGACCAGCGGGACGCCCCCGGAGCGGGAACCGGTTCCCCCGACGGCCGGGACCGCCTGTGGACCCCGCACCGGATGGCCTACATCAAGGGCGAGGGCAAGCCCACCGGCTCCCGCCCCGAGGACGGCTGCCCCTTCTGCCGCGCCCCGGCGCTCACGGACCCCGAAGGGCTCGTGGTCGCCCGAGGCAAGAGCGCCTACGCGGTCCTCAACCTCTACCCGTACAACAGCGGCCACCTGATGGTGTGCCCCTACCGCCACGTCTCGGAGTACACCGGCCTGGACGAGGACGAGACCGCGGACGTCGCCGCGCTCACCCGCGCCGGCATCCGCGCCCTCACCGCGGCCTACCGGCCGCAGGGCTTCAACGTCGGCATGAACCTCGGCAGCGCGGCGGGCGCGGGCATCGCCGCCCACCTGCACCAGCACATCGTTCCGCGCTGGGGCGGCGACGCCAACTTCATGCCCGTCATCGGCCACACCAACGTGCTGCCCGAGATGCTGGAGCAGACCCGGGAGAAGCTGGCCGGCCACTGGCCCCGCGACTAGACGGCCCCCGAGCACCGACCGCGCGGCGGCCCCAGGGCCGCGACGACGCGCGGCAGCGGCGCCGCCCCCGGCCCGGCACCGGGCGGTCCGGTGGCGCGCCACCCCCACCGGACGCGGTTCCCACCCCCGGGGCCGTTCCCGCCCTACGATCACAAGAAGCCATGCTGAGAATCCTTCGCCCCATCACCTCCCGGGTCACCGCTCCGCTCGGACGGAGCCTCGCCCGGATCGGCCTCACACCGAACCTCGTGACCATCATCGGCGCCACCGGCGTCGTCATCAGCGCGCTCTACTTCTACCCGCGCGGCCAGCTGTACGCGGGCTCGGTCGTCATCACCGTGTTCGCGCTCTTCGACATGCTCGACGGCGCGGTGGCGCGAGCCAACGACAGCGGCAGCGCGTTCGGGGCCTTCCTCGACTCCACCCTCGACCGCGTGGCCGACGCCTCCATCCTCGCCGGGCTGCTCTGGTGGTTCATCGGCGACGGTGACGACCCCCTGCTCGCCGGACTGACACTCTTCTGCCTGATCAGCGGCTTCATGGTGTCCTACATCAAGGCGCGGGCCGAGGGACTGGGCGTCAACTGCGACGTCGGCGTCGCCGAGCGCACCGAACGCCTGGTGATCATCCTGGTGGCCGTGGGGCTCAGCGAGCTCGGCGTGCCCTACGTCCTGGCCGGCGGCCTGTGGCTGCTCGCCGGGATGAGCCTGCTGACGGTCCTCCAGCGCCTGGTCGAGACCAGGGCCCGCCTCAACGACCCCTCCTACGTCGACGTCACCCGGAGCACGGACGGCGCGGCGGAGGACACCGACGACACCGTCGGCGGGGCCTGAGGAAAGGACGGGGAGCACGACGTGGACGAACGCTGGGCCGATCTGGCCTACTCCGCGGGCTGGGAGCTGGTCCGACGCGCCCCCGAGGGGGCGGGCCGGGCGGTCTTCCGGCACCTGGCCGACCGCTCCTGGCGCGCCCACGACGGCGGGACGCGCGGCCTGGAGCGCAACCTGCGCCGCCTGCTCGGCCCCGGGGCCACCGACGCCCGGCTGCGCGCGCTGTCCCGGGCGGGCATGCGCTCCTACATGCGCTACTACTACGAGATGTTCCGGCTGCCGGCGATGGACGAGCGGTACATCCTCGGCCACACCCGGGCCACCGGCATCGAGGTCCTGGAGAAGCACGTCGCGTCGGGCCGGGGCGTGGTCGCCGCACTTCCCCACATGGGCAACTGGGACCACGCCGGGGCCTGGATCACCCTCCGGGGCACCCCCCTGACCACCGTCGCCCAGCGGCTGAGCCCGGAGAGCCTGTTCGAGCGGTTCACGGCCTACCGCGAGTCCCTGGGGATGGAGGTGCTGCCGCTGACCGGCGGGGGCAACACGGTCGCGACCCTGGCGCGCCGGCTGCGCGACGGCGGGCTGGTCTGCCTGCTCGCCGACCGCGACATCCACGGCACGGGCCTGGAGGTGGACTTCTTCGGGGAGCGCGCCCGCGTGCCCTCGGGGCCCGCCGCGCTCGCCCTCAACACCGGGGCCGCGCTCATGCCGGTCTCGCTCTGGTACGACGGCCCGTACTGGAACATCCGCGTCCACGACGAGATCCCCGTCGCGGAGGGGCCCACGCGCTCCGCGCGGATCCGGGCCACCGCGCAGGAGCTGGCCCGGGTCTTCGAGGGCGCCATCGCCGAGCACCCCGAGGACTGGCACATGCTCCAGCCGGTGTTCAGCCTCGACCACGAGCAGGACCGACTGCGGCGCCCGGGGGCCGCCGACCTCCGTCCCCCCGGGCGCCGGGACGGGTGAGGCGCAGATGCGGATCGGCCTGGTCTGCCCCTACGCCTGGGACGTCCCGGGCGGGGTGCAGCAGCATGTCGGGGACCTCGCCGGGGCCCTGACCGGCATGGGGCACGAGGTGTCGGTGCTCGCCCCGGTGGGCGACGCCGGAACGGCCGTGCTCCCCGACTACCTCGTCCCCGCGGGTCGGCCGGTCCCGGTCCCCTACAACGGGTCGGTGGCCAGGCTCAGCTTCGGTCCGCGCACGGCGGCACGGGTCCGCCGCTGGATCTCCGAGGGCGGGTTCGACGTGCTGCACGTCCACGAGCCCTCGGCGCCCAGCGTCTCCCTGCTGGCGTGCTGGGCGGCGGACGGCCCCCTGGTCGCCACGTTCCACACGTCCAACCCCCGCTCGCGGGCGATGGCCGCGAGCTCCCGGGCCCTGCGCTCGGCGACGGAGAAGATCAACGGACGCATCGCCGTGTCCGAGGCCGCCCGGCGGACCCTGGTGGAGCACGTCGGCGGGGACGCCGTGCTCATCCCCAACGGGGTCGCCGTGCGGGCCTTCGAGGACGCCGACCCCCTGCCGGGCTGGCCCGGGGAGGGCGGCTCCCTCGGCTTCCTCGGCAGGCTGGACGAACCGCGCAAGGGCCTGGCCGTGCTGCTGGACGCGTTCGCCCTGATGGCTCCCGCGCGCCCGGGCCTGCGACTGCTGGTCGCGGGTCCCGGGGACCGGGAGGCCGCGCTGGCCGGCGTCCCCGCCGGGCTCCGGGAGCGCGTCGTGCCGCTCGGCCGCCTGGACGACGCCGACAAGGCGCGCGCGTACCGCTCCGCGGACGTCTTCTGCGCCCCCAACCTGGGCGGGGAGAGCTTCGGCATCGTCCTGACCGAGGCGATGGCTTCGGGGGCGGCGATCGTCGCCAGCGACATCCCCGCCTTCTCCGCGGTGCTGGAGGGGGGCGGCGCCGGAGACCTGTTCTCCGCCGGCGACCCCGCCGACCTGGCGGAGCGGGCGGGAGCGCTCCTGGACGACCCGGAACGGCGCCGCGCCCTCTCGGCGGCCGCCCGCAGGGCGGTGCGCGCCTACGACTGGGAGACCGTCGCCGCCGACGTCGTCCACGTGTACGAGACGGTGCTCGCGGGGGAGGGGGCCGGTGACGGGCGCCGCCCGGGGGTGCGCCTGGACACCGGGCCCCGTGCCACGGCCCTGCTGCGGAGGGGGTCGGTGTGAGCGGGACCGGAGCCGCGGATCGGGGTGAGCGGCCCTGACCGAGGACGTCCTCTTCGCCGCCGTGGTCGCCTGGGCGGTCCTGGCCCTGGCACTGTTCGGGTTCTACCTGTCCTGGAGGGCCACGCGCCTGCACCGCCTGCACCACCGGGTCGACGTGGCCCGCGCGGGGCTGGAGGGCGCGCTGGCGCGCCGCCGTTCCGCCGTGCTCGCCCTGGCGGGGGCCGGGTGCGTTCCCCGGGCGGGGGCCCGTGCGCTGGAGGAGGCGGTCGCGGCGGCCGGCGAGGCGGGGGAGCGGAGCCTCGACCTCGCGGAGAGCAGGCTCTCCCGGGTCCTGCGGGACGTCGTCGAGGACGCGGGGGCCGGGGACGCGGCGTCGGCGCCCCCCGTGCGGGCCGAGGTGGAGGCGGCGGCCAAGGGCGTCCACATCGCCCGCACCTTCTACAACGACGCCGTCTCCGACACCCGCCGGGCGCGCCGCTCCAGGATCGTCCGCGTGTTCCGCCTGGCGGGCACCGCGCCCCTGCCGGACTACTTCGAGATCGACGACCGCCCGCCCCGGACCGCGCCCCCGCCCGCCCGCCCCGACACCCTGTAGAAGCCCGGTCAGGGAAACCACCCATCTGGCCAAAGCCCCCGAAAGGGGGTGGAACTAGGATGGGGGGCTGGTCGACCCAGGGTGCGCGGCACCGACGGTGCCCGCGTGCCACCGCGCGCGGCCGCCGCCCCCGCTGCCCGGCGACCGCAGGCCCCCAGCGGCAACTCGACGAACGGGAGTCCACAACCGTGGCCAACAACGCATCGAACAGCACCGAGGCAGTGGTCGGTACCCAGCGCGTCAAGCGGGGCATGGCCGAGCAGCTCAAGAACGGCGTCATCATGGACGTCGTCACGCCCGAGCAGGCCAAGATCGCCGAGGACGCCGGTGCCGTCGCGGTCATGGCCCTGGAGCGCGTCCCCGCCGACATCCGCAAGGACGGCGGCGTCGCCCGCATGTCCGACCCGGACATGATCGACGGCATCACCGCCGCCGTCTCCATCCCGGTCATGGCCAAGGTCCGCATCGGGCACTTCGTCGAGGCACAGGTCCTGGAGTCCCTCGGCGTCGACTTCATCGACGAGTCCGAGGTGCTCACCCCCGCCGACGAGGCCTACCACATCGACAAGTGGGCGTTCACCGTCCCCTTCGTGTGCGGGGCGACCAACCTCGGCGAGGCGCTGCGCCGCATCGCCGAGGGCGCGGCCATGATCCGCTCCAAGGGGGAGGCCGGGACCGGCAACGTGGTCGAGGCGACCCGGCACATGCGGTCCATCCGCTCCGAGATCAAGCGCCTGGGCACCCTGGACGAGGCCGAGCTCTTCGGCGCCGCCAAGGAGCTGCGCGCCCCGTTCGAGATCGTCAAGGAGGTCGCCGGCCTGGGCAGGCTCCCCGTTCCGCTGTTCTCCGCGGGCGGCGTGGCCACCCCGGCCGACGCCGCCCTCATGCGCCAGCTCGGGGCGGAGAGCGTGTTCGTGGGTTCGGGGATCTTCAAGTCCGGCGACCCGGCCCGGCGCGCCGACGCCATCGTGCAGGCGACCCTGCACTACGAGGACCCCGCCGTGATCGCCCGCGTCTCCCGCGGTCTGGGCGAGGCCATGGTCGGCATCAACCTCGACGAGCTCTCCGACGCCCAGCGCTACGCCGGACGCGGCTGGTAGACCCGGGCGCCCCGGCGCCCCGGGCGGGAGGCGGTCCCGAGCCGGTACCGCCTCCCGCCCTCCCCGTCCCCGCTCCCCCCTCAGCCGACGAGTGAGGCCGTTCGTGACCAGCAGACCCACCATCGGAGTCCTCGCCCTCCAGGGCGACGTCGCCGAGCACCTGCGCGTCCTCGACACGCTGGACGTGCACACCGCCAAGGTGATCTCCCCCGACCAGCTCGACACCGTGGACGGCCTGGTCCTCCCCGGCGGGGAGTCCACCACGATGTCCAAGCTGGCCGTCAGGTACGGTCTGCTGGAACCGCTGCGCAAGAGGGTCCGGGCGGGGATGCCCGCCTACGGCACGTGCGCGGGCATGATCATGCTGGCGGACCGCCTCGAGGGCGCCGTCGAGGGCCAGGAGACCGTCGGGGGGATCGACATGACGGTCCGCCGCAACGCGTTCGGGCGCCAGACCGAGTCCTTCGAGGCGCCCGTGGACATCGACGGCCTGGACGGCGCGCCGTTCGACGCGCTGTTCATCCGCGCGCCCTGGGTGGAGCGGACGGGCCCCGAGGTCACGGTGCTCGGCAGCGTACCGGGCCCCGACGGGGCCGGTAGGATCGTCGCCGTACGACAGGGCGGCCTGATGGCCACGTCCTTCCATCCCGAACTGACCGGCGACGCGCGCATCCACCGCCTCTTCGTCGACCTCGTGAAAGGACATGCATGAGCGGCCACTCCAAGTGGGCCACCACCAAGCACAAGAAAGCCGTCATCGATGCCAAGCGCGGCAAACTCTTCGCCAAGCTGATCAAGAACATCGAGGTGGCCGCGCGTACCGGTGGTGGGGACCCCGACGGGAACCCGACGCTCTACGACGCCATCCAGAAGGCGCGCAAGAACTCGGTGCCGCTCGACAACATCGAGCGCGCACGCAAGCGGGGCTCCGGCGAGGAGGCCGGCGGCGCCGAGTGGCAGACCATCATGTACGAGGGCTACGCCCCCGGCGGCGTGGCGCTGCTCGTGGAGTGCCTGACCGACAACCGCAACCGCGCCGCGTCCGAGGTGCGCGTGGCGGTCACCCGCAACGGCGGCAACATGGCCGACGCCGGATCGGTGTCGTACATGTTCAACCGCAAGGGCGTCGTGATCGTCCCCAAGGAGGGGACGACCGAGGACGACGTCACCCTCGCCGTGCTGGACGCCGGGGCCGAGGAGGTCGAGGACCTGGGCGAGGCGTTCGAGATCGTCTGCGAGGCCACCGACCTGGTGCAGGTGCGCACCGCGCTCCAGGAGGCCGGCATCGACTACGAGTCCGCCGACTCCAGCTTCCTGCCGACCATGGAGGTCCCGGTCGACGCCGAGACCGCCAAGAAGGTCATGCGGTGCGTGGACGCGCTGGAGGACTCCGACGACGTGCAGAACGTCTTCACCAACGCGGACATCCCCGACGAGGTCATGGCCGAACTCGGCTAGCGCGCCGGCCGCAGGCGCGGCCGGCCCGGCGCGCGGCCCCGCCGATCCCGTACTCGTGGCCGGTCCCGACGGCCGGCCCCGCCACGAGTACGGGACCACGGCGGCAGGGGCGGGCCCGCCGGCCCCTCGGACCACCGCGCCGGGGACCCCGGGCGTGCCGCGGGGCCGCCGCCCGTGCCGGGCCGCCCCCCGACGGCTCCACCCGTCGCGCGCGACGCGGAGGAGCCCGGGACCGGGCGCGGACGCCGTGCCCCTCCGCGCGGTCGCGCCGCGGGTTCAGCCGCCGCCCCTCCGGAGCAGCTCGCGGACCTGCTCCGGAGCCTCGTGGAGCACCAGGTGCCCCGCGTCCGCGACCTCGTGGACGCCGGTGTCCAGGAGCCGCCGGGCCGCCCCGCGCAGGAGCGCGGGGGAGACGACGCGGTCGCGTGCCCCCGTCGCCACGGTCACCGGCGTCCCGCGCCAGTCGCGGAACTCCTCGCCCCGCAGCAGCCCGGGCACCGTGTCCGCCCGGCAGTGGCGGCCCACCAGAGCCATCCACTCCGCGAGCGGCCCCGGCCCGGCGGACCCGCCCCACGCGCCGATCAGCCGGGCACCGGTGTCCTCGCCGGGGCGGAGCCGCCACGCGCACGTCGCTCGCAGGCGCCCGGGATCCCTCGCCGGGGCGGCCAGGCCGGCCGGGTTGACCAGCAGCAGGCGGTCCACCAGCGGAGAGGGCAGCGAGGACAGCACGGCGGCGGCCCCCAGCGCGTGTCCGAGGAGGACCACCGGGCGGTCCGTGACCTGGGGCAGCAGGGCGTCCAGCCACGCGCCGTAGGCGGCGGCCCGGCCCCCGAGGGGGCGGAGGGGGGAGCTCAGCCCCGGCTGCCCCGGCAGGTCGGCGAGGATCACGGTGCGGTCCCGGGCCAGGAGCCGCGCGGCGCCGGTGAGGGTCGCCGCGCCCAGACCCGCACCGGGCAGGACCAGGACCGGGACCCCGCCACCGCCGCCGAGCACGTGGACCCGGGTGCCGCGGCCGTCCGCCACGATCCGTGGCAGGGGGCGCATCCCCGGGCAGGCGGCCAGCTCCCTCTCGCACCACGAGCGCACGGCGGCCTCGCCGGATCTGGAACGGTACACGCGCACGTGTGCCGGGAACGGGGTCGACATCTCTCACCTTCGGACGGCAGGCCGCGGCGCGCACGGGACCCGGAGCGGCGGGAGCCGTCCGGGGCGCGCCGGGGCACGGGAAGCGGCCCGGCCCCGGGGCGGGGCACGGGCCGGGCAGGAGGGGCGGGACCGGGGCGGTGCACGCACGCGCCGCGGGCCGGGGGTCAGCGCAGCGGATCGAGGAGGCGCAGCTCCTCGGGGCGCTTGCCGGTGGCGACCTGCTCGGCGAGCAGCCGCCCCGTGACGGGACCGTGGGTGAGCCCCCACATCCCGTGTCCCCCCGCCACGTACACGCCGGGCGTGCGGGTCGCCCCGACCAGGGGCGCGCCGTCCGGGGTGACCGGACGCGGGCCGACCCACTCGTCGGTGCGGCCCTCCCAGTCCACCCCGGCCAGGTGGGTGCGGGCCGACCTGACGATCGCCGCGACCCGCCGCCCCTCCATGGCCGCGTCCGGCGGCCGGAACTCCATCGTCCCCGCCACGCGCATCGCGCCCCGGTACGGCGTGCACGCCACCCGTGCCTCGGGGAGGTACACGGGACCGGGGACCGGGACGTCGGTGGGGACGGTGAACGAGTAGCCCCGGCCGGCGCGGACCCCGACCCGGACACCGTGGGCGCGGACGAGGCGGTCGAACCACGCGCCCGTCGCCACGACCGCGGCGTCGGCGGTCAGCCGCTCCCCGCCGGAGGAGCCCCGGGACCCGGCGAGGTCCGCGACGACCCCGCCTCCGTCGGGGCGGACGCCGACGGCCTCCGCGCCGCCCCGGACCTCGCCCCCGCGCTCGCGCACGGATGCGGCCAGGGCCCGGACCAGGGCGCCCGGGTCCACGTGGCGCTGCCCCTCCAGGCGCACCGCCGCGGCCACGCGGCCGGAGACCTGGGGGACCGCCTCGCGGGCCTGGTCGCCGGTGAGCACGGAGCGGTCCACGGACAGCCCCGAACGGGCCACGCGGTCGAGCTCGCGCAGCAGTGCGACGGCGGCGCCGGGCGAGCGGAACACCGCCGTGACGGGTGCGCGGACCCCGGTCGTCGCGACGCCCCCCTCGGCCAGGAGGTCGAAGGCGTCCAGGCACGCGGAGTTCAGGGGCATGTTGGCGCGGACCGCGCGCTCCCACGCGCTCCACCGGCAGTGCGCGGCGAAGCGGGCGAGGAAGGCCCACAGTCCGGGGTCGGGGGAGAGGGGGACCGACAGCGGCGCGGACGGGTCCAGGAGGGCGCGTGCGCCGTAGCGGAGGACGCCGGGCTCGTTCAGGGGCAGTGCGAGAGCGGGCGAGAGCCATCCGGCGTTGCCCCAGGACGCGCCGGAGCCGACGTCGCCGCGGTCGATGACGACGACCCGGGCGCCGTGCTCCTGGAGGAACCAGGCCGTGGACAGCCCGACGACCCCCGCGCCGACGACCAGCACCTTCCGTGCCCTGCCGCCGAGACCCCTGCCCGCCATGTCCGTGCCCTCCGTCGTCCGTGTGTCCGATTCCCAGACTGGTGCCCCGCCCGCACCCGGGTGTTGTCCTCAGAGGACAATACAAGGGGCTTTTGATGTCACGGCGGCACAAGGGGCGCGGCCGTGACAGTGGTGCTCCGGTGGTGCCCGGTGTCCTCGACGCCCTGCCCGGAGGCGTCGCCGGTGCGGCGCGAGGGACCGGTCCCGACGGCCTCGTGCCCGTGGCGGGGCCGGGCGCCCGGCCCCGCCACGGGCACGGGATCACGGCGGGCGGGCCGGGCCGCGTGTGTCCTCGGTGCCCCGCCCCGACCTGTGTGGGCGCCCGGTCGGGTCCCTCGTCCCTCCGGCGGTCGCCGCCGGCCGTGGGCGCCGGGGGCCCGGCTTCGTGCTTCCGGCCACCGAATGTTGAACTATGGTACAAGTAGTACGTTGGTTCAACTACTTCTGAGGGATGTGGCGGGCATGGGAAAGTCGGAGCGCGCCGGGTGGCGCGAGTGGACCGGTCTCGCGCTGCTGGCGCTGCCGACCATGCTGCTCGGGCTCGACGTGACGGCGCTCTACCTCGTCGTTCCGAGCCTGGCCGCGGACCTGGACCCGACCGCGACGGAGACGCTCTGGATCATGGACGCCTACGGCTTCCTCATCGCGGGCTTCCTGATCACGATGGGGACGCTGGGCGACCGGATCGGGCGGCGCCGACTGCTGATGATCGGGGCGGCGGCGTTCGGCGCGACCTCGGTCCTCGCGGCGTTCGCCCCCAGCGCCCTGTGGCTGATCGTGGCGCGGGCACTGCTCGGAGTGGCCGGCGCGACGCTCATGCCCTCGACGCTGTCGCTGGTCAGCACCATGTTCACCGACGTCCGGCAGCGGGCGCTGGCGATCGGCGTGTGGGCGACGATGTTCGCCCTGGGGATGGCGGCGGGCCCGGTCGCGGGCGGGGCGCTGGTCGCCGAACTCTGGTGGGGCGCGGTCTTCCTCGTCGCCGTGCCGGTCGCCGTGCTGGTGCTGGTCGCCGCGCCGGTGCTCCTGCCGGAGTACCGGTCCTCCGCCGGCCCGCTCGACCTGCCGAGCGTCGGGCTGTCCCTCGCGGCGATGCTGCCGACCGTCTACGCGGTCAAGCACGCGGCCGCCCACGGCGTCGATGCCCCGGCGGCGGTCGCGGTCCTCGTCGGCGGTGGCGCCGCGGTCGCTTTCGTCCGACGCCAGCTGCGCCTGAGCGAGCCGCTGCTGGACATGGGGCTCTTCACCGGCCGGGCCTTCTCCGCGGCCCTGTCCGTCCTGATGGTCGGCCTGGCCGGCTTCGGCGGAGCGATGTACCTCGTCACCCAGTACCTGCAGCTCGTCGCGGGCCTCTCGCCGCTGACGGCCGGGCTGTGGATGGGGCCGCCCGCACTGGCCATGCTCGTCGGCGCCGTCGGCGCCCCGCTCGTGGCCGTTCGCGTGTCGCCCGGCGTCGTCATGTCGGCCACCCTGGCGCTGTCGCTGTCCGGATACGCCCTGCTCTCCCTCGCGGGGGCCGACAGCACACCGGGAGTGATCACCGGATTCGCGTTCGTCTACCTCGGACTCGGGGTCATCGCCGCGCTCGGCACCGACATCGTCGTGGGCGCGGCGCCACCGGAGAAGTCCGGATCGGCGGCCGCGCTCTCCGAGACCGTTCAGGAACTCGGCATCGCGGCGGGGGTCGCGCTCCTGGGGAGCCTGACCACCGTGATCTACCGGAGCCGGGTCGAGGCCCCGCCCGGGCTGTCCCCCTCCGAGGCCGACGCCTACGGTGACAGCCTCCTCGGAGCCTCCTCCCTCGGGAACCAGCTGCCGGCCTGGGCCCTCGACCACGCGCGAACCGCGTTCACCGGCGGACTCAACACCGCCGCCGTGCTGGCCGGCCTCGCCGTGGCGGCTGCTTCGCTGGTCTGCTTCACGTCGCTGCGCCACCTCCGGCCCCTGGGCGACACCGCCCGTGAGGCGGAGCCGATAGCCTCGTCGGCAGGAACGGCGACCACTGGTGAGCGGGAAGATGGCGGCTGAACGAAAACCTGTCGACGGGCGCAGGCTGCGCGGTGAACGCCGCCGGGCCCAGATCATCGAGGCGACGCTCGCGATCGTCCGCCGCGACGGGGCCTCCGGCGTCACCCACCGCACCGTGGCCAAGGAGGCGGGCATCACCACCAGCCTGACCCTCTACTACTTCGCGACCCTGGACGACCTGTTGGTGGCCGCCCTGACCAGCGTCACGGACGAGTACACCCGCCGCATCCGCCGGCTCATCGAGTCCGATGACGACCCGATCGCCGGCCTCGCCCACCTCATCGCCGAATCCGCCGGCCCGGGCAGGGAACGCGCGCTCGCCGAACGGGAGCTGTCGACCCTGGCGGCCCGCCGCCCCGCCCTGCGGCCGGTGGCACGGCACTGGCGCGACAACGTCGCGGAGCTCGCCCGGACACGGACCGACGACCCCGCCGCGGTCGAAGCCGTCGTCGCGCTGTCCGACGGCCTGTGCGCGGCCATCCTCCTCGACGACCGAGAGGCCGACCCGGACCACATCCGGGGCGTCCTCGCCAGGGCGCTGGGGTGAACCCGCCCATGGGCCGCTGAGGACGTCGGCGAGTCCCGACCGGCGTCGCTGACGCCCTGCCCCGTGGCAGCCGGGGTCCCGTCCCGCGGTCGCGACCGCACCCGCCCTCCGCCCCGTGGAGGGCGGGGCCCGGTGTCCGGCGCCGTGCGTCCGTCCGCGCCGGCGCCCCGCCCCACGGCCGCACCCGCCACGGGGACCGGGCCGGTGCGGGCGGGGCCCCGGTCCCGGGCGGGCTCAGGGGAGGCGGCTGAGCACCTCGCCCGTGAACTCGTCCGTGCCCGCGGTCCCGCCCAGGTCGGCCGTGCGCACCGGCGAGGACGCCAGGACCTCCCGGACCGCGTCCATCACCTGCGCGCCCGCCTCGGCGTGGCCCAGGTGGTCGAGCATCATCGACGCCGACCAGATCGCGCCGAGCGGGTTGGCCAGCCCCCGGCCCGCGATGTCGGGGGCCGACCCGTGCACCGGCTCGAACATCGACGGGAACTCGCGCTCCGGGTTGAGGTTCGCGGACGGGGCCACCCCGATGCCGCCCGCGACCGCGGCGGCGAGGTCGCTGAGGATGTCCCCGAACAGGTTGGAGCCGACGATCACGTCGAACCGGGCCGGGTCCAGGACGATCTTGGCGGCCAGGGCGTCGATGTGCTCCTGGTCCCACGCCACGTCCGGGTGCGCGGACGCGCGCTCCGCCACCAGCTCGTCCCAGAACGGCATGGTGTGCACGATCCCGTTGGACTTGGTGGCGGAGGTCAGCCGTCCGCCCCGTCGGCCGGCCAGGTCGAAGGCGTACTCCAGCACCCGTTCGACGCCCCTGCGGGTGAACACCGACTCCTGGACGACCGTCTCCTCCGGGGTCCCCTCGAAGACGCGCCCGCCGACCTGCGAGTACTCGCCCTCGTTGTTCTCGCGCACGACCACGAAGTCGACCTCTCCGGGGAGCGCTCGGGAGACCGGGCTCGGCACCCCCTCCAGGACGGTGATCGGGCGCAGGTTGACGTACTGCCGGAACCCCCGCCGGATGGGGATGAGGAGTCCCCACAGCGAGACGTGGTCGGGCACCCCGGGCCAGCCCACGGCGCCCAGCAGTACGGAGTCGTGGTGCCTGATCCGGTCGAGGCCGTCCTCGGGCATCATCGAGCCCTCGGCCAGGTAGCGCTCGCACGACCAGTCGAACTCGTCGTAGGCCAGCGAGAGGCCGTGGTGGCGGCCGATCCGGTCCAGGACGGCGCGGGCGGCGGGCAGGACCTCCTTGCCGATCCCGTCGCCGGGGATCGTGGCGATGCGGTAGTGCTTCATGTCGTCTCCCGTGAGTGAGGGCCGGTGCGCCCGGCGGGGGTGCGGGGCGCCCGGCGGAGGGGGAGCTGTGGGCACGCGGGTCCCGCGGCGCGCGCGGGAGCCCGGCGGACGGCGGCTCGTTCCTGCACCGATCCCAGCAGCCGCGGGGGCGCGCGTCCAAGACCGTCTGCCGATACCTTTGATAGGCCAGGCCTATAAGGAGACGGGAGTTCGTCGTGGACGTCCGGCAGTTGGAGTACTTCCTGGCCGTGGTCGACCACGGCGGCGTGAACCGCGCGGCCACCGCCCTCCACCTGGCCCAGCCCTCGCTCTCCCAGGCGCTCCGGGCGCTGGAGCGGGACCTGGGCAGCGACCTCTTCCACCGGATCGGCCGCAGGGTCGTCCTGACCGGGGCCGGGCACGCGCTGGTCGGACCGGCCCGCGAGGCCGTGCGCGGCCTGGACCTGGCCCGCTCCGCCGTCGAGGCGGCCCAGGGGCTGAGGCGCGGCAGGGTGGACGTGGCGACCCTGCCCACCCAGGCGATCCAGCCGCTGACCGACCTGGTCTCGGGGTTCACGGCGCTGCACCCGGAGATGTCGGTGTCGGTCAGGGTGGCCCTGACCGCGCGCGACGCGGTCGACATGGTCCGGACCGGGGCGTGCGAGCTCGGCGTGGTGGCCACGGCGGGACCTCTTCCCGAGGCCGTGGTCCGCGTGCGCCCGCTGGTCCGGCAGGCCTTCGTGCTCCTGGCCCCGCGGGACGGCCCCTTCCGCGAGGGGGAGACCGTGCCGGTCGAGCGGCTGGCGGGCCGGAGGCTGATCGTGGGACAGCAGGGGTCGGGCATGCGCCGGTTCGTCGACGACCTGGTCGCCGACGGGCTGGAGGCCCACATCGCGGTGGAGACGGAGGACCGGCTCTCCGTCCTGCCGCTGGTACTGGCCGGCTCGGGGCTGGCCGTGGTGACCGACGCCTGGCGCGACCTCGCCGAGAGGGCGGGCGCGCTGGTCCTGGACCTGGTCCCCACCGGTCACCTGGACGTGGCGCTGATCAGCAGGCGCGGGCCCCTCACCGCGGGGGCGGAGGCCTTCGTCGCCCACGCGGTCGGCTGAGCGGGTCCGCTGTCCTCAGCCGGTCATGTCGAAGGCGGCGAGCACCTTCGTGGGGCGCACGCGCACCACGAGTTCGCCCGGGGCGCCGTTGCGCCGGCCGAACTCCTCCGCCTTGTCGGGCCCCATGTAGCGCCGTGCGATCACCGTCGCGGTCCGGACGAGTTCGCCGGGGTCCTCGGACACCGCGGCCTCGCCCTGGACCTGTACGAAGCCGAACGGCGCCTCCTCCAGGTCCACGACCAGCGCCACCCGCGGGTCGCGGGCGATGGCCCGCCCCTTCGCGGTCTCCTTGCCGGTGTTGAAGACGAGCTCGTCGCCCTCGACGGTGAACCACACCGGCGCCGCCAGGGGGCGGCCGTCGGCGGCGGCGTAGGCGAGCTTGCCCGTGCGGGTGCCTTCGAGCAGGAAGGCGCGGACCCGGGGATCGGAGATGGAAGTCACGGCGCAACGCTAACCCGGGCCCGTCCGGGAACGCCGCCGCGACACGTCCCACGCGTGTGCCCGCGCGCTGGGGAAACCACTGATATCTGTACGATCCACGCAGAGAAGGCGTCCGTGGTGGGCGACCGGGCAGGGGAGAGGGGTCGTCATGAGCGAGGTCGTGCCGGAGGGCGGGACGTGGCGGATCGGGGCCCGCGAGGGCGTCGCGCTCTCGGCCCGCTGGTGGAAGTGGGTGTGGTCCGCGCCGGAGGGGTGCGATCCCGTCAGGGACGCCACCGGCCGGCACGCCGCGCTCAACCAGCCGGAGGACCTGTGGTTCCTCGCCGGCACCTACGGGGGCAGGGTCGTGCGCCGGTGCGAGGTGCCCTCGGGGCGCCCCCTGTTCTTCCCGGTGCTCAACCGGCAGCACGCCTTCGAGTACTCCCAGGAGCCGGCGGCCATGCCGGTCGCGAGGGCCGAGGCGCACCTCAACGGCGTGCCCCTGCCGCTGGAGGAGTTCCAGGGGGTGTTCCGCAGCCCGCTGTGGGTCCGCAGGCACAGCTGGGGGCTGTGGGGCGCGGTCGCCCCCCTGAGCCCCGGAGCGTACGTGCTGGAGATTCGGGCGGACAGCGGCCGGGGCTTCCGGGTGGACACCACCTACCACCTGACCGTCGTCTGAGGCGCGGCGGCCGGCGCCCCGGGCCCCGTGCGGCGCCGTCCGGGGCGGGACCGGACCCGCCGGTCGGCCCGGGCCGACCGGCGCCGCGTTCGGGGGCCACCGGCGTCCTCCGGACGCCGGTCCGCTCCGGCCCCGCGGGGAGGCCGGTCAGACGCCCGACGGGACGAGGGCGTCGGCCCGGGTGGGGCCGGAGAACACCGCCTCCAGCGGAAGGCCCAGCACCTCGGCGAGCGCCCCCGGTGCGGCGGGGGCGGCGGAGAGGACCGGGGCGGCGGACTCCAGGGCCCGGGTGAGCCGCTCCTGCCGTGCCAGGCGCTCCGCGGCGCGGGCGGCGTCCGCGGGGCCCGCGCGGCGCCCGCCGGGCTCCCGGAGGGCGGGGTGGCCCGGCTCGGGCGCGTCGCCGGGGACGATCTCCAGCGGGGCCCCGTCCGGGCCCGTGTAGGCGGTGCACCAGCGCAGCCGGCCACCGGCACGCGCGGGCGCGTCGGCGTGCGTGACCACCAGCGAGTCCACCCCGCCGGTAGCCGCGAGCGCGTACCGGTGCGCCACGAGGTCGAGGTGGCCCACCCGGAACGGCCCCTGCCAGGGGTGGGTGCCGTTGTGCCGCTCCACGAGCCGCTCGCCCAGCGCGGGGTCCTCCGCCACCAGCGGTCCGGCGCCGTGCCGGGTGGTGAAGGTGCGCACCACGCCGATCCGGCGGGCGTCGCCCGGCCGCCCGGCCTCGGCCAGCAGGGCGAGCGGGTTCGCGGTGGTCGTGGTCGACCAGGTGGTGTAGGGGTGGAACCCGTGCCACTCGTCGAGGAGCACGCCCTGGGCGCCCTCGAACACCACGGGGGAGCGGGCCAGCAGGCCGGGCAGGTACTCCTCGTCCACCAGCCGCACCCGCCGCGCGAACGCCAGGTACGCGGACACGCACTCCTCGACGTCCGGTACCGGGCCGGCCTCCCGCGGAGCACCGCCCGAGCGGGCGGCCTCCCTCCGCACCGCCTCGAGGTGGTCGGCCAGGCGGCGCAGCTTGCGGCGCAGCAGCTCGGGGCGGTCGCAGTCGCCGGCGGTCGGCGCGTCCTCCGGGCGGGCCAGGGCGTAGGCCATGGCCTCGCCCACGCCCATCCCGCAGGAGCCGTGGCGGCCGGCGCCGCGCGCCCGCTCCCGCACCCGGTTCGCCTCCTGGTGCCAGGGCGTGCTGACCAGCGCCCGGCGGTCGACCGTGACCAGCGAGAACGGATCGGGGACCCCGAGTTCCGCGAGGTGCCGGGCCTCGGCCGCCAGAGCGAAGGGGTCCACGACCACGAGCCGCGACAGGTGGGTGGGGACCGGCCCGCCCGGGGCGAGGGTTCCCGCTCCGAACTGCGCGAACGTGTGGTGCCGGCCGTCGGGGGCGACGACGTTGTGCGCCGCCTGCGCGCCCCCGTTGGCGCGCACGACGGCGCCGAAGCGCCGCCGCGCGCACAGCAGGTCCACCGTCACGCCCTTGCCCGCGTCGCCGAACCCGAGGTCGACGACGACCGCGTTCCCGTCGGACCACCGCGGAGGAGTCCCCGTCACAGCCGGCCCACCCCTCCCTCGTCGGCCACCGCGGGGAGCCCGCCCGGAGCCGGTGCGACCACCACCGAGCCGCGCGCGGAGGACAGGGGGCGCAGCGCCTTGCCGACCGCCTCCCCGGCGTCCGACCCGGCCTCGGCCAGGTCCGCCAGCCCCTCCTCCAGGTCGATGGCCTCCTCGGCCAGCCCGACGGTGAGCGCGATGGTCTCCGACACCGCCTCGAGGTCGTCCAGGTAGATGACGTTCTGGCCCATGTGGGTGTCCCAGAACCCCCTGACCTTCGGGTCGCCGTAGTAGTGGCTGCCCGTGGGCATGATGAAGAAGACCTCGAAGCTGCGCCGCAGCTCGGCGAGGATCTGCGGGAACGGGATGTTCTCGGTGACGTCGTCGCCGATCACCTCGCGCACCTCGCGCGCCTTGACCGACCCGTAGGCCATCTCGTCGCCGATGACGAACAGGTAGCCGCGCCGTCCGCGCTTCTCCAGGCAGTCCATCGCGGTGTGCCGCGCCATGAAGTACATGGCCAGTTCGTAGGACTCGGTGGCCTGGCCGCCCCCTCCGCCCTCCAGCAGGATGTTGCCGAGGTCGTCCTCCAGCTCGTTCCCCGACTCGAACTGGCCGACCTGGAGCGGCGCCCGGTCGCAGGTGGCGTCGCCGATCCCGCCGAACAGGATCTGCGGGTCCTCCACGTACCCCTTGCGCAGCAGGAGTCCGAACAGGTCGGGCAGCTTGGTCTGGAGGACGCGGGGCACGGTGCCCATGGAGCCGGTGACGTCGAACAGCACGGAGATGGCGAGCGAGTTGGGGTGCTCGTCGGAGTCGCGGCTCTCCCGGACGCCGGCGTCCCGGGGGTCCAGGCTCGGGTGGGTCTTCCACTTGCTGCGGGGGGTGGAGGCGAGCACGTCGTCGGTGTAGCCGAAGCTGCTGGACCCGACGGAGGAGTTGTACGCCTGGCGCGCGTGGTAGGCGTCGGTGGACCAGTTGCTGTTTCCCATGGGTGGGTCTCCTTCTGAGGGGACGGGAGCGGCCGGGGAGGGGCCGCGGGTCGGTGCCCTAGCGGGCGGGGGCGGTGGGTGGAGAGGGTTCCGGCATGTGGAACGGGCGGAACCGGCGCGGGCCGAAGACGCGCTCCAGCACGTCGTCGAGTTCGCAGAGCAGGGCGAACCCGTCGCGGGGCCGCCGCTCGGGCGCCGGCAGGGTGCATCCGCGCGCGAAGGAGCGCAGTTCCCGGGGCAGGCGCCCCGCGGTGACGAACTCGACGCACCGGGTGGCCATGTGGACGTCGGTCTGCGGCACGGCCGGGCGTCGCGCGGCCACCTCGGGCGGGTAGAGGTCCTCGCGGCCCGGCACCATGGCCGGGACGTGCGGTGCGGTGCGCGACGCGTGCGAGGTCACCGAGTAGCACCAGTCGACCAGCACCAGCCCGTGCTCGGCGGGGTGGACCAGCACGTGCTCGGGCACGACCGCGCCGTGCACGACCCCTGCCCGCGCCGCGTTGCCGACGGCCACCAGCAGGCGGCGCCACATCCACGCCGCGTCGCGGGGGTCGACCCCGTCGGGGTAGGCCCGCCGCACGTCGGCGAGGGTGTGGAAGCCGTGCAGCCGCCCCAGCACGTTCGCGCGGCGCTCCACCCCGGTCGCGGCGTCGCGGTGCTTGAACGAGTCCACCAGCTCGGGGACGAACGCCCGGTAGTGCTCGTGGCCCTTCTCGCGCATGCGGCGCAGGGCGGTCGCCTCGGCCTCCATCAGGTCGTTGTCGCGGGGGGACCGGGGGAGCTTGAGCACGGCGTCGTGCCACTCCCCGTCGCGGTAGCGGACCGGGTGCAGGTCGGCGACGTCCCCCCGGGCCAGGCGCCCCGCCGCGACACGGTAGGCGCGCTTCCGGGTGGTGAGGGTGAGGTCGTCGAAGCGCAGGTCCCCGGCGGCCATCTCCCGGTACAGGGCCCACAGCCGTGTGAGCCGGGTGAAGGCCTCCGAGGCCTCCGCGCGACGGCTCCCGGGCGCCGGGTCGGGGTGGACCAGGCGGGCCAGGCGGCGGTACTCGGCGGTGGCGGCCGGGGGGACGGCTCCGCCGCCGACCGGCACGGGGCCGAACAGCGCGGCGGGGTCCTCGGCCAGGGAGACGGTGCG
Organism: Nocardiopsis sp. CA-288880; assembly: GCF_050955985.1. Lineage (NCBI taxonomy): Bacteria > Bacillati > Actinomycetota > Actinomycetes > Streptosporangiales > Nocardiopsidaceae > Nocardiopsis > Nocardiopsis sp. CA-288880. Next base: position 5,651,664 of record NZ_CP192105.1, on the reverse strand, counting down.
CAGGGCCGCGTCGAACGCCGCGGTGTCGTGCTGTTCCGTGCTCATCGGTCCCTCCCTTCTCGTACGTGGCGCGCGGCCCCCGGAGCGGGGACGACGGCGGGGCGGCTCCGGGGCGGGTCCCGGCGCGGTCGGGACGCCCCGGTCACTGGGCGCTCCTCAGCAGGGGCGGGTGCAGGAGCGCGGCGCCGCCGGCCCGGTACAGGCGGGCGCGGCGCCCGCCTCCGGAGCCGCCGTGCTCGGCGAGTTCCCCGGTGTCCTCCACGAACCCGGGGGTGGCGAGGATCTTGCGGTGGAAGTTGGCGGCGTGCAGGGTGCGCCCCCACACCGCCTGGTACACCTCCCGCAGCGCCGTGATGGTGAAGGCGGACGGCAGGAACGCGGTGGCCAGGGCGGTGTACTCCAGCTTGGAGCGGGCGCGTTCGACCGCGTCGGCGAGGATCCGCCCGTGGTCGAACGCGAGGTCGCGGCCGGCCCGGGAGCCCTCGCCGTGCCCGAGCTCGCTCCACGGGACCCAGGCGGCCTCCTCGGTGTCCCTGCCGCTGTGGGGGTCGGGCAGGTCGGGGGCCAGGAGCATGTGGGCGACCGAGAACACGCGCATGCGGGGGTCGCGCCCCCGCGCCCCGTAGGTGCCCAGCTGCTCCAGGTGCAGTTCGGTGGGGAGCCGGGTCTTCTCCGACAGCACGCGCAGGGCGGCGTCGGGCAGGTCGGGGTCGGCGGGGCCGTCCGGCCCGTCCTCCGCGCGGACGAACCCGCCGGGCAGCGCCCACCGGCCGCGCTGCGGGTGGGCGGCGCGCCGTGTGAGCAGTACGTGGGGGGTCCCCGTCCGCCGGGACCCGGTCTCCCCGGTCCCGGCCTCCGGGCGGATCGTGAGGGCGACGACGTCGACGGTGACCGCGGCGGGGGCGAAGGCGTGGGGGTCGTAGCCGGAGAGGAACCTGCTCTCCGGTTCGTCGTGCTCGGGCGTCCTGTCCTCGGTCACGTGCGGGTCCTCGTTATTCTCAATCTGAGTTTTTCTCTGTCTGAGAGGAACTTAGCACGCGGTCCTGCCCCCGTCCACCCCTTTTCCGCCCCCCGTGCCCGGGGCCGGGTCCTTCCGGGCGGCCGAGCGCAGGAGCAGCCATGCCGCGGCCGCGAACCAGGTCAGCCCGACCGTCAGGACGACCCGCTGTCCCAGGCCGTGGAAGCCGTGCTCCGCGGACGCCATGAAGGCCGCGAAGAGCGGCGGGACGAGGGCACCCGTGGCGCAGCAGTACGCCACCCACGCCCGCCGTCCCGGTTCGGCGGCCAGGCGCCACGCCATCGCCAGGGGCGCCGCCGTGAGGGCGGCGTGGAAGGGCAGCACGTTGACCGCGTGGACCGTCCCGGCCGGGGTGGTCGCGCCCGCCGCCCCGACCCCCGCGGGGTCGGTCGGGAACACGCCGGCGACGACCAGGCACGCCCCTGTCAGGGCGGTCAGGGCCGGCAGCGCGAGCGAGCTCCGGCCGGTGGGCGCCGCCCTCCGCACGCCGAGGGAGAAGGCCAGCAGGAGGAGGCCGGTGGCGATGAAGTTGGCCGTCTGTATCCAGCCCCTCTCCCCGAGGGCGAGTTCGCTGCCGAACCGGTGGAGCGGATCGTAGTCCGGGCGGTACGCCCCCTCGGTGAGGAGGACCGGGACGAACAGGGGGGCGGCGGCGCCGCAGGCGAGGAGTGCGCGGGTGAAGCGGTCGGCGGGGGGTGCCATGCCTGTCTCCTTATCAGTGGTAAGTCCTTATCACTGCTAAGCTACCTTAGCGGTGATAAGCTCCCTGTTCCGGAGGCAGAGCACAGAGGGCGGTGTGATGGTGGACCGGCGGACGATCGTCGAGGCGGCACTGGAGCTGCTCGACGACGAGGGGCTGGACCGGTTGACCGTCCGGCGGCTGGCCGAGCGCCTGGGCGTGAAGTCGCCGGCGCTCTACTGGCACTTCCGCGACAAGCGGGAACTCCTCGACAGGATGGCCGAGCACCTGCGCCCGCCACGGAGTCCCCCGGGGCCCGGGGAGGACTGGCGCTCCTGGTCGCTGCGCCGGGCCCGGGAGCGCCGGGCCGCGCTGATGTCCCACCGCGACGCGGCCCGGGTCGTGGCAGGCAGTCGCGCGGGGGAGGCCACCCTCGCCGACTTCGACGCCGAACTCGCCGTCCTGGTCGGCTTCGGCTTCGGTCCCGTGCGCGCCGTTCGCGCCGCGGTCCTCGTCGACCACTACGTGGTGGGCTCGGTCCTCCAGCAGCAGGCCGACGCGCAGCGCCACGCGGCCGCGGGGGAGACGCCTCCCGAGGACCTTCCCGAGGAGGCGCGGGCCGCGCTGACCGGAGCGACGCCCACCCTGGCCGCGGCGCTCGCCGGAGGAGGGGACCCCGGTGGGGACGAGGCCTTCGAGGACGGCCTGCTCATGATCGTCGACGGCATCGCTGCCGGCCTCGAACGGGACCGGACCGCCTGATCCGCAGGGAGATCGCGCGGGGCGTGGCGGTCCGGCGGGGGAGGCGACACGCCCGGGCGGACGGACGGCGGGGGTCGGCGCCCACCGCTAGCATGGTGCGAACGGACGTTCGAGGACATGCGCGAAGACGAGCGAGGGTGGGCGGAGTGCGAGTGTTGGGGATCGACCCGGGGCTGACCCGGTGCGGTGTCGGTGTCGTCGAGGGGGCCATCGGCAAGCCGCTCACCCTCCTCGGAGCCGACGCCGTCCGCACCAGTCCCGACACCGAGCTGCCCCAGAGGCTCGTCGGCATCGAGCGCGGGATCGAGGAGTGGCTGGACCGGTTCCGACCCGACGCGGTCGCCGTCGAACGGGTCTTCGCCCAGCACAACCTCAGCACGGTCATGGGCACGGCCCAGGCCAGCGGCATCGCCCTGGTGTGCGCCGCGCGCCGGGGCCTGCCCGTCGCCCTGCACACACCGAGCGAGGCCAAGGCCGCCATCACCGGCAGCGGCCGCGCCGACAAGGCGCAGGTCGGCACCATGGTGGCGCGTATCCTCGGACTCGACGGCCCTCCCAGGCCCGCGGACGCGGCGGACGCCGTCGCCCTCGCCATCTGCCACATCTGGCGCGGCGGGGCGCAGGCCCGGGTCGCCCAGGCCGCACAGGACTTCGCCCGCAAGGTGGAACTCGCCCGCCGCACCCGCGGCCGCTAGCTCCCCGCCCCCAGGAAGGAGAAGGGCACCGCCCCCCGGTGCCCGCACGAGATGATCGCGTTCCTCACCGGCCGGGTGGCCGCACGCGGCGCCGGCAGCGCCGTGATCGACGTCGGCGGGGTCGGCATGACCGTCCAGTGCACCCCCTCCGCCCTGTCCCGGCTCCACGTCGGCGAGACCGGCACCGTGTCCACCAGCCTCATCGTCCGCGAGGACTCCCTGACCCTGTTCGGGTTCGCCGACGACGACGAGAGGCACCTGTTCGAGCAGTTGCAGACCGCGTCCGGGGTCGGACCGCGACTGGCCCTGGCGATCCTCTCCGTCCACAGCCCGGCCGGCCTGCGCCAGGCCGTGGCGACCGAGGACACCGCTGCCCTGACCCGCGTGCCGGGCATCGGGAGGAAGGGCGCGCAGCGCATCGTCCTGGAGCTGGCGGGCAAGCTGGAGGCGCCCGTCCTCACCGACGGCACGCTGCCCCCCGCGGAGGGGGCCCCTGCGGGGGCGTCCGACGCCGCCCGGCGCGCGCAGGTCGTCTCCGGCCTCGTCAACCTCGGCTGGTCGGCCAAGGACGCCGAGGCCGCCGCGGCCGCCGTCACCGCCGAGTCCGCGAGCACCGACGTCGCCGTCCTGCTGCGCACCGCCCTGCGCAGGCTCAGCCGCGCCTAGGAGGAAGGCACCCCATGCACGAACCGTACGAGTCCGGCGAGGCCCACGGGGCCGCCCCGTACGAGCGCGAGGCGGTCTCCTCCGACGCCAGCCTCGACGACCGCCAGGTCGAGGGAGCCCTGCGCCCCCGCGCCCTGGACGAGTTCGTCGGGCAGGAGCGGGTGCGCGAGCAGCTCTCCCTGGTGCTCGACAGCGCACGGAGGCGCAACCGGGCCCCGGACCACATCCTCATGTCCGGCGGCCCCGGCCTGGGCAAGACCACCCTGGCCATGATCATCGCCGCCGAGATGGGCGCCCCGCTGCGCATCACGTCGGGCCCGGCCATCGAGCGCTCCGGCGACCTGGCGGCCGTCCTCTCCACCCTCCAGGAGGGCGAGGTGCTGTTCCTGGACGAGATCCACCGGATGGCCCGGCCCGCCGAGGAGATGCTCTACGTCGCGATGGAGGACTACCGGGTCGACGTCGTGGTCGGCAAGGGCCCCGGCGCGACCGCCATCCCCCTGGAGATCGCCCCGTTCACCCTGGTCGGGGCCACCACCCGGGCGGGCATGCTGCCCGCCCCGCTGCGCGACCGGTTCGGTTTCACCGCGCACATGGACTTCTACTCCCCGGACGAGCTGGAGCTGATCCTGCACCGCTCGGCGGGCCTGCTCGGGGCTCCCCTCGCGGAGGACGCGGCCCGGGAGATCGCCGGGCGCTCGCGCGGGACGCCCCGTATCGCCAACCGGCTGCTGCGCCGGGTGCGCGACTACGCCGAGGTCCGGGGGGACGGGCACCTGTCGCTGCGGACCGCCCGCGCCGCGCTCGAGCTGTACGAGGTCGACGGCCTCGGCCTGGACCGGCTGGACCGCGCCATCCTCGACGTCCTCATGCACCGCTTCCGCGGCGGCCCCGTCGGCCTGTCCACGCTCGCGGTGTCGGTGGGGGAGGAGGCGGAGACCGTGGAGGTCGTCGCCGAGCCGTTCCTCGTCCGGTCCGGCTTCCTGGCGCGCACCCCGCGCGGCCGGGTGGCCACGCCGCAGGCCTGGGCGCACATGGGCCTCACCCCGCCGCCGGACGCCGCGTTCGGCGCGGGGTCCGCCGGTCCCGCGTCCGCCGGGGCGGCCGCGCCCGGCACCGCCGCGGGAGCCGGCGCCGGGGGCGGCGCCTCCGGGGCGACGCCCTGACCGGACGGTCCGCGGCGCCTCCTGACCGGGCGGGCTGACAGGGGGCGTCGCACCGGGCACAATGGGTCCCGCGTGTGTGAAACGGGGCTGAACCGTTAACACTCCGATCTCCGGCGGTGGGGGATCGGTGACCGGCGCCACGTAAACTTTGGACGAATCAGCCGATACGGGGCAGGGCTCCGTACGTGTTGTTCGACACCGGCGGAACGAGTCGGCCGCCCCGCGCGTTGTACGTGCCGGGTGTGGTCCGGATCGTTCCGGGTTCGGGCGACACGAAGAAGGTGGCCGCCGGCAGTGCCCCACCGGCACCCGCGGACCACATGACGAAACGTCAGGAAGGACGCCCCCGTGCAGGGCCTTTACCATCTCGCCGACGCAGCAGAGCCCACGGGCGGGCTTCTCGGCATGCTCTTCCCGTTCCTGATGATCATCCTGGTCTTCTGGCTGCTGTTCTGGCGCCCGAACCAGAAGCGCCGCCAGCAGGAGGCGCAGATGCAGAGCGCGCTGGCCCCGGGCGTCGAGGTGATGACCAAGGCGGGCATCTTCGCGACCATCGTCGAGATCCACGAGCAGGACGTCCTGCTGGAGATCGCCCCCGGCACGCGGATCCGCATGCTCAAGGCCGGTGTGGGCGAGGTCATCACCCCCGCCGCGGACGACACCCCGGTCGAGGACCGTCCCGACTTCGGCGACGACGACAAGCCCAAGGGCTGAGGCCCCAGGCCCCGGCGGGGTCCACAGACTTCGGTACCGGCCCCCCTCCGGGGCCGGTACCGCCGTGTCCGGCCCGGACGCGACCGCCCCGACACCACAGCAGAAGGTTCCACCGCACATGCCCCACGACACCGCGACCGCGGACGGCGCCCCGAGCACGGAGCTCATCGAGGCGCAGATCCGCGACATCCCGGACTTCCCGCACGCCGGCATCCTGTTCAAGGACATCACGCCGCTGCTCAACCACCGGGAGGCCTTCGCGGCCGCCGTGGACGGCCTCTGCGCGCCCTACCGCGGGCTCGGGGTGGACCACGTGGTCGGGCTGGAGGCGCGCGGCTTCATCTTCGGGGCGCCGGTCGCCATGGAACTGGGCGCGGGCTTCGTCCCCGCCCGCAAAGCGGGGAAACTGCCCGCGCGGACCATCGACCAGTCCTATGATCTGGAGTACGGGACCGCGACCGTCGAGATCCACGCCGACGCGATCGTCCCGGGCAGCCGCGTGCTCATCGTCGACGACGTCCTCGCCACCGGGGGCACCGGCAGGGCCGCGGTGGACCTGGTCCGCAAGGCGGGTGGTACGGTCGTGGGATTCTCCGTCCTGATGGAGCTCTCAGCGCTCCACGGCCGCGAGAAGTTGCCCGATGTGGAGCTGCACGCCCTCCTCTCGGCCTGACCCCGAGCCGCGCCGAGCCAGGCGCCGCCGCCGCGGGAATGCGCGGCGGTTCGTCACCGTTGACGTACTCCACCACGGGGTGTGACGCGTTTGGTGACCCGGGTCACCCGTTGTCGTACCTGGTGGGGTGGGGTCGGGGGCCGAACACTAGACTGGTGGGAGAGGTACCGCGGCGACCATGTCACGACTGGCCCTGATGACACGCACGTGCACCGGTGGAGCCGGGCGGCGCTGACGGCGCCCGCGCCCCCGGGCGAATCCGCGGGAGGTAGGCATGCCAAGCGAAGTGGTTTCGACCGGGGCGGTATCCGCGAGCGAGCCGCGGCGGCCCACCGTGCCGGGAGGGCACGCGGACGGCACCGGTGTGCCGTCCGCGGACGCAGGACCACAGGAGGACCGCCCGGAGGGCGCCGCGACCGGAGCGGCGCCCTCCGACGTCTTCGGGGATGGGACGCCGAGGCATCCGGCGCCCTCCACGACGCCCTCCACCGTGCGAGTACGCAGAAGGCTCGCCCGACTCGGCGCCCAGCGGGGAGTGACGATGAACCCGGTGCTCGAACCACTGATCAAGACCGTGCGGGCCACCCACCCCAAGGTGGACGTGCGGCTGATCGAGCGCGCCTACGAGGTGGCGGCCCACCACCACCGCGAACAGAAGCGCAAGAGCGGCGACCCCTACATCACCCACCCGCTCGCGGTCGCCACGATCCTCGCCGAGCTGGGGATGCAGGAGGCCACCCTCGCCGCCGCGCTGCTGCACGACACCGTCGAGGACACCGACTACTCGCTGGACGAGCTGCGCTCCGACTTCGGCGACGAGATCGCCGAGCTCGTCGACGGCGTCACCAAGCTCGACAAGGTCAAGTACGGCGAGGCCACCCAGGCCGAGACGGTGCGCAAGATGGTCGTGGCGATGGCCCGCGACATCCGCGTCCTGGTCATCAAGCTGTGCGACCGGCTGCACAACATGCGCACCCTGCGCTACCTGCCGTCCAAGGCGAAGAGGGAGAAGAAGGCCCGCGAGACCCTGGAGATCTTCGCCCCGCTGGCCCACCGGCTGGGCATGAACACCATCAAGTGGGAGCTGGAGGACCTGGCGTTCGCCACCCTCTACCCCAAGCGCTTCGACGAGATCGCCCGCCTGGTGTCCGAGCGCGCCCCCCGGCGCGACGTCTACCTCCAGGAGGTCATCGAGGCGGTCTCGGGCGACCTGCGCGAGTCCAAGCTCAAGGCGACCGTGCGCGGGCGCCCCAAGCACTACTACTCGATCTACCAGAAGATGATCGCCCGCAACTGCGGCTTCGACGAGATCTACGACCTCATCGCCGTGCGGGTCCTGGTGGACAGCGTCCGCGACTGCTACGCGGCCCTCGGGACCATCCACGCGCGGTGGAACCCCGTGCCCGGGCGGTTCAAGGACTACATCGCGATGCCCAAGTTCAACATGTACCAGTCGCTGCACACGACGGTGATAGGGCCCTCGGGCAACCCGGTCGAACTCCAGATCCGCACCAGGGCGATGCACCGCCGGGCCGAGTACGGCATCGCCGCGCACTGGAAGTACAAGGAGGACCGCAACAGCGGCCCCGAGGCCAGGCCCAAGGGCAGCACGGACATGCAGTGGCTGCGCCAGCTCATCGACTGGCAGCAGGAGACCAAGGACCCGGGCGAGTTCCTGGAGTCGCTGCGGTTCGACCTGTCGGTGCAGGAGGTGTTCGTCTTCACCCCCGACGGCGACGTCATCCCCCTGCCCCAGGGCGCCACCGCCGTCGACTTCGCCTACGCGGTCCACACCGAGGTCGGCCACCGCACGGTCGGGGCCAGGATCAACGGCCGCCTCGTCCCGCTGGAGAACGAGCTGCACAACGGCGAGACCGTGGAGATCCTCACCTCCAAGACGCCCGACGCCGGTCCCAGCCGGGACTGGCTGAACTTCGTCAAGAGCGCGCGCGCCCGCAACAAGATCCGGCACTGGTTCACGAAGGAGCGCCGCGAGGCGGCGATCGACCAGGGCAAGGACGAGATCGCGAAGGTGATGCGCAAGCAGGAGCTCCCGGTCAAGCGCCTGTTCAGCGGCGAGGCGCTCATCGCCCTGGCCGGCGACCTGCGCTATCCGGACGTGGACTCCCTCTACGCGGCCGTGGGCGAGCACCAGGTCAGCGCGCAGAGCGTGGTGGCCAAGCTTGTCGACTCGCTGGGCGGGCTGGAGAGCCACACCGAGGACATCGCGGAGTCGTCCCTGCCCACCAAGGCGCCGCGCCAGCGCCAGGCGGGCAACCCCGGCGTGGTCGTGGAGGGCGACGCCGACGTGTGGGCGCGCCTGTCCAAGTGCTGTACGCCGGTCCCCGGCGACGAGATCGTCGGTTTCGTCACCCGCGGGAACGGCGTGTCCGTGCACCGCGAGGACTGCGTGAACGCCGCGACCCTGGACACCGAGCGCATGGTCAAGGTGGACTGGTCGCCCACCGAGGACTCGATGTTCCTGGTGGCGTTGCAGGTGGAGGCGCTGGACCGGTCCCGCCTGCTCTCCGACATCACGCGGGTGCTGTCCGACCAGCACGTCAACATCCTGTCCGCGACCGTCCAGACGAGCCGCGACCGGGTCGCCCAGAGCCGGTTCACGTTCGAGATGGCCGACCCCGCCCACCTGGGCAGCGTGCTCCGCGCCGTCCGCGGCGTGGACGGCGTCTACGACGTCTACCGGGTCCGCAACTAGGGGTCGGCGGGGAGACGGCGCGCACCGGCCCGCAGGTCCTCGCGGGCGGCGGCCGCCCCGGACGGAGGGAGGCCCCGGCCGCGCCCTCGCGGGCCGGCCGGGGCCTCCTCGTGTTCCCGCGCCCGGTGTCAGATCCGGATCGTCGTGGAACGCACGATCTCGAAGACCGGGTGCCGGTCGGCCTCCTCCGCGAACGCCTCGTCCGGGGCGTCCGGCGGCGCGTCGAAGTACGGCCCCACGACGGCGGCCCGCGGGTGGTTGACGTACTCCTTGAGCAGGGGTCCCGCCTCCTCGTGCCCGAGTTCGCGCACGCTCACCAGTTCGATCCAGCCGCCCTGGCGCAGGGTCGCGAACCCGTCCTCGCGGATGTTGCGCACCCAGTCGACCTCGCCGTACGGGGACACCAGGAACCTGCCCCGGTCGCTGTCCAGCACGTCGAGCGGGACGGTCCGCAGGAAGCCCGACTTGCGCCCGCGCGTGGTGAGCAGGTGGGTCGCGGGCGTCCCCAGGCCGTACTTGACCAAGCCGCTGACGAAGGCGTTGGCGACCCGCCGTACCCGCGTCATCTCGAACCGCTTCGTCGGTTCGTTCACCATCTCGGCAACTCCCTCGATCGGATGCTCCCCATTGTGGTGGTTCCGGGCGGCCGACGACACCGGCGGAGGGCCGTGATCCCGCCTCCGGGCCGCTCCGCCCGTGCCGCTGGCCCCCGCTCCGCCCCGCCTCCCGGGGCGCCGTGCGGACCAGGGGGCCCGGAGGGCACGGGTCAGCGGAAGGCGGAGATCCCGGTCACCGCCTGGCCGATGCTGAGCGCGTGGATCTCCTCGGTTCCCTCGTAGGTGGCGACCGTCTCCAGGTTCACCATGTGGCGCATCACCGGGTACTCCAGGGTGATGCCGTTCGCGCCGTGGATTCCGCGCGCGGTGCGCGCGACCCGCTGGGCCGCGGCCACGTTCGCGAACTTGCCGAAGCTCACGTGGTTGTGGTGGCAGTCCCCCCGGTCCTTGAGGCGGCCGATCCGCAGCGCCGTCATGCCCGCGTGGTTGACGTCCACGACCATGTCGGCGAGCTTGCGCTGGGTGAGCTGGAACCCGCCGATCGGCTGCCCGAACTGCTCGCGTGTCGCCGCGTACTCCAGGGCCGCCCCGTAGCAGGCGCGCGCGGCGCCGACGGCGCCCCACACGATGCCGTAGCGGGCCTCGTTCAGGCACGACAGGGGCGCCCCCAGCCCCTTCGACGCGGGCAGCACCGCGTCGGCGGGCAGGCGCACGCCCTCCAGGACGAGTTCGGAGGTGATGGACGCGCGCAGCGACAGCTTCTTGTGGATGACGTTGGCGGAGAACCCGGGGGTGTCGGTGGGCACCACGAACCCGCGGACGCCCTCCCCGGTGGCCGCCCACACCACGGCCACGTCGGCGACGGACCCGTTGGTGATCCACATCTTGGTGCCGTCGAGCACCCAGTCCGTGCCGTCCCTGCGGGCGCGGGTGCGCATGGAGCCCGGGTCGGAGCCGGAGTCGGGCTCGGTCAGCCCGAAGCAGCCGACGGCCTCGCCCGCCGCCATCCTCGGCAGCCACGCGTCCTTCTGCTCCTCGGAGCCGAACTTGTGGATGGCGGCCATGGCCAGCGAGCCCTGCACGGACACGAAACTGCGCAGACCCGAGTCGACGGCCTCCAGTTCGCGGCAGGCCAGCCCGTAGGCCACGGCGCTGGAGCCGCCGCAGCCGTACCCCTCCAGGTGCATGCCCAGGAGCCCGAGGTCCCCGAAGGCCTTGGCGAGCCCGCGCGGGTCGGGCAGGGTGCCGGCGTCGAACCACTCGGCCACGTTCGGCAGCAGTTCTCGCGAGGCGAAGCCACGCACGGCGTCGCGGACGTCCCGCTCGGTGTCGGACAGTTCGGCGTCGAGGGCCAGGAAGTCGTGCGGGTCCGGGGCGGCGGGCCTGCGGGAGTCGCTCATGGGTGGGTGTCCCTTCGTGGTGCGTCGGCCGGTGCGGCCTGGGGCGGGGTTGCGGGGGCGGTCCGGCGGCCGACCGCCGGCACGGGGCCGGGCTCCTGGACGGCCCCGCGTTCGACCATGGCGTCCACGCGCGCCGCGTCCACGCCGAGTTCGGCGAGGATCCGGCGGGAGTGCTGTCCCAGGAGCGGCGGGGCCGTGAGCGGCGGTGGGGCGCTCTCCAGCCGGAACCCCGCCCGGACCTGTTCGATCGGCCCCGCCGCGGGGTGCTCCACGGTGCGCAGGACGTCGTCTCCGGCGGCGTCGGCCGTGCGCAGCGCGTCCAGCACCCCGCGTACCCGCCCCACGGGGACCCCGGCCCCGACCAGCAGGTCCATCCAGTGGTCGGCCGGCTCGGCGCGCAGGACGGCCGACAGCTCCCCCACCAGTTCGTCGCGGTGGGCCACGCGTCCCGGGTTGGTGGCGTAGCGCGGGTCCTCGGCCAGGTCGGGGCGGTCCAGTGCCCGGCACAGCCGCTGGTACAGGGCGTCGTTTCCGGCGGCGACCACGATCTCGGCGTCGGAGGCCGGGAAGACCTGGTAGGGCACGATCGTGGTGTGGGCGTTGCCGACGCGGGCCGGCTCCGCCCCCGTCACGAGCGCCTGCTGTGTGAGGTTGACCAGGCCGGACAGCGTGGAGTTGATCAGCGACGCGCTGACGTTCTCGCCGCGGCCGGTCGCGCGGGCCCTCGTCAGCGCCCCGAGGATGCCGACGGCGGCGTTGAGCCCGGTCAGCACGTCGGTGAGGGCGACCCCCACCTTGCTCGCCGGTCCCTCGGCCGGGCCCGTGGTCGCCATCAGGCCGCTCTCGGCCTGCACGACGATGTCGAACCCGGGGCGGGCGGCCGGCTCGTGCTCCGGGCCGAAGCCGCTCACGGAGCAGTAGACGACGGCGGGGTTGCGCGCGCTCACCGCCTCGTAGCCGAGCCCGAGCCGGTCGATCACGCCGGGGCGGAAGTTCTGGACGACCACGTCGGAGGACGCGCACAGCTCCTGGACGGCGGCCAGGCCCTCGGGGTCCTTCAGGTCCACGGCCAGGCTGCGCTTGTTGCGGTTCACCGACAGGAAGTAGGCGGCCTCGCCGGGGCCCCCGCCCCCGTCGGCGGGGCCCGCCCAGGGCGGGCCCCACGCCCGGGTGTCGTCGCCGCGGCCGGGCTGCTCGACCTTGACCACCTCCGCGCCCATGTCGGCGAGGAGCATGGTGGCGTACGGGCCCGCCAGGACGCGGGAGAGGTCGGCGACGCGCACCCCCGCCAGGGGCAGCGGGGCGGCCGGGTCGGAGGGGTCGGGCGCGGGGTCCGCGCCGGATCGGGTGTCGGTCACGGGGGTGTCACTCCTCGGAGTCGGCGCCGCCGGGCAGCTGGTCGCCCTCCCGCAGCTGGTAGTAGGACTCCAGGCAGCGGCGCAGGGCCGTGGTCAGCGCGGCGCCGGACTGGCCGGCGTACCGCGTCTGCACCCGGCTGACCAGATCGGCGATGTCCTCGGTGACCGAGGCCCCCTCGACCAGGGCGCGGAAGAAGTCCTTGCCCAGGTCGGTGAGCAGGGTGGTGTCCGCGGCGACGATGCGGCCGTCCGCGGTGTCCACGGCGAGGACGACGCCGAGCCGCTGGTACTGGGAATGGCTGGCCACGGAGTCGGGAAGACGGGCGTAGCCGGAGATGAGGACAACCCTGGGGTTGCGGAGAACCTGCTGGATACGGTCGTCGCCGTGCAACGGACACACCTCTCGCTCGCGGGCATGCGAAAACTCCAACGCTCTGGAGTCTCGCGCCTGGAGGGCGGCCGGGGGACACCGGGCGCCCGCAGCGTGAGGGCAGGCACCCCAAGTATGTCCTGACCGGTTCGGCGGCTGTCAAGCGGGGCGCGGCCCGTCCCGTCCCGTTCGCCCCCCTTGCCCCGCGCCCTCCGATGCGGCCGTGCGCCCCGCGCCCGGCCTCCCGTACGGATCGATCCGCCGGTCCTCCCGCGCGGCCGGCCCTTCCGAGCCCCGGTCCCGCCGGTGTGCGGCCCGGGCCGCAGGGGACCCCTGGTTCCTCCCGGGGCGCGTGTGCTAGCCTGCCTCGCAGGTCACGAGTACCAGCGCTAAGCCCCGGCTTGCTGGTCGGCAACCCTCCTTCCGCGGTGGGGTGCCCCGGGTGAGGACCAGGTCCCGACACGACCGTGTCGGACAAGCGCGGACCCCTGTGGTGTAGCCGTGACGGCGCCCCCGCGGGTCCCACGACCCGCAGAAGAGGTGCCCCATGACCGTCGTCAGCCCCATCCACACCGCGCGCTCGTTCCGTTCCGCCGCCCCGTCCGCACACCCCTCGGGCGGCGCCGCCGAGTGCACGGTCGTCGCCTCGGACGAGGGCGTGCCCCTGGTCACCGGTGAGCGCGTGGAGTACGCGAACTTCGACTACGCCGCCAGCGCCCCCTGCCTGACCCCGGTCGCGGACGCCCTGGCCGACGCGCTGCCCTACTACGCGAGCGTGCACCGGGGCGCGGGCCACCACTCCCAGGTGAGCACCGACGCCTACGAGCGGGCCCGCCGCAGCGTCGCCCGCTTCCTCGGGGCCCGCTCGGAACCCGCCGACGCGGTGGTGTTCGTGCGGGGCACCACCGACGCCCTCAACCTCCTGGCCCGCTCCGTGCCGGAGGGCTGCACGGTCGTGGTGTTCGAGACCGAGCACCACGCGGCCCTCCTGCCCTGGGAGCACCCCGCCGCACGCGCCGGGAGAGTGGTCCGCCTGGCGCTGCCCGCCACCCCCGAGGCGGCCGTCGAGGCGGCCCGCACCGCGCTGCGGGAGTCCCCCGAGGGCCCCAGGCTCCTGTGCGTGACCGCCGCCTCCAACGTCACGGGCGAGATCTGGCCGGTCGGGGAACTGGTCGCGGCCGCGCACGCCGAGGGCGCCCGCGTGGTCGTGGACGCCGCCCAGTACGTGCCGCACCTGCCGTTCAGCCTGGAGGAGACCGGCGCCGACTACGTGGCGCTGTCCGCGCACAAGCTCTACGCGCCCTTCGGCTCCGGGGTGCTGGCCGGCCGCGCCGACTGGCTGCGCGAGGCCGCCCCGTACCTGTCCGGGGGCGGCGCCACGCGCCTGGTCACCGAGCACGAGGTGGTGTGGAACGACCTCCCCGCGCGCCACGAGGCGGGCAGCCCCAACGTGCTCGGCGCCGTGGCCCTGGCCGCCGCCTGCGACACCCTCACCCCCGACGTGCAGGGACTCCTGCACATCCGCGAGTCCGCCCTGTTGGAGCGGCTGCGCGCCGGGCTCGCCGACGTGGAGGGCGTCACCGAGCTGACCCTGTGGGGCGACGAGCACCCGAGGGTCGGCATCGTCTCGTTCACGGTGGACGGGCTGCCCGCCGACCTGCTGGCCGCGGCGCTCTCCGCCGAGCACGGCATCGGGGTGCGGGACGGGCTCTTCTGCGCCCACCCGCTCACCCGGCGCCTGCTGCCCGAGGGCCACGCCCAGGCGGTTCGGGCGAGCCTGGGGGTCGGGACGACCCCGGAGCACGTGGACCGGCTCGTCGACGCGATCGCCGACCTGGTCGCCCACGGGCCGGCCTGGGAGTACGCCGACTGCGACGGCCGACTGGCCCCGGTCCCGGACCCGCGCAACGTGCTCTGACGCGGGAGCGGTGCCCGAAAGGAGGCGCCCCGGCGGCCGGCGGGCCGCCGGGGCGCTCCCGTGCCCGGCCCCGCGGGCCCCGGCCCCGCAGCCCCCGGGCGGACGGCCCCGGCGCCGCGATGGTGGTGCTGGCTGTAGCTTCCTTCGGACAGCGCGCAGCATGGTGCGCCGGTACCGGGCTCCGTAGTGTCGTCAGGGACGTGGACGGCCCTTCCCGAGCCACGTCCTCCCCGACGCCGACCTGCGAGGACTCGCCATGCCCGCCCCTTTCCGCACCCCCACGCACACGGCTCCGGGCGGCCGGCCCCCCGCACCGGGCGCCGTGGGCGGCCCCGCCGGGGCCGCGGTCGCCCTCACGGCGGTCCACCGCTCCTACACCGACGGCGACGGCCGCGTGTCCGCCCTGGACGGGGTCACCCTCAGGGTCCCCCGGGGGACCTTCCTCGCCGTCATGGGGCCCTCCGGCTCCGGCAAGAGCACCTTGCTCAACTGCGCCTCCGGCCTGGACCGCGTCACCTCCGGCACGGTCGAGATCGGCGGGAGGGACATCAGCGGCCTCCGGGAACCGGACCTCACCGTCTTCCGCCGCGACCACGTGGGATTCGTCTTCCAGTCCTACAACCTGGTCCCCACCCTCACGGCGGAGGACAACATCACCCTTCCGCTGCGCCTGGCCGGGGTGCGGCCGGACGCCGGGTGGATCGACGAGCTCGTCCGCAGGGTGGGTGTGGCGGACCGGCTGGGACACCGGCCCACGGAGCTGTCCGGCGGCCAGCAGCAGCGGGTCGCCATCGTGCGCGCGCTCGCCGCCCGGCCCGACATCGTCTTCGCGGACGAGCCCACCGGCGCCCTCGACGGCGCCACCGCCGACCGGACCCTGTCCCTGCTCAGGGGGATCGTGGACGACCTCGGCCAGACCGTCGTCATGGTCACCCACGACCCCGCCGCCGCGGCCCGCGCCCACGACACCGCCGTGATGGCCTCGGGGCGCGTCGTGGACCTCCTCCACGCGCCCGCCGCCGCGGACCTCGCCGGACGCCTCGCCTCCCTGGGGGCGGACCGATGACCGGGAAACCCGACGCACGTCCCGCCCCCGGCCGTGGGGGCGACGGTTCCCTGGCCCTGAAGCTGGCCCGGGGCCGCGCCGCGTCCCTGGCCGCGGTCGCCGTCGCGGCCCTGGGCGGGTCCGCGCTCATCACGGTCGGCGGGGTCGTCGCCGACACCGGCGTCCGCTCCGTCCTCCCGGCCGGCCGCCTCGCGGGCGCCGACGTCGTGGTCACGGCGCCCCAGAGCGTGGAGGTGCCCGAGGACCTCGACATCGCCCTCCCCGAACGGGCGCCCGTCCCCGGGACCGTGGTGGACGCGCTGGCCGAGCTGCCCGAGGTCGGCCTGGCCGTCGGCGACGTGGGTTTCCAGGCCGCGGTCCTGGGCGAGGACGGGCCCGTGGCGGGCGCCGATCCGCGCACCGCCGGGCACGGGTGGTCATCGGCCTCCCTGGCGGGAGGGGACGGCCTGACCGGCGAGCCGCCGGGCGCCCCCGGCGAGGTGGTCCTGGACCGCGCCTCGGCGGCGGCGTCGGGCGCGGAGGTCGGCGGGGAGGTCCGCCTCGCGGCAGGAGGCCGGACGGCCGCGTATCGGCTGACCGGCGTCCTGGACACCCCGGCGCCCTTGATCCTCGTGGACGACTCCACCGCCGCGGACCTGGCCGGACGCTCCGAAGGCCCCCGCGAGGGCACCGTCGACCTGGTCGGCCTGCACGCCGCGGAGGGCGTCACCGACGCCGAACTCCGCTCCGCGGTGGAGGCGAGCGCCGTGTTCGGCGAACACGGCCTCGTCGCCCTCGCCGGCGACCGGCGCGGCGACGCGGAGTCGCCGGGGGCGGCGTCCGCACGGTCGGAGCTGGTCGCGATCGCCGCCTCGCTCAGCGGCACCGTCCTGATCGTCGTCGGTTTCACGGTCGCCGGCGCCCTCTCGGTGTCCGTCGCGGCCCAGCGCCGGGACCTCGCCCTCCTGCGAGCGGTCGGCGCCACACCGCGCCAGATCCGCCGCCTCGTCGCCTTCCCCAACCTGATCGCCACCGCCCTGGTCCTGCCCTTCGGGATCGCCGCGGGCTACCTGCTGGGGGACGGTGCGCTCCGGGGCCTGGCCGCACTGGGGATGACGCCCGCGGGCCTGCCCGCCGTCCTCGGGCCCGCGCCCGGTCCGGCCGCCGCGGTCCTGACCCTCCTCGCGGTGTGGGCGGCCTGTGCGGGGGCGGCCCGCCGCACCGCGGGGGCCGCCCCCGTCGACGCCCTCGCCGAGTCCGTCGCCGAACCGCGCGCCCCGGGCCGCGCGCGCACCTGGGCGGGGACCGTCCTGCTGGTGCTCTCGGTGGCCGCGTCGGTGCCCGCGCTGTTCCTGGACGCCACGGAGGCGGTGGCCGGCGCGGCCGTGGCGTCACTGGTGGCGGCGGTCGGCCTGGCCCTGGCGGGACCGGCCCTGGTCCGCCGGGCGAGCGGGATCGCCGTCCGCCTGCTGCCCGCCCGGGTCTCCCCGCTGACCTGGCTCGCCGTGCAGAACCTGCACGGGCACTCCGTCCGGGTGGCCGGCGCGGCGAGCGCCCTGGCCATGACGGTGGCCTTCGCCCTGGGACAGACCTACGCGCAGACCTCGCTCTCGGCCGCGGGCGGCGCCCAGCGCGCGGCCGGGGAGAAGGCCGACCTCGTGGTCACCGCGCCCGGCCTGGGCGGGGTGCCCGCAGACCTCGCGGAGGAGGTCCGCCGGTCGCCCGCGGTGGAGGAGGCCGTCGCGGTCACGCCGACCGCGGTGGTCGGCGACGGCGGCTTCGCCCTGCCCGGGGAGGAGGCCGGGACGACGCACATGGAGGCGGCCGCCCAGGTCGTCGGCCCGGGGGCGCAGCGGGTCCTGGACCTGGACGTGGTGGAGGGGGACCTGGGGAGGCTGTCCGGGAGGACGGTCGCGGTGAGCGCCTCGGCGGCGCGCCACTTCGGCACCGGCCTGGGGGAGACGTTCGCGTTCCGGACCGGCGACGGCGCGCGGGTCGACGCGGAGGTCGTCGCCGTGTATCGCAGGGACCTGGGATACGGGTCGGTCACCCTTCCGTCGGACCTGGCGCGGGGCCACGTCACCGGCGACGTCGACGCACGGCTCCTGGTCCTGGCGGCTCCGGGGCAGGAGGACGAGGCGCGCCGTGTGCTGGAGGCGGCGGCCGAGGACCACCCCGGGGCGGAGGTCGCGGAGGCGGGCGCCGCGGAGGAGGGCGCGCGGGGGCCGGACGCCGGCGCCGTCCTCAACCTGGTCGTCCTGCTGGCACTGGTCGGCTACATGGTGCTGTCGGTCGCCAACCGGCTCGTCGCCCAGACCCTGCAGCGGCAGGGCGAGGTGGACGCCCTGCGGGCGATCGGGACCACACCGGGGCAGACCCGGTCGGTACTGCGCAGGGAGGCCGCGATGATCGCCCTCGGCGCCAACGCAGCCGGGCTCCTGGCCGTGCTGTTCCCGCTCCTCTGCGTGGGCGTGGCCCTGCTCGGGAGGCCCTTCCCCGCAGGTCCGCTCTGGCCGGTGCCCGTGGCGGTCCTGGGCGTGTCGGCCGTGGCCTGGCTGTGCGTGGCGGTGCCCGCCAGGAGGCTGACCACCTCCCCGACGCGTCGTTGAGCGGAGGCGGACGGGCGGGGGAGGGGGCGCGGCGGTGCCGGAAGAGCCGTCGCGCCCCCGGCGTCCGGGGCCTCCGGCGGCGTCCGTCAGGGCTTCCGGCACGGATGTTCCGGAACCTTGCGTCGCACGAGGCAACAAACAGTACAACAGGGCATATTTCACTCCAGGGTGTGCCGGGGATCACTTTCCCAACCTGTAGCATCGGGCCCTGACGGCATGGCGCGACGCCGACGGGCCCGACCGGTCCGCTCCTCGGCGCGTCCTGCCTCCCACGAGCGAACCGGCTGGGGGAGCGTGACCGTGACGGACGTCCGAGGACCCGAGGCAGGCCCGCTCGCGGCCGCGTCCAGGCAGCGGCCACCCGCCCAGGTCCCCGGACGGCGGTCGCGCGTGGTCAGCCTCGACCCGCGCGGGGCCGAACCCCCCGCCTCCCGCCAGGGCGAGGCCACCCGCCTGCACCAGGCCTTCCTCGGCAGGGTCATCGACTACCTGCGCGTCGACGCCGGCGTCCGCCAGTTCGTCGACTGGGGGTGCCCCGTGCCCGGCACGGCCGAGCGCGTGCACGCCGGCGACCCCGGGGCCACCGTCGTCCACCTGGTCCCGCACGGGGCGGCCGGCATGCTCCCCACCGCGGGTGCGGCCGTGCTCTCCGGGGACGGTTCCGGACCCGACGGACTCCTGCGCCGCCTGGGCGCCTCCGGGCTCGTCGACTTCGACGAGCCCGTCGCCGTCCTGATGACCCGCCCCTTCACCGCCGACGACCCGCCCGGCGGCGTCGCGGACCTCCACGCCCTCATGCGCGGCGGCGGCTACCTCGCCCTCGCGTCCCCCGCGCCCCGGGCCGTGGTCGAACGCGCCTTCACCCCCTTCCGCCCTGTTGAACCCGGGGTGGCCGACCTGCGATGGTGGCCCTATCCGGACGAGGACGTCTCCGACAGGGGGACCGGAACCCTGGCGGGGCTCGGCCGCGCGCCGGGGAGCGGAAGGGGGGACCGCCGATGGCGGTGAACTGGACGGGCGAGGTCCTGGCACAGCTCCAGTTCTACTGGGAGTACTCGCTGTGGCCGCGGCTGGAGGGGCTGACCGACGCCGAGTACCACTGGCTCCCGGCGCCCGGGGCCTGGACCGTGCGGGAGGGGGAGGACGGGCGGTACCGGCCGGACTCCGCGGTCCCCGAGCCCGAGCCCCCGCCCGTGACCACCATCGCCTGGCGGCTCGGACACCTCGTCGTGGACGTCCTGGAGACCCGCGTCAACTGGCACTTCGGCGACCGCACCTACACCCGGGAGAGCGTCAACTGGCCCGGCGACGCGGCCGAGGCCAAGCAGCGTCTGCGCCACGCCTACGAGACCTGGTCCGAGAACATCCAGGGCCTCGACGAGGACGGCCTCGCCGCGCAGGTGGGGGGCACCGAGGCGCGGCAGTGGGAGGACTTCCCGATGGTCGCCCTCGTGCTGCACGTCAACCGGGAGATCATCCACCACGGGGCGGAGATCGCGCTGCTGCGCGACCTCTACCGCGCCGATCCCGCCCGGGGCTGAGCCGCGGGCGTGCGCCTCCCGGCTGCCCGTCGACGGGGTCAGAGCACCTGCAGCGGGTCCACCCGTACCTGGGCGAGGTGCTCGTCCCCGCGGGCGCTGCGCGCCGACGCCGCGGCCTTCAGCGAGCGGGCCAGCGCGCCCACCCCCTCGCGGGGCACCCGGAGCAGTGCGCGCTCCGTGGGCGGCGCGCCCTCGGCGACGGGGCCGCGCTCCGAGGCCACCGGCACGGGCCCGAGCACCTCGGCGCCCTCGGGCAGCTCCACCTGGGCGAGCAGTTCGCGCACGTGGTCCACGGCGCCGGTGATCGACGCCATCGTCACGGCGGGGGGGAACCCCAGCTCCCTGCGCTCGGCCAGTTCCCGTTCGGCGAAACCGCCCGGGTCCCAGCGCACCAGGGCCTGCACCACCGGCAGCGACGCCTCCGCGGACACCACCACGGTGCCGCCCGGCCGCACCAGCGCGGCGGCGTTGAACCAGCGGCGCAGCGTCTCCTCCGATGCGCGGAGGTCGGCCCTGTTCAGCAGGGCCCAGCCGTCCAGGAGCACCGCCGCCGCGTACCCGCCGCCCCTGACCACCGGTTCGGCCCCGGGGGTGGCCACCACCAGGGACGGCTTGTCCGGCACCTCCGGCAGCACCTCGTCGCGCCCGGACGTGCGCACGGTCAGGGAGGGGAAGGCCCGGCCCAGCTCCTCGGCGGTGCGGCGGGCCCCCACCACCACCGCGCGCATCCGGGAGGCCCCGCAGTCGGGGCACGTCCACTGCCCGGCCACCCGTCCGCACCAGCCGCAGGAGGGCAGGGCGTTCGCCTCGCGGATCGCGAGCGGCCCGCGGCAGCCGTCGCAGCGCGCGGGTTCGCGGCAGCCCGCGCAGGCCAGGGTGTTGAGGTAGCCCCGGCGCGGAACCTGGAACAGCACCGGCCCGGTCCTGGCCGCGTCCCGCGCCGACTTGAGGGCCAGGCTCGGCATGCGGGCGGTGCGGGCGGCCTCGTCCCGGGCGAGTTCGCGGTCGTCTCCCGCGGGCTTGACGAGCGGGGCCCGGCGGCGCAGCGTCGCGCGGTCCGCGACCAGCGGGTGCGCCCAGCCGGACTCGACCAGGAGCTGGGCGTCCGTGGTGCGGGTGTGCCCGCCGAACAGCGCCCCCGACCCCGTCTGGTGCGCCCGCATGGCCAGCACGGTGCGGGCGTGCGGATAGGGGGTGTGCGGGTCGGCGTGGACGTCGTCGCCGTCGTCCCAGAGCACGACCAGCCCGAGGTCGCGGACGGGGGCGAAGATCGCGGTGCGGGTCCCCACGACCACCCGGACCCCTCCGCGCAGGACCGACAGCCAGCGCCGGTAGCGCGGGGTCGGGCCGAGGTCGGCGGGCAGGGCGACGTGTCGCCCCTCGCCCAGGCGCCGGACCATCGCGGCGTCCACCGCCTCGACGTCGCGGCTGTTGGGGAGCACCACCACCGTGCCGCGCCCCGCGGCGAGGGCGGCCCCGGCGGCCACCGCGATCGCGTCCGGCCAGTCGTTCCCGGGGAGGGCGTTCCACACCGCGCGGGCCGCGCGCCCCTCGCGCAGCGCCGCGACGAAGGCGGGCCCCTCGGGGTAGTCCGCCCAGGGGCCGGTGTCGGCCCCCGGCGCCTCGGCGGAGGGCTCCGCGCCCCCGGGACCGGCCCCGGGCTCCGGCGCCCCGGTCCCGCCCGGGGCCTCGGCGGAGGGCTCCGCGGTCGGTTCCGCGGGGCCCGGCCCCCCGTCCTCAGCGTCCTCCTCCGCGTCCTCCGCCTCAGGGACGGCCTCGCGCTCGACCCGCGCCCGGCGCGGCGGCACGGCCAGCCTGACCACGTCGTGCAGGTTGCCCGCGTACCGTCCGGCCACGGCCCGGGCCAGTTCCAGGATCTCCGGCGTGAGGACCGGCTCCGGGGAGACCACCTCGGACAGGTAGGCGAGCCGGCCGTTGAACTCCGAGCGCTCCACCCGCTCCGCGATGAACCCGCCGAGCAGCCGGTGGCGGAAGGCGACCTTCACCCTGCAGCCGGGAACGGCGGCCTCGTCCAGGTCGGCGGGGACCCGGTAGTCGAAGAGCCGGTCCAGGTGGGGCAGGGGGGTGTCCACGATGACGCGCGCGACGGACAGCCGCCCGGCGGGTTTCCTCGGCGCCGGACGGGACGCCTCCTCGGCCCTGGCCCTGGCCGCGGCTCTGGGGTCCACCAGCTCCGACACGTCGAAGAGGGCGTCGCCGGGTGGATCGGACTGCGCTGTCATCACCACTGGTCTACCAGAACGGTCCGACACCGCCGCTCCTCTGCGGCGGGAGCCCCCTCCGTGACTGGTAGAACAGTGTCCCGTACGCGCAGCGGAGGGGGATCCGAACATGAAGCTCGTCTTTGCCGGAACACCGGAGGTGGCAGTGCCCTCGCTCCGGGCGCTGCTCGGGTCCGGGCACGAGGTCGCGGCCGTGGTCACCCGGCCCGACGCCCGCTCCGGCCGGGGCCGCCGGATCTCCGCGAGCCCGGTGGGCGAGGTGGCCGAGGCCGAGGGCATCGAGGTCCTCAAACCCGCCAAGGCCGGTGATCCCGAGTTCCTCGCGCGCCTGGAGGAGATCGCCCCCGACTGCTGCCCCGTGGTCGCCTACGGCGCGCTGCTGCCGCAGCCGGCCCTGGACATCCCCCGCCACGGCTGGGTCAACCTGCACTTCTCCCTGCTGCCCGCCTGGCGCGGCGCCGCCCCCGTCCAGCACGCGGTGCTGCACGGCGACGACATCACCGGGGCGTCCACCTTCCGGATCGTCAAGGAGCTCGACGCCGGGCCCGTCTACGGGACCCTGACCGAGGCCGTGCGCCCCACCGACACCAGCGGGGAGCTCCTCGGACGGCTGTCCGTCTCCGGGGCCGAACTCCTGAAGCGCACCGTCGACGGCATCGCGTCCGGACAGCTCGAACCGGTCGAGCAGCCCGCCGACGGGCTGTCCTACGCCGCCAAGCTCACCCCCTCGGACGCCGAACTCGACTTCACGCTCCCGGCGCTGCGCGTCGACAGGGTGGCCCGCGCCTGCACCCCCGCCCCCGGCGCATGGACGACCTTCCGAGGGACCCGCCTCAAGCTCGGCCCCGTCACCCCCGTGACCGACGCGGACACCCCCTACCTCGCCCCCGGCCGGATCCACGCCGGCAAGAAGCACGTCCTGGTCGGCACCAGCACCCACCCCGTCGCCCTCGGCGAGGTGCAGCCGCAGGGCAAGCGGTCCATGGCCGCCGTGGACTGGGCGCGTGGCGTGCGTCCCACCGAAGATGACCGCCTGGGCGCGTGAGCTGCCGTAGTCTCGACCTGGCGGACCGAACGGACGTCCGCCAGGCCCCGTCCCCGGTTTGTTGAGGCAGCACAGTTGAGCGAGCAGTCCCGATCCCCGTACCGCCGGCCCCGCAGGGGCTCGAAGCCCGTACAGGGCGGTGGACAGGGCGCGTCGGGGCCGCCCGCGCCCCGTGACCCCGCCCGCCGGGTCGCCTACGACGTGCTGTGCGCCGTCGAGCAGCGCGACGCCTACGCCAACCTCCTCCTGCCCGCGCTGCTCACCGAGCGCGGCATCAGCGGGCGCGACGCGGCCCTGGCCACGGAGCTGACCTACGGCACGCTGCGGCTCCAGGGCACCTACGACGCGATCCTGGAGGCGTGCGTGGACCGCACGCTCGCCTCCGTGGACGCCGACGCGCTGCCGGTCCTGCGGCTGGGGGCCCACCAGCTGCTGTCCACGAAGATCCCGCCGCACGCCGCCGTCAGCGCCACCGTGGACCTGGCCCGCCGTGTGGTGGGCCACCACCGGGGCCGTTTCGTCAACGCCGTCCTGCGCAAGGTGTCGGCCCGCGACCTGGACGCGTGGACCGCCGTGGTCGCCCCCGACCGGGACCGCGACCCCAGCGGGTACCTGGCGGTCGTACGGAGCCACCCGCGCTGGGTGGTCAAGGAGCTCGCCCGCGCACTGGGGGAGCACTCCTCCACCGGCCTGGTCCGCACCGAGCGCCTGCTGGCCGCCCACAACGAGCGGCCCAGGGTGACGCTCGTGGCCAAGCCCGGCCGCTCGACCGTCGAGGACCTGGTGGCCGCGGGCGCGGAGGAGGGGCGCTACTCGCCCTTCGCCGCCTACCTGCCCCAGGGGGACCCTGCGGGGATCCGCGAGGTCCGCCAGAACCGGGCCGCCGTGCAGGACGAGGCCAGCCAGCTGGTCGCCCTCGCCCTGAGCCGGGTCGACGCGCACGGCGACGACGCCCTGTGGCTGGACATGTGCGCGGGCCCCGGCGGCAAGGCCGGCCTGCTGGCCTCCCTCGCCGGGCAGCGCGGGGCCCGCCTGTTGGCGTCCGAGGTCCAGCCGGCCCGCGCGGGGCTGGTCGCCACGGCGGTGCGCCGGGCCCCCCGCGACGCCGGGCGCGTGATCGCGGCCGACGGCACCAGGCCCGCCTGGCGCCCGGGCGTGTTCGACCGGGTGCTGGTGGACGCGCCGTGCACGGGCCTGGGCGCGCTGAGGCGCCGCCCGGAGTCGCGCTGGCGCCGCACCGAGACCTCCGCTGCCGACCTGGCGCCCCTCCAGCACGGCCTCCTGGCCCGTGCCGCGGACGCCGTGCGCCCCGGCGGCGTGGTGGCGTACGTGACGTGCTCCCCGCACCTTGACGAGACCGACGGCATCGTCCGGCGGATCCTCGCGGAGCGGGACGACCTGGCGCTGCTGCGCGCGGCCGACTACCTGGACGAGGTGCCGGACCTGGCCGCGGGCCCGGACGGGGACTACGTCCAGTTCTGGCCGCACGTCCACGGCACGGACGCGATGTTCCTGGCCCTGTTCCGCAAGGCCGAACGGGACTGACCCCGGCCGGCCCGTGCCCCACGAGGGCGGCCCCGGCCCGCCGACGGGGGCGGGCCGGGGCGGCCTCCGGGCGGCAGGGCCGCGCCGTGCCGGGGAGCGCGCGGCCGCGCGGCCCGGCGGCACGCCGCGCGGGTCAGCGCGCCGGTCCCTCCGGCGCCGCGGCCGAGGAGCCGGGGGGTGCGGCGGGGGCCGCCGGTGCGGGGACGGGCGGCAGCGGGGGCATGCTGGCCCTGAGCCGCAGGGTGAGCCTTTCGCCCAGGTCGCGGTCGAAACGCCCCCCGTGCCCGACCCCCGCCCGGTCGGCCAGGTCGGTCGCGTACAGCCGGACGGAGCCCTCGACCAGTGCGGCGTAGGCCTCCGCCGCTGCCCTGGTCCGCACCCACGCGATCGCGGCCAGCACCGCGCAGACGAGCGCGGCGGGATACCACCATACGGCCATCGGCAGGTACAGCAGCGCCCACGCGGCCAGGCCCGTGGAGCGCGACAGCGCGTCCCGCGCCTCGGCGACCTCCGTGCGGGCCTCCTCGGGCAGGACCAGCCACAGGTGCGGCCACAGCACGGCGAGGTCGGCGTCGTGGTCGCGGTCCAGGCGCGTCCGCGCCGCCCCGATGCGGTCCCCGGCCCAGGTGGGGCGCTCGGGCCTCTCGGGGGAGAGCCGCGCCATGCGGTCGTAGGCGGCGGCGAAGGCGGCCTCCGCGCCCTGCCCGTCGCCCGAGCCGTCCCCGGCCGCACGGACCCGCTCCACCTCGCCGCGCAGGACGTCCCACCTGCGTCGGCGCGACTCCACCCACCGGCGGGTCCAGCCCCGGAGCGGGGGCGGCCACCGGTGCCAGTCGGCGGCCGTCCACAGGCGCTCGACGATGCGCCCGGTCCCCCGGGCGAGCAGCCCCGCGGCGGAGCTCCCGGCCAGGATCGCGGCGAACACCAGCGCCTGCCCGCCGAAGGTGTCCACCCGCGGGTCCTCGGCCAGGCGCGTGATCTCCGAGACCAGGTGGCCCACGTCCCAGGCCCGCCCCCAGCCCAGCGCGTAGGCGGCGGTGGCGACCGCCAGGTACAGGGCTCCGGGCAGGGCGAGCGCGGTCACCCACCGCTCGGCGAGCCTGGTGCCCAGTTCCGACAGGAAGGCGCCCACGGCCTATGCCCTCCTGGGGGAGCGGAGCGGGAGGCCGGCGACCAGGCAGGTCGGGGGGTCCTCGGCCGGGTTCGGCTCCCAGGCCCGGTCGCACAGGCCCCGCGGGCAGCGGTACACGGCGGACGCGGGCCTGGGCAGGCCGAGGCCCGAGGGCGCCGGGTCGCGGGCGCCCACGCGGTGGGCCGCGGCGGAGTAGCCGTGCAGCCCCGCCCCGTCGCCGAGGGCGACCAGGGCGCCGTGCAGCTCGTCCAGGGCGGCCGGCGTGCCGCGCCCCTCGGCCGCGGCCCGGAGCACGGCGTCCACGAGGGAGGGGCCTCCCTCCACCGCGGCGAGGCGGCCGCGGATCTCGGCTGCGTGCTCGCAGACGCTTCCCAGACGGGTCTCGGCGCCGTCGCCCATGGGGGTACCTCCGGTCGCTGGGGGGCCGACTGCGGTGAGCGTACCCCCGCGGGGC
Source organism: Nocardiopsis sp. CA-288880 (assembly GCF_050955985.1). NCBI lineage: Bacteria > Bacillati > Actinomycetota > Actinomycetes > Streptosporangiales > Nocardiopsidaceae > Nocardiopsis > Nocardiopsis sp. CA-288880. The sequence goes on along the minus strand of NZ_CP192105.1, from coordinate 5,625,358 downwards.
CCGGTGACGCCGGGCTTTCGCCGCTTCCCTCCCGGGCGTCCGCCACCGGCGATGGCGAGACGGTGAATCTACGTCGTAAAGCCAGGAGGGGTGAGGCGCGGCTCCCGCGTGAGGAGAGGACACGGGAGAGGGGGCCGGCCCGGCGGGGACCGCATCCGCCCAGCTCGTCCTCCCTCTCCGGGGGCGAAGCCGGCGGCCCTCCTGGCTACACTGCTGGCGTGGCAATCCAGATCTCACCCAGCATCCTGAGCGCCGACTTCGCGCATCTCGCCGACGAGGCCGCCGCGGTCTCCCCGTCCGCCGACTGGCTCCACGTGGACGTGATGGACGGGCACTTCGTCCCGAACCTCACGCTCGGCCTGCCGGTGGTCGAGTCGCTGCTCAAGGCGACCGACACCCCGCTGGACTGCCATCTGATGATCGAGGAGCCCGACCGGTGGGCCCCGGCCTACGCGGAGGCGGGCGCCGGCAGCGTCACGATCCACGCCAGGGCCGCGGGCGCCCCCGTACGCACCCTGCGCGAGATCCGCCGCCTCGGCGCGCGGGCGGGCCTGGCCCTCAACCCGGCCGAGGCCGTCGAGCCCTACGCCGACATCGTCGGTGAGATGGACATGCTCCTGCTCATGACGGTCGAGCCCGGTTTCGGCGGCCAGAGCTTCCTCGACGTGGTCCTGCCCAAGATCCGCAGGGCCCGCGAGATCCTCGACACGCGGGAGGCCTCCGTCTGGCTCCAGGTCGACGGCGGCGTCAGCGCCGAGACCATCGAGCGCGCGGCCGAGGCCGGGGCCGACGTCTTCGTGGCGGGATCGGCCGTCTACGGAGCCCAGGACCCCGCGCAGGCCGTCGACCGCCTGCGCGCCCTCGCCGCAGGGGCGGCCGGGACCGGGTGAGCCGGAGCGGGGCCCGGTCCCGGCCGGACCAGGGGCCGCCGCGCACAGCGATCCCGGTCCGGCCCCGCGCACTCCTGGCCACGCGGGGCCACGGCCCCTATGCTTCCGGTCCGTAGTCGTCAGTCGAAGAAGTCGAGGATTCCGCTTGGTCGCGGCTCCGTCTTCCCCTCCGCGTACGCGCGCCCGGGGGAGCGGCGCGGCGTGAGCGCGTTGCCAGGCGCCGACACGTGGAGTGCGCGTTGAACGCTCGGACGGCCGGTCACCTGGCCATGGACGTGCTGTGGGAGCCCGAGTCCACCGCCATCGGGTGGCTCCAGGGGCTGGGGGACTGGCTCGCCTATCCGCTGGTGGCGGTCACCCAGCTCGGCTCGCAGTTCGTCCTGATCCCCCTCACCGCCCTCGTCTTCTGGTGCGTGAACCCCGGCTTCGGGGCGCGGCTCTTCGTCGCCCTGGCCGCGTCCGGGGTGCTCAACTACCTGGGCAAGGCCGTGTTCTACGGGGCGCGCCCCTACTGGTACAGCGCCCACGTCACCGCGTACGCGAGCGGATCGAGCTTCGGCATCCCCTCGGGGCACGCCCAGGCCTCCACCGTCTTCTGGGGGTACCTGGGGTTCAGGTCGGGACGCCGCACCCGGCTCTGGGCGGCCCTCGCGCTCATCGCCGCGATCTGCGTGTCCCGGATCTACCTGGGCGTGCACTTCTTCAGCGACGTCCTGGCGGGGCTGCTGGTGGGCGGAGCCGTCCTGTGGGCGGCCCTGCGCTGGGAGGACCGGCTCGTGGCCTGGTGGCTGGGCCTGGACACGGTCCGCTGGGTCGGCTGCGCCCTGGCCGTCTCCGTCGTGCCCTGTCTGGCGGCGGCACTGTGGCAGACGCTGGCCATGGGGGACTGGTCGGTCCCCGCGGACTGGATCGGCTCCACGCCCACCGATCCGGCCGGGCACACCCTCGCCAGTCTGTTCACCGTGGCCGGCGGTCTGCTCGGCGCGCTCGTCGGCTTCACGCTGCTCGCCCGACGCGGCTGGTACAGCGCGGAGGGGAGCCTGTCCGCCAGGGCCGCCCGCTTCGTCCTCGGCCTCTCGGGGATCGTGGTGGTCCAGGTGGTGGTCCACCTCCTGGCCGGAGGCCTCACGGGCCTCGCGGAGGCGGTCGTGATGTTCGCCGCCTACGCCGGGATCGCCCTCTGGGCGGCCTTCGGCGCGCCCGAGATGTTCATCCGCAGCGGTCTGGCCCACCGGCCCGGGGAGGGCGGCGGCGCCCCGCGCGCGGGCGGTCCCGGGGGCCCTCCCGGCGACGGCCACGCCTGTGACGACGGGAAATGATTCCGGTCACACCAACTATGCGGCCGTGCTACCGACGCGTTAAGATCCGAACCGTTGAGACAACAGTCAAACGCGTGCTCCGGGGTCGGTGTAATTCCGAACCGGCGGTGACAGTCCGCGACCCGGCCGAATCCATCGGCCGGTTGAACCGGTGAGATTCCGGTACCGACGGTGAAAGTCCGGATGGGAGGCAGCGCGTGTTGGGCCGGTCTGTCCGCCGTGGCTCCCCGTGACCCGCGGCGTCCAGCCCCGGCCTTGTCGTGGACCCGTTCCACACCCCTGCCCCGGAGCCTGTCAGGCGAAGGGAATGCACAGGCGTGTTCACCGGAATCGTGGAAGAACTCGGCAAGGTCGTCTCCATCGAGCCAGCGGGCACCACGGGCGAGTCCCTGCTGCTGACGCTGCGCGGCCCCCTGGTCAGCTCCGACGCGGGGCACGGCGACTCCATCTCCGTCAACGGCGTGTGTCTGACCGTCGTCGGCCGGGGTGAGGACACCTTCACCGCCGACGTGATGAAGGAGTCGCTGGACCGCTCCTCCCTGGGCGGCCTCTCGGTCGGCTCCGAGGTCAACCTCGAACGCGCCGCCCGCGTGGACGGCCGCCTCGGCGGGCACATCGTCCAGGGCCACGTCGACGGCACCTCCCGCCTGCTCTCCCGGAATCCCGGTGACAACTGGGACGTTCTACGCTTCAGCCTGCCCGCGGAGCTCTCCCCGTACGTGGTCGAGAAGGGGTCGATCACGGTCGACGGGACCAGCCTCACCGTCTCCGCGGTCAGCGCGCCCGGGGCGGACGAGGAGTTCTTCGAGGTCAGCCTGATCCCCGAGACCCTGAGGGCCACCACCCTGGGGGGCCTCCCCGCCGGCGCCACCGTGAACATCGAGGTGGACGTCGTCGCCAAGTACGTCGAGCGCATCGCCTCCGTGGCCGCGAGCCGGCCACGGGCCTGACCGCCGGCGCGCGGCGCCACGGGACGGACCCGCACACGCGGGCCGTCACCACCACACCACCCACACGCACGATCCACCTCAGGGAGCGGTAATGACCGTCACCGACGCCACCCCGTCCACCTCCGACACCGGGAAGGCCGTGGTCCTCGACCGTATCGAGGACGCCATCGCCGAGTTCGCCGCGGGGCGGGCCATCGTGGTGGTGGACGACGAGGACCGCGAGAACGAGGGCGACATCATCTTCGCCGCCGAACTCGCGACGCCCGAACTGCTGGCGTTCATGATCCGCCACACCTCCGGCGTGGTGTGCGTGCCCCTGGAGGGGGAGGACCTCGACCGCCTGGACCTGCCGCTGATGACCGCGCGCAACGAGGAGAGCCTGCGCACGGCGTACACGGTCACCGTCGACGCGCGCGAGGGCGTGAGCACCGGCATCTCCGCGGCCGACCGCGCCCGTACCGTGCGCCTGCTGGCCTCCGCCGGCAGCCGGCCCGTCGACTTCGTGCGTCCCGGCCACGTCCTCCCGCTGCGCGCCCGTCCGGGCGGCGTCCTCGCCAGACGCGGGCACACCGAGGCGTCGGTGGACTTCGCCCGCCTGGCCGGCCTGCGCCCCGCCGGGGTGCTCGCCGAGGTGGTCAACGACGACGGCACGATGGCCCGCCTGCCCCGGCTGCGCGAGTTCGCCGACGAGCACGGCCTCAAGCTGGTGTCGGTGGAGCAGCTGGCGGCCCACCGCGCGGCCCTCGGCGAGACCCTCACCGAGGAGGAGGCGCACCCGCCCCTGGTCACACGCATGGTCGAGACCCGGATGCCCAACCGGCACGGCGAGTGGCGCGCGATCGGCTTCAAGGGGACCGCCGACGGCGCCGAGCACGTCGCGCTGGTCCTCGGCGACCTGGCGGACGGGGCCGGTGTCCTGGCCCGCCTGCACTCGGAGTGCCTCACCGGGGACGCTTTCGGCTCGCACCGCTGCGACTGCGGGGCCCAGCTGGACGCGGCCATGGCCGACATCGCCGCGGAGGGCCGCGGGGTGGTCGTCTACCTGGGCGGCCACGAGGGCCGCGGGATCGGGCTGCTGCACAAGCTGCGCGCCTACAGCCTCCAGGACCGCGGCGCGGACACGGTCGACGCCAACCTGAGCCTGGGGATGCCCGCCGACGCCCGCGAGTTCGGGGCCGGAGCCCGGATCCTCGCCGACCTGGGCGTGTCCTCGGTGCGGCTGCTGTCGAACAACCCCGACAAGGCGGAGAGCCTGGAGCGCCACGGCATCCGGGTCGAGGAGCGCGTCGGCATGCCGTCCTTCGTCACGGAGGACAACATCGACTACCTGCGCACCAAGCGGGACCGCATGGGCCACGACCTGGCGGGCGTGACCGACTGAGCGCCCCTGCCGGGGCCGTCCCGGCGGGAACAAGCCCTGCCCCTCCCCGTCCGGCGCACGCCGGTCCGCGGGAGCCGCACATCTCACACACAGGAGACCCTCATGAGTGGTGAAGGACGTCCCGACCAGCACAGCGTGGACGCCTCCGGGCTCTCGGTGGGCATCGTCGCGACCCGGTGGAACGGGGCCGTGGTGGGCCCGATGCTCGCCCGGGCGCTGGAGGTCGTGAAGGCCTCCGGGGCGGCCGACCCGGAGGTGGTCGAGGTCGCGGGCGCCGTCGAGATCCCCGTGGTCGCCCAGGAGCTGGCCCGCAAGCACGACGCGGTGATCGCGCTGGGCGCGGTCATCCGCGGCGGCACCCCGCACTTCGACTACGTGTGCCAGTCGGTCACGCACGGCCTCACGGAGGTGGCCCTGCGCGAGTCCACCCCCGTGGGCAACGGTGTGCTCACCTGTGACACCCTGGAACAGGCGCGCGACCGCGCCGGCCTGCCCGGCAGCATCGAGGACAAGGGTGCCGAGGCGGCGCTGGCCGCACTGGACACGGCTGTGGCCCTGAGGGGGCTGCGCCGCTGACCGGACCCCGTCGCGCGCACGGGTGTCATCCCGGCCAGGTCTGGTGGAACGGTGGAGCAGTCGGTGCGGACGAAGGAACAGCCGGTGGACGAGGCGTCGAAGCAGCCGGTCCTGCCGAGGACGTGGCGGCCCCGGGCGGTGCGGATGGTCGCCTACGGCCTGGGCGTGCTGATCGTGGCCACCATGGCGGTGCTCGCCGCGATCCTGCCCGGGGACTGGCGGATCATGGACAGGTTCCTGCTCGTGGGCCTGGGCGTGGCGATCGCCGCGGGCCTGCACCTGATCGCCCGGCCCAGGCTCGTCGCCGCGGACGGGGGCGTGACCGTGGTCAACGGCATCCGCACCCACGTGCTGTCGTGGGCCGAGGTCGTCGACATCCGTATGCCGGTCGGCGAGCCCTGGCCCTCGGTGGACCTGTCGGACGGCACCACCCTGGCGGTGATGGGCATCCAGAGCGCCGACGGCGAGCTGGCCCTGCGCAACCTGGAGGAGTTCCGGTCCCTGCTGCACGACCGCGGTGAGGCGCAGGAGCCCGGCCGGTCGTAGGTACCTCCAACGGGAGTCCTCGTTTCTTGACGGAACGGGGACTCCCGTCTGTTGCGTGGGGCACATAGTTTGGTACCGAGAGCCACTCGACCGAGCAGGAAGAGGTGCCGCGTGCGCGACATCCGAACGGCGGTGTCCGACCTCTACGCCTCAGGAGAGGTGTTCGCCCTGGCCACGGTGATCGACACCGACAAGAGCGCGCCCCGGGACCCGGGTGCGGCGATGCTGGTCAGAGCCTCCGGCGAGGTCGTCGGCAGCGTGTCCGGCGGTTGCGTGGAGGGCGCCGTCTACGAGGAGGCCCTGGAGGTCATCCGCACGGGCGTCCCCGTGCGCCGCACCTACGGGGTGAGCGACGAGGAGGCCTTCAGCGTCGGCCTGACGTGCGGGGGGACCCTGCACATGTTCGTCGAACCGGTCAGCCGGGCCTCCTACGGGCAGCTCGGCGCGGTGCTCGGGGCCATCGACGGGCACCGGCCGGTCGCCGTCGCGACCGTGGTGTCCGACCCGTCGGGGGCCGGGCGGACGGGGCGGCGCCGCGTGGTCTGGCCGGATCACGCGGAGGGGGACCTGGGTCCCGGCGGCACCCGGCTGTCCGACGCGCTGGACGACGACGTGCGGGGGATGCTCGCCCAGGGCAGCACGGGGGTGCTGCGCTACGGCTCGGACGGGCAGCGGCGCGGCGACGAGCTGGAGGTGTTCGTCCAGTCGTTCGCGCCGGCCCCGCGCATGCTGGTGTTCGGCGCGATCGACTTCGCCGCGGCCGTGGCCGACCTGGGCTCCTACCTCGGCTACCGGGTGACGGTCTGCGACGCCCGGCCGGTGTTCGCGACGGCCAAGCGGTTCCCCACCGCGGACGAGGTGGTGGTGAAGTGGCCGCACGTGTTCCTCGACGAGATCGCCCACGAGATCGACGAGCGGACGGCGGTGTGCGTCCTCACCCACGATCCCAAGTTCGACGTGCCCGTGCTCAAGGCGGCCCTGGGCACCCGCGCCGGGTACATCGGGGCGATGGGCTCGCGGCGCACCCACGAGGACCGGCTGGAGCGGTTGCGCGAGGCCGGTGTGGGGGAGGAGGCGCTGGGGCGCCTGCACTCGCCGATCGGTCTGGACCTGGGCGCGCGCACCCCCGAGGAGACGGCGGTGTCGATCGCCGCCGAGCTGGTGCGGTCCCGCTGGGGCGGGACCGGGCGCGCGCTGAGCGAGACCAGTGGGCGAATTCACCGGGATGTCCCCGGTACACCCCTGGTTCCGGCCGGATTCGGTCACGCGGCGACGTGAACCGAAATGGTGCTCGTGCTGATGTGCCTGGTCACGGCCGGTGCTGTGCGGACGGAGTGAGAGGTCACCCGACCGTCTGCTCCAGGTGACCTGCCCCGTGCCCGCCCGCGTGGCATCATCGCGTCATGGAAACTGGGGACGCGCAGGACAGGGAGCGGGAGCGAGCGGGCCGGGTCGCCGGCCTCCTTCTGGCTGCGGGCTCCGGCAGCAGACTGGGGCGCCCCAAGGCACTGGTGGAGGTGGGCGGCGAGCGCCTGGTGGACCGGGGCGTGCGGACCCTGGGAGACGGCGGGTGCGCGCCGGTCATGGTGGTGCTGGGCGCGGCCGACACGGTCGTCCGCGACGCCCACACGGTGTACAACCCCGACTGGGAGAGCGGGATGGGCTCCTCCGTGCGCGCGGGGATCGACGCCCTGCCCGACTCGGTGGACGCCGTCCTGATCGCCCTGGCCGACCAGCCCCTGGTGACCCCGGAGGCGGTGCACCGGCTGGTGGAGGCGCACGACGAGGGCGTGCGCGCGGCCGTGGCGACGTACAACGGCAACCAGCGCAACCCGGTGATGCTGGGTCGGGAGTACTGGTCGACGGTCTACGGCCTGGCGGTGCACGACGTGGGCGCGCGCCCGTTCCTGCGGGCCTACTCGCACCTGGTGACCGCTGTGGCCTGTGACGACATCGCCAGCCCGGAGGACATCGACACGGCCGAGGACCTGGAGCGGCTCACCGGGCTGCTGGGCGGGGAGGCCCCCGGCCCGGTCTGAGCGCCGGCGCCGCGGTGGGACGCGGGCCGGCCCGGGTGGCCCCGGGGCCGCGGCGGCGCGGTCCCGGGGCGGCGGGGGTCAGGGGCGGGGGCGGGCTTCGGCGGTGATGCCGAAGGTGTGCCGGGTGGCGCCGCCCGGGGGCAGCACGATCAGGTCGGTGCCGGAGGCGAGCGCGTTCGCGGGGCAGGTCATCGGCTCCGCCGCGAGGTAGGCCCGGCGGTCGGACCCGCCGAGGGTGTCGGAGCTGAACACCTGCAACCAGTCGAAGCCGCGGTCGCACCACACCGACACCCGGTGCTCCGGGCCGCCGACCCGTACCCACGCGCGTCCGTCGCCGTCGCGCTCCAGGGACGTGAAGGCGGTGTCCAGCACCGTGTCGCCCAACTGCCTGCCCGGAGCGCGGAAGTCGAGGAGGCCGTCCTCCACCGGGACCGGGTCGCCGGCGGGCAGCAGGCGGTCGTCCACGGGCAGCCTGGCGCCGGCGGTGACCTCCAGCGTGAGGTCGCCGCGCTCCGCGAGCACCGACAGGGGCTCGCCCAGGGTGAGGTAGGGGTGGAAGCCCAGGCCGAAGGGGGCGGGGGTGTCACCGGTGTTGCGGGCCTCGGCGGTGAGCGTCAGGCCGTCGCCGCCCAGCCGGTAGGCGAGGACCAGTTCCAGGGGGAACGGGAAGCCCGGGGCGCCCCCGAAGTCCAGCCGCAGTGTGGCCGCGTCGCCGGAGACCTCCTCGACCGACCACTCGCGGTCGTGGACCAGGCCGTGTATCGCGGTGCCCGTCGCCGCGTCGTTGACCTCCAGCCGGTACTCGGTCCCGGCGAAGCGGTAGACGCCCTCGTCCACACGGTTCGGCCACGGGGCCAGGACCTGGCCCTGGAAGGCCCGGGGGCCCTCGTCGCCGTAGGGCCACACGATGTCGCGGTCGCGCCAGGCGAGCGCCCGCAGGCCCGCCCCGGTGCGGTCGACGCGGGCCAGGAACTCCCCGGCGCGCAGCTCGATCACCTCGCCCACGTGTACCCCTGCTTTCCCGTCACGGTCCGGCCGTGCGCCGAACCGGCCGATCATAGCCCACCGGACGCCCGCCGACCGTGCCCCCCGGCCCCTCGGCTCCCGGCGCGCGGGGACGGCGGGGCCGGGGGCGGCCCCACCGCTCCGGGGGGCGGGCCCGGGAGGGCCCCGCCGCCGCCATGAGCGCCCCGGGCTGCCGCTCCTCCGGGGCGCGGGCCCGGGGGGCCGGTCGCGAACCGGGCGGCGTCGACGGTCGTGTGCGCCGCCATGGTGGTCCCTCGTCCGTTCGTGCCGGTGGCGGAGGAGGGGCGCTGCGGACGGTCAGACGCTGCGCAGGAACCGGGCGGCGACCAGGGAGATCCACAGCATCGCGGTGACGGCGCCCACGGCCAGGGTCAGGGACCCGCCCTGTCCCCCCGCCATCGCCCAGCCGTTGCCGAGGAGCAGGGCGGTGCCGGCGACACGGGAGGCCGCGGCCGTCCCCCGGCGCCCCTCCCGGGAGAAGCGGTGGCCCAGGACGTAGCAGGCGGCGATCAGGGCGGAGAAGGAGACCGTTCCCGCGGCCATGTGTCCGAGGGCGTGCCCGCTGAGCGCCTCCGGAGCGCCCAGGGGCGTGCCGGAGGGGAAACCCGCGCCCGGGTCCATGACGAACGCGCCGGCGGCGATCATCCCGGCGCCGTGGACCAGGATCAGCCCCGGGATCCAGGAGCCCCCGGGGGCGCCGCGCAGGACGCGCCGCAGGCCGAACGCCCCGGCGACGGCCAGCGCCCCGGCCAGGGTGAAGTTGGCGATCTGGAGCCAGCCCAGGGAGCCGTTGCTCAGCATGCTCAGGGGGTGCCTGGTCAGGTCGAAGCCCTCACGGGTGGCGGCCTGGGCGAGGGAGACCACCGTCCAGAGGGGGGCCGAGGCGATCGCCGCGCCCAACAGGAGGCGGGTGCTCGCCGCGGTGCGTCCGACGGGGGCGGGGGCGGTTTCCAGGGCGACGGCCATGGTGGTTCCTCTCTCGGTGTGCTGCTCTGTTCTCACCGACACGTCGAAGCGCCGATGTGACAGGGAACGGGCCCGTTCCCTGTCACACCGGCCTGATCGACGTCCCACCGGAAGTACCGGAGACCCACGAGGGAGAACGACCGCATGCGCTTTCTGATGACCACCACGCCCGGCGGCGCCGCCGACGACAGCCTCTACACCGAGATGGCCGCGTTCGTGGAGGAGCTGACCGCCTCCGGCGTCCTGCTGGCCACGGGCGGGCTGGAGCCCGGCGGCCTGCGGGTGACGTCGGCCGGGGACGAGATCACGGTGACGGACGGCCCGTTCACCGAGGCCAGAGAGGTGGCGGCCGGGTTCGCCCTGGTCGAGGTCCGCTCCAGGGAGGAGGCCCTGGAGGTCACCCGCCGCTTCCGCCGCATCGTCGGCGACGGCGAGAGCGTGGTCCAGCAGGTCTTCGGACCCTGACCGGCCGGCGCCGGACCCGGTCCCCGCGCGGGGACGCCCTTCCGCACCGCACCGCCCCGGTTTGCGTTCGCCCCGGGGCGGTGCTGTCATCGTGCCCGTGACCGATGCCCACCGCACCGTCGACGCGGTCTGGAAACTGGAGTCGGCGAGGATCGTCGCCGGGCTCACCCGGATGGTGCACGACGTGGGCGCCGCCGAGGAGCTGGCCCAGGACGCCCTCGTGGCCGCGCTCGAGCAGTGGCCCGAGAAGGGCGTGCCCGACAACCCCGGCGCCTGGCTGATGGCGATCGCCAAGCGCCGGGCGGTCGACCGCATCCGCCGCTCCCGGAACCTGGAGCGCAAGCACGAGCTGATCGCCCACGGGATGGAGCGCGCGTCCGGCCCCGGGCCGGAGCCGGACGGCGACGACGTCCTGCGCCTGCTGTTCGTCACCTGCCACCCCGTACTGGCCACCGCGGAGCGGGTCGCGCTGACCCTGCGCCTGGTCGCGGGGCTGACCACGGAGGAGATCGCCCGCGCCTTCCTCACGGGCGAGGCCCGCATCGCCCAGCGCGTGGCGGCCGCCAAGCGCACGCTCGCCGAGCAGGGGGTGGGCTTCGAGCTGCCCTCGGGCGCCGAGCTCTCCGAGCGGCTCTCGTCCGTGCTCGGCGTCGTCTACCTCGTCTTCAACGAGGGCTACACGGCGACCTCGGGGGAGGGGCTGACGCGTCCCGGGCTGTGCCTGGAGGCGCTGCGCCTGGGTCGGACCCTGGCCGAACTGGTGCCTGACGAGGCCGAGGCGCACGGCCTGGTGGCGCTGATGGAGCTCCAGCAGGCCCGTGCCGGAGCCCGGACCGGGCCCTCCGGCGCACTCCTGCGGCTGGACGAGCAGAATCGCGGCCGCTGGGACCCGCTGCTCATCCGGCGGGGGTTCGCCGCGATGCTCCGGGCCCGCGACGCGGGCGGCCCTCCCGGTCCCTACACGCTCCAGGCGGCCATCGCGGTCTGCCACGCCGGGGCGGCCACGGCCGAGGACACCGACTGGGAGCGGATCGCCGCCCTGTACGACCTGCTGGCCGAGCGGCTGCCGACGCCGGTCGTCCTCCTCAACCGGGCGGTGGCGGTGGGGCGGGCGCGCGGCCCCGCCGAGGGGCTGGCGCTGGTCGACGCGCTGGCCGACGATCCGGCGCTGCGCGACTACCACCTCCTCCCCGGCGTGCGGGGCGATCTGCTGGTCCTGCTGGCGCGGGAGGACGAGGCGGGGAGGGAGTTCCTGCGCGCCGCCGCCCTGGCCGGCAACGCCGTCGAACGGGCGTTCCTGCTCGGCCGCGCCGAGGCCGTCGCCGGGTCCCGGCCCGAGGGCCCGACCCTGGGGAGCCTCTCCCGGGACTTCCTCGGCCGCGACGACCTGGACGCCGCGACCGTCCGCTCCTACGGGCAGACCCTGGGGCGCCTGTGCCGGTCGCTGGGAGAGGACCTGCCGACCGCCGACCTCGACGCCGGGGCCGTGGCGCGGGTGTTCGCCGCCGCGTGGGGGGAGGCGGCCCCGCGGACCTGGAACCGCCACCGGTCGGCGGTCCGCTCGTTCGGGGCCTGGGCCGGACTGGACGGCCTCGACACGGCACTCGGGCGGCGAGCCGAGGCGCGGACCGGGGCGCCGCCGCTCGATCCCGCGCACCTCGCCCCGCTGTGGGACGGGGAGGACAGGGCCCTGCGGGAGCGGGTCCTGTGGCGGCTCCTGCACGAGTCCGGCGCGGGGGTGGGGGCGGTGCTGGCGCTCAACGTGGAGGACCTGGACCTGGAGGACCGCCGCGCCCGCTCGGGCGGCTCCTGGGTGCACTGGCGTTCGGGGGCGGCCCGGCTGCTGCCCCGGCTCGTGGCGGGGCGGGAGAGGGGGCCGCTCTTCCTCGCGGACCGGCGCCCGGGCCCCGCCCGCAGGCCCGCCGAGGCGGACCTGTGCCCGGTGACGGGGCGCGGGCGCCTGTCGTACCCGCGTGCCGAATACCTGTTCAAGCAGGCCAGCAGGGAGCTGGACCCGGCGGGGGAGGGGTACACCCTGCGCCGGCTCAAGGGGTGAGGCCGCGTGCGGGGGCCGGTGCCCGCGGACGTGGTGGGGCCGCGCACGTGCCGTGGGGACCGCCCGTGTGCCGGAGCCGGCTGTGCGCGCGGCCCGGCGGGGAGCGCGGGGGACGCGGCGGCGGGGTCCCGACGCCGGGGGCGGGCACGAGCCCGCCCCCGGCAGCCGGGGGCGTCAGCCGAGCAGGCCGTCGAGCGGGATCAGCACGCCCGAGCCCAGGGCGACCAGCCCCGTGGACAGCAGGACCACCAGCATGAACAGGGACCCCGCCACGGCCAGGCGGAACGCCGCCAGGCGGCGGCGGGCGCGCGCGCTGGGCTTCTTGCTGGCGGCGGACCGGCCCAGCGCCACCAGCACGACCGCCAGCAGCACGGGGAACCACCACGCGTCACCCGCGCCGCCGGGCAGCAGGCCGGTCACCGACCCGGTCACCTCGGACAGCCACCCCAGGAGGCCGCCGCCGCCCGCCTCCAGCAGCCCCGTGTACGCACCGGTCACGAACTCGCTCTCGGGGTAGAAGCCCTCCTCCGGACGCATCACGCGGCCCAGGCCGTCGACCAGGCCCAGCAGCGCGGCAGGATAGGCGAAGCGGCGGCAGCGGCCCGCGGACATCGCCCGCTGGATCTGGCTCATGGTCCGCTCGACCCGGCGGGTGGCCCTCTCCTGGTCGCGGCGGTCGCGCGCCGGCTCCCCGGCGCCCGAGGGGTCGTAGGGGTTGGGGACGGCCTGGTTGTCCGGCCGGGTGGGAGCTGTGGCGGCCTCCGCCCGGCGCTGCCGGGCCGTCGACACCTTCCCGCGGGCCTCGGTCCAGCGGGCCCGGGCCGATCCGGCCAGCGCCGCCCACCGGTCCTGGCGGCGCGCCCTGCCGTCGGCCCGCTCGCGGGCGGCGACGGCTCCGCCGACCCGGGCGGCCTCGGGCAGCAGCAGGAGCGCCGTGAGCACGGCGCCCCTGGTGGCGACGGCGTCGCCACCGGCGCCGTCGCGCAGCGCCTGGCGGCGCAGCTCCGCCCACCACGGGGCGTGCGGGGCGTCGCTGCGCTGTTTGGGGTGCCAGGACTGGCGGCGCAGCAGCGAGCGGTGGCGTGAGGCGGTGTCGGGGACGAGCACCAGTTCGACGGCCCGCGCCCACGCGGTGTCCGTCTCGTGGGCGTCGGGGCGGCGCGGGGCGTCGGACCCGGCGCCGACCAGGCGGTCCACGTTCTCGGCGACCCGTCGCATGAGCAGCGGCACCTCGTGCTGGACGCGCTCCAGCAGGGCGCACCGGCCCGAACCGCCCGACCGGCAGGAGGGGTGAGGGCACCAGTGCTGGGATCCCAGGCCCACCGCGCCCGACTCCACGGCCTCGCGCACCACCGCGTGGCGGCTCGCGTCGCCGGTGGCCAGTGCCAGGAGGCCGTCGGCGCTGATCTCGTGGCCCCGGAAGCGCGGCGGCATACCGGGCACGTACCGGGCGGCCAGGGCGCTGATCGCCACGTGGGCGAGCTCGGGCCGGGCGTCCAGCCCGGTCAGGTAGGCGCGGTCGAAGGTGTAGTCGTTGACCTCGCGGTCGAGCCAGGTGCGCAGTTCCGGCCAGTGGCTGCGCAGCCACATGGCCCCGGTCTCGGAGCGGTCCAGCAGGTCGAAGGCCAGGCTCGGGGGGTCCTCGTGGCTGGCCCCGGCGAAGTCGACGGGCCGCAGGCGGCGGGCGGTGCGGATCTGCGGGCGCTCGCCGGCCAGCCACTGGGCGACCTCGTCGTAGCCCCACCGGGCGGACGGGGCGGGTGCGAGCAGGCCGCGGACGAGCAGGCGCCAGCGCTCGTCGGTGATCGCGGAGATGTCCACCTCGGTGTTGCGGGCGGTCAGCCAGTTGCCGCCGCGCTCGGGGCGGCGACCGGTCACGAGCTCGTGCACCATCACGCCCAGGGACCACCAGGAGGCGGGGGCCTCCCTGCGGCCCTCGACGACCTCGGGGGCGGCGTAGTCCTCGGTGATGGCGAGTCCGCCGTAGACGCGGCTCATGGTGGCCCGCACGGCCCCGCCGAAATCGGTCAGGGCCACGACCGGCGGGTCCAGGGAGCGCACCAGCAGGTTCTCGGGCTTGACGTCGGTGTGGTTGTGCTGGAGCTCGTCCTGCCAGTGGCGCAGGCACTCGGCCACGGCGGAGAGCACGGCGCGCGCCCGGTCGTCGTCCAGGGGCGCCTGGTCGATGACGGCGCGCAGCGTCCCCAGGGAGAAGTACTCCTGGGCCTCCCAGGCCAGGTCCTCCCCCCAGGAGCTGGCCGCGGTGCCGTACCCGTGGATGGCCGGGGTGTGCGGCGAGGCGGTGCCGCGGGCCCGGAGCCGGTCCAGGAGTTCGCGGTTGATGTCGTGGCCGGGCCGGTACACCTTGAGGGCGAGGCGGCGCCCGGGGGAGTCGGTGGGCTCCGCCAGGTAGACGACGGCCTCGCCGCCCGCGCCGACGTGGTCGAGCACCTGGTACCGGCGCCGCAGCTCGGCGGGCACGGCGTAGTCGAGGTCGCCGGCCGGGCCGACCACCACGCGGGAGACCAGGCGGGCCATCCAGTCCAGGAGCGGGCCGAACAGCGTCCTCCACCACGGGGTGCGGCCGTCGTCGCGGCCGTCCCCGGGGATGGTCCGCGCCGGGCGCCGTCCGCCGGGGCCGGCGGGCGCGGTCGGCGCGGCGGGCGGACCGCCGCCGGGCAGGACGCCGGTGCGGTCCGGTGACGGAGGGGCGACGCGGGTGGGAGCCGGCCCGCCGTCGCGGTCGTCGGAGCCGGGGCGGAGGACACGCGTGACCCAGCGCGTGGCTCCCGCGCGGTCCGGGCCGCTCCGTGCGGTGGTCGCGGTGGGGTCGATCCGTTGGGTCGGCGCGTTCTCGTCACCGGGGTCGGGCGTGACCATGGAGGTCGGGGCCATCCTTCGGATAGGCGGTGGTGTCGTCGGTGTCCGGGGGGATCGACGGACCCTTCCAGAGTAGGTCCCGTGCGGCACCGTCGCCGGTGCCGCGGGACCGTCCGCGAGCGGGGCCGCCGTCTCCCTCCTACCCCGTTTGACTCCTCACGCCTCCGTGGAGTTCCGCCCGCTTCCCGCCGCTCCGGCGCCGCCCGGGTGCTGCTCCCTCGGGACGAGGCCGAGCGCGGAGCAGGCCTCCCGGTACAGGCGCACGACCTCGGCGCGGATCTGCGGACGCTCGGTCAGCGGCCGCCCCCAGGGGACGCGGACGGCCCGCTCGGCGCCGTCCTCCGTCACCGCGTAGTCGCCCCCGTCACCGTCCAGCCCGGTCATCCGGGCGGCGGTGGCGCCGGGCGCGCCCCCGAAGGCCCGGCAGATGAGGAGGGTGTCCTCCGGGTGGTCGCCGTTCATGTGCGCGGTGACCGCGGCGACGACGTCGGGGGAGAAGGGGTTGGGCGGGGACAATGTGCCTCCTGGAGGTGGGCGGTGTCACGGAAGGACGAAACGGGGGAGGGCTGTGCGCCCTCCCCCGCCGACGATATCCGAGATCCCCAGGATGATGACAGGGTGTCGTCACCTTGGCCGGGCGGTGTCCGTGTCCCACCGGGGGGCCTGTCCGGCGCCCCCGGGTCCCGGCCGTCCCGGTGCGGCCGCCCGCCGCCGCACCGGGTCCCGCGGGTCTCAGGCCTGGCGGATGAACTCGGCGTCGATCTCGATGGTGATCTTGTCGCCGACGACCACGCCGCCGCCGTCCATGGGCATCTCGATGTCCACGCCGAACTCCTTGCGGCTGATCTGCGTGCTGGCGGCGAAGCCGGCGCGGTCCAGGCCGTACGGGTCCAGGGTGGAGCCGTTGAACTCCAGGGTCAGCTCGACCGGGTTGGTCCTGCCCTTGATGCCCAGCTCGCCCTTGAGGACGAAGTCCTCGCCCTTGGCCTCGATGCCGGTGGAGCGGAAGGTGAACTGCGGGTTCTGGTCGACGTCGAAGAAGTCGGCGGACCGGATGTGGTTGTCGCGGTCGCCGTTGTCGGTGTTGATGGAGCCGGCGTCGATCGTGGCCTCGACGGAGGACCGGGCGGGGTCCTCGGGGACCGTCAGCGTCGCCTCGAACTTCTCGAAGCGGCCGCGCACCTTGCTGACCATCATGTGGCGCACCGAGAAGCCGATGACGGAGTGGGTCGGGTCGATCGTCCAGGTGCCGGGCTTCAGTTCCTGAGCTGCCATGGTGTGTCTCCCTGCCGGGTTCGGCGGACCCGCGGGTCGGGTCCGGTGGTCTCTACTGAGGAACAAAGTACCTTAGAAGATTCTTCCTGGGAAGGATTCTAGGGTCTCCGCCGGAACCGTGCAAGGGGCGCCCGCCCGCCACGGCCTAGGCTTGGCGCATGGAGAACGCTGCGTGGCTCGACGGAGGCGAACAGCGCGTCTGGCGCGGGTTCCTGCGGATGAACGCCTGGATCTACGACGAGCTGGAGAAGGACCTGCGGGACCGCACCGGGCTCTCGCTCGTGGAGTACGGCATCCTCGTCCACCTCTCCGAGGCCCCCGGCCGCCGCATGCGCATGCGGGTGCTCGCCGACAGCGTCATCGTGTCCAAGAGCAGGCTCTCCCACCAGGTCGCGCGGCTCGAACGCGACGGCTACGTGCGCCGCGAGCACTGCGACGACGACCGGCGCGGGCTCTGGGCGGTGCTGGAGGACGAGGGGGCGGCGGTCCTGGGCCGGGCCGCGCCCGGACACGCCGCGCGGGTCCGCTCCCTGGTCTTCGACAAGCTCTCCGGGGAGCAGGTGCGGCAGTTCGCCGCCGTCGTCGACGCGCTCGAAGGTGACGAAGCCGTTTCCCGGGGACAGGACTCCGTGTGACCGGAGTACGGTCCGCCCGGGCCCCGGGTAGAGTCGGAGCCCGTGAGCAGACCATCGATCATCGGCGCCCAGAACTTCCGTGACGACGACGGCGGAGCCGACCCGGAGGTCGAGTCCTGCCTGCGCCGGCACGCGGCGGGCGAGATCGGCGACCGCCAGGTCCTCGCCGCCCTCAGCCGGTCCCGCCTGCTCATCCCGGTCGTGGCCGTGGCCACCGGGACCGAGGAGGGGGTCGGCGGACTGACCAAGGACAAGAGCAGCGAGGTCGCCGTCCCCATCATGACGGGCAGGGACGGGCGCCGCGGAGTGCTCGCCTTCACCTCGGTCGACGCGGTGCGGCGCTGGCGGCCGGACGCGCGCCCCGTGCCCTTCACCACCAAGGACGCCTGCCAGGCCGCCGTGGAGGAGGGCGCCGACGCCCTGGTCGTCGACGTCTCCGGCCCCGTGCCCCACACCGTCCAGGGCCGCTTCCTCACCATGCTCGCCGAGACCGGCGCCGTCCCCGAACCCAAGGACGACCCACAGGTCCTCGCCCTCGTCTACCGGGTGACCCACGGCGAGTTCGGCATCGAGCGCGTGCGCATCCACCCCTCCGAGCGGGGCGAGATCGGCATCCGCCTCGAACTCGAGGAGCGCGACGACGAGGCGCTGCGCCGCGTGGCCGAGAGGCTCGCCTCCGAGCTGGGGCACGTGCTGCCCGGGGGCATCGAGCTCAGCGCCGTCGTACGGGCCAGGCGCGACTAGGGCGCGGCCCGTGGGGCTCGCGCCCGAGCCGGTCGCCGCGAGCCCGGAACGACCCGCGGAACACCGCCGAGGGGCCCCGCCGCGGGCGGCGTCGTCCACAGGGGGGACCGGGTTGTGTCGCGGCGGGCGGCGGAAGGGTAACTTCCCACCATGCCCACCCCCGCGGTGCTCGCGTCCTCCCCGTACCTGTGGACGGTCCTCGTCGCCGTCCCCCTCGTCCTGCTCGGCCTGGCGGTCGGCCGGCTCAACGGCCGGGTCGTCCCGCTGTTCGGGCCCGCCGGCCCTCCCCGGCCGAGGGGAGGCCCCGGCGCCGTCCCGGCGCCCGCGGAGGGCCCGCCCGGGGCGGGCAGCGACGACGCCGAGGCGGAGCCCGGGGCCGCCGGGGGCGGTCCCCGCCCCGGGACCGTCGAGGAGGAGGACGAGGGACCCCCGCCGCCGCGGTGCCCCCACTGCCTGGCCGAGATCCGTTTCCTTCCCGGGCTCCCCGCCGTGGAGGCCCGGGCCTTCCGAAGACGCGGGGCCTGTCCCCACTGCGAACGGGCCATCCGCTCCGACCCCGCCGTGATCGCCGCCACCGCCGTGCTCTTCGGGCTCGTGGGGGCCGTGTGCGCCCTCGGCCCCGACCTGTCGCCCTTCGGCCTGCTCGCCGTCCTGTGGCTGGTCTCGGTGGGCGTGCCGCTGTCCGTCATCGACCTGCGGGTGATGCGCCTGCCCGACGCCGTCGTCGCCCCCGCCTACCCGGTCGCCGCCGCGCTGCTGGGGGCCTCCGTCCTCCTCCCGCCGAGCGGACCCGACCCGGGGCGGGCCGCCGAGGCGCTCCTCAGTATGGTCTTCGTCACGGTGGTCTACTGGCTGCTGTGGAGGGTCCACCGCGGCGGGATCGGGTTCGGCGACGTCAAGCTCTCCGGCCTCACCGGCCTGTACGCGGGGTGGGCGGCGGGCCCGCTCGGAGCGCTCGCCGCGGTCTTCTGGGCCTTCGCCGCGTTCTCCCTCGTGGGACTCGCGCTCATGGCGCTGCGCCGCCTCACGCGCAGGGACCCCTACCCGCTCGGCCCGTTCATGCTCGCCGCCACCCTGGCGACCGTCCTCGCCGGGCAGCCCCTGCTGCCGTAGGCCGCGCCGGCCCGCGTGCGCCCCGAGCGGGGCGGACGCCCCCGGGCGGGGCGGCCCCCGGACCGCCCCGGATGCCACCCCGGCCCGCGATCCGTGGGAGGATCGTGCACATGTTGCGTTGGCTGACCGCGGGGGAGTCCCACGGACCCGCACTCGTCGCGATTCTGGAGGGCCTCCCGGCCGGTGTGTCCGTCACCTCTGACGACATCGCCGCCGCGCTGCTCCGCCGCCGCGCCGGGTACGGCCGTGGCGCCCGGATGAAGTTCGAGAAGGACCAGGTCTCCGTCATCGGAGGCATTCGCCACGGCCGCACCCAGGGGGGTCCCGTCGCGATCGAGGTCGGGAACACCGAGTGGCCCAAGTGGGAGAAGGTGATGTCGCCCGACCCGGTGCCCGCCGAGGAGCTGGAGGGCCTGGCGCGCAACGCGCCCCTCACCCGCCCCCGCCCCGGCCACGCCGACCTGGTCGGCATGCAGAAGTACGGGCACGTGGAGTCGCGCCCCGTCCTGGAGCGCGCCAGCGCCCGTGAGACGGCGGCCCGCGTCGCGATCGGCGAGGTGGCCCGGCAGTTCTGCCGCCAGGCCCTCGGCGTCGAGATCGTCAGCCACGTGGTGTCCATGGGACCGGTCGAGGTGCCCGAGGGCTCCCCGGAACCGCGCCCCGAGGACCTGGCCGCCGTCGACGCCGACCCGCTGCGCTGCTTCGACGCCGAGACCAGCGCCCGCATGGTGGCGGAGGTCGACGACACCAAGAAGGCCGGCGACACCCTCGGCGGCGTGGTGGAGGTCCTCGCCTACGGACTGCCGCCCGGCCTGGGCAGCCACGTCCACTGGGACCGGCGCCTGGACTCCCGGCTCGCCGGGGCCCTCATGGGCATCCAGGCGATCAAGGGCGTCGAGGTCGGCGACGGGTTCCGCACCGCCGCCCGGCGCGGGTCGGTCGCGCACGACGAGATCGAGCCCGGACCGGACGGCGTGCGCCGCCGCACCAACCGCGCGGGCGGGGTCGAGGGCGGCATGACCACCGGCGACCCCCTGCGCGTGCGCGCGGCGATGAAGCCCATCGCCACCGTCCCCAACGCGCTGGACACCATCGACATCGGGACCGGCGAGCCCGCCCGGGCCGACCACCAGCGCAGCGACGTCACCGCGGTCCCGGCCGCCGGCGTGGTCGCCGAGGCGATGGTCGCCCTGGTGCTCGCCGAGGCCGCCGTCGAGAAGTTCGGCGGCGACTCGGTCGCCGAGACCGCGCGCAACCTCCGCGGCTACATGGAGTCGCTCGACATCCGCTGATCCGGCGGCCCGCGCCCCGCCCCTTCCCGGGGCGGGGCGCGGGCCCCGAACGGCACGCCCCCGGCCCCCGGCGCCACGGGGCGGGAGCCTCCCGCGGGCCCGGCGGGGTCCGCCTCCCGGGCGGCGCGCCCCGCGCCGGCGGGACCGCCGTGACGCGGCCCCCGCCCCCGGCACGCCGGGTTTCTGCTAGACAAGAGGGCAGACGCACCCGCCGGCGGCCCCACGGGCACGCGACGGCCGGGTGCGCTGACAGCACTCGCAGGGCCCACCGGTACAACCCGCGCACGCGGGCGGTGGCCCGGATCCCACCTAGGCAGGCAGAGCGTGGCAAGAGCGATCGCGGTGCTCATCGGTTCGCCCGGATCGGGCAAGTCCACCGTCGGCGAGGCGCTGGCCCGACGGCTCGGGGCGGACCTGCTGTGCACCGACACCGAGATCGAGCGGCGTGCGGGCAAACCCGTCGGCGACATCTTCATCGAGGACGGCGAGGAGCGCTTCCGCGCCCTGGAGCGCGAGGTCGTCGCCGAGGGCCTGCGCGCCTGGGAGGGCGTGATCGCCGTCGGCGGCGGCGCCGTCCTCGACCAGGACACCCGGACCGACCTGGCGGACCACCACGTGGTCTACCTCCACGTCGAGTTCGGGGAGGCCGCCAAGCGCGTGGGCATGGACGCGGCCCGACCGCTGCTCTCGGGCAACCCCCGGACGCAGCTGCGCAAGCTGCTCAACGAGCGCCTGCCCGTCTACGAGGGGCTGGCCACCGTCACCGTCCCCACGACCGGCTTCCACCCCGAAGAGATCGTCGACTCCATCCTGCCCACGCTGACCGGGCAGAGCACCGGAAGGGCCCAGCAGTGACCGTGACCCGCATCGGCGTCGGCGACCCCTCCGGCCGCTACGACGTGGTCGTCGGCAGCGGCGTCCTCTCCGAGCTCCCCTCGCTGGTCGGCGACGCCGCCCAGGTCGCCGTCATCCACCCCGGCGGCCTGGACGGGATCGCCCGCCCCGTGGTCGGCGCCCTGGAGGCCGCCGGATACCGCGCCCACTCCCTGCCGGTCCCCGACGGCGAGGCCGCCAAGACCGCGGCCGTCGCCGCCGACCTGTGGTCCCGGCTGGGACGGCTCAACTTCACCCGCAGCGACGCGGTGGTGGGCGTCGGAGGGGGCGCCGCCACCGACCTGGCCGGGTTCGTCGCCGCCACCTGGCTGCGCGGGGTGCGCTCCGTGCTGGTGCCCACGACCCTGCTCGGCATGGTCGACGCGGCCGTCGGCGGCAAGACGGGCATCAACACCCCCGAGGGCAAGAACCTCGTCGGCGCCTTCCACCCCCCGGCCGGCGTCCTGTGCGACCTCGCCACCCTGCCGAGCCTGCCCAGGGCCGACTACGTGGGCGGCCTCGCCGAGGTCATCAAGGCGGGGTTCATCGACGACCCCGTCATCTGCGACCTGGTGGAGGAGGACCCGGAGGGCGCCGCGAGCCCCGAGGGCGTCCACACGCGCGAACTCATCGAGCGCGCCATCCGGGTCAAGGCCGACGTCGTCTCCGGGGACCTCAGGGAGAGCGGCCGCCGCGAGATCCTCAACTACGGCCACACCCTCGGGCACGCGATCGAGCGGGCCGAGAACTACACCTTCCGGCACGGCTACGCGGTCGCCATCGGCATGGTGTTCGCCGCGGAGCTGGCCCGCCTGGACGGGCGCATCGGCGCCGGCCTCGTCGAGCGTCACCGCTCCCTGCTCTCGTCGGTGGGCCTGCCCACCTCCTACGCGCGGGAGTCGTGGCCGGAGCTGCGCGCCGCCATGAGCGTGGACAAGAAGGCCCGGGGGGCGACCCTGCGCTTCGTCGTCCTCGACGGCCCGGCCTCCCCCTCCATCCTCAGCGGCCCCGCCCCCGAACTGCTCGACGAGGCGTACCGCGCGGTCACCGGCGACGCCCGGGTCCCGCACAGCCACTAGACTGCACACAGGTGATGTGCGCACTGGTGCACTCGGGGAGCTCCCCGAGGTGCCCGCGCACCGCCCCACCGACCACCGACCGGGCCCCGCCCGGTCCCCGACGTGTCACACCCCTGGAGAGACGACCGAAGTGGCCTCGACGAACGACATCAAAAACGGCACGACCCTGCGACTCGACGGCGGCGTCCTCTGGAGCGTCCTCGAGTTCCAGCACGTCAAGCCGGGCAAGGGCGGCGCGTTCGTCCGCACCAAGCTGAAGAACGTGCTCACCGGCAAGATCGTCGACAAGACCTTCAACGCGGGCGCCCGGGTCGAGTTCGCCAGCGTGGACCGCCGCGACATGGAGTACCTGTACCACGACGGCGAGTCCTTCATCTTCATGGACACCCAGACCTACGACCAGATCCCCGTCTCCGCGACGGTCGTCGGCGACAACAGCGACTTCCTGCTGGAGAACACCAAGGTCACCGTCGCCACCAACGAGGGCAACCCGCTCTACGTCGAGCTCCCCGCCGCCGTCGAGCTGGAGATCACCCAGACCGACCCCGGCGTCCAGGGCGACCGCTCCACCGGCGGCACCAAGCCCGCGACCGTCCAGACCGGCGCCGTCATCCAGGTGCCCCTGTTCATCACCGAGGGCGAGCGCGTCAAGGTCGACACCCGCACGGGCGACTACCTCGGGCGAGTCAACTGATGAGCGGAGCACGGCGCAAGGCGCGGCGGCGCGCGGTCGAGGTCCTCTACGAGGCCGAGGTGCGCGGCACCTCCGTGGAGGACGTCATCGGGCGCCGTCGGGCCCAGCCCGAACCTCCGATCAACGAGTTCACGGAGAACCTGGCCCGCTCGGTCGACGGGCGGCGCGAGCGCATCGACGAGCTCCTGGACGCCTACGCCATCGGCTGGACGCTGGAGCGCATGCCGGTCGTCGACCGCAACATCCTCCGGATGGGCGCCTACGAGCTGCTCTGGGCCGAGGACATCCCCGACGGCGTCGCGATCGCCGAGGCCGTCGGTGTGGCCAAGGAGCTCTCCACCGACGAGTCGCCCAACTTCATCAGCGGACTTCTGTCACGCTTGATGGAGAACAAGGCGACGCTCTCGCTCTGACACCGCCGAACGGGCGGGACGGTCGGGGCAACGTGCTTGAGGGGACGCAAGTGACTGACAGGACCGGCGTGAGCGCGACCACCGGCAGCGGCTCCGGCGCGGGCTGGGCGACCGGCCCGGCGCGGGCCGCCGGCGCGGCCCGGACGGCGGTCGTGTGGGACGCCCTCTCCCAGCTGCTGGAGGGCCTCGCGGACGACGGTCCCCTGGAGATCGTCGACGCGGGCGGGGGCACCGGCGGAGCCGCGGTCCCGCTCGCCGAGCTGGGCCACCGCGTGACGGTGGTCGAACCCAGTCCCGACTCCCTCGCGGCCCTCGAGCGCCGTGCTGCCGAGCAGGGCGTCACCGTGCGCGGCGTGCAGGGGGAGACCCGCGACCTGGCGTCCCTGTTCGCGCCCGGCAGCGCCGACCTCGTGCTGGTGCACAACGTGCTGGAGTACGTGGAGGACCCCGTCGCGGCGCTGCGCGACGTGGTCGGCATCACCCGTGCGGGCGGCGCCGTGAGCCTCCTCGTCACCAACGCGGCGGCAGGGGCGCTGCACCGCGCCCTGGCCGGGCACATCGCCGAGGCACGGCGCCTGCTCGGCGACCCGGACGGTCGCTGGGGAGAGGCCGACCCGATGCCGCGCCGGTTCACCCGGCAGCGGCTCCTCGAACTCGTCGACGGGGCCGGCCTGACCGGGGGGAGCGTCCGCGGCGTCAGGGTCTTCGCCGACCTGGTGCCCGGGCACGCCTGGGAGGGCGACGCCCAGGCCGGACAGCACCTGGTGGAGCTGGAGCGCTCCGCCGCCGAGCACCCCGAGCTGACCGGGATCGCCACGCAGCTGCACGCCATCGCCCACCGCCCCTGAGGGGACCGTCCCGGACCCCCGCAGACGCCCTCCCGGGCGCCGCTCGCGGGGGCGGGGTCCCGCCCCGCCCGCCGGTCCGGGGCCCGGGGACGGGGTTGCCGGACCAGGTGCTGTGCGACACCCGCATCCTGCACGACCGGGGCCCGGCGTGCGGGGTTCCGGAGCCGGGAGCCCGGGGGCGCATACGCTCGGGCAGGGCATAACCTGGTCCTATGAGCCGACGTCAGCTGGAACGCGGTGCCGCGCTACGGGGCATGGTCTCCCCCGACGGCATCGTGCCGTTGGGCGCCGACTTCCCCGCGGACGGGTCCGGTCCCGACTCCGACTGCCACATCCTGCACCTGGACATGGACGCCTTCTTCGCGAGCGTCGAGCAGCTGCGCCACCCCGAGGCGCGCGACCGGCCCGTCATCGTGGGAGGCACGGGTCCGCGCAGCGTCGTCTCCTCCGCCGACTACCTCGCCCGCGCGTGCGGCGTGCACTCGGCCATGCCGATGGCCCGGGCGCTGCGCCTGTGTCCCGACGCGGCCGTCTTCCCTCCCGACGGCGCCGCCTACCGGCAGGCGTCGGAGGCCGTGATGGACATCCTGCGCTCGGTGACCCCGCTGGTGCAGCCGCTCTCCCTGGACGAGGCCTTCCTGGACGTGTCCGGGGCCCGCCGCCGCCTGGGCGGACCGGTGCGGATCGCCGCGATGATCCGTGAGCGCGTGCGCTCCGAGCAGCGGCTGACCTGCTCCGTCGGGGTGGCCGCCAACCGCTTCACGGCCAAGCTCGGCTCCACCCACTGCAAACCCGACGGGCTGCTGCTGGTGCCCACCGCCCACGTGCGGGGGTTCCTGGACCCGCTGCCCGTGGGCGCGCTGCCCGGGGTGGGGGACAAGACCGAGCAGACCCTGGCCAGGCTGGGCCTGCGCACGGTCGGCCAGCTGGCCCGGTACGAGCCGGACCTGCTGCGCATGGAGCTGGGGAACAAGGCCGGCACCCGCCTGGCGGCGCTGGCGCGGGGCGAGGACGACAGCACCGTGGTCGCCGAGACCGCCGACAAGAGCGTCGGCGCCGAGGAGACCTTCGACGACGACGTCGCGGACCCGGACGTGGTGGACAGGGAGCTGTTGAGGCTCGCGGAGAAGGTGGGACGACGGCTGAGGGCGTCGGGCCAGGTGGGGCGCACGGTGAGCGTGAAGCTGCGCCGGGCGGATTTCTCCACGATCACCCGCTCCAGGACCCTGGCCGAGAGCACCGACGTGGCCCGTGAGATCAGCGCCGTCGCCCGCGAGCTGTACGCGGCCTCCGGGCTGCGGCGTACGCCGTTGCGCCTGATCGGCGTGCGCGTCGAGGGGGTCGCTCCTGCGGACCGGGCCCATCGTCAATTGGCGTTGGGAGAGGAGGACTCCGGTTGGCGGGACGTTGAACGGGTTATGGACCAGGTGACAGCTCGTTTCGGTCCAGGCGCGATACAGTCGGCTGTGTTGGCCAAGCGTGACGAAAACGACGTATGATGCGGCAACTTCCGGGGCCCTCGGAGCGTTCCAAGGGTACGACCGGAGTCAGGGTAGAAGAGAGGCATGGAAGCCGGTGTTTCCGATACAGGGCGAGGGTATCGTGGCCGTTGTGGGCCAGGTGCGCGCGCAGCTTTTCTTTCCACCAGGCGCTAGTGCAACGTATTCTGGGCATACCACTGACCAAGAGACTGTTCATCAGTACCCGTCACCCCAATCGGGGACTGTCGTAGGGAGGCGCCGTGCCGCTCTCTGAACACGAGCAGCGCATGCTCGACCAGATCGAGCGGGCGCTGTATGCCGAGGACCCGAAGTTCGCGAACACAGTTCGGCAGACGAACCCCGCGGTCCATTACAAGCGCTGGATCATCAAGGCCGGGCTCGGTTTCGTCGTCGGCGTGGTGCTGCTGATGACGGGGCTGATGCTCCAGTCCACCGCTGTCCAGGTCACCATCAGCGTCCTCGGTTTCCTCGTCATGCTCTCGTGCTTCCTGTGGGGGGCCAACGCATGGCGGAAGGCGTCCGGCGGGGGTGCCGAGGCCGCGGCCGCCGCGGCGGAGCCCAAGCAGAAGCGCAGGGGCGGCAGCCGCCCCGGCATGATGAACCGCTTCGAGGAGCGCTGGCGCCGTCGCCAGGAGGGCGAGGAGTGACACCGCTCCTCCCCGGCCGCCACCGGCGACCGGGCGGAGCGCGTTAGCAGCCGGTGCGCGCCGGTCCCCGGACCGAGGGCGCACCGTCACGTGGTGGGGTCCCGCAGGGTATCGCGGGGCCCCACCACGGTGTTGTGGGGCACGTACGAATCGCCCGTCGTGGAATAGTTCAGACTTCTCTTTGGTCTGCGCTTGTTACGCGCCTTCGAGGCTGGCCGAAACCCCGCCCCCGGGGTCCTGCCATGGGCCCGGCGGGGGCCGGGACGGGCCCGTGGACGGTGCGCTGCCGCGGCTCCCGGCCGTCCCGTGCCCTCACCCGCGCCGGGAGGTCCGGGCCCGCTCCGCCCGTCGGCGGGGGAGGGCCCTGCGCCCGCGCCGACCGGTGCGGGGCCGAGGAGCGGGAGGCGTGCACCGGAAGGCCGCACCGCTGCGATCACCACCGGTTCCACACCGCCGTCGGCGGCCCTCCCGCGTCACCGAGCCCTCAGGTCGGTACCCCTAGGGCGTCGCGGCCGAGAGGTCCCGCGCGGGCCGGGGCCTGTGCCAGGGCGCCAGGGACCGGGGCAGCAGGGCCGCGCGGACCCGGGCCCCCCTCCCCGCCGCGGCGGCCAGGCCGGCACAGGCCGCCGCCAGGTCTGCGCGCAGCCCCCCGGCTCCGGTCGGCGCGGGCGCATAGCGGGCCGACTCCTCGGCCAGGGCCAGCCGCCACAGCGCAGCCACGGCCTCCGCGGGCACGGGAGCCGGAACGCCGTCGGTACGGGGGCCGTCCGTCTCCGCCCCGAAGCGGGACAGCCGTTCGGCCGTGGCACGCGGGCTCTCGGTCGGCGCCCACGGGCCGCCCAGGTCCAGGCAGGTGTCCCGGAGTTCCCGCCAGGCGGTGTGCGCGGACGCGGCCGGGTCGCCGTCCGACAGCGAAGCCGTCCGGGACCAGCGCAGGAGGGCCCGCGCCAGGGCGGGCAGGGCCAGGAGCAGCAGTGCGCCGACCGCACCCCCCGCCGCCGGGAGCCAGGACAGGTCCGGTCCGGCGGCGGAGCCGCCGCCGGAGGCCGCGGCGGGCTCGGTCTCCTGGTCCTCGGGCGCCTCGTCCGCCCCGGGGGAGGCGTCGGGCTCCTCGGTGTCCTCGCTCGGCTCCGTGCTCGGGGAGGGCTCCGTGTCGGGGCCGCCGGGCTCCTCGGCGGGCCGCTCACCGGCACCGCCGTCGCCGGACGCGTAGTCGGGCACCGTCGCCGAGCCCTGCCCCTCGCCGCCGCTCGCGGCCGGGGTCGGCTCGAACCGCACCCAGCCCGCGCCCTCGAAGTACAGCTCCGGCCACGCGTGCGCGTCGCCCACCGTGACCGCCCACCGGCCGTCGCCCATGCGCTCACCGGCCGTGTAGCCCACGGCCACTCGCGCGGGGATGTCGGCCTGCCGGGCCATGACCGCCATGGCCCCGGCGAACTGCTCGCAGTAGCCCACCCGGTCCTCCAGCAGGAAGTGGGAGAGCGGGTCGGCGCCCTCGGGCACCCCCGGCGGGGACAGGTCGTAGGTGAACAGGCCCCCGGTGAAGTACTCCTGGATCGCGAGGGCGCGCTCGTACGGCGACTCCGCGCCCTCGACGAGGCCGTCCGTCAGCGCCTGCACCGAGGGGTCCAGGCCGCTCGGCAGGTTCCGGTGGTCGCCGGGGAGGGAGACGGGGGACCCGGAGCCGGCCAGTTCGTCGCCCGTGGGGACACGGTCCACCGTCTCCACGGAGAAGTTCAGGCCCGTGGGAGGGCTGTCGGTGGTGAACACCATGAGGCTGTCGGGGTCGGCGTACCACTCCCCGGGGGCGTCCACCGCGCGCGCCCAGTACGGCAGCGGCAGGAAGTCCATCCGGGGCGAGTCGGAGTCCAGGGAGATCCGCGTCGTCACCGGGCTGCCGTCGGGCTCCCCGTCCCAGCCGGCGGGCAGCGGGAGCTCCCCGCTGACCAGGGTGTCGCCCGAGGCGCTGACCGGCGTCATCGTCCAGTTCTCGCCGTCGAACTCGTTCAGCACGTACGTGCGCAGGTAGTCGGGCTGCTCGGCGTCGGTCCGGTAGGTCAGCACGGTGCGGTCGGAGGAGGCACCCAGCTCCCGGCGGAGCGAGACCAGCGGGTGCGTCGTGGTGAGGACGTCCCCGCCGATGGAGGCCCCGTCGGCCATGGCGTAGAACGCGTCGCTGCGCAGTGAGGGCACCGCCAGCGGCACCGTCAGGGCCAGCAGCACGGCCGCGGCCGAGGCCGCCGACACCGTCGCCACCCGGAGCACACGGCCGAGCAGACGGGCCGAGGGGTCGCGGTCGTCGGGGACGCGCGTGCCCCACTCGCGTCCGCGCACCCACATGTCCACCGCGAGGAGGAACAGGAAGCCGAGGGCGCAGGAGGCCGCGGCCACCGCTCCGACGCCGGCGTCGTCCACCACCAGCGGGACGGCCACCAGCGCCAGCAGCAGGCCGCCGACCATGCCGGGGCAGCGCGCGGTCACCGCGAGGAAGTCCGAGGCCATCGCGAACACCGCGAACACCAGCGCGATGATCATCCTCACCCCGTAGGAGGCCGCCACCGGCGGCGCGTTGCCGTCGATGCTGGCGACGCCCTCCCCGAACACCTGTGCCAGGTACTCCAGGGAGTCCCGGGTCGGGAGGAGCCCCAGGAGGGCCTCGTGGGGGGCGAAGAGGGGCGTGCTGAGGAAGGCGACCGCGAACAGCTGGAGGAACGGCACGGGCAGGGCGTTCCACCCGCTCAGCCGGTACAGCGCGGAGATCCCGCAGACAGCGGCCGTCACGAGGGCCGCGGGGACCCACCAGGTCTCACCGCGCACGACCGTGCCCAGCAGGGGCAGTGCCGACAGCAGGCAGACCAGGGACGCCAGGGGCATCAGTGCTCTCAACGCGGGCCCTTTCCGGGGGTGCGGGGCGCGGCGGCCCGGACGGGGCCGTGCGTTCCGGTGCGGACGGCCGCGAGGGCCCACAGCCGGGGCAGGTCCGCGAGGGCGGAGAGGACGAGGACGCGCCATCCGGCGGACGCGAGGATGTCGCGGACGCCGACCGCGGCGTCCGGCCCCTCCCACGCGGCGCGGGCGCACAGCACGGCCACGCGCGCCCCCCGTCCTCCGGCCCGGGCGAGGGCGGCGGCCTCGTCGGGGGACAGCGCCCCCAGGACCGCCACGACCAGGCTGGACGTGCCGCGGGATGTGCCGAGCAGGTCGATGCCGCCGAGCAGCCCGGGGGTGTCGGAGGGTTCCACGACGGCCAGGCCGTCCAGGACGCCCGCGGCGTTCATGGTCGGCACCCGCCCGCGCTCGGTGTGGAAGCGCAGGTCGTGGCCGCCGTCGAGCAGGCTCAGCGCCACGGAGGCGGCGACGCTGACCGCCGTCTCCAGGGACCCGGCGGGGCCGTGCCCCGCGTGGGCGGACCACCGGGTGTCCAGCAGGATCGTGCTGTTCTCACGCCAGTGCTGCTCGTCCCGGCGCACCATCAGCTCACCGTGCTTGGCGGTGGAGCGCCAGTGGACCCTGCGCAGTTCGTCCCCGTACCGGTACTCGCGCGGCACCGGGTCCTGCTCCCCGGCCCCGGTCACCGAGCGGCGGGGGCTCTCCTCGCCCTGCGAGCCGTCGGCGGACCCCGGCGACGCCAGGGGAACGGTCACGGGGGTCACGAGCAGGTGGGCCGGCGCCCCGACCCGGCGTCCGACGCGCACGCACCCCAGCGGGTCGGTCACCGCCAGGCGGAGCGGGCCCACCGGGTAGTTGCCGCGTGTCGCCGGCCTGACCAGGTAGGAGACGTCGCGGACCGAGCGGGGGCCGAGGTGGCCCACGGTGTACCGGGGCTCGGTGCCCAGCGGGACCGGCAGGGTGTCCTCGACCGACAGCGAGGCGACCGGCCAGACGGGGGAGGAGTTGCCGATCCTGACCAGGATCCGGGCGTCGTGGCCGGCCGGCACGCGGACGGGCGCCACGGTCCGGCTGTGCACGACCCGGGAGGCGGCCCCCAGGACCGTGAGGGCGGAGAGCGGCGGCACCGCGGCCAGGAGCACGCCCACGGCGACCAGCTCACGCTGTCCGACGAGGAGGCCGGCCACGAGGGCGGTCGCGCCGAAGACGAGCATGAACACCCCGCGAGGGGTGAGGGCCCGGCGGGGGCGCTCCTGCGGGTGGAGGGCGTCGGGCGGCGGCGCGGAGGGGGTCCCGCGGCTGACGCCCGGTGCGGGGGTGTGCGCGGGAGGCGCCTGGTGTCGGACGTCGGGCGGACGCATGGACCCTCTCTCGGGGGCGGCCCGTACCCGGCGGGCGGGACAGGCGGGGAGGCGGGAGGAGCGGGACGCCGCGGCCCCCGCGGGGGCCGCGGCTACTGCGGTCCGGGCACGGGCAGGCGCGCGACCAGCTTGGCGACGATCTGCTCGGGGGAGAGGCGCTCCATCTGCGCCTCGGGCGCGGGCAGCAGGCGGTGCGCGAGCACCGGGACGGCGAGCGCCTGCACGTCGTCGGGGACGACGTAGTGCCGCCCGTCCAGTGCGGCGTACGCGCGTGCCGCCCGCACCAGGTGCAGGGTCGCGCGCGGTGAGGCCCCCAGGCGCAGGTCGGGGCTGGTCCGGGTGGAGTTGACCAGGTCGACGACGTAGCGGCGCATACCGGGGGCGACGTGGACCGCGCGCACGCGGTCGGTGAGGTCGCGGATCTGCGCGGCGTCGGTCACCGGGACGAGGGTGTCCAGGGGGGAGCGGGAGCTGTGCGAGTCGATCATGTCGAGTTCGGCCTGAGGGGCCGGGTAGCCGACGGACACGCGGGCCATGAACCGGTCCCGCTGCGCCTCGGGGAGCGCGTAGGTGCCCTCCATGTCGGAGGGGTTCTGCGTGGCCACCACCATGAACGGGCGCTCCAGCACGCGGGTCTGCCCGTCCACGCTCACCTGGCGCTCGGCCATGCACTCCAGGAGGGCCGCCTGGGTCTTGGGGGAGGCGCGGTTGATCTCGTCGCCCAGCACGATGTTGGCGAAGACCGGCCCGGGGTTGAACTCGAACTCGCGCCGGTCCTGGTGGTAGACGCTGACGCCGGTGATGTCGCTGGGGAGCAGGTCCGGGGTGAACTGGACGCGCTGCACGGAGCAGTCCACGGCCCGTCCCAGGGCCTTGGCCAGCATGGTCTTGCCGACGCCCGGGACGTCCTCGATGAGCAGGTGCCCCTCGGCGAGCAGGACCGTCAGGGCGATGCGCAGCACCTCCGGCTTGCCCTCGATGACCGTCTCGATGGCGCCGCGGACGCGGTCCGCCACGGCGACGATCTCGCCGACGTCCTCCTGGACGCCGCCCCCGCGACCGCCGTGGTGTGTGCCGAGTGACACGAGACCCCTCCCGCTCCGTATGGCTTCGTGTGTCGGTGTTCGGAACCGAGGCTAGGCCCAATCGGAGCGATTGCAAACCAAAGTGCCGGAATCGACGGCCGATTGATTCCACGGGCAACCAAAGAGGTCAAAGGGCCCGAATCGCTCTTCCGGGCATTGGCGGTGCCCACGCGGCGCACCCTGACCCCTCCGCGCGCCCGCGCGCGCGAAGGGGTCGTTTTCGCAGGTCGGCGGGTATGTGGGGGGAGAGTGCCGGACGACACCCGGCGGCATCCGCGCGGGCTCCGCCCGCCCCACCCTCCTGACCTGCGCATTTGTGGATTCTTCGGGGTGTGAATCCCGATTGGAGCTGTTGACGGTGGGGAAGAGTGGAGTAAGGTGGAGCATCGTGGAGAGGGTGAATTCTCCACTTCGGGGAGTGAGGGGGTGGGAGTGTGTTCCTCGGCACCCACACGCCTCGCCTCGACCAGAAGGGACGGCTGTTCCTTCCCGCGAAGTACCGCGACGAGCTGTCGGGGGGTCTGGTGGTCACCAAGGGCCAGGAGCGCTGCCTCTACGTCTTCCCGACGGAGGAGTTCCGGCGCATCACCGACGCGCTCGCCAGCACCCCGGTCACGGCCAAGTCCGTTCGCGACTACAGCCGGGTCCTCTTCGCCAGCGCCTCCGACGAGACCTGCGACAAGCAGGGCAGGGTGACCATCCCGTCGAAGCTGCGCGAGTACGCGGGTCTCGAGCGCGAGTGCGTCGTCATCGGCGCCAACACCCGCCTGGAGATCTGGGACGCCGACGCGTGGTCCGAGTACGAGGCCGAGCAGGAGCAGGCCTTCGCGCAGCTCTCCGAGGAGGTGCTGCCCGGGGTGCTGTGAACCCGGCGGAGCCACCGCCGGAACGAGCGGCACGACAGTCCACACCCTTGCAGGCCGGGTGGTCGGCAACGGCCTCCGGACACGGCGCACACGAGCTGGCGCGACTTCCCCGGTGCCAGGTCGTGAACACTGGTCCGCCGAACGGTGGACAATAGCGGCCGTGTCCGGAAGGCCTTGCCGAAACCCGGCCGGGCCACGCGAAGGACACCGCGGAGCGCACCATCGTGGCGCTACCGCGGCGACCAGGGGGAGACGGCGAAAGCGTGGAGGAACAGCACCGCATGGGGGACACCCGGCAGCACGAGCAGCCCGAAGGGGACGGCCCGGCCCGCGAACACCGGGACACCGGGGACGGAGCCGGGCGGGGGAACGGCATCGGGGACCGCATCGCCGCGGCCCGCGCCGGGACGGACCCGCTGCACGTACCGGTCATGCTCGACCGGATCATCGAACTCCTGGCCCCCGCGCTCACCGAGCCCGGGGCCGTGCTCGTGGACGGCACCCTGGGGCTGGGCGGCCACTCCGAGGCCCTGCTCAAGGCCTGTCCCACCATGCGCCTGGTCGGGGTCGACCGCGACACCACGGCCCTGGAGCGCAGCGCCGAGCGACTCGCCCCCTACGCCGACCGCACCCACTTCGTGCACGCGCTCTACTCCGACATCCCGCGCGCGCTGGACGAGGCGGGCGTCTCCGGCGCCGACGCCGTCCTGCTCGACCTGGGGGTGTCCTCGCCGCAGCTGGACGAGACCGACCGCGGTTTCGCCTACGCCCACGACGCGCCGCTGGACATGCGCATGGACCGCACCCAGTCCCTGACCGCGGCCGAGGTCGTCAACACCTACCCGGTCGGCGAACTCACGCGGGTCCTGCGCGCCTACGGCGAGGAGCGCTTCGCCTCCCGCGTCGCCAGGGCCATCGAGAGGCGGCGCGCACAGGGCCCGATCGACTCCACGCGCGAACTCGCCGAACTGGTCCGCGAGGCCATCCCCGCGGCCACCCGCCGCACCGGCGGGCACCCCGCCAAGCGCGCCTTCCAGGGCCTGCGCATCGAGGTCAACGCCGAACTCTCCATCCTGGAGCGCACCCTGCCCGCGGCGGTCTCACGCCTGGGCGTGGGCGGGCGCATCGCCGTGCTGTCCTACCACTCGCTGGAGGACCGGATGACCAAGAGGGCCCTCGCCGCCCTGGCCACCGACACCACGCCCGCGGACCTGCCGGTCCCCCTCCCGGACAGGCAGCCCGAGCTCCGGCTCCTCACCCGGGGGGCCGAGCTCCCCACGGACGAAGAGAACGAACGCAACCCGCGCGCCCAGTCGGCCCGCCTCCGGGCGGCCGAACGGGTCCGGCCGCCGCGGCAGTAGGGAGACCAGATGAGCACGAGGACGGACACGCGCCGGACACCGGCCCGCAAGGGCGGGAGCGGGAAGGGAGGGGGAGCCGCCCCCGCCTCGCCCGCGCGCGCCTCCGGGCGGAAGGCCGGGGCGGCGCGCGCCCGCCCGGCGCCGCGCATCCCCTTCGTCCTCCTCGTCCTGTGCCTGCTGGGCGGAGCGCTGGTCGCCCTGCTGGTGCTGCGCAGCGTCGTCGCCCAGGAGGCCTTCACCATCTCCAGCCTCCAGGCGGAGAACCGGGAGCTGGCCTACGAGGAGCAGCAGCGCCGCAACGAAGTCGCGCAGCTTGAGGCCTCGGAGCGGATCTCGGAGGAGGCCGAGGCCATGGGCATGCGGCAGGGCGAGGCCCCGCGCTTCCTCGACCCCGAGAACGGTGAGATCACCGGGAGCGCCGGGAGCGGTGAGTGAGCGCGCCGAGGGACCGGCGTCCCCGGGACCCCCGCAGGCCCGGAGCGGCGGGCCGTTCCGGGGCCGGGCCCAGCAAGCGCCCCCAGCGTGAACCGCGCCGCCCCGACGGCGGCGCCCGCGCACGCTCCTCGGCACGGTCCGAGGGGCGTTCCGCGCGCGGTGGCCGAGGCGGGGAGCGGGGCCCCGCACGCCGCAGGTCGGGGCCGCCCCCGCCCCCGCCCCTGCTGCGCCGTACCTTCCGGCGGGGGGAGCCGCGCAGCCGGATCAAGTTCGGCGGCGTGCTGATCGTCGTCATCATGCTCCTCTTCGCCGGCCGCCTGGTGCAGATCCAGGGCCTGGAGGCGGAGCAGTACGCCGAGGCGGCCTCGCAGACGCGTCTCCAGACCATCGACATCCCCACCCTGCGCGGCGAGATCACCGACGCCCAGGGCAACCCGTTCGCCCTGTCGGTGGAGGTGCGGAACGTCTTCGTCGACCCCGAGGAGGTCGAGGAGGACGAGCGGGACCAGCTCATCGACGAGCTCGTCACCCGGTTCGGCCTGGACGAGGCCGAGGTCACCGAGAAGGTCGACGCCCGGCCCTCCCGCTACCAGGTGGTGGCCACGAAGGTCCTGCCGCGCGACTGGGAGGGGCTGCGCGACCTGGGCCTGTCCGGCGTGGGCGCGGAGGTGGCCTACGACCGCGTCTACCCCGAGGAGACGGGGGCCGCCGACCTGGTCGGGTTCGTCGGCTCGGAGGGACACGGCCTGGAGGGCCTGGAGGGCTACCTCGACAGCACCCTGGCGGGCGAGTCGGGGCGGCGGCAGGTCGAGGTCGGCATCGACGGCACCCAGATCCCCATGGCCGGGGGCCTGGTCAGCGAGCCCGTGCCCGGACAGGACGTCCGGCTGACCCTGGACCAGGACATCCAGTGGTACGCCGCGCAGACCCTCGCGAACAGGGTGGAGGAGCTGGACGCCGTCGCCGGCAGCGTCGTCGTGGAGCGCGTCGGCACCGGCGAGATCCTCGCGATGGCCGACTTCCCGACGTACTCCCAGGCCGACATCGACTCCACCGGACCCGAGCAGTGGTCCAACGGGGCGGTCGCGGAGACCTTCGAACCGGGCAGCACCAACAAGGTCATCACCGTCGGCGCGGCGCTGGAGGAGGGGCTCACCGAGCCGGAGACGGTGTACACCGTGCCCTACTCCCTCCAGTACTACGACCAGACCTTCCGCAACTCCAGCAACAACGGCACGCAGCGCCTCACGGTCAACGGCATCATGGCCCAGTCCAGCAACGTCGGCACGATCAAGATCGCCGACCAGGTGGGGGCCGGGGTCCTGCACTCCTACATCGAGGACTTCGGGATCGGCCAGCCGACCGGGCTGAACCTGCCGGGGGAGGAGGCCGGCGTGCTGACGGCGCCCGACGACTGGTGGGGCACGCAGCTCCCGTCGGTCTCCATCGGCCACGGCCTGACGGTCAACGCCGCCCAGATGGCCTCGGTGTACGCCACCGTCGCCAACGGGGGCGTGCGGGTGGCCCCGACGGTGGTCGCGGGCACGGTCGACACGAACGGGGAGTTCACCCCAGCGGAGGAGCCCGAGCAGCGCCGCGTGCTCAGCGAGGAGACCGCCGAACAGCTCGCGCTCATGCTGGAGGCGGTCACCGGGGACGAGGGCACGGCGCCGCAGGCCCGCATCGACGGGTACCGGGTCGCGGGCAAGACGGGCACCGCCAACCGCATCAATCCGGAGACGGGCACCTACGAGGACGGCGGGTACACGGCGTCCTTCTCCGGCTTCGCGCCCGCCGACGACCCGGAGATCGTCGTCCAGGTGGTCCTGCACAACCCGCAGGGCACCTACTACGGCGGCGAGGCGGCCGGCCCGGTGTTCAACGACATCATGTCCTTCGCGCTGAAGTCCCTGAAGGTCCCGCCGACGGACACCGACCCGCCCGCCATCCGGCTGTTCGAGGAGGACGCGGGCTAGCGCGCCGGCCCGCCGGGGGCGTCCGCGCGACGCGCCCCGGCCCGGCACACGGACCGCCGCGCCCGGCCCCGGGCCGCGGAACCCGCGGGGTCAGGGGCGCCGGCCGGTCCCGCGGCCCAGGTGCGCGTCCAGGCGGGCGCGCACGGAGCGGACGTGCTCGGGGCCGGTGCGGCAGCACCCGCCCACGAGCACCGCTCCGGCCTCGTACCAGGACACCGCGGCCCCGCCGAACCCCTCCGGATCGCCGGCGCCCGTCCACCGGCCGAGGGACGCGTCCCACGTCTCCCCCGAGTTGGGGTAGGCGACCGCGGGCAGGCCCGCCGCGGCCACCGTGCGGACCAGGGAGGGGACGTGGCGGGGCGCGGTGCAGTTGACGCCCGCGGCGACGAGCCTCCCGGCCGCGTACAGCGGCGCGAGTTCGGCGACCGCCCCGCTCAGGGGGGTGCCGTCGTTGAGGTGCTCGCCGTCGCGGCAGGAGAAGCTGATCCACGCGCGCGGCCCGGGAACCTCGGCGAGGAGCCGGCCCAGGGCACGGGCCTCCGGCAGGGAGGGGATCGTCTCGCAGGCCATGAGGTCCGCCCCGGCGCCGGCGAGCACGCGCCACCGCTCGCGGTGCCAGGCGTACAGGCCGTCTTCGTCCAGGTCGTAGTCGCCGGTGTACTCGGACCCGTCCGCCAGGGCCGCGCCGTAGGGCCCCACCCCGGCGGCGACCAGGCCCGAGCCGAACGCGTCGCGCTCGGCCCGCGCCAGCTCCACCGACCTGGCGAGGAGCCCGGCGGCCTCGCGCCGCGAGTGCCCCCGCGCCTCCAGGGCCGGGATGCTCGCCTGGTACCCGGCGGAGATCGCCACGTCGGCGCCCGCCTCGAAGTAGTCCCGGTGCGCGCGGCGGACCAGTTCGGGCCCGTCGGCCAGCAGCCGCGCCGACCACAGGCCGCCGCGCAGGTCGGCGCCGTAGGACTCCAGGCGGGTCGCCAGCCCGCCGTCGAGCACCAGCGGGCGGACGCCGGACGCGCCCGGCACCGTTCGGACCACTTCACCCTCCCCCGTGAGACCTCCAGGGTAGGCGCGGCGGGGCGCGGCCGCCGGTCCCCGGGAGCCGCGGCTCCCGGGCACGGCCCGCGGCCCCGGGGCGCGCCCCGCGCGGACCCGGCGCCGACCGGGGGCGGGGCGGCCGGGGAGCCGCCGGAGAATCCCCGCCGCACGCAGCGTGGAAATTACCGACCGGTCGTCCGCAG
The DNA here is from genome assembly GCF_050955985.1 of Nocardiopsis sp. CA-288880. Lineage (NCBI taxonomy): Bacteria > Bacillati > Actinomycetota > Actinomycetes > Streptosporangiales > Nocardiopsidaceae > Nocardiopsis > Nocardiopsis sp. CA-288880. Next base: position 5,587,941 of record NZ_CP192105.1, on the reverse strand, counting down.
CGGTTAACCTCCACACGTGCCACCGGTAATGCGACCTGAACACACGCCACTTCGTCCCCTGTCCGCCCTCGCAGCGCTGCTCGGGCCGGACGCCACACTCCTGCGCCCGGACCTCGGCGCGGACCACACGGCCGAGGTGCCCGGCAGGGAGGTGCACGTACGCGGCATCACCCACGACTCACGGAAGGCGGGCCCCGGAGACCTGTACGCGGCGCTGCCGGGAACACGCGCCCACGGCGCCGACTTCGCCGGGCAGGTGGCCGAGGCGGGAGCCGCCGCCGTCCTCACCGACCCAGCCGGGGCCGAGCGCGCCGCCGCGACCGGCCTGCCCGTGATCGTCGTCCCCGACGCGCGGGCCGCGCTCGGAACGGCGGCCTCCTGGGTCTTCAAGGAGCCCGCGCAGGACCTGCTGCTGATCGGCACCACGGGCACCAGCGGCAAGACCACGGTCACGTACCTGGTCGAGTCCGGGCTCCGCCGGGCCGGCATGACCACCGGCCTCGTCGGCACGGTGGAGATGCGCGTCCGGGACGAGCGGGTCGCCTCCTCCCTCACCACCCCCGAGGCCACCGACCTGCACGGCCTGTTCGCGCTCATGCGCGAGGAGGGCGTCACCGCCGCCGCCATGGAGGTCTCCAGCCACGCCCTCGCCCTGGGCCGGGTCGGCGGAACCCGCTACGACGTGGCGATCTTCACGAACCTGTCCCAGGACCACCTGGACTTCCACTCGGACCTGCGCGACTACTTCGACACGAAGGCGCGGCTGTTCACCCCCGAGTACTGCGACATCGCGGTCGTCAACGCCGACGACCGGTTCGGCCGCGCCCTGGTGGACATGGTGCAGGCCGACGGGACGATCCCCGTCACCACCTTCGCCGTGGACGGCTGCACCGACGCAGACCCGGCCACGGCCATGGAGGCCGACTGGCGGGCCGTGGACGTCGACCTGGGGGCCACGGGCAGCAGGTTCCGGATCGTCGGTCCGGGCGGCATGGAGGCGGAGGCCTCCGTCGGCCTGCCCGGACCGTTCAACGTCTCCAACGCGATGGCCGCCATCGTCGGCCTGGTCGAGGCGGGCCTGCCGCTGGAGACCGCGATCGCCGGCGTCGCCGCCGCCCCGGGGGTGCCCGGGCGCATGGAGCCCGTGGTCGTCGACGACGTGCCCCGCGCCTTCCAGGACTTCACCGCGCTCGTGGACTACTCCCACAAGCCCGGTGCCATCGAGGCGGTCCTCACCGCGCTCCGCTCCACCACCGACGGCTACGTGACCATGGTGCTCGGCTGCGGGGGCGACCGCGACCGCGCCAAGCGCCCCCTCATGGGCGAGGCCGCCGCGCGACTGGCGGACCAGCTGGTCATCACCAACGACAACCCCCGCACCGAGGACCCCGTCTCCATCGCCGCGGCGATGCTCGAAGGCGTGGCCAAGGTCCCCGAGGACCAGCGCGCCCACGTCACGGTCGAACTCGACCGGGCCGAGGCCATCCGCATCGCGGTGGACCGCGTCCGCCCGGGCGACGTGATCGTCGTCGCGGGGAAGGGCCACGAGACCGGCCAGTACGTCAAGGGCGAAGTGCTGCCCTTCGACGACCGGGAGGTGCTGCGCCGGGCCATCGGCGACCACCTCGCCGTGAGCTCCCGCGAACGGCTGGGCGTCGCCCTCCAGGACATCCACAGGGTTCCTGACGAGGGATGACCCGGCAACACTCCCGGGCGGCCTCCGTTCGGGAGGAGGGGCGCGGACACCGTCCGCGCCCCTCGTGCGTCCCCGCCGCCCGGGGCGCGCGGATCACTGGTCACACGGACACTGCCGGTCACGAAGTGGACCATATTGCTCCACACGGGGCCCGGCGGGACCCCGGACACCGCAATGTGTTCTAAGGTAGGTCCGGCAATCGCAGCCCGACCGCCCACGGTGGCGCCCATGGCGTAGCCCGCCGACGCGGCCCCGGTGAGCCGGCGCGGCACCGCGCGCACGGCATCCGCGGTGCCATCCCCTGACCTGACTCCGGCCGGTGGCCAACAGCCCCTGTGGTGCCGTGGGCCGGGCCTGACATGAGGAGTGGATTTGATCGCGCTCACGCTCGATCGGATCGCTGAGATCACCCAAACCGCCATCGGCGGATCAGCGCGCCCCGACGCCGTCGTCGACGGTCCCGTAGTCATCGACTCGCGGCAGGCAGCGCCAGGCGCGCTCTTCGTCGCCCTGACCGGGGAACACGTCGACGGACACGATTTCGCCGGGCCCGCGGTCGCGGCCGGGGCGACGGCCGTCCTGGCCTCCCGCCCCGTCGCGGTCCCGCACCTGCTGGCGGAGGGGGGCGACGACGGGGTCGTCGCCGCCCTGGCCCGGCTCGCACGGTACGTGGCGCGGGAGCTCGGCGACGTCCGGCGCGGAGCCGACGCGGCCGAGGTCGTCGCGGTCACCGGGTCCTCCGGCAAGACCACCACGAAGGACCTCATCGCCCAGGTCGTCGGCGGGCTGGGCCCGACCGTCGCCCCGGCCGGCTCCTTCAACAACGAGATCGGCCACCCGCTCACCGTGCTGCGCGCCGACACCGGTACCCGCAACCTGGTCCTGGAGGTCTCCGCGCGCGGCGTCGGGCACATCGCCCACCTGTGCGAGGTCGCCCCGCCCAGGATCGGCGTGGTCCTCAACGTCGGCAGCGCCCACATGGGCGAGTTCGGCGACCGCGACACCATCGCCAAGGCCAAGGGCGAGCTGGTCGAGGCACTGCCGCCCGGCTCGGCGGACCGCGGTTCCGGCGGTGTCGCGATCCTCAACGCCGACGACCCCCGGGTGAGCGCGATGGCGTCGCGCACCCGGGCCAGGGTCGTCACCTACGGACAGGGCGAGGACGCGCACGTGCGCGCCACCGACGTGGTCCTCCGGGACTCCGGCGCCCCCTCCTTCACACTCCACCTGGGCGGTCGCACCGCCCAGGTGAGGTTGGCGCTCGTCGGCGCGCACCAGGTGCACAACGCCCTGGCCGCCGCCGCCGTCGCCGACGAACTCGGTATGGACATCGACGCCGTCGCCGCCGCCCTCGGCGCCGCGACCCCGGTCAGCCGGTGGCGGATGGAGGTCACCGAACACGACGGTGCCACGCTCGTCAACGACGCCTACAACGCCAACCCCGAGTCCATGCGGGCCGCGCTGACCACACTCGAAGCGCTCGCCCGCAACCGCCGTTCCATCGCGGTGCTCGCCCACATGGCGGAGCTCGGCGAGGACGGAGGAGCCGAACACGAGCAGATCGGTGAGCTGGCCGCCCGCACGGGCGTGGCCCACCTGATCGTGGTCGGAGAGGCGGCCGAGGGCATCGCCGTCGGCGCCGAACGCGCTGCCCGGCAGGGGCAGTGGCGGGGTGAGTGCATCCGGGTCGCGGACGCAGGGGCGGCCGCGGCGGCGCTGCGCGAACGCATGCGCACAGGAGACGTCGTCATTGTGAAGGGATCGCGGGTGGCAGCGCTCGAAAGGGTTATCGACCTCATCACCAAGGGTGATGTCCAGTGATCGGCATCTCCATCGCGGCGGCGCTGTCGCTCATCGTCTCCATGGCGTTGATGCCGCCGCTCATCAAACTGCTGTACCGGTTCAAGTTCGGCCAGGAGGTCCGCGACGACGGACCCGAGGGCCACAAGACCAAGCAGGGTACGCCCACCATGGGCGGCATCGTCGTCATCCTCGGCGCGGTGGTGGGCTACTTCGGGTCCCACCTGGTGCTGTGGCTGGTGCAGCCCTCCTCGACGGGACCGACCGCCTCGGGCCTGCTCGTGATGTTCCTGTTCGTCGGCATGGGCTGCGTCGGCTTCCTCGACGACTTCATCAAGATCTACAAGCGCCGCAGCCTCGGCCTGCGCAGCGGCGCGAAGATGGTCGGCCAGGCCGTCATCGGCATCGGCTTCGCCTACGGGGTCACCCAGTTCCCCAACGGGTACGGCTACACCCCCGCGGCGCCCAGCCTGTCCTTCCTGCGCGACTTCGGACCGCCGCTGATGCTGGGCCTGTTCATCCTGTGGGCGCTCTTCCTCATCGTCGGCTTCTCCAACGCGGTGAACCTGACGGACGGCCTGGACGGCCTCGCGACCGGCGCGACCATCCTGTCCCTGGTGGCCTACGTCATCATCGGCAACTGGCAGCTGCGCCAGTCGTGCGTGTCCTACCTCTCGGACAGCTGCTACACGGTCCGCGACCCCCTGGACCTGGCCGTGGTGGCCGCCGCGGCGCTCGGCGCGTGCATCGGCTTCCTGTGGTTCAACGCACCGCCCGCCAAGATCTTCATGGGCGACACCGGCTCCCTGGCGCTGGGCGGCCTCATCGTGGGCCTGGCCATCACCACCCGCACCCAGCTCCTGCTGCTGCTCATCGGCGGCCTCTTCGTCATCATCACCATGTCGGTGATGATCCAGATCACGTCGTTCCGCCTCACCGGCAAACGCGTGTTCCGCATGGCGCCGCTCCAGCACCACTTCGAGCTCAAGGGGTGGGCCGAACCCACCATCGTGATCCGCTTCTGGATCATCCAGGGCCTGTTCGTGGCGATCGCCATCGGACTCTTCTATCTCGAATGGATGCCAAGGTAGAAGGCATGCCGCACCACTCTTCCGACACACAGCCCGGTCCCGCCGCCGACCCCGCGCCGAGCGGGGCCGACCTGGAGGGACGGCTGGTCTGCGTCGCCGGTCTGGGAGTGTCCGGGCCCCCGGTCGCCAGGGCGCTCCTGGCCCGCGGGGCCCGCGTGGTCGTCGTGGACGGCCGCGACGACGACACCGTCCGTCCGGTCGCCGCCGAACTCGCCGACGCCGGGGCCGAGGTGGTCCTCGGCGGGACCCCGCTGCCCGAGGGCTGCGACCTGGTCGTCACCTCGCCCGGCTGGCGCCCCGACTCCCCGCTCCTGGTCCGGGCCGCCGAAGCCGGGACCGAGGTGATCGGCGACGTCGAGCTGGCCTGGCGCCTCAAACCCGCTGACCAGGTGTGGCTCGCCATCACCGGGACCAACGGCAAGACCACCACCGTGCGGATGCTGGAGGCGATGCTCCGCGCGGACGGCCGGGACGCGCTCGCCGTCGGCAACGTCGGCACGCCGATCGTCGACGCGGTCCTGCCCGACGCCGACGGCCACGTGCACGACGTGCTGGCCGTGGAGCTGTCCAGCTTCCAGCTCCACTGGTCCAGCAGCGTGCGCCCGCACGCCGCCACCGTCCTCAACGTGGCCCCCGACCACCTGGACTGGCACGGCGGCCTCGACCCCTACGCCCGGGCCAAGGGCAGGGTGTTCGCGCCCGGGACGATCCGGGTCGCCAACACGGCCGACGCCTGGTCGGTCCGCCTGGCGGAGGAGGACGGCGACCCGTACGCCCCGCTCGTCGGCTTCCGGCTGGACACCCCGAGGGCCGGCGAACTGGGAGTGGTCGAGGACCTGCTCGTCGACCGCGCCTTCTCCGCCGACCCCGGCAGCAGCGCCGAGGAGCTGGCCACCCTCGCCGACGTCCGCCCGGCCGCGCCGCACAACGTCGCCAACGCCCTGGCCGCGGCGGCGCTGGCCCGCTCGATCGGCGTCGCGCCGGCGTCGGTGCGGGCCGGCCTGGCCGCGTTCCGGCCCGAGCCCCACCGCATCGCGCACGTGGCCTCCGTCGGAGGCGTCGACTACGTGGACGACTCCAAGGCGACCAACCCGCACGCCGCGGCGGCCTCGCTCGGGGCCTACGCGTCCGTGGTGTGGATCGCCGGCGGCCTGCTCAAGGGCGCCGCGGTCGACGACCTGGTCGCCGCGGCGGCCGGCCGGCTGCGGGGCGCGGTGCTGATCGGCGCGGACCGGGCCCGGCTGCGCGAGGCCCTGGCCGAGCACGCCCCCGCGGTCCCCGTGGTCGAGGTCGAGGGCCCGGCCCCGGACGCGCCCGAGGGCCACACGGTGATGGACGCCGTGGTCGCCGAGGCCGCGGCCATGGCCCGCGAGGGCGACACGGTGCTGCTGGCCCCGGCCGCCGCGTCCATGGACATGTTCACCAACTACCCCGAACGCGGACGCCTGTTCTCCGAGGCCGTCAACCGCCTGCCCTGAGTGACCGGACGCCGCCCGTACGTGACGAAGTCCGCGCGGGCGGCGTCCGCTGTGCCCACCGCCACCCCGCCGGTCGCCAAAGATGGCCAACACGCGGGAAATGTCCACGGTTCCCGACCCGGGCGTGCGCCAGTATTGAGGCGCGAATCGTGCGGAGGGTGTGGATGGCGACGACAGCGGTTCCAGGAATGGCCCGGGCCAAGGCGAGGACGGACGCCGGCGGGCGCGGGCACGCCCTGTGGCGTGAGTGGGCCAGGTCCCTCGACCGCCCCCTCACCTCCTACTACCTCATCCTGGGCACGGCGGTCCTCCTGATCGCCCTCGGCCTCGTCATGGTGCTGTCCTCCACCATGGTCAAGTCCATCACCGAGACCGGCTCCTCCTTCTCGCTCTTCCAGAAGCAGCTGGTGTCGGCCGTCGTGGGCCTGCCCCTCATGATCCTGGCCTCCCACATGCCCCAGGCGCTGTTCCGCCTGGTCGGCTACCCCACCATGATCCTCTCGGTGGCCCTGCTGCTGCTCACCGTCTTCCAGGGCGTGGAGGTCAACGGCGCCACCCGCTGGCTGGACGTCGGCGGCCTGGTCGTGCAGCCCTCCGAACCCGCCAAGCTCTCCTTCGCCCTGTGGGGCGCCAACATCCTCGCCCGCAAGGACGAGCTGCGCGAGCTCACCGAGTGGCGGCACCTCCTCATCCCGCTGCTGCCCGGGTGCGGGCTCCTGGTTCTCCTGGTCCTCCTCGGGTCCAACCTCTCCACCGCCCTGGTGTTCCTCATTACGTTCCTGGGCCTGCTGTGGGTGGTGGGGGCGCCGGGCAAGCTCTTCGTCACCATGTTCGGCCTCGTCCTGGCCCTCGCCGTGATCGTCATCGCGATCGAGCCCTACCGGATGGCGCGCGTCACCTCCTTCCTCGACCCCGGGGCCGACCCGCTGGGCTCGGGCAACCAGTCACTGCACGGCCTCTACGCGCTGGGCACCGGGGGGATCTTCGGCGTCGGCATCGGGGCCAGCCGGGAGAAGTGGGGGTTCCTCCCCTTCGCCGAGTCCGACTTCGTCTTCGCGATCATCGGGGAGGAGTTCGGCCTGATCGGGACCCTCCTCGTGCTCGCCCTGTTCGGCGTGCTCGGCTACGCGGGCCTGAGGGTGGCCACCCGTGTCAAGGAGCCGTTCCCCCGCCTGGCCTCCTTCGCGATCGTCACCTGGCTCATGGGACAGGTCATGATCAACGTGGGCGCGGTCATCGGGCTCCTGCCCGTCACCGGCGTCCCCCTGCCCCTGGTCTCCTACGGAGGTTCGTCGCTGATCACCACCATGGTCGCCCTCGGCGTGCTCCTCGCGCTCGCCAAGGCCGAGCCCCAGGCCGCCAGGGCGCTGGAGGCCCGGGGTCCGAGTCAGGTACAAAGGGCTCTAAGCTGGCTGGGCCTGGAGAACTTCGTGGCCTCGATGAACAACCGGGGCGGAACGGCCTCCAGGCGCGTCGCCGCAGGACGGGGCCCGCGTACGCCGGGCCCCCGTGGCGGCAGGACAACGGCCAAGCACAGGAACGGACCGGTCCCGGCGGGTGACCGGCCAAGGAGGAATCGGCAACGATGAGGGTAGCCCTCGCCGGAGGCGGCACGGCCGGGCATATCGAGCCCGCGCTCTCCCTAGCGGACGCGCTTCGACGCATCGACCCCAGCACGGAGATCCTCTGCCTGGGAACCGAGCGGGGTCTGGAGACCCGGCTGGTGCCCATGCGCGGCTACGAGCTGGGCCTGATCCCGGCGGTCCCGCTGCCCCGCAAGATCACCCCGCAGCTCCTCAGCGTCCCGGGCAAGCTCGCCGGCGCGCTGAGCGCGGCGGGCGAACACCTGGACCGGTTGCAGGCGGACGTCATCGTCGGCTTCGGCGGCTACGTGGCCACCCCCGGCTACCTGGCGGCGCGCCGGCGCCGGATCCCCATCGTCGTGCACGAGGCCAACCCCCTCCCGGGCCTGGCCAACCGGCTCGGCGCGCGCATGACACCGCACGTGTTCACCGGACACCCCCACACCCAGATCCGCAACGGCCGCTTCGTCGGCATCCCCCTGCGCCAGCAGATCACCACCCTCGACCGGCTCGCCATGGGCGACAAGGCGCGCACCTACTTCGGCCTGCGCCCCGACCTCCCCACCCTGCTGATCTTCGGCGGCTCCCAGGGCGCGCAGCGCCTCAACGAGACCGCGTTCGCCTCCCGCGACGCCTTCCGCGACCGGGGCGTGCAGGTCCTGCACGTCGTCGGCCCCAAGAACGCGGAGGAGCCCCAGGACCTCACCCAGGCGGGCGTGCCCTACGTGGCCGTCCCCTACGTGGACCGCATGGACATGGCCTACGCCGCCGCCGACGTCGCCATGTGCCGCTCCGGTGCGATGACCTGCGCCGAGCTGACCGCCGTCGGCCTGCCCGGCGCCTTCGTCCCGCTGGCCATCGGCAACGGCGAGCAGGCCCTCAACGCCGAGCCGATCGTCCAGGCGGGCGGGGGCCTGATGATCGACAACGCGGACATCTCCGTGGAGTGGATCGTCGACCAGCTCATCCCGCTGCTCACCGACACCGACCGGGTCGTGGCCATGTCAGAGGCCGCCGCCCGGATGGGCCGCCGCGACGCCGACATGGCACTCGCCCGCGAGGTCATGGCCGTCGCACGCGGCGACCGCCCCACCCCCGAGATCCCCCTGTCCGACGACGACGGCGAGGACGCGTTCTACGACGACGGGAAGGACGCCCGATGAGCCTGGTCCGCCCGACCGAGCCGGTTCCCGTCGACAAGCTCGGCCGCACCCACTTCATCGGCCTGGGCGGGGCCGGCATGTCCGGCATCGCCCGCGTCCTGCTCCAGTCCGGGGTGGAGGTGTCCGGCAGCGACGCCCGCGACAGCGACACCCTGCGCGAGCTGGAGCAGATGGGCGCCGACGTCCACGTCGGCCACGCCGCGGGGAACCTCGGCACCGCCGAGACCCTCGTGGTCTCCTCCGCGATCCGCGAGGACAACCCCGAACTCGTCGAGGCCCGCCGCCGCGGCCTGCGCGTCCTGCCCCGGGCGGCGGCCCTGGGGGCGCTCCTGCTGGGCCGCGAGGGCATCGCGGTCTCCGGCACCCACGGCAAGACCACCACGACCTCCATGGTCACCGTGGTGCTCCAGCACCTGGGGGTCGACCCCGGCTACGTGATCGGCGGAAAGCTGGTCACCACCGGCCTGGGCGCCGACGCCGGCCTGGGCGAGGTCATCGCCGTGGAGGCCGACGAGAGCGACGGCTCCTTCCTCATGCTCTCCCCGAAGGTCGCCGTGGTCACCAACGTGGAGGCCGACCACCTCGACAACTACAGCGGCATCGAGGAGATCCACGCCAACTTCGCGGCGTTCGTCGACCGTGTCGGACGCACCCTGATCGTCGGGATCGACGACCCGGGCGCCCGACAGGTCGCGGAGCTGGCCCGCGAGCGCGGCAAGAAGGTCCTGACGTACGGCGAGGCCGAGGACGCCGACTACCGGATCACCCGGGTGCGCGCCCGCGGTTTCACCACCGAGTTCACGATCCGCACCGCCGAGGGCGAGCCCATCGACGGCACGCTCGCCGTCCCCGGTCGGCACAACGTGCTCAACGCCGCCGCGGCCGTCGCCGTGGCGGACGAGCTCGGCCACGACCTGGAGGTCGCGGTGGAGGGCATCGCGGACTTCGCGGGAGCCGCGCGCCGCTTCGAGATCAAGGGCGAGGCCGGGGGCGTCGCCGTCTACGACAGCTACGCCCACCACCCCACGGAGATCGAGGCCGACCTGAGGGCCACGCGTGCCGCGCTGGACTCGTTCGCCGAGGACGCGGGCGAGGCGGGGGTGCCGGCGCCCGGGGGCAGGGTCGTCGCCCTGTTCCAGCCGCACCTGTACAGCCGTACCCGCATCTTCGCCGAGGAGTTCGCGACCGCGCTGGGCCTCGCGGACGAGGTCGTGGTGATGGAGGTCTACGCGGCCAGGGAGGACCCCGAGCCCGGGGTCACCGGCGAGCTGATCACCTCCCGCGTCCCCCACGACCGGGTGCGGTACGTGCCGGGTCGGGAGGAGGCCGTGCGGACGGCGGCCGGGCTGGCCCGGCCCGGCGACATCGTGCTCACCATGGGCGCGGGGGACGTGACCGAGCTGGGGCCGCTGATCGTGGACGCGATCGCCGAGGCGGCCGACGAAGCGCCCGGAAGCCGGTAGGCGCGGGAGAGAAGAAGAGGACACGGGTGAGCGCGGACGAGGGCGGGTCGGCGGACGGGGCCGCACCACGGGGAGGTTCCGATCCGTGGAAGGTCGCCTTCGTGGCGCTGCTCGTGGTGGCGCTGGTCTGCGTGGTCACCTGGGTGCTGCTCGGCTCCCGCCTGCTGGTGGTCCGCGACGTCGCGGTCACCGGGCTGGACCGGATGTCGCCGCAGGAGGTGGTGTCCGCCGTGGACGTGGCCACCGGGACCCCCCTGGTCAGGGTCGACCTCGACCGGAGCCGCGCCCGCGCCGAGTCCCTCCCGCTCGTGGAGGAGGCCACGGTGCGACGCGGCTGGCCCGCGACCCTGGAGGTCGAGGTGGTGGAGCGCCAGCCCGTGCTGGCCGTCCCCGTGGGGGAGGAGTACCGGCTCGTGGACGGCGACGGCGTGCGCATCGAGGACTCCAGGACCCGTCCCGGCACCCACCCGGTGGTCAGGGTCACGGGGGAGGTCGAGGGCAACGACGCGGTCCGCGCCGCCGCCGACATCGTGGAGGCGGCGCCCGACTCGCTGATCGCCCAGATCCAGCTCATCGACGCCACCGACCCCGGGGCGATCACCATCGCACTCGGCAACGGCTCCACGGTGGAGTGGGGGACGCCCGAGGGGACCGCGGACAAGAGCGACGTCCTGCGCGTGCTGCTGCGCGAGCACCCGCCCGAGGAGGGGCGCGTCTACGACGTCGGAACCCCCGATCTCGCCATCGTACGGTGAAGAAGTACCCAGCTCCAGGAAAAGGAAGAGGCGTGCCACGGAAAGTCGAACCGCCGTCCGGCGGGCCGCGAAGCGCGCCCGCGAGGGGGTCCCGGACGGACTCCCGGGCATCCGGCGGGGACATTCCAGACGCGACGCGCCGAGTGCGCACATCGCTTCCTTGCGTTATACGCCGTTAGGCTGACCTCGTCATCGGTTGCCCGTGGTCGGCGGTCCGCTTACTGTCGGGAAGCACAGCCAACGTCAACAAAGCAGCAAAACACGCTTTTCGGGGTACGCAGGAACCGTTTTGCTCCGCTCCTACAGCGGATCGCGCCAGCCCTCCCCGGGCAGGATCGCAACGGCTCCGGTGGCCCCGGGTCCCCGGACAAACGCGTCGAGAACGCCGTCGCGGGGACCCGAAACGCACACTGTAGAACCGGATGCCGGTCCGGAGGCGTACCCGGTGGCGAGAGCCACCGGAGCGTTCACGGAACGGCGTATGCGAGCGGAAAGGCCCCTCGTCGTGGCAGCACCGCAGAACTACCTCGCGGTCATCAAAGTCGTCGGCATCGGCGGCGGCGGTGTCAACGCCGTCAACCGAATGATCGAAGAGGGGCTCAAAGGCGTCGAGTTCATCGCCATCAATACCGACGCCCAGGCGCTGCTGATGAGTGACGCCGACGTCAAGCTCGACGTCGGCCGAGAGCTCACACGCGGCCTGGGAGCCGGAGCCAACCCCGATGTCGGCCGCCAGGCGGCCGAGGACCACCGGGAGGAGATCGAGGAGGTCCTCAAGGGGGCCGACATGGTCTTCGTCACCGCAGGTGAGGGCGGCGGCACCGGCACCGGGGGCGCTCCCGTCGTCGCCAACATCGCCCGCTCCCTGGGAGCCCTCACCATCGGAGTGGTCACCCGCCCCTTCGGCTTCGAGGGCAAGCGGCGCGCGACCCAGGCCGAGTCGGGGATAGCGATGCTCCGCGAGGAGGTCGACACGCTCATCGTGATCCCCAACGACCGGCTGCTGTCCATCTCCGACCGCCAGGTCAGCGTGCTGGACGCCTTCAAGGCGGCGGACCAGGTGCTGCTCTCCGGTGTGCAGGGCATCACCGACCTGATCACCACGCCGGGCCTGATCAACCTGGACTTCGCCGACGTCAAGTCGGTCATGTCCGGGGCGGGTTCGGCGCTGATGGGCATCGGTTCCGCACGCGGGGACGACCGGGCCGTCGCGGCAGCGGAGATGGCCATCTCCTCGCCGCTGCTCGAAGCGAGCATCGACGGCGCCCACGGGGTGCTGCTGTCCATCCAGGGCGGCTCCGACCTGGGCCTGTTCGAGATCAACGAGGCGGCGCAGCTCGTCGCGAACTCGGCGGCCCCCGAGGCCAACATCATCTTCGGCGCGGTCATCGACGACGCCCTGGGCGACGAGGTGAGGGTCACCGTCATCGCGGCGGGGTTCGACGAGCCCGAGGTCAGCGGACCCGTGGTCCGGGAGCGGCAGCCGGTGGACCCTCCTGAGGCCGTCGCCCACAACGCGGGCTCCGCGTCGCGCAGGGAGCAGCAGCCCACCAGGGTGACGCCCCCCGCCGGCGACGCGGGCGGGACGGCGGCCGCCTCCATGCCGTGGATCACGCCCTCCCGCCCGGAGCGGGCCGAGCCGGAGGCGGCGTCCGCGCAGATGCCGCCGGTCCGGTTCCCGTCCGAACCGGAGCCGGTCCGCCAGGAGCAGGCCCCGGTCGAGCAGCCGCGCACGGAGACCCCGGCCCACGGCTCGGAGTCCCACGCCTCCTACGAGACGCCCGCCCCGGCGGGGTCCTCCGAGGAGGGGCGGCCCGCGGGGGAGCGGGAGGAGCCCTCGCAGCACGGCGAGGTCCAGTCCGGCCCCGTCCACGCCGTCTCCGACTCCACCGCCGAACGGCGGGGGGACGTGCCCACGCCCCGCCGCCGGGTCATCTTCGACGACCCCGACGACCTTGACGTGCCCGAGTTCCTGAAGTAGCGCACCACCGTCCCGGTACCATCGACGTGTCAGCGGCCCCGACCCATGCGGCGGGGCCGTCGCCGCCCCCGGGGAAGCGCGCGCCGGCCGCGCCGGCGCCGTCCCGGCGGGCCGAGGGAAGGACCGCGGTCACACGGATGGGCAACGTCATCGATCTGGGGCACGGCGTGCGTGCCGCCGTCACCGAACGGCACGGCGGGGTCAGTGCCCCGCCGTACGACTCGCTCAACCTGGGGCTGGGCTCGGGTGACGTGCGGGAGGCCGTCCTCGCCAACCGGCGGACCGCCGCCGCCGGCCTGGGGTTCGACATCGACCGGGTCGTGTGGATGCACCAGGTGCACAGCGCCGACGTGCTCGTCGTGGACGCGCCGGGTGGGGCGGGTGCCTGCGACGGGGTCGTCACGACCCGGCCCGACCTGGTCCTGGCCTCGATGGCCGCCGACTGCCTGCCGGTCCTGGCCGCCGACGGCGAGGCGGGGGTCCTGGGGGCCGCGCACTCGGGCCGCCTCGGGACGGCGAACGGCGTGGCGGCCAACCTCGTCGGGTCGATGGTCGGCCAGGGGGCCCGTGCCGACCGGATCACCGTCTTCCTCGGCCCGGCCATCTGCGGCAAGTGCTACGAGGTGCCCCCGGAGGTCCAGGCCGAGACGGCCCGGGACACCCCCGAGGCCGCCTCCACCACCCGGAAGGGCACCACGGGGGTGGACATGCTCGCGGCCGTCACCGCCCAGCTGCGGCGGGCGGGTGTGACCGACGTCCGGGCCGACGGCCGCTGCACCCTGGAGAGTCCTGAGCTCTTCTCCCACCGGGGCGGCGCGCCGACCGGAAGATTCGCCTCGTTCATCTGGCGTTCCTGACTGTCGTACCGGGCCGCCAGGATGGATTTCGGAACCCGCCGGAACCGCCAGGGACCTCCCCTCCTGCGGTGACGCGTCCGAAACACGGGTCCCACGACCCCCGGGGACCGCATCGGACTCCGGGGACCCACCCGACGGGGAAAGAGAAGGAGCACCGTGCCACACGTCGACCCAGCTCGCGTCGAGCAGGTCCGCGCCAACCTCGCGGCCGTGCGGGCCAGGATCGAGCAGGCCTGCGCGCGCGCCGGCCGCGCGCCCGAGGAGGTGTCGCTGGTCGCGGTCACCAAGACCTATCCGGCCGACGATGTGCGGATTCTCGCCTCCCTGGGTGTCCGCGACGTCGGCGAGAACCGGGACCAGGAAGCCGCGCCGAAGGCGGCGGAGACCGCTGACCTCGACTTGACCTGGCATTTCGTCGGACAGTTGCAGACCAACAAGGCGCGCTCCGTGGCCTCCTACGCCGACGTCGTGCACTCGGTGGACCGCGCCAGGCTGGCCCGGGCGCTCGGGGAGCGGGCGGCGGCGGCCGGACGCGGCCTCACCTGCCTCGTCCAGGTGAACCTCGACGACGACTCGCGGGCCGGCGTCATCGGACCGCGCGGCGGGGTCGACCCCGAGGACGCGCTCGCGCTCGCCGCCGACATCGAGGCGCACGAGTCGCTCAGACTCGGGGGCGTGATGGCGGTGGCCCCCCGGGCGGGCGACCCGGCCGAGGCCTTCGCCCGCCTCCACGGGGTGGCGAGTCGTGTCCGTGATCGTTATCCTCTGGCGACGGTGATCTCGGCGGGGATGAGCGCGGACCTCGAATCGGCGATCGAGCGAGGAGCGACACACGTGCGACTCGGTACGGCGTTGCTCGGCAACCGCGGACCGATCGTGGGGTAATGTCCCCACATAGACCTTGGAACCCGTCTGTGGAGTTCGCCCGAAAGGGCGCCCCACCCCGTGGAACGCGGGGACGGCGGGCCAGTACGGAGGAGTCGGCTGCGGTGAAGGCCGCGGGGACGACGGAGGACATGAGATGGCCGGCGCGATGCGCAAGATGGCGGTCTACCTCGGCCTCGTGGAGGACGACCGTTACGATCACCGCTATGCGGACGAATATGATGAGTTCGACGATTTCGACGAGGCCGTGGAGGAGCAGCGCGATCGCGATGCAGATTCTCCGCGTGGCGAGGAAACACGAGGCACCGCAGTGACGGACACCGGCGACTACCTGAGTACAGGTGAACGGCGCGGTGGAACGACCACGACTGCCTCAACCGCCGACCTCGCTCGGATCACAACGCTCCATCCGCGCACCTACAACGAGGCGCGTACGATCGGAGAGCACTTCCGGGAGGGCACACCGGTGATCATGAACCTGACCGAGATGGTCGACAGCGACGCCAAGCGTCTCGTCGACTTCGCGGCTGGTCTGATCTTCGGTCTGCATGGCAGTATCGAACGCGTGACCAACAAGGTGTTCCTGCTGTCACCGGCCAACGTCGAGGTCACCGCCGAAGACAAGGCCCGGATCGCCGAGCGAGGGTTCTTCAATCAGAGCTAGACCATCACACTTGTCCAGAGATTGGGTCGGGGAACGACCGTGAGTATCGTCGTTGCAGTGCTGCTCTTCGCGCTACAGCTGTTCGTTTTCGTGCTGATCGCGAGGGTGGTCCTGGAGATGGTGCAGTCCTTCGCCAGGACGTGGCGGCCCACCGGGTTCGTCCTCGTCCTCGCGGAGATCGTGTACACCGTCACCGACCCGCCACTGAGGTTCCTGCGACGGTTCATCAAGCCGGTGAGACTGGGGAGCGTCGCACTCGACCTGAGTGTCCTCGTCCTCTTCATCATCGTGTGGATCTTGATGGCTCTCATCGGGAGCCTCGCTTAGCAGGGAAGGGGCACGGGGGCAAGTATCAGGTCCCCGGTGCCGTTATGTGGTCTTGGTCATGATCTGGATTGCCGTAAGGTCACGATCAGGTAGCGTCCCTACGGACAGACTCCAAGCGCGCCAAGGAGACGAACATGCCGCTGACACCCGCCGATGTGCGGAACAAGCAGTTCAGTACGACCCGGCTCCGGCCGGGGTACGACGAAGAAGAGGTCGACGCCTTTCTCGACGAGGTCGAGTCCGAGCTCGACCGCCTGATCCAGGAGAACGAGGAACTGCGCGGCAAGTTGGCCGAGTGCCTGCGGGGCAAGGTGCCCAACGCCGGCATGCAGGACTTCCAGCAGCCCCAGGACCAGGCGCCGGAGCCCCAGCAGCACGAGCAGATGCGCCCGGAGCCCGTCCAGCAGCCGCAGGCCGTCGAGCCGCAGCCCCCGGTCCAGCAGCAGATGCCGATGACCGGCGCGAACATGGGGATGGGCGGTGAGGAGAACATGGACACGGCCGCCCGCGTCCTCGCCCTCGCCCAGCAGACCGCCGACCAGGCGATCTCCGACGCCCGCCGTGAGGCGGACGAGACCCTCGGCCGCGCCCGCCACGAGTCCGAGGACATCCTCGGCAAGGCCCGCCGCCAGGCGGACCAGATCATCGGTGAGGCCCGGGCACGGTCGGAGAACCTCGACCGCGACGCCCAGGAGCGCCACCGCCAGGTCATGGGCAGCCTGGTGCAGCAGCGTGAGGAGCTGGAGCACAAGGTCAACGTGCTCAAGGACTTCGAGCGCGAGTACCGGAGCCGTCTGAAGGACTACTTCGAGCGCCAGCTGCGCGAGCTGAACGAGGAGGGCAAGCCCGTCGAGCCGAACCCGAACACCACGGGCGGCTTCCAGACGATGGCTCCGCAGGCCGGTGGCGCCCCCGCTCTCCAGCACGGCCCCGGCGGCAACCCGTTCGGTCAGCCCGAACCCGCCCAGCACGGTGGATTCCACCCGGGTGAGGCTCCGCACGAGCGTCGCTAGACCAGCGGCATTCGGCTCCGAACAACTGAAGACTCCGGATACAACACGTGTAAAGGCCCTGGTCGACCCGTGATCCTTAGCATCCTCGCAACCGTGGCGGTGCTGGCGGCCATCGCCGTCATCGCGGCTGCCCTGGCCCTCGCCGAGACGGTCCTGGTGTACATCGCACTCGGACTGGCCGGCGCCAGCGTCCTCCTCCTCCTGGGGGGCATGGTCCAGGGACGCATCGCCGAGAGCAGGACGGGTCACCCCGGAACGGACGGTTTGGGGAAGTCGTCCGTCCCGACCGGCGCCGCCATCCCGGCGGCGACGGCAGCGGGCCCCCACGTCGTGCCGGAGTACTCCGGGCGCGTTCCCGTACCGGCCCAAGGGCCGGTACGGGAAGCCCCCGCGCAGGACACGCCCGTCTGGGCGGCCGCGGACGACGCCGGGCACGGGGAACCGGAGTACGACGTCCCCCGCTGGCAGACCCCCACCGCGCACGAGTGGCCGGAACCGGACACGGCGGTCACCGCGCCCGCCGGGAGCACCTTCCACGCGGGCTCCCCGGCCGAGGCCGGCCCGGCTCCCGCCTCCGAGGCGCGGACGGACGGGGAACCGGTCGACACGGCGGTCACCGCCGACATCCCCGAGGCCCGTGAACGGGCCGGTGAGGACGGAGAGGC
This sequence comes from Nocardiopsis sp. CA-288880, assembly GCF_050955985.1. Lineage (NCBI taxonomy): Bacteria > Bacillati > Actinomycetota > Actinomycetes > Streptosporangiales > Nocardiopsidaceae > Nocardiopsis > Nocardiopsis sp. CA-288880. The sequence goes on along the minus strand of NZ_CP192105.1, from coordinate 5,570,520 downwards.
ACCCTCCCGCCTCCACACGGGGGACGACGGGCCCGAGCGGGACCCCGCCCCCTTCACCTACAGCATTCCCGGCCGGGGCTCCTCCCACGAGGACGGGGCCGACCCGGCCGACGCGACCGCGGACCCCGACGACGGGGTCGCGGGCGCCGGGGCTCCCGAGACGGACGCCTTCTCCTACCGGATCCCCGGCGAGGCGGACCGGACCGAGCGGGCGCAGGACGCCCCGGAGCCCGGCGACCCGGACACGGCGCAGGCCCCGGCGCCCGACTCCTCCGCGGACGGCGACGGGGAAGCCCGCCCGGACACCGACGCGGTCCCGCGCGCCGAGCAGGCCGTGGAGCACGCGGAGGCCGGCTCCGCCCGCGGCGAGGACGAGCCCGCGACCGACGGGGACGCCGGACCCGGGCCCACGGCCGACGGCGAGGACCCCGAGCCCGACACTGACGACACCGCGGCGCAGGGGGAGCGCGAACACGCCTCCTCCGAGGCGGAACCCGTACCCTCGGCGCACACCGACACCGACACCGACACCGACACGAGCGTGTCGGCGGAGGCCCACGCCCCGGAGTCGGAGGACGCGGACGCCGGCCCCGGGCAGGAGGACGGCGGGCGCGTCGAGGACGCTCCCGCCGCCGGTACGGGCGGCGCGGCCGAGGACGCGGACACCGGGGACCCCGCCCCGGAGGCGGGTTCCGCCGACGACGCGGACGGGGCCTTCTCCTACCGCCTGCCCGGCCGGGGCGCCGCCTCGGACGAGGGGGCCGACGAGGCGGAGAGCGACCGGGAGACCGCGGACACCGGGCGGACGTCGGCGTTCGGCTACCGGCTCCCACAGCCCGAGGACGGCGGGGCGGACGCGGAGCGGTCCGACCAGGACGGCGAGGACGACGAGGAGGTCGCCCCCGCGGCCGACGGCACCGCCGACGCGGGCGACCCCGACACCGCCCCGGCGCCCGCCCGTCCGGAGGCGGAGGGCGATGCGGCCGACGGCCCGGGGGACGGGACCGGGGACGCGGAGCCGGACGGGAGCGAGCGGCCCGCGAGGGCCGGGGACGCCGAGGAGGCCGAGGACGACCACGCCGTCGCCTACGCGGCCGTTCTCGAGGGGGACACCGACCTCGACGGCGACAAGGACTCCGACAAGGACTCCGACAAGGTCCACTGACACCGACGCACGCGAACGGGCGCCGCCCCCAGGGGGACGGCGCCCGTTCGCGTCGGGGCCCGGTCCGGCGGCCCCGGGGCCGCCGGACCGGGAGCGGGTCAGGCCTTGCGGAAACCGAAGGCCACGCCGAACTCCTCGGAGGAGGCGGTGTGCAGGTCCCGTGCCATCTCCCCGGCGGTGAACGCGTCGGCCAGCACCTCGCCGGCGATCGCCTCACCGTGCTCGGTGAGCGCCAGCTCGGTGGTCTCGTCCGTGGCCGTCCACCACACCTCGATGCGGTCGGACACGTCCAGGCCGCTCTTCTTGCGGGCGTCCTGGAGCATGCGGACCATCTCCCGGGCCAGACCGGCGCGGCGCAGCCGCGGCGTCAGCTCCAGGTCCAGGGCGACGGTCTCACCGGCCTCGGACGCCACGGCCCAGCCCTCCCGTGGCTGCTCGGTCACGAGCAGCTCGTCGGCGCTGACCTCGACGGGCTCCTCCTCGACCCGTACCCGCGCCCAGCCGCTCTCGCGGACCTGTTCCACCAGGGAGGCGGGATCGGCGGCCTCGATGGCCTTGGCCACCAGCGGGGTGCGCTTGGCGAACCGCTTGCCCAGCGCCCGGAAGTTCGGCTTCACGATGAAGTCCACCAGGTCGCCGCCCACGGAGGACAGCGCGTCCAGCGACTCCACGTTGAGCTCGTCGGACACCTGGTCGCGAAGCTGCTCGGGCAGGCCGGCGAAACCGGCGGCGCCCACCAGGGCGCGGGCCAGCGGCTGCCGGGTCCGCACGGCGGAGTCCACCCGGGCCGACCGGCCCAGCTCCACCAGGCGGCGGGCCAGCGCCATCTGCCGCGACAGGTCCGGGTCGACGAGGTCCTCGCGCACCTCGGGCCACGACGCCAGGTGCACCGACTCCGGCGCGTCCGGCCGGCGTACCGACGCCCACACGTGGTCGGTGAGGAACGGCACGATCGGCGCCATCAGCAGCGTGACGGTCTCCAGGGCCTCGAACAGCGTCGCGAACGCGGCGGCGCCCTCGGGGGTGTCCGCACCGCCCCAGAACCGGCGGCGGGAACGGCGCACGTACCAGTTGGACACGTCGTCCACGAAGGCCGTCAGACGGCGTCCCGCGGTCGTGGTGTCGAACGAGTCCAGCGCCGCCGTGACGTCCCTGACGACCTCGTTCAGCTCCGAGAGCAGCCACCGGTCCAGGAGCGGGCGGTCCTCGGGGGCGGGGGCGTCGGCCAGCCGGGAGTGGTCCCAGCCCCCGCCGGCGTTCGCGTACAGGGTGAAGAACGAGACGGTGCTGTAGTAGGTCAGCAGCACCTTGCGGACGATCTCCTCCAGGGCGGAGTGGCCGACCCGGCGGGCGGTCCACGGCGAACCGCTCGCCAGCATGAACCAGCGCAGCGCGTCGGCGCCGTGCTTGTCCATGACCGCGATCGGCTCCATGACGTTGCCCAGGTGCTTGCTCATCTTCCGGCCGTCCTCGGCGAGGATGTGGCCGAGCACGACCACGTTCTCGAAGGAGTTGCGGCCGAACACCAGGGTGCTCACCGCCAGCAGGGAGTAGAACCACCCGCGGGTCTGGTCGATCGCCTCGGAGATGTACTGCGCCGGGAAGTTGTCCCGGAAGGTCTCCTCGTTCCGGTGGGGCGCTCCCCACTGGGCGAACGGCATGGAGCCGGAGTCGAACCAGGCGTCGATGACCTCGGGGACGCGGCGGGCGACCCGCTGCTCCTCGGGCAGGGACGGGTCCGCGTCCGGGTCGGGGATGACGATGTCGTCCACGAAGGGGCGGTGCGGGTCCAGGGAGGACAGGTCCCGGCCGCTGAGGCGGCCCAGCTCCTCCAGGGAGCCCACGCAGATCTGGCGGCCGTCGGGGAACTCCCAGATCGGCAGCGGGGTGCCCCAGTAGCGGTTGCGGGACAGCGCCCAGTCCACGTTGCCGCGCAGCCACTCGCCGAAGCGGCCCTCCTTGACGTTCTCCGGCACCCAGTTGGTGACGTCGTTCTGCGCCAGGAGCTCGTCCTTGACCGCGGTGGTGCGGATGTACCAGGACGGGACCGCGTAGTACAGCAGCGCCGTGTGGCAGCGCCAGCAGTGCGGGTAGGAGTGCTCGTAGCTCAGGTGGCGGAAGAGGAGCCCGCGGTCCTTGAGGTCGCGGACGAGCGTCTTGTCGGCCTCCTTGAAGAACACCCCGCCGACCAGCGGCAGGGGGGACTCGAAGGTGCCGTCCGGGCGGACCGGGTTGACCACGGGCAGGCCGTAGGCGCGGCCCACGAGCATGTCGTCGGCGCCGAAGGCGGGCGCCTGGTGGACCAGGCCGGTACCGTCGTCCACGGTGACGTAGTCGGCGAGCACCACGTAGTGGGCGGGCTCGTCGAAGGGCACCAGGTCGAAGGGGCGCTCGTAGGTCCAGCGCTCCATCTCCTCGCCCCCGTAGCTCTCGCCCGTGAGCTCCCAGCCCTCGCCGAGGACCTTGTCGAAGAGCGGACGGGCCACCACGAGGCGCTCGTCGCCGTCGGTGGCCACCACGTACTCCACGTCCGGGTGCACGGCCACGGCGGTGTTGGACACCAGCGTCCAGGGGGTGGTCGTCCAGACGAGCAGCGAGGTCGGGTGCTCGGGCGAGGCGAGCGGACCGGAGGTCACGGGGAAGCGGACGTACACCGACGGGTCGGTGACGGTCTCGTACCCCTGCGCGAGCTCGTGGTCGGACAGGGTCGTGCCGCAGCGCGGGCAGTACGGGCTGATCCGGTAGTCGCGGACCAGCAGGCCCTTGTCCCAGATCTGCTTGAGGGCCCACCACACGGACTCCACGTACTGCGGGTCCATGGTGCGGTAGGCGTCGTCCATGTTCACCCAGTAGCCCATGCGCTCCGTCATGGTGGTGAACGCGTCGACGTTGCGGAGCACGGACTCGCGGCAGCGCTCGTTGAACTCGGCGATGCCGAAGGCCTCGATGTCCTTCTTGCCGGACAGGCCGAGCTCCTTCTCCACGGCGACCTCCACGGGCAGGCCGTGGCAGTCCCAGCCCGCCTTGCGGTCCACGTGGTAGCCGCGCATGGTGCGGAACCGGGGGAACACGTCCTTGAACGCGCGGGCCTCGACGTGGTGCACGCCCGGCTGGCCGTTGGCCGTGGGCGGGCCCTCGTAGAAGACCCAGTTGGGGCCGCCTCGGGTCTGGTCGAGCGAGCGCTGGAAGACGTCCTCCTTCGACCAGCGGCCGAGGACGTCCCGCTCCATGGCCGGCAGGTCGATCTGCGCGGGGAGCTGGGGCAGCGGGCGGGATGCGGGCCGGGGGTCGTTGGCCACGGTCGTACCTTTCCATCAGGGTCGTTCCTGACGGAGGGACGAGGCACGGGCCCCGCGGTACCACCCTCCTTGGACCGCGAGCGCGCCGCAGGGCGCGTCGGCAGGGTCCCACTTCGTTGCTCTGTGCCGGTTCTACTGGAGCCGCCCGCGCGGGCGGGCCCGTTCTTCCGGCGGTTCCGGGGTGATCTTCGCGCTGGTCGTGCCCCCGGGCTCGCACCGCCCCCGGGTCGCTTGGGCGGGCCAGGCCTTCTAGGCTGTGATCCGTCCGGTCGGGGCCAGCGCTACTCGTCCCCATCGACACCTGGAGCCAGGATAACGCAGCGCGGCGCTTCCGCCGTGCGCTCTTGTGACGGAGGGGGCCGCTGTGGCGGAGGACGTGAGGGGTGCGGTCCTCGTGACCCTGTCCGACCGGGACGACGCGGTGGAGCTGGCGGAGCAGCTCCTGGAGCAGGGCTACGAGCCGTGCCGCGTGCACCGGGACATGCTCGCGGGCGAGGACGACGCCGAGGACGCGGACTGGGTGATCGAGGTGCTGACCGGCCCCCACGGCGGGCCGGCCGTCTTCGACGAGCCGCACCTGGCCGCGCTGGCCGAGGACTACGGCGGTTTCGCGGCCGCGGAGTAGGACCCGCCGCCGCTGTCGAGCCGGGAGGGGACCGCCGGAGCGGCGCACCGTCCCGATCATTGCCTTGCACCGGGGGATTGCCTAGGCTTCGCGGCACCGATCACGGCACCGCCCGGGGGAGGACCCGCAGGTCGGCGAGGTCCGGGGTGTGCCGAACCATCTGGGAGGGGAATGCGATGAAGGCCACCGAAGCCTCCATGCTGCCGGTACTGCCGGGGGAGGACCCCTGGACCACGGAGGAGCTGACCGGGATCCGGCGAAGGCTGGAGGAGGAGATCGCGGTCGCGCGGCGGGAGATCCGCGAGGCGGAGGACGCGCTCGCCGACCGGCTCACCGACCCGGTGGACGGCGCCGGGGACGACCCCGCGGACGCCGGGGCGAAGACCTTCCAGCGCGAACATGATCTGGCGTTGGCCTACAATACTCGTGACCTGCTCTCCAAGAGCGAGCGGGCGATCGAACGGATGGACGCGGGAACATACGGGGTCTGTGAGTCATGCAGCCTGGCCATCGGGAAGGCGCGACTTGAGGCCTTTCCGCGTGCCACCCTGTGCGTCACCTGCAAACAGCGCGAGGAGCGTCGCTGACTGAGGTAGAGCCCTCCGGGGACAGCAACATGACCACGTCCGACACGACCGGTGCGCGCCCGCGCAGGTACCTTCTCCTGCTGCTGGTCGCAGCCGCCGCGATCGTCGCCGACTTCCTCACCAAGGAGTGGGTCCTGGCGACCTTCTCCCAGGGCGAGCGCGTCGACGTCATCGGCAGCCTCCTCCAGTTCACGCTGGTGTACAACACCGGCGCCGCGTTCTCCATGGGCACCGACTTCACATGGGTGTTCACCTGCATCGCCAGCCTCGTGGTCATCGCCATCGGGTACATGGGGCTGCGGGTCCGCAGCGTCTGGTGGGGCGTGACGCTCGGCCTGATGATGGGCGGCGCCGCGGGGAACCTCGTGGACCGGTACTTCCGGGAGCCGGCGCCCTTCCACGGCGCGGTCGTCGACTTCATCAGCGTCGGGAACTTCCCGGTCTTCAACATCGCCGACTCGTGCGTGGTCGTCGGGGCGTGCCTGGTGGTGGCGCTGACCTTCAAGGGCCTCAACCTGGACGGCAGCGTCGTCGAGGAGGAGCCCGCGAAGAAGGACGACAAGGGTTCCGGGCCCCACCCGGACGACACCACCGAAGGGAAGGGCCAGTGAGCGACACACGCAGCCTGCCCGTGCCCGACGGCCTGGAGGGCGACCGGCTCGACGCGGCCATCGCCCGCCTGTTCGGCCTGTCCCGCACACGGGCCGCCGAACTCATCCTCGACGGCAGCGTCCTGGTCGACGGGTCCGAGGCGGGCAAGTCCGACCGGGTCCAGGCCGGGGCCTGGCTGGAGATCACCCTCCCGCCGCCGCCCACGGCGCCCGTGCCGCGCCCCGAGGCCGTCCCCGGCATGCGGATCGTGCACGAGGACACCGACATCATCGTGGTGGACAAGCCCGTCGGCGTGGTCGCCCACCCGACGGTCGGCTGGACCGGGCCCAGCGTGCTGGAGGGCCTGCTGGCCTCCGGCGTGCAGCTGGCGACCAGCGGCGCCGCCGAGCGCCAGGGCATCGTCCACCGGCTGGACGCCAACACCACCGGCCTCATGGTGGTCGCCAAGAGCGAGACCGCCTACAGCGTGCTCAAGCGGGCGTTCAAGGAGCGCACCGTGGACAAGCGCTACCACACGCTGGTGCAGGGGCACCCCGATCCGCTCCGCGGCACGGTGGACGCGCCCATCGACCGGCACCCCGCCGGCGACGGCCGCTGGGCCGTGGTCGCGGGCGGCCGTGCGTCGGTGACGCACTACGACACGCAGGAGGCCTTCCGGGCCGCCAGCCTCCTGGAGATCCGGCTGGAGACGGGCCGCACCCACCAGATCCGGGTGCACATGGCCGCGCTGCGCCACCCGTGCGTGGGCGACACGCTCTACGGGGCCGACCCCACCCTGGCCGAGCGGCTGGGCGTGCGGCGGCAGTGGCTGCACGCCGTCCGGCTGGGCTTCGAGCACCCCACCGAGCACCGCCCGGTGGAGTTCTCCAGCACCTACCCCGCCGACCTCGAAGCGGCGATCGACGTGCTCCGCGAGGACTGACGGCGCCGTTCACGCGAAGGGGCGGCGGGCCCGGGCCCGCCGCCCCTTCGCGTGCGGTCGGGGCCCGGACCGCGGCGCGACGCGGCGCACGCGGACGACGCCCTGGCACAGGGCGGCCCCCAGGACGACGACCACCGCGCCCAGCGGCTGGTTCCAGGTCAGGGTCTCGCCCATGAGCACGGTCCCGGCGGTGATCGCCACGACCGGCGCCACGTAGGTGACGGTCGTGGCCACGGTCGCCCCCGCCTCCCGCACGATCGCGTACTGGAGGATGTACGCCACCCCCGTGCCGAGCACGCCCAGGACGGCCACCGACGCCACCACCTGCCAGGTCACCCCCGTGGGCGCCTCGGTGAGGAACGGGACGAGCAGTGCCAGGGGGAGGGAGCCGAGGAGCAGCTGGAGCGAGCTCAGCTCCAGGGCCCCGTGGGAGCTGCCCGCGACGAAGCGGCGCAGGTAGGGGGTGCCGATGCCGTAGCAGGCCGTCGCGCCCACGACGAACAGCATGCCGACGACGGCGTCGCGGTCGCCGGCGGCCACCTCGCCCAGCGTGTTCCACACCCCGAAGACGGTGAGCACGCCGAGGAAGCCGATCCCGAGCCCGAGGACCCTGTCCCGGTCGGGGCGCTCGTCCGAGAGCAGCGCCATCGAGAACACCACGCCGAACAGGGGCGTCGCGGCGTTCACGATCCCCATCAGCGCGGAGGGGATGAGCTGTGCGGCGTACCCGAACAGGGTGAAGGGGACCGTGTTGAGCAGCAGCGCCGCCACGAACATGTGGCCCACCAGGCGCGGAGAGGTGGGGAGGCGCCCGCCGCGCAGCAGCACGAGCGCCAGCAGGGGGAGCGCGCCCGCGGCCATGCGGCCGAGCGCGAGCTGCGCGGGGGACAGCGCGCTCGCCCCCACCTTGATGAAGACGAAGCTCATACCCCAGATCAGGGCGAGGAGGGCGAACTTGGCGCGCCAGTCGGAGAGCGGGTGCGGCGGGGGGCCGGACGTGGTCGCGGCGGAGGGGACGGCGGTCATGGGATGTTTCTATCCTGCACCGACGCATTAGGACTACTTCGTATTTCTTAATGCGGAGGTTAGGCTTGCTTACATGCTCAGCGTCGACCGACTCCGGGTCCTCCACACCATCGCGACGCACGGCTCCCTCACCGCCGCCGCCGAGGCCCTCCACGTCACCAACTCCGCCGTCTCCCAGCAGCTCACCAAGCTCGAGCGCGAGGTGGGCCAGCCCCTCGTCGAACGCAACGGCCGTGGCGTTCGCCTCACCGACGCCGCCGAGCTCCTGGTCGAGCACACCGCGAAGATCCTCTCCCTGGTCCACCGGGCCGAGGCGGACCTGGAGGCGCACCGCGACGACGTCACGGGCCACCTGCGCCTGAGCGCCACCCCCACGGCCGTCCGGGGCCTCCTGCCCCACGCGCTCACCTCCCTGCGCGAGGCGCATCCGGGCCTCCAGGTGGAGCTCCACGAGGAGGAGCCCCACGAGAGCGTGCCCTCGATGGCCCGGGGCGACGCCGACCTCGCCATGGTCATCGACTGGGTCGGCTCCCCGCTGGCCCTGCCCGCGGGGATGAGCCGGGCGCCGCTGCTGGAGGACGTCGGCGACATCGCCCTGCCCGCCGACCACCCCCTCGCCCACCGCGAGCTCCTCGAACCGGAGGAGATCCTCGACCTGCCCTGGATCAGCTGGTCGCGCGGGTCGATCTGCGACGACTGGCTCCACGGCATGATCCGGGCGCGCGGAGGCGAGCCCCGCGTCATCCACAACGTCGAGGAGCACCAGACCAAGCTGGCGCTCATCGCCGCCGGGATCGGAGCCGCCGTCATGCCCCGGCTGGGCCGGGGACCCCTGCCGGACGGGGTGCGGGTGGTGCCGGTGCAGCCCGCGCTGGTCCGGCAGGTGTACGCGTTCTGGCGCACCGACGCCTCGCGCCGCCCCGCGATCCGGGCCGCCGTCCGCGCCCTGCGTGAGGCCGCGGCCGCCTACGCGGACTGAGACCGGGGCCTTCCGGCGCCCGGGCGGCACACGGACCGGCCGCCCCGCCGCGCGGACGCGCCGCGCGGCGGGGGACCCGCTACCGGTCCCCGCCCAACAGGCCGGACAGGGTCGCGGTCGGGCTGATCACCTCCGGGTCGGTCCGGACGTCGACCAGTGTCGGAAGGTCCGCGCCGACTGCCTCGGCCAGCGCCTTCTCCAGTTCCTCACGGGTGTGGGCGGTCGCGCCCCGGGCCCCCAGCGACCGCGCGTACCCGGCCAGGTCGAGCGGGCCGCTGATCCGCGTCCCCGCGATGCGCCCCAGCTCCCGGGCCTGGTGCATGGCGATCGTGCCGTAGAGCCCGTTCTGGAACACCACCACGGTCACGGCCGCGCCCTCCCGCACCGCGGTCTCCAGCTCCTGTCCGGTCATCAGCGCGCCGCCGTCGCCGGCCACGGCCACCACGGTCCGGTCGGGAGCGGCGATCTTGGCCGCCACCGCCGCCGGCACGGCGTAGCCCATGGCCCCGCTGGTGGGCGCCAACTGGGTGGAGGGGTGCCGGAACCACCAGCCCCGGTGCAGGAACGTCGCGAAGTTGCCCGCGTCGTTCGTGATCAGGGCGTCCTCGGGCAGGGCCGTGCGCATGGCCGAGACCACCGCCCACGGGTGCAGGCCCCGGCCCGCGTGGTCCGCGGCGTGGGCGGGCGGGACCGTGCTGTCCACCCACCTCCGGCGGGCCGCGCTCCAGTCGCGGTAGGGAGCCTGCACGGGGGACCCGGCCAGCTCGCGCAGCGCCTCGCGGGCGTCGGCCACCGCGCCGAACCACAGGTCGGCGGTGGCGCCCACCTGGCCGGGGTCGATGTCGATCTGCGCGATCCGTGCCCTCGCCGGATCGGGCAGCCGGTACCCCTGCGTGGTGGTCTCGCTCATCCGGCAGCCGACCACCAGCACCGCGTCCGCCTCCGACAGGGCGTTGAGCACGGGCTTGGGGCACCCCAGTCCCAGGTGGCCGAGGTAGAGCGGGTGGTCGTTGGGGAACACGTCCTGGCGCCGCCACGAGGCGTACACCCCGGCGCCGAAGCGCTCGGCCACCCGGACCAGGTCCTCCCGGGCCGCGCGGGCGCCCCCGCCCGCGACGATCACCGGGCGGACCGCCCGGGTCAGCCAGGTGGCCAGCCGGTCACGGTTCTCCCCGCCCAGGGGAGGGCGGGGGACCACGTGCGGGCGCGGCGGATCCTGCGGTCCCACCCGGCGGCCGAACAGGTCGCCGGGCACCGCGATCGCCACCGGCCCCGGACGGCCGGTGGTGGCGACGCGGACCGCCCTGGCGGTCACCTCCGCGAGCCGGTCGGCCCTGTGCACGGTGGTCGCCCACTTGGTGATGGGGGCGTAGAACGCGGTGAGGTCCACCTCCTGGAAGGCCTCCCGGCCCAGCCGGTCGGTCTCCGCCTGTCCCAGGAACACGATCATCGGCGTGGAGTCCTGCATCGCGGTGTGCACGCCCACCGCCAGGTTGGACGCCCCGGGCCCCCGGGTGGCCGCGGCCACGGCCGGTGTCCCGGTCAGCTTGGCCTCGGCCTCCGCCATGAACCCGGCGCCGTTCTCGTGCCGGGTCGACACCAGCCGCATCAGGGGGTGCTGGTCGACGGCGTCGGCGAGTTCGAGGAAGCTCTCCCCGGGGACGGTGTAGCAGCGTCTGATCCCGGCGGAGGCGAGGACCTCCACCACCGCGTGAGCGGCGGTGTCGGTGGGTGGTGGGGTGCGGTCGGCGGCTGTGGCCATGGGGGTGGGATCCCTTCCATCGTCGCAAGGTCCACTCGGCGCCCGGGATCGGCCGGGCGCATGCGGCCGACTCTGACAGGCGGTCACGGGACGGTCAAGGACGGGCGTGGAGGCGGGAGGCGGTGGTGCGGGCCCGTTCCGACGGTGGGGGAGGGGCCGGGCGCGGAGCGGTGGCCGGGCCGCGGCGACGGGGCGGCGGAGGCCGGGCCGGGGAGCGCGCCCCGGCCCGGCGTGTCAGAGCCCCAGAGCGCGCAGGCCGGCCGTGACGGCCGCGGCCGCGACGATCACGACGAGGAACGGCGCCTTCAGGACGAGGGCGAGGACGGCGGCGCCCAGACCGCCCATCCGTGCGGTGTCCCAGGCCAGGGCCTGGCCCTCGCCGCGGAGCGCCTCCACCGCGATCAGCGCGGCCAGCAGGGCGATGGGGACGGCGGTCGCGAACCGCCTCAGCCACGGGTTGTCGAGGAGCCGCCGCGGAGCGGCCAGACCCGCGTACTTGAGCAGGTAGCAGCCGGCGGCGGTGGCGACGAGCGCGATCCACAGGGTCATGGGCGGGCCTCCCGCGAGGCGGCGCCGGAGCCGGACGCGGGCTCCGCGGCCGTCGGGGCGGGCGGGTCGGCGGAGGGGCCCGCGAGCGCGATCAGCGCGGCCGACGCGGCCAGCAGCACCGGTACCCCGGCGGGGAGCAGCGGGGTGGCGGCCAGGGCCAGCCCGGCTCCGGCGCCGGCGATCAGCCAGGTCCGGCCCCCGCCCTCGCGGAGACGGGGCCACAGCAGCGCGAGGAAGATCGCCGGGCCCACCGCGTCGAGGCCGAACGCGCCGATGTCGCTCACGCGCTCCGTCGCCAGCGCCCCCACCAGGGTGGTCGCCACCCAGAAGGAGCCCAGCACCGCGTAGGTCGTGACGAACGCCGTGCGCGCCGACTCCCGGTCCGGCTGGACCAGTGTGACCGCGGTGGTCTCGTCGATCACCCCGTGCGCGGCCAGGGCGCGGCGCGCGCCCCGCCACCCGAGGACGTCGGCCAGCCGCAGTCCGTACAGCGTGTTGCGGGCGCCGAGGAGCAGCGCGCCCGCCGCCCCGGCGACCAGGCTTCCGCCGCCCGCGACCACCCCGACCAGGGCGAACTGCGAGGCTCCCGTGAACATGAACAGGCTCATGAACACGGACTGGGCGGGTGAGAGGCCCGCGGCCACCGCCGCGGTCCCGAACGCGAGACCGGCGGCGCCCACGGCCACGCCGATCCCCATGCTGTCGCGTACCGCCGCCGAGCGGAGGTACGAGCGGAGAGAGAAGGATTTCACGGCGCCCACGCTAGGGGGGGCGGGCGCGCGCCGTCTTGAACGTTCTTGCCCGCGGGGAGCGCCCCCCGCGGGCCGCGGGCCGCGGGTCGCGTGGTTGCGGGGAGGGGCGGAGGGGCGACGCGAGGTGCGCGGGCATCGGCGTTCGGGCCCCGCCGGGGCGGCGGGCGGCCCGGGACGCGGACGGAGGGGGCCGGCCGGGTCCACCGCCCTCCGGAGCGCCGGAGGCGGGCGGCGGGGCCGCGGGTCAGGGGGCGAGCAGGGCGCGCTGGTAGGCGCCGGGCGGCACGCCCAGGTGGCGCTTGAAGTGGCGCGTCAGGTGGGCCTGGTCGGCGAAACCGACCTCGGCCGCCACCTCGGCCGCCCGGCGGCCGGCGAGGAGGAGCTGCCTGGCCCGGTCCACCCGCACCTGGTTGAGGTAGGCGTGCGGGGGCAGCCCGTACGCGGCCCGGAAGGCGCGGGACAGGGAGAACGGCCCGATCCCCAGCTGGGCGGCGAGCTCGTCCAGGGTCGGCGGGTCGAGCAGGCGGGAGGAGAGGACCTCCCTGGCCCGCGCCACCTCGGGGCGCGCCGCGTGCGGGACGGGATCGGCGGCCCGCTCACGGCCGTGGGAGCGCAGCAGCATGCCCAGGCCCCGCCGGGCGAGGGCCGAGGACGTCAGGCGGTCGCCGTGCTCGGCCGCCACGTGGGCGGAGGCCAGGACACGGGCGGCCTCGGGCGCGTGGATGCCCGACTCCGTGAACCCGGGGGTGCCGCGCATCCCCAGTTCGCGGGCGATGTCCACCATGACCTCGGGGGACGGGTAGAACACCCGGTACCCCCAGCCCTCGGGGACGCCGGCGTGGCCGGTGTGCACCTCCCCGGGGCCGACCACCGCCAGGCCGCCGGGGCCCACGCGCGCCTTGCCGCGTGAGTGGGAGTACTCCTCGATGCCGCCGGTGATCACCCCGATGGTGTAGGTGGGGTGGGTGTGCCGGGTGAATGTGGTGGTGACGAAGCGCGCGGTGAGGAGTTCGGTGCCGGGCAGTCCGGAGAAGCGCCAGTAGCGCGCGCTCTCCGTGCCCGGGTCGTCCACGCCGGGGTGTGTGGTGCTGGGCATGCCCATACCCACAGGTTAGGGGGCCTCCCGACAGGGCGGTCCGGGCCCGGGGCTAACCTTCGGGGATGACTACGACCGAGATCCGACTGGCACGGGACGAGCGCGACCGTGCCGCCGTGTTCGTCATCCGGGGCGCCGTGTTCGTCTCCGAGCAGCAGGTCCCCGTCGAGGAGGAGTGGGACGAGCGCGACACCGCCGCCGTCCACCTCCTCGCGCTGGCCGACGGGGTCCCCGTCGGCACCGTCAGGCTGGTGGACCAGGGCGACGGCGCGGGCCTCCTGGGGAGGCTGGCCGTGCTGCCCAAGGGGCGGGGGAACGGGACCGGGGCAGCCCTGGTCAGGGCGGCGGAGGAGCGGGCGCGCGAACGCGGGTTCGTCCGGGTGGAGCTGCACGCGCAGACCCACGCGCTGGGCTTCTACGCGCGGCTCGGCTACACGGCCCACGGCGACGAGTTCCTGGACGCCGGGATCCCCCACCTGCACATGGTGCGCGACCTGGCCTGACGCCGCGAGGGTGCTCCCCGTCCCGGTGCGGTGTGACGGGGAGCGCACGGCCGACGGGGGTGCGGCCGGAATACTACCGAGTAGGATTCGGTTCGACATCGGTGCCCCCTCCACCCGTGCACCCACCGACCCCACGAGGAACACATGACGGTCAACACGCAGCCGGCGACCGAGCGGCCGGACCCCCGGGCCTTCGGCCTCCCCGTGGTCGAGCAGGCCGAGATCCCCTCCGAGCTGCGCTCCCTGGTGGCGCGTGTCCACGACCTCATCGACGCCGTCGCCAACACCGAGGCCGACGGCGACACCCTCGCCGAGGCCGCGGCGACCGTGGAGGGCCTCACCGGCAGGCTCAACGTCGCCCGCAGGCAGATCGGCACCATGGTCCTGCGCGAGCTGCCCGGCGGCGACACCGAGTACGGGACCATCACCAACGTGGTGTCCGGCGACACCAACCCCGCGGCCCCGCCGCTGTTCCTGGACGCGACCGAGGAGGGGGTGCGCGGCGAGGTCACCCTCAACACCGTCTACCAGGGCCCGCCCGGACTGGTCCACGGCGGCTGGATCGCCGCCATGCTGGACCAGGCCGTCGGCTCCGCGTCCTCGCTCGCGACCTCGCCCGGCCTCACCGCCAGGCTGGAGGTCGACTACCGCAAGCCCACGCCGCTCTTCACGCCCCTGGAGGTCGTCGCGCGGGTGACCGGCACCGAGCGGCGCAAGGTGTACGTCACCGGCGAGATCCGCGTCAACGGCGAGGTCACGGCCGAGGCGACCGCCCTCATGGTGCGCGTCGAGGTGCCCTGACCGGCGCACGGGACACAGCTCCGAGGGCGGTCCGTACCCCGGTACGGGCCGCCCTCGTCCGTGCGCGGGACGGACGCGGTAGGATGGCGCCCGTGACCCACCGCATGCACGTGTTTAGCAGGCCGACGAGCCCGTCGGCCGCTTCCACGTAGGCGGAACAGGGAACGTCGGCAGCAGAGCACCCGGGCGGAGGCCCCGGTGCTCTTTCGTTTTCCAGGCGGCCGACGCCCCCGCACGTGTCACACCCGTTCCCGCGGGACGTACGGCCGCACCGCATCCGCGTCCGTGGACGCATCCCGTCGGAGGCCACCGTGAACCACCCGTCCGCCACCCCCGAGCCCGCGCCGGCCGTCCCCCCGGCCGCGCCGGAGGAGCAGATCGCCCTCCTGCGCGGTCGCATCGACCGCATGGACGCCGAGCTGGCCGCGCTCCTCGAACGGCGGGCGCTGGTCGCCGCCCAGGTGCAGAGGCTCAAGCCGGTCGGATACTTCGCCGGTCGCGACATGGGCCGTGAGCGGGCGCTGGTCGAGCGGATGGCCCGCCACGCCCCGCGCCTGGGCCCCGACCGGATCGCCGAGATCATGGACAGCGTCATCAGCGCCGGGCTCTCCGCGGCAGAGGAGGAGGCGGGGGCCCGGAGGGCGGGCTCCCCCCGGGCGTGAGCGGGCGGGGCCGCCCGCCCCGGACGCCCGCGCCCGGGGCGGCGGCTCAGGGGCGGAGCAGGTCCACCCAGACCAGGCGGTGGTCGGAGCTCGGGAACGGGTAGTCGCCGGTCAGGCGGAAGAGGCTGTCGTCCACGGTCGGCCAGAACACCCCCGATCCGCGGACCGGGACGGTGCGGGAGGGCAGTACGTAGTCCACGCGCAGGTTCCCCGGCCCCGGCTCGTCCGTGAAGTCGGCGCTGTCGAGGCCGGGGTCGCCCTCGTGGCCCTCGTTGGCGCCGCCCTGGCGCTGGGCGGCGCCCCTGCCGCCCTGGCTGGCGGGGCGTGGGTCGGTGATCCCCGGGTGCTCCAGGAGGCGGGCGATCGCGCCGGGGTGGCCGTCCCCGTCGTCGGGGTCGGCGTTCAGGTCGCCCGCGATGACGAAGGGGGCGCCGACCGGCAGGCCGCCGCGCCGGCCCTCGTCGTCGTAGATGTAGGAGCCCGCGCGCGGGGTGACGTAGTCGGCCCAGAAGCGGATCTCGTCGTGGTTGCGCAGGACGTTGCGCCTCTCGGGCCCGTCGAAGGCCGGCGGCGTGGGATGGCTGGCCAGGAGGTGGATCGGGCGCCCCCTCCCCGTGTCGACCGGGATGTCCCAGTGGCTCTTGGACGAGAGGCGGAGGACCTCCAGCGCCTCGTCGGAGTAGTAGGGCCCGCCGGTCGCCGGGTCGGTGGGCAGCAGCGCGTCCGGCATGTCCGCCCAGCGGAAGGTCTGGAAGGTGCGCACCCGCTCGGTGACGATCGGGTACATCGAGTACACGACCATCCCGTACTGTCCGGGGAAGGCGCCGTAGCCGAACGCGTCCTCGGCATAGCCGGGGGTCCCGGGCTCCGTCACCGCCCGGCCGTCCCCGTCGAGGTCCGCGCCCGAGGGCACGCCCGTGTTGACCGGGGCGGTGTACACGTACGGGTAGTCGATGCCCTCGGCGTCGTTCTGGCCGACGGAGAGGTAGTTGTCCTGGAACAGGCGGGCGCCCTCGCCCTCCTCGTCGTGGTCGAACTCGTTGACGAGGAGCACGTCGGGCCGCACGTGCTGGATGATCTCCGCGACGTTGCGGGCCTGCTCGCTGTCCGGGGTGGCGAGCTCGGCCGCGAGCGCACCCTGCCCGGGGCGCTCGAGGGCGGTGTTGAACGTCGCGAACCGGACCTGGTGCGGGCCGGGCGGCCCGGGGACGGACGGCGACTCCGCCGCGGCGGCTGGCGCCGCCACCAGGGCCGACGCCGCGAGGACGAGCGTGGCGGTGGAGGCCACGCGGCGTCGGGCCGGGCCGGCCGGGGGACCGGGCCGGGCGTCGCGGTTCACGGACGGGGGCATGGAGGCATCCTCTCACCGGGGGAGCGGGGGGCGGTGCCGCCACCCCGACCGCGGGAGGGTAACAGGCGGGGGTGAACCGGGGGCGGACCCGGGCCGTCCACCGGGCGCGGGTGGCGCGGGTGGCGCGGGTGGCGCGGGTGGCGCGGGTGGCGCGGGTGGCGCGGGTGGCGTGGGCCCCGGCACCCGGAAAAGCGCTTGGCCGCACGGTCGGCGGTTGGTTCCATGGGGCCATGGACCAGATCGAACCGAACCGCCCCTTCCGCTGGAACGTGGCCCGCGGCGACCGGCTGGGGTCCCTCGTCGGAGACGGGTCCGAGGAGTACGACCCCGGCTACGTCGCCGAGCTCACCGAGTGCGCGGCCAAGGTCGTCGCGCGCAGCGCCGACGGGGACTTGTTCTTCGTCGGCCGCTCGCCCGACAGCCTGTACGACCTGCTGGGCGGGGTCCTCGCGGGGACGGCCGACGCCGAGCGCCTGAACCGGCTGCCGCTGTCCCTCTACGGGTACGAGGGGCGCGTGACCACCCCGCAGGAGCGGCGGCAGCTGCGCGTCAACCTGGCCGACGCGGGGCTGTCCCCGGCGGGGCTGGCGGGCCGCAGGCGCCCCGTGGTCCTCGTCGACCTGGTCGCCGCGGGCTCCACCTTCGGGAACCTCCACCGGGAGCTGCGGGACTGGATCGACGACGAGCGCGCCGCCTGGAACGTGATCCGGACGAAGGTCCGCTACCTGGGAGTCACCGCCAGGGGGAAGACGAGCCCGAAGACCTGGCGCTGGCAGCAGCACGCCGACTGGGTGGGCGAGCTCCCGGCCCGCGCGGTGCGCAACGTGTCCGTCTCCGGTTGGCTGTGGGGCTATCTGGGCAACAGCCAACCCAAGGCCGAGCACTCCTTCCGGCGCCACCGCTGGGCGGACCCGGGTGTGACCGTGCCCCGGCGCGACGAGGAGGCCCGCGCGGCCCTGAACAGCGCGGTCGTCCTGCACGGCTACGGGCGCACCCCCGAGGCCAGGGAGCGCTTCCGCCGGGTCCTGGCGGGCGAGCCCGGCTTCCGGGAGCCCTGGCTGCGCGCCCTCGCCGGCCGCGTCCGCGCCGCCTGAGCGCCGCCCGGACCCGCTTCCCGGCGATCCCGCCCTCCCGTGCGGTCCGGCCCGGAGGGCCACCTCGCCGAAGCGGGGCGGTCGCCCCGGTCCGCCGGGGCCGGGTGGCCGGGCGCGACCGAACGCGGCGGGCCCCCGCCCCGCCCGGAGCCGCGCCGTGATCCAGGACACAGGGGCCCGTCCGGCTCCGCGTCCGCAGGTGGGGAGTCCGGTTCGTCGTCCACAGTGGGACACGGGCGTCGTGGGAAAGTCGTAGGCTCGGGAGATACCACCCGACCTACGACCCTCATGGGGGCACCCGAACCATGGCCGACTCCTTCGCACATCTGCACGTCCACACCGAGTACTCCATGCTCGATGGGGCTGCGAAGCTGAAGCCCCTCTTCAAGGAGGCGGCGAGGCTGGGGATGCCGGCGGTCGCCATGACCGACCATGGCAACATGTTCGGCGCCTACGAGTTCTACCAGCAGTCCAAGGGCACCGGTGTCACGCCGATCATCGGCATCGAGGCGTACGTGGCGCCCGAGTCGCGGTTCCACAAGAAGCGCGTGTTCTGGGGTCGCTCCAGCGGGTCGGACGACGTGTCCTCCGAGGGTGGCAAGGACATCTCCGGCGGCGGCCGCTACCTCCACATGACGATGCTGGCGCAGAACGAGACCGGGCTGCGCAACCTCTTCCGGATGTCCTCGCTGGCGTCCATGGAGGGCTACTACATGAAGCCCCGCATGGACCTGGAGCTCATGCAGGAGTACAACGAGGGCATCATCGTCTCCACGGGCTGCCCGTCGGGCGGCGTGCAGACGCGGCTGCGGCTGGGCCAGGAGAAGGAGGCCATCGAGTACGCGGCCGGGCTCCAGGACATCTTCGGCCGGGACAACGTCTTCCTGGAGCTGATGGACCACGGTGTGAGCATCGAGAAGGAGGTCCGCGACGGCCTCCTCAAGGTCGGCCGCGAGCTGAACATCCCGCCGCTGGTCACCAACGACTCCCACTACGTGTACGAGAACCAGGCGGCGGCGCACGACGCCCTGCTGGCGGTGGGCGTGGGCAAGAACCTGGACGACCCCACCCGGTTCCGGTTCAACGGCTCGGGCTACTACCTCAAGACCGCCGACGAGATGCGCGGCATCCTCGACTTCGACGAGTGGAAGCAGGGGTGCAAGAACACCCTGCTCATCGCCGAGCGCATCGACCCCAACGCCTACGACGCCGTGTTCAAGCACCGGGACCTCATGCCGGTCTTCCCGGTGCCGGAGGGCGAGACCCAGGCCTCCTGGCTGGCCAAGGAGGTCCAGCGGCTGCTTCCCACGCGCTACCCGGACGGGGCGGGCGAGGAGGTCCAGAAGCGGGTCGAGTTCGAGCTGGCGATCATCAACGAGATGGGCTTCCCGGCCTACTTCCTCGTGGTCGCCGACATCTGCCAGTACGCGCGCAAGAGCAAGATCGCCCTGGGCCCGGGGCGCGGCTCGGCGGCCGGGTCGATGATCGCCTACGTCCTCGGCATCACCGACCTCGACCCGCTCGAGCACGGCCTGCTGTTCGAGCGGTTCCTCAACCCCGAGCGCGTGTCCATGCCCGATGTCGACCTGGACTTCGACGAGCGTCGGCGCGGCGAGATGATCGAGTACGTCACGCGGCTGTACGGCGAGGAGCGCGTCGCCCAGATCCTCACCTTCGGCACCATCAAGGCCAAGGCCGCGGTGAAGGACTCCACCCGCATCCTGGGCATGCCCTACTCGGTGGGCGACCAGATCACCAAGGCGTTCCCGGCCGCGGTCGGCGGCAAGGAGATCCCGCTCGACGCGGTGTTCAACACCGAGCACGAGCGCTACTCGGAGACGACCGAGCTGCGCAGCCTCGTCGACAACGACCCGCAGGTCAACAAGGTCATGGAGACCGCGCGGGGTATCGAGGGCCTGACACGCGGCACCGGCGTGCACGCGGCGGGCGTCATCCTGTCCAAGGAGCCCCTGCTCGACGTCATCCCGCTGCACAAGCGGGACAACGACGGTGCCATCATCACGGGCTTTCCCTATCCTCAGTGCGAGGACATGGGCCTGCTCAAGATGGACTTCCTGGGCCTGCGCAACCTGACGATCATGGACGACGCGGTCAAGAGCATCAAGGAGGCGGAGGGGGTCGACATCGACCTCATCAAGCTTCCGCTGGACGACAAGAAGACCTACCAGCTCCTCTCGCGCGGCGACACCCTGGGCGTGTTCCAGCTGGACGGCGGCGCGATGCGCAACCTGCTCAAGCGGATGCAGCCGAAGAAGTTCGGTGACATCGCGGCGGTCAACGCCCTGTACCGGCCCGGCCCGATGGCCGCGAACGCGCACAACGACTACGCCGACCGGTCGAACGGGCGCCAGGAGGTCACAGCGATCCACCCGGAGCTGAAGGACGCCCTGGAGCCGATCCTCCAGGAGACCTTCCACCTGATCGTGTATCAGGAGCAGATCATGGCCATCGCCCAGCAGCTGGCCGGCTACACGCTGGGCGGCGCCGACCTCATGCGCCGCGCGATGGGCAAGAAGAAGAAGGAGGCGCTGGAGGAGGAGGAGGCCAAGTTCTTCCCCGGCGCCATGGAGAGGGGCTTCTCCAAGGAGGCCATCCAGGCCCTGTGGGACGTCATGCTCCCGTTCGCCGGGTACGCGTTCAACAAGTCGCACGCCGCCGGCTACGCGCTGGTCTCCTACTGGACCGCCTACCTCAAGGCCAACTACCCGGCCGCGTACATGGCCGCGCTGCTGACCTCGGTCAGCGACGACAAGGACAAGATGGCGGTCTACCTGGCGGAGTGCCGGGCGCAGGGCATCAAGGTGCTCCCCCCGGACGTCAACGAGTCGGGTCTGCGCTTCACACCGGTGGGCAAGGACATCCGCTTCGGCATGGGCGCGGTCCGCAACGTCGGCGCCAACGTGGTCAACTCCATCGTCAAGACCCGCACGGAGAAGGGCAAGTACACGTCCTTCACCGACTTCCTGGCCAAGATCGAGCTGGCGGCCTGCAACAAGAGGGTCATCGAGTCGCTGATCAAGGCGGGCGGGTTCGACTCGCTCGGCCAGCCGCGACGCGAGCTGTACCGCCACCACGAGACCGCGGTCGACGGCATGATCAGCTCCAAGAAGCAGGAGGCGCACGGCCAGTTCGACCTCTTCGGCGGTGCGGAGGAGGGCGGCGACTCCACCCCCATCGGCCTCAACATCAACTGGGGGGACGAGGAGTGGGACCGCAAGACCAAGCTGGCGTTCGAGCGGGAGATGCTGGGCCTGTACGTGTCCAGCCACCCGCTGGCGGGGGCCGAGCGCGTCCTGGCGCGGTCGCGGGACACGTCCATCGCGCAGATCGTCGCGGGCGACCTGAGCCGCGAACGGGGTGAGGTGCGCATCTCCGGCCTCATCTCCAAGGTGGACAAGCGCACCAACAAGGCGGGCAACCAGTGGGCCATCGCCACGGTGGAGGACCTGGACGCCTCCATGGAGGTGCTGTTCTTCCCCAAGACCTACCCCCTGTACGTGGAGGCCCTGCTGGAGGACACGGCGGTCACGGTCAAGGGCCGTCTGAACGACCGGGACGGCACGTGGTCGATGTTCGCCTCGGAGATGTCGATCCTGGACATCTCGCACATCACCGAGGGGGAGCCGCCGGTGCTGCTGACCGTGGACGAGAAGCGCCTCACCCCGGAGCTGGTCGGTGACCTGCGCCAGGTCCTGGCCACCCACAAGGGGGAGACCCCGGTGCGGATCAGGGTGGACAACCCGGTCCGGTCGAGGATCTACGCGGTGGACCGCTTCTCGGTGCGGATCTCCCCGGAGTTCAACGGCGAGGTGAAGAGCCTGCTGGGGGCGTACGCGGTCGACTACTGACCCCGGCCGACCAGGATCCCCGTGAGCCGCGCGGTGCGGCCCACGGGGATTCTTCTGTGTCCGGGACTTGTCGGAAGAGAGTTAACGATATATCTTTGAGCTATCAGAACAGAGTAGACAGTCTCTCTGTATCGATAGAAGGAGAACACCATGAGCGCCATGGCACTTCCCGGCCCCTGGTCCTGGAACGCACGCGGCGGACGCTCCGAGCGTGCGCGGCGTCCCTGGGACCGGCACCCGGCCGACGCACACCGGGGCCCCCACCCGCACCCCCACCCGCACGAGTACGGACACGAGCACGGCGGCGACCGGGCGCAGTTCGGACCGCCGCCGCCCCCGCCGCCTCCCGGCGTCCCGCCGGGAGGCGGGCCCTGGGGAGGCGCAGGAGTCCCCTTCGGTGGCCCGTTCGGCGGTTTCGGACACGGTCCCGGCGGCCACCGGGGCGGTCGCGGAGACGGTCGCCGGGCCCGGCGCGGCGACGTCCGCACCGGCATCCTGCTGCTCATCGCCGAGGAGCCGCGCAGCGGCTACGAGATCATCCGCGAGGGCCGCGACCGCAGCGGCGGCATGTGGCGGCCCAGCCCCGGGTCCGTCTACCCGATGCTCCAGCAGCTGGAGGACGAGGGCCTGGTCGCACAGGAGGAGGGGGAGGGGCGCCGCCGTCCCTACCGGCTCACCGAGGAGGGCATCGCCTACCTGGACGAGAACGGCGCCGGTCTCACCCCGCCCTGGGAGGCGGGCGCGGACGCCCACGCCGACAGCCGGTCCCGCTACGAGGAGATCGGCGGCCTGGCGTACCAGCTGGCAGCGGCCGCCGCCCAGGTCGCCCAGGCGGGCACCGACGACCAGCTGGACCGCGCCAAGCGGCTCCTGGCCGAGACACGGCGCAGCCTCTACCTGATCCTGGCCGAGGAGGACACCGCCCCGGAGTCGGACCCCGGGGAGGACACCGGCCTCTGAGCCGGGAACGCCGGGGGCCCGTGAACGCGACCCCGGGGTTCCAGCGGTCGCCACGGGCCCTCCGCGGTCCGGCCCCGCCCTACTCGCCGGTCACCCCGTCGGCGAGTTCGCGCAGCAGGTCCAGGTGCCCGTTGTGGCGGGCGGTCTCCTCGATCATGTGCACCAGGACCCAGCGCAGGGTGGCGGGCTCCTCGTCCTTCCGTGCGGTGGCGGCCACCGCGTCCAGGTCGAGCCCCGCGGTGATCTCGCGCGAGCGCGCGCACTGCTCCTCGTACTCGTCGAGCAGCAGGGACAGGGGGAGCTCACTGCCGCGCCGCCACTCGGCGTCGGGGTCCTCGGGGGTCGCGTGCCCGTTCTCGGGCAGTCCCATCAGGAGCTTCTCGAACCAGGCGTGCTCCACCCAGCGCAGGTGCGAGACCACTGCGCCGACGCTCATCAGCGGCGACGTCGGAAGCGGGGTGGCGGAGGCGTGCCCGGGGGACAGGCCCACGCACTTGGCGTGCACCGTGGCGCGGTGCCACTCCAGCCACGTCGTGAGCATGGTGCGCTCGTCGGCCGCCATGGGCGGATCGACGCGGCCGGGGGCGGTCAGGGGAGCGTTCTCGTCGTTCATCCCCGTATTGTCCGGTCGGCGCCCCTCGCACGCCAGCGCATTTCCGGAGGCGCCGCCCCGGTTCGGGGCCGGGGACGGGGAGGGCTCCGGGGGGTGCGCCCCGGCCCTGTCCCGGTCCTACTGCCCGGTCACGCCGTCGGCGAGTTCGCGCAGCAGGTCCAGGTGCCCGTTGTGGCGGGCGGTCTCCTCGATCATGTGCAGGAGCACCCAGCGCAGGGTCGGCTGCGGGCGCGAACGGCGGGCCGAGGCCCCCAGCTCCAGCCTCGCGGTGATCTCGCGCGAGCGCGCGCACTGGGCCGCGTAGTCGTCGAGCAGCCCCGTGAGCGGCAGCTCGCCGCCGACGCGGAACTCGGCGTCCGGGTCCTCCAGCGAGTACGGCGCCCGGTCGGCCTGGTTGAGCATCACCACCTCGAACCAGAACGCCTCCACCCACCGCAGATGGGACACGAGGCCGCCCGCGGTCATCAGCGGAGAGGTGGGGAGGGGAGCCGCCCCCGACAGCTCCGAGGCCAGACCGGCGCACTTGAGGTGGACCGTGGCGCGCTGCCTGTCCAGATAACTGGTGAGCATGGTGCGCTCGTCGGCCGCCAGGGGAGGATCGACACGCCGGGGCACGGGTGCGGCCGGAGGGCTGTTCTTGTCGCTCATGCCGGTATTCTCCGTTCCGGCTATGCCCTGTATCCACTGGTTTTCCGGGGTGGGACCGGGACGGGGTGAGGAGAGTTGGGGAGATGACGGAGCAGAACCGCGCGGACGGGGCGGCGCCGCTACGACAGCTGGCCGTGGGGGCGTGCGTCTTCGGGGCCCTGGTTCTGCTGGGCGCGCTGCTGGGCCTGGTGTGGTGGCAGTTCGCGCCCCGCGCGGAGGGCACCGCGCTGGGCGACGGGCAGGTCTTCACCGGCACCACCGAGGACGTGTTCGCCGGTGAGGGCTACTTCGTCGTCATGACCGCGCTCGCCGGCCTGGCCACCGGGTACGCGGCCTACATGGTCCAGTTCCCGCTGGCCCGGCGACGCCTCCAGGACCTGCGCCTGGCCGTCCTGGTCGCGGGTTTCCTGGGCGCGGTCGCGGGCGCCCTGCTCACCTGGCGCGTCGGGGTCGCCCTGGACGGCGGGGTCCACGCCGCCGTCGGGGCCGCGGAGTCCGGTGCGACGGTCGTGACCGGGCTCCATCTGGACGCGACCGCGTTCCTGGTGGCCTGGCCCTTCGTGTTCGTGCTCCAGTACGGCCTGCTCGACGCGGTCAGCATCGTGCGCCGCGACCTGCCCGGTGTCCCCCCGCCCGAGCCCGCGCCGCCCGAGGGGGCGGCGGAGGGGGCCGTCGGGCAGGAGGACGGGGACCGGGCGCCGCAGGACGGCGTGCTGCCCCCGGCGCCGCCCGCCCACGGTGCGCCGGTCGCGGTCGAACGCGACCCGTCCGGACCGGAGGACGCAGGACGCTGACCCCCGGCCGCGTGCGCCTCAGAGGGGCCGGACCGCGTCCTCGTACATGGCGTCGAGGAGGTGCCGGTACTTGGCCTCGATCGTCCTCCGCCTCATCTTGAGGCTGGGGGTGATCTCGCCCTCCTCCACGCTCAGGTCGTGGGGGAGGACGGTGAACCTCTTGACCGTCTCGTGCCGGGGCAGACCCCTGTTGAGCTCGTCGACGGCCTCCTGGACCATCTGCCGCACCCGGGGCTCCGCGGTCAGCTCCGTGTAGTCGAGGGCGCCCAGTCCGTTCTCGGCCGCCCACACGCCGACCGCCTCGGGGTCCAGGGCCACCAGCGCGGTGCAGTAGGGGCGCCTGTCGCCGTGCACGACCAGGTTGCTCACGTAGGGGCACAGCGCCTTGAAGCGGCTCTCGATCCCCTGCGGCGCGACGTACTTGCCTCCGGACGTCTTGATGAGCTCCTTCTTGCGGTCGGTGATCCGCAGGCGTCCGCCCTCCAGGACGCCGATGTCGCCGGTGGCGAACCATCCGTCCGGGCCGAGCGCCTCCTCGGTGGCGCCGGACAGGTTGTGGTACCCGCGCATCACGCACCCGCCGCGGATGAGGATCTCACCGTCCTCGGCGAGCTTGACCTCCGTGCCGGGCATGGGCAGGCCCACGGTGCCGAACCGGACCGAGCCCGGCCGGTTGAGGAACGTGCCCGCGCTGGTCTCGGTGAGGCCGTAGCCCTCCAGGATGAGGATCCCGGCCCCGTAGAAGAACCGGCCGATCTCGGGGGAGAGCGGAGCGCTGCCGGAGACGAAGAACTTGAGGCGCTCCCCGAAGCGCGACCGCAGCCTGGAGAACACGAGCCGGTCCGCCGCCCGGTGCTGGACGGCCAACAGGCCGGTGGGCGTCCGCCCCTCCTCCTTCTCGCGGGCGACCCGGTCCGCGACCCCCGCGGCCCACCGGAAGATCCGGTACTTGGCGGCGCCGCCCTCCGCGGCCTGCATGACGACCCGGTTGTACACCTTCTCGAAGATGCGCGGCGCGGCCGCCATGAAGGTGGGCCGCACGATCGCCAGGTTGTCAACGATCTTGTCCACCCGGCCGTCCACGGCGGTCCTGAAACCGATCTGCAACTGACTGACCTGCATGAGCTTGCCGAAGACGTGGGACAGGGGCAGCCACAGGTACTGGACGTCGTCGGGGGTGAGCATCTCCCAGCCCTGCCCGCGCAGCTCCTCGTCCAGGTCCTGGACCGCCTGGGCCTCGTACAGCCAGTTGGAGTGGTCCAGGCGCACGCCCTTGGGCCTTCCGGTGCTGCCGGAGGTGTAGATGAGGGTGGCCAGGTGGTCGGGCCGGACCGCCGCGACGAGTGCGTCGAACAGCCCGGGTCTCTCCTCCCGGAGCTCCGCGCCCAGTGCGGACAGCTCGTCCAGGGTGATGACCCAGTCGCCGTCCCCGTCGCCGTCGAAGACGACCACCTTGGACACGCCGGGGATCTGCGCCCGCTGGTCGACGAGCTTGGCGACCTGTGCGGCGTCCTCGGCGAAGACCACCATGCTGCCGGAGTCGGAGAGGATGTAGGCGCAGTCGGGCGGGGTGCTGGAGGGGTAGACGGTGGTGGAGGCGCCGCCGGCGCACAGGATGGCCAGGTCGGCGAGGATCCACTCCATCCGGGTGCCGGAGGCGATGGCGCACCGGGCCTGGGAGGTCACTCCCAGGGAGTGCAGGCCCAGCGCGAGGTCGCGCACGCGGTCGAGGGTCTGGGACCAGGTGAGGGTCTCCCACTTCTCGGGAGCGCCGCTCGGGTCGGGGACGGGATGGCTGAACGCCACGGCGTCACCGGACTCGGCGACGCGGTGGGTGAACATACCGGGAACGGAGGAGAAGGGGGATGTGTTGCCCATTTCACAAAGCTACCCCCGGGTAGGTAGCCCGGCAACAGCCCCTCCGCGGGCCTTCCCGGGCGTCGGACCCGGCAGGGAGGGAACGTGACGGGCCCCTGCCGTGCGTCCCCGCGCCCCGCCCCCCGCGTCCCGCCCCCGCGGCCGGACCGGCGTCAGCCGGCGCCGATCGGGGCGGTGACCGCCTCGGTGAGCGCGATCAGGTCGCTCGGGCGCAGCTCCATCTGCAGGCCGCGCCTCCCCGCCGAGACGTAGACGGAGGCCAGGTCCGTCACCGAGGAGTCGATCACCGTCCGCAGCCGCTTGCGCTGGCCCAGCGGGCTGATCCCGCCCCTGACGTAGCCGGTGATCTTCTCGGCCCTGTCGGGGTCGGCCATGGCGGCCTTCCTGCCGCCGACCGCGGCGGCGAGCGCCTTGAGGTCGAGCGAGGTGCTCACCGGGACGACCCCCACGGTGAACACCCCGTCCACCTCGGCGATCAGCGTCTTGAAGACGTGCTCGCGGGGCACCCCGAGCGCGTCGGCGGCGTCGGCGCCGTAGGAGCTCCCCTCCGAGCCGCCGTCCACCTCGTAGGGGTGCAGGGTGTAGGTGGTCTTGGTCCGCCCGGCGGCCACGGTCGCGGGTGTGGCTTTTCCGCTCATCGGAATTCCTGGTTCCTGTCTGCGCGCGAGCGCGCGGATGTGCGTCGACGGTCCGCGCGAAGCGTCCGGGCCGGTCCCGGGCGGGCCGCGCCGGCCGCACCTGTCCGTACAGCAGGCTAGACCCGGACCCGAGCGCCCCACGAGGGGACCTGCGGGGAGGGGCGGGCCTCCGGTGGAGGGGGTGCTGACCGCCCCCCGCGCCGGGTCAGTTGAAGGAGACGCCGTTGCTGAGGAAGGGGCCCGCGGGCAGGTTGGGGAGGGAGGGGGCCGCCACGATGCGGTTCTCCCGGCGCAGGAACCTGGCCGCCACCGCCAGCCGTGTCGCGGCGTCCTCCGCCTCCAGCATCCGCTGCTTCTCGGACTGGTCCAGCACGACCGAGGCGGCCACGGAGTACGACAGGGCGATGGGGTCCTTGGGCAGTTCCGGCGCGGCGTCCGGCGACATCCCGATCGACGCCAACCGCTGGGAGTAGGTCCCGAACAGGTCCCGTACGTGCTCGGCGTGCTCGTCGGCGTCAGGGCCCAGGGGCTCGGGCAGGAACGACACCGAGGCGGTCGAGTACACCTCGGGGGAGGAGGCGTCCACCTCGGCCAGGTCGGTGACCGCGAACCGGGCGCCCCCCTCGACCACCAGGTCGTAGCGCCCGTCGTCGTAGGTGCGCACGTTGCGCAGCAGGGCGGTGCAGCCGGTGGCGGCCACCCTGGGGAGCGAGGTCCCCGGACCGCCGATCGTCGGCACCCCCGTGTCGGCCCCGCCCGCGCCCTGGCCCGACTCGGCGGCCACCTCGTGTCCCAGCTCGATCCACACCACACCGAACCGGCGCGGTCCCCGGTCGTGCCCGGTCACCTCGCTCTGGGCGAGGGCGGGGCCGAGCAGCTCCGAGACCAGGGCCCGGTACCGCCGCTCGAAGACGTGCAGGGGAACGGTCATACCGGGGAACAGGACGGTGTTCAACGGGAAGATCGGCAGTGCCACGGGCATGCCCCCAGTATGCCTCCCTCCCGGCGGGGCGACGGCGTCGCGCGGGTCGGCGCGTCCGGGCGCGCGTACGGCCCGGGGATCCCGGTTCGGCCTCGGCAGAACACCGGAACGCGTACGGCCCGGGGCCGGCGCCGGGCTCCCCCTCGGGAACGGGCGTCCGGGCCCCGGGCCGTACGGGAAGAGGCCGCCCGGCGGGCGGCCGCGTGGCCGGAGGGCCGCGCCGGTCAGGAGACCGAGGGGCCCGCGGTGCCGGGAGCGCCCTGGCTCCCGTTGTCCTCGCTGGGCATGTCGCGGGCCACGAAGGTCTCCACGTCGAACAGGTTGCCCTGGGCGCGGTCCACCACGTTGAGGAGCGTCGACATCTTGGCGACCTCCTCGGTCTGCTCCTGGATGAACCACTGGAGGAACTGCTCGCCCGTGTAGTCGTCCTCGTCGCGGGCGACCTTGGCCAGTCTCTGGAACTGGTCGGTCACCTCGCGCTCCTGGCGCAGGGCCAGGGCGACCAGGTCGCGGGGGGTGGAGAAATCGGTCTCGATCTCGTCCACGGAGGGGAGGGCGAACTGGATGTCGCTGTCGAGAAGGAACCGCACGATCATCATCGCGTGGTCCCTCTCCTCCAGGGACTGCTCGTAGAAGACCCGAGCCAGCTGGGGCAGGTCCTGGTCGTCGAACCAGGCGGCGATGGCGACGTACTGGTGCGAGGCCGTGAACTCGTGCCGTACCTGGTCGACCAGGAGGCGGTGGAACTTGGAAAGGCCGATATCGCTGCTCTTGTTCGAAGTCATGGCTCTACGATAACCCATCGATAAGAGTTTTACGAAACGCGCCAAAACGTGTCGCGCATTGTTAGGCAAGCCTTTCTGAAGCTAAATTAGGTTAGGTGTCCCAAAGTTAGGCGACACTTATTCGCGGTATGTGCGGTGGTTGTCGGCCCAGGTCGCCGCGATCGCGTACCCGCCGGTCGCGAAGGTGTGGTGTCCATCATCCGGACACCGCAGCCCACCGAATGCGCGAGGCCCCCTAGACTGGGCCCGTGATCAGTCGAATCGACCTCCGAGGCACCCAAGGCGACCCGCGCGAAGCCCTTCCGCGCGCGGAACTGGACGTGGCGGCCGCCGCCGACCGCGTACGTCCCATCTGCGAGGACGTGCGCCATCGGGGGACCGAGGCGCTGATCGAGCTCACCGAGCGCTTCGACGGCGTCCGGCTCACCGACATCCGCGTGCCCGCCGAGGCGATCGAGGAGGCCCTGACCGGCCTCGACCCGGCCGTGCGCGCCGCGCTGGAGGAGTCGATCCGCCGCGCCCGCAAGGTCCACCGGAACCAGCGCCGCTCCGACCACACCACCCAGGTCGTCCCGGGCGGCACCGTCACCGAGAAGTGGATCCCCGTCGACCGCGTCGGCCTCTACGTGCCGGGCGGCCGGGCCGTCTACCCCTCCAGCGTCATCATGAACGTCGTCCCCGCCCAGGAGGCGGGGGTGCGCTCCCTGGCGGTCACCTCGCCCCCGCAGAGCGACTTCGGCGGGCTGCCGCACCCGACCATCCTCGCCGCGTGCGCCCTGCTGGGCGTGGACGAGGTCTACGCGGTCGGCGGCGCCCAGGCCATCGCCATGTTCGCCTACGGCGCCGAGGGGTGCGAGCGCGCCGACATGGTCACCGGCCCGGGCAACATCTGGGTGGCCGCGGCCAAGCGCCTGCTCAAGGGCGTCATCGGCATCGACGCCGAGGCGGGCCCCACCGAGATCGCGATCCTGGCGGACTCCACCGCCAACGCCGACTACGTCGCGGCCGACCTCGTCAGCCAGGCCGAGCACGACGTCGTCGCGGCCTCGGTCCTGGTCACCCCGGACGAGGCGCTCGCCGACGCCGTCACCGGGCACCTGGAGCGGCGCGTCGCCGCCACCAAGCACAGCGGCCGCGTCCGCGAGGCCCTGTCCGGTCCGCAGTCCGGCATCGTCCTGGTGGACGACCTCGAACACGGGCTCGCGGTCGTGGACGCCTACGCCGCCGAGCACCTGGAGATCATGACCGTGGACGCCCCCGCGCGGGCCGCGCGCGTGCGCAACGCGGGGGCGGTCTTCGTCGGCGACTTCTCCCCGGTCTCCCTCGGCGACTACGCGGCCGGGTCCAACCACGTGCTGCCCACCGGCGGCTGCGCCTGCCACTCCGGCGGCCTGAGCGTGCAGACCTTCCTGCGCGGAGTGCACATCGTGGACTACGACCGCGGCGCGCTGGCCGACGTCGCCCACCACGTCATCACCCTGGCCGACGCCGAGGACCTGCCCGCGCACGGCGAGGCCGTCGCCGCGCGCACGAACCCGGTGACGGCCTGAGCCCTGCGGCCGACCGCCCGGCGGGCGGGGGCCGGGGGGCCGCGCGGCCGCACAGGCCGCAGGAGTCCCGTGCACCCGCCCGCCCACAACCGACCATGAGCGTGGAACCCGTGAGCTTCACACTGAACGACCTGCCACTCCGCGACGACCTGCGGGGGCGCTCGCCCTACGGGGCGCCCCAACTGGACGTGCCGGTGGTCCTCAACACCAACGAGAACCCGCACGCGCCCTCGCCCCGCCTCGCCAGGGCCCTGGCCGACGCCGTCGCCGCCACCGCGCTGGGCCTCAACCGCTACCCCGACCGGGACGCGGTCCGCCTGCGCGAGGGCCTGGCCTCCTACCTGGGCCACGGTCTGACCGGCGCGCACGTGTGGGCGGCCAACGGGTCCAACGAGGTCCTCCAGCAGATCCTCCAGGCCTTCGGAGGGCCGGGCCGGACCGCCATGGGCTTCGAGCCGTCCTACTCGATGCACCCGATCATCTCCCGGGGCACCGGGACGGGATGGGTGTCCGTGCCGCGCGACGCCGACTTCCGGATCGACACCGACACGGCCCTGGCCGCGATCGCCGAGCACCGGCCCAGCGTGGTCTTCCTCACCTCGCCCAACAACCCCACCGGCACCGCCCTGGACATCGACGACATCGCGCGCGTCGCCGAAGCGGCGCCCGGGGTCGTGGTCGTGGACGAGGCCTACGCCGAGTTCCGCCGCACGGGCACGCCCAGCGCGCTCACCCTGCTGGCCGACCACCCCAGGCTGATCGTCTCGCGCACGATGTCCAAGGCGTTCGCCCTGGCCGGGGCCCGCGTCGGCTACCTGGCCGCGCACCCGGCCGTGGTCGACGCCCTCCAGCTGGTCCGCCTGCCCTACCACCTGTCCGCCGTCACCCAGACGGTCGCGCTCACCGCGCTCGACCACTCCGACGAACTCCTCGGCGCCGTCGACGACCTGCGCGCCGAACGCGACGCCGCCGTCGCCTGGCTGCGCGAGCACGGCTTCGCCGTGGCCGACTCCGACGCGAACTTCGTCCTGTTCGGTGAGTTCGAGGACCGCACCACGGTGTGGCAGGCGATGCTCGACCAGCAGGTCCTCATCCGCGAGGTCGGTCCGCCGGGCTGGCTGCGCGTCACCGTCGGCACCCCGGAGGAGATGGCCGCCTTCCGGGCCGCGCTCCTCCGCGCGACCGGCCGCTGACCGCGCCTCCGGGACCCGCCGGCCGCCGGCCCCGCCCCACCGCACCCGCCAGAACCACCGGGAGAGTCACCATGAGCCGTATCGGGCGCATCGAACGCGCAACCAAGGAAACCAAGGTCCTGGTCGAGATCGACCTGGACGGCACCGGCGTCGCCGACGTCTCCACCGGCGTCGGCTTCTTCGACCACATGCTCGACCAGCTCGCCAAGCACGGCCTGTTCGACCTGACCGTGCGCACCGAGGGCGACCTGCACATCGACTCGCACCACACCATGGAGGACACCGCCCTGGCCCTGGGCGCGGCCTTCCGGGAGGCGCTCGGCGACAAGGCCGGCATCCGCCGCTTCGCCGACGCCAAGGTGCCCCTCGACGAGGCCCTGGCCGAGGTGACCGTCGACGTCTCCGGCCGCCCCTACCTGGTCCACAGCGAACCCGAGGGCATGGCGCCGCTCATCGGCCGCGACTACGACACCACCATGACCCGCCACATCCTGGAGTCCTTCGTCGCCCAGGCGCGGGTCGCCCTGCACGTGCGCGTCCCCTACGGGCGCAACGCCCACCACATCGTGGAGTGCCAGTTCAAGGCACTGGCGCGCGCCCTGCGCTCCGCCACGGAGAAGGACCCGCGCGTCAGCGGCATCCCCTCCACCAAGGGCGCCCTGTAGATGGACACCGACCTGTGGGGGATCGCCCTCGTCGTGCTGGGCGGGTTCCTGGCCGGGGGCGCCTACGCGATGTGGAAGGTCAACAGGCTCATCGCCGTGGCCCTGGCCGGCTGCACCGTGCTCGCCGTCGCCTCCGGCGCTCTCCGACTGGGCTACCTGTAGAGGAAGGGCAGTTCCCATGCCGTCACGAGTGGTCGTCTTCGACTACGGCTCCGGCAACCTGCGCTCGGCGCAGCGCGCCATGGAGCGCACCGGCGCCGACGTCACCGTCACCTCCGACCCGCACGCCGCCCTGGAGGCGGACGGCCTCGTCGTCCCGGGCGTCGGCGCGTTCAGCGCCTGCATGTCCAGCCTCAGAGCGGCCGGCGGCGACCGGATCATCGGACGGCGCGTGGCCGGGGGCCGCCCCGTCCTGGGCATCTGCGTGGGGATGCAGGTCCTCTTCGACCGGGGCGTGGAGCGGGCCGACCCGAGGGCCGGGGACCAGGTGACCGAGGGCTGCGGCGAGTGGCCCGGGACCGTGGACCGCCTGCGCGCGCCCATCGTGCCGCACATGGGCTGGAACACCGTCCGGCCCCCCGCGGACACGCGGCTCTTCGCCGGGATCGGCCCGGAGGAGCGCTTCTACTTCGTGCACTCCTACGCGGTGCGCGAGTGGGAGTTCTCCACGCACAACGAGCGCATCCGCGAGCCCGGGGTCACCTGGGCCGAGCACGGCGAGCCGTTCGTGGCCGCCGTCGAGAACGGGCCGCTGTGCGCCACCCAGTTCCACCCGGAGAAGTCCGGCGACGCGGGCGCCCGCCTGCTCGCCAACTGGGTCGCCACCCTCTGACCGACGTTTTCCCACCGAGCACGAGAAGGTTTCATGACCGGCGAGCACACCCCGTCGTCCCCCGCACTCGAACTGCTTCCCGCCGTGGACGTGGCGGGCGGGCAGGCCGTCCAGCTGGTCCAGGGCAAGGCCGGTTCGGGGGGCCAGTACGGCGACCCCTTCGAGGCCGCCACGGCCTGGCAGAACGCCGGGGCCGAGTGGATCCACCTGGTGGACCTGGACGCCGCGTTCGGGCGCGGGCACAACCGCGACCTGCTGCGCGACATCGTGGGACGCCTGGACGTCAAGGTGGAGATGTCCGGCGGCATCCGCGACGACGAGTCGCTGGCCGCCGCGCTGTCCACCGGGTGCCGCCGGGTCAACATCGGCACCGCGGCCCTGGAGAACCCGGAGTGGTGCGCCAGGATCATCGCCGAGCACGGGGACCGGATCGCGATCGGCCTGGACGTGCGCGGCACGACCCTGGCCGCGCGCGGCTGGACCCGGGACGGCGGCGACCTGTTCGCGACCCTGGACCGGCTGGAGTCGGAGGGCTGCGCCCGGTACGTCGTCACCGACGTCAACAAGGACGGCACCCTCAAGGGCCCCAACCTGGACCTGCTGCGCACCGTGTGCGAGCGCACCGACAAGCCGGTGGTCGCCAGCGGCGGCGTGTCCAGCCTGGACGACCTGAGGGCCATCGCCACCCTGGTCCCGCTGGGGGTGGAGGGCGCCATCATGGGCACCGCGCTGTACGAGGGCGCGTTCACCCTGGAGGACGCCCTGGCCGCGGTGCGCGACGCGAAGGACGTGGTCCGGTGAGCCTGGCCGTGCGCGTCATCCCCTGTCTGGACGTGGACGCCGGGCGGGTGGTCAAGGGCGTCAACTTCGAGAACCTGCGCGACGCGGGCGACCCGGTGGAGCTCGCCCACGGCTACGACGCGGCCGGCGCGGACGAGCTCACCTTCCTCGACGTCACCGCCTCCAGCGGCGACCGGGAGACCACCTACGACGTGGTCCGCCGCACCGCCGACCAGGTGTTCATCCCGCTGACCGTGGGCGGCGGGGTGCGCACCGCCGACGACGTCGACCTCCTGCTGCGGGCGGGCGCGGACAAGGTGGGCGTCAACACGGCCGCCATCGCCCGGCCCGAGCTCATCGAGGAGATCGCCGAGCGCTTCGGCCGCCAGGTCCTGGTGCTCTCCGCCGACGTGCGCCGGGTGCGCGAGGGCGACCGGCCGACCCCCAGCGGGTTCGAGGTCACCACCCACGGCGGCCGCCGCGGGACCGGGATCGACGCCCTGGAGTGGTGCGAGCGCGCCGCCGGGCTGGGCGCGGGGGAGATCCTGCTCAACTCGATGGACGCCGACGGCACCAGGGCCGGCTTCGACCTGGAGCTGATCCGCGGGGCGCGGGCCCGGGTGGACGTGCCCCTGATCGCCTCCGGCGGCGCGGGGGCGGTCGAGCACTTCGTCCCGGCGGTGGAGGCGGGCGCGGACGCGGTGCTGGCCGCGACGGTCTTCCACTTCGGGGAGTTCACCGTGGCCGACGTCAAGCGGAGCCTGCGCGAGGCGGGCCACGCGGTGCGCTGAGGGATTTCGGCTGGTAGAGGTGCGCAAGGTCCCCGGGACGAGTACGTCCCGGGGACCTTCGAGCGTCCGTATGACGACACGTAGTCGTTTCCGTGTGGCGTTGCCTCGACACGCCGATGCTTCGTGTGAGCATGACCCCGTAGTGCCCATTACCCACGGGGGAAGGACCTTTTTTCGCATGTTTCCGCACTTCTTTGGTGGTTTTGGTAGGCGTTTCGTCTCCTTGATCGCCGCCTCCGCGGTCGCCGCCACCGCCGTCGTCGCCACCGCTCCCGCGGCCTCCGCCGACAACCTCAACCGGACCTCCGAGCAGGTCGTCGCCCAGATCGAGGCCGAGGCGTGGCCGTACTACGTGAGGGGCGACCGCTCGGTCGACATCGCGGCCGCACGCAAGCTGCTCGCCCACCACGGCTACCGCTCGGACAGCACCACCTCGCGGTTCTTCAACCTCAGCCTCGAGAACACGGTCAAGCGCTACCAGCGTGACAACCCGAACGACCTCGTCGAGACCGGGGCGCTCGACGACGAGACCTGGCTGCTGCTGCGCGAGCGCACCTTCGGCGAGTACGGCCCGGGCAGCAGCGGACTCGTCGTCGAGGCGATCCAGGTCCTCCTCAAGGAGAAGGGGATCGCCTCCGGACTCTCCGTCGACGGCCAGTACGGCTCCGCCACCGAGCGGGCGGTCCGCGCCGCGCAGCGCGAGTTCGGCATCGGGGTCGACGGCATCACCGGCCGCCTGACCTTCCGCGCGCTGGTCACCTACCAGGTCGCGGTCCAGTAGCACCCGGCGGTCGGAGGACGGCCGCTCCGACCGCCACGGCGCCCGGACCACCCCGGTGGTCCGGGCGCCCCGTCGACCACCGCACCCGGCGTGCGCGGGCCGCCGCACGCGGACCCCTCCGCCCGCCCCGGGCGCCGTCCCCCGCCCCCGAGCACTCCCGCGAGCGCCGGACCCTCCCGGCCGGAATAGCCCCGGCGCGAACCGCGCTGAAACAATCCGGTGGAACCTTGTCGGTTCCGCTGGATAGGTTGGCTCGACACACGCACCCACGTCCCCTTCGGCATGCCCGGAGGGCGTCGGCGCGTGAGGGGCCGGGCCGTGCCGGCGGAACCGGCAGGCAGACGAACGGGGGGCGTATGGCGCAGGGCACCAGCACGAGGGATCCGGGGACCGGGGAGGGCTCCGCGCCACCGGAGGAGCCCGCCGACGGCGCCGGGACCGCCGACCGCGCCGCGGACACCGCCGGCGCCGGGATCTTCGGCCGGGGCATGCGCGTCCTGTGGGTCGCCGCGCGCACCGAACCGTGGATCTTCCTCGCCGCCGTCGCCGGAGCCATGCTGCACGCCGGCGTCACCGTCGGCTCGGCCTCCGTCCTCGGCCACCTCACCGACACCACCATCCTCCCCGCGTTCGCCCGGGGCAGCACCACCGCGGCCGCGCTCGCCACCGCCGCCGGACTGCTCCTCGCGGTCGGCCTGGGCAAGGCCGTCGGCATCGCCATGCGCCGCATGCTCGCCGCCCTCATGCAGTTCCGCATGCAGGCCCGCTACCGCCGCGCCGTCGCCCGCAAGTACCTCGAACTCCCGCTCTCCTGGCACCACCGCCACCCCACCGGCCAGCTCCTCTCCAACGCCAACGCCGACGTCGAGGCGGCCTGGCAGCCGCTCGCCCCGCTGCCCATGGCCGTCGGCAGCGTCTTCATGCTCGTCATCGCCGCGGTGGCCATGCTCGTCACCGACCCCGTGCTCGCCCTGGTCGCCTTCGTCGTCTTCCCCGTCCTGGCCGCCGCCAACGTCGTCTTCCAGCGCCGCGTCTCACCCATGGCCTCCCGGGCCCAGGCCCTGCGCGCCGAGGTCAGCGGCGTCGCCCACGAGTCCTTCGACGGCGCCCTCGTCGTCAAGACCCTCGGCAGGGAGGACACCGAGACCGAGCGCTTCACCCGGTCCGCGCACAGCCTCCGCGACGCCCTCATCCAGGTCGGCCGCATGCGCTCCATGTTCGACCCGGTCATGGAGGCCCTGCCCAACTTCGGCGTGCTCGCCGTCCTGCTCCTCGGCATGTGGCGGCTCTCCACCGGCGCCATCGACCCCGGCGACCTCGTCCAGATCGCCTTCCTCTTCACCCTCCTGGCCCTGCCGATCCGCTCCTTCGGATGGATCCTCGGCGACCTGCCCCGCAGCGTCGTCGGCTGGGACCGCGTCCAGTCCGTCCTCGGATCCGGAGGCACCATGGAGCACGGCGACCGGACCCTGGAGGACAGCCCTCGCGGCATCGCCCTGAGCGCCCGCGGCGTCACCTTTTCCTACGCCGACTCCTACGACGCCGACGGCGGCGGCCGCGACCTGATGGACGACGGGGAGTCCACCGCCCGCACCACCGTCCTCAACGGTGTGGACCTGGACATCGCCCCCGGCCGCACCGTCGCCCTCGTCGGCCCCACCGGCTCGGGCAAGTCCACGCTCACCACCCTGCTCATGCGCCTCGTCGACCCCGACACGGGCCACATCAGCCTCGACGGCGTCGACGTCCGCGACCTCGCCCGCGGCCAGGTCTCCGAGCACGCCGCCCTCGTGCCCCAGGGCACCTTCGTGTTCGAGGACACGGTCCGCGACAACATCACCCTCGGCACCGACATCGACGACGAGCAGGTGTGGGCCGCCCTGCGCCTGGCCCGCGCCGACGGCTTCATCGGCGAACTCGACGGCGGCCTCGACGCCCCGCTCGGGGAGAAGGGCACCACCCTGTCCGGCGGCCAGCGCCAGCGCCTCGCCCTGGCCCGCGCCGTCGTCCGCCGGCCCCGGCTGCTGATCATGGACGACGCCACCTCCGCCGTCGACCCGCAGGTCGAGGCCCAGATCCTCGCCGGGCTGCGCGCACGCGACGACGCCGCCACCGTGGTCGTCGTCGCCTACCGGCGCGCCACCATCGAACTCGCCGACGAGGTCGTCTACATGGAACGGGGCCGCGTCCTGGCCCGCGGCACCCACGACGAGCTCCTCACCGCCTCACCCGGCTACAACAGGCTGGTCACCGCGTACGAACGGGCCTCCGCCGAGGGCGAGGCCGAACGCGAACCCGTCCCCGAGGAACCCGGACCACTCGAACCCGCCCCGCCCGCCACCGCGCACGGCGACCACGCCACCGAGGAGACGAGCCGATGAGCGCCCCCGCCCAGACCCGCGCCGATCAGCGGCCCGAACCGGACCCCGGGCGGGAGGCCGGCGACGCCGCCGACCCGCTCCTCTCCCTGCACCGCTCCACCGACACCGCCATGGGCACGGTCCGGCGCGGCCTGCGGCTCTCCCCGGAGTTCGCCAAGGGCCTCTGGCTCACCCTGGTGTTCGCCGTCGTCGCCACGGCCGGCAAGATCGTCGTCCCCGTCGCCGTCCAGCAGATCATCGACAACGGGCTCTCCGGCCCGGAAGGCCCCGACCTCGGCTTCGTCGCCCGCATGGTGGCCGCCTGCGCCGGACTCCTCGTGGTCACCATGGTCGCGTCCTACCTGATGAACCTGCGCCTGTACCGGGCCACCGAGTCCGGACTGGCCACCCTGCGCCGCAAGGCGTTCCGGCACGTCCACGACCTGTCCGTGCTCACCCAGAACAGCGAGCGCAAGGGCGCCCTGGTCTCCCGCGTCACCAGCGACGTCGACCAGATCAGCACCTTCATGCAGTGGGGCGGCCTGCTCCTGCTCGTCAGCGCCGGCCAGCTCCTCGTCGCCACCGTCCTCATGGCGGTCTACTCCTGGCAACTCACCATCGTGGTGTGGGTCTGCGTGCTGCCGCTGCTGTTCGGCGTCCGCTGGCTCCAGAAGCACCTGTCCTCGGCGTACATGAAGGTCCGCGAGAACACCGGCGACATGCTCGGCGTCATCGGCGAGACCGTCATGGGCGCGGCCGTCATCCGCGCCCACGGCACCGAGAAGCGCACCGCGGAGCGGATCGACTCCACCGTGACCAGGACCCGGCGCTCCCAGGTCCGCGCCCAGCGGCTGGCCATGGCGGTCTCACCCTTCGCCGAGATCGTCTCCGCGGTCGGCAACGCGGCCGTGGTCCTCGTCGGGGTCTGGCTCGGCCTGGGCGGCGACCTGACCGCCGGACAGCTCATCGCCTTCCTGTTCCTGCTGACCCTGTTCATCCAGCCCATGATGATGGCGACCGAGATCTTCAACGAGGCCCAGAACGCCATCGCCGGATGGCGCAGGGTCCTGGGCGTCCTGGACACCGCACCCGACATCGCCGACCCCGGGGAGGCCGGCAAGGTCCTGCCCCGCGGCCCGGTCCGGGTCACCTTCGACGACGTCACCTACTCCTACCCCGACGGCCCCGTCGTCCTGGACGACGTCGCCGTCGAGATCACCCCGGGCACCCGGGTCGCGGTCGTGGGGGAGACGGGCTCGGGCAAGACCACCTTCGTCAAACTCCTCACCAGGCTCATGGACCCCGCCAGGGGCACCGTGCGCCTCGACGGCGCCGACCTGCGCGAGGTCGCCTTCTCCTCCCTGCGCAGCCGCGTCGTCATGGTCCCGCAGGAGGGCTTCCTCTTCGACAGCTCCCTGGGCGACAACATCCGCTTCGCCCGCCCCGAGAGCACCGACGCCGAGCTGGAGGCCGCCGTCACCGAACTCGGCCTCTCCGAGTGGCTCGACTCCCTCGCGCACGGCCTGGACACACCGGTCGGCCAGCGCGGCGAGTCCCTTTCGGCGGGGGAGCGGCAGCTCGTCGCCCTCGTGCGCGCCTACGTCGCCGACCCCGACCTGCTCGTTCTCGACGAGGCCACGTCGGCCGTGGACCCCCACACCGAGGTCCGCATCCAGCGGGCCCTGGACCGGCTCACCCGGGGACGCACCTCCGTGGCCATCGCACACCGCCTGTCCACCGCCGAGGCCGCCGACCGGGTACTGGTTTTCGACGACGGCCGCATCGTCCAGAGCGGGTCGCACGCCGAACTCGTCGCGCGGCCCGGCGTGTACGCCGACCTGTACGCCTCCTGGGTCAGCTCCTCGGCCTGACCCCGCCACCGTCAGCGGCGGGACGCCCTCCACCAGTGGGCGGCCAGCAGCTCCGCCACCAGCGGCTCCACCAGCAGGCTCACATCCGGGTCGGAGTCGCCCGGGTAGCGGACGGTCAGCTCCGCCCCCGGCACGCGCTCGTGCCCGGGGGTGGGGCCCACGGCCACGAACGTGCCGCGCAGGTGCCCCAGGTGCTCGGCGAACCGCTCGTCGTAGGCCGACCCCGCGAACAGCAGAGCCCGGTAGTCCGTCACGGCCGCCAGGTAGCGGTCCGTGTGCGACCACTCCCCGGTCTCGCACGCGTACGCCGCCCGCACCGGGCCCTTGCGCAGGGCCTGGACGCCCTGCGAGGCCGACGCCATCCGCTCGTCCGGCGCCACCAGGTGCACACCGTGCGGCGACTCCAGGATCCGCGCCACCTCGGGCACCCACTCCGGGGCACTCGCCAGCAGCGACTTCGCGGCGTTGGCCGCCCGGCGCAGCAGCCCCGGGAAGTTCTGGCTGCTCCCGGACACCGGGGCGCCCAGGCGGTGGCCCAGCAGCAGGA
This sequence comes from Nocardiopsis sp. CA-288880, assembly GCF_050955985.1. Classification (NCBI taxonomy): domain Bacteria; kingdom Bacillati; phylum Actinomycetota; class Actinomycetes; order Streptosporangiales; family Nocardiopsidaceae; genus Nocardiopsis; species Nocardiopsis sp. CA-288880. Next base: position 5,530,198 of record NZ_CP192105.1, on the reverse strand, counting down.
GCAGCGCCAGCGCGTGCTGGTAGGCCCGGCAGGCCAGGCCGCTCGCCTCCTCGCCCGCGTGCAGCGGCACCAGCAGGTCCGCGTAGTGCCCCACCACCAGGTCCGCGGACGGGGCCAGCACGATCACCGGTGACCGCGCGACGTACCGGTCCAGCACCGTGTACAGCTCCCTCTGACCGCCGCCCAGGGACACCGCCACCACCAGCGTCTCCGGGCCGGCGGGCGGCTGCTCCGCGGACGAGGAGCGGTCCGCGCTCGCCGCGATGCCCGCGCGCCGCAGCCGGGCCGCCGCCACGTCGCAGGCGTAACGGGCCGAACCCAGGCCGACGAACCGCACGGCGGCGGGCTCGTCGGCCAGGAGCGCGGGCAGCGCGGCGTAGGGGTCCCACCGGGGGAAGCGGGTGGCGAGCGAGGTCAGCGCGGCGGGCTTGCCCGCCAGGTCGGCGGACAGGGTCTCGGCGGTCACGGAACTCCCAGGGTGGAGACGGCGGACGGAAGGGGCGGGGGAGCGCGGCGGGCGCCGGGTACGGACCGCGGCACCCGGACAGGGAGGACGCACGAACTCTAACCGCCCCGGACGAACGCCCCCAAGGGGACGCCCCGCGCCCGGTCCCGCTGGGCACGACCCGGTGCGGACCGCTGGACGGTCGGCCATAACCTGGAGGACATGAGCGTCACCAGCCTCGACCCGGCCATCGCCGCCCGACTCAAGCGGACCGCGGACGGCCTCGTCCCCGCCGTCGTCCAGCAGCACGACACCGGGGAGGTGCTCATGCTCGCCTGGATGGACGACGAGGCGCTGCACCGCACCCTCACGACCCGCGCCGCCACCTACTGGTCGCGCAGCCGCAACGAGTACTGGGTCAAGGGAGCCACGTCCGGGCACACCCAGCGTGTGGTGTCCGTCGCACTGGACTGCGACGGCGACACGCTCCTGGTCCGCGTCGACCAGGAGGGCGCCGCCTGCCACACGGGCGACCGCACGTGCTTCGACGCCGGGGAACTGCTGTGAGCTCCCCCACGACATCCCCCCGAGTCCGGCGCGAGTACGGCGTCACCATGCTCGGCCTGGCCGCCGCCGCCGGACTCCTCCTCGCCGCCGCCGGACAGCAGTGGGCGACCGGCCAGCTCACGGCGCCCGGACCGGTCCCGCCGGTCCCCGTCGCCCTCACCGGGGCCGACCTGACCGGCGCGCCCAGCGGCATCGGGTGGGCCGGCCTGGCCGGCATCGCGGGCCTGTACGCCACACGCGGATGGGCCCGGCGGATCGTCGGCGCCCTCGTCGCCGCGGGCGGCGTCCTCGCCCTGACCTCCGTGTGGGGGGCCACACGGCCCGACGCCCTCATGGAGGCCGTGGCGAAGAACGCCACCGACGCCGCGGGCACCGCGCAGGTGGCCGCGGCGCCCCACCTGGCCGCGCTCGGCCCCGCCATGGCCGCGGGGGGCGCCGTCCTCCTGGTCCTCGCCGGGCTCCTGTCCGCGGTACGAGCCCCTGCCTGGCCGGGCATGGGCACCCGGTACGATCGGGACGCCGCACCGCGCGCGACCCGGGCCGAGACACCTGCCGACCTGTGGAAATCGCTGGATGCCGGTGACGATCCCACACTCGACGCCCCCGACGGCGGCCGGTCCGAGGACCCCGCCGGCCCCGGGGACGCCGGCGAACCCGCACCGCTGGCAGCACGGCCAGCCGAACCGAAGGAGAACCACTGATGGCCGACGAACACCACGACGACCACGGCAACACCGTTTCCGCCTGGTTCCTCACCATCTCCTGGATCGTGGCCTGGACCGTGGCGGCCGTCGCCATCATCCTCGGCGGCGCCCTGGTGACGTGGACCCTCATCGGTCTCGGCCTCAGCGTCGTCCTCGCCGTCATCGCCGGCGTCATGAAGAAGGTCGGCCTCGGCCGCAAGGAGCCGCGCCCCTACCCGCAGACCCGCGAGGCGTGGGAAGCCGCCCGGAAGGTCTCGGCGACGGCGGGCAATAACTGACTCCCCTCCGCGAAACCGCAGCTCACAACGAGTGAATAACAGAAAATGGACGAAGGTCCCATGGGGCAGGTAGATTCACCACACCGGACCTGCCAAACGTGTCGTCGCCTGTCGGCTGATGTCCCCTCTGTCTGGCATCATTCGTTTCTGCCCGTGACGTACGCGTTCCGGTGACCCGATCCTGCCCCATGTCGGGCCGGTGTGTTCTCCACACCGTGCGAAATCCCTTGTCCTCTTTCTGAAAGTTGTACGACCATGAGCTACGGTCCCCCTCCCCCCGGCAACCCCGGACCGCCCCCCGGCGGCGGCTACGGGCCTCCCGGAGGCGGCTACGGCACCCCGCCCGACAACGGCCTCACCTGGGCGATCGTCGCCATCTTCTGCTGCTGGCCCTTCGCCATCCCGGCGCTCATCAACGCGACCAAGGTCAACGACCTGTGGAACCGCGGCGACCACGCCGGCGCCCACCAGGCCCAGACCCAGGCGAAGAAGTTCACGAAGATCGCCTTCATCTGCGGTGGCATCCTGTGGGTGGTGGTCGGTGGCCTCTACCTCCTGAGCGCCGTGCTCCTCGTCTCGGCAACGCCCACGTACTACTAGTCGGCACCCGCACCGAGCACGTCTCTGCCCCCGTGCGCCCTGCGGCCACGGGGGCAGAACCCTGTCCTCCCCGAACCCGTAGGCTGGTCCCGTGCACCCAAGCGAACCACCCGAGACCGCCGGGCCCCAGACGCCTGCCGCGCCCTCGTGGACCCAGCGCGTCGAACACCGGCTCAGGGCCCTGCCCCCGGTCGTGTGGCCCGTCGGCCTGGGAGTCCTCGGCCTGGCCGGGGCGACGCTCCTGCACTTCGTGGACCCCAACGAGCCCGGCAACTACCCGACGTGCCCGTGGCTGCTGCTCACCGGCACGTTCTGCCCCGGCTGTGGCAGCATGCGCGCGATCGCGCTGGCCACGCACGGCGACTTCCTCGGCGCCATCAGCATGAACCCCCTGCTGGTGCTCCTGCTCCCCTACATCGCGGTGACCTACACGTTGTGGCTGGTCAGGACGGTCCGGCCGCCCACGAAGCCGCCCAGGCTCACCCCGGGCTGGTTCCTGTGGCTGCTCCTGATCGTCATCAACGCCCACTGGATCCTGCGCAACCTGCCCTGGTTCTCCTTCCTCGCCCCGGGCACACCGCTGTTCCCCGGCTGGTAGCCAGAACCAGAACGGCACTTCCGCCGTCTGAGCGGATGAGCGCCACGAGCCCCCCCGCAAGAAACAACGCACCACACCTCGTCCTGGAAGGTTGGACCCCTATGAGCTACGGACCTCCCACCGGCGGCTACGGCCCGCCCAGCGGTGGTTACGGCCCGCCCGCGGGCTACGGAGGCGCGCCGGGGTACGGAGGCCCGCCCGCTGGCGGACCGCCCAAGAACTACGTGATGTTCAACATCCTGGGCATCTTCGGGTGCACCGTGATCGGCATCATCGGCCTGATCTTCGCGCTCCAGGTCAACAGCAAGTGGGAGTCGGGCGACTACGCGGGAGCCCAGTCCTCCGCGCAGGTCGCCAAGATCATGGGGATCATCGGCCTGGTCGGATTCATCTGCGTCGTCCTCTACCTGCTCTTCGTCCTCCTGATGTTCATCGTCGCCTTCGGTGCCACAGCCACGTACTGAGGCAGGCATCCCGGCCCACGGCAGCGCGTGCCGCCGCGAGCGGCGCGACGAGCGGTGCTCGGGACACGGCGCCCCTGTCCCCGGCCTCCGGGGGCAGGGGCGCCGACGAACGCGCGGCGCCCCCGGCCGGGAAGAGCCCCCCGGCTGCCCATCGGCGGTCACGGACCCGGACGGGCGGAACACCGGCGAGGGCCGTGCCCGACAGGCGGGCCGGGACGAGCCGGCCCGCCGACATCCCCCCACGAGAGCGGAACCCGACATGAGCTACGACGCCCTGCCCCCCGGCGGCCACGGCCCCCCCGGCGGATACGGCCCTCCAGGGAGCTACGGCGCGCCCGGCGGGTACGGCCCTCCCTCCGGCTACGGAGGCGTACCGGGCCACGGCGGCCCGCCTCCCGGCGACCCGCCCAAGAACCACCTGGCCATGAACATCCTGGGCATCATCAGCTGCTTCCCGGTGATCGGCATCATCGGCCTGATCTTCGCTGTCATGGTCAACAGCCAGTGGACGTCCGGCGACTACCGGGGCGCCGAGTCCTCGTCCAAGATCGCCAAGGTCATGGGCATCATCGGCGTGGTGCTCTTCGTCCCGGCGGCCCTCTACATCCTCTTCATGATCGTGATGATGGTCGGCCTCTTCCTCTCAGAGATCTGATTCCGGCGCGACGGCTCACGCCGCCCGGACACCTCCTGACACAAGCGGACAGAACCACCCCTCCCGCCTGGTCCCCCGGAGAACCCGGGGGACCAGGTGGGGGGTGGCGGCCCCCCGGCCCCCGAAGGTCGATACGATGACCAGCAACACGGTGCGCCGGCGGTGCGCCCGGGCACGCCGCGCGGGCGGCCCGCCCGCCGGAGCCACCACCGTGACAGACCACTGCACGAGGGAGCGGTAACTGGTGAGCGTGCTCGACGAGATCCTCGACGGAGTACGCGCCGACCTGGCGAAGCGGCAGGAGGCGCTGCCCCTGGACCGCCTCAAGGCCCAGGCCGAGTCGGCGCCCACCCCGAAGGACGCCGAAGCCGCCCTGCGCCGTCCCGGCGTCCACGTGATCGCCGAGGTCAAGCGGGCGAGCCCCTCCAAGGGACCGCTCGCGACCATCACCGACCCCGCCGCCCTGGCCCGCGACTACGAGGCCGGGGGCGCCGCGCTCATCAGCGTCCTCACCGAGGAGCGCCGCTTCAAGGGCAGCCTCGCCGACCTCCGGGCCGTCCACCAGGCCGTCGACACCCCGCTCCTGCGCAAGGACTTCGTGGTCAGCTCCTACCAGCTGTGGGAGGCCCGCGTCTTCGGCGCCTCCGCCGTCCTCCTCATCGTCGCGGCGCTGCCCCAGGAGGCCCTGGTCTCCCTGGTCGAGCGCGCCCGCTCCCTGGGGCTCATGCCCCTGGTCGAGGTCCACGACGAGGACGAGGTGACCCGGGCCGTCGACGCCGGCGCCACCGTCATCGGCGTCAACGCGCGCAACCTCAAGACCCTGGAGGTCGACCGGGACACCTTCTCCCGGATCGCCCCCGGCATCCCCTCCGACGTCGTCAAGATCGCCGAGTCCGGAGTCCGCGGCCCGCACGACCTGCTGGCCTACGCCGGCGCCGGCGCCGGCGCGGTCCTCGTCGGCGAGAGCCTCGTCCGCGGTCGGAACCCGCGCGAGGCCGTGGCCGACCTGGTGACCGCGGGAGCACACCCCGCCCTGCGTGACCGGAACTAGGGGACGAACAGCACGATGGGACAGACGACGCCACGGACGGTCGCGGTGAAGGCACACCCCGGCCTCCGATGGCGATGGCTCTAGGGAACCCGCAGGCATGAGCCGCGGGTTCCCGACGCCGCGTTGACCCACCGGTCCGAACGCGCCGCCGGAACCAGGCGGCGCGCAGCCGGTCGACGCGCGGACCCCCGCGGCGTACGCCCGGGGGAAGAGCCGCCGTCGGCCCCTTCCCAGGAGAACGTCCCAATGAGCCATGCTGGACCACTGCCCGACCACGGCGGGCACTACGGCCGCTTCGGGGGCCGCTTCGCCCCCGAGGCGCTCATCGCCGCCCTCGACGAGGTCGAGGCGGAGTGGGAGAAGGCCAAGAACGACCCCGCCTACCAGGCCGAACTGGCCGCACTGCTGAAGGACTACACCGGCCGCCCCAGCGCCCTCAGCGAGGCCCGCAACTTCTCCGAGCACTGCGGCGGCGCCCGCGTCCTCCTCAAGCGCGAGGACCTCAACCACACCGGCTCGCACAAGATCAACAACGTGCTCGGCCAGGCCCTGCTCACCCGGCGCATGGGCAAGACCCGCGTCATCGCCGAGACCGGAGCCGGACAGCACGGCGTGGCCACCGCCACCGCCTGCGCCCTCCTCGGCCTGGAATGCGTCATCTACATGGGGGAGGAGGACACCCGGCGCCAGGCGCTCAACGTCGCCCGCATGCGCATGCTCGGCGCCGAGGTCGTCCCCGTCACCATCGGCAGCCGCACCCTCAAGGACGCCATCAACGAGGCGTTCCGCGACTGGGTCGCCAACGTGGACCGCACCCACTACCTGTTCGGCACCGTCGCCGGGCCCCACCCCTTCCCCAAGCTGGTGCGCGACCTGCACTTCGTCGTCGGGGAGGAGGCCCGGGCCCAGGTCCTGGAGAGGGTCGGACGGCTCCCCGACGCGGTCGCCGCCTGCGTGGGCGGCGGCTCCAACGCCATGGCGGTCTTCGCCGCGTTCATCCCCGACGAGAGCGTCGCCCTGTACGGCTTCGAGGCCGGGGGAGACGGCGCGGACACCCCCCGCACCGCCGCGTCGATCACCGCGGGCAGCCCCGGGGTCTTCCACGGGGCGCGCACGTTCGTGCTCCAGGACGAGTTCGGCCAGACCCTGCCCAGCCACTCCATCTCGGCGGGGCTCGACTACCCGGCGGTCGGCCCCGAGCACGCCTACCTCGCCGACACCGGCCGGGCGAGCTACGAGCCGATCACCGACGCGGAGGCCATGGAGGCGTTCCGCCTGCTGTGCCGCACCGAGGGCATCATCCCGGCGATCGAGAGCGCCCACGCCCTGGCCGGCGCCCGCAAGCTCGGCGAGCGCCTCGGCCCGGACGCCGTCATCCTGGTGAACCTCTCCGGGCGCGGGGACAAGGACGTCGACACCGCGGCCGCGTACTTCGGACTCGTCGACACGGAGGGACAGGCGTGATGACAGCGACGACGCTGCAGACCAAGCTGGCCGAGGCCCGCGAGGAGGGCCGGGCGGCCCTGATCGGCTACTTCCCCGCGGGGTTCCCGGACCCGGACTCCTCCGTCCGGGTGATCCAGGCCATGGTGGAGGGGGGCTGCGACGTCATCGAGGTCGGCCTGCCCTACTCCGACCCGATGATGGACGGCCCCACCATCCAGAGGGCCGCGGACCGGGCCCTGGCGGCCGGAACCACCACCGAGGACGTGTTCCGCGTCGTGGAGGCCACCGCCGCCACGGGCGCCGCCGCCGTGGTCATGTCGTACTGGAACCCGATCGAGCGCTACGGGGTGGAGCGCTTCGCCGCGAACCTCGCCAAGGCGGGCGGGGCCGGGGTGATCACCCCCGACCTCATCCCCGAGGAGGCGGGGGCCTGGACGGCCGCCTCCGAGGCGTCCGGCCTGGACCGGATCTTCCTGGTCGCGCCCTCCTCCACCGACCGCCGCCTCGCCATGACCACCGCGGCGTGCAGCGGGTTCGTGTACGCGGCCTCGCTGATGGGCGTGACCGGCACCCGCACGCAGGTCGCCGACACCGCCGAGACGCTGGTGCGGCGCACCCGCGAGGTGACCCGTGAGTCCGGCCTGCCGGTCTGCGTGGGCCTGGGGATCTCCACCGCCGCCCAGGCGGCCGAGGTGGCCGCCTACGCCGACGGCGTCATCGTCGGCGCGGGGTTCTGCCAGCGGATCCTGGACGCCCCGGACCTGGAGACCGGCCTCGCCGCCGTCCGCTCCTTCGCCGAGGAGCTCGCGGGGGGCGTCCGCGACAGGTAGGGCCCGGTGTGCTCCGCGGGCCCCGTCCGCCCGGGACGCGCGGCCCGCCCGCGGGACGGGGGCCGGGTTCGCACGGGACCTCCGGGCACGGCGGTCGCGGCGTCGGTCACCGGCCGGGGAGACCTGTGGCACCGGTGTCGGGCCGTCCCCTCGGGGGCGGCCCGACGCTCTTCCCGCCTGGTCAAAAGCAGGGTTAAGAGGGTGAGAATCGGGTGAGAGGCCCCTGCCGGAACCCCTGAAACGCCTTCACGGGGGCCGAGTCGGTGATGTGATGGCGGTGTCGCGGATTCCTGGGGCGCCCGCCGCTACGCCCGGGGTTCCGGCCGCAGCGTCACGGACCCACCACAGTCAGTAGGATGTGACGCGATACGTAGAGCGACGGTCCAGACACCGAACGCGACAAAGCGTCCCCTACTCCCCGAAGGCCCAAGCGATGGACACAACCGACGAATCCCCCGACGCCTCCACCGCCCCCGCGGTCCCGCGCTCCCGCTGGGAGGCCGTCCAACCCTGGCTCACCCTCGCCTGCCGGCTCGGACTCGCGGCCGTCCTCGTCTTCGCCGCCGTCTCCAAGTTCCCGCCCGCGCTCTCCGTCCAGGCGGTCGAGGCCTACGACCTCTTCCCCGTCGAGGTCGCCCGGCTCATCGGCTACACCCTCCCCCTGTTCGAGCTCGCCCTGGCGGCCCTCCTCCTCGTCGGACTCGCCACCCGCTACGTCGGAGCCGTCGGCGCCCTCCTCATGGTCGTCTTCATCGCCGGGATCGTCTCCGCCATGGCCAGGGGCCTCAACATCGACTGCGGCTGCTTCGGCGGCGGCGGACAGGTCGCCCCCGGGGAGACCACCTACGGGCTCTCCATCGCCCGCGACATCGCCTTCGCCGCCATGGGCGCCTTCATCGCGGTCCGGCCTCGATCACCCTTCGCCCTCGACCGCGCCATCGGGCTCTTCCGGTGACCCCGGAACCCACGACGGTCGACCACCTCCAGCAGTAGAAACAGGGGAAAGCATGGGGAGTGAAGCGCGCAAGCGCTCCCGCGAGAAAATCAGGGAACAGCGCGAACGGGAGAAGCGGGCGGCCAAACGCACCAAGACGCTCATCGTCATCGGCGCCGCCGCGGCCGTCGTCGTCCTGGTCGTCGGCATCGGGTTCGCCGTGCTCAACGCCGACCGCCGCGACTCCGGGTACGAAGGGGCGCTCCCGCCCCAGGTCCTCCAGGAGGACGGCAGCGTCGTCCTCGCCCAGGAGGGCGCGCAGGCGCCCGTCGTCGAGGTCTACGCCGACTTCCAGTGCCCCGCCTGCCGCCAGTTCGAGCTGCTCAACGGCGACGTCCTCAAGCGGAACGCCGCCGAGGGCAACGCCATCGTGCACTACCGGCCGGTGAGCATCTTCGCCCAGCAGCCGGTGCCCATCAGCAGCAACTCGCTGCGCGCCGGCGCCGCCGCACGCGCCGCCGCCGAGCACGGCTACTTCGTCGAGTACAACGACATCCTCTTCGAGAACCAGCCCACCGAGGGCAACGAGGGCTTCACCGTCGACGAGCTCAAGGACTGGTTCCGCCAGACCGACGCCGCCGCCGAGCAGGAGGGCGAGTTCGACCGGCGGATCGACGAGGAGGCCGCCGTCGTCGCCACGTTCACCGAGGACTACCTGCCCGCACTCACCGAGGACGCCGTGGCGGAGATCGGCGAGGAGACCCTCGGCACCATGGTCCTGTCCGACCTGATCTCCTGGGGGGCCGACAACGGGCACGACCCCGCCTTCCTCGACGGCACCTACACGGGCGAGATCATCACCGCCACCGGAACGGCCTACACTCGCTACAGCGGAGACAACACGTTCCGCGGCACTCCTTCCGTGTACCTCAACGGCGAGTTGCTCGACAACAACACCGCCATGACGGTCAGGGGCCTCAACGAGGCGATCGCCTCCGCGGACGCCGGTGAGGTCGACACCCAGCCCATGGGTGACGGGGGTGCGGAGTAGCACCCCTGACAGCACCCCCGCACGCGGGGCGAACCCGAGAGCAGATCAGTGACACTGTCGTCGACAGCTTCCGAGGGCGCGGCCGGTCTCGGCCGCGCCCTCGCGGCCATCCCCAGCCCCCAGATCAACGCGATCCCGATCGGGCCCCTCCAGATCCACTTCTACGCGCTGTGCATCCTCGCCGGCGTCGTCGTCGCCGTGGTCTGGAGCGAGCGCCGCTGGGCAGCCATGGGGGGTGAGAAGGGCACCATCATGGACATGGCCGTCTGGGCCGTGATCCTGGGACTGATCGGCGGCCGGCTCTACCACGTCATCAGCGACGCCCAGCTGTACTTCGGCGAAGGGCGCGAGCCCATCCGCGCCCTGTACGTGTGGGAGGGGGGCCTCGGCATCTGGGGCGCCGTGCCCCTGGGCGCCGTCGGCGTGTGGCTGGTGGCGCGCAAGCGCGGGCTGTCCATGTCCAAACTGTCGTTCGCGATCGCCCCCACCATCCCCCTCGCCCAGGCCCTCGGCCGCTGGGGCAACTACTTCAACCAGGAGCTGTTCGGAGCCCCCACCGATCTGCCCTGGGCCGTCGAGATCTCCCCCTACCCCGAGGGCCACCTGCGCCCCGGCATGGAGTTCGGCGTCACCACGTACCACCCCACGTTCCTCTACGAGTCCCTGTGGTGCGTGCTCCTGACCGTGTTCCTGGTCTGGGCGGGACGCCGCTTCGAGGGCTCCCTCCAGGGCGGCCGCCTCTTCGCGCTCTACGTCATGGGCTACTGCGTGGGCCGGTTCTGGATCGAGTACCTGCGCGTGGACCCCGCCAACGACTTCCTGGGCATGCGCCTGAACAACTGGACCTCGATCGTCGTCTTCCTCGGCGCGCTCGCCTACTTCGTGTGGGCCGGGCGCCGCATCGACTCCTTCTCCACCGCCGTCGTCCCCCACGGCCACGACGCCGGAACCCAGGTGTTCGGCGCCACAGCCGGCAGTGAGGTGTCCGACGACAGCACCGTCTACAGCGCCGTGGACAGCGAAGAATCGGGTTCCGGAACGCAAAATGGCAGCTCAGAGGAGGCGGGCACGGAATACCACCCGAGCCCTGAGCGATCTAGTACCGAGGGCTCGACCGCGAACGACGCCGGAGACACGGGAACCGATTCCGGGGCGAAGCCCGAGTAGCGCAGGGCTCCTGAGCGCGGGCCGGCCGTGTCCGGCCGCGGAGCGGAGAACGCCCTGTACCTTTCGAGCAGACCACGGGTTGACGATTGAGAAAGACCGTGAGCAGAGCTGAGTCCGGGTACGGCCGCCGGGGACGGCGCGGAGGTTCACGCCGCGCCGGCCGGGCCTACACCGAGGACCACGCCGACGACTACGGCCACGACGAGGGCCGCGAGGACGACTACGACCCCGAGGAGGACTTCTCCGCGGAGTACGGTCACACCCGCACGTCCGACGCCGACACCGCCGACACCGCGGACCGGGCCGACGGGGGCGAGGCGTACGACGACTACGACGAGTACGAGGACGAGGAGGGGGCCCCGGCCGATGACGGGGCCGCCGGCTCCCGGCGGTCCTCCCGCCGCAGGAAGGGTCGCGGGGCGACCGCGGCCGGAGCTTCGAGGCGCAGGGCGTCCGGGGCCGGGCGCGGCGGGGTCGGCAAGGTCTCGGCCTTCTCCGCGTCCGCGATCAAGAAGGTGTCGGTCCTGGGCGACCGCCCCAACCAGATCGTCTACACCCTCGCCGAGCAGAGCAAGCGCAAGCGCGGCACAGCCGTCCTCGGCGTCCTGCTGGGCGCGTTCAGCATCGCGCTGGTCGCCCTCCTCGGACTGCTGACCTTCCAGCTCTTCACGGGGTCGGGGGGATCGGTCTCGGGCGGCGACGACTCGGTCGTGGCTCCGCCGGAGGGGCACAGCACCCTCACGCCGGAGCTCTACCTGTCCGAGCCCAACCGCGAGGACGTGTTCGGCGCGATCAACGAACGCCCCGAGGGCGCGGAGCCGATGACCGAGGAGTCCGTGTTCGGGGCGGTCGGCGAGATCGGGCTCGACGACATGACGCTGGAGCTCCGCCAGAGCAGCGTCACCGACTCCTGCACCTCACTGGTGTGGGGGGAGGAGCTCGGCCAGAGCCTCATCGACGCGAACTGCATCCAGGCCGCCACCGGTGTGTACACCGACGCGGGCGATGAGCACATCGCACAGGTCACCGTCTTCGACCTGGCCAACGCCGATGCGGCCGCCGACGTCGAGGCCTCCCTGGACCCGACCAACGCCGAGAGCGACGCCGGATTCCTGCTCACGCAGAACGGCGGCGAGATTCCCGGCCTCCAGGAGGGCTACAGCCAGGCGAACGCCCAGGTCATGGGCCACTACCTGGCGGTGTTCTGGGTCGCCGACACCGACGGCGCCGACCCGGGCGACAACGCCGACCTGGCGAAGCTGAGCGTGGCCTCCATGAACTCCACGCAATTCATCTACGAGGAGGTCGTCGAGGCGGGTCGGGCCGAGGAGTAGGCCTGTCCCGCCCTGTCGGACGCCCCGATAGGATCTCGGACAGATCGACCCTTCCGCCAGGGTCGTGCGGGCGGGGTGCTTTCCGCCCCTCTCCCCAAGCGAACCGGGCCGGCCACGCGCGCGCGGCCGGCCCGCATCCGAGGAAAGGTCCACTGGGTGTCCCCTTCTGAACCGTCGGCGTCCGGTCCCGCCGGACGCCGGAGGAAAAACAGCGAGTCCGACGAGGTGTCGGCGGGGCCGTCCTCCCGCACGGGTGGGCGCCGCCGGGCCGGAGGCCGGAGGAAGCAGGAGACCAAGGGACGCCGCCGTCCCCTCCTCGTGGTGGCCGGAGTGGCCGTGGTGGCGCTGGCCGTGCTCGGCACCGTGCTGTACATGCGCCTCGGCGAGGGGGGCGGAGCGGACCAGGCCGCCCAGGAGACCCGACCCGTCATGTACCGGGTGATCGACACCGGCCGGATGAACGAGGTGCTGGCCTCCCGTGAGGGCGACAGCCGCGCCCTCAACGCCGGAGAGCTGTTCGAGAGCCGCAACGCGGAGATCTCCAGCCAGGAGATCGACTTCACCCTGCGCGACTCGGACCTGAGCGAGGACTGCTCGGCCGCGGTGTGGGGGGAGCAGGTCCGTACCGCCCTGGCCGAGGCCGACTGCACCCAGGCAGGACGCGCCACCTACGTCTCCGACACCTACTTCGGCGTGACGGCCGTGTTCAACCTCGCCGACGTCGAGGGGAGCAGGGCCGTCGCCGCCGCCATGAACGCGCCCGAGGCGGACGAGGCCGGGGCCGACGAGGAGGGCGACGCCGCCCCGGACTCCGGGTTCGTGCTCTCCCCCTCCGGCGCCGACCCGTTCGACCGCCTGGGCGAGGGCTACAGCGCCAGCGACGCGATCGTCAGCGGCCACTACCTGGTCGTGGTGTGGGTCCAGCCCACCGACTCCGAGTCGGTCGAGGAGAGGGTCAGCCTCTCCGGCCCGCTCGTGGCGCTGGCGAACTTCCGCGACCCGCTCTACCGGCGGATGGTGCAGCTCGACGACGGCTCCGGCACCGGCCAGACGGACGAGGGCACGCAGGAGGGCACCGTCGAGGATCCGGCGGGGACCGAGGGCACGGTGCAGGACCCGGCCGGAACCGACGGCACGGTGCAGGACCCCGCGGGTACGCAGGGCACCGCGGAGGACCCCGCCGGAACCGAGGGCCTCGGCACCGGAACCGGCTGAACCGCGTGCGGAGGGGCCCGGAGGACACGTCCTCCGGGCCCCTCCGCACGTCCGCGGGGCGGGGGAGTTCCCCCGCGGATCCCGTACGGCCGTCCACCGGCCCCGGTGGGCCCGGCGGGCGCGGATCCCCGCCCGTGGCGTGGCCACCGGGGGAGCCGGGCCCGCCGGCGCCGTGCTGCCCCGGACAGCCCGGCGCGGCGCCGGCCGGGGCCGGACCTACACCTGGGCGAGCAGCGCGGCGGCCACGCCCCGCAGCTCCGCGAAGCGGTGCTCGGGCAGGTCGAGCAGCGTGTGGCCGGCCAGCCACCACGGAGCCGTGGACACGGCCTGGCGCGCGGTGCGCTTGTTGGCCGGGCGGCCCGCGCGCGCCGACACCTCGACGAGCCCGGCCCTCAGCGTGGCGGTGAGCGTGCCGTGTGCCCGCTCCTGCACATGGGTCAGGAGGAGGTCGACAGCGGCGTCCGGAACCCCCTGCGCCCGTTCGTCCGCCGGGACCCCTCCCCGGCCCTCCCCGGCGCCCGCTCCCGCCCCGCCCGGCTCGTCCACGTCCGGAGGGCGCCGCGTCAGGCGTACCGCGGTCAGGTCGTCGGCGCCGAACCCGCGCAGGAACCGCACCCGGAAGCGGGGCTCCACCAGGGCGCGCAGACCCTGCTGCCCCGCGGCGTCGCGCACGCACGCCGCGGAGGAGGGGACCAGGGCGTACACCGTGTCCGCGGCGGAGGCCAGGGCAGCGCGCGCCGCCAGCCGCTCCCACCCGCCGGTCAGGTTGAGCACGGCGCGGTCGCCCACGGGCGCGGGCGCGTCCATCCAGGTGGACAGCCGTACCCGCCCGGCCGCCGACACCTCCGACGGCCACTCGCCCACGAGCGTCGGCTCCGGGCCCTCGGCGGTGGTCCGGCCGCCGTCCCCGCGGCCCCTGTCCGCGGCCTCCCGGCCGTCCAGGTCCTCGCGCACGCGGTCGAGCACCGCGCGGGCGCGCCCGGCGTCGAGGCCGCCCCGGGCCTCCTTGGCGTTCACCCCCTGGCTGTACACCCTGGCGGCGTCGCCCGAGGGCGGCGCCGGGGCGCGCGTGAGCGGCCGGAGCACGTAGAGGTCGGAGGCCGCGCCGATGGACTCCGCGCCGTGGTACCGGTTGAAGTCCGGCCACACCGCCTCGAACAGCAGGTCCATCCGCGCCAGCCGCGACTGGGTGGCGGCCGCCAGCTTGGGCGTGGTCTCGCTGGCGCCGTACGCCACCAGGACCCGCCCCCGGCGGGGGTCGGCCATGCCCTCCACACCGCGGCGCACGAACAGCTCCACCCCGTCGGCGGTGTACGGGGGATCGGTGAACACCACGTCCGCGACGCCGCGCACCGTGGACGGCAGCCCCAGGCGCAGGTCGGCCGTGTGGGTCCGCACCCGCAGGTCCAGCCTGTCTGCCAGCGCGTCGATGTGTGCCAGCACACGCTCGTCGATGTCGACGACCTCGGCCCGGGCGCCGGGGCACACGAGCGTCAGCGCGATCGAGGTCAGGTCGTGGTCGCCCACGCACAGCAGGACCCGGTCGTGCAGGTCGAAGCGCGTGGCCAGGAACAGGGCACGGCGCAGTGCCGTCTCCGCGGTCGCGGTGACGTGGTCCAGGTCCAGGTCGGAGGCGGGGCCCTCGGCCACGGCGCGCGTCAGTTCGGCGTGGGCGCGGGCGTACCGGGGGAGGAGGTGCGCCACGGGGTCGGCGAGGTCGTCGCCGGCCGCGCCGGCGTAGCCGGAGGGCCGCGCCAGGCGTACCCGGCTCTGGCGGCCGTCGCTCTCGGTGGTGAGTTCACCGGCCTCGTCCAGCGCCTTGAGCAGCGACGACACCAGTGTGTACGCGACACCCGTCCCCCGAACCAGGTCGTCGGCGCCCCACCACCGGCCGTCGGCGAGCAGCGCCAGGACCCGGCGGAGCCGGGGCATGTCCGCCCCGTGCTCGCGCAGCAGCCGGAACGCGGCCTCGGGCAGCGGCGGCGCGCCCCCGGGCGGGGGCGCGGGGGAGGTGTCCGAAACCGTGACTCCTGGTGTTCGTGGGGTGTGGTCGGGGGGTGCGGAACCGTGGTCGTCCGGGTCCGGGAAAGTCGGGTGGCCTGCCATCCACCGATGGTCCCACGGGTCGACGGGTGGCTGTGGCCGCCCAGGTCAGAACGGTCCGTCGCGGGTGAGGGACAGATCACCCACGCGGGGGACCCGGGCCCCCTTGGGCGGTGCGTTAACGCCGGGGTAATGTTGACCACCGGTACACGGCGTCACGCGGTCCCGGAGCGGAACACCGACCCACAGTCGGGGTTTTATCCACTTTGGGAGGTTTAGCGGGGTTCCCTCGTGGAAAAACCGGCTAGGCCAGCCCTCATCGGGGACAACCGAGAGGGACAAGCACCGCCCCCCGGGGGGCGAACCGCGAACACCGGCGCACCGCGGCGCCATCTGGTCTAGACCTCCGATTCGCATCGCGGCCGGACCAGCGTGTATAAGGGAACCCGCCCGCAACAGGGACCCCGACCGCCACCGGCGACCACGAGGACGTGGACGCGCGACGGTAGCGCGAAGGGCGCCCGCACAGCGGGAACCGCCGCTCACGCGGCACACAACTACATCCGCACGCAGCAGGGCCAATGTCGTCCCGAATGCGCTTTTCACAAAGCCGACAAGAGACGACAGGGAGGGTAGATGCCCGCTGCTCAGGTGCGGCGTTCGTCCGTCCGAACGAACGCAGAATCCACTTCCCAGGGCCTGTACGACCCCACCTTCGAGCACGACGCCTGCGGTGTGGGCTTCGTCGCCGACCTCACCGGCCGGCGCAGCCACGACATCGTCGAGAAGGCGCTCACGGTCCTCCGCAACCTCGACCACCGGGGCGCCTCCGGCGCGGACCCCGACGACGGGGACGGCGCGGGCATCCTCACCCAGATCCCGCACGAGCTCTACACCGAGGTCTGCGGCTTCGCACTCCCCGAGCCCGGCGCCTACGCCACCGGCATCGCCTTCCTCCCCGTCGACGCCGCCGAGCGCGCCGCCGCCGTCGAGGCCATCGACGCCATCGTCGCCGACGAGGGGCTGACCCTCCTCGGCTGGCGCGAACTGCCCTTCGAGCCCCAGTACAGCGGCCCCGCCGCCCGCCAGGCCATGCCCTACTTCGGGCAGCTCTTCATCACCGGCACCCCGGGCACCCCCACCGAGGGCCTCACCGGCATCGAACTCGAACGCCACGCCTACTGCGTCCGCAAGCGCGCCGAGCACGAGACCGACGTCTACTTCCCGAGCCTGTCCCCGCGCACCATCGCCTACAAGGGCATGCTCACCACCCCGCAGCTCGAACCGTTCTTCCCCGACCTGTCCGACCGGCGCTACGCGTCCGGCCTCGCCCTGGTCCACTCCCGGTTCTCCACCAACACCTTCCCGTCCTGGCCGCTCGCCCACCCGTTCCGCTTCGTCGCCCACAACGGCGAGATCAACACGGTCAAGGGCAACCGCAACATGATGCGCGCACGCGAGGCCAAGCTCGCCAGCGACCTCATCCCCGGCGACCTCGACCGCATCTTCCCCATCGTCGACCCCGACGACTCCGACACCGCGTCCTTCGACGACGCCCTCGAACTCCTCCACCTCGGCGGACGCACCCTCCCGCACGCGGTGCTCATGATGATCCCCGAGCCCTGGGAGAACCACACCGAGATGGACCCGGCCGTCCGGGCCTTCTACGAGTACCACTCCACCCTCATGGAGCCCTGGGACGGCCCCGCCTCGGTGTCCTTCACCGACGGCACCGTCGTCGGCGCCGTCCTGGACCGCAACGGGCTGCGCCCCGGCCGCTACTGGGTCACCGAGGACGGCTTCGTCGTCCTCGCCAGCGAGGCCGGAGTCCTCGACATCGACCCCGCCACCGTCGTCCGCAAGGGACGCCTCCAGCCCGGCCGCATCTTCGTCGTCGACACCGCGCAGGGCCGCATCATCGAGGACGAGGAGATCAAGGCCGAACTCGCCGCCGAACACCCCTACCAGGAGTGGATCGACTCCGGCGTCCTGCGCCTCGCCGAACTCCCCGCCGCGGACCCCGTCCCCGTCGCCGAGCTCAACCTCGCCCAGCAGGTCTTCGGCTACACCGAGGAAGAACTCCGCGTCATCCTCACCCCCATGGCCCGCACCGGAGCCGAGCCCATCGGCTCCATGGGCACCGACACACCCGTCGCCGCACTCTCCGACCGCTCCCGGCAGCTCTTCGACTACTTCTCGCAGAACTTCGCCCAGGTCACCAACCCGCCGCTGGACGCCATCCGCGAGGAGATGGTCACCAGCCTGTCCACCCTCCTCGGCGCCGAGCACAACATCCTCGACGCCGCCCCCGGCGACACCCAGCGGCTCGTCCTGCCAACACCCGTCGTGGACCAGGCCGAACTCGCCGCCATCGTCGCCGCCGGCCGAGACAACCCCGCCCTCAGGACCTACACCGTCGACGGCACCTACCCCGTCGACGGCGGCGGGGACGCCCTCTCCGCACGCCTCGACCAGATCAACACCGAGGTGTCCCGGGCCATCGCCGACGGCGCGCACATCCTCGTGCTCAGCGACCGCGGGGCCGGCGCCGACCGGGCGCCCGTCCCCTCGCTCCTGCTCACCGGCTCCGTCCACCACCACCTGGTACGCGAGAAGACCCGCACCGAGGTCGGCCTCCTCATCGAAGCCGCCGACGTGCGCGAATGCCACCACGTGGCACTCCTCGTCGGTTACGGCGCCTCCGCCGTCAATCCGTACCTGGCCCTCGCCACCGTCCGCGACATGGTCGAACGCGGAACCCTCGGCGGCGTCGACGCCGACACGGCCGTCCGCAACACCGTCAAGGCGTTCGGCAAGGGCGTCCTCAAGGTCATGTCCAAGATCGGCGTGTCCACCGTCAGCTCCTACACCGGGGCCCAGATCTTCGAGGCACTCGGCCTCGGCGCCGAGGTCGTCGACCGTTGCTTCACCGGAACCACCTCACGCCTGGGCGGCGTCGGCTTCGACGTCCTCGCCGAAGAGGTCGCCATCCGCCACCGCCGCGCCCACGCCGCCAACCCCGGCGCCCACCGGCGCCTGGACGTCGGAGGCGAGTACCAGTGGCGCCGCGAGGGCGAACCCCACCTCTTCAACCCCGAGACGGTGTTCAAGCTCCAGCACTCCACCCGTACCCGCACGTACGAGATCTTCAAGGAGTACACCTCCAAGATCGACGACCAGGCCGAGAAGCTCATGACCCTGCGCGGGCTCTTCCGCCTCCGCGAGGGCGTGCGCGAACCCGTCCCCGTCGACGAGGTCGAACCCGTCTCCGAGATCGTCAAGCGCTTCTCCACCGGAGCCATGTCCTACGGCTCCATCTCCGCCGAGGCACACGAGACCCTCGCCATCGCGATGAACCGCCTCGGCGGCAAGTCCAACACCGGCGAGGGCGGCGAGGACCCCGCCCGCTTCACCCCCGACGCCAACGGGGACCTGCGGCGCAGCGCCATCAAGCAGGTCGCCTCCGGCCGCTTCGGCGTCACCTCCCACTACCTCAGCAACGCCGACGACATCCAGATCAAGATGGCCCAGGGCGCCAAGCCCGGCGAGGGCGGCCAGCTGCCCGGCCACAAGGTCTACCCGTGGATCGCCGACACCCGGCACTCCACCCCCGGCGTCGGGCTCATCTCCCCGCCGCCGCACCACGACATCTACTCCATCGAGGACCTCGCCCAGCTCATCCACGACCTCAAGAACGCGAACCCGTCCGCACGGGTCCACGTCAAGCTGGTCTCCGAAGCGGGCGTCGGCACCGTCGCCGCGGGCGTCTCCAAGGCCCACGCCGACGTCGTCCTCATCTCCGGCCACGACGGGGGGACCGGCGCCTCGCCGCTCACCTCCCTCAAGCACGCGGGCACGCCCTGGGAGCTCGGCCTCGCCGAGACCCAGCAGACCCTCCTGCTCAACGGCCTGCGCGACCGCATCGTCGTCCAGGCCGACGGACAGATGAAGACCGGACGCGACGTCGTCATCGCCGCCCTGCTCGGCGCCGAGGAGTTCGGCTTCGCCACCGCGCCCCTCGTCGTCTCCGGCTGCGTCATGATGCGCGTCTGCCACCTCGACACCTGCCCCGTCGGCGTCGCCACCCAGAACCCCGCCCTGCGCGCACGGTTCTCCGGCCAGGCCGACCACGTCGTGAACTTCTTCGAGTTCATCGCCCAGGAGGTCCGCGAGTACCTCGCCCGGCTCGGCTTCCGCAGCCTCGACGAGGCCATCGGCGCCGTCGACCTGCTCGACACCACCGAAGCCGTCACCCACTGGAAGGCCCAGGGGCTGGACCTCGCACCCATCCTCCACGAGGTCGAACCCCGCACCGGCGACCACCGCACCCACCAGCGCATCCAGGACCACGGCCTCGACAAGGCCCTGGACAACACCCTCATCCAGCTCAGCGAGGGCGCGCTCGACTTCGGCCGGCCCGTCCGGCTCGAACTGCCCGTGCGCAACGTCAACCGCACCGTCGGCACCATGCTCGGACACGAGGTCACCAAGCGCTACGGCGCCGACGGCCTCCCCGACGACACCATCGACGTGTCCTTCACCGGATCCGCGGGACAGTCCTTCGGCGCCTTCGTGCCCAAGGGCGTCACCCTGCGCCTGTCCGGGGACGCCAACGACTACGTCGGCAAGGGACTCTCCGGCGGCCGCATCGTCGTCCGCCCCGCGGCCGACTCCCGGCTCGTCGCCGAGGACCACATCATCGCCGGAAACGTCATCGGCTACGGGGCCACCTCCGGTGAGATCTTCCTCCGCGGCGTCGTCGGCGAACGCTTCTGCGTCCGCAACTCCGGCGCGCTCGCCGTGGTCGAGGGCATCGGCGACCACGGCTGCGAGTACATGACCGGCGGACGCGCCGTCGTCCTCGGCCGCACCGGCCGCAACTTCGCAGCCGGCATGTCCGGCGGCATCGCCTACGTCCTGGACCTGGATGCCCGGCGCGTCAACACCGAGATGGTCGAGATCGACGCCCTCACCGACGAGGACCGCGCCTACCTCACCGACGTCCTCACCCGGCACCTGGCCGAGACCGGCTCGGACGTCGCCCGGCGCGTCCTCGCCCAGGGCGACACCGGCCTCGCCCGGATCGCCAAGGTCATGCCGCGCGACTACAAGCGGGTCCTGCTCGCCCAGGCAGAGGCCGAAAGAGACGGCCGCGACGTCAACGAGGCCGTCATGGCCTCCGCGCAGTCCTGAGCGCCGGCCCACACGAGAGGAGGAGAAACACCATGGCCGACCCCAAGGGTTTCCTGAAGATCACCGAGCGGGAGCTCCCCGCCCACCGCCCCGTCGACGTCCGCATCCAGGACTGGCGCGAGGTGTACGAGGACTTCGACCGCGCCACCGTCACCAAGCAGGCCTCGCGCTGCATGGACTGCGGCATCCCGTTCTGCCACAACGGCTGCCCGCTCGGCAACCTCATCCCCGAGTGGAACCACCTCGTCCACAACCACGACTGGGCCGAGGCGATCGAACGCCTGCACGCCACCAACAACTTCCCGGAATTCACAGGCCGGCTCTGCCCCGCCCCCTGCGAGTCCGCGTGCGTGCTCGGCATCAACCAGCCCGCCGTCACCATCAAGAACGTCGAGGTCTCCATCATCGACCGCGCGTGGGAGGAGGGCTGGGTCAAGCCCCTGCCCCCCACCACGCGCACCGGCAAGAAGGTCGCCGTCGTCGGCTCCGGCCCCGCCGGGCTCGCCGCCGCACAGCAGCTCACCCGCGCCGGACACGACGTCACCGTCTACGAGCGCGCCGACCGCATCGGAGGCCTCCTCCGCTACGGCATCCCCGAGTTCAAGATGGAGAAGCGGCACATCGACCGCCGCCTCGCCCAGATGACCGCGGAGGGCACCGCCTTCCGCACCGGCGTCGAGATCGGCGTCGACATCACCGTCGACGAGCTCCGCGCCGGCCACGACGCCGTCGTCCTCACCGGCGGAGCCACCGCCTGGCGCGACCTGCCCGCACCCGGACGCGAGCTCAAGGGCATCTACCAGGCCATGGAGTACCTGCCCCTGGCCAACAAGGTGCAGGAGGGCGACTACGACCGCGCCCCCATCCACGCCGAGGGCAAGCACGTCATCGTCATCGGCGGCGGCGACACCGGCGCCGACTGCGTCGGCACCGCCCACCGCCAGGGCGCCGCGTCGGTCACCCAGCTGGAGATCATGCCCAAGCCCCCGGCGACGCGGCCCGACCACCAGCCCTGGCCGACCATGCCGATGCTGTACAAGGTCACCAGCGCCCACGAGGAGGGCGGACGGCGCATCTACTCCGTCAACACCCTGGAGTTCCTCGGCGACCAGGACGGCAACGTCCGCGCGCTGAAGCTGGTCGAGGTCAAGCGCGGCCCCAACGGCTTCGAGCCCGTCGAGGGCACCGAGCGCGAGATCCCCGCCGACCTGGTCACCCTCGCCATGGGCTTCGTCGGCCCGCAGAAGGAGGGCATGATCGACCAGCTCGGCGTCGAACTGGACGGCCGCGGCAACGTCGTGCGCGACAGCGACTACCGCACCACCGTCGACGGCGTCTTCTGCGCCGGCGACATGGGGCGCGGCCAGTCGCTGATCGTCTGGGCCATCGCCGAGGGCCGCTCCGCCGCCGCGGGCGTGGACCGCTTCCTCGCCACCGGGACCGGCCTCCCCGGCGGCACCAACCTGCCGGTGGCCATCCCGCCGACCGAGCGCCCCCTGGTCTAGGGAGCGCCCGCACCGCGGGACACGGCAGAACACCACGCGTCGGGCGCGGGGGGAACACCCCCCGCGCCCGACGCGTTCCCGCCTGCCGGTGCCTGCCGGTGCCTGCCGGTGCCTGCCGGTGCCTGCCGGTGCCTGCCGGTGCCTGCCGGTGCCTGCCGGTGCCTGCCGGTGCCTGCCGGTGCCTGCCGGTGCGAGGCCGGGCCGCGGGCGGCCACAGGCGCCGGGAGCCGCGCGCACAGGGCGCCCGCGCCCCGTCCACAGGCCGCACCGCCCCCTGGCCCGCCCGGCCCCGCCCGGAGATACTGGGAACAGACGGACCCGACCCGGCGCCCGGGCCTCCCCGCACCCCTCCCACGGAGCCCCGCACCGGGCCAGCCCCTCCGCCGGCCCACAGCGCCCGCGGACACACCAGCGAGGACGACGCCCATGGCCTACCGACTCATCGGCGACACCGCCATGGTCCTCCACCTGCTCTTCCTCGCCTACGTCACCCTCGGCGGATTCCTCGCCTGGCGGTGGCCCCGCACCATCCGGCCCCACCTCGCCTGCGCCCTCTACGGCCTCGGCGTCACCGTCGTCGGATGGCAGTGCCCCCTCACCGCCCTCGAGACCTGGGGACGCGAGAACGCCGGCCAGGCGGGACTCCCCGCCACCGGCTTCATCGACCACTACCTCACCGGCGTCATCTACCCCTCCCAACACCTCCTCACGGTCCAACTCGCCGTCGCCGCCACCATCGCCGCCTCCTGGGCCGGATACCTCATCCACCACCGAAGACGCAAACACCACAAAGCTTCGAACCCCGCGTAAAGAACGCGAATGGATTGTCCCGCGAGCTATTCTCCGCACCCGACAGCGGACGTACCGTCGAAGACATGACCGTCGTGACCTGGGACTCCTTCCGCACAGCGGAACACTTCACCATGCGCAACGCGCGACTCATCGACCGCCACCGCTTCGCCCACCTCTTCCAGAACGGCCCCACCGAACCCGTCCGCCAAGCACTCACCGCCTACCGCAACCTCGACGGCGGCTACGGCAACGGACTCGACCCCGACCTCCGCGGACACGCCAGCCAACCCGCCGCCGCCCAGATCGCCCTGCGCTACCTCGACGAACTCGGCCCCATCCCCACCACCGTCGGACTCGGCATCTGCCGCTACCTCTCCACCGTCAGCGAACCCGACGGCGGCCTGCCCCCCGTCCTGCCCAACGTCCGCTACAGCGAGGCCGCCCCCTGGTGGCAGCACCGCGACGACTTCACCGCCGACCTCGGCCTCACCGCCCACATCACCGGCCACCTCCACAAACACCACATCAGCCACCCCTGGCGCGACCTCGCCACCGCCTGGTGCTGGAAACGCATCGACGCACTCCACTGGACCGACCCCCACGAAGCCATCGGCATCTGCGCCTTCCTCCAACACGCACCCGACCGGCCCCGAGCCGTCCAGGCCATCAACCGCCTCTACCCCATGATCCGCGCCGGCATCGACGTCAACCCCAAACCCTGCGGACAGCGACACGTCCACACACCGCTCGACCTCGCCGACAACCCCAGCCACATCGCCCGGCCCCTCTTCACCGAAGCCGAGATCAACCGCAACCTCGACTACTTCGAGAACAGCCAACGCCCCGACGGCGGATGGGACGCCGCCTGGGAACACTGGGACACCGCCGCCACCATCGAACGCGAAGGCATGCGCACCATCCAACGCCTGCGCATCCTCCGCGCCTACGGCCGCGTCGCCGCCTTCCTCCCACCACCCCGCCGCGACCGCTGAACACCCGCCCACCGGGCCCGGCCCACCGACCGGGCCCCCACCCACACCCCAAAAACCCCCGGACACCCGCCCGCCTTCGATAGAGTCACCCGCCGACAACCCGACGGCACCCCGCGAAGGCACATGCCCACCACCACACCCCCCACGCCCGGCCGACCCACACCACGCCTCAGCCCGGCCTTCCACCGCTTCTGGGCCGGCAGCCTCTCCAGCAACCTCGCCGACGGCATCATGCTCACGGCCCTGCCCATGCTCGCCGCCGCCCTCACCAACGACCCCCTCGCCGTCGCCGGACTCACCGCGGCCCGCTACCTCCCCTGGCTCCTCTTCGGACTCCTCGCCGGAGCCCTCGTCGACCGCGTCGACCGCGTCAGGGCCATGGTCGCCGCCAACCTCCTCCGCGCCGCAGCCATCACCGCCCTCGCGATCCTCACCGCCACCGGCAACGCCACCGTCACCACCCTCTACATCGTCATGTTCGCCGCCATGACCTGCGAGATCGTCTACGACATCGCCGGAAGGGCCATCCTCCCCGCCCTCGCCCGCACCGCACTCGACCGCGCCAACGGACGACTCGTCGGCGGACGCGAAGTCGCCCAGGAATTCGCCGGCGCACCCCTCGGCGGCTTCCTCTTCGCCATCGCCGCAGCACTGCCCCTCGCCGCCAACGCCGGAGCCTACGCCCTCGGCGCCCTCATCCTCCTCGGACTGCCCCTCACCGCACGCCGAGCCCCCGCACCACCCACCGACCAGCCCGCCACCCCACCCGCCAACCCCGTCCGCGCCGTCCTCCACGACATCGCACAAGGCCTGCGCCACATCCACACCGACCCGCCCCTACGCGCCCTCATCCTCTTCGGCGCCACCCTCAACCTCGGCGCCGCAGCGGTCACCGCCGTCTTCGTCCTCACCGTCCAGGACCACTACGGCGTCCCCCCGCACCTCTTCGGCGTCTTCCTCGCCACCGC
Source organism: Nocardiopsis sp. CA-288880 (assembly GCF_050955985.1). Classification (NCBI taxonomy): domain Bacteria; kingdom Bacillati; phylum Actinomycetota; class Actinomycetes; order Streptosporangiales; family Nocardiopsidaceae; genus Nocardiopsis; species Nocardiopsis sp. CA-288880. The sequence continues at coordinate 5,505,366 of NZ_CP192105.1, read as the reverse complement.
CGCCCTCGGCGCCATCGGCGGCGCACTCCTCGCCGGCAACACCGCACACCGCATCGGCCGCTACCGCGGCATCACCGCCGGATACCTCGCCCAAGCAGCCTTCTGCACCCTCTTCGCCCTCGCCCCCAACGCCCCCACCGCAGCCGCCGCCTGGACCCTCGTCGCCGCGGCCAGCGCCTACGGCACCGTCCTCTCCAGCGGCATCCTCCAGCAGATCGTTCCCGAACACCTCATGGGACGCGTCAGCAGCGCCAAACAGATGCTCGGCTTCGGACTCGCCCCCGCAGGCGCCCTCCTCGGCGGCCTCCTCGCCCGCGCAGACCTCCGGGCCCCCGCTCTCTTCGGCGCAGCCGTCTTCACCGCCGCCACCCTCCTCACCCTGCGCCACCTGCGCACCGCCACCGCCCGCGCCGACGCCAACGAACAGGCCGCCCGCGCCGACCCCGCCCACTGACACCCGCCCGCCCCGCCACCCCCTCGGGGACGGCAGGACCGGACAGGACAGGCCCCAGAAGCGCCCCCCGCGACGAACAGGCCCACCCCCAGAACCCGCCCCCGGCAAACCCCACCGCCTAACCCAACGCCAGGAACCGCACCCCCGCCCCCTCCCACGCACCCCGGGACACACCGCCCCCACGACCCGTCACCGAACGCACCGCGGCCACCCCCGCCTCACGACCCGACAACGCACCCGGAACCACCCCCTCCACCACCGCAGGATCGGCCTCCCCGAACAACAACCCCCGCACCACGTCCAAAGCCCCACCGCACACCCACGGACCCCGACCCAGCGCATCCGCCAGGTCCAACCCGTGCAACACCGACTCCACCACCCGCGTCACCAGGAAATCCGACAACAGCATCCGATCCCCGTGACGCGTCACCACCACCCGGTCCACCGGCTCCGCCGCCAACCGCGCCACCAACGGCGACCACCGCCCCCGCAACAACCGCCCCGCCTCACCCGCGTCCGCACGACGCGCCGCCGCCTCCACCGCCGAACCCACCCGCTGCGCGTTCACCTCCGCCGAGAACCGCACATCCGGCCGGTAATACTCCCCAGCAGAAACCAACGCCCCTCCCGTCACCGCAGGTTCACCAACCAACATCGGCTCCACCTGCAACATCGCCCTTACCGTGTGCGCCGCCAACGCCGCCACATCCCACGGCGCACACCGCGTCCCCACCACCGCCTCCTCCTCCGACAACCCCCACAACACCGCGTCCAACGAGGCAACCTCCACCGCCAACGCACCCAGCACCACATCACGCGAGAACACAGAACCTCCCAGAATCGCCACCGCCACAGGCAACCTACAGAAAGCCCCCGCACCACCCACAACCCCGTTCGTGCAACGACCCCGTTCGTCTTCCCGCAGCCTGAGATACGTCCATTCGCAACCTGGTTTAGACCACTGCATCCCCCAGACGCTCTAAAGTGATAGGCGTGACACGTCGAGCAAAAATCGTCGCGACCCTCGGTCCCGCCACGTCGAGCACGGAAGTCCTCCGCAAGCTCGTCGACGCAGGACTCGACGTCGCCCGTATCAACCTCAGCCACGGAACCCACGACGACCACAGCGCCAGCCTCGCCAACCTGCGCGAAGCCGCTGAGTCGGCCCAACGAGCAGTCGGAGTCCTCGCCGACCTCCAAGGACCCAAGATCCGCGTCGGCACCTTCCCCGACGGACCGGTCGAACTCACCGCCGGAGACGAGTTCACCGTCACCATCGACGACGTCCCCGGCGACGCCACACGCGTCTCCACCACCTACAAGGGACTCCCCGGAGACGTCCGCCCCGGCGACCGCGTCCTCATCGACGACGGCCGCGTCGTCCTCGAATGCACCAAGACCACCAGCACTGACGTCCACACCCGCGTCATCTACGGCGGAACCGTCTCCAACCACAAGGGACTCAACCTCCCCGGCGTCTCCGTCAGCGTCCCCGCCCTCACCGAGAAGGACGAGGCAGACCTCCGCTGGGCCCTCCACCAGGGCGTCGACATGGTCGCCCTCTCCTTCGTCCGCAGCCCCGCGGACGCCGAGGAATGCCACCGCATCATGGACGAGGAGGGCATCACCGTCCCCCTCATCGCCAAGATCGAGAAGCCCCAGGCGGTCGAACGCCTCCAGGACATCATCGAGGTCTTCGACGGAGTCATGGTCGCCCGCGGCGACCTCGGCGTCGAACTCCCCCTCGAGAACGTCCCCATGGTGCAGAAACGCGCCGTCGAACGCTGCCGCGACAAGGCCAAACCGGTCATCGTCGCCACCCAGATGCTCGAATCCATGATCGGATCACCCCGGCCCACCCGCGCCGAGGCCTCCGACGTCGCCAACGCCGTCCTCGACGGCGCCGACGCCGTCATGCTCTCCGGAGAGACCAGCGTCGGCCAGTACCCCATCGAGACCGTCGAGACGATGGCCCGCATCATCTGCGCCGCAGAACAGGAATCCCTGCGCGCCTCGCACATCCTCAACCGGGTACCCGAGACCACCGGCGGAGCCATCGCACGCGCCGCCGCCGAGATCGGCGCCACCATCGGAGCCAAGGCCCTCGTCGCCTTCACCATGTCCGGCGAAACCGCCCGACGCCTGGCCCGCTACCGCTCACCCATCCCGCTCATGGCGTTCACCACCGAGAACTCCACCCGCGGAACCCTCTCCCTCACCTGGGGAGTGGAGACCAACCTCGTGCCCTGGGTCGACAACACCGACGACATGGTCCGCCAGGTCGAAGCCGAACTCCTCCAGCTCGGCGACTACACCAAGGGCGACAAGGTCGTCATCGTGGCCGGCAGCCCGCCCGGAACCACCGGATCCACCAACTCCCTGCGCGTCCACCGCCTCGGCGACGCCGTCGCGCTCGGAACCACGTAGGACCGGCGCCCGCGACGGGCGCCCGCAAGACGTGCCGCATCAGGTCCGGCCCGGAGGAACGGCGTATGAGCCGCGCCGACCACCGGGTCAGGGCCAGGTGCGGCCGACGTCTTTCCGGAGCCCTACGGCTCCGGGTTGGCGGCCAACCCGCCCTCGGGAATGACCCGCTCCAACGGCATGTCCCACGGCAGCAGGTTCCACGGACTCCGCACATCCTCGGTGAGCAGCCCCAGAGCCGCCCACACCCGGTCCGTCCCCCCGTGGTCGCCCTCCACGCCCTTGTCCCGCCACAGCAGGTACCCCGCGTGGAAAGCCGTCGACAACTGCTGCCACGACGAGTACCGGCGCTGCAGGTCCGAGGCCACCCGCCGCAACAGGGTCTGCGTCTCCACCGGGCTCAGCCAGTCCAGGGTCGCGCCCCCGCACACCAACCGGATCACGTGCACCGACCGCCACCACTGGTACGCCCCGATGATCACCGTCTCGTCGGCCTCGCCGACCCCCGTGACGGCACGCAGCCGGACGACCTGCTCCGGCGTCAGCAGCACGTGACCGCCCGTCGCCTGCCCGCCCTCGTCCCGGGGGAACCGGGAACGCGCGATCCCACCCCTCAGGTCCACGACCAGGTCCAGGGTCGGACTCGTGTGCAACTCGTCCAGAAGACCCTCCACGGCCGCCAGGAGCGACTCCCGGTCCGTCACCTGCCACTGGCGCTCCAGCAGCCGCCGGTAGCGGCGGCGCAGCGACGGGCGCGCCACCACGTCCCAGGGCTCGGCGAGCGCCACCCGGAACGGGGCGGCGACGGCGGCCGCCCAGCGCTCCGTGCTCAGCGGCGCGTCCGGGTCCTTGGTGCGCACGGCGGGGGACTCACGGGCGCCGATGACCAGCTCGGCGAAGGAGCCGACGACGAGCGCCGCCGCGGGGAGGAACGACCATCCCGCCTGGCCCACGGCCACGAGAAGGACGACGAGCAGGGCGAACGGGGTCAGCAACCAGGGCTGGCGGCGTCGGGAGCCCCAGGCCACCACGACCCAGGCGCCGATTACCAGTGCGCCGACGATTCCGGCCACCGCGGTCAGCACCTGCTGCTCCTCTCCTGAGAACTCGTCCGTGATCTTCAAGGATCAGGGACACGCGGTCGCCGGGGCGACCGAACCCACGGGTTGTACTCAGGTTGTGGCCGTGATGTGACCGGTTCGGCCCGCCTTGCCCGGGGATAAAGTGACAAAAGGCCCATTTGTGGTCGAACTGGCCGGGTAGTTACGCAGGTTCCGGCCCCGCTGACCGCTCCTCAGTACTTGGGCCCCACGAACTCGTCCATCCGCGCCACGGCCGCCCGCTTCGACACCGACACGATGAACGCATCCCGGTTCGGGAGCTTCACCTCCACTCGGCGCCTCCATGAGATGCCGAGCCGGTCGAGGGCATGGACAAGAAGGTTGCTGATGTCCTGTGACGTGTTGGAGAAGAAATAGCGGGGGTACTCGTAGTACTTCCATCCTCCGTCTGTCTTCTTGCGCACACGGTTGGACACGCGGCAGCCGTCGGAGTGGATCAGTCCTCGGATGAACGGTTCGGGATGCTCGTCGACGGCTTCCTGCTGCCAGGGTTCGAGGATGATCGGTCGTGAGTGCTTCATTCCCTTGCCGTTCTGCGGGAAGATGCAGCGCCAGTGCTTCGAGGTGCCCTTGACTTCTGTGCACCCCCTGCGTCGCACCTGGAAGACGCTCACGGGGAAGACCTTGGGTATGGCCTGTGCGCACTCCTCGATGAGACCGGGCCATGTGTCGCAACAGGCGATCGACAGGTAGTCGACCCCGTTGCGGATATGTCCGATGTACCCGTCTCCCAAGTAGAGGCCGAGCAGGTAGACGTAGGCTGCGGGGTCCAGAGCACCCGTCCCGCAGACAGGGCAGTAAGCGGTCCGGTCGGCTTCCGTCTGCGGGGACCGCCGGGTGCCGTAGCGCCAGTGCCTGAGCGCTTGGACGGAGACGCCGCACTGTTTCGCGATGGCGCGGTCGGTCAGACCGAGGGCCTTGAGGCGAAAAGTCTCTTCAACGATGTCGCGTGAGTACATAGAGTGAAGATTCGCTCACGCCTGTGACATTCGCCCACGTCCGGTCAATGCTCCGAGAAGCAGAAAAGCCACCCCTTGGGGTGGCTCTCGTACCCTGGGTGGGATTCGAACCCACACTGCGCAGGACTTGAATCTGCTGCCTCTGCCATTGGGCTACCAGGGCTTGGAGAATTTGTCAAGTCATTCTCTGTAGTTTTCCCGGTCGGCCAGCGGCCCCGGTCAACGGTGGTGTCACGATTGGCGCGCATTGCCGGTCCCGACGCTCAGCATCCTAGCGGATCTCTGTAACCTCATGTACGTGACGAGGACGCAGAGCCGTGTGGTGATCGCGGAAGACGAGGCCCTGATCCGCCTGGACCTCAAGGAGATGCTGGAAGAGGACGGTTACGCCGTCGTCGGCGAGGCCGGGGACGGGGAGACCGCTATCCGGCTTGCCCGGGAGCTCAAGCCCGACCTGGTGATCACCGACATCAAGATGCCGGTGCTCGACGGCCTCTCGGCCGCCGAGCGCATCGCCGGTGAGCGCATCGCTCCGGTCGTCATCCTGACCGCCTTCTCCCAGCGGGAGCTGGTGGAGCGCGCGCGGGACGCCGGGGCCATGGCCTATCTGGTCAAGCCGTTCAACAAGTCGGACCTCGTGCCGGCCATCGAGATGGCCACCTCCCGCTACGCCGAACTGGCGGCGCTGGAGTCGGAGGTCGGCAACCTCCAGGACCGTCTCGAGACCCGCAAGCTGGTCGAGCAGGCCAAGGGGCTTCTCCAGGGCCGCCACGGGATGAGTGAGCCCGAGGCGTTCCGGTGGATCCAGAAGAACTCGATGGACCGGAGACTGACCATGAGGAAGGTCGCAGAGACGGTCGTCGAGACCCTCGGGGGACAGTAGGCCGACCGGGCCGACCCCCGCGACCCTGAACCGGGGCCGCACCCGACCGGGTGCGGCCCCGTTGTCGTGTCCGGGGGAGGAAGGGTGAGGGCCGGTGTGCCGGGGGTGACGAAACCTAGACGAATGGCCACCGTCAACGGGCGATGGATACCATTTTGATCTCGTTTGCGCACAATGGGGTGACGGTTGGGTCACGTGGCTTTAGCTCTGCTGAATGACCAGGCTAAACCGGGCTAAACTCGCCGCACCGAACAGTAAAGGACAAGCGGTGTCGAATGCTCGCATTTGGTGCCGTCACCCTCAGATGCGCAAGGAGCGCGCGTGCGCACACGTCTCGTGACCGTGTTGCTCGCCCTGATCACCGCCATCCTGGTGATCCCCGGGCCAGTGGCAGCGGCAGACGAACAGGGCGGTGAAGCGCTGCACGGTCAGATCCTCAACCCGGAGAACCGGGATCAAGGTGTCGAAGGCATCGGGATCACGGTCTACGACGGTGAGGACGAGATCGGGGCGGCGGAGACCGACTCTGATGGAATGTGGGAAGTGGAGCTGCCCGAACCGGGCACCTACCGCGTAGTGGTGGACCAGGAGTCCGTCCCCAGCGAGTACGTCGTACGAGAGGGCATCATCGTCGACGGCGAGACCGAGGTCGAGGTCGAGGCCGACGACCGGCGTCCCCTCATCGTGGCCCTGGAGGGCGCGGGCGCCGCGGAGGGCGGTGACGCCTCGGAGTCCCCCTCGGACGACGCGGCGGACGACTCCGGCGGCGAGGCCGGGGGAGAGGACGGGTCGGTCGCGCCGACGACGGGCGGCGGCAGTTCCTTCGGAGCCCAGTTCCTGCAGCTGACCGTGTCGGGGATCCTCTTCGGCCTGGTGATCGCGATCTCCGCGATCGGTCTGTCGTTGATCTTCGGTACGACGAAGATGATCAACTTCGCCCACGGCGACATGGTGACCTTCGGTGCGATGGTGGCGCTGTTGTTCAGCACGGGCGCCGCGGGGTTGGGCAATTCCCTGTTGGCGATCTTCGCGGGTATCGGGATCGCGGTCCTGATCGGCGGGCTGCTGGAGGCGAGGCTTCCGCGGACGACGTTGATCGTGGCCCAGTGGGTGGCGATCTTCGGCGGTATCGCGCTGGCGACGACGCTGGGGGTCATGGGCGACTCGATCGACTGGCAGGTGCCGCTGTGGTTGGCCGCCGCGATCGCGGTGGTCATGGGCGCGGTGCTGGGCGGGACGATGGAGCGCTACATCTGGCGTCCGCTGCGGCACCGCAATGTGGCGTTGATCCAGATGTTCATCGTGTCGATCGGTCTGGCGCTGATTCTGCGCCACGTGATCCTGGTGATCTTCGGTGCGGGCCGCAACCGCTATGCGGGTTATCAGATCCAGGAGCTGGTCCAGCTGGGTCCGGTGGCGATGGCGCCGCGTGACCTGGTGATCATGGGCGTGGCGGTCGCGGTGCTGGTGGCCGTGGCGTGTCTGTTGCAGTTCACCCGGATCGGCAAGGCGATGCGGGCGGTGTCGGACAACCGTGACCTGGCGGAGTCGTCGGGTATCGACGTGGACCGGGTGACCCTGTACGTGTGGGGTCTCGGCGGCGGTCTGGCGGCTCTGGGCGGCGTGCTCTACGGGCTGAACCAGGTGGTCGAGTACGAGATGGGCTTCCGCCTGCTGCTGCTGATGTTCGCGGCGGTCATCCTGGGCGGTCTCGGCACGGCGTACGGCGCGATGGTCGGCGGTCTGGCCGTCGGCCTGGTGGCGATGCTGTCCACCCTGTGGTTCCCGTCCCAGCTCATGCAAGCGTGGGCACTGGCCCTGATGATCCTCATGCTGCTGGTCAGGCCCCAGGGCCTGCTCGGTCGGCGCGAGCGGGTCGGCTAGGAGAGGTAGACGATGGACATCCTTTCGATCCTCGCCGAATCTACCCGTTCGGCGTTCGGTCCGATCGCGGCGATCTATGCGCTCGCCGCCATCGGTCTCAATATTCATTTCGGTTACACGGGCCTGCTGAACTTCGGCCAGGTCGGTTTCATGCTGGTGGGCGCGTACGGCGTCGGGATCAGTGTGGCGGTGTTCGATCTGCCGCTGGCCGCCGGTTTCGGTGTGGGCCTGTTGTGTGCGCTGGTGTTGGCGCTGCTGCTGGGTATTCCGACGCTGAGGTTGCGGGCGGACTACCTGTCGATCACGACGATCGCGGCGGCGGAGGTGATCCGCCTGGTGTACCGGGCGGGTTTCGCGGAGCCGTTGACCGGTGGCGCCTTCGGTCTCCAGAACCTGTCGGCGGACTTCCGGACGCTGAACCCGTTCGACGCGGGTGAGCGGTACGGGTTCGGTCTGCTGGCCTACAACGGCAACCACTTGTGGGTCCTGGTGGTGACGTGGGGCCTGGTGGCTGTGATGGCCGGTCTGACGTGGTTGTTGATGCACAGCCCGTGGGGCCGTGTGATCAAGGGCATCAGGGAGGACGAGGACGCGGTCCGCAGCCTGGGCAAGAACGTGTTCGCGTACAAGATGCAGGCGCTGGTGCTGGGCGGTCTGATCGGTTCGCTGGCGGGTTGCATGCTGGCGGTGTACCAGGCGTCGATCCAGCCGGACCAGTTCAAGCCGCAGGTGACGTTCTTCCTGTGGGTGATCCTGCTGCTGGGCGGTGCCGGGCGGGTGTTCGGTCCGGTGCTGGGCGCGATGGCGTTCTGGTTCCTGATGACGTTCACCGACGGTGTGCTGCAGGGCATGGGCGCCCTGGGCTGGCTGCCGTTCCTGGACGGTCCGGACTACGGTGCGATCCAGCTGGCGTTCGCCGGGTTGATGCTGGTGGTGCTGATCGTGTTCCGGCCGCAGGGTCTCATCGGCGACCGTAAGGAGATGTTGGTCAATGTCAAGTGACGAGGCGAACGTCGGCGCGGGTGTCGACCGGATGGTCGGCGCGGAGCCGGTTCCGGGTTCGGCGAAGTCGGATCCCATTCTGGTGGCGGACGGTGTGTCCCGGTCGTTCGGCGGTCTGACCGCTGTGGACGTGGAGCACGTGGAGGTGCAGCGGGGGACGATCACGGCGTTGATCGGTCCGAACGGTGCGGGCAAGTCGACGCTGTTCAACCTGTTGACCGGTTTCGACCGGGTGGACAGGGGCCGGTGGACGTTCGAGGGCCGGGCGATCAACGGCAAGCGCGGCCACCAGGTGGCGCGTGCGGGGATGGTGCGGACGTTCCAGCTGACCAAGGCCCTGACCCGTATGACGGTGTTGGACAACATGCTGTTGGGTGCGCCGGGTCAGTTCGGGGAGCGGATGGCGGGTGCGTTCCTGCGTCCTGTGTGGCAGAGGCAGGAGCGGGAGAACACGGCGCGTGCGCTGGTCCTGTTGGAGCGTTTCAAGCTCATCGACAAGCGTGACGACATGGCCGGCTCGCTGTCGGGCGGTCAGCGCAAGCTGTTGGAGATGGCGCGTTCGCTGATGACGGATCCGAGCATGATCATGCTGGACGAGCCGATGGCGGGTGTGAACCCGGCGCTGGTGCAGTCGTTGCTGGGGCACATCACGGCGTTGCGCGACGAGGGCAAGACCGTGTTGTTCGTCGAGCACGACATGGACGTGATCATGGGTATCAGCGACTGGATCGTGGTGCTCGCGCAGGGGCGGGTGATCGCCGAGGGCCGTCCCTCGGACATCCGTGCCGACCAGCAGGTGATCGACGCCTACCTGGGCGCCCAGGAGGAGACGGTCGAGACCCAGGGGAGTGGCGAATGACGGGGAAGGGCGGCCCGGGTCCGGGTCCGGACGGGGTTCCGGCGGAGGCCGAGGACGCGGCCGTGGTCCAGGAGCACCGTGAGGAGGTCCTGGAGCAGGCGAGGGCCGAGGCCGTGGAGGTGGGCGGTCCGGAGGACTACCTGCTGTTGGCGCGGGACCTGGTGGCGGGTTATGTGCCGGGGGTGAACATCCTGAACGGGTGCACCCTGACTCTCACCGAGGGTGAGGTCGTGGCGATCATCGGTCCGAACGGTGCGGGCAAGTCGACGCTGATCAAGACGATCTTCGGGCTGATCCCGGTGCGCGAGGGCGGTCTGACGCTGCGGGGTGCGAGTATCGCGGGTCTGCCGGCACACAGTCTGGTGGAGCGCGGTGTGGGGTACGTGCCGCAGACGCAGAACGTGTTCCCGTCGTTGAGCATCGAGGAGAACTTGCAGATGGGGGCGTATCTGCGGCCCCGTTCGTTCGCCGAGAGGTTCGGGGTGGTGGCCGACCTGTTCCCGTTGTTGGGGGAGCGGCGCAAGGCCAAGGCGGGTTCGCTGTCGGGTGGTGAGCGCCAGATGGTGGCGATGGGTCGTGCGTTGATGATGAACCCTTCGGTGCTGTTGTTGGACGAGCCGACGGCGGGTCTGTCCCCGATCTACCAGGAGGAGGTGTTCCAGCGGGTCAAGGAGGTCAACGAGACGGGTGTCTCGGTGGTCATGGTGGAGCAGAACGCCCGCCGGTGCCTCCAGATCTGTGATCGGGGCTATGTCCTGGACCAGGGCCGCAACGCGTACACGGGTTCGGGTGGGGATCTGTTGAACGATCCGAACGTGATCGAGTTGTACCTGGGGACGCTCGCGAAGGGCTGACCGGGGAGTGCGGAGGGGGCGGGGCCTGCGGGTCCCGCCCCTTTCGTCGTGTGCGGGGGTGTGGTCCTCCCGGCGGCCCGTGGGGCCGTATGCGCCCTCTCCGCCGTGTGCGGGGCCGTCTGTGCGGTGGCGAGGGGCGGTGTGCGGCCCGGGCGGCGGGGGCGCGGTGCGGCCCGCGGCCGGGCGGTGTGCCGTCCGGGGGCGGGCCGGGAGGGGCCGTCGGGCGGGTGCGGCCGTGCGGCCGCGCCGGGGGTGCGGGGGGTGCGGGGTTCGGCGGGGTGCCCCTGGGACGCGGAGAGGCGCCCCGGGTGTTCCCGGGGCGCCTCGGTGGTGCCGGTGTTCTGGGGGCGGGTCACCGCGGGGTGGCCGCCCGGCGGGGGTTACCCCTCGACGGAGTGCTCCTCGTAGGCGAGGATCTCGTGGCCGTCGTCCCCGAAGTGGAAGATCTCGAAGGTGGCGGCGGTCGGGTCGCCGTTGTCGTCGAAGTCGATGTTGCCGCTGACGCCCTGGTAGTTGATCTCCTCACCGTCGGCGAGGAGGTCGCGGCACTCGGCGAAGCTGCCGCACTCGGTGCCCTCGGGGCGGCTGATGTTGGGCAGCTCGGCGACGTAGTCGCTGGGGGCCACGCTGTCGGCGGCCTCGGCGGCCAGGGCGATGGCGGTGACGCAGTCGTAGACCTGGGGGGCGAACTGGAAGACGTCGAGGTCCTCGTTGAACGAGGTGAGGCCCTCGGTGAACTCGGGGTTGTCGGCGCTGGGGGCCACACCGGTGATGCCGTTGACGCTGTCGGGGTCGTCGGCGTTGACGGTCTCGCCGAGGCCGGCGTCGTTGAGGCCGTCGGTGATGAACAGCTGGTCGCCCGCGACGCCGGACTCCAGGAGCTGGGCGATGACCTGCGCGCCCTCCTCGAAGGCGATGAGCGCGACGGCGTCGGGCTCGTCGCCGCTGACGGCGTTGACGACGGAGTCGAAGGTGGTGGCCTCGGGGTCGTAGGTCTCGTTGACGGTGACCTGGGCGCCGAGGCTCTCCAGCTCGGCCTGGAGGCCGTCGGCGTAGCCGCGGCCGTAGTCGTCGCCGCGGGAGACGATGGCGACGTTCTGGTGGCCGGCGTCGGCGATGGTGCGGGCCATCACGATGGAGGAGAGGGCGTCGCTGGGGGCGGTGCGGAAGTAGTATCCGCCGTCCTCGATCTCGCTGAGCTCGGCTGCGGTGTTGGAGCCGGAGCACTGGACGATCTCGGCACCGGTGATGGTGTCGTAGGTGGCCTGGGTCATGCCGGAGGCGGCGGCGCCGATGACGGCGTTGACCTCGTCGGCGACGAGGGCGTTGGCGGCCTCGTTGGCCTGGGCGTTGTCGCCGGCCTCGTCGGCCTCGACGATGGCGGGGACCTCGGTGCCGAGGATGCCGCCGGCGTCGTTGATCTCCTGGACGGCGTACTGGGCCGCGGTGATCTGGGGCGGGCCGAGGAAGGCGAGGCTGCCGGTCTGCGGGTAGAGGACGCCGAAGGTGAACTCCTCGCCGCCGCCGGCGTCGCCCCCGCCGCCCTCTCCGCCGTCGCTGCCACACGCGGTCAGTCCGAGTACCAGGGCCGCGGTTGCGGCAGTCAGGCCCAGGACCTTCTTGCTTGCCATGATCGTGGTCACTCCGTTCAACCGGCGAAGCACGCGTTGCGTGTCGCAGCGGTGCCGTTGTTGCGTGTGCGCCCTGATGCCCGCGGTGTGTGGCATGACTTAATCAGGACCGTTAGCGGAGCTTAATCATGGATGTTCTACCTCGGAAAGAACATTTCGGGCGTTGGTGCCGACTCGCCGTCATGCTGTTATGGCTCTGTAGTCATCACGGGGATTCCCGTGCTTCCGGTTGGACGGTTGCGAGCTGTGCGCACACGGGGGAAAGCATTCTGTCGCGATGACCAGGCATGACGAAGCCCGACCGTCAAGGGTTGGGGTCGGGCCGGGGAAAGCCGGGAAAGCGCCGGGCGGGGGTCCGAAGTGGTCCTTACCGAATGAGGGAAATCCCTTGGCCGTTATTGCGCCGCGGTCGGGTGGGAGCCCTCGCGGCCGGTCCGCGGCGGTCCCTCCTCCCCGCGGCCCGCGCGCGTGCCCTACGCCTCGGGCGCGTCGCGGAGCATGCACGTGAGCCGCGAGGTGCACACCTTGCGGCCCCGGTCGTCGGTGATGGTGATGTCCCACGTGGCCAGGGTGCGGCCCAGGTGCACCGGGGTGGCCACGCCGGTCACGTACCCCGAGGTCGCCGAGCGGTGGTGCGTCGCGTTGATCTCGATGCCCACGGCGATGCGGCCGAACTGGTGGGCGTGGACGGTGGAGCCGATGGAGCCCAGGGACTCGGCGAGGACGCAGGAGGCGCCGCCGTGGAGGAGTCCGAACGGCTGGACGTTGCCCTCCACCGGCATGCGGCCCACCACGCGCTCGGCGGAGGCCTCGGTGACCTCGATGCCCATGGTCTCGCCCAGGCCGCCCGCGAGGGCGCCGTTGTCGAGCATGCGGCGCAGGGCCTCGGAGTCCGTCGTCATGATGTGTGCCTTCCGATTCGGTGGAAACGAGCCCGGGCCGGGTGAAACCGCCCGGTGCGGGGCCGGGGTCCTCGCGGGGGTGGCCGCGAAGTGTCCGCTCCGCATCCTAGGATTCGTCTGTGGTGACGAATCGAGAGACCCCCGACCAGACATCCCAGGCCAGCGCCGGGGCGGGCAGTGCCGCCCCCGCGGGTGGCGGTGGGCGCCCGCGCCTTCTCCTCCTCGACGGCCACTCGATGGCCTTCCGGGCGTTCTTCGCGCTGCCCGTGGACAAGTTCGGCACGAGTACCGGGCAGTCGACCAACGCCGTCTACGGTTTCGCGTCGATGCTGGTCAAGCTGTTGCGTGACGAGGAGCCCACGCACGTGGCGGTGGCGTGGGACCTGTCGGGCCCGACGTTTCGCCACGAGGAGTACGAGGAGTACAAGGGGGGCCGTTCCGAGACCCCGCCGGAGTTCCCCTCCCAGGTGCCCCTCACCCAGGACCTGATGCGGCTGATCGGTGTGGCCAACCTGTCGGCGCCGGGCTTCGAGGCCGACGACGTCATCGCCACCCTGGCCCGCCAGGGCTGCGAGGCCGGTATGGAGGTGCTCATCGCCTCCGGCGACCGGGACGCCTTCCAGCTGGTCACCGACTCCTGCACGGTCCTCTACCCGGGGAAGAGCCTGTCCGACCTGCGGCGGATGGACCCGGCGGCGGTCGAGGAGAAGTACGCGGTCCCCCCGGAGCGCTACCGCGACCTGGCCGCGCTGGTGGGCGAGAAGGCCGACAACCTGCCTGGAGTGCCCGGGGTGGGCCCCAAGACGGCCGCCAAGTGGATCGCCAAGTACGGGTCCCTGGACGAGTTGATCGCCCACGCCGACGAGATCGGCGGCAAGGCCGGGCAGAGCTTCCGCGACCACATGGACGACGTCCTGCGCAACCAGCGCCTCAACCTGCTGGCCACGGACGTGGAGCTGGGCGCCGACGTGGCCTCGCTGGTGTTGGGGGAGGCGGACAGGGCCGGGGTCGACGCGCTCTTCGACAACCTGGAGTTCGCCTCCAACCTGCGCGAGCGCCTGTACGCGGTCCTGAAGACGGACGGGGACGGCGGGGCCGGGGAGGGCGCGGTCACGGCGGCCGAGGGGTTCGCGGTGGACCTGACGGTGGCCGGCACCGGGGAGCTGGCGGCGTGGCTGCGCGAGCACGCCGCGGCCGACACCCCGGAGAGCGACACCCTCACGCCGCAGGCGCCGGCGGGGGTCGCGCTGGACGCGGTCTGGGGGCAGGGGTCGGGCCGGGTGGACGCGCTGGCGATCAGCGTGCCGGCCGGCGCGGCGGTGTTCGTCGACCCGACGCTGCTGGACCCCGCCGACACCGAGGCGCTGGCGGGGTTCCTGGCCGACCCCGCCCGGCCCAAGGTGGTGCACGAGTACAAGGGCGCCCTGCTGGCGCTGGGCGCGCACGGCTGGTCGCTGGGCGGGGTGGTGAGCGATACGGCCCTGGCCGCGTACCTGGTGCAGCCGGGGCAGCGCCGGTTCGATCTGGCGGACCTGTGCCGCAGGTACCTGGGCCGGGAGCTGGAGGAGGACACCTCGGGCGACCAGCTGTCGCTGGACCTGGGCGAGGGCGGCGACGCGGGCTCGGGCCGCCAGCACCTGCTGGCGGTGCGGGCGGCCGCGACCCGCGACCTGGCGGGCGTGCTGACGGCGGAGCTGGACAAGCGGGGCGGGACGCACCTGCTGGCCGACGTGGAGCTGCCGCTGGTGGACGTGCTGGCTCGGATGGAGCGGGCGGGCATCGCCGCCGACCGCGAGTACCTGGAGGGGCTCCAGGAGGAGTTCGCCTCGGCGGCCCGGGGCGCGGTGGAGAAGGCGCACGAGGTGGTCGGCCGGGAGTTCAACCTGGGCTCGCCCAAGCAGCTCCAGCAGGTCCTGTTCGAGGACCTGGGCCTGCCCAGGACGAAGAAGATCAAGACGGGGTACACGACCGACGCGGACGCGCTGGCGTGGCTGGCGGCGCAGAGCGACCACGAGCTGCCGGGGGTGCTGCTGCACCACCGCGACCAGACGAAGCTGAAGACGACGGTCGAGGGCCTGATCAAGACGATCGCCGACGACGAGCGCATCCACACCACGTTCAACCAGACGGTGGCGGCGACCGGGCGGCTCAGCTCGACGGAGCCGAACCTGCAGAACATCCCGGTGCGCACGGACGTGGGCCGGCGCATCCGGCGGGCGTTCGTGGTGGGCGAGGGGTTCGACGAGCTGCTGACGGCGGACTACAGCCAGATCGAGCTGCGCATCATGGCGCACCTGTCGGGCGAGCAGGCGCTCATCGACGCGTTCAACAGCGGTTACGACTTCCACGCCCAGATGGCCGCGCAGGTGTTCGGGGTGTCGGTCGAGGAGGTCGACGGCGAGGCGCGGTCGCGGATCAAGGCGATGAGCTACGGCCTGGCCTACGGGTTGAGCGCCTACGGCCTGTCCCAGCAGCTGGGGATCACGC
Organism: Nocardiopsis sp. CA-288880; assembly: GCF_050955985.1. Lineage (NCBI taxonomy): Bacteria > Bacillati > Actinomycetota > Actinomycetes > Streptosporangiales > Nocardiopsidaceae > Nocardiopsis > Nocardiopsis sp. CA-288880. The sequence continues at coordinate 5,489,906 of NZ_CP192105.1, read as the reverse complement.
CGGAGGAGTCCAAGAGGTTGATGGAGGACTACTTCGCGGAGTTCGGCGGGGTGCGCGACTACCTGAACGCCGTGGTGGAGGAGGCGCGCCGGGTCGGGTACACGGAGACGATCCTGGGTCGGCGCCGCTACCTGCCGGACCTGACGAGCGACAACCGGCAGCGGCGCGAGATGGCGGAGCGGATGGCGCTCAACGCCCCGATCCAGGGGTCGGCGGCGGACATCATCAAGGTGGCGATGCTTCAGGTGGACGCGGCGATCACCGATCGGGGGCTGTCCTCGCGGGTACTCCTCCAGGTGCACGACGAGCTCGTGGTGGAGGTCGCCCCGGGGGAGCGCGAGGAGGTCGAAAACCTCGTGACGCACGAGATGAACTCGGCCTATGCTCTGCGTGTCCCGCTGGGCGTCTCGGTCGGCAGCGGGCAGAACTGGCACGACGCCGCGCACTGAGCGGGGCGCCGGCGGCCCCGGTCCCGGGGCCGCCGCGAGGGACGCGGGAGGCGGGAACGGTGGCGGCGCGCGGTGGGACCGGCGACGGGGGCGGGTTGACCGTGGGTTCGGTCACGGTTCCCGCCGACGCCCTGGTGTGGAGGTTCTCGCGGTCCTCGGGGCCGGGCGGACAGCACGTCAACACCTCCGACACGCGTGTGTCGCTGTCCCTGGACGTGGCGGGGTGCGGTCCCCTGGGCGAGGTGCGGCGCCGGCGGGCGCTGGAGCGCCTGCGGGGGCGGCTGGTGGACGGGGTGCTGACGGTGACGGTGCAGACGCACCGGTCGCAGGTCCGCAACCGGGCCGAGGCGCGGGAGCGGATGGAGTCGCTCCTGGCCGAGGCGACGGCTCCGCCGGCGCGGGGGCGGCGGGCGACCAGGCCGGGGCGCCGGGCCGAGCAGCGTCGCCTCGATGCCAAGCGGCGCCGCGGTGACGTCAAACGGTCACGCTCTCGTCCTCCTTTGGACTGACCGGAACCGGGGCCCGTAACTTTTTTTCCCGGGGGTGCGGGAGGCGGTCCGCGGATGTCCGCACAGCTCCCCGCGGGGCGCCGTGCGCCCGTGCGGACGTGGGTGTACCGTCCAGTTGATCTTGACCGCCATGCTCGGGTAAGTTGCGGCCATTGTGCCCTTCGCCGGGTTGGCGGCCCCGGGTTCCGATTGACCAGGACGCCCTTGTCTCATATTCTGGCGGGACCGTTGTGGGTTCGTGCGGGCGGCTGCTGTCTCCGAGCAGGGGGCAGAGGTGTCGCACCGCTCCGGTCACCACTCTGGAACCAGGCGGCTGGTGTACACCGACGGATCAGGTTCCGTCGTGACCCTGCTTTCTGCGTCTGGATGACGGATCGACGGGCTCGAACCCGCGGCATGCCCATTTTCTGAATCTGTCCGTATCCGGAGTCCACCCACAAATGACGAGCAGCACCGAGGCCACCTCGACACCCCAGGTAGCGGTCAACGACATCGGGTCCGAGGAAGCCTTCCTCGCGGCGATCGACGAGACCATCAAGTACTTCAACGACGGTGACATTGTCGAGGGCACCATCGTGAAGGTCGATCGAGACGAGGTCTTGCTCGACATCGGCTACAAGACCGAGGGTGTGATCCCCTCCCGGGAACTGTCGATCAAGCACGACGTCGACCCCGGTGAGGTCGTTGCTGTCGGCGACCAGGTCGAAGCCCTCGTTCTCCAGAAGGAGGACAAGGAAGGTCGACTGATCCTGTCCAAGAAGCGCGCCCAGTACGAGCGCGCCTGGGGCACGATCGAGAAGATCAAGGAGGAGGACGGCGTCGTCACCGGCACCGTCATCGAGGTCGTCAAGGGCGGTCTCATCCTCGACATCGGCCTGCGCGGCTTCCTCCCGGCGTCCCTCGTCGAGATGCGCCGTGTGCGCGACCTGCAGCCGTACGTCGGCCGCGAGCTCGAGGCGAAGATCATCGAGCTGGACAAGAACCGCAACAACGTGGTCCTGTCCCGTCGCGCCTGGCTGGAGCAGACCCAGTCCGAGGTCCGCCAGACGTTCCTCAACACGCTCCAGAAGGGGCAGATCCGCAAGGGCGTCGTCTCCTCGATCGTCAACTTCGGTGCGTTCGTGGACCTGGGCGGCGTCGACGGCCTGGTGCACGTCTCCGAGCTGTCCTGGAAGCACATCGACCACCCCAGCGAGGTTGTCGAGGTCGGCCAGGAGGTCACCGTCGAGGTTCTCGACGTGGACATGGAGCGCGAGCGCGTCTCCCTGTCGCTCAAGGCGACCCAGGAAGACCCGTGGCAGCAGTTCGCCCGGACCCACCAGATCGGCCAGGTCGTCCCCGGCAAGGTCACCAAGCTGGTTCCGTTCGGTGCGTTCGTGCGCGTCGAGGAGGGCATCGAGGGCCTGGTCCACATCTCCGAGCTGGCCGAGCGCCACGTCGAGGTGCCGGAGCAGGTCGTCCAGGTCGGCACCGAGATCTTCGTCAAGATCATCGACATCGACCTCGACCGCCGTCGCATCAGCCTCTCGCTGAAGCAGGCCAACGAGAGCGTCTCCCCGGACCAGGTGGACTTCGACCCCACCCTGTACGGCATGGCGGCCGACTACGACGAGCAGGGCAACTACAAGTACCCCGAGGGCTTCGACGCGGACTCCGGCGAGTGGCTGGAGGGCTTCGAGGCTCAGCGGGACGAGTGGGAGCGCAGCTACGCCGAGGCGCAGGCCCGCTTCGAGGCGCACCGCAAGCAGGTCGAGGAGGCCCGTGCGGCCGAGGCCGACGCTGCGAACGCGCCCGCCCCTGAGGAAGAGGACGACTACACGGACGGTGGCGCCCAGAGCGCCGGCTCGTCCGGTTCGGAATCCTCCAGCAGCGGCGCCCTGGCCTCTGACGAGGCCCTGGCCGCGCTCCGCGAGAAGCTCGCGGGCGGCGAGGCCTAGGCAGGAGGTCCCGCAGAGGATCCCCTGACAGCCGCGAAGGGCCGTCCCCCACTCGGGGGGCGGCCCTTCGTCGTGTCCGCGCGGGGGTACGGGCCGGGTCCGCGTCGACGGCGACCGCGTCGCTTCCGCGCCCGCCCGCACCGGGGCGCGCCGGTTCCGCGCGGACGGCCCCGTAGCCGGACCCCGCCGGGCTAGGGTCGGTGGCGTGCCCCGGCGGGCGGGGCGCGTGAGGAGACGACGTGTTCGACATCCACCCGGCCACCCCTGCGGACGCGGGTGAGGTCTTCACCCTCCAGCGGGCGGCGTTCGTCGACGAGGCGCAGGCCCACGGCGACCCGTTCGTGCTCCCGCTCACCGAGGGCCTGGACCGCATCGCCAGGGTGCTCGCGCAGCCGGACGCCCTGGTCCTCAAGGCCGTGGAGGGCGCCCGGATCGTCGGCGCGGTCCGCGCGGCGGTCGCGGGGACCAACGCCGTCGTGGGACGCCTGGCGGTCGCCCCCGACCGGCGCCGCCTCGGCATCGGGCGGGCGCTGCTCACCCGGGTGGAGGAGGAGCTGTCGGTCCGCCACCCCGGGCTGACCTCCCTCACCCTGTCCACCGGCGCCCAGGGCGCCGGGGAGCAGCGTCTGTACCGGCAGCGCGGGTACGCGGAGACGTCGCGGGAGCGTGTGGCCGACCACCTGGTGATGGTGCACATGCGCAAGGAGGTCGTTCCGGCGGTGCGCTCCGGGGCCGCGGGGTGAGGTCCCGCACGGTCGGGGCGGGGCGCCCGTACCGGGCCGGGGCCGGCCGTCTAGGGTTCGGGACATGCTGAGAGTGGGACTGACCGGAGGGATCGGCTCGGGCAAGAGCACGGTCTCGTCCGCGCTGGCCGCCTACGGGGCGGCCGTCGTCGACGCCGACGCGATCGCCCGGGAGGTGGTCGAGCCGGGGACGCCGGGGCTGGACGCCGTCGTCGCGGAGTTCGGCGAGGGGGTGCTGGCCCCGGGGGGCGGGCTGGACCGTCCCAGACTGGGCGAGATCGTCTTCGCCGACGCGGACAGGCTCGCCGCGCTGAACGCCATCGTGCACCCCCTGGTCGCCCGGCGCAGCGCGGAGCTGATGGAGGAGGCGGTGGCCGCGGGGGTGGAGGTCGTCGTCTACGACGTCCCCCTGCTGGTGGAGAACGGCCTGGGGCCCCTCTACGACGTGGTCGTGGTGGTGGACGCCCCCGACGAGGTGCGGGTGGAGCGGGTCGTGCGGAGCCGCGGCGTGCCGCGTGAGCAGGTGTGGGCGCGGATCCGGGCGCAGGCGGACCGGGACGCCCGGCTGGCCGCCGCCGACCTGGTGGTCGACAACTCAGGGACCCCGCAGGAGCTGCGGGAGCGGGTCGCCCTCCTGTGGGAGGACCTCCGGGCCCGGGCCTGAGCGCCCCCGCCGCGTCCCCGCACCGGGCGCGTGCCGCGTCCTCCCGTGTGTCGCGCCCTGCCGCGCGGGGCTCAGCCGCGGCGTCCGCCGCGGTTCCCGCTCGTACGGGCCCGCGGACGGGGCGCCGGGCTCACCGCGGGGCTCCGCCCTCCCCGCCGCCCCGGTGGAGCGCCTCGGTCAGGGAGGAGCCCGCGTCGACGGCCTCGCGCACCAGCTCCTCGCGGACGCGGCGGGCTGCCTCGACGCCGAGCAGGCTCTCGTCGAGTTCCCCGGTGTGCATCGTGTCCCTGGCGGAGGACAGCGCGAGTTCGGCGTAGTCCCCGGCCCGGTCGGCGATGGCCTGGCACTGCTCCCATTCGCGGTGCGCGGTGACGGCCGCGTGGACGCGCTCGCCGTAGTCGGCCAGGACGCCGACGCGGTCGGCGATCGCCCGGTGGGCGCGTTCGACCGCCTCCTTGTGGGGCGCGAGCGCCCGCGTGACCTGCGGTGAGACGGCCTCGCGCGTGCGCTGCACCAGTTCCCTGCGCAGGGAGCGGAGTCGCAGCAGCTCCTGGGACAGCCGCCACTCCTCCTCCCTCAGGAGGGGGAGGGTGTGGCCGGCCTCGAACGAGTCGCCGAGCACGTCGGCGGCCTCCTCCACACGGTCCGTCGCCTGCTGGGCCCGGGCGAACAGGTGGGCCTCCGGTTCCTCGCGGCGGGTGGCGTAGCCGTAGGGGCGGCCGAAGTCCTCGGGCAGGACGTAGCGGTCGTGGTGTTCGGCGGCCAGGCGGGTCACCATGCCGGGGCGCATGACGGCGCCGGCGCCTCCCGCGGCCGCGGCCAGGTAGAGGGCGGCGGTGGCGGGGTCGCCGGGCACGGGCAGGTCCAGCGGTCCGAGGGCCCGGTCCAGGAGCAGGCGGGCGAGGAGCACCCCGGCCGCGGACGCGGGCAGCGCCCAGAAGGAGTGCACGACCAGGTCGGCCCAGTCGTCGGAGAAGGAGCCCTTGAGGGAGACCAGGACCAGGACGGCGACCGTGGCGCCCAGGCAGAGCAGGGCGAGGAGGGCGGGCCCCAGGGCGGGGGCGAGGAGGGCGGCGACGGCCAGGGAGGCGCCCCCCGTGGCGGTGAGGAGGGCGAGCTGCCTCCAGGTGGGCCGCCCGGGCGGGCCGGCGGAGGCGGGGAGGAGCTTCTCGGGGCGGGCCCTCATGCGCGCCAGCGCGCGCGGTGGGAGGCCGGGGTCGAAAGTGGGCCTGGAGGGGTGGGACACGGCTGGCACCTCGTCTCGGGGCGCTGGGCGCTGGCTCCGATGGTAGTCTCCGGCGTCCCGGACGCCCAGGGATGTCCTGGGCTGTCTGTAGCGTTAGGTGTGAGGGGACATGGGGCGGCTCGGGGGCGCCCCGCAGGCAGGAGCGGGAGAAGAGGGCGACGTGCGACCGGTCAGCGGCATCAAGCGCAGTGAGGCACCGTTCGAGGTCATCTCGGACATGACACCGGCGGGGGACCAGCCCGGGGCGATCGCGGAGATCACCAGGAGGGTGCGCGAGGGGGACCCGCACACGGTCCTGCTCGGTGCGACCGGTACGGGCAAGACGGCGACGGTGGCGTGGACGGTGGAGCAGCTCCAGCGGCCGACCCTGGTGATGCAGCCCAACAAGACCCTGGCGGCGCAGTTCGCCAATGAGCTCCGGCAGATGCTGCCCGACAACGCGGTCGAGTACTTCGTCTCGTACTACGACTACTACCAGCCCGAGGCCTACGTCCCGCAGAGCGACACCTACATCGAGAAGGACTCCTCGATCAACGACGAGGTGGAGCGCCTGCGCCACTCGGCGACCAACTCGCTGCTCACCCGCAGGGACACGATCGTGGTGGCGTCGGTCTCGTGCATCTACGGGCTGGGGACGCCGCAGGAGTACGTGGACCGGATGGCGCAGCTGTCGGTGGGCATGGAGGTCGACCGCGACCAGCTGCTGCGCCGACTGGTGGAGATGCAGTACTCGCGCAACGACACCGCGTTCACGCGCGGCACGTTCCGGGTGCGCGGCGACACCGTCGAGATCATCCCGGTGTACGAGGAGCTGGCGATCCGCATCGAGATGTTCGGTGACGAGGTCGAGCGCCTGCTCACGCTGCACCCGCTCACCGGCGAGGTGCTGGGGGAGAGCCAGGAGATGTTCATCTTCCCGGCCTCGCACTACGTGGCCGGTGAGGAGCGCACCGAGCGGGCGATCGCGTCGATCGAGGCCGAGCTGGCCGAGCGGCTGGCCGAGCTGGAGGGGCAGGGCAAGCTGCTGGAGGCGCAGCGCCTGCGCATGCGCACCACGCACGACCTGGAGATGATGCGGCAGCTGGGCACCTGCTCGGGCATCGAGAACTACTCGCGGCACTTCGACGGCCGCGAGCCGGGGAGCGCCCCCAACACCCTCCTGGACTACTTCCCCGAGGACTTCCTGCTGGTGCTGGACGAGTCGCACGTGACCGTCCCGCAGATCGGCGCGATGTACGAGGGCGACGCCGCGCGCAAGCGCACGCTGGTCGACCACGGTTTCCGGCTCCCGTCGGCCATGGACAACAGGCCGCTCAAGTGGGAGGAGTTCACCGGGCGGATCGGGCAGAGCGTCTACCTGTCGGCGACCCCGGGCCGCTACGAGCTGCGCCAGAGCGGCGGCGACGTGGTGGAGCAGGTGATCCGCCCGACGGGCCTGGTGGACCCGCAGGTGCTGGTCAAGCCCACGGAGGGGCAGATCGACGACCTGGTCCACGAGATCCGGGTGCGGGCCGAGCGCCAGGAGCGCGTGCTGGTGACCACCCTGACGAAGAAGATGGCGGAGGACCTCACCGACTACTTCGCGGAGCTGGGCATCCGGGTGCGGTACCTGCACAGCGAGGTGGACACGCTGCGCCGGGTGGAGCTGCTGAGGGAGCTGCGGGTCGGCGAGTTCGACGTGCTGGTGGGCATCAACCTGCTGCGTGAGGGCCTGGACCTGCCCGAGGTGTCGCTGGTGGCGATCCTGGACGCGGACAAGGAGGGCTTCCTGCGTTCGGAGACCTCGCTGATCCAGACCATCGGCCGCGCGGCGCGCAACGTCGCGGGCCAGGTGCACATGTACGCGGACAACGTGACGGACTCGATGAGGGCCGCCCTGGACGAGACCGACCGCCGCAGGGAGAAGCAGCTGGCGTACAACGCCGAGCACGGGATCGACCCGACCCCGCTGCGCAAGCAGATCGCCGATATCCTGGACTCGCTGAACCGGGAGGACGTGGACACCGAGGAGCTCATGGCCACGGGGTACCGCGGCAGCGGCCCCCAGGGCGCCAAGGCCCCCGTGCCGGCGCTGGGCGAGCGCGCGGACGTGTCGGCGATGCCGCGTGCCGAGCTGGCCGGGCTGATCGAGCAGCTGGGCGCGCAGATGCACCAGGCCGCCGCCGACCTGCACTTCGAGCTCGCGGCCCGGCTGCGGGACGAGATCGGTGAGCTGAAGAGGGAGCTTCGCGGGATGGACGCGGCCGGTGTGAAGTAGGGGGCGGGCGCGCCCGACCCCTGCCGGGCGGGGGGCGTGCGGCCTCGGCGGCCCCCGGTCGGGGCCGTCCGCGGCGTCTCGGGCGAGGCACGTTTCGAGAACGATGAGGTCGCGCAGTTACCTCCGCGTGACATACTCTTGGCCTTACGCAGGACGTATGTCGTGATTGCCGTGTATTCGGCTGTGGGGGACGCATGAGGGTTCGGTATCTGGTGGGCGCGGGCGGTGCGCTGGTGTCCGCGTCGCTGGCCACCGTCCTGCTCACCGGTTGTGGGACGGCCTTCGGGCAGGACGAGTCGGACGAGCCCGCGGTGCCCCCCACCCCGGAGGACGCGGCCCACGAGGCCGCGGTCCCCGAGCACAACGTCATCAACGAGGACGTCCTCATCATCGTGGACGACGGAGCCGAGGTCAGCGAGGAGTGCGGGGACCGCGAGGTCGTCGTCACCGCCGACGACGCCGTCGTGGTCCTGGACGGCGACTGCGGGCTGGTGCGCGCCACGGGCCGGGGGTCGACCGTGGACGTGGGCTCCGCCGACAAGATCGTGCTGGTCGGGGTGGACAACACCGTCTCCTTCGCCTCCGGCGATCCCGAGGTCATCAACCACGGCCGCAACACCACCGTCACCGAGGGCGGCTCGGCCGACGGGTGACCCGCGGCCGGGGAGCGCCGCGCGCCGCCCCGGACCGTCGACGGAGCGGGACGATTCCGTGTCGCTGCGTTGACCGCCCCGGCATCCGAGAGTGACCTTCCATCGGTTACCGTGGTGCGCGTCCACAACGCCCCGGACGGGGGCGGGCGGACGAAAGTTTCGGACGGGCGCGGCCGAGCGGAGTGAATTTTCGGCGGCTGTTCACTGTTCGGTTCTCCCGTTCGGTTCTGAGGCGGTACGGTCGTTTCGTTCCGCCCGCGGTGAATCCGGTCCCGTCGGGGCGGCACGACGGCCACGGGCGGCGCCGCGCACCGTCCGGCCGACCGGTCAGGGGACGCGCGCTCGGCGCGGGGATCCGCTAGGGGAGGGGTGGATGAGCGGTTATGTCGCACGGGTGCGGCACGACGAGTCGCCCGGAGGCGACGTCGGCCTGGACCCGTTGGTGCGGTCGGCCGCGCAGCGCTGGGCCGCATCGGACCCGCTGCTGCCCGAACCCGTCAGCTTCGCCCCGGGTTCCTACCCGCTCCTGACGGTCAGCGACGAGGACGGCCGCACGGTCGCGGCGGGCACCATGCACTACACCTGGTACCAGCCCGGCGAGGTCGGCCGGATCTGGGGCGTGCCCGACCAGCACTGGCTCACGCCCATCGTCGGGGGGCCCGACCCCGGCCGCGCCCTGGACTCCCTGCTGACCAGCTGGCGCGACCAGTTGGAGGACCTGCCGACGGGCACCGGCTCGGAGTCGGCGGCGCTGGTGAGCTGGCCCGCCCGCGACGTGTGCGGCATCATCCCGCTCCAGCGCCACGGCCTCCAGCCCTACACGGTCCTGGCGGCCCGCAAGCGGCGGCGCGGGGTCCCCCCGTCGCTGCCCCCGCGCGACGTGACGATCCGGCTGGCCGACCGCAGCGACCTCACCCAGGTGGTGGGGCTGCTGATGGAGGAGCACCGGTACGAGCAGAACTTCGGCGGGGTCTTCCTGCAACCGGACACCGCCGAGCAGACCCGGGAGGTGGCGGCGCGGGCGCTGAACCGCTCGCGTTCGTGGATCTGGCTGGCGGAGCGCCGCGGCCGTGCCGTCGGACTCATGTGGGTGTCGCCGCCGGAGCGCTCGCGGTGGGCCAAGCCCCTGGTGAACGCCCGGCCGATCGCGCACATCGGTTACGCGGTGGTGATCGCCGACGAGCGCGGCAACGGGATCGGCACCGCCCTGGTCGGCCAGGCGCACCAGGCCCTGGACAGCCACGGCGTGGGCGTCTCGGTGCTGAACTACGCGGCGATGAACCCGCTCTCCGGGCCGTTCTGGCACCGGATGGGGTACCGCCCGGTGTGGACGACCTGGGAGGTCCGTCCGGCGCTCGCCCTGCGCTGACCGGCGGGGAGGCGCCGGCCACCCCGGTTCCGGGGCCGCGGGCGGGGCTCCACTAGCCTGGGCGCAGAACGCGACGGGGCGTGGAGAGGCGGGGACGATGACCAGGCACGACCGTGGGCCCGAGGGTGCGGAGCACGTCGAGATCGTCGAGGTGGGGCCGCGTGACGGCCTCCAGAACGAGGCGACGACGCTGTCGGTCGAGGAGCGGATCGAGATGATCGACCGCGCCGCGGACGCCGGGGCCCGCCGGATCGAGGCGGTCAGCTTCGTCAACCCCAAGCGCGTCCCGCAGATGGCCGGGGCCGAGGAGATCATGGCGGGCGTCCGGCGCGCGCCGGGGGTCTCCCACATCGGGCTGGTGCTCAACCGGCGCGGGCTGGACCGCGCGGTGGCCGCCGGGGTGTCGGAGGTCAACGTGGCGGTGCCCGCCACGGACGGGTTCTGCGTCCGCAACCAGGGGTGCACGGTGGAGGAGATGCTGGACGCCCTGGCCGGTATCGACGCCGCGCTGGCGGGGACGGGCATCCCGCTGAGCGTGACCGTCTCGACCGCGTTCGGGTGCCCCTTCGACGGCGAGGTCGGGCCGGAGCGGGTGGTGGAGGTCGTCCGCCGGATCGCCGACACCGCCGCCGTGGAGATCGCCCTGGCCGACACGATCGGCGTGGGGGTGCCGGGTCAGGTGAGGGACCTGCTGGGCCGGGTTGCCGAGGTCGCCGGCGGCCGAGCCCTGCGCTGCCACTTCCACAACACCCGCAACACGGGTTATGCGAACGCGCTCGCGGCCGTGGAGGAGGGCGTGCGCGTGCTCGACTCCAGCGTGGGCGGGTTCGGAGGGTGCCCGTTCGCGCCCGCGGCGACCGGCAACATCGCCACCGAGGACCTGCTGTACATGCTGCACCGCAGCGGCCTGCACACGGGCGTGAGCCTGTCGGACGCCGCCGCGCTGGGTGGGTGGACGGGTGAGCGGCTGGGCAAGCAGCCGCCCGCCTACCTGGGCCGCGCCGGCGGGTTCCCGGCCTGACCCCTCCCGTCCCGGGAGCCGCGAGCAGGGGCGTGCGGGCCCGCACGCGGCGCGCCCCCTCCGGGGGGCGGGCCGCGTGCCGGGCGCCGTGGCCCCGGTCGCCCCCGGGTGTGGTGTTCGTCGCCGTGAGGGCCGTCCGGGCAGCCGCCCGAGCGGCCGTCCCGACCGGGTTCGGATGATTTTTCCGGCCCGGCCGCGGGGTCCGCGGAGGGTGTGACGTGCCCCGAAGCCCCTTCCCCACGGGGAAAGCGCGCTGGTCGGGCCGGGGAACACCCGTGCGGTGCGCGGCGTTCCCAGGTGAGTGCAGACGGGGGGCCTGTTATCCTGGTGCCCCGTGGAGTCCGGCGGCCTGAGCGAAGATCCCAACGCCCGCGACCGGACCGCCGCACGGCCGCTCAGCTCGTCCCGAGCCCGCCGTAGCCACTCAACCCACGGGAGCAACACTTTGGCATCCGCCGCGAGTACCAAGCACCTTTTCGTTACTGGCGGCGTCGCCTCCAGTCTTGGCAAGGGCCTCACCGCCTCCAGCCTGGGACGACTCCTGAAGTCGCGCGGTCTGCGGGTCACCATGCAGAAGCTGGACCCCTACCTCAACGTCGACCCGGGGACCATGAACCCCTTCCAGCACGGCGAGGTCTTCGTCACCGACGACGGGGCCGAGACCGACCTGGACGTCGGCCACTACGAGCGCTTCCTGGACGTGGACCTGGCCGCGACGGCCAACGTCACCACCGGCCAGATCTACTCCAGCGTCATCGCCAAGGAGCGCCAGGGCGCCTACCTCGGTGACACCGTGCAGGTCATCCCGCACATCACCAACGAGATCAAGGCGCGCATCTACGCGATGGACGCCCCCGACGTCGACATCGTCATCACCGAGATCGGCGGCACGGTGGGCGACATCGAGTCGCAGCCCTTCCTGGAGGCGGTCCGCCAGATCCGCCACGAGATCGGCCGGGAGAACTGCTTCTTCCTGCACGTCTCCCTCATCCCCTTCCTGGGCCCCGCCAAGGAGATGAAGACCAAGCCCACCCAGCACTCGGTCGCCGCGCTGCGCAGCATCGGCATCCAGCCGGACGCGATCGTGTGCCGGTCGGACCGGCCCATCACGCAGAGCCTCAAGTCCAAGATCAGCCTCATGTGCGACGTGGACGAGGCCGGCGTGGTCTCCACCCCCGACGCCCCCTCCATCTACGACATCCCCAAGGTGCTGCACCGCGAGGGCCTGGACGCCTACGTCGTCCGCCGCCTGGGCATGCCCTTCCGTGACGTGGACTGGACCGAGTGGGACGAGCTGCTGCGCCGCGTCCACCAGCCCGGCCACGAGGTCACCATCGCGCTGGTCGGCAAGTACATCGACCTGCCCGACGCCTACCTGTCGGTCAGCGAGGCGCTGCGCGCGGGCGGGTTCGCCACGGACACCCGCGTCAACCTGCGCTGGGTCGCCAGCGACAACTGCGCCAGCCCGTCGGGCGCGGCCTCCGAGCTCGACGGCGCCGACGGCGTGCTCATCCCCGGCGGCTTCGGCGTGCGCGGCATCGAGGGCAAGCTCGGCGCGATCCGGTACGCCCGTGAGAACGGCGTTCCGCTGCTCGGCATCTGCCTGGGCCTCCAGGCGATGGTCATCGAGTACGCGCGCAACGTGCTGGGGCTGGAGGGGGCCAACAGCACCGAGTTCGACGACAAGGCGGTCGACCCGGTCATCGCGACGATGGCCGACCAGACCGACGTCGTGGCCGGAGAGCGCGACATGGGCGGCACCATGCGGCTGGGCCTGTACCCGGCCGACCTGGGCGAGGGCACCGTGGTCCGCGAGCTCTACGACGGCACCGCGCAGGCCTCCGAGCGCCACCGCCACCGCTTCGAGGTCAACAACGCGTACCGCTCCCGGCTGGAGGAGGCGGGTCTGGTGTTCTCCGGGCTCTCCCCTGATGGCAAGCTGGTGGAGTACGTCGAACTGCCCCGGGACGCGCACCCGTTCTTCGTCGCGACGCAGGCGCACCCGGAGCTGCGTTCCCGCCCGACCAAGGCCAACCCGCTCTTCAGCGGGCTGATCGCGGCGGCTCTGGAGCACAAGGTCTCCTGACCGCCGGCCCGGGTGGGGCACGATCCTGAGAGGCGATCCCATGCCCAGTGACACCCACCCGGCCGAGAACGAGACCACGGGGGCGGACGCGAAGGTCGCGGACGCCCCCGAGTCGTGGCCGGTGGACCGGTCCGAGGTGCGCTACCGCAGCGCCAGGGTCACCATGCGCACCGACTGGGTGGAGATGCCCGGGGCCGGGGGCGTGGGCACCACGGTCGCGGGGCGCGACTACATGCAGCACCCGGGGGCGGCCGCCGTCCTGGCCCTGGACGACGACGGCCGGGTGCTGCTGCTGCGCCAGTACCGGCACCCCGCCCGGCACACCCTGTGGGAGCTGCCCGCCGGCATGATCGACGTGGAGGGCGAGGGCCCGCTGCCCACGGCCCGGCGGGAACTGGTCGAGGAGGCGGGCCTGCGCGCCGAGCGGTGGTACGGGCTCCCCGACTTCTTCCCCAGCCCCGGGTTCTCCGACGAGCGCATCCACGTGTTCATGGCCCGGGGCCTGTCCGAGGTCCCGGCCGAGGAGATCGACTTCGTGCGTGAGCACGAGGAGACCGACCTCGCCGCGGAGTGGGTCCCGCTGGAGGACGCGGTGCGCCTGGTCATGGAGGGGCGCCTGCACAACGGTCCGACCGTGATCGGGATCCTGGCCGCGCACGCCGCCTCCGCCGACGGCTTCGCGTCCCTGCGCGCGCTCCCCGCCGGCTGACCCGTGGGCGACGAACCGGCCGCCGCGCCGACCGGGGACCCCGGGGGCCCCGTGCCGCAGGGGAGGGGGGCGCGCCCCGGCGCCGGCGGCGACCCCGCGGACGCCGGGCCGCTGGCCCAGGTGTGCGCGGCGTTCCTGGACCACCTCAGCGCCGAGCGCGCACTGGCCGCGAACACCCTGCTGGCGTACCGTCGCGACCTGCGGAGGTACTCCGAGTACCTGGCCTCCGCCGGGGTCTCCTCCCCGGAGGGCGTCGGGCCCGCCCACGTGGGCGGGTTCCTGCGTGCGCTGCGGGAGGGCGGGGAGGGGCGTCCGCCGCTCGGCGCGGCGTCGGCCGGGCGGGCCCTGGCCGCGGTGCGCGGCCTGCACCGGTTCGCCGTGCGCGAGGGGTGGGCCGGGAGCGACCCCGCGGCGGAGGTGTCCCCGCCGGCTTCGCCGATGCGGCTTCCCAAGGCGGTGCCGCTGGACACGGTGGAGCGCATCCTGGCCGCGGCGGGCCCGGCCGACGGGGCCCCGGCCCCGCCCGCCGGGGACCGCGCCGCGCTGCTCGCCCTGCGCGACCGCGCCCTGCTGGAGGTCCTGTACGGGACGGGCGCGCGCATCTCCGAGGCGGTCGGGCTGGACGTCGACGACGTCGCCGACGCGGTCGGCGGGGACGAGGCGGTCGGCCTGGTGCGGTTCCGCGGCAAGGGCGGCAGGGAGCGCGTGGTCCCCCTGGGCTCCTACGCCAGGCGGGCGCTGTCCGCGTACCTGGTGCGGGCCCGCCCCTCCCTGGCCTCCTCGGGCCGGGGCGGGCCGGCCCTGTTCCTCAACGCCCGCGGCGGGAGGCTGACCCGTCAGGGCGGCTGGGGGGTGCTGGCGGCCGTCGCGGAGCGCGCCGGGGCCGGGGGTGTCTCACCGCACACCCTGCGGCACTCCTTCGCCACACACCTGCTCGACGGGGGTGCCGATATCCGCGTCGTGCAGGAGTTACTGGGGCACAGTTCGGTCACCACCACGCAGATCTACACACTTGTGACGGTGGAGCGTTTGCGTGAGGTGTATGCGTCGAGTCATCCGCGTGCACGACGCTGACGTGGCGCTATGTCGACGAAAAGGCCTGTCCGGCGGGCGAAGTGGAACAACGGGCCTGCCCGGCCCGATTTCCTCCGGAGGCGAAGGCGTGGGATTCTACCCATGCGTTTCGTTGAAGTGCGCCGTGTCGGCGATCTAGAGTCGCCGCACAGAGGTACGTTGCTGTCGACATATTGAGTTTCCGACGGCCGCCGGGCGCAGGGGGTGTGGCACCTTCGGGCCCGGTCGGCCCGTAGGGGAGGTCAAGGGTTGTGAACTGGGCGGAGGACGACGTGGCTGCGCATACCGCACCCGTCGGC
The DNA here is from genome assembly GCF_050955985.1 of Nocardiopsis sp. CA-288880. Taxonomy (NCBI): domain Bacteria; kingdom Bacillati; phylum Actinomycetota; class Actinomycetes; order Streptosporangiales; family Nocardiopsidaceae; genus Nocardiopsis; species Nocardiopsis sp. CA-288880. The sequence continues at coordinate 5,474,890 of NZ_CP192105.1, read as the reverse complement.
GAGAGGGAACTCGCCGACCCGGTGACCAACCCCTGGGGGACGACACGCAACACGGGGGCCGACCTGCACAGCAAGAGACCGGAACGCAAGTATCCGGAGCCAGAGCCGCTGGACGAACACGGCCCGGCACGGATTGTAGCACTCTGTAACCAAAAGGGCGGGGTCGGTAAGACCACCACCACCATCAACCTCGGTGCGGCCATCGCCGAGTACGGCAGACGGGTCCTCCTGGTCGACTTCGACCCGCAGGGGGCCCTGTCGGTCGGACTGGGCCGGCTCGACCCGCGCGAGCTGGACCTGACCGTCTACAACCTGCTCATGCAGCGGGACGTGACGGTCGAGGACGTCCTGCTCAAGACGGACGTCGACGGACTGGACCTGATCCCGAGCAACATCGACCTGTCGGCGGCCGAGGTGCAGCTGGTGGGCGAGGTGGCGCGCGAGCAGATGCTCGGCCGCGCGCTGCGCCCGGTGATCAACGACTACGACGTCGTGCTGATCGACTGCCAGCCCTCGCTGGGGCTGCTCACCGTCAACGCCCTCACCGCGGCGGACGGCGTCATCGTGCCGCTGGAGTGCGAGTTCTTCGCGCTGCGCGGTGTGGCGCTGCTCATGGACACGATCCAGAAGGTCCAGGAGCGGCTCAACGAGGACCTCGTCATCGACGGGTTCCTGGGCACCATGTACGACCCGCGCACGCTCCACGCGCGCGAGGTGCTGTCCACGATCATCGACGGGTTCGGCGACAAGGTCTACGGCACGGTCATCAACCGCACCGTGCGCTTCCCGGACGCCACCGTGGCGGGCGAGCCCATCACCAGGTTCGACTCGACCTCGGCCGGGGCCAACGCCTATCGGGACCTGGCCAAGGAGGTGCTGGCGAGGTGGCCTCTCAGCGGTCACGGCGCGTGACCCTACCCGGGGCGGACGAGCTGTTCTTCCGTCCCAGCGGCACCGAGGAGGTGCCGGAAGAGACCGAACGCCAGCACACGGCACCGGAGCAGGGCAGAAGGAACGAGACGCCGCGTCGCACGTCGGGGGGTGCGTCCGGCACCAAGGTGCTCGGAGCTCCCAAGCCGAGTGGACGGCAGCGCCACGACGAGAAGATCACCGTCTACATCTCCGGGCCCGAGCTGCTGGCCCTGGAGCAGACCCGGCTCTCGCTGAGGGCGGAGCACGGACTGTCGGCCGACAGGGGCCGCCTGGTCCGTGAGGCCGTCGCGGTGCTGTTGGCCGACTTCGAGGAGAACGGCCAGGCCAGCATGCTGGTACGCCGTCTGACCGAGGGCTGAGCGGCGGCCTGGGAGCGTACCGGCGCCGGAGGGGGTGCCGGTTCGACGACGGAAAGGGTGCGGGTGTCACCGGTGGGGTCCGGCCGGTGACACCCTTGTTCGCATGAGTGAGACGACGCGGGGTCGCGGCCATGGCCGCTGAGCGGAGCCGGGCGGCCGCCTCCGAGGTGGACGAGAACGCCTTCCAGGTGCACCTGGAGAACTTCGAGGGGCCCTTCGACCTGCTCCTGGGGCTGATCTCCAAGCACAAGCTGGACATCACCGAGGTGTCCCTGTCGAAGGTCACCGACGAGTTCATCGCGCACATCCGCACGTTCGGCGACGACTGGGACCTGGACCAGGCCAGCAACTTCCTGCTGGTCGCGGCGACGCTCCTGGACCTGAAGGCGGCCCGCCTGCTGCCGCGCGGCGACGTCGAGGACGAGGCCGACCTGGCCCTGCTGGAGGCCCGCGACCTGCTGTTCGCCCGGCTGCTCCAGTACCGGGCGTACAAGGAGGTCGCCTCGTTCATGCGCGACCGGCTGGCCTCCCAGGGGCGCCGCTACGCGCGCGCCGTCCCCCTGGAGGAGCAGTTCGCGGGGCTCAGGCCCGAGGTGATCTTCCGGCTGGGCCCGCAGGAGTTCGCGGCACTGGCGGGACTGGTGTTCACGCCCCGGGAAGCGCCGAGCGTGCCCGTCACCCACATCCACCAGACCAAGACCTCCGTCAAGGAGCAGGGCGAGCTGATGGTCGCCGAACTGCGCGAGCACGGCCGGCTGACGTTCGCCGAGCTCACGGCGGCCTGCACCGGTACCTTCGAGGTCATCGCCCGGTTCCTGGCCCTGCTGGAGCTGTACCGGGCGTCCAGTGTGGGCTTCGACCAGCCCGAGCCCCTGGGGGAGCTGCTGGTCACCTGGACCGGCGGTGAGGGCGAGGTCGAGCTGGAGAGCGAGTACGACGGGACGGACGCGGTGGAACCGGGGGAGGAGCGGAAATGACCTGCGAGGACACGATCGGGGTGGGCGGGGCCGAGGCCCCGCCCACCCTTCGGCGCGACCTGGAGGCCGTGCTCATGGTGGTCGACCAGCCCGTGTCGGAGTACGAACTGGCGAAGGCGTTGGACGTCCCCGTCACGGTCGTCTCCGCGGCACTGGAGGACCTCTCCCGGGAATACACCGAGCAGGGGCGGGGTTTCGACCTGAGGGCGGTGGCCGACGGGTGGCGTGTGTACACGCGCCCCGAATGCGCCGACGTCGTCGAGCACTTCCTCCGGGAGGGGCAGGAGGTGCGGCTCACGCAGGCCGCACTGGAGACGATGGCGGTGGTGGCCTACCGGCAGCCGGTCTCCCGTGGCAGGGTCTCCGCAGTACGCGGTGTCAACTGTGACGGAGTTATGCGTACCCTCGTACTGAGGGGCCTGATCGAAGAGGCCGGACACGACGCAGAGTCCGGTGCGCAGCTGTATCGGACCACCTCCTATTTCCTGGAACGGTTGGGCCTGCGAGGCCTCGACGAGCTGCCTGATCTGGCGCCGTTCCTCCCCGACGACATCGAAGGTCTAGACGACACCGGTGAGCACACCTAATGAAAGTTCCCGCGGTGCGCGGGACGACGCCCCGCGCGGTGAGCGCGGCGACTACGACAACCGCGGTGGCCACGGCCGCCGCGACGACCGCCCCCGAGGCGGTCAGCGTGACGAGCGCGGCCCGCGGGGCCGCGACGACCGGCGCCCCTACGGCGACCGCGACAGCCGCTCCGGCGGCGACCGCGGTGGCTACCGGGGCCGTGACGACCGCGGAGGCGACCGGGGCCGCGGCGAGGGCCGCTCCTTCGGTGGCGACCGCGACAGCCGCTCCGGCGGCTACCGCGGCGGCCGCGACGACAGCCGCTCCGGCGGCCACCAGGGCGACCGCGGCGGTTACCGCGGCGGCCAGGGCTCGGGCGAGCGCCGCTCCTTCGGCGGTGACCGCGACAGCCGCGTAGGCGACCGGGGCGGTTTCCGCGGCGGGCGCGAGGACCGTGCCGGTCAGGGTTCGGGCGAGCGCCGCTCCTTCGGCGGCGGCCGTGACGACCGCGGCCGCGGCGGCTACCAGGGCGACCGCGGCGGCTACCGCGGCGCCCGTGACGACAGCCGCTCCGGCGGCGACCGCGGCGGCTACCGCGGCCGTGACGACCGTGCCGAGGGCCGGTCCTCCGGTGGCGACCGCGACAGCCGTGGAGGCTTCCGGGGTGACCGGGACAGCCGTCCCGCCGGTCAGGGTTCGGGCGAGCGCCGCTCCTTCGGCGGCGGCCGCGACGACCGCGGCCGCGGCGGCTACCAGGGCGACCGCGGCGGCTACCGCGGTGGTCGCGAGGACCGCGCGGGTCAGGGTTCGGGCGAGCGCCGCTCCTTCGGCGGTGACCGCGACAGCCGCTCCGGCGGCGACCGCGGCGGCTACCGCGGCCGTGACGACCAGCGCTCCGGCGGTTACCAGGGCGACCGCAGCGGCTACCGGGGCGGACGGGACGATCGCGCGGGTCAGGGTTCGGGGGACCGCCGCTCCTTCGGCGGTGACCGCGACAGCCGCTCCGGCGGCGACCGCGGCGGCTACCGCGGCCGTGACGACCAGCGCGGCGGCGGGCGCTTCGAGCGCGGCGGCCGCGGACCCGGCGGCGGTCGCGACGACCGCGGCGGCCAGGGTGCGGGCGGACGCCGCTCGTTCGGCGGCGACCGCGACAGCCGTGGAGGCTTCCGGGGTGACCGGGACAGCCGTCCCGCCGGTCAGGGTTCGGGCGAGCGCCGTGAGTTCCGCGGCGGCCGCGACGACAGCCGCTCCGGCGGTTACCAGGGCGACCGCGGCGGTTACCGCGGCGGACGGGACGACCGGGGGCGCGGCGAGAGCCGTTCCCACGGGGACCGTGCGAGCCGGGCCCGCGACGAGCGCCGCGCCCAGGGCGGGCGCGAGGGCACGCCGGGCGGCCCCAAGAGCGAGAGCCAGCTGTCGAAGGCGGCGCGCGAGCGCCTCAACGCCCTGCGGGCCGACTTCGACCCCAAGGACGAGGACCGCGCCGAGGAGGGCCGCGACACCTACACCGACGTCGAGGGCGGCATCCGGCTCCAGAAGGCGCTCGCCGCGGCCGGCGTCGCCAGCCGGCGTGCGAGCGAGGAGATGATCGCCGCCGGACGCGTCAGCGTGGACGGGCAGGTCGTGCGCAGGTTCGGAGCCCGGGTCAACCCCGAGGCCTCCGAGATCCGCGTGGACGGCATGCGCGTCGTGACCGCCCCGGACAAGCTGTACTTCGCGCTCAACAAGCCGCGCGGCGTCGTCAGCACCATGTGGGACCCGGAGGGCCGCCCCACCCTGGCCGACTACACCGGTCAGACCGAGGAGCGGATCTTCCACGTCGGCCGGCTGGACACCGAGACCGAGGGTCTCATCCTGCTGACCAACGACGGCGAGCTCGCCAACCGGCTCACCCACCCGCGCTACAAGGTCGTCAAGACCTACATCGCGAAGGTGCCGGGCCCGGTCCCGCACCGCGTCGTGCGCGAGGTGCAGAAGGGCATCGAGCTGGAGGACGGCCCTGTCCAGGTCGACTCCTTCCGCGTGGTCGAGAACGAGCCCCCCAAGGCGCTCGTCGAGATCCGGCTGCACGAGGGCCGCAAGCACATCGTGCGGCGCCTCATGGAGGCCGTCGGCCACCCGGTCGCCGACCTCGCGCGCACCCAGGTCGGTCCGATCGACCTCAACACCCTCAAGCTGGGCACGATGCGGGCCCTGACCTCTCGCGAGGTCAGTGAGCTCTACTCCGCGGCCGGTCTGTAGGGGCGGCTGTAGATACAGTTGACGGCGGTCGTCGGCCCGGGTCTCCCGGGCGGCGGCCGCCGCTCCCGCTTCCGGGGGCGGCACGCGAACGACGAGTACGACGACAAGGCGGGATCGAACGTGGCGGTACGGGCCATCCGGGGTGCGGTGCAGGTGGACGCGGACGAACGCGATCAGGTGCTGGAGGCCACGGTCGAACTGGTCTCCGAGGTGATGAGGCGCAACGCCCTGCAGACCGACGACGTGATCAGCGTCCTGTTCACCGCGACCCCCGATCTGACGAGCGAGTTCCCCGCGCTCGCGGCGCGCAAGATCGGCTTCACCGACGTCCCGCTCATGTGCGCGGCCGAGATCGCCGTCCCGCACGCCCTGCCGCGCGTGGTGCGCCTCATGGCGCACGTGGAGACGGACCGCCCGCGCGCCGAGTTGCAGCACGTGTACCTGCGCGGCGCCCAGGCGCTGCGGTTGGACATCGCGCAGTAGGGCGCGGAACGGCTTCCCCGGCAGGTCGTAGGCTTGGGGGACCAGCACACATCGGAGGCGGGGGAGCAGTGGGCGACACCAGCGGCACGGTCGGGGACGGGGGGCGCCGGGACTCGGTGCGCCGGGTCACGGTGATCGGGGCGGGGCTGATCGGCACGTCGATAGCCCTGGCGCTGCGCGCCCGCGACGTCGACGTCACCCTGACGGACCCGGACCCCGCGTCGCTGCGCCTGGCGTGCGACCTGGGCGCCGGCAGGCCCCTGGACGAGACCGCCGACCCGTCGGCGGCCCCCGCCGACGTGGCGGTCGTCGCCGCCCCGCCCGCCGTCGTCCCGCAGGTGCTGCGCCGCGCCCAGGACCGCGGGCTCGCCCACGTGTACACGGACGTGGCGAGCGTGAAGGCGAGCGTGCTCGCCGAGGCCGAGCGGCTGGGCTGCGACATGGCCACGTTCGTTCCCGGGCACCCGATGGGCGGCCGGGAGAAGCAGGGGCCCGGGGCCGCCCGCGCCGACCTGTTCCTGGGCCGTTCGTGGGCGCTGTGCCCCACGGGCAAGGCCGATCCGGAGACCGTCGCGGCGGTGGCGGAGCTCGCCCGCCTGTGCGGGGCCGATCCGCTGGTGCTGGACGCCGGGGCGCACGACCGCGCCGTGGCGCTGGTCTCGCACGCCCCGCACGTGGCCTCGTCGGCGGTGGCCGCGCGCCTGGTGTCGGGCGACACCGCAGCCCTCTCCCTGGCGGGACAGGGCGTGCGGGACGTCACCCGGGTGGCGGGCGGCGACCCCGCCATGTGGACGGAGATCCTCACGCACAACGCGGCCCCGGTCTCCGAGGTGCTGTACGCGGTGGCCGCCGACCTCGTCGCGACCGCCGACGCCCTGCGCGGGGTGTCGGGGGAGGCGGACGGCGCGGCCGGGGGCGCGGCATCCCGGGCCGGGGCGGCCTCCGGCGCGTCGGGGGCGAACCGGTCGGCCCCGGCGGAGGCCCTCGCCCCGGTGCGCGACCTCCTGGAGCGGGGCAGGTCGGGACACGGCCGCATCCCCGGCAAGCACGGCACGGTGCGGCTGCCCGAGTACACGGTGATGCCCGTGGTCATCCCCGACGAGCCGGGCACGCTGGGACGCCTCTTCGCCGCCGCGGCGGACGCGGGGGTCAACATCGAGGACGTGCGCATCGAGCACACCCCGGGCCTGCCGCTGGGCGTGGCGCAGCTGTACGTGCTGCCCGAGGCGGTGGACGCGTTCGCGCGGGCGCTCACGGCCGACGGGTGGTCGGTCCACCCGGGCGTCTGAGCCCCCTCCCGGGGCGGGAGCGTCCTTCCCGGGGCGCGGGGCCGCCGGGCCTTCCGGCCCGGCCCGCCCGCGAGGGCGCCCCCGGTCCCGGGCGGCGCCGGTCGGGGCCGTACGAACCCGCCGATTCCAGTCAAGAGCAGGCCGCCGCCACGGGTACGCTTGGGCGTCGGCACAAGTGAACGTCACCAGGAGTCAACGGCAGTGAGCGCGCAGGACAGCACCGAGGGCATCGTCATCGCGATCGACGGCCCCTCCGGGTCGGGCAAGTCGAGCACGTCCAGGGGCGTGGCCAAGGCGCGGGACCTGCGGTACCTCGACACCGGCGCGATGTACCGCGCGCTGACCTGGTGGATGCTCGACAACGGCGTGGACGTCGAGGACGCCGCGGCGGTGGCCGCCGCCGTCGAGCGCCCCGTCATCACCATGGGCACCGACCCCAACGCGCCCTCGGTCTCCGTCGACGGCCGCGACGTGGCCGCCGAGATCCGGAGCAAGGAGGTCACGGGCAGCGTCAGCGCGGTCTCCGCCGTGCCCGAGGCCCGTGAGCTGCTGGTGCGCACGCAGCGCGAGGTCATCGCGGCAGCCCGTGCCGCCGGTGCGGGTATCGTGGTCGAGGGCCGTGACATCACGACCGTGGTCGCTCCCGACGCCCCGGTCAAGCTGTTCCTGACCGCGAGCCCGGAGGCCCGCGCCCAGCGGCGCAGCAAGGAGGTCCGGACCAGCGACGTCGCCGCCACCCAGGCCGACCTGGCCCGGCGCGACAAGCTGGACTCCAGCCGGACCCACTCGCCCCTGACGCAGACCGCCGACGCCACCGAGCTCGACACCACCGGGCTGACCCTGGACGAGGTGGTCGCCCTTGTCGTCAAGCTGGCCGACGAGGCCGGCGCCCGCTAGCGGGGCGGACGGGCCGCTCCGGGGCCGCGGGGCGGACCCGCGGCACGGTGGGACCGGTCACGAACACCCCTTCGGGGGAACACACGGACATCCGCGGGGGTTCCTCCCCCGTGGCAGTACGCGGACGCCGTCGGCGTCCGCGCGGACACGCCTGCCCCGGCAATCTCCGGGACGGGTCGACCATTCGCATCCTCGCGGCACGCATCCTGGGCGCGCGGGGACCTAGAACCGGGAGCAGTACATGAGTGACTTCGACATCTCCGACGTCGGCCACGAGGGGTTGGACGGCGCCGAACCCGCGACCCTCCCCGTGGTGGCCGTGGTGGGACGCCCCAACGTGGGCAAGTCCAGCCTGGTCAACCGCATCATCGGCCGACGCGAGGCCGTGGTCGAGGACGTGCCGGGCGTGACCCGTGACCGGGTGGCCTACGACGCCGAGTGGCAGAACACCAAGTTCACGCTCGTCGACACCGGCGGCTGGGAGACCAGCGTCAGCGGGTTGGCCGCCATGGTGGCGCGCCAGGCCGAGTACGCCGCGCAGACCGCCGACGTCATCCTGTTCGTGGTGGACGCCACCGTGGGCGTCACCGACGCCGACGCGGCCGTCACCCGGGTCCTGCGCGCCACGAAGCGCCCCGTGATCCTGGCCGCCAACAAGGTCGACGGCAACATGCAGGAGGCCGACGCGCTCGCCCTGTGGCAGCTGGGCGTCGACCAGCCCTACCCGATCAGCGCCCTGCACGGGCGCGGCACCGGCGACCTGCTGGACGCCGTCGTGGAGGCCTTCCCCGAGCAGCTCGTCGGCGACACCGAGGACGAGGGCGAGGACGGCCCTCCCCGCATCGCCCTGCTCGGACGCCCCAACGTGGGCAAGTCGAGCCTGCTCAACCGCCTCGCCGGCGAGGACCGGGTCGTCGTGGACTCCGTGGCGGGCACGACCCGCGACGCGGTCGACGAGCTGATCGACCTCGGCGGCAAGACCTGGAAGTTCATCGACACCGCCGGCATCCGCCGCCGGTTCCGGGCGCTGCAGGGCGCCGACTACTACGCGACCATGCGCACGGGCACCGCCCTGGAGCGGGCCGAGATCGCCGTGGTCCTGATGGACGTCAGCGAGCCGCTGGCCGAGCAGGACATCCGGGTCGTGGAGCAGGTCGTGGAGGCCGGGCGCGGCCTGGTCCTGGCGTTCAACAAGTGGGACATCCTCGACGAGGAGCGCCGGAACTACCTGGAGAAGGAGATCGACCGCCAGCTGGCGCGCGTCTCCTGGGCGCCGCGCGTCAACGTCTCGGCGAAGACCGGCCGCCACATGGAGCGGCTCGTCCCGGCGATCGAGACCAGCCTGGCGGGGTGGAACCAGCGCATCTCGACCGGTCAGCTGAACAACTGGCTCAAGGACCTCGTGGCCGCGACCCCGCCTCCGGTGCGCGGCGGCAAGCAGCCCAAGATCCTGTTCGCGACGCAGGCGGGTTCGCGCCCGCCGCACTTCGTCCTCTTCACCACCGGGTTCCTGGAGGACAACTACCGCCGCTTCATCGAGCGGCGCCTGCGGGAGGACTTCGGGTTCGACGGCTCCCCGGTGCACATCAGCATGCGCATCCGTGAGAAGAAGGGCGCGACGCCGGGCCGTGCCTCCAAGGGCAGCGTGCGTCCGGACCGCAAGCACCGGCGCCGCTGAGCGGTGTCGCGCGGCCCGTCCGGGGCCCGCGACTGCCGGGGCGCCCGCACGCACAGGGGGAGCCTCTCCGCCGGAGAGGCTCCCCCTCGCCGTGTACCGGGGTGTCCCCGGGCGCGCCGCCGGGCCGGGCACGGTCAGGAGTCGGAGGGCAGCCGGCGCACGTTGCTCGGCGGGACGAACTTCCCCGACTCCCCGCTCGGCCTCGGGTAGGGCAGGCGGGTGCCGTCCCGCGCGGTGCGGGCCGAGGCCTCCATGGGGGGCGCGCCCGGGAGCGGCCGGTTCGCGCTCTCGTCCATGTGCCACACCACCACGAGTCCCACCACGCCCGCGATCATCAGCAGCCAGGCCGGGGAGTAGAGGTTCCCGGTGGACTGCACGAGCGTCTCCGCGATCAGCGGCGTGGTGCCGCCGAACAGCGCCACCGACACGTTGAAGCTGATCGCCAGGGCGCCGTAGCGCACCTTGGTGGGGAAGAACGCGGGCAGGGTGGAGGGGGCGGCTCCGGAGAAGTGCACCAGGGTCACCGCCAGGAGGACTATGCCCAGGGCGACGGCCCACACGCCGGCCTGTTGCAGCAGCCAGAACGCGGGCAGGGCCAGCACGATCGAGAGGAGGCTCCCGGAGGCGAGGACGGGCCTGCGCCCCACCCGGTCGCTGAGGCGCCCGAACTGGGTGACCCCGACCAGCATCAGCACCATGGCGGCCAGGGTCATGACCAGTGCGAGCGCGGCGCTGTAGCCGAGCTCGGCCTCCAGGTAGGTCGGCATGTACGCGGTCACCATGTAGTTGTTGACGTTGAAGACCATCACGAGTCCGATGCACAGGAGGATGGTCCGCCACTGCCCGACGACCGTCTCCCGGAGCTGGCCCTTGCGGCGCCCGCCCTCGGCGTCCTTGGCGAAACCTTCGGTGTTCTGGTTGAAGACCGGGGTCTCCTCCAGCTTGAGCCGCAGGTAGAGGCCGATGCCGCCCAGCGGGAGGGCGAGCAGGAACGGGAGGCGCCAGCCCCAGGCGAGCATGCCCTCCGGCCCCAGCACGAGGGTCATCAGGGTGACGATGCCGGCGCCGCCGACGTAGCCGCTGACCGTGCCGAACTCCAGCCAGGAGGACAGGAACCCGCGGCGCCGGTCGGGCGCGTACTCGGCGATGAAGGTGGTGGCGCCGCCGTACTCGCCGCCGGTGGAGAAGCCCTGGAGCATGCGGGCGACCAGCAGCAGGACCGGCGCGGCGATGCCGATCGTGGCGGCCGACGGGATGAGCCCGATGGAGAAGGTGCTCACGGCCATGAGCAGCATGGTGAAGGCGAGGACCCGCTTGCGGCCGATCCGGTCGCCCAGGGGGCCGAAGAACAGGCCGCCCAGGGGGCGGACCAGGAAGGCTGCGGCGAACGTGGTGAAGGTGGCGATGAGCTGCACGCCCTGGGACTGCGACGGGTAGAACACCAGCCCGATGGTGACGGCCAGGTAGCTGTAGACGCCGAAGTCGTACCATTCGGTCGCGTTGCCGATCGCGGCGGCGGTGACCGCCTTCCGGGTCGTCCTGTGGTCCGTCTCCAGGGCCTTTCGGCCCTGAGGCTGTGACTCGCTCACGTCTCCCCCTCGGTGAGTCCACCCAAGTGTCACCCAAAGCACCAGGTTAATCACTTTTTGTGATTAACCCGTGCGGTTCGGCCGTGTCGCCGCCGGGGTAGCGTGGCAGCGCGGGGGAGAGCGGAGAGAGGGAGCCCATGCGCAAGGTACTGGTCAGCGCCTGTCTGATGGGGCGCAGGGTGCGCTACGACGGGCGTTCCAAGGCGATCGGGGACGACCGGGTCGCGCGCTGGCGGGAGGAGGGGCGGCTCGTGGTGCACTGCCCGGAGATCGCCGGCGGGCTGCCCGTGCCCCGCCCGCCCGCGGAGATCGAGCCCGGCGCGACGGCGGCCGACGTGCTCGCCGGGCGGGCGCGCATCCTCACCCCCGAGGGCGCGGACGTGACCGAGCACTTCGTGCGGGGCGCCCGCGCGGCCCTCGCCACCGCCCGGGAGCACGGGGTGGAGGTGGCGGTCCTCAAGGAGTCCAGCCCGTCCTGCGGATCCCGCGAGGTGTACGACGGGACCTTCGGCGGACGCAAGCTGGCGGGCGCGGGGGTGACGGCCCAGCTGCTGAGGGACCACGGCGTCGCGGTCTTCAACGAGGACGAGGTCGCCGAGGCGGCCGGGTACCTGGACGCCGCCGAACGGGTCTGAGGGCCGGGGCCTCCGGGGCCGGTCCGGCCCCGGAGGCCCCCGTCCGGTGGAGGGGTCCGCGCCGCTCGGGCGGAGCGCACGGGGGACGCGGCCCGGCGGGGGCGGCCCTCATGCGCGCCAGGCTCCCAGGCACCGCGCCATGAGCCGGAAGGGGACGGCCCGCCCCCTGGTCTGGTCGACGGTGCCGGCCAGGTGCAGGTCCAGTTCGGGGCAGTGGAAGAGCCACGTCCCGGTGGCCCCCGAGTGGCCCACGAGGGTGACGGGGCGGCCCAGCGGGGACGCGAGCCGCCCCACGGTGAAGAACATGGTGCCCAGGCCGTACCGGAGGACGGGGATGTTGCGCAGCCGGTTGCGCCGCTCCGTGAGCGCCGCCAGGGAGCGGGCCTCCCCGAGGAGTTCGCCGCCGAGCAGCGCCCTCTGGAAGGCGAGGAGGTCCGCGGTGGTGCTGAACAGGTCGTTGGAGGAGGCGATCAGCGAGTCCAGCCGGACGGGGCGCCGTCCCGCGTGGAGGGGCGAGGGCTCGGCGGTCGCCGGGTCCGGCGGACGGTGCCCCGGGAGCCAGGTGTGGGCCAGGCCGAGCGGGGCGAGGACGCGTTCGGTCAGCAGGGCGGCGAACGGCCGGCCGGTCACCGCCTCCACGATGCGGATGAGCAGCTGGAACCCGGTGTCGGAGTAGCGGGCCTTCTGCCGGGGCGCGTCGAGGTCCTGCGGCGCGAAGTGGGGGCGCTGCAGTTCGCGTGTGGTCCGCACCGTGTCCTCGAACGTCCAGGCCAGGTCCCGCCCCCGGCCGAGGTGCTCGTACAGGCTCGGGCCGCCTCGGCGCCTCTCGAAGTGGTCGGGCAGCCCCGACGTGTGGCTCGCCAGATGGCGGACCGTGATCGCGGACGTGTGGTCCGTGCCCCGGAGGACGTGGAGCCCGGTGAGCGCCTCCGGGGGCAGGTACCGGCCGATCGGCGCGGCGAGGTCGAGTTCGCCGCGCTCGTGCGCCTGGAGCACCAGGGTGACGATGAAGCGCTTGGTGACGCTCGCGACGAAGAAGGGGGTGTCGGGGCGCGGCGGCCGGTCGTCGGCGGGCCCGGAGGCGGCGGACCAGCGCAGCCCGCCGTCGCCGCTCGCCAGGGCGAGGTTGGCGTGGTGGATGCCGGGCCGCGCGACGAGGTTCTCCAGCAGGCGCGTCAGTCGGTCGTCGACGCCGGGGGGCACCCGGTTGTCCTGGGCGCGGGTGGTGGCGGGCGGTGGTGTCACGCGGGCTCCTGGTGTGCCGGGGCGGCCTGTCGCCGTGCCTTCGGCGTCCGGGGCCGGGGGAGGGGGAGGGGACGATGGTCTCTATATGTCTATTAGACATGTCTATGAGAGTCAACGGGTCTACACTCGCCCCATGGCCCACGTGATCCTCGGACTGCTCCTGATCGCCCCGCAGAGCTTCTACGACCTCATCAAGGGGTTCGAGGCCGGCGTCGCGCTCTTCTACAGCGCCAGCTCCGGCAGCATCAGGCGCGCGCTCGACTCCCTGCTCGCCCGGGGGGCCATCGAGGTCGCCAGCGTCGAACCCGGGGGCCGGGGCCGCAAGGTGTACCGCGTGACCGGCGCGGGCCGCGAGGAGTTCCGCGCCTGGATGACGGGGGACCCGACCGGATCCGACCTGGAGACCGCGGCGCTGTCCAGGCTCTTCTTCCTCGGACTGCTGGAGCCGGACGAACGCGCGCTGGTCCTGCGCCGCGTCACGGCGCGCATCGAGACCGACCTCGCCGCCCTCTCCGACCTCGACAGGGGCCTCGACGCGACGGACGTCGCCGAGGAGCACCGCGACATCGTCGCCCACCAGCGCGCGGCGCTCGACTACGGCATCGCCTCGCAGCGGTTCATGCTCGACTGGTTCCGCGCCCACGCCGACCGGCAGGAGCGGTCGGACCGCTGAGGCCGGCGGGGCGTCCGCGCGGACAGGGCCGCGAGGACGCCCCGGGAGGCCGGGCTAGGGTCGGACGACCTCGTACCGGGCGCAGGCGAAGTCCCCGGCGCGGTGGACCTCCACGACCCTGAGGTCGACCCGGCCGGCCAGGAGCGGTGCCCCCGACCCCAGGGTGACGGGCGCGATGGACACGACCACCTCGTCGAGCAGCCCGAGTTCGGCGAACCGCCCGGCGATCCCGCCCCCGCCGACCACCCACACGTCGCGTCCGCCGGCGGCCCCGACCATCTCCGCGTGCAGGTCCCGCAGCTCCTGGTCGCTGTCGGCGCTCGCGAAGCGCAGGTCGCCCTCGACGCGGGGCAGGTCGCGGTGGGTGAGCACCCAGGAGGGGATGGCGTAGGGCCAGGCCTCGCCCCCCTCGTGGCGCAGGATCCACTCGTAGGTGTGGGCGCCCGAGACCAGCGCCCCCACGTTCTTCATGAAGTCGGCGTGCTCGTTGTTCGCCTCCCCCGGGTCCGCGGCGAACAGCCACTCCAGGGAGTGGTCGTCGGTGGCGATGAACCCGTCGAGGCTGGTCGCGGTGTTGTAGATCGTCCTGGTCATGTTCTTCCTCCGTGGTGCCGCCGCCCGGTGCGGCGGCCGTCGTGCCGGTCCCTGTGCCCCGGCGGTGTGTGCTCGCCCGCGCTCCGGGCCTACCGGTCGTGGTGCCGGCCCTGGAGCCACTCGATGGGGTCGCCGTGGTCCACCTCCACGCCCGCGGAGCGCAGCATCTGCCGGACGAGCTGCCTGCGGTGCGCGGAGAAGGTGAGGACGTGGGCGACGACGCTGCCGATGACGAAGCTCTCCGGCGGATCGCACAGGGCGTCCACCAGGCGGTCGCCCCAGGCGCCCCGGCGGCCGATGTCGTTGACGGCCGCGATCCACCGCGCCGCCGCGTCCTCGTGCCGTTCGAGGAGCGCCGCGGGATCGTCCGCCCCCCGTTCGGGCTGGTCGGCGCCCTCGATCGAGGCGAGCCACATCTCCTTGGCCCGCACCAGGTGTTCGAGGACGGCCGCGATCGACTCCTCGGGGCCGTCCCACGCCAGCACCGTGCTCCCGGGGGCGCGCACCTCCCGGTAGACCTCCGCGGGGAGCGGCGCGGCGAGGCGGAGCAGGTGGGCGGTGTCGTCGACGTCGTGGTGGATCTGGAGGGCGAGGACGTCCATGCCGGTGTCCTTCTTCGGGTTCTCCTCGATCCACAGGTGGATCGGCGGGTGGAAGTGGATGCCGTTCGGAGCGGGCAGCCACGTGGTGCTCCCCGGTGTGGTGGCCCCGGGAGGGTGCCCGTACGCGCGCCCGAAGGCGCGGATGAAGCCCTCGACGGACTGGTAGCCCGCGGCGAACGCGGCGTCGGTCACGGAGCTCCCCTGGCCGATCTGCCAGGCCGCGCGCTCCAGGAGGACCCTGCGGCGGAGGGCGACCGGGGCCTCCCCGGTGTCGCGGGTCATGCGGCGTGTGAAGTGGAACGGGGAGGCGAACGCGTGCCCCGCCATGTCGGTGAGGCGGGGGTTCTCCTCGTCCAGGACGGCGTCGAGCAGTTCCCGGAGACGGTCCCGTCCGGAGGTGGACTCGGTCATGTGACCAGTATGTTCCGGGCGTCGCCGGGTTCGCCTGACCGAACTTGCCCTCCCTCGCGCGCGGCGGCGGGTCCGGCCGCGCGGGCGCCGGGGCGGGGCGAATCGTGGTGCGGACGTCCCGGCGGATGCGGTAGAGTCTTCTCCGTCGGCGGGGCCGGAGACGGCGCCCGCCCAGCGGCCGGGACGTAGCGCAGTTTGGTAGCGCACTTGACTGGGGGTCAAGGGGTCGTGGGTTCAAATCCCGCCGTCCCGACAGAGAAGTAGCAGGTCGGAGAAGGGTCCGCCGCGAGGCGGGCCCTTCTCCGCGTTCCCGGTGGGGTCGGGGCGGCGCTGGACCGGGGCGGTGCGGGTCGTCGGCCCGCGTCGCGGGGGACGGCGGACGCCCGTGGTTCTCCCGGTAGGCGGCGGGAGAGGTCCGTCTCCCACCGCCGTGGCGCCGCCCCGGCCGGGCCGTGGACCGCCACGGCGGTGGAACCGCCTCCTCCTACTGTCCGAGCACCGGGTGGCCGCTGGCGATCGAGATGCGGTTGAACGCGTTGATGAGGGTGGTCGTCCACTCCACCGCGGAGATCTGGGCGGTGGTCAGGTGGGCCGCCGCACGAGCGTTGAGGGCCTGTCGGTCGATCGTCGGATCGATCACCGTCAAGGACTCCGCCAGCTCCAGCGCGGCCCTCTGCTCATCGGTGAACGCCGCGACCTCGCGCCA
This sequence comes from Nocardiopsis sp. CA-288880, assembly GCF_050955985.1. Classification (NCBI taxonomy): domain Bacteria; kingdom Bacillati; phylum Actinomycetota; class Actinomycetes; order Streptosporangiales; family Nocardiopsidaceae; genus Nocardiopsis; species Nocardiopsis sp. CA-288880. The sequence continues at coordinate 5,459,011 of NZ_CP192105.1, read as the reverse complement.
GGCCGGCAGCACGTCCAGGGTGCCCTGCGCCACTCCTGCCTTGCGCGCCTTGGAGGAGTGGATGCCCAGGCAGGTCGGACATCCGTTGATCTGGGACACCCGGGTGTTGATCAGCTCGAGGGTGTCGTCGCCCAGACCCGCCTCTCGTGCCGCGGACCGGGACGCCGCGGCCGCCTTGACCATCGCCCCGTAGACCTCGGGGTGCTCCTTGTCGATGTAGGGGCGCTCCGCGCTCATGCGTCACCCCTGCCCTTGACCGTCTCCTCGACCAGGGCGAGGTCGGCCGGCCTCGGTCGGCGGACCCGTCCGCCTCGGGCCGTGTACTCGTCGCCGTGCTTGCGCAGGTGCCCGGCGAAGAGCGGGCACACGGGGACGACGGTGAGGTTCCTGCGGATGCTGTCGGCCAGTGCCTCACCGACCAGCAGCCCGGCCAGGCCCCGGCCGCCGAACTCCGGTGCGACCTCGGTGTGGAAGAAGACGCGCTCGCCGGGTACCCCGGGCGGGTCGACGAAGTCCGCGCGTCCGGCGAGGGTGCCGTCGTCCAGACGCACGGTGTAGGCGCTGACGGCGCGTGTCTCGTCCAGCGCGACGTGTACGACGGCGCCGGTCCTGTCGGTCTGTGGCTCGCTCATGGCGACCTCTCTGTGGGGATGGTGTTCGGGTCGGTCGGTGGCGGACACGGTGGCGCCCCGGCCCGGGCGGGGCGGGCACCGGTCGGGCGGCCCGTCCGCGGGCCGGGCGCGGGGCGGCGGGCTCCTGCCGCCCGGAGCGGGAACCTGCCGCGCGAGTCCGTCATCGCGCCTCAGTCCGCCGCCGCCGCGGAGGCCTCCTCGGCGTCGCGAGCGGCGAGCAGTGAGGCGTGCGTGGGCGCCCCGGGCACGTGTTCCGGCCGGTTCTTGGCGAACTCCTCCCTCAGGACCGGCACGACCTCCTCGCCGAGGATGTCGAGCTGCTCCAGCACGGTCTTCAGGGGGACCCCGACACCGTCGACGTTGAACAGCTGGCGCTGGTAGTCGCCGAAGCTCTCGCGGAAGGTGAGGGTCTTGTCGATGACCTGCTGGGGGCTGCCGACGGTCAGCGGGGTCTCGTCCATGTACTGCTCCAGTGACGGTCCGCCGCCCATCTGGGGGGAGCGGTCGAAGTAGGGACGGAACTCCCGTACGGCGTCCTGGGAGCTGGGCCGCATGAAGACGTGGCCGCCGACGCCGACGACGGCCTGTTCGGGGGTGCCGTGGCCGTAGTGGGCGTAGCGCCTGCGGTAGAGGCCGATCAGCTTCTGGAAGTGCTTCCTGGGCCAGAAGATGTTGTTGGCGAAGAAGCCGTCCCCGTAGTAGGCCGCCTGTTCGGCTATCTCCGGTGAGCGGATGGAGCCGTGCCAGACGAAGGGGGGAACGCCGTCGAGAGGGCGGGGCGTGGAGGTGAAGGACTGCAGCGGGGTGCGGAAGCGGCCTTCCCAGTCGACGACGTCCTCGCGCCAGAGCTTGTGCAGGAGGGCGTAGTTCTCGACGGCGAGGTCGATGCCCTGGCGGATGTCCTTGCCGAACCACGGGTAGACGGGGCCGGTGTTGCCGCGGCCCAGCATCAGGTCCACGCGTCCGTCGGCCAGGTGCTGGAGCATGGCGTAGTCCTCCGCGATCTTCACCGGGTCGTTGGTGGTGATCAGGGTGGTGGCCGTGGACAGGACGATCCGCTCGGTGCGCGCCGCGATCCAGCCGAGCATGGTGGTCGGGGAGGAGGGCACGAACGGCGGGTTGTGGTGCTCGCCGGTCGCGAACACGTCCATCCCGACCTCCTCGGCCTTCTGCGCGATGGTGACCATCGCCTTGATCCGCTCGTGCTCGGTCGGTGTCCGGCCGGTGGCGGGGTCCTGTGTCACGTCACCGACGGTGAAGATCCCGAACTGCATCGCATCCACCTCCGTGTGGTCGCTGTGTCGACTGCCGTGGCGAACGCGGTGCCGGGTGTGGCCGCTCCGCCGCGACATCGTCGTCATTTGGTTGATGGATCAACTACGATACTCGAAAATTAAGTTGATCAATCAACAAAGAATGCGTTCGCTTCCGAAGGAACCCGGCTCGGTGCGAGCCCGGTGCGGTCCTGTCGGCATCGAGGACCGCCGAGGCGGTGCGGGGCGGCGCGGCCGGGCCGGTCGATCCCCGCCCCGCCGGGCGCTTCGGGGGGAGCGGCTCTCCGCGGGGGCGGGGCCGGCCTCCCGGGGCTCCGCGCCGCCCGCTCAGTCCGGCTGTTTCTCCATGTGGTCCGAGACGCGCTGGGAGAGCCGGGCGAACGTGCTGAGCTGGTTCGGGGTCAGGGCGTCGATGAACAGGCGGCGCACGTGCTCGACGTGCAGGGGCGCGGCGTCCTCGATCGCCTTGTGGCCGGCCGGCGTGGCGACGACGAATGCTCCGCGGGCGTCGTCGGGGCATTCCTCCCTGGCCACGAGCCCGCGCTTGACCATCCGCCTGACCTGGTGGGACATCCGGCTCTTCTCCCAGTTCACGAGGTTGGCCAGCTCCAGGAGGCGCAACTTCCCGTCACTCCTCTCGGTGAGGTTGACGAGCACGATGTAGTCGGAGGCGGACATCCCGGAATCGGCCTGGAGGAGACGGGACAGCCGTCCGATGAGCGTCTCCTGCATGTGGATGAAGCTGTCCCAAGCGGCCTTCTCCTCCGCCTCCAGCCAGCGTGGCGTCTCGTTCATGAGCGCAGTGTAACGAAGAAGTTGACATCTCATCCACCTGAGCTGGAACGACGGAGGTGCGGCCCCTTGCCCGGCCGGTGCGCGTCGTGCCCCGGACGCTGGGGTTCGGGGCCGCCCCGGCTCGGGGCCCGCGGTGATCCTGCCGCCGGTCGACGGCGCACCCTGTTCGCCGTCTCCCCGCGGACGGCAGGTGCCGCCCCTCCTCCCGGGGCGGCGCCGCGAAGCGATGCGTGTGGCCGTTCTCCGGGCCGCCCGCGCACGGACTTCCGGGAACGCGGGCGAGGCCCGTCGGCGGGGGCGGCGGTCCGTCCCGGCCCGGCCGGGAACCGTCGTCAGCCCCGGGGCGCAGGGGTTCCCTGCCAGCGGAGGGGGTCGTCCTCCAGCGCGGGGCGGTCCCAGTGCCCGAGGTCCGCGGCGGCCTCGTAGGTGGTGCGGAGGAACTCGGCGACCGCGCGGTCGGGGTCGGGCGCGGCGCGGGCGACCTCGTACGGCAGCAGGAACTGCTGGAACTCGGTGCTGAAGTACGCGCCTTCGGGGCCGACCGGCTGATCGGCGAACCCTTCGGGTCCGGGGTAGGCGTAGGAGTAGAAGGCGCCTTCCTCGCCGCCGCCGGGCCAGAACCCGCAGCTGGACAGCTCCCGGGAGTAGCCCTCGACCATGACCCAGTCCCCGCAGTTGGGCGCTCCGCCCGGGTGGGGCGGGGCCGACCGTCCCGAGAAGCGGGTGCAGGCGAGGTCCATCGCCCCCCAGAAGAAGTGCACCGGGCTGACCTTGCCGACGAAGTGTGACCGGAACTCGCCGATCACCCGGTTCGCCTGCAGCAGCTGACGCCAGAACAGGGTGGCCGCCTCGCCGTCGTAGGAGGCGTGCTCGTGGTCCTCGGCGAAGGGGATCGCCGGCTCGACCTCGTTGGGGCGCGGCCGGATCGGCGCCTCGATCCCGAGCCGGTCGAGCATGTCCAGGACCCGGGCGTAGAACTCGGCGACCGGCATCGGCCGCAGTGGGAGGCTCTGCGAGCCGCCGTTGCTGCTGCGGACCTCGAGCCGGTGGCCGACGAGGTCGAACTCGATCTCGAAGGCCCCCGTGCGGTACGGGATGGCCGAGGTCGTCAACCCGCGCGGGCTGACGTAGAGGGTCACCTGCCACCAGTGGTTGATCAGCGGAGCATGGGCCATGCGGATCTTGCCCACGATCTGGGTCCACATGTGCAGGGTGTCGCGTGTGGGGGTCCAGTCCGAGACCCGCAGGCTCGGCCAGTTCGTCTTCGACGGGCTGGTCATCGGTTCTCGCTTCCTTCGCCGTGCCGCCGGAGGGCGGAGGCGGTCGTGATCGTGGTCTGCGGACGGGCGCCCCGACCCCCTCGTCTCCTCGGGAGCGGAGCGGGCCGTGGTCCTGTCGGTCCCTGCCACACCCTCACGACGGCCGACGGCGTCCGCGTGAGCGGTGCCTCGCGCCCCAGGGGGCGCGAGGCACCCGATGGTAGTTGATACATCATCGGAACGGTAGGTGATTGATCAACTTGCTGGGCGGTGATCTGCGCCCCGGTGGGCGATGGCGCCGCCCGATCCGCACTTGGTTGACACATCATCTAATGCTGCTAATTTAGGTGACGCATCACCCAATTGGTGGAGATGTGGCGTCCCGGGCGCGGCCCCCGTGCGGAGGTCGCGCCGGTTCGCGGAGCCGTGCCGACCGATGTCGCGTGTCGTCGGCCGGTCCGGTCGTCGGGGCGCCGGTGCGGACGCGTGTGCCCGTGGCGCCCGACGGTCTCCCTGCCGAGCCCCCAGCACACGAGAACCCTGAGAGGAACCCCCCTGTGAGCACCGAAGCCAAGAACGGACTTCAGGCACTGCTGACGCCCGAGGAGAGCGTCGTCGTCCTGATCGACCACCAGCCGTTCCAGTTCGCCAACCTGAACAGCCACGAGCCGTCGATGGTCGTGAACAACGTCGTCGGTCTCGCCAAGGCCGCCAAGGTGTTCGACGTTCCGACCGTTCTCACGACGGTGCTGGAGGAGCGCGGCGGCTTCCTCCTCCAGGCGCTCCAGGACGTGTTCCCGGAGCAGAAGCCGATCGACCGTACGTTCATCAACACCTGGCAGGACGAGCGAGTCGTCGACGCCGTCAAGGCGACCGGCAGGAAGAAGCTGGTCATCGCCGGTCTCTGGACGGAGATCTGTGTCGCCATGCCGGCGATCCAGGCGGCGGGCGAGGGGTTCGAGGTCTTCGTCGTCACCGACGCGTCGGGCGGCATCTCGGCGGAGGCCCACGACATGGCCGTGCGGCGCATGGTCCAGGCCGGCGTGGTGCCGATCACCTGGCTGGCCGTGGCGGGGGAGTGGCAGCGCGACTGGGCCCGCGAGGAGACCGTGCAGGGCATGACCGAGGTCCAGACGCAGCACGCCGGCGCCACCGGCGTCGCCTTCGCGTGGGAGACGCAGCTGCTGGCCAGCCGTTCCAGAAGCGGCGTCTGACACGACCGCGGAACGGGCCCCGGTCCGGATGGGGCAGGGCGGGTGTTCGGAGCCGCGGGGGCGGCGGTACTGCCGGTGTGCCGTGTGAATATGTTGATGCATCATCTTTATGGGGTCGGCGTGACGCCCGGCCGACCGATCGAGGAGGAGGCCGTATGGCAGTCGAAGTGAGCGATGCGCCCGAGGCCAAGCGCTATGAGGCACGCGTCGACGGAGAACCCGGGGTCGCGGGCATCGCGGGGTACATCCGCACGGCGGAACTCGTCGCGTTCGTGCACACCGAGGTCGCGCCGGAGCACGAGGGGAGGGGGGTCGGGTCCGCGCTGGCCCGCACCGCCCTCGACGAGGCGCGGTCCGCGAACCTGCGGGTGCTCGCGACCTGCCCCTTCTTCGCGGGCTGGATCGCCCGTCATCCCGAGTACCAGGACCTGCTGTACCAGTCCCGGAGCAGGGTCAGTGACTGAACGGGCGGAGACGGCGGCTACGGAGGCCGGTACGAACGGCGGATCCGGGAAGAAGACGTACGAGGGGCGGTCGGTCACGGTCACCTTCGAGGCCGGGCGCTGCCGGCACGCGGCCGAATGCGTCCGGGGACTGCCCGAGGTGTTCGACACGGCTCGGCGCCCGTGGATACGGCCGGACGGCGCCACCGCCGATCGGCTGGTCGAAGTGGTGCGGCGCTGCCCTTCGGGTGCGCTGCGGTACCGACTCGCCGACGGCGGAACGGGGCCCTGAACGACCCGCGCAGACCACGCGCGGCTCGACCGGCGGCCGAGGCGCGCGGGTCCGCATCCCGCCGTCCCGACGGAGAGGCGGCCGGCCCCGGAGGGGCCCGTCCGAGGACGGGCCCCTCCGGCCGTTGCCGGGCGGTGGCCGCCGGCTCAGACCGCGGCGGCGCCGAACCACCTCGACAGCGGGCCGGCCAGCTCCTGCTGGTCCTCGCCGACCCACGCCACGTGCCCGTCCGGCCTCAGCAGCACGGCGGGCACGTCCGGTTCCCCGCCGGTGTCCTCGACGTGATCGACGCGGTCGGCCCAGCCCCGGACGGAGAGGCGCCCGGTCCGGTCCAGGAGCAGTCCCCGGCCCCCGTGCATCAGCTCGTAGAGGCGGCCGCCCCGGCCCAGCTCCACGTCGCGCATCCGACTGCCGAGCAGCTCGTGCCCCTCGCCGAAGTCGTAGCGGACGTCGACCGCGGTGATCATGCCGGTCACGTACCTGTTGACCTCCTCGAAGTCCATCAGCCGCGAGAACAGCCCCCGCAGCGCCGCCGCACCCGGGTCCGCGCCCAGCATCGTGATCTGCGCGCGGGTGTTGTCCAGCACGCGGGCGCCGACCGGGTGCCTCTCCTCGTGGTAGCTGTCCAGCAGTCCCTCCGGCGCCCGGCCCCCGACCGAGGCGGCCAGTTTCCAGCCGAGGTTGAACGCGTCCTGCACACCCAGGTTGAGCCCCTGCCCGCCGGTGGGCGGGTGGATGTGCGCCGCGTCCCCGGCCACCAGCACCCGGCCCGCCCGGTAGCGCTCGGCCTGCCGGGTGGCGTCGCCGAAGCGGGAGAGCCAGCGCGGCGAGTGCACGCCGAAGTCGGTGCCCGCGAAGGCCCGCAGCCGCTGCCTGAACTCGTCGAGGGTCGGTTCGGCCGCGCGGTCCTCGGCCACCCCGTCGGCGGGCACGATGACGCGGTGCACCCCCTCGCCCTCCTCGGCGGCGGGGGCGAGGCCGAACCGCAGCTGGGTCCTGTGGACCTTCGCGACGGCGGCGGCGATCACTTCCGGATCCGCGGTCACCTCCATGGCGCCCAGCAGCGTCTCGACCTTGGCGGGCTCGCCGGGGAAGCCGATCCCGGCCAGCTTGCGCACCGCGCTGCGCCCGCCGTCGCACCCCACGAGGTAGCGCGAGCGCAGGCGGGTGCCGTCCGCCAGCTCGACGTCCACCCCGTCCTCGTCCTGGTCCAGGCCGACCACCTCGCAGCCGCGCCGGATCCGCGTGCCCAGTTCGAGGGCGCGCTCCTCCAGCAGCCGCTCGGTGACCGGCTGCGGGGTGGCGAGACCGTACGGGTGGGCCGTGTCCAACAGCTCCGGCCACGGCTTGGTGACGCCCCCGAAGAGACCGCCGACCCGGAACTTCTCGCTGACCGCGAGGAACCGGTCCAGCAGACCGCGCTGGTCCATCACCTCGACGCTGCGCGCGTGCAGGCCCTGCCCGCGGGAGTGCCCCGTCGGCTCGGTCAGCTTCTCCAGCACGAGCGTGTCAACGCCGTGCAGCCGCAGCTCGCCGGCCAGCATCAGGCCGGTCGGCCCGCCGCCGACCACGATCACGTCGATCATGAATGCCCCTGTCCCTCGTCATGGCGTCCCGGCCGCCCGCACCTCCTGGGGGTGCCCGCGACCGACCGCCTTCCCCGCCGGTACGGCGTCCGCGCGAGCCCCGCCCGACCTGCGACGGCACACGCGTGACGTGGTTCCCGGAACCGTGTGTTCCGGCCACGAGCGATGATTCTGGGGCACGACCCGGGTCTTGCCGCAAGCCCCCGGGTGCGCTATACGTTGAGAGTGGAAGGACGGATTTTTCCTTCCCTCGCCGGTCCGACACGGACGGGCGACCCTCTCCCGAGCCGGTGACGCGGAGCTCTCCTCCTATCGCGTGGGCTCCCTCCTCCAAGCCCCCTGTCTCCTTCGGGGACCCTGTAGCCATCGCCGGTACCGCCCTGGAGGCAGAGGTGCGCGACCGGGGGCGCGGCTAGGCCCGCGCGGCCAGGAACTCGTCGAAGGACCGGGGATCGCGGCCGGTCAGGTCACGCACCACCGTGGTCACCTCGGACATCGTGCCCGAGCCCATGTCCGCGTAGAGCCACAGGAGATCGTCCACGAACCAGTCCGGCAGCCCCTGGGACCGCAGCGCGGCTCCCGCCTCCCGGGGGGTCTGGTCGTGGAACGGGACGCCGAGCTTCGCGGCGATCTCCTCGTGCGTCAGCGCCTCGGGGCCTGTGATGTCGTAGGCCGCGTTCCCCACGGCCGGACCCGTCAGCAGGGCCGCGGCGCACGCGGCGACGTCGTAGGCGTCGACGTAGGCCACCCTGCCCCCGCCGTAGGGGCCGGACACCGCGCCGCCGGCGGCGAAGCCGCCCTCCCCGGTGAAGAAGTTCTGCATGAAGCCCGTGGGCCGCAGCAGGGACCAGCCCGGGACGGAGGCGGCGAGGTGCTGCTCGATCTCCCAGTGGGCCCGTACCGACAGCTTCGAACCGGGCAGCGGCCGCCAGGCCGACACCTTCACGACCCGGGCCACCCCGGCACGCCGGGCCGCGTCCACGGCATCCACCTGCTGGCGGACCATCGGCTGCGGACCGGCGACGGGAAGCGCGCCGCCGCTGTTGAGCAGGAGCCGGTCGACTCCCTCCATCGCTCTCGCCATCGAGTCGGGATCGTCGAAGTCGCCGACCACGAAGTCGCAGCCCAGGCGCCGCCCCCTCTCCTCGTCGCGGACCAGGGCCCGGAAGGGGGCGCCCTCGCCCGCGAGCATGCGGACGAGGTGTCGGCCGATGCTGCCGGTGGAGCCCGTGACGAGAATCATCTGTTCCTCCTGGGGGTGGGCCCTCCCCCGGGGAGGGCCGCGGGGCCTGCGGGGGTTCTTCTCGGTGCGTGGCGCCTCCCGGCCGCGCTGACCGGGCCGGAGACCGGCTCCGTGCCGGGACCGGTGAGCGGGCCGGGCGTTCGCCCGGGGGCGGACATGGTGCTTCCGGTCGGGCGCCACCGGGTTCCGGGGGCGGGGGCGCTCGGCGGCACGCATGACAACACAGGATCCGACACCGCGATTCCGGCGGAGGAGGGCGGATCGGTACGGCGCGCCCGGGGGGTCAGGCGCCCGCTCCGAGGAGGGCCTCGCCCAGCGGGGTGCGGGCGTGCAGCATCCGCGTCCCGTCGCGCCGGCTGTGGACCAGCTGGGCCTTCCTCAGGATCGTCAGGTGGTGCGACGCCGTGGACACGGCTGTCGCACACGCGTCGGCGACCTCCGATGTCGACCGGGGGCCGTCCAGGGACAGCAGGGCACGGGCTCGGCCCGAACCGAGCAGTTCCACCAGGGACTCCTCGACCGCCGAGCGCTCCTGCGTCCACGACGCGGAGAGCCCGAGCACGGGGTAGAACAGCGTCGGCTGCGCGGGCGGCTCGGTGAGCACGGAGCAGCGGGGCGTGCTCATCACGGAGGGCACGAGCACCACCCCGCTGCCCTCGCAGTCGACCTCCTCGCTGTGCTTGCGCATCTCGATCTCGATGGCATCGCGGTGCCACGCGACGGAGCCGTGGAGCGAGCCGACCATCGCGGCTACCCCGTCCACGCCCACGCGGCGCACGCGCAGGTCGATGTCGGCGCTGATGAGCCGTCGGATCTGGGGCCAGTGCGGGGCCAGCGCGGCCTCCCAGACCTCCTCCCAGGCATCCGCCACCTGGGCCCGGGTCCGCTCCGGATGGGCGAACATGTCGGCGATGACCCGGTGGCGCAATCCCTCCGACCGGGCGAGCACCTTGGTGAGGTCCGCCCGGACGGACTCGGCGGGCACCCGGCGCAGGCGTTCGGCCTCGTCGGCCGGGGCCATGTCCCACGTCGGCGTCGAGGTGAGGAAGTCGGGGAAGTAGCCCTCCGGGCCGATCACCGTCCGCAGCACCCCGAAGGCCCCCCGGGGCATGGCCGAGCGCACCGAGCGGAGCCAGCCCCACTGGAGGGGGTGGTCCGGCGGGTTCTGGAGCACGCGGACCGCGTGGCACAGCTCGTGGCCGGGGGAGATGCCGAAACGGATGGAGGAGATGTCCGTGGCGCCGATCCGGAACCGGACCAGGTTTCGACCCATATCGAAAGAGTAGAGGCGCACGGGGCCGACGCGCCAGAGTGGAGGCATCGGGACAAGCCCCCCCAGGAGGAAACGTGCAGTTCGCGATGCTGTACCACTACGACCCCGCCACCGCCGGCCCCGTCGAGGTGCGGCCGGTCGTCGAGTTCGAGTTCGAAGGGTGAGGACCATGAGCGATGTGACCGTACCGGCCGTCGTGCCCGCCGTGGAGCTGCTGGTCGGCTACTCCCGGACCCTGCGGTTCGAGGGCTACCTCCACGGCTCCGGGATCTCCTTCTTCCTCGTGGACAACGACCCCGGCCAGGGCCCCGGCCTGCACCGCCACCCGTACACCGAGACGTGGACGGTCCTGGAGGGGGAGGCGACCATCACGGTGGGGGAGGAGCGGATCGTCGCCAGGACGGGCGACACCGCCGTCGTCCAGCCCCACGTGTGGCACGGGTTCACCAACACCGGCACCGGACGGCTGCGCCTCATGTGCGTGCACGCCTCGGACACGATGATCCAGGAGTGGAAGGACTGAAGCCCCCTCCCGCACGGGGGCGGCGGCGCGGGACCACCCGCGCCGCCGCCCCGTTCCCGCTCCGTCGGGTCGGAGCCTCGCCGTTCCACGTACCGCCGGGTGTCCGTCCGGAGCGGGCGCCGGGGATCCGGCATGAACCCCCCGCCGCCGTTGTTGCCCCCTGACAGCGGACGACGGAAGGGACGGACATGGCGGACGGGAAGGGTCGTGGCGGGTCGGGCGCCCCCGGAGCAGGGCACGGCCGCACAGGCGGATCCGGGCCGGCACTGCCGGGCTCGGCCGACGTGGTCGTCGTGGGCGCGGGACAGGCCGGCCTGTCGGTGGCCTGGCATTTGCGGCGCCTCGGGCTCACCCCGGGCTCGGACCTGGTGGTCCTCGACCGCGGGCCGGGTGCGGGCGGGGCCTGGCAGTTCCGGTGGGAGTCGCTGCGGCTGGACAAGGCGCACAAGGTCGATGACCTGCCCGGCATGGGGGAGCTCGGTCTGAGCTTCGCCACCGCGGACCGGACGAGGGCGGCCAGGGAGGTCGTGGCCGACTACTACGAGCGCTACGAGCAGGCGTTCGCGCTGGACGTGCGCAGACCCGTCGAGGTCACCGGAGTCCACGAGGACGGCCGCGGAGGGTTCCTCCTCACGACCGGCCGGGGCGACATCGGCACCCGGGTCCTCGTGAACGCCAGCGGGACGTGGGCACGCCCGTTCCGGCCCTACTTCGCGGGCGCCGCGGAGTTCCGGGGCACGCAGGTCTCCACGCCCGGCTACCGCTCCGCCGAGGACTTCCGGGGGAAGCGCGTCCTCGTCGTGGGCGGGGGCACCTCCGCGGTCGGGTTCCTGCGCGAACTGGAGGGCGTGGCGGCGGCCACGGTATGGGCCACCCGCCGGCCCGTCGAGTTCACCGACGACCCGGACGCGGGGGTCACGGCCGTGCGGATGGCCGACGAGGCGGCCAGGGCCGGGCGGCCGCTCCCGAGCATCGTCAGCGGCACCGGCCTCCCCGCCACCCCGGAGAACCTGGCCGCGGCCGAGCGGGGGCTCCTCGTGGCCCGGCCGATGTTCTCCTCGGTCGAACCGGACGGGGTCCGCTGGGCCGACGGGACGTTCGCCCCCGTGGACGCCATCATCTGGGCCACCGGGTTCCGGGCCGAGCTCACCCACCTGGCGCCGCTGCGCCTGCGCGAGCCCGGCGGCGGCGTCCGCGTCGACCAGGGCCGCTCGGTGCGCAACCCCCGCCTGTTCCTGGCGGGTTTCGGCCCCCAGGCGAGCACGATCGGGGCCAACCGCGCCGGCCGCGCCGTCGCACGGCAGGTCGTCGCCGAGCTCCGTACCCCCGTGGCGGATCCGGCTCCCGTGGGCTAGACAGGTTCCCCGCGCGGCACGCCCGCCGGCTCCGGCGCGAGGAGCATGGTGTCCAGTACTCCGGACCGGACTCGCCGGCGCTCACCGATGACCTGAGTGCCTGACCGGCGTTCGCATCTCACCGGTGATCCGGGGCGCGACGGCCCTGCCACTCCTTGCCGGAATTCCTTGGGAAGGTGTCGGACCTCGGTGGGGCACGCTCCTTTCCCGAACACAATCAGGTATCCGATATGTTCACACTCGGAAGCCCCTGACTTCGTACGAGAGCTCGGGGAGCGCCGCTCGACACGTCCCGGTCCCATCCGAACCCGGAGCGGCCGAACAGCGGTTGTGGCACAGGACCTTGCACACCGGGTCGGGTGGGTTCGATGACGCGCGAGGTCGAGATACCCGTGGGAAAACCGGTGAGGGAAGGCACTGATGGACGAGACGTCGGTCGAAGCGGTATCGTGCCGGCCCGCAGGCGTGCATGCGGCCACCTCGGCGCGTATGTCCCGACAGAAACGCAAGGACACAGCACCCGAGATGGAACTACGGCGTGCACTGTATCGCAGGGGTTCGCGCTATCGGGTGAATCGACCGCTGGAAGGCATGCCACGCAGAAGAGCGGACGTAACCTTCGTCGGGGCCAAGGTCGTCGTGTTCGTCGACGGGTGTTTCTGGCATCGCTGCCCTGTCCACGGAACGGCTCCGGTCAACAACGGAGCATGGTGGGAGCACAAACTGAGCGGGAACGTGGCTCGTGACCGCGAAACCGATACCAGGTTGCGAGAGGCCGGCTGGGCGGTGCTCCGTTTCTGGGAGCACGAAGACATGGAAGCAGCTGCTTCCGAGATCGAACGTGTGCTGAGAGAACGCCGCCTTGCACGCGGAAGGGTCGGGAGAGGCCGCAAACCGGAATCGCCGGTTCGTGGCCCCCGGTGAGTGGGCTGTCGTCCCTCCTCTTCCCAGGCGGTCGCAGACGCGAATTTTTGAAGAGAACCGTTCTACGTCAGAACCTTTCCACGGGAGGAACGGCGTAGTGTCTTGCGAAAGGCTGGCTGTTGTACGGCGGGATCGAGCTCGACGGCCGCTATCGCCTCGAGAAGCACCTGGGCAGTGGAGGCATGGGCGAGGTCTGGGGCGGTCTCGACCTCAAGCTCCGTCGAGCGGTCGCTGTCAAGCTTCTGCCCCTACGCCACGCCGATCCTTCGCGGATGGACCGTTTTCGGCGCGAGGCCGAGATCGCTGCGGCCTTTCAGGATCCGGGCATCACGGTTGTCCATGACACAGGGGAGAGCCATGGGTTTCTCTACGTCGTCATGGAGAAGGTTGACGGCGAGGACCTGAAACGTCTTCTCGACCGTCATTCTGACGGTCTGCCGGTCGAACAGGTGTTGGACATCGGAGTGCAGGTGGCCGAGGCCCTGATCGCCGCGCACGGTCGCAATGTGGCGCATCGCGATGTCAAACCTTCCAACATCATGCTCACCCCTCGGGGACAGGTGAAGATCTGCGACTTCGGAGTGGCTCGGGTCCTCGAGGACAACCGTGGGGAGCAGGGTACCGCCGGGATCGGCACGGCGGTCTACATGGCGCCGGAGCAGTTCGACGGCGTGGTGGGCATCCGATCCGACCTGTACTCGCTGGGGTGCGTCCTCTACGAACTCGTCACCGGTTTCCCACCTTTCCGGGGAACGCCTCATAAACTGATGGATCTACACCGTCGTGCGCTTCCCGCGTCTTTCGCGGAGTGCCGTCGGAGTGTGCCGGCGGGGCTGGAGGCCCTCGTCACGGACCTGCTCGGCAAGCGCCCCGAGGAGCGACCTGCGAACGCTGAGGAGGTCCGCGATCGGCTGAAGAGGATCGTTCGGGGACACGACCGGGGAAGTGATGCCGTTCATCACGACTCCCGGACGGTGATGCCCACCGGCCCGAAGCCTGCTGTCCCGCCGGCGTCCGAGCCCTTCATCCCGCCTTCGCCCCGTCTCCTCGCTTCCGGTTCGCCGGCCAAGAAACACACGCCTCACAACAGTCATGTCATGTCTACGGTCCAGAGTGTGTTGGCCAGGAGCAATGTGGACGCTCGCGTGGCAGGGTGTGTTCGAGGTCCCGTGGTCAGCAGATATGAGATCCGTCTGCCCTCCCCGGAAAGTGCGTCTCGTGTCGGACGGCTGGTCGAACAGATCTCCGTGGAACTGGGTGGTGTCGACGTGGAGTTCCTCGCCTTCGTGCGATCGACATCGGCTCTTCCCGGGGGAACCGCGGTGGGGTTGGAAATCATCAACGCGGACCCGGAGGTCATCGGTCTGGGAGACCTGCTTCGCTCGGCACCCGTGCCGCAGGAGAACTCGTCCCTGTTGTACGGCCTGGGACGAGGCGCTGCGGGACCCGTGCTGGTGAACCTGGAGGAGACCCCCCATCTGCTGATCACCGGTGCCCGTGGAACGGGGAAGTCCATGGCGATCCGTGCTGCGGTGACCTCCCTGCTCGTGCGTACCACCCCCGAAGAGGTTCGCCTGGTGCTGGTCGACTCACCCGGCGGCCGGCTCTCCGTCTTCGACGACGTGCCCCACCTGTTGTTCCCCGTCACCGACGACCCGACGGGGGCGGTGGTGGCGTTGCGATGGGTGGAGGAGGAGATGGAACGTCGCTACGACGACCTCGCCTCTCACGGACATCGCACGGTTCACGGCTACAACGTGGCGGTACGTGAGGGACGGACACCACCTCCGGCACGGAGCCTCGGGACGAGAACCCCACACCCTTCGATCGTGGTCTTCGTCGACGAGGTGACCGTGCTCACCGACCGGCATCGCGAGGAGACCGAACACTTGCTCGGAAGCCTTGCTCGATTGGCGCGTGCGGTGGGTATCCACCTGGTCCTGGCCACCCGTGAGGTGCACACCGGTGCACTCACCGAACGTGTCCATGCCGACATCCCCTCCCGTCTCACTTTCAGGACGATTTCCGTAGAGGGGGGCGAGGTGACCGTCGACGACGGGGGCACCACGCGACTTCGTGGATCCGGCGACGCCCTGTTTCTGCCGAGAGGAGCGAAGAGACCGACACGGCTACGTACATCCCTGGTGTCCCAGGGGGACCTCACCTCCGTCGTCGATCACTGGAGGCGGTCCGGTCACCGGCCGGACCGGTGAAATGCCGGGGGCACCGCCCGGTGCCCCCGGCTTCCCTCAGTTGTCCTGGTTGAAGAAGCCGACCGACGAGTCCTCCGGGGTGCCCAAGAGTATGCCGCGGTCCAGGAAGGAGTTGTTGGTCTCGCAGCTCGTCTCGGGCAGAAGTACGCAGGCGTAGCAGGCGGCCAGATTCAGCCCGTTGACCCCGCTCGCCTCCGACTCCATGCAGGGAGGGTCCTGGGAGCACCAGGCAGCCCGGTTCAGAGCCGATTCGAGCGTGGCACGCAGTCGCGCGTACTCGCCCTGGGCAACCACGCCCCCGAGGCTCCCGGCGGAGTCACTGGTAGCGGTGTAGATCAGCATGCCCGCCATGTCGTCGGACACGTACAGCCGTTCCCGCAGGGAAGCAGCGGGATATCCGGCCCCCAGGCTCCATTCGTTGATCAGGATGTGGGCCAGGGTGTGCAGGAGCACGTACCTGGGGGTGATCGGTGAATCGACGGCCTCGTCCTTCCTGTCCGAAGACGATTTTCGAGCCAGGGAACGCAGTACACGGGTGTGTTCCCGACGGATCCGATCCATCCGTTGCACCGTGCCGGGGCGGCGCTCCCAGCTGTGCAGCAGGTCGTTGTCCAGGGTCAGGAAAACACCTTCCCCACTCACCTCGACAGCGGGAAGCCAGTCCTGTGCCTCCAAGGCCAGAGCGGCAGGTTGCGTGCCCGGGCTCATCACGTCGGGCGCCTGAACACGGGTGAACGCCTGCAGGGCGCGCACCTCACGGAGCCGCTTCACCTGCATGCTGCGTTCGATTCCGAAGGGAAGCGCAGCACGGTCACCCTCGGGCTTCACACACTCGAAGTCCTGGTCCCTCTCCGACTCGGCGGTGCCGAACATCAGCTGTTCGTACTCTTCCCTCCTGAGTCGTTCGGCCGGTTCGAAACCGCCGTACGCCTCGGACTCGGGTTCCGTGTCCGCCAGCTCCATCCGTTGACGGACGGCGTTCACGATCTCCTGGCGGGTGAAGAGCGATCCCTGTAGGAGTCCGGTGCCCTCGATGACCTTGTCGAGAAGGGCGTCGTCGACCTTTTCCGCGATCAGAGGTTCCAACACGCCATAGTGGTCGTGGACCCGTTTCTGCAGGGTGGCCGACCACGGGGGGATGGACAGGGCGGATCGGTTGACGGGGAACCAGGCCGCGGACGAACCACGCTGCAGGGTGCGAGGTGCGGACGTGCAACCGACCTCCACACCTTCGGCCCCCAACCAAGGTCGCCTTCCCGAGCACGAGATACCCAGGGCCTGCATGGCCCCGCCTCCGAAGGCACCTTCCAGGGAAGCCTTCTTCCCACAGGAGCAGCGCACCACGACCGAACGCAGTGAAGCGGTCCGCCCGGTGCTGTGCAGGGTCAACTCGTGTCGGGTCCCCGTCTCCGAACTCACCGGAGAGGTTCTCTTGTGGACCCAGGCGAAGTAGGGGAAGTCGTCCAGGTGTCCGTTCTCGCACGCGACGACGAACCGTGAGGGGGACAGGGATTCCTCGCACGCACCGCAGAGGCTTTTCCCGCGGGGCGAGCCGAACTCACGGAACTTCTTGAGTTCGTGGCACTTGGGACAGGAGTACATCTCGGGGAAGAGACGAACTCGTACCCCGTCGCCGACCGGTGGATTCGAGGCCGGAGGAAGACGAAACCCCTGGACCCCCAACCAGTGCTGGAGGCGTGGCTCGAAGATCGCCGTGGAGTCGTCCACCTTCCACGAGTCGATCCCGCTCACCACGTAGGACTTCTCGTCGATCGCGACCAGCGCACCCACGCCGTAGGTGGTGATCATCTGGGTGCGACGTACGCCGCCCAGAGGGGTTCTCGAAGCCTCTGTCGAGTTCTCCCGCCTCCGGGGACGGCGCTGTCGCCGTTCGTTCATGGCCATGTTCAACGCTCCAGGTAGAGATCGGATTCGACGTCGACGTCGCGCATGCTCCACAAGGTCGGGAACGCGTCGTCCAGGTCCTCGTCGGAGTACGAGCACAACAGGGCGGTGTCGGGAGCGCGCTCCTTGCTGCGCTCGAACGTGTACGGAGCCTCGTAGACGAGGTCGCCGTTCCCTTTCGCGAGAAGACGCCACTCCTCGAAGAAGTGGTCGATGTCCTCCGCCGTCGCGGCGACTTCCTCGGGATCGACATCCTTGACACGCAGCAGCACGAGTTCCCTGATCTGCTCCAGGCGCTCCTCGAAGTCCCCCACACGGGCCGCAGCGTCGTTGGCCCTGGCCTCGGGGTACAACAGACGGGCCATACCCACGAGCACGGCATGGAGAGCCCGGTCACGAGCCCTGGCGGAGAACGGTGTCACGCTGGTCGACTCGACCTGGCGGTAGAGAGCCGAGTGGTACGAGGTGAAGCTCTCGTAGTGAGACCGGTCCCGCGAACGTGCACCGTTGAACAGCGTCACCACGAGACCGGGATGGCGTCGTCCGACACGGCTGCTCGACTGGATGTACTCGGCCGTCGTCTGGGGCTGCCCCATGATCGCCATGAGCCCCAGACGGTCGATGTCCACGCCCACGGAGATCATGTTGGTGGCGAGGACGGTGTCGAAGGCGCCCTCCTCGGGAAAGGCACGGTTCAGATCCTGGAGCCTCTGAGGGATCTCGCTGGACGTGACCCGGCTGGTGAGCTCCGACAGGAATTCCGCAGGGCGTGTTTCCTGATCATGGCGTTCGGCCAGGAGCTTGAGCCGGTCCTGTACATCGTCGTGTACCTGCAGTTCCGCCGCCGCCAGCAGCCGCAAACTGTTGAAGTACCCGACCAGGGTCCAGTAGGCGTCCCGGACCTTGTCGGTGCTCCTGATGGTGAAGGCGTGGTGCAGCAATGCCGCGTAGGACCGGACCAGCAGTGTCGCCTGACTGGTGGACGGGGTGAGCAGCCCGACGTACAGACGGGACGCCTTGTCCTTGGCGGAGGTCTCCACGGCGAACCACGAGTCACGGGAGTCGAGTCCGGCCGGCGGGAACTGGCGTACGTCACGGTTGAACAGTCCTCGGGCCTGGTCCCGGGCACGACGGATCGTCGCCGTGGAGGCGATGACCTTGGCCTGGTCCGCAGCGACGTCGACCGCGGTCTCGTACAGACCGGTCAGGCTTCCGAGGGGGCCCGAAATCAGGTGCAGTTCGTCCTGGACGATCAACTCCGGTGGCGGTGTCCCGTCGTCGACGTCCCGGTTGAACAGGGCGGCCACCCGGGGGCGCCAGGCGATCTGGGCGAACTTGTCGACCGTTGCGATGACCAGGGTCGGTCGGCGCGCGTAGATCACCTCGTCGACCACGTGGACGGGGAGCGCGTCATGGAAGTCGCACTCCTGGGAAGGGCAGAAGATCCGCATGTGTGCGGTGCTCGCGTCCGCCTCGTAGTGGTGGGCGTCCATAGGTGTGCCGCACCAGGGACAGGCGCGCAACTGGACGGGATCCTCCTCCTGGAGCGTCTTCCCTTCCCGCAGCTGCTTCAGGCTCGCCGCCGCGTCCTTGATGGTGTTGGGGGTGGCGGCCTTGCCCACCCACATACCGAGGGAGATCGTTTCTCCACCCAGTTCCCGAGGGGACAGGCGACGCATGGTCTCCATCGAGCAGATCAGGGTGGCGGCACGTTCGAACTGCTGGAGGGTGAGTAGACGCAGTGTGTAACGCATGAGGGCGGTGACACCACCACCCGTCTTCCCCAGTCGGCTCCGGCGCAGGAACACCGTGAAGGCGATGAGACCCAGGTAGGCCTCGGTCTTGCCACCGCCGGTGGGAAACCACAGCAGATCGGCGACCTTGCGGTCGTCGTGATCGGGATCGACGATGCCGTTCAGGCACAGGAGCAGGAAGGCGATCTGGAAGGGACGCCAACGGCCGTCGAGGACGGGTGCCCCGTGCCCGCCGGACCTGATCCAGTTGGTTCTGCCTCGCTGTAGGGCCATGGCCCGATTGGCACGACGGAATGCCGCTTCGACCTCCGGGTCCCTGCGCAGCAGTTCGATACCGGCGGACATCCGGTCGCAGGCCTCCGAACAGAGATCCACCTGTGCCTGGGCTGCCCGACCGTACTCGGTGGCTTGGAGTAGGCGGGCCTCCTCCGCACGTTCGGCGATCCAACCCCGGTACCCCTTCACCAGGCGACGCAGAGCTCCCACGACGTCGGTGTCGGCGGAGCTCAGACGGTCCATGTCCAGTTCCGAGGCATCGATCTCCGGGTTGGAGTCGGTCAACAGCACCTCGTAGGAGGGGACGAAGGCGGTGCGCACGCTCTCCACCGCCATGGGGACGCCGCGCAGCAGGCGCTCGTCACGCGGTGGTGGTGGGGTCCAGTCCCAGACGGTGGCACAACCGTGTCCGACGGCGAAATGGGGAGTGTGCCGGTGGAGCAGCTTGTTGACGTGGATCTCCTCCTCGTCCGTACCCACAGGCACCGGGCGTTCGACCAGAGCGGGTGCGGAGACGTCCCCACCATGCACGGAGAGGGCCGGTTGGAAGAAGCAGTGGACGTCCTGGAGGTCGTAGGCACCGATCGTGTGCGTGTTGAGCAGAGCAGCGGTGACGGCAACCGATCTGGGCGCCCCTTGCGTGGAACGGGCGGGGCGCACCTGTACACGAAGGCTCAGCCCCGGGACGATCTCCTCCGTCCACAGTTCCGGACGGGTCACGTCGACGATCACGCCCTTCTCGGGCACGGGGATGCGGTGCCAGCGCAGCTTCTGCTCGGCTGTCGAGCGACGTTCGGCACGCTCGGCCGCCACGGGGTGCCCATCCGGGTCACGCGCTTCGTACACGGCAGCCGTAACCTTGACGACGACGGAGGAGGCCCGTTCCGGGTCGACGGCGAAGGTGAGACCCATCGACGAGGGGTTCTGCATGTTCGCGGCCGCCACGCCGACATCGAGTACCTCGTCGACACCCACGCGAGCCCCCGCCAGGTCGACGTCCTGCTCGGAGATGTTCTCCGGGACCTCTTCCCGCTTCGCACGCCTGGGGAAGAGCACGCCGGTCAGGTAGGTGGTGAGCGGGGCGTCGGAGAGCACCTCCTGGTCTCCGCCGACCGGTCCCAACAGGTCCCTCTGCAGTTGTTCGACCAGCTCGGACCGGAACATGTAGTGCTCGTCATGTGCCGTCATCGTGGTTCTCCTCCTCGGGCTTGGGGTCGTACTCGAAAGTGCTCAGTCCCGTGAGACGAGGGGCGAGCCACACCCCGCGGGTGCCCAGGCCGGCTCGGAGACCGGCCGCCTCGCTGCCCGCGGAAGCCTCGACGGAATCGATGCGCACGCCGGACAGCAGACGTGGCCAGTTGCGTGGCTCGTAGCTGGGGCCGAGCTTCATGAAGTGGTACAGATCGCTCCGGAGGCGGTCGGACAGCATGCCGATGGGGCGTTCCCGGTGCACCACCACGTAGTGAGGGCTCCGGCCGGGTTCGTCGGAGTCGGGCAGCAGCCGTTCCAACCTCACCTCGTCCCCCTGACGGACACCAGTGGCCAGATACTCCTGCACCTTCTGAGGATCCTCGACGAATCCGTGGGTCCCGGCGGGGAATTCGGTGCAGACGTCCCCGGCGTGCAGTTCCAGGCCCAACCGCGCCCATCGGCGGAACGAGTACCGTCCCCACCGGTCGAGCCCTGGTGCCGAGCGGACGAAGTACTGCTCGGGGGGATCCATGTGCAACAGCTCTTGGCGGGGCCGCGTCATCGCGACATAGAGGAGCCGTGCCTCCTCCGCCACGTCGACGTGGCGTTCACGTTTCTTCCTGCCCGCCTTTTCGGACTTCTGCTCCCCGACCGGCAGACTTCCCGGATCGACCACGACCACCCGGTCGAACTCCAGCCCCTTGGCACGGTGGAAGGAGGAAACCACGAGGGAGGCGGGAGGCTGCGCCGTCAACTCATCGGCCAACCTTCCGAGTGCCACGGCCGTTCTCAGACGTCCCATGTCGACGTTGCGAGCTCCGTCCCTGGCAGAACGTCGTAGACCGAGCCACAGCGGTTCGACCTCGTCGACGGGGAGACCGTACGCGCTCACGACTTCCTCGAACCGGCTCCTGGTGAGGATCGAACCGTCGACCGTCCTGAAGAGGAAGGCCAACCACGCCGGGGCGCTACGGTCACGGGCCGAGCGTTGTAGTTGATGGTGCACCCCTCCTTGCCAGAGGGAGCCGGACAACAGGAGTGCCTGGCCGTTGGTACGGCACAGAATCGCGGTGGTGCCTTCATGGGATCCCAGGCTGAGAAAGCCGAACTCGTCCATGTCCAGGCTCAAGGTGGTGCGGAGGGAACCACGGAGCTCCTCGTGGATCCCCGGTCCGACGACACGACCGGATTCGGCGTCGCGTCGCAGTTCCGGACCGTGTGGCAGGGCCAGTCCCGATTCTGACGTGCACGTCCGGAAATTGGAGGTGAGGCGCAGCTCGATCAGGTCCTCGCCGAAAGTGCGGCGTACCCAGGTGAAGAAGCGCCCTGTCTCCTGAGCACGTTGTTCGACGTCGGGGATCGTGAATCCGTAGATCGACTGGGCGGGATCACCGACCACGGTGAAACCGGGGTCGAACTCGTCCAGCAGGACCTCGACCATCTCTCGACGTGGCCCCACCAGATCCTGAACCTCGTCGATCACTACGTGGACCAGGTCCCCTCCGAGCTCCTCCTCGGCGAGACCGTCCTCGATCGCCCGGCGTGCTCCCTCGATACGTGCGTCGAAGGAGCGTTCCTCCCAACCGCCGCCGGCGTCGACCTTCATGAGCAAATCGAGTGCCCAGGAGTCGAATGTCTGCGCGCGGACGTGGCGGGCGGAACCTCCGTGCGTGATCGTGCGGGCCCGCAGTTCACGGACCGCGGCCCGGGAGAAGGTGAGCACCAGAATCTCCCCGGGGCCCACTTCCTCCTCGGAGACGAGGAAGTCGAGCCGCCGGATCAGGGTGTGGGTCTTGCCCGCGCCCGGTCCCGCGGTGACGAGTACCTGGGCATCGGCCGGCTGTTCCACCACCGCACGCTGTTCGTCCGTCAGCCCGTCCAGAGGATCGGATGTGTTCACTTCCGTCCCCACAGGTGTTCGAACTCGGTGAAGGCCAGCTTCTTGTCGTAGTTGGTCACGTTGTCGTGGACGTCCAGGATGCGGCAGATCTCCTTGCCGCCGTTGAGCTTTCCGCGAAGACCACGGCCGATCATCTGTTGATAGACGTTCGGGCTGTAGGTGGGGCGAGCCACGATCACGGTCTTCGTGGCGGGTGCGTCGAACCCCTGGGCCAGAACGCCGTAGTTGGTCAGGACCCGGATCTTGCGGTTGCGGTAGTCCTCGATGATGCGGCGCCGTTCGGGCAAGGGGGTGGTCGAGTCGACCGCCTCCGCCCGGATACCGTGTTTGTTGAGCTTTGCGGCCATGAGTTTTGCGTGGTTGACCGACGTTGCGAACAAAAGCACGGGTTCGTCGTCCGGGAGATTGCGGATCTCCTCGATCAGCATGGTGTTTCGGCTGTGGTCGTCGGCGATCCGTTTCTCCGCGGAGATCGGAAGCCGGCGCAGGAAGGAACTCTTCTCCAGATCCTCCAGTTCCGTCTCGCTCAGCTCGATCGTGACACCGGTGAGCTCACGGTGCTCCACATGCGCCAACACACCCAGGTTCTGCAGTTCGGTGTAGGGGTCACCGTCGAAGATCCCCTCGTCCAGGCGTATTCCGCCGTAACGTTGAACGAGCCGCTGCGTCTCCTCCTCGTTGAATCCGCGGAACGGTGTCGCGGTCAGGCCGATCAACGGTCGTTCCGAGGAGCGATGGGTGATGCCCAACAGCTTCAGCAGTTCGGTGTAGCGAGGGGTGATGGAGGTGTGTGCCTCGTCGATCAGCACCAGGGCGGCATCACGCAGCCAGGCGTATTCCGCCGTGTGCAGGCACTTCTCCAACTTTGCGTCCGTGGCGACCACGAGGTGGGAGTTCTCGGACACGGGGGCGGCCTCGTTCGATTCACGCAGGCGACTGATCGTCAGAGGACTGTCCGGGCCCACCTTCGACCACACGAACTGCCAGCTCTGCACGGCCTGCTCGCACAGCTCGCTGGTCTGCGCGATCCACAGCACGGGGCGGCCACCCAGCCCTTGTGCCTTGATGACCCGGATGACGGCTTCGGCTGCGACACGGGTCTTGCCGGCCCCTGTGGGCAGGCACAGCATCGCCTTGCCCGCCTTGTACCTGGTGAGCCGGTCGAACATCTTGGCTGCCAGTTTTTCCTGGTAGTCGTGCAGGCGAGGGAACTCGCGCGGACCATCGACGGTCTCTGTGGCGGGCAGACGTGGTTCCTTCGTGCCGGCGTAGTTCTGGGGTAGTCCGAGCTGGTTGACCACCTGTAGGGACCTGTTGTCCCCATTGAAACCACAGGCGACGTCGGGAACGTTGGCCTCGATGTCCTTGCGGTAGTGCCGCATCACCGAGGTTCCGTAGGAGTCCACCGCCAGCTGGGCGATCTCCCGGTGGGCGGCTTCCCCGTTCTGTTCGATGTTCTCCGATTCGAGCAGACCTTGGGGCAGTCCTGCCTTGATGGCCTCCACATCAGCCAGTTCCAGCAGTTTGTCGGCGACGTCCGGAGCCTTGCGGGCGCGTTCCAGTCGTTCGTTCTTCTTCTGTTTCTCCCGCTGCTCGAGGAGCTGACGGCATCGATTCGGCCCGAGGCCGAGGCCGAGTTCGACATCGATCGCGTTGAGCACGGCCAGATCGTCATCGGGGTCCAGGACCAGGACGGAACGATCGAGCACCGCCGAGTCGAGTTCGGTGGTGTTCATTCCCTTGGGTGTGCGCACGATCTGTTGCAGTTCACCGCATCGCACGATCGACCAACCGTCCACCTGGGCACGATGGGACAGCCTCAGGTGAGGAAACTCCTCGAGGATCAGGTTCGCTTCGGACTGGGCGACATGACGTATCTCTTTCTGGATGACGTCGTCGGGGGAGACCATTCCCCAGTCCCGGCGCATCACCTCGGCGGTCTCCGCATCCGGTACCAGTAGGGCCGGGAGCGACTCACGGATCAGGGACTCGTACTCGGCACGGTCGGACGTGACGGCGATGTCCGCGTCCTCGTACTCGCTGCTCCACCCGGCGCCCACCCGGCAACGTGTGGGCAGCCCCTCGGGCCAGTCGGCTCCTGCTTCGACCAGCAGGGCGTACACCTTTCCGGGAAAGACGTCGTCCTCGCTCAGTGCCGCTTCCTCGACGAGTTTCCTCCAGAAGCGGGTACCGATGGCTTCCAGGGTGTCGGGCAGCTTCAGCGCCTCCGCCACGACCGAGGAGACCTCGGAGACCGGAAGCACGTCATGGTGCACCCGGAGCTGCGGGCCCACGGAGTCCGGTAGGGAACGTAGTCCACGGGAGGTTCGGAGGTGGCCGTGTCTGTGTGCCATCCACCTCAGTGGGGAGACGACCGCTTTCACTGTGGAACTGCTCCGGCCGACCCGAAGCGTCCAGCTGGTGACCAGCCCCAGACGGGGGAGGGCCTGCAGGAAGGAGGCACTTCCCTCCTCGGAGAGCTCGGTCAGGAAGTGCAGGGGGCCCGCAGGAGGTGCGCCCTCGAAGTGCATGGAATCCAACTTGGGCCTTCGCTCCGACGCGGGAAGACTGCGGCAGTAGCGCTCCCAGATGGTCTTCACGTAGGCGTCGTACCACTCCTCACCACTCTGGGGCCTCACCTTCTCGACAGGGCCGTCGAGCAGTCCCAGGTCACCGAGGATCACACGATCGGGTTCGTGGAAGTTCAGGTCGACCGCCACGTGGGCATCCCGGGAACCGTCACGAGGAACCACGGGGCCGGGGAGAAGACAGTTCCGGATCGGCCGAAAGTGGCCGGCCACCGTACGAACCCTGAACTGTCGGTAGGTGTCGATCTCCGCGGAACGGATCGCCGTGAGTGTGTCGGCCGGTCCGGCTTTTCGGGACAGCTCCCACAGGGCGGTCCACCTGGCGTCGTCGTAGCCCGAAAAGCCCTTCGTCAGGACGGAGGCGAATCTGCCGGCTGCGTCCGCTTCGTGGATCCCGAGCTCGTCGAGGGCGCGTTGTACTTCACCGTCCGTGATGACTCGTTCGTCGACGTAGGTCATCCGATCGGTCAGGTTGTCCGAGTCGCTGCTGCGACGGAAGACATTGGGGGAGGGGGCGACCAATTGGTGATCCTCGGTCAGGACGATCCTGGCCTTGAGCGCCTCCTCCGCGAGAGAGGTGTGCCCCTCCTCCGCGAAGGGGGAGTGGTGACGTCGAATGTCCGCCACGATACGGATGGCTGTCCGTGACGACTCGGGGGCGTGGTCTGCGACGAGCGCTTCGAGCCAATCCACGATCGAGGCGGTCTCGAGCTTGGCGGAGGCCAGAATTCTCTCGGCACTCTGCCTGCGATGAGTGGTGTTCTCCACCGAATGGTGGCACCAGTCCGTCGGACGGCCGGGGTACTGTGCCCACAGGTCGAGCCACTTCTTCTGCAGGCGCGCGGGATGGAGCCGCACGGCCTCCGGAAGGCCGAAGCGACCGTCCTGGTCCGGCAGGGTGGGGCTCACCGCGGCATGTTTCCAGATCGCATCGACGAGGTCCGTGGCGGCGAACTGGGGCTCTTCACGACCACGTGCCGGCACGAAGTCCAGGTATGTGCACGGGTCGTCGGAGTGCGACAGCTTTTCCAACGACTCCACTACCAGCCTGGCGGAGACGCGAATCAACTCACGGTTGAACTCGTTTCCGTCGTACAGATTCTGACGGTCCTCGCTTGTCTTCCAAGGGGCGTTGAGGATGCCACGCAGCGTGGTGGTGAAGTTCGTGGGGAAGAAGGCCCAGAACTGCCCGAGCTGTCCTCGCCCCTTCCTTTCCGGGACGGCCCAGGAGACATCGATCTCCGGTCGGTCGTGCAGTTCCCCGGCTTCACCGATCGCATGGGGGGAGGGGCGGTGTCTCCTGGTGAAGACCCGCCACCTGTCGACCGTTTCCGTTGTGGATCCCCCCACTCCGCTACGGATCTGCAGAACTCGGGTGTCGCCGTCGATCTGCTGGGAGATGTGGCGGATACGTGGAGCGGTACCACGCCGATCTTCGAGCACGACGGATCCCACGTGTGGAGAGAACAGGGGGAACTCCACGGGAAACGCGTCGAGGTCCTTGCCCAGGCGTGTGGCCTTTCCGGGTTTCAAGGGAAGACGGACCACGGTGGTGGCCCAGTCCAGGAGCTCGGCCAGAACCGGATCGTCCTGCATCTCTTGCCCCGGTTCGAGGGGGCGGGCCATACGGAGAACGGGAATCTCCTCGATGTCGGCCCACACCGACCGGATCTCCTGTTCGGCCCACTCTCGGGAGAAACCGAAGCTCCTGCCGGGCTCCCGGCTGAAGAACTGAGGAGTGTCGGTGACACTCAGAACGGACTTGACGCCGACGCCGAAGCGACCGATTTGCCCACCCCGCTTGCGGGACACCCCCATGCGGAGAATGGTGTCGGCGCCTTCCGGAGCCATGGGGCTGCCCTGATTTGCACAGTAGAGGTGCTCCTCGGTCAGGATGACGGAGACCCTGCCGCCGGGCTGGGCAAGGAGTTCGTCGGCTCCGTTCTGCACCAATTCGTAGATCTGTCGATCACCATAACCGCCCTGGGTGATGCGGCGTTCGCTGTTGGCGTGCTCCTGGATGAGACCCCGGTCGATGCGGTAGGTCTCCAGAACTCGCCGAGACTGTTCCATGACCATTTGCAGAACGGAGTTGATCTCTGGAGTTCTCATGTGTGTGCTTTTCTTTTTCGAATGCACGACTTCAGGGCGAGGCGGGGGTCGACCGATGTGCGCATGAAGATGGCAGGGGGAGGGGCGAAGAAAGAAGAGTGCTCACTCCGTGGAGGGGCGATCGGGTCGCTGGTGTTTCACTTCTGGGGGAGAGTCGGGTGGTTTTCCGATTTCGGCGTCCACGGGAAAAGGGTACAGTTCACCCCTGGATTGAAGCATGTTTTTTCGACTTCGCCGAAGCTGAAGTAATCGGGAGTATGGCACGGGCTCGAGGGTGTGGCAAGTTCCAAGGTGGGGTGGGGCGGCGCCGCTCGTTGTCGGGTGGTGCAGTAGTGCAATATGTCCTTTTTGGGACTCTTGGGGTCGTCTCTCCATAGAAGAGTCTCTCCCGAGGTGTGTCAAGCTTGGTTTGACAGTTGGTGTCACGTCAAAGGATGCTTGGGGTGAGGCTTTCGGAGACCTCGAGGACGGAGCGCAGATGACGGTGCACGAAGGCGAACCCTTCGGTGTGTGGCTGGGGCGCCAGCTGCGTCGGAGAGGTGTCAGCCAGGCGGAACTGGCCAAGGAGCTGGATGTCACCCGCGCCGCGGTTTCGGCATGGATCACGGGGCGGGCCGAACCACGCCTGGAGAAGATCGAGCTGATCGAGCGGTTTCTGGGGTTGTCGTCGGGAGCTTCCGTGACGCGTGCGGAGCTCTCCGACTCGGCCGACTCCCTCGGGTGGTACCACCGTCCCGCCCACAGGGACGGAGGCAGGGAGCTGGGTAACGCGGCAGCCTACGCCTTCGACTCGGACCTTGCCGTCCTCGCTCGTGAGGCCACCCAGAACAGTCTGGACGAGAGGTTCGACCCCGAGCGTCCGGTCCGGGTCCGCTACGTTCTGCACGAGCTCACGGGGGAGAGGCTGCACCGCTTCCTGAAGGCTCTCCGCTGGGACGATCTGAGGGAACACCTTCACGCCGCCGCCGATCCCCTTCGCAAGACGGGAAGGATCCTGCGCAACGGCCTTCAGGACCTTGCAGAGAAGGACAGCCTGGTTCTCCTGAGGATCGACGACTACAACGCCTCCGGGCTGACCGGACCGGAGTACGGCGACGGGCGCTTCGCGGCGGTGGTTCGCCGGCAGCTCGACAGTCACAAGAGCACGACGGCCGGTGGCTCCTTCGGGCTGGGCAAGGCCACCTTGTGGGCGTCCAGTCGGTTCGGGTTGGTGATGATGCACAGCACCCTCTCCGAAACGTACGAGGGGCAACGGGAGCGTCGTCTGATCGGGCGTCTGGATCTGCCCTGGCACGAACTCGGAGATCAGCAGTACGCGGGGCCCGCATGGCTCGGTGTGCCGGACCGAGAACGTGACGGAACGTCGCGTTCCTGGTGGGCGGACGAACGCACGGTCGAGGAGCTGTACCTCTCCCGAGGTAGCGACGAACCAGGCACCTCCTTCCTGGTGGTGGGCGCCTACGACGCGGCCACGGAGGGCGGAGACCTCGAGACGATGCACGAGAACCTGGTGCGCGGTGTCGCCGACAACTTCTGGGCCTCCATGATCGCCGGACGTGATTCGGCACCCATGCTGGAGGCGACCGTGGAATCCCTTCGCAACACGACAACTGTGCGACCCGAGGAGAGGGTCGACCCGCATCGTCACCAGCCTTCCAGGTCGCGAGCGGTCCGAGCCTTCCTGAACGGCGAGACGGTGGAGAGGATCACCGATGCGGAAGCCGTACTCCAGAAGACCGTCCCGCTCACGGTGCCACCCGTCAAGGGCCGCAGCAAGGCGTTCGAGCACGAGGCAGTACTGCTGGTCACCCCCATGGAGAACGGAGAGGAAGAGCGCCCCAACCGCCTGGTGTGCATGCGAGGCACCCGCATGATCGTCATGGACAGGGCCGTGGGTGAAGTCGTGGGGACCCCACCGTTCCAGGCCGTTCTTCTTGCCGGTCTCGCGGTGGGCGAATCGGAGGAGAACGCCGCAGCGGAGGCTTTCCTCCGTACGGCCGAACCTCCCGACCACAACGACTGGAAACAGACGGACGACCTGACGGCCACCTATGCTCGTGGCGCGGCCACACGTCTTCGTGAGTTCCGCCAGGCGATGATCACCATGACGCGTGCGGCCGCGCGTCCTACGGAAGGACCTCCCGACGAGGTCCCGGAAGCGCTGCGGGGACTGCTGGACCTGGACCCGCCCCAGCCCAACCCGGCGCCGAAGCACCCCACGGTCAAGAGTCTCACCGGTGAGGTGAGGCCTGACGGTGCCTGGCAGATCCGGGCCGTTGTGCGGCTTCCTGAAGGTGTGGATCCCTGGATCATGCGGCCCGCCCTGCGTTTCGGAACCCTCTCGGGCGGTGGGCTCCCCGCCGGCTGGGCCGAACTCGAGCCGGAGTTCGGCTGCGAGGTCGTCGAAGGCAGGTTGCGGTTCACACCGGGCGCGCGCACCGCTGCCTTCCGGGGGGTGTCGGACGTGGCCAGCCACCCTGTGGCGGCCAACCTGGCCATCGCCGAAGTGGATCTGGTGAGGGGAGAGAGCGCACCGTGAAACGACTGTTTCCTTATGCGGTTCTGGCGGGAGAGGTCGGCCTGGAGGTTCTCCGCGCCCGACTCGACGACGTGCCGATCGAGTTCTCCATGATCTCCGGGGCACAGCGGACCGTCGCACTTCACGAAGTGGAACGGGAGCGCTGGGGGACAGCCACCCTCACGGTGAGGGTGCGTCTGCCGAAGCGCGAGCTCACGGACGGACCTTGGACGAACGTTGCTTGTGCAGCGGTTGTGTCCGAACGCCGCACCAACGTTCGCGCACATGTCCCGCTCGAGCAGGACGAGCCCGGTGTCTGGCTGGGTGAGGTGACCCTGCACAGAGAACGTCACGTGAACAAGGCCGAATTGACCGCCCAGGTGAGCGCAACGGTCGATGAGATCGACAGTCGTCTCATCGGCAGGAGCGAGGCATCATGGACCGTCGATCTCCTGGCGACCACACCCACAAAGAAGGATGGTATCCGTACGGAGTGGGTGGACTTCGGCGGGGAAGAAGCTGGTCACCTCGATCTCTTCCGCAGTGATCCGTGGTTCGTGGAAGCTGTCGGGGAGGAACCGACCTTGTACCTCAACAAGCGCTTCGAGGGAATCGAAGCGATCTTGAGGAGCAACAGGGCTGTGGACCGACCGGCGCAGAACGCTCTGGCCTCGCAGATCGCCCAAGAGGTGTGGACCGTGCTGTTCACCTCCGTGGTCAGAGGGCTTCCCAAGGATGATCAGGGACGACCCGAATGGCCGGGAGGGTGGCAGGAGAGCACGCTGAGGAAGATGCTCCCCGATGTCCTTCCCGATTACTCGCTCACCGATGCGCTGGCGGAGATCGTTGCCCGAGAGGACGGGGGTGGGGGGGACATTCACGCGCGCGTGGCGCACGCCGCCGCTGTGCAGGCCCGGCGCACACGTCATCTGGGTAGTTTCCTTCGCGCGTTTCGCAGGAAGGCCCAGGAAGAGGAACAGTGATTTCGCCTCCCGAGAATCTGATGTCGTTGCCCAACGAAGCCGCGACGAGGCATCTGACAGAAGCCGTGCTCCAGGGGCGCGCACCGATCCCGGCCAAGGGTTTGGACAGGTCGGTACGTGCTCACCCGAGCATGGAACCACGATCCATCGACCCGATACGTGAATTGATCGATGAAGCTCGCAAGCGCTTCGATGACGCTCCGACGGAGGCCGATGCCTGGTTGGCGCCCCGGCTGCACTCCGTGCTGCGGTTCACCCGGGCCGAGGCGGCCGACAGCGGTCTGTGGAACCATCTCGCGTTGCGGATCGCACCCGACCACGTCTTCTGGCGTCACATCGGGAAGGCCACACAGAAAAAACCTGTGCCCATGGTGAGCAGGAGCCGTTTCATCGGACCGTTCCACACCCAGGCCTTCGCACGACTGTGGTGGGCTGCGGAACTCTTCCGGGACGGCTACGACTACGAGCCCGTCGTGGTTGCCTGCGGAAACCAGGATGTTCTCAACACGGCCCTGCGTATGTCCATCGTGTTGCACCGACCCACGGCCCAGGCTCTCCTGCGGCTGGTGAAGGACGGAACGGCGGGTGCCGGCCGTGAGGCCAATGCCCTGGCCAAGGCGGTCAACGCTGTGGCGAGCACGCTCTCGCTCGAGACGCTCGCGCCGGACGCGGAGCCGGACACGGACGCCTATCGGTTCTGGGTCGGTGGAAGAGAGGACTCACTCATCCCCTTCGACTCCCTGCCCGACGGACCGGATGACGGGAGGGCCCCGCTCGACTCCGTGAATCGGCTCGAAGGTGTCTTCCGGACGATCTATACCGAGGTTCCCGCTGTCACGAAGAGCGGGTGAGCATCAGATAGGCGTGCACCTGTTGGGCGATGGCACGAGCAAGCCCGACAGGGACCGCATTGCCGATCTGGCGAGCGATCTGTGTCTTGCTACCGCACCACAAGAAGTCCTCGGGGAATCCCTGGAAGAGAGCTGCCTCGTAGTGGGTGATCGGTCGGTGTGCCCACGGATGGAGGTAGCGTCCCTTCTCCGGTTTGTAGAACTCGGTGCGAATGGTGACCGAGGGGCGGTCGAGGTGCAGCCGACCCATGACGTCTCCCGTGCCGCTGCGGTGGTTGAGCCAGCTCTCGGTCGACAGGTGCGGCGGAAGGTCGTGGCGATTCCCCCCCGGGGTATCGCCTTGTACCTTTCGATGGAAAGATCGATCGGGTTTCGCCCTATGTGCAACTGGTTGGTACGGAATGGGCCTGGCATGTCTTTTTTGAGGAGGTTGATGCACCCGGGGGGAAGTTCTGTGTCCTCGGGTTTCACCAAACTCTTCGGTGCCTGTGGAGTTCCGAAGATGTTCTGCACCGTTTCCCATGGCTTGATGCTTTCCCACAGGACCGGTTCGAGGTTTTTTGCGTGGGTGGGTACAGGGTGTTTCAGGGGGGACTTCTGTGGATGCAGGTCCATGACATCTCGGCGTGTCGCCAGGACAATGGTTCGTTTGCGAGCCTGGGGAACGCCGTAGTCCGCTGCCACAAGGTGTTTGCGTTCGAGAACGTAGTTTTCGAGCGCCCCTTTTCTGCGACCGCGAATTCCAGCTCGGCGTACTCGGGGGACTTGAGAAAACGGTCGACGTTCTCGATCACGAAGACCTTGGGCTGAAGTTTGCCGACCACCCTGATGTATTCACGCCAGAGCTGATTTCGTGGATCATCGGGGTCCTGTTTCCCCAGGGCGGAGAAACCTTGGCACGGAGGCCCGCCCAGGATCACGTCGACGATCGTTATCTTCTCGGGCAGGGGTCATACGGACACCTTAGCGATCTTCGGACGAGCAGGCGTGTTCGGAAGGGTGTGAGGGATCTCGACCCCCTCTCCCCACCGGGGTGTCAGTGGTCGAGTGCTGCTCGGATCGAGTTTCCCAGCGCCGCTCCGAGAGGAGGTGGGAACGCCTGCCCGACCTGACGGTACCGGGCGGTCTTACGTCCGGCGAACTGCCAGTCGGACGGAAAGCCCTGGAGGAGAGCCACCTGCTCCACCGTCAGTTTGGGCAGTCCTCGATGACCGTGTGTTCCCTCACCCTGTCTCATCACGAAGTCCGGCCCCGGAACGTCGTCACCGATGCTCGCGCCGTTGACGCCCAAGCGGGCCCAGATCCTCTTCGTGCGAGTGGGACCCAGATCGGCACCGCCCCTCTCCTTGGACCCGCCCACGATCGTCGGTGCCACCTCGTTCGCCAGAAGGCTCCATTCATGGGCCTCCTGCCACCCACGGCTCGCCATCAACGGGCCCAGGACCTCCCCCACGGTGGCCGCCTTGCCCGTGGACGAAGGCCAGGAGAAGTGGTCCATGTCCTCAGGTCTCATGGCCACGAGAACTCCGTGTTCGCGACGTTGGGGAACCCCGAAGTCCTGTGCGTCGAGAACGTGCCACACGCACACGTAGCCGCAGTGCTTCAGCTCCTCCTCGACGGAGTCACGGAGCTCGGCGAACTTGGGCGACTTCACCAGATGAGGGACGTTCTCCAGCATGACGGCCCGGGGTTGGACCTCCGTTGCCAGCCAGACGGTTGCCTTGAGCAGGTCGTCACGCTCACTCGTGGCCTGACGCTGTTGCCCTGCCACCGAGTAGGGAATACGTGGAAGACCACCTGCCAGCAGGTCGACGTTCAGGACCTGGGGATATTCGTGTCCCACGAAATCTCGTAGGTCCGTCTCGACGACATCCCATTGTGGTCGGTTCAGAAACAGGGAGGCGCACGCGTGAGGGTCGGTGTCGAGAAGGAGTGTCGGATCGAAGCCTGCTTGTTCCAGGCCGAGAGCCTGGCCACCGGCTCCGGCGCAGATGTCCAGACTTCTGAACCTTTTTTCCATGGTTCCCCTGTTGTGTGTCCGAGGGTGGCGCGCAACATCGTCCACCGATCGGTACATGTATCGCTTCGGATGGCGCCTTCTCACGGTACCTGGGCGCGCCGACCTTTCGGTGTGCAAGGGTGCTTTTCCAGAGGAAGAGAACTGCGCGAGAGTTGTGACGTGTTGTCTGCGGATCCAGCTCCCGTGGGCTGGACAGGTTCCCCGCGCGGCACGCCCGCCGGCTCCGGCGAGGACCGCAGCGTTCGAGAGTTGTCCGTGGGCACACGGAGAAGGGGAGCGCATGGGGACGACCAGGCTGGGACGCTCGCGGGTGGAGGTCGGCGCGCTCGGGTTCGGCGCCGTGGGGATCGGCAACGGCATGGACCGGGCAGTGTCGGAGGAGGCCGCCCACGACGCCGTGCGGGCGGCGTGGGACGCGGGGGTGCGGTACTTCGACACCGCCCCGCACTACGGGCTGGGCCTCTCCGAGCGGAGGCTGGGACGCGCGCTGGCCGACCTGCCCCGGGAGCGGTACACCGTGTCGACCAAGGTCGGCAGGCTGCTGGAACCGGCTCCGCACCGGAGCGGGGAACGCGACGACCACGGTTTCGACGTCCCCGCCACGCACACCCGCCGGTGGGACTTCAGCGCGGACGGAGTGCTGCGGTCACTGGAGGGGAGCCTGGAGCGGCTCGGCCTGGACCGGGTCGACCTGGTCCTCCTCCACGACCCGGACGACCACTGGGAACAGGCCGTGGGCGAGGCCTACCCCGTGCTGCACGAGCTGCGCGACCAGGGGGTGGTCGGCGCGATCGGCGCGGGCATGAACCAGGCCGGGATGCTGGAGCGCTTCGCGGTGGAGACCGACGTGGACGCGGTGCTGCTCGCCGGGAGGTACACGCTCCTGGACCGGTCGGCGGCGGCCACGATGCTCCCGGCCTGCCGGCGCGCCGGGGTGTCGGTGATCGCGGCCGGTGTGTTCAACAGCGGAGTGCTCGCCACGGACGAACCCGTCGAGGGCGCGACCTACGACTACGCGGCGGCGTCGCCGGAGGTGCGCTCCCGGGCCGCAGCGGTCGCCGGGGTCGCCCGCCGCCACGGGGTGTCCCTGCCGGGAGCGGCGATGGCGTTCGCGGCCCGGCACCCGGTGGTGGCCACCGTCCTCGTGGGGGCGCGGTCGGCGGAGCAGGCCCGGCGCAACGCCGACCTGTTCGCCCGGCCGGTGCCGGACGCGCTGTGGTCGGACCTGGTGGGGGCGGGGCTGCTCGGGGAGGAGGACCTCGGCTGACCCGGCGGCGGGACGGAGCCCTTGCCGGGGGCCTTCCCGGGAGCTCAGGCGAGGGGGCCCAGCAGGGTCCGCCTGTCCAGCCCCTCGTCGGTGAGCTCGTCGAGGACGCCGGTGATCTGCTTCTCCTCGTACCGGAAGTGGGTCTCCATGACCGCCTCGATCCTGTCGAGGTGGCGCAGCTGCTCCTCGGCGCCGTGCCCGGAGTCCACGGCCTTCTGCAGGCCGGCGATGAGGTACTCGATCATGCTGTGGTCCTGCTTGAGCTTGGCGACGACGGGCGCGAGGTCGGGGCGGCGCTCCAGGAGGAGGGGGAAGAGGGCGGCGTCCTCGCTCGTGTGGTGGCCGTTCAGGGCGGTGCAGAACCCGAGGCAGAAGAGCCGGAGGTCGCGGGAGACGGACTCGGCCCCCGCGCCGTCGGTGACGGCCTCGCGGGCCACCTCCAGGGCGTCGCGCAGCCGCTGGTGGACAACTCGGAGCTCCCGCCCCCAGGCGTGTGCCCTCTGCTCGGTCAATGCGTGGCTCCAGGTGTCGTGTGGAAGGGAGGAGCGCCCCGCGGCGGTTGCCGTGGGCACGGCGCGCCGGCGTCCTGCGGAAGGCCCGGGAGCGCGAAACGCCCCACGGTACCGCGCGGAGCCACCGCGGAGGCCTCGCCGCCGCCGGGGCAGGCAGGGACACGGGAAGCCGGCGCGCCCTCCACCCGGCGGGAGGCGCGGCCGGTCCACCGGGTCGCGACCGCCCTCGGAGGAGGGCAGTCCGAAAGGTGTGGGCGGTTCGAGAGCACTGCCGGATGCGCTACAGTTTTACCTGTTGGCGGGACCGGAGACGGTGCCCGCCCAGCGGCCGGGACGTAGCGCAGTTTGGTAGCGCACTTGACTGGGGGTCAAGGGGTCGTGGGTTCAAATCCCGCCGTCCCGACAGGGAAGTAGCAGGTCAGGGAGAGGTCCACTTTCGAGTGGGCCTCTTTCTGCGTCTTGGACGGGGTGGAAGCGGGGCGAGGCGGAGTGGGCGGGACGTCGGTCCACGGCGTTGGGCGTCCACCGCCTTGACCACCGAGCGGCGTACGGGCCGCGGTCGGGGGCGTCGATCGCGCTCCCACGGGAGGACGCGGGGTCCGGCACGGAAATCATGACGGCTTCCCACGCGCCGTCATGTCACCGCGGTCGCCCGGGGCGGTGGGGAGGGCCGTGGCGGGGGCGTGCTCGTTCTTGCGGCGGGCGCTCCTGGCGAGCCGCCGCATCACGTGGTCGTGGAGGGGGCGCAGCAGTCGTTTGGCGCGCAACGCGAGGTGTCCCTCCCAGTCGGTGAGGATGAGCGGGCGGCCCCGCTCCACGCCGCGCAGGATTCGAGCGGCGATGTCGTCGGCGCCCAGCCTCGACCCGTCGATGAGTCGCGCCGCACCCGCTTCCACGGATGTGTCGCTCCCGCGCAAAGAGGAGGCCAGGCCGCTGCGGAAGAACGAGGGGCAGGCCACCGACGTGCGCACCCCGTAGGGCGACAGTTCGTGGGAGAGGGTCTCGCTCAGAGCCACGACCGGACCCCGTGCGGCCCAGGGGCCGGAGCTACAGGTCAGCGGGCGCGGTCGCCCGCGGCGCTCGGCTCCGGGCGGGCGGAGGGGGCGGTGACGGGGGCCAGCCACAGGCCGGTGAGCGCATCGGTCAGGCCGGTGGCGGCCTCGTGCCACGAGCCCCTGGGGGTGGGCTCGCCCCCGGCGAGGGCCCGCTCGTGCTCGGCGAAGGTGTGCACGATGAGGTGGCGGGCCATGTCCTGCCGTTCGCGGCGCACGGGTGCGGGCAGGTCGGGCAGGCACCTGCGCAGCTCCTCCCCGGTGCGCACCAGCGAGGGTGACTCCATGGCCTCCCGGGAGACGATCCCCCGGAAGGCGGGGTCGGCCAGCGCCTGGGCGCTGAAGCGCCCGTACCAGGAGGGTGTGCCCAGGTCGTCCAGGTGCTGGGCCAGGGGCTCGACCATGCACGCCACCCAGTCCCTGACCTCGGAGGAGCCGTCGACCCGTGCCACCATGCGGCGCCGCACGTCCTCGACGGGCCCGGTGCGGCGGCGCACGATCGCGCGCACCAGCCCCTCCTTGGAGCCGAAGTGGTAGGTGACGGCGGTGTTGTTGCCCTGTCCGGCCTCCTGGCCGATCTGGCGGTTGGACACCCCCGCCATGCCGTGTTCCGCGAACAGCCGCTCCGCCGCCGACAGGATCGTCTCCCGTGTCGCCGCCACCCGCTCCGACCTCGCCACCCTGCCGCTCATGCCGACCACCGTACCGATCTCCGCGCGGGGCGGTTCACCCGTGTCGCCGGGGCGGGCCCCCGTTCACCGGTCCGGGGCTGGCCCCCGTTCCCGGGTCCGCGCCCCTCGGACGCGTGCGTGCGCGCCGGTCGCGCCCGTTCCGGGTGGGAGCGGGCACCGGAGCCGTCGACGTTCTCCCCGCTGATATGGCCCCCCTCACTCCCGCCGGGCGTGGAGTCGGCCCGGCACGTCCTGTTAGTCTAAGTCATGCGCCTGACTTAAAAGTCGGCGCTTTCGCGTGTCCGAATACGGGGGTTCCTGCTCGATGACCGATGCCCGCACCAGCCCACCCGAAGCGCGGACGCCCGCGCGCCCTCCCGCCCGGCCGAACGTGGTCATCTGCGTCCTCGCCTTCAGCGGCATCGTCGTCTCGCTCATGCAGACCCTGGTCATCCCCCTCGTTCCCGTGCTGCCGGGCTTCCTCGGGGCGACCCCCGGGGACACGGCGTGGGCGATCACCGCCACACTGCTCGCCGCCGCGGTCGCCACCCCCACGGTGGGCCGCCTGGGCGACATGTACGGCAAGCGCCCCATGCTGGTCCTCAGCCTGTCGGTCCTCGTGGTCGGCTCGGTGTTCTGCGCCCTCGCCGACAGCCTGGTGCCGATGGTCGTGGGCCGCGCCCTCCAGGGGCTGGCGGCCGGGGTCATCCCGCTGGGCATCAGCATCATGCGCGACGAGCTGCCCCCCGAACGCCTGGGCGGGGCGACCGCGGTGATGAGCGCGTCCCTGGGGGTGGGCGGCGCGCTCGGTCTGCCCGCAGCGGCGTTCCTCGCCCAGACCGCGGACTGGCACACGCTGTTCTGGGTCGCCGCGGCGCTGGCCGGCGCCGCCGCCGTCCTGGTGCGCACGCTCGTCCCGGACTCGGGGGTCCGCGCGGGGGGCAGGTTCGACCTGCCCGGGTCGGTCGGCCTCTCCGTGGCGCTGCTCCTGCTCCTGCTGGCCGTGTCCAAGGGCTCGGACTGGGGATGGGGCAGCGGCGTTCCCGGGGCGATGCTCGCCGCAGCGGCCGTGGTGCTCCTGGTGTGGGGGTGGTGGGAGCTGCGCGCCCCACACCCCCTGGTCGACCTGCGCACCAGCGTGCGCCGCCAGGTCCTGCTCACCAACACCGCCTCCCTGGTGTTCGGGTTCTCCATGTTCGCCATGTCCCTGGTCATTCCGCAGCTGCTCCAGCTGCCCGAGGCCACCGGGTACGGGTTCGGGCAGACGATCCTGGTCGCGGGGCTGGTGATGGCCCCGAACGGGCTGGTCATGATGGTGATGGCGCCGCTCTCCGCGCGCCTGTCCCGCGCCATGGGCCCGAAGACGACCCTGATGTGCGGCGCGCTCCTGGTCGCCATCGGCTACGGCCTGAGCCTGCTGCTCATGTCCGGCATCTGGCAGCTCATGATCGCCTCCACCGTCATCGGCGCCGGTGTGGGCCTGGCCTACGGCGCCATGCCCGCGCTGGTCATGGCGGCTGTGCCGCGGTCCGAGACGGCCGCTGCCAACAGCCTCAACACCCTCATGCGCTCCATCGGCACCTCCGTGGCCAGCGCCGTCACC
The DNA here is from genome assembly GCF_050955985.1 of Nocardiopsis sp. CA-288880. Taxonomy (NCBI): domain Bacteria; kingdom Bacillati; phylum Actinomycetota; class Actinomycetes; order Streptosporangiales; family Nocardiopsidaceae; genus Nocardiopsis; species Nocardiopsis sp. CA-288880. The sequence goes on along the minus strand of NZ_CP192105.1, from coordinate 5,420,782 downwards.
GGCATGGTCCTGACCAGCATGACCCTGCCGGTGGGCGGCCAGGACCTCCCGTCGCAGGGCGCCTTCACCCTGGTCCTGGGCATCGGCGGGCTCGCCGCCCTCACCGCCTTCGCCATCGCCGCGTTCCTGCCCGGGCGCCGCAAGCCCTCGGCGGACGACCCGCCCGCGTCCGGAACCGCGGAGCCCGTCGGCGCCGCGGCCACCCGGGGCGCCTGACCGGTGCGCGCCCGGGGCCGCCCGCTCCGGGCGCGGCGAAGTCCCGGGGTCGTCCGCTCCCGCCCGTTCGCGCACCCGACCCGATCCGCGCGTGTCCCGCACGGCCCTGTGTGTGGGACACGCGCGGTCCTCGTCGGGCCCGATGGCGGGGCGCGTCCTCGGCGGTGCGGGCCCTCCTCCCGCCCTGGTGAGAGCAGGGTCGCAGCCCCGCCCGGGTCGCGTGCTCCCCCCGTCGCTTAGGGTGGCGTGGGTGTCAACTAAGTTGACAGCAGGGTCGTGGAAGGCACGGCCCACACGAGCGGCGGGATCGGCACCCCGCCGGCGAGGAGGAGACATGACCGCGAACGGCACGCCCATCACCGCAGGGAACACGGTGGAGGAGTGGCTCGCGCACCCCGCCGGAGGGCCGGTCCTGCGCGAACTGCTGGAGGGGTCGGGACAGGACGCGGACGCGCTGCGCCCCGTCGGCAAGCTCTCCCTGGCCAAGCTCGTCGAGATCGCCGGCGACCGGTTCCCGCAGGAGCTCGTCGACGAGCTCGTGCTCCGCGCCAACGGCGGGGTCGCCCCCGTCGTCGAGGAGGAGCCGGAGGCGTCCGCGACCGGTGCGCGGTTCGCCGGACGCACGGTCGTGGTCACCGGAGCTGGCTCGGGGATCGGCCGCGCCACCGCCGCGCGGATCGTGCGCGAGGGCGGCCGGGTGATCGCCGTGGACATCGCGCAGGACCGCCTCCGGTCCCTGGTCGACGCCTCGCCCGAGGACACGGTCGTGCCCGTCGCCGCCGACATCACCGGTGACGAGGACGTGGCGCGGATCGTCGAGGCGGCGGGCGGGCGCGTCGACGGCCTGGCCAACGTCGCCGGGATCATGGACGACATGTCGCCCCTGCACGAGGTGAGCGACCGGACCTGGGAACGCGTCTTCGCGGTCAACGTCGACGGCACCTTCAAGCTCTCGCGCGCGGTGGTCCCTGCCATGCTCGCCGCCGGGCGGGGCGCGATCGTCAACGTCGCCTCCGAGGCGGCGCTGCGCGGCAACGCGGCGGGGATCGCCTACACGGCCTCCAAGCACGCCGTCGTCGGCATCACGCGCAGCTCGGCGTTCATGTACGGACCGCACGGGGTCAGGGTCAACGCCGTGGCCCCGGGGCCCGTGGCCACGGGGATCGAGGCGACCTTCGGCTCGGAGTTCGGCAAGGCCCGCATCGGTGAGTTCATGCGGCTCATCCCGCAGGTGGCCGACGCGGACAAGCTCGCCGCGTCGATCACCTGGCTGCTCAGCGACGACAGCGACAACGTCAACGGCGTCGTGCTCGCCTCCGACGGGGGCTGGTCCGTCCAGTGACGGACGCCGGCGCCCGGTCCCCGCGAGGAGGGGGCCGGGCGCCGGGACGCGTTCAGTCCCCGGGGGTGATGAGGTCCTGGAGGAGGGCGCCGTAACGCGCCACGACCTCCCCCCGGTCGGCGTCGGCCAGCTCCTTGTCGCCGACGACCCAGAGGCTGTAGAGCAGGCCGCCGACGAGCGCGGCGGCCAGGCGGGCCCGGAGCAGGGCGTCGGGGCCGGAGAGGCGTTCGGCCAGCGGACGCACGAACGCCGTCTCGTGGGCCTCGTGCAGGCGCGACCCCACCGTGCTGGCGTCGCTGGCCCGGATCAGCGCGAGGTAGATGCCGCGCGTGTGGTCGTCCACCGTGAGGACGTAGTCGACGAACCGCGTCCCGAGCGTCTCGATCGGCCCGCCCAGGAAGGGCGCCCGGTCGGAGCCGATCCGGACGGTCTCCAGGAACAGCCGCTCCTTGGTGCCGAAGTGGCGGATGACCAGGGCGGGGTCCACCTCTGCCGCCGCGGCGATCTCGCGGACCGAGGTCCGGGAGTAGCCCTGTTCGACGAACAGGTGGGCCGCGGCGGCGGCGATGGCGTCGCGTGTGGGGATCTCGGGGTCGCGTCGGGGCACCGTGCGATTCTAGGGCGTGCCCGGCGGACGCCCGTCCCGCTGCGCGACGCCCCGTCACGCCGCGGCCCGCGGGGGCCGTGCGCGGACCCCCGCCGCAGGAGGCCCCGCACGGACGGACCGCGCGGCGCGGCCCGGGGAGGAGCGGAGCCGGTCCTCCCCGGGCCGTCCCCGGTCAGGGCAGGCGCAGGCTCAGGCTCGTGGCGCCCGCGGGGGCCGACGCCAGGGTGCCGCCCTCCCCGTCGGCGGCCTCGGTGGAGGGGTCGGCGGGGACGGCTCCGGGCGCGCCCACCAGGAGGACCCTCCACCCCCGGGCCGGGGCCGGGTCGGCCTCCACGGTGACCCCGTCCTCCGAGCGCGAGACCCGGAAGACGGCGGCGTCGGAGCCGTCGGCGGCCGGCACGGTCACGACGGTCGGACCGGCGGCCGGCTCGGCCGGGGCGCCTGCCCCGTACACGCGCAGGGTCAGGCCGTCCGTGTAGTCGTAGTCGGGGCGGTCGTCCACCGCGCCGACGGGCAGGACCGCGCCCGGCCGCACCAGCAGCGGCAGGGAGTCGAAGCCGTGGACCTCGCGGCGCCACCCCGGGCCCCGCACGGTCTCCCCCGTGAGCAGGTGGGTCCACACCCCCTCGGGCACGTAGTACTCGACGGAGCCGTCGGGGCTCAGCACGGGGGCGACGAGCAGGTCGCCGCCCAGCATGTACTGCGTGTCCAGGTGGTGGCAGGTCGGGTCCTCGGGGAACTCCAGCACCATCGCGCGCATCACGGGCGTGCCCCGCAGGTGGGCCTGGACGGCGGCCCCGAACAGGTAGGGCATGAGCTCGCACTTCAGCCGGGTGAACGCGCGGGCCACGTCGGTCGACTCCTCGTCGAACTCCCACGGGACCCGGTAGGAGCGGCTGCCGTGCAGCCTGCTGTGCGAGGAGAGCAGGCCGAACGCGAGCCAGCGCTTGAACAGCCCCGGGTCCGGGGTGCCCTCGAAGCCGCCGATGTCGTGGCTCCAGAAGCCGAAGCCCGACAGCCCCAGCGACAGTCCTCCGCGCAGGCTCTCCGCGACGGCCTCGAACGTCGAGGCGCAGTCCCCGCCCCAGTGCACGGGGAAGCTCTGGCCGCCCGCCGTCGCGGAGCGCGCGAAGAGGACCGCCTCTCCCTCGCCCCGTTCACGCAGCAGCAGGTCGAACACCGTCGCGTTGTACAGCTGCGTGTAGTAGTTGTGCATGCCGTGCGGGTCGGAGCCGTCCGACCACACGACGTCGGTCGGCACCCGTTCGCCGAAGTCGGTCTTGAAGCAGTCCACACCCATGTCCAGCAGGGGCTTGAGCTTGCCGGCGTACCACTCCCGGGCGTCCGGGGACGTGAAGTCGACCAGCGCCATCCCGGCCTGCCACATGTCCCACTGCCACACCGTCCCGTCCGGCCGCCGGACCAGGTGCCCCAGTCGGGAGCCCTCCTCGAAGAGCGCCGACCGCTGGGCGATGTAGGGGTTGATCCAGACCGAGGTCCGCAGCCCCTTGGCCTTGAGCCGGGAGAGCATCCCCACGGGGTCCGGGAAGACCTCCGGGTCCCAGACGAAGTCGCACCAGTGGAACTCGCGCATCCAGAAGCAGTCGAAGTGGAACACGCTCAGGGGCACGCCCCGGTCCGCCATGCCGTCGACGAACCGGTTCACGGTGTCCTCGTCGTAGGAGGTGGTGAACGAGGTGGACAGCCACAGCCCGAAGGACCACTGCGGGGGCAGGGCGGGGCGGCCGGTGAGCGCGGTGTACCGGTCCAGCACCTCCTTGGGGTCCGCCCCGTGGACGACGTAGTACGTCAGGGCGTGGTCCTCGACGCTGAACTGCACGCGGCCCACCGACTCCGAGCCGACCTCGAACGACACCGGTCCGGAGTGCGCGACGAACACGCCGTAGTTGCGGTTGGTCATGTAGAACGGGACGTTCTTGTAGGCCTGCTCGCTGTTCGTGCCGCCGTCGGCCTGCCAGATGTCCACGGTCTGGCCGTTGCGCACGAACGGGGTGAACCGCTCGCCCATGCCGTACACGAGCTCGCGGATCCCCAGGGACAGCTGTCCGAGCATGTGGTGGGCGCCGTCCGCGTCCTCGACGAAGCCGGTCCCCTTCGCGTCGACGCCGGTCAGCGTGGCTCCGTCGGCGCTGAACTCCATGCGCCACGGGCCGTCGGTGCTCACCGTCAGCGAGAGCGCCCCGCTGGTCAGCTCGACGGTGGAGCCGTCGCGCCGGACCGAGGCGGCGCCGGGGGCGCCCCGGACGTCGAACTCGGGCGTGGGCCGCACCGAGCCCGCCAGGTGGGTGGTCCGGACACCGATCACCCCGGGGGCCGGGGACCAGCAGTCGACCGTCACCAGCGCCGTGTTGAGCGTGTCCCCGCGGTGGCCGATCGGGCGCACCGGCGCGTAGAGGGTGAAGCGGTCCCCGTCCACGCGGACGTCGCGGACCTCGCGCGCGTAGTGGGCGCGCACGCCCTCCCTCATCTGCCAGAAGCCGTCGGTGAACTTCATGGGCGGACTGCCCCTCTCGTCTTGGTGTCGGTTCGCCGTCGGTGCCGACGACGGGTCACTTGAGCGCTCCGCTGGAGATCCCGGCCGCCACGTACCTCTGTGCGACGACGAGCAGCACCGCGGCGGGGACGGAGGAGAGGACGGCCGCGGCCATCACGGCGCCCCAGTCGCCGACGTGCGCGCCGATGTACTCGTAGATGCCGAGCGTCACGGGCTTCACGGCGTCGGTCGTGTTCAGGGTCAGCGCGAAGAGGAAGTCCGACCACGCGAACAGGAAGGTGAACAGCCCGGCGGTGATCAGCGCGTTGCGGCTCATGGGCAGCACGATCGAGACGAGGACGCGCAGCCGCCCGCCGCCGTCGATCATCCCGGCCTCGATCACCTCCTCGGGGATGGACACCATGAAGGCGCGCAGCAGGACGATGGAGAAGGGCAGGCCCAGGGACGCGTCCGCCAGGATCAGCCCCAGGTAGGAGTTGACCAGTCCCAGGCCGACGTAGGCGTTGTAGAGCGCGTTGGCGACGACGATGCCCGGGACCATCTGGGTGATGAGGGTCGCGAACACGATCGTGTCCGCACCGCGCAGCCGGAAGCGGGCCAGGGCGTAGGCCGCCGGGGCGGCCACGGTGAGGCAGACCGCCACCGAGCCGAGCGCCACCAGGACGGAGGTGAGCAGGTTGCCCGCCTGCGACTCCCACGCCCGCTGGAAGTTGCCGAGGTCGAGCGAGCGGGGGAACCACGGGAGGCCGGCCGCCGAGGCGCCCGGCTGGAGCGCGGTGTTGACCATCCAGTACAGGGGGAAGAGCAGGACCGCCAGGACGAGGACCCCGACCACGAGGCTCACGGCGTCGCCGCGCGCCTTGCGGGTGGTCCGCGGCCGGCGCCGCGGGGAGCCCCCCGGCGTCCGCTGCCGCCGGGTCGTGGCGCCCGGGAGGCGGGCCGGGTCCCCGGTACCGCTGCGCAGTGCGCTCATCGGTTGACACCTCCGCGGTTGGCGCGCAGATAGACCGCCGCGAAGACCATGCTGAGGACGATCAGGACGTTGCCGACGACGGCGCCCTGGCCGAAGTCGAGCCGGAGGAACGACAGCTGGTAGGTGAGGGTGCCCAGCGTCTCGGTGGAGTGCGCCGGCCCCCCGTTGGTGAGCGCCAGGACCAGGTCCAGGATCTTCACGGTGGACATGAAGCCCAGCACTAGCACCACGGTCACGACGGGCCGCAGCAGGGGCAGCGTCACGGAGAAGAAGGACCGGAACGGGCCCGCGCCGTCCAGGACGGCGGCCTCGCGCAGTTCGGCGGGGATCTCCTGGAGGCCGCCGTAGAGGATCACCATGTTGAAGGGGACCCCGATCCAGATGTTGACGAGGACGACCGACAGGAGCGCCTGGTCGGGACTGCTCAGCCAGGGGACGGCCGACGAGGTGAGGTGGAGCGCCTGGAGCGCCTCGTTCAGCACGCCGGTCTCCTGGTCCAGGACGCGGCGCCACACGGTGCCCGCCACCACCATGGGGATCAGCCACGGCAGGAGGAGCAGGGAGCGCATGACCCCCGAGAGCGGGAACCGGCGGCTGAAGAAGAGGGCGAGCGCCATGCCGATGCCGAACTGCCCCGCCAGGGAGCCGACCGTGAACAGGAGGGTCCGCCACAGCGAGGCGCCGAACAGCTCGTCGGAGAAGACGGTCCGCCAGTTGTCGAGGCCGTTGAAGGGCGCCTCGCCCGTGAAGTAGGTGGAGAAGGTGTAGTCCTGGAAGCTCATCACCACGTTGCGGACCAGCGGGTACCCGAAGAACAGCAGCATGTACGCCAGCGCGGGGGCCACGAACAGCCACGGTGTGAGGGCGCGCCGCCGCGGCGCGGGGGTCCGTGTCCTCATGACCGTCCGCCCGTCTGCGACTCGACCTGTTCCTGGGCCCTCTCCATGGCGTCCTGCGGGCTCGCCCGACCGGTGAGGGCCGCTTGCAGCGCGGTGCCGATGGCCTGGGAGTAGGTGTTCCACTCGGTGCCGACGTGCTCGGTCCTGCTGCGCGCGGTGGACACCTGGTCGACGAAGGGGGACAGCTCGGGTACCTCCTCGCGGTACCGCTCCGCCGCCCAGGGGTCCAGGGGCACGTTGCTGCCCTTGGTGGACCAGTCCAGCTGCGCCTCCGGCGTGGTCAGGCAGGCGACGAGTTCGGCGGCGACCTGCTCGCGGCCGGGGTCGGCGGCGTTGACCGGCACGGTGTACGCCTCGCCGCCGATGGGGGCGACGGAGGTGTCCCCCGCCGCGGGGACGGGGATCTCCGCCACCGCCCACGCGCGCTCGGGGTGCTCGCGCAGGACCGGCATCTGCCAGGGGCCGTTCACCATCATGGCGGCGTTGCCCGCGATGAACTGGTCGTTGGCGTCGGCCTGGGTCCAGTTGACGACCGACGGCGACACCGACCCCTCCTCGACCAGCGAGACGACGTACTCGAGCGCCTCCACCGACGCGGGGGAGTCGAGCTCCCGCTCGTCGCCGCCGTTGGACCACAGCCACGGCAGGAACTGGTAGACGCCGTCCTCGGTGGCGAGGGCGCTGATGGCGAGGCCGTAGCGGTCGCCCTCGGTCAGGGCGGCGGCGGCCTCCCGCAGCTCCTCCCAGGTCGCCGGCGGTTCGATCCCCTCCCGCTCCAGGAGGTCGGCGTCGTAGAAGAGCCCGATCGAGTTCACCGACCGGGCCGCGCCGTAGTACACGCCCTCGTAGCTGCCGAAGGCGAGAGCGCTCTCGGTCAGCCCGTCCGTGGGCAGGCCGAGCCGCTCCAGGGGGACCAGGCCGCCGGCCTCCGCGAACTGGGGCAGGTCCGAGCCGTCGAGGGAGATGACGTCGGGGAGGGAGTCGGAGGAGGCCATCCTCAGGGCCTTGGGGACGAGCTGGTCGGCGGGGACGCTGAGCTGGTGCACCTCCACGCCCGCCCGGTCGCCGCAGGCGTCCATGACCTCCTGGTCCCAGGAGTGGTAGGGCTCGTCGGTGCCCGAGTTCATGATCGTGTACACGTTCGGGTCGCGCTCGGCCGCGCAGCCGACGAGGGTCAGGGTCATCGCCGCCGAGCAGGCTGCCGCGCGGACGCGGCGGCGCGGGGACGGTGGCGGGGGGCGGTGTGGGTGCATCGGGGCCCTCTTCGGCGGGGGGTGGGCGGTGCGGTCGCGTCGTGGCGCGGGCCGCGGGGGGTGTCGCCGTCGGCCCGGTGATCGGATCACCGGGCTGGGTCGGGCGGGGTCGTCGGAGGGCGGGGCGGCTCGGTCTGCGGTGGACCCGCCACCCGGGGGTCGCCGTCGTAGGAACTCGTCAGCCGGTGTCGAATCGATTCGACAGTGGGGTACAGGGGTGTGTGTCGAAGCGCTTCGACAGCAGCCCCATCGTAGGAACCCCGCCCTGGTGTGACAAGACCCCCTCGCCCCGTATCGCCTCCGGGGCGAGGGGGTCGCGGCGCGGGGCCGGGGCGGGCGGCCGGTCGGGACGGAGGGGCCCGCCGCCCGGCGCTCCCCTCCCTCCCGGGGTCCCCGACCGTCGCGGAGCGGTCGTCCCCGGCGACCTCAGCGCAGGCTGGCGCCGTACACGTGGTCGACCGTCATGGTCATCAGCACCCTGCGCTCGGAGACCATCACCGCCCGGTACTCGTCCCAGTCCGGGTGCTCGCCGGCGGCGAGGCGGTAGTAGCCGACCAGCGCCTCGACCTCGGGGCCCCCGGGGTCCGTTCCCGGGCCGGTCAGGGACGCCACGCCCTCGGCGGTGGCCCACGCGCGGCCGTCCCCGCTGGTCACCTCCAGTGTGGCGCGGGGGTCCCGGCGGAGGTTGGCCGTCTTGGCGCGCCCCTCCGTGACCGAGACGTGGATGAGGCCCGCCTCCCGGTCGTAGAAGGGCATGACGGGCGAGAGCTGGGGGCGGCCGTCCGCCTTGATGGTCGCGAGGACACCGAGCCGGCTCTCCGCGAGCAGGGTGCGGGGATCGAACGTTGTGGCTGTCATGCCCGGAGCCTAACCGGACACGGGCGGCCGTCGCCGTAGGACGTGCGGTCGCGGGGGCGGCCGGGGGCGGGGCCGCCGCGCGGGGCCTGCGTGACGCGGAGCCGGCTCCGGCGTAGGGTGTGCGGCACCGAACGGCCGGGCTCCGTCCGGCCGCCGCCACCACCGCTGGAGGCAGGTGTGCGCCTGGTCTGCGTGCTCGACACCGAGGACCTCGAGGAAACGGCCCGGTTCTGGTGCGGGGCCCTCGGCTTCGTGCGGGAGGAGAGCCAACGGCACCCCTCCTACCTCGCCCTCCTGGACCCCGGTGGGCGGTGGCCGGACCTGCTGCTCCAGAAGGTGCCCGAACCCTCCCGGGGCAAGAACCGCATGCACCTGGACATGGTCGTCCCCGACCTGGAGGCCGAGGCGGAGAGGGTGATCCGGCTGGGCGCCCGGCGGGTGCGTCCGACCTTCGAGGAGGCGGGGGACCTCATCGCGGTCCTGGCCGACCCCGAGGGCAACGAGTTCTGCCTGGTCCAGCAGCTCGAAGGAGCGCGGGAGGCGTAGGCGGGACCCGTGCGCGGCTACGCGGGCCGCGGGGCGTAGGCGATCCCGGGGAGGCCGGGCAGGACGGCGAACGCCGCGCGCAGGCGGCGCGCGAGGTCGTCGGCGCCGGGCGTCCCGTCCTGGGCGCCCCAGTCGCCCAGCGCCTGGTTGAAGGACGCGACGAGCATGTCGAGCGCCAGTCGCGCCCCCAGGTCGTCCGGGGAGGGGAGCTCGAGCCGCCGGTACAGGATCGCCATGGCCGTGCGGGTCGTGCGGTCGCAGAAGTGGCGGGCCTGCGCGTCCATCGACGGCGTCCGCTCGGCCAGCCTCTGGCTGAGCAGGAGCTGCCGCGTCCACCCTTCGTCGCCCGTCCGGTCGAGGGCGGCCAGGAGTCCGTCCTGGAGGAACCCCAGGAGCGTCGAGTCCCCGGCGGAGCGGGTCTCCAGCTCGCCGAGGCAGGCCGTCCACAGGTCCTGGCCGGGGGCCAGGGCCACGTCCTCCTTGCTGGTGAAGTTCCGGAAGAACGTGCGCTCGGAGACCTCGACGGCCTCGCACAGGTCGTGGAGCGTCGCGCCGTCGAAGCCGTGTTCGGTGAACAGCTCCAGGGCCGTGGTGACCAGCCGCTGCCGGGTGAGGAGCTTCTTGCGTTCGCGCAGGGACAGGGACGGCCGCGGTGAAGAGGGGGACGAAGGGGACGTAGCGGTCGACATGGCGGTCAGCCTAGCATGCGCTTCACAGGTAAATGCTGGTTGACGGCTTATGCCTATCACCGGCACTATTGTGGCCGTTGCCCTGTTCATCGCTCGGAAGGCGGACCTCCCATGCGCGCACTGCTCGTCGACCACTCGGTTCACGGAGGACTGCGGCTCGGCCGGGTCCCCGACCCCCGCCCGGAGCCGCACCAGGCCCTGGTCCGCGTGACGGCGACCTCCCTCAACCACGGCGAGGTCTCCGGTATCCGGAAAGCGCCGGAGGGGGCCGTGCTCGGCTGGGACGCCGCCGGGACGGTGGAGCGGGCGGCCGCGGACGGCTCGGGGCCTCCCGCCGGCGCCCCCGTGGTGACCCTCGGCGCCGGCGGGGCGTGGGCCGAACTTCGCGCCGTGGACACCGCGATGGTCGGAACCGTCCCGGCGGGGGCCGACCCCGGGGCGATCAGCACCGTCCCCGTCGCCGGCGCCAGCGCGCTGCGCGCCCTGCACCGCATCGGCCCGATCCTGGCCAAGCGGGTGCTGGTCACCGGGGCCTCGGGCGGCGTCGGCCGCTACGCCGTCCAGCTGGCGAGGCGGGGCGGGGCCCACGTGATCGCGTCCACGGGAGCGCCCGAACGCCACGGCGACGGCCTGCGCGCCCTGGGTGCGCACGAGGTCGTCGCCTCCCCCGACCGGGTCGCCGAGCCGGTGGACGGGGTGGTGGAGCTGGTCGGCGGCCGACAGCTCGTGGACGCCTACGGCCTCCTGGCGCCGCACGGCACCCTCGTCGCCGTGGGGCACTCGGCCGCGGAGGGGGAGGTGTTCCCCTACGGTGCGCTGATCGGCGACGGCGGGCGCCACGACCGCTCGCTCGTCACCTTCTTCCTCCCCGCCGCCCCCGGACTCGCCGCCGACCTGACGTGGCTCGCGGCCCGGGTGGCCGCGGGCGAACTCGACCCGCAGACGTCCTGGCGCGGCGGTTGGGGCCGGGCCGCGGAGGCGGTCGAGCTCCTGTTGGGCAGGCAGCTGCACGGCAAGGCGGTCCTGGACCTGCTCTGAGGGCCCGCCCGTCCCGGATCGGCCGGGGCGGCCGGCGCGGCCCGGCCCGGCTCATCCGGCGGCGAACAGCTGCCTGTAGTGCGCGATGAGCTCCTCGTCCGGGCCGGTCCCCTGCGGGGCGGGCCGCCCGTCGAGGGCCGCGGCGAGGCCCTCCAGGCACGTGTCCCACCCCGCGGCCGTGTTCGCCGTCCACTCCGGCAGTTCCCGGCCCGCGTGCCGACCGGCTCCGCGCGCGGGGAAGCGCAGGGCGGGCGCGGCCGGGCGTGCCGGTGACCGGCGCCCGCCGTGCCGGGAACGGCGGGCCGCGGGCGGATACGATGCGGCTCCGACCGTGACAGCGCGTCCGAGAGGAGCCGGGATGAGGGCCAACAGGATTCCGACCGAGGAGATCAGGCGGGAGCCGGCGGCGTTCGACGACAGGGTCACCGCGGACGGCCGGTTCGGCCGTGCCGCCGAGCCCGGACGCTTCCGCCTGGTGGTCAGCCGGGCCTGTCCGTGGGCGCACCGGGTCGTGGTCGTGCGGCGGCTCATGGGCCTGGAGGGGGCGGTCTCCCTGGCCGTCACCGACCCCCGGCAGGAGGACATCGACGGGGACCCGCACTGGGTGTTCACCGAGGAGACCGGCAGCCCCGGGGACAGGGACCCCGTCCTCGGCATCCACGCCCTGCGCGAGGCCTACCTCGCCCGCGACCCGCACTACGACGGCGGTGTCAGCGTTCCCGGCCTGGTCGACGTGGACAACGGGCACCTGGTCTCCAACGACTACGACCGGCTCTCCCTGGACATGGCCGCCGAGTGGGGCGGCCTCGTCCGGGACGGGGCGCCGGACCTGTACCCCGCGCCGCTGCGCGACGAGATCGAGGCCCTGGGCGCGGACGTCTACCGGGACCTCAACAACGGCGTCTACCGCGCGGGTTTCGCACCGGACCAGGCGCACTACGACGCCGCGGTCGCCGGGGTCTTCGCCCGCCTCGACGCACTGGAGGAGCGCCTCGCCGCCCGGCGCTACCTCGTCGGCGACACCGTCACGATGGCCGACATCAGGCTGTTCACGACCCTGGTCCGGTTCGACTCCGTGTACCACGGCCACTTCAAGTGCAACATCAGGAAGCTGGCCGAGTACCCGGCGCTGTGGGCCTACGCCCGCGACCTGTTCCAGACGCCGGGCTTCGGGGACACCACCGACCACGACCACATCCGCGTCCACTACTACTACGTGCACACGGGCATCAACCCGACCAGGATCATCGCCGCCGGCCCCGATCCGCGGGGCTGGCTCACCGCCCACCACCGGGAGGAACTCGGAGGGAGCCCCTTCGGCGCGGGGACCGCGCCGGGCCCGGTGCCCGAGGGCGAGCGCGTATGACCGCCGCCGACGGAGGGGCCGCGGGCCCCGGCGGCCCCCGCCCGCGCAGGTACGACCTGGTCCTGTTCGGGGCGACCGGGTTCACCGGCGGGCTCACCGCCGAGTACCTGGCCCGGAACGCGCCGGCCGGGACCCGGTGGGCCCTCGCGGGGCGCGACGAGGGCCGTCTCGCCGCCGTGAGGGAGCGGCTGGCGCGGACCGACCCCGCTCTGGCGGGCCTGGACCTGCTCGTCGCGGACTCGGGGGACCCGGTGTCGCTGAGGGCGGTGGCCGAGGCGTCCCGGGTGGTCGCGACCACGGTCGGGCCCTACATCCGCCACGGCGACGGGCTCGTCGCGGCGTGCGCGCGGGCGGGGACGGACTACGTCGACCTGTGCGGCGAACCCGAGTTCGTCGACCGCACCTACCTGCGCCGGCACGCCGAGGCGGTCGACAGCGGGGCCCGGATCGTGCACAGCTGCGGTTTCGACTCCGTGCCCCACGACCTGGGCGCGTACTTCACCGTCGGCCTCCTCCCCGAGGGGGTCCCCCTCCGGGTGGAGGGGTTCGTCAGCGCCTCGGCCGCCGTGTCCGGGGGCACGTTCCACTCGGCGGTGACGGCGTTCTCGCGCCTGGGGGCGGGAGCCGCGGCCGCCCGGCGGCGCCGGGAGCGGGAGCGGTCGGAAGGGGACGGCGGCCGCAGGGCGCGGGGACTGCCCCCCGTACCGCGCCGGGAGGGCAGGCTCGGCGTCTGGGCCCTGCCGCTGCCCACCGTCGACCCGCAGGTCGTCCTGCGCTCCGCCCGGGCGCTCGAACGCTACGGGCCCGACTTCTCCTACGGCCACTACGCGGCCGTCGGGAGGCTGCCGAGCGCGGTCGGGATCGCCGGGGGCGCCCTGGGCCTGGCGGCGCTCGCGCAGGTGCCGCCTGCGCGGGAGTGGCTGCTGAAGCGGATGGGGGCGGGCGAGGGGCCGTCGCCGGAACGGCGCGAGCGGTCGTGGTTCAGGGTGGTGTTCCTGGGCGAGGGCGGCGGCGAGCGCGTGGTCACGGAGGTGTCGGGGGGAGACCCGGGCTACGGGGAGACCGCGAGGATGCTCGCGGAGTCCGCGCTGTGCCTGGCCTTCGACGACCTCCCGCCCGTGGCGGGGCAGGTCACCACGGCCACCGCCATGGGGGACGCGCTGACGGCGCGGCTCCCGGACCTGGGGTTCCGGGTCCGGGCCCACTGGTCGTAGGGCCTCGCGGCCCCGGGGCGCACGCGCGGCCGCGGCGGGGCCGCGCGTGCGCCGTGCGGGAACCGTGCCCGCGGGGCGTCGGGGGCCGTGTGCCCCGCGCCTCGGGACCCGCGCCCCGGAGGGGGCGGCGCGATCGGGCACTCAGAGGGCGCGGGCGTGCTCGCGCAGGATCCGGACGGCCTCGGCGACGGCGGGGCGGCGCGAGGTCCCCGCCCGCCAGAGCACGGACACGCCGCGCACCGGACAGGGGTCCAGCGGCTTGACCACGACCGTGGCGGGGAGGTCGCCGCGTCCCAGGCGGGGGACCAGGGCCACGCCCAGGCCGGCCCCGACCAGGGCGATCTGGGTCTGGTACTCGGCCACGAAATGGGCGAAGTCGGGCTCGGTCCCCACGGAGCGCAGCGTGCGCGTCAGCCAGTCGTGGCAGACGGTCCCCGGCGGCTGGCAGATCCAGCGGGCGTCCGCCACGTCCTCGCGGTGCAGGACCGCCCTGTCGGAGAGCGGGTGGTCGCGGGGCAGCAGGACGTCGCACCTGTCCTCGCCGACGACCTCCCGGGACACCCCGTCGGGAACGGTCATCGGCGCGATGTCCCAGTCGTGGACCACGGCCAGGTCCACCGTGCCTTGGGCGACCATGTGCGGGGTGGCGTGGGGGTCCTCCTCGAACAGGCGCAGGTCGAGGGCGGGGTGGGCCGCCGCCAGTTCGGCCAGCGCCCCGGGGAGCAGGCCCCGCGCGGCCGTCGAGAAGGCGGCCACGGTCAGCCGCCCGGTGGGCCTCCCGCGCCGCTCCTCCAGCGCCACCTCGGCCTCCTCCACGAGGGAGAGCACCCGGGCGGCCGTGCCCACGAGCGTCCCGGCGGCGTCGGTGAGCACGACCCCCCGCCCCCGGCGCTCCAGGAGCGTGGTCCCGGTCTCACGTTCGAGCTTGGCGATCTGCTGGGAGACCGCCGACGGGGTGTAGCCGAGCGCCTTGGCGGCGGAGCTGACGGAACCGTGGACGTGCACCGCATGCAGGGAACGGAGCCTGGAGAGGTCGAGCACGGGAGCGTCCTCCGTCGGTCGGGCACCGGTGATCGTTCAGCACCGCTGAAGAGAAGTATGTAGGACATTTCGCTGGTGCTTAAACCAGGGGTCCCCCCATCATCGGTTCCATGCGTCCCCTTCACACGTTCCTCGCCGTCCTCGTCGCCCTGGTGTGGGGAGTCAACTTCGTCGTCATCGAGGTCGGCCTCGACCACTTCCCACCGCTCCTGTTCTCCGCCCTGCGCTTCCTGGCGGCGGCCCTTCCCGCCGTCTTCTTCGTGCGCCGCCCCCGGGTGGCCCTGGGCTGGGTCGTCCTCGTGGGCCTGGTGCTGGGCGTGGCCAAGTTCGGCCTGGTCTTCCTCGGCATGGACCTGGGCATGCCGGCCGGGCTGGCGTCCCTGGTCCTCCAGGTCCAGGCGGTGTTCACGGCGGTCATCGCCGCGGTCTTCCTCGGGGAGAGGCCGGGTCCCGTCCGCTGCGCGGGGATGGCCGTCGCCCTGGGAGGGATCGGCGTCGCCGCCTACGACCAGGGCGCCACGGGGCCGGTGGCGGGCTTCGTGCTCGTCGTGGCCGCCGCCGCGTTCTGGGGGCTGTCCAACGTGCTGACCCGCAAGGCCGCGCCCCCCGACGCCCTGAGCTGGATGGTCTGGGTCAGCCTGGTGCCGCCGCTGCCGATGTTCGCCCTGTCGCTGCTGGTGGAGGGGCCCGAGGCGGGGCTGGCCGCGCTGAGGGGGCTGGACCCCGCGGGGGTGGGCGTGATCGTCTACGTCGCCTGGATCTCCACGCTCTTCGCGTTCGGGGTGTGGGGGTTCCTGCTCCGCCACTACGACGCCTCCACCGTCGCCCCCTTCTCGCTGCTGGTCCCGGTGTTCGGCATGTCCTCGGCCGCGCTGCTGCTCGGCGAGAGGGTCACCCCGCTGAGCCTGGCGGCGGCCGTGCTCCTGGTCGGCGGGGTCGCGCTCGCCTCGCTCGGCCGCAGGGGCGCCGGCAGCGGCGCACCGCGGGTCCCCGGGGCGGCGGCGCCCCCCGCTTCCGGGGCGGAGGGCGACCCGGACGGGCCCCGCCCGGTCCCCGTCCCCGGGGTCTAGCCGGGAACCGCGCCCGGCTCGGGCCGTTCCGGCGGGCGCCGGGCGAAGTCCGGTGCGTGCTCGGGGCGCAGGCCCACCCCGATGAGGCGGGCGGGCACGTACGCGAGCCGGGGCACGCGCGTCAGGAGCGCCAGCAGCGGCGCGGGCGGGCCCGGCCGCCTGCCGCGGATGATCGGCTCGACCATCCCGCGGTGCATCAGCCGCTGCAGGAGCTGGACCCCGGCGGTCGGCAGGAGGCGGCGCCTGCGGACCGCCGCCAGGTCGCGGCCGGTGACCGACCGGTGCAGGAGCGGCCGGGCCAGCAGGGCGGCCGCGGCGACGGCGTCCTGCACGGCGAGGTTGATGCCCACGCCCCCGACCGGGGACATCGCGTGCGCCGCGTCGCCGATGCACAGCAGCCCGTCGGCGTGCCAGCGCCGCAGCCGGTCGAGCCGCACGTCCAGGTGTTTGACCTCGTCCATGGACCCCAGCGCCCCGACGCGGTCGGCCAGCTCCGGCATCAGTTCGGCGATGTCGTCCCGGAAGGCCGCGATCCCCCTCCCTCGCAGCGCGGCGTCGGTGCCCTTGCGCGCGATGTAGGCGAGTTGGAGGTAGCCCTCGCGCGGGATGACCAGGGCGAACCGGCCCCGCCCCGCACGCGGCGTCAGGGCCCTGCCGTCCGCCGGAGCCCCGGGCAGCCGGAACCACCAGGCGTCGATCCCCACGGGGAACCTCCGGGTGGGCAGTTGCGCCTCGCGGCGTGCGAGCGACCAGCGGCCGTCGCAGGCCACCGTCAGGTCGGCGCGCAGAACCCCGCCCCGGTGCGGGGCCCCGTCCTCCCCGGTGTCCCCCGGGCCTTCGGCGCGGGGCCGGTGGCGTACGCCGACGATCCGGCCGGCCTCGCGCACCAGACCGGTGGCCTCGGTGCTCATGCGGAGCGTGAACCCCGGTTCGTCCCGTCCGGCCTCGGCCAGCAGGTTCAGCAGGTCCCACTGCGGGACCATCGCGATGTAGGGGTGGCGCACCCGCAGGAGGCGGAAGTCCGCGACGGTCACCGTGCGTCCGCCGCCGACGGGGAACGCGGCCCCGCTCAGCCTGCTCTGCGGGAGCCGGGCGAACCGCTCGCCCAGCCCCAGTTCGTCCAGCAGGTCCATGGTGGAGGGGTGGACGGTGTCCCCGCGGAAGTCCCTCAGGAAGTCGGCGTGCTTCTCCAGCACCGTCACCTCGACGCCGGCGCGTGCCAGGAGCAGTCCCAGGACCATCCCGGCGGGGCCGCCGCCGATGATCGCGCAGGTCGTTCTGTCGTTCATCGGGACTCCCGGGAGGTGGTCGGGGCGGTCGGGCGGCGCGGGCCCGCCGGCGCGCCGCAGGGCGGGGCGGCGGACGTGTCGGCGGTGACTGCGGTGGGCGGGCTGTGCATGGACGGCTCCTCGGGATCAGTCGGTGCGCGGCTCCGGCGGGATCGCGGCGGCCCTGAGGAACGCGTCGGCGAACACCGCGCAGGTCTCCTCCGGGTCGGGGAGATCCGCGCCCGGCACGCCCCGGAGGGCGGGGCGCAGTATCGAGTGGACGGCGATCGGGCCGATCATCTGCTGCATGAGCAGGGGGACGGGCAGGTCGCGGATGCGGCCCGCGGCGATCTCCCCCGCGAGCCACGCGCCCAGCCCCGCGAGCATCCGCGGGAAGACGAGCCGGGAGACGAGGTCCGCGGCGGGGCCCTCGGGCCGGGCGAACACGTCGGCCAGGAGGGCGGGCAGCACACGCGGCTCCCGGCCGAGCCCGGCCGCCACCAGGCGGTAGATCCCGTGGACCCGCGTCCGGAGGTCCTCCCCGGGCCGGGCGACCGCCTCCTCCAGGTCGAGGATGGGGCTGTACCGCTCGAACACCGCTCGGAGGAGCCCGTCCCGGCCGCCGAAGGCCGCGTAGAGGCTGTGCACCGAGCACTCCGCGGACGCGGCGACCGCCTCCAGCGTGGCGGAGGCCAGGCCCTGTCCGCTGATCAGCCCCGCCGCGGCCTCGACGGCGCGCGCCCTGACCGGGCGCCTCCCGCCGGGGTCGACGCCGGCGGCGCGCACCGCCTCGTCCAGGGCCCCGCGGGAGCCCCCGACGCGGCGCAGCAGGGTGCTGCGGGAGACGCCCGCCTCCTCCGCGATCGCGACCAGGGGCACGTCGGCCACATCCTTCCCCAGGTTCTCGGCGGCGCGGACCGCCGCGCCCACGAGGTCGTCCGGGACGGTACTGCGTGTTGGTTCTGACATCAACTTCAAGGTAACCCGTAACCGAGTTCCAGACAAGGGGGCGGGAGCGCGAACCCGTCGCGCTCCCGCCCCGTGCCGCGCGCCTCCCGCTCCGCGCGCCTCCCGCTCCGCGCGCCTCCCGCGAGGCCGGGGATCAGCCGTCCGCCTCCGGCCTCCTCGCCGTCGCGAAGCGCGGGCGCTCCGTCGCCGGAGGGAGCCCGTCGGAGGACTCCAGCGGTGCGAGCAGCGCGAAGAGCTCCCGGCGCAGTTCCTCCAGCAGGTCGGCGGGAAGGTGTTCGTAGAAGGACCGGATGCCGGTGGACCAGGTCCACTCCCACCACGCGGCGGCGTCGCGGAAGACGAACCGCGCGGTCTCCTCGCGGGCCCGGACGTCGGTGAACCCCGCCGCCTCCAGCAGGGTCCCGGGGTCCACGCCGTAGACCCTCCGGCGGAACACGGAGCTCCCGGCGCGTTCGGCGTAGGACCGGAAGACCTCCCGGACCTCCTCGAGGTCGCCCGGCACCAGGGGCGTGGACGGGACCGAGACCGCGCAGCGCCCTCCCGGCCTGAGCGCGCGGCGGAAGCCGTCCACCGCGGCCCCGGGGTCGGGCATGGCGAACAGGGCGAAGGCGCACAGCACCACGTCGTAGGAGGACTCCGGGACAGTGAGGGCCTGGGCGTCCATCCGCGCGGCCCACGCGTTGGCCGTGCCGCCCGCCTCGATGTCCGCCGCGAGGTGCGCCACCATCGCCGGGGAGAGGTCGACGCCGTCGACCCTGCCCCCGGGACCGACGCGCTCCGCGGCCGGGAACAGGCACGCGCCCCGCCCGGCGGCGACGTCGAGCACGCGCTCGCCGGGAGCGGGCGCCGCCAGGTCCACCAGACGCCGTCCGAACGTCCGGAAGTAGGCGACGTGCGGGTCGTACCCGGGGGCGCACCTGTCGTACACGGAGGCGTTCACCCGGGGAGGCCCGCTCACCGGACGATCCTCGTGGCCGGGGCCTGTGCCAGGGACTCCTTCAGGACCGCGGCGATCGTGTCGATGTCCTCCTCGGTGTGGGCCGTGCTCAGGAACCAGGGCTCGTCGGGGTTGGGGTGGAAGTACAGCCCGCGCCGCTGGCAGGCGGACTGCAGGGCGCGGTGTGCGGCGCGGTCCACCGCCGAAGCCTCGTCCAGGAGTGCCATCGACAGCACGGAGCCGACCCGTTCGAACAGCACCGACCTCCCGGCGGCGGTGGCCGCCTCGCGGACGCGGTCCTCGGCGTACGCGCCCAGGGCCTCCAGGTCGTCGTAGAGGTCCGGGGCGGAGCGGATCTTGGTCAGCGTGGCGGCGACGGCGCGCAGGGCGGCGTGGTTGCCCGCGTAGACGCCCGCGTGGAACGCCTCGTAGGTGGTGAGCGGTTCCATGGCCTCGCGGGACCCGCCGAAGGCCGCCACGGGGAAGCCCCCGCCCATCACCTTGGACAGCACGGTGAGGTCGGGGATGACGCCGTACCGCTCCTGGGCGCCTCCGCGCGCCACCCGGAACCCGGTGATCACCTCGTCGAAGACCAGCACCGCGCCCTTCTCCCGGGTGCGCAGCCTCAGCAGCTCCAGGAAGCCGGGGGCCGGGGGCACCACCCCGGCGTTGGCCAGGACCGGCTCGCAGAGGACCGCGCCCAGCTCGCCGCCGTACTCGGCGAACACCCGCTCCACGGCGGCCGCGTCGTTCCAGGGGATCTGGATCGTGTGGCTCATCGCCTCGGGGATCATCCCCGCCGCGCCGGGCCGGGGGCGGTAGCCCTCGGCCCCCGGGGCGCGCAGCAGGGTCTCGCTCCAGCCGTGGTAGTGCCCCTCGAAGGTGAGGAGCAGGGGGCGGCCCGAAATCGCGCGCGCCAGCCGCACCGCCGACATCAGCGCCTCGGTGCCGGAGTTGGCGAACCGCAGCTGCTCGACGCCGGGGACCAGTTCGGCGACCAGGCCCGCCGCCTCGCGGTCCAGGCGGTGCGGCAGCCCCGTGAGGTGCCCCCGTCCGAACTGGTCGGCGATCTGGTCGGTGACCTCCCGGTCGGCGTAGCCGAAGACGTGCGGACCGTAGCCCATGTTGGCGTCGATCAGCTCGTTGCCCTCCACGTCGCGGATGCGGCAGCCGGACGCCGACTCCACGACGAGGGGCGTCACGACGCCCCTGGCCCGCATGTTGCTGCTGACCCCGCCCGCGACGACCGTGTGGATGGCGTCGTAGGCCGCCTTGTTGGAGGCCGGGGCCGTCGCGTTCGTGCTGGTGTCCGTCATCGGTGTCTCTCCTACTGTGTCGCGTTCGCGGTCGCGTGGCGGGCTCCGGCGCCGGCCGGGGTCTCCGTGCCGAACCGGTCGGGTGGGAAGGGGGCGAGCAGGGGGTCGCGGCGGCCGTACACGATCTCCTCGGCGGCGAGCCTGCCCAGGAGAGGGCCGAGCGTCGCCCCGCTGTGGCTGACGGCCTCGTAGTAGCCGGGAACGGCGTCCAGGAATCCGACGCTGGCGTGCCCGTCGGCCGGGTAGGCGCGCGTCCCGAGGCGCACCCGCTCGGGGCGGGCGCCGCGGAGGCCGGGCAGGACCGCGGCGGCGCGGCCGACCAGCTCGGCGAGGAGTTCGTCGAGCCGCCGGGCGCAGGGGCGGGCCGTGCCGATGCGGGCGTCGACGGCGTCCGACCGCACCAGGACGGAGTCCGGGCCCGACGGGCGGACGCTGACGTCCGGGCCCAGCAGCATGGCGTCCGTCGCGCCGGGCAGGGGGAGGTCGGCCAGAAGGCCCAGGGTGGGCCCGAGGGTGAGCGGTCCGCCGACGAGTCCGGCGACCTCCTGTCCCTGCGCCCCGGCGGCGTTGACCACCACGTCGGCCTCCACCGTGCCGCCGTCGGCGAGGCCGACGGCGCGCACGGTTCCGTCCGCGTCGGTGCGCACCGACGCGGCCTCCGCCCCGAACCGGACGTCCGCCCCGCGGCCCCGGGCCTCGCCGAGCAGCCAGGCAGCCATGGGGGGCAGGTCGACCCACCCCTCCTCGGGCAGGCGGGCGACCAGTGCCGGCAGTGCCGCGGGGCGGACCCCGGCCGGGAGGCCGGTGCGGGCCGGGTCCGCGCAGTGGGCCGCGTACCCCCGCCCCGCCGCGGTGGCGACGGCGTCCTCCAGGCGCGGCGTGTCGTCGCTCCAGACCAGGCTCGGGCACGGGTGGAACCCGGGGACGCCCTCGGCCCTCAGCCGGTGGAGCTCGCCCAGCCCGGCGCGGTTCAGCTCGAAGTAGGCCCGGGGCGCCTTGCCGAACGCCGTGGCGCGGGAGAAGGAGGCCGCGCTCGTGACCGAGGCCGGGACCGGCTCCCGCTCCAGGACGGTCACGCGCGCCCCGGCGAGGGTGAGGTTCCACGCGACGGAGGCGCCGATGATCCCCCCGCCGACGACGGTCACCTTGCGCATGCGTCGTCCTCCTCCGGTGTCGTCCGCGCGTCCCCGGCGGCCGGTGGCTCCCCGTCCCAGCCCACGGGTCCCTCGGGCCAGGCCGCGCCCACGACCCTGTGGCGCGAGGGCGTCGGCCATCCGGTGCGGACGCCGCCGGTGAGGTTGACCAGGACCGGGGCGTCCGGGGGGAGCGTCCCCTCGCGTCGCATGCGCACCGTTCCGGCCAGGGCGGTCGCGCTGGCGTGGCAGACGCTCACCCCCTCGGTCTCCTCCAGCAGGTCGCGGGCCTCGCGGATCTCGGACTCGCCCACCGCGAGGATCCGGCCCCCGGTGGTGTCGCAGACGTACCGGATGTAGGGGTAGGTCCGGGTGGGGTCGCCCCGCAGGATGGCCTCGGCGATGCCGCGCGGCTCCCTGACGATGTGCCGCTCGGAGATGGCGGACGCGCCCTCGCGGTAGGCGTGCGCCATGGGGGCGCAGCTCTCCTGCTGCACGGCCACGAACCGGGGGAGCGCGGACAGCCGGCCCAGGAAGCGGTACTCCAGGGCGCCCTTGTAGGCGCCGAGGAGGCCCATGCCGCTGCTGACCGCCTGGAACACGTACTCGGGCGGCGCGTCCATCTGGTCGAACGCCTCCAGGTAGGCCAGCTTCAGCCCCTCCCTGCGGGCGAGGTTGAAGAATCCGCCCTCGAAGAAGGCCCCGGTGCGGTCGGCGAAGCGGCGTGCGGCCGCACCCGCCGAGACGAAGTCCCCCTCGACCAGGTACGTCGAGACCGCGTCGTGGTCCGGGTAGTTGAGCCGGTGGCGGAAGCGCCGACCGCAGAAGAGCGCCATCTCGACCCCGTCGAGGAGCTGGACCCCGCGCGCGTAGGAGGTGGAGCTGTTGCCGGTGGAGGCCATCACGAACCGCTTCACGCCGAGTTCGGCGAGGCGGGACAGTCCCACGGAGGCGATGCGGTCCTTGGTGCTGAGCGTCGGGTTGGCGCTCTCGTCCTTGAGGACGAGCCGGGAGAGCCCGACGCGTCGGCCGAACTCCTCGGCGGGGAAGCACGGCGTGTCCCCCTCGCCGAGCCAGGTGGCGCTGTCCCGGGAGCGCAGGGGGAGCAGGTCGAAGTAGGTCTGAAGGGGGTTGTGTCCCTTTTCGAGGGATACGGAACCGAGGTCATGAATGGCGTCGACGGCTCCGCCGCATTCGCCGCAGCGGTTCGCCGGGCCGTCGTCCTTCCACCGGCCGCAGGCCACGCACGCCAGTGAGAAGCCGCTTCCCCGGCGGATGGACGAGGAGTCTCTCATGAGTGCTTCGTAGTGCAGGTTGAACCCCATGGGAACCTTCCGATGGTGGTGCCTGGAGACTGTCCGAAAACGCCGTGGGGCACTCGGGCGAACGGTGTGAGGAAAGGGGTCCGTCGTTCCCGGCGGCGAGGGGATTCGGTGTGGAGTGCGTAGAATTGGTCGGTTATATACCCTGGTGGAGGAGGCCGAAGGGGTACAAAATAATTGTTTCCCTGTAATCGCCGACGGGAATCATTCCCCCGGAGATTTTCTGACGGACGACGGCTTGCCCTGGTCGAGCTCCCCCGATAAGGGAAAGAACGCACATGATCAACGGTGTTTTTCCGGGTGTCGGAGAATGGTCCGATTTCGACGGTTTGAAAGGAATATGGGAGGATCGGATTCCCGAGGCGCTCCGCCGGGCCGGCCGGAGCGACTTCTACCGCGGGCGCCTCGGCGACGGCCTCCCCGGGGGGCTGGCCGACCTGGAGGGCCTGCCGCTCACCACCAAGGACGACCTGCGCGCGAGCTACCCCTTCGGGATGGTCGCGGTCCCGCGCCGCGCACTCGTCTCGTACCACGAGTCGAGCGGGACGTCCGAGGGGGCGCCCACCGCCTCCTTCCACACCGAGGCCGACTGGGCGGAGATGCTCGACCGCTTCGGCCGGAACAGGCTGGGCATGGCCGACACGGACACCGTGCTGGTCCGCGTCCCGTACGCCATGGTCACCATCGCGCACCAGGTGCACGCCGCGGCCAGGGCGGCCGGGGCCCTGGTGGTGCCGGCCGACGCGCGCTCCACGGCCATGCCCCTGCCCCGCGTCCTGCGGCTGCTGCGCGACCTGCGCGTCACCGTGGCCGCGGCCCTGCCCACCGAGCCGCTGCTGTGGGCCGCCTGCGCCCGCCTGGCCGGGGAGTCCCCCCGCGCCCACGCCCCCGGCCTGCGCGCCCTGCTGAGCGCGGGGGAGCCGCTCAGCCCGGCCCGGCGCCGCCGGATCGAGGAGCTGTGGGGCTGCGCGGTCCACCTCAGCTACGGCAACTCCGAGTGCGGGTCCAACCTGGGCGGAGAGTGCCCCGAGGGGAACCTCCACCTGTGGGCCGACCGCTACCTGCCGGAGGTCCTCGACCCCGCGACCGGGACCGCCTCCTTCGAGGGGCGGGGGCGGCTGGTCCTGACGACCCTGTTCCGCGAGGCGATGCCGCTGGTGCGCTACGACACCGGTGATTTCGTGGAGCTCTCCTACGGCGGCTGCCCCTGCGGCTGGGCCCTGCCCCGGGTGCGGGTGGCCGGGCGCTGGGACCACGGCGTCTCCCTGCGGGGGCGCCGGGAGCGGGTGTTCGCCTCGGACGTGGAGGAGGCCGTGTTCTCCCTGCCGTCCGAACTGGGGGTGCTCTTCTGGCGGGCCGTCGAGGACGGGGGGGTCCTCCGCGTGCGCGTCGAGGCCGGGGACGGCGCCGCCGGGGAGGTCTCCGCGGCGCTGGCCGACGAGGTCGAGAGGCTCCTGGGCGTCGGACCCGAGGTCGAGGTGGTGCCCGCCGGGACCCTCGTGCCGCTGGAGGAGCTGACCCGGCGGTCGTTCACCGCCAAGCCCCGCTACCTGTCACCGGCGGGCGCGTCGGCGGGGACGGGGGCGATGTACCAGGGGCCCGCGCCGCAGGCCGTGGCCCGGGGCTCCGAACCGGAGCCGCACACGGCCCGCTCCTGAGGCCGGTGTCCTGCCGTACCAGAGGAGAGGGAACCCCCCATGACCATGTCACCAGTGCTGGAAGCCCTTGCCGCCGACCGTGACCGCGCCGCCTTCGTGGACGGGCGGGGGGAGGTGACCGCCGGGGAGGCGCTGGACCTCGTGTACAGGGTCGCCCGCGCACTCCTCGACGGCGGCCTGGGGCCGGGGCGCGCCGCCGTTCTCCTGGGGCCGGTGAGCACGCGGCTGTACGTGGTCTCCCACGCGGTCGAACTCGTGGGCGCGGCGCAGCTGGACGTCCCCGCGTCCCTGCCGCCCGGGGAGCGGGCGCGGCTCGTGGAGGAGTGCGGGGCGAGGGTCGTGGTCGCCGACCCCGGAGCCGTCGAAGCCGACGGGCTCGGGGCCGCTGCCGGCCTCCCCGGCGTCCGGCTCTGGACAATGGCGCCCTCGGAGGCGGGGGAGGACCTGTTCGAGGCCTGTCGGCGACACTCGGCCCTGCCCTTCGGGTCGCTGGCGCGCACGGGCGATCCGCGCTCGATCGGTCTGACGAGCGGTTCCACCGGGCGGTCCAAGGCGGTGGTGCGGCGGTTCCGCTCCGCCCCCGGCTCCAACGCCTCGTGGCTCGCGCGCCTTCTCGCCGGTGCGGAGGGCCCGGTGCGCACGCTCCTCACGGACCGGCTCGTCGGCCCGATCCGGGCACTCGGCGACGCCACCGTGATCACCGGGGGCCGGGTCGCCTCCCTCGCGGACTGCGAACCGGACTCCCTCCGCGGCGCGGTGCGCGAACACGGGATCACCCACACGGCGATACCGGCCACCTACCTGCGCCCCCTGCTGGACCACCCGGACACGGCCGACGCGGACCTGTCCTCCCTGCGCTGCGTCGTCACCGGTGGGGGGCCGGTCAGTCCCGCGCTGCTCAGGAGGGCGACGGCCCGGCTGGGGCCGGTCGTGCACTGCTCCTACGGGCAGACCGAGGCGGGGCACATCGCCTGGCTGGCCCCGGAGGACTACGCCGACGGGAGTGGGGAGGCCGTGCGCAGCTGCGGCCGTCCGATCCCCGGGGTGCGGGTCGAGGTCCGCGACCCCGCCGGGCGGGCGCTCGGCGTGAACGAGCGGGGCCGGGTGTGGGTGCGCACGCCCCTCCTGATGGACGAGTACCTGGGGCGGCCGGAGGAGACCGCGCGCGTGCTCCGGGACGGGTGGCTGGACACCGGGGACGTCGGACGCCTCGGGGAGCGGGGCCTGCTCACCCTGCTGGGGCGGGCGAGCGGCGCCGTGGTGGTCGGCGGCGAGACCGTCTTCACCGCCGAGGTGGACGCCCTCCTCCAGGAGCATCCGCACGTGCTCGACGCGGCCGCCTTCGACGTCCGCGGCGAGGACGGCGCGACCCTGCACGCCGCGGTGGTCGTCGCGCCGGGCGCCGAGCCCGCGGAGTCCGAGCTGAGGGAGCTGGTCCGGGGGCGGCTCGGACCGAACCACGTGCCCTCGTCGGTCATGTTCGTGCCGCGCATACCGCAGACCCCCGCCTACAAGGTGTGCCGGGAGACGCTGCGGAGCTGGCACGCCTCCCCGCCCGCCCCGGCGGGATGACCCGCGGCGCGGCCCGGCGCGCATCCCCTCGCGCCGGGCCGCCGCCGCGCCGCCCTGCCTCCGCCCGGTCCCGGAAGGGGCGCACGCCGGTGTGGGCGCGTGGTTCCGGAGGGGAGGAAAAGGGAGGGGCCCGTCTTCTGGGCCTGTGCGGTTCAGGGTCTGGAAAAGGATGCGTTGTCCGCATTCGGTCTTCTCCCTCGCGGGGATTCCTCTGTGGTTTCATGGGTCTTTCGCGGGGATACGGTGCGGGGATCGCGGTCCCTGTCGGCGTTTCCACCGTCTCCGGCACGGTGCGCCCTCCGTCCGGCCGGGCGGAGGGCGCGGGGGGCACGCGTGCCCTGCCGGGCGGGGCCCACCGGGCCGCCCGGCTCCCGCCGGGGCGGCGGAGTGCGCACGCGGGGTGACCGGAGCGCTCCGGCAGGAGTGACGAGGAGGGGAGTGAGGTGCCGACCGTCATCGGGATCTCCGCCTACGCCGAACGCGCCCGCTGGGGCGAGGCCTGGGACATGGACGCGAACCTCCTGCCGGCGGCCTACGCCGACGCGGTCGCCGCGTCCGGGGCCGTGCCGGTGCTGGTTCCCCCGGTCCCCGGGGCCGCCGGAGCCGTGGGGCGCCTGGACGGCCTGCTCCTCGCGGGCGGGGGCGACATCTCCCCGGGCCGCTACGGCGCCCCGGTGGGAGAGCACACGGCGGGCGTCCAGGACCGGCGCGACGAGGCGGAGGGCGCACTGCTCGCCGCCGCCCTGGCCCGGGGCGTTCCCGTGCTGGGGATCTGCCGGGGGATGCAGTTGCTCAACGTCGCCCGCGGCGGCACCCTGCACCAGCACCTGCCCGACGCGGTGGGCCACGAGGGGCACCGGCCGAGGGCCGGGGTGTTCGACCCCCACCCCGTCACCGTCGCGGCGGGCTCCCTCACCGCCCGCGTCCTCGGCCGCACCCGGCTCGACGTGCCCACCTACCACCACCAGGCCGTCGCCACCCTCGGCGAGGGCGTGGTCGCGACGGCGTGGGCGGACGACGGCACGGTCGAGGCGGTCGAGTACGCCGACGCCCGCGACGTCCTCGGAGTGCAGTGGCACCCGGAGATGGGGGACGACCCCGGCCTGTTCGACTGGCTCACCGGGAGGGCCTCGGCCGTTGAGCGGGCTCCGGCGGGCTGACCGACGACAGGACCCGCGCCGCGCGCGGGTCCGCGTCCGCTGCGGCGCGCACGCCGCGCCGGGGCCGGACGACGGGGACCGCGCCGCCGCGGGGCGAGGGCGCGTTCCCGTGTGACCGCCGGTCCCGCACCCCTGGAGGTCCGCGCCCCCGGGCCCCGGCCTGTGGGCGCCCGGGGCCGGAACCCCCTCGCGCGGGGCGTTCCGTTAGGTTGTCGTCCGGCATGGCGGACGGCGCGGACGCGAGCGCGCGAGGGAACCGGGCGAGGAGCACGAGTGAACGGCGACGAGCGGCCGGAGGGTCCCGGGACCGCACAGGAACCCGCGGAGCCGCGGAGGGGAGTGGTCCCCGGGGCGTCCACGGAGCCCCGGCGGCTCGGGGAGGGCGCCCGGTGCGCCGGACCGGGGGAACCGGAGGCGCCGCCTGTGCCGGAGACCCCCGGTCGGCGGGTCAGGAGCGTCGTCGCGTGGGCCGGACTCGGGCTGCTGGCGGGCGCGGCCTGCCTGGCGGTGTGGGGCTTCTTCGGCGGGCTCCGGTCCGCGTCCCGCGAGGAGGTCGTCGGCGGCTGGCTCCTGGTGCCGCTCCTGGCCGCGGTGCTCCTGGCCTGGGCGGCCCGCATGGCGGTGCGTGTGTCCGACGAGGGCGACCTGCCCGTGCGGGGGTGGGCCGTCGCCGTGCTGGCGGCGGTCTCGGCGGGCCTGGCGTTCCTGGCCTTCACGGCCTTCCCCCGCGACTCCTTCCTCGCCACCGCGGGCGCACCGGAGTCCTTCGCCCCCTCCCAGCGCGCGACGGTCCTGTGGCTCGCCCTCTGCCTCACCTCCCTGGGCGGCCTCCTGCTGGCGGCCGCCCCCATGTGGCCCTCGCCCCGGCGGTGGGGCCGCATGCTGCTGGGCTTCCCCGCCGGAGTCCTGGCCGTGGCGGTCGCCGGCGCCCTCGTCCCGACCGCCGTGCTCCCGTCCGTGCTGCACACCGTGGCCGTGCCGGGGGACCCCGTTCCGGAGCCGCCGACGGTCACACGGGTGGGGTGGACCTGGAAGCCGCCCCCGGCGGCGCGGATCCAGGACGTGGTCCGCGGCAGCCGCGGAGCGCTGGTCGTCCTGGACGACGGGGTGGTCGCCCTGGACGGGGCGACGGGCGGGGAGCTGTGGAGCTACCGGCTCCCCTACGCGGACGGCGTGGCGGGCGGCGCCGTCGACGGCGCGGCGTACGTCACGTACACGGAGGCTCCGGAGGGGGACGCCGCCGGGCCCGCGGACCCGGTCACCGTGCTGCTGGACCCGGGGACCGGGGAGGTCGCCGGCCGGTTCGCGCTCTCCGAGGAGGACCGGGAGGAGTACGCGGGCTGGAACGCCGGCCTGCGCCTGCGCTGGGACGGCCCCGCCCTGTCCGGCCGGTCGGTCGACGGGCGCGAGGAGCTGTGGTCCCACACCCCGGCCGGCGTTCCCGGCCGGGACTGCCTCGGGGACGAGGCGCGGATGGCGGGGGACCGTGTCGTCTTCGTCCACGCGTGCCTCGTGCCGGAGGGGGGAGGCGCGGGCGCGTACGCGGTCGTCGGCCTGGACGCCGGGGACGGCTCCGAGGTCTGGCGGCACGAGTGGGAGACGGCGGAGGGGGAAGAGGTCCCCTTCCTGAGCGTGCCTCCGGCGGGCGGGGGAGACCCCGTGGTCCTGCTGACCCGCTGGGGCGGAGCCAGGCACCATCCGCCGGCGTTCCTCGACCTGGACTCGGGGGCGGAGGTCGCCGCACTGCCCGAGGAGGCACGGGAGTCGGAGCACGTGTCCGTCTTCGAGGACGACGTGCTGCTCGCCGACACCGGCGGGGCCGTGGTCCGTGTGGACGACTGGACCGAGGATGAGGTGCTCAGGGTCCGGGTGCTCGGCGCCGGCACCGCGGAGGTGACGGACTATGTCCTCGGCTCGGGGGCCGAAGGGGTGGTCCTCCCCCTGGCCGACGCGGTCCTGCTCCCGCGCATGGCGTGGACGGGCCTCTCCAGCGGGACGGTCCCCGACCTCATGGTGGTGCCCTTCGGGGACAGCGTCACCGAGGAGGGGGCGGAGGGCGTCCCCGTGGGCGTGCGCGACCCCCGCGGCCGCGAGTACGACTACAAGAGCCTCGACCTGGTCGCCGTCCCCGGGGCGGTGGCCGTCCACGCGGAAGGCGCCGACCGGGTGGAGGGGCTCGTCCCCTGAGGCTGTGGAAGAGTGTTCCCGGCACACCGGGAACCCCTCCCCGGCAGACCCGTCCCGGGCGCCGGCGGCCGGGCCCCGGCGGACCCGGCCCCCCGACACGGAACAGCCTGGAGGCAGCATGGCGACCGCGCCCGCCGCACCCGTCCACGACGTCCTGGTGGTGGGCGGCGCCGGGGTGGACACCGTCGTCCGCGTCGACGCCCTGGAGGTGCCCCCGGGCGACTCCGTGTCCGTCCCTCCGGCATACGACTACGTGGGCCACACCGGGAACGGGGTGGCGCTCGGCTGCCACGCGCTGGGTCTGGCGGTGAAGTTCGTGGACTTCCTCGGGGACGACGTCCAGGGCCGCATGGTCCTGGAGCGCTACGCCGGACTCGGCCTGGACTTCGAGCACGTCGTCTCCCCGCACGGCACCCCCCGCGGGATCAACCTGGTGGACCCCGGGGGACGGCGCTTCTCCTTCTACGACGGCCGCCACCCCGCCGACCTGCGCCTGCCCCGCGAGTTCTACCTGCCCCACCTGGAGCGCGCCGCCCACGTGCACCTGTCCATCGTCAACCACAACCGCGACGTGTACGAGGACCTGGAGGGGCTGGAGGCCACCAGCTCCACCGACCTGCACGACTGGGACGGGGAGGACCCCCACCACCTGCACTACGCCCTGCGCTCGGACCTGGTGTTCATGAGCGCGGCGACGGTTCGCGACCGGGTCGGCGAGGTGCTGCGCGGCATCCTGGACCGCGGGCGCGCCCGCCTCGCCGTGGCCACCGACGGGGCCGAGGGCTGCCACGTGCTCGTGCGCGGCGGGGAGGGGCCCCGGCACTTTCCGGCGGTGCGGCCCGAGCGCCCCGTCGTGGACACCAACGGGGCGGGGGACGCCTTCGTGTCGGGGTTCCTGTACGCCTATCTCGGCGGCGCCCCGGTGGAGGAGTGCGTGCTGGCCGGCTCCGTGGCCGGGGCCTTCACGTGCGGGAGCGCGGGGACCCACAGCGACTTCGTCGACCGCGACGGCATGGAGCGGCTGGTCGCCGCCGCGCGCCCCTGAACCGTGCGGAGCGGGCCCGACCGCTCCGCACGGGGGCGCCCCCGTGCGGCGGACCGGGCACGCGGGCGTCCGGCCCGAAGGGATCGCGGCCTCCGCCGACGGGTCGCGTCCGCCGCACCGGCCCCCCGTGAGTCACCCGTCACAGAGCGCGGGGATTTCGTGCCCGAATTCACGTCCTGGCCGGTGCCCCGCACGGAACGTGCCCTAGGGTTGGCCGCTGGGGAGGCTTCTGTGGAGAACGCGTGGTTCGGACGTCGCACGTACCGGTCCTCGGACTGGTCGGTCGAGCGGCTGGTCGAACTCAAACACCGGGGGCGCCGCACGGTCAGCCTGGTGCTGCCGGCGCGCGACGAGGCCGCGACCGTCGGGGGGATCGTCGCCCGGGTCCGCCGGGAGCTGGTCGAGGACGCGCCCCTCCTGGACGAGATCGTCGTCATGGACTCCGACTCCGCCGACGACACGGCCGCCGTGGCCCGCGAGGCCGGAGCGACCGTCCACCGCGTCGGCGACGTCCGCCCCGACCTCGGCCACCACCGGGGCAAGGGCGAGGCGATGTGGAAGTCCCAGTTCGTGACCTCCGGCGACATCGTCGCCTTCCTGGACGCCGACCTCGTCGAGTGGGGTCCCCACTTCGTGTCCGGGCTGCTCGGCCCCCTGCTCACCCAGCCGGACGTGTCCCTGGTCAAGGGCTTCTACGACCGCGTCCTGGACCCGTCCGGGGACGGCGGGGCCGCCGGGGGCGAGGTCTCCTACGAGGGCGGACGGGTCACCGAACTCGTCGCCCGCCCCACCATCGCCCTGCGCTGGCCCGCGCTCTCGGGTGTCGTGCAGCCGCTGTCGGGGGAGTGGGCCGTGCGCCGGGACCTGTTCTCCCAGCTGTCCGTGCCGACCGGCTACGGCGTCGAACTCGCCGTCCTGGTCGACACCCACCTGCGGCGCGGCGTGGACGCCGTCGCCCAGGTGGACCTGGGGCGCCGGGCCCACCGGCACCAGTCGCTGCGCGACCTGGGGGCCATGGCCACCGAACTCCTCGCGGTCGCCGACCGCCGCTCCGGCCTCGACCGGGGCTCCGACCGGGTCGAGCTCCGGCAGTTCGGCTCCGGGGAGGCACGGGGGGCGCCTCTCGCGACCGAGGTCAGCGTCGTGGAGCGCCCGCCGGCGGCCGATGTGGGGGCGCGGGAGTCGCGGGCGGGCGGCGGAACCGGGCGCGCGGTGCTCCCGGACGGACTGGAGGGGGTGATCGGCCGGTGCTGAGACTGCGGGGCCGGGAGTACGGCGCGGACACGGCGCTGGTCATGGCGATCGTCAACCGTACACCCGACTCCTTCTACGACAAGGGCGCCACCTGGGACGACGGGCCCGCGTTCGAGCGCGTGCGCAGGGTCGTCGACGAGGGCGCCGACATCGTGGACATCGGCGGGATCAAGGCGGCCCCGGGGGAGGAGATCGGCGCGGACGAGGAGAAGCGCCGGATCGTGGACTTCGTGGCCGGGGTCCGGGCCGAGTTCCCCGACCTGGTCATCAGCGTGGACACCTGGCGGGCGTCCGTGGGCCGGGCGGTGTGCGAGGCGGGGGCCGACCTGCTCAACGACGCCTGGGGCGGGCACGACCCGGGGCTGGCGGAGGTCGCGGCCGAGTTCGGCGTGGGCCTGGTGTGCACCCACACCGGGGGCGTCACCCCGCGCACCCGGCCGCACCGGGTGCACTACGAGGACGTGGTGCGCGACGCCGTCGACCGCACCGTCGCCCTGGCCGAGCGCGCGGTGTCCCTGGGGGTGGACCCGGCGTCGGCCCTCATCGACCCGGCGCACGACTTCGGCAAGAACACCTGGCACTCCCTGGAGCTGACCCGGCGCCTGGGCGAGATGACCTCGACCGGGTGGCCGGTGCTGGTGTCGCTGTCCAACAAGGACTTCGTCGGCGAGACCCTCGACCTGCCGGTGGGCGAGCGCCTGACCGGGACGCTCGCGGCGACCGCGGTGTGCGCCTGGCTGGGCGCGCAGGTCTACCGGGTCCACGAGGTGGTGGAGACCCGGCAGGTGATCGACATGGTCGCCGCCATCCGCGGGGTCCGACCCCCTGCGCGCACCGTGCGGGGGCTGGCGTGAGGAGTCGTCCTTGATCGTGGGAACCGTGGTCTGCCCGCATCCGCCCCTGCTGCTGCGCGAGCTCACCGGGGGCCAGGACGTGGCCGCCGAACTGCGCAAGGCGTGCACGGAGGCACTGGGGGCGCTGACCGCGCTCGCACCGGACGCGGTCGTGGTGGTCGGCGGGCACGACGCCCCGGGCGAGCACGCCGGGGGCGCGGTGCCGGTCCGGGGGTTCGGCGGGACGGGGGAGCGGGCGCCCCGGGAGCGGGCGCTGCCGCTGAGCCTGGGCGTGGCACGCCGGCTGCTCGACGGGGCCGGGTACTCCGGGCCGGTGGAGATGCTGACGGTGGCCTGGGACGCGTCCGCCGCCGAGACGGAGGCCGCGGGGGCGCGGATCGCCGGGCGGGGCGGCCGGGTGGGCCTGCTCGTCATGGGCGACGGCGGGGCCCGGCGCGGGCTCAGGGCCCCCGGGCACCTGGACGGGCGCGCCTTCGATTTCGACGAGGGGATCCGCCGTTCGCTGGCGGAGGGGGACCGGGCCGGCCTCCTCCGGCTGGACCCGGGTCTGGCGGCGGAGCTGATGGTGGCGGGCCGGGCGGCGTTCCAGGTCATGGGGCACGCGCACGCCGGCGGGGCCCCCGTGCGGCCCGAGCTCCTCTACGCCGACGACCCGTTCGGCGTCATGTACTTCGTGGCGACGTGGCTGCGCGGGGCGGGATGAGCCGCGCGGCGCCCGCCGTCCACGGCTCCTCCCCGAGCGCGGCGACGACCCGCCAGGGAGCCGAGACCCCGGAGGCACCGTCGTGCGCCTGCTGTTGAACGACGCCCTGCCCGAGGCCGCCGCCCCGGGCGAACGCCTGGACGCGGCGGCGCTGGAGGGGCTCTACGCCTACCCGGGCGGGGCGGGCCGTCCCTGGGTGCGGGCGAACATGGTCGCGACCCTGGACGGCGCGGCGGCCGGCGGCGACGGGCGGACGGGGACCATCAACACCCCCGCCGACCGGCTGGTGTACACGCTGCTCCGCGACCTGGCCGACGTCGTGCTGGTCGGGGCCGGAACCGCCCGCGTCGAGGGGTACCGGCGCCCGCGCCCCCGCACCAGGGACCGGGCGGCGCGCGCCGTCGCCGGGGGCCGTGCGGCCTGCCCCGAGCTGGCCGTGGTCAGCAGGACGGCCGCGGTGCCGCCGCTGCTCGCGGCGGACCCCGGGGGCGGAGCCGGCGGGGACCGGGGCGGCGTGCTGATGGTGACCTGCGGGGCCGCGGGCGCCGAGGCGATCGGGCTGGCCCGGAGGACCCTGGGCGCGGACCGGGTCCTGGTGTCGGGCGGCGACTCCGTCGACCTGCCCGCCGCCGTCGGGGCGCTGGCCGCGCGCGGGCTGCCCCGGATCCTGTGCGAGGGCGGTCCGCGCCTGCTCGCCGACGTGGCCGCCGCCGGCCTGCTGGACGAGCTGTGCCTCACCGTGGTCCCCGCCCTGGCGGGCGGCGCCGAGCAGCGCATCGCCGTGGGCGCCGTCGCCGACCGCGCGTTCGCGCCCCGGGTGCTGATCGAGTCCGAGGGCACGCTGCTCCAGCGCTGGACCCGCCCCGGGGCCTGAGATCCCGTCCCCCGCCGCCCCGCGCCCGCACGGCCGCGGGGCGGCGTGTCAGACGGCGTGTCCGGCGTACAGCGCGGCCCGGTCCTCGGCGGCCTGCACCATCCGGTCCTGCCTGTCCCGGACGGCCGGCTGCTCCGGCTGCGCGACCCGCTGGAGTTCGCGTCGCCGCCCGTGCCGCGTGGCCAGGGCCACGGCCGCCGATCTGCGCATCCCGAGCTCTTCCGCCTCCGAGCCCAGCGCGTCGCGCACCCGGCGCCGGTAGGCGCGCCGCACGGTGAGGTACACGGCCGTCGTCGTCGCGAAGATGACGGCGACCTTGGCCAGGACGCCGAGGACACCGCCGAACAGGGGCGCGTCCAGGAGCCAGTGCAGCGCCATCGCGAGCGCCACCAGGAGGGCGGCGCACACCGCCCGGCGGGTCCTCGGCCGCCAGCCCACCGCGGCGAGCAGGCCGACGGCGGTGCCCGCGACGGCCGACATCGCCCAGTGGGATCCCGGACCGGTCAGCCCCACCCGGATGACGGCGGTCTGCACCACGGGGGCGAGGCCGCCGGTCCCGCCCGCCATGAGCACCGCGTTCATCGAGTAGATGAAGTTCTCCGTCACCTCGAACCCCAGGCCCACCAGGGAACCGATCGCGAAACCGTCCACGGGCCCGCGCACGGAGGTCGGGAAGGCGACCGCGACGAGCACGATCCCCGCCAGTTTCAGCACCTCCTCGTTGAGCGGCGCGGTCAGCGCGGCGCCCCAGAGCCCCGCCAGGTCCAGTCCCAGGCCCTTGGCCCAGACCGCCCCCAGGCCGCCGTTGGCGACGACCCCGGCGCCGGTCGCCGCGAACAGGCCCCAGGCCACCGCGACCACGGAAGCGTCCGCGTCGGGCTCCCGCACGGGGCGGATGCGGCGCAGCACCCAGAACCCGAAGGCCAGGGTCACGATGCCGAGCGCCGCGGCCAGCAGCGCCTCGGGGAGGAAGGCCCGCACGGGGAGCGCCAGCTGCAGCGCCAGGTAGAGCAGTCCGGCCAGGCACAGCACGGTGATCAGGACGAGTGAGGCCAGGGCCGGCAGCCGCCGACCGCGCGCGGACCCCCCGTCGCCGGGCCGCGGCGCGGGGACGCGCCGGGGACCCGGAGGGGTGTGGGGCGAACGGCGCGGGGACGGCACCGTCCCCCGGTCGGTGGCGGCCGGGGCGGGCCGGTCGTCGGGTGCGTGGTTCATGCGGCTCCCTCCCTGGTGAACGAGACGGCCCGGACGACGTCGGCGACCGCGGCGAGGTCGGCCGTCGTCGCGTCCTGCCCGGCGAGCGTCATCTCCACGGCGAAGAGGCCGTCGGGGGAGGGGTAGACGACCGCCGCGCCCTGCTGGGAGTCGCTCTTGAGGGTGCCCGTC
This sequence comes from Nocardiopsis sp. CA-288880, assembly GCF_050955985.1. Taxonomy (NCBI): domain Bacteria; kingdom Bacillati; phylum Actinomycetota; class Actinomycetes; order Streptosporangiales; family Nocardiopsidaceae; genus Nocardiopsis; species Nocardiopsis sp. CA-288880. The sequence goes on along the minus strand of NZ_CP192105.1, from coordinate 5,385,517 downwards.
AGCCCCTCGGCCCCGTCCTCGGTCGAGATCGCCTCCGGTTCGCTCAGCCGTGCCGACGCCTCGCCCGCGCGGGCGACCCGGCGCATGCCGTCCCACAGCTCCTCGGCGGTGGGCGGCGGCGAGGTCGTGGGGGTGACGGAGTTGAGCGTCAGCTGCACGGGGCCGCGGTCGAAACGGTAGACCTGCCCGGCCTGGCTGGCGCCGGTGTCCAGGAGCCAGCCGTCCTGGGGGAAGGTCAGGGACGCCCGGTACTCCCCCGCGGCGCCGACGGTCACGGGTTCGCCGGAGGGGACGGTCTCCGAGCCGGGCAGGAGCGCGTTGACCAGCGGCCAGCCCACGACGAGGGCGGCGACCGCGGCGGCGGCCAGACCCAGTGGGACCCAGTTGCTCAGGGATCCGCGCTCCTGCGCGCGCGGGCCGTCCCCTGTCGCCTCCGTCATGGCGCCCCCTCCGTCGCTCACGGTGAACCCTCACCGCCAGCGAAACACCCGGAGGTGCGGTGCGGGGCGACCCACGGGCGACTTGGCGCACGTTGACGGCGATTTCACCAATCAAGGAGCTTCCTGGGCGAAACGGGCTCGTGGGTGCGGCCGCGACCGCCTCCCCGGGCCGGGTCCGCCCGCCGCTCTCCTGGCCGCTCCGGACATGGCGGGTCGCCCGGACCGGTCCGCCGCCTGCCCGCCTCGGGCACCCCGGCGGCTCCGCCTCGCGCGCCGCCGGGGTCCCCGCCCCGGGGCGGCGCGGGGTCCGCGCACGCCCGGGCCGGGGGCCGCCGGGGGTCAGGCGATGCCGCCGTTGGCGTAGACGGTCTGGCCGTTGATCCAGCGTCCCGGGCCGGCCAGGAAGGCGACCGACTCGGCGATGTCCTCGGGCAGGCCCAGGCGCTCCAGCGGGGGCTGGGCGGCGAGCCGGTCGACGGTCTCCCGGTCCTTGCCCTCCAGGAACAGCGGGGTGGCGGTGGGCCCGGGGGCGACGGCGTTGACCGTGACGTCGCGTCCCCGCAGTTCGCCGGCGAGGACCGGGGTGAGGGCGTCCACGGCGGCCTTGCTCGCCGCGTACCCCGCGTAGCCGGGGAAGGCGAGCTTGACGACCGAGGACGAGAAGGTGATGACCGCTCCTCCCCGGCGGACGCGGCGGGCCGCCTCGCGGGCGACCGCGAAGGTGCCGCGCACGTTGGTGCGCAGGAGGTCGTCGAGGGCGTCCAGGTCCTGCTCCGCGACCCGGGCCAGCCTGAGCACCCCGGCCGTGTGGGCCACGACGTCCACCCCGCCGAAGGCCCTCTCCGCGGTGTCGAAGAGCGCCTCGACCTGGTCGGCGTCGGCGACGTCGGCACGGGCCGCGAGGGCCCGGCCGCCCCGGCCGGTGATGGAGGCGACGGTCTCCTCGGCGCGTCCGGCGTTTCCCGCGTAGTGCACCACGACGGACATCCCGTCGCGGGCGAGGCGTTCGGCGACGGCGCGTCCGATGCCGCCGGAGGCCCCGGTGACGAGGGCGACCCGGTGGGTGTTCTGGGTGTCCATGGCGCTTCCCCTGGCTTGTATCGGTGTTCCGTTTTTCTGTTATCGACGATAACACCAGAAGCGTACCCGAGATACGTGCTTTGCGTAACCTTGATATCCCGTGGGGGTCCCGCGGGTGCGCGGAGTGGCTATCCTCGGCACGTGGACACGCGCACGCAGATGCTCGAGGCGGCCGAACGCCTGCTCGACGACTCGCCCGACCGGGACATCGCCACCCGGGCGGTGTGCGAGGCCGTCGGCGTGGGCGCACCCGTCCTCTACCGGCTCTTCGGGGACAAGAACGGTCTGCTCAGCGCGCTCGTGGACTACGGCTTCGAGCGCTACCTGGGCGCCAAGCGCTCGGCCGGGCACACAGAGGACCCCGTCGCGGACCTGCGCCGGGGATGGGACGCGCACAACGGCTTCGCCCTCGCCCACCCGGCCGTCTACCGGCTGATGTTCTCCCCCCACCTCGCGCAGGTGCCGGGTGCGTCGAAGGAGGCGTTCTCCCTGCTGGAGCGGACCCTCGTCCGCTGCGCGGCGGCCGGCCGCCTGCGGGTCGGGCCCCACCGCGCCGCCCAGGCGATCATGTCCGCCAACGTCGGCGTCGCCCTGAGCATGGTCAGCCAGCCCGACGTCTACACCGACCCCGGCCTGTCCCACCGCGTCCGCGACGCCGTCTTCGCCGGCCTGCTCACCGGGGACCCCGTCCCCGGGGACGCCGACCCCGCGGAGCCGGAGCCGGGGGCGGGCGCCGCCGCTCTGCGGCTGGCCGCCCTGCTGTCCGACGGCTCGGACGCGCTGACCGGCGCGGAGTCGGCCCTGCTGCGCGAATGGCTCGACCGCATCGCCGCGGGCGTCCCCCGCGCGTAGCCCCGGGCGGCGGTCGCGCGGGAGCGGAGCTCCCCGGCCGGACCGCGGGGCCGCCCCGGCGATCGGCGGGCGACACGTCCGCGCGGACATGGCGCGGGGCCCCCGACGGGATCACGATGGGCAGGAGCGCCCCGACCCGAGAGGACCGACATGGCCGAGACCGTCGCCGGAGTGGCCGTCCCCGACACCGAACTCGTCCGCGAGGCGACCGCGCTGGTCCGCGGCGCAGTGGACGACCTCCTGTTCCACCACTCGCGCAGGGTCTTCTTCTTCGGCGCGCTCCAGGGACGCGGCCGCGGGATCGAGGCCGACCCCGAACTCCTCTACGTCGGCGCGATGTTCCACGACCTGGGGCTGACCGCCGGGTACGGCAGCGCGGACCGGCGCTTCGAGGTCGACGGGGCCGACGCCGCGCGGGCGTTCCTGCTGGACCACGGGTGCTCGGAGGGCGACGCGCGCAAGGTGTGGCTGGGGATCGCCCTGCACACCACGCCCGGCGTGCCGGAGTTCCTCGAGCCCGAGATCGCCCTGGTGGCCGCCGGGGTGGAGACCGACGTCCTGGGGCTGGGCCTCAGCGGCCTGGCCGCGGACGACATCGGCGCCGTCACCGGGGCGCACCCGCGCCCGGACTTCAAGCGGCGCATCCTGGCGGAGTTCACACACGGCAACGCCCACCGGCCGCGCACCGTCTTCGGCACCGTCAACGCCGACGTGCTCGCCCACTACGTCCCGGGTTTCGTGCGGGACGACTTCGTGGAGGCCGTCCTGGGCAGCCCCTGGGCGGAGTGAGCCGGGGCTGTCTCCCTGGGCCGCCCCGGTGCGGGCGCCGGCCCCCTAAGCCTACTTTTCCTACTTGACATATGGGTTTTGTGGGAAAGAGAATTCGAGGGCGGCCCCAGCCCCGCCCCCACGGGCCGCACGACAGCGAGAGCGAGGCCGCCCATGGGTCCACAACGGCCCGCGCCGCCGGAGACCACCGTCCTCCGGGCCGCGCGCATCGACGATCCCCTGGCCGCACCGCTGGTGGACGAGCTCCGCCGCGAGTACACCGCGCGCTACGGCAGCGCGGCGGGCGACGAGATGACCCGGTTCCCGGTCTCCGACTTCGCCCCGCCGCACGGGCTGCTCCTGCTGCTCCTCCTGGACGGACGGCCCGTCGCAGGAGGCGCCTTCCGCCGCTACGACGACCGGACGGCCGAGGTCAAGCGCATGTGGACCGCATCGGCGCACCGGCGGCGCGGCTACGCGCGCCTGGTCCTGGCCGCCCTGGAGAGGGCCGCCGCCGCGGCCGGGTACGGGCGCGTGCACCTCACCACCGGACCGCGCCAGCCCGAGGCGCGCGGACTCTACCTCGCCGCGGGGTACACGCCGGGCTTCGACGTCGCGGCCGACCCCGAGAGCGTCGGGCCCCTCGCCTTCGGCAAGGACCTGCCCCCGTTCCCGCAGCGCCCGTGGCGCACGGAAACGGGAACCGCGGCACGCGGTCGGGAGGCCCGGAGCGCCGCCCCGGACCGGCCGGTCCCGGCCCCGCGGACGGCGCGCACCGCCGGGGACGCCCCGCGGCCCGTCCCTCCCGCCGCCCCCGGCCGCGGCCCCCTCCACTCCTGCACGGGCCCCTTCCGGAGCGGGGGCGGGAGGTGAGCGCCCCGACGACCGCAGAGGCCGCCCCGCCCGCCGGCGGCGGCAGCGACCCGGTGGACCCGGCGGGACTCCCCGTCCGGCCCGCGCTCCACCCCCTGCGCTGGGCGGCCGGAGCCGTCGTCGCCGTCCTGGTCGCGATGTTCCTCAACATGCTCGTCACCAACCCGGCGTGGAAGTGGGACGTCGTCGCCGAGTACATGTTCGCCGAGTCGATCCTCGGCGCCCTCTGGCTGACCGTCCGGCTCACGGTCTACGGCACCGTCATCGGCTTCGCGATCGGCGGCGTCCTCGCCCTCATGCGGCTCTCCCGGAGCCCCCTGCTGGCCGGGGTCGCCTGGGTCTACGTGTGGGCGTTCCGGTCGATCCCCCTCATCGTCCAGCTGCTGTTCTGGTACAACCTGGCGATCCTGTACGACCGGCTGTCCTTCGGGATCCCGTTCGGCCCGGCGTTCGTCACCTTTCCCACCATGGAGCTCATCAGCCCCATGACGGCGGCGGTCCTGGGACTGGCCCTGCACCAGGCCGCCTACGCGGCGGAGATCGTCCGCTCCGGAGTGCTCTCCGTCGACCAGGGCCAGCGCGAGGCCGCCGCCGCGCTCGGCCTCCCGCGGTGGCGCCAGGTCCGCCGGATCATCCTGCCCCAGGCCATGCGCACGATCATGCCGACCGCGGGCAACGAGGTCATCGGCCTCTTCAAGGGCACCTCCGTGGTGTACGTGATGGCGCTGGGCGAGCTCTTCTACCGCGTGCAGGTGATCTACAACCGTACGGGCGACGTGGTGCCCATGCTCATGGTCGCGACCCTCTGGTACATCGTCCTGACCACGCTGCTGTCCGTCGCCCAGTTCCACGTCGAGCGCCACTACGCCAAGGGCTCCGTGCGCGTCCTGCCGCCCACGCCGCTCCAGCGGCTCCGCGCGGCGGGGGACGCCCTCGCCCGCCGGACGGCGCGCGGCGGACCGGCACCGAGAGGAGGAACCCCGTGAGCACTCCCATGGTGGAGGTGCGCGGCGTCCACAAGAGCTTCGGCGCCCTGGAGGTGCTGCGCGGCGTCGACCTGACCGTCGAGGCAGGGCACGTCACCGCCGTGCTCGGGCCCTCGGGCTCCGGCAAGAGCACCCTGCTGCGCTGCGTCAACCACCTCGAACGCGCCGACCGCGGCTACGTCGCCGTCGACGGGGAGCTCATCGGCTACCGCCGCGGCCGCGGCGTCCTGCACGAGCTCAAGGAACGGCAGATCCTGCGCCAGCGAGCCGCCATCGGCTTCGTGTTCCAGAACTTCCACCTGTTCCCCCACCTGACCGCGCTGGAGAACGTCGTGGAGGCCCCCCGGTTCGCGCTCCGGCGCCCCGCCGCCGAGGTGGAGGCCGAGGCCCGTGCCCTGCTGGACCGGGTGGGGCTGGCCGACAAGGCGGACGTCCACCCGCGGCGGCTCTCCGGAGGCCAGCAGCAGCGGGTCGCGATCGCCCGTGCCCTGGCCCTGCGCCCCAAGGTCCTGCTCTTCGACGAGCCCACCAGCGCCCTCGACCCCGAACTGGTGGGCGAGGTCCTCGACGTCATCCGGGACCTCGCGGCGGGCGGGACCACGATGGTCATCGTCACCCACGAGACCGGGTTCGCCCGCGAGGTCGCCGACACCGTCGTGTTCATGGACGGGGGACTGGTCGTGGAGTCCGGGCCGCCCGCGCAGGTGCTGGACGCGCCCCGCCACGAACGCACCCGGGCCTTCCTCGACAAGGTCCTCTGACCGGTGGGGCGCTCCCGCGCCCCGCCCCCACCGCCCGCACCGCACACCGCCTTCCGCCCCGCCCGGTCCCGTCCGAACACGGGACCCATCCCCCGAGGAGCCCCATGCCGACCCCGCCCCCCGCCCCCTCCAGGAGGGCCCCCGCCGTGCTGGCCGCCCTCGCGGCCCTCTCCCTGACCCTCAGCGCGTGCGCAGACCCCGAGGAGGGAGCCGCCGCGGCGGACGGGGCCGGGGAGGAGAGCCCCTTCAACCTCACCCCCGACCAGGACCGGGTCCGGGCGGAGGCCGTTCCCGAGATCGCCGCGCTCGTCCCCGACGGGGTCCGGGAGTCCGGTGAGCTGAACGTGGGCCACTCCAGCGGCGGGGCGCCGCCCCTGACGTTCTACGCCGACGACGACGAGACCGTCATCGGGGTGGAGACCGACGTCGCCCAGCTCGTCGCCGACGTCCTGGACCTGGAGTACGTCCCCGAGGCGACCGGCTGGGAGAACCTCTTCCTCTCCGTGGAGAGCGGACGGTTCGACGCCGCGTTCTCCAACGTCACCGTCACCGAGGAGCGCAAGGACCTCTACGACTTCGCCACCTACCGGGTGGACACCGTCTCCTTCGAGAGCAGCGTCGACAGCGGCATCGGGGAGGTCGCCGGGCCCGAGGACGTCGCAGGACTCTCGGTCGCGGTCAGCTCCGGCACCAACCAGGAGGAGATCCTCCTGCGCTGGGACGAGCAGAACCGGGAGGCGGGACTGGAGCCCCTCGACCTCCAGTACTACGAGAACTCGAGCGACTACTACCTCGCCCTCCGGTCCGGGCGCATCGACCTCTACCTCGGCCCCACGCCCAGCGCCGCGTACCACGTCGAGGTCGCCGGGGAGACCGAGATCGTCGGCACCGTCTCCGGCGGCGGTGAGATCAGGGCCGAGATCGCCGCGATGACCCTCAAGGACAACGGCCTCGTCGCGGCGCTGGAAGCCGCCCTCGACCACGTCATCGAGGGCGGCGAGTACCAGGAGGCGCTGGAGCGCTGGGCCGTCGGCGGCGAGGCCGTCACCGAGTCCGAGACCAACCCGCCCGGCCTTCCCAGGAGCTGAACCATGCCCTACCCACTGCACATCGGCGCCTCCCTCGACGGCGTGGAGGACCCGTTCGACCTCGCCTCGTACGCCGGGGCGGCGCGCCTCGCCGAGGAGGCCGCCCTCGACTTCGTGGCGCTGGACGACTCCCTCACCGGGGCCGACCGGCCCGACGCCCTCCTCACCCTGGCCGCCGTCGCCCCGCTGACCGGCCGGATCGGCCTGGTGCCGACGGTCACCACCACCCACACCGAGCCGTTCCACGTGGCCAAGGCGGTGGCCTCCCTGGACCACGCGAGCCTGGGGCGGGCGGGCTGGCGGGTGGAGGTGTCGCGCACGGAGGCCGACGCCCGGGCCGTCGGGCGCCGGGAGACCGCCCCGGACGCCGCGCTCTGGGCGGAGGCGGAGGCGGTCGCCGACGTCGCGTCGCGGCTCTGGGACAGCTGGCAGGACGACGCGGAGATCCGCGACACCGCCACCGGGAGGTTCGTCGACAGGGAGAGGCTGCACTACGTGGACTTCGAGGGCCCGGGCTGGAGCGTGCGCGGCCCCTCGATCACCCCGCGCCCGCCCCAGGGGCACCCGCTGGTCGTGGTGCGCGCCGACGGCGAACCGTCGCTGCGCGCGGCCGCGACCACCGCCGACGTGGTGCTCGTGGCCCCCGCCACCCTGGGCGGGGCCCGCACGTCCCGGGCCCGGGTGCGCGAGGCGGTGGCGGAGGCGGGGCGCGACCCGGAACGGGTGTCGGTGCTGGCCGACGTGAACGTCTTCCTCGACCCGGGCCGGCCCGGACCCGCCCGGGCGCTGCCGGGGCTGACCCACACCGGCTCCCCGGGGGCGCTGGCCGAGACCCTCCTGGAGTGGGGGCGGGTCGTGGACGGGTTCACGGTCAGGCCCTCCTCGGCCGCCGCGGACCTGCCCGTGTTCGCGGAGCGGGTGCTGCCGCTGCTGCGGGAGTCGGGTGCGTTCCGGGCGGAGTACGCCGAGGACACCCTGAGGGCCCGCTTCGGCCTGCCCCGTCCCGCCAACCGCTACGCGCCCGCGTGAGCGGGGCGGGGCCCGGGGGCGGCGAGGCGGACGCACACCGGTACGGGATGGGACTGGAACTCGGGGTGAGCCCGATCCCGCCGCCGCGGGAGCCGGAGGCCTGCGCGGGGAAGGGGACCGCGCCCCCGGCCGGGGCGCAGGTCCCGGGCCGCGGGAGGGCCCGGCGCCTCCGGCGCGGCCGGGGCGCGGGGACGACCGCTGGGGCGGGAACGGCGCAGACGGATGAAGGAGAACGCGATGGGCGGCAGTGAGTCCGAGGTCCGGCAGGTGCGGCTGGTCGCGCACTTCCCGGGCGTGAACAACACGACGGTGTGGAGCGACCCGGCGTCGCTGAGCCAGATCGACTTCTCCTCGTTCGAGCACCTGGCGCGCACCGCCGAACGGGGACGGTTCGACTACCTCTTCCTGGCCGAGGGGCTGCGCCTGCGGGAGCACCAGGGACTGATCCACGACCTCGACGTGGTGGGGCGGCCGGACACGCTCACGGTCCTCGCCGCACTGGCGTCGGTGACCGACCACCTCGGGCTGGCGGGCACCCTCAGCACCACCTACAACGAGCCCTACGAGCTCGCCCGCCAGCTCGCCACCCTGGACCACCTGAGCGGGGGACGCGCCGCGTGGAACGCGGTGACCTCCTCCGACGCGTTCACCGGCGAGAACTTCCGGCGCGGCGGCTACCTCGACCACGCCGACCGCTACGAGCGGGCCTCCTCGTTCGTGCGCGCCGTCCGCGCGTTCTGGGACGCGGCGGGCGAGGGCGCCGACGGCACGGGGGCCGGCACGGCCCGCCACCACGACCGGTTCTTCGACATCGAGGCGCGGCCCACCCTGCCGCGGGCGCCGCAGGGGCAGCCGGTCGTCATCCAGGCGGGGGACTCCCCGCAGGGGCGGGACTTCGCGGCGGCCTCGGCCGACGTCGTCTTCTCCCGGCACGGCGGGTTCGAGGAGGGCAAGGCGTTCTACGCCGACGTGAAGCGGCGGGTGGGGGCCCACGGGCGCGATCCGGAGTCGCTGCTGATCATGCCCGCCGTCACGTACACGGTCGGCGACACCGCGGCCGAGGCCGACGAGAAGGCGCTGCACATCCGCTACCAGCAGGTGAGCGGGCAGACCGCGATCCGGTTCCTGGAATCGGTCTGGGGCAGGGACCTGTCCGACCACGACCCGGAGGGTCCGCTGCCGGACGCCGACCCGGTGGTCGGGGACACCGGCATCACCCGGGGCCGCACCAGGCTGGTCCGCGACCCCGCGGCCACGGTGCGCGAGTGGAGGGAGCTGGCCGAGGCCAAGCGGCTGAACATCCGCGACCTGGTCGTGGAGGTGTCCGCGCGCCAGACGTTCGTGGGCACCCCGGAGTCGGTGGCCGCGGACATCATCACGCACGTGCGCGAACGCGCGAGTGACGGGTTCGTGCTGGTCCCGCACATCACCCCGGGAGGGCTGGACGAGTTCGTGGACCGCGTCGTGCCCCTGCTCCAGGAGCGCCGTGCTCTGCGCGCCGAGTACACCGGTGCGACGCTCCGCGAGAACCTGGGGCTCCCGCCCCGCTGACCCCGCGCTCCCCGCGGCGGTGTCCGCACCGGGTGGGGAGACCGCCCGAAGCCCCTCCGGGCCGTGCGCGCACCCTTCGCCCGCGCGCCGCCCGGAGGCCTTCCGTGCCTCGCCCCGGGAGCACCGCCTCCGTGCCGGGGCGGGGGGAACCGCTCTTACCTGTCGGCGGAGCGGTGGCTGACGACCGTGCCCTCCAGGGGAGGTCCGGTCGGCGCCGCGGCGTGCGCCACGGCCCGCAGGGGCGCGGCCTGCCGGGGAGACGGGCCGGAGCCCGCGTCCTCGGCGCCGCCGGACCCGGAGTCCGCGTCCGCGCCGGACTGCCCGCCGGTGTCGGTGGCCTTGAGCTCCGTCTTCAGGATGCGTGCGCTGCGCCCCAGCGAGCGGGCGAGGGCGGGCAGACGCTTCGCGCCGAACAGCAGGAGCGCGATGACGAGCAGGACCAGGATCTCGCGTGCTCCGATACCCATGTGTGGCTCCTCAGGTGGGTTCCCGTAGTACCGATGCGCCCTGCCGCGGCAGGGCGCGGGTCCGGGCGTGACGGATCGATGTTAGACCCGTCTCCGCCGGTCGCGGCGCCGGGGGCGTCCTGTGGTCCCGCCGGGGCGCCTCCCGCCGTCCTGTTCGCCGGCCGCCGGGGTCCGGGCGGCCCGTGCCCGGTCGCGGCTGTGGGCGCGGGCGCGCTCCCACGGCCGCGCGTGCCCGGGCCCCGCCCGTCAGCCCCGGCGCTCCCCGCCCACCCGGCGGTCGCTGCGGCGGGGGAGGGGCGGGGCGTGGCCGGCGCGGTGCTCGACGACGGAGTCCACCAGGAGGTGGAGCCGGTCGCGGTGGACGTAGCGCCAGGTGCCGTCGCGGTCCTGGTAGCCCCAGCTGAAGCCGTTCTTGAGGCCGATGGAGACGTTGCCCAGGTAGGCGGGCCCCACCAGGGCCCGGTCGACCTCGGCCCCGGGGGTCCAGGGGAAGCGCCGCCACTCGACGGTGAAGGCGAGCCCCCTCAGGTCCATGAAGGCCTCTGCCGCCCTGGCGAACACGTCCGTGTTCAGGTTCGTTCGGTCCATGTCCCCAGCATCGTGGAGAATCCCCCCGCCGCACCAGCGATAGGAATTTCTCCCTGTCCGTGTGGTCGAATGTGCACCACGGTGCTTCAATTTCCACCATGGGTGCAAATATTTTCGGGACATCTCTGCGTAAGGCGCGTGAATTGAACGGCTACACGCAGCGCCAGTTGGCCCAGAGGCTCGGTTCCGGTGTCGCCGCCTCGACCCTGTCCCGGTGGGAGAGCGGCAAGGCGCGCCCCCGCCAGGACAGGGTGAAGCAGCTGAGCGACCTGCTCGGCGGCAACGGGGTGCTGCTGCGGGAGTGGCGCCTGGAGGTGGCCGGGGCGGAGATCCCGTCGTTCATGCGGTCCCTGGGGGACCTGGAGAACGAGGCGGTGACGATCGACACGGTCACGGTGTCGGTCGTTCCGGGGCTGGTGCAGTGCCTGTCCTATGCGCGCGAGGTGTTCCGTGCGGGGCGTCCGACCGAGTCGGACGATGAAATAGAGCGTTTGTCGCAATTGCGGGTGAGGAGGTACGAGGCGCTGGTCGGAAGGAACAATCCTCTGATCACCGCCGTTTTTCCGCAGTTCGCACTGGAATGGATGCCGGAAGCGGTCAGGAAGGAGCAGGCGGAGTCGCTCCTGCACATGGTGGCGCGAGGCCGGACATCCGTACAGGTGTTCCCCAATGGCTCCCTGTACCTTGCATCGGTTGCTCCGGTCCAGGTGTACAGGTTGCGCGACGGGACGATCATTGCGTCCTCGGACCACGGAGGGGGGAACTTCGTGCACCAGGAGCCCTCCGAGACGGCCGTCCTGGAGAGGAAGGTCCGCGACGCGCTGAGCATGGCACTTCCCGTGAGCCACACGGTCGAGTTCCTGCGGGGGATGCTGTGAACGCCTGGCACAAGTCCACCTACTCCGAGAGCGGGTCCCACTGCGTGGAGGCCCGTGAGCACGAGAGCGGGGCCGACGTGCGCGACGCCCGCAACCGGGAGGCGGGGTTCCTGTCCTTTCCCGCCGACGAGTGGCGGGTGTTCCTCGGCTGCTCGCAGGCGGCCCGGCAGCGGGTCTGAGGCGGCCCGCGGCCCGGCCGCGCGACGCCCGGCGCCGGTCGCGGGGAGGCCCGGCGGACGGGGTCAGCCGACGACGCGGCGCAGCTCCCCGCGGCAGTGCCGGTAGACCTCGACCGGGTCCTGGGTTCCGCCGCCCGCGGAGATCTCGCCCCACCGCTCCCAGCTCGTGCGCCACACCGCCACGGCCACCTCGGCGACCAGCAGCACGGCCACCGGGTCGTGCTCCCCGACCTGCTCGGCGACGCGTGCCCTCAGCCGTGCGGCCAAGTCCTTCTCCTGGGAGGCCGCGAGCGCCCGGAGGTCGGGTTCGCGCGCGAGGAGCCGGGCGAGGCGGCGGTGCTCCTCCAGTCCGGGGTCGTTCTCCCGTCCCATCGCGCTCTCCGCGGCGGACTCGATGGCGCGCAGCACGGCCGCGGGCTCGGGGTCGGACGCCTCCAGGCCGTCGATCACACCGAGCAGCCGGTGCTGGCCGGGCAGGCCCGCCTGCTCCTTGGACTCGAAGTGCCGGAAGAAGGTGCGGGAGGAGACGCCCGCCCGCTCGGCGATCTGCTGGACGGTCGTCTCCCGGACCCCCTGCTCCTCGAACAGCGCGAGCGCCGCCTCGTGGATCTCCTGGCGCGTGGTGAGGCGCCTCCTGGCGCGCAGGTCGCGGGGGACGTCGTCGTTCATGCGGTCCTTCCTAGCACACGCGCCCGCGGTGACGATGCGCACACCGAGTCATGTCAGCTTACGACAACTTGGCGCATTGTGACACTATCTCGGGGTTTGCCGACGAGAAGAAGGTGCCCATGACGCACGTCCGAAACCGGGACGAACCCCCGGCTGCCGAGCCCCTCTCACCGGAGGGGGGAGGCCCGCGGCCGACCGCGCGGATCGCGCCGGTCATCGCCGTCCTGGCGGTCTCCGCGCTGCTGATGATCCTCAACGAGACCGTCCTCAGCGTGGTGCTGCCCCAGCTCATGCAGGAGTTCCGTGTCGAGGCCACCACCGTGCAGTGGCTGACCACCGGGTTCATGCTGACCATGGCCGTGGTCATCCCGACCACGGGCTACCTGCTCCAGCGGTTCACCACGCGCGCCCTGTTCACGGCCGCCGTCCTGCTCTTCCTCGCCGGAACCGCGATGGCGGCCGCGGCCCCGGGCTTCACCGCCATGCTGCTGGCCCGGGTGGTCCAGGCGTGCGGGACCGCGATCATCCTGCCCCTGCTCATGACCACCACCCTCACGTCCGTGCCGGTCGCCCACCGGGGCACCGTCATGGGCCTGAACTCCGTGGTCATCTCCGTGGCCCCGGCCATCGGACCCACGGTCTCCGGTGTCGTCGCCGACTCCCTGGGCTGGCGCTGGGTGTTCGGCCTGATGCTGGTGATCGGCGTGGTCACGCTGGTGCTCGGGCTCGTGTTCATCAGGGTGGCCGACGAGACCCGCCGGGCGCCGCTGGACCTGCTCTCCGTCGTGCTCTCGGTGGTCGGCTTCGGCGGACTGGTGTACGGTCTGGCCTCCGTGGGCGCCGCGGTCGCGGGGGCCTGGCAGCCGCCGGCGGCACTGGCGGTCGGCGTCGCGGCCCTCGCGCTGTTCACGGTGCGCCAGGTGCGCCTGCAGCGGAGCGGATCGGCCCTGCTGGACCTGCGCCCGTTCGCCGTCCACAACTTCCGGGTCTCCCTGGTGATCGTCGTCGTCTGCATGGCGACGATGCTGGGCACCGTCGTGGTGCTGCCGATCTACCTCCAGACCGCGCTGGGCCTCAGCATGCTCACGACCGGGCTCCTCCTCCTGCCGGGCGGCCTGGTCCAGGGCGTCCTGTCACCGCTCATCGGCCGGATCTACGACAGTGTCGGACCGCGCCCCCTGGTCGTCCCGGGCGCCCTCCTGCTGTGCGGCGGCCAGTGGTGGCTGGGCACGGTGGGGGCCGACACCTCCGCCGGACTCGTGGTCGCCATGCACGTGGTGTTCTGCGTCGGCATGGCCATGCTGATGACACCGCTGATGACCCTGTCCCTCGGAGCGCTGCCGCGCAGCCTCTACGGGCACGGGAGCGCGATCATGAACACCCTCCAGCAGTTGGCCGGAGCGGCCGGCACGGCCCTGCTCGTCGCCGCCATGTCGATCGGCGCGGCGGCCGCGGCGGGCCTCGGCGGAGCCGGGGCGCAGGCGGTCGGCACACAGGACGCGTTCGTCATCGGCGGCTGCCTCGGCCTCGTCGCGGTGGTGTGCGCCCCGTTCGTGCGGCGCCTCGGCCGGGACGGCGACCGGGAGGGAGCCGACGCCTGACCCGTGTCGCACCCGCGCCCCGGGCGGAGGCCGGGCCCGGCCTCCGCCCGGGGCGGGCGCCGCCCGGCACGGGGCGCACGGGGCCGGGAACGCGCCCCGGGGGAGCGCGGAGCGCGGCCCGGCGGCGGCCGGTATGCCCTCCCACCTGAGGAGATGCGATACTTCCGTGATGCACGACACTCCCGCGCCACTCGATCCCCGGGCCCAGCGCGCGGTCGTCGACCTGCTGGCCCGGGTGGAGTCGGGCGACCAGCTCTCCGCCGAGGACGTGCGCTCGCTCCTGGGGCCCGTGGGAGAAGGGGTGGTCGTCCGCGCGCAGCGGGCGGCCGCCGGGTTCGGCAGGCTGCGGCGCCGCGACGGCGAGCTGTCCGCCCTCATCGCCAGCACACGCGACCTGGTCGAGGTCCGCGACGTGCAGGCCCTGCTGCGCAAACTCGTGGACCGCGCCCACGACCTGGTCAGCACCGACGTCACCTACCTCTCCGTCTACGACGAGAGCACCGACGAGCTGTTCGTCCGCGCGAGCCGCGGCACGGTCTCCCCGCGCTTCCAGGGGCTGCGCGTCCCCGCGGGGATGGGCATCGCCAGCCGGGTGGTGCGCACCCGGTCGCCCCAGTGGACGGCCGACTACGGCGCGGAGCACGACCTCGACCGCGACCCCGAGATCGACGCCGCCGTGGGTGAGGAGCGCCTGCGGTCCCTGCTCGGTGTGCCGATGGCCGCCAACGGCGAGGTGCTCGGCGTCCTCTTCGCCGCGGACAGGTCCACACGCTCCTTCGCCAGCGACGAGATCGCGCTGCTGTCGGCCTTCGCCGACCACGCCGCGGTCATCCTGCACACCGCCCGGCTGTTCTCGGCGGTGACCGACGCCGCCGACCGCGCCGAGGACGCCCAGTCCCGCGCCGAGCGCCACCTGGAGGCCATGAACGCCTCCGCCCGCGTCCACGAGCGGCTCACCGCCCTGGTGCTGTCCGGCCACGGCCCCCGCGAGGTCGCGGCCACGCTCGCCGAGTCCCTGGGGCGGCCCGTCGCCATCGCCGACCGGGAGCTGCGGCCGGTGGCCGCGACCGCCGAGGGGGGCGGTCGCTGGTGGACGCGGGGACGGCTGTCGGCCCCGGCGGTGCGGGCCGCCGAGCGCAGCCGGGCCTCGGGCCACTGCGCCCCGGTCGGCGCCGAGGGCCTGGACGTCGTCGCCGCCGCGATCGCGGGCTCGGAGCTGCTGGGCCTGCTGCTCGTGGGCGTCGGCCCGGCCCCGCTCACCGACGTGGAGCGCCGCACCATCGAGCGCTCGGGGCAGATCGTGGCCCTGCTGACCATGCAGCGCGAGGCCCTGACCGACGCGGAGGAGCGGGTGCGGGGCGAACTCGCCCTGGACCTGGTCTCGGGATCGGCCGACATGGACGCGCTGGAGCGGCGGGCCGCCGCACGCGGAATCGTCCTCGACCAGCCCTGGTCGGGGGTGGTGGTGCCGGTCCCCGACCGGGCGCGCCACCCGCTGCTGCGCACGCTGTCCGCCGCCAGCCGCAGGTGGCTGGTCGCGGCCCAGGGGGAGGGCGTGGCGGTGCTGGTCCCCGGGGGCGACCCCGGCGAGGCGGCCCGCCAGGTCCGCCGCAGCCGGGGCGCGCGGGAGGAGGGGCCCATGCTCGCGGTCGCCTCCCGGGTCAGCGGCCCGGCCGGCATCGGCGCGGCCCTCGCCGAGGCGTGGGAGTGCGCCGGCCTCCTGCCCGCGCTGGGCGTGTCCGACGGGGCGCACGAGGCCGACGAGTACGCCCCCTACCTGGCGATGTTCGGCACCGACGGCGTCCGGGCGCTCGCCTTCGTCGACCGGATGATCGGCCCCGTCGTCGACTGGGACCGCGAGCACCGCACCGAGCTGGCCGCGACCATCGCCGCCTACGCCGACGGCGGCGGCAGCGTCTCCCGTGCCGCACGGGCCCTGTACGTGCACCCCAACACCGTCAAGCAGCGCCTGGAGAGGGTGACCGCCCTGCTCGGACCGGACTGGAGGTCCCCCGACCCGATGTTCCGGGTGGGCGTCGCCGCGCGCCTCCACCGGCTGCGCACTGCAGGAAACAGACATGTGAACGCGGCCCCCGTTGTCTGAACCGGACATGTCGTCCGTGTGACGTTCGCTGCTTACATGGACCCGACAGCAGTGACGCACCGCACACCGGTGCCCGTTCCACGGGGGAAGCACGCAGTGGCTCAGAACAGCAGGTTGACCGGGTTCCGCACGCTCACGGTCCAGGAGCGCCGGGAGGCCGTGGCGAGGGAGAGCGGCGTGGAGCCCGCCGTGTTCGACGCCCTGGAGCCGGGCGGGCTGGGCGTGGAGGCCGCCGAGCACATGATCGAGAACGTCGTCGGGGTCATGGGCATCCCCGTCGGCATCGCCACCAACGTGACCGTCAACGGGCGGGACGTGCTGGTGCCGATGGCCACCGAGGAGCCGTCCGTGGTCGCGGCGGCGAGCAACGCCGCCCGGATCGCCCGGGTGCGGGGCGGCTTCACCACCAGCAGCACCGGACCCGTCATGCAGGCCCAGGTGCAGGTCGTGGACGTCGTCGACCCGGCCGGGGCCCGGCTGCGGGTGCTGGAGGCCCGCGACGAGCTGATCGCCCTCGCCGCCGAGCAGGACCCCAAGCTCGCCGAGGTGGGGGGCGGGGTCCTGGACCTGGTCGTGCGCACCGTCGAGGCGCCCGGCGCCACCTACGTCGTCGCGCACCTGGTCGTGGACGTGCGCGACGCCATGGGCGCCAACGCCGTCAACACCATGGCCGAGGCCGTGGCCCCGCGCCTGGCGGAGATCGCGGGCGGCCGGGCCGTGCTGCGCATCCTCACCAACAAGGCCGACCTGCGGCTGAGCCGGGCCCGCGCCGTCCTGGACGCCGAAGCCCTCGGCGGGGCCGAGATCGTGGACGACATGATCCACGCCTACCGGCTCGCCGCCGCCGACCCGTACCGGGCCGCCACCCACAACAAGGGCATCATGAACGGCGTGTCCGCCGTGGTCCTGGCCACCGGGAACGACACCCGCGCGGTCGAGGCGGGCGCCCACTCCCACGCCGTGAACGCCGACGGCGTCTACTCCTCGCTGTCCACCTTCGAGAAGAACGCGGACGGCGACATCGTGGCCACCCTGGAGCTGCCGATGCCGGTCGGCCTGGTCGGCGGGGCGACCCGCTCCCACCCGGCCGCGCGCGCGGCCATCGCCGTCACGGAGGTGACCACGGCCCGGGAACTGGGCGAGCTCGTCACCGCGGTCGGCCTCGCCCAGAACATCGCCGCCGTGCGCGCCCTGGCGGGCGAGGGCATCCAGCGGGGGCACATGTCCCTGCACGCGAAGAACATCGCCATCGCCGTCGGCGCCGCCGGCGGCGAGGTGGACCGGGTCGTGGCGGTCCTGATCTCGGAGAAGGCCTTCCGGCACGACCGCGCCGAGGCCGTCCTGGCCGAGATCCGGAGCCGGTGACGCACCGGACCCCGTGCCGGGGCGCGGCAGCCGCCGCCCCCGCGCGCCCCCACCCGGCGCGGCGCCCGGGGCCGCAGGGCCCTCCGCGCGTCCGCCACCCTCAGTGAACGGAACCAACCATGTCCAACCTCCTGGAGATCTGGGGCGACACCGTCGACTCCCGGCACACGCTCGGCGCGATCGCGCTCGGCGTGGGCATCGCCACCCCCCTCTACCTGGTCGCCGACCTCTTCTTCTCCCGCGGCTCCGGCGACGACTCCCTGTCCGGGTCCTACGCCCTGCTCGTGGGCCTGGCCGGCTGCCTGATCGCCGGGTTCGTCGGCGCCCGCCTCTTCGCGCCCAAGCGCGTGGTCACCGAGCAGCAGTCCTCCCGCGAGGGCCGCGCGGAGGCGATGGACGCCATCGAGGCCGAGTACGGGCCCCTGGGCGACCCCGGCGAGCTGCCCGGCCCCGTCCAGGACGAGATCCGCGCGCTGGGCCTGTACGAGGACCTGCGCGCGCAGCACGAGCGCCGCGGCGGGACGGTGGCCGAATGAGCCCCGAACTGCTCACCGACGCCGCCTGGGCCCTGGGCATGGGCCTGGTCGGCGCGATGGTCTTCGCGCTGATCGGACTGGTCTCGGGCACCGACGAGACCGCGACGGTGGCGCCGCTGACCCTGCTCGTGGTGCTGCTGGGCGTCCCCGCGCCCGGGGTGTTCACGTTCTTCATGGCGGGGATCGTCGCCAAGCACATCACGCACGCCATCCCCACCACGCTGCTGGGCATCCCCGGCGACACCATGGCGGTGCCGATGCTCAGGGACGCGCAGATGCTGCGCGAACTCGGGGTGCCGCACATCGCGCTGCGCAAGGCCATCTCGGGCGGTGTGGTCGCCGCGTTCATCTCGGTGCCGCTGGCGGTGCTGTTCGCCTGGCTGCTCAGCCCCTTCGCCGACACCATCGGCAGGGCGGCGCCGTGGATCTTCGTGGCCGCGGCCGTGCTCATCGCCTACACCTCCAAGGGCCGCCTGGCCTCCGTGCTGGCGCTGGTGCCGTTCGTGCTGCTGGTCGTGGGCCTCCAGGCCTTCGTCACGAACACCACCGGGACGTCCCTGTCGATCAGCTTCTTCCTGGGCATCGCGACCGGCCCGCTGATCGCCGACCTGCTCATGGCGCTGTCGCCGTCGGGGCGCGCCTCGCTGCGCCGGGAGGCGCCGCGCACCTTCGACCTGGCCCCTGACACCCGGACCTGGAAGGGGCGGCTGCCCAACCCGCTGAAGGTGCTGGACCGCAAGCAGCTGGGGTACACGAGCGCGGCGGCCGGCGTCTCCAGCGCGACGTTCGTGTTCTCCCCGGTGGCCATGACCGTGCTGATGGGCGAGATCGCCGGCGCGCGCATCAAGAACGGCTACCACCGGCTGACCTCGGTGATGTCGGTGCGCAACGGCACGACCGAGTCCACCTACATCGCCGAGACGCTGATCCCGCTGATCGCGCTGGGCCTGCCGCTCTCGCCGATGGCCGCCGGCCCGGCCGCGCCGCTGTTCAACGCGCCGCCCGTGTACACGGTGGACACCGAGACCGGTGCCACGAACAACCTGCACGACCTGCTGTCGGGCGGCGAGTTCCTGGTGTACGGGCTGCTGGGCGTGGCGCTGGCGTCGGCCGTGGCGTACCCCTTCGCGATGACCTACGCGCACCGCGCCGCCTCGTTCGTGATGCGCAAGGTCTCCCACGAGGCGATCATCGGCGCCTTCGCCGGTCTGATCATGGTGATCTGCCTGTACGAGGGCGGGCTGCTCGCGGTCGGGGTGACCCTCACGGTCGGCCTGGTCGGAGGGCTCCTGAACAAGTTCCTCAACATGCACACGGGTGTGCAGTTCATGGGCTTCTACGTGGCGGTCCTGACCGTCCCGGCCCTGCTGGCCCTGGTTGGCTGAGGGGTTCGTTCCGCAGGCCCCGGTCGCGATCGCGCGGCCGGGGCCCGCGCATGCCCGGCTGTGGGCCCCGCCGTGCTAGATCCTGGCGCCGATGGCCCCGGCGGCGCGTGAGATCTCGGGCAGGAGGGCCAGGAGCTCCTCCGGAGTGGTCGTCTCCGCGGTCGTCACCAGGTTGATGGCCGCCGCCGCGCCGCCGTCGTGGCCGGGGACCGGCCGGGTGAGGCTGAGCGCACCGAGCTCGCGTTCGGACTCGGCCAGGTGGTAGCCGGTCTCCCTGATGCGGTCGAGCTCCGCGCGCAGGTCGTCCGGGGTCTGCACCCGTCCGTCCGCGAGGCGGGCGTCGGGCAGGTCCGCGAGGTAGTCGTCGAGTTCCGCGTCGTCGTCGTGCGCGAGGAGGACCTTGCCGCCGCCGAGGTCCAGCGGGACCCGCCGCCCGATGGGGAACTGGTAGCGCAGGGGGTCCACCCCGTCCACGCGTGCGACGAGGATGCGTTCGGGCCCGGAGCGCACGAAGAGTGACGAGGTCAGCCCGGTCGAGGCCGACAGCTCGGTCAGGATCGGCGTCGCGACCGTGCTGAGCCGGTCGTTGACGACGAACGCGTGGGCGAGTGACAGGATCACCGGGCCGAGCGAGTACCCGAGGCCGTCCTGCTGGATGTAGCCGCGCCGCACGAGCTGGTTGACGGTCCGCTGGGTCGTGGCCAGGTGGAGGTCGCTCTCCCTGGCGATCTCGCTGAGCCGGAGCGGCCCGCGCGCACGCTCCAGGCACTCCAGGACGTCCAGGGCCCGGTCGAGCGTGCGTCCCTGGTTCCCGGTCCCGGTCGGGGCTCCCATACTCGCTGTCCCCAGCCCTTCCGTTGCGATTCCGGCTTGTCCCGGGGGCCGTTCCGACGCCTTCGTGAGGGCCGCGGCCCCGGCGGGCACGGCGGTTCCGCCGCTCGGTCCTCGCTCCCAAGGTAGCGGACGGGTTTCCGCCGGGTTGACAGCGTGAAGCGTCGCAGGTCACACTTCCTCTCAATTGGTAATAGTAACTATCACTGAATGATAGAAGGTGTGACGATGAAGGTCGCCGTCCTCGGGTTGGGCGAAGCCGGATCCACCTACGCCACGGCGTTCGCGGCGGCGGGTTGGGAGGTCTCGGGCTACGACCCGGGCGAGACGCCCACCCCCGCCGGAACGGGGCGGGCCGCCTCCACCGCCGACGCCGTCGCGGGAGCCGACCTGGTCCTCGGGCTCACCACGGCGGCGCACGCGGTCGCGGCCGCCGAGGCGGCCCGCCCCGCACTGCGCGCCGACGCGGTCTACGTGGACCTCAACGCCTCCTCGCCGGAGACCAAGACCCGCGTCGCGGAGGCCCTCGGCGCGTCCGCGCGGGTCGTGGACGGGGCGATCATCGGATCGGTGCTGGTGCTCGGCGCCAGGGCCAAGGTGCTCCTGTCCGGCGCGGCCTCCGGCGACGCGGTGCGCCTGCTGGGCGCGGTCGACGCCGGGACCGAGCCCATCGGCGGCGAGGTCGGCGACGCCACGCGCCGCAAACTGCTGCGCAGCGTCTTCATGAAGGGCCTGGGGGCCCTCATCACCGAGGCCGTGGACGCCGGCGCCGCCGCGGGCGAGGAGGCCTGGGTGCGCGAGCAGATCGCCGACGCCCTGTCCGAGGGCCCGGCCGCCCTGGACCGCCTGAACAAGGGCACCCGCCTGCACGCCCTGCGCAGGTCCGGTGAGCTCCGGGCCAGCATCGACCTCCTCGCCGGACTGGGCGTCGACGCCCCGGTCAGCGCCGGAGCCGCCGACCGCCACCTGGCGCTGGCCCGCCGCGCCCAGGACGACACCCGGGCCCTGGCCGACGCGTTCGCCGGGATCCCCACCGCCGCCATCGGCGACGGCCGCGACCGCCTCGGCTTCGTCGCCCCCCACATCCGGTCGGTGTGGCCCGGCGCCCGTGTCGCGGGGCGCGCGCTCACCGTCCTGACGCGGCCCGGCGACAACCGGGCCCTGCACCGGGCTCTCGGCCGGGCCCTCCCCGGGGACGTCCTGGTGGTCAACGGCGGAGGGGACCGCTCCCGCGCGCTGCTGGGCGAGCTCATCGCCGAGCGCGCCCTCAACCGCGGCATCCGCGGCATGGTGGTCGACGGGGCGGTCCGCGACGTCGACGAGCTCCGCGACCTCGGCTTCCCCGTCTGGGCGGCCGGGGTCTCCCCGGCAGGGCCCTACAAGGACGGCCCCGGCCACGTCGGCGTGCCGATCGCGGTGGGCGGCGCCGTCTGCGCCACCGGGGACATCGTCGTCGCCGACGGCGACGGCGTGTTCGTCGTCCCGCGTCTGGAGGCCGAGCAGGCCCTCCGCGCCGCACAGGCCGTCGTCGAGGACGAGGCGCGCCGCCGCGACGCCATCCGCGGTGAACGCGGATGAGACGCCGCCCCGGCCCGTCCGCCGTGCCCCTCCCCGCCGCCGCGAGTCCGGCCCTCCCCGTCGCCGGAGCCCTCTCCGCGGCCCTCCCGGTTCCCGCGGTGTCCGAGGCCCCCACGGCCCTCGGCGGCTCCGCGGCCCCCACGGCCCTCGCCGGTGCGGAGCCTGCCGGGACCGGCCGCCACCAGCACCAGCCCGCCCCACCCCCGAAGGTCGCACCATGCCCACCGCACTCCTAGCCCTCGCGGCCTTCATCGCCGTGATCATCGTCTGGAACGTCGTGTTCAAGAGGAACATGGGCGAGGCGATGCTCCTCGGGATGATCACCACCGCGCTCTTCGCCGGAGCGCAGGCCCCCGCCTACCTGCTGGGCGGGCTCGCCGACGCCCTCACCCACGACGTGCTCTACGCCGCCCTGGCGTTCGTGTTCATGGCCCACCTGATCGACGTCACGGGTCTCATCCAGAAGATCCTGGCCATCCTCAACTCGGTCTTCGGGCGCATCCGCGGCGGCCCCGCGTTCATCGACACGGCGGGGTCGGCGGTCTTCGGCTCCCTCTCGGGGTCCAACTCCGCCAACACCGCCTCCAGCGGCTCCTTCACCGGGCCGTGGATGGTGCGCACCGGGTGGACGCCCACCCGCGCCGCGACGGTCCTCGCGGGCAACGGGGGCATGGGCGCCGCCCTGCCGCCCAGCGCGTCCATGGTCATCATGGTCGGGTTCGCCGGCGGCATGGTCACCACGGGCCAGGTCTACCTGGCCCTGCTCACGGCCGGCGCCTACCAGATCCTGCTCAGGATCGGCCTGGTCATGTACTTCGTCCGCAGGGACGGCATCCCCAAGGCCGACAGGCACGACCTCGTCCCCCTGCGCACGTCGCTCAGGGAGGGCGCGGGCGCGCTGTCGATCTTCCTGGGCGCCCTCATCCCCATCGTCGTCACGATCGGCCCCGTGGCCGACTTCCTCGCGACGTCCACCCCCGTCGGCGACGCACTGGGCGAGATCTCCCTGCTGACCTGGATCCCGATCATGATCATCGGGTTCTCCCTCGTCGCGGGGCGCGACCGGCTGCCCGGGAACCTCCGGGGCTGGTCGGCGCTGCTCGACGGAGCCATGCCCAAGTTCGCCACCATCGGCGCGCTGCTGTTCTTCGCGATCGCGGCCAGCGAGATCCTCGGCCGGCTGGGGCTCGCCGGGGACGTCAACGCGCTGCTCGCGGACCTGCCGGTCAACCGCTTCCTGCTCGTCGCCGTGGTCGGCCTGGTGGTGGCACTGGTCGCCGGGCCGCTCTCGTCCACGGCGACCCTCACGGCGGTGGGCCAGATCTCCTTCCTGGCCCTGGTGGGCGTGGGCGTGGACCCGCTCCTCGCGGTCGTCGCCATCCTCGTGTTCGCCTCCACGGAGGGGGCGTCCCCACCGGCCTCCGGGTCGATCTTCGTGGCGGCGGGCCTGACTGGGGCGCGCCCCGAGAGCACGTTCCTGCCGCTGATCGCGTACTACATGATCCCGATCTTCCTCATCGGCTGCCTCATCGGATGGGGCTTCCTACCGGTCCTGGGGGGCTGAACATGACCGCCGTCAAGTCTCGGGCGTTCACCGTCGTCCGCGCGCTCTTCAAGCTCGGGCTCCTGGCCTGCTTCGCCCTCGGGAGCCTCCTCGTCCTCGGCCAGCTGGCCGGGGTGGTGGCCCAGCGGCCGGACTGGATCACCGCCAGCTCCACGTGGCTGTTCGTGCCGACGGTCACCGCCGCCGCGGTGTTCGGGGTCCTCGGATACATCGGCAACTACCTGGCGCCCGAACCGGCCGAGGGGGGCGAGTAGGCACGACGGCCGGGGCGGGCGGGTCGGGTCGGGTCGTTCCCGCCCGCGCGCCGTGTCGGGCTTGTCCCCCCGTGGAGGCGCGTCCCGCGCTGCGGGCCCTCCCCGGGGCCGTGGAGCGTCGTACCCGAGGAGGGGCCCGTACGGGCGGGGACCGCATGCGGATCGGTGAGGTCGCCGAGCGCACGGGGCCGCCGCTGCGTACGATCCGCGGCTACGGGGAGGCCGGGCTGGTGGAGCCGTCGGCGTGGTCGTGGCCACGCACAATCCGGCCCCGGGCGTGGTCGTGTCGATGGCGACCCTCGCCGGAGGGGCCGCCGTGCGGGCGGGTGTCACCAGCGTGCCGGACCCCGAGGGCGGCACACGCGTGGACTCGGTCGACGGCGAGGTCTCCTCCGCCTCCACCGGGGCGCTGGTCGACCGGTTCGACCGCACCGAGGAGGGGGCGGAGAAGGTCGTGGCGGACATGAGCGGGGCCCACGTGTGGGACTCCTCGGCGGTCGCCGCTCCGGACCAGGTGAGCGAACGCTTCCGCGAACACGGCGTGGGCGTGGAAGTGGAGACCACCGGGCTCGACCGGCCCGGCGCGCACCTGCACCGGGAGCTGTCGGGCCAGCTCCCCGCCGGGCACCGACCGGGCCCCGGAAGACGGACCCGTCCCGGGGCGGCGGCGCCCCCGGGACGGATCTGCGGGGGCGCTGCCGGACGGGCCGACGGTGTGGGTAACCTCGTGGACGTGGCCACGGCAACCGCGACGACGATGAGGCCGCTCTGGACCAGGGCGGCCCTCGTCGTGCTGTCGGCCCTGGGCCTCGTGGCCGTCCTGCTGTGCCATCCGCACGCGGCTCCGTCCGAGGCCTCCGTCGCCTCCCCGCCTGCGGCGGGCGGGACGGCCGCACACGCGGCCCTCGTCCCCGACGCACCGCACGCCGACGGGCACGGCACCTGTGACGAGGACGCGGACGTCGTGGCCGACCAGCGCGGCGGGTCCCTCTCCGCGTCCGCCCTGCTGGGCCTCGGCGTCTTCGCGCTCGCCGGCCCGCTCCTCCCCGCGCCGCGCCCGGTCGGCGGCCACCGTCCGCCGCGGCGCCGCCGGGGGCTGCCCCTCGCGGGCACGAGAGCACTCGTGTCCCTGTGCGTCCGCCGGGTGTAGACCGGCCGACCGGCAGCACCTCCGAGCACGCGCGCCCGCGCGTCCGCCCACGGCCCCTCACGTCCTGAGGGGCGCCGGGCCGACGCGCCCGGCCGCGCCCCGGGCGCCGCCCCTCCGGACCTCCGCCGACCCCGGCGCCGGTGCGGTGTCCGCGGCGCCCGCTCCGGAGGCGCCGCCGCCCCCGGCCCGCGGCCCGCGCCGCGCAGGCCCCGACGACGCCTTCCGTCCCGCAGCGCTCCACGGAGCGCGCCACCCCATGACGAGGCCGACATGGACGACCACCGTGCCCGAGGACCGCGCGGAGCACGCCGCAGAGCGAGGCCGGCGTGACCGCGCCCGACCCGGACCGCCGGAACACGCCGAGAACCCCTGCCGGGGCCCGGCGGCGGTCGGCGGCGCGCCCGCGACCGAGGCCCGCCCGGCTGCGGCTCCTGCTGACGGCCGCGCTCGTGCTGGGCGTGGGCGCGATGCACACGCTCGGGCACGTGTCCGAGGGCCACCACGGCGGCGGACCCGCGCCGACGGCCGTGGCCGCGTGGCAGGGCGGTGCCGCCGACACCGACGCCTCCCCGGCGGCCGCCGTCCCGGAGCGGGCGGCGCCCGGCCCCGGCGCCGCCGAGCCCCCGCCCACGGACCCCGCGCTCATGTGCCTGGCGGTCCTCGGCCTGGCGGCCGTCCTCCTGGGGGTCGCCGCGGTGGCGTTCGCCCGGTGGCCCGGAGCGCCCTCGCACACACCGCCGTCGGTCCGGCGGTCGTCCGGGCCCCTGCGCCGGCCCCCCGACCCGCCCTCTCTCGCCCGGTTGCAGGTGCTCCGCATATAGGAGCCCAGCGGACGGCGCCCGCCGAACCCGGTGCGCCGTCCGGCCGACACCCCTGCAGCGACGCCGCGCCGGCCCGGTCCGGGCGCGCGGCGACAGGACCACACGGAAGAGAGAAGGACCGACCATGACCGAGAACAAGCGCACCCTCGCCTCGGCGGCGGCCGCGGTCGCCGCAGCCCTGCTCCTGGCCTCGTGCGGCGGGACCGGCGACGGCCCGGCGCCGGAGGCGGCCGACCAGGGCGCCGCCGCGTTCAACGGGGCGGACGTGGAGTTCGCCCGGATGATGATCCCGCACCACCGCCAGGCCGTGGAGATGTCGGAGCTGGCCCGGACGCGGGCCGGTGAGGACGTCCGCGCGCTGGCGGAGGAGATCGAGGCGGCCCAGGGGCCGGAGATCGACAGGATGAACGGCCTGCTGGAGTCGTGGGGCGAGGACACCGGCGACACCGGCGCCGGGGACCACGCGGGCATGGACGGCATGCTGTCGCAGGAGCAGATGGCCGAGCTGGAGCAGGCCGAGGGCGAGGCCTTCGACACCCTGTTCCTGGAGCTGATGGTCCTCCACCACGAGGGGGCCGTCGCGATGGCCGAGACGGAGCTGGAGGAGGGCGCCGACCCCGGGGCCCGGGAGCTGGCGCGGGAGATCGTCGACGCGCAGCGGTCCGAGATCGAGCTGATGGACACCATGCTCGGCGGCGCCGGTGGCGGCGACCGGGACGAGTCCTCCGGGAGCGGGGAGCACGGCGGTCACTGACCGCGTCCACGCGGGCGCCGGGCGACCGGCCCGGCGCCCGATCGGCCTTCGGAGGAATCGGTGGGAAGAGTGAGTACGAGTCAGAGGCGGCTGTCGGCCGCGGCCGCGACGGCGGTCCTGGCGGTGATGGCGGCCGGGTGCGCGGCGGAGGGGCAGGAGGGGGCCGACCGGTCGTCCGGGGCGGGCGCGGCGGGCGTCGCGCTGCCCGGGGAGGTGTCGCACGTGCACGCCGTGGACGTCGACCCCGAGAGCGGCGACATCCTGGTCGCCACCCACGAGGGCCTCTACGTCCTGCCCGCTCCGGGCGAGGGGGAGGGGGCCGCCGAGGCGCGCGGGGTCGGTCCGGCCATCGACCTGATGGGCTTCGCGGTCGCCGGACCGGGGCGCTACGTGGCGAGCGGACACCCCGGTCCGGGGGTGGACATGCCCGACCCGGTGGGCCTGATCGAGTCCCGCGACGGCGGGTCGACCTGGCAGGCGCTGTCGAGGGCGGGGCGGTCGGACTTCCACGCCCTGGCCGCGACGCCCGACAGGGTGGTCGGGTTCGACGGCGCCCTGCGCGCGACGGAGGACGGCACCACGTGGGAGGAGCTCGACGAGGGCGTCGAACCGTTCTCCCTGGGAGTGGCCGACGACGGCCGGACCGTCGTGGCGACCACGCGGGGCGGGCTGGTGCGCTCGACCGACGGCGGGTCCGGGTTCTCCGCCGTCGACGGGGCGCCGCTGCTGGCGCTGGTCGACTGGGTCCCGGGGACGGTCACCGTCCTCGGGGTGGCGCCGGACGGCGGCGTCCACCGCAGTGAGGACGCCGGCGCGTCGTGGGAGCCGGCCGGACGGATCGACGGCGGGGCGCAGGCGCTCCACGCCGACGCCGACCAGGTCGTCGCGGTGGCCGGCGACCGGGTGGTCCGGTCCACCGACGGCGGTTCCGTCTTCGGTTCCTGGTGAGGGCAGGGGGCCGCGGTCGCACCCATGGCGGCCGCGGCCCCCGGTCCCTCTGCGGCCCCGTCCCCCGCGACCGGGGGCAGCCCCGCCGGTCGCGTCCGCGACGTGCTCGGATGCCGCCCCGGCCCCCGCGGCCGGGGTCGGTTCTCCGGGACGGCCGGGTCCGGGGCCGGTGGGGCCCTCCGGGACGGCCCGGCCCCGGAGGGCCCGCGCCCTGTGCGGGAGGAGCGGCCGCGGGCCGGGGCCCGCGGCCGCTCCCTACAGGTACAGGCCCGCGCCCGTCCACGCGGTCCCGTGCCCGGGCAGGCCGGCGGGCACGTCCTCCGGGGCGAGCGTGCGCAGCACGTCCCCGTCGCCCAGGTCCAGCCCCGCCACCCGCTCCGCCTGGGCGCGAGCCGTCCGCTCGAAGAGGTCCTCCGCCAGGCGGGCGTTGGACGGGGACTCCGGCCGCCCGCGCAGCAGCAGCCCGCGCACGGCCCCGGCGGTCCCCGGGGCCAGGCGGAACCCCGCCTCCCGGGCGAGCCCGGAGAACACCTCCGCCAGGTCCTCCTCGGACAGGTCGGCGAAGCGCAGCCTCCGCGTGAACAGCGCGTCGAGCTCCGGACGCGCCTCCAGCAGGCCCGGCAGCCCCTCCGCGGAGCCGGACACGACCACCATCAGGTCGTGCCGGTGCACACCCGCCAGGCGCACGAGTTCCCGCACCGACTCGTCCACCGACGCGTCGGCGCCGGGTCTGGCCAGCACCGTGTGCGCCTCCGCCAGGAACAGCACCCCGCCCAGCGCCGACCGCACCGCCGACGCGGTCAGCTGTGCGCTCTGCCCGGGCATCGCCCCCAGCAGTTCCTCCCGTCCCACCCGCACCACATGTCCCGACGACAGCAGCCCACGGCGGCCGCACACCGCTCCGGCGAGCTCGGCGAACGTCGCCCGCCCGGTACCCGCGGGACCGAGGAGCGCCATGTGGTCGATCGCGCCCGACACGGTGATCCCCGCCGAGCGGCGGGCCTCCTCCACCCCGGCCCGCGCGTCCAGCGCGCGCAGCTCCCGCCGGGCCGCCTCCTGGCCGACGAGCCGCTCGGCGGAGGCCAGGGGGTCCTCCTGCGCGGGGGCGCCGATCCGGGAGCCCGCAGTCAGGGGGAGGTCGGAGGGCAGCAGCTCGCGCAACTCGTCGGCCGACCGCTTCCGGCCGTCGGTGATGCGCTCGGCCTGCAGGGCGGTCGCACGCTCCAGGAGGTTGCGCACCAGCCGCGCGTTGCCGAACGCGTGGTCGCGCCCCGTGGCCCGCAGCAGGCGGCGCACCCGTTCGGCCGTGCCCGCGCCGAGCGCGAACCCGGCCTCGCGAGCCATGACCCCGAAGATCTCCGCGAGCTCGTCGTCGGTGTAGTCGGGGAAGGAGAGGTGACGTGGGAACCGCGACGCCAGGCCGGGGTTGGAGGAGAGGAACCGCGCCATCTCCTCCGGGTACCCGGCCACCACCACGACGAGGTCGTCGCGGTGGTCCTCCACCAGGCGCAGCAGCGTCGCGACCGCCTCGGCCCCGTAGTCGTTGGTCGAGGTCGAGGAGGTGAGCGCGTACGCCTCGTCGACGAACAGCACCCCGCCCAGCGCGCCGCGCACCACACGCTCCACCTTCGGCGCCGTCTGCCCGATGTACTCGCCCACCAGGTCGCCGCGCGAGACGTCCACCAGGTGCCCGGACGACAGCAGGCCCAGTTTCGCGTAGACCGCGCCGAGCATCCGGGCGACCATCGTCTTGGCCGTGCCCGGGCTGCCGGTGAACACCATGTGCCGTGCCGGCGCGGACACCGGGACCCCGGAGGCGGCGCGCAGCCGGTCGGCCTCGGCCTCGGCCGCGTACAGCCGCACCTCCCGCTTGACCGCCTCCAGGCCGACGAGCGCGTCCAGCTCGGCCAGCGGGTCCTCCGGAACCTTCGACGTCCCCCGTCCGACGGGGACCGCGGCGACCGACTCCGGGTTCTCGGGCAGGTCCTCGGCCAGCAGGCGGCGCAGCCGGTCGGTCTCGCCGTCCGAGGCGTCGGAGCCCGCCCCCAGACCCGCCGGAGAACCGGCGGGCGAGGCCGCCACCCGGACCGCCTGCCGCGACAGGGCGCGGTCCAGCAGGATCCGGGCCGTGCGGGCACCGGCGGAACCGCGGCCGCGCGCGAGGCGTTCCAGCAGCCTCCCGGCCCTGGCCAAGGTTTCGGGGTCGGCCTCCAGGCCCCCGTCCTCCACCATGGCGGCGAAGATCGCGGTGAGCTCCCCGCCGGTCGGATCACCGAACGACAGCCGTCGGCCGATCCGGGCGGCCAGCCGCGGGTGGGCCGACAGCAGGCGGCCGAGGGACTGCTCGGTGTCGGCGAACACCACCACCAGTTCGTCGGCGTGCTCGTCCATCTTGCGCGCCAGCGCCGCCAGCGCGTCGGCGCCCGGGTTGCGCCCGCTCTCGGACCCGGCCAGCGCCGCCGCCTCGTCCACGAGCAGCACCCCGCCCAGGGCGCCGCGCACCACCTGCGCGACCCGCTCGGCCACGCCGCCGGAGTGGTCGGCCACCAGGTCGGCCCGGCCCACCTCGGTCACCCGGCCCGTGCGCAGCAGTCCCGCGTCCGCGTAGAGCGACCCGATGATCCCGGCCACCGTGGACCTGCCCGTGCCGGGGGCCCCGGCGAACACCATGTGCCTGCCGGGGGCGGCGACCGACAGCCCGGCGTGCGCCCGGCGGCGCGCGGTCTCGGCCTCGGCGGCCACGGCCCGGACCTCCCGCTTGACCTCCTCCAGGCCGACCAGCGCGTCCAACCGCTCCAGCGGGGTGGGGCCGAGGGCCGGGTCCGCGGTGCGCGGCCGCGCGGCCTGCTCCGGCCCGTCCGCGCCGGGCAGCCCCGGAACGGTCACGGGCGTGCTCGGCGGTCGGCAGTAGCGGCGCAGGTCGGTCTGGAACCCGCTGACCGGAAGGGGGCTGCTGAACCGGTTGGACTTGCGCACCTCGTTGCCGCTGGAGCTCAGGGCCAGCGCGCAGCGCGTGCCCATGTCCAGCCAGGTCCGGCAGGCGTCGGCCTCCCCGGCCACGACGCCCTGCCACAGCCAGGTGCGCACCCGGTCCTGCCACGCGGACAGGTCGAACGCCTTCCTGCGTTCGGCGAAGTCCGCCGACAGCTCCCGGTACTCGCCGGGGCCGAGGAGGGAGCCGGTCATCGGCGGCAGGCCGTACAGGCGCAGGCCCAGGCACAGGTCCACCAGGGTGTCGGACAGCGACGGGACGTCGTGTGCGACCGCGGCCAGCCGCGCGTGAGCGGGGGCGAACCTCTCGTGGGCCCAGGCCAGGAACCGCGCGGGCGGCGCGAACTCGGGGATGCGCGGGAAGTGCTCGGCGTCGATCGCCGCCGCCCAGGCGGTCCGCAGGTCGCGGGGGCTCGCCGACATGTCGAACTCCAGGTCGGCGGGGTGCGCGGCACGCCGGTCGAGCAGGTCCCGCCAGGCCCGGCGGCGCTCCTCCCAGGGCTCGACGCCCTCGGCCGCGTCCAGGACGTCGCCGATGAGGGCGAAGGCGGTGCGGCGGTGCTCCCGCTCCTTGGCCACCTCGATCAGGCCGTAGCACGGCGGCATGGTCAGGGTGTCCAGGAGCCACTGGTGGGACTGCGACCTCAGGTCGTCCACGGTGGAGTGGCGGCCGATGAGGATGGAGGGCATGCGCGAGCTGCTGCCGCCGACGACCCGCAGCGGCCCCTGGAGGGTGACCAGGTGGTCGACGACGTCGCCCCGGAGGCGCTTGTGCCGCTGCTGCTCCGTGCCGGAGGGCTGCCCCGGCGGGAACTCCCGGCCGCGCGGGTCCTCGATGACCAGGTCGAACAGCTCCACGAGTTCGTCGACGAGCCGGTTCGGCACCCGCCACGGCCCGTACTCGTAGATGTCGAGGACGGGTTCGTCGGTGAGCAGCAGTTCCAGGTGCTCGGGCAGGCGGATCGCCGACACACGGACTCCTTCGGGGGAGGGGGCGGGACAGGCGTTGACGCCGTGTGAGGATACGGTCCTGGTTACCGGGGACGACAGACATTTTCCGCCTGTGCCGGGGCGGCGCCCCCGCACACGGCCGCCCGTGCGGCACCGCCCGCGGCCCGCTGCGCCCGTACCCCCCTCCGGCCCTCCGCGGTCCCGCGCGGGCGGGGGAGGGTCCCCCGCCCGCGCGTGCTCCCCGGGGCCGGGTCACTCCTCGTCGGACTCCTCTTCCTCCTCCTCGGCCTGCTCCTCCCCGTCGGAGTCCTCACCGATCCCGTCCACGATCTCGGACACCACGTAGCCCGCGGCCAGGCCGCCCACGACACCCGCGGCGGCCCCGCCGACGACGCCGAGCATGCCGCCGCCGCGCTCCTCTTCCTCCCCGTGGTAGTGCTCCCCGTAGCCGTGGTGCTGTCCGCCGAACAGCTCGCGGTGGCGCCGGAGCGACTCCTCGATCCAGGAGTCCAGCGTCCCCGCCCAGTCCAGGCGGTCGGCGTCGTCGTGCCCGACACGGAACCCGCTGTGCACCTCCCCGCCCTCGGAGAACATCCCGCCGCGGCGGTCGAACTCCACCACCGCCGACACGCCCTCCGGGTCGGGGACGAGCGCGATCTCGACCTCGCCGATCTCGTGGGCGTACCGCTCGGAGGGGTGGAACTCGAACTCCTGGAAGAACGGGTACTCCTGCGCCGTCCCCGCCAGGTAGCCGCCCTCCACACCGGTGGACCCGAGCCCGAACCCGAGCAGGGCCAGACCCTCCAGCACGCGCTCCTGCACGGGCAGCGGATGGACGTGCAGCCGGTCCAGGTCGCCCTTGTCGGAGGCGCCGTCGACGACGACCTCGGTGCGCAGGCCCACCAGGACGCCCGGCAGGGGCCCGCCCCCGGCCTCGGTGAGCGGCGTCTGCCACGGGATGCCGAAGGCGAAGGGGACGGACAGGGTCTCCCCGGCCGCCAACCGGACCCCCGAGGCCACCGGGACCCGGGCGAACTCCACGCCCTCGTGCTCGTCGCCGTCCTGGGCGCTGACGACCAGGGCCAGGACGATCTCCGCGATCTCGGCGTCCCCGTCCCCGCCGCTCAGCTCGACGCGCCCCTCCAGTGCGGAGCCGGGACGGGTGTGGGGGTTCTCGACGACGGTGTCGATGCTGAGCCCGCCGATGCCGAAGGCCGCGAGCAGACGTTTGAAGACCATGGATGTCCTTCCGGGAGGGCCGCGTGCGTGGGATCGCCCGCGGGCGCGGGCGCCGAACGGCTCGTCACGTCCTGCGAACGCGGGGCCTCCCGGCCCGGTTCCGCCGGGGGAGCGGAGTCTCCGGGGACCGCCGCTTCGGGGACGTCCCAAATGGGAACGGGGCGGCGGCCGGGGCGCGCGGACCACGCGCGACCCGGGCGCCGCCCCGTTCCCGTGCGGTGGGACGACGGTGGAGGAGCCGGACCGGAAACCGCGGCGCCCGGGGCCTTCCCGGACGGCCGTGCCGGCAGGAGGGCGGACGCGCCCCCGCGGACCCGGGGTTCCGGGCGCGGACCGGGTCCCGCCGGAGCGGCCGGCCGCCGGACGTGTCGGGCCGACGCCTACGCCCCGATCCGCTCACGCGTGCCGGCCGACCGGAGCAGGGCCTCCGTGCTCGCCTCCGGACGGAGGTCGAGCCGGCGCAGCAGCTGCGCGTTCAGGGCGACCACGACCGTCGACAGCGACATCAGCACAGCGCCCACGGCCATCGGCAGCACGAACCCGACGGGGGCGAGCACACCCGCGGCCAGCGGCACCGACACCAGGTTGTACCCGGCTGCCCACCACAGGTTCTGCCGCATCTTCCGGTACCCCGCCCGCGACAGCTCGATCACCGACAGGACCGAACGCGGGTCGTCACTGGCCAGGATCACCCCTGCCGAGGCGATCGCGACGTCGGTCCCCGCGCCGATCGCCAGACCGACGTCGGCCCGGGCGAGCGCCGGGGCGTCGTTGACGCCGTCCCCGACCATGACGACCTTGCGCCCCCCGTGCTGGAGCTCGGCGACCTTGGCCCCCTTGTCCTCGGGCCTGACACCGGCGAAGACCTGGTCGATGCCCAGCTCGGCGGCGACGGAGTTCGCGACCGCCTCGGCGTCCCCGGTGATCATGACGACCCTGATGCCGAGCGCGTGCAGGGCCTGCACCGCCTGCCGGGACTCCTCCCGGACCTCGTCGGCCAGGGCGAGCGCGCCGACGACCTCCCCGTCGGACAGCACGTGCAGGATGATCGCGCCCCGGTCCTTCCAGGTGTGCGCGACCGCCATCTCCTCGGCGCCGTGCGCCTCCAGCATGCCGGGACCGCCCACGTCGACCCTTCGGCCCCGGACGGTGCCGGAGACGCCCACGGCGGTGGAGGCGCGGAAGTCGGTGGCCCGGGGCACGTCGACGCCCCTGCGGCGCGCGGCGGCCACGACGGCCCTGGCGAGGGGGTGCTCGCTGTCGGCCTCCACGGCGGCGGCCAGGGCCAGGAGCTCGTCCTCGCCGAGCCCGGCGCCGGGGGCGATGTCGGTGACGGCGGGCTCGCCCTTGGTCAGGGTTCCGGTCTTGTCGAAGAGGACGGTGTCGGCGGTGCGCATGCTCTCCAGCGCCATGCGGTCCTTGACCAGGACGCCGCCCCTGGCGGCCCGCTCCGTGGCGATGGAGACCACCAGCGGGATGGCCAGCCCGAGGGCGTGGGGGCAGGCGATGACCAGCACGGTGATGGTGCGGACCAGGGCGTCCTCGGGCGCTCCGAGGAGCGACCAGGCGACGAGGGTGAGGACCGCCGCGCCCAGCGCGAACCAGAACAGCCAGGCCGCGGCCCTGTCCGCGAGGCGCTGCGCGCGCGACGAGGAGCTCTGGGCGTCGGAGACCAGGCGCTGGATGCCGGCGAGCGCGGTGTCCTCGCCCACGGCGGTGATCCGCACCCGCAGCGCCGTGTCCGTGGCGACGGTTCCGGCGACGACGTGGTCCCCGGGGCCCCGGCTGACGGGGCGGGACTCACCGGTGATCATCGACTCGTCGACGTCCGCGGTGCCCTCCGTGACCAGGCCGTCCGCGGGGACCCGCCCGCCGGGGCGGACGACGACCGTGTCACCGAGGACCAGGTCGGCGGGGGCGACGGTGACCACCTCGTCGCCGACGACCTTCTCCGCCTCGTCGGGCAGCAGCGCCGCCAGGGACTCCAGCGCGGACGAGGTCTGCGCCAGCGAGCGCATCTCGATCCAGTGTCCCAGGAGCATGATCACGACGAGGAGGGCCAGCTCCCACCAGAAGTCCAGCTCGTGGGAGAGGACGCCCAGGCTCGCCCCCCAGGAGGAGAAGAAGGCCACGGTGATGGCCAGGGCGATCAGCAGCATCATGCCCGGCCGGAGAGCCCTGATCTCGTCGACCGCGCCCGTCAGGAACGGGCGACCGCCCCAGAGGTACATGACGGTGCCGAGCACGGGTGAGACCCATCCGGCTCCGGGGAACTCCGGAACCGGGTAGCCCGCGATGGAGGCGAACATCGTGCTCAGGCCGACCGTGGGAACGGCCAGGACCAGCATGATCCAGAACAGCCGCCGGAACTGGCCCACGTGGTCGCCGTGGCCCGCGTGCCCGGAGTGCCCTCCGTGTTCGGAGTGGTCCGAGGGTCCCGCGTGTCCACTGTGGTCGGATCCGGGGCGCCCGCCCTGTCCGTGTCCCGCGGTAGCGGCGTCGTCCGGGTGGTCGGAGTGGTCCGCGCGGGGTGCGCGGTCGTCGGGGGCGGCGTGCCCGGTGTGTTCCGCGGGGCCTGTGCGGTCGTGGTGCGGGTCGTGTTCTCGCGGTGTCTCGTCCATGGCGCCCACGGTATACCCCTAGGGGGTATCTGACAAGGAAAGTGGTCCCTTGTTCCACTGTGTCGTTCCGGCCCGTGTCGTGTCGGAGGGGCCCGGGCCGGGCGGTCGTCCGGACCCCACGGCCTCCGCCCGCACGTCCCTCAGGGTCGGGGCCCGCGCCCCGCCGGGGCCGCCGTCCCGGCTCGCAGCCCCCGGAGGACCTGGCGCGGGGGCCGCGGCGCCGCCTGAGGCCGGGCCGAACCGATCGCCCCGTGCCCGGCGTCCTGCCTCTCCGAGGCCCACCGCCGTACCCCCTCGGTCCGGACGCCGTCCGCGGCGCCTGCCCGGGGCCGGGCGGGCGCCGCGGACGGGAGGGGCCGCGGCCCTCTCCGTTCTGCGCCGCGATCGCGTACCCGGCGCGGCGGCCGGGCGTCGGGCCCGGCCACGGGCGCGCGGTCGTCGGCGGCCCCGCCGCACCGCTGGCGCGCCCGGTCAGCGCGCAGGGCCGTCCGCACCGCCGGAGGGTCCCGGCCGCCGCTTGCGGAGCCGGCCGCACATGCCGAAGTGCCGCGGCCCGGGAAGCGGTTCGGTGCGCACCACGGCCGCCTCCGCCATGGCGCCGGGGTCGCCCCGCTCCAACGAGGCCAGCTGCCGCCGGGTCAGCTCCGCCTCACGCTCCACCCCCTCGCGCCAGATCTCCCGCCACGCCTCCACCCGAGGGCGGACGATCTCCGCCGCGAGCCGGTGGAACTCCCGGAGGGCCTCCCCGCCGTCCTCCCCGGCCGCGGCGACGAGTTCCAGGTACCCCTCCACGGCGAGGTCGCGCCGGGCCCGGGCCAGCGCCGCCCGCTCCTCCTCGGGGGCGTCCTGGGAGAGGCGGGCGGCGGCCTCGTAGGCCGCGTGGTCGGCCAGCACCGCGCGCGGGAAGGTGAAGACGGCGTCGCCCGCCTCCGGGAGGCCCGCGTTCTGCATGACCGTGGTGATCTCCAGCCCGCCGTGGTTGACCAGGCGGTGCACCGTGCCCGGACCGAACCACAGGACCGTCCCGGGGGCCAGGGCGTCGGCGGCGCTCCCCTCCGGGGTGACGGTGTGGACCTCTCCGCGGCCGGCGACCACGACGTACGCCTCGGAGGAGGCGGTGTGCATGTGGGGCGTGCCGCCGTGGAGCCCGTCCGCGGCCTCCCAGTCGTAGACCCGGAGGTTGCTGACGGCCGCCCCGCCGGGGAACCCCGGGGCGGCGCTCACGGCGCGAACTCCGCCGCGAGGGCACCGACCTCGTCGGAGGCGCACATCCGGTCGACGAACACCAGACGGTGGCGCAGGTCCAGGACGCCGCCCGGTTCGAGGACGACCGTCTCGTCGAAGGACGGCGAGGGGCTGAACACGGGGAACGGCTCGGAGCGCACGAACCACCGGATGGGCGCCGTGCCGCTCGACGTCCCCGCGAAGCAGAGGACGGTCGCCCCTCCGTCGATCTCGTCGTGCTGTCCGGTCAGGGCGATCCAGTCGGACCGGGTGCCCATGACGTCGCCCCCGGTGACCCCCGTCGCGCTCACCACGTCGCACCCCGTCCACGACCGCGGACCGCGCCAGAACAGCCCGGTGTAGCCCGCGGCGTCGCGGCCGTGCGTGGTGGGGCTGCCCAGTTCGAGGGCGCTGCCGCGCACGTTGGTCAGCGAGGTCGCGAAGTCCAGGGCCCAGATCCCCCGGGCGGGGTCCACGGCGTGGAAGCGGTGCGTGCGCCTCTCCCCGATCCACCGCTCGCCGGTCGAGGCCGTCCAGGAGAGGCTCTCGGTGAACGCGGCCTCGCCGTCGCCCTCGACCACGGCCTCGAAGCGCTCGTGGCGGATCGTCCCGGCGTTGTCGAGCCACTGGTAGCCGCTGCCGCGCACGAAGGTCGGCCCGCCCCAGAAGTTCTGCCCGGAGACGTGGGACCAGGTCATCTGCAGGCCCTTGTGCCAGCGGTGGTCCCACGGCCGCACGGCCGTCAGGGGAGCGCCGCCGAGGGTGCGGAGCGGGTGGAGGAAGGGTTTGGGGGCCTCGACCGCCGGGGCGTCGGGCCGCAGGACGTAGCGGGCGATCTCGGTTCCCGCCGCCGTGACGGTGAGCGTGTCGGGGTCTTTGGACAGGGTGATCGTGTCGGGCACTGGTCCTCGCCTCGGGTCAGGTGAGGGCTGCCGCGGCCCTGGCCGCGTCGCCCCCGTGCATGGAGTGGTAGAAGCTGTCGTCCGGGGTCAGGTCCCGGCGCCGCACCGTCCCGCCGAGGAAGGCCGACCGGTACATGCCCGCGACGAGTTCGAGGGCCCGGCGCCCGTCGTGGCCGCCGGCGCGGGGCCGTTCGCCGCGCTCCATCGCGTCGAGGAGCGCCGCGAGCTGGGTCCGGTGGGAACTCGGCACGTCCTCCTCCGGCTGCCAGGACGCGCCCGACCCGGCCCGCGCGGCGTGCGGCGCGGGGGTCCAGCGCCAGTGGGTGTTGTCGTAGCCGTAGAGGTGCTCCAGCTCGACCGTGGCGTCCTCGAAGTCGAAGCGCAGGTAGCTGGTCTCCCGGGGTGAGAGCAGGCTGTTGACGACGGAGAGCGTGGCGCCGGACTCCAGCCGCACGATCGCCGACGACACGTCCTCCGTCCGGGTGGACCGCGCGAGGGTGGACATCGAGGCCGTCACCTCGGACCAGTCGCCGAGCAGCGAGAGCGCGAGGTCCATCTGGTGGATGCCGTGGCCCATGCTCGGGCCCCCGCCCTCGGTCTCCCACCGGCCGCGCCAGGGGACCTCGAAGTAGGCCGGGTCCCGGTACCAGAGCGTGTGGCACACCCCGACGAGGGGGCGGCCGAGGGTGCCCTCGGCGATGTGGCGGCGCAAGCGCTCGGCGCCGGACCCGAAGCGGTGCTGGAACACGTAGCTGGCGAAGGGGCCGGCACCGTCCCCCTCGTGGGCGACGACCTCGTCGTACTCCGCGAGGGAGAGGGCGGGCGGCTTCTCGCACCACACCCAGGCCCCGGCGTCCAGGGCGGCGACGGCCGCGCCCTTGTGGGCGGAGGGCGGTGTGCAGACGATCACGAGGTCGGGGGACTCCGCCGCGAGCATGGCGTGGACGTCCGTGTACCTGCCGGGGACGCCGTGCTCGTCCGCCGCCGCCTCCACGCGTGCTCCGTCGAGGTCGGCCAGGGCGGTCACGTCCACCCGGCCGCCCATGGCGGCGAGGGCGGGGAGGTGCCTGCCGGTGGCTATCGCGCCGCTGCCGACGACGGCCACACGGATCGGGGGTCTGGAACCGGTCACGGGTGCTCCTGGGGGGTGGGAGAAATAGTGAACGTTCACTTTTTGTGGCACGGCCTAAGGTATGAGCGTTGGCGCCGCGCGTCAAGACCCTCCCCGCCCGCGAAAGAAGGCCAGATGTCCACGTCCGGGACGCCGCGTCGGCCCACCATCATGGAGGTCGCCCGCCTCGCGGGGGTCTCCCACCAGACCGTCTCCCGGTACCTGCGCTCCGAGGGCGGGCTCAAGGAGTCGACACGGGAGCGCGTGGGCGCCGCGGTCAGGGAGCTCGGCTACCGGCCCAACCTCATCGCGCGGTCGATGCGCACCCGGCGGACCGGGCGCCTCGCGGTCCTGCTGCCCGGCCTGGGCTCCTTCAGCCCCGACCGCATGCTCCTCGGGGCCATCGCCGCCGCGCGCGCGGCGGGGTTCGCCGTCGAGGTGCAGAGCGTGGACGGCGGTTCCGGCGCGCGCGCCGAACGGGTGCTCGAACTCGCCGACTCCGGGCAGGTGGAGGGCGTCCTGTCCCTGGCCCCGGTCGTCCGCGAGGGCGAACGGATGCCGGCCGGGGGAGTCCCCGTGGTCGTCTGCGCCGGGTACGACGACCAGATGCGCGGCATCGGCGAACTCGCGGACGGGTCGGTCGTCGCCGACCTCGTCGCGGGCCTGGCCGCGGCGGGGCACCGGCGGTTCCTGCACGTGTCGGGCTCGTTGCTGTTCGCCTCCGCCCGGGGGCGCAAGGAGACCTTCCTCCGGACGGTCGAGCGCCTCGGCCTGGAGTCCCACGGCGTGGTCGACGGCGACTGGTCGGCCGAATCCGGCCGCGACGCCGTGCGCTCCCTCGCCGAGGGCAGCGGGGTCACCGCGGTGATCGCGGCCAACGACGTGGTCGCCGCGGGGGTGGTCCGCGGAGCCCTCGAACGCGGCTGGGGCGTGCCGGACGACCTCAGCGTGACGGGATGGGACAACAACCCGGTGGGCGCCTACCTCTCCCCGGCGCTCACGACGGTCGACGTCGACCGGGAGCGGCTGGGCCGTGACGCCATGGAGCGACTGGTCGCCTCGGTCCGGGGGACCGAGCCCGAACTGTCGGACGGGCCGCTCAACAGGATCGTCTGGCGCGAGTCCACCGGTCCTGCTCCGCTGCGGCCCCGGTAGGGCCCCACCGGGGTCGCCGAGCGCCGAGCGCCGAGCGGCGCTGCGGGTCGGCGCTCGGCGGAGCCCTCCGGGCGGCTCCCGCTTCCGTCGTCCCCGCCGCGCGGCCGACCGCTCAGCGGAAGGCGGCGGCGTTCGCCGGGGCGCACCGCTCGAACGGGGCCGCCGGGGAGCCGGTGGCCGGTTCCACCGTGCCGTGGATCCGGAGCGGCCCGTCCGCCTCCGCGCCCCCGGGGAGGCCCGCGTTCGCGGCGTCGCGTGCGAGGTCGCGCGGCCGGTCCGGACCGCGTTCGGCCGGCTCCCTCGGGAGGACCCGTCCGATGTTCCCGGTGGCTCCGGTCACGGGGGCCACCGGTGCGCTCCTCGGGTGTTCCGGAAGACGCCGGAACCTCGACCTCCATCGAGACCGAGGGCGCCGCCGGGGCCCGCCGGAGCCCCGCGGGCATGGGCGGAGCCGCCCCGGGGCCGGGGCCGCTCGCCGGTACGCAAGGGGTGTCATGGGATGATCCGCTCGCACCTGCGATTTCTGTGTCTATTGGGACTCTTGGTGTGCATGTGATGAAAGCGGTTGTCTGAAGGGGGCTTCATGGGGGTCGGGCGGTCACCGGGACAGGCATGGCTGTGGCCGCTCCTGGCAAGCGTGGTGCTGACCCACACCGCCCTCAACCTCGCCCGGCCGCTCATCTCCTACCGGACCATCGCCATCGGCGGGGACGCGGTGGCGGTCGGCCTGGTCACGGCCGCGTACGCCCTGCTCCCCCTGCTCATCGCGGTCCCCCTGGGCCGGTCCACGGACCGCGCCCGGCGCACCGCCTGGATCGTCGGGCTGGGAGCGCTCATCCTGGCCGTCGGCTGCGTGTTCCTGGCGGTCACGACGGGCCTGGTCTCCCTCGCGGTCGCCAGCACGGTGGTCGGCGTGGGCCACCTGCTGTGCATGGTCGCGGGCCAGGGACTCATCGCGCGGTTCTCCCCGCCGGAGAACCTGGACCGCGACTTCGGCTGGTTCACGGCCGCCGCGTCGCTGGGCCAGCTCGCCGGCCCGCTGATCTCCGGCGCGGTCCTCGCCGACGCCTCCGGTCCGGCCCTGCTCTCCGCCACGTCGACGGCGCTCGTGATCGCCTGCGCCACCGCCGTCCTGGGCTTCCTGCCGATCCTCTTCCTGCTGCGCCTGCGCTCCCCGGCCCCCTCCGGGGGCGTCGCCCCCGGGCCCGTCCCGACCCTGTCCCTCCTGCGCAGGCCGGGTATGCCGTCCGCGCTCCTGGCCAGCCTGGCCCTGCTCTCGGCGGTGGACATCCTCACCGCGTACCTCCCGCTGATCGCCGAGAGCCGGGGCATCCCGCCCGTGCTCGTGGGGGTCCTGCTGAGCCTGCGGGCGGGAAGCTCCCTGCTCTCGCGGCTGATGCTCTCCCGGCTGCTCACGCGCTGGTCGCGCAAGCAGCTGATCGTGGCGAGCACCGCCGTGGCGGCGCTCGCCCTGGCGCTGGTCGCGGTGCCCGGCGGCGGGCCGGTCGCCCTGGGGGCCGTGCTCGTCGCGGGCGGGTTCCTGCTGGGGCTGGGGCAGCCCCTGACCATGGCGGAGGTCGCCACCGCGGCGCCGAAGCAGGCGAAGGGCGCGGCCCTGGCCCTGCGCATCTGGGGGAACCGGCTCGGCCAGGTGGCCATCCCCGCCGCCGCCGCGGCGATGGCGGGGACCGCCGGAGCGCCCGGGGCGCTGCTGTTCTCCGCCGCGGTCCTGCTGGCGGCGGCGGTCACGGCCGCCTGAGCGGGGGCCGCGACGGAAGCACGGCCCCGACCGGGTCGCCCCGTGCGGCACCGCCCTCGTACCTGCCGGGGACGGCCGGCGCGCGGCGGACGGAGCGCCTCCGCGCGTGCCGGCCGCCTCCGCCCGTGTACGCGAGGAGGCCCTCGCGCACCCGCGGGAACTCCCGGCGGACCGGACAGCGGTCGGCAGTGCCGTCCCGGTCCGCCGTCTATCCTTGTTGCCATGACCTCCCAGCCTTCGGAACCCTCTCCGCGCCCCGCCCCCACAGGAGGGCTCCGCGCCTCCCACGACGACCGGGAAGCGGTGGTGGAGCAGCTGCGCGACGCGGCGGCCGAGGGCCGCATCGACCTCGACGAGCTGGACTCGCGCCTGGAGCAGGCGCTGAGCTCCAAGACCCACGACGAGCTCGCCGCCCTGACCGCCGACCTGCCGAGGCCGGAGTCCGCCGTGGACCTGCCGCCGCTGGAGCTCAACGGCGGCATGCACGGCGCGTCCCGGGGCCCGGGGCACTGGGAGGTCCCCGGGCACGTGATCGCCCGCGGAGGCATGGGGGGCGTGAAGATCGACTTCTCCCGGGCCGAGTGCCGCCTCCGGGAGGTCGTGGTGGAGGCGTACGGGGAGGCGGGCGGCGTCACGGTCGTGATTCCCGACGGCTGGGCCGCGGAGACCGGCGGAATGGACCCCGGCTTCGGCGGCCTGAAGGACAAGACCGCTCCCGACCGGCTTCCGGGAACCCCCCTGATCCGCCTCACCGGTTCCGGCGGCATGGCGGGCGTGGTCGTCCGCCACCCCAACCGCTGGGAACGGCGCAAGCTGCAGGGCTGACCGGGGCCCGTGCCGGGCGACCGGTGCGGGACCCGGGTCCGCCGGCGGCCCTCGCGCCGTCGCGCCGTAGCGCCCGCGTGCCGCCGCCCGCCGTCCTGCCTCCCGCCGTCCTGCCTCCCACCGCCCTGTCGCGCGGGGCCCGGCGGCCCCGGAGGGGCCGGGACCGTTCGACCGCCGCGCGCGGGCAGCCCCGGCAGGTCCCGGGCCCGCCGACCGGCTGGTATCGTGCCGAACCCGCTGATCCCCCCGGAACCGGGCACGCGATCGGGACGTGCGCGGCGCAGCGGACCACCGAACCACCGGACCGGTGCGGCGGCGGCCCCACCGGGTCGCGCCCCGGCCGTTCCGGTGCGAGAGACGAGGGACGGGGCCGGCATGGCGGGCAGCGCGGAGGACCGGGTCGCCCCGGTCCCGGGGGAGGACGAGGCCCCCGAGGCGGGCAAGGCCCCGGGCCTGCTGGGGGAGGCGCTGGCGACCACCGTCCGCCTCCGGCGCCCCCTGTACGGCTCCGCCCTGGCCGTGACGGCCCTGGCCGCCTGCGGCGTGGCCGCGATCGCGGTCCTGGGCTTCGCCCTGACCTGGGACGCCTTCGAGCTCCTGCGGGAGCGCGTGCGGTCCAACCAGGAGGCGGAGGTCCCCCCGTTCTCCGCCACGGGCGACATCGACGTCGCGTTCACGCTGAACGGGATGCTCGTGGTGTCCCTGCTGCTCCTGCTCGCGGCCGCGGTCCTCACCCTGCTGTACACCGCGCACGCCGTCGCCGTGCGGGACGCCCCGCCCGGCCGCCGGACCCCGCCCGACGGCGGCCTGTGGCGGCGCGCTCGCCCGTACATGCTCCGCGTCCTCGCGACGCAGCTGGCCGTCGGGCTGTGCGTCGTCGTAGCCGTCCTGGCGGGGGCCTTCCTGTTCGACTCCCTGGCGAGCGACCTGATCCCCGGCATCGAGCGGCCGGGCGCCCCCTTCACCGGCTTCGGCGCGGCGGACTGGACGGTGGGCCTGGGCCTGCCCCTCGCCGCCGGGTGCGTGGGCCCCTACCTCGTGGTCCGCCTCTCCCTGGCCCCCTCCGCCGTGGTGTTCGAGGACGTCCGGACGGCGGGGGCGCTGCGCCGCTCGTGGAGGCTGACGGGCGGCGCGCGGGCGGGGACCCTCGGCCTCTGGCTGCTGATCGCGGCGGCCGTCGCGATCGCGTTCATGCTCCTCCTGGCCGCCGCCTCGCCCCTCGCCGCCCCGGCGGGGGAGGCCATGATGCGGCTCAGCGACGGGAACAGGTTCACCACCGCGACCCTGGTCCACT
Source organism: Nocardiopsis sp. CA-288880 (assembly GCF_050955985.1). Lineage (NCBI taxonomy): Bacteria > Bacillati > Actinomycetota > Actinomycetes > Streptosporangiales > Nocardiopsidaceae > Nocardiopsis > Nocardiopsis sp. CA-288880. The sequence continues at coordinate 5,342,345 of NZ_CP192105.1, read as the reverse complement.
ACCTCCCGGCCGCGATCGCGCTCGTCCTGCTCCCCCTGGCGGCCGTGCCGCCGGTGGGAGCCGCGCTCCCCGTGCTCTACGCGCGCCTGAGCGCCCGGGAGGAGGGGCGGCGAGCACCCGGGTCAGGAGTGTGAGGCCGCCCTCGCGCCTGCGCGCCGGCGAGGAGGGGCCAGGTCGCCGGACTCCACGGTGGTGCCGCCGCCCTCGCGCCTGCGTGCCCGCGAGGAGGGGCGGGCCCCGTGCCCGGTCCCGCCGCCACCGTCCTGAGGCCCTCGGAAGGGGGCCCGCTCCGGCGGCGGCGGAGCCGCCGGGACACCGGCCGGAACCGCCGCCGCCTCCGGACGGGCGCCGGGTCAGCGGAGCGCGGCCGCCCCGGCGGCGAGCCGGGTGACGCGCTCCCAGTCACCCTCCCGGACCGCGTCCGGCGGGGTGAGCCAGCTCCCGCCCACGCACGCCGCGTTGGGCGCCGCCAGGTAGTCGGGGGCGCTGTCGGCCGTGATCCCGCCCGTCGGGCAGAACACGACGTCGGGGACCGGCCCGGCCACCGCCCGGAGGAACCCCGGGCCCAGGACCGAGGCGGGGAAGGCCTTCTGCGCCAGGAACCCCTCCTCCCGGGCCGCCAGGACCTCGCTCACGGTCGCCACCCCGGGCAGGGCGGCGATCCCGCTCCGGGCGAGGTGCCGCAGCAGGCCCGGCGTGGTGCCCGGGGTGACGAGGAAGTCGGCCCCGGCCTCGACGGCGTCGTCCGCCTGGCGGGGCGTGAGCACCGTCCCGACCCCCACGAGCATGCCGGGCACCCCGCGGGCGACCGCGCGGACGGCGGCGAGGGCCCCGGGGGTGCGCAGGGTGAGCTCGACGACCCCCACGCCGCCCGCCAGGAGCGCCTCCGCCAGGGGGACGGCCCGGCCGGGGTCCTCGACCGTGACCACGGGGATGACCGGAGAGCGGTCCAGGACGGTTTCCGTCGGCGTCACAGCGCGATCTCCTTGCCCAGCGCGCGGGTGTCCGCGGAGTCGATGACCCCGTACCAGTGGGCCACGAGCCCGGTGAAGAGCCCGTCGGCGACGAGCTCCCCGGGGAAGATCCCCGCCTCCATCAGCCGGGGGACCACGTCCGCCGCGCGCCTGCGGTCGGGCAGCAGCCCGGCCAGGACGGCGGCGAGGGGGTCCTCCACCCGGGGGCCGGCCGCGGCGACGTGGTGCATCCAGGCCGCCACCGCCAGGGCGCTCCAGCGGGGCTCGCCTCCCCGGTCCAGCACCGCCCGGACCGTGGGGAGCAGGCGCGGCCCGAGCTTCTGGGAGCCGTCGGCCGCGACCTTGGCGGTCGTGTGGCCCAGGGCGGGGTTGGCGAACCGGGCCAGGACCGACTCCGCGTAGGCGGGGCCGTCGAGGCCGTCCGGCAGGCGCAGCGAGGGCAGGGCCTCCTCGTGGACGAGCCGGTGCGCCGCCTCCGCCGCGACGGGGTCCGCCGCGCACGCGGCGATGGTGCGGTGTCCGAGGGCGAGCCCCAGGTAGGCCAGCAGCGAGTGGCCGGCGTTGAGGACGCGGAGCTTGGCCTCCTCCCAGGGGCGGACGTCGCCGGTCAGGAGCGCCCCCGCGCGCTCCCACGGGGGCCGGGCCGCCGCGAAGCGGTCCTCGACCACCCACTGGCGGAAGGGCTCGGCGATCACGGCGGCCTCGTCGCGCAGGCCCAGGGCCCCCTCGACCAGGTCGAGGTCCTCCGCCGTGGTCGCCGGGACCATCCGGTCGACCATCGTGTCGGGGAAGGAGACCGACTCCGCCGTCCAGGCCCGCAGCCGCTCGCCCTCGGCCCCGGGCAGGGCGTCGGCGAAGTCCGCGACCAGCGACCCCAGGCGGTCCCCGTTCCCGGACAGGTTGTCGCAGGAGACCACGGAGACCGGGCCGGCGTCGCGGAGCATGCGCAGCTGGAGGCCCCGCGCGATCCGGCCGACCGCGGTGAGCGGGGGAGCGCCCTCCAGGTCCGCGCGCACCGCCGGGTCCCGCACGTCCAGGCGCCCGGTAAGGGGGTCGGCCCGGTAGCCCTTCTCGGTGACGGTGAGGGTCACGACCCGGGTGCCCGGGGCCGCGATGCGCTCCACCACCGCCAGGGGGTCGCGCGGCCCGGCGAGCGTCTCGGTGACGGCGGAGACCACGCGGGAGGCCCCGCTCCCCGGGCCGCGCTCCGTGACGGTGAACAGCCCGTCCTGCGGGGCCATCTGCTCCCACACGCGCGCCGAGCGCCCGGTCACCGCGCTGATCCCCCAGGAGGTGTCCCCGGTGGCCAGCACGGCGTCCTCGGTGTAGACGGCCGTGTGGGCGCGGAAGAAGGCCCCCGCGCCGAGGTGGACCACCCCGGTGCGCAGGGCGCCGCGGTCCAGGGACGGGGAGCGCCCGGAGCGGACGAGCGAGGCCGGTGTGAGCCTGTTCATCGCCGTGCTCCCGTCCGCGCGGCGTGGGCGCGCGCCTGCTCCAGGGTGGGCAGCAGCCCCGTCCCGCCGCGGCCGCCCACGTTGAGGCTGGCGGCGGCCGCGGCGAGCCGGGCGGCGTCCGCGAACCCGTCGCCCAGGACCATGCGCGCGGCCAGGGTTCCCAGGAACGCGTCCCCGGCGCCGGTCTGGTCCAGGACCACGGGCGCCGGGACCGCGTCGACCCAGGTCTCGCCCTCCGCGGTGGCCAGGTGCACGCCGCGCGAGCCGCACGTCACCGCGACGTGCCGGGTCCCCGCCTCCAGGAGGCGCCGGGCGGCCTCCGCCGGGGAGCCGCTCCGCAGCAGGGACGAGGTCTCCCCCGGATGGGAGGGGGTGACGAGGTGGGCGAGGGGCGCGAACTCGGCCAGGACCGCGGCCGCGGCCTCCCGCGTGGTCAGCGCCGGCCGGTGGTTGGGGTCGAACACGAACCTGCGGGCCAGGCGCGCCGCGGCCCGGACGGCCTCGTGCGCGCTCCCGGAGACGGCGCAGGCGATGCCCGAGGCCACGACCGCCCCGGCGGCGGACAGGGCCTGTTCGTCCAGGTCGGCGGGGCACAGCGTCGATCCGACGCTCCCGCTGCGGGCGTAGGAGAACGCCCGCTCCCCCTCGGGGTCGCTGTGGACCAGGTAGACGCCCTGCTGTCCGGGGCGGAAGCGCAGCAGCGCCGTGGAGACCCCCAGTTCGGCGACGCGGTCGGCGATCGACCGCCCCAGGGGGTCGTCGGTCAGGACCGCGGCCAGGCCGGTCCGGGCGCCGGCCCGGGCGGCCGCCGCGGCGACGTTGAGGGCGTCGCCGGACACCCCGAGGCGTGCGGGGATCCCGTGGGCCACCGGTTCGTCGGTGGCCACCTCCAGGAGGATCTCCCCCAGGACGACGACGTCGAGTCCGTGAGCGCTCACCAGTCGTGCACCGTTCCGTCCAGACGCCGGTTGACCGGCAGGTACCGGGGGTCGTAGGGGTGGCGGGAGGCCGCCTCCTCGTCGAACTCCACGCCGAGGCCCGGCGCCTCGCCCGGGTGCATGTACCCGTCGGAGAAGGTGTAGCCGGTGCGGAACACCTCCTCGTGTGGCCCCGTGTGGCCCATGTACTCCTGGATGCCGAAGTTGGGGATGCTCAGGTCGACGTGCAGCGCCGCCGCCATGGCGACCGGCGACAGGTCCCCGGCGCCGTGGGACCCCGACCGCACCCCGTACAGGTCCGCCAGCGAGAACACGCGGCGCAGGTGGGTGATGCCCCCGGTGTGGGAGACCGAGGTGCGGATGTAGTCGATGAGCCGTTCGGTGATCAGCTGCTGGCAGTCCCAGACCGAGTTGAAGACCTCGCCGACCGCGACGGGGGTGGTGGTGTGCTGCCGGATCAGGCGGAAGGCCGACTGGTCCTCCGCCGGCGTCGGGTCCTCGATCCAGAACGGCCGGTAGGGTTCGAGCGCCGCGCCCAGGCGGCCCGCCTCGATCGGGCTGAGCCGGTGGTGGACGTCGTGGAGCACGTGCACGCCGTAGCCGAACTCCTCGCGGACGTGCCGGAGCATCTCCGGCGCGAAGTCGAGGTAGAGCGAGGTCTCCCAGGAGTCCTCCTGGGGCCGGTTGGCGTTGGCGGGCTCGTACACCCGGCCGCCGGCCCCCGCGATGCCGTAGGTCTTGTCCAGGCCCGGCACCGCCGACTGGACGCGGATCGCCTTGTACCCCAGGTCGAGGTGGCGCTGGAAGTCCTGGGACAGGTCCTCGAGCGAGGAGCCGCTGGCGTGGCCGTAGACCATGACGCCGTCGCGTGCGGCGCCGCCGAGCAGCTGGTAGACGGGCATCCCGGCGGCCTTGCCCTTGATGTCCCACAGGGCCACGTCCACGGCCGCGATCGCGGTCATCGTGACCGGGCCGCGCCGCCAGTAGGCGCCCTTGTAGAGGTACTGCCAGGTGTCCTCGATGCGGCGCGCGTCGCGGCCGATGAGGAGCGGGCACAGGTGGTCGCGCAGGTAGGAGGCGACCGACAGCTCGCGCCCGTTCAGGGTGGCGTCGCCGACGCCGGTGACGCCGTCCTCGGTCTCGATGACCAGGGTGACGTAGTTGCGGCCGGGTGAGGAGACGACGACGCGCGCGTCCGTGATCTTCACAGGTGGTCCTTCCGGGGGTGTGCGGGGTCGGTGGGGTCGGGGTCCGGGCCGAACCGCAGCATGACCTTGCTGCTTCCCGAGGCGGGGTCGGCGGCGACCCGCATCGCCTCCTCGGCGCGGCCCAGGGGGAAAGTGTGGGTCATCAGCGGGCGGACGTCGAGGCCCTCGGCCATCGCGGTGAGGGCGTCGTCGATCTCGTGGGAGAAGCGGTAGGAGCCCTTCCACGTGATCTCCCTGGTGACGAGGTCGCCCAGGACCGCGGCGGCCTCCGTGCCGGGGAGGTTGCCCACCTGGACGACCGTCCCGCCCCGGGCGGTCGAGCGCAGCACGGGGCCGAGCGCCCCCGGCGCCCCGGACGCCTCGATGACGATCTCGGCGTCCTCGGGGAGCGGCTCGCCGAGCGAGACGTCGCGGAGCCCGTCCGCGCCCATGGCCCGGGCGACCGCCAGCGACGCGGGACTGATGTCGGCCACGGTGACCCGTCCGGCCCCGGCGTGCTTGAGGGCCGCGGCCACGAGGCAGCCGATGGGCCCGGCGCCGTTCACGGTGACCTCCCTGCCGGCGACGTCCCCGGCGCGGGACACGGCGTGCAGGGCCACGGCCAGGGGCTCGGCCAGAGCCCCCTCGCGGGTGCCGACCCCCGCGGGGAGGGGGCGCAGCTGCTCGGCGCGCACCGCCCTGAACTCGCTGAAGCCGCCGTCGGTGTGCGGGTGGAAGGCGGCCGATCCGAAGTACCGCACCCGCGGGTACAGGTTGGTGCGCCCGGCCAGCCTCTCGGGCATGCGCCCGTCGCCGACGAGTTCGGCCGGGTGCACGGTGACGGGCAGGCCCTCCTCGACGCCGCTCACGCCGGGGCCGACCCGGGCGACGCGTCCGGCGATCTCGTGTCCCAGGACCAGGGGGTCGCGCAGGACGGCGGTGCCGGAGCGCCCGTGGCGCCAGTAGGCGAGGTCGGACCCGCAGATCCCGCCCCATTCGACGGCGACGACCACGTGCCCCTCCGGGGCGACGGGGTCGGGGCGCTCGTCGACCCGCAGGTCTCCGGCCCCGTGGACGGTCACGGCCCTCATACGGCGTCCTCCAGTCGGACCAGGTCGCGTCCGCGCACCTCGGGCATGAGGTACGTGGAGACGAGCGTGATCAGCGAGTAGGCGATGATCATGGCGGCCAGGGGCCACCAGGACCCGGTCACGGCGGTGAGCGTCGCGGCGAGCACCGGGCCGATGGCCGTGGCGAGGACGCCCCCGATCTCCTTGGCCAGGGCCAGCTGGGTGAAGCGGGTGCGCGCCCCGAACAGCTCGGCCATGGTGACGCTCTCCACGGAGAACAGGCCGAGGACCGAGAGGTTGAGCCCGACGACCATCGCGACGGTCACGAGGACGACGTCGCCGGAGTTGATCATCAGCATCATGGGCACGGCGAACAGCATGCTCGCGACGGTGAGGCAGAAGTAGAGGGGGCGGCGGCCGAAGCGGTCGCCCAGCACGCCGACCAGGGGGACGGTGACGAAGCCGAGCAGGGAGCCGTACACGATGGCGGAGGTGCCGACCGAGCCGTCCATCAGCAGGGTGGCGCTCAGGTAGCCGACCAGGAACGTCTGCACGATGCCGGAGTTGCCCGCCTGGCCGAAGCGCAGGCCCAGGGCGATCAGGAAGGCGCGGCCCTTGCGCTGGTGGAGGGCGGCCTCCAGGCTGCTCCTGTCCTTCTCGACGGCGGTGGCCGCGAGTTCCTCGCGGGTCATGGCCACACCGTCGACGATGTCCTCGCGCTGCTCGAAGACGGGGCTCTCCTTGACGGAGTGGCGGATCCACAGGGCCAGGAGCAGGAGGAGGGAGCTGGCCAGGAACGGGATGCGCCAGCCCCAGGCCAGCAGTTCGGCCTCGGAGAGGGCGAACACCAGGACGGCCCAGATCGCCGAGGCGGCCAGGGTTCCGGAGTTGGTCCCCAGGCACACCAGGGAGGCGATGAACCCGCGCCGCCGGGCGGGCGCGTACTCCGCGAGCATCACCGTGGCGCCCGCGATCTCGGCGCCCGCGCCGAAGCCCTGCGCCAGCCGCAGGCACACGAGCATGATCGGGGCCAGGAGCCCCACCTGCTGGTAGGTCGGCAGGGCGCCGATCAGCGTGGTGGAGACGCCCATGAGCGCGACGGTGATGAACAGGACCTTCTTCGGCCCCAGGCGGTCGCCCATCCGGCCGAAGTAGACCGCGCCGGCGAGGCGGGCGACGTACCCGACGCCGTAGGTGCCCATCGCCGCGATCAGGCCGACCGCCGGGTTGAGGTCGGGGAAGAAGATCTGGTTGAAGACCAGGGCCGCGGCCAGGGAGTAGAGCTGGAAGTCCATGAACTCCATGGCTGTGCCCAGCCATCCGGAGACCGAGGCCTTCGTGAGGTCCCGTGTGCTGCGTTCGCCCTGCCCCACGGGGGTGGGAGGCGCCTGTTCGGTCATGGGAGGTTCCTTCGTCGGGCGGCTTCGACCTGCGGTGACATCGCCGGGAAACCGGGTGTGAACGTCGTGGCAACTGGCATACAAGCACTGGTATACCAGTGGAGTCAATGGCGGTAGACTTCCGGACATGGCTGACGACACCCGATCCGGGGGACCACTGCTGTCCGCGCGGGACCGCACCTTGGACACCCTCCGTCGCGCGGTCATCACCCTGGAGCTCAAGCCCGGGGCGCCGCTGTCCGAGAACGAGCTCGCCGCCGAGCTCGCGGTGAGCCGCACGCCCGTGCGCGAGAGCCTCATCCTCCTGCGGGAGGAGGGCCTGGTGGAGGTGTACCCGCAGGTCGGGAGCTTCGTCTCGCTCGTGGACCCCGAACGCGTCGCCCAGGCGCAGTTCATCCGGGAGGCGATCGAGTGCACCTCCCTCGCCCAGGCGCGGCCCCCCTTCTCGCCCGAGCACATCGCCGACCTGCGGGCCAACCTGCGGACGCAGCGCGACGCCGAGGCCGCGGGGGACCACGACCGGTTCTTCGAGCTGGACGAGGAGTTCCACCGGGCCCTCCTGGCCCTGGCCGGGCACGAGAGCGCCTGGGGGACGGTGAACGCGGCCAAGGCCCACCTGGACCGCGCGCGCAGGCTGAGCCTGATCGACACCCGGCCGATGGGGGTGCTCGCCGAGCAGCACACGCAGGTGGTGGACGCGATCGAGGCGGGCGACCTCGACGACGCGGTCCGGGCGCTCCGCTCGCATCTGCGCGCCGTCTTCGAGGACGTCGAGCGCATCCGGGCGGTCTCGCCCGAGTACTTCTCGGACGGGCGCCCCCGGCGCCCGGTCCGGCGGACCGTGTCCTCGCTGAAGTAGGAGCGCCCCCTCCGGCGCGGGCCGCCGGAGGACGCGAACCGTCCCCGACCCGCTGCCGCGCCGCGCCCCCGGCGCCCGGTCCGCGCGACCGCACGGCATCCCCGTCCGGAGCGGCCCGCGCCCGCCGCGCCCCGGCCCGCGGGGGTCCCGCGCCCCGGGAGCGGGTACGCGGAAGGGGACGGATCCCCGAGCCGGTGACCGGTCGCGGGCCCGGCGGACGCGGGCAGTAGGTTGGCGGTGACGAGGCGGGGCCGCGTGGGAGCGGCGGTCGACGGGAGCGGTCCATGGAACTGGCGAAGGTGCACCCCGAACTGCGGCAGGCGGTGAAGAGGGTGCCCGCCCTGCCCCTGCACCGGCCCCGGCTGCGCAACCTGCTCAGGGCGGCCCAGCGCGGCCTCGGCCGCGACGCGGTCGTCGACGGCGTGCGGTTCCGGGACCTGTCCGAGGACGGTGTCGACGTGCGCGTCTACGAGCCGGAGGCCGGCGCGTCCGGCGCCGGGCTGCTGTGGATCCACGGCGGGGGGCTGGTCATCGGCCAGCCCTCGCAGGACGACCGGTTCTGCTCCACCGCCGCGCGAGACACGGGCCTGGTCGTGGTCTCGGTCGACTACCGGCTCGCGCCGGAGCACCCCTTCCCGGCCGCGGCCGACGACTGCGTCGCCGCCTGGGACTGGTTCCAGCGCTCGTGCGAACGGTTCGGGGTGGACGCGGACCGGATCGTCGTCGGCGGGCAGAGCGCGGGCGGCGGACTCGCCGCGTGCCTGGTGCAGAGGCTCCACGACCGCGGCGGGGTCCAGCCCCGCGCGCAGCTGCTCGGCTGCCCGATGCTCGACGACCGGACCGCGGCCCGGACCGAGCTGGACGGCGAGCGGCACTGGGTCTGGAACAACCGCCTGAACCGGTTCGGCTGGCACGCCTACCTGGGCCGGGAGCCGGGGGGCGAGGCCGAGCCCTACGCCGCGGCCGCCCGGCGCGACGACCTCCGGGGCCTGCCCCCGGCGTGGATCGGCGTGGGCGACATCGACCTGTTCTTCGAGGAGGCCACCGGCTACGCGCGCCGGTTGCGCGAGGCGGGGGTGGACTGCGAGCTGGAGGTCGCCCCCGGCGCGCCCCACGGCTTCGAGGCCTGGGCGCCCGACGCCCCCGTGTCCGAGGACTTCTCCCGCCGGAGCAGGGGATGGCTCGCCCGGGTGGTCTCGGCCGGGAACGCGTAGCGCGCTCCGGCCCCCGAGCGCGAGGGCCCGCGGTCCCGGCTCCGCCGCCGGGGCCGCCCACGGGTGGTCCGGGGCCGCCGTCGGCCTCCGCCCGGCCTCCGTCACGGCCGGGAGCCACGGGGCCGCCGGACCGATCCGCCGGCCTCCCGTGTTGTGGCCGGATTCCGGCCGCAACCCCTCGTACCGTGCGAGGCGAACCGCGACCCCGCGGAACACGAGTACGAGGAGACACCTGATGCGCATCGCCGTGACCACCCCCACCGGTACCGTGGGCCGCCACGTCGTCAACGGCCTCGTCCGGGCCGGAGCGCGCCCGCTGCTGCTCATGCGCGACCCCGCCCGCCTCGACCCGGCCCTCGCCGGCCTGGTGGACCCGGTCGCCGTGGACCAGGGCGACGGGGCCGCGGTCGTGGCCGCGACCGCGGGCGTCGACACCCTGTTCTGGGTCGATCCGCCCACCCCCACCGACGACCCGGTCGCCGCGTACGCCCGCTTCGGCGCGCACGCCGCGCGCGCCGTCACCGCCAACGGGATCCGCCGCGTCGTCTTCCTGAGCAGCGTGGGCGCGGAGCGCCGCTCGGGCGCGGGGGAGATCGACGGGCTGGCCCGCACCGAGCAGCTGCTGGACGACACCGGCGCGGACGTGGTGCACCTCAGGTGCGGCTTCTTCTTCAGCAACCTGCTGATGGAGCTGGACTCCATCCGGTCCGGCGCCATCCGGGTCGTGCTGCCGGTGGACCACCCGATGCCGTGGGTCGCGCCGCGCGACATCGCCGAGGTGGCCGTGGGCCGCCTCCTCAACCCCGGGTGGACCGGCCGGGTCGTCCAGGCCGTGCACGGCCCCGCCGACCTGTCCTGGGAGCAGGCCGCGGCGGTCGTCGCCGACGTCACCGGCCGTCCCGTGCGGGCGGAGCGCATCGCCGACGAGCGGATGCGCGACACCCTCGCCGGGGCGGGCCTGGGCCCCGGCCTGGTCGAGGCGGTGATGGGCATGTCCACCGGGCTGCGCGACGGCTTCAGGCCGGAGCAGTCGCGTACCGCGGCGACCACGACGCCGACCACCCTGGCCGCGTGGTGCCAGGACGAGCTGCGCCCCCTCCTCTGAGGGGACCGTGCTGATCGCGCCCCCGAAGGACGGCGGGGGCGCGCCCGGGACCGCGCGTGTCCGCCCGCCCGGCCCGCCCGCCGACGCGGGCGGGCCGGGCGGGCGGGCGGGTGCTACGCCTGCGCGGTGCCGCACCAGTCGGCGATGAACAGGGCGATGCTCTTGGTGATCCGCCGGACGGACTCCACCTCCACGCGCTCGTCGAACCCGTGGATGGCCTCGGAGACGGGACCGTAGACGAGGGTGGGGATGTCGCCGTAGAGCGTGAAGACGCGGCCGTCCAGGTAGCCGGGGGTCGTGAAGCTCCGGAGCTCGGACCCGAACACCCGCTCGTGGGACCGGGCGAGCACGGCCTCGGCCTCACTGCCCTCCTCCAGGACGTAGCCCTCGGCGTAGAACCCGGTCCGGGTGGCCACGGCGGAGATCGGGTGGCCCTGGGCGTCGGACGTGACGGACTCCAGCGCGCCGGTCAGCTCCTCCCACGCCTGGTCGGCGGTGACGCCCGGGTAGAGGGCGGCCCGCACCTCGATCTCGCACCAGGCGGGGACGCTGGACGGCCAGTCGCCGCCCCTGATCGTGCCCAGGTTGAAGTTGATCGGGTGGTCGAGGTCCTCGAAGTGGCGGTGGGAGCCCCGTTCGGCGTTCCACCGCTCCTCCACGCGGCGCAGCTCGCCCATCACGTGGTGGGCGGCGTCGATGGCGTTGAAACCGGAGCTCATCTCGCGCGGGTGCGTGGGGACGCCCGCCACGCGGACCGTGAACCAGATGACCCCCGTGTTCGCGCGGACGAGCATGTCCTCCTCGGGCTCGGGGATGACGACGGCGTCCGCCGTGTACCCGCGCATGAGCGCGGACAGCGACCCGTTGCCCGTGCACTCCTCCTCGACCACCGACTGGAAGTGGATGGGAGCGGCGGGGGAGAGGCCCGCGGCGCGGACCGCGTCGAACGCGAACAGGTTGGCGACCAGGCCCGCCTTCATGTCCCCGCTGCCCCGGCCGTGGAGCCAGCCGTCGATGACGGGGGCGTCCCACGGGGAGCGCGACCACGCCTCCTCCGGGCCCTCGGGGACGACGTCCACGTGACCGTTGAGGATGAGGGACCGCCCCGTGTGCTCGGTCGGCCGGTAGGTGCCGACCACGTTCGTCACGCCCTCGTAGGAGACTGTGCTCGGCCCGTAGCCCACGTGCTCGGAGAGCTGTGCGGCGTCCAGCTCCCACCGGTCCATCGCGAAGCCGCGCCGCTCCATCTCGGCGTACAGCAGGTCCTGGGCGGAGCCCTCCCGGGTGCGCAGGGACGGGTGGCGGACCAGTTCGGCCGTCAGCTCCAGCTGGGCGTCGAAGGCCGCGTCGACCGCGTCGCAGATCCTGCGGGCATCGTCGGCGTGCATGGGGTGGTTCCTCTCGTTCGGGGCGGTGCGGTTCAGGAGACGATGGACTTGTCGGTGATGCGCAGGCGCTCCCCGTAGGCGCCGCCGACCGCCGAGAGGAGCGCGATCACGACGAGGATGAGCGCGGCGGACCAGGAGGCGTTTCCGGAGGCGGCGAGGAAGGCGGTGGCGATCAGGGGCAGGAACCCGGTCAGCGCCCCCGCGAGGTTGTAGCCCAGGGAGACCCCGCTGTAGCGCAGGTGCGGCGGGAACAGGTCGGTGAGCAGGGCGCCGGTGACGGCGTAGGCGATGGTGACCAGGGCGATGCCGGCCGTGACCGCCAGGACGATGGCCAGGGGGTCCCGCGTGTCGATGAGCCAGAACAGCGGGAAGGCCGCGGCGGCGGTCGCCAGCGAGCCCGCCACGGTCATGCGGCCCGGTCCGAAGCGCTCGGCCAGGCGCCCGGCGAACACGGTGACGACGATCTGGAGGGCGGCGGCGACCAGGGTGGCGTTGACCATGACGCTCCGGTCGACGCCCAGGGTGTTGGTGCCGTAGCTGACCACGAACGTGGTGATCATGTAGAACCCGCCGACGCCCAGCATGGCCGCGGCGACGGCGACCAGCAGACGGCCGCCCGCCTGGCGGAAGACGTCCAGGGCGGGGATCCTGGAGCGCTCCTCCTGCTCGACGAGGTCCTGGAAGATGGGCGACTCCTCGACCTTGAGGCGGATGTACAGGGCGATGCCCAGGAGCGGGAACGCGGCGAGGAACGGCAGGCGCCACCCCCAGGCGTCGAAGGCATCGCCGGGCAGCATCAGGACGAGGGCGAACGCGCCGGAGGACACGAGCGTGCCCACGGGGGAGCCGACCTGCACCAGGGCGGCGAACCGGCCCCGGGTCTCGATCGGGGCGTGCTCGACGGCGATGGTCACGGCGCCGCCCCACTCCCCGCCGACGGCCAGGCCCTGGAGGAGCCGCAGCACGGTGAGCATGACGGGCGCCGCCAGGCCGATGGAGCCGAAGTCGGGCAGCAGGCCGATCAGGCCGGTGGCGCAGCCGATCATGACGATCGTCGTGAGCAGGGCCGGCCGCCTGCCGAAGCGGTCGCCCATGTACCCGAAGAGCAGGGCGCCCAGGGGGCGCGCGGCGAACCCGACCCCGAAGGTGGCGAACGCGGCGAGCGTGGCCGCGGTGCTGTCCAGCTCCGTGAAGAACAGCCGGTTGAACACCAGGGCGGCGGCGGTGCCGAAGAGGAAGTAGTCGTACCACTCCAGCGCGGTGCCGACGAACGCCGCCCAGGCGATGCGTGAGGCGTCCGCTCCGGAGACGGTCTTCGTTCCGCCGGGGGGAGGTGCTGGGGAGTCCATTGGGGGCCTTTCGTTCGGCGGTGCTCTGCTCGGCACCCCTCGTCGGTTCACCGGATGTGCCGTCCCCCAACGGGAGGGGGCGCACGGGGAGCGGGGGCGGCGTGGCGCCGCCCCCGCTGGTAGTCCATGATCAGGGGGATCGGGTGACCTGGACAATGGTCATCCCCAACCGCCTCGCGCGTTCGACTGTGTGAACACACAACGAGGAGAGTCCCCGTGTCCTGGTCCGAAGAAGGCTCCCCCGGGGCCGTGGCCCTGCGCGCGTGCCTGCGCGAGGTCGACGCCCTCGCCCGCGCCTACCTCCTGGAGGTGCGGGGGGTGACCGGGTACCCGGAGGCGGCGATCGCCGACGAGGAGCTGCTGGCCACCGCGCGCGAGTCCCTGGAGTACCTCCTCCGGCTGGTGGCCGGGCTGCCCGTGACCTCGGACCGGCGCTCGCTGTCCCGGGAGGTGGGCCGGCGCCGCGCCCGCCAGGGCATCCCGCTGGAGTCCCTGCTGCGCGCGGTGCGGATGGACTTCCGGTTCATCTGGAACGCGTTGCGCGAGCACGTGTCCGACGAGGACCTGGTGGCGTTCAGCGACGGGGTGCTCCCGATCTGGGACGCGGTGGAGCTCCACCTCACCGACGTCCACTCCGGGTACCTCGCGGAGCTGACCGCGATGCGCAGGCAGGCCGAGCACGAGAGGGTCTTCCTGCTGCGCAGCCTGTTCGAGGCGGAGCGGCAGGACCCCCACCTGGTCCGGCAGGTCGCACGGGCCCTGGACGCGGACGCCCGGGACCTGTTCGCCGTCGCGGTCGCCGCGCCCGGCCGCGAGGCCGAGCTGCGGGCGGCGGCCGCCGGCGCGGGGGCGGACGACATGCTCGTGGACCTGGACAGCGAGGTCCTGGCCCTCCTGCGGTGCACCGACCCGGGCGGCGCGCCCCCCGAGTGGCTGCTCGGCCTGCCCGTGGGGCTCGCGCCCACCGCCCGCGGCGTCGCCGAGATCCCCCGCATGCGCCGTGTCGCCGCCAGGCTCGCGCGGGCGGTGCGGCCGGGGGACGGGCGCGCCCTGCGGGTGCGCTCGGACTGGCCCGCCGTCGTCGTCCGCGAGCTCGGCGACGTGGCGGAGGTCCTGGCGGAGGAGGTCCTCGCCCCGCTCGACGGGCTTCCGGAGAGGGAGCGGTCGGCGCTGGTCGAGACGGCCCTGGCGGTGCTGGAGCGGGGGTCGGTCAGCGAGGCGGTGCACGCGCTGTACTGCCACCGCAACACGGTCCTGAACCGCCTGCGCCGGTTCGAGGAGCTGACCGGCAGGAACCCCGCGCGCCCGGGCGACGGCGCGCTCGTCCTGCTGTCCCTGGAGGTGGCGCGCGCACGCGGGGCCGACACGGACCCGTCCTCCTGAGGCCCGGCCCGGGGCCCGGTCGGGCCGGAGCCGTCAGGGCCGGCCGGGCGGGTGCTCCGGCGCGAACAGGACCAGGGCGCGCGCCGCCTCGCGGGGGACCGTGAGGTCCAGTCCCGTCACCTCGCGGAAGGCCTGGAGCCTGTTCACCACCGTGTTGCGGTGGCAGTACAGCGACGCCGCGGTGTCCTTGACCGAGCCCGTGGCCGTGTAGTGGGAGAGCGTCTCCATGAGCCTCGCCCTGGGCCCGGGCGCCAGCCGGGCCAGGCGCGCCGCGGCGGCGCCCCCGAACCCCGGCAGCACGCGGCGCACCTGGTCGCCCGCCACCGCGAACCACACGTCGTCCTCCCGGACCAGGCCGCCGCGCTCCCCGGCGTAGCGGGACAGGACCCTGGCCGCCCCGACGGCGGCGGGGACCGCGGCCAGCCCGGCCGCGTCGGCCACCAGGCCGCCCGCCACCCCCTCCAGGGAGGCCGCCCACCCGGGCCCGCCGACCTCCCGCACCAGCGCGATCCCGTCGTCGAACTCCCAGCTCAGGTGGCGTCCCCGCTCGCGCTCCCGGGTGATGCGGCCCTGCGCCCCGTCCCGGGCCGCCGAGGGCGCGGCCACGAAGGCGACCTCGAACCGGCCGTGCTCGGGCAGGCCGAGCACGCCCGCCACCTCCGAGGCGACCTCCGCCGACCGCTCCCCGGAGTTGAGCAGGCGGGAGAAGGCCTGCGCCGTCACGGCGCGCGAGTCCCGGGCCAGGACGGCCCGCTCCTCCAGGAAGGCGGCCTGCACGTCGCTGATGTACTCCTCCACCGTCGTCAGGATCTCCTCGGCGTGCAGCACCAGGACCTCCGACGACCCGGGGCCGCCCGCCCGCACCAGCCCCGCCCAGATCACGCGGAAGTCGAGCCGGACCGCCTCCAGCAGCTTCTCCCTGGGGACCCCCTGGCGCGCCCGGCGCACGCCGAGCCGCTCCGGCAGGCCGCGCAGGCGGGCGGGCAGCGGGGCGCCCGCGATCCGGCGGATCAGCATGTCGAGGGTGTCGGAGGCGGTCCTGCGCAGGTCGTCCTCGGGGACCGCGCCGCCGGTGTAGCCGCCGAGGTCACCCAGCCGCCGCAGGAAGTCGTCCACGAGGTTCTCGCGGTCCTCGGCGAGGAGTTCGAGCATCCGCGCCCACGCCGGGGGGCCGGGCGCGGTGCGCGCGGGGCCGGGTTCGGTGGTCATCGGGGCCCTCCGAAAACGTCATCTGGGCGATACATGGGAGAAATGCCAGGGGTCGGCGCCGGAGGGGGCGTGCCGGGAGTTCGCAAACCCCCCTCCACCTGGGCCTATTCTGCTCGGTCGGTGGATTCTCCCACAAACGGACCGTGGGCCCGTGTGCATTTACACAGTCTGGCGGGGAAATCGTGTGTGAATGCCGATTGAGCTCCGACCTGCGGCGCACCGAGTATGAGCCGAGACACACCGCGCTGTTTCCACAGCTCAACCGGAGACCTCCATGACCGCAAGCCCCACACCCCCCGTCGGCGCCGACCCCGCGGCAGCGGGCCGCGACCGCCTCGCGCCCGCGAAGATGAAGAGGATCGCGACCGCCAGCGTCATCGGCACCACCGTCGAGTGGTACGACCTCTTCCTGTTCGGCACCGCCTCCGCCCTCGTCTTCAACCAGGTCTTCTTCCCCGACCTCGACGGCGCGGTCGGCACGATCCTCGCCTTCCTGACCTTCGCGTCCGCCTACGTGGCGCGCACTGTCGGCGCGGTCCTCTTCGGCCACTTCGGCGACCGCCTCGGCCGCAAGTCGATGCTGCTCGTCTCCCTCATCACGATGGGCGCCGCGACCGTCGCCATCGGCCTGGTCCCCGACTACCGGGCCATCGGCGTCGCCGCCCCGCTGCTCCTGCTCACCCTCCGCCTCGTCCAGGGCCTGGCCCTGGGCGGCGAGTGGGGCGGAGCGGTCCTGATGACGGTGGAGCACGCGCCCCCGCACAAGCGGGGCTGGTTCGGCTCGCTCGTCCAGGTCGGCGTCCCGGCGGGAACCCTCATCGCCAACCTCGCCTTCCTCGGCGTCCTGGCCGCCGTCGACCACGACGCCCTGCTGACGTGGGGCTGGCGCGTGCCGTTCCTGCTGTCCGCCCTCCTCGTCGGCGTCGGCATCTACATCCGGCTCAACATCGAGGAGACCCCCAGCTTCCAGCAGGTCAAGGACCGGGGCGCCAAGGCGAAGCTCCCGTTCGCCCACCTGATGCGCCACTACTGGAAGCAGGTCCTCCTGGGCGGCGTGGCCACCCTGTCCACCGGCTCCACCTTCACGCTCCTGGTCACCTCCGGCGTCAACTACGGCACCGCCGAACTGGGGCACTCCGAGGACCTCATGCTGTGGGCGGTCCTGGTGGCCTGCACCCTGGCCTTCGTGGCCATCCCCGCCTTCGGGCGCCTCTCCGACCGCGTGGGGCGCAAGCCCGTGATCCTGGCCGGTGTGGCGGCCGAGGCCCTGCTGGCGTTCCCGTTCTTCTGGATGCTCGACACCGGCTCGACCGCGCTCGTGTTCGCCGCCTACGCCCTGATGATGGTCGCCTTCTCCGCCAACTACGGCCCGATCGCCACCTTCCTCGCGGAGCAGTTCGGCTCCCGGATCCGCTACTCCGGCCTGTCCGTGGCGTACATGCTGTCCGGCCTCCTCGGCTCCGCGATCACGCCCGCCGTCACCGTCGGGCTGCTCTCGCTCACCGGGCAGAGCTCGTCGATCGCCTGGTACATCCTCGGCGCCTCCCTGCTGTCCCTCGTGGCGCTCCTGCTCCTGAAGTCCGTCGCCGGCGAGGACTTCGACGCCGCAGACGCCACCGGGGCGGACGGGGCCGCGGAGACGGAGGTGCGGGCGTGACCCCCCGCAGACTCGGCGCGGTCGACGGACTCGCCGCACCCGTGGGCGCGTTCTCCCACGCGGTCGTCGCCAACGGCTTCGTGTACACCTCCGGGCAGCTGCCCTCCGACGAGCACGGCGCGACCCCCGCCACGTTCGAGGAGCAGCTCACGCGCACCCTCGACAACCTCCGCACCGTCCTGGAGGCGGCCGGGAGCTCCCTCGCCCACGTCGTCAAGGTCAACGGCTACCTCACCGACCCCGGCCACCTGGAGACCTACAACCGGGTCTACCGGGCGGCGTTCGGCGACGCGCTCCCCGCGCGCACGACCGTCTGCGTGTCCCTGTGGGGCATCGCGCTGGAGATCGACTGCGTCGCGGTCCTCGCCGACCGCCCCGGCGGGGGGACCGGTGCCGCCGATGCCTGACACCGGACCCGGCACCGCCGCGCTCCTGCGGGCGCTGGCCGGGGTGGAGCTGCCCACCCTCGGCCACGTCCTGGAGGAGGGGTTCTGCGACCCCGCCGTGCGCACCGTCACCCCGGGCGCCCCGCGCATGGGCGGTGAGGCGCTCACCGTCCACCTCGCCGAACCCGACGCCCTCGCGGTCAACCGCGCCCTCGTCCGGCTGCCCCGGGGCGGCGTCCTCGTCGTCGGGGTCGACGGCGGGGCGCACGCGCCCATCGGCGCCGTCACCGCCGCCGCGGTCGCCGCCCGCGGCGGCGCGGGGATCGTCGTGGACGGCCCCGTCACCGACCTCGCGGCGCTCAGGGACAGCGGCCTCCCCGTCTACGCGCGGGGCTCCACCTGCCGCACCACCAAGCGCCTGGGCACCGCCACCGAGGCGGCGGGCGCCCCCGTGACCGTCGGCGGGGTGCGCGTGCGGACCGGCGACCTCGTCCTGGGAGACGAGAACGGGCTCCTCGTGGTCGACCCGCGCACCTTCGACCGGTCCCTGGTCGAGGGCGCCCTGCGCTCCGACCGGGACGAGCCCGGCCTCGTGGCCCGCATCCGCGCGGGGGAACCCCTCACCGGCCTCCTCGCGCTCTGACCCGCCCCACCGGGGAGTCCGACGGCCTCCCCGCGCCCCGAACCGCCCCACCAGGAAGAAGGCACCGCCCCTCATGTCCACCACCGACCCCGCCCGCCCGCGCTCGGCGGGCCACCTCGTCGTCGCCCAGCTCGAACGCGAGGGGGTCCAGCGCGTCTACGGGGTACCGGGGGAGTCCTACCTCGACGTGCTCGACGGCCTGCACGACTCCTCCGTCACCACCGTGGTCACCCGCCACGAGGGCGGCGCCGGGTTCATGGCCCTGGCCGAGGGCCGGCTCACCGGCCTCCCGGGCGTCGCCATGGTCACCCGCGGGCCGGGCGCGGCGAACGCGTTCATCGCCGTGCACACCGCCCACCAGGACGCCACGCCGCTCGTGCTGTTCGTCGGGCTGATCCCCGTCGCCGACCGGGGGCGGGAGGCGTTCCAGGAGTTCGACCTCACCGCGTGGTTCGGCAGCACCGCCAAGGCCGTGGTCACCCTGGACGACCCGGCCGCGGCGGCCCGGGTAGTCTCCGACGCCGTGCGCCTCGCACGCTCGGGCCGCCCCGGGCCGGTCGTGGTCGGCCTGCCCGAGGACGTGATCCGGCTCTCCGCCGGGGGAGCGGACACGGTGGAGCCCCGCGCGCTGCCGTCCGGCCGCCCGGACGCCGACGCGCTCGCCCGGGCCCTCGCCCGCGTCGACCGGGCCGAGCGGCCCGTCGTCGTCGTGGGCGGCGAGAACTGGACCGACGCGGACGGCGCGGCGCTGGCCGCCTGGGCCGCCGCCCGCGACATCCCGGTGCTCGCCGACTTCCGCGCCTACGACGCCGTGCCCCACCGGCTGGACGGCGCCGACAGCCCCTACGCGGGCTCGCTCGGCTACGGCCGCTCCGACGCCGCGGCCGCGCTCCTCGACGACGCCGACCTCGCCCTCTTCGTCGGCGCCTGCCGCACCGACGTGCTCAGCGACGGCTACACCCGGGGCGGCCGGGCCGAGACCGTCGTCGTCCTCCCCGGCGAACCCCTCGGACACAGCGGGCGCCTGGACCAGCACCTCGTCGCGGACCCCGCCGGGTTCGTCGCCGCCCTCGCCGAGGCCGGGGGCGCACCGGTCCGGCACGACCCCGGGCGCCTGGCCGGGGCCCGGGACGCCCACACCGCCTTCTCCACCCCGGTCGCGGCGGCCGACGACGGGGGCTTCGTCGACCTCACCGCCGCCATGGGCGTGCTGCGCGAGGAGCTCGACGACGACGCCGTCATCACCTACGGCGCGGGCAACCACGCGGTCTGGCCCGCCCGGTACCTGGAGCACCGGTCCGCCCGCTCCCTCCTGGCGCCTCGCAACGGCGCGATGGGGATGGGCATCCCGGCCGCCGTCGCCGCCTCCCTCGTGCGGCCCGGGCGCCAGGTGGTCTCCGTCGCCGGGGACGGGTGCTTCCTCATGAACGGCCAGGAGATCGCCACCGCGATCGGCTACGGTGCGGTGTTCACGGCGATCGTCGTCGACAACGGCGTCTTCGCGACCATCCGCGAACACCAGGAGCGGCACTACCCGGGGCGGCCCTCCGGCACCCACCTCACCAACCCCGACTTCGCCGCGCTGGCACGCTCCTACGGCGGGTACGGGGAGACCGTGACCGCCACCGCCGACTTCCGGGGCGCCCTGCGCAGGGCCCTGGAGAGCGGGCTCCCCGCGGTCCTGCACGTCAGACAGGACCCCGCGGTCCGCGCCCCCGGCGCCTACTGACCCGGCGCCCCGCGCCGACACCGCCCACCCGTGCCCGACGAGCAGAGGAACGAGGCCATGACCTCCAGCCCGCCCCGACCGCCGCGCGACCCCGCGGCCGACGACGCCCGCTTCCTGCGGGACTTCGAGACCATGAGCTCCTTCGGCGCCACCCCCTCGGGCGGCGTCGACCGCCAGGCGGCGAGCGAGGCCGACAACGCCCAGCGCCGCTGGTTCGCGGGCCTGCTGGAGGAGAACGGGCTGCGCGTGGTCTACGACCGCGTCGGCAACCAGTTCGGACTCCTGGAGCGCGTGCCCGGCGCCCCCTACGTCGTGGTCGGGTCCCACATGGACTCGCAGCCCACCGCCGGGCGCTACGACGGCGCCTACGGGGTCCTGGCCGCGGCCCACGCCGTCTTCCGCATCGCCGCCGAGGACGGCGCGGAGGCGCCCCCCGTCCACAACCTGGCCGTGGTCAACTGGTTCAACGAGGAGGGCTCCCGGTTCACGCCGTCCATGATGGGCAGCGCCGTCTACACCGGCAAGCTGCCGCTGGAGACCGCCCTCGCCGCGAGCGACAGCTCGGGCACCACGGTCGCCGAGGCCCTGGCCCCCACCGGGTTCCTCGGTGACGGCGACGGGCCGGAGGCCGTCCTGTGCGCCGAGATCCACATCGAGCAGGGGCGCCTCCTGGAGAACTCCGGCACCACCATCGGCCTGGTCGGCGCCAGCTGGGCGGCGAGCAAGTACGAGATCACCGTCCACGGCGAACAGGCCCACTCCGGCGCCACCGCCATGGAGGACCGCCGCGACGCGCTCGTGGGCGCGTCCATGCTCGTCGTCGCCGCGCGCGAGCTCGCCGACCGGTTCCCCGGCGTCCTGCACACCGCCGTCGGCCGCCTCGACGTGTACCCCAACTCCCCGGTCGTGGTGCCCTCCCGCGCCACGCTCCTGCTCGACCTCCGCTCGCCCGACGAGGCCGTCCTCGCCGAGGCCGAAGAGCTCCTGCTCGCCGAGGTCGCCCGCGTCGAGGCGGCCGCGAACGTCACCGTCGAGCGCACGCTCTCGCACTCCTGGGGCGTCAACCCCTACCAGCCCGAGGGCGTCGAACTGGCCCGTGCCAGCGCCGAGCGGCTCGGCCTGCGCAGCGGTGAGATCATGACCGTCGCCGGGCACGACTCGATCAACATGAAGGAGCGCGTGCCCACCGTGATGCTCTTCGTCCCCTCGGCGGGCGGGGTCTCCCACAACGAGGGCGAGTACACCGAGGACGCCGACCTCCTCGCCGGCCTGGAGGTGCTCACCGACGTGACCCGCCGCCTGGGCGCCGGAGAGCTGGAGAACGCCGAACCCCACGTTCCCGGAAGGAACCGAGCATGACCGAGTACGCCGTCACCGACCCCGCCACGGGACGCCTCGTCAGGAGGTTCCCGACCGCCACGGACGCGGAGGTCGACACCGCCGTCGAAGCCGCGGGGAGGGCCTTCCGCGCCTGGCGCCTCCGCCCCGTCGCGGAGCGCGCCGCGTACCTGGCCGCGGCGGCGGAGCGCTACCGGGCCGACCGCGAGCGCCTGGCCGGGATCATCACCCGGGAGATGGGCAAGACCACGGCGGAGGCGCTCGGGGAGGTCGACCTGTGCGCCCGGATCTACGACTACTACGCGCAGAACGCCGCCGCGTTCACCGCCGACCGGGTCCTGGACGTGTCCCACGGAACCGCGACCGTGCGCACGGAGCCCATCGGCGCGCTGCTCGGGATCATGCCGTGGAACTACCCCCACTACCAGGTGGCGAGGTTCGCGGCGCCCAACATCGCGCTCGGCAACACCGTCCTGCTCAAGCACGCGCCGAGCTGCCCGGAGTCGGCCGGGGCCGTCGCCGGCCTGCTCGCCGACGCGGGCCTCCCCGAGGGCGTGTACACCAACCTGTACGCCACCGAGGCGCAGTGCGTCCGGATCATCGAGCACCCGGCGGTCCAGGGGGTCTCGCTCACCGGCTCGGAGCGGGCGGGGCGCGCCGTCGGCGAGGTCGCCGGGCGCGCCATGAAGAAGACCGTGCTGGAGCTGGGGGGATCCGACCCGTTCATCGTCCTGCCCGACGCCGACCTGGGGCGCGCGGTCCGCGCCGCCGTGGCCGGGCGGATGGGCAACGCGGGCCAGGCGTGCACCGCGTCCAAGCGGTTCATCGTGCTGGACGAGGTGTACGACGCGTTCGTGGAGGGGTTCGTGGACGCGGTCGCGCGCCTGCGGGTCGGCGACCCCACCGAGGAGGGGGTGGACCTGGGGCCGCTGTCCTCGGAGGCCGCGGCCGTGCACGTCGCCGGCCAGGTCGCGGACGCGGTCGCCCACGGCGCCACCGTCCTCACCGGCGGGGGGCGCCCCGACCGCCCGGGCGCGTTCGTCGAGCCCACGGTGCTCACCGGGGTCGCCCCCGGTACCCGCGCCTACCGGGAGGAGATCTTCGGCCCGGTGGCCGTGGTCCACCGGGTCGCCACCGTCGACGAGGCCGTGGAGCTGGCCAACGACACCCCCTACGGCCTGGGCAGCGTCGTGTTCGGGGAGGACGAGGAGGCGGCCCTGGCCGTGGCCGACCGGCTCGACGTGGGGATGGTGTCGGTCAACGCGCCGTCGCGGACCCAGGCCGACCTGCCGTTCGGCGGGGTGAAGGCGTCCGGTGTGGGGCGCGAGCTGGGCGAGTACGGCATGGCCGAGTTCGTCAACCGCAAGCTCCTCCGCACGCGCTGAGCGCGGTCGGCCCCCCGGGGCCCGGTGGGGTTCCCCGGGGCCGGGACGCCAGGGGCGGGCGGGCCTCCGGGGCCGGGCGCGGTCGGTGGTTGTGGCGGAGCGGTCCCGGGCGGGCCTCAGGGGACGGGACCGCCGCCCGCCTCCTCACGGGCGCAGGCCGCCCAGGACGGCACGGGCGATCGCGTCGTTCTGCCGGAAGAACCCGGCGTTGGTGCGCGGACGGGAGAACCCGCCCGCCCCCACGCCGCCGGCGACCAGCGCGCCCGCGCCGAACCGGGCCGGGTGCGGCGTCCCGTCGGCGCCGCGCAGCCGCTGGTCGGCCGGGTCGGCGTCGACGAGCCCGGTGCCGGGCCGCTCCCGGATCTCCCCGCGCTCGAGCAGGGCCAGCAGCAGCGGGTCGGTCGTCCGGGCCAGCGAGGGTTGGGGCAGCCTGGCCTCCAGGAGGGCGGAGGCCCCGACCGTCGCGTCCGTGCTGGAGGACCTGGCCAGGAAACGGCCCTCGGGGGTGTCCACCTCCATGTCGGCGCCGACGAACCGCAGGACCCCCGCCCGGGCCAGCGCCAGGAGCTCCTCCAGCCGGGGGCCGGGCGGCCCGCTGGCCAGGTAGCTGAAGAACCCGGTGAACCGGGGCAGGTCCCGCGCCGCGGACTCCTGGGAGATCCGCCCGGAGCCGATCGCCTCGGAGATCACCGTGAACACCGACAGCAGCGCGAAGAAGACCGCCAGGTCCATGCTGTGCCCCTGGTCGCGCCGCCGCTCGAGGTCGGCGTCGATGTAACCGTCGAGCCACGCGCCGAGCGCGTCGTGGTCGGCGAACCGGAGCCCCGCCAGCGGCCGGTCGATCCGCCCGACGTCGAACCGGTCCCCGTCCTCGCGCACCGCCTCGGAGACCAGTTCCTTGAGCTGGGCCCCCGACCAGTCCAGGGAGTCCAGCCGCCGGACGAACTCCTCCGCGTCGACGTCCAGCCGCTCGGGGTGCGACAGCGCCAGTTCCCGGTAGTGGGCGTGGGCCAGCTCCCGCACGACGAGCGGCCACACGTCCTCCCGGAGGTCGAGGGGGCCGGGGCCGAGCGCGTCCAGGGCCTGCGCGCTCACGTGCCTCGGCAGTGCGGGGCGCGCCCCGGGCAGGTGGTAGTGGATCTTGGAATGGTAGGGAACCCCGCGCCGCGATCCGGCGTGGAGGACGGGCTCGGAGCCGGAGGGTGAGTAGCGCAGGGTCCCGTCCGGGTCCCTGCGGAAGACGCCGCCCCTCCCGGAGGTCAGCAGCACGACGGTGTCCACGAACGCCAGTCCCATGCCGCGCACCAGCGCGGGCTCGCCGGGCGGGACCGCGTCGAGGGAGATGTCCGCGGTGGAGGCGGTCGGTATGTGGACGAGGCCGTGCGCGGCGGCGTGCCGGGCGAGCTCGCGCTCCTCCTCGGTGGGGCCGGTGTCGGCCGAGCCCTGCGCCAGGACGACGGCGTCCGCGTCCAGGGTGTTCCCGGGAACCGGCGGGCGGCCCGCGCCGGCGGTGCGGTCCGGGACCGGATACGGCGGGCGGTCGAGGAACAGGCGCTGGCGCCCGTCGGCCAGGTCGCGCAGGTCCACCGCCCGTGCGGCCACGGAGCGGACGGCCACCCGCCCCGGGGCCCGCTCGGCCACGTGGTGGAAGACCCAGGACAGGTACCTGCTCTGGAACCTGCGGGTGGCGAACCAGCCGGGATGGACCCGGCGGGCCTCGGCGAGGTCGGCCGCGTCGGCTGCGAACCCGGGCGGCCTGTGCAGGCGTCCCGCAGCGAGGTCCTCGGCCCACTCGGTCAGGGTGGGGCCGGGGACGACGGGCCCGGAGCACACCACCGACGCGTCGGTGAACATCGTGCAGTCGTTCGCCGTGGTGTTCATCCAGAGCCAGGGCGACTGCGCGCGCCGCCAGATCCGGCCGCCGCCGGGCGGGTACGGATCTACGAGGTAGACCTCGAGCGTTCTGTCGGGCAGGAGTTCGTGGACGTTGGCGGTGATCCGTTCGAGGAGGGAGGTGGCCCTGGGGCCCGCGCCGACGAGCGCGATGCGGAGCGGGCGCCGGGGGAGCGCTGTGGTGGTCACCCCCTGAGGCTAATGCATACTAAATAGGTAGTAAATATCGGAAATTTGAGGGTGGTTCGCGGCCCGGGAGCGGAACCGCGACGCGAGGGGCGGACGGGACTCAGGGGGCGGGCGCGGTCGGGGAGGTCAGGGGTTGTGGCGGAGCGGCCCCGGGCGGGCGGGCCTCAGGGGACGGGCGCCGCCTCGACCCTGCGCAGCGCCTCCCGCCAGGGCGCGGGCACCGCGCCCGAGCAGACCACCTCGCGCGCCCCCAGGAACCCGGCCAGGTCGGCGACCGCGCCCGCGACACCCTCCGCGGCGTCCGCGACCTCCTCGGCGGAGGCCGGGTCCGGGGACGGGGCGGCCCCGGCGTCCGAGCCCGCCGCCCGGACCCCGGTCGCGCCGGGCTCGGCGTACACGTTCTCCAGGTCCAGGACGCCGCGCCGCCGGTCGAACCTCGGCGCGATCCTGCCCACCAGCCGGTCGCCGTGCAGGACCGGCAGGACGTAGTAGCCGAACTCCCTCCGCGCCTTGGGCACGTACATCTCGGTGCGGAAGCGGAAACCCCACAGCAGCTCGGTCCGCTCGCGGTCGCAGAGCAGGTTGTCGAACGGGGACAGCAGCACGGTCCTGGGCCCCCACGCCTCCCCGCCCACGGTCTCCAGCTGCGGGAGGACGTCCGCGTGCACGAACCACGGCTCGTCCGGGTCGGCGCCCTCGACCCGGGCCCGCACCGCCCGGCCGTCCGCCACCAGCCGTTCGAGCGCCTCCGGCAGCGCGTCGTAGCGGTCGCGGACGAAGTGGTTCGCGACGTCCCCCGCGCGTCCGGCGCCCAGAGCCCGCAGGGCGTGCTCGGCCGAGAGCGACACGATGTCCGCGTCCGGCAGCTCGGTCCGGTCGGCGCGCTCCGGCAGGCACCGTTCGGCCAGGTCCCACAGGCGCTTGCCGCCCTCCCGGCCCGCCACCATCACCCGTCCCTGGGTCCACAGCAGATCGAGCATGCGCTCGACGTTGCGCCCCTTCGTCCATCCGCCCGACTCCCAGGGCAGCGCGGAGCGGTCCTCGAACCCGCCGACGGGCAGGGGCCCCTTGTCCTCCAGCCGCTGGAGGACGTGCTCGCGCAGTTCCGCGTTGGCCTCGACCCAGGCCACCAGCCGCCGTCCGTAGGCGGAGACGCCCCTCGGGTAGCGGCGCATCAGCCCCCGGTGCAGCGCGTAGTCCTCGGTCAGCACGATCGACGCCGCGTGGGCCCAGTACTCGAACAGCCAGCGCTCGTCCCACAGGAGGGCGTCGAGGTCGGCCTCGTCGAACCTGCCCACCCTGCTCCACAGGACCAGCAGGTGGCTCCGGGCGACCACCGCGACGGGGTCCAGCTGGAGGCAGCGCAGCGCGCGCAGGACCTCGCGCAGCCCGTCGGTGTCGGCGGCGGGCCGGGGGCCGGCCAGCCTCTGGCGGGTGATCGCGAGGCGGCGGACGGTGCGGCGGTCCAGGTCGAGGGGGCGCACGGAGGCTCCTGGGGAGAGGGGGAGGGGAGAGGAGGCGAGGGCGGGACGGGTGCCTCGTGAGGCGTCGCGTCCCCGCCAGTGAACCGCGCGCCGACGACGTTCCGCGGTACGGGAGGGCGGTCGGCGCGCTGCACGGGCTCCGGGAGGGGGTGGGTGCGGTTCCTGCCGCACCGGTCCCGGGCGACCGCGTCAGAGCCGGGTGGGGAGCGGTCCGCCGTTCCACTCGACGGCGTCGGACAGCGCCGCCGTGAGGTCCATGGCGGTGCCGGTGAGGTCGGCGTGGGCGCGGTGCAGGTTCAGGGCGATGCGCTCGGCGTCGTCCCAGTCGCGGAACTCGCCCAGGTCGCAGGCGAGGGCGGTCTCCAGCGGGGTGCGCCCTCGGGCCACCCCGGCGCGGGCGGTCTCCAGGACGAACCGGTAGTAGCGCTCGTGGGCGCCCAGCACCGCGTCGAGCTCGGCGGCGCCGAACAGCGGCCCGTGCCCGGGGACCACGTGGTCGGGCGCAAAGTCGTGCAGCCACTCCAGGGAGCGCAGCGCGCCCTCCAGCGAGCCCATGAACACGAGCGGGGTGAGGCCGTGGAACACCAGGTCGCCGGTGTACAGCACCCGCTCCTCCGGCAGCCAGGCCACGACGTCGCCGGGGGTGTGCGCGGTGTACCCGGGGTGGAGCAGGTCCACGCGCCGCCGACCGGTGTACACGGTCAGCCCCCGGTCCAGCACGATCGACGGGGCGCGCCGGCTGACCCCGCCCCAGTCGGGGGCGGGGGACCAGAACGGCGGGCAGGCGTCGAGGAACGGGTCGTGGAGCAGGGCCTCGCGCATGGCGGCCTGTCCGATGAGCGCGGTGGAGTCGGGCAGCAGGCTGTTGCCGTAGGTGTGGTCCCCGTGCTGGTGGGTGTTGACCGCCCACCGCACGGGGGTGTCGCCGGTGGCGCGCGCCAGGGCGTCGAGGAAGCGGCGGGTGCGGGCCTCGGTGGCGCAGGTGTCGACCACCAGGAGGCCGTCCTCGCCGGCGACCGCGCCCGCGTTGTTCACCCACCAGGTGCCGTCGGGCTGGACCCACGCGTACACGCCCTCGACGATCTCGGTCAGGGCCGCGGCCTCGGGGCCGGCCGGTGCGTTCGAGCCCATGGTGGCGGTCTCCTCACGGAACGTGCGTGCGGTCGGGGGAGCAGGTTACCGCCGACGGGTGGGAGCCGGCGACGGGGAGTCCGGTCCCGGACGCGCCCGGTTCCGGGGCGCACGGCGCCCACCTGCGATGATCTTGTACTTGTAGCGAGGTTGGACGCCGAGACCGTCGATAAGTACAAGATCATCGGGGGCGGGCGGGGCCTCGCGTCGCGCCCGCGGCGGTTCGGGGCGGTCCGCTAGCCCGGCCTCGGCCCGGGGTGGGGCCGGACCACGTGCCCGGCGGCCTCCAGGCCCGCCGTCGCCGCGTCCACGAAGACCGCCACGCTCGCGTGGCGCCGCCGGGGCGGCCACACCACCGACGTGCGCCAGGCCAGCGGGTTCCCCTCCAGGGGCGACCACACCAGGCCCTCGGGTAGCCCGCCCAGGGGCCTCTCGTTGAAGTGCACGCCCCGCCCGGCCATGACCAGGCCGTTGACGAACAGCGGGTTGCGGGCGTGCCGGATCGCCCCGGGTCGGAACCCCTCCGAGCTGCACGCGGACATGACCTGGTCGTAGAGCATCGGCGCCATCGCCCGGGGGAAGACCACCAGCGGCATCCCGTTGAGGTCGCGCAGCCGCACCGGCCCGCCCCCCGCCAGCGGGTGCTCGGCGGGCAGCAGGACCCCCAGGGCCCGGTGGGCCACCGGACCCGACTCCAGACCCGTGGTGTCGGAGGGGTGGCGCACCACCCCGACGTCCAGGTCGCCCTCGCGCAGCGCCCGCAGCTGCTCGTCCGTGGTGAGCTCGTGCAGGTCCACCAGCACGTCGGGAGCGTTGCGCGCCAGCTCCGCGACCAGGGTGCGCAGCGTGGCGGGCATGGTGTCCGGCGGGATCCCCGCACGCAGGATCCCGCTCTCCCCGGGGCGGATGCGGCGCATGGCCTCCAGGGCCGACTCGGTGCTCTCCAGCACCGGCCGGGCGTGTTCCAGCAGCAGGGCCCCGGCCTCGGTCAACCGCACCTGGTTGCGGCCGCGGTCGAACAGCCGCACGCCCAGTTCGCGCTCCAGGTCGCGGATGCGCTGGGACAGCGGCGGCTGGGCCATGTGCAGGCGGGCGGCGGCCCGGCCGAAGTGCAGCTCCTCGGCGAGCACCGTGAAGTAGCGCAGGTGGCGCAGTTCCATGCGGGGACCCTACCGGTCATATCACTGCGATATCGCGGGAGGTCCCAACTGGTGTTGGACTCCGGCGGCGGTGAGCTGTTGTGATGTCGTTCATAGGGCGGAGGGCCCGGGTTCTCCCGCGGGCCACCGGGGAGCACCGGCTCCACCCGCCCCTCCGGCGTGCGCGATCCCGTCCGCCGCACTCCTGCTTGTGAACTCGTGAAAGGCATCGGCATGTCACCGAACGACGACCTCGTCCTGGCGCACCGCGAACCCCTCGCCGAGGGCCACGCCACCGTCATCACCCTCAACCGCCCCGACAAGCTCAACGCGTGGACCGGCGCCATGCGCACCCGCCTGGTCGGGCTGTTCGAGGAGGCGGGCGCCGACCCCGACTGCCGCGCCGTCGTGCTGACCGGCTCCGGCAGCGCCTTCTGCGCGGGCCAGGACCTGGCCGAGACCCGGGACATCGACCCGGCCGACCACGCCGCCGCCGAGGCGTGGATCGACGACTTCGACCTGCTCTACAGGGCCCTGCGCGGCATCGACAAGCCCACCATCGCGGCGGTCAACGGCGTCGCCGCCGGCTCCGGGTTCCAGTTCGCGCTCCTCGCGGACCTGCGCGTCGGCCATCCCGGCGTGCGCATGGGCCAGCCCGAGGTCCGCTCCGGCATCCCCAGCGTCACCGGCATCTGGGCCATGTGGGACATCCTCGGCAAGGCCCGCACCATCGAGTTCACCCTCACCGGCGAGCTGGTCGACGGGGACGAGGCCCACCGCCTCGGCCTGCTCACCCGGCTCGTCCCCGGGCGGGACGAGGTGCTCCCCGCCGCCCTCGCCCTCGCGGACTCCCTCGCCTCCCTGCCCCCCGGCGCCGTCGCCCTCACCAAGGCCCGCCTGCGCGAGATCGACGACGAGGCGCTGACCGACTCCATCACCGCGGCCAAGAGGGTCCACGCCCAGGCCTACGCCAGCGGCGAGCCCCAGCGGGAGATGGAGCGGTTCCTGGCCAAGCGCCGCTGAACCGCAGCTCCACCACCGACGCCACAGCAGGAAACAGGGGAGACCACCCGATGACCACCACCGGAACCGAGGACGGCACGCACTCCGGAGCCGGGGCCGCAGCCCCGGGCACCGCCGTCCCGGACCCCGCCCAGTACCCGGCCGCGGCCGCACCCACCCCGGAGGCACTCGCCGAGGGGGACCGCCTCTACCGGCTCCTGTGCGAGGAGCAGGACTGGGAGGCGCCCGAGCGCTACAACATGGCGGTCGACGTCGCCGACCACCACCCCGGCGACCGCGTCGCCCTCGTCTTCGAGGACCACACCGGCCACCGGGAGGAGGTCACCTGGGACCGGATCCGCGACCGGGCGGCCCGCGTCGCCGCCCACCTGCACGCCCTGGGCGTGCGCAAGGGCGACCGGGTGGCCGTGCTGCTGCCCCAGCGGCCCGACACGCCCGCCACCTACCTGGGCGTCCTGCGCACCGGCGCCGTCCTGGTCACCATGTCCCCGCTGTGGGCCGACGACCCCATCGCCTACCGGCTCGCCGACTCCGGCAGCGCCGTCCTCGTCACCGAGAACGCCTCCCTGGGGCGGGCGGCCGACGCGGTCGCGGCGATCGCCTCACTCGGGGGTGAGGGGGCCGGCGGCGCGCCGTCCCCGGCCGACGTGCGGATCGTGGACGTGGACGACCCCGCGATCGCCGCGTGCGAGCCCCGGTACGAGGCGGCCGACACCGCCGCGGACGACCCCGCCCTCATCTTCTACACCTCCGGCACCACGGGCCCGGCCAAGGGCATCGTGCACGCCCACCGCACCCTCCTCGGGCACAACGAGTTCCGGTACTGCCACGACCTGCGCCCCGGCGACGTGTTCTACGGCGCGGGCGACTGGGCGTGGTCCATGGCCAAGCTCATGGGTCCGCTGCGCGTCGGGGCCACCCACCTGGTCTACCGCCCCCGGGCGGGCTTCGACCCCGAGGGCCTGCTGGCCGCCATGTCCCGCAACCGGGTCACCACCGCCCTGGTCAACCCCACCCTGCTGCGCAAGCTCCGCGCCGACGTCCCCGACGCCGGGCGGCGCCACCCCCAGGCCCTGCGCGTGGTGTGCTGCTCCAACGAGCCCCTCACCACCGACCTCATCGCCTGGTTCCGCGAGCAGTTCGGGGTGACCCCGCTCGACTACTACGGGTCCACCGAGTCCTACCCGCTGCTGGGCAACC
The DNA here is from genome assembly GCF_050955985.1 of Nocardiopsis sp. CA-288880. NCBI lineage: Bacteria > Bacillati > Actinomycetota > Actinomycetes > Streptosporangiales > Nocardiopsidaceae > Nocardiopsis > Nocardiopsis sp. CA-288880. The sequence goes on along the minus strand of NZ_CP192105.1, from coordinate 5,311,618 downwards.
TGCCCGGCGTGCCGGTCAAGCCCGGTTCGGTGGGGCGCCCGCTCCCCGGGTGGGAGGTCGCGCTCCTGGACGCCGACGGCAACGAGGTGCCCGAGGGCGAGCCGGGGGAGATCTGCCTCCGCGCGCGCAGCAACCCCCAGTTCCCCCTCGGCTACTGGAGGAGGCCCGACGCCTCCGCCGAGAGCTTCGGCGGCGACTGGTACCGCACCAAGGACCAGGCCACCCGCGACGCCGACGGCTACTACTGGTTCCTGGGCCGCACCGACGACGTCATCAAGACCTCCGGGTACCGGGTGGGCCCCTACGAGGTCGAGGCGGCCCTGCGCGAGCACCCGGCGGTCGCCGACGCGGGCGTGGTCGGCCTGCCCGACCCGCTGCGCGGACAGGTCGTCAAGGCGTGGATCGAACTCGCCGACGGGTACCGCCCCGGCGACGACCTCGCCGACGAGATCCGCGCCTTCGCCCGCGAACACTACTCGCGCTTCGCCTACCCGCGCCTGATCGCCTTCGCCGAACGCCTCCCGCGTTCCGCGACAGGCAAGGTCCAGCGCGCCGAGCTGCGACGACGCGACACGGTCTGAGAGACCGGTGCGGCGGCGGCCCCCGCCGCCGCACCCGGCCGCGCCAGGCCACCCCGGCGGGCCGCCCCGTCTCTTGTCCCCCCTAACATCGATCCCGGGCCAGGCCCGGGCAGTGAGAAAGAGGAGTTCGGGTACGGTGCTGAACGATCAGGAAGCCCCCGCGACGCCACCCCGCGACATGGGCGGCGTACGCCGCCGCGTCACCGTGGCCACCGCCATCGGCAACTTCGTGGAGTGGTTCGACTCCGGCGCCTACGCCGTCATGTCGGCCACCATCGCGGTGCTGTTCTTCCCCAACTACGACCCCGCCGCCGCGCTGCTGGCGACCTGGGCGATCTTCGCGGCGGGGTTCGTCGCGCGGCCGATCGGCGCCCTGTTCTTCGGCCACTACGGCGACCGCATCGGCCGCAACCGCGCCCTCGCGCTGAGCGTGCTGTGCATGAGCGGCGCCACCCTCGGGATCGGCCTGCTGCCCACCTACGCGGCGATCGGCCTCGGCGCCCCACTGCTGCTTCTGCTCATGCGCACGGTCCAGGGCTTCTCCACCGGCGGCGAGTACACGGGCGCCTCCTCCTTCATCATGGAGTACGCCCCCGAGGGCCGCCGCGCCCGGTACGCCAGCGCCGTCCCCATCACCGTCGGCGTGGCCGCGGTGGTCGGCTCCGGCGTGGGCGTGCTGCTCACCGGCACCCTCAGCGAGGAGGCCCTGATGTCGTGGGGCTGGCGGATCCCGTTCCTGATCGCGGGCCCGCTCGGCGCCATCGGCCTGTACCTGCGCTCCCGCCTGGACGACACCCCGGTCTTCCGCGAGATGGCCGCGCAGGAGAACACCACGAAGAGCCCGCTGCGGCAGGCCTTCCGGGTCTCCGGGCGCCAGATGTTCACGCTGTTCGGCTACAGCATCACGAACGCGGTCGGCTACTACTTCATGAGCTCGTACATGATCAGCTACATGTCGGAGTCGCTGGACTACACCAAGACCCAGGCGCTCATGACCAGCGTCGTCGCGATGCTCGCGTACACGGCGGCGTGTCCGCTGATGGCCGTGGCCAGCGACCGCTTCGGCAGGCGGCCCATGCTGATGATCGCCTGCGGTGGGTTCGTCCTGCTGACGTACCCCGCGTTCCAGCTGATGTCGACCGGGCTGGCCGGGGCGCTGGTGGGGACCTCGGTCCTGGCCGTGCTCGTCGCCGTGATCGGCACGTCCAACGTGCCGATGATGGTGGAGATGTTCCCCGCGCAGCTGCGGGCCAGCGGCTCGGCGGTCGGCTACACCGCCGCGTACGTGCTGTTCGGCGGCACCGCGCCGTTCGTGGCGACGTGGCTGGTCAGCAGCACCGGCAGCGCTCTCACGCCGGCGTTCTACCTGGTCGGGGTGGCCGCGATCAGCCTCCTGGTGGTGCTGACCCTGGTGAGGGAGACCAAGGACCTCTCGCTCACCCGCACCACGCTGCGCTGACGGGAGCGCCGCCCGGTCGGCGGCACCGGCCCGTGCCGCCGACCGCCTCCCTCAGCCCCGGGCGAGGCGGCGCAGCGCGGCCCGGGCCGGCGGCCCCCAGGTGTCGTGGCCGCCGGGGCGTCCGCGGACGCCGGCCTCGCCGACGAGCACGCCGCCGAGTGCGCACAGCACCGCCCAGCCGCGGGCACGGCGCAGGGTCGCTGGGTCCGGGGCCGGGCGGTAGGCCCCCAGGAAGCGGTCGAGCCCGCCGTCCGGCAACAGGATCCAGGCGGCGGCCAGGTCGCAGGCCGGGTCGCCCGCGCACAGGTCGCCGAAGTCGATCACCCCGCACAACGCGCCGTCGCGGGTCAGGACGTTGGCCGGGTGCAGGTCGCCGTGCAACCACAGCGCCGACCCCTGCCAGCGGGGAGCGGCGACCGCGTCCTCCCAGACCGCGCGCACCGCCTCCGGGTCCTCGATCAGCCCCTGGGCTGCGGCCGAGGCGAACTGTTCGGCGAACTGCCCGGCATGGCCGGCCAGGGGGCGCCTGCTCTTGCGGTTCACGGGTGCGTCCTCGGGCGCGGGCCGGTGCAGGGCGGTCAGGAAGGCCGCCAAGTCCTCGGCCGCACGGGCGGCGTCCGTGACCGGGGCGCGGTCCGCGGGCGTTCCCGGAACCCAGGTGGTCACGGTCCAGGGGCGTTGGAACCGCGCACCGGGCATGCCCAGGCGCAACGGGACCGGGACCGGCAGCGGAAGGCGCGGCGCAAGGGAGGGCAGCCAGGCGAGCTCTCCCCGCACCAGGGCCTCCGCGGACCGCGGCGTCCAGGGCAGCCGTACGGCGAGGTCGTCCCCGAGCCGCCACATCTGGTTGCCCGCGCCCCGCGTGCCCGAGTACAGGGGACGGTCGGCCAGGTCGGGGTGCTGTTCGCGCAACAGGTCCCGGACGAACTCCGCGGTGAGGCCGAGAGGGGGGTGCGTCATGGCCAGAAATGTAGCCCACGGGCCCGGCCCGCGCGCGGGCGGTGCGGAGCAGACGCGCAGGGGCGCGGACGCCCGTCGTCCCCGGCCGGGTGGGCGGGGGCGGCGGTGGTCGCAGCGGGGTGCGGTGCGGCGGCGCCCCGACCCGGCGGACCGCCCGGAGCACCCGGCCCGCGCGCGGGCGGGCTGCGTCACCCCCGGGGGGACGCGCCCGTCGGGGCGGACCCGGGGCCGTGCTCGTCCGAGGGCCGTGCCGGATAGGTGACGACGCGGTCGGTGCGCACGACGGCCCCCGGGGTGAGCCGGGCGGCGTCCACGCGGTGGCCGTCCATGATGTGGAGGACCTCGTGGCCGTGGGCGAGGAGGTGGTCGGCGATGATGCGCCGGTGGCACCGCCACCACACCGCCTCCGCGCACATCACGGCGGCGCGGTGGGCCGTGCCCGCCGCGCGCAGCCGGGCGAGCCCCGTCCCGAACTCGGCCGAGAGCCCGTGGTCGGCGTAGTTGTGGAAGCCGCGGTTGCGCCAGAGCCCGTTGACCTCGGGGGGCACGCCCCCGGCGACGGGGCGCCGGTCGCCGAGCTCCGCGACGCGCTCGTAGCGCACGCCGAGAGCGCTCAGGGCCGTGGAGAGCGCCTCCTCGTCGAACTGCGGGTTGCGGCGGGAGCCCGGAAGCCTGCGCACGTCGACCACCGTCTCCACGGCGGCCTCCTCCAACAGGGCGGCGAACTCCTCGAACGTGCGGTCGGAGTGGCCCACGGTGAGGAACGGCGGCGCCATCGCGGCTAGCCGCCGCCGGACGTCCGGGTCAGGGCTTCGTCCTTGTGCGCCGCCGTGCGGCCGGTCCTGTCGCTCTCGATCTCGTACTGCGGATCGTCCTCGGACGCGCGGCGCGTACGGCCCCGGAACGTGAAGTCGCCGGTGTGGACCCTGGTGATCGTGCCGGACACCCGTCCGGCCTCGGAGTTCCAGCTCACATGGTCGCCGACGTCGAAACGGCGTGTCATCGCGCACCCTCCTCCGGTCGTGGCGGGACGGACCCCCGACATACCCCGGACGACCCCGGGGTATGCGGGCGGGGCACGCCGCGGGGCCCACCGCCGGGGAAGACGCCTCGCTCCCCGGTTCGGTCCCGGGTCTCCCCGTCCACCGGGCGGCGCCCGGTGGACGCGGACGGGGGCCGGGCGCCGGAGCGGTTGCGCGGAGGTCGGCGGGGGCGCGCCCGGCCACGGGCGGTCCGTGACCGGGCCCCTGCCGGAGGGGCCTCCCGGCCGTCCTGCCGCACGGGGCACACCGCCGCCGGCCCGCGGACGGCCTCAGCGGGCCGGGATGTCCTCGGGCAGCAAGGTGGTGAAGTCCTCCATGGTGGCGTTCTGGACGCCGTTGACCAGGCGGCCCGCCTGCCGGGTGATCATCCGCTCCAGCACCTGGCGCGCGTAGCGGGCGTTGCCGAAGTTCACGTCGCGGACCACCCCCGAGAAGTGCTCGTGCAGGGCCGCCGTCGTCGCCTCGCCGCAGGTGTACCCCGAGCCCTTCGCCATGCGCTGGACGATGGTGACCAGCTCGTCGTCGCTGTAGTCGGGGAACTCCACCTGGTGGTTGAACCGGGAGGCCAGACCGGGGTTGGAGTCGAGGAAGCGCTGCATCTCGTTGGTGTACCCGGCGACGATGACCACCGCCTCGTCGCGGTGGTCCTCCATGAGCTTGACCAGGGTGTCGATGGCCTCCTGGCCGAAGTCGTTGCCCGATCCGCGCGGCGCCAGCGAGTAGGCCTCGTCGACGAACAGCACGCCGCCCTTGGCCCGCTCGAACACCTCGGCGGTCAGCTGGGCGGTGTGCCCGACGTAGCGCCCCACCAGGTCCGAGCGCGCCGCCTCCACCACGTGGTCGCCGCGCAGCACCCCGAGGGCGTGCAGGAGCTTGCCGTACAGGCGGGCCACGGTCGTCTTACCGGTACCGGGGGGACCGGCGAACACCAGGTGGTGGCTCATCGGCGCCACCTGGAGCCCCATGGCGCGCCGCTGCTGCGACATCAGCAGCAGGTTGGCCAGGTCGTTGACGGTCTCCTTGACGCTCGCCAGGCCGACCATGGCGTCGAGCTCCTCGCGCAGGGCGGCGATCCCGTCCGCCGTGCCGCCGAGCTGCTCCTCCTCGGCCGCCTCCCCGAGGTCCTCGGGCAGCAGGAGGGTGAGCGAGTCCGGGCTGTCGGGGATGGTCCCGCCCAGCCGGTACGCCTGGCGGTCGATCATCTCCTCGAAGAGCTTGCGGGCCTCGCGGCCGTTGCCGAACGCCGGGCCCTTGGGCACCCGCTCGAAGTGGGCGAGCAGGGCCGCCTCGGTCTCCTCCGCCATCCGGTAGCTGTGGGAGACGCACATGTTGCGCACGATCTCCGTCAGCTCCTCGGCCGCGTAGTTGGTGAACTCGATGGTCCGGCTGAACCGGGAGGCCAGGCCGGGGTTGGTGTCGAGGAAGCTCTGCATCTGCTCGGTGTAGCCGGCGACGATCACCACGACCTCGTCGCGGTGGTCCTCCATGAGCTTGACCAGGGTGTCGATGGCCTCACGGCCGAAGTCGGGGCCGCCGCCGCTCCCGCCCTCGCTGCCGCTCGCCAGCGTGTAGGCCTCGTCGACGAACAGCACGCCGCCCTTGGCCCGCTCGAACACCTCGGTGGTCTTGATCGCCGTGCCGCCCACGTACTGCGACACCAGGTCGGCGCGGGCGACCTCCACCACGTGCCCGTAGCGCAGGACGTCCAGTTCGGCGAGGATCTGCCCGTACAGCCGGGCCACCGTGGTCTTGCCCGTACCGGGAGCGCCGCCGAAGACCAGGTGTCGGCTCATGGGCGGCGTGGGCAGGCCCATCTCGGCCCTGCGCTGGGCCATCTGGTTGCGGGTGACGAGCGTCTTGACCTCGTGCTTGACCCCGGCCAGGCCCACCAGCGCGTCGAGCTCCTTGAGGGGGCCGACCTCCTCGGAGTCCTCGTCCTCCTGCACGGGGGCGGGGGCCTCCGGCATCGGGACGGGCGCGCCCGCCAGGTCGCCGAACGCGTCCGGCGCGCCGTTGCCGCGGCTGAGCAGCTCCTCCGTGCGCATGCTCTGGCTGGCCACGGTCTGGCGCAGACCGGAGCGGCCGTTGTCGCGCACCGAGCAGTCTTCCACGACCACGTCCTCGGCGGAGTGCACGAGGATGCCGTCGGCGCCGTTGCCGAACACCTCGCACCTGCGCAGCGTGGCGGTCGCCTTCGCCGCCACCAGCACGCCGTTGCGGCGGCCGTTGTACACCCGGGTGCGCAGCACCGTCGCCCGGCCGCCGGCCCGCACCGCGATGCCGTCGCCCGTGCACTCCGACACGTCGCAGTCGCGCACGTCGGCGGAGCCGTCCGCGCCCACCGAGATCCCGGCGTCGCGGCTCCCGGAGATCTGCACACCGGTCAGCAGGGGCGCCCCGCCCTCCTCCACGGACACGGAGCTCTTGCCGGTGCGGTCCAGCGTCACGTCCTCCAGGCGTCCGCGTCCGCCCTTGCCGAACACCACGCCCTGGCCCCGGGTGTTGTTGATCGCGGTCCCGCGCATGAAGGGGGCGCACTCCTCGACCACCACGCCGGGGCCGGCGGTCCCGCTGACCAGGCCGCGGTCGAACTCCACGACGCTGTCGCCGCGCAGGCTCAGCCCCTGCCCGCCGCGCACGACCAGGCCGAGGAAGGCGGTGGAGGACCGCTCCACGGCCTGCACGGCGTCGCCGCCCGACTCCTCCACCTCGCAGTCGGTGAAGGTGCCGCGCGCCCGCCCCGACAGGTGGATCGCCACGTTCTTGGCGCGCACCACGCGCACCCGCGCCACCTGCGGGTCCGCGCCGTTGTGCACGACGACGCCGCGCCCGCCCACGTCCTCGAACACGCAGTCCTCCACGACCGGGCGCGAACGGCTGGACACGACCAGCCCGTCGCCCTCGGTGTCGTGCACGCGTGTGCCCAGCAGCGACGCGGCGGAGCCCTCCTCCAGCGCCACCGCGGGCTTCTTGGTCCCCGAGATCTCGCAGTCCCGGATCGTGCCCCCGGACTGTCCGCTGGCGAACACGCCGTTGCCCCCGGCGTCGCGGAGCACGCAGGAGCGGATCGTGGGGCGCGCCTGCTCGCCGATGACCACGGCGCTGGTGTCGACCTCCTCGACCACGCAGTCCTCGATGACGCTCGGCCCGGAGGAGGTGATCACCACCCCCGCGCCCGCCGAGCACGTGACGCGGCTGTCGCGCATGGCGAGCGCGCCGTCGCCGCGCACCGACACCGCGGTCCAGGACGCGCCCTCCACCTCGCAGTCGGCCATCTCCAGCTGCCCGAGGGGGATGTCCACCGCGGGGTAGTCGGCGTGGCGGCCGCGCAGGACCAGCCCGGACAGCTTGACCGCCTCGGCGCCCGAGACCACGGCGCAGCCGGAGCCGGTGGTGATCTCGACGCTGCCCAGGCCGTCGCGGGCCATCAGGGTGACCACGTCGCGCAGGACGAGGCTCTCCTCGTAGCGGCCGGGGGCGATGGTGATGAGGGCACCGCTGGCGGCGGCCTCGACCGCCTCGGTGATCGTCGCGTGCCCGTCCTGGGCGCCGGCGTCGACGGTGAGGAGCTGCCTGGTCATCGGTGTCTTCCTAGATCGGGGGAGGGGAGGTGGCGGGGCGGCGGGGGCCGCCCCGCCGGGGGCGGGTCAGGAGCAGGACGCGCGCACGGCCGAGGCGGCCACGTGCGAGCTGGCGTGCTCCTGGTCCGCGAGGGCGTCGGCCCCCGCGTTGGTGAGCTTGACGGTGAACTCCTCCGTGGGAGAGGTGAACCCGGTCACCTGGACCCATCCGCCCCGGATCCCCGCCTGGTCGATCCCGAAGACCGCCACGGGCGACCCCTCGGCCGAGGGGCCGGAGAAGAGCTGGTAGCGGGCCTCCCCGGGCGAGATCCACAGCGGGCTCTCGTCGTCGGGCACGTGGACGTAGAGCTCGCACGAGATCCCGGCCTCCCCGGGGGTGAACGTCCAGGTGGCGTACTGGCCGTTGCCCCTTTCCGGGTCGCCCGAGACGGGAAGCGCCTCGTAGCCGCCGTCGCAGCCCTCCTGAGCGTACCCGCCGGGCCGGGTGGCCCAGCTGGCGGTGCCCTCGGCGCTGTCCCAGCGCCCCTCGTTCGCGTAGGAGGCGCCGGGGGAGGCCTGGCAGCCGGGCCCCGATACGGCGAGGAAGGGCTCCGGTTCCGAACCCCCGGTCATCGCGACGGAGTTCTCCAGGACGGAGCCCCCGCCCTCCGAGGGCGGCGGGTCGGCGACCGGGGCGTCGGCGGACGCCGACCCGCCGTCCGCTGTGTCGCCGCTGCCGGCGGCCCCGCCCTCCCGGGCTGTGTCGCCGGTTCCGGCGGTGTCGGCGAGGGGGGCGTTCATCTCCTCCGTGGCGGGGCCGCTCCCGGTGTCCCCGGTGCCGGTGTCGCCGGTGTCGCCGTTGCCGGCGCCTTCTCCGGCCGCCCCGTCGGTCTCGCCCTCCCCGGAGGTCCCGGCGCCCTCGTCGCCTCCGGCCGCCGTGTCCTCTCCGGCCGTGCCGTCCGCGGCTTCCCCGTCGGCGGGGGGACCGGCGGCCGTCTCGCCCGCGCCGGCCCCGGGCTCCCCGGCGGCGGCCGTCTCGCCCGCGCCGTTCCCGGCCTCCTGGGCTCCGGACGCGCCCGGGTTCTCCTGCGCGGCGGGGGCGGTCTCCACGGGGTTCCCCCCGCCGGTGGCGCCGGCGCCCGGGTCGGGCATCGTCGGGGTTGCGGCTCCGTCCCCGCTCACCTCGGGGACGTAACCGGTCTCCTGGGGCGCGGCGCCCTGTTGGGGCACGGTCGCGGCGCCCGTGTCCGCCGGAGCGGCGACGGCCCCGGACTCACCGCCGCCCGAGGCGCCGGCCTCGGCGGTGCCCGAGGACGGGCCGCCGGCGCCGCCGGCGTCCGAGGCGAGCGGCGTCGCCTCCAGGGTCACCCCGGGCACGCCCGCCGTCATGGCGAAGGGGGCGGCGACCAGCAGCAGGCCCGCGATGGCGGCGCCCGCCAGGGCGGGCTTGCCCGGACGGTCCAGGGCCACCTCCGGGGCCTGGGGTGCGGCCGGTTCGTGCAGGGCGCCGGTGATCCGGGGAGCGGGAACGGCCTCGGCAGCCCCCTCGGCGGCTCCGGACGGGGGAGCAGGTGCGATGTGCGCCGCGGAGCCCGCGGCCCCGCCGGAGACGGTGCCGTCGGCTCCACCGGAGAGCGCCGTCCGGAACTCGGACGACGGTGTGGGACGGTCCTCCGCCGCGCCGCGCGCCTGCGCACTCTCAGACATCGGAACTCCTTCTCGGGGGGCCCGGGCGGCCGCGGGAACGGCCGCCCGGGAAGGTGGGGGCGGGGGCGGGGATCACCGGCGTCCTCCGGGACCACCAGGGGTGTTGATGTCCGGGACGCGGTTCACATTGTCCTCTTCCGTGCGGCCGAACTTCTCCTTGGTGCCGCCCAGGATGGCGCTCGTGTCCTGCGCCGCGATGACCACGAAGCCCATGTACTCCTCGATGGAGGTCCTGAGCAGCCCCAGGGACTTGTCCATCTCGTCGGCGAACTTGTCGCCCTTGCCCCAGATGGTGGGGTCCTCCAGGGAAGCCAGTTCGCTGTTCAGCCACTGCTGGGTCTCATGGGCGTACTCGGCCGCGTCGTTGACGCTCCAGCTGTTCCTGGCCATGCCGTCGAGGTCGGCGAAGAAGCCGTCGCCGCGGTCCGTCATGTCCGTCTCCTCTTCTCGGTTCCCAGCCGCGGGTGCGGCGTGGGACGCCTACTGTCGCGGGTCGTCGGAGGGGATGCCCAGGCGGTCGAGCAGCTTGAGCGGGTCGAGGTCGCCGTTCATGATCTCCTGAGCGCCCGCCACGTCCGGCATGAAGGGGCTGTAGGCCTCCGTGACGCGCTCGGCCATCTGGCTCCGTGCCTTGTTGACCACCTCGGTGATGGCGGCGGCCAGCTCGGTGGGTGCCATGTCCCGGTAGGCCTGGGTGTGGAACTTCAGCTCGACCAGCTCGCCCGTCGCGTCAACCTTCGCGCCCACGAGTCTGTTCTTCGCCACGACCTCTTCGGTTGCCGCCTCCAGGTTTGCGCTTGCGTCCACCAGTCGGTCCATCGTCTTGTGAAGCTGTGCCAGTTCCTCTTCCATCTGGCGTTGCATCTGCGAGCTCATGCCGGGATGCTCCCTTCTTGTTCTGGCCGGGGACGGGACGTCCCAGTGCGGATCTCTGCGCGTCGGCCGTGGTTCCCCAGACCTTCTCGTCCTCGGAGAGCCAGGTGGAGCGCTGCCGGTCGCGGTTGTTGTCACCGCCACCGCCACCGCCGCCCATGCCGCCGCCCATCATGGGGGGCATCATCGGCATGCCGCCCATACCACCCATGCCGCCGGCTCCGGCGCCTGCGCCTCCGGTGCCCGCACCCGGTTGGCCGCCCAGCCCCCCTGCGCCGCCGAGCCCGCCTCCGGCGCCCGGGGCGCCCTGGCCGCCGGAGGCCCCGTTGGGGCCGCCCGCCGTGTACTGGGTGCCATCGGGGTTGGCGAACAGCGAGGAGCGGTCGGAGCTGTCCGGCGAGCCCGGGCCGTCACTGGAGTAAGGGCTGGGATCGAGGCCGCCGTAGTTGAGGCCGATGTCGTCGGGCGCCAGCGGCGGCGGCAGGATCTCCGGGATCGGTCCTTCCGGGATGCCGCCGCTGTCCGTGATCGGCTCCCCGGTCTCGGGGTTGATCGGGTAGGGCTGGCCGGTGAGCGGGTCGATGACGTAGGGCTCGCCGGTGACCGGGTTGATCGGTACGTCCTCCCCGATGCCGGTGCCGGGGCCGTTGAGCCCCAGGTCCGCCGGCGGCGGTGGAGGCTGCAGCACGTAGTCGTCGCCGTTGGAGGTGCCGGGGCCGTTGAGCCCGAGGTCGGGCGGGGGAGCGGGCACGTTGAAGTCGTAGTCGGTCGGCAGCCCGGTCGACGGGTCGATGCCGACCGGTTGTCCGGTGACCGTATCGATGGGCAGGACCTGCCCGGTCTCGGAGTCGTAGTTGATGGGCAGGCCGGTGTCGGGGTTGTACGGCAGGCCGGTTCCGGGGTCGACGGGGAAGGGTTCGCCGGTCTCGGGGTTGAGCGGGAGCCCTGTCGCCGGGTCGAACTCCAGGGAGCTGCCGGTCTCCCCGATGGGGAGCGGCTGTCCGGTGACGGGGTCGACGGGGAGCGGTTCGCCGGTGATGGGGTCGACAGGCAGGACTTCCCCGGTCTGGGGGACGAAGTTGATGGGCAGGCCGGTGTCGGGGTTGAAGGGCAGACCGGTCTCGGGGTCGATGGGGTAGGGCTCGCCGGTCTCGGGGTTGAGCGGGAGCCCTGTCGCCGGGTCGAACTCCAGGGAGCTGCCGGTCTCCCCGATGGGGAGCGGCTGTCCGGTGACGGGGTCGATGGGCAGGACCTGCCCGGTCTGGGGATCGAAGTTGATGGGCAGGCCGGTGTCGGGGTTGAAGGGCAGGCCGCTCTCGGGGTCGATGGGGTAGGGCTCGCCGGTCTCGGGGTTGAGCGGGAGCCCTGTCGCCGGATCGCGCTCCAGGGAGCCGTTGTAGCCTGCCGGACCGCCGCGGCCGCTTCCCGGGCCGTTGAGCCCGAGGTTCGGGGGCGGGGGCGGGGGGATGAAGGGCCCGTTCATGCCGGGGTCGCTGCCGCCGCCCTGTCCGGGGCCGTTGAGGCCGAGGTCGTTCGGGGGCGGCGGGGGCGGGGGCATGAGGGGGCCGTTCTCGCCCCCTTGGCCGAAGCCGGGGCCGTTGAGGCCGAGGTTCGGAGGAGGCGGGGGAAGCGTGATGGGGCCGCCGGCCCCCTCGGGACCGCCGATTCCCTCGGGGCCGCCGTTGCCGGGGCCGTTGAGGCCGAGGTCCGGCGTGAACGGCGGCGGGCCGCCGAGACCCTCGGGACCGCCCTGTCCGGGGCCGTTGAGCCCGAGGTCGTTCGGGGGCGGCGGGGGCGGGGGCAGGATCTCGTTGTTCCCGGGGCCGTCACCGCCGGTTCCGGGCCCGTTGTACGGAAGCTGCGGGGGAGGCGGCGGCGGGGGCGGCGGGGGCGGCGGAGGACCTGGCATGTCTTCCTCGTCCCAGCCGGCGAAGGGGTTGTCGATCTCCCAGTCGTCGAAGGGGTTGTCGATCTCCCAGTCGTTGAACGGGTTGTCGGGACCGCCTCCGCCACCGGGACCGGGACCGGGGCCGGGGCCCGTGGGCGTCTCCGTCGGGAGCGAGGTGGGAACCTCGATGCGCGGCAGGACGTCGTTGACGCTCTTGTAGTAGAGCGCCATGCTGTCGCGCAGGTCGTTGACGGTCTCGTAGACCCCCTTGTAGTGGTCCCGGAACCTCTGGTACAGCGTGTTGTTGATGTTGTCCTGGGTGGCCTGGTCCCCGGGGATGCCCATCACCGGTTCCCCGCCGGGCGGTCCGTTGTTGATCAGGACCTGGAACTGGTCCCGCTCCGGGTTGAACGTCTCCGTCCCCGCGGAGGTGTAGAAGTACCAGGTGTCGAGGACGCCCTGGACGGTCCCGCCCGTGCCTTTGAGGGCTTCGCTCACCGCCGTGGCGAGCCCGCTGGTACCGGGCTTCAGGCTCTCCCTGAGATCCCCCAGCTGCTTCGTGTAATCGGGGATCTTGTCGTAGACCGCGGTCATCCGGTACGCCAGGTCCTTCAGGCGGTACTGGTACGCCGCCGCGGCCGAGCCCTGCATGGGCCCGTCCGGGGTGTCGATCTCCTTCCAGAGCTTGTTCAGGCTGCCGCCCCCCTCTCCGTCGATGTAGGGGGCCAGCTTCTCGCGCAGGTTGTTCAGGTCGTCGATGGTGTTCTGCAGCCGCGTGATGTCCCAGCTGGTGGACACCAGCTTGTTCTTCTCGTAGTCGGCGAGGAGGGCCAGGTTGCTCAGCTGCTGGCGGAACGTGTCCTGCGGGGGGGTTCCCTCCTCGTGCAGGCTCTCCTTGTCATCGCTGAGGGTCTTCTCACCCCACAGGTGCCTCTGCATCGTGTAGCCCGCGTAGTCGATGCCGTAGGTCTCGTAGGAGTAGCCGTAACCGCTGGGCGTCGACATGTAGGCCGTGTAGTAGTCCCGGTAGCTCCACCAGCGGTCCATCTCGTGGCCGCCGTAATTCCAGGAGAAACCGGTGAAGGGGTTGGTGTTCTCGTGGAAGTGGTAGCGCCCGTCGGCGACCCAGGGGTCCTTGGTGACCGTGTCGATGCCGACCATCGGCGGATAGGAGCCCCCTTCGTCGCTGTCGGCGAAGATGTTCATGAGCTCGTGCAGCGGTTTGTCCGGAAGGTCTTCCAGTTCTCTTTCCGGCGGCATTTTCCCCTCCTTCTGTGGATCGCGCCTCGGGGCTAGGCCTCGCTACTGTCCTCGTCCGTGTCCTGGTTGTTTCCGCCGCCGCCGCCGCCGCCGCCACCGCCACCGCCGCCGCCCGAACTGCTCTGGCTCGGGTACATCAGGTTGAAGATCTCCTGGGCGGTGAGGCTCTGCTCGTCCTCGAGGTCGGCGAAGACGATGAGGTTCTCCGAGAGCCTGTCCTCGATCTGGATCAGCTCCGTCTGCAAGCCGTCGAGGAACTGGTAGATGCTGTTCAGCGAGGAGTCGATCTTCGAGCCGAGGGTCCCTGCCTCCGTGAGGATGGAGGGGTTCCCGAGCCTCTGGTAGGGGCCTTCGCCTCCGTACACGGAGAAGTCGGTGACCAGATAGGCGATCTCGTCCTGGAGGGGGGACACGATCTGGGAGCGGAAGTCCTTGATCCGTTGGAGGTCGATCTTGGTGCCCTTGTCACCGTTGTCGCCTCTGGTGTCATTGGTCCCGCCGGTGTCGCCCCCGCCTTCTCCCTCTCCTTCGCCTTCTTCCTCGTCCTCGCCTTCTCCTTCGCCCTCTCCCTCGCCTTCGCCCTCTTCTTCGTCCTCTTCTTCTTCGTCCTCGTCCTCCTCCTCGTCCTCTTCTTCTTCGTCCTCTTCCTCTTCCTCCTCTTCTTCGTCCTCGTCCTCGGATTCTTCGTCTCCGGGGTTTTCCTCTTCGTCCCCGGGCTGCTCTTCCTCGTCCTCGCCCCCGGCGCCGTTCCCGCTGCCCTCGCCTTCGGTGTCCTCCTCGGGCCTGTCGGAGGTGACCGCGACGGGGGGTTCGGTGATGTAGGCCGGATCCGTCGGTATCGGGTCCTCACCGGGGGTGTGGTCGGCCGTCACCGTCTCGCGTTGACCCGACTCCAGGTCCTCCTCGTCACCGGGGTCACCGGGCGTTTCGTTCCCCGGCCCCGGACCTGGTTCCAGGCGGCTCAGATTCTCGTCGGGGGTGTCATCCGGTGTCGTTTCCCCCGGTTCGCCGGGGGTGTCGCCCGTCTCCGCGACGGGGGGCACGGTGATGTGTGCCGGCTCCAGGGGCACCGGGTCCTCGCCGGGCCCGTCGCCGGTGGAGTCGTGCTCCTCGCCGGGGCGCTCTGACGTGACCGGAGGCGTGGTGCCGCCAACGGGAACGCCGGGGGACCCGCTGCCCGGGTCGGTCGCGCCGGGGCGGTTGCTCCCCACGTGCTCGGGGATTTCGTCCTGGCCGGGTCCGTCTCCGCCGGGCCGGTCCTCGCCGCCCGGCCGGTCGTGCCCGGGGACCTCCTGTTCGCCGGGTCCGTCGCCGCCAGGGCGGTCGTTGCCGGGGGAGTCCTCGCCACCGGGCCGGTCTCCGCCGGGTCGGTCCTCGCCCTCTTCGTCCTGGCCGGGCCCGTCTCCGCCGGGCCGGTCGGAGTCGTCACTGCTCTCGTCGCCGCCCGGCCGGTCCTCCCCCTCTTCGCCCTCTTCGTCCTGGCCGGGCCCGTCTCCGCCGGGCCGGTCGGAGTCGTCACTGCTCTCGTCGCCGCCCGGCCGGTCCTCCCCCTCTTCGCCCTCTTCGTCCTCGTCCTTCTCGGAGATGGTGATCAGGCCGGTCTCAGGGTCGACCTCCACCCTCCCGTCACCGGGGTCGAAGGTCACCTCGCCGGTCTCGGGGTCGAGGGTGAGCTTCAGGTCGCCGACCTCGATCGTGGTCGGCAGCGACTCCCCGTCCTCGCCCGCGCGGGACGTCTCGATCTCGACGGTGCCCTCGGCCGGGTCGATGGTCAGGCCCAGGTTCCCGGTCTCGACCGTGAGCGGCGCCGCCTCGGGGTCGAGGGGCACGTCCCGGTCGCCGGGCTCGATGCTGATCGTGTTGGTGTCCGGGTCCAGGACGAACTTCAGCTCGCCCGCCTCGACGGTGGTGACGGCCGTCTCGGGGTCCAGGGTCACGACCGGCGCCCCGGGGATCTCGGAGTCGTTCTCACCGAAGGCGGGGTCGTCGGCGTCGGCGGATATGGGCTCCACACCGGTGATCGGTTCCCCGGCCGAGTCCCGTTCCGACTCGTACAGCTCCCCCCGCTCCACCTCGGAGAGGGGTTCCAGGGGGAGGTCGCTGAGGGGGGCGACGGCTTCCTGGAGCGGCTCCGTGGGCAGCTGCGGGGTCATCGCCTCGAAGGACTGGGACTCCATCGGCGCCAGCGCCTCCGTCGCCTCCGCCCGCTGGAAGGGCTCCGCGAGAACGGTGGGCTCAGGGGCGGTCGTCTCCCCCTCGGGGACGGACTCCGCGTTGGCGGGCACCCCGACGGAGGCGATCGTCGGTTCGAGGGGAAGGGCCGGGGTCCCCTGCATCACCGGTGTGAACTGGCTCTCCGTGTGGAGCGTTTCGCCGGAGACGTCCCCCGCGGGGGCGGACACGGCGACGACGTGCTCGGTGTCCTGCCCGGGGAACACGTGCGGGGAGGCGGTGTCCCCCGCCCGCTGCGCGCCGAACAGCATGACGCCGTCGCCGTCGACGCTCACCGGGGACTCGCCCGGGTCGAGCACCGCCTCCTGGGTGGCGGTGTCCACTTCGACCGAGGAGCCTGCGTGTCTCAGCATCAGCAGGCCGCTGGTCAGGTCCACGCTGATCGGGGCGGATTCCGACCGGTTCGTGGTGGTGCTCTGCTCCTCGAGGAGGGCGGCCTCCTCGGTCTCGGTCGGGTCCGGCTCCTCTCCGGAGAGGGCAGCACGGAAGTCGAAGAGGGGGGGCTCCACGTCAGGACCTCCTCACCGCCCACAGGGCGGTCGTTCGTCGGGTTGTCGGGGGTGGGGGATGGGGGCGGGGCGGGCGCCCCGAGGGGAGTGGTGGGCCGCCCGCCCCGGGGGAGGGGGAACGGACTACAGGAGCGCTTGCCAGTTCATGGCCTCGCGCCCGTCGGTGGAGGAGTAGTTGTTGCGGATCTCGTTCAGGGCGGTCTCCGCCTTGTTCAGCAGAACCTGCATGTCGGCGACGTTGGCCCGCCACGAAGCGACCTTGCGGTCGTACTCCGTGGCCATGGCGCCGTCGAGCTCCGCCTTGACCGTCTGCATCTGGGCGTCGAGCGCCTCGATCTGGTTCTGTACGGCCTGCGTCTGGGTGCGCAGCTCGTTGGTGGCCTCGTCGACGTAGGCGTAGCTGACGTCGAAACCGTTGATGGTCATGGTCTCGCCTTCCGGAGGGGGACTCGTGCGTGTGGGAGCGGTCGGCAGGCCTCAGCCGGACTGGTTCGGGTTGAGCTCGTTCATCCACCGCGAACCGGTGATGACGGCCGCGTCCTCCGTGGCGTGCATGGCGTGGACGGTGCCGCCGAACGTGCCGATCATCTGGTTCATGTCGTTGGTGATGAGCCGCAGCTCCTCCAGCCAGCCGACGACCGCCTCGCTGTACTTGTTGGAGGCCGCGCCCTGCCAGGACATGCGCAGTTTGTCACGCGTGTTGTCCACGTTGGTGTAGATGGTGTTGCACTGGCTGTGGGCCTCGGTCATCGCCTCCTGGGCGATGCGCTCGGCCTCGTCTGTAGTCCTTGTCCTCTGGTTCACAGGCTCTCCTCGGGTCGTTCCATCAGGGGCATCCGGCGTCCTCGACCATCGACGAGGACGCCAGGGGGAGGGCGGCTGCCTCCGGGTCGAGTACCGGACCGGAGGGCAGCAGCCTCAGGAGGGAGGTCGGGACCGGGACGGCCTGGGCCGTCTCGTACCCGAGGGCGGTCAGGGCGGCATCGTCGACCACCGGGTACTTGGCCGCGCTGTCGGTGACGAGGTAGTGGGTGGTGGCGGCAGCGCCGCCGCCCACCGGCTGGGCGGCGGCGACCGTGCCCCGGCCGGAGGCGATGCCCACCAGGTCGGGGGTCGGGCAGCCCGGCGCGATCCCGGGCCGCTCCTGCACCGGCCACGCCTCCACCCCGGCGGGGTCGTCCATGGTCAGCGACAGCGAGCCGTCGGGGGCCAGCCGCAGGCACGGCACGCCCGCGCCGACGCCCACCAGCTCCGGCGGGGCGCCCGGGTGGCGCTCCTCGCGCGGGGCTGGGCCGTCGGAGAGCCGGGTGTGCGCCTCGCCGGCGGGCAGGGGCAGCGCCTCGGCGGGGGCGTCGGGGTAGGCGGCGCCCGAGATGTCCGGGTTGGCGAGCAACAGCAGTGCCTGCGTCACGGAGAGCGGCACCAGGCCGTCCCGGGTGAGCAGGTAGTGCTGGTCCCCCTGCCCGGGGGTGGACACCGCGAACACCTGTCCCACCTGCCGGGGCCCGCCCGCCAGCTCGCCCGCGTCCTCACCGGCGCCCGGGACCTCGGGCGCGGTCAGGTCCGGGCCGGTGGGCACGGTGTTGAGGAAGGCGGCGGTGACGGGCAGGGCGTCGCTCGTCCCGTAGCCGAGGGCCTGGACGGCGCCGCCCTCCTCGTCCAGGCGCAGGCGGGTGCCGTTCCACAGCAGCTGCGGAGCCCCGTCCGGCCCGGAGACCAGGACCGCCTGCTCGGCGGAGGGCGGGGTGGGCTCCGGGGCGTCGCCGACGACCAGGGCGGTGCGGCCCCGCTCGTCCTCCTCGCCCTCGGGCGGCAGCGCGCACACCCGCCAGACCGCCTCCTCCAGGCCCGCTTCGGTGGGAAGGGAGTCGGGCGCGGCGGCGATGCCCACGGGGCCGCCCACGGGCACGCCTTCCAGGGACCGGGCCGAGACCAGGCTCACGGCGGCGTCGGCGCCCTGGACCAGGCGGGCGGAGGCGCCGTTGGCCACGGGGCGCAGCACCCCGGCCGAGTACATGTAGGAGGCCCCGGTGTCGCGGTCCACGATCAGCCGGCCCTCCTGGCGCCAGCTGGTGGCGCCCCCGGGGAAGATGAGGCCGAACACGAGGAAGCCGATGCACAGCACCACGCCGATCGCGATGCCGATGTAGGTGCCGGTACGGGTGCGGCGCATGGGGGCGTCGACCGCGTCGGGGTCGCCCTCCAGCATGGCCGTGCCCAGTCGGCCCACGGTGAAGTTGTGGGCCATCACCCTGTCGCGACGTGACTGCATGTCAGCCGCCGATTCCGCGCAGGAGCGAGAACACGCCGAAGATCGCCAGTACCAGGGGCACGATGGCCACCGTCAGCAGCGACTGGATGATCTCGGCGGCCCGGCCCCAGTGGGGCAGCGGCCGTGT
This sequence comes from Nocardiopsis sp. CA-288880, assembly GCF_050955985.1. Lineage (NCBI taxonomy): Bacteria > Bacillati > Actinomycetota > Actinomycetes > Streptosporangiales > Nocardiopsidaceae > Nocardiopsis > Nocardiopsis sp. CA-288880. The sequence continues at coordinate 5,293,147 of NZ_CP192105.1, read as the reverse complement.
GCCCGGCAGGTTCCAGGACACCACCGCCAGGATCGCGGAGGCGGCGAACAGGCCCACCATGGCGAGGGTGCGGGGCAGGGGGTCGGCCGTCCACACCACGACCAGGACCAGCGCGGTCAGCCCGATCCAGGGCGGCGCGACCACGTAGGACCGCTGCCAGGCGCTGGCCAGACCGCGTGACTGGAGCAGCATCACCAGCGACACGATCACGCACAGGGTGATCGGCACCCACCCGGGGGTGGCGCCGAGCACGACCAGGCAGACCGTCAGGACGGCGCCGGTGGCGGCGTACAGGGCGGTCTGGAACCGGTCGGCGAGCTCGGCGCGGTCCAGGACCCCGCGCGCGGGGTAGGGGTCGATGCCCTCCTGGAGCTGGTCGGGGTTGGAGGGCAGCGGCGGCAGCTTCAGGCCGGAGAGGCGGAAGGCCAGCTGGGGGGCGAACGTGCCCAGCAGCAGCGCGATGAGCGCCACCAGGGCCGCCACGGCCGGGACCGTGGCGCCGGGGATGAACATCAGGGAAAGCGCGCCCAGCGCGCACAGCACCTCGGCGGTGAACAGGCCGGCGAAGAAGGGCACGGAGCCCGCCACGGCCGCCAGGCCGAGCACGCTGGCCCCGGCGGCGGTCACCGCTCCCGTCAGGACCCGCGCCCCGATCAGCGCGGTGCCGGGGTCGCCCGAGGGCACGGACGCGCCGGCCACTGCCATGTACAGGGTGGCCGCCGCGGCCAGGCCGGTGGCGGCGGCCAGGTCGCCCATGGCGCGCGAGGCCGCCCAGGCCGACAGCAGCATGAGGAGCGACGAGCAGGCCGCCGACACCGCGGTCAGGAGGCCGGGGCCGCCGCTGACCAGGACGGCCAGTCCGGTGAAGAGCACGACCAGGCCGAGCGCCTGGAGCAGGACGCGCGTGGCTTCGGGACGCCACCGGTCGGCGCGCTCACTCATGCCGGTGGCGACGCCGTCGGTCAGGTCGTCGAAGTGCACCGGCGGCAGCTGGTCGCGGCGGGGGCGCAGGTAGAGGGTCTCGCCGTGGCAGAGTCCCAGGGAGCGGAGGGTCTCGTCCTCCTCCAGGGGCTCGTCGCCCAGTTGCTGGAGGACCCATCCGTCGTGCTCCAGGCCGCTCTCGTCCAGGTCCTCGCCGTTGTCACCCTCGGCGTAGAGCACGAGGGTGGGCAGGATCTCGGAGAGGGGGACCTCTGTGGGCGCCGCGATCTCGAAGGAGCGCTCGGGAGCGCGGATCAGGAGCCGGCACAGGTCAGGGGAGGCGACATCGTTCATCCGGTGGGGCCCATCATGAGGCAGGGTCGTGACAGGGGTGGAAGTGACGGTAACACTCCGACGACCCATTTTGGAGGTGTGTTGTTTTAAATTTTGGTGTCTGTCACTTTAGTTGGCAACGGTAGTGTTCTGCTGCCGGCGTCCGGTTCCGGACGCCGGTTACGGTCCCCGTTCCGGACCGCCCCCGCTGTTCCCTGCAAGGGAGGACCCCGTCCTGTGAGTACGATCCTCGTCCGCCGTCCCCCGCGGCGCCCCGGGCCGGACCTGCCCTCGGGCGAGGTCAGCCTCCAGGAACCACCGGAGCTGCCCGAACCGCAGGCCAACGCCTCCTCGGTGTTCACCTACCTGCCGATGGCCATGACCTCCTTGGCGATGATGATGATGATCATCCGCCCCGGGAGCATGATGGGCGGCGGCGGTGGGGGCAACAGCATCATGCCCTATCTGGCGGGCGGGATGATGCTCACGGGTGCCGTGGTGATGCTCGGCGGCCAGTACCTGCGCACCATGCTGGAGCGCCGCCGCCAGCTCAACGACGACCGCCGGGACTACCTGCGCTACCTCAAGCAGATGCGCACCCGCCTGCGGGGGGTGGTCACCGAGCAGCGCGACGCGATGCTCTGGCGGGCGCCCCACCCCGACGCCCTGTGGTCGATCGTGCGCACCTCCCGGCTGTGGGAGCGCAGGGGGACCGACGACGACTTCGCCGAGGCGCGCATGGCCGTGGGCGAGCAGGCGCTGTCCATGACGATCTCCCCGGTCTCCTCCAAACCGGTGGAGGACCTCGAACCCCTCAGCGCCCACGCGCTGCGCCGCTTCATCCGCGCCTACGGAACCGTCGAGGACCAGCCGGTCCAGATCTACCTGCGCGGGTACTCCCGCATCACCATGCGCGGCGACCTGGACGCCAGCCGCGGCCTCGTCCGCGCCCTCATCGGTCAGCTCGCCGTCTTCCACGCCCACGACGAGCTGCGCGTGGCCGTGTGCGCCTCCGAGGAGAACCTGGCCCTGTGGTCGTGGACCAAGTGGCTGCCCCACGCCCAGCACCCCACCGCCCGTGACGGCGCGGGCCAGGCCCGGCTGCTGTGCACGGACGCGATGGACCTCGAACAGCTCGTCCCGGACCTGGCCGACCGTCCCCGCTTCGACCCCACCGAGACCCCCAGCCGCGAGGAGCCCTTCACCGTCATCGTCGTGGACGGCGGGCGCATCCCCCCGGGGTCGCGCATGCTGGGCGGCGGCTACCGCAACGCCGTCGTCGTCGACGTCGCCGACCCGATGCCCCCCGAGGACGACCCCTACACCCTGGCCCTGCGGGTGGAGACCGAGCGCCTGGTGATGCTCTCCCGCGACCACAGCGGCCGCGACGTCGAGGAGGTGCTGGGCCGGCCGGACTCCCTGAGCCTGTCCCGCGCCACCTCCCTGGGCCGCCTGCTCTCGCCCTACCGGATCGGCATGGTCGTCGAGGTCACCGAGCCCCTCACGACCGACTTCGAGCTGACCGCGCTCCTGGGCATCCCCGACCTGCACCGGCACGACACCGAACGCATGTGGAGCGAGCTGCACGAGAAGGACCGGCTGCGCGTGCCCATCGGCATGAACTCCGACGGCGCGCCGCTGGAGCTGGACCTCAAGGAGTCCGCGCTGGGCGGCATGGGCCCGCACGGCATGCTCATCGGCGCCACCGGTTCGGGCAAGAGCGAGCTGCTGCGCACCCTGGTGCTCGGCCTGGCCCTGACCCACTCCCCCGAGACCCTCAACTTCGTGCTCGTCGACTTCAAGGGCGGCGCCACCTTCATCGGACTCGACCAGCTCCAGCACACCTCCGCGCTCATCACCAACCTGGCCGACGAGGCCATCCTGGTCGAGCGCATGCAGGACGCCCTGCACGGCGAACTGGTCCGCCGCCAGGAGCAGCTGCGCTCCGCGGGCAACTTCAGCTCCGCCCTGGAGTACGAGAGGGCCCGCGAGACCAACCCCGGCATGGAGCCGATGCCCACGCTGTTCGTGGTCGTCGACGAGTTCAGCGAGCTGCTGGCCGCCCACCGCGACTTCATGGACCTGTTCGTCATGATCGGCCGGCTGGGCCGCAGCCTCGGCGTCCACCTGCTGCTGGCCTCCCAGCGCCTGGACGAGGGCCGTATGCACCAGCTGGAGGGCCACCTGTCCTACCGGATCGCGCTGCGCACCTTCTCCGCCATCGAGAGCCGCGGGGTGCTCGGCGTCCCCGACGCCCACCAGCTCCCCTCGGCCCCCGGCAACGGCTACCTCAAGACCGACACCGAGACCCTCACCCGCTTCAAGGCCGCCTACGTCTCCGGGCCCTACCGGGTCAAGCGCCGCGCCGCCCGCAGGAACACGGTCGGCGGCGAGGTGGTGCTCTTCACCGACACCCCCGTGGACGCGACCGCTCCCGAACCCGAGGAGCCCGAGGTCCAGGAGGAGGAGACCGGCGAGTCCCTCCTCGCGACCGCGCTGGAGCGGATGGACGACCTCGGCCCCGCGGCCCGCGAGGTGTGGCTTCCCCCGCTGGAGGTGCCTCCGCTCGTGGACGAGCTGCTCGCCATGGTCGGCACCCGCCTGCCCGAGGGCGGCCTGGCCTGGAGGAAGGAGACGGTCCTGCGCGTGCCGCTGGGGATCATCGACCGCCCCTTCGAGCACAGGCGCCTGCCCCTGGTGGCGGACCTCTCCGGGGCCGGCGGACACGTCGGCATCGCGGGCGGCCCCCAGAGCGGCAAGAGCACCATGCTGGCCACGTTCATCCTCACCCTGGCGGTGTGCAACACCCCCGCCCAGGTCCAGTTCTACGGGATCGACTGCGGCGGCGGCGTGCTGACCGCGCTCAAGGACCTGCCGCACGTGGGCAGCGTCGTCACGCGCACCGACGAGCGGCGCATCACCCGCACCATCATGGAGATGAACGAGATCCTCACCAAGCGTGAGGTCTTCTTCGCCGAGAACGGCATCGACTCCATGGGCACCTACCGCAGGCGCCGCGCCGCCGGGGAGTTCGCCGACCAGCCCCACGGCGACGTCTTCTTCGTCATCGACGGCTGGGGCACCATCCGCCAGGACTACGCGGACCTGGTCGGCCCCATCGTCCAGCTCGTGCAGCGCGGCCTCAACTACGGCGTGCACGTCGTGGTCGCCTCCCCCCGCTGGGCCGACTTCCACACCGCCGTCCGCGACCTCATGGGCACCCGCTTCGAGCTGCGCATGGGCGACCCCGTGGACTCCATGGTCCACATGCGCGCCGCGCAGACCGTGCCCCGCGTGCCCGGCCGCGGCATCACCGACACCAAGCACCACCTGCTCACCGGCCTGCCCCGCGCCGACGGCGACGCCGACTCGGTCACGCTGTCCGAGGGCATGAGCGAGCTCGTCGAGCGCGTGCGCGCGGCCTGGGACGGGCCGTCCGCCCCGGCGGTGCGCACCCTGCCCCCGATCCTGCACGCCCGGGAGCTGCCCGCCTCCGAGCTCACCCCGATGGGTGGTCTCAAGGTGCCCATGGGGCTGGAGAGCCGTCGGATGCAGCCGTTCTGGCACGACTTCGGCGTCACACCGCACCTGCTCGTGGTCGGCGACACCGAGACGGGCAAGACCACGCTGCTGCGCCACATCACCAACGCGATCCGCAGCCACTACGGCCCCACCACCGCACGGGTCGTGCTCGCCGACCAGCGCCGCCAGCTCTACGACGCCGTGCCCACGGACATGCAGCTCGGCTACGCGGTCTCGGGCGACAACGTCAAGGAGATGATGGCCGCCGCCGCGCAGGCCATGAAGGCGCGGCTGCCCGGGCCCGACGTCACCCCCGACCGCATCCGCAAGCGCGACTGGTGGACCGGCCCCGAGCTGTTCGTCCTCATCGACGACTTCGAGATGGTCTCCGGAAGCGGCTCCAACCCGCTGACCCCGCTCCTGCCGATGCTCAGCCAGGGCGCGGAGATCGGTCTGCACGTGGTTCTCGTGCACGCCGCGGGCGGTTTCAGCCGGGCCTCCGGCGACCCCGTCATCCGGTCGCTCATCGACTCCAACACGCCCAGCATCATGCTGTCCGCCCCTCCCTCGGAGGGCATGCTGTTCGGCAACATCCGGGCGCGGGCGATGGCCCCCGGCCGCGCCCTGTGGATCGCGCGCCGAGACCCGGTGGAGGTGCAGCTGGCCATCGCCGAGGGCGCCGAGGACTGATCCCCCGGAAGGGGGTCGGCGGGGCCCGTGGAGCACGCCCGGAGGCGTGCCCCGCGGGCCCCGCCGCGTCAGCGCACCGGTTCGTCGGAGCGCATCGGCACCGGTTCGCCCGGGCCGGCTGGACGCCACTTGCGGTCGCGCCCGCGCTTGAACACCGCTCCGCCCAGGACGCACAGCACGATGAGCAGGAGGGTCACGGACACCACGGCCGCCGTGGGCGGCGCGTCCACCGAACCGTAGGGGGAGGGATCGGGGACGAACCCCTCGCCCGCCACCCCGGCGGGGACGCCGCCCGGTGCGATGGCCATCGCCGCCAGCGGGTCGATCCTGCCGTACCCGGCCAGCGGGTCCGAGTCCCCCCGCGGTGAGGCGTAGGCCGTGGTGGTGAGCCGCTCGCGCACCTGCTCGGCGCTCAGGTCCGGCTCCCGGGCCATGAGCAGGGCCGCGGTCCCCGCCACGAACGCCGCGGCCACGCCGTCGCCCGCGGCGGTCACGTGGCCGCCGCCCGGGCCGGTTCCCACCACGCGGTCGCCCGGCGCGACCAGGTCCACGCGGGCCAGGTCTCCGCTGGGCAGGACCAGCGGGCCCTGGGCCACGGGGAGGCCCTCCACGTCGTGCGCGGCCACGCTCAGCACCGATGCCTCCTGGGCGGGCCGGCCCGGCAGCGGCCCCCGGGACGTGGGGACCGTCGCCGGGGCCACGACCAGGGCGTCGGCCTCCTCCGCGGCCTCCACGGCGGACTCCAGGGCGGGGGAGGACTCCCACGTGCCGGTGCCCACCAGGACCACGCGGGCCCCCGCGTCCACCGCGCTCCCGATCCCGGCGGCGATCTCCTGCGCGGAGGCCAGGCCGGTCTCGGGGCTGCCTGTGGCCACGGCCGTCACCGACGCGCCCGGGGCCACGCCCACCAGGCCGCTGTCCTCCACGGACCGGGCGGCGACCACCCCGGCCAGCGACGTGCCGAACCCGAGGCAGTCGGCGGACTGCCCGCCCTCCACGGCGTCGGCCAGCGCGGGGGCGCCGCCGTCCACCTCCGGGGCCAGCAGCGCCACGTCCACCCCCTCGCCGGTGCTCAGGTCGTGGGCCCGCGACAGGCCGAGGAAGTGGTGTGTCCAGGGGGTCTGCTCCACGACGTCCCCGCCGGCGGCCGCGCACGGCTGGTTCTCGGCCTTGAAGGGGTGGACCTGTGCGAGCGAGACGGGGTCCTGGGGCGTCTCGGCCGACGCCGGAGCCGCGGGGAGGGGGGCGAGGAGTCCCAGGGCCAGCGCCGCTGCGGCGGTGCGGCGGCGCCGGGACCGGGCCGTCCCCGGATCGGTGTGTGCGGTCACCTGGTGTGTGCTCCAGACTGTCAGGGGGTGTCCTCGGGGCGCTCCGCGCCCGGTGGGGCGACCCGTACGGGTCGAGGGGGTGCGTCTTCCGCGCCGAGGCCGTACGCGGGGGAGAAGGGCGCCGGGGAAGGTTCCGCGCCCCTACGCTAGCCTCCCCGCGACGCGCCGGACCCGGGGCGGCCGCCGTTCCGTCGGGGCCTCTCCGGAGCCGTTCCGTCGGGACCCTCCGCGCGGGACGGGGCCGGCCCCGCGAGCCCCGCCGGACCCGGCGTGACCGGTGCCCTCCCCTGGGCGGTGACGCGGCCGCGACCGCGGGGGAGGGGCGGCCGTCCGTTCGGACGGAGCCCCGGGAGGAGGACCGACTGCGGTAGCGTACTCCGTTTCGTGTGTACGTTCCATGAGCGTCCGGTGGCCGGTCCGCGTCGTCTGCCCCCGGAGGGAGGGTTCCGCGGGAGGAGGGCGGCGCCACAGTGGCACGGCGGCTCTCAGAGCCGGGGCGGGGTGCTGTTCGCCGGTCGCGGGGTCGCGGGCCAGGTGTGCGGGGGCCTGCGCTCCTCGCGGGCGATGTGTACGGGTGTGTCGGGGGGGTCGTACAGGGACACGCCGTCGTCGCTGCCGTCCAAGTCGGGGTTCGGGTCGGGAACCGGGTCGGTGTCGTGCTGGTCAGGGTTACCGCTGTCGCGGGTGTCGCGGCTGCCCCTGCCCTCCCCGAGCTAGGAGCGGCCGTCGTCCCCGTCCGCTCCACGGTTCCCGACCCCGCCCTCGGGGCCGCGCCCGGTGTCGGAGCCTTCGCTGCTCCCGGGGTCGCGCTCGCCGTCGCCGCCTTGGTCGCCGTCGCCGTCGGAGCGGTCGCCGCTGTCGCCCGAACCGTCCCCGTCCCGGCCTCCGTCCTCGTCGTCGTCCTTCTTCCGGTCGTTGTCGGGGGCGTCCTCGGCGTCCTCCTCGTTGTTCTCCTCGTCGCCCTTGTCCTCGGACGCGTCCTGGTCCTTGTCCTCGGGCTGCTTCCGGGACGGGTCGGCCCCGGCCACCTCGGGCGCTGCCTCGGGGTCCGCGACGTCCTGGCCCCGGCCGTCGTCGACGGTCGGAACGGCCCGGGGCGTCGTCTCCTCGTCGGAGGGGGTGCGTGCGGTGTCCTGCGCGGAGTCGCCGTTCCCCTTGTCCACGGAGCCGTTCAGCTCCTGTTCGAAGAACGCGAACAGGTCGGCCGCCGGGCCGGAGAGCACGGGCGCCTGCTCGACCGGGGGCGCGGTCCCCTCCTGTGAGGAGGTGCCCGTGCGGTCCTGGGGCAGGGCGGAGGAACCCTCCCCGTCCCGGTTGTGGGTGAGGGGTCGGGGGGTGGGGGTTTCCCCAGGGGCCGGTCGGGACGGGGTTTCGGAGGTTTCTTCGGGGGTCGGTCGCGTGCTCGTCCGGCTCTGCGGGGGGCTGCCGGGGGCCGGGCTCGTCACGCTCGGGGCGGGGGAGCGCGGTTCCTCCCGTGCGGTCTCCGTCGGGGGGACCTGCTGGTCCTCGGGGGCCTGGCGGGTCTCTGTCCGGTCGGGGGAGTTCTGTCGGCCGTGGTCGCCTGTCAGGCCGGTGCCGAGCTGGGAGGGCTCGTTCCCGCTCGGCCTGGTCGTGGCGGGCAGCGACCACCGGGCCCTCCACTCCTGCCGCAGGCGGTTCTCCTCTTCCGGCGTCCGCGCCCTGTGCTGCCAGTTGGCCCTCCAGTCCTGCATGGCCCGGAGCCGGTTGTCCCACTCGCTCCGGTCCGGGTCCGTGGAGGGGGTGGGCAGGTCAGGGGTCGAGGAGGCGGGCTGATCCGGCCGGGGCTGCGGGCTCGGGAGGCTGTCCGGGTCCGTGGAGGGGGCGGGCAGGTCAGGGGTCTGCGGTCGACTAGCGGTCGGCTCCTCGGAAGCGCGGTCGGTCCGGTCGGGGGAGCTCTGCCGTCCGTGGTTCCCCGTCAGGCCGGTGTCGGCCGGGGACGGCTCGTCGCCCTCGGAAGGGACCGGGCTCGACGAGCGCAGCCGCTCCAGTCGCAGCCGCATGTCCCTGAGTGTGTCCGAGTCCGGCGTGGACGCCTCCGAGAGGGTGTCCTGGTCCGCCGGGAGGTCTGTGCCGTGGTCGGGTCCGCTCTCCGTGTGGAGGGGGAGGCGCTGCCCGTCGAAGGTGAGCACCGCGTCCAGGGCCGCCGCGGCCATCTCCTCCTCGGACGGTGCCGGCTGCGGTTGCTGGTCCCGATCCTCCGCAGGCCGGTCCTGCTGCTGCGGTGCGCTCGGGGCCGTGGGGGGACCGAGCAGGGCGGTGGTGTCGGACTCCGGGGGGAAACGCTGCGCTCCCCGGGCTTCGATCCAGGCGACGTCGTCGGGGCCGCCCAGGTCCGTGTCGTACCGGAACCCTTCGGGAACGGCCGGGCCCACCGCCAGGGACCGTTCCATGAGCGATCGCATCAGCTCTCTGCGTTCTTCCCCGCTGAGCGAGGCCGCCTCCGGGTAGTGCCTGTCGAGCCAGCGGGGGCGTGGTGCCTCCTCCTCGTCGTCACTGACGTCGTACAGGTTCTCCTCGTCGTTCGCCGTGTATCTGTCGGCGGGGCTGTCGGCGCGCTCCGGGGCGGGGCCGCGACGGGTCTCGGCCTGGTCGCCGGGCAGGGCCGCCTCGTGCCGGGACGGCCCGTTCCCGTCCTCCCCCGTCGGCGTCGCCCACACCCTCGGTCTCCGGACCGTCGCGGACTCGGGCCGGGCGTGCGTTTCGGAGGAAGGGCCCGAACGCTGGTCCGTGTGGCTGAGGGGCCCCTTCGACTGGTTGCGTGAGTGGCGTTCCGGGCGGTTGTCGGCGGGAGCGGTCTCGTTGCGGGAGGAACCGTCCTGGCCTTGGAGGGCCCTGCCCATCACTGTGTCCCGTGCCAGTTTCTGCCGCGCCCGTTCGAGCACCTCGGCCGCGCTCGGCTCAGGTGCTTGCCTCGGCACGTCTTCCTGCGGCCGGTTGTCGCGCTCGGGCAGCTCGGTGGTCGCGGGATCCGGGGTGTTCCGCTGCGGGGGCTGGGGAGGCGCTTCCTCCTCCCCGGGCTCCCGCGGCCGGATGTTGAGGTCCGAGCCGAGGGTGTCCAGGAGGTCCGGGCCGGTGTTCCGCTGTCCGGTGTCCTGCTCGGGTCGCCGGTCCTCCTGCCCGGGCTGCCGCTCGGACAGCTCGACGGCCTCGGGGTCGGCGGCGGGGTCGGGAGCGTTCTGCTGCGGGGCCGGAGCAGGAGGAGGCGACGGCTCCTCCTGGATGGTGTCGAGGGCCGGTGCGCTCGCGGTGCGCGGCCGGGGCAGGGACGAGAGGTCGCCCAGGCCGTCGCGCAGTTCCCGGAGTGCCGTCACCCAGTTGCGCACCGCCTCGTCGAAGTCCTCCCGCCGGTCCTCGTAGGTGGTCTCCAGGTTCCTGTAACGCGCCTGGACCTGCGGGTCGTCGGGTGAGGCGATGAGGTCGGAAGCCGCTTCGTCCAGAGGCCAGCGCGCGTCGAGATAGGCCTTCTCCGCGTCTGCGAGCGCCTTCTGGATCGCAGCGAAACGCTCGGTCAGGGGGGCCATCCGGGTGGCGGCGTCGGGCGTGATGATGCCCATCCTCACCGCGTCGCCGTGGGAGATCCACCGGGTCGTCTTCACGGTGGTCCCGCCCCGCTGCCACCGGGCCGGGCGGGTCGGGACGGACGAGGGGGTGCTCCGGCCGCCGAAGGCGCCGCGCACCGCCCTGCCCGCGGACGCGGCCTTGTCCCCGACGTAGCGTGCCGAGCGCTTGTACCAGGGACCGCTCAGCTCGGTCCTGGCCCCGATGAACACGTCGGTGTCCATCTCGACCAGGTAGCCGGGTCCGGTACGGACGCGGTCGGAGTGGGGAGGCTCCTTCGGCTTGCTCCCGCGCGCGGTGTCGCCTCCGGACGTGGACGCTCCCGTGTTGTTGGCCGAGCCGTAGTGGGTGGCCGTCGTCGGAGGCCCCGTTCCGGTGCGTCCGGAGGGGCGCGCCTCGAAACCCATGGTCGTCGTGGACGACTCGTTGTGGAACGGGGAGAAGGTCCTGCTCGTCTCCGAGGAGTCGGTCAGGCGCATGCCCGGGTTGTAGTCCTTGATGCGCGCCGTCTCCGGATGGGAGACGGCGCGCATCATCCACGTGGTCGGGCCCAGCTCGGGCAGCTCGGCGCCCGTCTCCGAGCCGGCCTCGGCGAAGGAGGCCTTGATGCCGAGTTCGGTGAGCGTCTGGTCGATGGCGTTGTTGCGGGAGTTCAGCTTGAGCTTGTCCGCCACGTAGTCGGCCGCCTTCTGGACGGCCTCCGGGGTGTAGCGCCCGTCGCCGACCGCGTCCGCGGGCGGGTTCCAGCCCCACGACTTCGCCAGGACGATCCGGCCGAGGTCGAGGATGTCCTTGCCCTTGTTCTCGACGGACGCGAGCAGGGTCAGGGCGTCGTTGAAGGCGTCCCGGGACTGCGGGCCCCCGGCGGGCGTCAAGGAGCGCGCCATGTCGGTCAGTGAGGCGTAGTTGTCGTTGGAGGGGTTCTCCGGAGCGGTCCGGTTCCCCGTCTGCTGTCCGCCGGGCTGTCTGCTGTTCCCCGCGGGGGTGGTGGTGCCGTCGGTGGTGGTGCGGGTGGTGGTGTTCCCCTCGGGGGTGTTTCCCCCTGTGGTCGTGCGGGGTGTGTTGTCTCCTTCCGGGGTGGTGCGGGTGGTGGTGTTCCCCTGGGGGGTGGTGCTGCCGTCGGTGGTCGTCCGGGGTGTGTCGTTCCCCCCGGTCGTGCCCGCTTCGTTGCCTAGGTCGAGGGCGAAGGCCGGGTACAGCTCCTGCGCCCGGCCCGAGTTCCCCGTACCGGTGAAGTCGCGCCTGCGCGAGCCCGGGGTCTCCCCCAGGAGGGAGTTGGCCTTGCCCTGCTTCTCGGAGATGTGCAGGTCGAGTGTCAGCCGCGTGTCGGACGACACCCGCGCGTAGGGCGTCTCCATGGTCAGCTGGGTGGAGCGTTTGTCCGTGTCCCGGATGATCCCGCCGCCGCCGCGCGCGTTCGTCGTGGTGCCGTCGCCCTGCAAGCCCATCAGGTAGGGGCGGCTCGGCGGAGGGGCGCCCCCAGGCTGGTCGCCCCCCGACTGGGGCAGCGGTGTCAGGAGCGACCCGTGGGCCCCGTGGAACGCGGAGCTCTCGCTGCCCTGCTGAAGCCGGTCCCCTTCCTCCGAGCCCTGGCGTTGCCGGTACTCCGTCTTGCCGCCCAGGTACTCGACCTTCACGTCGTCCCTGTCGAGCCGCAGTTTCACGGTGGCGTCCAGGGACAGCGGCGCGCTCGTCGGGGCGTTGAGGTTCCCGATGGAGTGGTCGATGGGGCTGATCTTCACCGTCACCGGTACGCCGGTGTTGGGGTTGAGCCCGGTGTGGGACTCGAGGGCCTTCAGGATGATCTCCCGGCTGCCCTTGGTCAGCTGCCAGCCCTGCGAGGCCAGGTCGTCGACGAGGTTCTGGACGGCCTCGCCGGGGTCGACCGGATCGAGCATCGTGCCGGAGTCCTCGAAACCCGGGCGCGGTGTCACGGACGCGGGCGGCTCCGGTTCGGGCTGGGGGACGCGGACCAGCTCGCCGTCGACCTCCAGGACCCGGTCCTCGACCATGCCCGACGCGTGGGCGTCGCGGATGTGGATCAGTCCGGTTTCCAGGTTGTCGGAGTCGGCCTGCCAGCCCCGGTAACGCGCGTCGCGGGAGAACGTCGGCCCGATGCTCCAGTTCTTGACGAACTCCAGCGCCTGCGTGATGCGCCCCGAGGCGGAGTAGGAGTACGACATCGGGATCTTGGGGTGGAACTCGACCGACTCGTTGAACCTCGACGTGGGCCTGGTGATGGTGTAGCGGTCGAACAGGCTCTTGCCCGCGGAGGGGCCGAGCTGGATCAGGGGGGCACCCGCGGAGTTGGGCGCGGTCCCGCCCGCGGACTGCTCGGCCGGCTGTACGGGGTTGGGGTTGACCCGGCCCCCGCCCGTGGCCAGGAGGGTCAGGTCGGTCCTCCTCCCGTCCCTGGAGAACACCTCCAGGGTGTTCTTGCTCTTGAAGACGACCGCGCCGTCGGACTGCTCGAAGCGGTCGACCGAGTCGATGTCGAACCGGGTGGACGACGTCGTGCGGAGGTGCATCGGGGAGAGCGCGCCCCCGCTCGCCTCCGTGCGGGTGCGCGCGCCGCCGGAGGAGCGCGCCGCCGGGTTGTCCGCGAGGTTCTCCGGGGAGAGCGCGTTCTCGTAGAACTGCCTGCTTCCCTCGCCCCGCCGCAGGAAGTGCCGCAGCTTGCGTTCGTTGCCGAGCCCCCTGGAGGGGCGCGGGCCGTCCGCGCCCCTCTCCCAGGGCGCGGTGGAGGAGAAGCTCTCGTAGGTGGCTTCGAGCAGGCTGCTCACCCGGTTGCCGTCACCGGTGGTGAACCGGGTGTTGACGTGCTCGACGGTGGCGGGGGTGTCGCGGAGCTTCTCGGCCCGGCGCTGTTCGACGGGGCGGGTGTCGGGGGCGTTCTCCGCCGGGTTCCGCTGCCCGGTGGTGTCCTGCGTGGTTTCGGTGTCGGGTGCCTGAGCGGTTTCGGTGTGCTGCTGCCCGGCTGTGCCTTGCGTGGTTTCGGTGTTCTCCTGGCCCGTGGCGCCGTCGTCGTCCGTGTGGGTGTTGTCGGCGTCGCCCGTGGTTTCCGTGGCCGGCGGTCTCCGGACGTCGCCGGTCCGCGAGTCGGTGTTCTGCTGACCGGTGGTGTCCTGAGCCGTTGTGGTGTTCGGCTGGTCGTTGGTGTTGGTGTTGGTGTTGGTGTTGGTGTTGGTGTCGGGGGCTGCTGTGCGATCGTCGTCCCCGGTCCGGGAACCGGTGTTCTGCTGCCCGGTGGAGTTCTCCGAGGCTGGGGCGGGCACCTGTTCGGTGGGCTGTCGGCTCTGCCCCCCGCCGAACAGCCTCTTGACACCGCCGGTCAGGTCGCGCGTCTTGCGGACCCTGTCCGGCGCCGGCCTCGTGGGGCCGTCGATCATCTCCTTGGCCTGATCCACCGGTATCGGCCGGATCCGGGTGACCCGCGGGGCAGGGGTAGGGGCGGGGGCGGCGCCGTCCCGGCCGCCGCCTTCCCCGCCCGGCGCCGCCTTGGCCGTGTCCATCGTGGCCAGCGCCTGGATCGGGCTCCTGAGCAGGTCCTTTCCGCGGTCGGACAGCGGCGTGTCGCCGCCCAGGACCATGCCGAGGTCGTCGTCCTCGTAGAGCCTCGCCCTGAACCGGACCCCGGAGTTCCAGACACTGGAGTCCTCCGCGTACTGGATGGTCCGCTCACTCTGGGACTTCATGCCCAGGCCCCGGCTCTTCCCCTTGGTGTCGCTCATCTGGAGGGCGACCGAGAACACGCCGCCGTCGCTCGGGTTGCCGGCCGCGTCGACGGCGTCGATCCGGCGGATGTAGCCGCCGGAGGAGAACCGGACCGTCTTGCGCTTCTGCGAGCCCTCCGCGGTGGTGATCTCGGTCCCGCCCGCGTACTCGCCTCCGGTGCCCCTCGTGGTCTCTCCCGCGTGTCTGAGCGAGGAGAAGTCCGCACTGATGCGCACCGCGACGAACGGGGAGCGCAGCACCTTCTGGCCCGACTCGAAGAGCGCGCCGGGGTTGAACCTTCCCGTGTCGATCAGGTGGATGGGCCGGCCGTGCAGTGTCAGGTCGTCCGTGCCGCTCTTGAAGTCGGACGCGGAGATCGCGTCCATGACCCTGTGGGTGTTGAAGACGGCGGTCTCGTGGTCGCGCCGGAAGGGACGGTGCTCGCGCGTGGAACCGGTGAACGGGCCACTGGTCTCGTGGCCGGGCCGCCGGGCGAAGTTCTTGGGGTCGCGCGCCATGTCGGGCAGGACCAGGCCGGGCAGCTTGTCGGCCAGCCCGGTCAGCACCTCGTGCGCGATCTGCTGGTAGATGCTGCGCTGCTGCCCGTCGACCTCGCGGTACTGGCTGCCGTCGGGCCAGGTGAAGTCGCGGGGCACGGCCCCGTGGAAGGTGACCGGGTGCTCCTCGGCCAGGTTCGGGCGAGGGGGCCGCAGGTTTCCGGACTCTTCGTCTCCGGGCGGACGCTCTCCGGCAGGCCGCTCGCCGGGCGGTCGTTCCTGCTCCGGTTCGCGCTCCCCTTGCTGATCCCGGCCCCCGGCCCCGGTGTCCCCGTTCCGTTCGTCGCCCGGCGCACTCCGGTTCCCGCCGTCCCCGGACCGCTGGTCGCCGGTGGCGCCGGGAGCGGTCCCGGGGGTGTTCACCGTCCCGGGCCGCGTGTTGCCCCCCTCGGTCCGGACGGGCCCGGGAGGCGCGGGCACCTTGTCCGAGGGCTCGTCCCCGTTCAGGATGCGGGCCTCCTGGACGGTGAGGATCTCGACGGTGTCGCCCTGGAAGCGGTACACGTCGGCCTCGCCGTCGAAGTGCACGTAGTAGTTGCGCTGCACGTCGTAGGCGGACGACTCGGTCTTGCCGTAGTTCATGCGGTTGACCGACCCCGACGACACCTGCGAGCCCTCCGCGGTCGACCGGCCCCGCACGCCCCCCTCCACCGCCAGCGCGTCGACGCGGGCCCTGTGGGTGCCGCCCACGGCTCCCGCGTCCACGCTGACGCCCGCGCCCAGGGTCCCGCCGAGGAAGTCGCTGTGCCGGAGTGAGCTGCCGCTCTCGTTCTCGGCCTTGTTGCCCTTGATGTACTTCGCGGGCTGGATGGTGTGGCCCTTGGCGTCGTAGGCGGTGGGCACGGACTGGACGCTCACCAGCCGGGGCCTGCCCGAGGGGTCGGTGACGGTGAAGACCGCGGGCGCCGAGGTCATCTCCGGCAGGTTGTTGCGGATGGACTTCTTGGAGAAGGTCTCCCCGACCTGGTCGCGGAAGGCGTCCAGCTTCTGCTGCCTGCGCCTGTCGACGAACCCGGGCGTCACCTTGTCGACCGCGGACTTCCACCATCCCCGGTCCCGCTCCGGGGACCACAGGTGGTCGGCGATCCAGTCGGGGAAGGGCTTGTCGGAGGACCCGTCGCTCAACCGGATGTCGCCGACCGACACGGGGTGCCCCTTGTCCGTGTGCGGTCCCGCGGGCCTGTGGTCGTCGTTGCGGCCGCGCTGGTGGCCCTCGCTCGCGAAGGGGTCCCGCAGGCGGATCGTCTCCGGGCCCGTGTTGGCCACGACCTCGCCCGGAAGGATCAGGAGCACCCCGTCGGAGGACTCGGCCAGGGCGTTCACGGCCTGGTCCGGCGGGGTGTCGTCGACCGGAGCGGTGTCGTCGTCGGAGCCGGCGCCGTTGTTCGGGCCGGTGCCGTCCGGCGGAGTGCCGCTGTTCGCCCGGGTGGTGCCGCCGGCCGCTGCCCGCCTCGGGACGTGCACGGGGGTCAGATCGAAGGACATGGTCAGGTCGGAGGCGTAGACCTCGGGCTTGCCCTTGATCTCGTAGCTGGTGTAGCTGTCGTGGACGCTGACCGCCGTGTCCACGCTCTGCCGTTGGCGTGTTCCCCCCGAGAGGCTGACGGTGAAGCGGGGGCCGATGTCGGCGCCGCCCACCGTGCCGAGGAGCAGGGGGGTGACCTGGAACCCCACTCCGACGAACTTGGTGCCGCCGTGGTTGCCGCTGCCCTCGGCCGGGTTGGCCTCCCCGGCCTCGTCCACCAGCTTCAGCTCGGTGGAGGCCGTGCCCTGTTCCGGCTTGGTGGGCGCGTGGTGGAAATCCCCGCGGGAGGAGCGCAGCCGCAGATCCGCCCGCCACGTGGAGCCGTCCGCTCCGGTGACCGTCGTGGAGAACCCCTCCGGTCCGAAGAACACGCCCGTCTGCTTGCGTGCCTGGGCGTCGACCTGCTCCCTGACCGCGTCGCGCACGGTGGCGTCGACGTGTCCGGCGTCATTGGCGAGGGTGTCGTCCACGAACGAACGCAGGTGCTGGGCGTGGACCATGCTGGAGTTGACCAGGTTCGACGTCAGCAGGTAGCCGAGGTCGTAGGGGGCGCCCGTCCGGTCCGGCCGCACGGAACCCGGGTAGTTCCGGGGCGCGGGCTCCTCCCGTGGCCGGGTGTCGCCGGTGTCGGTGTCGGGCTGTGGGGGTTCCGTGTCCGTGCCGACGATGGTTTCGGTGTTCTCCTGCGGTGGCGGAGGAGGCTGTTCCGTGCCTGTGGTGTTCACCGTGTCGACGGGGTCCACCGTGTCCGTGGTGTCCACGGGGTCTGCGGTGGTTTCGGTGTTCTCTTGCGATTGTGGTTGCGGGGGCGGCTGTTCCGTGTCCGCTGGGGTCGTGGTGTTCCTGGTGTCCGTGGTGGTGTCGGTGTTCTCCTGCTGGGGCGGGAGCGGTTGTTCCGTACCCGTGGTGGCCACGGGGTCTGTGGTGTCCACCGTGTCCACGGGGTCTGTGGTGTCCACGGGGGCCACGGGGTCCGCGGTGGTGTCGGTGTCGTGCTCGTGCCGTAGGGGCAGCGGGGGCACGTGCTCCGTGTCCGTGACGTCGGTGTCGACGGGCAGCACCGACGGCTCCGGTTCGGTGCCGTCGCTCTCGGTCGGAGCGGGCGCGGGAGGCGGGGGAGGCGTGCCCTCCTCGTGTTCCCCGTCCTCGGTCCGTGTCCGCGCCTCCTCCGTGATCACGGGCGTCTCGGACCCGGGCGGCACGGGTGTGCGCACCACGTCCCCCCGCGACTCCCCGGTCTCGGCGGGCAGCGGGTCCGGCGGTGTCGCCTGTCCCCGCGAGACGCCGGTCTCGGCGGGGGCGGCCCCCGCGGTCTCGTCGTCCGTGTTCGGCTCGGGCGCTGACCGGGCCGGAACCGGCTGCGGGGACGGTCCGTCCCCGTGGCCGGAGGGCTCCTCCCCGGTCACCGGTCCGCTCCGGACGGGCGGGGTCTGCGTGTTGAGGGCGCTGTGGAACGCGTCCAGGGGCGAGTCCGCCGCGGGGTGCGCCCCCGGCGCCCGCTCCGTCGGGTCGCTCGGTGGTGTGCCCGTCGCGGGGCCGGTCGCCTCCGCCGGATCCGGCGCCGCGTCGTCGGTGTCGGTGTCGGTCAGGCCCAGTCCGCGGGCGAGGGAGTCGCGTTCGGCGCCGTTCATCCCGGTGCCGTCCCCGTCCGGGTCCCGTACCTCTCCGGCGATGTCGGTCACGGCGAGGACGACGGGGTCGCCGGAGCCGGCCGGGGCGGAGAACCCCATCGCGTTCATGCGCATGTTCAGTCTCGTGCGCGCCGCGGAGCCAGGTGAGGACAGGTCGGCGATGGACCGCGCCCGGGCGAGGGCGGCCGCCGTCGCGGCGGCGTCGCCGCGGGAGGCGGCCACGTCGCCGAGGGCGATACCGACGGCGATGCTCGCGGCCACGTTGACGGCGCGGGTGAGGCTCTCGTGCCGGTCGGCCGCGTCCTCCGCGGCCGCGATCGCGGCGCGGCGCCGGGCGTCCGCCGTCTCGGCGGCCTCGCGCGCCTCCCCGACCCGGTCCCCGTCACCGTGTCCGGTGGTCCGTGCGGTGCGGGCGGCGGTGTCGGCGGCGTCGTAGGCGATACGGGAGGCGCGTTCGGCGTCGTCGCGCGCGGTGTCGGCGTCCGAGACCCGTGTGAGGGCCGCGTCGCGCTCCTGTGCGGCGTCGGTGATCCGGTCCGGGGCCTCGGGGTCCACCTCGGACGGCTCGGGGACCGCGTCCCGGGCCGCGGCCGCGTCGGCGGCGCCCCGTGCGGCGACGCTCTCCGCGGCGGCGGCGAGGTCCGCGGCCAGGGCGACCGTGGCCGCGACCGCCTCCGGGGCGGTGTCGGCGATCTCCGAGGCCCGGTCCGCCAGCAGCTCGGCCGCGTCCCGCAACTGTTCGAGGCGTCCGATCGCCGCGGTCCGGCCGGGGCCGTCGGCATCCCGCAGGGCGGAGACCAGGTCCGCGGTGAAGCGTTCCGCCGCCCCGTGTATTCCTGTCAGGGCCGCTGCCGTGTCATCCGCGTCCAGGGCCCGGTCGATGCGGTCCAGCACCTCGCCCGTCCAGGCCGGGGCCGCGGCGGCCCCGTCGTCGTGCGCGGGGGGCAGGATCTCGGCGTGGAAGAGGTAACCGCGCCCCCAGGGCTCGACCGCGGTGATCCGGTAGCGGGTTCCCCGGGTGAGGATCACCTCGCGCTCGCCGGGGTGTTCGCTCCGGTCGCCGACCCACAGCCCCCGGGAGCCTTCCGGCACGTTCAGCCGCATCAGGTCGATGGGGGAGCCGCCCGCCGCGGACGGAACGGTACCGAGGGAGACCGAGAAGTACCCCTGTTCCACGTGAGTGGTCCCCACGAGGGTGCGGGGATCGGTGCTGCCCTCGCCCAGCAGGTGCTGGTGGTGGTACATGCCGTGCACGGCCTCGAAACCCTCGGGGAAGGGTCGGCCCGTGGCGCGGTCCAGGCGCCGGAGCAACGCCAGGACTTCCGAGGAGTCGGGGAAGTGCGCCGGTTCACCGCGCAGGGCGAGGGACTCGGCGATCCGGCCCGCGCTTCCGGAGCTTACGTGGAGGTTCTCCAGTGCCGCCTCCGGGTACGGGTTGTCGAGGACGCCCCGCACGATCCGCTTCTGCTCGGGGCTCAGTCCGCCCCGCTCCGCGGCTTCCTCCAGCCGTGCCAGGTCGGGCCACCGGCCGCCGCCGATCTCGTAGACCTGCCATCCGGGGTGGGACCGGCTCTCGTTCCGGATCCGGTCCAGTTCGGCCTGCACCGTCGCCTCGTTCAACGGACGCAGACGCGCGAAGCGGTTCAGCCAGGAGGACCGGGTGTAGGCGGAGACCGCGTCCTGGGTCGCGGTGGGGAGCGCGTCGAAGGTGTTGGGGTTGTAGCCGGGGTCGTGCAGGAGGGCGCCGTAGCGGTCGGTTTCGGCGCCGGTCGGCAGCCGGCGGATCGTCCCGGACCCGGCGTGGGCGTCGTTGTCCGTCGTTGTCCGGCCCGGCGTCGACGACTCCCCGGACCGTCCTTGCGGGGCGGGTGCGTCTTTGTCGCCGTCCACCAGCGCCGTGTTGACGGTCGTCACCGTGTCCGGTGCGCCGTAGGGGGAGGGGCCCCGGTCTGCGGGGTCCTGCATCGCGTAGCGGACGTAGTCCGTCGTGAGCTGCCCGCCGGGCTGCCAGAGCCGGGCGCGGACCGGGTCGTGGCGGTCCCGGAGGTGGCGGTCGATGCCGCGGGCCAGGGCCTCGGCGTCCCGGACGCGTTCGGCAGGGACGGAGTCGCCGCTCAGCGGGAGGCGCCGGTCGGAGGGGTCGGAGACGGTGTACACCAGTGCCTGCGCCAGCGTGCGCGCCTCGTGGAGGGAGCGGTTCTGCGGGGCCGAATCGTCGACCGGTCGCAGCAGCCTCCAGAACTCGGCTCCCAGCGCCCGTGCCCGGGGGATGTCCTTGTCCGCGAGGGAGCGGGTGAGTTCGGGCAGGCGGTCCAGGACCGACGCGGCGCGGGCGTCGGCCCGCGGGTCGATCCCGGGAGCGGTGGGGTCGGTGCGTGTCTGTGCGGGGGCGGGGGAGCCGCTGTCCGCCGCGCGCTCGGGTCCGGCGGCGGCGTCCTCGCGGCTCTCCTCGCCGTCCTGCTCCTGGCCGCCCTTCTCGTCGGTGGACTCCTCCTCGCGCACGGATCCGGCGTCGTCGTCCGCGCGTTCGCCGTCCTCGCCGTTCTCGTCCCCTGAGCGGTCGCTGCTCTCCTCGCCCGACCGCTCCCTGTCGTCGGACCGGTTCGTGTCGCTGTCCTGGGGGCGGTCGTCGTCGCGGTCGGAGGGGGTGCGCCCGGTGTCCTCCGTGTCCTGGGGCGGTCCGCTCACGGTTGTGGTGTCGGTGTCGTGCAGGCCGTCGCTCTCGGTGAGGGGAGACGGGGGCAGCGGGACCTCGGTCGGTGAAATCTGCTGTTCGGGGGTGTGCGCGGTCTCGGGAGTCGCCCGCTGGTCGTCCGTCGAGGGGCCCGGGGCGTCCTGTCCGGCGGGGTCGCCGGTGGTCTCGGTGTCCGGTGCGGGCGGTACGTCCTCGGTGACGATCTGGGGGGTGTCTCCGTCGCGGGGTGAGTGGTCGGTGGAGGAGCCCGGGGCGGGGGTGTCGCCGGTGTTCTGGGACGGACGTCCACCGCTGTTGCGCTCGGTGGGCGTGGAGCGCTGGTTGTTGTCGGTGGTCGTGTTCTGCGAGGTGGCCGTGGGCGGTGGAGCAGCCTGGCCGATCGGGGGTGCCACGGCGACGGGAGGGGCGGTGTGCTGTTCCGGTACGGGGGCGGAGCGGTCGGCCGGGTTCGTGCCGTTGCCGGTGTCGGGTGTGGTCTGTTCGGCTGCGGGGGGCGGGGTCGCCATGGGGTTGTCGGGGACGATGGCGTTGAGGAAGTTGACGGTCAGGGGGCCGTCGTTGTTCATGCCGGGGTGGAAGAGGTCGTTGCCCAGGCCGGGGTGTTTGGCCTCGGTGGTCCCGAAGGGGTCCTTGCCGTTCTCGGGGGTCTTGAAGGGGTCGGGGTAGGGGGTGCGGGCGTCCTCGTCCTGGTGGACGCGGACGGTGTCGTCGGTGGCCTGGTCGGGGTCGCCGAAATCGGATTCGTCGTCGCCGAACTCCGAACCGGAGTCGGAGTCGGTGTCGCTGACCAGGTCGGGGACGTCGTCGATGTCGGAGGAGTCATCGCGGTCGCCGGTGTCCTGCGAGGCGGTGGCCGGGGGGCCGTCGCGGTCGGGCCGCCCGTCCTGTCCCTGGTCGGGGCTGTCCCCGTGTGAGCCCCGGGGGTCCTGCCCGCCCCGGTCCTGATCGCCGTCCCAGTGTTCGGGTCCGCTCTGGGCGGGGGGCAGACCGTTCCCGTTGCCCGGAGCCTCCGGCCCTGTTCCGGCGGCGCTCTCGCTCTGGGTCCGCGATGGTGCAGGCGTGGACAGGTCGGGTTTGTCTTTGTCCTTGAAGAGTTCGGTGCCGTGCAGGATGCCGTCGGTGGCGCCTTGTTGGATGCCTGCCTGGGTGGCGCCGGCGGTGGCGGAGTAGCCGGAGGCCTCCCAGCCGCGTCCGTCGGCCAGGCTTCCCAGCCCTTCGCCGAGGTAGCCCTCGAGTGCTCCGGTGCCGATGCTGCCGCCGACCTGTTGGGTGTAGGCGCCGGTGGTGGAGAAGTAGTCGTTGAGGGGTTTGTTCAGGTTGACGGGGACGTCGGAGAGGTGGTCGCGCATGTGCGGGGGGAGGCGGTCGCCGATGGTGTCCCGTAGGTGCTGGCCCAGGTTGGGGTCGTTCCAGTGGCGGGACAGGGTGTCGGCGTAGTCGCGGCCCAGGTCGCGTGCGGCGCTCTCGCCGAGGTGGTCGCCGAAGTTGCGGGCGAACACCTCGGCGAAGTCGTTGCGGGCGGCGGCGGCCTTGGTGGCGTTGTCGAAGGCCCCTGCGCCCAGGGGGCTGGCGGGGTTGTAGGGGGTGAGGAACTCGTCGTTGTGGCGGCCGAACACCTCGGCCAGGTCCTTGTTGAGCGACGGAGAGGCGGGCGGGGTGTCCCGGGGTGCGGGTGTGGTCCCCGGGGTGTCCTTGGGCGCGGGGGAGTCCGGACCCCGGTCCGGGTTGTTGGCCGGGGGGTCGTCCTTGACCGGCCCGGCCGGGGGGTCGTCCCTGACCGGACCCGTGGGGGGACCGTCGGGGCCACCGCCGCCGGGGGGTGGCGGGGTGTCGGTGTCGCGGTGCAGCGGTGGCGGGTCGTCCCTGACCGGCCCCGCAGGCGGAGGCCCGCCGGGCGGCGGCCCGGTCGGGGGCCCGTCCGGGGTCTCGCGCACGGGCGGGCCGGTGGGGGGTCCGGCCGGGGGTGGTCCGTCAGGGCTGGTGCGGACCAGGGGTGGCGGGTCGGGGAGGTCGTTGAGGTGTTTGAGGCCGTTGCTGAACAGGTCGGACAGGTGTTTGCTGAACAGCCCGTCCATGCCCGCGGAGAAGACCGCGGAGAGCACGCCCTCGAGGGCGGCGCCCTTGTGGGCGCTCGCGGTGAGGTTGCCGTCGCGGTGGTGGCGGGTCCCCCGCCCGATCTGGATGCGCTGGATGATGCTGTCCATGCTCGCGAAGATCTGGCTGATGATCTGGTGCCCGGGCACGGTGATCACGAGCCAGGTCAGGATGCGGCGCATGGCCAGGCTGCGGATGGCCTTGAAGACGGGGATCCACTTCAGGGAGGCGCCGAAGGTGAACTTGGCCATGGCGATGGCCCAGGCGATCTCGACCAGGAGCTGGACGAACTGGCCGATGACCATCATGTGCATGTACTCGACGTTGGCGCGGGCCTTGAAGAGTTCGGCGGACATGGTGGTGGAGTTGTCGCGGGCCGAGCCCACGTAGTTGTTCTCACCGCGGGTGAACTGGTCCAGGGACTGTTCGTAGCGGTCGGCGGTGCGGCCGTCGAAGTGGCGGCGGGCGTGTTTGCGGCTGAGGTCGAACAGGTCCTCGAGCACGGCCAGGCGCTGGTCCAGGGCGGTGTAGATCTCCGAGGCGCGGCCGAGGTTGTTGATGCCTGCTCTGGGGACCTGGATGCCGGTGAGGACCTCGATCGCTTTGCGAGAGGAGTCGGACATGTTGTGGTCCAACGGCATACGCGATCCCTCCCTCTACCCCCTGGTACCGCTGCGCGGGCACGAAACTAGCACCGGAGAAGTCGGGTGAATCGGTGGTCCATTACCTTGCCCGAAACCCTCGTTGAGGTTCCTCCGATCGATTTTCGAAGGTCATGGGCGTGCTTCGGAAGCGCTGGAGGGTTTCTGGAACATGTTTCACCAGGTCGCTGTGTCGAGTATTTTCGCAACGGTTTTCCTGGAGCCGACCGGGTATTCTTTTCCTGTTTCCCTCGCGGCGAGGCACTGCTCCTGATGGAGGTTCGGTGCCAGGTGGGGATACTGGTGAGCCTGTGTCGGCCGACATCGGTCGTGGCATCCGTGAAGGAGCCGCTCCGGTTCTGAAGGGGCGGCATCGGAAGAGGGGTGTGTGCCGGGGTATCCGAATGTCGGCCGCGTGCCGGCGGGCGGACGTTCAGTTCCTGTTTATCAAGAATTCGCTTCCGCGATTCGCGTGATACGACTTTGTGTCATCGGGAGGCGAAGTCCTGGGGTGCTGAGCACGGAGGAGCAGGAAGAAGTGAGCCTTCCGGGATGAACACATTCTTCGCGAACCGGCGCTGGAAAGGAAGAGGGAACTCGTCGCGCTTCTCAGGGCCAGGGGCGGGGCGCTCTTCGCCGGCCCCGGGGCCGAGGGGCGGTGCCGGACGGGCCCGCCCCTCGGCCGCCGCCGCTGAGCAGGCGGTACGCCGGGTCGTCGTGGAACGGGTCCTGGATTGGGTGGGGATCAGGGGTGTCGCGCGCTGGCGCAAGGGCCGGCCGTGGTCACGCCGGTTCTTCGAAGTAGCGGACGTAGGCGTTGGACTGCGCGGCGCAGTCGTCGAATACCTGCTCGCCGGACCATCCGCGCGTGGCGCGCAGGCGCGGGATCGCGTCGGCCGTCGCAGGGTCGTGGCCGGTGAGGGTGCCGTCGTCGTGCAGCGTCAGAAACGGCCGTGTCCGCTGCGTGCGGCGGTCCTGGACATAGAGCACACGTGTCACCGGCCGCCCCCTGGGAAGAGGCTGGCGGTCCCTCGTGCGTTGCGGGCCAGCATGTCGAAGCGCTCCATCATCTCGTCGAACCATTCGGACCGGCCCAGGCGGACGAACTCGCCGTAGAGCCCGGCGAGCCGGGTCCGCAGGAACCGGATGTCGGCCCGCGTCAGCGGGTTGGCGATCCACTCATTGGCCTCGAAGTCGTAGAAGGGCCGCATGCCGTTGGTGTAGGCCAGCCCCTCCAGGTCGGTGGGGTCCTCCGGTGTGTGCTCGTACTTGAACCAGGCCTTGCCGTGGTCGATGCCCGCCACGTGCCCGTTGCCCTGGTCCAGCCAGTTGCCCGGATTGCGGTCGCCGTTGGCGATCAGCAGGTCCAGCAGGCCCAGCACGTGTCCGTCCCGCGTGTTCAGGAGCGGGGATCGCGGGTTGTCCAAGTGGGTGAACCCCGATACGCCGTTCATGAAGTGCATGAACAGCTCGAACTCGCCGATGCGCAGGACACCGGGGACGTTGGCGCCGATGGCGCGGCCCACCAGCGAGGCGAGCTGTTCGGCGTCGGCGCGCTCACGGGCGAAGGTGGTCTCCTCGGTGTCCTTGTAGACCGCCTGCGCGCCGTTCTCGAAGCGCATGAGCGAGGTGTTGCCGTCGGAGCCGTCCTCGACGAGCTGCTCCTGGCTCACCACGTCGAATCCGGTGGTGGCGGCGAGGTCCTGGATACCGGCGAAGGTCCCGTTCCACAGCATGAGCGCTGCGGTCCGCTCGTCCTGGTTCCCGTCCTGGTCCTGGGTGGTCTCCTCGGTCGGGGCCGCGCTCTGCTGGTCGTAGGCCGCCGTGGAGGTGTCGTGGGTCCCGGCGGGGTCCTGGGTGTACTGGATCGGGGCGGGGTACTGGGAGACCTGGGTTCCGGGGGGGTAGGCCGGGCCCGGGGCGGCCTCGTGGCCGTCGGTGTCCGTGTACTGCTCGGAGGGGTCGGTCTGCGTGCGGTGGCCGCGGCGGTTCCGGTGGTGGCCCGCCATGAAGACCTGGACCTGGGCGTCCTGGGCGGTGTGGTGGCCGATGTCCTCGGGCCGGTAGCGGTAGGTGAGGTCGGCGATGACGTCCTCGACCGTCGAGGGCTTGTCGTCCTTCTTCTTGTCCGCGGCGATGAGCGCGCCGAGATCGGGCCCGGTCGGGGGGTTGCCGCCCCACGGGTCGCCGGAATCGGCGAGAGCCGGCTCCTGCGTGCGCACCGCCGGCGCAGGGCCGTAGAAGTCGTCGTCCAGGGACATGCCGTCGTCGCTGTCGTCCGAGTCGGAGTCGGAGTCCGAGGTCAGGTCCGGGAGCGAGTCGGTGTCCGAGTCGGCGTCGTGCTGGGCCGGGTCGCCGCTGTCGTGGTTGTCGCGGTCGCCCCGGCCGTTCCGGCCGTCCCCGCGCGAGGAGCTTCCGCCGTCCCCGTCCGTTCCGCGGCCCCTGTCCTCGCCCCCGCGCCTGCGGTCGCCCTCGTGCCCGGTGCCGGAGTCGCGCTCGCCGTCGGAGCGGTGGTCGTCGCTGCCGTTGTCGTCGCCCCGGTCGCCGCTGCTGCCCGAACCGTCCTCGTCCCGGCTCCCGCCCTCGTCGCCGTCCTTCTTCCGGTCGTTCTCGGACGACGTCCTCCCCGGTTCCGTGTCCGCCGGGATCTGCTTCCGCAGTTCCCGTACGTCGGCGGCGTCCTTCCGGGCCTTGTCGGCGAGTTCCTTGGCGTCGTCGCGGGCCTTCCGGGCGGCCTTCGCGGCTTCCGCGGCACGCTCGGACGCGGTCTTCGCCTTCTGGGCGGCCTCCTGCGCGTCCTCGTGTGCCTGACGGGCGTCGGTGGCGGCCGGGCGGGCGTTCGCCACGATCTTGACCGCGGAGTTCCGGGCCGTCTCGGCGATCTTCTGTGCGTCCCTCGCGCGTGCGGCGGCCTTTCGGGCGTCCTGCGCGGCGGCGTCGGCCCTCTCGCGCAGGTTGTCGGCCTCCTGGGCCGCCTTCTTCGCGTCCTCGGAGGCCTTGGCCGCGGTCCTCGCCGCCTCGCGGGCGGTCTGCTGGGCCTCCCGGGCACGTTCCCGCGCATGCTCCGCGTCCCGGAGAGCGGTGTTCGCAGGGGTGCCGGTCGTCTCCCGGCGGTCGGTGCCGGTCGACGCCGTCTGCGTCTCGGGGGAAGGGCGGGGGGTGTTCGCCGCCGCCTGGACCGCGCGGTCCGTGGCGGTGCGGGCCGCGCGGGCGTCGGTTTCGGCCTTGATGGCGTCCGCGGCCCTTTCCTGTACCTCGTCGGCCTTGGCCTTCGCCGCGTCCGCCGCCGCTTGGGCGTCCTTGGCGGCGTCGGCGGCTCCCCGTGCCGCCGTCCTGGCGTTCCGCGCGTCCCGGGCGGCCCGGTTCGCGTCGTCCCGGTGGCCGGACGCGCTCTTGTCGAGGGCCTCGGCCCACGTCTGCAGCTCCTTGGCGTCCGCGGCCATCCGGTCGGCCTTGGTCTTCGCGGCGTCCGCGTTCGCCTGCGCCGTCTCGGCCTCCGTCGCGGTGCTCTCCGCCTCCGCCCGCGCGGTGTCGGCGCGACCGGCGATCCCCTCCAGCTCGGAGATCAGGTCGTCGGCTCGGGCGCGCGCGTCCCGGGCGGTCGGGCCCCCGTCGGCGGACCGGTCCTGCCCGGACAGGCCGTCCACGGCGGTTCTGAGCGCCTGGTGCCGTGTCCGGGCCCCGTCGAGTTCGTTCCCGAGCCCGGTGACGGTCCGCGCGTGCCGCTCCGCGGTGCGCTGGGCGTCGGCTGCGGACGTGTCCGCTCCTTCCGCCTCGGAGACGGCGGTGCGGAGCCGTCCGACGAAGGTCTGATTATCGCGTACGGGCGCCGTCTCGGTGGCGTTGTCCCGGGTGGCGGTGATGTTCCTGTGGACGGTCGTGGCGTTGTCGTGCGCGGTGTCCGCCGCCTGCTGCGCGTCCTGTGCCTGTCGTACCGCCCCCGGCGCGGGGGCGCCGTCGGCACCGGGCACGGGGGCGCGCCCCTCCGGCCCGGCCGCGGGTGCTTCACCGCCGGAACCCTCGAGGAAGCGGTTTCCTGCCTGGAGGTCGGCCCTGCTGAGGTCCAGGGCCGTGGAGAGGCCGTTCGCGGCGACGCGTGCGTCACGGGCCGCCTGGACCGCGGTGTCCGCCACGTCGGAGGCGCGCTGGACCCGCGCGTCAATGGTGTCCGTGTTCCGCTCCGGGCCGTCCTCGGTGTCCCGGACGGGGGAGTCGGACGGCGGAACTTCGAGGTTCAACGCCATCCGGAAGTGGTCGACCAGGTTCTGGTGCGGTTCCGTGGGCGCGGGCTCTGTGGGCGCGGGCTCTGTGGGCGCGGGCTCTGTGGGCGCCGGCTCTGTGGGCGCGGGTTCCGTGGGTGCGGGTTCCGTGGGTGAGGGCTCCGGGGCCGGCGGGGTCACGGTGATGCTCGGCAGGGGCCCGCCGGTGGTGGTGACGTCGCCGGTGTTGCCGGTGCTCGTGGTGGTTCCGGAAGTGACACCGGTGTTGCCGGTACTGCCGGTGGCCGTGGTGCCGGTCGTGCCGGTGGCCGTGGTGTTGCCGGTGCTGCCGGTGGCCGCAGTGGCGTCGGCGGGGGCCGGTGCGAGGGTCGGCCCTCCGCTGCCGTCGCCGCCCGACGTGCGGGCGGGGGGAGCGGTGCCGCCGTCCGTCCCCTGCCCGACGCCCCCGAACGTGGTGCGCACGGTGTTCGTGGCCGCTCCCAGGGCGTCGATCTGCTCGTTGAAGGCTTTCAGGGCATCTTCGTACTTTTTCTCCTGGTCTTCGTAGGCCGTCCGGGCGCTCTCGTTGTCCGGCTTGTCGGCGTACCGCTCGGCCAGGCCCTCCAGCGGGGCCCGGGTGTCGGCGTACTCGGCCTCCGCCTCGGTGAACTCCTTCCGAGTCCTGGCCAGCTGCTCCACGACGGGGGCCGTGTCCTCCGCCTGGTCCGGCGTGAGGAAGCCCATCGCGATCGCGTCGGACTCCGAGTACCACTCGGCCGTCCGGATCGTGACCTGGCCCATGGCCCAGCGGGTGGGACGGGAGGAGGGCGAGGTCGACAGAAGGCTCGGGTCCTCCGAGCGGAAGGCGGCGGGCGTCCTGAGCTTGCTGCCCGCTGCGAACGCCCAGGTGGTGTCGTGCTCGATGAGGTAGACGGGCCCCTGGCGGAGTTTGTCGGACTCCTGGTAGCCCTTGACCGCCTGGTTGGAGCCGCTTCCGGACCCGTTGGACGAACTGGTGTTCAGTCCGGCCGTACCGGTGTAGTTGCCCTCGTGCCCGTCGTAGGGGATGCCCTCGACCTCGGTGCTCAGCCCGGAGGGGCGCATCTCCGCCCCGCGGCCCCGGCTCGCGCCGTGGGAGGCGCCGGCGCTGTGCGTCCGGGAGCGGGTGCGGGAGTCGCTGACCTGACCGCCCGGCAGCGCGTCCAGGATCTTCGCCCCGCGGGTGCTCGCCACGGCCTTGGCGCCCCACTGGGTGCGCTTGAGGTCCGCGAACTGCACCCCCTCCTGCTCGCGCGAGGCCGACTGGACCACCGCCTTGACGGCCCCCTTGCTGAAGCTGTGGTCGATGTCGTTGTACACCGGGTCCTGGCCGTACTCGGCGGCGAGGTAGGCACGCGCCTCTTTCGCCTCGGCGCTGGTGCGCTCCGGTTTCGCCGTGGCGGGGGCGGGCTCCGCTCGCGTGTCGGCGGGGGTGGTCCGCCCCTCGGCGGGGGTGCCGGCGGACGGCTTCCAGCCCAAGGACCGTGCGAAGACGATGTTGGCCTGGTCGCGCAGGGCCTGGCCGTCGTTCTCCACCATGGCCGGCAGTGCGAGGGCGGAGTCGTGGCCGGGCCTGGGACCCGCCTTGTCGGCCCAGGCGCGTAGCAGGTCGGGCACGGAAGCGTCCTTGGGGACTGTGGGCAGCTGCGTCGCGCCGTTGTCCGAAGGAGGGGCGGTGGCCGGGTCGTCCCCGGTGGTGTCGTCGCCCTCCGGGGCCGGGGGGGTGTTCCGGTCGGTCCCGGTGGATTCGGTGCCCTCCGTGGACGTGGTGGCGGCCGGGGCGGGTGGCGGCGACAGCAGGTCGGCGCCGGTTCCCCGCGTGTCCCCCTCCGTGACGGTGGTCGTGGTGGTCTCCGCCGGGGGGGCGAAGTCCATGTACGCGAACGCGTACAGCGTGTCGACCTGCCCGCTGTCCGCTTCGCCCGTGTAGGTCGCGCGCGGCGGGTTGCCGCTCTGCCCACCCTTGGGCGCGCCGAGTTCGAGGGTGAGGGTCATGGTCGTGTCCGCGCGGACCTTCGCGAACGGGGTGTCCAGGTGCAGCTCGATGGTCCGGGCGTCGTCCCGGGACTCCCCGGAGGTGCGGCTGTCGTTCGTGGAGGAGGACAGCGATCCGGCGGGGGCGGCGAACAGCGGGCGGTCGCCCGGCTGCTGGTCAGCCCCCTGGCCGTCCTGGGGGTAGGAGGTGGGTTGCAACAGCACGGCGTCCAGGCTCGACGAGTTCCCGGTCCCCCTGGTCTGTGAGCCCGCCTGGGTCTGCGTCCACTTGTGCGACTCGATGTAGTAGCCGGACTGGCCGGGGTACGAGACCTCGGCCGGTTTCGGGTCCCTGGTCAGGTTCACGAAGACTTTCGCCTCGGTGCTCCAATGCTGTCGCTGCGGCCCAGAGTCCGGCCCGGACTCCGACCCCAGCGCGTGGACCTCCACCGGCACCGGGACGGTGGAGTCGGGGTTCTGGCCCAGGTGCGTGGTCAGTTTCTGCAGCAGGTTCTCGCGTGACTGCTTCGTCAGCTCCAGGCCGTTCGAGGCGAGGTCGTTCACCAGGTTCTGGAGGGCGCCCCCGGGGTCGGCGGGATGGAGCTGCCTGCCGTTGTCCTCGAACCCGGGGCGCACCCGGGCGTTGTCGGGCTTCTTGGGGTTGGGCTGTGCGCCCAGGTGCACCTTGTCGCCGTCGCGGATCGCCCGGTCCTGCACCAGCTTGTCCTGATGGGCGTCGCGGGAGTGCACGTAGCCGGCGAGCAGGTCCTTGACGGGGGCGGTCCACCCGAGGTAGAGGGTCTTCCACGTCAGGGTCGGTCCGATGCTCCAGTTCTTCAGGAACTCGAGCGCCTGCGTGAGCTTGCCGGAGGCGCGGAAGGCGTACGTCTTGGTGTCGTTCGGGATGAACAGCACCGACGACGTGAACGTGGTCGCCTGGGTGTTCGACCTGCCCCGGGAGAAGAACGTGCGGGTGTGGGAGGGACCGACCAGCGGGATCGGCCGGACGGCCTCCTTGGGCAGGGAGTCGTCGGTGGGGTACGGGTTCGGGTTGCGGCCCCCGCTGCCTCCGAACCTGAGACCGACGCTGCGGGTCAGGGAGGTGGTGGTGGACAGGGTCGTCTCGCTGCTGCCGCCCCACCGCATCTGGGCGCCGACGGGGCGCAAGTCGGTGACCTCGTCGGCCTCGACCTTCGTGGCGATGGTGACGCGGATGCCGTGCGGCGACCAGAGACCGCCGCTCATCTCCAGGCGCATCCGGGAGCCCCACGATGTGGCCGCGCTCTTGCTCGCGGCGAGTTCCTCCGCCGACGAGTGGTTCTCGAACCGCAGACCGTTCCCGGACGCCCGGGAGAGGAACGATTCGAGCTTGCGCCGGAATCCGTCGTGGAGGCCGCTGCGCGTTTCCGAGAAGGTCCGGAACGTCTCCTCCAGCAGCCCGCGCATGCCCCGGCTGCCGGTGTCGAAGTGGGTGTTGACGCGCTCGACGGTGCCGCCGATGCGGCGGATCGCCCGGGCACGGGTCTGGGCCAGGGGCAGCGGGCCCTGCTGGGGCCCACTCTCCGGGGTGCCGTCCCCGCCCTGCTCGTCTCCGGGCGCGATCGTGTCCGGCGCCGTTCCGGTGGTGGTGTCGGTGGTGGTGCCGGGGGGAGGCGGCGGGGAGGGGACCACCGCCCGGTTGCCGTCGGTGCCGGTGGTGGTCGCGGTATCCGCGGGAGGCGCGGTGGTGTTCTGGGCAGGGGTGACGGTCTCGGAGCCTCCGCCGAGCAGGCGTTCCCAGGTGTGGACGGCCCCGTCCCGGATCACGGTCCAGCGGCCTCTCCGGTCATCGCCCGGCGTGCCGTCGGAGGTGGTCCGCGGGACGAAGTCCCCGCGGACCACGTTCCGCGACTGCTCGTACGTGAGCCGTTGCCGGCCCCCGGTCGTGTCGGGCTCCGTGTTCCCGGAGGTGTCCGTCCGCGTGGAGTCCTGTCCCCCGGTGTCGGCGGTGGTCTCGGGGGTGTGTCCCTCCGGTTCCCCGGTCCGGTCGTCGGGGGCGGTGTCGCGGGTCGTTCCTGCCGGGTCGGGCACGGTGTCCGGGGAGTCCGAGGCCGTCGGGGGCGCCTTGGGTGTGAGAAGGACCGTGTGGGTGTCCAACCCGTCCTTCAGGAGCGGGGCGCCGTGCTCGCGCTGGGGCCGGTCGTCGCGTGCCATCCCGATGTCGTCGTGCTCGAACAGCCGTGCGGTGAAGCGGGTGCGGGACGTCCACACGTCGGAGTCCCCGCTGAACAGGACCGTCTCCTCGGAGCCGTGGGAGAGGCTCTGAACGGCTTCCTTGCTGGTGCCCCAAGAGGTGAGCAGCGCGATCGCCGGGTTCCCCAGGACCCGGGGGACGCCGCGTGCGTCGGCGCCGGCGTCGGTGCGCACACTGCCGCCCACCGTGGTGCTGACCGAGTGGTTGAGGCTCGCCCCCTTCGTGGTCCTGATGCCGGCCGATCCCCCGAATCGGCCGCCGCCGCTGGCGGTCGTGTCGAACTGGTGCACCAGGGGGTCGAACTCGCCGTAGACGCGCAAGGTGACGAAGTCGGGACGCAGCCCCCTGTCCTTGATGAGCGTCGTCAGGTCGATCACGGCGGTTTCCTGGAGGCGGACCGGGATGCCGTCGCCGGGCAGGTTGTACGCACCGCTCTTGAGACTGGACTCGGAGAGCGCCTTGATGACCTTGAGGGTGTTCTCGCGTGCCACGTCCGCGTTGCGGCGCAGGCCCCAGCGCTCGCGGAAGCTGCGGACCGCGTCCGGTGCCATGTGGCTCGGGCGGACGGCGTAGTTCTTCCTGCTCCTCCCCAGGTCCGGGATGACCATGCCGGGGTGCTTCTCGGCGATGCCCTCGAGCACGCGGTACGCCAGTTCGTCGTAGAACGAGCGCTGCGGTGCGTCGGGCTTCGGGGGGTCGACGTCCGCGCCGTCGTTCCCGGTGGTGCTTGCCGTGTTCGCGGCCCCCGTGTTCGCGGCGGTGCCGGTCGTGTCGGTGCTGTCCGTCGCTTCGCCGCGGTTCTCCGGTGTGGCCGGGGAAGCTTCGCCGAACCCGAGTACGGTGGTCCCGCTCAGGTCCGTGATCTTGTCCGCGGGGCCGTTCGCCACGAGGTTCGGGAACGGGGGCCGGGGCGGCGCGGCCGGTCCGTCGGTCGAGGTCGGGGCCTTGGGGAGTTCGCCGTTGAGCAGGCGGGCGTCCTCGACCGTGAGCATCTCGACGGTGTCGGCCTCGAAGCGGTGCGCCTCCGACTCGCTGTCGAGGCGGACGTAGAAGTCGCGCTTGACGTCGTAGGCCGCGTGGCCGGCGGGGGCGTGCACGACGTGGCTGCTGGTCCCCGAGGCGGTCAGGGTGGTCCCCGTGCTCTTCTCGAACGTGGCCGAGTACTCCACGAAGGGCACGTCGAGCCGGATGCTCTTGCCGTTGGGCAGTTCCAGCCAGATGCCGAAGCCGCCGCCGATGGAGCCGGAGGCCACCGTGGAGCTCTTCACGGTGGAGGAGTCGCTCTTGACGAGGGTGTTTCCGTGGACGAAGTCGGCCAGGCCGGGGGCGAAGTCCTTGCGGTCGTACTCGGTCGAGACCGACCACATCTCCATGGTGCGGGGTGGGCGGGAAGAGCCGGTGGGGAAGACGATTCGGATCCGCGAGGACCCGTTGGAGATCTGCGGCAGGTACTGCAGCACCCGGTCGTTGTCGAAGGTCGACTCGATCCATGCGCGGTGCTCGTTGTCGCTCTGTTCCTTCTTGGAGGGGGTGCGGCCGCTGCCCCTGCCCTCGGGGCGGGGGCCCAGGAGGTGGTCGGCGAGCCAGGTGCCGAGGGTGTCCTTCCGGCCGCCGCCCGTCGTGGCTGTGGTGGTGCTGTCGCTGCGGTCGCCTTCGCCGCCGCGGTCGGTCCCGCCGTCACCGGACGTGGAGTTCCGGGTGGTTCCGCCGTCCGACGCCGACGAGAAGCGGGTGATCTCGAGCGGGTGGCCGGTACCGATGAACGGCCGGTTCACCGGCGGGCGGTTCCCGTTGGCGTCCGCCGGTCCGTTCTTGGGCACGATGTGCCGGGGCGCGTCGGAGGGCACCACCTCCCCGGGCAGGTTCATGCTCAGTCCGTTGTGCGAGATCCCCTCCCGCACGCGCGGGGCGGTGAGGCCGGGGCCGGTGACGGACGCCCGCATGTGCAGGTCGGCGACGTAGGGGGTCAGGGGGCCGAGCAGTTCGATGCCGGTGTCGGCGTTGGCGCTGGTCGCGGCCGACCCGGAGGTGCCGCGGACCTTCGCGCCGCCGCGCCCGCCGCCGGCGAGGATCGGACCCGCGTCGTTGCCGCCGATGCTGCCGACGTACAAGGGGTTCACCGATACCTTGCCGCCGACGGTCTTGCCCTGGCCGTGTGACCCGCTCTCGCTGGAGTCCACCCCGGGGCCGGCGTTGTGGAGCCTCAGCCGCCTGGAGTCCTCGCCGCCGCTCAGGGTCCGCATGTCGAAGCGGTAGAACTCGCCGTCCTTGGGGCGCAGGTCGATGTCGGCGCTCCACGTCTGTCCGTCGTGGGTGGTGCTGACGGTGTGCCCGCCCTCGCGCAGGAAGGGGCGGGGCCCGTCCCTGTCGAGGATGTCGACCACGCCGTTCAGGATCGCCCGCCGCGCGGGGGCGGGCATGTCCGGAGTGCCGGCGAGAACGTCGTTGACGAACCCGTGCAGGTGCTCGGTGAAGAGCATGTCCGGTCCGAGGAGGGTGGACGTGGTCAGGTAGCCCAGGTCGTAGGCCTGGCCCGCCCGGTCCGGAATGAAGTCGCTGGAATAGGTGAGACGCCGCGTTTCGCCTTCCTGCGGGGGCGGCGGTGCGTCCTCCCGGGTGCTCCGGTCCGGCTTGGTCGGCGTGTCCCCGAACCACCGGCGACCCAGGGACGAGAAGAAGGAGCGGGAGCTCTGCGGGTCCGGTCCGCCCCGGGTGTTCGGCCCGCGGCCGTCCCGGCCGCTCCGGTCCGGGTCCCTGTCGTCGTCGGTCCCGGTGGTGTTTCGGTTGTCGGTCGGGCCGCCGTCGCGGGTGACGGGGGAGTCGGTGTCGAGGGCGCCCAGCGGGATGTCCCTGCTGGTTCCGCCGAGGGGGACGGGTCCGGGGTCGCGGCTGGACTCGCCGGTGGTCTCCAGGACGGCCATGACGGTGGTGGGGCCGTCGGGTCGCAGCAGGTCGGCCTGTGTCTGGGCGAGCTCGTTGTAGGTGCGGTAGGCGTCGTTGGCCTCGCGCTGGGCCTGGTAGGCCTGGGCGCGCAGGTCGGCGGCGTCGGGGCGGCCCTGGCTCTCGGCCTCGCGGGTCTGGGCGACCAGGTCCTGGGCGCGCTGGTAGCCGCTGATCGCGTCCTTGATGCTGGCCGAGGCGAGTTTGCCGAGGCGGATGGCGTCGGCCATCCTGTCCGCCGCGGCCTGCGGGGAGAGGTTTCGCGGTCGGCCCGTGTCCTCGGCCATGGGGAAGGCCACGATGTCGTGGCGGCCCCGGCCGCCTCCGCGGGAGGAGCGGCCGCCGTTGCCGTCCGTTCCCCGGCCCCCGGTGCCGCGCCCGGAGCCGCCCCTGTCGCCGGACCGGCCGTCGCTGCTGCCGCCCTGGTCGCCGCCGTCGGAGCGGTCGCCGTCGCCGCCCTCGGACGAGGTCCTCGCCGGACCCCCGGCCGCCGGAATCCTCTCCAGAAGATTCCGGACGCTCCCGATGCGCCTCCGGGCGCTGTCGGCGATCTTCTCGGCGTCGTCGCGGGCCTCCCGGGCGGTCTCCGCGGCCTCGGCGGCACGCTCGGCCGCGGCCTCCGCCTTCTGGGCGGCCTTCTGCGCCTCCTGGTGCGCGCGACGGGCGTCGGCGGCGGTACGGTCGGCGGTCTCCACGGTCGCGTCGGCGGTGTTCCGGACCTCCTGGGCGGTCTCCAGCGCCTCCTCGGCCCGCGTGGCGGCGTCGGCGGCCGACTGCCCGGCGTCGTCCGCCCGGGCGCGCAGGCGGTCGGCCCGCTCGCCCAGTTGCCTCGCGTCCTCCGCGGCCCGCTGCGCCGTCGCGGTCGCCTCGCGGGCGGTCCGCCGGGCTTCCTGGACCCGGGTCCGCGCGTCCTCCGCGGCCTGGCGCGCCGCGTTCGCCCGCGGGTCCGCGGTCCCCCGGGAGCCGTCGGTCGTGTTCGGCGCGGCCTGGGTGCCCGTGTCGCCGGGAGCTCTGCCCGGCGGGTTCGTCGTTCCCCGGGGGCCGGCGCTGCTCGACCCCTCGCCGCCGGTCGGGTCGGTCGTGCCCGGCGCCGTCTGACCTCCGGGGGAGGGGCGGGAGGCGTTCGCGGCGGCCTGGGCCGCGAGGTCCGCCGCGGTACGTGCGGAGAGGGCCTGGGCCTCGGCCCGGGCGGCGTCCCCGGCCGCGTCCTCGGCGTCCGTCCGCACCTCGTCGGCCCTGGTCGCCGCCGCGTCCGCAGCCGCACGGGCCTCCCCGGCGGCGTCGGCGGCCCCCCGTGCCGCCTCCCTGGCGTTCCGCGCGTCCTGGACGGCCCGGTCCGCGCTGTCCCGGTGGGTCGAGGCCTCGGCGTGAACCCCCTCGGCCCAGGTCCGCAGGGTCTCGGCGTCCGCGGCCATCCGGTCGGCCGCGGCCTTCGCGGCGGCGGCGTCCGCCTGCGCCTCGGCGGCCTCCGTCGCGGTGCTCTCCGCCTCCGCCCGCGCGGCGTCGGCGCGATCGGCGATCCCCTCCAGCTCGGAGATCAGGCTGTGGGCCTGGTCGCGCGCGTCCTGGGCGGCCCGGTCCCCGCCGTCGGACCGGTCCTGACCGGACAGGCCGTCCACGGCGGTGCTGAGCGCCTGGTAGCGCGGCGGGGTCGCGTCGAGGTCCGTCCCGATCTCGGCGACGGTGTCCTCGTGCCCGTCGGCGGTGTCATGGGCCTCGGTCGCGGCGGTGTCCGCGTCCTCCGCCTCGGAGGCGGCCGTCCTGACCCGCTCGATGAAGGCGCCGCGATGGGGCTCGGGCGTCGTTGCGGTGGCGTTGTTCCGGGTGGCGGTGATGTCGTTGTCGGCGGCGGTGGCGTTGTCGTACGCGGTGTCCGCGGCCGTCCGTGCGTCCTGCGCCTGGCGTATCGCCCCCGGGGAGGGGGCGCCGTCGGTCGCGGGCGCGGGGGCGCGTCCTCCGGTCCCGGCGGCGGGTGCTCCGCCGTCGGAGCCCGTGAGGATGCGGATACCGTTCCGGAGGTCGGCCGTGCCGCGGTCCAGGGCGGTGGAGAGGTCGTTCGCGGCATCGCGTGCGTCACGGGCCTCCTGGACCGCGGTGTCCGCCGCGTCGGAGGCGCGCTGGACCCGCGCGTCCACGGTGTCCGTGTCCTGCTCCCGGCCGACCTCGGGGCTCCGGAAGCCGTCGGAGTCCGGCGCGGGGGTGTCCGACTCCGGCGCGCGGAGGTTCAGCTCCGACAGGAAGCGGTCGGCCAGGCCCTCGCCCGGGCCCGTGGGCTCCGGGGCCGGCGGGGTCACCGTGACGGTCGGCCGGGGTCCGCCGGTGGTCGTGGTGGTGGCACCGGTGTCCCCGGTGGTCGTGTCCCCGGTGGCCGGTGCGCGGTTCGTCCCTTCGCCTCCGTCGCCGCCCACCGTGCGCACGGGGGGAGCGGTCCCGGCGTCCGTCCCCTGCCCCGCCTCCCCCAGGGTGGTGCGCGTGTTGTTCACGGTCTCGATCAGGGCGTCGATCTGGTCGTCGAAGTCGGCCAGGGCCTCTCTGTACCTGTGCTCCTGGGCGTTGTAGGCGTCCTCGGCGCTCCGGTCGCCCGGGTTGGCGGCGTACCCCTCGGCCAGGCCCTCCAGCGGGGCCCGGGTGTCGGCGTACGCGGCCTCCGCCTCGCTGAACTCCTCCCGCGCCCGGTTGAGCCGGTCCATGACGGGGGCCATGTCCTTCGCCTGGTCCGGCGTGAGGAAGCCCATCGCGATCGCGTCGGACTCCGAGTACCAGCCGGCCATCCTGACCGTGACGTCGTCCACGCCCCAGCGGGTGGGCCGTCTGTGGAGCGGGGTCGACGGCAGGCTCGGGTCGTTCGGGTGGAAGGCTGCCGGCGCCTTGAGCTTGCTGCCCGCGCCGAACGCCCAGGTGGCGTCGTACTCGATGAGGTAGACGGGCCCCTGGCGGAGCTGGTCGGACTCCTGGTAGCCCTTGACCGCCTGGTTGGAGCCCGATTCCGCCCCGTGGGACGAGCTGGTGTTCACACCCGGCGCGCCGGTGTAGGTGCCCTCGTGCCCGTCGTAGGGGATGCCCCCGGTGGTCAGCCCGGACGGGCGGAGCTCCCCGCCGCGGCCCCGGCCCCCGCCGTGGGAGTCGCCGGCGCTGTTCGACCGGGGATGGACGCGGGAATCGCTGAGCTGGCTGCCCGGCAGCGCGTCCAGGATCTTCGCCCCGCGGCTGCTCGGCACGACCTTGGCGCCCCACTCGGTGCGGCCGATGTCCGTGAACTCCACCCCCTCGGCGTTGTGCGAGGCCGACGGGTACACCGCCTTGACGGCGCTCTCGCTGAGGCTGTGGTCGATCTCGTTGTACACCGGGTCCTGGCCGTAGGCGTCCGCCAGGTAGGCGCGCGCCGCGTCGGCGGTGGCCCGGGTGGGCTGCCCTCCCTCGGGGGTGCCGGGGGGCGGCTTCCAGCCGAGGGTCTGCGCGATGACGACGTTGGCCTTGTCGCGCAGCGCCTGTCCGCCGTCCTGCACCATGGCGGGCTTGGTGATGGCGGTGTCGTTGCCCGGCCGGGGGCCGGCGTCACCGGTCCACGTGCGCAGCGCGTCGGCCACGGACGCGTAGATGGGGGCCGGGGGCCGCTGCGCGGTGTCGCCCTCGGCGGGGGCCCGGTCCTCCCCGGGGGTGTCGTTTCGCGTCCGGTCGCCGGTGGTGTCGCCGCCCTCCGGGGCCGGGGGGGTGTTCCGGTCGGTCCCGGTGGATTCGGTGCCGTCCGTGGACGTGGTGACGCCCGGAGCGGGCGGCGGCGACAGCGTGTCGGCGCCGGTCCCCCGCGTGCCCCCCTCCGTGACGGCGGCCGTGGTGGTCTCCGCCGGGGGATCGAAGGTCATGTACGCGAACGGGTACATCGTCTCGACCCGACCGCTGTCCGCGGTGCCCGTGTAGGTCGTGCGCGGCGGGTTGCCGTTCTCCCCGCCCTTGGGCTCGCCGAGTTCGAGGGTGAGGGTCAGGGTCGTGTCCGCGCGGACCTTCGCGTACGGGGTGTCCATGTGCAGTTCGACGGTGTGGGCGTCGTCCTGGGACTCCCCGGAGGAGCGCCCGTCGCGCGTGGACGAGGACACCGCTCCGGCGGGGGAGGCGAACAGGGGACGGTGGTCCGGCTGCCCGTCCGACCCCTGGTCGTCCTGGGCGTAGGGGAGGGGCTGCAGCAGCACGCCGTCCGCGCCCACCGTGGTCCCGGTCCCCCGGTTCTGCGAGTGCGCGTCGGTCGCCTTCCACGAGTGCGACTCGATGTAGTAGCCGGACTGGCCGACGTACGAGACGTCGGTGCGGTCCGGGTCCCTGGTCAGGTTCACGTAGACCTTGCCCGGGGAGGCCGAGCGCATGGGCCGCGGCCCCGAGTCCGGCCCGGGCTCCGGCCCCAGCGCGCGGACCTTGACCGGTACCGGGACGGTGGAGTCGGGGTTCTGGCCCAGGTGCGTGGTCAGTTTCTGCAGAAGGAGCTCCCGGCCGCCGGCCGTCAGCTCCAGTCCGTTCGAGGCGAGGTCGTTCACCAGGTTCTGGATGGCGGCCCCGGG
This sequence comes from Nocardiopsis sp. CA-288880, assembly GCF_050955985.1. NCBI lineage: Bacteria > Bacillati > Actinomycetota > Actinomycetes > Streptosporangiales > Nocardiopsidaceae > Nocardiopsis > Nocardiopsis sp. CA-288880. The sequence goes on along the minus strand of NZ_CP192105.1, from coordinate 5,253,982 downwards.
GTCGGCGGGCTGGACCTGCCTGCCGCTGCCCTCGAACCCGGGGCGCACCTGTGCGCTCTCGGGCTTCTTCGGGTTGGGCTGCGGGCCCAGGTCCACCCTGTCGCCGTCGCGGATCGCCCTGTCCATCACCAGGTCGGCCTGCTGCGCGTCGCGGGAGTGCACGTAGCCCGAGACCAGGTCCTTGACGGGGACGGTCCACCCGTGGAACCGGGTGTTCCAGCTCAGGGGCGGCCCGATGCTCCAGTTCTTCGCGAACTCGATCGCCTGGGTGAGGTGGCCGGAGGCGCGGAAGGCGTACGCCTTGGTGATGTTCGGGATGAACAGCACCGACGACGTGAACGCGGTCGCCTGGGTGTCCGACGTGCCGCGCGAGAAGAACGTGCGGGCGATGGAGGGACCGACCAGGGGGATCGGCCGGACGGCCTCCTTGGGCAGGGAGTCGTCGGTGGGGTGCGGGTTCGGGTTGCGGCCCCCGCTTCCCCCGAACTTGAGCCCGACGCTGCCGGTCAGGGAGGAGTTGGTGGACACGGACACCTCGGTGCCGCCGTTCCACCGCATCTGGGCGTCGACGGGGCGGAAGTCGGTGACGGTGTCGATCTCGACCTTGGTGGCGACGGTGGCGCGGACGTCGTGCGGTGACCGGAAGCCGCCGCTCATCTCCTGGCGGATGCGGGAGCCCGACGGCGTGGTGGCGCTCTTACTCGCGGCGAGTTCCTCCGCCGACAGGTGGTTCTCGAACTGCCGACCGCCTCCGGACGACTGGGAGAGGAAGGAGTCGAGCTTGAGCCGGAATCCGTCGTAGAGGCCGCCGCGGGGCTCGGAGAAGGTCCGGAACGTCTCCTCCAGCAGCCCGCGCATGCCCCGGCTGCCGGTGTCGAACTGGGTGTTCACGCGTTCGAAGGTGCCGCCGATGTCGCGGATCGCCCGGGCACGGGCCTGGTCCAGGGGCAGCGGGCCCTGCTGGGCCCGGTTGGCCGGGGCGCCGTCCCCGTTCCGGTCGCCGCCCGCCGAAAGAGGCTGCTGCGTCGTTCCTGTGGTGGTGTCCGCGGTGGTGCCGGGGGGAGGCGGCGGGGAGAGGACGACGGCCTGGTTGTCGTTGGTTCCCGTGGTGGTGCCGGGGGGAGGCGGCGGGGAGAGGACCACCGCCCGGTTGCCGTCGGCGACGGTGGTCGTCACGGTGCCCGCGGGAGGCGCGGTGGTGTTCGGGGCAGGGGTGACGACTTGGGCGCTCTCACCGAACAGGCGTCCCCAGGTGTGCACGGCCCCGTCCCGGATGACGGTCCAGCGTCCGCCCTGACCGTCGCCCGGCGTGCCGCCGGGGGTGGTCTGCGGGACGAAGTTCCGGCGGATCATGTCCCGTGCCTGCTCGGGCGTGAGCGGTTGCCGGCCGCCGGTCGTGTCGGGCTCCGTGTTCCCGGAGGTGTCCGTCTGTGCGGCGTCCTCCCCCCGGGTGTCCGCGGCGGTCTCGGGGGTGTTCCGCGTCTCCTGCCCGCCGGAGGGGGTGGCGGTGTCGCCGTCGCGGGCCGTGCCGGCCGGGTCGGACACGGTCTCCGGGGAGCCCGTGGCCGTCGGGGGCATCTTGGGTGTGAGGAGGACGGCCTCGGCGTCCATCCCGTCCCCCAGGAGCGGGATGCCGTGTTCGCGCTGGGGCCGGTCGTCGCGCGCCATCCCGATGTCGTCGTGCTCGAACAGCCGTGCGGTGAAGCGGGTGCGGGACGTCCACACGTCGGAGTCCCCGCTGAACAGGACCGTCTCCTCGGAGCTGTGGGAGAGGCCCTGGCTGGAGCCCTTGCCCAGGCCCAGGGAGGTGTTCAGCGAGGCCGAGGGGTTTCCCAGCACCCGGGGGACGCCGCGCGCGTCGGCGCCGGCGTCGGTGCGCACGCTGGCGCCCACGTTGAGGCCGACCGAGTGGTTGACGCTCGACCCCTTCGTGGTGGTGATCCCGGCCGAGCCCGCGAACCGGGCGCCGCCGCTGGCGGTCGTGTCGAACTGGTGCACCAGGGGGTCGAAGTCGCCGTAGACGCGCACGGTCACGGCGTCGGGACGGGACCCCTTGTCCCGACGGAGCATCGTCGGGTCGATCACGGCGGATTCCTTGAGGCGCACCGGGATCCCGTTGCCGGGCAGGTCGGGCGCACCGCTCCTGAGACCGGACTCGGAGAGCGCCTTGATCACCTTGAGGGTGTTCTCCTGGGCCACGTCCGCGTTGCGGCGCAGGCCCCAGCGCTCGCGGAAGCTGCGGACCGCGTCCGGGTCCATGTGGCTGGGGCGGACGGCGTAGTCCTTGGTGGTCCGCGCCAGGTCCGGGATGACCATGCCGGGACGGTTCTCGGAGATGGCGCTGAGCACGCGGTACGCCAGGTCGTCGTAGAACGGGCCCTGCGGCGGGGGAGGCGCCTGGGTCCCGCCGTCGGCGCCGTTGTTCTCCGTGGTGTTGTCCGTGTTTCCCGTCGGGGCGGTGGGGGGAGCGTGGCCGAACCCGCGTACGGTGGCCCCGCTCAGGTCCGTGGGGTGGTCCACCGCGAGGTTCGGGAACGGGGGCCGGGGCGGCGCGGCCGGTCCGTCGGTCGAGGTCGGGGTCTTGGACGGTTCGCCGTTGAGCAGGCGGGCGTCCTCGACCGTGAGCATCTCGACGGTGTCGGCCTCGAAGCGGTGCGTATCCGGTTCGCCCTGGATGCGGACGTAGAAGTCGCGCTTGACGTCGTAGGCCGCGTGTCCGGAAGGGGCGTGCACGACGTGGCTGCTGGTCCCCGAGGTGCTCAGGGTGGTTCCGGTGCTCTTCTCGAACGTGGCCGAGTACTCCACGAAGGGCACGTCGAGCCGGATGCTCTTGCCGTTGGGCAGCTCCAGCCAGATGCCGAAGCCGCCGCCGATCGAACCGGAGGCCACGGTCGAGTGCTTCACGCTGGAGGAGTCGCTCTTGACCGCGGTGTTGCTGTGGACGAAGTCGGCCAGGCCGGGGGCGAAGTCCTTGCGGTTGTACTCGGTCGAGACCGACCACATCTGCATGATCCGCGGACGGCCGCCGGGGAACTCGATCCGGATGTGCGCGGAACTGTTCGACATCTGCGGCAGGTACTGCTGGACCCGGTCGTTGTCGAAGGTGGACTCGATGCGGTCGCGGTACTCGTTGTCGCGCCGCTCCTGCCTGGAGGGGGTGTGGCCGCCGCCCCGGGCGCCCCCGGGACGGGGGCCCAGGAGGTGGTCGGCGAGCCAGGTGCCGAGGGTGCCCTTCCGGCCGCCGCCCGTCGCGGTGGTGCTGTCGCTGCGGTCGCCCTCGCCGCCGCGGTCGGTCCCGCCGTCACCGGACGCGGTGTCGCCGCCGGTGGCGCCCGCGGTGTCCCCATCGCTTCCGTCGTCGGATGCCGGGGGGACCGGGGAGAAGCGGGTGATCTCGAGCGGGTGGCCGGTGCCCATGAACGGCCGGTTCACCGGTGGATGGTTCCCGTTCGCGTCCACCGGTCCGTTGTCGGGCACGATGTGCCGGGGCGCGTCGGAGGGGACCACCTCGCCCGGCAGGTTCATGGTCAGCCCGTTGTACGCGGTCCCCTCCTGGACGCGCGGGGCGGTGAGCCCGGGACCGGTGACGGACGCCCGCATGTGCAGGTCACCGGTGTAGAGGTTCGGTGCGCCGAGCAGTTCGATGCCGCTGGCGGCGTTGGCGCCGGTCGAGGCCGATCCTGAGGTGCCGCGGACCTTCGCGCCGCCGCGCCCGCCGATGGCCGCGATCGGACCGGCGTCGTTGCCGTTGACACCGGTCATGTAGAAGGGGCTCATCGTGAACTTGGCGCCGACGGTCTTGCCCGCGCCGCGGGACCCGCCGTCGCTGGAGTCCACCCCCGGACCGGCGTCGTGGAGCCTCAGGAACCTGGAGTCCCCGCCACCGCTCAGGTTCTCGGTGTCGACGTGGTAGAAATCGCCGTCCTCGGGGCGCAGGTCGATGTCGGCGCTCCACGTCTGCCCGTCGTGGGTGGTGCTGACGGTGTGCCCGCCCTCGCGGAGGAAGGGCCGCGGCCCCTCCCTGTTGAGGGTGTCGACCAGGCTCTCCACGATCCCCTGCCGCGCGGGGGCGGGCATGCCCGGCGTGCCGGCCAGGACGTCGTGGACGAACCCGGGCAGGTGCTCGGTGAAGAGCATGTGCGGTCCGAGGACGGTGGACGTGGTCAGGTAGCCCAGGTCGTAGCTCTGACCGCTCCGGTCCGGCACGAGGCCGCCGTCGTAGGTGAGGGGCGGGGGCGGTGGCGGGCCCTCCTGGGTGCTCCGGTTCGGGTCCCGGTTGTCGTCGGTCCCGGTGGTGTTCCGGTCGTCGGTCGTGCCGTCGTCGCGTGTGAGGGGGGAGTCGGTGCCGAGGGGGCCGAGGGGTACGTCCCTGCTGGTCCCGCCGAGGGGGACGGGTCCGGGGTCGCGGCTCGACTCGCCGGTGGTCTCCAGGACGGCCATGACGGTGGTCGGGCCGTCGGGGCGCAGCAGGTCGGCCTGCATCTGGGCGAAGAAGTCGTAGGTGCGGTAGGCGTCGTTGGCCCCGCGCTGGGCCTCGTAGGCCTGGGCGCGCAGATCCTCGGCGTCGGGGCGGCCCTGGCTCTCGGCCTCGCGGGTCTGGGCGACCAGGTCCTGGGCGCGCTGGTAGCCGCTGATCGCGTCCTTGAGGCCGGCCGAGGCCAGCTCGCCGAGGCGGATGGCGTCGGCCATCCTCTCCGAAGCGGCCTGCGGAGAGGGGTTCCCCGCCCGGCCTGTGCTCTCGGTCATGGGGAAGGCCACGATGTCGTGGCCGCCCCGGCCGCCTCCGCGCGGAGCAGGCGGCTGCGACTCCTGACCCCACCGGTCAGAGCCCGGCAGGTCGTTCCGCACCGGCGCCGGTTCCCCCGACCGATCCGCGCCAGGACCCGCGGACGACACGGCAGGCGAGCTCACGGAGGCGTCATCAGCGTCATCGGGCGGGGTGAACCGCACCGGCCGCCCCGCCTCCACCGGAACCACCCGCTGCCCAGCCCGCCTGCCAGAAGCCCGGGCGAGGACATCGTCGGGAACGGGGACGCCGGAGCCACGCAGAACGTGCAGCACATCGGCCAGCGTCCCCTGCTTCCGCCACACCTTGAGCTGGTTGTACACCTCCATCGCGGACACCGGGACCTGTCGGCCGTCCGGAACGGTGACGGTGAGGTCCCGCGCCGGTGAGCGGTGCACCATCTGGTCGAACCCGACGCCGAACACATCCAGAGCCACACGCTCCAGCCCCGCCCGATCCAGGCCCGGGCCTGCGGAGACCGGCTGCAACCCGGAGAGCAAGTGGTGGGCGACATCTCGTAGCGCTTCGTCGGGCAGGGCTCCGATCCACTCGCCGCCCGCCACCTCCAGGCCGCTGTCGGCGAGCACGCCGAGCGCTTCGACCAGCTCGCCGTTGGAACGCCACTGGTCGATCTGCGTTCGCACGTCCCCGGCGATGATGGGAGGGCGCCCCTGAACGGCGGGAATGTCGTCGATCGGCCCGCGGCCCGCGGCGTGGTCGCGCTCAGCGGCGAAGACGGCCAGCGCGTCGACGTAGGCCAGCTCACTGGACTCGGTCAGCACGTCTTGGAGCTCGCCCCGAACGGGGTCGGGCAGCGCATCGGTCATGGCGGAGGCGGGCACGCGCACCCCGCTCCGGCCGACGAGATCCAGCGCCCGCGCCAGCCGACCGTCGGCCCGCCAGCGGCCGACCTGGGCGTCGAAGGCGGCACGGGCTTGGGCCGCGCGGGTGTCAGCGCCGGAGTCGGCGCCCCGCGCCGCGGCGTCCTCGGGAGAGACGAGCTGGTCCGCGACCCGCTCACCGTCCCACCCCCGGATCAGTTGGTCCGTGGCCAGGGCGAACCGGTCGAAGACGGCGGCCCGCCGCGGGTCGGACGCGTCCAGACCGGGCGCGAGGATCTGGATGACGTCCGACTTCACCTCGTCGGACAGTTCGGCGGCCCGTCGCGGCGGCGTGTAGTCGGATGTGCCGTGCTCCACGACCGAGGCGATCGTGTCGAGGTACCCGCTCAGGACAACGGGGTCGCGGCGTGCGTACAACCGCCCGTCGGTGCCCCGCTTCGCCCATGCGTTGCCCATGAGGCCGTAGCCGTGGTCATCGTCGCTGGGACGCACCGCATCGGCGTCCCTGCTCCCCCGGAAAACCGTTCCCGGCTGGAAGTACTCATCGAGCAGCCCCAGCAGGTGCGCGGTCTCATGGACACCCGATTCCACCGGGAACGTCTCGTTCCAGCTATGGGTGCCCATGATTCTGTCCCCCGGCCGGGCGTGCAGGTCGATCTCATGGTGGACCTGGGCAGCGGGGGTGGAGTCGTCTGCCAAGAGGAGGCGGACGTGCAGCTGGTCCCCGCTCCCGGGCGGGGCCGGCTCGGCACCCGATGCGGAATCGGCCACCTTCATGTCGTCCGGGTCCGGGACGCTCTCCTTCCCGAAGAGGGTGTTGAACAGGTCGTCACCGAGTTTGTGCATCCGGGTGCCGTCCGCACCCACCACGGTCCCGTCCCCGCGGACCCGGAACTGCCGGTTCCACATGGCGTCCAGCTTGGCCTCGTACGCGCGCACGTACGCCTCGTACCGCTCTGGCGTCAGACTGTCCTCGTCGCGGCGGATCCGAGGGCGGAAGGTGAGCTCCAGGACATGGGTCGGGCCCCCCTCCGTGCGGTGTTCCTCCGGAATCGGGATTCGCGCCCACTCGAACCTGCGGGTGGCCCACAGGGGGTCCATCTCCGCCTTGACGAACCGCTCCGGGTCGCCGGGCCGGGCGTCGGGGTTGTCCAGTACCGTCGCCGGGTCGACCGGGTCACCGTTGGCGTCGAGGTCGACGGGGTTGCCGTCATCGTCGAGGCCCACCGGGTCACCGTCGGGGCCGAGGTCCAGCGGCCGGGCCGCGCGGGAGTCGGCCATGGGTTCGGCGAAGTCGGCGTCCACGGATCTGCCCACCTGGTGGACCGGCGCCGCCGCCCGCGCGGCCTCCCACGCGGACGGGTCCGCCAGGCCGGTGTGCACCCGCGCGGGTTCAGCACTCCGAGGGTCGGACCAGCGGCGTGCCGGACGCGGCTCCACCATCGTCTCGATCCGCTCCAGCGTCCGCCGCGCCACATACGGGCGGTCCTCACCCCGCGCCGGATCCCCGTCCAGCATCCCCAACCGACGCAGTACCTCACCAACGCCCCGGCCATCACCATCCGCTCCCAGATCCGGCGGCACACCATCAGCCGCAGGCGGCACCGGAGACCAGACCAGCGTGGCGTGCGCCCCCTCAGAACTGGGGCTCACCAGATCGAAGCTCACCTTCAGCTGCTGTCCACCGCGCGGCAACACGAACTTGTCGTTGAACACCGCCTCGACATGCCGCTTCAACGCCATCGACGCATAGACCTGAGCCCGCATGTCCACACCCTGTTGGAGAAGAGCGCGGATCCGCAGCTTCACATCGCGAACCGAGGACGGATCCCCCTCACCCGCACCATCGATCTTCCTCGTCGTGGACTCGAAGAAGAGATTGTCGATCCGCACCTCAGCACGCATCGGACCATGGTTGGTGTTCACCTCCACCGTCAACGGAGGCGCACCCTCCGGCAGCTTCAGGTTCTGCGCGAAAAGGCTCGAGACCTTGCGTACCTGCGGCTGCGACTCCTGACCCCACCGGTCAGAGCCCGGCAGGTCATCCCGCACCGGCGCCGGTTCCCCCGACCGATGGTTGACCGGCGTCCCGAACACCGGAGCACCAGCGACATCCGGATCCGGAGTCCGCGCGGCACCGGTCACCGACCGATCCGCACCAGGACCCGCGGACGACACGGCAGGCGAGCTCACGGAGGCGTCATCAGCGTCATCGGGCGGGGTGAACCGCACCGACCGCTCCGCCCCCACCGGAACCACCTGCTGCACATCCCGCCCACCAGAACCACTGCCCTCTTGAGGAACCGGAGATCCGGACGGGGAGAGACCGAAGATCTCACCGTTGTCCGCGGGACGGTCCGGGTCGCGCTGGGTGTCGGGCCTGTTCGAGTCAGGGGTGACCTCAGAGGTTCCTTCGCCGCTCCGCTCTTGGCCGTCCCCTTCGGTGGTGGAGTCCCCCTCGTGCACGGATTCGGTGTCGTCGTCCGTGCGTTCGCCGTCCTCGCTGTCCTCGAGGTCGGATCGGTCGTTGTTCTCGTCCCCTGACCGGTCCCCGTCGCCTCGGCCCTCTCCGCCTCCGGAGCGGTTCCCGTCGTCACCGGGCTGGTCTGTGTCGCGGTCCTGGGATCGGTCGTCGTTCCCGGAGGATCCCTCATCGCGCTCGTCGGACTGTTCGCCGTCGCGGTCGGAGGGGTTGTGTCCGGTGTCCTCGGTGTCGTGTTGGCCGTCGCTGTTGCTGTCTTCGGCGGCGGGAGGCGGGGACTGTGGGGTGTCGCTCGATGAGGTCTGCTGTTCGGGGGCTGGTGCGTTGTCGGGGTTCGTTCGCTGTGCGTCCGTCGGGCTGTCCGGGGTGTCCAGGCCGGTGGAGTTTCCGGTGTTGTTGCCAGTAGTCGCGGACTCCGGAGCGGGCGGTGCGCTTTCGGTCGAGGTGCGCACAACGTCGCCGTCGCGGGTCGGGCGTTGTGCGGACGGGTCCGTGGTGCGGGTGTCGCCACCGGTGCGTTGGGGCGAGCGTTCACCGCTGTTGCGGTCGGTGGGCGCGGAGCGCTGGCCGGTGTCGGAAGCAGGGTTCTGCGGACCGGGCGCGGGGGGCTGTTGGCCCGCGGGCGTCGGGGCTGCCTGGTTGATCGGCGCAGCCACGACCGGCGCAGGGGTGTGCTGTTCCTGGCCGCTCCGCTCCTGGGGCGTGGTGCGGTCCCCGTGTTCGGTGCCGGGGTTCTGTGCCTGCGGTTCCGGTGCGGTCTGTTCGGCTGCGGGGGGCGGGGCCATCAGGGGGTTGTCGGGGACGATGGCGTTGAGGAAGTTGACGGTCAGGGGGCCGTCGTTCATGCCTGGGTGGAAGAGGTCGTTGCCCAGGCCGGGGTGTTTGGTCTCGGTGGTCCCGAGGGGGTCCTTGCCGGTGTCGGGGGCCTTGAAGGGGTCGGGGTAGGGGGTGCGGACGTCCTCGTCCTGGTGCACGCGCACGGTGTCGTCGTTGGGTTGGTGGCGGTCGTCGGGGTCGCCGAGGTCGGAGCCGCCGAACACGGAGTCGGAGTCGGTGTCGCTGTCGGTGTCGCTGTCGCTGACCAGGTCGGGGACGTCGTCGATGTCGGAGAGGTCGTCGCGGTCGCCGGTGTCCTGGGAGGCGGTGGCCGGAGGGTCGTCGCGGTCGGGCCGCCCGTCCTGCCCACGGTCGGGGCCGTTGTCGCGGTCGTCCTCCCGCGGGGGCCCGTCGCCGCCGCGTTCGGGGGAGTGGTCGCCGTTCTGGCCGGGGTCCCCGCCCGTCCACGGGTCGGGGGTCTGGGGGCCGGTGGGAACGTCGTTGCGGGTGTCGGCGCTTTCGCTCTGGGTCCGCTGCGGTTCGGGCGTGGACAGGTCGGGTTTGTCTTTGTCCTTGAAGAGTTCGGTGCCGTGCAGGATGCCGTCGGTGGCGCCTTGTTGGATGCCTGCCTGGGTGGCGCCGGCGGTGGCGGAGTAGCCGGAGGCCTCCCAGCCGCGTCCGTCGGCGAGGCTTCCGAGTCCTTCGCCGAGGTAGCCCTCGAGTGCGCCGGTGCCGATGCTGCCGCCGACCTGTTGGGTGTAGGCGCCGGTGGTGGAGAAGTACTCGCCCAGGGGTTTTTGCAGGCCCACGGGCACGTCGGCGAGGTGGTCGCGCATGTGCGGGGGTAGGCGGTCGCCGATGGTGTCGCGCAGGTGCTGGCCCAGGTTGGGGTCGTTCCAGTGGCGGGCCAGGGTGTCGGCGTAGTCGCGGCCCAGGTTTCGGGCTGCCGTGTCGCCGAGGTGGTCGCCGAAGTTGCGGGCGAACACCTCGGCGAAGTCCTGACGTGCTGCGGCGGCTTTGGCGGCGTTGTCGAAGGCTCCTGCGCCCAGGGGGCTGGCGGGGTTGTAGGGGGTGAGGAACTCGTCGTTGTGGCGGCCGAACACCTCGGCCAGGTCCTTGTTCAACGACGGAGAGGCGGGCGGGGTGTCCCGGGGTGCGGGTGTGGTCCCCGGGGTGTCCTTGGGCGCGGGGGAGTCCGGGCCCCGGTCCGGGGTGTTGGCCGGCGGGTCGTCCCTGACCGGCCCGGCCGGGGGGTCGTCCTTGGGCCTGGTGGGGGGTCCGTCGGGGCCACCGCCGCCGGGGGGTGGCGGGGTGTCGGTGTCGCGGTTGAGCGGCGGGGGGTCGTCCCTGACCGGCCCGGCCGGGGGGCCGTCGGGGGGACCGGTGGGCGGCCCGGGCGGGGGCCCGTCCGGGGTCTCACGGACCGGGGGTCCGGTGGGGGGTCCGACCGGGGGTGGTCCGTCAGGGCTGGTGCGGACCAGCGGTGGCGGGTCGGGCAGGTCGTTGAGGTGTTTGAGGCCGTTGCTGAACAGGTCTGTGAGGTGTTTGCTGAACAGCCCGTCCATGCCGGCGGAGAAGACCGCGGAGAGCACGCCCTCGAGGGCGGCGCCCTTGTGGGCGCTCGCGGTGAGGTTGCCGTCGCGGTGGTGGCGGGTCCCCCTGCCGATCTGGATGCGCTGGATGATGCTGTCCATGCTCGCGAAGATCTGGCTGATGATCTGGTGCCCGGGCACAGTGATGACCAGCCAGGTCAGGATGCGGCGCATGGCCAGGCTGCGGATGGCCTTGAAGATCGGGATCCACTTGAGCGAGGCGCCGAAGGTGAACTTGGCCATGGCGATGGCCCAGGCGATCTCGACCAGGAGCTGGACGAACTGGCCGATGACCATCATGTGCATGTACTCGACGTTGGCGCGGGCCTTGAAGAGTTCGGCGGACATGGTGGTGGAGTTGTCGCGGGCCGAGCCCACGTAGTTGTTCTCACCGCGGGTGAACTGGTCCAGGGAGCGTTCGTAGCGGTCGGCGGTGCGGCCGTCGAAGTAGCGGCGTGCGTGTTTGCGGCTGAGGTCGAACAGGTCCTCGAGCACGGCCAGGCGCTGGTCCAGGGCGGTGTAGATCTCCGAGGCGCGGCCGAGGTTGTTGATGCCGGCTCTGGGGACCTGGATGCCGGTGAGGACCTCGATCGCCTTGCGAGAGGAGTCGGACATGTTGTGGTCCAACGGCATACGCGACTCCACCTCCCCGACCGCGCCCCGTGGGAGAGATGAAGGTAGCACCGGCGCGCCTATATGTGGAAGTAGTTGCGCTTATGTTTCTGTTCCCGTTCGTGTGTGTTGCTTTGTGTGCATCGCAGCTGTGATAGACGGTCCGAACGCGAGCCTCCTCCGAGGGTGCCGTCGGCGCACTCCTCCGCTCCGTGTCGCCGCCCAGGTCGGCAGGGCCCTCCGGGGCCCCGGAGGGCGGCCACGTTGTCATTTCGCAACGGTTTCCTTCGAGCAGTGGGGGTATTCGCCTACCGTTCCCCTTCGGCCGAGATGTTCTCCCCTGAGGAAGCAGAGGACCCGATCCACTTCGCGTGGCGGACCGGGAGGCGTCGACCTCTCGGCCAAGGGGGTGACCATCGACGGATCGGAGGACCTTGTGAGTGGTCTCAGTGCCGGCGCCACGGCTGTCAGGCGCACAGGGGGAATGAGTGCCACGACGACACCGTCGGGAACGGGGCGGCTCTCGGCCGCCGAGGGCAGGATCGCCAGGGCCGCCCTGGCGGAACTGCCGGGGAACGGGGTCGTCATGCTCGACGCCGGACCGATGGCGGAGCGGATCGCGGGGCTGCTGCCCGCCGGGTGCGGGCTGAACGTCCTGACCAACGCGGTCCCCGTCGCGCTGGGGCTGGCCTCGCGCCGCGACCTCTCCGTGCACCTGCTGGGGGGCCGGGTGAGCGCGGCGGCCGGGACCACGCTCGCCTCCGTGCGCCTGTTGGAGCAACTCCATGTGGACGTGGCCTTCATGGTCGCCGACGGGGTGTCCCCCGAGCGCGGCCTGACCTGTGCAGATCCCGCGGAGGTGATGGCCAGGAGGGCGATGGTGCGCGCCTCGGCCAGGACGGTGCTGCTGGCCGACCACACCAGGATCGGCGGCGACCGCATCGCCCGCTTCGCGCGGCTGCACGAGGTGGACTGCCTCATCACCGACGCGGGCACCGACCCCGACGACATCCGGAGGCTGCGCGGGCGCGGACCGCGCGTGCTCGTGGTCTGACCCCGCCCGCTGCAGGGCGCCTCCGGAGCGTCTGCGTACGTGTCGCGTTCGGCGCCCCGGTGTTCTCCCCCACACCGCGGCGCCCTCCACGCCCTGTCCCCGACCCGCGCCGCGGGCCGGGGGTGGGTGAACCGGCTCCGAGGGCGATGTCGTTCAGATGTTGTTTCGCGTGTGTTTCTCTCGGGGGAGGGGGTGTGTGGTCTTGTCGGGCCGCTGTGAGGCTGATGTCCGGAAGGTCGACCGTGTCACAGTCACAGAAGGGGCACGGGGGGTTGTTACAACAGGCGACTCCTCTATAAGCTCACGCAAGGACAGAAAAAAATCCAACCAATACCACATGGTTTCGGTCAGTCCTCGGGACCCGCCCCGCGCGACTCCGGTCACGCTGGCCCGCGTCGGGTCCGAACCCGGGCGGAGGACCCCCTCCGCCCGTCCGCTCAACGGCCCCCCGCGCCCGGTCCCGTGACCTCCCGGGCGCAGGAGACAGCCCCCACCCCTCGTCGGAAGGGAAAGGGCCCGCCCACCCGGGCCGGTTCCGCTGTGCACCACCCTCCCCTTCCATGGCAGTGGAGAACTCACCGATGACGACAGCCGCGAGAAGAGACGTCGCGGTCCTGCGCGCGGCCGCGGCCGCGGGATGCTGCGCGGCCCTCGTCCTGGCCGCGGGATGCGCGTCCTCCGAGGACGCGGGCTCCGAGGCGGGGGCGGCGACGAGCTCCCCGGCTCCTCCGGCCAACGAGGAGGAGGCAGCGGCGCTCGCCGCCTACACCGGCATGTGGGACACGGTCGTGGCAGCCTCCCACGAGGGCGGCGAGGTTCCCCCCGAACTCCAGGACTACGCCGTGGGCGGCGCCTACGCGCTCATGAGCGCGGCCCTGGAGGGGGCCGGCGCCTCCAGTGGGCAGGTCACCGGCGAACCCGTCCTCGCCCCCGTCGCCGCGGTCGAAGGACCCGACAGCGCGACGGTCGAGGACTGCCTCGACGACTCCGCCTGGAACCTCGGCATGGGCTCCTCCCCAGGGCAGGGCCCGCGCCTCGTCGAGGCCACACTCATTCACGACGGACTCGCCTGGCGCGTGTCCGACCTCAGGATCTGGGAAGCGGGATCATGCTGAGACTCGTACGACCCGCGGCCACCGCCGCGGTACTCACCGTCCTGGCCACCGGGATCGCCGCTCCGGCGCACGCCGACGACGGCTCCTTCCTCGGCCAGATCGAGTGCGGCAGCTCGGGCGGCCTCGGCTGCTCGATCCTGCTGCGCTACTGGCAGAGCCAGGGGGGCCAGCAGGGCTCCGACGGCTCGGGCGGCTCCGGAGCCCCGGCCGGTTCCTCTGACGGCGTCGACTGGGACGCCATCGACTGGGGTGCGATCGACTGGTCACAGGTGGACTGGAGCGCCATCGACTGGGACTCCATCGACTACGACGGCGAGGGGGAGGAGGGCACCGACATGATCACCACCCTCCAGGAGGCCATGGACGCCTTCGAACTGCCCCCGCCGCAGATCGAGACCTCCCCGGGCAGCGGCTCCCTGGTCCTGGTCAACACCCCCGTGTGGCTGTGGGTGGAGTCCCAGGACTGGGAGGCCACCGAGGCCTCCGCCGCCATCCAGGACTCGTCCTTCACGGTCACCGCCAGCCCCACCTCCACCCTCTGGACCCTGGGCGACGGTACGCAGATCCGCTGCGAGGGCCCCGGGACGCCCTTCGACCCGGCCGTGCACGACCCCGACTCGGCCTCCCCCGACTGCGGGCACGTCTACGACCTGTCCTCCGACAGCCAGCCCGGCGGCGCCTACCCCGTCACCGTCCAGGTCGGCTGGGACGTGGGCTGGGAGATCAGCGAGGGCGAGCTCTCCGAGGGCGCGGCGGGCGAGTTCGATCCGCTCACCACGACCTCGCAGGTCGAGCTCCGTGTGGCCGAATCCCAGGGCCTGGTCACCGACACAGGCAACCGCTAACAGCGAAAGAAGACGACAGACGTGGTGGACACGAAGACGGCACCGGCGCCCGCGGCCTCCCCGCGGCAGGGGGAGACCCCTCCGGTGCGGCTCCTGGGCAGCGGACCCCGCCGCTGGCGGTGGCTGGTCCTTGCCCTCGGCATGATGACCGCGGGCGGCCTGAGCGGCGTCCTGGCCCTGGAGCAGATGGACGACCGCCAAGGGGTGCTCGTCGCCGACACCGACCTGCCCGCCGGCCACGTGGTGGCCGCGGAGGACCTGCGGATCGAACGGATCTCCGTCGCCGACGGGGTCTCCTTCGTCGGCTCCGAGAGCCTGGAGTCGACGGTCGGCCAGACCCTCACCGTGCCCGTCACCGAGGGCGGCCTCCTCCCCGAGGCCGCCCTGGGCGCCGAGGCGGCCTTCCCCGAACGCGACCGCGCCGTGCTCGGCGTGGCCCTGCGCGTCGGCCGGTTCCCCGCCTCCATCGGACCCGGCGCCGCGGTCTCCGTGGTGGTCCACCCCGAGGAGGGCGCCACCGGCGGCGTGGAGGCCTACCGCGCGCTCGTGCGGGACGTCCAGCCCTCCGCGGCCGAGGACGGCTCCGTGGAGCTCGAACTCGTCGCCTCCTCCGCCGACGCCGCGGCCATCGCCTCCGCGGCGGCCGTCGAGCGCGTCAGCGTGGTCCAGGTCAACCCCCGGGGAGGCGCGTGATGCCCCGCACCGTGGCGCTCTTCTCCCTGGGCGGAGCACCCGGCGTCACCTGCGCGGCCATGGCGCTGGCCGCGGTCTGGCCCGGCGGGGCGGGGGCGGTCCTGGTGGAGGCCGACGCCTCCGGCGGCGACGTCGCCACCTGGCGGCGCCTCCAGCCCGAGCCCGGCCTGACCGGCCTGGCCGCCGCATCCCGGCACGGCGGTGCCTCCGCCGACCTGGCCGCGCACACCCAGGTCCTCCCCGGAGGGCTGTCGGTGTGCCACGCGCCCGTCACCGCGGACCGCGCCGACGGCGCGGTGCGCCTGCTGTCCCAGAACCCCGGCGTGCTCGCCTCCCCGGTCGGACCCGCGGTCGTGCTGGACCTGGGCCGCCTGACCCCCGGCGCGGCGGCCGCCGCGCTGGCCACATGGGCCGACGAGGCCCTGCTGCTCGTCGCCGACGACCTCGCCCAGCTGCGCCGGGCCAAGGAGGCCTCCGAGGCGCTGACCCGCAGCCTGCCGCGCCTGCGCACCGTCGTCGTCGGCGGCAGCGGCGGCGTCCGCGAGATCGAGGGCGCGCTGGGCCCGGGCGTGTGGGGACGGCTTCCCACCGACGAGCGCTCCGCGTCCTTCCTGCGCGGGGAGACCAACCCGCGCAAGCCGGAGCGCAGGCCCCTCCTGAAGGCGGCGGCGCGCCTGGCGGCCGACCTCGCCCGGAGCGGCGACCCGGCCCCCGCACCCGGCGCCGAAACACCGGCGCCCGCGCCCGAGGCGACGGGAGCCCGCGCATGAGCAGCGGACACGACGCCGGGTACGACATCACCGACGGCTACTTCCTGGACACCGACCGGGCCCGCACCGTGGCGAACCGCGTGGAGCGGACCGTCACCGAGGCCACCCGCCGGCTGAGCGAGGAGACGCGGGGCGAACCCGAGGACTCGCCCGAGGAGTACCGGGCCCGCGCCGAACGCGTCATCGCCCAGATCCTCGACGAGGACGCGAGCCGGGCCCTGTCCGAGGGCCGGCAGGTGCTCGACGCCACGACCGAGGCCTCCGTCGCCGCGGGCGCCCTGGCCCGGGTGTGCGGGCTCGGCCCCCTCCAGCCCCTCCTGGACGACCCCGGCATCGAGAACATCAACATCAACGGCGTGCACGTGTGGGTGCGCCGCGCCGACGGCAGCCGCGAGCGGCACGACTCCCTCTTCGCCGACGCCGAGGAGGTCGTCTCCCTGGTCCGTCGCCTGGCGTCGGAGTCCGCCACGGGGGAGCGCCGCTTCGACCCGGGTGCGCCCATCCTCGACATGCAGCTGCCCGGCGGCGAGCGCCTCAACGCGGTCATGGAGGTCGCCCGGCAGCCCTCGGTGTCCATCCGACGCCACCGCTACGGCCGCACCACCCTCGGCCAGCTCCAGGAACTGGGCACGATCGACGACACCCTGGTCGCCCTGCTGCGCGCGGGGGTGCGCTCCCGCCGCAACATGGTCATCACCGGCGGTACCGGCGCGGGCAAGACCACCCTGCTGCGGGCCCTTGCCGCCGAGATCCCCGTCGACGAGCGCCTCGTCACCATCGAGGACGTCTTCGAGCTCGGCCTGGACCGCGACCGCGACGCCCACCCCGACTGCGTGGCCCTCCAGGCCCGCCCGGCCAACGTCGAGGGCGTCGGCGAGATCACGATCGCCGACCTCGTGCGCACGGCCCTGCGCATGTCGCCCGACCGGGTCATCGTCGGTGAGACGCGCGGCCACGAGACCGTCCCGCTGCTCAACGCCATGAGCCAGGGCAACGACGGCAGCCTCACGACCCTGCACGCCGCGAACTCCGCGGGCGCCTTCACCAAGCTGGGCGCCTACGCCGCCCAGTCCGCCGAGCGCCTGCCCCTGGACGCCACGGCCTCCCTGGTGGCCGCCGCCGTGCACCTGGTGGTGCACGTGTCCGCACTGCCCACCGGAGGCCGCATGGTCACGAGCGTGCGAGAGGTGGTGGGCGCCGAGGGGCAGAACGTGGTCTCCAACGAGGTCTACCGGCGTGATCGCAACGGGCCCCTGCCCGCGGCCCCGCCCAGCCCCAACACGCTCGACGCCCTGGCCGAGGCCGGTTTCGACCCCGCGATGTTGACCCCCGACACGGTGGGGTGGACGCGATGACGACCCCTGTCCTTCTCGTCGCCGCCGCCGGCGTCCTGCTCGGCGCGGGGCTCTGGCTGGCCCTGGCGTCGCTGGCCGCGTCCGGTGGCGGCTCGCGCCCGTCGCGGATCCCTCAGTGGCGAGCCCTCATGTTCGGTCGGCAGCGGCCGCTGCGCTTGGTCGCGGCGATCGCCGGCGGCCTGCTCGTCTGGATCCTCACCGGCTGGCCGGTGGCCGGGGTGCTCGCAGCCGCGGGCTGCTGGTGGGGGCCCGCGGTGCTGGGACCCGACCGCGGCCACCAGGACCAGGTGGACGGGGTTGAGGCCGTCGCGGCCTGGACCGAGATGCTGCGCGACCTCATGGCCGGCGCCGCCGGCCTGCACCAGGCCGTCGCCGCCACGGTGCCCATCGCGCCCGAGCCGGTGCGGGAGGCTGTCGCCCATCTGGCGGAGCGGCTGCGCGCTGGCGGGTCCACGCAGGAGGCCCTGCGAGCCTTCGCCGACGAGGTCGACAACCCCACCGCCGACCTGGTGGCCGCCGCACTGAGCACGGCCGCCACGAGGCACGCCACCGACCTGGGCGTCCTGCTGGGCACGTTGGCCGAGGCCGCTCGGGAACAGGCGGCGATGCTCGTGCGTGTGGCCGCCAGCCGCGCGCGGCTGCGCACCTCTACCCGGATCATCGTCGGTACGACCCTGGGTATGGCCGCGTTCCTGATGTTGTTCAACCCCGATTACCTGGAGCCCTTTGATGGGTTCCTCGGCCAGTTGGCGCTCGCGGCTATCGGTGGCCTGTGGGCGGCAGCGCTCGTCTGGTTGTCCCGCATGTCCCGCTTCGATTTGGGGCCGCGGGTGCTCGCACCCGAACCCGCCCGTACCTCGGAGGCCGTCCGATGACCCCCGTCCTGGCTGCTGCCCTCGCGGGCGCCGCTCTCGGGCTGGCCCTGTGGGCGCTCTTCGCTGCCCGTTGGGCTCGGCCCACTCTCGCCGAACGCCTGGCCGCTCCGCCGCCTCCCCGGCCCATCATGGTCGCGGGTCCGGAGACCGGGGTATTGACGCGCCTGGGAAAGATCGGCTCCCCGATCCTGGAGAGCTTCGGTATGCCGGGGCCCCGCACACGGCGCAACCTGCGGGTGTGTGAGCGTTCGTCGGAGTCCTACCTCGCCGAGAAGTTCACCGCTCTGGTCCTGGGACTCACCTTCCCTCCGCTGATGGGTGCCATGCTCTCCCTCGCGGGCGTCCTCCCTTCTGGTGTGCTCGTGGGGGCCATGTGGGTGGCTTTCGCAGTGATCGTCTGGTTCGCCCCTGACATGTCTCTGCGTGATGAGGCGGACAAGCGCCGAGAGCGTATGCGTCGCGCGCTGGCCAGTTTCGCAGACCTGGTCGTGGTGTCCCTGGCCGGAGGCGCGGGCGTCAACGGAGCTCTGGCCGACGCCGGGGCGGCGGGTAACGGGTGGGCCATGGCCCGTATCCGGGAGAGCCTGCGTGAAGCGGCGCTCATGAGGCAGCCGCCCTGGATCGCCTTGCGCGACCTCGGTGAGCGCTACGACACCCCCGAGTTCGCCGAACTCGCGGCCAGTCTCCAGCTCGCCGGTGCCGACGGCGCGCGCATCCGCAGCTCTCTGGCCTCCAAAGCCAAGACACTGCGCACCCAGTTCCTGTCCGAGATGGACGCTGAGGCCCAGTCCGCCACCGAGCGGATGAGCCTGCCGGTGGTCCTGCTCTTCGCCGGTTTCCTGGTTCTGTTGGGTTATCCGGCAATGAGCCACATCCTGTCTAGCCCATGAGATTTCGACACACCCTGGAGCATTCCGATGCAGCGCATTACCGCCTACCTCAGCTCCCTGCTGCTCAGCCGCAGGGACGATGGCTACTCCACCGAGACGGTTATCCTCACAGCTCTGCTGGTAGGGGTTGCCGCCGCAGTTGGCGGAGGTCTTTTGCTCTATGTGCAGGAACGAATCGCCGCCCTTCCCACGGGCTGAGCGTGTGCAATCCACGGGATGACCGCGGTAGCGCGGAGATGGCTGTGGCCGCGCCCATGCTGCTGCTTCTGGTCTTGCTCGTCGTCCAGACCGCCTTGTGGATGCATGGTGATCACGTCGCAGCCGACATCGCACGCAGGACCGCTGAGCAGTCGCGCACGGCGGGCGGTGGCACGACGGTGGCCGATGGAGGAGGTTCCTTTCTCTCCGGCCTCGACGTGTCCGTCAACCGCACGGCACAGGAGGTACGCGTGGTCGTAGACGCCGAAGTGCCCAGTATCATCCCTGGTTTCAGTTGGCCGGTGGGCCACGAGGTCACCGCGCCCGTGGAGCGTTTCGTCCCGGCGGAGGCCGCCCCGTGATCCCCGTACACCCAACGGAATCCCGACGAGCTGACCGCGGGTCGGCCTCGGTGGAGTTGGTATTGCTCACCCCCGCCCTCCTGGCGTTCGCCATGCTCATGGTGCTCGCCGGGAGGGTGGCGGACGCCAACTCCACCGCTGACCAGGTGGCGCACGCTGCCGCCCGGGCGGCCTCCCTCGAACGCAGCGTCGGCGCGGCCGAGGCGGCCGCCTCGGGCACAGCCGCGAGCTCCCTCGCGGAGAACGGCCTGGCCTGCGGCGACCACTCCGTCACCCTCGACCACGGCGGCCTGGCCCCCGGAGGGGCGGTCACCGCCGTGGTCGAGTGCCGCGTCGGGGTGAGCGGCCTGACCGGACTGAGTGTCCCGGGGGCCATCACGATCACCGGGGACGCCACGGTCGTCGTCGACACCTTCAGGGGGCAGCCGTGAGACGCACGGACGACAGTGGCCAGGTCTCGGCATTCGTCGCCATCCTGGTAGCGGCCTTCCTGCTGTGCCTGGGACTGGTCACCGACGGCGGAGGTCTGCTGGGCGCCCGCAACGAGGCGGCCACCCTGGCCCAGGAGGCCGCCCGGGCGGGTGTCCAACAGCTCGACTGGGCCGCCTACCGCGAGGGCACGAGCGAGGTCGCCCTCGACCCCTCGGCGGCGTCCGCCGCCGCGCAGTCCTTCCTCAACGCCGCCGGCGCCACCGGTACGGTCTCGGTCAGCGGCGACACCGTGACCGTGACCTGTTCCGTGGGATACTCCTTCACCCTCCTGCCGATGGGGTCGACCACCGTCGACGCCACGGCCACCGCACGGCCCCACACCCAGGCGACCCCCTAGCTCCAGTGAGGCGGACATGTCCCAGATCCGACGGCTGAGCGCACTCCTGCTCGCAGCGGCGATCCTGCTCGGCATCCCCTACCTGCTCCTGTGGCACCTGCCCTGGCCGGAGCTGCCGGACTCCTGGGCCGTGGCCGCGGCCCACCTGCGCGGCTGGCGTCTGCCGCCGGGTGTGTTCACCGCACTGCTCATCAGCGTGCTCTGGGCACTGTGGGGCCTGTACACGGCCGGGCTGGCCGTGGAGACCGTGGCCCGCCTGCGCGGCCTTCCACGGAGGCTGCGCCCCCTGGGGCCGCTCCAAGTGGTGGCCGCAGCCGCCGTGGGCACCGTGGCGCTCGCCCCGGCCACGGCTTTCGCCGACGCGGTCACCACACAGGACGACCACGAGGCGGACGGGGAGCAGGACGGCGACGCGCCGTCCGCCCCCGAGGAGGCCCCGTCCGCGCAGCCCGTCGAGAGGGTGCGCACCGTCTCCGGCTTCGGTGTCGGCTCGGCCGAGCTCACCGAGCAGATGCGTGACGACCTCGCGCCCGTCGTGGACATGATCGACTCCTACGGCGACACCGAGACGCCCGTGCGCATCACCGGTCACACCGATCCCACCGGGACAGTCCAGGCGAACCAGGAGCTGTCCGAGCGCCGGGCCCAGGCGGTCGCCGACCACCTCGACGAGGCCTTGGGCGAGGACGCCCCGGAGATGACGGTGGACGGCGTCGGCTCCGAGCAGCCACGCGAGGGCGGCGCCGCCGCCCAGCGCAGGGCCGAGGTCACCTACACCGTCGTCCCGCAGCCGACCTCCCTCCAGTCCCGTGTGATGGCGGCGGCCGAGGCCGAGGAGCCTGCCGCCGCTGCCGGGGCAGGGGAAGCCGCTGACGCCGCCGAGGAGGACGACCCGGTGGAGGCGGCGGCCGCCGCCGCTGCCGAGGCCGCCGCCGAGGACGGCCGCGAGGTGCTGGTCGTGGAGATCCCCGACGGCGCCGTCACCGGTGCCGTGGCGTTCGCCGGCCTGGCCGGGGGATACCTGCTGGGCAAGCGCGGCGTCCGCATGCCCAGCGTGAACCTGAGCCTGCCCCGCCTGCCGAGGGCGTCCCGCCGCCTGGCCCTGACCGCCGGCCCTCCCAGGCCCACCCCCGGGGAGGACATCGACGAGCGCGTGACGGTGGAACTCGACCACGTGCCCGGTCTCGGGATCACCGGTCCGGGCGCCGCCGGGGCCGCCCGGCGCCTCATCGTCAACGCGCTCGACCGCCTCGACCACAACTCCGTGCGCGTGCTGCTCACCGAGGACGACGCCGCCCGGCTGGTGGGCGATCGGGGCCGCGACCTGCTGCGCGCGCACCCCTGCGAGCCCGTGCGGATGGTCGGCACGATGGAGGAGGCACTGAGCGTCCTCCAGCACGAGCTGCACCGGATCGCCGAGGACCGGGAACCGCGGCCAGCCAGCCCCCTGGCCCTGGTGACCGCGCCCGGTTCCGAGCACGAGACCGCGCTGTCGGGCCTGCTGCTGCACGGCCAGCACCAGGGCATCACGGCCGTGATCCTGGGCCGCTGGCCGCTCGGCGGCAGCTGCGTCATCGAGGAGGACGGCCTCATCACCGAGACCAGTCCGCCGCTCAACCCGGTCTTCCACTGCTCCTGGCCCGGTGCGACCGCCGAGGAGGTCATGGACGCCGTCCGTGCCTACCGCCACTCCTCGCCCGCCGTGGAGGAGACCGAGGAGCGCGTGCAGAGCCAGGAGGCCGCCCCGGCGGAGACGGTGGAGGAGGCCGGCTCCTTCGCGGAGCCGTTCCTCGGGGCACTGGGGGAGCAGGCTGTCTCCGCGTCGGCCGAGTCCGTCGAGACGGCTGAGGCGGCCGAGACGGCTGAGGTGACCGAGTCCGCCGAGACTGTCGCGACGGCCCAGGCGGTTGAGCTGACCGAGCCGACCGAGACGGTGGAGTCGGTCGAGTCGGTCGGCACGCCGGAGTCGACCGGGACGGCCGTGCGTGAGAAGGCGGACCGCAAGGCTGGAAAAGCCGCGAAGGCGGCGAAGACCAGGAGGGCCAAGGAGGCCGATGTCGCGGAGGAGGGGTTCTGGGACGTCGACGTCTGGAACACCGACTTCTGGGAGGGCGAGACGCGTGCGGCCAGGAAGGCCGACACCGCACGGACCGGGACCGAGCAGGCCGACGCCGTCCCGTCCGTGTCCGAGCCGTCCGCCGCCGCGTGGTACGAGACCCCGGTGACGGACGAGGCGCGGCACGAGGCCGTGCCGGCGAACACCGCCCGGTCGGATCGTTCTGCCGCCGAGGAGACCGCGGCGCGACCGCCCCTGTCCGAGGTCTCCGCTCCCGCGGAGGCGGTGCCCGAGCCGTCCGCCGCCAGGTGGTCCGAGACCGCGTTGACCGATGCGGAGCGGGGCGGAGCCGTGTCGGCGGACGCCGCGCAGCCGGGCGTCCGGTCGGATCGTTCCGCCGCCGAGGAGACCGCGGCGCGACCGGTCCCGTCCGAGCTGTCCGTCCCCGCGGAGGCGGTCCCCGGGCCGACCGCCGCCGTGCCGCCGGTGTCCGAGGAGCCGGAAGCCCGTAAGGCCGCGTCCGAGCCGACCGTTCCGGAACCGGCCGTGGCCGAGTCGACCGTTCCGGAACCGGCCGTGTCCGGGCACGCGGACGCCGCACGGACGGACATCGCGTCCCCGGCCGCCGGGGCGGACCGCTCCGCCGCGCCCCCGTCCGCGGAGGAGGAGGCTGCCCCCGAGCCGTCCGGTTCCGCTCAGGCGGTTCCGGAGGCTCCGGTGTCCCCGGAGGCCGTGGCGGAACCGTCCCCGGCTGCCGGGCCCGTCACCTCCGAACCCGTTCAGCGGGAGGCCGCCCCCGGGGAACCGGTGTCCGCTCAGCGCGCGCCGGAAGCGTCCACTGCGGAGGAGCCCGCTCCCGTGGCGGCCGAACCCCGACGGCCCTCCGCCGAGCAGTTCGCCTCCGAGCTGTCCCCGTCCGGGGGCAGCGCGTCCCGGGAGCGTGCGGCCGAGGAGAGCGTCCCCGAGCCCGCCGCGCCCCAGGGGGGCGCGCCCGCGCAGTCCACCCCCTCCGAGGAGCCCGTCGCCGCGCGGCCCGCTCCCGGGCGTCCGAGCACGGGCACGGTCCCGTCGGTGGTCGCCTCCCCCGCCCGCGCGGAGCGCCCCGCCCAGAAGAAGCACACGGCGCCTCCCCGGCAGGAGCAGGCCCCCGAGGAGGAACCCGCGCCCCTCCGCAAGGCCGCCAAACGCGCCGTCCGGTCCCGCCGTCCGAGGCCCGATGGGGGCGCGTCCACCCCGGCTGCCCCGGCTGCACAGACCGCCCAGGTCAGGCGGTCCGAGCCGCCCGCCGCCCCCGAGCAGCCCGCGCGTCCCGAACGGGCGCTCGCCCGCGCCCAGCGCGCGGCGAAGTCCGGGACGGCCCGTGCCGACGGCGTCACCAGCAGGGCGGAGCGCCTGGAGAGGCTGAAGAGGGCGGAGCGCAAGAACGCCACCGCCCGTGCCGGAGCCGGCGCCGAGAACCCGGCGACGGACGCCGAGGGCGGGGAGCCGGACGAGGGCAAGTCGTCCCGGCCCCTGCTCCGCAAGCCCAAGAAGGCGGGACGCGGAAGGAGCTGGCGCCCCCGGGAGAACTCCTGACCCCGGGGCCCGGGCCTCACGGAGTGGACGGCCGGAGCCGGCTCCGCACACGGCGGGACCGGTGTGCGCGGCTCCGGCCGCGCCCCTTCACCGGCCCCTCGGGGCGGCGGCACGGGGCCGCTCGCACGGACACCCCGGCCCGGCGGGCCCGCCGGGCCGACAGGCGCGGGTCCCGCGCCCCGGCGGGTCGTCCCCGCCACCGCGTCCGGCGATGGGTAGCATTTTCGTGACTGAAGGTAACTCGTCCCACCAAGCACGGAGAGACCATGCAGCTGCCCTTCAAGACGCGCGACCTGCCCCTCCGGATCATCACGGGGGCGTTCATCCTCAACTCCGGGCTGGACAAGCGCGGCGTCGAGGGGGAGGCGGCCGAGGGCATGCACGGCATGGCGGTCGGGACCTACCCCTTCCTGAGCAAGGTGGATCCCAACACGTTCGTGCGGCTGCTGTCCGCCGGGGAGATCGCCCTGGGCGCCGCCCTGCTCCTGCCGGTCGTGCCCAGCCGCCTCGCGGGCGCCGGCCTCACGGCGTTCGGGGCGTCCCTCCTCGGCCTGTACCTGCGCACCCCGGGCATGCGCCGTCCCCAGAGCCTGCGCCCCACGCAGGACGGGCTCCCCCTGGCCAAGGACTCCTGGCTCCTGGGCGCAGGGCTGAGCCTGCTCCTGGACTGCGACTCCGAGGCCGACCGGTGCGGCTCCCGCCGTCGCCGCTGACGGGGCCGCCCCCGGGGCGGGGCCCGGTCAGGCCCCGGAGCCCACTGAGGGTACGAACACCCGCAGTGCCCCCGGCCGCTTGGTGAAACGGACGTTCTCCGAGCCCTCCAGCACCTCGCCGTCCACGGCGAGCAGCCTCGGCTCGGAGGGGATCGACAGGGTGAGTCCGGTGGTCAGCCGCTCCACGTAGCCGTCGCGCTGCGTGATCTCTCCGAGGAGGACGTCCGCGAGGGCGCGCAGACGGGGGAACGGCTCCCGCGCGCTGAGCACCCGCACGTCCAGGCACCCGTCGTCCAGCCGCTCGCGCAGGGCGGGCACGCGGGCGTGCGTGCGGTAGCGCCCGTTGCCCACGAACGCCCACCACACCAGGGTCCGGCGTCCGTCCACGAGCGCCGGGGTCGGGTCCACCTCCCACAGGTCCTGCCACAGGGCCAGCGCGAACGCGGGCCACTTGCCGATCCGTCCGGCCCACGCGTCCCGCCGCTCCACCATGCGCGGGTAGGAGCCGAACGACGCGGTGTTGAGGAAGATCCTCCCGTCCACCTCGCCCACGTCCACCCGGGCCAGCCGCCCGTCGGAGAAGGCCCGCAACGCGATGTCGACCGACGTCAGTCCCAGGGTGCGGGCGAAGTTGTTGAGGGTGCCGGTCGGGAGCACCAGCAGCGGGCGCCCGTGGTCGAGCGCCGCCTTGGCCGCGGCGTTGACCGTGCCGTCGCCCCCCGCGATCGCCAGGACGTCCGAGGTCCGCGCGGCCTCGTCCAGGACGGCGGGGACGTCGTCGTCCGCCGACATCGGGATGATCCGCGCCTTGGGCAGGGCCCGGGCGACCCGGCTGGTGACGTCGGAGCTGCTCAGCCCGGGCACCGCGCCCGTGGCGGAGCGCGGGTTGACCACCACGGTCGTCCCGGAGCCCTCGGAGTCCACGTCCGCCACGCCGTCGGCCACCGCGTGGGCGCCGAAGACCAGTTCGGGCCGGGCCGGGAGCATCTTGCGCGCCAGCACCGCCGCGCCCGTGCCGATGGCTATCCCGCCCAGGACGTCCCCCGGGTAGTGGACGCCGCTGTGCACGCGGGAGAACGCCACCCCGCTCGCGAGGAGCGCGGCCAGCGCCGACAGGGGCCGGGGCGCGTCCGCCATGATCCCGCCCGCGAACGCGACAGCTGCCGCGGTGTGCCCGGACGGGAACGACGAGCTGCCGTAGTGCTTGTAGGGCGCGCGCGCCTTCGGCACCGCGGAGTTGTCCGGGCGGATCCTCCTGGTGAGCTGCTTGACCACGGCGGAGACCCCGTTGGCGGTCCCGGCGGCGATGATCGCCCGCAGCGCCGTGCGCCGCAGGCGCGGCCCGCCGCTGACCGCCAGGGTCGCCGATATCACGAACCAGGGGGCCATGTTGTCGGTGGCCTGGACGAACTTGGGCGTGTACGGGTCCAGGAGCGGCATCCCCATCCCGGTCACCCGGTCGTAGATCCTCTTGTCCGTCGTCTGTAGACGCCTCAGAAGCCTCATGGCCCCAGAGTGGTGTGCGAGGGGTGAGATGTCCATAAGGGCGCGCCCGGCGTCCGACCGCGGAGAGGGGCCGCGCGGGGCCGGGCCCGGCGTCCCCGCGGTCGGGAGGACGCCGTGGTGGCCGGGGGCGCGGACCGCCCGCGCACCGGTTCCGCCCCCGCCGGTCGGCGCGGGGAACCCCGGCCGGAGGTGTCCCGTCTCACGGGGGTCCGACCGGCCGGTGCCCTACCGGGGGTCGGCCCCGCGCCACCCGGTGCGCGCCCCGCGGGCTTCCCACCGGGGGCGGCCGACGCGGCCCGTCCTGCGCGACAGCGGTCCGGCCGGGCTCCCTCCGGGCACGCGCCCCTCGCCCCGACCGTGCCGCACGCGCGGCCCGGGGCGCCCGTTCCCCGCCCCGACCGTGCCCGTGCCGGGCCTGCCGTCCCCGGCCGCGCCCCGCCCCCATTCATCGCCATCCGGACCAATCCGCGGTCCCGTCGGCACCGAATCACCCACACCACATCGCACACGTGAGTGAGGACGCATGGGCACAGGGCAGCACACCCTCCGGCGGCGCCGCGTCGCCGTCATCGGGTCGGGGGTCTCCGGACTGACGGCCGCGCACATCCTGAACCGGGACGACGACGTCACCCTGCTGGAGGCCGACGACCGCCTGGGCGGGCACGCCCACACCCACCGGGTGGCCGACGCGGGCGGCGGGGAGCTCCGGGTCGACAGCGGCTTCATCGTGCACAACCGCCGGACCTACCCCCGCCTGCTGCGCCTGTTCGACGAACTCGGCGTGCGCACGCAGCCCACCGAGATGAGCATGTCGGTCAGCTGCGACGGCTGCGGCCTGGAGTACGCGGGCGCGCGCGGGCTGCGCGCCATGCTGCCCAACCGCTCCCGGCGCAGCCCCGCCTACCTGCGGATGCTCGCCGAGATCCCCCGCTTCCACCGGGCAGCCCGGGGCCTGCTGGCGTCCGCCCCGGACGGGGCGGACGCCGCGGGGGAGGGGGCCCCGCGCGGCGGCGGGGCCGCCGGGGCGCGCGTGCGAGGGGCAGGGCGGGGCACACGCGGGGTCCGCCGCCCGGCGGGCCGCCGGGCCCCCTCCGCCGGGGCGGGCCCCGGCACGCTCCCGCGCGGGGCACGGCCGGGCACGGACGGGCCCACGCTCGGCGAGTTCGTCCGCCGACACGGGTTCAGCCCGTACATGACGGCCCACTTCCTCCTCCCCCTGGTCTCGGCGGTCTGGTCGTGCCCGCCCGGCGCCGCCACCGACTACCCCGCCCGCTACCTCTTCGCCTTCCTCGCCAACCACGGGATGCTCGGCGTGTGGGGCTCGCCCCGCTGGCGCACCGTCGTGGGCGGCTCCGGCTCCTACGTCGAGCGCATCGCCGGGAACCTGCACGCGGTGCGCACCGGCAGCCCCGTCCGCTCCCTGGCCCGTACCGCCGACGGGGTGCGCCTGCGCACCCCCACCGACACCCTCGACTTCGACGCGGCGGTCGTCGCCACCCACGCCGACCAGGCCCTCGCCCTGCTCGAACGCCCCACCGACGCCGAGCGCGAGGTCCTGGGGGCCTTCGGCTACTCCCGCAACCCGACCCTGCTGCACACCGACACCTCCGTGCTGCCCCGCGACCGCTCCGCCTGGGCCAGCTGGAACCACCGGCTCGCCTCCTGCGAACCCGACCGGGACCCCGTGCGGGTCAGCTACCACATGAACCGGCTCCAGGGCCTGGACGCCGCCGACCAGTACGTGGTCACCCTCAACGGGACCGACAGGGTCGACCCCGCCCGGGTCGTGGCCGCCGCCGACTACGCCCACCCCGTCTACACGCCCGCTGCCCTGGCCGCGCAGCGCCGCCTGCCGGAACTCGACGACGGCGTGGTCGCGTTCGCCGGCGCCCACCACGGCTGGGGCTTCCACGAGGACGGGTGCGCGTCGGGCGTCCGGGCCGCCGCCTCCCTGGGGACCCTCTGGTGAGGCCCGCACCCGCGCCCGCCCTGTACGAGGCGACCGTGCGCCACGTGCGCGTCGAACCCGTGCGCAACGCCTTCGCCCACCGCACCTACTACTGGCTGGTCGACCTGGACGACCTGCCGCGCCCGCCGCTGCCGCTGCGCCTCCTGGCCGGGTTCCGCGCCGCCGACCACGGACCGGCCGGGGGCGCCTCCGCGGGCCCGCCGCGCGCGGACATCGACGGCTACCTCGCCGAGCACGGCGTCGACCTGGAGGGCGGGCGCGTGCTCATGCTCGCCCACGCCCGGGTCCTCGGCCACGTGTTCAACCCCCTGACCGTCTACTGGTGCCACCACCGCGACGGCGGCCTCGCCCGGGTCGTGGCCGAGGTCCACAACACCTACGGCGGGCGCCACCGCTACCTCCTGGAGGTGGACGGGCGCGGCCGCGCGCGGACCGGCAAGGCGCTGTACGTGTCGCCGTTCAACGACGTCGACGGCCACTACCGCGTCAGCCTCCCCGAACCGGGCGAGCGCCTCGCCCTCACCATCGCCCTGCACCGCGAGGGCCGGCCCCCCTTCACGGCCTCCGTGCACGGCGTCCGGCGCCCCGCCACCGCCGCGTCCCTGCTCCTGCGGGCGCTGCGGTACCCCCTCGCACCCCTGGTCGGAGCCCTGCGCATCCGCGTCCAGGGCATCGCACTCCACTTGCGCGGCCTGCCCGTCCGGCCCCGCCCCGACGGGCCGCCGCCCAGCACAGAGGAACGGAAGGCAGCACGGTCATGACCACGACCAGTCCCCACACGCCGCAGGCCCTGGACGCCCGCAGATGGCCCGACGTGGCCCGGGTCCCCGGCGCCCCCCTGCGCGCCCTCGCGGCCCGTGCCCTCACCGGGTACGCCGCCGCGCGAGCGGGCGTCCGCGTGCACACCGGGCCCGAGGACCCCGGCCCGGTGCCGCGGGGCGACCGCTCCGGGGCCCCGGTCCTGTGGCTGCGCGACCCGGACGCCTTCCACCGGCGCCTGGCCGCCGGCGGACTCATCGGCTTCGGGGAGTCCTACATGGCGGGCGAGTGGGACTCGCCCGACCCCGTCGCCCTGCTCACCCGTCTGGCGGGGGACTACGCGAACCTCGTGCCGCGGCCCCTCCGGCCGCTGCGCCACGTCACCCTCCCCCGGCGGCCCCCCTCGGACCGCAACACCCGGGCGGGCGCGCGCCGCCACATCAGCCACCACTACGACCTGTCCAACGACCTGTTCGCGGTCTTCCTGGACCGGACGATGACCTACTCGTCCGGCCTGTTCGCCCGGGACGAGCCGCGCGACCGGAAGACGCTCGCCCGGGCCCAGGAGCGCAAGATCGACCGCCTGCTGGACGGCGCCCGGGTCACCGCGGGCACCCGCCTGCTGGAGATCGGCACCGGCTGGGGCGAGCTCGCGATCCGGGCCGCCCGCCGGGGAGCCCGCGTCACCACCGTCACCCTCTCCGCCGAACAGCGCGACCTGGCGCGCGCCCGCGTCGCCGACGCCGGGGTCGCCGACCTGGTCGAGGTCGAACTGCGCGACTACCGCGACGTACGGGGCGTCCACGACGCCGTCGTCAGCGTGGAGATGGTCGAGGCCGTCGGCGAACGCTACTGGCCGGTCTACTTCGCGGCCCTGGACCGGCTGGTCCGGCCCGGGGGCCGGGTGGCCCTCCAGAGCATCACCATGGAGCACGGCATGATGCGGGCCTCGCGCGGCTCCTACACCTGGATGCACAAGTACGTCTTCCCCGGCGGGCTCATCCCCTCGGTCACCGCCGTCCAGGAGCAGCTGCGGGCCCGCACCTCCCTCGCGGTCGTCGACCGGCTGTCCTTCGGCCGCGACTACGCCGACACCCTGCGCGTGTGGCGGGAGAGCTTCGACGGAGCGGCGGACAGGGTCCGCGAACTCGGCTTCGACGACACCTTCCGCCGCATGTGGTTCTTCTACCTCGCCTACTGCGAGGCCGGATTCCTGTCCGGGATCATCGACGTCGAGCAGATCATCATGGAGCGTGCCCGGTGACCACCGATACCACCACCGCGACCACCGGCCCCGTCGGCACGACCGCGGCGACCGCCCAGGCGCCCGGTGCGGCGGGGGGACCGGGGGCGGGGACCTGCGCCCCGCGCGGCGCCGCCCACTTCCTCGCGCCCCTCGTCGCCGGCCTGTTCAACGGGGTCATGCCCGTCCGGCTGCGCGCCTGGGACGGCAGCGAGGCCGGACCCGCCGACGCGCCGCGCGTGGTCCTGCGCGACCGCGACGCCGTGCGCCACGTCCTGGCCCGCCCCGGCGAGCTCGGACTCGCGCGCGCCTACGTCACCGGCTCGTTCGACGTCGAGGGCGACCTCGCCGACGGGCTGCGCCGCGCCTGGGCGAGCGTCGCCCGCCACGGGACCTCCCTGCCCGGGCCGGTGGAGGCCGCCCGTGCGGCCCGCGCGCTCGTGGCCCTGGGCGTGGTCGGCCCGCCCCCGCCCGCGCCCTCCTCCGAGGCCGCGCTGAGGGGGCGCCGCCACTCGCGCGCACGCGACGCGGCCGCCATCGCCCACCACTACGACGCCGGCAACGACCTCTACGAACTCCTCCTGGACGAGTCCATGGCCTACTCGTGCGCCTACTGGACCAGCGACGACCCCGGCTACACCCTCGCCGACGCCCAGCGGGACAAACTCGCCCTGGTGTGCTCCGAACTCGGCCTGTCCGAGGGCGACCGCCTCCTCGACGTCGGCTGCGGCTGGGGCTCCCTCGCCCTGTACGCCGCCCGGCACCACGGGGCGGCGGTCACCGCCGTCACCCTGTCCGCCCGCCAGCGCGACCACGTCGCCGACCGCGCCCGCGCGGAGGGGCTCGACGGCCTGGTCGAGGTCCGGCTCCAGCACTACGGGGACGTCGACGACACGGGCTTCGACGCCGTCGCCTCCATCGAGATGGGCGAGCACGTGGGGCGCGACGGGTACGCGTCCTTCGCCCGGTCCCTGCGCGCGCGGCTGCGGCCCGGCGGGCGCCTGCTCCTGCAGCAGATGTCCCGGCGCGGCAGGCACCCGGGAGGAGGCCCGTTCATCGAGCGCTACATCGCCCCCGACATGCACATGCGTCCGGTCGGGGAGACGGTCGGCCTGCTGGAGGACGCCGGGCTGGAGGTGCGGGGCGTGCGGGCCATGCGCGAGCACTACGTGCGCACCGCTCGCGCCTGGTCCGCCGAGCTGGAGCGCCGCCACGGGGAGCTGGTGGACCTGGCGGGCGCGGAGTCGGCGCGCGTGTGGCGGCTCTACCTGGCCGGGGGAGCGCTGGCCTTCGAGGAGGGGCGCATGGGCGTGGACCAGGTCCTCGCCGTACGGCCCGACCGCACCCCGTCCTCCTCCGGGCACGCCCGCGCGCAGGGGGCCGGCCGTCCCGCCGGTTCCGGTGGGACGGCCGGGGCAGGGGAGTCCTGCGGGGGCGACCGGTGAACGCCGCCGCGCTCCTGCCCACCCTGGCCGTCTCCGCCGCGGCCGTGGCCGCGCTCATGCTCGCGACCTTCGCCGTCGGCCTGCGCGCGGGGCGGCACAGCGTCGTGGACGCGGCCTGGGGGGCGGCGTTCGTCCTGGTCGCGGCGGCCTGTGTCCTGACCGCGACCGGCGACCCGGACCGTGCCCGGCTCCTGTTCGGGCTCACCGCCGTGTGGGGCGTGCGCCTGGCCGTCCACATCGGACGGCGGGGCCGGGGCGGGGGAGAGGACCCGCGCTACGAGCGCCTGCTCTCCCGGGCCCCCGGCAACCCGCACCTGTACGCCCTGCGGATCGTCTACCTCCTCCAGGGCGCCCTGGTCCTGCTGGTCGCCCTGCCGGTCCAGGCGGCCGCGCACACCACCGCCCCGCTCGGCCCGCTCGCCGCCCTCGGCGTGCTCGTGTGGCTGGCGGGGTTCGTGTTCGAGTCGGTCGGCGACGCCCAGCTGGCCCGGTTCAGGCGCGACCCGGCCAACCGGGGCCGGATCATGGACCGGGGGCTGTGGGCGTGGACGCGCCACCCCAACTACTTCGGCGACGCCTGCGTGTGGTGGGGGCTGTTCCTGGTCGCCCTGGACGGCTCGTGGTGGGTGCTGCTCACGCTGCCCGCGCCGCTGGTGATGACCTACCTCCTCACCCGCGGGTCGGGACAGCGCCTGCTGGACGAGCACATGGCGGGACGGCCCGGCTGGGCCGACTACGCCCGGCGCACCAGCGCGTTCGTCCCCCTGCCGCCGAAACGGGAGGGCGGCCCGCCCCGCTGAGCCGCGTGCCGGCGGCCGTCCCGGGGCCGCGTGCGCCGGGACGGCCCGAGCCCTCGCCCCCGCGTCCCGGCGGCGCGGGGGCGCCGGGGCCTCTTCGACGGTGGCGGGCCCCTCCGCACCCGGGGCCCGGCGCCGAGGCGCCGTGCCCCGCCGCGTCCGTCAGGTCCCGCCGGAGGCCCGGTCCGGGAGCCCGGCGGCGCGCCGCAGACGGGCGAACTCCTCGGTGAGCGGCCCCAGCAGCCAGTGCGCGTTCCGGCCGCTGGGGTTGGGCAGCAGCCACACCCGGGTGTCGCCGATCGACATGTCCTGGGGCCCCACCGCCGCGCGGCGGTCGCCGAAGGCCTCCCGGTAGGCGGTGATCCCCAGGACGGCCAGCCACCGGGGCCGCCGACGCAGGACCTTGGCCCGGAGCCTCTTCCCGCCCTCGACGATCTCCTCCCGGCCCAGCTCCTCCGCCTGGGCCGTGGCCCGCTCCACGAAGTTGGTGATCCCCAGGCCCAGGGCCAGGAACTCCTCCTCCTCGTCGGGCCGGAGCCGCCGTGGGGTGAAGCCGGAACCGTGCAGGGAGGGCCAGAAGCGCGTGCCCGGCTTGGCGAAGTGGTGCCCGACCGCGCCCGCGGTCAGACCGGGGTTGATACCGCAGAAGAGCACGTCGAGGCCGTCCCTCACCACGTCCGGGACCACTCTGCCGCGCGCCGCCTCCAGCTCGGCCCTGCTCGGTCCGGGCGCCCTCCCGGAGGAGGCGCGCGCGGCCGGGCGCGGGGCCCCCGCCTCCGGCGGTGCGTCTCCGGTCCGTTCGCTCGCGTGGTCCATAGACTCCCCTTCCGTGGCCCGGGGCCGGCGGCGCGGGGAACCGCGCCGCTGCCGGTGCCCCTTCCCGGGGCCGCCGCGTCCACACCCCGGGGCGCGGCGCCACCGTGCGGCGGCGCGCCCCGGGGCACCGCCCGGACCGGCGCCCGCGGGCGCGCACGCGGCGCGCCCCGGGCCCCGGGCCCCGGCGAAGTCCGGGAACGGCCTTCGCGGAGTACCTACACCGAGGGGATCTGCCCGCCGTCCACCCGCACCGTCGAACCGGTGACGTAGGCGGCCTGGCGGCTCGCCAGGAACGCGGCCACCGCCCCGTACTCCTCCGTGGTGCCGTAGCGCCCGGCGGGGATCTGGGCGCTCGACTCGCTGCGCACCTCCTCGAACGGGCGGCCCTCGCGCTCGGCGCGGCCCCGGTCCAGCGAGTCCGTGCGGGGCGTGGTGATCCGGCCGGGGACGATGACGTTCACGGTCACCCCGTCCGCCGCCACCTCGTTGGACACCGTCTTGGACCAGGCGTGCAGCGAGGCCCGCAGGGTGTTGGAGATGCCCAGGTTCGGGATGGGCGTGATCGGCCCGGACGAGGTGCTGGTGATGATCCGGCCCCAGCCGCGCTCGCGCATGCCGCCGACCACGGCGTCGGTGAGCCGGATGACGGGCAGGACCATGGACCCGTACATGTCCTCCCACACCCCGGCCTGCTGGCCCAGTGCGGGGGTGGGCGGCGGTCCGCCGGTGTTGTTGACCAGGATGTCGACCGGGCCGAGCTCGGCGGCCACTCTTTCGACGACCCCGGCCGCGCCCCCGTGGTCGGCCAGGTCCCACTCCACGGCCAGCGCGGACACGCCGTGCCCGGCGCACGCCGCGACGGTGGCCTCCAGGCGCTCCTTGTCACGGCCGGTCACGGCCACGTGCGCGCCCTCGGCGGCCAGCGCGACGGCGATGGCCCTCCCCAGGCCGGAGCTGGCCGCGGTGACCAGAGCGACCTTTCCCGCGATCCCCAGATCCATGTCTCTCCTCACGGTTCCTACCAGTGCTGACGGCATCCTGGCAGCACACCTCCCCCGCGGTGAAACCGGGGGCCGATCACCGGACGGCCCCGCCGGGACCGCCGGAGCGCCGCCCGCAGGGCCGGGCCGCCCGGCGCACGCGGCGCGACTCCGGCCCGGGAGGGCGCCCTTCGGAGCGGCGGGGCCGGGCCGCCGCTCCGCGGGGGCGCATACGGGCAGGTCGGACGGGTCGGGGCGGGTCGGGCGGCCCTCACACGGACGGCGGGGGAGGGGTGCCGGGACGGACCCCGGTCCGCCCTCCCCGCGCCCGACCCGGTGGGGGCCCCGGCGCGGGAAAACCACGGGACCGCTCCGGGACCGCTCCGGGACCGCCGCGACGCGTGGCGCCGCCGCCGTCCGGCCACCGGACGGGGCCGCCCCCGGCCGCCCCCGGGACGGCGGAGCCCCGCCCGGGAACGGGACGGCGGTGGGGGAGCACGGGGCTTCGGGGGCCTGAGCACAGGGGGCGGGGCCGGGCGGTCGCCCGGCCCCGCCCCCTGCCCGGCGGGTCAGCCCCCGTGCGGGACCACCACGGCCCGTCCGGAGACCTCGCCCGCCTCCAGCTTCCGGTACGCCTCCAGGGCGTCCTCCATGCCGAACCGCTCCACGTCGGGACGGATCTGCCCCGCCCGGTACATGTCCACGACCTCCCACAGGTCCTCCACCGTGCCCCAGTAGGTGTTGGTGATGTAGGACTCGTAGGGGGTGGTGAAGAACGAGAACTCGCGGGTGCCGCCCGCGATGCCCACGACCGTCAGCCGGCCGCCCTGGGCCAGCGTGTCCGCCGCCGTCGCGATGGTCGGGGTGATGCCCACGAAGTCGAAGGCGGCGTCCACGCCCCGGCCGCCGGTGATCTCGCGGATCTCCTCCGCCTGCCGGGCGCCCGCCCCGACGGTGATCGCCCCGTTCTGCTCCGCCCGCGCCCGGGCCTCGGGCTTGACGTCGGTCGCGATCACGGTGGCCCCGGTCAGCGCGCGCAGGATCTGCACGCCGATCTGCCCCAGCCCTCCCAGGCCGATGACCAGGGCGTGGCGGCCCCCGCCCTCCAGGTGCGGCAGCGCCTGCTTGACGGCGTGGTACGGGGTCAGCCCCGCGTCGGACAGCGGCGCCGCGTCCACCGGGTCGGCGTCGCCGAGCGGGACGAGGTGGTGCTCGGGCACGGTCACGTACTCGGCCATGCCGCCGTCGCGGCCGAGACCGACCGCCATGTAGGGCATGGTCGCGACGTTCTCGCAGTAGGTGTCCTGGCCCTTGGCGCACTTGCGGCAGTGGCCGCAGCCGATCGGGCCGTAGGCCAGGTAGGCCTCGCCGACCTTCACGCGCTCGCTCACGCCGTCGCCGAGTTCCTCGACCCACCCGGCGTTCTCGTGGCCCAGGACGAACGGCGGTCTCTGCGCCCCCGGCTGCCCCTCCTTGAAGTGGCGGTAGACGCTCACGTCGGAGTGGCACGCGCCCGCGCCGGCGACCCGGAGCAGGACCTCCCCCGGACCGGGAGAGGGCTTGGGGACGTCGGTGAGTGACGGAAACTGCTCGTAGTTCTCGAAGACCACGGCTCGCATAGGGCGCTCCCCCAACTGTCACAGGGACACGTCGGCGCGCACGTGCGGCACTCTCCGTGTCCGGTCGGCCGCTCGACGCTATCAGCGCAGCTGGCGGAAGTCTGTCAATGAACGTCCCGAAAAGCGTTCGTTGTTTTTGACCCGGACGATGAGTTCCCGGCCCTCTCCTGGTCCGTACACATGAACGAAAAATCCAGGAGAAAGGTCGCGATGAACGGCAAGACACGGACCGGCGGAGCGCCTCCGCGCGCGGACGGACGGACCTGGCTCGGCCTCGCGGTGCTGGCCCTGCCCACCCTGCTGCTCTCCCTGGACATGAGCGTCCTCTA
This sequence comes from Nocardiopsis sp. CA-288880, assembly GCF_050955985.1. Taxonomy (NCBI): domain Bacteria; kingdom Bacillati; phylum Actinomycetota; class Actinomycetes; order Streptosporangiales; family Nocardiopsidaceae; genus Nocardiopsis; species Nocardiopsis sp. CA-288880. The sequence goes on along the minus strand of NZ_CP192105.1, from coordinate 5,218,059 downwards.
CCTGGCCCTGCCGCACCTGGCGGCCGACCTGGAGCCCAGCGGCCCCCAGCTGCTCTGGATCATGGACGTCTACGGCTTCATGATCGCCGGGTTCCTCGTCACCATGGGGACCCTCGGCGACCGGGTCGGGCGCAGGCGGCTGCTGATGATCGGCGCCGCCGTCTTCGGGCTCGCCTCCGCCGCCGCGGCGTTCTCGCCCACCGCCGAGGCGCTCATCGCCGCCCGCGCGCTCATGGGCGTGGCCGGGGCCACCCTCATGCCCTCCACCCTCGCCCTGATCAGCAACATGTTCACCCACCCGGGACAGCGGGCGGTCGCCGTCTCCGTGTGGACGAGCTGCTTCATGGGCGGCACCGCCTTCGGCCCGGTCGTCGGGGGCCTGTTCCTCCAGTGGTTCTGGTGGGGCTCGGTCCTCCTGCTCGGCGTGCCCGTCATGGTGCTGCTGCTGGTCTGCGCGCCCCTGCTCCTGCCCGAGTTCCGGGACCCGGAGCCGGGCCGCCCCGACCTGTTCGGCGTCGCCCTGTCCCTGGCCGCGATCCTGCCCGTCGTCTACGGCCTCAAGGCCGCCGCGGGCGGAGGCCCCCTCCTGGCGCCCCTGGCCTCCGTCGCCGTCGGACTCGCGGTGGGAGCGGTGTTCGTCCGCCGCCAGCTGCGCCTGACGGAGCCGCTGCTGGACCTGAGGCTGTTCCGCCGCCCCGGGTTCGCCCCCTCCCTGGGGGTGATGATGGTCGGCGCCGTCGCCATGGGCGGCACGTTCCTGCTGCTCAGCCAGTACCTCCAGCTGGTCGCCGGGCACTCGCCGCTGGTGGCCGGCCTGTGGCAGGCGCCCCCGGCGCTCGCCATGGTCGCGGCCACCCTGGTGGCCGCGCCCCTGGCGGCCCGGATCGGGCGCGCCAACGTCATCGGCGGCGGCATGTTCGTCAGCGCCGCCGGGTTCGTCCTGCTGTTCCTGGTCCCCGCGGAGCAGGGCACCCCCGTCGTCGTCACCGGGCTCCTCCTGGCCTCGATCGGCCTCGGGCCCGGGGCCGCCCTGCTCACCGACATCGTCGTGGGGGCGGCGCCCAAGGAGCGCGCCGGCGCCGCCGCCGCCATGTCCGAGACCAGCGGGGAGTTCGGCATCGCCATGGGCGTGGCCCTCCTGGGCAGCCTCGCCGCCGCCGTCTACCGCACCGGGACCGCCGTCCCCGAGGGCGTCCCCGACCGGGCGGGGGAGACCCTCGCCGGGGCCGTCGCCGTCGCCGCGGAACTGCCCGCCGACCTGGCAGCCCAGCTGCTCGGGCCCGCTCGGGAGGCGTTCACCCTGGGCCTCAACGCGGCCGGGGCGGTCGGCGCCGCGGCCATGGTCGTCTTCGGGACGGTCGCCCTCGTGCTCCTGCGCTCCGCACCGTCCGCGGAGGACGCGGTCGGGGGAACCGGCGACGACGGCGACGGCGGCGGCCCCGGAACAGGGGCGCCGCCGGCGGACGACGGGTCCGCGAGGGTTCCCGCGGCGGCCGATGAGTCCTGACCCCCGACCGGGTCTGTACGGGTGGGAGCCCGGAACGCCCGGGACGACACCCCGCCGCCCACCCTTCCGGGAAGCGGCGCCGACAACCCGCGGAGGACACCATGGCCCGCCCCAACCTCGACAGCATGCTCCTGGCCACCACCGACCCCGACCGGCTGCACGCCTGGTACGCCGCCGTTCTGGACCCTCAGGCCGACGACTCCATGGACGGCTACCGGGTCCTGCGGTTCGGCGCCTTCCACCTGCTCATCGACCGCCGGGACGACGTCGGCCCCGCCTCCGCCGAGCCCTCCCGGATGATCCTCAACTTCGACGTGGACGACGCCCGCGCCGTCGCCGCCCGCATGGACGGGGCGGGGACCGAGTGGCTCGCGCCTCTGGAGGACCGCGACGGCAGCCTGTTCGCCACCGCCAAGGACCCCGACGGCAACCTCGTCCAGATCATCCAGCTCAGCGAGGAGCACCGCGCCGAGATGGAGGACGGCGCGTGAGCGGGACACGCCCGTCCCCGACAGCGACACTGTGACCAGCTCGAACGCCGACATGAGGGAGAACGCCATGTTCGACACCACGAGGGCCTTCGCGTCCTTCGCCGTCCCCGACGCCGCGAGGGCGCGCGCCTTCTACGGCGACACCCTCGGCCTGGCCGTGGGCCCCGTCGAGGGCATGGAGGACGAGGGCCTGTTCAACATCGACCTGGGGGAGGGGCGGGCGGTCCTCGTCTACCCCAAGCCCGACCACGAGCCCGCCGTGTTCACCGTGCTCAACCTCGTCGTCGACGACGCCGAGGCGGCCGTGGACGAACTCGCCCGGCGGGGCGTGCCCACACTGCGCTACGACGGGTTCGACCAGGACGCCAAGGGGATCGTGCACGGCGGCCCCACGGTGGCGTGGTTCGCCGACCCGTTCGGCAACGTGTGTTCTGTCATCCAGGAGGCGTAACGTGACAGCCGTGGTGGAAAACGCGTCCGACCAGGAGTTCGCCAGGCTCGCCGACCCCTACCGGCGCGAGCTGTACGCGCACTGCTACCGCATGCTCGGTTCGGTGCACGACGCCGAGGACCTGGTCCAGGAGACCTACCTGCGCGCCTGGAAGGGCTTCGACCGGTTCGAGGGCCGCTCCAGCCTGCGCACCTGGCTCCACCGGATCGCCACCACGGCCTGTCTCACCGCCCTGGAGAGGCGCCGCAGGCGCCCCCTGCCCACCGGGCTCGGCGGGCCCTCCGCACCCGACGGGGAGCTCGCCGACCGCCCGGAGGTCCCCTGGCTGGAACCGGTGCCCGACGCCCTGGTCGGCGCGGACGACCCCGGCGCGGTCGTGGCCGCGCGCGAGAGCGTGCGCCTGGCCCTGGTCGCCGCGCTCCAGTACCTCCCGGCCAAGCAGAGGGCGGTGCTGATCCTGCGCGACGTCCTGCGGTTCAGCGCCGCCGAGGTCGCGGACGTCCTGGACACCTCCGTGCCCGCCGTCAACAGCCTGCTCCAGCGGGCCCGCGCCCACCTGGCGCGCGAGGCGCCCACCGAGGAGGCGGTGTCCGAGCCGCCGCCGGGCCAGGGCGAGATCCTCGCCAGGTACGTGGAGGCCTTCGAGGCCTACGACATCCCCGCGATCACCGAGCTGTTCACCGCCGACGCGGTGTTCGAGATGCCTCCGTACACCACGTGGGTGCGCGGGGCGCGGGACATCGGCCGCCTCATCTCCACGCACTGCCCGGCCTCCGGTCCCGGCGACATGGTCCTGCTGCCGACCCGCGCCAACGGACAGCCCGCCTTCGCGGTGTACATGCGCGGCGGCGACGGCGTCCACCGGGCGTTCGGGCTCCAGGTCCTGGACCCGGTCCCGGAGGGGGTCGCCCACACGGTGATGTTCTTCGACACCTCCCTCTTCCCGCACTTCGGCCTGGCGCCGAGCCTGTAGCGGTCGGCGGTCCGGGACCGGGACCGGGACCGCGGGGCCGGGACCGCCGGGGCCCGCCGCGCGGGGTCCTCACCCCGCGCGCAGCGCCCCGTGCAGGGCCTCCGCGAACTCCTCCGTGTGCGTGTCGTACCCCAGGTGGTCGCCCGGGAAGGGGACCGGCTCCGTCCCGAGGCGGCCCGCGAGGGCGAGCCCGATGTCGTGGATGAGCGCCCCCTCGGACCCCGTGCCGAGCCCCACCACCACCCGGGCCCCGTTCCCGGACAGGGCCTCCACGTCGGGGCGGTACAGGGAGATCGGCAGCAGGCCGTGGGCCAGGAAGTACGCGAAGTTGGCGCTGACCCGCTCGAAGGTGGCGGCCTCCTCGGGGTCGGAGGGGACGCCGTCGCCCTCCGACCCCTCGTCGGCGTCCAGGCCGTTGAGCCCCAGGAACTCGCGGACGGCCGCGTCGGTGCCCTCGTTCAGGTAGGTGTCGTACACGTGCCGGTCCGCGGCCACGGCGTCGGAGGGGTCCTCGAGCATCAGCACGCAGGCCGGCTCGTGCGCGACGAGCACCCTCACCAGGTCGGGGCGCCCGGCCGCCAGGGCCAGGCCGATCTGGCCTCCGCCGCTGGTGCCGAACACGTACGCGGGGCCGCCGCCGAGTGCCTCGACCAGGCGGGCGGCGTCGTCGCCGTGCACGTCCACCCGCTGCTCGACGGGGTCGCCGTCCAGGGCGCTGCGCGAGTTCCCGCGCGGGTCGTAGGCGACGGTCGTGTACCGGTCGGCGAGCTGCCGGGCGAGTCCAGCGAGGACCCCGGCGTCCTGCGGCCCCCCGGGGATCAGCAGCAGCACCGGGCCGGAGCCGCGGACCTCGTGGTGGATCGTGGCGCCCGGCACCTTCAGGGTGCGGACCTCGGGCTCGTGGTGCGACATCGGAATCTCCTCCTCGAAAGGTGTGCGCGGACGCGGGGCGCGGCGGCGGTCACGCGCTGCTGCTCACCACCATGCGGTTGCCCTCGCTGTCGCGGAACTCGGCGACCGTGAGCCCCGGCCGGTAGGGCGCCTCCTGCGGCTCGGTGACGATCTCGACCCCCTCGGCCCGGAGCGCGGCGACCGTTCCCGCGACGTCGTCGTCCACCAGCACCATGACGGGTTCGGGGGAGGGGGTTTCGTCGCCACGCCGGACAAAGTGCAGGGACGTGGCGGCGCCGGGGAGGCCGAGTTCGATCCACCGCCACCCGTCGTCGCCCATGGGCGCGTCCGCGACCACCCGGCAGCCGAGCTTGCCGGTGTAGAACGCCTTGGCCCGCTCCTGGTCGAACACGGGAAGCTCGGCGAACTGTACGTGCATCGTCGTCACATCTCCTCGGAGCCTCTGCGGAGGCCGCTATAAAACTAGACTGTCCAGTACTGGAATTGCACCAAACTAGACCGTGCAGTACCAATGGGTCAACCAGGACGGACGACGAGGACGGGCGGTCGCGCGACGGTGTCGGACACACAGAACCCTCAGGGCGGAGCCGAGGGCGGGGGCCGCTCGGCCCGCAAGCGCCGCGCCATCCTGGACGCGGCGCGGGAGGTCTTCCTCCGGGGCGGCTACCTAGGCACCAACATGGACGAGATCGCCGCGCTCTCCGGGGTGTCCAAGCAGACCGTCTACAAGCACTTCGGCAGCAAGGAGTCGCTGTTCGTCGAGATCGTCACCGGCATGACCTCCGGGGCGGGCGACACCGTCCACGAGCGGCTGCCCGAGCCCACCGGGGACGACGACCTGGCCGAGTACCTGCGCGACTACGCGTACCGCCAGCTCACGGTGGTGCTCACCCCCGACCTGATGCGGCTGCGCCGCCTCGTCATCGGCGAGGTCGCCAGGTTCCCCGAACTCGCCCGGGTCCTCCACGAGGGCGGCCCCGCGCGCGCGATGCGCGCCATGGCCGGCCTGTTCGAGCGCCTGGCCGGGAGCGGGCGCCTCGACGTGGCGGACCCGGACACCGCCGCCTCCCACTTCAACTGGCTGGTCATGGCCGAGCCCGTCAACCGGGCCATGCTCCTGGGCGACGAAGCCATCCCGCCGCCGGAGGAGCTGCGCCGCCACGCCGAGGAGGGGGTGCGGGTGTTCCTCGCCGCGTACGGCCGCGGATCCGGGCGGCCGGCGGAGTAGTCCGCGGCGGGGCGGTAGGCAACGGGCGGCGCCGCGCGCCCGGCCCCCGGGAGGCCGCCCGAACGCGGGTGCTTCCGGCCGGGGAGCTTCCGGAAGGGAACGGCCCGGCCGGGCCCGTCGCGGGGCGAGGCCGGCCGTGTCCCCCGTGCGGGCGCGGGTGCACCTGCGGTGCGCGTGCAGGTGCACCCCTCCCGCGTACGTGCCGGCCTGGTACGGGGCCGGGAGGCTTCGGTCGTGAGGGGCGCCCGCGGAGAGCGGCGGGGCGCCGGGTCACTCGGCGGGGACCGTGAACTCCGCCCAGATCGCGGCGCCCACCCCCTCGTCGGGGAACAGGGCCCGGCGCGTCCCCCAGCGCTCCGCGAGGCGGTCGATCAGGACCAGCCCTTGCCCCAGGGCCACGTCCGGCCACACCTGGCCCAGGCCCTCGCACGGGAAGTGCGGCACGGTGCTCTGCTCGCCCTCGCCGACCATCGACAGGCACAGCACCGACCCCCGGCCGGGCACGCCGTACAGGGTCAGCGTGCGGAGCATGCGGCCCCCGCGGGCGTCGGGCCCGGCGTACTCCACCGCGCTCGAGAACATCTCGCTCGCGCAGAGCACCATGTCCGAGACCAGGTCCTCCGTGACGTTCGTGAGCATCTCCAGGTCGGCGCGCAGTTCGGATCTCACCCGGCTCGCCCCCGTCGGGACGCGCGGGTACACGCGGGGGCTCCACCGCCATCCGGGGGCGGCGGTCTGTGGACTGTACGGCGTGATGGACATGGGGCTTCTCCTTCTGGGGCTGCGCGGCGGGCCGTGGCCCGGGGCTGTCTGACAGGGGCCGGGGCGGAGGGGTCCGCCCCGGCGGGGATCACCGGCTGGACGCGAACACGGCGTGGGGGTCGTCCAGCCACACGAGCTGGTGGTCGAAGGCCACGGTCAGGCCGAACCGGGTGCGCTCCGGGCGGCCGGCCTCCACCCACAGCTCGTGCGCGGCCTCGAGCTCGTGGAACAGCCGGCGCGGGCCGTGCTGGCGGACCTCGTAGCCCTCTTCCTTGAACTCGGGGTCGATGTGCCACGAGGCCCACGACCACGTGTGCGGGTCGATCAGGTAGACCGTGTACCGGGGGTCCGCGGGGTCCTCGGCGAACCGCGTCCGGTGCACCACCGTGGGCATGCGCACCCCGACCGCGAAGGACCCGTGGGGGTCCCGGATCGGCTCCTCCGGCCCCAGGCGGGTCCGGGTGACCGAGAACTCCGCGTCCGCCCGCACGTAGGTGTCCACCAGCGACAGGGGCTCGTGGGCCGGCCGGACCCACGCGTGCCCGCCCCCCACCACCGGGCCGCGCGCCGTGCCGTACGCGCCCACCTCCAGGTCGACCAGCACCCCCTCGTGGAAGGAGTTGGCCCACGTGGTCAGCACCCGCCCGCCGGGCTGCGTCTGCGCCACCCACGCGTAGGGGACCCGCCGCACGGCCACGCAGCTGAACACCCGGTCGAACGGGGCCCTGGCCGCCCAGCCGTACTTGCCGTCCCCGCTCACCACCAGCGGGGCGAACCCGGCGGCCATCAGCGAGACCCGGGCGCTCTCGGCGAGAGCGAAGTCGATCTCCACCGACGTCACGGCGTCGTCCCCGAGCCGGTGCGACAGCAGGGCCGCGCCGTAGCCCGTCCCCGTGCCGATCTCCAGGACCCGCATGCCCGGGGACACCTGTAACAGGTCCAGCACCCGGGCCAGCTCCGAGGGGGCGGGGGAGGCCGTCACCGGGTGACCGGGGCCCCGGCCGTCCCCGACGCCCCCGCCGACCCTGGCCGCCACCGGGAGGTCGGCGTAGGCGGCCTCCCACCACCGCGTCTCGTCGTCGCGCCGGTCCACCTGGAGGCCGCCCCCGCCCCCGTCGATGACGTCCGGCAGGAACAGGTGGCGCGGCACCGCCTCGAACGCCCCCCGCCAGTCGGGGGACAGGTCGCCGTCCACCGCCAGGCGGGCGACGAGTCTCCGGTGCGCGGGGATCATCGGCCGGCCCCGCCGGAAACCGGGTCCCCGTCCGGAGACGGAAGAGAGTATTCGCAGGTAGTGGAAACGAAGAGTGCGCACGTGGCGGAAACGGCGGCTCCGGGCTTGTGGCCGCCACCGTTCCTGCCGTGCCCGTCGTGGGGGGTGGGGTTCATGATCTCGCTCCTCGGCGCTCCGCCGAAGAAGACGGAAACAGGGTCTTCCGCCCATTTCGGGGGCAAGCGATTCCGGGTAAGGATGTCTATGGAGATGTAACGACGTCCGCCCCTGCCCCTGGAATTCCGAGCCGATATACACCGGCGGTATGAATGCCCGAGTTACCGGTCACCCCCCGCCCGACTCCGCCGCGCACCTTCTGGTCCCGCGCCGACGTGCGCCGATCCCTCGCCGACCAGGACGCGGGCGCCCTGTTTCGCCTGGTCAGGCAGTACACAGGCGCCAGTCAGCAGGCGATCGGCGCCGCCACCGACCTCGCCCAGCCGCACGTGAGCGCGATCATGGCCGGACGGCGCTCCGTGACGGCCCTGCGCACCTGGCGGCGCCTCGCCGACGGGCTGTCGATGCCCTCCGACGCCCGCCGGCTTCTCGGACTCGCCGAATCGGACGGTGGCGATATCGGCGCGGATCGGGGTACAGGCACTTCAGCGCACGGCATGGACGAATTGTGGTCTGCGCCGAGAACAGCGCAGGACATCGCCGAGATCACGCTGAAGGATCTGATGAAACGCAGGGACGCATTCGCGGTCGGTGGTGCTCTCATCATGGGCGCCACATTGACGGAAGTGCTGGAACACTGGCTGCTTCCCACACTGGCCGGTTCCGGCCACGGGCCCAGCACCATCGGGGAATCGGAACTGGGGAGGATCGAGGCCGCCACCGTGGCGCTGCGCCACTGGGACGACAGGTGGCGCCTGGGAATCCGCCGCAAGGCGGTGATCGGACAACTGTCGGAGGTCTCCGAACTGGTCGAGGAGGCCCAGCCCGCACCCGTCCAGGCCAGGCTGTTCACGGTCATGGCCGAACTCTCCAAGATCGTCGCGGCCATGTCCTACGACGCCGGGGACCACCCCACCGCGCAGAAGTACTACACCTTCTCGCTGCGGGCCATCCACCAGGCGGGACCCGAACACCGCCTGTACGGGGTCGGCGTGCTCGCCGACATGGCCCGCCAGATGCTGGACCTGCACCGCCCCGACGACGCCCTCGACATCTCGCGGCTGGCGCTGGACAGCGCGCACGCCCACCGCGCCCCCGAACGGGTCCTCGCGATGCTGCGCACCCGCGAGGGGTGGTCGTACGCCCGGATGGGCCGGACCGAGGCCTACCGGCGCACCGTCTCCCAGGCCGAGGAGCTGCTCGACGGGGGAGGGGGCGGGGAGGTGCCGGACTGGGCGCGCAACTTCGACCACGCCGAGCTGTCGGGGGTCGTGGGAGCGCGCTACCGGGACCTCGCGGGAGGCCAGGAGGACCGCGCCGCACGGCGCAGGTTCGCGGAGGAGTCCGCCCGGCACATCGGCCGGGCGCTCAGACTGCGCGACCCCGCCAAGAAGCGCAGCCGGGCCTTCGACCTCGTCGGGCTCGGGCGCACCTACCTGCTGCTCGACGAACCGGAGGAGTCGGTGCGGGTCGTCAGACAGGCCGCGGACATGCAGCGCTCGCTCGACTCGGGAAGGGTGCGCCGGCGCATACACGACTGGTACACCGAGTCGGCCGCGTTCCACCGCCAGCCCACCGTGGCCGAAGCGCGTGACGAGTTATCGCGTACTCTGCTTGCCCAGTAGACGGAAAGGAATGGGACAGAGTGACGCGCATCGGAATCACTGGCCACTCGAACCTCTCCGCTGACAGTGCGGAACTGGTACGAAAAGCCCTAGTAGACGCACTGGAAGACTACACCGAGGGCGGTCTCGTCGGAATCTCCTGCCTCGCGCGCGGCGCGGACCAGCTCTTCGCCGAGGAGGTCCTCGACCTCGGCGGAACGCTGGAGGTCGTACTCCCCTCCGCCGACTACCGCGAGGCCAAGGTCGGCCCCGAGGCACGCGGGGGCTTCGACCGGCTGCTGGTCCGCGCGCACCACGTGCGGTACATGAGCCTGACCGCAGGCCGCCAGGCCTACGAGGAGGCCAACGAGGCGGTGCTCGGCGGGGTCGACCTGCTCTTCGCGGTGTGGGACGGGCAGCCGTCCGGCGGCGGGGGCGGAACGGCCGACGCGGTGCGGCTCGCCACCGAGCGGGGGATCCCCGTGAACGTCATCTGGCCCGAGGGGGCGCGCAGGGAGTAGCCCGGGCGGGACCCGGCCGGGGGCGCGTCCCCCGGCCGACGGTCCCGGCGGGGTTCAGGGGTTCAGGGGTTCCGGCCGTGGTCCGGTGCGGCCGCGGAGTTGTCCTTGGTCATTCGAGTTGTTTGACGGTTTTCAGGTCGTGTGTCCAATTTTTGAGAAGTTGGAGAAACGACCGCTCACTGTTGGTAGAGTCCCAGGTCATTCACGTGCTCCCCGTGTAGCGGGGATGGTCCCGACGGCGACCGGTTCGCTGATCTGAGGGCGGTGTGCTCCCCGCGCATGCGGGGATGGGCCCACCTTCCACAACGACGGCGACACCGCCTCCCACTGCTCCCCGCGCACGCGGGGATGACCCCCAGGTTGCGGTTGGAATGATCTCGCCTGTGCTGTGCTCCCCGTGTACGCAGGGATGAGCCCAGTATCGGGAATTGAGCCCTCGCCGAACCACAGAATGGGAGCCTGGTAGCACGAACCCATGCCTGAGGGACAGGTTGCCTGGAGAGATTCGGGTTGCCCCCCGTGTTCCCACGTCCCGTACGAGAGCTAGGAGCCCTGTGAGTACCTCGTCCGCTGAGAGCGGTTGTGTCTTCTGCCGGATCGTGGCGGGGGATTCGCCTGCTCACCGCATCTGGGAGAGCGGCACCCACCTCGCTTTTCTGTCGATCTTCCCGAATACCGAGGGCTTCTCCGTCGTCATCCCCAAGGCGCACCGTCCCAGCTACGTGGTCGAGATGGAAACGGAGGATTACACGGCGCTGCACCTTGCCGCTCGGGAGGTCGCTCAGCGGTTGGACAGCGCGTTCCCGGGTGTCGCGCGCACGGGGATCATGTACGAGGGGTACGGGGTGGACCACGCCCACGCCAAGCTGTTCCCGATGCACGGCACCGCGGGCAACGCCGGCGAGAACTGGCGGGAGGTGGTCTCGCCCATCGACGGCTACTTCGACCGCTATCAGGGGTACCTCTCCTCGCACGACCACGTCCGAGCCGATGACGAGTGGTTGGCAGACATCGCAGAGCGCATCAGGAAAGCCGATGGTTGATCCTGGCGCGTAGGGGTCTGGTCCATGGAATTGGAAAGTGGCGTGACTAAGGAGCCCACCCCAGCGAACAGGTTTGCTGGATGCAGTGAGGTTGACTGGCAGGGTTCTGTGCTCGGTGCCTCGGCTGAACTGCTGATCTGGTCCGGACGCAGATCAACTGGGAACTGTTACGTGGAGAACTGGCCGCCGGGCTGTGGGATGGCAGAGGGTCGCGTTGGGGACGAGCGTGTCCTTCGCGACGTATGCAGAGTCCCAGGGCCGGCCTGGAGCCAGACGGACACCAACGGCTCCTATCTCGGGTTGGCGCAGAAGCTGTTTTGTGGCGCAGTGGGAGTGAAGATGGTGAAAGTTCGCTTATATGAATTATTGAGTCGAGTGTCCAAAATCCAAGAAGTTGGAAAAATGGCTGCTTGCCATTGGTAAGATCCCTGGTCATTCACTCTGCTCCCCGCGCACGCGGGGATGGACCCGCGCCCTGAACCCCACCACGTGAGCCGACGCCCTGCTCCCCGCGCACGCGGGGATGGACCGCTCACCGACCTATTCCGAGGGATCGCCGCTGACTGCTCCCCGCGCACGCGGGGATGGACCCATGGTGGTGTTCCTTTCAGCAGGTGGGAGGGGCTGCTCCCCGTGCACGCGGGGATGGACCCTGCATCGGCCCCAGCGCACGGGCACGGTTCTCCTGCTCCCCGCGCACGCGGGGATGGACCCTTCAAGAATAAGGAGATCCCCGCCGCGACCATCTGCTCCCCGCGCACGCGGGGATGGACCCCCGTGGGCGATCACCGCATTGATCGTGACGCCCTGCTCCCCGCGCACGCGGGGATGGACCCCACCCGACCTCGCCGGTCGGGCGCCGGTTCGCGCTGCTCCCCGCGCACGCGGGGATGGACCCACCTGGATGTCCACCGACGCCCAGGGCGGGACCTGCTCCCCGCGCACGCGGGGATGGACCCCGGCCTCTTTCCTGGTCACGAAACGATAACGACTGCTCCCCACCTCCGCGGGGATCCACCCTCCATGCCCACACCACGCCCCTCGACGTCGCATGACATCTGTCATGCCTGACCCGTGCGGATCGCAGACGAATCCCGTGATCGGTGGCACTCGGTTACGGGCTCGCGCGGAAATACGTTCGTGGCATGAGCCGGAACGACGACCTCTCCGCCCCGACGACACCGTCACGACCAGCGGTTCCACCGTCCCCTCCTGCCCGGGACGGCAACTCCGTGGAAGCTCCGCCGTCCCCGCGCCGTCGAAGCCCACGACCGGTCCCGCCGGGCGTGGAGTACCACCGTGTACTCGCCGACGACAAGCGCCGTATCGGTCGCGGCATCCTGGCGATCGTGCTCCTGGTCGGCGGGCTGTTCGCCTTCAACATCCTGATCGCCCTCGCTGCCGCCTTCGTCGATGTGCAGACGGGCAGAATTCCCCCGACGCTGGGCGGCACCGACTACACACCGCTCTTCCACGCCGCCAACCTGGCCTCGGTCGCCCTGCTCATCCCGTGGAGCATGCTCCTCCAGCGGTGGCTCTACGGGGTGAAGGGCGCCTCGCTGCACTCCGTGGTCTCGTGTTTCAGGTTCGACGTGTTCGGCCGGGCGTTCCTGATCATCGGCCCCCTCTGGCTTTTCCTCTCGCTCGTCGGCCTGAACTTCCTGCCTGTGGAACAGGCTCACCGGTCGATCGCCGACCTGATCGCCGTATTCACCGCCACCCTCCTGCTGACCCCCCTGCAGTCGGCCGGGGAGGAGTACGGTTTCCGCGGACTCGTCTTCCGCGTCGCCGCGAGCTGGGGGCGCGGGCCGCGCACGGCGATGGTCCTCGGGGTACTCGTCTCCAGCGTGGTGTTCACGGCCGTCCACCTCTCGACCGATCCGTGGTTCAACCTCTGGTGCTTCTCGCTCGGTGTCAGCCTGGCCCTCATCACCTGGCGCACCGGCGGCATCGAGATCGCGGTTGTCATCCACGCCTTGAACAACACGCTCACCTTCCTCCTGCTCACCGTTCTGCACGCAGACCAGAACGCTGCGTTGGAGCGGTCGGCGGGCTCCCAGTCGGCCGCCCTGCTCATCCCCTGTCTCACCCTTGTCGCCATCACGGCGGTGGTGTGGCTGCGCACACGCAGGAGGGGCCCTGCCCTGACCCCTGCGGACCCGCAGCCGGTGCGGGTGTGACGGGACAATGGCGACCATGAGTGATCTACCGCTGGTCGGGGCACGCAGGTTCGAGGCCTACATGCGCTGGTCCACGTACTTCGCCGTCTCGATCCCGGTCGGCACCCTCCTCCGGAGCGCGATCGAGGCCGACGGGCTCACCGGAGCGCCCCTCGCCGCGGTGGTCACGGCCCTGGTGCTGTCAGTCGTCCTCTTCGCCGGCAACATCCTGGTCGTGAACTGGAGCATCGACACCCTCGTCGGGCGCGAACGGCGGCTTCTCACCGGCGGTGTCGTCGCGTGGGCGCTGGTTCTCGTCGCCCTCGTCTCCGTGACCTTCCTGATTCCCCTTCCCGCGATGGGCATGACGGTCGCGGCGGCGATCGGCTCGGTCGCCGCCAGCTTCGTTCCCGTCCTCGACGCGCGCCGGGTGCTGCTGCTCAACGTTGCGGCCGTCGTCCTCTCCGTCCCGCTCGTGGGCGTCGAGGACATCGTGCTGGTGCTGGTCGGAGCAGTGGTGATCAGCTTCGCCATGTGGGCCTGCTGGTCGTGCTCGTGGATGCTGCGGGTACTGCTCGAACTGCAGAAGGCGCACGAGGTCCGTGCCGAGCTGGCGCTCGCGAACCAGCGCCTGCGCATCTCGCGCGACCTGCACGACGTGTTCGGCCGGACCCTGGCGACGATCGCGCTCAAGAGTTCACTGGCATCGGAACTCGTTCTGCGCGGTCAGGACGAGAGGGCGGCCCGCGAGCTCGGCGAGGTCCGGCGGCTGGCCGAGGAGGCGGGAACCGAGGTCCGCCACGTCGTGCGCGGCGAGCTCCGTACCACCTGGGACAGCGAGCTGGCGGGGGCGCGGTCCCTGCTGGAGTCCGCCGGTATCCGCTGTACGGTGACCGGGGACCCCGTGCCCGAGGGGCGCGCCGAGGATCTCGCCTGGGTCGTTCGCGAGGGCGTCACGAACGTCCTGCGCCACTCGGCCGCGGCACAGGTCACGCTCGCGACCGCAGTGGAGGGCGGGCAGGTGCACCTCACGATCGCGAACGACGGTGCCGGTTCCGAGGGGTCGGGGGAAGCCGGCGCCGGAGGGGGAACGGGACTGCGCGCGATGTCCGAGCGGATCGGCGCGCTCGGCGGGGAGGTCACCGCGCGCCGCGACGGAGACTGGTTCCTGCTCGACGCCATGATCCCGCTCCCGGAGGAAGGGACCGCATGACCCGCATCCTCGTCGCCGACGACGAACACCTCATCCGCGACGCCATCGCCGGACTGCTCGACCTGGAGGACGACTTCGAGGTCGTCGGCCAGGCGGCGTCCGGTGACGAGGCGCTGGCGACGGCCCTGCGGGTCCGCCCTGACGTGGCCCTGCTCGACCTTCAGCTGCCCGGGCCCGACGGCATCGAGGTGGCCCGGCGCCTCGCGGCCGAACTGCCGGACTGCCGCTGCGTCATCGTGACCTCGCACGGGCGCCCCGGCTACCTGAAGTCCGCGCTCGCCGCGGGCGTGCGCGGTTTCCTGCCCAAGACCGTCTCCTCGCGCACCTTCGCCGAGGTCGTGCGCAAGGTCGCGGGCGGAGGCAGGTACGTGGACCCCGAACTCGCGGCCGAGGCGATCGGCGCGGGCGACTCCCCGCTCAGCCCGCGCGAGGCCGACGTGCTCGCCCTCGCGCGCGACGGCGCGCCCGTCGAGGAGATCGCCCGGCGCGTCTCCCTGTCCCGGGGGACCGTGCGGAACTACCTCGCGGCCGCCATCGCGAAGCTCGACGCGGCCAACCGCCACGAGGCCGCTCGCATCGCGGAGGAGCACGGCTGGATCTGAGGGGGCGCCCCCTTCGCAGCCCGGCCCGTCTCGGAGCCGCGGCCCCTCCCCGCGTGGGGGAGGGGCCCGCTGGAGCCGTGCGCTACTTGGACTCGACCCGTCCGAAGCCCTCGGGGCCGCCGGTCAGCGCGTCCTGCGCCTCCTGCCACGCGTCGTCGCCGGGGCGGAACTGACTGCGGAGGTAGGCCGCGGAGAGCTGTCCCAGTGCGGCGACCCGCTCCGGGCTCTCGTCGGTGGTCTCGTCGGCGTCGTATCCGGCGATCCCTCCGAGCCCGTGCTCGGCGCCGAACAGGGTGAGCAGTGTCTTGGGGCCGGGGGAGAGGCGGTAGGGGTCGGCGTACCAGTCCGGCCCCATGTCCGTGAAGTGCCGGGGGTCGTCCTTGTCGCCGGCCACGACCAGCGCGGGCGTGGCCATCGTGGAGAAGTCGGTGTTCCGGAGGACCGGGATCCGCTCCGTCATGGGCCCGGTCAGGATGTCGCCGCCCCTGCCCGGTGCGGCCAGCAGCACCCCCTGCCCGATCCGGGGCTCGACGAGGTTCACCTCTTCACCGGTGTCGGGGTCCGTGACCCGGGCGCCCAGCAGGAGGGCGGCGGTGAAGCCGCCGAGCGAGTGCCCGGCCACGGCGACGCTGCCGTGGTCCACGCGTCCGGCGAGCTGCGGCACGGTGTTCTCGATCGTGTCGAGTCGGTCGAGGATGCGGGTCATGTCCTCGGCGCGTGAGCGCCAGGACAGGGGTTCCGTGGGGGTGTCCGCGAGCGCGTGCCGGAGCGTTGCGGAGCTGAGGTGGGTGGGCTGGACGACGATGAAGCCGAGCGCCGCCCAGAGGTTGGCGAGGGGGCCGTAGCCGTTGAGCGAGGACAGGTTGTTCGAGAAGCCGTGCCCGTGGGAGAGGAGGATGACCGGCAGGTCGGTCCCGTTCAGGGGTGCCGTGACACGGACCTGCATGTCCACGGGGCGTCCGGGAACGGGCAGGACCACGGGGCTGAACGACAGCACGGGGGCGGGCGGGACGACGGTGACGCGGGTGGAGGCCGCTGAACTCATGGTGTGCCTTGTCCTTCGGTTCGGGCCGGGAGCCTTCGCCGCTGCTCTTGTGGCGCCGATGGCGGGTGAGGGCGGTCGGGCGGCGTCCGGCGTAGGATGAAAACAAGCGGAACATTGCTCCGATTAAGATACGGAGCACTGCTCCGTTTTGCAAGTGGAACACTGCTCTGCTTCATTGGCGGCTGAGGGAAGGAGGGCGTGATGCCCGCATCGGACAAGGCAGGAAAGGCTGCGGGGCCGAGCAAGCGGGCCGACGCGGTGCGCAACCAGCAGAAGCTCCTCGCCGCAGCGGCCGAGGTCTTCGTGGTCTCGGGCGTCGACGCCCCGATCCGCGAGATCGCGGCCAAGGCAGGGGTCGGGATGGGGACGATCTACCGCCACTTCCCGACGCGCGCGGACCTCGTGGTCGCCGTCTTCCGCCACCAGGTCGAAGCCTGCGCCGAAGCCGGCCCGAGGCTGCTGGCCGAGACCGACTCGCCGTTCGAGGCCCTGCGCCGGTGGATCGACCTGTTCGTCGACTTCCTCGTCACCAAGCACGGACTCGCGAACGCGCCGCAACCGGACAGCAGCGGCTTCGCCGCGCTCCACACGTACTTCCTCGACCGCCTGCTGCCCGTCGCCGAGCAGTTGCTCGACGCGGCGATCGAGGCGGGGGAGGTCAGGCCGGGTGTGCGGGCCTACGAACTGATGCGCGGCGTCGGCAACCTCTGCATCGGATCCGACGGGGACCCGCGCTACGATCCACGCAGGCTGGTCGCGCTGCTTCTCCGGGGGCTCCAGGAATCGGACGCTTCCTGAGGCCTACGGCTGGTTCGGGGGAAGGTTGGGCATCCGTTGTGCCGGCTGACGTCGCCGATGTTCCTTCTGGGTCTTTTGTTGCTTATGACTGTTTCTCGAGAAGTTGTAAAATCGGCTGCTTGCCGCTGGTAAGTTGCCAGGTCATCGAGTCTGCTTCCCGCGCACGCGGGGATGGACCCCACCGACAGCGGCCTGACCGACGGGGAAGCCGCTGCTTCCCGCGCACGCGGGGATGGACCCGCAGCGGGCGCGCCGGCCATGGCGGGCACGCGCTGCTTCCCGCGCACGCGGGGATGGACCCGCCGCCTCGGCGGCGGTGGCCTCGCGGACCGTCTGCTTCCCGCGCACGCGGGGATGGACCCCGAGGAACCACGTCCTGAGGAGTACCGTGACACTGCTTCCCGCGCACGCGGGGATGGTCCCGGCATTGCCTCTGACATGGCCAACACCGTTCCCTGCTCCCCGCGCACGCGGGGATGGACCTGCCCCTTTCATCGAGGGTGAGCGCGCCCTTGAGCTGCTCCCCGCTCCGGCGGAAAGGGATCCGACTTCTCTGTGCCGACTCGTCTGCTCCCCGCGTAGCCAGAACCGACTGTGGCGGTCCAGCTGCACAGCCACAGGCTTCTGAGGTGGCTATTTCGGCCACGGCTGAAATGTATTGCGACGTGCGAAGCACCTGCCTAGCCTGACTGTAGGTACTCCCATTCCTGGGTATGGAATGGGAAGGCGATTCACATGGTTCTTTTGTTGAGGAAGTTCTCTTGAAGACTCTCATGAGCATGAAGCGGATTTCAGTCGCGACAGTGGCGCTGGCTGCGGCGTCCACCTTGTTGTCGCCGGCATCGTTGGCTCTCGCTGCGGAATCGACGACCGATCGCGTCCAGGCTGCGGCGAGATGTGAGGTTCGCAGCAACGGCAAGCTCTACTGTGGCAACTATGGGGGTGCCCCGTTGTACGCCACGCGAAGCTATGACAGTGAAGTTCGCGACTATATCGAAACAACGCAAAGCGTCTTCCTGTGCTGGGGGCGTGGAGACCGTCATAACGGCGGAAACAATGTGTGGTATTGGACCAACGGGGACATGTATGGAAGGTGGGGAAACGTTCCCGCCGAATATGTCTTCACCTCGGTCGATCCCCCCGCTGGAATGACGAAGTGCTGATTTCCCCAGGTGGCTGATCCCCGCTCCCGCGAGGACGGTCCCCCGACCTTCTCGACCCACGCGTTACTCGATCCGACTGTGCAGGTTGAGCGGGAAGGCCGTGGGGACCGCTCGGGCGGCCCGATCCTCACCAAGTTAGGAGGGGCGAGGCGGCCCGAGAGCAGTAGCCGGGCGGACCGGCGCAGAGCCGGGTGGTGAATTCTCACCGCCCCTCCGACCGGTCGATGGCCAATGCACGCACGTCGCCTCCGCCAGGTGCCCGGACCGGCGCACCTGGCGGGGGCGACCCTGCCTACCCGCGACTGCTTCCGCTGCCTCCACCGGCGCCCGATCCGCCCCCGTAGGTGAGGCGGCGCAGCGCCACCTCGGCGGGTCCGCGCATGCCCCGGCGGCGCATGAGGTCGGCGAGCAGCACCGTGGTCAGCCACACGGCCACCGCGATGCCCACGCCCACGGCAGGTGAGGTCAGGTGCACATCGAGCGTGTAGGAGGAGAACAGCACCGCCCACGCCACCGACTGGGCCAGGTAGAAGGTCATGGAGCGCTGTCCGAGCGCGGCCAGGGCGTTGGTCACCGGCCCCTGCCTGCCGGTGAAGCGGACCGCGATCAGGCCGATGAGCGCCGCGTAGCCCAGGGCGCCCGCGTAGCCGCTCACCTGGTGCAGGCCGCTGGTGAGCAGGACGTCCCCGGGGGTGGCGTCGGTCCACACCCCCGCCTTGTCCAGCGCCAGGGGGAGGCCGCCCAGCGCGGCCAGGGGGATGCCCACGAACGCGGTCGTGCGCAGCAGTCGCAGGTGTTCGTGGGGCCGCTCCAGGAGCCGGTGCCGGGCCGCCAGGACGCCGATCATGAACGGCACGAGGGTGCTGATGAACATGATCACGACCAGCACCGCGAACAGGGTCAGACGGAAGAGGAGTTCGTTCGCGAACCCGTCGGGCATCAGCGGCATGCCCCCGCCCGTGATGGCGTTGTCGCTGGCGACCAGGGCGTGGACGGCGGCGGCCACGGGGAGCCAGAGCGCCGCCAGGATCACCAGGGTCCGGTCGCGCAGCCGTAGAACGCCCATCAGGAGCAGCGTCACCAGGCCGTACACGGCCAGGATGTCCGCGGGGAAGAGCAGCACCGTGTGCGCCAGCCCGAAGACGATCAGCCACAGGCCGCGCCGGCGCAGGAGGCCGCGGGTCCGGGGCCAGGCGTACCCCTGTTCGCTGCGGCGGCGGTGGATCTGGGCCAGACCGTAGCCGAACAGGGCCGCGAACATGGGGTAGCTGCGCAGGTCGACGAACATGGTCGTGCCCGCGACGGTGAGCTGGTCCGCGGCGGTGGCGATGTTCTCGGGTCCGCCGATGAACACCGTGAACAGGTGTGTGTGGGCGAGTGCGATGAACAGCAGCATGACGCCGCGTGCCAGGTCCGGGGCCAGGGAACGGCGGTCGAGCGGGAGCGGACGGTCCGGGGCGGACGCGGTGCCGGGCCCGGCAGCGGATGTGTCGGTCATGGTGGCCTCCGAGTGGGCCGTCGATTTCTGGGGGACGGTGTACGCGCCGAGGTGTACGCCTCTGAGTGGTGCGCCTTGCGTACAGAGTACACACCCTATGGCTTCAAGAAAGCCTTCAATAAAAGGCTTTTTTCGTCGGTCAGTACTAGTGCACTAGGGGAGTTGAAGGGCTTCTCGGTTTGCCCTGGCGTCTTTGTCGAGGTGCTCGATGTTCCGTTGTGCACTAGTACACTCTGGGCAAGCGGAGAAGGATCGAGGGGTCTGTGATGTCCACGACTGCGAAACAAGAGCTGCCGCCCTACGCGCGCGTCGTCGCCGACATCCGCGCGCGCATCGACGGCGGGGAGCTGCGACCGGGGGACCGGGTCCCCTCGACCAGGGAGATCATGCGCGAGTGGGGGGTGGCCATGGCTACCGCCACCAAGGCGCTCGCGGCCCTGCGCCAGGAGGGCCTGGTCGAAGCGGTGCGCGGGGTGGGGACCCTCGTACGGCGGGAACCGGACTCCGCGCCGGACCCACGAGACCCCCGGGAGCAGCGGGAATACCGGATTCCGCGGGAGCGCCCGCGTCCGGCGGAGCCGACGGAACGCCGCCTGGTCGCCGACACCGCCCTCACCAGGGGGGCCATCGTCCGGGTCGCGATCACCATCGCCGACGCCGAGGGCATCGAGGGCCTGTCCATGCGCAGGGTCGCCACCCAGCTGGGGGTGAGCACCATGGCCCTGTACCGCCACGTCGCGAACAAGGACGCGCTGGTGACGGCGATGATCGACCAGGTCTACGCGGAGCACGCGCTTCCCGAACCGCCGCCCGCCGACTGGCGGGAAGCCCTCGAGCTGGCGCTCCGCACGGAGTGGGGCATCTACCGGAGGCACCCCTGGACCGTTCGGCTGACCATGCTCGCCGGAGCCGTCCAGTCCCCCCAGCTCCTGGAGAACGCCGAGTGGATGATGCGGGTCGTCAGCGCCCGGGGGCGCTCACCGGACGAGGCCATGGCGGTGCTCACCTTCGTGTCCGCCTACACCTCGGGGATGGCACTCCAGGCCACGCGGGCGGTGGTGGAGGACTACGAGTTCGGGATGGACGCCGAGCACTGGTGGCGGTCGCGGGGGCCGGAGTTCCTCCGGCTCGCCGAACAGGGCCGGTACCCGCTCACGTTCAGCATCTCGGGGCCGCCCGACGTGCGCGGAGTCTTCGAGCTCGGCATGAAGCACCTGCTCGACGGCCTCACGCCCCTGATCGAGGGGGGAGCGACCACCGCAGAAGGTCGCAGCGGGGCCGTGCCCCACCCCGACGTCCAAGACTCTGATCCCGGTCCCGGTTCGTGCCCGCTCCGGCACGGGTAGGCGGTTCCGCCGACCGGGCCATGCCTCTCGCGGACGGCTCCCGCCACCCGCCCCGCCCCCGGCCGCGTGCGGTCCGGCGCGGCACTCCGGTCCTGCCGTACGCAGGGCACGCCCCTCGGACTTCCGCCCGTGATAGGGAGTTGCGCATGAAGACCTTCACTCTGCCCGGCACCAAGATCACCGCACCCAACGTGGTGCTCGGTCTGATGCGCATCCAGGAGAAGACCGACGAGGAGGTACGCACCCTCGTCCGCACGGCGATCGACGCGGGCATCACGTTCCTCGATCACGCCGACATCTACGGCAGCGAACCGCACGGCTGCGAGCGCCGCTTCGCCGAGGCGATGCGGCTGAGCCCCGCCGAGCGCGAACAGCTGGTGATCCAGACCAAGGCCGGGATCGTCACCGACGGCCCGTACTTCGACTTCTCCTACGAGCACCTCATGGAGACGGTGCACGGTTCGCTGAAGGCGCTCGACACGGACTACATCGACATCCTGCTGCTGCACCGGCCGGACGCCCTCGTGGAGCCGGAGGAGGTGGCGCGGGCGTTCGACGACCTCGCCGAGGCCGGCAAGGTGCGCGCCTTCGGCGTCTCCAACCACACGCCGAGACAGATCGACCTGCTGCGCCGCTACGTGAGGCAGCCGATCGTGGCGAACCAGGCGCAGCTCTCCATCACGCACGCCCCGCTCATCGCCCAGGGCGTGGCCGCGAACATGCAGGGGCTGGAGCAGTCGGTCAGCCGCGACGACGGCCTCGTCGACTACTGCCGGCTGCACGACATCACCCTGCAGGCGTGGTCCCCGTTCCAGGCCGGTTTCTTCGACGGGCCGTTCCTCGGGTCGCCGCGCTTCCCGGAGCTGAACGCGGTCATCGACCGTCTCGCGGCGAAGTACGGCGTGCCGCCGATCGCGATCGCCACCGCGTGGATCACCCGGCACCCCGCGCGGATGCAGGTGGTCATCGGCACCACCACGCCGGAACGCGTCACCGCGGCGGCCCAGGGCTCGGACCTACCGCTGACCCGGCCTGAGTGGTACGAGGTGTTCCGTGCCGCCGGGTACACCGTGCCGTAGCCACGTCTCGGGCGGCCTGCCGGACGGATGCCGTGCTCCACGGCTGTCCGTTCGGCAGGCGTTCCGGGGGCCTCCGGCCTTTCGGAACGCCGACGCGGATGTGGGGATGCGCGCCGAGCCACGGCGGTGCCTCTAGTCCTGCTGGGAATTCGGGCCTTCGACGGACATCGGGCGGCAATGCGGGATGTATGGAAAGGTGTCCTGTGGTGCCGCTCCGGCGCGAGCCGGAGAAGTCCTGGGTGATGTATGGGTTTGTGGGTGGGTTATGGGGTTTCCTTCCTGTTTGTTCCGAGTGTCTAATTCTCGACAACTTGCAAAAATGGCTGCTTGGCGCTGGTAAGTTCGCAGGTCATCGAGTCTGCTCCCCGCGCACGCGGGGATGGACCCGGGAAGGTGTTCGATCCGGCGGTGGGCACGTCCCTGCTCCCCGCGCACGCGGGGATGGACCCCGTGGCGTGTCTGCCGTGGATGGACGGGGCCGCTGCTCCCCGCGCACGCGGGGATGGACCCAGCTCCACCGCCTGCTCCAGCAACGGCTTGCTCTGCTCCCCGCGCACGCGGGGATGGACCCGAGAAGGGCGGGACCGCCTGATGGTGACCGCACTGCTCCCCGCGCACGCGGGGATGGACCTCAGGAGGCGGACCGATGACTCCCGCCCACGCCCTGCTCCCCGCGCACGCGGGGATGGACCCACATGGTGCGCCGGCGTTCGTCCCCCACGATCCTGCTCCCCGCGCACGCGGGGATGGACCCTCATCAAGAGCTAGCGCGTCGGCGACAGTGGCCTGCTCCCCGCGCACGCGGGGATGGACCCGGGGGCGACGCAGGCTGCGGCAGGCAACCACACTGCTCCCCGCGCACGCGGGGATGGACCCGTCCTCGGCGCGGTGATCGGCGGTCGCGTCCTCTGCTCCCCGCGCACGCGGGGATGGACCCCGCTCGGCGAGCGCCGACTCCCACCGGGCCGTCTGCTCCCCGCGCACGCGGGGATGGACCCCGCTCGGCGAGCGCCGACTCCCACCGGGCCGTCTGCTCCCCGCGCACGCGGGGATGGACCCCGTCCGCACCTGCTGCCCTGCCCGCGCGAGGACTGCTCCCCGCGCACGCGGGGATGGACCCCCCTTGGCCGCCAGCTTCGGTCGGACCGGGGCCTGCTCCCCGCGCACGCGGGGATGGACCTACGGCTGGCACAAGGCCGGTGTGAGCCTTCCCCTGCTCCCCGCGCACGCGGGGATGGACCCAGGGGACCGGGCAGGGGGCCACCAGGAAAAGGCTGCTCCCCGCGCACGCGGGGATGGACCCCGCCGACGGTTCAGCGGATGGCTCGGCACCCTCTGCTCCCCGCGCACGCGGGGATGGACCTCGGACATCAAGGGATACAAACCCCATGGCCGGCTGCTCCCCGCGCACGCGGGGATGGACCCTGGCCGTGCACGGACTCGGAGGCCCCGGCAGCCTGCTCCCCGCGCACGCGGGGATGGACCCCAGCGGTGCGCAAAGGTCCCGGCGGCCTCGGCCTGCTCCCCGCGCACGCGGGGATGGACCCTCCTCAGGGTCGGCCTTGCGCAGGATCCCCAGCTGCTCCCCGCGCACGCGGGGATGGACCCCGACCGCCGAACGACTGCCCCCTGATGGACCCCTGCTCCCCGCGCACGCGGGGATGGACCCACGACTACATCCCCGACCCGCCCACGAAGCACCTGCTCCCCGCGCACGCGGGGATGGACCCCGTTCTCCGGCCGGTACGCCTCGGTCTTGTTGACTGCTCCCCGCGCACGCGGGGATGGACCCCCGCAGCCCAACCCCATGGGCACCGTTCCGATCTGCTCCCCGCGCACGCGGGGATGGACCCAGGGAAAGCTCAGGTCACCTTGTGTTCACGGGCTGCTCCCCGCGCACGCGGGGATGGACCCGACCTGCGGTACCGGATGTTCACGGTGGCCGACTGCTCCCCGCGCACGCGGGGATGGACCGGTCGTACTTGCGCTGTGTCCAGCGCACAGCCTCTGCTCCCCGCGCACGCGGGGATGGACCCGTCCCCGAAGCCGAGGCCGAGCCCCTGTCCCTCTGCTCCCCGCGCACGCGGGGATGGGCTGCCATCCACGAGCCCCAGCCGTTTCGCTGGCTCAGCCTCCGCGCTGGACGGACGTGTCGAACGAGATCCACACGTCAGGAGGCAGGTCCTTCCGCCCCGGTACCGGTCGGTGTTCCTCGGACCAGGCGTCACCGGCGATCTCCGTTGCGGCGCGGCGCCAGAACCGCACCGCGGCCGTGTTGGCGTCCTGGAAGGCGACTGCCCACGGCCCGGGATGCCTGGCCACGACCTCGCGGACCATGCGCAGCCCGATCCCCGACCTTCGCGCACCCCGCACCACGAAGAAGCTGTTCAGCACCCGTTCCGGTCCGCTCAGCCCACGCACGAAAACGAAGCCGACGGGTTGGTCGCCGATCGTCGCCATGTACGGCGCCCAGTCGGAGTCGGTGAAGGCAGCCCGGAGCCGTTCGCTGCGGAAGGCCCCGTCCGGGCCGGGCAACAGTCCGCGGAACTCCGACATGTCATGGCTGAACATCAGCCACAGCCGCTCCACGACGAGGTGATCGGCGGTGTGTGCGAGGCGCACGGAGACGTCTGACATGGGAATCCTCTGCATGAATGGCTGACCGGCGGCCCCTTCCTCTCCGACGTCACGCGCCGGCGTGAACGGCGTCGGAAAAGAGAGCTGACACCCCTGAATCGTCGATCTCGGGCACGAAAAAAGCCTCCCCGGCGGAGGTGTGTCCGGCCCGGGGAGGCCTTGTCGTTGGTGTGGATTCTAGCAGTGGCAGGCTTGCCACCCCTATCGGGAATCGGAGCCCCAGAACCCTCCCGCCTGCCCCCGACACGGGGGTGACCCGTCAGAGAAGGGGCGAGAGCACGTGGTGCGCGAAGGCTCCGAGTGCCGCCGCGAGGACGTGGCAGCACAGGGCCAGGCCAAGGCTTCCGCTTCCACGGATCTTGCGATGGGAGCGGTGACGGGGGCGAGGCGGCGGGGCCGCAGTCCGCGTCTCCACGGCAGCGGGGGAGAGGCGGGCGTGCTGGACCTCCATCCACGCGGGCAGGATCCCGTGGAGCTGCCGGTAGGCCACGCGCGGGTTGTCACCCATCTGGGCGAGGAGGAGCTCTTCCCTGGTGGAGGCGGCCGGAAGTCGCGGATGTGAGAAGCGCTGTCCCCGGGGCGCGTGTAGGACGGAGCGGACCCCGGGAGCCAACCGTGCGGAGGAGACGGTCATCGTCCGTCCCCAGGGTTCGAAGCGGTGCCCAGGGCGAATTCGGCCCAGATCACGGTGCCCAGTCCTTCGCAGAAGGGGAAGTCCACGACCCTGCGGGCTCCCCACGCCGTGGCCAGGTGGTCGACGAGGAGCAGGCCGCGCCCGCGTTCGGCTTCCTGCCACTCCTCGCGGGTGCGCTGGCGAGGAATCCGGGGGCGGGAGACCCGGGCCCCGTCGTCGATGATCGACAGGCGCAGGGCGGCCCCGGCCAGGGAAGCGGCGGGAACCGTCAGGGTGCGGATGACCCGTCCATCGTTCTCGCCCGACCGCGAGTGCTCGACGGCATTGGCGAACATCTCACTTGCGCAGAGCACGACGGTCTCCACCAGGTCCGGTTCGATCCCGGGGAGCCGGCCCAGGTCGGTACGCAGGTCGGAGCGGACCCGGCTGGTGGTGGCCAGGGTTCCGGGGTACAGGCGCGGTTCCCAGCGTGGGCAGGGAACGGCTGGGGCGGGGGAGGCTGCAGGGGGCTGCGGCACAATGGTCATGTCGGCATCTCCTCGGTCTAAGAGGTAAGTGGGTGCTGGCCGAGCCCTGGGGGTGCGTTCAACACCCGCCGGGGCATTCGTGTGTCCGGCCAGGGACACGGGGGAGCGACTGTCAGGCCGGTGCGGCTGTGCTCTGCGAGGGACGAAGCGCCGAGCTGATCCCGTCGTCGGCGGGTCCGGTCGTGATGGCACGCGGCCTGGGCTTGTCCGGGAAGCGTTCGATCGCCTCGTCCAGGATCCGCAGGGAATTCGCGGCGGGCAGGGAGACGCCCTGGAGGGTGGCGAAGAGGTCGCTGTAGCTCTTGACCTGGGTGGCGTCGGTGACGAGATGGCCGGGACCGTGGGGGAGCGGGGTGTAGGCCAGGTTGTGCCGGGGGGAGAAGGACAGGGTCCAGAACGCGCCGCGCAG
Organism: Nocardiopsis sp. CA-288880; assembly: GCF_050955985.1. Lineage (NCBI taxonomy): Bacteria > Bacillati > Actinomycetota > Actinomycetes > Streptosporangiales > Nocardiopsidaceae > Nocardiopsis > Nocardiopsis sp. CA-288880. Next base: position 5,192,067 of record NZ_CP192105.1, on the reverse strand, counting down.
GCCGGGGTGGGGAGCTGTTCCCTCCGGGATGACGTGGACGGTGACGCTGTCCGTCATGGCGAGCTTGCGCAGGTGGGTCAGTTGTTCGCGCATGACCTTGGGCGGGGCGACGGGCCGGGTGAGTGCGGCTTCGTCGACGATCAGACAGTAGTAGGGAGCTCCGGAGAACAGGCCCGAGACCTCGCGCACCGCCGGGCGGTCGGTGAGGAAGGAACTCGACTCCATCGGACGCTCCGCCTGGAGGAGGGCGCGGGCGTACTCCTCGGTGAGGTAGCCGTCGGGCAGGACCAGGGGCGCGTAGTGGCGGACCTGGTAGGTGTGAAACAGGAGGTCGGCGACGGTCGCCCCGGCCTGGAGCCGCGAGCTGAGGAAGATCTGCGCCCAGGCGTCCCACAGGACGCCCTCCGCTCCCAGGACCTTGTCCAGGTGCCGAATGACAGTGCTGTCCGGCTCGGAGGTGCCGGCCTCGATGTCGCGGACCATGTTCGCGTACGTCAGGGCTTTCTGAGCGACGTACTCAACGGAAAGGTCGAGCCGTTCGCGTGCCGCCCGCACCCGCTCCCCGTACCGCTCCCACCCCGAAGCTGACGTCAGCGCTGTTCCCGTGTCCGTTGTCCCCGCTCGTAGCTGGCGGCTTGCAGCCATGACATACCTCCTGCGTGTGGAAGACATGAGCCTCGCTCGTCACTGAGAGGTCGAGGTTGACTACAAGTAGAGCCTACGGAAACCGCAAATGCAATCCGCATCTACAGATTTCTGACTGCGTTTGTGGGTGGTGCCTGTGCGCGTCACTATGGGCGCATGACTATGAGTCCGACTGTCGCCCAATGGCAACTTGCTACCGAGATGCGCAATTTGCGCGGAGATCGCAAGCTTGCGGATGTAGCCAGAGCTGTCAAGGTCAACGTCTCCACGGTCTCTCGTTGGGAGACGCCGGGGGTAGAAGGCGTGATCCCGGGACCTGGCAGTCTTGAGCGCCTGCTGGAGTACTACGAGCTGGGGCCGGAGGCCATCCAGCGCTTCCTGAACATGCGCAAGGAGGCGCGTTCCTCCGGCTGGTGGCAGTCCAGCGGTGTTGCCGAGGACTACGGCACCTACATCGGTCTCGAAGGCGCGGCCAACCGGATACGAACATACGAGCCGGTTCTCGTCCCCGGGCTGCTGCAGACCGAGGGTTATGTGCGAGCCCTCTTCAAGGGCACCATGCCCAGCGCTCTGCCCGAGACGGTCGACGCTGGAGTCACGGTTCGGCTGGGGAGACAAGAAGCCTGGGCGGCCAGCGGGGCCCGCCTGTGGGCCATTGTCAGTGAGGCCACGATCCGCACAACTGTCGGTGGGCCTAAGGTGATGGCTGAACAAGTCCGCCATCTCATTCGGGCTGCGGAGCGACCGAACGTCACTCTCCAGGTCCTGCCGTTCGAGGCGGGTGCCCATGTGGCGTTGGAGATCGGTAACTTCACCCTGCTCACGCTGAACGAGTTGATGGTGCTGGTGACCGTCACGGATAACACAAGTCTCTTTTGGGACGATCCGGGTTCCGTCGGGCGCCACGAGGATGTGTTCGAGCGTCTGCTGGCGGATGCCTGGCGTCCGACGCAGACAGTCGACTTCCTGGAAGGAGTCGCTCGGGCCTTGGAGAAGGAGTAGTTATGAAGTCGCACGCTGCGACCTGGTTCACCTCGAGCTACAGCGGGACCTCGTCCAACTGCGTTGAGGTATCCGACCTGGACGATGCCACGGCGATGCGAGACTCCAAGCATCCAGAGCTCGGTTTTCTTGCCTTCCCTGTCAGGGAGTGGGACGCCTTCATTCGCGAGGTGCGGAAGAGTGAGTGAGGTGCGGTCTTGTTCTCGCGTGTGTCCAGGTGTGCGGTGTGGGGGCCGATGTTCCTGATGGCTGTTTCTCGACAAGTTGCAAAAACGGCCGCTTGGCGCTGGTAAGTTCGCAGGTCATCGAGTCTGCTCCCCGCGCACGCGGGGATGGACCCGCCGCACGGCGGGTCCAACAGGGGTTGGCCGACTGCTCCCCGCGCACGCGGGGATGGACCCGACGAAGGCCCCGACCAGTACGGTCGGGGCCTCTGCTCCCCGCGCACGCGGGGATGGACCCTACATGCGCGGAGACCACGGCAAGTCGTACATCTGCTCCCCGCGCACGCGGGGATGGACCCACGCTTGACTCGATTCGCGGAATGCTCGTTGACTGCTCCCCGCGCACGCGGGGATGGACCCCGCGGCTCACCGCACGTCGCCCAACCGGCCACCTGCTCCCCGCGCACGCGGGGATGGACCCCCCGCCGTCGCGGTCGCGTAGGCCTTCGGCGCCTGCTCCCCGCGCACGCGGGGATGGACCCACGTGGACGGTCGTCGGGCCGATGATCCCGTGCTGCTCCCCGCGCACGCGGGGATGGACCTCCGAGGTCTTCCAGGGCCTGCCGCATGGCCGTCTGCTCCCCGCGCACGCGGGGATGGACCCCGGACGTAGGGGGCGGACTCGGGGAAGGCCCATTGTTCCCCGCGCACGCGGGGATGGACCCGGGCTCCACTCGTCCGCGTGGCTGTGGCGCCCGCTGCTCCCCGCGCACGCGGGGATAGGTCCGTTCGATGTGCACGGCCGGGCCGCTCGCCCCCTGCTCCCCGCACGTGCGGGGATTTACCCTCGACCTGTTCATCGCATCCGACGAGCACTAGTTGCCTCTGCGGGTTGAGGTCAGATACCACGTGGAGACTGCCTTCATGGCAGAACTCGTGGGTATACATTGGCCGCATTCGGTCGGCGGGGCGACCTCAATCAGGGCGGCAAACTTTCTACGCTCAACACGATCGCCGCTGAGTACGGAGTGAGCATGATGGTGGCCCGTCGCTCCATCGACCTGCTGCGACAGGAGGGGATCCTGAGTAGCAGGAAGGGCAGTGGTACTTACGTAAGGGAGCAGAAGCAGGTGCGCCGATACGGTATCCAGCGTTACAGCAAGTCCGTTTGGGCCGGTGCCAAGCCTCAGCCTTTACTGAGTGCGGAGGGTGCCGACCAGGGTAAGGCCGTGGAGCAGGAAGCTCAGACCAGTCAAGTGCCTGCGCCGGTCTTCGTGGCCGAACGCCTGCCGGACGTCAACGTGGGCGATCTCGTTTATGTCCGCAAGCGCGTCACGAAGCTTGACGGAACCATCAACCAGTCCGCTGACAGCTACTTCAGCCTTGGCACGGGCGAGCGCTCTCCGGCTCTGATCGCCGGAGAGGGTGCGGGAGGGCACATCGCGCGTATCAACGCGATCAGCCCCGTGCGCGAGGTTCAGGAAGAGATCAGCACCCGCATGCCCACAGGTCCGGAGGCGGGGCGTCTCCAGATTCCGCCGGGCACGCCCATTTTCGAGGTCATCCGTACTTACCACACGGACGATGGGCCTCTTGATGTGGCTCAGTTCCTCATCCGGGGTGACATGGCGGTTTTCGACTACAAGTTCGCGGTGCCCGACTAAGGGCATATATGTGGCCCGACGCCTCAAGGCGTCGGGTCTCTTCCTGTTTGTTGGCTCCTTGCGCGGAGGAGAACACTGTGCGAGTCGGTGGTTGTGTGTCACATTGGTTCAAGTCGAGTTACTCGCAGAGCGAGGCTGCCTGTGTCGAGGCCGTCTGTTCACATGAAGGCGCGGCGATGCGGGACAGCATGAATCGCGACCTGGGTATGTTGAACGTCCCCGCCGGAGAGTGGGGCGCCTTCGTTGGTAATGTGCGCAGGAGTGGCTGAAGTGCGGTTCCGTTGCCTTCTGTGTTCATGTGCGACGTGTGGGTTTTGGTGTTCCTGATGACTGTTTCTCGACAAGTTGCAAAAACGGCCGCTTGGCACTGGTAAGTTCGCAGGTCATCGAGTCTGCTCCCCGCGCACGCGGGGATGGACCCAGAGCGCACCGTCGGGCGGCCCAGTCGACCCACTGCTCCCCGCGCACGCGGGGATGGACCCGAGGCGGCGGCCCTGGCCGACGTCTCCGCCGTCTGCTCCCCGCGCACGCGGGGATGGACCCGGGTGGTCGTTGGACCGGCTGCACCCGATCGTCTGCTCCCCGCGCACGCGGGGATGGACCCACCCTGTAGGACCCGGCCACCCGAACGGAAAACTGCTCCCCGCGCACGCGGGGATGGACCCGCGCCACCTGGGTCTGCAACCCCTGTGAGCACCTGCTCCCCGCGCACGCGGGGATGGACCCTCCTCGACGCGGTCCGGGCACACGTGCTCGACCTGCTCCCCGCGCACGCGGGGATGGACCCGACGCCGCCAAGATCAAGGCGCTGTTCGGACTCTGCTCCCCGCGCACGCGGGGATGGACCCTGCGCGCTCCGGCGCTGGACGACCCGGCCGCCCTGCTCCCCGCGCACGCGGGGATGGACCCCGGCCGGCGCCCCGCGGGTCAACGCCCGGGGCCTGCTCCCCGCGCACGCGGGGATGGACCCACCGGCGAGACGGGGTGCCCCTCGGTGGTGGTCTGCTCCCCGCGCACGCGGGGATGGACCCTGGTGCTGGCCGTGATGCAGGACGCCTACACCCTGCTCCCCGCGCACGCGGGGATGGACCCGCCTCCAGAAGGAAGAGACCCAGTCCTACCGGCTGCTCCCCGCGCACGCGGGGATGGACCCGCCGGAGGCTCTTGGAGCTTCACCCCAGAGCACTGCTCCCCGCGCACGCGGGGATGGACCCCGCACGTCTCGAGCCGGGAGTTCCCTGGAGGACTGCTCCCCGCGCACGCGGGGATGGACCCGGGCCCCCCGCCGCTTCTTCAGCCCGCATGCGCTGCTCCCCGCGCACGCGGGGATGGACCCCTGTCGGGCGAGGAGCTCGACGCCGAGGTCGCCTGCTCCCCGCGCACGCGGGGATGGACCCTACCTCGTGCAGGAGCAGATCCACCCGGCGCTCCTGTTCCCCGCGTACGCGGGGATGGACCCGGCTCCTACCCCGACCACCTCGCCCAGCAGGACTGCTCCCCGCACGCGCGGGGATGGCCCCGCGCCCCACCACCCACCCCAGCTACTCCTGCCTCACGCGACAACCACGGGACCAGATACCACAAGAGCCCCGATTCCGTGGATGAACCCGTGAGTAGCAACTGGCCGCATCTGGTCGGACTAATGTTCGAGAAAGCCCGCGAAACCTCCCCCGGGTTCGATTGAATATCCCGCATGACCCTTCCCGGACAGCCCTTGACCTGGGCTGCCACGTTGTCCCCTGTCGCTCGCGCAGTGTGGGCCAAACACGACTTCGAGTCCGACGGCTGGCTTCCGCTGCACCGCCACATGGCCGACAGCGCCGCCGTCGCGGACAAGCTCTGGGACGCATGGCTCCCCGCCCAGGTGCGCGACCACGTCAGCGCCGCGCTCCCGCAGGGCCCCGACGACGCCCGCCTCCTGGCGGTCTGGCTCGCCGCCACCCACGACATCGGCAAGGCCACGCCCGCCTTCGCCTGCCAGGTCGAGCACCTCGCGGACGACATGCGCGCGCACGGCCTGGAGATGCCCCTCCAGAAGCAGATGCCCGACCGGAACCTCGCCCCCCACGGCCTCGCCGGTCAGCTCATCCTGCGCGACTGGCTCGTGGACCACCACGGCTGGAACCCCCGCGACACCCACCAGCTCACCATCGTCGCCGGCGGACACCACGGCGTTCAGCCCGGCTACTCGGCCATCGCCGAACTCGACCGGCACCCCCAGCTCCTCCGCACCCCCGGCCACGAGACCGCCTGGTCGACGGCCCAGACCGAACTCCTCGACACCGCCGCCCGGATCACCGGAGTGGACGCCCGCCTCTCCGACTGGAAGTCGCTCAAGCTCCCGCAGACCGTGCAGGTCCTCCTGAGCGCACTGGTCATCGTCGCGGACTGGATCGCCAGCAACCCCGATTTCTTCCCCTACTTCCCGGGCGAGCGCAGCACCGACCCCGAGCGCACCCGCGAGGCCTGGCGCCTCCTCGACCTCCCCCGGCAGTGGAAGGCCGAGGAACCCGAAGGCACCGCGGCGGAGCTCTTCTCGGAACGCTTCGACCTTCCCGAGGGCGCGACCGTCCGCCCCGTCCAGGAGCAGGCCGTCGAGGCCGCCCGGCAGATGTCCGGCCCCGGTCTGATGATCGTCGAGGCGCCCATGGGCGAGGGCAAGACCGAGGCAGCCCTTGCCGTCGCCGAGATCTTCGCGGCCCGGTCCGGCGCGGGCGGCTGCTTCGTCGCCCTGCCGACCATGGCCACCAGCAACGCCATGTTCGAGCGCTACCTCACCTGGCTCGAACGCCTTCCCGGAATGCCGAAGGAGGCCGCCTCGGTGTTCCTCGCCCACTCCAAGGCGCACCTGAACGAGGAGTTCACGCAGCTCATGGGCGGCGGACGCCGCCTGGCCAGCGACACCGACCGCGACGCCGAGGACAGCGGCTCCGGCGCCGGGCACCGCACCCCGGCCGCCCTCACCGCCCACCGCTGGCTCCGGGGCCGCAAGAAGGGCATGCTCTCCTCCTTCGCCGTCGGCACCGTCGACCAGCTCCTCTTCACCGGCCTCAAGAGCAAGCACCTGGCCCTGCGCCACCTCGCCATGGCGGGCAAGGTCGTCGTCATCGACGAGGCCCACGCCTACGACACCTACATGAACGCCTACCTCGACCGCGCACTCTCCTGGCTCGGCAGGTACGGCGTCCCCGTCGTCTTCCTCTCCGCGACCCTGCCCGCCCGGCGCAGGCGCGAGCTGGCCGAGGCCTACACCGGCACGCCGGGGGAGGGTTACGACGAGATCGGGAAGGCCCGCGCCTACCCCCTGATCACCACGGCCGAGACCGGCGCCGCGCCCCGCCTGCACACACCCGCCGCCTCCGGCCGTGCCACCGACGTCGTCGTGGAACCCCTGGCCGACGACCTGGACGTTCTCACCACACGCCTGGAGGAGGCCCTGACGGACGGCGGTTGCGCTCTGGTTGTACGCAACACCGTCGCACGCGTCCACGAGGCCGCCGCGCACTTGCGCGCCCACTTCGGCGACGACACGGTCACCGTGACCCACTCGCGCTTCCTCGCCCTGGACCGCGCCGCCAACGACGACGCCCTGGTGGCCGACTACGGGCCGCCCGCCAAGGTCGCCGACCTCGGCGGGGAGCGCCCGGCCCGCCACATCGTGGTCGCCAGCCAGGTGGTGGAGCAGTCCCTGGACGTGGACTTCGACCTCCTGGTCACCGACCTCGCCCCCGTCGACCTCCTGCTCCAGCGCATGGGCCGCCTGCACCGCCACCCGCGCGGGCAGGACCAGTCCGACCGGCCCGAACGCGTGCGCCGGGCCCGCTGCCTGGTCACCGGCGTGGACCGGGACGAAGTGCCGCCCGAGCCGGTCCGGGGCTCGCGGACGGTCTACGGCGAGTACGCCCTCCTGCGCGCGCTCGCCGTGCTCCGCACCCGTCTGGAGGCGGAGCCCGCCGACGCGGACACCGCCCGCACCGTCCGCCTCCCCGACGACATCAGCCCCCTGGTCCAGGACGCCTACGGCGACGGGTCGATCGCCCCCGACACCTGGGACGGGGCGATGGCACGGGCCCTGGACGCCCACGAGACCGAGCAGGCGCGCAAGGGCGAGAAGGCCCAGACCTTCCTGCTCAAACCGGCCGCCCGGGACGGGCGGGCGCTCATCGGCTGGATCGAGGCCGGGGTCGGCGACGCCGAGGACACCCAGGCCGGCAAGGCCCAGGTCCGCGACACCCGCGACAGCCTGGAGGTCCTGGTCGCCCGCCGGGCAGTCGACGGCACCGTGACCACCGTCCCCTGGCTGGCCGACGGGCGCGGCGGACTGGACCTGCCCACCGACAGCGCGCCGCCGCCCGCCGCCGCGCGGGCCCTGGCCGCCTCCGCGCTGCGGCTGCCCTACCAGTTCACGTTCCCCAAGGAGCTGGACCAGGCCATCGCCGAACTCGAGACCGACCTCGTCCTCGCCTGGCAGACCAAGGACGCCCACTGGATCGCCGGAGAGCTCGTCCTCTTCCTGGACGAGGGCGACCGCGCCGAACTCGCCGGATTCCGGCTGCACTACACCCCGACCGACGGACTGGAGGTCCACCGTGCCGACTGACGCCTCCGGGCCAGCGTCACCCTCACCAGACGCGTCCCCGCCGATGCCCCCGCCCTCCTTCGACCTGACCGCCAGGCCCTGGATCCCCGTCCAGCGGCTCGACGGGACCGAGGCCGAACTCTCCCTCACCGAGGTCTTCGAGCAGGCCTCGCAGGTCCGGCGCCTGGTCGGCGACGTGCCCACCCAGGACTTCGCCCTTCTCCGGCTGCTCCTGGCCGTCCTGCACGACGCGATCGACGGACCGGAGGACATCGAGGACTGGGCGGAGCTGTGGAACGGCGGCGAGGGCGACCTTCCCGCAGACCGCGTCCGCGACTACCTCGGCGAGCACCGCGACCGCCTCGACCTGCTGCACCCGACCGCGCCCTTCCTCCAGGTCCCGGACCTGCGCACAACCAAGGGCGAGTACTCCTCGCTGGACCCGATCGTGGCCGACGTGCCCAACAACGCGCGCTTCTTCACCATGCGCGCGCACGGCGCCGAACGCCTGGGCTTCGCCGAGGCCGCCCGCTGGCTTCTGCACGCCCATGCCTACGACACCTCGGGGATCAAGTCCGGAGTGGTCGGCGACCCCCGGGTCAAGGGCGGCAAGGTCTACCCGCAGGGCGTGGGCTGGGCCGGGAACCTCGGCGGGGTCTACGTGGAGGGCGACGACCTGCGCGCGACCCTCCTCCTCAACCTGCTGCCGCGCGATACCGACAACCTGCGCTCGCGTCCCGACGACCTCCCGGCCTGGCGCCGGCCTCCGGCCACCGCCGAGGCCCTCGGGGGAGTGGAGGCGCAGACCCGCCCCCACGGCCTGCGCGACCTCTACTCCTGGCAGAGCCGCCGGGTCCGCCTGCACCACGACGGTGAAGCCGTCCACGGTGTCCTGCTCGCCTACGGCGACCCGCTGACCCCGCGCAACAAGCACGATCGCGAGCCCATGACCGCCTGGCGGCGCAGTCCCGCCCAGGAGAAGAAGCTCGGTGAGGAGCAGGTCTACCTGCCTCGGGACCACGACCCGGCCCGCAGCGCCTGGCGCGGCCTCGCCGCCCTGGTCACCGGCCGCGTCCGGGGCGCGGAACAGCGCCGCGAGGCCGCGAAGGTCGTGCGCCCCAGGGTTCTGGACTGGATCTCGCGCCTGACCGTGGAGGGGTTCCTGGACAAGGGGTTCCTCATTCGCACGCGCCTGGTCGGCGCGGTCTACGGCACCCAGCAGTCGGTCATCGACGAGATCGTCGACGACACCGTCGCCATGCCCGTGGTCCTGCTGAACGAGCAGGACAGCACGCTCGGTCAGACGGCCGTCGACGCCGTCAACGACGCCGAGGAGGCGGTCATGGTCCTCGGGGACCTGGCCACCGCCCTGGCCGAGGCGGCGGGCGCGGAGGCCGAGGCCCCGCGGGCCACCGCCCGCGACCGGGGGTTCGCCGCGCTGGACGAGCCCTTCCGCAAGTGGTTGCGCGACCTGCGCCCCTCCGACAACCCGCTCTACCCGGCCGAACAGCGCCGCCAGTGGCAGCTCACGGCACGCCAGATCGTGTCCGGCATCGGTGACGACCTCCTCGACTCCGCCAGCGAGGCCTCCTGGACCGGGCGGGTCGTCGCCGCCAAGAACGGCCCGGTCTGGCTCACCGCCTCCCGCGCCGACCTGCGCTTCCGCTCGGGACTGCGCAGGGCGCTCCCCATGGCCACCACCGACGACCCGGAGACACAGCAGTGACCACCACCAGCACAACCAGCCCCACACGCAAGGGCGCCGCCGCGAACACGGCCTACGTGCCCGAGCTCCGGGAGGTCGGCACGTTCGTGGACGAGCGCGTCCGCGCGCTCCAGGGCGGCTACCTCAAGGACCTCTCCGCGGCCGTCTCCACCCTGGCCAAGCTGCGCCGGGGCGCGGGCAAGCCCATCGAGGCGGTCCCGGAGCTGGTGGGTCTGACCCTCGACCACCGCTTCTACGAGACCTTCCCGGTCGAGGACCCCCGCACCGAGGCGGCCGAGGCCGCCGCCCACGAGGCGCTCACCCTCTACGCCCTGCACCAGCAGTCCAAGCGTGAGCGGGGCATGCACAAGCGGGGCATCGGGCTCGGCGGGGCCGTGCGCCGACTCATGCCCGGCGGCGACATCGACGAGCCCCTGCGCAAGAGGTTCGTGCAGGCCGGGAGCGCCGCCGACCACGCCACCCGCCTCGACCGGCTCCGCGGCATCGTCAGCCTGCTGCGCACCGAGGACATCCCGCTCGACTACGGGCTCCTCGCCGACCAGCTCCACGACGCCCGCACGCCGGCGGGGGCCGCCCGGGTGCGCCGGGCCTGGGGGCGCGGCTTCCAGGCCCACCGGCCCGAGCGCGTCGACGGCGCCGCACCGGACGCCGAACCCGGCGCCCCGGACGGGGACAGCCCGGACGGGGACAGCCCGGACGCCGCCCCGGAGAGCTGAACACCGCCGCCCCCGGCGGGCCGTGCAGGCCCCGGGAGCGGCCAGCAGATCCCTCGCGCTGCTCCGGCAGCGCTGTCAGCCGGCCCCTCCCACGTGCCCTGACGGGCACCGACAAGACGACGAGGACACCACCATGAGCCGCACCATTCTCGACGTGCACGTGTTGCAGACCGTGCCGCCCAGCAACCTCAACCGCGACGACACCGGCGCCCCCAAGACCGCCGTCTACGGCGGCGTCAAGCGGTCCCGCGTCTCCAGCCAGGCATGGAAGCGCGCCACACGGCTCGCGTTCGACGCACTCCTCGACCCGCAGGACCTGGGCACCCGCACCAAGCGCGTCGCCGAGCTGATCGCCGCCCGCATCCGTGAACTCGATTCCTCGGTGGAGGAGGCGGAGGCGCTCGTCCTCGCCGCGGAGACCGTGCAGACGGCCACCGGCTCCAAGATCGAGGTGCCCAAGCGCAAGGCCGACGCCGCCAAGAAGAAGGGCGAGAAGGAGCCCGCCCCCGAGTCCGCCTACCTGATGTTCCTCAGCGCCCAGCAGCGGGACGGCCTGGCCGCACTCGCGCTGGAGGGCCGCGAGGACATCAAGGCGTTCCTCAAGGAGAAGGAGAACAAGGCGCGCGCCAAGTCCGTGGCCGACACCCGCCACTCGGTGGACATCGCCCTGTTCGGGCGCATGGTCGCGGACGGCGCCGACATCAACGTGGACGCAGCCGCGCAGGTCGCCCACGCCATCAGCGTCCACGCCGTCGAGAACGAGTCCGACTACTACACGGCCGTGGACGACCGGAACCCGGAGGAGGACACCGGGGCGGGCATGATCGGCACCGTCGAGTTCAACTCCGCCACCCTGTACCGGTACGCGGCCGTCGACGTCGACCTGCTCAAGAAGAACCTGGGGGAGGGGCTGCGCGAGGACGAGCCCGTCACCGAACCGCTGCGCCGCGCCGTCGAGGCGTTCGTGCGCGGGTTCGTGGAGTCGCTGCCCACCGGCAAGATCAACACCTTCGGCAACCACACCCTGCCCGACGCGGTTGTCGTCAAGTTGCGCGACTCCCGGCCGATCAGCTTCGTGGGCGCGTTCGAGGAGCCGGTGACGGCCGGGGCCGGACACGTGGCCGAGGCCAGTGCCCGCCTGGCCGACCACGTCTCCCAGGTCGAGCGCGCCTACGGGGCCGAGGACGGCGTGGACACCTGGGTCGTGCACGTGGGGGAGCGCACCGCCAAGCTCTCCGGCCTGGGCTCCGTCGTCTCCCTCCCCGAGCTGGTCGACCAGGTCGGCGCGGCCGTCGCGCAGCGTCAGGCGCCGACGGCATGAGTGCCCTGCCCCTCGTCCTGGCCGGCCCCCTCCAGGCGTGGGGGTCGGCGTCCCGGTTCGCCCGCCGGGGCACCGAGAACGCCCCCACCAAGAGCGGGATCGTCGGCCTGCTCGCCGCGGCCCTCGGACGCGACCGCACCGCCGACCTCTCCGACCTGGCCGCGCTGCGGTTCGGCGTGCGCGTGGACCAACCGGGCGTGCGCGTGCGCGACTACCAGACCGCGAAACACCTGGTCACCGGGGTCTCCATGCCGGTGTCGGAGCGCTTCTACCTGTCCGACGCGGTGTTCGTGGCGGCGGTCGAGGGCGACCCCGAACTGGTCGCCGACCTGTACCGGGCCGTCCGCGAACCCGTCTACCTGCCCTACCTGGGGCGGCGCTCGTGCCCGCCCGCGCGGCCCGTGGACCTGGGCGCCCCCGTCGACGGCACGGTCGAGGACGTCCTGGAGCGGACGCCCTGGCAGGCCGCCCGCTGGTTCCAACGCCAGCGGCGCCGGAAGGGGGAGGAGCTGGTGGAGCTCAGCACCCTCGTCGACGCCGCGCCGGGGGAGACCCGGGCCGACACCCTGCGCGACCTGCCGCTCAGCTTCAACCCCCTGCACCGGCGCTACGCCCTGCGCGCGGTGACCCCGGGGGCGGTCCGCGTGCCGAACCCGCTGGTCCGCCGCGCCGCACCCCCCGACCACGACCCCGTGTCCGCACTGGGAGGCAGCTGATGTACCTCACCCGATTCCGGTTCAACACCAACAGGCCGGGAAGCAGGAAGCTGCTGTCCTCGCCGCAGGCCGTGCACGCCGCCGTGCTGGGCGGCTTCCCCGACCTGCTCCCGGGCGACCCGGGGAACCAGGGGGCCGCGGGGGCGCCGCGCGTGCTGTGGCGGGTGGACCGCAACGCCAGGGCGGAGGTGCTGCTGTACGTCGTGAGCCCGGCCGCGCCCGACCTGACCCACCTGGTGGAGCAGGCGGGGTGGCCCAAGGCGGAGGGGGACGGATGGCAGACCCACGACTACGGCGGGTTCCTGGGCAGGCTGGAGGCGGGGCAGACGTGGGCGTTCCGGCTCACCGCCAACCCCGTGCACAGCATCCGGCGCAAGGACGGGGAGCCGACCAAGGTCACCGCCCACGTCACCCCCCGGCACCAGGCGGGATGGCTGCTGCAGCGGCAGGAGGCGAACGGTTTCGAGATCGTGCGCAGGCCGGTCGACCAGCAGTTGATTCCGGGCGAGGACGAACACGAGTTGGTCGTCCACGGTCGTGACGCAACAGGGTTCGACAAGGCCGACCCCCGCCCCGAGAAGAAGGGGAGGTCCCGTATGCGCGTCCCCCTGGTGACCGCGACCTTCGACGGCAGGCTGACCGTCACCGACCCGGACGCCCTGCGCCGCGTGCTGTGCGCCGGCCTGGGGCGGGCCAAGGCGTACGGCTGCGGCCTGATGACCCTGGCGCAGGTGGGCCGATGACCACGGTGAGCAAGCGGCGCGCCTCCACGCCGCGCGAACTGACCAGGGTCGGCGAACGGCTCTCCTTCGTCTACCTGGAGCGGTGCGTCGTCCACCGCGACGACAACGCGATCACCGCCGAGGACGGCGAGGGCGTGCGGCACATCCCGGGCGCCACCATCGGCACCCTCCTCCTCGGGCCGGGCACGAGGGTGACCCATCAGGCGATGAGCGTCCTGGGGGAGTGCGGGGCCAGCGTCGTGTGGGTGGGCGAGCAGGGGGTGCGCTTCTACGCGGCCGGCCGCGGCCTGACGCGCTCCTCGCACCTGGTGGAGGCCCAGGCGAAGGCCTGGGCCAACCGGCAGAGCCGCCTCGACGTCGCGCGGGCGATGTACCGGATGCGGTTCCCCGACCTGGACGTGGAGCGGTTCGGCCGCCAGGAACTCCTCGGCAAGGAGGGCAAGAGGGTCCAGGCGTGCTACCGGGCCGAGGCGGAGCGGACGGGTGTGCCCTGGCACGGGCGGCGCTACACGCCGGGGCACCACGACAACTCCGACGCGCCGAACAAGGCGATCACCTCGGCCGCCCAGTGCTTCTACGGGGTGGCGCACGCGGTGGCGACGGCGCTCGGGTGCAGCCCGGGGCTGGGCTTCGTCCACTCGGGGCACGAACGGGGGTTCGTGATGGACGTCGCCGACCTGTACAAGGTGGAGATCGGCATCCCGGTGGCCTTCGACGCGGCGGCGCAGGGCGAGGAGGACGTGGACGGTGTGACGCGTCGGCTGCTGCGGGATCGGATCAACCAGGAGAAGCTGTTGGACCGGTGCGTCGACGACATCAAGAGGCTCCTGCTGGGTCAGGGGCACGACGCGGACGACGGCCGGGAGGGTGAGGCGGACGAGGTCGGACTGGTGGGCGACCGGGGCGAACTGCTCGAAGCCGGGCGCGACTACTCCCACGAGGTGGTCTGGTGACCGTCGTCGTCCTCACCAAGTGCCCGCCGGGGCTGCGGGGTTTCCTCACCCGGTGGCTGCTGGAGATCTCGGCCGGGGTGTTCATCGGCAACCCGTCGCGGAGGGTCAGGGAGGCACTGTGGGCGGAGGTGAAGGAGTACGCGGGGAACGGCAGGGCGCTGCTGGCGTACAGCAACGACTCCGAGCAGGGGTTCACCTTCGAGACCTTCGAGCACCACTGGCAGCCGGTGGACCACGAGGGGCTGACCCTCATACACCGTCCTCGCAAGGCAGCGGTCGAGGCCGCTCAGGTGCCGAAGACCGGGTGGAGCAAGGCGTCGAAACGGCGGCGTTTCGGGGGAAGGTGAGCTTCATGTCCGATGTGAGTGCTTTGGGTCCGGTGTCTGTTTCTCGAGAAGTTGGAAAATCGGTCGCTTGCCACTGGTAAGTTCCCAGGTCATCGACTCTGCTCCCCGCGCACGCGGGGATGGACCCTTCCCTCTGCGAATTCTTCGGAATCTCTGAACCTGCTCCCCGCGCACGCGGGGATGGACCCCTCCATGGTCGGAGTCGCCACCCACACCATGCCTGCTCCCCGCGCACGCGGGGATGGACCCGACGCGGGGTCGTTGCCCGCGGTGGTCGCCGCCTGCTCCCCGCGCACGCGGGGATGGACCCTTGGACCGGCTCCAGTCGATCGTCCTCCTGGTGCTGCTCCCCGCGCACGCGGGGATGGACCCAGCAGCGCGTACCCGATCTGGACGTTGTTCTTCTGCTCCCCGCGCACGCGGGGATGGACCTTTGTCAACGATCCAGGTAAGGACCGGGGAGACCTGCTCCCCGCGCACGCGGGGATGGACCCCGCCCGCGCGGGGGTGGTGTGCACCCCGTAGGCTGCTCCCCGCGCACGCGGGGATGGACCCGCCTCAATCGAAGGGGAGACGCGTCTGGGGGTCTGCTCCCCGCGCACGCGGGGATGGACCCCCGCAGGAGCAGGCGGGCCGGTGCAGGACCCACTGCTCCCCGCGCACGCGGGGATGGACCCCGGGAAGTGGGCGAAGTACGGCGTCTTCCGGGCTGCTCCCCGCGCACGCGGGGATGGACCCTGCCGATCGGCACGGAGCCGCTTGACCCGAACCTGCTCCCCGCGCACGCGGGGATGGACCCTGGGTCTCGGTCAGGGCGAGCAGCCGCGTCTTCTGCTCCCCGCGCACGCGGGGATGGACTCTACATGGCCGTGAACCGACTTCTGTACTCGATCTGCTCCCCGCGCACGCGGGGATGGACCCGGTGTCTCCGAGGGGCGCCGCTGTCCCTTGGGCTGCTCCCCGCACGCGCGGGGATGGACCCATGGACTACACCACCACGTGGATTGGCTTCGACTGCTCCCTGCGCACGCGGGGATGGACCCCCTCATGGGGTGGCCGCTGACGAGATCCTGGCCTGCTCCCCGCACCTCGCGGGGATGGCCCAGACGGTGTCGGCCGCCCTCAGGAGCGTTCCGAGGAGGGAACGGACTCCTGGGAGGGCGCCCCCGGAACAGGCTCCGCGATAGCGGAGGACGGCAGCCCGAAGATCTTGTCGAAGGCCCAGTTGTAGCCGAACGTGTAGAACGGGATGTAGACGATGAACACCAGGTCCAGCAGGAACGCCTGGACCAGGCTGATGTCCAGCCACCACGCGATGAGCGGGATCAGGTAGCACACCAGCGTCAGCTGGAACGCGACCGCGTGCAGGATTCTGCGCCTTACCGTGCGCTCGCGGCTGACCTGTCGGCGCTCCCACGCCTCGAACAGGTAGTTGAAGGCCATGTTCCACAGCGCCGCCACCGTGGCGATCATGATCGCGAGCGGGGCCGTCGTCCCTGGGCCGCTTCCTGTCAGGGCCGTCATCACGGCGGTGCCCACGGCGAAGCCGATGACCTCGTAGCCGCCCACGTACACCAGCTTGCGCTTCAGACCTTGCACTTCGCACTCTTTTCGGGATCCGGATGCAACAGAGGTCGACGCTAACGTCAGCTACGGTGATGGAAAAAGTCAGCTTCTTTCAGATCGGTTGACAGAACGTGGGCCTCTCCAGCGACAACATCGACCTCTTCCTCGCCGTGGTCGACCACGGCTCCTTCTCGGCCGCCGCACGCGCGCTGAACCGGGTCCCCTCGGCGGTGAGCATGGGCATCGCCAACATCGAGGCCGAACTCGGCTACCCGCTGTTCGACCGCTCACGGCGCGAGCCCGTCCCCACCGCGCGGGCGCAGGCCCTCGTGCCGCACGCCCGGCTCGTCGCGAGCAGGCTGCGCCTGCTCCAGGCCCACGCGGTCGAGCTCTCCGACGACCTGGAGAGCACGCTCACGGTCGGGGTGTCGGCGGGGGTCGACCACCGGCCGCTCCTGGACGCGGTGGCGGAGATCGCGGCGCGCCACCCCCTGCTCTCCGTGGAGATCGCCGACGCCCCGCAGGACGACGTCCGGGAGCAGCTGCACTCGGGGACCGTGGACCTGGCGCTGATGTTCGCCCGCACCCGCAACGACCGGGAGGAGGTGTTCCTGAACGTGGCGGAGGAGACGTTCGTGGCGGTGGCGTCCGCCTCCGTGGAGACCTTCGGGATCCCCGCGGACCTGCGGCGCCTGGAGGACCTGGCCGGGGCGCGCCAGATCGTGGTGTCCAGCCTGGAGCGGCAGATGACGGAGCGGCGGCTCGTCGTCTCGGACGCCTACTGGCGCGCGAACTCGGTGGAGACCGCGCTCGGCCTGGTGGAGCGCGGGGTCGGCTGGGCCAACCTGCCGCTGCCGCTCGTGCGGGGAAGGGCCGCGGCCGGGGCGGTGCGCGTGATGGAGTTCGAGAACCTCAGGAACGGCCTGGCCATGCCGGTGCAGCTGGTGTGGCTGCGCGGCAGCCCCCTCCGCAAGGCGGCGGGGGAGCTGGTCGACCGGATGGGCCGGGACTGGCGCGTCCGGGGCTGACCCCGGGCAAGGCACGGGGGCCGGTCCCGGCAGGGCGGGGGAGTGCCGTGACACGGTCTGCCAGGGCCTGGTTCCCCCCTCGGCGGAGCACTAGGCTGACCCGGTTCGTGAGCGGAACGCGGACACCCTGAGCAGCGAAAGCGAGAAGATGAGCCCTTCGATCGCCACCAACACCAAGGTCGACCTCGACGGTCTGCTGGAGTTCGCCCGCCCCCGCCACCGGGGGCTCCTCATCACCCGCCGGGCCGACGGCGGCCCCCAGGCCTCGCCGGTCACCTGCGGGGTCGACACCGAGGGCCGCATCGTGGTCTCCACCTACCCCGAGCGCGCCAAGGCCCGCAACGCCGGCCGCGACCCGAAGGTGAGCATCGTGGTGCTCTCCGAGGACTTCGACGGCCCGTGGGTCCAGATCGACGGCGACGCCGAGGTCATCGACGGGGAGGAGGCGGTGGAGCCCCTGGTCGAGTACTTCCGGGTGATCTCCGGCGAGCACCCGGACTGGGACGAGTACCGCGAGGCGATGCGCCGGCAGGGCAAGGCCCTGGTCCGGATCACCCCGAGGCGCTGGGGCCCGGTCGCCACCGGCGGGTTCCCCGCCGACCGCGTCTGACACGGCGCAGGGCCGCGCGGATCGGTGTCCGCGCGGCCCTGCGTGCCTTGTCCCGGCAGCCCCGGCCCCGCGTGTAGGCCACTACCGCTCCGGCGGTCCGCCCTCCCGGCCGGGACCCCCGGGGCCTTCCGGTCCGCCTCCGCGCCCGGAACCCCCAGGTCCTTCCGTCCCCCCGGACCCTTCCGGCGGCTCCCCGCCCTCACCCGGGTCCCGTCCCGGCGGGCCGCTCCCGGGCGGGGCATGGGCCCCGCCGCCCTCCTCCGGAGGAGGCCCTTCCCGGGACTCGCCCCAACCGGTCGGGTAGCGCCGGCCGTCCGGCCGCTCCTTCCAGTAGTCGGGCGAGCGTACGGCCCGCTGCTTGCGGATCGTGTCCCAGCGGATGACCCACAGCACGAAGAAGAACAACACCACCGGCAGGGCCGCGACCACCGCGACCACGGCCACCCCTGTCGGCATCGGCCCGTCCATCGCCTCCCCTTCCGTCGGCGCCCCCGCGGCCTCAGAGAGCGGCCAGCAGCTCCCGGCACGCCTGCTCGCAGCGGCGGCACGCCTCCGCGCACAGGCGGCAGTGCTCGTGCTCCCCGGCGTGCCTCTCGCACTCCTCGGCGCACTTGCGGCACGCCTCCGCGCAGGCCTCCAGCAGGAGCCGCAGGACGTCGTCCTCCTCGCCGGTCCGGCGGGAGACCGCGCGGCCGGTCACGGCGCACATGTCCGCGCAGTCCAGGTCGGTGCGGACACAGGCGACCAGGTCAGCCACCGTCTCCTCGCCCAGGCAGGCGTCCGCGCACACCGTGCACACCTGTGCGCACTCCCCACAGGCTTCGACGCACGCGGTGATCTTCGCGCCGACCCCCTCGGGGTCCTCCGGGTGGGTGTACAGGATCTGTCCGACGGTGCTCATGGCCCCTCCTCAGTGGTCCGCCCGGGCTCGGCGCCCGGGCGGGTTCGGTCTCGGTCGTGCTCGGAACCGGGTGAGGAGGGGCCCCGTCCGGGTTCGTCGGCTCAGGCGCCGCGTCCGGGCAGGGTGAAGCGCAGGGCGAAGTGGTTCAGCGACGCCGGGAGGCCCGACGCGGGGAGCGGGCCGCGCGCGTCGACACGGGTGAGGTCGCGGTCCCGCACCAGGGAGCGCAGGAACAGCGACAGGGTCAGCGGCACCACCTCGCGCCCCGCGCACCCGGCCGGACCGTAGCTGAAGGGCAGGATCCCCGGGTCCTTCTCGGCCCGGCCGTCGATCCACACCTCCGGCGCGAACTCGTCGGCGTACGGCAGGCGAGAAGAGTCGCGGTGGAAGTAGGCGCTCATGACCACGAACGCCGTCCCGGCGGGGAACACGCGGTCCCCCCAGACGGTCTCGCGGTTGCTCTCCCGCAGCACCGCCAGCGTCGTCGGCCAGAGCCGTACGGACTCCAGCACCGTCGCGCGCAGCAGCGGCAGGTCCAGCCCCCCGGTCTCCTGGATCTCCTCCCGGGCCGCGTGCGCCCCCGGGCTGTAGGACGTCAGGAGCGCCAGGGAGCGGAACGCGGCGATCGCCGCGGCGTCGAACGCGAACAGCCAGTGGGCCGCCTGGTTCTCCGGGTGGGACCCGGCCTCCCGGGACAGGCCCGCCGCGAGGCTGCCGGGCTCGGCCCGCTCGACGGCGCGGCCCACCCGGTCGAGGAACTCCGCCCTCACCTTCCGGTGCACCGGCGCCGCGTACGACCAGTTGCCCCGGGCCCTCAGCCGGCGCAGCAGTTCGGTGGTCCGGACGTCCCCCGCCGCGGAGGCGCCGAACACCACCCGCCGGGCCAGCGCGTCGAAGGACGCGGAGAACCGGTTCCAGTCGAGGACGCCGCCGTCCCCCAGCGCGGTCAGCAGGGCCCGTGCCTCCTCGTCGGCCTGGGCCGCGACCGCGTCGCCGTCGGGGTGGAGCACCCGGCCGGTGGACAGGGCCTGCTCGTTGGAGGCCCGCCGGTGGGGCCGCTCCTCGGGCTCGGAGACCAGGACCGCGTGCGGCTCGAAGTGCGACAGCGCGCCGCGCTTCTCGCGCCCGCCGGACGAGAACGGGTCCGGGGTGCCCTCCAGCAGTGTCCTCACGTCGTCGGCGGCCAGCACCAGGGCGGCGTCCCTGCCGGCCAGGCGCAGCGGCAGCGGCCCGTCGCCGTGCCTCTCGCGCAGGTCCCGCAGGGTGGAGACGATGTCCCGGTCCGCCTCCAGTGCGCTGACCAGGCTTTCCATCAGGGGGCGCCGTACGAGCACGCCCCGCGCCAGGGTGGGGAGCAGGACCTTCGACAGGACGCGCGCGGTCTCGGCGGCGTCGGGGCCTCCCAACTCCGCTTCGACGGCGCCCTTCGCCTCTCCCGCGAGTGCCTGCGGCGCTCCGGTCGCGCCCGGCTCCGTGTCCCCGGAGGCGCCGCGCCCCTTCGAGCCGTCCGGCCCCTTCCCGTCCCTGCCTGCGGTGCGCGCTCCGGCGCGCCCCCCGGTGGAGGTCATGGCCTTCCTCCCCTCCCGCGTCGCGGATGTCGGTCCTCGTCAGATGTGGTCCCTGGGCACGCTCTCGCTCCACTCCCTGGAGAAGATCCGCTCGTTCCCCTCGAACGCGTCCAGGGTCGCGTATACCCGGAACTCCGTCTCGGTGCACTCCAGGGAGGTATGGGTCTCGGTACGGGTGCTCCAGTCCCCGCGGGCGAACCGCATCGTCCACGTGGACCGGCCCCGGGCGGATGTGAAGTCGTCCGCCACCGACTCGTACAGCTCGTGGGCCCGCCGTCCGACGTCCAGGTCGATGTCCTCGAAGTGGAGGATCCCCCCGTCCTTGACGATCTCCAGGGACGACCGGGTGTCGACCATGTCCCTGTGGACGGTCCAGCGGTGGTCGGGGGTCTCCCGCCGCGTGGTCTCGATCTGCGGCGTCCCCTCGGGCTCGCCGAAGGGCTGCGGGTGCAGTTCCTCGTCCTCGGGGACGGGACGCACCGGCAGGTGCAGCGTGCTCCCCCCGGGGTGGACGGTCATCAGCACCGGGCGCGGCGGGGGCCAGGCCAGGGGCCAGTACGACGTGGACAGCGACAGCCGTATGCGGTGACCCGCGGGGAAGACCTGGGCGACGCCGTTGAGGGTGACCTTCACCCGGCAGCGCTCGCCCGGCTCCATCGCCCGCGGCGTCTCGTGCCCGTCCCGGTGGGTGAGGTTGAGCAGGCCGAAGGTCACCCGGGTGGCGCTGCCGTCGGGCGCCACGTCGCACAGCCTGGCGGCGACCATGGCCACCGGCTCGGTGACGGAGAGCTCGAGTTCGACCTCCGCCTCACCGAGGATCTCGACGTCCTCGACGAGGACGTCGCTGTCGAAGACCAGGGAGCCGCCGTCCTCCTCGCGCTGGTCGTAGGGCAGGTCCGGCGGGGCGTTGTACGAGGCCCACTTGCCGGCGAACTGCCCGGTGGTCAGCGGGGACCGCAGGGTCAGCGACTCGGCGCTGACCTTCTCCCCGGGGCTGCCGATGCGGTACCTGGCCAGCGGCAGCCCGGTCCGCTCGATGCCGGGGGAGGGCCACGCGTCCTCGCGCACCCACCGGCCGGGACGCTCCTGGTAGGAGGTGGACGGCGGGACGCTGTCCTGCATCCACGCCCACAGGGAGGGGCCCTCGTCGACGCCGTTCTCCTCGCCCTTGAGCCAGTGGTCCAGCCAGCGCACGACCTCCTGGAGGTAGCCGATGGCGGGTCCGGGCACGCCCATGTGCGGGTAGCGGTGCGACCAGGGGCCGATCAGGCCCCGGCTGGGCACGTCCAGGTTCTCCAGGACGCGCAGGACGGCGTTGGAGTAGCCGTCGGCCCACCCGCTGGAGGCGAGGACGGGGCAGCGCACGTCCGTGTAGTCGCCGCACACCGAGGCGTGCCGCCAGTAGTCGTCGCGGCGCTGGTGCCGCAGCCACTCCAGGACCCACGGCTCGGTCGCCTCCAGGCGCTCGCGCCACATGTCGCGCCAGCTCTCCCCCACGACGGCGGGGTCGGGCGGGCAGGTGCCGAACGCGAACATGGTCCCGGCCTCCGCCAGGTTGTCCGAGAGCAGGCACCCGCCCATGTAGTGGAAGTCGTCGCCGTACCGGTCGTCGGTGAAGGAGCTGATCACGATCGCGCCCAGGCTCGGCGGCTGCCGGGCCGCGACCTGGAGGGCGGCGAACCCGCCCCAGGACAGACCCAGCATGCTCGTGCTGCCGTCGCACCAGGGCTGGTCGGCCAGCCAGGCCAGGACCTCCTCCGCGTCCTGCTGCTCGCGTTCGAGGTACTCGTCGACGAGCACCCCCTCGGAGTCGCCCGTGCCCCTCAGGTCGACGCGGACGCAGGCGTAGCCGTGCCCCGCGATGTAGGGGTGGTGCTGGGAGTCGCGCACGGCCGTCAGGTCGCGCCTGCGGTAGGGGATGTACTCCAGGACCGCCGGTACGGGGGTCGCGTCGGAGGAGGTGGGGCGCCACATCCTCGCGGCCAGCCGGACCCCGTCCGACATGGGGATCCAGAAGTGCTCGTCGGAGCGGACCGCGTGCGGCAGGGAATTCACCACGTGCATGTACGGTCCTCCTCAGCGCTCGGCGCCCTGCTCGGTGCCCCGGCCGGTGCCCTGCTCGGTGCCCCGGCCGGGCGTCATGTCCTCGTCCTCGTCCTCTTCCGCGAACTCGAATCTCAGCGCCTCGACGCAGCGCTCGTACTTGGCGCGCATCTCGGTCTCGTCCGCGGCGCCGATGGTGATCTTGGCGAGCTCGAAACTGTAGCTGTCCTGGGACCGCATCTGCGAGAGCGGCTCGCCGGGTCGGGGCACCACCTTCACGCTCACGCCCGGCAGGGAGCGCTCCAGCTCGTCCACCTCCTCGTCGGTGGGCACGCGCACCGGGACGCCGTCGTCCCCGAAGCGCCGGTGGTACCACTCGGCCGCCACGTCGTACTCGCCCCGGGCCTCGGCGGGCATCCGGGGGTCCCTGCCCAGGCTCAGCAGCAGCATGCGCTCGTGGTTGGCGATCCCGTCCACGAGCTCGAACAGCTCGGCGTGGGACTGGGAGTGCCGGGGGTTGACCTCCAGCAGGTTCAGGCCGTCCTCGACGGGGTCGTAGAAGAACTCGACGCTGAACGTGGAGTTGTCCAGCCCGACCTGGCGGATGACCCGTTCGGAGACGTCGGCCATGCGCGCGCGGACCTCCTCGGGGAGCCCGGAGGGGTACTGGTGGCGCAGGAAGGCGGGGCTGCCGGGGTAGTCGACCGAGTCGAGCGCCGCGTAGACGACGACGTCGCCCCGGTACACGAAGCCCTCGACGGCGGCCTGCACGCCGTGCAGGGCGCCCTCGGCCAGGCAGGTGCGTCCGCCCACCTCGGAGATCTCCGGGGGCAGGTCGACCCGGGAGAGGATCTGCTCGAAGGGGCGGCCGATGCGGTCGATGCCCTCGCGCAGTTCGGAGACCGCCTCGCCGAAGTCCTTGTCGTCGAGCACGTGGAAGGCGAGCTCGGAGGAGGCCGACTTCACCGGCTTGAGCCACATGGGGTAGCCGGGCGGGTCCGGCACCGCGGGGTCGCCGTTCAGCTCGACGAGGGCGAAGGGCGGGTACTCGTCGATGACCTTGCGCTGCTCCAGGCGGCTCCAGTACTTGTGCTCGCACTTGACCACCGACTCCAGGCTCGCGGAGGGGAGGCCGCGGCGCTCGCACAGGATCGGCACGAGCAGCGTCACGGGGAAGTCCCAGTAGCCGCAGATGGCGTCGACGGTGCCGGGGAAGTCGTCGAGGACCTTCTCGGCCCTGGCGATCAGCTGGTCGATGTCGACCTCGCCGGTCTGGAGCTCGTCCAGGCTCAGCAGCTGGTGGAAACGGCAGTCGCGTCCGGTGGGGGTCCGGCGCAGGATCTCGTGGTTCCGCTCGTCCAGTCCGACGACGAAGACGTTCTTCACGGGGCGCACCACCTTTTCTCATCAGGGAAATGATGCTGGTGGTGCGCCTACCCGACATGACCGTTACAAACCCGAAATGTGACGAGGTGCTCGTCAGCCGGCGGGCGCGTACCGGTCGATCTCGGCCAGCTCGGAGGCGTCGAAGTCCAGGTTCCCGACCGCGGCCACGTTGTCCTCCAGCTGCCCGATGCTGCTCGCGCCGATCACCGCCGACGTCACCCGCCCGCCGCGCAGCACCCACGCCAGCGCCGTCTGCGCCAGCGTCTGGCCCCGCCGCCCGGCGATCGCGTCGAGGGCGCGTACCCGCTCCAGGACGTCCCCGGTGACGCCCTCGGCGCTGAGGAACGGACTGCTCCCGGCGGCACGCGAGCCCTCCGGGACGCCGTTCAGGTACCGGTCGGTCAGCAGGCCCTGGGCGAGCGGGGAGTAGGCGATCGAACCGGCGCCCACCTCGTCCAGCACGTCGAGCAGGCCGTCCTCCACCCACCGGTTGAACATCGAGTACGACGGCTGGTGGATCAGCATCGGCGTGCCCAGGTCCCGCAGGATCGCGGCCGCCTCGCGGGTCTGCCCGGGGGAGTAGTTGGACACCCCCGCGTACAGGGCCTTCCCCTGGCGCACCGCCGTGTCGAGCGCGCCCATGGTCTCCTCCAGGGGCGTGTCCGGGTCGGGGCGGTGGGAGTAGAACACGTCCACGTGGTCCAGGCCCATGCGGCCCAGGCTCTGGTCCAGGCTGGCCAGCACGGACTTGCGCGAGCCCCACTCGCCGTACGGGCCGGGCCACATCAGGTACCCGGCCTTGGTGGAGACGACGATCTCGTCCCTGTACCGGCCCAGGTCCCCGGCGAGGATCCGGCCGAAGTTCTCCTCGGCGGCCCCCGGCGGCGGTCCGTAGTTGTTGGCGAGGTCGAAGTGGGTCACCCCCAGGTCGAACGCCCGCAGCACGATCTCCTTCTGCCGGGCGAGGTCGCGGTCGTGTCCGAAGTTGTGCCACAGGCCCAGGGAGAGGGCGGGCAGGCGCAGACCGCTGCGCCCCACACGCCGGTAGGGCATGGAGTCGTACCGCGTGGGGGCGGCGACGTAGGTCATGGGTCATTCCCCGTTCTCGTGGCCGGACGCCGCTCGTCCGGCGTGCGGAGGCTACAGCGCGGACGCGGGCCCGAGCGCGAGCGCCCCCGGCGCGGCGGGTCCGGTGCCGTCCGGGAGGGCGGTCCGGGGCCGTGGTGGCGCCGGTGCGGCTCGAACGCCGGCGGAGGGGTGTCCGCGAGCCGGTCCGAGGCAAGCGCGCAGCGCGTCCGCGCGGGCCAAGAGACACCAAAACACCCCCAAGACTACTTTGAGTGATTTTGTGAACGCATACGGTTACTAGGCGGGCGTCGTGGACATCTATTCCGCGGGGGCCGTTCACCGAATCCGGCCCTCGCATCCGGCCCCTGCGACGCTCCGCCGACATGTCGGGGCGCCAGGCCACAACGAGAGGGAACTCGTATGAACCGCAAGACCGTGACCCGCCTCGCCTTCGCCGCCATCGTGGCCCCCGCCCTCGCCTTCGGCGCGCCGGCGGCGGCCATGGCGGACAGCTTCTTCGCTGCCGGCATGAGCGAGGCCGGCCCCCACGGGGCCTCCCAGGCGGGCGTCATCGCCGGGGCCACGAGCGGCCACGGGGGCGACCACGAGGACGGCCACAAGGACGGCCACGAGGGCGGCAAGGGCGGCAGCTTCTACATCAAGAAGTGGAACGAGGCCGGCCCCCACGGAGCCTCCGAGGGCGGCGTGGTCAGCGCTGCCGGTTAAGGCGCCCCGGTCGCGGGCCCTCGGGCCCGCGGCCGGACCCGGGTGAACTCCGGCGCGGCGACGAGAGAGCGCCGCGCCGGAGCCTTTTTCCGTCTCAGAACATGATTGGCAGGAACGATGCTTCGTTCGTCCCGCGCCCTGGTCACGACCGCCCTCGCCCTGGGCATCGCCCTGGGCGCGCCCGCGGTGGCCTCGGCCGACGCCCGATTCCACAGTCAGGACTCCTTCGCCGGGCCGAAGGGGGCCAGCATCACCGTGGTCCGCAGTGTGGTCACCGACGACGGCAGGGTCTCCTACGAGAAGGTGACCTACACCGCCGGCCCCAAGGGCGCCGGGGTGTCCGGCGTCCGCAGCGGCGCGAGGTGACACCGGGGGCGCGTCCGTGCCGGAGCGCGGGCTCCCCGGCCGGGCCGTCCCGATGACGGTCGGCCCCGCCTCCCCGGAGGCGGGGCCGACCTTCGGCGTGCGGGGAGCGCGGGCGGCGCCCCGCCCGAGGCCGGCCCCGGCGGGCACGGGACCGTCCCGGCCGCGCACATCCCGGCGCCGTCCGCACCCCGTCCCCGCGGGCCGTGGTGTCCTTGGGGGGGCCGGAACGACCGGCCGACGACGGCGAAGGACCAGCGGATGAGCTTTCCACCCACGCTCGACCACCTCGTGTACACCGTGCCCGACCTGGCCGGGGGAGTGGCCGCGTTCGAGGCGCGCACCGGCGTGGCCCCCGCGCGCGGCGGCTCCCACCCGGTCGGGACGGCGAACGCGCTCGTCGCGCTGACCGTGGACGGGGCCCGCGCGCCGTACTACCTGGAGGTCATCGGGCCCGACCCCGAGCGCGGCGACCCCGGCCCGGTCCGCGTGTTCGGCATCGCCGACCTGGAGGGGCCCCGACTCGCCGCCTTCGCGGTCCGCGTGGACGGCGGCCTGGAGGCGGCGGTGGAGCGGGCCCGCGCGGTCGGGCACGACCCCGGCGGGATCGAGCCGTGGTCGCGCGCCACCCCCGGGGGAGCGGTCCTGCGCTGGCTGCTCGCCAGACGCGAACTGCCGGCCTATCCCGCGCCGGTGCCGTTCCTCATCGACTGGGGGCGGACCCCGCAGCCCGGTCTGGGCGACCTGCCCGCCCTCGAACTGGTCTCCCTGCGCGCGGAGCACCCCGACCCCGGCTCGCTGGAACCGGCGCTGCGGGCCCTGGGCGCGGACCTGGAGGTGGCGACCGGTCCCGCGCCGCTGCTGGAGGCGGTCCTGCGCGGTCCGCGGGGGGAGTTCGTGCTGCGCTGACCGGCCGGACCGGGCCGCGGCGCACGCCGCGGCCCGGAAGGGCCCCTACACGGGCGCGCGCCCCGGCCCGCCCCGGGCGCCGCCTCCACGGGTCGGGGGCGGACCGAGTACGCCGGAAAACGGCAATGGGTCAGAGTTTTCGCAGGTCAGGAGGTAGGACGATCCGCCCGTTCGGAGTGGTCCAATCATCCGGTGTGGTTCATGCCGGTATCACCTGGTTCTGAGCTCCGGTAACCGCTCTCACCGGGGGTGCGTCAACCCCGTTTGACGGATGCGGGCGCTCCCGATCCTGCCGTGATCCGAGACGGGGGTCGGCAGCTCAGCGCCGGGGACTCACTTGGACTCGGTCCGGCCCAGCGGGGCGGTGCTCTGCGCGAGGGGCCGCTGCACCGAGCCCCACGAGGCGTCCTCGACGCCGAGCGCGTGGCGGAGGTAGGCCCAGGTGGTCCGCTGGACCAGTGACAGGCGGTCCGGGTTCTCGTCGGTGGTCTCCTTGGCCTCGTAGTCGGCGATCCCGCCGAGGGAGTGCTCCCCGCCGAACACGGTGAGCAGGCTCTTGCCGCCCGGGTTGAGGGTGTAGGGCTCGGTGATCCACTCCGGTCCCCTCGCGGTCACCGGCAGCTTCGGGAGCAGTGGGCCCCCTGGGGCCGCTCGGCTCCGCAGGCCCGGCAGTACAGGCCGCCCCTGGGGTTCCACTCCTTGCACCGCGAGCACGTGTACCGCAGGGGGGTCGACGGGGCGGCGGATCCGGCCGCTGTGACGGTCATGGCCACCCGGCACGAGCTCTCCCAGCGTCATCCGGACATCGTCTTCACCAGCGTGCCACCCGGTGTCCACGGGGCCGGGGCGGTCGGGAGGGTCTCCCCGATCGGGACGACGGCGCCGACCATGTGGGCGTACGCCGACGTCCAGGCCGAGCGCTATGCTCGGGTTGTGGCCCGCGTCTCCGGCTGAGACCCGAAACGGCGGAGGCCCGCCTTGCCCACTCATGACCCCGGACACGACAGGGGTTGAGGAGCATCGGAACGGAAACCCGCGCCGAGCGCCGGATCCTGTTCGGATGTTCCTCAATCCCCGACCCCCGCCGGACGTCTCGGTGAAATCGAGACGACTCCTCCCGGCGCCCCCTGGCGGAAGGCTCGGACGTCGGCGTCGGAGGGGCGAGTCTGCTCTTTTTCATGACTGTCTGCGTTCGTTCCGTTACCCTCTTTGGTGGTCGTGCGGTGCGCGACCCGATCTTCGAGGAGGGGTTGAGTGTTCAAGAGCCTGGTGTGGACCATGGTCAAAGTGGCGGCGAAACGAGGGGCCGCGCAGGCGATGGCCAACCAGATACGTGACAACGCGCAGGTGCGCGAGAACTTGAGGAAACTGGCGGAGCTGGCCACGCAGGCGGCCCAGCAGGTACAGGCCATGCAGGACGCACTCAAGGCGGACGCGGCCAAGGGAGGCGCCAAGTGAGCGCGGAGACTTCGGAGATCAACGCGATCGACATGGGGCAGCTGCTGCTGTTCCTGGCCGACCACGGGTTCGCTGCCCAGGTGGGGTCCTGGGTCAGCGCCGAGACGCCCAACCAGCCGATCACCGGGGAACAGCTGCTGGAGGTCCTGCACGACCAGGACCTCGAGGAGGCGGCGCGAGAGGCCGGGATGAGCGTGCAGGAGTACGCCGACCGGCTCGCGCGCGAGCTGCCCGCCGCCGCCAACGCGGTGACCCCCGAGGGCGAGCTGCCCGAGGACGAGGAGTTCAAGCAGCACTTGCAGGACTTCTACAGCGAGTAGCGACCACAGCTGCCGGCCACGGGCCGTTTCCCCGCAGAAGGGGAGCGGCCCTTCTTGTGTACGGCATGCCGTGTCCACGGCACCTGCGGCGGCTCCCGGTCCTCGCGGGCCATGTACCGAGCTGCCCACGCAACGGCTGGCCGTCGGTGGCGTCGTCCTCGGCGGTTTCCCAGCGTCACCGGGCCGCGTCGCCGGCCTCCCGCCCGACTCGGGTGAACCGGGCCGGCAACCCCCGGGCGGGGTGCCCGCCCACGCCACGAGCACGGCGTATCGGCCCTTCACGCGGACCATGGGCGCCGGGTGCGATACAGGAGGCGGCGCGGTCACAGGGGGCTTCCAGGGGTGAGGAAGGAGGGGCGAATGTTCGAATTCTGGGTTTCGGCAAGCATCGTTGCCAGTGCGGTCGGACCACCCCCAGCCATCCCCGGAGAGCCTCCGGTGGTTACCTGGTTCGCCCCCTCGGGGGCCCGTCGGTCCCCGTCCTCCGGCGCCTCTCCGCGGCCCTCCCGCCGGTTTCACGCGCCCCGGCCCGGGTAGCCGAACCCCTACACCCCATCGTCGAGCAGAAGGGGAGTGAACGCGGTGAACGAGGACACACCCCCGATCGAGGGCTACGAGGGACTGCCGATCGCCACGCTCCAGCACAGGGTCCGATCGCTGGACGCGGAGCAGATGCGACGGCTCATCGCCTACGAGGAGGCCCACGCCGACCGGACCGGCGTACTGGAGATCCTCAAGAACCGGCTCCACGGCCTGGAGGAGGGCGCCGAGCCGTCCGGGGGGTCGCAGCGGTTCCAGCCGGAGCGGCCGGGGCCGGCCGCCGGGGGATCTCCCGTGAACACGGACACGGTCGCGCCCCAGGCGAGCCCGCCGCCGCACGGCGTGCCCGCCCAGCCCGCCAAGCCCAAGGGCGACTACCAGCCCGGCAACCAGTAGGCGGTCGCGAGAGGCCCGGGTCCGGGGGACGCGGGGGCGCCCCCGGGCCCGCGCCCGCAAGCCGGGAGCCCGGTTTTTCCCATGGGTTCCCACCTGCGGTTTTCGTCCGAGGGGCGGCGGGTAGCCGTATACCCACATCCCCCGACCGGCGTACAGCGAACACGGGGAGTGACATGACGGTGGTGCCACGTACATCCACGGAGACCGGCGACCCCGGGGGGAGGGCCCGGTGATCCGCTGGAAGCCCGTCCTGGCCCTGGCCGGAACCCGGTGGGCGGTGTCCCGCCTCCGGGGCGGGCACGAGCCCCGGCCGCGCCGCCGCCCGGGGGTCGTGCCGTGGGCGGTGGCCGGGGCCGCGGTCGGCCTGACCGCCGCCGCCGTGAGCCGGAACCGCACCACGCTCCTGACCGGGCGCGTCGTGCTGGTCACGGGCGGGTCCCGCGGGCTCGGCCTCCAGATGGCCCGGGAGTTCGGCTCCCGCGGCGCTTCCGTCGTGGTGTGCGCGCGCGACCGCGACGAGCTCGACCGCGCCGTCGCCGACCTGGTGCGCAGGGGGGTCACGGCGCACGGCGTCCGGTGCGACGTCCGCGACGCCGGGCAGGCCGAGAGGATGGTCGAGGAGGCGGCGGCGCGCTTCGGCCGCCTCGACATCGTCGTCAACAACGCGGGCATCATCCAGGTCGGGCCGCAGTCGGTGCTGACCGAGGACCACTTCCGCGACGCCATGGAGACGATGTTCTGGGCGCCCCTGCACATCTCCCGTGCCGCGCTCGGCCCGCTGGAGAGGACCGGGGGACGCCTCGTCACCATCACCTCGATCGGCGGCCACCTCAGCGTCCCGCACCTGCTGCCCTACTCGTGCGCCAAGTTCGCCGAGGTCGCCCTCTCCGAGGGGCTGGGCGCCGAGGTGGCGGGCCGGGGCGTGAAGGTCACCACGGTGGTGCCCGGGCTCATGCGCACCGGGTCCCACAAGGCCGCGGTGTTCACCGGCGACCCCGAGCGCGAGTACTCGTGGTTCTCCCTGGGCGCGGGCCTCCCGCTGGTCTCGGTGAGCGGCGAGCGCGCGGCCGCCCGGATCGCCGAGGCGACCGCCCGGGGCCGCAGCCACCTCGTGCTCACCCCGCTGGCCCGCGCGGTCATCGTCGCCCGCGGGCTCTCCCCGGCCCTCGTCCAGCGGGCCATGGGGATCATGGCGCGGCTCCTGCCCGCCCCGCCCGAGCATGTCGAGGAGCGGCCCGGCAGGGAGGCCGACCACGGCCTCGTCAACCAGGCGCTCAAGGCGCCCACCGCGCTCAACGAGCGCGCGACCAGGAGACTCAACCAGAAACGGGAGTAGGCGGCCGGGTGCGGGCCCGCGCCGCAGACGGTGCTCGGGCCCGGCCCGCCGCGACGGCGATCGGGGGATGGCGACGTGACGCGTTTCGGATACTTTCTCGCCAGTGAGGAACACGGTCCCGCGAGCCTGGTCCGCCAGGCGCAGGGGGCCGAGGAGGCCGGGTTCGACGCACTGTGGATCTCCGACCACTTCCACCCGTGGCTGGACTCCCAGGGGGAGAGCCCGTTCGTGTGGTCGGTCGTCGGCGCGATCGGCCAGGCCACCGCGCTGCCGGTCACCACGGCGGTGACCTGTCCGACCACGCGCATGCACCCGGCGGTGGTGGCGCACGCCGCCGCGACCTCGGCGGCCCTGGTCAGGGGCGGGTTCACGCTGGGGGTCGGCACGGGGGAGGCGCTCAACGAGCACATCCTCGGACTGCCCTGGCCGCCCGCCGCCCAGCGCATCGCCATGCTGGAGGAGGCCGTCGAGGTGATGCGCAAGCTCTGGACGGGCAAGCTCGTCACCCACCGGGGCGAGTACTACGACGTGGACACCGCGCGCCTGTACACGCTGCCCGAGGAGCCGCCGAAGGTCTACATGTCCGCGTTCGGTCCCAAGGCGACCGCGCTGGCCGCGCGGGAGGCGGACGGCCTGATCCAGGTCGCCCCCAGCCCGGAGACCGTCGAGAGGTTCCGCTCCGAGGGGGGCGCGGGCAAACCCGTCCAGGGCGGGCTCAAGGTCTGCTGGGACCGCGACGAGGCGCGGGCCCGGCGCCTGGTCCACGAGCGGTGGCCCAACGAGGCCCTGCAGGGGGAGGCGGCCCAGATCCTCCCCCTGCCCCGCCACTTCCAGCAGCTCACCGAGGGGCTGGTCACGGAGCAGATGGCGGCGGAGCAGGTGACCTGCGGGCCCGACCCCGAGGCACACCTCGCCGCGATCAGGCCGTACCTGGAGTCCGGGGTGGACGAGGTGTACGTCTGCCAGGTCGGCGACGACCAGGAGGGCTTCTTCGAGTTCTACCGGAAGGAGATCCTGCCCCGGCTCAGGGCCGGGGGCTGAGCCGGCCCGGCGCGCGGGCGGCCCGCCCGCGCGCCGGGCCCGCAAGGACGACCAGTGAGGAGGAGACATGAACGCACGAACCCGTGACGGCACTCCGGCCCCTGCCACGCGCTACCCGGACCCGATGCCGCCGATGCCGCCGGACCCGTTCCCCCCGACCCCGATGCCGGACCCCCCGTCCCCGCCGGATCCGCTGCCGGAGCCCCCGGGGCCCGCGCCCACACCCGAGCCGCCCGGCCCGGAACCCGAGCCCGAACCCGCCTGAGGACGGGCCGGTCCCGGTAGGGGCCGGGCCCGGTGGCCGAGCCCGCGGACGCGCCGCTCCCGGCGCGCCCGCGGGCTCCGCGCTGTCCGCGGTCCGCCGCCGCGGCCGGTCGCGGGGAGCGCCGGGGCCGGGCGGTGGGGCGCACGGGAAGGGTGCGTATTCGTCGCGTAAGGGGGATTGACCGCTCCGTGACCGAAGTCTAGGTTGCGAGAAAAGAAAAGACTCCTTCCGGTTCGGTGCGACGTCCTCCCCCGGACCGCGCCGGGCCGCCACCCCGCTGGAGGAAGCCCGTGGCGCACCACCCCCCGACCCCCGCCCGCACACGCCGGACCCCCGCCGGCGCCGCGCTCGTGGGAGCGCTCCTGCTCGCCGTGGCGCTCCTCGTCCTCGCGGGGGCGCACGGCCCCACGGGGGCGGCGCTGGCCTCGACCGGGCAGACCCGGGCGCCCTCCGGCCCCGAGGCCGCCGCGGGCCCCGCGGACACCCACGGGCAGCTCGCCGTCTGCGGCGTCAAGCTCTGCGACAGCGACGGCGACCCGGTCCAGCTCACCGGGATGAGCTCGCACGGACTCCAGTGGTACAGCGACTGCCTCACCGACGGATCGCTGGACGCGCTCGCCCACGACTGGAACGCCGACGTGCTGCGCGTGTCCATGTACATCCAGGAGGACGGCTACGAGACCGACCCGCGCGGGTTCACCGACCGGGTCCACGAGCTGATCGAGGAGGCCACCGCCCGCGGCATGTACGTCATCGTCGACTGGCACATGCTCACCCCCGGCGACCCCAACCACAACACCGAGCGCGCCCGCACCTTCTTCTCCGAGATCGCCTCGGTGCACGCCGACAAGGACAACGTCCTGTACGAGATCGCCAACGAGCCCAACGGGGTCTCCTGGGACGCGATCAAGGGCTACGCCGAGGAGATCATCCCGGTCGTCCGCGCCGAGGACCCCGAGGCCGTCGTGCTCGTCGGCACCCGCGCCTGGTCCTCCCTGGGCATGTCCGAGGGCTCGGACCACACCGAGATCACCGCCGACCCGGTCGACGCCGACAACATCATGTACGTCTTCCACTTCTACGCCGCCACCCACGGCTCCTACCGGGAGGCGTTCCGGGCCGCCGCCCAGGAGCTCCCGCTGTTCGTCACCGAGTTCGGCACCCAGCAGGCCACGGGCGACGGCCCCAACGACTTCGCGTCGGCCCAGGCCTACCTCGACCTCATGGAGGAGGAGCAGATCAGCTGGGTGAACTGGAACTTCTCCGACGACTTCCGCTCCGGCGCGGTCTTCGAGACCGGCACCTGCGCCGCCGGAGGGCCCTGGACCGGCAGCGACTCCCTCAAGCCCGCGGGCGAGTGGATCCGCGACCGGATCCGGGAGAGCGGCGCCGCCTGACCCCCGCCGCGCGGCGGCCCCCTGCCGGGGAGGCCGCCGCACGCGGCGGGGACCGCCCCGGGCGGTGAGGGGGCGCACCGGGAGAAGGGTGCGCCGCCTCCCGCCGGGGGCGCCGGGCACGCGGGGGCGCGCCGGGACCGCGGCGCGCCCCGGCCGTCCCGGCCCGCCTCAGAAGGCGGGGGCGGTGGAGATCCGCAGGTCCCCGTCGTCGCCCGCGTCCACGATCACCCGGTCGCCCGGGACGACCTGACCGTCCAGCACCATGCGCGAGAGGCGGTTGCCGACGGTGCGCTGGATCGTGCGCGCCAGCGGCCGGGCGCCGTACGCGGGCTGGTACCCGTGCTCGGCCAGCCACGCGACCGCCTCGTCGGTGAACCGCACCGTGATGTCCTTGGCCCTGAGCCGCTGTTCGAGGCTCTCCAGCATGAGCCGGGTGATCTGGGCCAGCTCCTCGTTGCCGAGCTGCTTGAAGACGATGACCTCGTCGATCCGGTTGACGAACTCGGGCCGGAACTCCTCGCGCAGCCGCCGCATCACCCGCTGCTCGGTGTCGGGGTCCATCTGCCCGTCGGCGGTGAACCCCATCGGGCCGCCGCCGGTGATCGCCTCCGACCCCAGGTTGCTGGTCATGACGACCACCGTGTTGCGGAAGTCCACCGTCCGCCCCTGGCCGTCGGTCAGGCGGCCGTCGTCCAACAGCTGCAGCAGCAGGTTGAACACGTCTGGGTGCGCCTTCTCGATCTCGTCCAGCAGGAGCACGGAGTAGGGGTTGCGGCGCACCGCCTCGGTGAGCTGGCCCGCCTCCTCGTAGCCGACGAACCCGGGAGGCGCGCCGGTCAGGCGGCTGGTGGTGTGCCGCTCCTGGAACTCGCTCATGTCGATGCGCACCATGGCGTCCTCGGACCCGAACAGGGCCTCGGCCAGCGCCCGGGCCAGCTCCGTCTTGCCCACGCCGGTCGGCCCCAGGAACAGGAAGCTGCCCACCGGACGGTCGGGGTCGCCCAGCCCGGCCCGGGAGCGGCGGATCGCCTCGGAGACCGCCGTGACCGCCTCGTTCTGGCCGATCACCCGCGTGTGCAGCACCTCCTCCAGGTTGACCAGCCGGTCCCGCTCCTCCTGGGTGAGCTGGGAGACCGGGATGCCGGTGCTGCGGGAGACCACGTCGGCGATGTCGTCGCCGGTCACCTCCGGCACCGCGGAGCCGGTGCCGCGGGCCTGGTGGATCGAGCTCCGGGCGGCGGAGATCTCGTCGCGCACGGCCGACGCCCGCTCGTAGTCCTCCTCCTGGACCGCCCTGTCCTTCTGCTCCTCCAGCTCCCTGAGCCTGTTCTCCAGGTCGCGCAGGGCGGAGCTGGAGGTCTTCAGCCGCAGCCGAACCCGGGCGCCCGCCTGGTCGACCAGGTCGATGGCCTTGTCCGGCAGGAACCGGTCGGTGACGTAGCGGTCCGACAGCTCGGCCGCCGCGACCAGGCTCTCGTCGCTGAACCGCACCTGGTGGTGGGCCTCGTAGCGGTCGCGCAGGCCGCGCAGGATCTCGACGGTGTCCTCCACCGACGGCTCGGGCACCTGGATCGGCTGGAAGCGGCGTTCGAGCGCGGCGTCCTTCTCGATGTTCTTGCGGTACTCGTCGACCGTGGTCGCGCCGATGACGTGCAGCTCGCCGCGGGCGAGCGCGGGCTTGAGCATGTTCCCGGCGTTCATCGACCCCTCGGCCGCCCCGGCGCCCACGATCGTGTGGATCTCGTCGATGAAGATGAGCAGGCCCTCGGACTGCGCGCGGATCTCGTCCACGATCGCGGTGAGGCGCTCCTCGAAGTCGCCCCGGTAGCGCGTGCCCGCCACGATCCCGGCCAGGTCGAGCTGGACCAGGCGGCGTCCGCGCAGGGTCTCGGGGACGTCGTCGTCGAAGATGCGCTGGGCGATGCCCTCGGCGATCGCGGTCTTGCCCACGCCCGGGTCGCCGATGAGCACCGGGTTGTTCTTGCGGCGCCGGGCGAGCACCTCGATGCACTGCTCGACCTCGTCGTCGCGGCCCACGACCGGGTCCAGGCGCCCCTCCCGGGCCAGCGCCGTCATGTCGGTGCCGTACTCGTCCAGGGTGGGCGTGGCCGAGGGCTCCTCCTCGCCCCGGTCGGCGGCGGGCACGGGGCCCGCGGCCTTCTGCAGCGCGGGCGGCGTGATCCCGGAGTCGCGCATGAGCTGACTCACCGGGCTGTCGGGGTTGACCGCCAGGGCGAACAGCAGGTGCTCGGGCGTGATGCTGGAGCTGCCGGTGGCCCGCGCGATCTGGAGCGCGTCCAGCAGGGCCCTCTTGGCGGCCGGGGTGAGCCTGGCCGACCCGCGCACCGTCCGGGGCGCCTGCGCCACCGCCTGGTCGATCACCGCGGTGAGCTGGTCGGTGTCGGCGTCGGTGCGGCCCACCAGCTCGCGCGTGGGCTGGTGGCGCAGCAGGGACCACAGCAGGTGGACCGTGTCCACGTCGGCGCCGCCGGCCTCCAGGGCGCGGCGCACCGCGGCGTCGGCCACCTCCTGGGCCTCGGCGCTCATCAGCTTGGACAGGTCCACGCGGCGGACCGGGCCCCGGGCCCCGAGGAACCGGGCCAAGAACTCGTCGAAGGACCCGGGGTCGCTGCCGCGGTCGTCGGGAAAGTCGTGTGTCATCTCGTCTCGTCCCCCGTGCGTGTGGTGGCGTGTCATCGCCAAGTAGTTGCTCGGTAACTCTACGTGAATGACCCTGAATCGGGCGTCAGTGTCCTCTGGTGTGGCCGGGCCGTCGGGGCCCGCGGCCACCGGCCCTCCGGCCGTGCCCCGGGCCCTCCCGGCGGATGCGCGACGATCGGCCCCCTCCTCGACTCCGGTGCCGCCACGGCAGTCCCGGCGCGGCCGCCATCGGGACCGCCGGCGCCACCGCGGCGCTCGCGGAACTCGTCCGCGGCGCGGCCTCCGGGGCGGCCCCGGCCGCCTCGACGAGGGCTGCCCCGCAGTCCCGCCGAGGTCTCCGGCGATCCCCGTGGCGGCGCCCACGCCGTCGCCGGCCGCCCCTCGGCACTCCCGGGAACGCCCGCGGGTCCGGGCGCCGGCCGACGTGGTCCTCTGTACACCGCCAGTCCCACGCTACCCAGCGGGGCCGGACCCGATGTCCGTCCCCTCCCGGCGGCCCCTGTCCGTCTCCGGGTCCTCCCGGCGGCGGGCGCGAACGGGGCTGCGTCGGCCGCCGCGCGGCACGGCCCCGTGTCCTCGCCGCGGCGCACCTGCGCAACTCCCAGGGGTTGCCTTGTTACTCTGAGTCACCATCGTTGTGTCAACCGGAGGAGTCCCATGAGCCGCGTCCTGGCAACCCTGGCCCTGTCCGCCGCCCTGGCGGGGGCCGCGATCGCCCCTGCCGCCGCCGCCGACCACACCGGCATGGGGGTCGTGACCCACGTGATCCCCGCCGTCCTCTTCGGCGGCACGACCTCCCAGGCCTGACGGGGGAGCGCCCGCGCGACCGGTCCCGCCGACCCGTCGGCGGGACCGGTCGTGTCGTGGGGCCGGGACCGATGCGCGGATCGGCCGCGCCCTGTCCGACGGGCCCGGCGTCCACCCCGGCCTCGCCGGGGACCGACCGGGCGCACGCCCCGCCCCTTCGGAGGTCTCTGCCCGCCGGGCCGGTCCGGGCTCCCCCCGAGCCTCCGCGCCCCCGTACTCCCGGAGCCTTCCGCCCGGCCCGCGTCCCGCGCCCCGTGCGCAGCCCCCGGTGTCCGGATCCCCGGCCTCCGCGGCACTCCGTCCGCGTGTCCTCCCGGCCCGAGCGCGCTCCCCGCCGTCACCCGGGGTCACTCCGCCGTCGTCCGCAGGTCGCCCCCACTTCTGGAAAAAATAATTAATTAGTATTTATTCTTGACGTTACCTACGTCACGGTGGCATGCTCTCAGCGAGCCACAGAGGTGTCCGCGCAGGTGAGAGCGGGCGCTGACATATCAGGGAGGTCCCCCATGGAGAGACGACCGCGGCGCTTCCGCGGGCGCGCGCTCGCCGCACTGGCGGTAGCCGTGTGCGCGGTGACGCTCGCAGGGTGCGCCGGAGGAAGACTCGGCGAGGACGGCCGCATCGGCGTCGTCTACATGGACGCCCAGGGCTACTACGCCGGGGTCCGCCAGGGCATGCAGGACCACGCCGAGGAGTCCGGGCGCGAACTCCAGCTCCTCGAGCTCAACGCCCGCGGCGACGCCTCCGAGGAGAGCACCTTCGTGGACGTGACCGCCTCCGCGGGCGTCGACGTGCTCGTCCTGTCCCCGGTCTCGGCCACCGCCTCCATCCCCGCCCTGCGGCTGGCCCACGAGAGCGG
Organism: Nocardiopsis sp. CA-288880; assembly: GCF_050955985.1. Taxonomy (NCBI): domain Bacteria; kingdom Bacillati; phylum Actinomycetota; class Actinomycetes; order Streptosporangiales; family Nocardiopsidaceae; genus Nocardiopsis; species Nocardiopsis sp. CA-288880. Next base: position 5,154,243 of record NZ_CP192105.1, on the reverse strand, counting down.
CATCCCCGTCGTCTGCTACAACACCTGCATCGAGGACGAGGCCGCCCGCGAGTACGTCACCTCCTACATCCTCGGCGACCCGCACGAGTTCGGCCGCCTGCTGGGCGAGGCCGCCGCGGAGCACTTCGAGGCAGAGAAGGTCGACGACCCCAAGATCGCCGTCCTCAACTGCGAGTTCGTCGAGGTGTGCGTCCAGCGGCGCGAGGGCTTCGAGGAGGCGCTCTTCGACCGCCTCCCGGACGCCGAGATCGTCGCCAACCAGCAGGGCGCCACCATCGACGAGGCCGTCGACGTGGGCGAGCGCGTCCTCACCGCCCACCCCGACCTCGACGCCTTCTACGGCGAGGCGGGCGGCGCCACCATGGGCGCGGTCCGCGCCGTGCACAGCCGGGGCCGCGACGGCGACGTCGTCGTCTTCGGCAGCGACATGTCCACCGACGCCGCACGCGCCCTGGCCGACCACACGGTCCTCAAGGCCAACGTCGACATCTCCGGCATCGCGGTGGGCCGCATGGCCGGGCAGACGGTCGAGGACATCATCGCGGGCGAGGAGGGCGGCGAGTTCGTCACCAACGCCCCCATCGACCTCTACACCACGCCGGAGGACGGCTCCCGGTGGCTGGAGGAGCACCCGGACGGCATTCCGTGACCGGCGACCCGCACCCCAGCCATCCCACCCGTCCCACCCGTCCCACCAGTGGAGCACCCATGAGCGACACCTCCCCGGTAGCGGCCGACGCGCCGGTCGTGGCCCGCACCCGGGCCGCCACCAAGACCTACCCCGGGGTCAGGGCCCTGGACGGCGCCGACTTCGAGGTCCGCGCCGGAGAGGTCCGCGCGCTGCTCGGCCGCAACGGAGCCGGAAAGTCCACCCTCATCCGCATGCTCTCCGGGGTGGAGACCCCGGACGCGGGCGAGGTCGAGATCGACGGCACGCCCCTCGGGGAGGGCGGCGTCCGCCGGGCCGCCGAGCTCGGCGTGGGCACCGTCTACCAGGAGCTCAGCCTGGTCCCGCAGCTGTCCGCCGCCGAGAACCTCTACCTCGGGACGTGGCCCACCACCGCCGGGCGCGTCGACCACGCCGCCATCAGGAACGGCGCCCGCGAGGCCTTCGCCGAACTCGGCGTCGACATCGACCCCGCCGCCGCGGCCGGCGACCTGCCCCTCGCCCAGCAGCAGCTCGTGGAGATCGCGCGCGCCCTGCGCTCGCGCCCCCGCCTGCTCATCCTGGACGAGCCGACCAGCGCCCTCGCCGCGGGCGAGGCCGACATCGTCCTGGAGGCGGTCACGCGCGTCGCCGCGAGCGGCGTCGGCGTCATCTACGTCAGCCACCGCCTGGACGAGATCCGCCGCGTCGCCGACACCGTCACGGTCATGCGCGACGGGACCGTCGTGGAGACCGTCCCCGTCAAGGGGGCCACCACCGCCCGGATCGTCTCCCTCATGCTCGGCCACGACGAGCAGGAGCAGGAGAGGCCCGACAGCCGGGTCGACCGCTCCGGGACCCCGCTGCTGTCCGTGCGGGGCCTGTCCGTCCCGCCCAAGGTCGGCGACGTCTCCTTCGACGTCCACCCCGGCGAGGTCCTGGGCCTGGGCGGGCTGATGGGCTCCGGCCGCACCGAGATCCTGCGCGCGCTGGCCGGCTTCACCCCCGCCACCGGGACGATCGAGGTCGAGGGCGCGCCCGTCGCCAGGCCCACGCCGCGGACCATGAAGCGCCTCGGCGTCGGCATCACGCCCGAGGACCGCAAGGGCGAGGGCGTCGTCCCGCTCCTCGGCGTCTCCGAGAACATGGTGATGACCTGGTTCGGCGGCGCCTCCAGGGCGGGCACGGTCCTGCCCTCCCGGGTGTCGGCCATCGGCGGCGGGCTCATCGAGCGCTTCTCCATCAAGGCCGCCCGCCCCGACACCCCGATCGTCAACCTCAGCGGCGGCAACCAGCAGAAGGCCGTCATCGGCCGCTGGCTGCACGCCGGGAGCCGCATCCTGCTCCTGGACGAGCCCACGCGGGGCGTGGACGTCGAGGCCAAGGCCCAGATCTACCGCATCGTGCGCGAACTGGCCGCCACGGGCGCGGCGGTCGTCTTCGTCTCCAGCGAACTGGAGGAGCTGCCCCTCGTGTGCGACCGCGTGCTCGCGCTGCGCGGCGGACGCCTCGAAGGCGAGTTCACCGGCGACGACATCACCCTGGACAACATCATGGCCGCCGCGATGGCGGCGTGAACGGCGAGGAACTATGACCACCACCACCCAGGTCACCGGCGAGGCGGTCTCCGCCCGCGGCGACCTCATCGGCCGCTTCGGCCCCCGTCTCAACGAGATCGGCCTGCTGGCCGCCATCGTGCTCCTCTACGTCGTGCTCGGCTCCACGGCCGCCGGGTTCCTGAGCCTGGACAACCAGCTCGGACTCCTGCGCAACGCCGCGATGATCGGCATCGCCGCCTGGGGCGTCACCCTGGTGATCGTCGCCGGCGAGATCGACATCAGCATCGGCCCGGCGGTCGCCTTCGCGTCCGTCATCGTCGCCAAGGGCGCCACCGAGTGGAACATCGGCGTGGGCGGGGCGATCGTCCTCACCCTCGTCATGGGCGTCCTGTGGGGAGCCCTCGCCGGGTGGCTGCGCGCCCGGTTCAACGTCCCCTCGTTCATCACCACGCTCGGACTGTGGAGCGTCCTGGGCGGCCTCGCCCTCTACATGACCGACGCCCTGCCCGTCCCGCTCCCCGAGAGCGCCGTGTTCGACGTCCTGGGCGGTTCGATCCTGGGCGTGCCGACCTCCGCGGTGATCATGCTGGTCCTGTTCGCGGTCTTCGCGTACGTCTCCCGCTACACCGCCTACGGCCGCTCCGTCTTCGCCACCGGCGGCAACGCCGCTGCCGCCCGGCTCGCCGGGATCAACGTCTCCCGGGTGCGGATCGCGCTGTTCGCCACGACCGGCCTGCTCGCCGCCATCACCGGCGTGCTCATGGCGGCCCGGCTGGGGTCGGGCAACGGCGGCGCCGCCGCCGGGCTGGAGTTCGACGTCATCGCCGCCGTCGTCATCGGCGGCACCGCCCTGGCGGGCGGGCGCGGCTCCCTCGGCGGGACCTTCCTCGGCGTCATCTTCATCACCGTCATCGCCAACGGGCTGGTCCTGCTCGGGGTCAACTCGTTCTTCCAGGACGTGGTGCGCGGCCTCATCATCGTGGCGGCCGTCCTCGTCAACGTCATCATCAGCAGGCGCGAGTCCGCCCACAGACTCACCTAGCGGAGCGCCCGCGGGACCGGCACGGTCCCGCGGGCGCCCCACCCGAGCCGGGGCGGCCCGCCACACCGCCCCGGCCGTACGCCGTCCGCACGAAGAAACGGGGGAGACCCATGAACGCGACCACCGAACCGCTCCCGGACACCATGCCCGGGGTGCGCCTGCCCGGCGACTCCACCGCCGTCGTCGACACCCTGCCCGTGCCCGAGCCCGGCCCCGGGCAGGTCCTGCTGCGGGTCGGCGCGTCCGGCATCTGCGGCAGCGACATCGGGTTCATCTACCACGAGCACAAGACCCACCGGGGCGTCGACGGCCCCGCCTACCGCGGCGTGGTCGCCGGCCACGAGCCCTCCGGCACCGTCGTGCAGGCGGGGCCGGGCTGCCGCCGCTTCGGCGCCGGGGACCGCGTCATCGTCTACCACATCGCCGGCTGCGGGCTCTGCGACAACTGCCGCCGCGGGTTCATGATCAGCTGCACCGACCCCTCCCGCGCGGCCTACGGGTGGCAGCGCGACGGCGGCCACGCCCGCTACCTGCTGGCCGACGAGTCCACCTGCGTGCCCCTCCCCGACGAGCTGTCCTTCGTGGACGGGGCCCTCATCGCGTGCGGGTTCGGCACCGCCTACGAGGGGCTGCGCCGGATCGCGGTCAACGGCGACGGCGACCTCCTCGTCGTCGGCCTGGGCCCCGTCGGGCTGGCCGCCGGCATGATCGGCCGCGGCATGGGCGCCGCCCGCGTCATCGGCGTCGAACCCTCGAAGGTGCGCCGCGACTGGGCCGCCGGCCTCGGCGTCTTCGACGCCCTGGCCTCGCCCGAGGAGGCCGCCGAGACGGTCGGCCGCGCCACCGGCGGACGCGGCGCGGCCACCGTCATCGACTGCTCCGGATCGCGCCCCGGCCGCTCCCTGGCGCTGGAGAACGCCGCCGAGTGGGGGCGCGTGTCCCTGGTCGGCGAGGGCGGGACCCTGGAGACGGAGGTCTCCGACACCCTGCTGCACAAGCAGCTCACCCTGTACGCGTCCTGGGTGACCTCCCTGCCCGCCATGGCCGAGCTGGCGCAGAACCTGGTGCGGTGGGGGCTGAGCCCCGAGCGCGTGGTCTCGGACCGCTTCGCGCTGGCCGACGCGGACGAGGCCTACCGGCTCGCCGCCGGCGGCAGCCGGGGCAAGGTCGTCCTGGTGGACGGGGACCGGTCGTGACCGGGGCCGTCACGGTCGAACGGGACGCCTCCGGGGCGCACGAGCTCGTCGTCCTCGACAACGGGCTGCTCAGGGTGACGGCCGCACCCGCGCTGGGCGGGCGGATCCTGTCCGTCCGCCACCTCGGACGCGAGCACCTGTACCGCAACCCGCGCCTGCTGGGGGAGGACCTCCAGCCGCTCCCGGGCGTCGTGCTCGGCCCGGTCGGCGGGCCGATGAGCGCGTGGCACAACGTGGGCGGCGACAAGACGTGGCCCGCGCCCCAGGGGTGGGACGGCCCCGGCCAGTGGGCCGGACCGCCCGACCCGGTCCTGGACTCGGGGGCCTACGCCGCCGAGACCTCCACGGCCCCGGACGGATCGGCCACCCTCACCATGACCAGCGGCGACGACCCGCGCTCGGGGCTGCGCCTGGTCCGGCGCCTGACCCTGGAGCCCGGGGCCTCCGGCTACCGCCTGGAGCTGGAGGCGGTCAACGCCTCCGGGGTCCCGCGCGAGTGGGCCCTGTGGAACGTCACCCAGATCGACGGCGGCGACGGACCCGGCGGTGCGGACGGCGGGACGCCCGCGGACGCGCACGGCCACGGGGTCTACGTCGGCGTGCGCGGCGGGGGCCCGCACACCGTGCCCCTGGTCGCGGGCGACGCCAACCCCGCGACCGCCGAGCACACCCCCTCGGTGGTGCGCGTGCCCGCGCAGGACGTCGTCGGCAAGGTCGGCTTCCCCACCGCCTCGGGCTGGCTGGCCCACGTGGGTGCGGCCGGCACCCTCACCCAGCGCTTCGCCGTGGACGAGGGCGCCGCCTACCCCGACGAGGGGTCGCGGGTCGAGGTGTGGCTGGAGTACCCCGTCGAGCACCCCCTGGAGCACCTGGGCGGCCTGCGCCCCGTCGACAGGGTGGTCGAGTGCGAGGCGCTGGGCCCGCTCACCGTCATCGCCCCGGGCGAGAGCACCGCCCTCACCGTCGAGTTCGGCTTCGGCACGACCGCCGGACCCGTCCTGGGAGTGACCCCGCAGGGCTACTGGTCGCAGCCGTCCGGCCCCGGGACCGCCCCGGGCGCGGACCCGGCCCCTCCCGCGGTCTTCACGGCCCTGCGGGAGGGAACACACGACGGGGGCGCCCCGGCGGGGGAGCCCGCAGGACCCCGGCCGGGAACCGCCCACGGCCCCGGCACACCCGCGTCCGCCGACCGCGCGCGGACCCACGACCACCACCCGGACCAGGAGTGACATGACGAACAGCAGGCACGACGGGGTCACCGCCGTGGTCACCGGCGCGGCCCAGGGCATCGGCGAGGCCACCGCCCGCCGCCTGGCGGACGAGGGCGCCGCGGTGGTGCTGGCCGACCTCTCGCCCCGTGTGGAGGAGGCGGCCGAGCGCGTCCGCGCGCACGGGGGCCGGGCCGTCGCCGTCCGCGCCGACGTGTCCGACGAGGGCGACTGGGCACGCCTGGTCGAGACCGCCCGCTCGGAGTTCGGCCCGGTGGGGGTCCTGGTGTCCAACGCCTACACCGTCGAGGTCGCCCCGGCCCACGAGACCACGCTCGCCTCCTGGGAGCGCCAGCTGTCGGTGAACCTCACCGGCGCGTTCCTGGGGATGCGCGCCTGCCTGGACGACCTCACCGCCCAGCGGGGCAGCGTCGTCCTCACGTCGTCCGTGCACGCCTGGTTCGGGCTGCCCGGCCGCCCCGCCTACGCCACCACCAAGGGCGGCCTGACCGCCCTGACCAGGCAGCTCGCCGTCGAGTACGGCCCGAGCGTGCGCGTGAACTGCGTCCTGCCCGGCCCCATCCTCACCTCCGCCTGGGACGGGGTGGGCGAGGAGGACCGGCGCGAGAGCGTCGCCCAGACCGCCGCCCGGCGCTTCGGCGACCCAGCGGAGGTCGCCTCCGCCATCTCCTTCCTCGCCTCCGCGGAGGCCTCCTACGTCACCGGGGTGAGCCTGCCGGTCGACGGAGGGTGGAGTATCTACAAGGCGTCGTCGTGACGCACCGGAAGGGGAGGAACTGATGGCGGCCTACTCGGGGCGCGGGGTCCACGGCCAGACCGTGCGGTTGCTGGGGGAGCGCGTGCTCTCCGGCCGGATCGCCGAGGGCGAGACGATCGACCTGGCCGCCCTCAGCGACGAACTCGACCTCAGCCTCACCGCGATCCGCGAGGCGATCAAGGTCCTCGCCGCCAAGGGCCTGGTCGGCTCCCGGCAGCGCAAGGGGACCTTCGTGCGGGCGCGCGCGGACTGGAACCTGCTCGACCCCGACGTGGTCAGGTGGCAGATAGCGGCGGGTGCCGGGGACGTGTTCTTCCGCAACCTGGCCGAACTCCGCGAGGCCCTCGAACCGGCCGCCGCCCGCCTGGCCGCCCTGCGCGGGACCGCGGAGGACGTCGCGGCGCTGCGCGCGGCCGTGGCGGACATGGCCGAGTCCGGGGAGGCCACCCCCGAGGCCGCGGCCGACGCCGACCTGCGCTGGCACCGCGCCCTGCTGGCCGCCACCCGCAACGAGCTGTACACCCGCACGGACGTCTTCTTCGCGGCCGGGCTCTCCGAGCGCGACCGCCTGGTGCACGGGGGAGCCCACAAGGACCCCGTGCCCAGCCACGCCGCCGTCACCGAGGCGGTCGCGGCCGGGGACCCGGTCGCGGCGGAGCAGGCCATGCGCTCCCTGCTCGACCAGGCCAGGGAGGACCTCCTCCGCGCCACCGGAGAAGGCGCACACGACGACGATCTGGAGAAGCCCCAGTGAGGATCACCCGCATCGAGACGTTCCTCGTCCCGCCCCGGTGGCTGCTGTGCCGCGTGGAGACCGACGACGGGGTCGTCGGCTGGGGCGAACCGGTGGTGGAGGGCCGCGCCGAGACCGTGCGGGCCGCCGTCGGGGAGCTGTCCGACCTCCTCATCGGCGAGGACCCCACACCCGTCGAGCACCACTGGCAGCGCCTGACCAAGGCCGCGTTCTACCGGGGCGGCCCCGTGCTCTCCAGCGCGGTCGCCGGACTCGACCAGGCCCTGTGGGACATCGCGGGCAAGCGACTGGGGGTCCCCGTCCACCAGCTCCTGGGCGGCCCGGTCCGCGACCGGGTGCGCGTCTACGGCTGGGTCGGGGGCGACGACCCGGCGGAGCTGGCCGACGCGGTCTCCGCGCGGGTGGAGTCCGGCCTCACCGCCGTGAAGATGAACGCCTCCGGCGTCATGGGCCGCTCCGCCACCGTCCGCGAGATCGACGCCATCGTGGACCGCCTGGCCCAGGTGCGCGACGTCCTCGGACCCGACCGCGACGTGGCGGTCGACTTCCACGGCCGGTTCAACGCCGCCACCGCCCGCCGGGTCCTGCCGCTGCTGGAGCCGCTGCGCCCCATGTTCGCCGAGGAGCCGCTTTTGCCCGAGTACGGGCACCTGCTCCCCGACATCGTCCGTTGCAGCCCGGTGCCGATCGCCACGGGCGAGCGCCTGTACAGCAGGACCGACTTCCTGCCCGCGCTCCAGGCCGGGATCGCGGTGGCCCAGCCCGACCTGTCCCACGCCGGCGGCATCTCCGAGGTGCGGCGCATCGCCTCCCTGGCCGAGACCTTCGACGCGGTGCTCGCCCCGCACTGCCCGCTGGGCCCGGTCGCCCTGGCCGCCAGCCTCCAGGTCGCCTTCGCCACCCCCAACTTCCTCATCCAGGAACAGAGCATCGGCATCCACTACAACAAGGACGCCGAAATGCTCGACTACGTCGTGGACGCCGGAGTCTTCGCCTTCCCGGACGGGAACATCCACCGTACGGACGCCCCCGGGCTCGGAGTGGAGGTGGACGAGGACGCGGTGCGCCGCGCCGACCGGGTGGGGCACCGGTGGCGTCCGCCGGTGTGGAGTCACGAGGACGGATCTTTCGCGGAATGGTAGGGGGACCGATGGAACCGGTGGTCAGTGTCTGGAGCGAGGACCGCTTCGAGCTCGGGGAGGGGCTGCGCTGGGTCGGCGGCGACCTGCTCATGGTGGACATCCTCCGGGGCCGCCTGCTGAGACTGGCCCCCGGGTCACCGGGGCCCGCCCACGAACTCGCGGCCCTCGACGTCCCCCTGGGCGCGGTCGCCCCGGTCCGGCACCGCGCCGGCGCCCTCGTGGCGGCGGCGGGCACCGGCATCGCCCTGCTGACGGGCACCGGCGGCGGATCCGCCGCCGTGGAGTGGCTGGGCCGCCCCGAGGACGGCGCGGCCACGCCGATGCGCATGAACGACGGCTGCTGCGACCCGCACGGGCGGTTCTGGGCGGGGTCCATGGCCTACGACGGCACCCCCGGGGCCGGGTCGCTCTACCGGGCCGACCCCGCCGGAGGGGTCACCCGCGTCCTGGACGGCTACACCGTGCCCAACGGCCCCGCCTTCGCCCCGGACGGCTCGGTGATGTACCTGGCCGACAGCGCGGAGGGGCGCATCGACGCCTACGCACTGGACGCCGAGGGCCTGCCCGGGGAGCGGACCGTGCTGGCCCGCGTCGGGGAGGGCAGCCCGGACGGCATGCAGGTCGACGCCGAGGGGCACCTGTGGGTCGCGGTCTGGGGTGCGGGGCGCGTGCACCGCTACGCGCCCGACGGCACGCTGGACCGGGTGGTGGAGGTGCCCGCCGAGCAGCCCACCAGCGTGTGCGTGGTCGGGGACGGCGAGCCCGTGCTCATGGTCACCTCCGCGACCGTGGGGCTCACGGACCCGGGGGCCGGCGACGGCGCGGTGTTCGCGCTGCCGGTGGAGGTCCCCGCCGCGCCCGCGCACCACTTCGGCTGAACCCCCGGGGCCCGGGGCCGGCGCGGCACGCCCGCCCCGCCCCGGGCCGTCCGGACCCCGTGCCCTCCGAGGTCCCGTGCGGGCGTTCGCGCGGAGGGATCCGGCCCTGCGGCCTGCCCACGAAGCGGCACGGAGGCCCGTGCCCCTGAACCGGGTGCGGCCCCGGGAACCGCGGGGCCGCACCCGCCCGGGGCCGCGCTGGAGGGCTCAGCCGCGGCCTCCTCCGGGTTCGCCCTCCTTGCCGGCCGCGCCGGACCCCTCGCCGACGGACTCCTGGTAGAGGTCCGCGTAGGTGCGCGAGTCCTTGACCAGGTCGTCGCAGAAGGCGGCGACGTCGTCGCCGATGAGTTCCAGGACCCCCTTGCCGGCCGCGGCGCCCTCCTCGAAGAACTCGACGATCCCCGGAAGCAGGTCACCGTCGGCCAGATCGACCGGTCCGACCTTGAAGAAGTACCTCTGGATCTCCTTGTAGACGATCCGGTAGTCCGGCGGAAGCGCCTTGACCCGCGCCACGTGCGCCCGCCACTGCCTCTTGCCCTCGATGATGTCCTGGACGCCCATGTCAGCCTCCCAGCCTGCCCAGTTTCCTTGCGACGTTGCGGTTCAACTGCTCGCGCCACCGGTCGCGGTGGCTCCGGGACCCCTCTCCGCCGGCCAGCGCCGCGCAGAAGCCCGCGATGTCGTCGCCCAGCACGTCATGGACGTCCTGCCCGTCCGCCGCCGTCTCCTCGAGCAGCCCCAGGGCGCTGTCGAGGATCGGCACCAGGTTGCGGCCGGTGAAGCCCGAGTAGGGGAAGAGGTGGGTCTTGATCTGCTCCCACGCCGCCCGGTGGCCGTCCGGCAACGCCTCGGCCCGGACCTCGAACGCCTTCCACTCCCTCGTGAGGTCGCTGCCCGTCATGGTCTCCCAGAGGTTCATCTCCCACCCTTCCTGAGCTCGTCGACGCGTGAGGAGAGGTACTCCCACTTCGCCCAGAACGTCGCGAGTTCCGCGCGCCCCGCGTCGTTGAGCGCGTAGAACTTGCGCGGCGGCCCCATCCCGGACGGTCGTTTCGTCACCTGGACGAGCCCGTTCCTCTCCAGCCGCAGGAGGATGGTGTAGACCGTCCCCTCGACGACGTCGGCGAAGCCGAGTTCGTTCAGCCGCCGCGTGATGGCGTAGCCGTAGGTCTCCTCGCCGCCGATGATCTCCAGCACGCAGCCCTCGAGCGTGCCCTTCAGCATCTCCGTCAGGTCGTCCATCGCGGAGCCCTCCGGCTTCTCCTCGGTACTTCGTGGCATTAGGTACCACTATAAAGTACCACAGAGTAGAGGATCCCGTTCCGCGAACGGGGGTGAAGGCCACGGCCGCGCCACCCGTTCTCCGGGACGGCGGCCTGCCCGTCGCCGCGGACCGGACGGACGACGGGTGTTCGTTGCGTGCTCCCGCGGGTACTTTCCGTAGGGGCGGATCCGCCCCGCACCGGGCCGCCCGGCCCGGCGGACACCCCTTCCGCGACGTACCGCCCCCTGCCCCCGGCGGTCGGTGACCCCCGATCCGCACAGACGCCGTCCGCGGCCACCGCCGACGGCCGACGCGGCCCGGCGCCTCCCCCTTCCACGAGGCGTCCGGCCGCCGCTGCCACGCTCCCGACTCGTACCCCAGGGGGAGTCTCCGCGCGCCCCGGACCACAGCACACCGGCCGGGCCGCCCGCGACCTCCCCCGTCCCCGAGAGGAAGACGACATGCCCCGACACCGCCGCTTCGAGAAGGACCGGGCCCAGACCCTCAACCCCGGCGAGTGGACGTCGCTGGAGTTCGAGACCGTGGTCGACGCCGACCACGGCGGCACCTCCACCGGCAGCCTGTACAGCCTCGTCGGCGTCAACGAGAAGGACGGCGCCCTCTACGACTTCTCCGTGGGGGTGACCATCAGCGACCTGTCCGCCGGCGCGGAGGTGCAGATCCGCGCCACCGAGTACGAGCCGGACGGCGACGGCGGGTGGCAGTACGCCCGCAACCGGCCGGTCGACAGCCCCGTGCAGGCCGGGGGGAACGGCCACTTCACCTACACGTGGAAGGGCAGCCTGGCCAAGGGGCGGCGGGTGCGGGTGCGCCTGGCCCAGCAGGGCGACACCGCCGCGACGATCGTGTCGGCCACCGCGGACGTCTTCTACTGGCCCAAGTAGCGCCGCGGAGCGCAAGGCCGGACCCCCGGGGACCCGGAGGTCCCGGAGGGTCCGGCGCCGTCTCCTCCCGTGGCGCGCCGTCGCGGGAGGGGCGCTCCGCGCTCCGGGCGCCAGGACACTGCGCACGGGCCCCGCGGAGAGCTGCGGCGGCGCCACCGCGAGCCCTGTGCATGCGGCAGGGCCGACCGGGTCGCCGTCACGCGAGGGGCGTGGCGCCGGGGTCCGGGGCGACGCCGGTGGCGGAGGCCGTGGCCTGCCACAGCCCGCTCGCGAGCACGGGGTCCCGCGAGGCCGCCGACCGGCGGGCGGGACCGGCCGGACCGCGGGTCTCGAACGGCCCCGTCGGACCCAGGTAGCCGCCGCCGGGGACCGGCCCGGTGGCCGCGAGCAGCTGGGGGCCGATCCCGGCGGCGACCGGCTGGGAGAGGTAGCGGTCCGGCAGCACGAACAGGCGGTCCTTCCACGTGCCCCCGCGGGCGAGGGCGTTGTTCAGCAGCTCCGACGTCGTCAGCCCCGGATGGGCGGCGACCGACAGCACGGGGTCGTCGGCCAGTCGCAGCCGTCGGTCGAGCTCGGCGGCGAACAGCAGGTTCGCGAGCTTGGAGGCCCCGTAGGCGCGCGTCGGCGAGTAGCGTCGGCGCTCCCAGTGCAGGTCGGTGAGGTCGAGTCCGCCGGTGCGGTGTCCCAGGCTCGACGTCGTCACCACCCGGGAGGGCCGCCCCGGGGTCCCGGCCGACCGCAGCGCGGGCATCAGCAGCCAGGTCAGCGCGGCCGGACCGAGGTGGTTGGTCCCGATCTGCAGCTCGAACCCGTCGCGGGTCCGTTCGTGCGGTCCCAACGACACGGCGGCGTTGTTGACCAGCACGTCGACCCGGTCCCCGGTGCGTTCCCGGATGTCCGCGGCGGCGGCGCGCACCGAGTCGAGGTCGGCCAGGTCGAGCAGAACGGTCTCGGCCGAGCCCGGGCCGTCGATCCCTGCCCGCACCCGCTCGACGGCCGCCTCTCCGCGCCGGGCGTCGCGAACGGTCATCAGGAGCCGGGCGCCGGCCCCCGCCAGCGCACCGGAGAGGGCGAGGCCGAGGCCGGAGGTCGTCCCGGTGACGACGACGGTGCGACCCGTGAGGTCGGGGAGGTCGTTGGGCGGAGGCGCCATGGGTTCGTGTCTCCTGTTCGGATGGTCCTGCCCGTCCGCGCCGGACGGCGCGGCGCCGCACACGGCCCGCCCGCGCCCACCGGTGCTGTTCCGGAGGCGGCGGGCAGACCGGACGGGCGGTGCGCTCGGGCAGCGTCCGCGGGCAATTCATGTGACGGTGTCACGCGAACTACGGTCCCCCATGCGGATGACGCTGTCAAACGGGTGGGCCGCGCGACGCGGTCCGAGGACGGGGAGCCGGACGGCGCGGACGGCGCGGCCGTCCAGCGGTTCACCGCGTCCGCGGTCTCAGCCGCGCCGTCCCGCCTCCCGTTCGAGGAGGGCGCGGAAGGAGCCCGGGGGCCGTCCGGTGACGCGCCGGACGGTGTCGGTGACGCGGTCCTCCGCCCCCTCGGAGATGGCACGGTCCATGTCGGCCAGCAACGCGGCGAACACGGGCGGCACCTGTGCCGAGAGGCGGTCGCGCATCTGCTCGACGGTCAGGCGGCGGTGCTCCACGGGCCGACCGGTGACCTCGCTGACGGCGGCGGCGATGTCGTCGTGGCTGAGTGCCTCCGGCCCGGTGAGGACGAGATCGGTGTCGGGGGCGTGTTCGTCGGTCAGTGCGCGGGCGGCGACGGACGCGATGTCCTCGGCGTCGACGAAGCCGATCCTGCCGTCGCCGGCGGCGGTCCGGATGACGCCCTCCTCGCGGATGCCGTCGGCGTGCGCGTGCGTGCCGGTGAAGTTCTGCATGAACCACGAGGGCCGCAGCACCGCCCACTGCCCGAACAGGCCGGGCAGGGCCCGGTGCACCTGTCCCACCGCGGGGCCGCCCTCGGGGACGGCCGAGGAGCTGAGGAGCACCGCGCGGCGCACGCCGCGGGCGCGGGCCAGCCGGAGGAACGGAAGCATGACCGCCGCCGGATCGGGGTCGCCCACGGGCGGGACGAGGTAGACGCGGTCGGCGCCGCCGAGCGCGGCGGCGTGGGTGGCGGGGTCGTACCAGTCGAAGCGGACCGGTTCCGCGCCGGGGACCGGGGCGCCGCGGCGGCTCGCGGCCCTGACGCGGTGTCCGGCGGCCGCCAGCCGGGCGGCGGTGCGGCTGCCGGTGGTGCCGGTGGCGCCGATGACCAGGGTGGCGGAGGTGGCGGTCATCGGCTGCTCCCGGTGACGTCGGCGCCGGTTTCGAGGACGGCGAGGGGGAACTCCGTGAGGCCGTCCTCGGCCCACAGGGCGACCCGTGCGGCGATGTCCTCGTCCAGCAGGAGCCGCAGGCCGTGGCGGTGGAGATCCTCTTGGGAAGTCGGTGCGGACACGGGTGTCCTCCCTCTCGCTCGGTGTATTCGGACCGTGGGTCCGTTTGAAACATACGGACTGTCGGTCCGCTTTGCAAGTGCGGGAGTGTCCGGGGATGGGGGTTCTTCATAGGGATTGGCCCCCGGACGCTTGCTCGGTGTACCTCTTCTTGGGGTGCGGGTTACCCAGGCATTACTCCAATTGGTAATATGACGATCACTCTGAGTGGCGATAGAGTGCTGTGCTGCGGCCTGTCCGCGGTCCGAAGCGACCCCTCGTCCCGCCCGGAGTCTCACCCCGTCGTCCCTCTCTCCGGAACGGAGCAACCCCGCATCCCCCACACCCGCCTGAGACCCGTGAAAAAGGACATGAGAAACCGTCAGCCCGAACCCCACGTGAAAGAACTCCACGCCACGGCCCAAGCACTGTGGCGCGCGGTCTACGAAGCCAGCGCCGTGGTCTTCGCGGAGCGCACCGTGCACCAGGCACGGCTGGCTGATCTCGACGCCGCCCAGCAGTGGGCCCGGACCCGGGTCGCCTCCGCCCGCAGGGAGCTGGTCAGGGCCTTCGACGCCAGGGACGCCGTACGGGTCGAAGCCGCCCAGCGGCACCTGCGGGAGTGCGAGGCCGAGGAGGTGCACATCGACCTCGCGGTGACCGCCGAGGCGCGCGCCCTCGTCCGTACGGGACTGGCGGAGCTGAACTCGACCCTGGAACAGGTCTGCCGCGCCCTCGACGCCGACCGGAGGGTGCAGGAGGCCGTCGCCCGCGAGCACGGGGTGCGGCCGGGCGCGAGGGCCTGAGCGAGGAGGCCCGGCGGCGGCCCGGTGGTCGGGCTCCGGCGTCCCGGCCGGGCCGCCCCCGCCGGACGCGGGGCGCGGCTCCGCCGTGCCCCGCGCTCCAGGACGGCCGGTCCGGCCGCCGGCCCCGCCCGGTCCGGCACGGGGAGCCCCCGGGCCGCCGCGGCCCCGGGGCACCCCGTGCCGTGACCAGACCCCGCGCCTGGCCTGCCGACCGGGCTTCGGGGGCACGGCCCTCCGGACCTGGCGTTCCCGATGGTTTGCGCTCCTCCATCCAGGAGAGGCTCAACTACCCGGGGTAATAAAAGGGAACGGAAGGTAGTTATGCGTCGTTTCGCCACCACTCTGGCCCTCGTCCTGCTGTGCGGCGCCGCGCCGGCTGCGTCCGCGCACGCCGCGGCCATCCACACCTGCGCCCGGATCGTCTTCGAGGAGGCGAGAGCCGTGGCCGAGGGGGAGGACTGCGAGAGCAACGGGGAGTCCGGCCCGGGGGAGATGCACTCCGAGGAGGTCGGCACGAGGTACGCCTGCGAGGAGATCACCCCGTCGGTCGACCGGGCGGACGCCACGGGCGCGGGGTGCCGACCGCTCTCCTGACCGCGGTCGTGAGGGGCCGCGTCGGTCCGCCCCCGGTGGTCGCCGTCCCGGCCCCGCCGCCACGGCGAGACCGGGGCCCGAGGGCGGGCAGCTCCGCTTGCCGCCGGGCGGCTCAGTCGTCCGAGGCGGGGCTCCACGACACCCGTACCAGGCACTCCACCGATTCGGGAGGCGGACTGAACCCCGCGGTGCGGGCCTCCTCAGGGGTCATCCACAGGATCAGGTCGGGGAGGTCGTCCTCGTCCTCGTAGGCGGACGCCACCGCGCGGACCCGGTCCGCGTCCAGGTCCGGGCCTCCGCGCACGAACCCCGCCGCCCGCCGGATGATCCTCATGCCGTCCGGCACCAGGTGGTCGAGCGCGGGGACGCCGGCCTCCGCCACCCGCGCGATCTCCTCGGAGGGAGCGTTTCGGGCAGGGTCCGCTTCGACGGGGTCCTCCCCGGCGGCGGCTTCCGCGCCCGGCACCTCGTGGCCGCACGGCTCGTACCGGGCGCGTGCGTGGGAGAACGCGGCCGGTTCGGAGCCGGGCAGGGCCGAGTACCTGGGGGAGCGGTGTACTCGGACGGCTGGGGTGCCGCATGTAGGGCAGAGGATCATGGTCCGCCGGTACCCGTCAGGTGTGGTGCTCATGCGGAACGGCCCTTCTGCGGGGGCCTCAAACTCGCTGGTCGAGGACCGAAACCCCGTGCGTCGCCGAGGTGGCACACGGGGCGGTTCCTACGGTCGCGGGCGGCATGCCTGTCATGTGCCGGGTGTTCGCCGAAGCTTCTCGTCCCGTGTGCGCAGGGTGGTGATGAGGTCGTCGAGGTGTGCGGCGGTGGTGTGGGCTCCGGTGTCGGTGGCCAGGTCGCGGGCCTCTTCGAGGGTGCGGATGAGGGTTGCGTGGTCGGGGCGTGCGTCGAGCAGGGTGGTGATCTGGGTGCGGGGGTAGCGGCGGTGTCCGCCGAGGGTTTTGACCGAGGCGAGGCGGCCGTCTTTTTCCCAGCGGGCGACGGTCTTGGGGTCCACGCGGAAGAGGCGGGCGACCTCTGCGGGGGTGAGCAGGGCCTCGGCGCTCTCGACGAGAGCGGGCAGGGAGGAGGACAACCTTGTTCTCTTTCTGTCTGGGCGGGGGTCGGGGCCGGACCGGGGAAGGACGTCCGGCCCAGAGCGGGTGGGCGGGGCCGCCGGCCCCCCCTTTTTTCGGCGGCGGCCCCGCGGTGGTGTGCCGCCGGGTGGGGGAGTGGTTCAGCGGCCGAAGACGGCGCGGACGGTGATCGCTCCGCAGGGGGCCTGTGTCCAGTCCCAGTAGGCGCACACGGCTTCGACCAGGCGTAGGCCGTTGCCGCCCACGCGCAGGGGTTCGGGGTCGGGGACGGCGGGGAGTGTGGGGGCGGTTCCGGGTGTGGGGCCGTTGTCGGTGACGTGGAGTTCGAGGTGGCGGCGGGTGCGGTGGATCTCGATGCGCACGGTGCCGCCGGGCAGGCCGGAGGCGGTGTGGCGCAGGGCGTTGGCGGTGAGTTCGGTGACGGTCAGGGCCAGGGGGTCGGTCAGGCCGGGGCGGGAGCGGGTGGCGTGGGCGGTCCATTGGCGGGCGGCTTTGACGTGGCTGGGGTGGGGGCCGATGAGGATGCCCGATGTTGTGGGGGTTCCGCACAGGCGGCGTGGAAGTGCGGGGGGAGGGGCGGTAGGCTGCATTCGTTTCATCTCGGGGCTTTCGAGGTGGGACACAAGCTCCGGCGACCGCTCTCTCACTTCGGTCACCGGAGCTTTTCTGTGTCGAAAGGTTGGTTTCCGCGCCAATTGGGAGGAAGGCGGGCAATGTCTCTTCCCTGTGGCGAAGAGGAAGTTGGCGGGAGTGGGAAATGGTGCCGATCTCCGGTCCGCAGCCAACCGCCGGTTCTGTTACGACTATGCCCAGTCCCAGCTCAGAGGGCTACCAATACAACTGAAGAGGGGTGACTACTCAGAACCCGTTGCGGAAATGTGCTGCGTGTAGTTTCCTTGCCCCATGGCTGACAAGATCCACCAGGAGTGGAAACGGTTCGGTGACAGGGTGCGCGAAATGCGCCGTCAGGCTGGGGTTTCCCAGGCCGAACTCGGCCTGCGCCTGAAACTGACCGGAGGGATGGTCGGCCACCTGGAGCGGGCGACGCGTGTCCCCAACAGGGATCATGTTCGCACAATGGACACGGAGTTCGCTACAGGCGGAGAGTTGGATTCCCTCTGGCTGGAGGTGGTCCAGGGGAAGTCGGTATTGCCCTGGTTCAGGGACGCCTTGGAGATGGAGCGCCGTTCAGAATCCATTTCGGAGTACCACCCGATTCTCATCCCCGGTCTGCTGCAAACCCGCAGCTATGCCCGTGTGCTCATCACGGCAAGGCAGCTGCGTCACACGGCAGAGGAGATCGAGGAGGTGGTGGAGCTCCGAGCGAACCGGCTTCCGACGATTCGGCCATCCCGGCCCGCTCTGTGGTTCGTGGTGGAGCAGAGTGTGGTCAGGCGTGTCATCGGGGGCGAAAAGGTCATGCGGGAGCAGCTCCAGCACATCATCACGTTGGCCGAAGAGGACACGATCCGCTTCCAGGTCATCCCTGACGACGTCCATCATCACTGTGGACTGTGTTCTCCGTTCCGGTTGATGAGCATGCAGAACGGCCGGAAGGCGGTGCGGATGGAGCATACTCTTGGTGGAAGCAGTTTCGATCGGACGGCTGAAATCGAGGAGATGTCCGACCTGTTCGGTGCACTTCAAGCCGAAGCGCTGTCTCCGCGACGATCCCTCGAAGTCCTCCATGCGACGATGAAAGGCCTGTGATGAGCACCGCCGACAACTGGTCCTGGCACAAGTCCAGTTACAGCGATGGACGGGGTGGGGACTGCGTGGAGGTTTCGGAAGGACCTACCACTCATGTTCGTGACACCCAGAACCGGAACTTGGGTCACTTGTCGACCGAAGCTTCGGAGTGGACGGCGCTACTGGCTGCGGTGCGCGCCAAGTAGC
The DNA here is from genome assembly GCF_050955985.1 of Nocardiopsis sp. CA-288880. Classification (NCBI taxonomy): domain Bacteria; kingdom Bacillati; phylum Actinomycetota; class Actinomycetes; order Streptosporangiales; family Nocardiopsidaceae; genus Nocardiopsis; species Nocardiopsis sp. CA-288880. The sequence continues at coordinate 5,136,059 of NZ_CP192105.1, read as the reverse complement.
GGAGTAGTGAGTCGGCCCTGCCCGGACAGACGGGTGGGGCCTGCTGTATGCCCGGGGTCGAGGAAGCTCTCACGGGCAGGCCGTTTCGCGGTGGCCCCTGCCGAGCACAGGTCCAGGGAGACGCTTTCAAGCGAGCGAAGCCCGGACATGCTGAGAGAGGCCCTTGACGATGTCGGAGAAGTGGCACAAGTCCAGCTACAGCGATGGTGGCGGTGGCCACTGCGTGGAGGTCAGTGAAGGAGTAACCACTTTGGTGCGCGACACCCGGAACCGGGAGCTGGGGCACCTTCACGTCCCCGCTTCCGAGTGGACCGCGCTGCTGAACACGGTGCGCGGCTGGTAGTACCACCCTCACACAAGCGAAGAACCGCACCCTGCCGTCTGCCCGGGCAGGGGGCGGTTTCCATGTTCAGGAGATCGGTTCACCCACGGGAGGATGCACAGCCACGGCCGAGCGTCCTTCGACGTGCTCGGCACAACCCCTCCGGCCTATGACCACGGCCAATGGCGGATCCGCCTTCCCCGGGGGAACGCGGACAACCTCCGATGTCGCCCACACCCGCGCCACTCGTGAGAAGATAAGACACACCGCCCACCAGGAGGAATCGATGGGTCTCCATTTCTCCCGATCTCCTTTCGCGCCTCTGGTCACCGGCTGGACCTGCACGTACGGCAATCACCTTCACTGCCCCGGGGCTTCGATCCTCGAAAGCCCTTTCTGCGAGGGCTGATGAAAACCCTTGCCCCTTTCGGGGGAAATGTCCGAATGCCCGGAAGGCGACTTCCGGCGGCTGTCTGACAGAAGAAAGGCCCGCCCGTGAGCCCCCACCCCCCCACTCCCGCCGAAATACCTCTCCCGATCGACGACTCCCCCACCCCTTCCGCGCCGATCCGCGTCATGGTCGTGGACGACCACGCGCTGTTCCGCCGCGGCCTGGTCTCGGTCCTGGACGAGGAGGAGGACATCAACGTCGTCGGTGAGGCCGGACGGGGGTCGGAGGCCGTCCGGCTCGCCGCGGGGGTACGCCCCGACGTGGTCCTGATGGACGTGTGGATGCCCGGTTCCAACGGCATCGACGCCTGCTCCCAGATCCGGCAGGCCGCCCCGAGGACCAAGTTCATCATGCTCACCATGAGCGACGAGAACTCGGACCTGTTCGACGCCCTCAAGGCCGGCGCCACCGGGTACCTCCTCAAGGAGATCGCGGTCACCGACATCGCGCGCGCCGTGCGCGCCATCGCGGACGGCCAGTCGTTCATCAACCCGCGGATGGCCAACAAGCTCATCGGGGAGTTCGCGGAGCTGGCCAAGCAGGAGGCCACCCCGCCGTCCGCCCCCGCCATCCCCGACCTGACCCCGCGCGAGACCGAGGTCCTCAAGCTGCTCGCCCGGTCGCTCAACAACCGCGAGATCGGGGAACGCCTGTTCATCACCGAGAACACGGTGAAGAACCACGTGCGCAACATCCTGGAGAAGCTGCAGGTGCACTCCCGCACCGAGGCCGCCATCTACGCGGTGCGCGCCGAGTACGTCAGCTAGGGGCCCGGAGTCGACGGCACAGACGGCCCAGACGGCCCAGACGGCCCAGACCGGCCGGTGTCCGGGGTCGCCGAGGTGTGGGAGCTATCCCGTACCTGTTAGGCGTTGTCGGGGGCTGTCGTAGTCCCGATCCACCGCAGGTAGTCGGGTGAGCCCGCCACGATCGCGGTCGCGACGACCTCGGGGTTCGTCCACGGGTGGTGCTCGACCAGGTGGGCCTCGATCTGGGGGTACCGGTCCGCGCGCGCCTTCAGCAGGAGCTGCCACTCCTGTCCGGTGCCGAACTCGCCCAGGTGCCAGAACACCGACGTGACGGGTCCGACGATCTGCGCGCCGACCGCGAGCTTGGCTGTTACGAGGGATTTCGCCAGCTCCACCGCCTGCTCGCGGGTCCCGGTCGCCGTGGACACCTGGACGTAGTCGGTCATGGCGGGGTCCGTTCCGTCGCGGGGGTTCTCCGGCCAGTCTAGAGTTCATCCCCCTTGCCGAGTCGGCGTCAGCAGATCAGTGTGCGGGAGAAGGCGCGGAAGCGGTCGGCCCTGTGTTCGTCCAGGTGGTGCGGGAGGCGGCATCCGGCCGACCTCGGACGGGTCGCGGTGCCGAACGCTAATGTCACGCCCTGTTCCTAAACTGCCGGCATGCACACATCCGAAGCAGAAATGGCCGATTCGGGCGCCGGCACGGACAGCTCGTCCCGGGTGGCGGCAGCGGTGCGCGACTGCCTCGCGCCGTTGCGGGTCTCGGAGGTCTTCGAGCCGGCGGTCGAGCACGTACTGCGCGGCACCGGTCCGGAGGTCATGGCGGCGTTGCGTGAGCGGCCGACCGGCGCCGACATGGTCGCCAAGCCGGACGTCACCTGGTCGGCCGCGCGGCTGACGGCCGTCGCCGACCTGCATCCCGGCTGGTCGCCGAAGGACGCCGAGGCCGCACGGCTCACGGTCTACCGGACCGCGCGGGCCGACGTCCTCGCCCGGTTCGGGCAGGTGCTGCACGCCGCCACCGACAGGACCCCGGCCTCCGGGGAGCCGTCGTGGCTCCTCGTGCTGGCCGACGACGTGATCCGTGCGTACGGTGCCGCCGGGGCCGACGCCGAGGCCGTCCAGCGGCGGTGGGACCCCCCTATGCTCACCGAGGTCGCCCGGATCGGCGACGCACCCGGCCGGACCCCCGTGCACGCCACCCTGTCGGCGCTGCTGTACGCGGACTCACGCCATTGGGCGTATCGCCGGCACCGGCTTCTGGAGAGCGACGCGGGCATCGCGTTCCTCGCCCGGTACGCCGACGAGCTCGCGGAGGTCGCCACCGGGCTCGCGGACCACGGCCGGAGGTCCGTGCTGCGCCTGTGCGCGCGCAGACCGGAAGCGCACGCCGCCCTCGCCGCCGAGCTGGCGGCCGACACCGACGCGGGCGTCCGCACGGAGGCGCTGGACACCCTGTCCCGGCTCGACGGGCCGCGGCAGGTGGCCCTGCTGCGACAGCACCTGCGGACCGCGTCGCCGGACCGCCTGTCGGACCCCCTGGCCCACCTGGCCGACCTCGACGGCGGCGCCGCGGCGATCGAGGAGGCCCTGGCCGACGGCGGTGACGGGCCGGAGGACCCGGAACGCGACCAGCTGCTGCGCCGGGCCGTCTTCCGGGTACGGGTGCTGAGAGCGGCGGAGGCCGTCGTCCCCGTGCCGCTCGTCGCCGCGCCCCAGGACGCGGACCTCGCGGAGGAACTGCGGGCCCTGGGGGCCGACGGATCCGGCGGAGACCGTTCCTGGCACGGTGTCGAGGGGCGGCTGTCGCTGATGCCCGACGTCCGCGCCCTGCGGGACGCGTACCGCGCCGCCGGGATGTCCGACGCGGACCGGCGGACCGCCGCGCTCCTGGTCACCCGCACGAACCACGCCCGCCGAAAGATCGGCGCCTTCCTGACGCCCGAGGACGCCGGGCGCTGGTGGCCCCTCTTCGCCGAGCGACTCGACCTCGCGGACGAGTACCTCGACGGCGGCGACGGGAAACGGCACCCGGACGAGTCCGCCGTCGACACGAGGACGATGATCCTGACCATCCTCGAACGGTTCCCCGCCGCCCCCGAGGCCCTGGTCCCGCGCCTGACCTCGTTCGCGCTCGGTGCGAACCGCCACCGCCTGGCGGCCCGGCGGGTGCTCGGCGACCACCCGGGCGCCCGGGCAGCGGCGAAGGCCGCGCTGTCGGACGCCGACGAGAAGATCCGCTCGTCCGCCGCGGAGTGGCTCGCGGGGCTGGGCGAGCCGGGAGCGGTGGCGCCGGAGCCCGGCTGGGAGTTCGGTGCGGGGGTGCTCTCCCCGGCGGTGAGGGCCCTGCCCGCGTCCACGCTGTGGTGGCTGGACCGGTTTCGGGAGCAGGCGCTGGACAAGGGGGTTCCGGCGGACGACGTGGACCGGTGGCTCGGGCTGGCCCGTCCGAAGCTGCGGACGGCGCGCGACGGCTCCGGCCCGGTCGTCGGCCGGCTCGGCGGTCCGCTGATGCTCCCGCCGGACGTGCCCACCCCGGCCACGGTGTGGGCCTCAGACGACGCAGACGTCTCCGACGAGTACCAGCTCATCGCGACGCTCGACCTGGCGGCGATCCCGCCGGGCGCCACCGACCTCCCGCTCCCGCCCGACGGCCACGTGCTCCTGTTCGCGAACGTCGAGCTGGACGACGTCGTCCTGCCGGGCGGCGCCGTGTACGTCCCGGCCGGGACGCCGGTCGAGGAACGGGAGGTCTCGCTCGACTACGAGCCCTACGAGTACGACTCCCCCGAGGACCTGGACGAGGAGCTGCGGCGCATCGGCGACCTGCGGCTGACCCCCGGCGTGGGACTGCCCTCCTGCCCTGTCGGGGACGAGGCCCTCGCCCTGCACCCTCACGCGGACACGCTGCAGGAGGTCTGGTCCGAGCAGTCCGACGAGGGGGGCGAGTGGCAGATCGGTGGCTACGCCGCGGACTTCGACGGCTACGGGGACCCGGCGGCCGCCTCGGCGTACTCGGAGGAGGGCGGGCAACGGCCCGGCCCCGAGGACTGGGTCCTGCTAGCGCAGTGGGTCGGGGTCCCGATGGGGATCCTGTACTGGACCATCCCCCGCCAGGACCTCGAGGCGCGCCGCTTCGACCGCGTCGTCGTGCAGATGTACTCAAACCCCTGACCGGCCCGGCTCCTGGGCGCGCGGCCCACCGCGTACGGGTGGGTCGCGCGCGGTGCCACGGCCGGTGCGCCCGTGACCGCGCGCCGGTCGGGGACGCCTCCGGCGCGCCCGCCCCGGTTCAGGCGCCGGGCAGCGGAAGCCGGGGGAAGGCCACCCCCGTCAGGGTTTCGGAGACCTCCCACAGGCGTCGCGCCACCTCGGCGTCCCGCGCCCTCGCCGAGCGGCCGACCAGCTCCGGTGCGCCGCGCCCCTCCAGGAATCCGCCCGGCCCCGCGTAGCTGTCGCCCGGAACCTCCGCCACGGCCGCGTACAGCGTCGGCAGGGCCCCGTCCTCGTCGCTCTGCGCCAGGAAGCGGACCACGGCCTGCTCCACGAGGTGGCGCACGCGCCGCCGCGGGTCGGTCTTCAACAGGTTCGTGGCCGCCAGGCCGGGGTGCGCGGCGGTGGCCGTCACGGGGGAGCCGGCCCGGGTGAGCAGCCTCTGGAGTTCCGAGGTGAACAGGAGGTTGGCCAGTTTGGACTGCGCGTACGCGGCCGTCGCCCGGTACGGCTTGCGCTCCCAGTTGAGGTCCTCGAAGTCGATCGCGCCCGTCTTGTGGCCGTTGGACGAGACCGTGACGACCCGGCCCCGCAGGCGTGGCAGCAGCAGGTTCGTGAGCGCGAAGTGCCCGAGGTGGTTGGTCCCGAACTGCAGCTCGAAGCCGTCGGCGGTGCGTGTCAGCGGCGGGAACATCACCCCCGCGTTGTTGACCAGCACGTCGACGGGCTCGGTGAGGTCCTCGGCGAAGGAGCGGACCGAGGCGAGGTCGGCGAGGTCGAGCCGCCGGACCTCGACGTCGCCCGTCATCGCGTCGGCGGCTTCGCGCCCCTTGTCGACGGTGCGCACGGCGAGCACCACGCGTGCGCCCCTGGCCGCGAGGAGGCGGGCGGCGGCCCGGCCGATGCCGCTGTTCGCGCCGGTGACCACGACCGTGCGCCCCGCCATGGAAGGGATGGCCGAAGCAGAGAATGTTGTCATGGGCTACAAAGTAGCCAGTGAAAACAAAGTAGTCAACGAAAACATGGTCTGCTAGACTCGGGTCCCATGTCAGACCCCAACGAAGAGCGGCCCTACCACCACGGAAACCTCCGGGCCGTCCTGCTCGACGCGGCCGAGCGCTGCCTCCGGGAGCGCGGCGCGGACCAGCTGTCGCTGCGCGACCTCGCCCGGGAGGTCGGCGTCAGCCACGCCGCGCCGCGCAGGCACTTCTCCGACCGGCAGGCGCTGCTGGACGCGCTCGCCGAATCCGGGTTCGCCCAGCTGGACACGGCGCTGCGCGCCGCGCTGGCGGGCGCGGGGGAGGACTTCCCGGCGCGCGTGCGGGTCGCGATGACGGCCTACACCCGCTTCGCGACCGAGAACGCCGCACTCCTGGAGCTGATGTACTCCAGCAAGCACCGGCCGGGGGCGACGCGGGTCATCGAGGCGGCCGAGGCGCCGTTCGGCCTGATGGCCGACCTGATCGAGCGGGGGCAGGAGGAGGGGGTGCTCCGGGCGGGCGACCCCGAGCGCATCGGGCTCGTCCTGTTCGCGACCCTCCAGGGCATCGCCTCGATCATCAACGGCAACTTCGTCGGACCGGACATGCTCGACGCACTCGTGGAGACCGCGGTCGAACAGTTCCTCTCCGGAAACCGCCCGGCGGAGTGAGCCGATCACCCGAAGCGACCACGCGATCTCCCACGGTGCGCGAGCATGGAGTGGCACGTCAGCCGCACCGACGAGGAGAACCCGTGTCCCAGCTGCCCGAGAACCTGCGCTATACCGACGACCACCTCTGGGTGCGCACGGACGGAGACGTCGTGACGATCGGCCTGACCGCTCACGGGCAGGAGCTGCTCAGCGAGATCGTCCTCGTGGAGCTCCCCGGGGTCGGGGACGAGATACAGGTCGGCGGCACGGCCGGGGGAGTGGAGTCGGTCAAGGCCTACAACGACCTCTACGCCTCCGTGGCGGGCGAGGTCGTCGCGGTGAACGAGGCGCTCGTCGAGGAGCCCGGTCTGGTCAACGAGGACCCCTACGGGGACGGATGGGTCTACAGGCTCAGGCCCTCCGAGGCCGGAGCGGTCGACGAACTGCTGGACGCCGAGGTCTACCAGGCGGTCGTCGACCAGTGACCCGCACCCGGCGGCCGACCGGGTCGGCCGCCGAACGCGGTGCCGTGCCGTGGTTCGGCACGAGGACGACGAGGAGGCGCATGCCCCGCGCACGGAGCTCGCGGGTCACCCGCCGAAGCCCGCGAGGCCGCCGGGCCCCGGCGTGAAAGGGGCCGGATCCGCCGCACGGGCGGGGGAGCGCCGGTGCTCGGGGATGCGGTGTCCGGGCCGCGCGCAGGGGGCGGCGGATCAGTGCTCAGTCGAACTCCTCCTCGTACACCACACCCCCGCCGAACAGGCCGGCCTCACGCAACCGGTTCTGAGCCTCCCGGGCCATGTGCGGGCCCAGGTCCTCGTCCTCAGACAGGCCGTGGTCGGCACGGAAGGCCGCTTCCAGCTCGGGGGTCATGGCCGGGTGGACGTCGAACTCGTGGATGGTCATGGTGTCAGCCTAGACCGGGGAAGCCCGCCGAGCGCTCAAGCGCCGGACCTCCGTCATTCCCCCGCCGTCACCGCCCCGGACTCCGTCGTCGGGCGAAGGCCGGGACAGGGCGCCGGTCGGTCCGGGCGGGGTGCGCCATGATCCGAGCTTCCGGCGGCGACTCCGGCGTCGGTTGATCCACTTCCCCTCTTCTGTTGTCGGGGAGCGGGTGGGGGGTGTCCGGAGCCGGGGCGGGGAATTCCCGTCATCCCTGGTCCTCGTGAGGGGAGGGGTGCTAGCCTCCACCTATTCCCTACTTTTCCGATCTGAATTGAATGCAGAGGTGCGCATGACCGCTGAGACCGCCCCCGAGCAGGCCTGGTCCTTCGAGACACAGCAGATCCACGCCGGAGCCGTGCCCGACCCCGCCACCAACGCCCGCGCCACGCCCATCTACCAGACGACGTCCTACACGTTCCGCGACACCCAGCACGGCGCGGACCTGTTCAGCCTCGCCGAACCCGGCAACATCTACACGCGCATCGGCAACCCCACCCAGGACGTGCTGGAACAGCGCATCGCCGCGCTGGAGGGCGGGGTCGCGGCCGTCGCCTTCGCCTCCGGCTCGGCCGCCGTCACCGGAGCCGTCCTCAACCTCGTCGGTGCGGGCGACCACATCGTCTCCAGCGCCCTGCTCTACGGCGGCACGTACAACCTCTTCCACCACACGCTGCCCAAGCTCGGCGTGCGGGTGAGCTTCGTGGAGGACCAGGACGACGCCCGGGCCTGGAGGAACGCCACACGGCCCGAGACCAGGCTGTACTTCGCGGAGTCCCTCGCCAACCCGGGAGGCAACGTCCTGGACGTGGGCCTGGTCGCCGGGGCCGCCCACGACGAGGGCATCCCCCTCGTCGTGGACAACACCGTCCCCACGCCCTACCTGCTGCGGCCGATCGAGCACGGCGCGGACATCGTCGTCCACTCCGCCACCAAGTACCTCGGCGGCCACGGCACCACCGTCGCCGGAGCGGTCGTGGACGCGGGGACCTTCGACTTCGGAGCCCACGGGGACCGGTTCCCCGGCTTCGTGGAACCGGACCCCAGCTACCACGGGCTCCGCTACTGGGAGGCGCTCGGCCCCGGAGCCTACGCCGCCAAGCTGCGCGTCCAGGTGCTGCGCGACACCGGCGCCGCCATCGCCCCGCTCAACAGCTTCCTCATCCTCCAGGGAATCGAGACCCTCTCCCTGCGGATCGAGCGCCACGTCGCCAACGCCCAGGCCCTCGCCGAGTGGCTGGAGTCGCGAGACGAGGTCGAGACGGTGTACTACGCCGGCCTGCCCTCCAGCCCCTTCCACGAGCGCGCCCGGACCTATCTGCCACGGGGCGCCGGCGCGGTCGTCTCGTTCGACCTCCGTGGCGGAGTCGGCGCGGGCCGGGCCTTCGTCGACGGGACCGAGCTGTTCAGCCAGCTCGTCAACATCGGTGACGTGCGCAGCCTCATCGTGCACCCCGCCAGCACCACGCACAGTCAGCTCTCCGCTGAGGAGCAGGCCGGAGCGGGGGTCACCCCGGGCCTGGTCCGCCTCGCCGTGGGGCTGGAGCACGTGGACGACCTCAAGGCCGACCTGGAACTGGGCTTCCGGGCGGCCAAGGCCCACCAGTGACCGTGGCGCCAGGCCGTCCCGCCGCCGGAGGGTGGCGGGACGGCGACCCCGCCGGGGGCAGGAGGTGGGTCCGGCTGGAGGCGCCCCTGCGCCTGGAGTCGGGGGAGACCCTGGCCGGGGTGCGCATCGCCTACGAGACCTGGGGGCGGCCCGATGCGCACGGATCCAACGGGATCCTCGTGCTCCACGCCCTCACCGGGGACTCGCACGTCGCCGGACCCGCGGGCCCCGGACACTCGGAACCCGGCTGGTGGGAGGGCCTGGTCGGGCCGGGCCTGGCGCTGGACACCGACCGGTACTTCGTGGTCGCCCCCAACGTGCTGGGCGGCTGCCAGGGCAGCACCGGTCCCTCCTCACCGAGGGAGGACGGAGGGGCGGGGGCGTGGGGAAGCGGCTTCCCCCGGATCACCCTCCGCGACACCGTCCGGGCGGAGGAGGCGCTGGCCGACGCCCTGGGGATCGACACCTGGGCCGCGGTGGTCGGCGGTTCCATGGGAGGGATGCGCGCCCTCGAATGGGCGGCGACCTTCCCCGAACGGGTCCGCCGGACCCTCGTCCTGTCCTGTCCCGCGGCCACCTCCGCCCGGCAGATCGCCTGGGCCGCACCCCAGCTGCACGCCGTGCGCTCCGACCCGGACTGGCGCGGAGGCGACTACCACGGCACCGGCCGCGCTCCCACCGCCGGGCTGGGGGTGGCGCGCAGGATCGCCCACGTCACCTACCGGGGCTTCGGCGAACTGGAGACCCGGTTCGGACGCGACCCGCAGGACGGGGAGGACCCGGCCGGGGGCGGTCGCTTCGCCGTCGAGTCCTACCTCGACCACCAGGCGTGGAAGCTGGCGCGCCGGTTCGACCCCGCCAGCTACGTGCTCCTGACCGAGGCGATGAACGGTCACGACGTGGGCCGGGGGCGGGGCGGTGTCGCGAAGGCGCTGCGCCGCCTGCCCGCGCGCACCCTCGTGGCGGGGGTGAGCAGCGACCACCTGTACCCGCTGGAGCAGCAGGAGGTCATCGCCCGCCACCTGCCCGTGCCCGGGACGGTGCGGGTGATCGACTCGCCGTACGGGCACGACGGGTTCCTGATCGAGGTCGGCCGGGTGGCCGGGCTGGTCCGCGAACTCCTGGCGGACGGGGGCTGAGGCCGGGACAGGGCGCCCTGTCCCGGCCTCCCGGGACCTCAGGAGGCCCCGGACCCTCCCGGGGCGGAGTCCTCGGACAGCAGCTCGGTCGACTCCTCGTCCAGCCGCAGGTGGTTGACGGCCAGCAGGTCGGTGAGCTGGTCGGTGTTGCGCGCGCTGGCCAGGACCGACGCCACGGCCGGCCGGTCGGACAGCCACGACAGCGCCACCGAGGCAGGGGAGACGCCGTTGCGGGCCGCGACCGCGTCCAGGGCCCCCAGGACCAGCTCGGCGCGCGGGTCGTCCAGGTAGGCGCGGGCCGCGCCCGCGCGCGGGCTGTCGACCTCCGCGCCGCCACGCCGGTACTTGCCGGTGAGGAACCCGCGGGCCAGGCCGAAGTAGGGCAGCAGGGACAGGCCGCGCTCCAGGGCCAGGGGCACCAGGTCCTCCTCGACCCCGCGCTCCATCAGGTTGTAGTGGGGCTGCACGCACACCGGGGCGTGGAGCCCCTGGTCGGCGCAGATGTCCAGCCACTCGCGGATGCGCCCGGGGCTGTGGTTGGACAGGCCGATGTACCGGATCCGACCGTCGTCCACCAGCTCGGAGAACGCCCGCGCGCTCTCCGCGAGCGGGGTCCCGGGGTCGTCGTGGTGCGCGTAGTAGAGGTCGATCACCTCCACGCCGAGCCGGGCCCGGGAGGCGTCCACGGCGGCGTGGACGTTGGCGGCGGACAGGCCCCGGAACTCCGGGTGCCCGCTGACCTTGGTGGCGAGGACCAGGCCCTCGGGGCGGCCGCGCGCCGCCAGCCAGCGGCCGATGACCGTCTCGGACTCTCCTCCGCTGTTCCCCTCGGCCCAGGAGGAGTAGGAGTCGGCGGTGTCGACGAAGTTGCCGCCCCCGGCGACGAACGTGTCGAGGACCTTGAAGGAAGTGCTCTCGTCGGCGGTCCAGCCGAAGACGTTCCCGCCCAGGCACAGGGGGGATACGCGCAGGTCGGTGCGGCCGAGAGGGCGAAGCCGTACGTCGTTCATGCTCACCGTGTTCCGTCGGGTGTGTGGTGCCGCGGACAGGTTAGGCCAGAGCGGGGCGCCGGGCCACCGTTTCCCGGAGAGTGCGCGGAGCGGCCCCGGCCGCCGTGACGGCGCGCCCCGCCACGCGCGGACCCGGCCGGGTCTCCGGTCCCGTCCCGGGCGGAACCGGTCGCGCACGGCCGGCCCGCGTCACCGGACCCCCGGGTTGGCGGGGGTCTGGAGGACCAGCTCCTCCTCCCGCTCGGGAAGGTAGTGCACCGTCAGCACCCGCCCCACCTGCACGCTCACGACCGAGGACGCGGGAAGGACCTTCACGACCGCCGCGTGGAAGAGGCTTCCGTCCGGGCGGGTCACCCCCAGCCCGATCTCCATCTCCGGGTTGCCGTTGAGCAGGCGTCCGGTCGGCCGCACCGAGGAGACGACCCCCTGCGCCCGCACACCGCGCGCCGCGATGTCCAGGTTGCGCTCCGTCGTCAGACCCGCGCGCACCATCACCGCGTTGTAGGCGGCCTGCACCAGGGCCGGGTCCTCCCCGCTGTCCAGGAAGACCGCCCCGGGCCGGTCGTGCCGGTACCGGACCGGCAGCACCGTCCCCGGGACCAGCTCGGCCACCTGGGTGATGTCGACGACGTGCTTGGCCACCGCGGAGAACCGGTGCCCCTCCGGCGTCTCGACGTCCATGCTGATCGCCAGCTGGGGCTGGTCGTTGACGCTCAACCCGGTACGGGCCACCCCGGTGACGGTCCCGATCCCGACGGGGGCGCCGGCCGCCTCCCTGCGGCCCAACCCGCCCCCGAGCCCGCCGAGCGCCGAAGCGACCCCCAGCATCGGCAGCGTGGTGCCCAGCATCACCAGCGCCCCGATCGGCGCCCACATGTTGCGTAGCCACGGGCTGACGAACGCGTCCGGGGGCGCGGTCGCCCCCGCCCAGACGTACCAGCCGACCAGGCCGAGCGCCGCGACCGCCTCGACGAGCACCACCGAACGAACCACCGACCTGCCCATGGATGCCTTCCTCTCACGCTCTCGATGTCCACCGGGACCCATCAAACCCCGCCGCCGCGTCCTACCGATCCCAGGTTCGGACCTGCCGTCGACCGGCGGGGCCGGGCCGGTACCCTCGTCCTGTGCCAGCGACTCCCCTCGGGACGCTCCAGCCCCGGTCCCAGGTCATCGACCGGGCCTGGCGAGCGCTCGGCCCCGGACTGGAACCGCTCAGCGGCCCCGGCGGCGCCCCGCTCACCCGCGCCGTCAAACTCCTCGTCCTCCCGCTCGTCCTGCGCCCCGTCCTGCGCCCGGAACTCGCCGGGGACCTCCTCACCGACGAGGCCGCCGACCTGGCCGCCGGCCTCCTGCGCGAGGACGGGCCGCGACTGGCGGCCGCCGCCGGCTGGTTCACGCTGCTCAAGCGGGTCCGCCGGGCCCTGCGCGTGGTCGGGGGCAACCCGCAGGACCTGTACTTCCAGCGCTGCTACGAGCTCGCCGCCGAGCACGGGGCCCCGCGGCCGCCCGACGCGGAGGAGGTCGCGAGGAAGGTCGTCCTGGAGCTGGCCGCGCGCGACGGCGGGCGCACCGTCGAAGCCCTCAAGGCCCACCTGCGCGATCCCGCGACGGAGAGGTCGGTCGCCGAGGCGCTGTCCCGCGCCTGGGGAGCACGCCCCGTGCCCGCCGCCCCCGGCGCCGTCCCCGAGGCGAACGCGCTCTCCCTCGCGGACACCGTCCTGGACGGTTGCGTACCGGCCGACCGGGCCGCCTCCGGGAACCGCGGCGCCGGGCGCGCCCCCGGCGGCGCCGTCCCCGCCGACGGTCCCCGGCCCCGGGCGCAGGAGCGCGGGGCGGACCGCCGGGACACCGGCGGCGCCGAGCGCGGCACCGCGGAGAGCGCCCTCGCCGCCCTGGTCGGGGACGGCCACGGCACGCGTCTGGGAGCGGCGCTGTGGGCCTCCGGAGCCGTCTCCGACTGGGGACCCGAAGGCGTACCGCCCCACCTGGGACTGAGCGCCGCCCCCCTGCCGCCGCGCCCCGGCGTGGGGAGCACGGCGTCCACCGCGGCCCTGCCGGCGCCCCTGGACCGCACCCTCTACGAAAGGGTCTTCACCGTCCTGAGGGCGCCCGGTCACCACGACCTGCCGCCGGTCCCCGAGCTCGTCGACGCCGAGACCGCGCGCAGCTGCTCGCCGCTCGGCCTGTCCGACGAGTCGCTGCGCGTGGCGCTCCTGGTCGGAGGACGCCTCGCCGCGGGGCTCGACCCGCTCGGCACCGCCCCGGGTCCCACGCGCGCGCACCGCGCCATCGACCGCCGCTGGCGCCGCGAGTCCTCCGTGGCGCGCGCCCGGCGCATGACCGTGTCGCCCTTCGACGCCCCGATCGCCCACGGCACGGGGGCCGGGGGTCCCGGCGCCGGTCTCCCGGACGTCGGGCGGACGGGGGCCGGCGCCCCGGCCGCCGGGCTCCCCGACGCGGAACCCCCGGCCCGCTCGGACGCGGACCGCGCGGCCGCCCCCGCGCCGGACGGCGGGACGCCGAGGACAGGGCCGGCCTCCACGCTGCCCCCGGCCTCCGGCGAGGACCTTCTCGCCGACCTCGGCCGCTCCCTGCGGACCCCGTGGATCGCCTACACCCGCCGCCTGTGGGCGCGCCTGCACGGCCGCGACGCCCACGCGGCCGGGATCGACGGCCCCGCCGAGCTGTGGTCCCTCCTCGACGGCGTCTCCTACTCCGTGCTCATGGACCACCGGGCCCGCGTGCGCGCGGCCCTGCGGACCCTGACCGACACCACCTCCGGGAGCGCGGCATGACCTGGATCGAGGTGAGGGCGGAGGAGGACGGCGTGAGCGTGGCCGTCGAGGGCCGCCTGAGCGTCCCCGAGTTCGGCCGGTCGGTCCTCGACGCGGCCGGCGCGCTCCTCACCTGGCCCGACATCGCCGGGGCGGGCGCAGGCGCCACCGGGATCGCCCCGGGAACCGCCCTCTCCGACGCCGGGGAGGGGGCCGCCCCGTTCGGCGGACCCCGCGCCGACCTCCTCCCCGACGCCCTGGTGGAGTCCGCGCCCGAGGCCCAGACGTGGCTGTGGGCCGTCTACGGGGCCGGGGCGGCGCGCGCCGTGGCGGCCTGCGCGAGCGGCCGGGCGCACGCCCTGCGGGTGGCCGCGGAGCCGGGCGCGCTCGCGCGGGACCTGCACCGGCTGGCCACGGGGCACTGGGCGTCCCGCTGGTGGCCCGCCTCCCACCTGGACGGCGTTCCCGCCCTCGACGCCGACCTGCTCGGACTGGAGCTGGCCGCGCTCTCCCACCGGTGCCAGCAGGTGTGGGACCCGGACGCGGACCCCGCCGCCGACCTGGTCCTCGAACACCGCGCGGGCCTCCGGCCGCTGCTCGACCTGTGGCACGCCCGGCCGGGCGCCGTCTCCGACGTCCTCCGCTCCGTGCGGGCGGTGGCCGACGACGCGGGGCTCGACGTCGACGGCCTCGCCGGACCCGACGACCCCGGGGGCCGCGACGGCTCCGGTCCCACCGGGTGGGCGGCCCCCTTCGCGGGCGGTACCGTCCCCCGTCGGCCGGGCGCCCTCCCGCAGGACCACGCCCTCGCCGCCGGCGGCGCCGCCGGGCCGCCCCCCGGCGCCAGGGTGATGGGACGGGGGACGGGGACCAACGACTGGTGCCGGTACCCGCCCGGGTTCGTGGACGCCTCCGAGGACGCCGTCACCTGGACCGCCTTCGCCCACGGCCCCCGGCGCGCGGTCCTGGTGGAGGCGGTTGCGGGGGAGGCCCGTCCGGCCCCCGGCGTGCGGCCGGTCGCGGAGGTCCGGGTCGGCGCCACCGCCCCCGTGCGGGTGCGCTGCGAGCGCGCGGGGGACGCCTGGGCCGCCCTCGTGCACACCGCCCTGCCGGACACGGCCGCCCCCTCCCCGGACGTCCAGGTGGTCCTGCCGGGGTTCGACCCCGGACCGCAGGACCCCGCCCGCGCCCGCCGGACCCGCGAGGGGCTGCGCGCGCTGGCCCGCCGCCGCCTCACCGCTGCCGGGGTCGCCACCGGGCCGGACGGAGCGGGAGCGGGGGAGGGGATCGGCCCCGCGCCCTTCCTCGCCGAGATCGTCGCGGCCCACACGGAGGAGGACTTCTGACATGGCCCACCCCCACGACCCCTCACGCGTCCCCGCCGGGGACGCTCCCGCCGAGCCCGCCGACCCCCTCGGCCCGGCCGACGCCTCCGCCGGGGACGCCCCCGAGGAGCGCCCCATGGGCTTCGGGGAACCCTTCGACTCGGGGCTGGCCCACAGCGAGGCGCTCCTTGCCGGGAGGGAGCTCGCCGCCGCCGAGGACGTCCTCCTCCAGCTCCTCGACGCGGCCGAACGCCTCCCGGACAGCCCCGACGTGCGGTTCCTGCGGGGACTGCTGCTCACGGACGTGGGCATGGTCCGCTCCGAGCGCGGCGCACCGGGCGACGGGGTCCCCGCCCTGGACGGCGCGCTCGTCCTCCTGCGCGCCGTGGAGCCCCACGCCACAGGCCCCCGCGGCCGCCCCCTGTGGCTGTCCATCCTCCTCAAGGCCCTCCTGGAACGCGCCGAGGCCGCCCGCAGGTCGGGCGACCACCGCACCGCGCACACCCTGCTGGACGAGGCCGACCGCAGGGCCGGGGAACCGTGCGACGACGGCGCACGCCGGGCCGAGCTCGCCGACTCCCGGGCGCGCCTGCTCATGGAGCGCGGCGACTGGGGCGCGGCCGAGGAGCTCCTCACCGCAGCCCTGGCCACCGCCCCCGAGGGCCCGGCCCCCTACCTGCTGACGTCCATGGGCCTGCTCCTGGCGAGCACCGGCCGACCAGACCAGGCCGAGGACCACCTGGACCGCGCCGCCGAGCGCTTCCGCGCGCTCGACCCCGCCGGTGACGAACCGGCCTTCCTCACCGGCCACCGGGGGTTCGCCGCCGTGCGCCGGGGCGACCTCGACGCGGCCGAACGCCTCTACCGCACGGCCTCTGTCGCCCTCGAACGCCAGGGCGACCACGTGTCCCTGGCGGTGTGCGAACAGGCCCGCTCGCTGATCGCGCAGGCCAGGGGATCGGCCGACGCCGCCCGCGAGCTGGCCGCCTCCTCCCTGTCCCGCTTCGAGGACCTCGGGGTGCGCCTGGCGGCGGCGGACGGCCTCGTCGTGACCGCCCGGCAGGCGTTCGAGGCGGGGGACCACCTCGCGATGAAGGACATGTGCGAGCGGGCCCGCGCCGTCTTCGAGGAGATGGGCGCCTACGAGCGGTGCGCCCAGACCGACTTCCTCGTCGCGCGGGCCGTGGACGGGCTGCTGCGGGCGGGCCGCTTCGAGGGACACGAGCGGGAGGCCCTGGACTCCGCGCTGGCCCTGGCGCTCCCCGCGTCCCTCGCCCTGGAGTCCATGCGGGCCGACTTCGCCACCGGGCACGCCCGCGACCAGTGGTCGGCGCTCTCCCGGAGCGCCGTCCGCCTCGTCTTCGAGCTGGCCCTGCTGCGCCGGGACCAGGGGCTGCTGTTCGAGCTGGTGGAGTTCCGCTGCGCCGGAGCCCCGCTGGCCCCCGCGTCCGCGGCGGAGGGGGCCTTCCCCGGGCCGGGGGCCAGGGGATCCCTCGCCCCTCCGGGCCCGGAGGGGCCGGTCCCGCCCCCTTCCGGAGGGGGAGTCGCGGACGTCTCCCTCGCGGCCGGGGGAGGGCAGGACCCGGGCGCCCGGGGCGCCGACGGGGTGAGGGTCGCGCTGCCGCCCCGCGTCCTGATGGGGGAGGGCACCGACCGCACCGCGCTCCAGGAGTACGTCGTCGCGGCCGAGGGCCGGTACCGGCGCAGGGTGACCTCCGACCGGACGGTCGTCGCCACCGCCGGGCCGTCCCCCTCGTTCCCGTATCCGGTGCCGACCGTGCTGGTGCGGCTCGCGGACGCCGGGGACCTGTACATGACCTGGCGGTGGACGCTCGGCGCCCATGGTTTCGGCACCGGGTACGCGCCCGGTGACGACGCGGACGCGGTGACGGCCGAACTCGCCGCCGCGCTGCCCGGCCCCGGAGAGGACGTGGCCGCGGCCCTCGCCGACGGGGCCATGACCGACCCCGCGCGGGAGCGGGACCTCGCCGCCCGGCTGGCGTCGGTCCTGTGGCCGGCCGAGCTCACCGACCAGATCCGCCAGGTGGGGGAGGGGACGGGCGTCCGCCCGCTGGTGCGGGTGCAGCCGTCCCCGCGCACCGGCCAGGTGCCCTGGGAGCTCCTGGCCGTGGACGGCGACCAGCGGCTGCTCGACCTGGCGGACGTGGTGCTGGCGGTGCCGCTCGCCCTCGGGGCGCCGACCGACACCCCACCCGCTCCACCGGCCCCACCCGGAACACCGCCCTCACCGGCTGCGGCCGGGGCGCCCGGCCGTCACGGGCCGGGGGACCACGGGGCCGTCCCGCCCCCCGACCCGGCCGCGCCCACGGGCCGCACCGCGACCGCTCCCGCCGTCCTCGTCCTCGACCCCCGGGTCCCGGGCTTCCGCGCGGACTCACCGCTCGGGTCGGTCCTGGGCAGGCCGGGCACCGACCCCGACCTGCTGGCCCTGGTCCGAGCCCACCGGGACGCGGGCGACATGCTGCCCGCGGTCTCCGCCCCGGAGGAGGCACTGCGCCGCACCGACCAGGACCGGGAATGGCTGGGACGCGCCCTGCGATCGGGCGCCCGCCGCCTGCTCTACGTCGGCCACGTCACGTCCGCCCCGGTGGAGGGCGGCCAGAGCGAGGACGCCCGCCTGCACCTGTGCTGCGGTCCGGAAACCGAGGGGCACGCCGAGGTCGTCCGCTCCCACCGGCCGCTCTCCGCCAAGGACCTGCTCACGGGCGGCGCCGACGGCCGCTCCGGGGCCGAGCTCTGGCCCTCGCCACCCCGGGTGGGGCTCATCGCGTGCGAGAGCGGCGCGGACGCCCGCTTCACCGAGTCCTTCGGGCTGGCATCGGCAGTGCTCCGCAACGGCGCGGACCTGGTCACCTCCGCCCGCTGGGTGCTGCCCACCAACCTCGCCCTGCACCGCTTCGGGAGGGTGCCCCCCGACGAGCGCCCCCTGTCCGCCCTGGTGGCGGCGGTGGACGCCGCCCACGACGCGCCCGACCCCGTACGCGCGCTGGCCGACTGGCAGCGCACCCGGCTGGACCGCTGGCGCACGGCCGGGGACCCCTCCGCGACCCCGCTGATGTGGGCCGCCCTGGTCACCGCCACCGCCGAGCCGCCCCGGGGCCGCTGATCCGGAGAACGCCCCGCCGAACCGGAGCCCGCCCGTGCTCCTGCCCGCCCCTCGGGGCCCCGGGCCGCCCGACCGTCCCCGCCCGTGAAAGGCGATCCGCCGTGAACGCACCCCGCCCGCTGTTCGACGCCCACCTGCACATCGTCGACACCCGCTTCCCGCTGGTGGCCAACGGCGGCTACCTGCCCGCGGAGTTCACCGCCGAGCACTACCGGCGGCGCGTGGCGGACCTGGGGGTGGTGGGCGGGGCGGTCGTCTCCGGATCCTTCCAGGCCTTCGACCAGGGCTACCTCCTGGACGCCCTAGAGCGGCTGGGCCCCGGGTTCGTCGGCGTCACCCAGATCCCCCACGACACCCCCGACGCCCGCATCGCCGAACTCGCCGCCAAGGGGGTGCGCGCGGTCCGGTTCAACCTGCGCCGGGGCGGTTCGGAGGGCGCCGAGCACCTGGAGGCCCTCGCCCGGCGCGTGCACGCCGTGGCCGGGATGCACACCGAGCTCTACGTCGACGCCCGCGACCTGGGGCGGATCGCCGACACCGTGGCCGCGCTCCCGGCGGTGAGCGTGGACCACCTGGGCCTGCACGCCGACGGTCTCCCGGACCTGCTCCGCCTGGTGGAGCGGGGGGCGCGGGTCAAGGCCACCGGTTTCGGGCGCGTGGACCTGGACCCGGTGGCGGCGATGCGCGCGGTGCTGGAGGTCGACCCGTCCGCGCTGATGGCCGGCACCGACCTGCCCTCCACCCGCGCGCGGCGGCCGTTCGAGGACACCGACCTGGACCTGGTCGCCCGGGCCGCCGGGGAGCACCTGGACGCGGTGCTCCACGACAACGCCGCCGCCTTCTACCGCGTGGGGAGCCCGGGGGAGCGGTCGTCCCGGCCCCTCTGACCCGGCCTGGGGTTCGGCTCCCCGATCCTCCCGCGAGCCCCGCCCCCGCCCCGCGAGGCCCCGTCCCCGTCCCGATGATCTTGTACCTAGAGCGAGGTTCGGCGCCGAGACCGTCTACAAGTACAAGATCATCGGGGGTCGGGGGGCGTGCCGGACCGGCTCACCGCGCCCGGACGGCGTCCGACCCGAGGAAGTCGAGCACGAGCGTGACGACCCGCTCGGGGAACTGGTCGTGCGGGTAGTGCCCCGCGCCCTCGATCATCTCCAGGCGTCCGAGGCCGGACGGCAGGGCGTCGACGATCGCCGTCCCCTCGGCGCGCGGGTCGGCCCAGTCGGGGTCGAGCGTGCCCATCACGACCAGGACCGGGCAGCGGACGCCGCCGAGGTGCGCGCCGGCGTCGGACGGGGCGCTGCGGCCCATGTTCTGCAGGGCCTTCATCCGGCCCGGCTCGCGCAGCATGGAGTCGATGCGGTCGAGCCGCTCGGCCCAGTGGTCCGGCTTGGCGCCGGGGTAGGCCGCGTCGAGGTAGGAGCGCCAGAGCGGCACGCTGCCGAGCATCCCCGCGCCGAGCAGCCGCAGCATGCCCCGCCGGAAGCGCCTCACCCGCAGGTCGCCGAGGCCGATCGACTGCTCGCGGGTGAACGGCGCCAGCTCGACGACCGCGGTGACCAGCGAGGGCTCCTGCGCCGCGGCGATGGTGGCGGCCCCGCCGGAGAACGAGTGGCCGACGAGCACGGCCGGCCCGCCCAGGTGGCGGATGACGGCGAGCAGGTCCGCGGCGACGGCGGTGCGGCTCCATTCCGGCCAGTCCACGCCGGACTCGCCGCTGCCGCGCAGGTCCACGGCGGCGACCCGGTAGCCCGCCGCCACCAGCGGAGGGACCACGGCGCGGTAGGCGGCGCGGCTGTCGCCCATGCCGTGCGCGAGGACGACCAGCGGCCCGGCGCCCGAGACCTCGTAGGCGATCGTGCCGCCGTCGACGGCGAGGTACTCGGTCATGGCATCCCCCAAGTGGCTAAGTGCGTTAGCTAAAAGCTAATGGCATTAGCCAACCTTGTCAACGGCGTGCCCGCCGGGGGGTCCGCGTCCCCGGCAGCACGCGGGACCGCCCGTGCGGTCGCGCGCGGAGCCCCCGCCGCGCGCACATTCCGCACCCGCACCCGAACGCACCCGTGCCCCCGCCCGCGCCGGGCGGGGGCACGGGGCCGGGGTCAGACGCCGTGGAGGGACTCGCGCGCCTCCGCGTAGGCGCGCCGCACGAGGGGCGCGTCGACGGGCTCCAGCTCGGCGCCCTCGCCGAGGTCCCAGACCGGCGGCTCGGCGGTGCCCGCCAGCGCCCAGGCCGCCTGGCGGGCCGCGCCGACCGCGACGTACTCGGCGGGCGGCGGCACCGCCACCGGGACCCCCAGGACCGTCGCCGCGACCTCGCGGACCGCGGCCGACCGGGCGGCCCCGCCCACGAGCAGGACCCGCCCGACCGGCACGCCGGTGCGGGTCATGGCGGACAGGCCGTCGGCCAGCCCGCACAGCATCCCCTCCACCGCCGCGCGCGCGACGTTCTCCGGCCGCATGTTGGCCCGCCGCAGCCCGTGCAGGGAACCGGCGGCGTCGGGCAGCACCGGCGTGCGCTCGCCGTCCAGGTAGGGCAGGAGCACGACCCCCTCCGCGCCCGGTTCGGCGGCCAGCGCGAGCGCGTCCAGCCCGGCCAGGTCCACGCCGAGCATCGCCGCGGTCGCCCCGAGGACCCGCGCCGCGTTCAGCGTGCACACGAGCGGCAGGTGCCGCCCGGTCGCGTCGGCGAACCCGTTGACGATCCCGTCCGGGTCCCGGCTCGGCCCCTCGCTCACCGCGAACACGGTCCCGCTGGTCCCCAGGGACACCACGGCGTCTCCCGGCCGCAGCCCCAGCCCCAGGGCGGCGCCCATGTTGTCGCCGGTCCCGGGCGCGATCACCGCGCCCGACGGCGTGTGCCCCACGACCTCGGAGGGTCCGGCCACCCGGGGCGCCTCCAGCTCGCGTCCGAACGCCCTGGCCATCAGGTCGGTGCGGTAGGACCCCTCGGCCGGCGACCAGTACCCGGTGCCCGAGGCGTCGCCCCGGTCGGTGACGGGACCGGCCCCGCCGCCGGCCAGCCGCCAGGTCAGCCAGTCGTGGGGGAGCAGCACGCCGGTCGCGCGGGCGGCGTTCTCCGGCTCGTGCTCGGCCAGCCAGCGCAGCTTGCTGACGGTGAGGCTGGCGTTGGGCACGTTGCCCACGGCCCCGGCCCACTCCGCGGGCCCGCCCAGTTCACCGATCAGGTCCAGGGCCGCCTGCGCCGAGCGGGTGTCGTTCCACAGCAGGGCCGGGCGGACGACCCCGCCGTCCGCGTCCACGGCGATCATGCCGTGCTGCTGTCCGGCGACGGCGACCGCCGCCACGTCGTCGAGCAGGCCCGAGGAGGCCTCCTCCAGGGCGGTCCACCACTCGCGGGGGTGGACCTCGGTTCCGTCGGGGTGCGGTGCGCGGGCCTCGCGCACCACCGCTCCGCTGTCGGCGTCGCAGACCACGATCTTGCAGGACTGGGTCGAGCTGTCGATTCCGGCGACCAGTGCCATGTCGGCTCCGTGAGGGTGAGGGGGGTGGGTGCTTCGGAGGGTGGCGGTTCGGAGTGGGAGGAGGGTTCGGCGCGCGGGCCGGCGCGCGGCGGGGAACGGCCCGGGCGGGCCCGCCGGCGGCTCAGAGGCCCGCCGCCTCGATGAGCGTGCGCGCCGTCGTGGTGTCGGTGACCAGGGAGGACACCACGCCGGTCTTGAGCACGGAGTGGATCGCCTGCGCCTTGCCGGCGCCTCCGGCGACCGCGACGACCTCGGGCACGTCGCGCAGCTGCTCCAGGGTGATGGCGATGATCCGCGAGGTCAGCTCCGGTGCGGTCGGCGTGCCGTGGACGTCCACGGTCCGCGCGCACACCTCGGCCTGCACGCCGTCGCGTTCGAGGGCGGCGCCCTCGGCCGGGGAGAGGGCGTCGCGGACCAGGGACAGGGTCGGCGACCAGGATCCGATGGCGACCACCGCCTTGTCCAGCTCCGCGTAGCGCTGCATCGCCCCGGCCACCTGGGGCTGGGCGCGCAGGGCGTCGGCGGTCGCGGGGTCGGAGACCACGAGCGGGGCGTAGATGGGGTAGGCCGGGCCGCGCGCCAGGCTGGCGACCCGCCGGACCAGCTCCACCGAGTTCTCCTCCACGCCGCCGGGGAGCACCCCGGTCAGCTGCACGACCGTGCACCGGGGCAGCTCGGCCAGCGCCAGCGTCATCGCGTTGAGCGTGCGCGAGCAGGCCAGGCCGAGGGTGTCGTCCTCCTCCAGGATCTCGGTGAGGTACTCGGCCGCGATCCGCCCCAGGCCGCGGTGCATGGCGCCGCCCTCGCCGGGGTCGACCACGGCGATCGCCTGGTGCAGCCCGTAGGCGGTCCGCAGCTGGTGGGAGAGGTCGGTGTCGACCTCGGTGGGCTCGGCGATCTCGATGCGCACGATGCCCGCCGCGCGCGCGTCGTCGAGGATGCGCGCGACCTTGAACCGGCTGATGCCGAAGTCCTCGGCGATGCGGATCTTCGACTCCCCGGCGATGTAGTACCTGCGCGCGATGGCGGTGGCGCGGATCAGTTCCGCCGGTCGGAACGCGGGTTTCATCGACAGCCTCCAGGGGTTCGCTCATATGAGCATACTGGCGCTCATTATTGCATCCCGTCTTGACCCGTGGCGCCAGTCACAACTTAAATGAGCCGCACGTTGCTCATCTGCTCTGGGCTCTGCTCATATGAGCAAACCCGTGGCGGCCGGACGCGCCCACGGGACACGGCTCCCCCGCACCCCGGGCCGCCCCCAGGAGGAAGAACATGCTCACACGCACGACGCGGCGCGGACTCCCGGCCGCGGCCGCCGCCACCGGCCTGGCGCTCCTCGCCACCGCCTGCGCCGGCGCGGGAGGCGGCGGCTCCGGCGGGGAGCGCGTCGTCACCGTCGCCACGGTGGCCAACCCCCAGATGGACGACATCCAGGCCCTCGCGGACGAGTTCAACGCCTCGCACCCCGGCATCACCGTCGACTTCGTCGTCCTGCCCGAGAACCAGCTCCGCGACCGCGTCACCCAGGACATCGCCACCCGCGGCGGCCAGTACGACGTGGTCACCGTGGGCACCTACGAGGTGCCCATCTGGGCGGAGAACGGCTGGATCCTCGGCCTCGACGAGTACGCCTCCGACCCCGGCTACGACATCGACGACATCATCCCGACCGTGCGCTCGGCCCTCTCCCACGAGGACCAGATGTACGGGGCGCCCTTCTACGGCGAGTCGTCGCTGCTCATGTACCGCGAGGACCTGTTCGAGGAGGCGGGCCTGGAGATGCCCGACGAGCCGACCTGGGAGGACGTCGCGGCCTTCGCGGAGGAGCTGGACAACCCCGGAGGAGGCGTCTCCGGGATCTGCCTGCGCGGCGTCCCCGGCTGGGGGGAGCTCCTCGCCCCGCTCAACACGGTCATCCTCACCCACGGCGGCCGGTGGTACGACGAGGACTGGAACGCGCACCTGGACTCCCCCGAGGTCGAGGAGGCCGTCCGGACCTACGTCGACCTGGTGGACGAGTACGGGCAGCCCGGGGCGCCCAACGCCGGGTTCACCGAGTGCCTGACCACCATGGCCCAGGGCGACGCCGCCATGTTCTACGACTCCACCGTCGCAGCGGGCAACCTGGAGGACCCCGACTCCAGCAGCGTCGCCGGCGACATCGGCTACGTCCCCGCCCCGGTCGCCCGGACCGAGCACGCGGGCTGGCTGTGGGCATGGGCGCTGTCGATCCCCACGACCTCCACCGACCCCGGGGCCGCCTGGGAGTTCGTCTCCTGGGCCACGTCCCGCGAGTACCACCGCCTGGTCGGGGAGCGCCTCGGCTGGGAGCGCGTGCCGCCCGGCGCCCGCGTCTCGACCTACGACATCCCCGAGTACCGGGAGGCGGCCGAGGCCTTCGCCGGACCCACCTACGAGGCCATCGGCAACGTCGACGTGGAGCAGCCCGGCCTGCACCCGCAGCCGTGGACCGGCGTCCAGTACGTCGCCATCCCCGAGTTCCAGGACCTGGGCACCCGGGTCTCACAGGAGATCTCCGCGGCCATCGCCGGACGGCAGTCCGTCGAGGAGGCGCTGCGCAAGTCCCAGGAGTACGCGGAGGAGACGGCTCTGTCCGGCGGCTACCGCGACTGATCCGGGGCCGGGCCGCCCCCGGCCGCACCGCACCGCCACGACACCTTCGAGGAAGCCCATGACCGCTCAGACCACGCCGGACACGGCGCGGCGCGGGCCCACCACGCGCGAACCCGCGCGGGGGGAGCGCTGGATACGCCGGACCCCGCTGCTGCCGGGCCTGCTGTTCGTCATCGCGATGACGCAGATCCCGTTCCTGTTCACCGTCTACTACAGCTTCCAGGACAGCAACCTGCTGCGCCCGGACTCCGGCTCCTTCGCCGGGATCGCCAACTACGGCCGGGTCCTGGGGGACCCGCTCTTCCGCAACGCCGTCGCGAACACGGTCGTCCTGACCGTCGGCGCCGTCCTGCTCTCCCTGGCCCTCGGGCTGGCGCTCGCGGTCCTCCTCGACCGCTCCTTCCCCGGCCGGGGGATCGTGCGCACCCTCCTGATCACACCGTTCCTGGTCATGCCCGTCGCCGCGGCACTGCTGTGGAAGACGTCCGTGTACCACCCCGTCTACGGACTGCTCAACTGGGCGCTGTCCCCGTTCGGGGTCGAGGCGGACTGGGTCAACGACTTCCCGTTGCTGTCCGTCGTCATGGTCCTCACCTGGCAGTGGACGCCGTTCATGATGCTCATCATGCTCGCCGGCCTGCAGAGCCAGTCCCCGGAGGTGCTGGAGGCGGCGCGCGTCGACGGCGCCCGGCCCCTCGCCGTCTTCCGCCGCATCACCTTCCCGCACCTGCGCCGCTTCGTGGAGCTGGCGCTGCTGCTCGGCACGATCTACATCGTCCAGACCTTCGACGCCGTCTACATGATCACCCAGGGAGGCCCCGGCCAGGCCAGCACCAACCTGCCCTACTTCATCTACCTCCAGGCCTTCCGCGCCTTCGACGTGGGCGAGGCCGCGGCCGCCGGGGTCATCGTGGTGGCCGCCACCCTGGTCGTCGCCATGTTCGCCCTGCGGGTGGTCTCCAGCCTCTTCGAGGAGGAGTCGTGACAAGCGTGACCGAGGCGCCGGCCCCCGCCGCAGCCCCCGAGGAGGGGCCCGCCCCCCGCAGGCGCCGGCGCCGACCGCTCCGCCCCGCCGTGGGCCTGCTCGCCTGGGCCGTGGGACTGCTGTTCTTCTTCCCGGTCCTGTGGATGTTCCTCACCGGGTTCAAACAGGAGTCGCAGGCCTCCACCGACCCGCCGACCCTCTTCTTCCGACCCACCCTGGACCAGTACGCCGCCGTGCTCGGCCGCGACTTCGTCCCGTACCTGCTCAACTCGCTCCAGGCCTCGGTCCTGTCCACGCTCCTGGCCGTCGTCCTGGGCCTCCCGGCCGCCTACGCGCTCTCACTGGTGCGCGTCCCCCAGTGGCGGGACTCGCTGTTCTTCTTCCTGTCCACCAAGCTGCTGCCGCCGGTGGCCATGATCCTGCCGCTCTACGTCATCGCCCAGAACCTCGGCGCCCTGGACGACGCCCGCACCCTCACCCTCGTGTACACGGCCATGAACATGCCGATCGCGGTGTGGATGATCCGCTCCTTCCTGGTCGAACTGCCCAAGGAGGTGCTGGAGGCCGCCCGGATGGACGGCGCGCCCAGGCTCACCGAGATGCGGCGCGTCATCCTGCCGATGATCGCGCCCGGACTGGCCGCCACCGCCCTGATCTGCTTCATCTTCGCCTGGAACGAGTTCTTCTTCGCCGTCAACCTCACCGCCACCCGAGCCGCCACCGTGCCCGTGTTCCTCGTCGGCTTCATCAGCGGCGAGGGGCTGTTCTGGGCCCGCCTGTCCGCCGCCTCCACCATGGCGGCCCTGCCCGTGATCATCGCCGGATGGACCGCCCAGCGCTGGCTGGTCCGCGGCCTCTCCCTAGGAGCTGTGAAGTAATGCGTGCACTCGTCGTCAGCGAACCCGGCCACTTCTCCCTGGAGCGGGTGGAGGACCCCGCCCCCGGCCCCCGCGAGGTGGTCGTCGCCCCCTCCGCCGTGGGCGTCTGCGGCACCGACCTGCACATCATCGACGGGGAGTTCGCCCCCACGCCCTACCCGATCGTCCCCGGACACGAGTTCGCGGGAACGGTCGTCGCACTCGGCTCCGAGGTCACCGGCCTGGCCGTGGACGACCGCGTGGCCGTCGACCCCTCCCTGTTCTGCGGCGCGTGCTCCAAGTGCGTCGTCGGCCGGGGGAACCTGTGCGAGAGCTGGAACGCCATCGGCGTCACCGGCCCCGGGGCCTGCGCCGAACTCGCCGTCGCCCCCGCCGCGTCCTGCTACCCGATCCCCGAGCACATGCCCTTCTCCCACGGCGCGCTCATCGAGCCCCTGTCCTGCGCGGTGCACGGCTTCGACCTGCTCCCGGGCCGGGTCGGGGAGCACTACCTCGTGTACGGGGCGGGCACCATGGGCCTGCTGATGGCCCAGCTCGCCCGCTCCGCCGGGGCCGCGAGCGTGTCCGTCGTGGACCCCAACAAGGACCGGCTGGCGGTGGCGGCCTCCCTGGGCGCCGACGCCGTCGCCCCCGGCCCCGACGAGCTCGACCGCCGCGACTGGGAGGTCGTCGTCGACTGCACCGGCGTGGTCGCCGCCATCGAGGACGGGCTGACCCGCGTCGCCCGGGGCGGCACCTTCCAGGTGTTCGGGGTGGCGCCGGCCGAGGCCACCGCGTCCTTCTCGCCGTTCCGCGTCTACAACGACGAGATCACCGTCGTGGGCAGCATGGCCGTCCTGCACAGCTACGGGCGGGCCGTGGACCTCATGGCCAAGGGAGTGGTCGACGCCGACGCCATGGTCACCGACACCTTCGCCCTGGACGGCTTCGGGGACGCCGTCGACGCGTTCCGGGCGGGCCGTGGCCGCAAGCTCCAGATCAACCCCCAGTTGTAGAGGAGGGATCCGCCGTGGCATCGGTCGGTTTCGAGAAGGCCACCCACTTCTACCCGGGCTCGGAGGCGCCCGCCGTCGACGAGCTGAGCCTGGAGGTGGAGGACGGGGAGTTCCTCGTGCTCGTGGGCCCCTCCGGGTGCGGGAAGTCCACCTCTCTGAGGATGCTCGCGGGGCTGGAGGAGGTGGACTCGGGCACCATCCGCATCGGGGGTGAGGACGTCACCGACAGCGGCCCGCTGGAGCGCGACATCGCGATGGTCTTCCAGTCCTACGCGCTCTACCCGCACATGTCGGTGGCGCAGAACATGGGGTTCGCCCTGGAGATGGCCAAGGTCGCCAGGCCGGAGCGGGAGCGCAGGGTCCTGGAGGCCGCCCGGCTCCTGGACCTGGAGCCCCTGCTGCACCGCAGGCCCAAGGCCCTCTCCGGGGGCCAGCGCCAGCGCGTCGCGATGGGGCGCGCGATCGTGCGCGAGCCCCGGGTGTTCCTCATGGACGAGCCCCTGTCCAACCTGGACGCCCAGCTGCGCGTGTCCACCCGCACGCAGATCGCCGCCCTCCAGAAGCGGCTGGGCGTGACCACCGTCTACGTCACCCACGACCAGGTCGAGGCGATGACCATGGGCGACCGGGTGGCGGTGCTCAAGGACGGGGTGCTCCAGCAGTGCGACAGCCCCGTGCGGCTGTACGAGCGCCCCGCCAACGCCTTCGTCGCCGGGTTCATCGGCTCCCCGGCGATGAACCTGAGGGAGTTCCCCCTGGTCCGTGAGGGGGTCCGGGTCGGCGACGCCGACCTGCCGCTCACCCCCGGCCAGCGGCGCAGGCTCGCCGCCGAGGGCGCGTCCTCCGCTCTGCTGGGCTTTCGCCCCGAGACGGTGGACCTGGTGGGGGAGGGCGAGGGGTTCGCGATGGAGGTGGTCCTGGTCGAGCACCTGGGCGCCGACTGCTACCTGCACGGCGGCCTCCCCGGGCACCCGGCCGACGGCGACCTGGTGGTGCGGGTGGCGCCGCACGCGGCTCCGGCGGCGGGCGCGACCGTGCGCCTGGGTGTGCGCCCCGGACGGGTGCACGTGTTCTCTCCGGGAACGGGGGAGCGCCTGGACGGCTGAGCGCCCCGCCGCCGCCCGGCCTCCGGGCGGCGGCGGGCTCCGAGGTCCGGACGCCCCCGCGCGGGCGGCCCCTCCCGGTGGAACGGCCCCGGGAGGGGCCCGTGCGCGGGGAGCCCTCCGCGGTACGGGAAGGGGTCAGCGCAGAGCCGAGACCCCGCCGAACGCACCCCGGTGGTAGACGAGCGGCGGACGCGGATCGTCCAGCACCAGCGTGTGCGTCACCTCCCCGACCACCAGCCAGTGGTCGCCGATCAGCCGGGTGTCGAACCGGGAGCAGACCAGGTGCGCGGCGGCCCCGTCCAGCAGCGGGACCTGCGACGGCCCCCGGCTCCACGCCGTCGGCGCGGCGAACCGGTCCTCCCCCCTGCGGGCGAACCGGTCGGCCAGGTCGGACTGCTCCTCGGTCAGCAGCTGCACCCCGAACTCGCCCGCCCTGCGCAGCGCCGGCCAGGTCGTGGAGGACTCCGCGATGTAGAAGGACACCAGCGGCGGGGCGAGGCTGACGCTGGTGAAGGAGGTGGCGGTCAGCCCCACGGGCCGTCCCTCCACGCTGGCGGTGATGATGACGACCCCGGCCGGGTGGTTGCGCAGTGTCGCGCGGAAACGGTCGGCCTCCGCCAAGGACGGGGAAGCGGTCTCGGCGATACTCAACGGACTCTCCCTTGTGGTGGGTGAAGAGAGGGGGGAGGACTCAGGCGGCGGCCGGCCGGCTGCGCACCGCCGCGCGCAGCACGGGGGCCGCGCGCCCGGCCCACGGCGCGAGCACCCCGTCCAGGCGCGGAGTGCCGCCGGTCCCGCCGTCGGCGGGGACCGCGTCCTGGAGCAGGGCCAGTCCGGACGCCGGAACGGTCGCGCCCAGTTCGAGCAGCAGCGGGCGCAGGTGCACGTCCACGGCCAGGGTGTGGGCCGCGGACGCCATCACCAGCACGGGCACGGCCGTCACCCCCGCCAGCCCGCCGGGCGGCAGCAGGTCCAGGAACACCTTCAGCAGACCGGTGTAGGTCGCCTTGTAGGTGGGGCTGGCCACGACCAGCAGGTCGGTGGCGCGCACCCTCTCCAGGGCGGCCTCCACCTCCGGCCGGGGGCCGGGGGCGAGCAGCAGCTGCCGGATCCGCGACAGGTCGAGCAGGTCGTCCGGTCCGGGCGCGTCCGGCAGCCCGGCCGCGCCCGCGGCGTGGCGGGCCACGGCCAGGCCGGCGGTGGCGGTACGGGAGTTCGGCCGGGGATTGCCGACGAGGACGGTGGTGGTGGTCATGGCGGTCTCCAGGACGGGGGGCGGTCAGGACGTGGCCGGGGCGGACACGGCGAAGGGGACGTGGGGGGCGGCGGACTCCTCCCCTCCCTCCGGGTGCTCCCACAGCCCTCGCTCCCGCAACAGCGGAAGTACCCCCTCGCCGAACCAGTAGGCCTCCTCCAGGTGGGGGTACCCGGACAGGACGAACTCGGTGGCCCCTGCCCGGTGGTACTCCTCGATCAGGTCGGCCACCTGGGCGTGGCTGCCCACCAGGGCGGTGCCGGCCCCGCCCCTGGCCAGGCCCACACCCGCCCACAGGTTGGGGTGGATCTCCAGGTCGGCGGCGCTTCCGCCGTGCAGTTCGAGCATCCGGCGCTGGCCCTCGGACTCGCTCATGGCCAGGTGGTGCTGCACCTGCCCCACGGTGTCGGGGGCCAGCCCGTCCAGCAGGCGCTGGGCCTGGGCCCACGCCTCCTCCTCGGTGTCCCGGCTGATCACGTGCAGCCGCACGCCGTAGTCGAGGGTGCGGCCGCGCTTGGCCGCCAGGGCGCTGACCCGGTCGATCTTGTCGGCGACCGCGCCGGGCGGCTCGCCCCACGTCAGGTACGTCTGCACGCGGCGGGAGGCCACGTCGAGCGCGGCGGGGGAGGAGCCGCCGAAGTAGACCGGCGGCAGGGGGTCCGGCGCCTTCGCGAGCCGGGCCCCCTCCACCGTGACGTGCTCCCCCCGGAAGTCGACGGTCTCCCCGCGCCAGAGCCGTTCGACGACCTGGAGGAACTCGTCGGTGCGCGCGTACCGGGCGTCCTTGTCGAGGAAGTCGCCGTGCTGCCTCTGCTCGGCGGACTCGCCGCCGGTCACCACGTTGAGCAGGAGCCGCCCGCCGCTGAGCCGCTGGTAGGTCGCGGCCATCTGCGCCGCCAGGGTGGGCGAGAGGAGCCCGGGGCGGAACGCCACCAGGAACTTCAGCCGCCTCGTGCTCCCGGCCAGCATCGCCGTGGTCAGCCAGGCGTCCTCGCACCACGCGCCGGTGGGGGTGAGGACGCCCTCGAACCCCAGCCGCTCGGCGGCTCCGGCGATCTGGGCGAGGTAGTCCAGGGTCGGCTCGCGGGTCCGCCAGGCCGAGGCCACGACGTCCGCGCCGTGGCCGCCGCCGACGATGCCGCGGCTGTCCCCCTGCGTGGGCAGGAACCAGTGGAAGGTCAGGGGCATTGAGGGACGCTCCTCCGTTGCGGGATCAGATCTGACCGTGCCGCGGTGGGCGGCGACGGTTGAGGGAGTACTCCCCGACGTGCTGGACCTTCCAGCGCACCGGGTCGTGGACGGTGTGGGTGCGGGCGTCGCGCCAGTGGCGGTGCAGGTTCTCGGAGTCGGCCGCGGCCCGCGTGCCCGCCACCTCGAACAGGGCGGAGGAGACCTCCACGGCGGCCCGTCCGCCGGAGACCTTGGCGGCGGCCACGGCGACCGAGGCCTCCGCGGTGGCGTCCTCCGCGCCGGGGGCGCCCGCGGCCAGGACGGCGTCGGCGGCGTCCACCCGGCCGGCGGCGGCGGCCAGCAGGGCCTCCGCGGCGCGCACCTGGATCTCCAGCTCGCCGAACCGGTGGACGAGCAGCGGGTCCTCGGGCGCGGTGTCGACGCCGCTCTCGAACCAGGGGCGGCTCTTGGAGCGCACGAAGGCCGCCGCCTCGGCCAGGGCGCCGCGCGCCGCGCCGACGTCGATGGCGGCGTGCAGCAGCTGCGCGAACGCGCCGTAGGTGGTGGGCCCCTCGAACGTCAGGTACTGGGGCAGGACCAGGTCGTCGGGCACGGCCACGTCGGCCAGGTGCACCGTGCCGCTGGCGGTGGTGCGCTGGCCCATGCCGGCCCAGTCGTCCTCGACGCGCAGGCCCGGGGCGTCGGCCGGGACGAAGGCGATGTGCGGGCGCGGTCCGTCCGGGGTGGCAGCGGGGGCGACCACGGCGATCCAGTCGGCGAGCAGCGAACCCGTGGCGTAGTACTTGCTGCCGTTGATCCGCCAGCCCCCGCCGCCGCGCTCCAGGCGGGTGGCGTGGGTGTGCGCGGTCCTCCCGGACCGCTCGGCCTGGGCGTTGGAGACGAGCGAGCCGGCGAGGACGTCGCCGAACACCCGGGCCCGCGCGCTCCCGCCCCCGCGCAGGCGCAGCGCGTTGAGGAACGCGAAGTGCGGCTGCGGGATCTGCGCCAGGCTGAGGTCGGCGGTGCCGAGCAGGCGCAGGATCTCGGCGACGGTCCCGGCGTCCGCGCCGGCCCCGCCCAGGGCGCGGGGCACGGTGATCCCGAGCAGGCCCGAGCGGGCCAGCTCGCCGACCTGCTCCCGGGGCGGACAGCGGTCGCGGTCGCGCTCGGAGGCGCCCTCCGCGAACCGGGGGACCAGGGCGCGGGCGGCCTCCACGGCCTCCGCGTCCGAGGCGATGACCCGGACCCCGCCGCCGGACGTGCCGGGGGTGGGGCCGGTGATGGTCTCGGACATGGTGGACCTCCTGCTGGGACGCACGCCGACGTGTGCCAGTAAATACCTACCGGAATTATGGGGAATCAAAGCACAGGTCGGTGTGCGGCGGGCGGCGGTTCCGTGTCCTCGGCGTGGTGTTCGACCAGGGGTGTCGTGCGGGGCCGGATGCGGCCGGGGTCCGTGCGGGGTGCGCGGCGGTCCCTGTCGGATGTCGGGCATCGGGCCGGCCTCCCGTCCGGTCGCGCGGCGTGGAGGGCGTTCCGGGCCGAGAGTCGGGCGGCTCCGCGCATGGCAGCCCTCTCGGCCCGGAACGCCGGGACCGGCCTCGCGTTCGTCCGCCCGGCGGGGTGGCCCGGGCGGCGCGGGTGGTCGGCGGGCCCTGGCCGACGGCTCCGCGATTCCGTCGGCCTCGTCCACCAGCTTGATCCGCTAACCCCATTTTGTCAACCGAAAAAGTAGGGAATCTTCGGTGGAGTGTGCACGGGAGAGGGGAGTGCGCAGGTCGGGCGGGGTGTGACGAGGGGTGTGGTGGTGTCGGGGCGGGCGTGACACGTGCGACGGAAGGCTCCTACCAACTAAACCTGTAGGGAATGTGGTTTACTGCGGTCATGGCAGTCAGAACACCGTCACACCTGCGGCCCCTCGCCTTCGACGGGCACTGTTAGCGGCCGCCGGACCAGCGCAGACTCCGACCGCCCACGAATCCGAGAGCAAGAACCCATGACCGACACCGCAGCCGCGCCCGCCGCGCCGACCCCGCTCACCCTGGACCGCCTGTCCGAGCTGACCGCCGCGGTCGCCGAGGAGGTCCGCCAGGGGCTCCACGAGATCCGCTTCGACGCCGAGAACCGCTGGTCGGTCCGCCTGCGCGCCGACGACTACACCGACGTCTGGCTCATCTCCTGGACGCCCGACCAGTCCACCCGGCTCCACGACCACGCCGGTTCGCTGGGCGCGCTCACCGTCGTCGCCGGAGAGCTGGTCGAACGCTACTGGGACGCCGGCCTGCGCGAACGCACCCTCGCCGACGGCGGGGGCGGCCGGTTCCCGCTCGGCCACGTGCACGACGTCGTCAACGCCGCCGCCGCGCCCGCCGTCAGCGTGCACGCCTACTCGCCGCCGCTGACCGCCATGCACTACTACGAGGTCAGCGGCGACAACGCGCTGCGCCGCACCGGCAGCATCCTGACCAGCGATCCCGAGCCCGACGTCCCCACGCTGGACGCCGTGCCCACGGCCGGGGCGGGGGAGCGGCGGTGAGCGCGATCGAACGGCTCCTCGACGGCAAGCGCGCCCGACTCGAACGGCTCTCGCCGGCCGAGGCGCTGCGCGCGCAGGAGGGGGGCGCGCTGCTGGTCGACACCCGGCCCGCGGTCAACCGCGAGGCCGAGGGGGAGATCCCGGGGGCGCTGGTGATCGACCGCAACGTCCTGGAGTGGCGGCTGGATCCCAGCAGTCCCGACCGGGTGCCCGAGGCCGACTCCGCCGACCGGCTCATCGTGCTGTTCTGCAACGAGGGGTACGCCTCCAGTCTGGCCGCCGCCCAGCTCCAAGAGCTGGGGCTGTCGAGGGCCACCGACATGGCCGGCGGTTTCCGCGCCTGGCGCGCCCGCGGGCTGCCCACCACCGAGCCCGTGCTCCGCGCCGAGCCCGGACCCGGGGCCGCGCGCCGGGGCTGAGGTCCCGGCCCTGCGCCGGGGCCGGTCCCGTCGCCGTGGGCCGGACACCGGGGCCGTGCTCCCCGTATCGTCACCGCCGGGCCGTCGGGCCCGGTCCCCTGCCCTTGCCGGGCGCCGGAACCGGGTCTGGCGCCTCGCACGGCCATTAACTACACTAAATGAGTAGGTTTAGTGTATTTAGTCGCCGTTCCGGTCGTATCCCGTCCCGTCCCCCGAGGGCGCCCCCGCGCCCGGAGATCGAGGAGAACCATGAGCGAGACACCCACCACGTCCGCGTCCACGCCCGAACCGCCTCCCCCACGGCCCCGGTGGCGGATCGGCGAGGACTGGGCGGCCACCGTCACCGGACTCGTGCTGCTCGGCCTGGCCCTGCTCGGGGTCATCCCGGCGGGACTGGTCCCCTGATGGCCGCACAGACCCCCGGCCCCGGAGAGGACGCCTCCCGGGCCGACGGCGCCGGCACGACCGGGACCGCGGACGGCGCGGCGGCCGCCCCCGACGACACCGCCGGTACCCCTGAGGGCGGCGCGGTCGGCGACGGCGGGGCCGACGTCCGGGAGGACGCGGACGCTCCGCGCGGACCCGGGGCACCGCTCTGGGCCGTCCTCGGCCTCCTCGTGGTCCTCGCCCTGGCCGCGGCCACACGCTTCCTGGAGTCCTGGGTCCCCGCCGCCGCGGAGGGGACCCCGTTGGGCGGCTTCGCCGAGGCCGTCGAGTACCCCGTCTACGCGATCCTGCTCGGCCTGCTGGGCAACCTGGTGCTCTCCCTCCTGGGGGTGCGCGACCGGCTGGCCCCGGCGTTCAGGACCGAGTTCCTCATCAAGACCGGTCTGGTCCTGCTCGGCTCCACGGTCCTGTTCGACGTCAGCGCCCAGGCCGCCGGACCCGCCGTCCTCCAGGCCCTGTTCCTGGTCACGTCGGTGTTCCTGTTCACCTGGTGGGTGGGCGGCAAGTTCGGCCTGGACGACCGGCTGCGGGCGCTGCTCGCCTCCTCGGTGTCCATCTGCGGGGTCAGCGCCGCCATCGCCGCGGCCGGAGCCGTGCAGGCGCGCAGGGAACAGCTCGCCTACACCGCGAGCCTGGTCATCCTGTTCGCCGTCCCCTCGATCTTCCTGCTGCCGTGGCTGGTCGGCGTGCTCGGGCTGAGCACCGCCCAGGCCGGCGCGTGGATCGGCGGCAACATCGACACCACGGCGGCGGTCGCGGCCTCCGGGGCGATCGTCGGCGAGGAGGCCCTCCAGATCGCCTCCATCGTCAAGGCCACCCAGAACGTCCTGATGGGCGTCGTGGCGGTGCTGCTGACCGCCTACTTCGCCTTCAGGGTCGCCCCCGCCGAGGGCGGCGGCGCGGTGGAGCGCCCCGGCCTGCGCACCCTGTGGGACCGGTTCCCCAAGTTCGTGCTGGGGTTCCTGGCCGCCTCGGTCGTCGCGACCCTGTGGTCCAACGGCCCGGCCGCCGACCCGCAGGCGGGCCTGGACACCGCCAGGGCCCTGCGCGACTGGTTCCTGATCGCGGCGTTCACCAGTATCGGCCTGGAGTTCAAGCTCGGCTCGCTGCGCGAGGCGGGCTGGCGGCCGATCGGCGTGTTCGGCCTCGCCACGGTGTTCAACCTGGCGGTCGGGCTGCTGCTCGCGGTGCTGCTCTTCCGCGGCTTCGCCTTCTAGGGCGTCCGGCCGGGGCCGCTCCGGCCCGCGGAGGAGAGGGGCGCGGCGCCTCCGGGCGGGGGCGCCGCGCCCCGCCGTGTCCGGGAGGTCCGCGCCCCGGACGCCGGCGGCCGACCGCTTCCGCGGGGCCGGGCGGTCCCGACGGCCGTCCCGGGAAGGGGCGGGGCTCCGGTGGGGCCGCCGCCGGGCGGCCCCACCGGTCAGCCGCCCAGGGGCGGCGACGGGGGGCCGTGGTAGATGTAGCCGACCTTGCGCACGGTCGCGATGAGGTCCCCGGCCCGGCCGAGCTTGCGGCGGAGCCGGTGGATGTGCACGTCGATGGTGCGCGAGTGCAGGTCCTTGCGGGAGCCCCACACGCGCTCCATCAGCTCGCGGCGGGCGATCGCGCGGCCGGGGGAGTCGGCGAGGCACTCCAGGAGCTCGTACTCCTGGTAGGTGAGCTCGATTTCCCGCCCGCCGGACCAGACCCGGCGGGCGTCGCGGTCGAGGAGCAGGGCGGCGCCCGGGGCGGGGAGCGGTCTGGCGCGGGCGTGGGGCTCGTCCACCACCACTCCGTAGACCAGCATGTACTTGCCGCTCTCGGGCAGGGGCAGCACGCCGAGGAGCGAGTGGTCGGAGCCGGGCTCCTCGGGGGAGGTCAGGACGGGGCCGCCGACGGCGCCGCCCGGCCCCGCCTCCGGCCGGGGCAGGGCGGCCAGGGACGGTTCGCCGCGCAGCGGGGCCGCGCTCCGCAGGGGCACGGCACGGGTGTCGACGCTGGGGAGTGAGCTGTGTGCGCTGAGCATGCCACCATCATGCGCCGTATTCCCGTTAATTTCTACCGGATTAGTCGGTAATATGGTCCATGTGGTTCACGCCACGCGAAGAGCGGGACGAAACGGATTATTCCTACCAATCCGGTGGGATAGTGTCTGATTGGGTCGGTAATACCCCACAGGGGG
The DNA here is from genome assembly GCF_050955985.1 of Nocardiopsis sp. CA-288880. Lineage (NCBI taxonomy): Bacteria > Bacillati > Actinomycetota > Actinomycetes > Streptosporangiales > Nocardiopsidaceae > Nocardiopsis > Nocardiopsis sp. CA-288880. The sequence goes on along the minus strand of NZ_CP192105.1, from coordinate 5,099,698 downwards.
CACTGCCCGCCCGGGCCGACGGTGTTCGCGCCGACGCCGGGACCCCCGCGATCCTCCACCCCACGATCCCCTAAGGAGTGCACATGCGCACGACCTCAGCCGTCATCGGCGCCGCCGCCGTCACCCTGGCGCTCTCCGCCTGCGGCGCCCCCAGCGAGCAGGCCGCCGAGACCGAGAACGGCGGCGGGGACGTCCTGACCGTGGGGGTCAGCCCCGTGCCGCACGGCGACATCCTCGCCTTCATCGACGAGAACCTCGCCGAGGAGGCCGGGCTGGACCTGGACATCGTGGAGATCTCGGACTACAACACCCCCAACGCGGCCCTGGTCGAGGGGGAGCTGGACGCCAACTACTTCCAGCACCGCTCGTTCCTCGGCGAGTGGGTCGAGAACGGCCCCGACGCCGAGCTCACCTACATCACCGACGTCCACATCGAGCGCCTCGGCCTCTACTCCGAGAGCGTCGAGAGCGTCGAGGACCTGCCGGACGGCGCCGAGGTCGCGGTGCCCAACGACCCCGCCAACCTCGCCCGCGCGCTCGGCGTCCTGGAGGCCGAGGGCCTGATCACCGTCGACCCGGAGGCGGGCGAGTCCGCCACCGAGAACGACATCACGGACAACCCCCGGGACATCACCGTCACCCCGCTGGAGGCCGCCCAGCTGCCGCGCTCGATCTCCGACGTGGACGCGGCGATCGTCAACGGCAACTACGCCATCGAGGCGAACCTGCCCGAGGAGTCCAACGTCCTGGCCTGGGAGCCGGAGGGCGAGGACTACGTCGAGGCCTACGCCAACGGCCTGGTCGCCCTGGAGGAGAACGCCGACGACGAGCGCGTCCAGCTGCTCGCGGAGCTGCTGCACGACGAGCGCGTCCTGGAGTTCGTCCAGGAGTCCTGGCAGGGCGTCGTCCTGGCGGTCGACGGCGACGGCAACGTCGTCGAGACCGGCGGGGCGGCCGACGAGGAGTAGCCGTCCGGCGGCCCGGCCGGCCGCCGCGCACCCTTCCCCGTTCCCCGAGGGCGGTGGAGCCTCCCGGCTCCACCGCCCTTCGGCGTGTCCGGGGCTCTCCGGGGTGCGCCTGCGGGTCGCCGGTCACGTTCCGGAAGGCGGGGAAGACCCACCGTGACCAGGGCTCTCGCGCGACCGGGAGGCTCATATGTGACCTGCATCACCATGGGGCAAGTTCCACAAAACCTACTCATTTAGTAGAGTTTTACACGACCGGCCCGACCCTCCCCGAACCCCCGAATGAGGACCCGAGATGAGCATGCGCACGTCTGTGCTTCCGACCGCCGCCGCAGTACTGGCACTGGGACTGGTCGCCACCGGGTGCGGGAGCGAGGGGGACGGGGGCGGCGGGGACGGGGGCTCCGGCACCCTCACCCTGGGCTACTTCCCCAACATCACCCACGTCCCGGCCCTGGTCGGCGTGGAGAACGGGACCCTCGCCGAGGCCCTCGGCGACACCGCGCTGGAGACCCAGACCTTCAACGCGGGCCCCGACGCCATCAACGCCCTGTTCGCGGGCGAGGTCGACGCGACCTTCATCGGCCCCAACCCCGCCATCAACGGATGGGCGCAGTCGGACGGCACCGCGCTGCACATCATCGCCGGGTCCACCTCCCGGGGCGCCGGACTCGTGGTCCGGCCCGGCATCGACAGCGTCGAGGACCTGCCCGGCACCACCCTCTCCACGCCGCAGCTGGGCAACACCCAGGACGTGGCGCTGCGCTGGTTCGCCCAGGAGCAGGGCTGGGACGTCGACACCGAGGGCGGGGGCGAGCTGTCCGTCCTGCCCCAGGACAACGCCGAGATCATCGACAGCTTCGTCCTCGGCGAGATCGACGGCGCGTGGGTGCCCGAGCCGCACCTCAGCCGCCTGGTCGACGAGGCGGACGGCGAACTGCTCGTGGACGAGACCGACCTGTGGCCGGAGACCGGCGGCGAGTTCGTCACCACGCACCTGATCGTCAGCGCCGAGTTCCTGGAGTCCGACCCGGAGGCGGTCGAGAACCTGCTGCGCGGCCACATCGAGACCGTCGACTGGATCAACGAGAACCCCGAGGACGCCCAGACGGCGGCCATCGCCCACCTGGAGGCCCTCACCGGCGGCGGACTCTCCCCCGAGGTCGTCGCCTCCGCGTTCGAGAACGTGACCTTCACGGTCGACCCGATCGCCCCCTCCCTCCAGGGCGGCGCCGAGCACGCCGAGGCCGTCGGCCTCCTCGACCCGGTGGAGCTGGACGGCATCTACGCCCTGGACCCGCTCAACGGCCTCCTCGCCGAGGCGGGCCGCGACGAGGTCGCCGGGCTCGGCTGACGGACGGCGGCGGGCCCGCCCCGAGTTCTCGGGGCGGGCCCGGTCGGCGGACGCCGTGCGGCCCGGCCGCGCGGTTGCGGTCACACTCGTGCGGTGACCCTCCAGTGGTGACCGTCGGGATCGGTGAAGCGCCCGACGTAGCCGCCCCCGTCGGTTGGGACCGCCGGGGCGGTGACCCGGCCGCCCGCGGAGTCCGCCTCGGCGAGAAGGGTGTCGACCTCCTCGCGGGAACCGGCGGTGTGCGTGAGGGCGAGCGCGGAGAAGCCCTCGCCCTGCCCGTCGACCCCCGCGTCCCCGGCCAGTGCCCGGCGCGGCAGCAGCCCCAGGCGGCACGCGCCCGCGGAGACGGCGAAGTCGACGAACTTGTCGCCGTAGTCGTGGTCGGCGGCCATGCCCAGCGCCTCGTAGAACACCTTGGACGCCTTCGGCCGGGCGACGCCGAGGAAGACGGCGGTCTCGATCGGTCGCGGTACGGCGGGAACGGGGCCCGTGTCCTTCTTCGAGGCGGCGGCCAGCTTCCAGAGGGCCCCGTCCGGCGCCCGGTGGACGGCTGCGAACTCGCCGAAGAACTCTTTCCTCGCCGGTTTGACGACCGTCGCGCCGCCGGCGGTGGCGGCGGCGAGCAGAGCCCTGACCTCGGCGGGCCGCTGGACGATCGAGGAGAGGACGCAGCCCCGGAAGCCCGAGGTCGCGGGCTCCGCCCCGCAGGCCGCGGCGAGCTCGTCGATCTGCTGGAGCGCGAGTCGGCCGCTGCCGTGGAGGTCCAGTGCGGTGTCGCGGTCGTTGTCGGCCGTGGTCGCGAACGCGGACGCGTAGAAGGCGCGTGCGGCCGCCACATCCGGTACGCCCACGGTGATGATGTCGGGTGAGAGGGTCATCGGGTGCTTTCTTCGTGCTGCTGGTGGTCTGTCGAATGCGCGGGTGCGGCCCGTCCGGCTCAGAGGAGCTGGTGGACGCGGACGAGATTGCCCGCGGGATCGCGGAAGGCGCAGTCGCGGACCCCGTAGTCCTGGTCGGCGGGTTCCTGGACGACGTCGGCGCCCGAGGCCCGGACGCGGGCGAAGAACCCTTCGAGGTCGTCCGTGGCGAGCGTGACGGAGGTGTAGACGCCCTTGGCGATGAGTTCCAGGACGGTGCGGCGCTCGTCCTCGGAGACGCCCGGATCGGTGGCGGGCGGGTGCAGCACGAGGGAGGTGCCGGGCTGCCCGGCCGGTCCGACGGTGATCCAGCGCATGTCCTCGTAGCCCACGTCGTTGCGGACCTCGAAGCCCAGGGCGTCGCGGTAGAAGCCCAGTGCGGCCTCGGGGTCGGTCTGCGGGAGGAAGGCCTGGTGGATGGTGACGTTCATGGGCGCCACGCTACGCAGGACTACCGGGGGCGGGCTTCTCGATTCCTGACCGGCCTGTTCACGCGCTTGGCCAGGCAGGGCGGGATCCCCGCCCCGTCCCGGGAGCGGTCGCGGCGGTAGACGCTCGGCGGCACGCCCACCAGTTCGGTGAACCTCGTGCTGAACGTGCCCAGGGAGGAGAAGCCCACCGCGAAGCAGACCTCGGTGACGCTGAGGTCCCCGCGCCGCAGCAGCGTCATCGCCCGTTCGATCCGCCGGGTCATCAGGTACGAGTACGGGGACTCGCCGTAGACGCGGCGGAACTCCCGGCTCAGGTGCCCGGCCGACATGTACGCCCCGCGTGCCAGCGCCTCGACGTTCAGCGGCTCGGCGAACTCGCGGTCGATCCGGTCGCGGACGCGGCGCATCGCGGCGATGTCGCGCAGACGTTGTGCCTGCGCACCTCCAGGTTCCATGCCTCCATCGTTCCACGCCGCGCCGACGTTCGGGCGGGTTCGGCCCGCAACCGGCCCGTGCGGGGACAGCGGGCCGAACCCGCCGGTCCCGGGCCTCCGACACACCCGGGCGACGCCCGGTGATCTGGATCACATTGTGCGGAGTGGCGCCGATCGTGCGGGCGGGGTGCGGGGGTGCGGCGGGCGCCCGGTGGTGCTCATCGCGGCCGACGCGCCGTTCTGACCTGGGTCTTCTCGGTGGGTGGGATCATCCCTGGAGTGTGGTTCGGGGTATTTGGGCTGGTCATTCGGGAAGCGGGGGACGATTCGCCTGCTTCCACAAAACCTACTTATTAAGTAGAGTTTTGCTCGTCCTCCGACGCAGCACGAAAAGGACCACTCCATGCGTGTGCCCTCCCTCCCGCAGAGAACCGCCCTGGCGGCCCTGGCCGTCGGCCTGGCCGCCACCGGGTGCGGGGCGGCCGGCGCCGAGGAGGCCGACGGGTCCTCGCTGACCCTCGGCTACTTCCCGAACATCACCCACGCCCCGGCCCTCGTGGGCGTCCAGGACGGGATCATCCCCGGGGCCCTCGGCGAGGGCGTCGCCTTCGACACCCGCATCTTCAACAGCGGCCCCGACGCCGTCAACGCCCTGTTCTCCGGCGAGGTCGACGCCGCCTACCTCGGCCCCAGCCCCGCCGTCAACGGGTGGGCGCAGTCCGAGGGCCAGGCGCTGCACGTCGTCGCCGGGGCCGCCACCAGGGGGACCGGGCTCGTCGTGCGCGAGGGCATCGACTCCCTGGACGACCTGCGCGGCGCCACCCTGGCCACCCCCCAGCTGGGCGGCACCCAGGACGTGGCGCTGCGCTGGCTCGCCGAGGAGCAGGGCTGGGACGTCGACACCGCCGGGGGCGGAGACCTGTCGATCGTGCCCCAGGCCAACGCCGAGACCGTTGACGCCTTCGCCCTCGGCGAGATCGACGGCGCCTGGCTGCCCGAGCCCCACCTGAGCCGGGTGCTCGCCGAGGACGACGCGCACCTGCTCATCGACGAGGCCGACCTGTGGCCGCAGACCGACGGCCGGTTCGTCACCACCCACCTCGCGGTCGGCGCCGAGTTCCTCGACCGCAACCCCGAGGTGGTCGAGGACCTGCTGCGCGGCCACATCGCCTCCGTCGACCTGCTCAACGAGGAGCCCGAACGGGCGCGGGCGGCGGCCGGGGACCATCTGGAGTCGCTCACCGGCGCGCGGCTCGACCCCGGCATCACCGCGGCGGCCTTCGACAACGTGGCCTTCACCGTCGACCCCGTCGCCCCCTCGCTGCTCGCCGGCGCCGACAGAGCCGAGGCCGTCGGACTGCTCGAACCCGTCGACCTGAACGGAATCTACGCCCTCGACCTGCTCAACGGTCTCCTCGCCGAGGACGGACGCGAGCGGGTCGCCGGGTTGGAAGGGTAGGGCCCATGACCACCGTCACAGAGACGCCCGCGCGCACCGCCGCCGTGGAGATCCAGGACATCTCCAAGGTCTTCGGACACGGCAAGGGCGCCGTGACCGCGATCGACGGGATGTCCGTCACCGTCGGCACCGGGGAGTTCCTCGCCATCGTGGGCGCGTCCGGCTGCGGGAAGAGCACCCTGCTCTCCCTCGTGGCCGGACTCGAACAGCCCACGACGGGCAGCGTGGACGCGGGCGGCCACAAGGTCGCGATGATGTTCCAGGAGGCCGCGCTGTTCCCGTGGCTGACCGTGGGCGCCAACATCGAGGTGCCCATGAAGGTCAACAAGGTGCCCCGGGCCGAACGCAGGAAGCGCGTCGCCGAACTCCTGGACCTGGTGCGGCTCACCGGCTTCGACCGCAAGCGCCCCCACGAGCTGTCCGGCGGCATGCGCCAGCGCGTCGCCCTGGCGCGCGCGCTGGCCCAGGACGCGGACGTGCTGCTCATGGACGAGCCGTTCGGCGCGCTGGACGCCATGACCCGCGACATCCTCCACGACGAGCTGGAGCGGATCTGGCGCGAGAAGGAGCTGACCATCCTCTTCGTCACCCACAACGTGCGCGAGGCGGTGCGCCTGGGCGACCGGGTCGTGCTGCTGTCCAGCCGCCCCGGGCGGGTGATCGACGCCTTCCCGGTCGAGGGCGAGCGCCCCCGCCGGATCGACTCGGTGCAGATCGCCGAGCAGGCCGCCACCATCACCGACCGACTCCGCGAGGAGGTCTCGCGCCATGCCTGACACCGACGTGCGGGACGACCAGCGCCGCGTCCGCGGACTCGACGCCCTCGAACTCCAGCCCCGGCGCGGTACGGGGGAGCGCAGCGCCGCCGAGACCGCCGGGAAGATCTGGGCCGCGACCTGGCCCAAGCTGGCCGCGGTGGTCCTGGTGCTGCTCGCCTGGCAGGCGGTCGTGTGGTCCGGGTGGCGGACCGAGTTCGTCTTCCCCGGACCGGACAGGGTGCTGCCGACCCTCTTCCGGGAGATCACCACACCCGAGTTCTGGGAGGCCGTCCAGGTCACCATGCGGCGGGCCCTGACCGGCTTCGCCCTGGCCCTGGTCGTGGGCGTGATCATCGGCATCGCGGTCTCGCAGTTCAAGCCGCTGCGGGTGGCGATCGGCTCGCTGATCACCGGGCTCCAGACGATGCCCTCCATCGTGTGGTTCCCGTTCGCGATGCTGCTGTACGGCATCAGCGAGTCGGCGATCATGTTCGTGATCGTGCTGGGCGCGGCCCCCTCCATCGCGGGCGGGCTGACCTCTGGCATCGACTACGTGTCCCCGTCGCTGCTGCGGGCCGGACAGGTGATGGGCCTGCGGGGGGTGCAGCGGTACACGGTGCTGATCATCCCGGCGGCCCTGCCGATGTTCGTCACCGGCCTCAAGCAGGGCTGGGCCTTCGCCTGGCGCTCGCTGATGGCGGGCGAGCTGCTGGTGATCATCAACCAGCAGAACTCCATCGGGTGGGCGCTCAGCCAGGCGCGCCAGCTCAACGACGCCGAGCGGCTGCTCAGCTACATCATCATCGTGCTGGTCGTCGGCATCGTCATCGACGTGTTCTTCAACTGGGCCGACCGGGCGCTGCGCCGCCGCTGGGGCATCACCGGGTCCTGACCGGCACGGGCCCGTCGCAACGGACGGGGAGGACGCGCGCCGCCGCGCGCGTCCTCCCCGTTTTCGGCGTTCGGGGCAGGTCGGAGGCACCAGTCCAATCAAAGCCAATCAAAGCCACAAGAAGCCAACAAAAAAGCCACACAAAGCTGGTTTTTGACCGCTGGTGTGTGGTTGACTGCGTTGCGCCACTACCCCCGGTACGTCCCGGTCCCCGCTCGGCCGACCCGTGCCCCCTATGGTTTTTGGAGACGCACATGTCCATCTTCCGCAGAGGCAAGGCCCTGACGTCGTCGGTGCTCGCCGGCCTGCTCCTCACCTTCGGCCTCGCGCTCGCCGCCGCCTCCCCGGCCGCCGCCGCGGGCACCTTCCGGCTCTGCAACGTCGGCTCCGGCTACAGCGCCCAGGCGACCTTCCCGGATCGCGGCGGCTTCTCCACCTACGTCGTCAACTCCGGCCAGTGCACCAGCGTGAGCACCAACGGCAACGAGGGCTACTACGTGACCATCAGGAACAGCGGTGGGCGCCTGAAGTCGACCGGGGGCTACCGCATCCCGAGTGGCAGGAGCGTGGACTTCTCCACCGGCGGGACCTTCGCCGCTCCGCAGTTCCACGCGCAGGTCTACTAGAGGACCGCTCGTACCGGGGCCGGGCCGCGATGCGCGGTCCGGCCCCGTCGTCGTGCGGAAGGCCGCCGCACCGGGGCCCCGCCCCGACCCCGGCGGCCTCAGGGCAGCAGACCGGCCAGGTAGACCACGCCGGTGGCCGTGACGAGCGCGCCGAGCAGGAAGCGCAGCGGCTGCTCTCCCAGGCGGCGGGAGATCCCGATCCCCACCAGGGAGCCGAGCGCGCCCCCGAGTCCCAGCGCCAGGCCCACGCCCCAGTCGGGGGCCGCCGGGGCCGCGCCGAAACCGATCCGGTCGAACACCGCGTAGGCGGTCAGGCCCACCACGGACGTGGTCAGGGTGGTGGTCAGGGCGACCACGGCGGCCCGCGAGGTCAGCCATCCGGCCGCGCCGATGAGCAGCGGCGACAGCAGGGAGCCGCCGCCGATGCCCACCGCCGCGCCGAACAGCGCCGCGCCGCCCGCCGCGAGCGCGAGCAGGGCGCGGCCCCCGCGTGTGGGCCGCGCGCCCGTCGGCGGGTGAGCGGAGGCCCGTGTCCGGCGGACCGCGAACAGGCGCGCCCCCATGGCGAGCATGAGCACGGCGAGCAGGCCGCGGAAGAGCGCGGGATCGGACAGCCAGGTGACGCGCACGGCGGCGCCCGCCACCGCGCAGGGCACGGCGGCGGCCGTGGCCACGAGCATCTCCGCGCCGTGGCCGCGCGCCGACCGGGCCAGGCGGCTCAGGCCCAGCGGCGTGGCCACCACGTTGTAGAGCAGGTTGGTGGCACTGACCGCGGGTCCGTGCATCCCCAGGGCGCTGAGCTGCACGGGAAGCAGGAGGACGGCCCCCGAGATCCCCACGGGGGCCGTCACGGCCGCGACGGCGAATCCGGCCATGACGGCGACGAGGATCTCCATGCGGATAACTCTACTAAACAAGTGGGTTTTAGGGGGATTTTGGATGCTCCTCCGCGGATGTCCGGTGGCGGTGTCTCCGTCGCCGGAGCCCCGGGCCCCGTCCCGGCGGTCCCGCCCCCGCGCCGTTCCCGGGCGCTACACGGGTTCCACCGGCCGGGACGCGCGCTCGTCGTAGGCCGCGCGCGCCGAGGCGATCTCGTCCATGTGCTCCTCCGACCACAGGCGGATCGACCCCATCAGCGCCTCCACCTCGGCGCCGAGCGCGGTCAGGCTGTATTCCACGCGCGGCGGGGTCGTCGGGTACACCCGGCGGTCGACCAGCCCCGCCCGCTCCATCTCGCGCAGGGTCTGGGTCAGCATCTTCTGCGTGATGCCGTCCAGGCGGCGGCGCAGCTCGCCGAAGCGCGCGGGGCCGGGGGAGAGCACCCCCACCACCAGGCACAGCCACTTGTTGGACAGCAGGGAGAGGACGTTGCGGGACGCGCAGTTCCGCAGGTAGACATCGGCGCCGCCGAGTTCTCGCAAGTCAGGAGTGGTATACACCAGGTACCTACAGATGGGGAAAGTGCCTTCTATACAAGGGATACCTTAGACGGGAAGCTGGGCGCATGACAGAGCACATGCGCACCGTCCAGCAGAAGTCCGTCGGCGGCCCCGAGGTCCTGGAGATCGTCGAGGCCCCGGTGCCCGACCCCGCGCCCACCCACATCCGGGTGCGGGTGCACGCGGCAGGCGTCAACCCGACCGACTGGAAGATGCGGACCACCGGCTACTGGTACACGCCCCCCTTCGGCCAGGGCTGGGACGTCTCCGGGGTCGTCACCGCCGTCTCCCCGGGGGTCACCCGCTTCGCCGTCGGCGACGAGGTCTACGGGATGCCGAACTTCCCCCACACCCCCGGCGCCTACGCCGACCAGGTCACCGGCCCCGCGCGGCACTTCGCCCCCAAGCCCGCCGGGCTCGACCACGTCCACGCCGCCGCCCTCCCGCTCGCCGCGCTCACCGCCTGGCAGGCACTGGTGGACACCGCCGACGTCGGAGCCGGCCGGCGCGTCCTCATCCACGCCGCGGCGGGGGGCGTGGGCCACCTGGCCGTCCAGATCGCGAGGGCCCGGGGCGCCCACGTGATCGGCACCGCCAGCGCGGCCAAGCACGACCTCCTCCTGGGCCTGGGGGCGGACGAGGTGGTCGACTACGCGGCCGAGGACTTCGCCGAGGCCGTCGGCGACGTGGACGTGGTGCTCGACGCCATCGGCGGCGACTACCTGGAGCGGTCGCTGCGCACCCTGCGGCCCGGCGGGCTGTACATCGGCCTGCCCAACCCCTTCGACACCGAGGGGGTCGCCCGGGCCGCGGAGAAGGCGGGCGCGGGCGTCCGCGGCGTGACCCTGATGGTCGAACCCGACCACAAGGGCCTGGAGGCGGTCACCGCGCTCGTGGAGGAGGGGCGGCTGAAGCCGCTGGTCGCCGCGACCTTCCCCCTGGAGAAGGCCGCCGAGGCACACGAGCTGGGGGAGACGGGCCGCACCACCGGAAAGATCGTGCTGACCCTGACCTGACCCGGTCGCGGGGCGCCGCCGGACACGGGCACGCGGAGAGGGGCCGGGCCCCGGCCCGGCCCCTCCCGGTCGCGGCCGGTTCCCGCTCCGGGACCTGCGGGGTCCCCGGAGCGGACCGGAGCGCGAATCCCCGGCGCCCGGGGCGGATCCGCCGAACGCGAACCGGATGCGGGCGCCCGCGGGCCCCGCACGCCGTCCGGCCGTGCGGGGCCCGGACGCCTCAGGCGTGGACGAGCGGGGTGTCCACCAGGTGCTCGGCCACGAACCAGGCCTGCAGCTCGTTGACGCGGATCACCTCCGAGACCAGCAGGTCGTTCGTCCCGTCGTCGCCCATGTCCTGGGTTCGCGCGGCGGCGTCGTGGCAGTCCTCCAGGATGGTCTCGTGCCCCTCCAGGAGGCGGGAGAGCATCGCCGGCACCTCCTCGACGCCGTTCGGCGGACGCGGGATGTTGGTGATCTCGGCGACGTGCCGCGGGTCCCCGACCGCCACGCCGCCCAGGGTCTGGACGCGCTCGGCGATGGTGTCGATCAGCTCGGTCTGCTCGTCGGCGTGCTTGTCCATCAGCAGGTGGAGCTGGTAGAACGTCTGCCCGCGCATCAGCCAGTGGTGCTTCTTGTACAGGTCGTGCAGGATGCGGGTGTCGCACAGCACCTGGTTCAGCCGCTGGCACGAGTACATCCGCGCGTCGTGGGAGAGGCCGACCGGCAGCTGGCGAACCGTGCCGAACTCCTGGATCTCCTTGCCCTTCTGGTGCAGCCACGGCTGGCTGCTCCTGGGCTTGGGCGTCGTACCGGCCTTGCGGTCTGCGGTCGTCACTCTGGTCCCCCTCCAGTCGGTGTGACTCGTCTCGCGACTGGAGCGCACACGGCGGTGCGCTCCGTGTGTCAGTCTCGGTTACCCACCGGCGCCGGGCGGCTAACGTCCAGCCAACCGGGAGTAAGTTTTCTGTGCTTTCGCCGCTTCCGGTGCGGGCCCGGAGGGGGCCGCCCGCGACGGGCCCCGCCCACCGCTACCTCCCCGTGCGCACGGGCAGGGCGAACAGGCCGTGCATGATCATGCTCGGCCACCACCGCAGCTCGGACTCGTCCACCGCGAGGCGGAGCCCGGGGAACCGGTCGAGCAGGGCGCCGACCGCCACCCCGGCCTCCATCCGCGCCAGCTGCGCCCCGACGCAGAAGTGCGCCCCGTGCCCGAACGCCAGGTGCGCGTCCCCGCGCCCGGGCCGGAACCCGTCGGCGTCGTCGTAGCGCCCGGGGTCCCGGCCCGCGGACAGCAGGGAGACCAGGACCGGTTCGCCCGCCTCCAGCGCGACCCCGCCCACGGTGGTCGGCTTCCGGGGGAACCGCCAGGTCGCGTTCTGCAGGGGGCTCTCCAGGCGCAGCGTCTCCTCCACGGCCGGGCCGAGGAGCGCCCGGTCCGCGCACAGGCGCTCCCAGCGCTCCGGGCGGCGCAGCAGGGTGAAGAGCATGTTCCCGATCAGCGCCACCGTGGTCTCGTGCCCGGCGACCAGCAGCAGGAACGCCGTGGACGTCACCTCGTCGCGGCTCAGCTCCCCGGAGCGGTGCGCCTCGACCAGGTCGCCCAGCAGGTCGTCGGAGGGATCGGACAGGCGGGCGTCCACCAGTTCCCCCAGGTAGCGGTCGAACCAGTCGGTGGTCGCGGCGACGGCCTCCATCTCCTCGTAGGACGAGGAGTCGATGACCGCGGCCCGCCGGTGGAACTCGGGCCGGTCCGCCTCGGGAACGCCGAGGATGTCGCAGATGACGGCGATGGGCAGCGGGTAGGCCAGGTCCCGGACCAGGTCCGGCCGGTCGGAGGCCGCGATGCGGTCCACCAGGTCCGCGGTGACGCGTTCGGCGCTCTCCTTCAGGGCTCTGACACGGCGCGGGGTGAACGCCCCTCCCGCGACCCGGCGCAGCCGCGTGTGGTCGGGCGCGTCCACGTTGACCATGCTGCGCACCAGGCTGGGCCGGTGGTCGTAGGGGAGGCCGAGGCCGGCCGCGCGCCAGACGGCGTCGCCCGCCGCGGGGTCCTTGAGCATGTCGGGGTCGGCGAGGACCCGCCGCGCGTCGGCGTGACGGGTGACCAGCCAGGCCCACGCCCCGCTGGGCAGGTCGACGCGGTGCACGGGGGAGTGCTCCCGAAGCCAGCGGTAGGCGGGGTGGGGGTCGGCCTCGAACTCGGGGCCGTGCAGCTGCGGTGGGGAAACGGACATGGCGTGCCTCTCGTACCGGGGGGTGCTCCGGGTGCTTCCTACCCCCCGCGCCCCGCGGGCCTGCGCCGGAGGCCCCCGGCCGGTGGCCGCTTCCGGCCAGGCGCCGCGCACGCGCGGCCGGGGGCTCCTCGGTCGCTCCGCGCACACGGCCGGTGCGGACCGGGGGCGCGGCTCCGGCCCGTCCCGGCCCGTGGGAGGCCCCGCCGCCGGGGGCACGGGAACCCGCCCCCGGGCCGGCCCCGCAGCCGACCGCGACACCGGGCGGCCGCCGCCACGGGCGCCCGCACCCGCGGGTCGGTCCGCCCTGCGTCAGGGCGCGATGGCGCAGGCGGTCTCCAGCACGAAGCGCGGCCAGGGCCGGTGCGGGTCGTGCCCGGTCAGCTCCCGTACCCGGCGCAGCCGGTAGCGCAGGGTCTGGGGGTGGACGTGCAGGGCCTCCGCCGCGGTGGTCGCCGCCCCCTCCCGGAAGTAGGCGCGCAGCGTCTCCAGCAGGTGGGCGCCGCCCGCCGACAGGAGCGGGCCGAGCACGGCGCGGCGGACCGCGGACGGGGTGACCGGGCCGCCGTTCAGGAGGGCCAGCACGCACGCGTCGGCGTCACGCAGCAGCCCCTCGGGGCCGAACGCGTGCGGGGGCGCGGTCTCCAGGGCGTCGTCGGCCAACCGGTAGGCGGCGGACATGTCGGCGAGGGCGCGCGGCGCCAGGACGCACCCCCGCCAGGGGTGCGCGCCGAGCACGGCGGCCACCCTGCCGGCGTCGGCGGGGGAGGCCAGCAGCACCACCCGGCCCGCGCGCGTGGTGAGCAGCGGGTCCGCGCCGGCCGGTTCGACCAGGCCGAGCAGCGCCATCCCCGCCGACACGGCGTCCCCCTGCGGGGCGCCGACGGGGGGAGGCCCCTCCGGCTGCGCCACCACCAGGACCGCGGGGTCGGGCGGGGCGATGCCCAGGGTCCTCGCCCGGTCGCGGATCGCCCCCTGCGAGGCCTGCCGTCCGATGAGGAGGTCGTCCAGGAACGCCCGCCGGGCCCTCTCCAGGTCGGCGTCCAGCCGGTGGGCGGTCTCGGCGTGGCCCACCGCCAGGCTCTCCGAGATCTGGTCGATCGAGGTCAGCCAGAGTTCGCCCAGAGCGAACACGTCCGCCGCGTCGAGCCCGTCGGCCCCGTGCTCGGCGACGGCGCGCACCGCCGCCACCGACCCGACCCGGTGCGCCCGGACGACGGCGCCGATCGAACGCCCGTCCGCGGCCCGGGAGCGCCCGATGCCCCGCAGCCGCTCCACGTCGTCCGGGGGCAGCCGGGTCTCCCCGGCCACCCACAGCTCCATCGACCGGGACACCAGCCACCCGGTGATCGCGCGCACCTCCTCCAGCTGCGACCCGTGCAGCGCGCGGTAGGCCGGGACCTCGGCGTACACCTCGGCGACGATCCGCTCCACCAGCCCGGCGCGCTCCCGCGCCAGTCCGGCGCTGACACGGGCGCGCTGTTCGTGCCCCACCGGCCCACCTCCCGTCCCGGGCCGGCAGCCTACCGGGGGGCCGCGCGCGGCGACACGCCGGGCGCGGCGGTCCGGGCCGGAGCCGCCCCCGGCCCTGGGCAACGGTAAAAAGCCCGCACACGAGCGGCGCAGCTTCGGTCCGCCACCCGTGTTGACATGGCAGTATGCGACTGCGGCACGGGGAATGCCGTGCACTGTACGACAGCAGGGCCGTTCAGGGCCGACGGGGGATGAAAAAAGATGACGGTTCCGGGCATCACACTGGCCAATGGTGTGCGCATTCCACAGCTGGGCTACGGGGTGTGGCAGGTGCCCGACGACGAGGTGGAGCAGGCGGTCTCCACCGCGCTGGAGGCGGGCTACCGCAGCATCGACACCGCGGCAGCCTACGGCAACGAACGCGGGGTCGGCGAGGCCCTGCGCAGATCGGGACTGGACCGCGACGACCTCTTCGTGACCACCAAGCTCGCCAACCCGGACCAGGGCTACGACGCCACGCTGCGGGCCTTCGACGCCAGCGCCGACCGCCTGGGCATGGAGACCGTCGACCTGTACCTGGTCCACTGGCCGCTGCCCCGGCGCAACCTCTACGTGCCGACCTGGAAGGCGCTGGAACGCCTCTACGCCGAGGGGCGGGCGCGCGCCATCGGGGTGTGCAACTTCCAGGTGCCGCACCTGGAGAGGGTCATGGAGGAGGGCGGGATCACGCCCATGGTCAACCAGGTCGAGCTGCACCCGCTGCTCACCCAGAAGGCCGTGCGCGACTTCGACGCCGAGAACAACATCGCCACCGAGGCGTGGAGCCCCCTGGGACACGGAAAGCTCCTCGACCACCCCGACGTCACCGAGGTCGCCGAGGAGCACGAACGCACCCCGGCCCAGGTGCTCCTGCGCTGGCACGTCCAGCTGGGCAACGTGGTCATCCCGAAGTCGGTGACCCCCGAGCGCATCCGCTCCAACTTCGAGATCTTCGACTTCGAGCTCTCCGAGGAGGAGATGGACCGGATCAGCGGGCTCGACTCCGGCACGAGGTTCGGCCCCGACCCCGACGAGTTCGACGGCGACTAGGCGCCGGCCCCGGCCGACCGGCGACGGCCTCCGACCGGCAGCGGCCGGAAGCGGGGTCCGGACCGGAGCGGCGCGCTAGTCGCGCAGCTCGCGGTGCCTGCGGGCGCCGATCAGGGCGGCCTCGGGGCCGTTGCGGCGGACGCGGCCGACGTAGACGGCGCCCGCGATGAAGATGGCGATGAACAGCGCCAGCACGGCGACGAGGGCCAGGGCGGACAGCAGCAGTGAGATCGACATGGGCTCATCGTAGCCGCACGTCCTCGGAACACCCTCCGGGGGACCGTTCCGGGACGGGCGACGGGAGCCGCACCAACCCGGAGGGCACGCCGATGGACCGGACACCGCACGAGATCGTCAACCCGCTCTCCCTCGCCGATCCGGTGGGGTACTCCCACGCGCTCGTGGTCAGACCCGGGCGCCTCGTCCGCGTCGGCGGGCAGACCTCCCGGCGCCCCGACGGCAAGGTGGTCGGGGACTCCGTGGCTCAGCAGTTCGACCAGGCGCTCGCCAACCTGGTGGAGGCGCTGCGGGCCGCCGGCGCCGAGCCCGCCCACGTGGTGGACATGTGCGTGTACACCACGTCGATGCACTCCTACCGGGTCAACAGCGGCACCATCGGGTCCGTCTACCGGCGCCACATGGGCCGCTACTACCCGCCGATGACGGCGGTGGGCGTGACCGACCTGATGGACCCCGACGCCCTCGTGGCGCTGACGTGCACCGCCGTGATCCCCGAGGACGCCGCGGACGACCTCCTCCGCAGGGCCGAGGCGCGGGAGCTGGTCGAGGAGGCCGAGGAGACGCTGGCGGCCGACCCCCTCGCGGCGCGCGACCCGGGCGTCCGGCCCGGGCGCACCCGCCCGTAGCCCCGGGGCGCCGGGGCCTGTCCGGGCCCGGCGCCCCGCCGCGCCCCCGGCGACCGGGGTCAGGCCCCGTGGGCGGGGGCGGCGTTCACAGGTAGCCGAGCCGGGACAGCTCCACGCCCGCCACCTCGTGCACGTCCGTGTGCTGGTTCCGGGACAGGCGCTCGCGCCACGAACCCACGCCCCACGCCTGTTCGGTCAGCAGCTCCGACGCCGACACCCGGGCCCCGCAGAACTCCCGCAGCCGCTCCGCCGTCTCGACCTCGCCGCCGTGCACGTCCTCGTAGCGCAGGGTCAGCAGCCGGTCGGCCCCGATCTCCCGGCGCAGCAGGGCCGACATGCGCACCGCGCCCCGCCAGCGCATCGCGCACTTGGCGGCCGTGGAGCCCTCCGTGAAGGCGTCCAGGTCCGACTGGTCCTCCAGCCCGAAGAAGTGGTTCGGGAACTCGTGGTCCAGTTTCATGAAGCTCGGCTTCAACCAGGCCAGGGAGCGCTCGTCGTCCATCATGTCCGCGATGACGTCGCGGCCGTCCCGGATGATCTGGACGAACAGCGCGTCCGGGAACGCCGCGTGCAGGGCGCTCGCGGCGAACAGCAGGTCGGGGCTCGCGTCGCCGTAGCGGAGGGCGTCGGCGCTGTGCTCGCACGGTTCCGCGGAGGCGTTCGCGGGCACGCGGGCCCACGGACCGGGGCACCTGGGACAGGTCAGCGGGGTGAGCTGCCAGGCCTCGGCGTAGGCCTCGCGCAGGAGGCTCGCCGTTCCCGCGACCTTCTCCCGCGCCAGCGAGGGGCGTCTGGCCACGGCGTAGACGGCGTTGAGCACGCCCGGGGACCCCGCCCCCAGGTGGAAGCCGGGTGCGCGGGCCAGGGCGCGGGCGACCTCGGAGATCCCGGAGTGGGGGGCGCCCAGGACGAACACCGGGCGTTGGACCTTGGTCCCGTTGACCACGAGGATGTAGGACGGCTGCTTCATTTGTGTCGATTTTTGCACCCTTTGCCCCTCTCGCGTGCATCGGCCGCGCGTTTCACGCTCCGCGTCCGCGCGTTCCCGGCGCCGCGGCCCTCCGGAAGGGCGCACCGGGTCGGGGGAGAGCCTCGGGAAGCTCCGGTCCGGTGTCGCTGCAACAATGGGGTATGGCCTCGATGAGCACCCGTTCCGCGCCGTTCGCCGACCCCGAGGAGTTCGAGCGCGCCGCCGACCTCCTGTCCTCCGCCGGGAGCATCACCGTGCTCACCGGCGCCGGCGTCTCCACCGACTCCGGGATCCCCGACTTCCGGGGACCGAAGGGGCTGTGGACGACGAACCCGAGCGCGGAGGCCATGTCGGACATCGACTCCTACATGGGCGACGTGGACGTGCGCCGCGAGGTGTGGTCGCAGCGCCGCGTCCACCCGGTGTGGGAGGCCGAGCCCAACGCCGCGCACCGGGCGTTCGCCGACCTGCGGGCCATGGGCCGGCTGCGGGCGCTCATCACCCAGAACATCGACGGCCTCCACCAGCGCGGCGGGGTGCCCGACGACGCCGTCATCGAGGTGCACGGCACCATGCTGCGCATCATGTGCATGGCGTGCGGGCTGCGCACCCCCACCCCCGTGGTGCTGGAGCGGCTGGACGAGGAGTCCGACCCCCACTGCCTCGCGTGCGGTGGCATCCAGAAGGCGGACACCGTCTCCTTCGGCCAGCGGCTCGACCCCGACGTCATCGGCGAGGCCACCCGCGCCGCCCAGGAGTGCGACGTGTTCATGGCCGTGGGGACCTCGCTGACCGTCCACCCCGTGGCCGGGCTGTGCGACGTCGCGATGATGGCGCGCGCCGCCCTGGTCGTGGTCAACGCGGAGCCCACCCCCTACGACGACTTCGCGGGAGCGGTCCTGCACGACCCCATCGGGGAGGTCCTCCCGGCCCTGGTGAGCCGCGTCCGCGGGACGGCGCCACGGAACTAGCCGCCGCCACCCCCGCTGCCGTACTGGTTCGCGGCGGAGTCCACCCGCCGGAGGGGGAGGGCCGCGTCGACGGGCGGGGGATCGGACGGGGGCGGCGCCGCCCCCGGGCCGGCCGCGCGCAGGAGCCCCAGGACGTGTTCCCTCACCTGGTCGGTGACGACGTCCCCGGGCAGGGAGGCCAGGACCGGCATGACGAGGTCCGCGCCGAGCAGGGGGCCGGGGACGACCTCCCGCAGGTGCGCGAAGTAGCGGCGCAGCAGCTTCGCCAGGTGCTCGGGCAGCACGGTCGGGAAGGGCGCCGTCGAGGCCGCGGCCAGGTCGGCGGCGGCCTGGGTCAGCGTGATGAGTTCGAGGCGGCCCAGACTCGTCTGCGAGAGCAGCCTCCGGTAGCTGTCCAGGCGCTGGTGGGGGTGGAGCTGCGGGGGCTCCATGCGCAGCCGCTGGATCTCGTGCAGCTCGGCCCAGACCCGGTCGTCCTTCGGGTCCTGGTACCAGGTGCCCAGGTCGTCGGAGACGTGGCGCAGGTACGGCACGAGCCCGAGCGCGAAGCGCGCCGCCGTGCCGTTGACGCGCATCGCCATCGACCGGATCAGTCGGGAGGTGACCGAGTCGTAGGGCACGGTGACGCCGTAGGGGTCCATGACCACCGGGCCGGGATGCCTTCGCCTGCTCAGCTCGAACCCCATGCACTCCCCGACGTCGACGGGCGAGCCGTCCTCCCGCTCCAGCACGGTGACCACCCCGTCCTCCGACCAGCCGTCCAGGTGGCGGACGCGGATCGCGGACATGATGCTGTACCACTCCGCGCCGGGCAGGAGGCGCCACATCGACGTCGTGCCCCGGAGGAACTGGTCGGGCTCCTCGGCCCCGGGGAACAGCTCCCGGGCGTCCACCGGCTCCTGTCTGACCAGGACCAGCAGGATCATGAGGTTGGCGGTGTAGTTCGCCTCGCGGTGGGACAGCCGGAGCCGGGCCGGCTCGTACTCGGTGTAGGACCGGTTGGAGGCCGGGAACGGCGCCTCCTGGAACAGCTCCACGAGCAGCCGGGCGTAGTCCTCGCGGGCCTCCGGCTCCTCCGCGAACCGCCGCTCCAGCATCTCCGAGAGGAAGTCCACCACCTTGTCGCGCCCGGCGTAACCCGCGAACGACGACAGGGCGAACAGCTCGCCGTCGTCCGTGCGGACGCTCCGGCCCCGGCGGCGCGACGAACGCGCCCGGGCGTCGTCCAGGTCGGCCAGGGCCGCGTCCACGGCCCTGGCCACCAGGTACTCGCCGAAGGTGGCGTGCAGGAACTCGAACACGCTCGCGGATCCGTCGCCCACCCGGGCCCGGGACTCGTGGACGAAGAAGAAGCGCCCCAGCACCTGGTGCGCGGCGTCGATCCGCCCGTGCAGGCCCGGATCCTCGGGGCGCACCGCCGCGTCGGGCATGAGGACCGCGAGGTCCTGCTCCAGCTCGTCCGCGGTGACGCTCTGCTTGCGCCGGGTGAACATCGCCAGGGCGGCGACCTCCAGGCGGCGCAGCTCGTCCTCGACCGCCGCGGCGAAGTCGCGCGTGCCCAGCCCCGGCCGGTGCTTCTCCACCTCGCGCCGGGCGAACATGGTCAGCAGCCGCTCGTACAGCTCGCCCTGCCCGAGGGCGTCGCCCGCCCGGCGCAGGGCGTTGCCCTCGCCGTCGTACACGAGCAGCATCAGCAGGAGGAGGGGCTGCTCGGCCAGTTCCGAGTACGGCGCCAGCACCCCGGGCGTGAGGGGGGCCAGGCCGGAGGAGGCGAAGGCCCGCGCGTTCGCCCCGTTCCACACCTCCAGCATCTGCCCGATCCGCGGCTCGTCGAAGGGCTCCAGCCTGATCACGGTGGTGCCCTCCGGGAAGCGCGCCCGGTCGGCCACGACCGTGCGGCTGGTCACGACGACCACCACCGGCCGGCCCAGGGCCTCCTGCTGGAGCTGGAACTCCTGCACCCGCTCCAGGTAGTCGGAGCGGTCCACCCCGGTCGCCTGGAGGAGCTCGTCGAAGCCGTCCAGGATGATGACGGGGAGCGCGCCGTCCGCGGACTCCGCGAGTTCGCGCCAGGACACCCTGGTGTGGAGGGTGGCGGCCAGCCCCTCCTCGATCTGGACGTGGATGGGGGAGTTGGGCAGGACCGACCGCAGCTCCACCCGGATCGGCAGGAAGTCGGACTCGGGGAGCCTGGCGGAGAGCATCTCCGTGAACTTGGACTTGCCCGCCCCGGGGTGGCCGAGGACGACGGTGGGGAACCCGGTGCTGTCCGTGTGGACCAGGTGGGCGGCGAGGAACCCCTGGAGGTCGTCGAACAGGGTCTGCCGCTGCCACCACTCCTCGGTCGAGGGCGAGGCGCCGCCGTGGATCCGCGCGATCCGGCCGCGCGGCGGGATGTAGGCCTCTTCCAGGGGAGGCAGGACCAGACCCGGCGCGGTCTCGTTCGTCCTCAGGACGGGCTGCCGCAGGACCGCGCGGTAGGAGGCGGCCAGCTCCCTGCGCCGGACGTCCACCCCGCGCCGTGACGCGATCGCCGAGAGCTGCCGGTGCAGCTCCCCGAGGCCGGTGTCCAGGCTCCGGCGCGTGTGCTCGTGCGCCTCGAGCTGCGCCCACATGCCGAACTCGGGGATCTCCGAGGCGAGCCTGCGGTAGTTCTCCCGGTAGCGGTCGTGCGCGCGCCGGGGCAGGTCCAGCGCCAACAGCTGGAGGGAGGGGTGGTCCACGGACGTGATCCCGTGCTCCGCGGCAGCGGCCGCCCCCGGGATCCCCCGGACGAAGGCCTCGGCCGCGCCCGGGTAGAGCACGTCCCCCTGATCGGGCCCGCCCGTCTCCTGGAGGTGCGCGGAGGTCAGGGCCCCCGGCAGCGCGGGGTCGGCCGGATAGCCGTGGAGGACCGCCGCGAGCTGTCCCTCCGAGGCCGGCCGCAGGTCCTCCAGGGGGAACGGCACCGAGGCCGACTCCCAGGACTCCTCGACCGCCTCCAGGAAGGAGACGGTCAGGAGGATCCGTCGGGCGGCCGCGATCCTCTCGGTCCGCGACATCCGGCTCTCGCCGGAGATCTTGTCCCGGATCCCCTCGACGGCCTGCCGTCCCTTGCCGACCAGGTAGGACCTGGCCCCGAAGAGGTCCGGCACCCCCACCAGGCCGAGCCCGCCGTCGGCCAGCTTCTCCGCGAAGTCCAGGAGGTCCGAGTCGTTCTTGCCGAGGATCTTCAGCGCGTCCGCGTAGGAGAGCTCTTTCGCCATGGCCAGGGGGCCTTTCCGCTTTCAGGGGGTGGAACGCGGTCGGACCCGGCACCGGGGGAGGCGCCGAGTCCGCAGGTCGACAGGGGAAGGGGTGGAGCCGGTGGAGCTAGGGCAGCTGCCAGTCGACCGGCTTGGCGCCCTGCTCCTCCAGCATCGCGTTGGTCTTGCTGAACGGCCTGGAACCGAAGAAGCCGTTGCGCGCCGACAGCGGGCTGGGGTGCGCGGACTCGACGCACGGAACGCCCGGCATCATCGGGCGCAGGTTGCGGGCGTCGCGCCCCCACAGGATCGCCACCAGCGGCTTGTCGCGCTCGGCCAGTGCCCGGATGGCCTGCTCGGTCACGGCCTCCCACCCCTTGCCGCGGTGCGACCCGGCACTGCCGGGGGCCACCGTCAGCACCCGGTTGAGCAGCAGCACGCCCTGCTCGGTCCACGGGGTGAGGTCGCCGTTGGAGGGCATGGTCGTGCCGACGTCGTCCTGCATCTCCTTGTAGATGTTGCGCAGGCTCGCGGGCAGGCGCACGTCGGGGGCGACGGAGAAGCTCAGCCCCACGGCGTTGCCGGGGGTGGGGTAGGGGTCCTGGCCCACGATGAGCACGCGCACGTCGTCGAAGGGCTGCTGGAAGGCGCGCAGGACGTTGTCCCCGGCGGGCAGGTAGGTGCGTCCCTCGGCGACCTCCCTGCGGAGGAAGTCGCCCATCGCGGCGATCTGGGGCGCGACCGGCTCCAGGGCCTTCGCCCACCCGGCTTCCATGATTTCGTTGAGGTCCTTGGCCATGGCCAGAACCCTAGCGGCAGACAGCGACATCGACGCCCCGTCCGGACGATCGGCTTCCTCGCGACCCATAGATCTCACCCCCGTGCGCCGGCTGCCATGGGACCCACGATACTTCCACCGCCGTCCTCGTCACAGGGGCGGCGTGCCGCCTTGGCGGCGGGAGCGGTCCTGCCACTGACGCAGGTGGGCTCGGATGCGCGCCGTCGCCTCGCTCCGGGCGCCGTGCACCCGCGTGTACCGGGCGAGCAGCGCGTGGTACCGCCGGGCGGCCTCCGCCGGGCGTCCGGCGTGGCCCAGGTAGGCGGCGTGGTAGTGGAGGGCCCGCAGCGTCGCGGCGTCGTCCTCGCCCAGCCGCCGGGTCAGGTCCGGAACCAGCTCCTCCAGCAGCTCCACGGCCCGCTCCGGCCGACCCGCCTCGCCGACCTCGAACGCCAGGTACAGGCGCGTGGTCAGCACCCTCTCCGAGCCGGGCCCGTGCACGGCCACCAGGTCGGGCACCAGCTCCTCGTGCACCCTCGCCGCCAGCGCGTGGTCGCCCGCCCGCCCCGCGTTCGTGGCCAGGTAGTACCGGACGGCCAGCGTCTCCGGGTGCCGGGCCCCGTGGACCCGCAGCAGGTCGGACAGCAGGGAGTCCAGGAGGACCACCGCCCGCCGGTGCTCCCCGCTCTTGCCGGTCAGGTACGCCTCCTGGCGGCGTGCCCGCAGCGTGTCCTGGTGGTCGGGGCCGAACGTCGCCCGCAGCCGGGGCAGCAGTCCGCGCAGCTCCCGCGCGGCCGCCGCGAACTGCCCCGTGTCGGCGGGAGCGCGGGCCTCCTCCACCAGCGCCAGGAGGCGCGCGGGCTCCTCCGGGCCGACCGTCTCCGGGCGGGTGGTCCCCGCCCGCGTGTACGGCCGGGTGCCCGGGGCCGGGCCGACCGGCCCCGGCAGGGACCGCGGCCGGGACGGCCGCCCGGTGCGGGAGGGGAGGAAGGGCGCCAACCGGTCCCGCACGTCCTCGGCGCTCACGGGCCGGTCCTCCGGGCGTTTGGCCAGCATCGACGCCACCAGTTCCGACAGCGGCGCCGGCACCTCCGGGCGCAGCTCGGCGGCGGCCGCGGGGGTGTCGACCAGGTGCATGCGCAGCACGGCCAGCGGGTTGTCGGAGTGGAACGGGGGACGCCCCGTCAGCAGCTGGTACAGGATCGTGCCCAGGGCGTAGAGGTCGCCGGACCGCTCGACCTGCTCGCCGCGGACCTGCTCGGGCGGCATGTACAGGGGCGTGCCGATGACCTGGCCCGTCTGGGTGATGCGGCGGCTCTGGGTGGCCGCCGTGATGGCGGCGATCCCGAAGTCCAGCACCTTCACGGTGCCGCCCCCGGAGCCCTCCCCGACCACCATCAGGTTGCCCGGCTTCACGTCCCTGTGCACGACCCCCGCCGCGTGCGCCGCCCCCAGGCCCGACGCGGCCTGCGACACCAGGTCGGCGGCGCGCGGCACCGGCATCGGGCCGCTCTCCCGCAGGACCGCTGTCAGGGAGCGCCCGGACACCAGCTCCATGACCGCGTACACCGAGCCCGGGGCGCCGGGGGTGTCGTCCCGGCCGAAGTCGTGCAGGATCACCACGTTGGGGTGGCCCGCCAGGCGGGCGGTGATCCGCGCCTCGCGGCGGAACCGCGCGGAGACCTCCTCGGACCCCGCCCGGCCGGGCCGGATCAGCTTGACGGCGACATGCCTGTCCAGGAGCTCGTCGACGGCCCGCCAGACCTCGCCCATCCCGCCCCGGCCCAGGAGGGAGAGCAGGCGGTAGCGGCCGCCGAGGACCCGTTCTCCGGTCACCGCGGCCCCCGTCCGTGTTCGCGTGCGAGACGGCCGGCGGCCACTTACGGCCTTCCGGTCGTACAGGGCGTAAGAGTACATCCGCCCGCGTTACTGTGGTCTCCCGCCCGAGGGCGGGATCCCCTGCGCCCCAGAAGCGCCTGCCCCCCGTGTGGAATGAGTGTCAGAGAGTGAGCCTTCATCTCTACGTCGGTCCGGACACCCAACCGGACAAGTACCGCCTGGTGCGATCGGTGGGCCGCGGCGGCGAGGCCACCCTCTACCTCGCCGAGGTGACCCTGGCGGGACAGACCGAGCCCGTCGTGGTCAAGGTCCTCAACTCCGACGTGACCGCGAACGAGGAGCAGTTCGCCGAGCTCAGCGCCAGGTGGGGCGAGCAGGCGGAGCTGCTGCGCTTCATCAACCGGCTCGGGGTGGTCGGCGTCCGCGAGCACTTCGAGGGCGCCCCGGAGCACCCGGCCGAAGGGTCGGGCGAGTACACCGACCGCGCCCTCTACCTGGTCATGAACTACGTCCAGGGCGTGGACCTGCGCGACTGGCGGGCCGAGCACGCGGTGGAGGGGCCGCGCGGCCAGCGGGAGGCGCTGCGCTACCTGGAGCAGGTCGCCCTGGTGCTGGACGTGCTGCACTCCGGCCGTGCCACCCCCTCCAAGCGGGTGGTGGTGCACGGGGACCTGTCGCCCGGCAACGTCATGATCAGCGACGAGGGCCAGGCGACGCTGGTCGACTTCGGCCTGAGCCGGATCGCCGCGCGCCACATGACCGCCCGCCCCTGGTTCACCCCCGGGTACGCGGCCCCGGAGATCTTCACCGGCGAGTACTCGGCGGCCACGGACCGGTACGCGTTCGGCGCCATCGCCTACTTCACCCTCACCGGGGAGGACCCGCCGCCCGCCCCCGAGCAGCTGCGCGAGCGCTTCGGCGCGCTGCCCCTGGTCGCGAACGCGGGGGAGCGGCAGCGCGAGCTCGTCACGGCCATGTTCTCGGCCGAACCTGGCGACCGCCCCGAGGCCGCGGACTGGATCCGGGCCCTGCGGTCGCTGGCCACGTCGGCGCCGTGGACCGGGCCGGCCTCCGACCCGGGCGACGCCGTCCTGGCAGCGGCAGTGACCGAGACCCCCCACGGCGCCGCGGAGCCGTCCGCGCCGGAGTCCTCCGCCGGGGACGCGCCCGGCGCGCCGGAGGACCGTGCGGCGGCCCCGCGGGCCGAGGGCCCCGCCGCCGAGGGGGCCGCTCCGCCGCAGGGCGCCCGGTTCTCCGGCCCGCCCCCGGTGAGCGCCCCGGCCGGGGGCCCGCCCCCGCAGCAGGAGCGGTCCGGCGCCGAGGGGCCGCCCGCGCCCTCGGAGGCGCCCGCCGCGCAGGCGTCCGCCCCCGCTCCGTCCGCTCCGTCGGTGCCGGACGCCGACGACATGCCCCCGCGCCCCGTCGGCGGGCTGCGCGGCGCACCCCAGGCCGCCCCGGGGCCCCGGCGGTCCCAGGCGGCGCAACCCCCCGTCGGCCCCCCGGGCGCGGGGCAGGGCACGGCGCCCCGGAGGCCGGGGCAGACCGGGCCCCAGCCGGGGCAGCCGCCCCGCGGGCCGCGCCCCGGAGCACCGGCACAGGGCATGCCGAACCGGCGTCCGCCCGCCGGCGGAGCACAGCCGGGGGCCGGCGCCTACTCGGGCCCGGCCCTCCCGCCCCACCGGGCGCCGGCCGGATCCCGGCCCGGCTGGAGCGTCCCCCCGCGCCCCGAGGCCACCGGGGCCTTCGCCCCCGCGGCCCACGCGCCCGCCGAGGCCGCGGCGCCCGCCCGGCGGAAGTCGCGCAAGCCCAAGCTGATCGGGCTGGCGGTCGTCGTCGTCCTCGCCATGCTCGCGGGCTCCGCCGGCACCTACTACGTCATGGTCCGGATAGCCTCGGCGACCGCGGCCGCCGAGGAGCCGGACGGAGCGGGAGCAGAGGCCCCGGAGCCGTCCGGGAGCGACGGGGCGGGCACCGCCTCCGAGCCCGCCGAGGAGGGGACCGGGCCGGTTCCGGGCGTCACCGACCCGAGCGGGGACGGGGCGTCCGGTGCCCCGAACGGCGGGGACACCACCCTGCTCACGCAGGTGGTCTCCGTCGACCAGGAGGGGAACTGGGAACCGGAGACGGGCCGTGCGCAGGTCGACGGCCAGGTGTACACGCGGGCGCTGGCGCCCGGTGCCTGCGCGGAGTCCGAGTACAGCGAGTGCACCGGTTGGATCGACTACGACCTCGGCCGCAACTGGACGACCTTCACCGCCGTCATCGGGGTGCAGGACGATTCGCGGGCGGACGCCGCCACCACGTTCATCGTCCACGTGGACGGGGAGCCGGAGCTCACCGAGACCCTGGGCCTGGGCGAGCCCCTGGAGATCGAGGTGGACGTGCGGAACGCCCTGCGCCTGCGGCTCGAGGTGGAGAGCGACGACTACAGCGTCCACCCGGTGTGGGCCGACCCCGCCCTCGCCCGGGACTGACCCGGCCGACCACGCCCCGCGACCGTGCCGGTCGCGGGGGCGGGCGGTCTTCGGGCCGGCGGGGGAGAGGGCCCGTGAGGGCCCTACTCCGCGCGCCAGCCGCCCTGCCGGGCGGACAGGTTGAGGGCGGTGGTCACCAGGGGCACGTGGCTGAACGCCTGCGGGAAGTTCCCGACCTGGCGCCCGGCCCGCGGGTCCCACTCCTCGGCCAGCAGGCCCACGTCGTTGCGCAGGGACAGCAGCCGCTCGAACAGCTCGCGGGCCTCGTCCTGGCGGCCGATCGCCAGCAGGGCGTTGGCCATCCAGAAGCTGCACGCCAGGAACGCGCCCTCGTCGCCCGGCAGCTGGTCGGCGGAGCTGTCCAGGTCGGTGCGGTAGCGGAGCACGAACCCGTCGACCATGAGGTCCTGGCGGACGGCCTCGATGGTGCCGACGACGCGCGGGTCGTCGTAGGGGAGGAACCCGACCTCGGGGATGAGGAGCAGGGCGGCGTCGAGCTCCTTGCTGCCGTAGTACTGGGTGAAGGTGTTGCGCTGGGGGTCGTAGCCGTACTCGCACACCTCGGCGTGGATGGTGTCGCGCAGGGCCCTCCACCGCTCGATGGGGCCCTCCTTGCCGAACTCCTCGATGCTGCGCACCGCCCGGTCGGCCGCCACCCACGCCATCACCTTGGAGTGCACGAAGTGCTGGCGGGGTCCGCGCACCTCCCACAGCCCCTCGTCGGGCTCGTCCCAGCACCACTCCAGGTAGTTGACCAGGGAGCGCTGCAACCCCCAGAGGTAGTCGCCGCCGCGGATGTCGTGGCGGCGGGCCAGGTGCAGCACGTCCATGACCTCGCCGTACACGTCCAGCTGGTACTGGCCGACGGCGGCGTTGCCCACCCGGACCGGGCGCGAGGCCTCGTAGCCGGGCAGCCAGTCGGCCTCCCACTCGGTGAGGCGGCGCTCTCCGCGGATGCCGTACATGATCTGCATGAGCTGGGGCTCGCCCGCGACCGCCCGCACCAGCCACTCGCGCCAGGCCAGGGCCTCGTCCTTGTACCCGGAGCGGATCATCGCCTCCAGGGTGATGGTGGCGTCGCGCAGCCAGCAGTAGCGGTAGTCCCAGTTGCGGACCCCGCCGATCTCCTCGGGCAGGGACGTGGTGGGGGCGGCGACGATGCCGCCGGTGGGCCGGTAGGTGAGGG
This sequence comes from Nocardiopsis sp. CA-288880, assembly GCF_050955985.1. Taxonomy (NCBI): domain Bacteria; kingdom Bacillati; phylum Actinomycetota; class Actinomycetes; order Streptosporangiales; family Nocardiopsidaceae; genus Nocardiopsis; species Nocardiopsis sp. CA-288880. The sequence goes on along the minus strand of NZ_CP192105.1, from coordinate 5,072,324 downwards.
CCTTGAGCACGATGAGGGAGCGGATGACCGCCTCCCGGTAGGGGCCCTCGTACGTGCACTGGTCGACCCACTTCTCCCAGAACCGCTCGGTCCGGGAGAGCGCCTTCTCGGCGTCCAGGTGGTCGGACTCCTCCACCTGGGAGGGGTGCCAGGTCATCACGAACGGCACGCGCTGGCCCGCGGTGACGTCGAAGGTCGCGTCGTGGGTGAAGTTGTGGCCCTGGAGCTCGACGGGCGTGCTCAGCCAGACGGCCTCGGGGCCCGCGATCGCGACGAGTTCGGCGCCGGTGCGGTGCACCCACGGCACGACGTGGCCGTAGTCGAAGCGGATGCGCATGGTGGTCTCCATGCGCACCGACCCGCGCAGCCCCTCGACGATGCGGACGATGTGGGGGGCGCCGCCGCGGGGAGGCATGAAGTCGATGACCCGCACCGAGCCGGTGGCGGTGTCCCACTCGGTCTCCAGGATGAGGGTGTCGCCCCGGTAGCGCCGGCGGGTGGCCCGGGGGTCGCCGTCGGCGGGCCTCAGGGTCCAGCTCCCGTTCTGGTCGTCGCCCAGGAGGGCGGCGAAACAGGCCGAGGAGTCGAAGTCGGGCAGACACGCCCAGTCGATCGAACCGTCACGCCCGACCAGCGCGGCGGTCTGCATGTCGCCGATCATTGCGTAGTCTTCAATCCAGCCGGGCACGCGGCTCACCCCCATCACGTCGTCCTGGTTGCTGCGGTCGGCGCCGATGACTCGCGGGGGTCTGCCGCACCATCGCGGACGGTTTCGCGCACGACCGCGCGCACACCCATCCGGGGTCCTTCCCCCACCCGCCAACGGGTGGGAACCCGCTGGTGGGACAGGGCGCCGTTCGGGTCACGCGCGTCCTCCGGCCGGCCCGTCCTCTGCCTTCGTACCCGGGTATGTGCCCAGGTAAGGGCAGCCGAAAAGGCCGGTCACCGAGGAACCGTGCCGAAGACGGTCCTTCCGTTCACCGCGGTCCCATCTTCCTCCCTCCGCCGGGCCCGCGCTACCCGCAAGTGCACGTGCATCTGGAGGTGCAGCGAAGTATGTGGGGTATTGGGGGAATTTGGTGAGCAGAAGTTATGACGCGGTGATCAACGACCGGTGACGAAACGGCTAAGACCCCTGTGGGGCCGGGGTTTCGGGTGTCTCGTCCGGCATGCGGAGCAGTGGCAGGAACAGGTGCGCGAGGGGACCGATCGCCACCGCGAAGACCACGGTTCCCACCCCCACCGTGCCTCCCAGGAGCACCCCGGTCACCACGACCGTCACCTCGATCACGGTGCGCGCCAGCCGCACCGACCACCCCCGCGCGGCCAGTCCCGTCATGAGCCCGTCCCGCGGGCCCGGACCGAGCCCGGCCCCGATGTAGCATCCTGTCGCGATCGCGCACACCAGCACCCCGAGCACCAGCAGCCCGACCCGCGCCACCAGGGAGTCGGTTCCGGGCAGCAGCCACAGGAACAGGTCCACCGTCATGCCGACCACGACCACGTTGCTCAGCGTGCCCAGGCCGGGCTTCTGCCGCAGGGGGATCCACAGCAGCATCAGCAGGGCGCCCACCAGCACGCTCCACGTGCCGATGGACAGGCCCGTCTGACGGGCCAGGCCCTGGTGCAGCACGTCCCAGGGCATGGAGCCGAGCCCGGAGTGGACCAGCAGCGCACCGCTCAGGCCGTAGAGGGTCAGTCCCGCGTACAGCCGGACCAGGCGGCGCAGCCGGGGGCGCGGCAGGACCGGGGTGATCATCACCCGGCCGAGCGGGCCGGCTGCCGTCGAGCGGACGGGGCGCTGTTCTGCGGTCACTGGGGTTCCTGTCCTTCGGTCGGGGAGGCGCTCCCGGCGCGGTGCGGACCGCGCGGGTCCCGGCGGCGCAGGGACCGCCCTGGGGAACGCATTCCTGGGATCATCGGATGAAGCGCCGCGGGGCGGGGCGGCGCGGGAGCGGGGCACGGCGGCAGGCCGCCGGGCGCCCGCGGCTCGAACCCCCACCGGCTCGTCCGGACCGGGAGCCATAAGGGGATCCACCTGGGTATCGTGACGGAGGTGGCGCTGGAAATGAAGTGCCAATCCAGTCAACTGGCCCGTTTCGCGACGCGGGGGAAGACGGGGGAACGGCATGGCGAGGCAGAGCGGCCGCCGCCTGGAGCGCACCAGCGGGGGGAGCGGCACCCGGCGGATCAACGGCCGGCTCCTGGCGCGCCTCATCGGCGAGGCCCCCGTCGAACGCCCCTACTACCTCGCCATCTCCCGGGCCGTCAGCGCGCTCGTCCTGGACGGCCGGGTCCCCACCAACACCCGTCTGCCCGCCGAGCGCGACCTGGCCGCCGCCCTCGGCGTCAGCCGCAACACCATCACCGCCGCCTACGCGTGGCTGCGCGACAACCGCTTCCTGGAGAGCCGGCAGGGCGCGGGCAGCTGGACCGTCCTCCCCGACGCGGCCACCGGCGAACCCTCGCCGTTCTCGCACGCCTCCGAGCACATCGACCTCGGCGTGGCCGCGCCGCCCGCCGTGGAGGGCCTGCGCGCCGCCGCCGTCCAGGCCGCCGAGCAGCTCTCCGCGCACGTCGGCGGACTCGGCTACTACCCCTACGGCCTCCCCGAGCTGAGGCACGCCATCGCCCGCCGCTACGTGGAGCGCGGCCTGCCCACCACCCCGGAGCAGATCTTCGTCACCAACGGCGCCCAGCAGGGCATCGCCCTGATCATGGACCTGCTGGTCCAGCCCGGCGACGAGGTGCTGGTGGAGTCGCCGACCTACCCGCACGCGCTGGACGCCGCCCGCCGCACCGGCGCGCGCGTGCGCACCGTCGGGGTGACCCCGCAGGGGTGGGACATGGAGTACCTCACCGACGCGTTCCGCCAGTGGAGGCCCGAGCTGGCCTACCTCATCCCCGACTTCCAGAACCCCACCGGCGCCCTGATGGACGACGACGAGCGCCGGGTGGTGGTGCGCGAGGCGCGCAGGGCCGGCACCCACCTGATCGTCGACGAGTCGGTCTGCGAGCTGGCCATCGACTCCGGGGACCTGCCCGCCCCGGTGGCCGCCCACGACACGGACGGGCGGGTCCTGACCGTGGGGTCGGTGGCCAAGCTGCTGTGGGGCGGACTGCGGGTCGGATGGGTGCGGACCACGCCGCCCATGGTCGCCAGGCTGATGGCCACCCGCCAGCGCTTCGACCTGGCCGGGGCGGTCCTGGACCAGCTCACCGCCACCCACCTGCTCGCCGACGTGATGCGCGTCCGGGCCGAGCGCAGCCGCCAGCTGCGCCGCAACCGCGACGCGCTGCTGCACGCGCTGCGCGAGCGGCTGCCCGACTGGCGTTCCAGCGTGCCCGGCGGGGGGCTGGTGCTGTGGACGACCCTGCCCCACCCCGTCGCGGGGGCGCTGTCCGCGGCCGCCGTCCGGCACGGGGTGCACCCGGCGGCCGGACCGGTGTTCGGCGCGGACGGCACCCTGGAGCGCTACCTGCGCCTGGCCTACACCCAGCCGCCGGACGTCCTCGCCGACGCGGTCGACCGGCTGGCCACCGCCTACTCCGAGACCCTCGCCCACCCCCTCCAGCCCCGCGGCCAGCTGTACGTGTAGCCGTCGGGGCGGGGGGCTCCGGCCGTCGGGGCGGCCGTTCGCCCCTCCCGGAGCGGTCCACGGCGGCCCGGGGCCGCCCCCGTCGGCCCCTGCGGGCCGGAACCCTCCGCCGCGCCGCCCCGGGCGGGACCGGCGGCACGCCCCGGCAAAGCGGTGGCGGGGGCGCTGTTCGCGGCCGCCGCGCCGCTGTGCCGCCGCGGTTCCGCGCCTGGGAGCGGGAACGGCGGACACGGGAGCGGGCCGGGGACGCCCCCGGGTCCTAGAGGGTGACGTTCGCGACCGCGAACCGCTGGGCGAAGCGGACGACCTCGGCCATCACCTCGTCCCGGTTGGTCTCGTTGAACACCTCGTGCCGCGCGCCGGGGAAGATCCGGGCGGTGAAGTCCTCGCCCGCGATCGCCTCGATGCCGACCCTGGTGTCGGCCACCGGCACCAGGCGGTCCTCGGACCCGTGCACCCACAGGAGCGGCAGCGACCCCAGGGTCCCGGATCTGACGCCCCACTCCAGCTCGGCCAGCAGGGCGTCGACGGTGTCCCGCTTGAACGGGCCGTGCCACACCAGTTCGTCGGCCGCGTACGCCTCGCCCACGGCGGGGTCGCGCGAGAGCGTGGCCGGGTCGATGGGGGCCTCGGGGATCCGCTCGGCGGCGGCGATCTGCTCCAGGGCGGTCCAGCGGCCCAGGACGGGGCCGGAGAGCACCAGCGCCTGGAGCGCCTCGGGGTGGACCTGCGCGTAGCGCGACGCGACCAGTCCGCCCATCGAATGGCCGATCAGGACCAGCGGCAGCGTCCGGTAGGCGGTGCGCGCCTGCGTGATCAGGCGGTGCACGTCCTCCACCACGCCCGCGTAGTCGTCGATCAGGACCCGCTCCCCGGACGACAGCCCGTGGCCCCGGTGGTCGGCCCCGTAGACGACGGCGCCGGCCGCGACCAGGTCGGCGGCGACCTGCTGGTACCGGCCCAGGTGCTCGCCGTAGCCGTGGACCAGCACGGCCAGCCACGTCGGCTCGCCCTCGGTCGGCGCCCAGGCCCTCGCCGCCAGCTTCCCGGACCCGTCGGGTCCGCCCGCCAGGGCCCACTCGCGTGTGGTGATCACCGTGTCCTGCCTCCTCGCCCGTGTCGTCGTCCCCGGCGGCCGGTCCCGGCCGCGGCGACGGGTGCCGCCGGGACGCTCTCTGGGATGGTCACCCTAAGGGGCGGCGGAGCCCGTGTACACGAGGCCGGGGCGGGCAGGCGGGGCCCGTCGGATCCGGGGGATCCCGGACGTCCCGGGCCGCGGGCCCCGGGGCCGGGTCCGTACCTGTGCGATCGCCCTACCAGCCGCTTCAACTTCGTGTTCGACAACGAAATGCGTCATAGGGTGTGATCAGGATGTCCGGTAATGAAAGGGATCTTCTACGCTGATCTCTGCCGAACCCCGCGGGCGGGTATAGCCCACAAGACAAGCCCGATGACTCGGACTGGAGAGGGTGGGGCCCGTGCTGGCCGATTCCTATGGGCGACTGGCGACCGACCTGCGTGTGTCGCTCACCGATCGCTGCAACCTCCGATGCACCTACTGCATGCCCCCCGAGGGCCTGGAGTGGCTGCCCAAACCGGACCTGCTCACCGACGACGAACTCCTCCGGCTCATCGGGATCGGGGTGACGCGGCTCGGCATCACCGAGGTCCGCTTCACTGGCGGCGAACCCCTGCTCCGGCGCGGGCTGCCCGGCCTCGTCGCGGGCACCACCGCCCTCGCCCCCCGGCCCCGGACCGCCCTCACCACCAACGGCATCGGCCTCGCCCGCATGGCTCCCGCCCTCGCCGAGGCCGGGCTCGACCGGGTCAACGTCTCCCTCGACACCCTCGACCCCGAGGTGTTCGAGACCCTCGCCCGCCGGCGCAGGCTCGACGACGTCCTCGACGGGCTGGCGGGCGCCGCCCGGGCCGGACTCACCCCGGTCAAGGTCAACACCGTCCTCATGCGCGACATCAACGACGCCGAGGCCGCCGGCCTCCTGCGCTACTGCGTCGAACGCGGCTACGAGCTGCGGTTCATCGAGCAGATGCCGCTCGACGCCCAGCACGGATGGCGGCGCGACAACATGATCACGGCCGAGGAGATCCTGGGCCGTCTCGAGGCGGAGTTCACGCTGGAGCCCGCCGACAGCGACACCCGGGGCAGCGCCCCCGCGGAGCTCTTCCACGTGCGCGGGGTCCGCTTCCCCAACGGCGAACCGGCCACCGTCGGAGTCATCGGCTCGGTCACCAGGCCCTTCTGCGGCGCCTGCGACCGGGTCAGGCTCACCGCCGACGGCCAGATCCGCAACTGCCTCTTCGCGCGCGAGGAGTCCGACCTGCGCTCCCTGCTGCGCGGCGGCGCCACCGACGACGAGATCGCCGAGCGCTGGACCGCGGCCGTCTCCGCCAAGCTGCCCGGACACGGCATCAACGACCCCAGCTTCCTGCAGCCGTCCCGCCCGATGTCGGCCATCGGCGGCTGACCGCACACCTCCCGGCCCGGAGCCCCGTCCGAAAACCCGTTGCCGCCGCGCCCCCGTTCTGGCTTGATGTCCGGGGGCACGGCCACGTGCCCGGACCGACGACGTACAGGCCAGATCTGGAAAGGGAGGTGGCCTGACCATGCCCTACACCGAAGTTCCCGGTGATCGCGTTCCCATCCGTATGTGGGCCGCACCCGACGGGGTCGAGGCCGCGGCGATGGAACAGCTGCGCAACGTCACCCGCATGCCCTGGGTGCACGGGCTCGCCGTCATGCCCGACGTCCACTACGGCAAGGGCGCCACGGTCGGCTCGGTCATCGCCATGCGCGACGCCGTCAGCCCCGCCGCCGTCGGCGTCGACATCGGCTGCGGGATGACCGCCGTGCGCACCGACCTGACCGCCGAGCGCCTGCCCGACGACCTCGGGCGGCTCCGCTCCGCCCTGGAGGCGGCCGTCCCCGTGGGGTTCCACGCCCACGACGAACCGGTCGACCCCGCCACCGTCCCCACCGTGCGGGAGACCGACTGGAGCGGGTTCTGGAAGGGGTTCGACGACCTGGCCCCCGCGGTACACCCCCGCCGGACCCGCGCCCGGCGCCAGATGGGCACCCTGGGCGGCGGGAACCACTTCCTGGAGGTGTGCCTGGACGACGACGGGACCGTGTGGCTGGTGCTCCACTCCGGCTCGCGCAACATCGGCAAGGAACTGGCCTCCCACCACATCGAACAGGCCCAGGCGCTGCCGCACAACCAGGACCTGCCCGACCGGGACCTGGCGGTGTTCGTCACCGGGACCCCGGAGATGGACGCCTACCGCCGGGACCTGTTCTGGGCCCAGGACTACGCGCGCCGCAACCGCGACGTCATGATGGGCCTGGCCTGCCGGACCCTGGTCGAGCAGATCCCCGGCACCCGCTTCGAGCAGTGGATCTCCTGCCACCACAACTACGTCGCGGAGGAGACCTACGACGGGGTGGACGTCCTCGTGACCCGCAAGGGCGCCATCCGCGCGGGATCCGGCGACCTGGGGATCATCCCGGGGAGCATGGCCACGGGCACGTACATCGTCCGCGGGCTCGGGAACCCGGCCTCGTTCAACTCCGCGTCGCACGGCGCGGGCCGCAGGATGAGCCGGAACAAGGCCCGCAAGACCTTCACCGAGGCCGACCTGGTCGAGCAGACCCGGGGCGTGGAGTGCCGCAAGGACCTGGGCGTGGTCGACGAGATCCCGGCCGCCTACAAGGACCTGGAGTCGGTGATCGCCGCCCAGACCGACCTGGTCGAGGTGGTCGCCCACCTGCGCCAGGTGGTCTGCGTCAAGGGTTGACCCGCGGGCCCCTCCTCGCCGGAGGGGCCCGCCGTGGTCCATCCTGGGGGCATGGACACCCCGAGCACACGGAGCACGCCGCCGCCCCAGGAACGCCCGGGGGCGCTCGACGCGGTGATCCTCGCCGGGGGCGGGGGACGCCGCATGGGCGGCGTCGACAAGCCCGGGCTGGCCGTGGCCGGGCGCACGCTGCTGGAGCGCGTGGCCGACGCGGTCCGCGCCCACGGCGCGGCCGCGGCGGGGACGGGGCCCGGCCCCCGCCTGGTCGTGGTCGGCCCGCACCGGGAGAGCCCACGCGCGCTCTACGTGCGCGAGGACCCGCCGGGCTCGGGACCGGTGCCCGCCCTGCGCGCAGGGATCGCCCACGTGCGCTCCGGCTGGTTCGCCCTGCTCGCCGCCGACCTGCCCCACCTGGCCCCGGAGCACCTGGACGCCCTGGCGGGAGCCGCGGTCCGGGCCGGATCCGGAGCCGTGTTCGTGGACCCCGCGGGCCGGGAGCAGTGGCTCACCGGCGTGTGGCGCACCGACGCCGTCCGCGACGCCCTCGCCGGGTACACGGGCCGCTCGCTGTACGGGCTGCTCGGCCCCCTGGAACCGCGTCCGGTCCCCGCCGACGACCTCGCCGCGGCCGACTGCGACACCCCCGAGGACCTCGCGCGGGCCCGCCGGCTCCTGGAGCCGCCGGCCCCCTGACGCGGCGGCCCGCGCCCGCGCCGCGCCCCCGCCCACCAGCACGGCTTGCCGGATCCGGCCGCGGTGGTCCATCATGAGCGCCATGACGATCAGGAAGGGCGGATCCCGCCCGGGCCTTTGAGCCCCACCGCGCCGGCGTACGGGTCGGCCGACCACCTCCTCCGCTCCCTCCGGGACGAAGCCGCGTCCCCGCGCATGCGGGCCCTCGCGCTCTACGCCCGCGACCACGCGGGCACACCCCACCTCGCCGGAATCCTCCGGCAGCTCGAAACCGGCGGCCACGGCCGCCTCGCCGTGCACATGGCCACGGCCGCGCGCGACACCGCCGCCGTCGCCCGCCACCTCGCCGGACCCGACCACGCGCTCCGCCGCGCCGCGCTGCGCGCCGTCCGCGAGTTCCCGCTCCCCGACGAGGCCGTCCCGCCCGTGCTGACGGACGCCCCCACGGGTCTGCGACGCGCCCTCTACCGCACCCTCTTCCACGCCCGACGCACCTCCGTGGCCGACCTCCTCCTGCCCCGCGTCCGCGCCGACCACGGCGACGCCGAGGCCGCCGCGCTCCTGCCCGCCTGCTCACCCGGGCAGGTGGCCCGCCACCTGCCCGAGCTCCGCCACGCGGTCCGCTCCTGGACCCGCCTGGCCCGGCGCCACCCGGACATCCTCGTGGAACTCCTCTCCGGCGTCCGGGACGACCTCCGGGAGCACGGCGGCCACCTCCACAGCGTGTTCCCCGACTGGCGGCGCCTCTGCCGGGCGCTCGACCCGGTCCGCCCCGCCGAGCTCGGCGGCCTCGCCAAGGACCTCGGCCCGCGCGTCGCACTCCGCTCCGGGGCCTTCCCGCACACCCTGCGCGCGCTGCCGCCGGACCCCGGCCGCCGACGGTATCCGCAGCGCTTCCCCGCGCTGCCCGACGGAAGCCGCGACGTCCGTGTCCTGTACAGGGAGATGCGCCGCCGCCCCACGGTGGCCCTGGCGGTCCTGCGGCCCATGCCCCCGGCGGTGCGCGACGAGTACGTCGACGCGTTCGCCGACACGGCCCACGACCGCGGCGGGTTCGAGCTCCTGCCCTTCCTCGGACTGCTGCCCCGCGACCGGGCCGAGGCCGAGGCGCGCGTCCTGCTGGAGCGGCTCACCGCCTTCCAGGCCCGCCGCCCCGGACACTCCGACCCCCACGGCGACCTGGACGCCGTCGCCCACCTGCCCTACGGCGAGGCGGTCGCACCGCTGGAGGAGGCGGCCTCGGCCGGGGACGCCGACCGCCGCGCCCGGGGGCTGGCCCGGCTGGTGGAGGCCACCGCGCGCACCGGGGATCCGGGCCTCCTCGCACGGGTCCTCACGGAGCGGGTCGACCGGTCCCGCTCGGAACGCGATCCGGTCCGCCGCGCCCTGCTGGCCGCACTGGCAGCCGTCCCGCCGGGACTGCTGGTCGGCGACGAGCCGCACGGGCGCGCCGCACCGGACGGGGAGGCCGACGGATCCGGCGTGCGCACGGCCACCTCGCTCCCCGCCCTGCGCGGGCTGCTCGCCGACACACTCCGGACCCGCGACACCTCACCGCCCACGCGGCGCGCGCTGCGCGACCTGGCCGCCCGCCTGCTCCGCCACCCGGACACACGCGGGGTCCCGGAAGCGGTCGGATGGGCGCTGGACGCCTACGCCGGCCTCGTCGCGCGCTTCGGCGCGGACGGGCTCGGCGAACCGGGACGCCCCCGGTCCGGTCCGCCGTGGTGGACCGGCGGGGCGCGGGCGGACCGCGTGCCCCGCGCCCCCGAACCCTTCCTCGACCAGGTGATGCCCCGGGGATCGGAACAGGACCTGTACCGGAGGCTCGCGCCGGTGCTCCGGGCCGCCCGCGCCCGGGACGACTTCGCGCCCGCGGTCGCCCTGGCCCGGGAACTCGGCCGCCGCGCCCGTTCGCTCCCCGGCCTGGGGGACCAGCTGGTGGCCGCGATCCGCCACGACCCGTCCGGCGCCACCGCCGCCGAGGCGGCGGACCTGTACCTGGCCGGGCCGGACCTCCGGGCCGGCGCCCTGGCGCTGTTCCGGTCCGACCACGCCACCGCGCTGGTCCCGCGCGTGTGGGACGTCCTCTCCCGCCACCACGCCCCCGGGGTCGTCCACGCCGCCCTCGGCGCGGCCGAGGCCCGCCGCGCGGCGGCCGCCGCGGACACGGGGGGCCGGGGCGCACCGGGCCCGGACACGGGCCCCGGAACGGCAGACGCGGCCTCCGCCCCCGCCGGACCGGCGCACAGGAGCAGGGCGCACACGCCCCACGGCGCCGCGCTCCCCCTGCCAGGGGGCGGCGCCGGCCCCGGCGCGCCCGCGGACCGCGCGGTCGGCGCCGGCGAACTCGACACCCGCCCCTCCGTCCCCGCGTTCACGGACCCCGCGGCCGGCCTCGGCCGGCCCGGCGCCCGCACGCCCGCCTGGGTGCCCCGCATCGACGCCCGGACGGCCCGCGACTGGCCGGGGGACCTCCGGGACCGCGTCGCCGCGTACCTGGAGGGGCTCGTCGGCGATCCCTCCCTCGCGCTCGACGAGCGCGAGGCCGCGCTGTCCGGCCTGGGCCGACTGCCCGGGACGACCGACCGCGTCGCCCGCTTCCTGGACGGCCCGGACATCGTCCTGCGGGAGGCCGCCGCCGGGGCGCTCGGCCACGGCGACAGGCCCGAGCGCGCCCTGCGCCTGGTGCTGGCCCACGCCGACGGCCCGCAGTCCCGGGCCGCCGCGCCCGCGATGTCGCGCTGTGCCCTGGCGGTCGCGCCCTCCCGGCTGGGTCCGGTCCTGGGGCGGGCCCTGGAGGGACCGGCCAAGGTCACCGTCCGCAAGGCGGCGGCGCGGCTGCTCGCACACCACCGGCCGCCGGGAGCCGTCGACATCCTCGCCCGCGCCCTGGACGCGGAGGGGCTGCACCGGGACGTGCGCGCCGCCGTGGCGGGCTCGCTGATGCGCGTCCTGGACCACCCGGCCGCGCTTCCCGCGCTGACCGCGCACGTCCGGGGGTTCACGGAGGTGGAGGTCCAGTTCTCCCTGCTCCAGGCGCCCCCGATGCACTGTCCGCCCGCGAGTCGTGAGGCCGTCGCCGCCCTGGTGGCCGCGCTGCCCGACCCGGGCCGCGACCACTGGCGGCTCGGCGGGTGGGCCGGCCGCTGGGCGCCCTGGACCGAGTACGACCTCGACGACGCCGTGGAGGCCCTGTGCGACCCGGGCCGTCCCATCGGCCAGGCGTTCCGCGTCTTCCACGCACTCCTGGACAGGGGCAGGGGCCGCGACCGGATCGCGGAGGCGCTCTCCCGGCTGCTGGCCTCCGTCCCCGGGCCGGGCGAGGGCGTTCCCGTGCGGCGGCCGGACGGCGGGTCCGGCGACGGGCCCCACAAGCGGGTGCTCCGCCTGGTGGACCTCCTGTGCGACGAGGCCGTGCGGGCCCCGGCGGGCGACGGCCCCGCCCTGCGCCGACAGGTGTTCTCGGCGCTCGACCTGCTGGCGGCCAGGGACGAGTACGGGCCCGAGGCGGTGCGGATCGTGCAGGCGCTGATCACCCGGGAGGTCTCACGGGCGGACGGAGCCCCGGACCCGGGTGCGCTCGGCGGACTGCTCCTGCGCGCTGCGGGGATCCTGCCCCGGCACGCGCTCCTTCCCGAAGGGGGCGCCAAGGGCGTGGTCGACACCGTGGCCCCGAGCTTCGGGCGCGACCGGGTCCCGCCGGAGACGCTGGCCTCGGTGGTGCGGCACGTGTTCGGGGCCGCGGCACGGACCGCGGGACCGGCGGGGGAGGCGATGGGCCTGATCGGCCTCGGCATCGTGCGGCGGGCGGGGCGCGCCGACGGCTGGCCCGCCCCCTGGCCCGAACTGCTCTCCCGGGCAGGGGAGCTCGGCCACGAACCGGTGCGCCTGGCCGCCTGGCGGCTGGCCGTGGAGTGAGCCCTTCCGGGGCGGGGCCGGCGGTGTAGGGCCGGTCCCGCCCCGGAGCCGCGGACGGGGCCGGACCGGGACAAGGCGGTCCGGCCCGTCTCAGCCCTCGAACTCCGCCATGGGGACGCACTCCCGCAGGAACCCGCGCACCTCCAGGAAGCCGGACAGGTACTCGCGGTGCTCGTCGCAGGCCAGCCACACCTTGCGGCGGTCCGGGGTGTGCAGCTTGGGGTTGTTCCACACGAGCGCCCACGCGGCCTCGGCGCGGCAGTCGCGCCTGGAGCACCGCGTCGGGGCGACGGAAGCGGTATTACCCAATGGTGACCCCCAGGGAGCGAATCGGCTGCCCCGGTCAAGCCGGGGCCACGATCGGGTCTGTGCACCGATCGAATGCGAACAAAAGGCGACGCCGGGTGGTTACGGGGGCAAACCACCCGGCGTCGCACGCGATGTTCCAACGGGGGCTCGGAACATCGCTCCCGCGCTTCGACGGGGGACCGAAGCGCTAGACCCAATGTACACCGACGCCCTCCGGTGTACATCAAGAGTCAGTTACGACGTTGTCTCGGGAGAGTCCCGCCGGGCGCGTGTCCTCAGCCCCAGCTCAGGACTTTCCTGGCACGTCGTCCAGGGAAAAGGGCGCTTTCCGGGCGGGACTCCACACCACCCCGGTCACGTGCGTCCCACGCGTGTACAAAGCATCCCCCGGCTGGGGGTAAAGCGCCCCGGAGGCGCTCCGACCTCGGAACGAGCCGGCCGGGAGGCGTCCTGTGTGGCTCCTGGGGAATCAGGGGAGGCAGTGAAACGGGGGTCGCGCCGTGCGCGACCGCGCAACCGACTACCCAGGGGGTCCCACATGTCCCACCACACCTACCGCGTCACGGAGATCGTCGGCACCTCCCCGCAGGGGATCGACCAGGCCATCCGCAACGGCGTCGACCGCGCCTCGGCCACGCTGCGCGGCCTGGACTGGTTCGAGGTCACCGAGATCCGCGGGCACATCGAGGAGGACGGCGTCGCCCACTTCCAGGTGGGGCTCAAGGTGGGGTTCCGGCTGGAGGACTGACGCCGGGGGACCCGCGCGCGCCGCCGGCCGGGCCCGGTCCGCCGGCCCGGCCGGCGGACCGTCAGCCGCCCCCGGACTCGCTGCCCCGCTGGACGTCCACGTGGACGTGGTCCAGGTGCCGCAGGATCTCGTTGTCCGGGTCAGCCTCGTAGTCCCGCCATCCCAGCGACGGATAGTAGGTGCTCCAGATGCGGTCGTCGAAGATGATCACGTCGACGGCGTAGTCCGGGGCGTGCGCGATCAGCCAGTGCGCCATCACCCAGCCCTCGCGCCGGTTGTCCTCGTCGACCGGCCGGTAGAAGACGTCGATCGCCCGGCCCTCGTAGTGGGCGGACCCCTCGCCGTGCCCCGTGTCGTAGCCGCCCGGGTAGTAGCCGCCGAGGCTGAGGTCGGAGAAGTGCTCCTCCATCCCGTCCTTGAGCTCCTCGGCCCGGGGGGTCAGGCCGGAGGGCTCCAGGTCCTCCTGGACCCGCAGGTCGGGGTCCTTGACGGACCGGCAGGTCAGCGAGGGGCCCGCGTCCTCCTCCGGGCCCTCCTCCAGGACCGTCATGACGGCGTCCGGGATGTCGTCGGTGTCGGGGGCCTCGACGGGGGCGGAGTCGCCCTGTGCGGAGACGGCGGCGGCCGTGGTCGCCCGCCGGGCCTGGTCCCGGTCCAGGCGCACCTGGTCCTCGCCGGTCCATACCGAGCACTCCGGTCCCCACGGCGTCGACACGGGGAAGACGTCGGTGTTGCGGGCCAGCCAGCGGGCGCCCACGACCGCCACGAGGCCGAGGACGGCCAGGATCGCCACGGCGGCCAGGAGCCCGTGCCAGCGGCGCCCGGGCCGCGCGCTTCTGTGTGTCATGCCCTTTCCGCCCCTCCGTGTTCGTGCCCGGCGGCGTGCGGGTGCCGCCGACGCGCGTTCAAGAGTGGTCAGTCTCCGAATATTCCATCAGATTTCAGGCACTAGGGACATATTGCCCAGATCGGTTCCCGTCTACCGCCGCGGCGCACCGGGGTCACCGGATCGACCAGAGGACGAACACACCCCCCAGGACCAGGGTCAGCGCCCAGATCCGGTCCATGGTCACGCCCTTCCAGCGCAGGGCGTGCACCCCCAGGAAGTCGTAGGCGATCAGGGCCGCGACCCCCGAGGCGAACAGCATCGCCGCCGTGTGCACCCCCGTCGCGGCCAGCCCGGTCAGGGTCGCGTCCCACAGGGACCACCCCCCGTCGGGCACGCCGGGCGCCGGGGCCGCCTGCGCGGCGGCGTCCGGCGGCGTCCCCCCGTGCCCCGCGTGGCCGCCCCCCTCCGCGTGCGAGAGGCGGCCGGCCAGGACCGGCATGAGCATGAGCCCCGCCCCGTGCGCGGACGACATCAGGAACGACCAGGCGGCCACCTGCCACAGGGGGAGGCGCACCTCCCGCCAGTGGAAGTGCCGGCGCGAGAGCAGCATCAGCAGCCCCACGAGGACGATCACGGACCCGCCCACCACGGGGAAGAGCACGGAGGCGGTCATCGAACCGGTGACGGTGACGGCGACCGCGGCGACGGCGACGCTCCCCGCGTGCCCGGCCGCGACCGCGGGGAGGGAGCGGAGCACCTCGGAGCGGCCCCCCTCCTGGAGGCCGCGGGACACGGCCAGCAGCCAGCCCATGCCCGGGTGCAGGCCGTGGAAGGCGCCCAGCGCGACGAGGGTCCAGAGCTGCGCGGTGGTCACCGCGTCAGAGTCACACGGCCCGGACGGGGCGGCAACGCCCCCCTGCGCAGTTGACCGACTCCGGTCAGTCACGGTTGCGCGGGGCCGCGGAGGGGCAGCGGGGACGTCTTCCGAGCTCCCCGCCGGGTGGTGGGAACGGCGGAGGCCGCGGACGGGGCGGCGGGCCGCGCGCCGCCCCCGGCCGTGCGGGCGCCCGGGGGCGCCGGGCGGTCCGCGGAGGGGCTGTGCGCGGCGGCGGCCCCCGCCGCCGGAAGCCCCCGGGACGCGACGGCGCCCGGGGCCCGGCGGGCTCCCGGGCGCCGTCGCGCGCCTGGTCGGATCAGGGGCAGATCGTGTTCAGATCGGTGGCCTCCGCGCCCACCTGGCGGCCCGGGTCGGCGGGCTCCTCCTCGTCCAGCCCGGTGTACTCCTGCCACTCGGTGCGGTCGTCGCCCTCACCGGCGGCCTCCTCCGCGTCCTCGCCGCCCTCCTCGGGCGAGGCGGAGGGGGATGCCTCGTCGGGGATGTCGTCGGACTCCACGCTCCCGGCGGCGATCGCCTCGGTGACCAGGTCCCTGACCTCGTCCCAGTCGGGGTTGGCGGTGTTGACCTGGGGCGGGGACAGCTGGAACGTGCTCATCCGCCCGGTGTCGGTGACCAGGTCGGCCAGTTCGATGAACGCGGGCACCTTGCTCTGGGGGATGTCCGTGCTCAGGGTCCGCTTGGTGGCGCCGGCGAGCCTGCGGTAGCTCGTGAGGATCGTCGTCGGCTCGACCTGTTCCGTGACGTACTTGATCAGGCAGCCCTGGCGGCCCATCCGCCCGTAGTCGTCGCTGTTGACCCGGGACCGCCCGTACCAGAGCGCCTCGTGGCCGTCGAGCCTGCGCAGGCCCGGTTCCAGGACCCCTCCGTGGACGCCGTAGGGGATCGGCTCCTCGATGCGGACCTGCACGCCGCCGATGGCGTCGATCAGGTCGCGGAAGCCCATCATGTCGACCATCGCGTAGTAGCCGATGTCCAGGCCGACGTTGTGGCCGATCACCTTCTTGAGGGTGTCGGCGGACGGGTCTCCCACGGCGGGGTTGAGCGCCAGCTCGTCCGGCTCCTCGGCCACCGTCTGGTACACGTCGTTGAGGAGGAGGTCGAAGCCGTACGGCTCGGGGTAGCGCTCGGCGAGGGCGCTGTCCTCCGGGAACCGCACGTTCTCCAGGTTGCGGGGCAGGCCCACCAGGACGGCGTCGCCGGTCTCGGGATCCATGCTGGCGACCATCATGGTGTCCGTGCGGACCCCGTAGCGGTTGTCCGCCGAGTCCGCGCCGATCAGCAGGACGTTGACCCGCTCGGCCCCGTTCCAGGGGTCGGCCGCGTCGTGCGGGGGCAGTTCGGGGTCCTCGTCGCCGCTGAACACGTCGGCAAGGGTCTCGTGGGCCGTGTACCCGCCGTGCAGGGCCAGGGCGGAGGGCGCCGCGATGGCCAGGCACAGGACCAGGACCACGGCCCCGCTGAGCAGCCGCCGGCCCAGGGGCATCCCCGCGGGTCTGGTGATCGTCCAGGAGTGCAGGACGACCGCCAGCCACAGGACCGCGGCCACGAACACCAGGCCCATGGCGCCCAGCAGCCAGCGGCTCTGGACCGCCATTCCGGCGAGCAGGGCCATGGCCCCCGAGTCGTGTGCGCCGATGCGCCAGGCCGAGAAGGCCAGGGCCGCGATCCCGGCCAGGTACAGGCCGAGGATCACCGCCCCCGCGACCCTGCGCCGCATGCGCAGGTGGGCCAGGCCCGGGAGGGGGACCGACGCCGCGGTCCACAGCAGCGCCCGCCCCGTACTCAGGCGCGCGGGCGCCTCGTCCCGCTGATCGTCCTCCGCTGCCACCGACGATTCCTCTCCAGCATCGGGACGGCTGGGTCCGCCCCGTTCGGTTGTCCCCCGTCGCCCTCGCCGCGCGACGGTCACGCCCCGGGACCCGGCTCCGTGTCCGGGGCCCCTGTCGGGTCCGCGTCCGGCGGGGCCGCGGGGAACCCTCCCCGGCGGCGCCCGTCACGTCGGACGCTCGGTGCGGTACGCCTCCCGCCCCGGGGCACGTGTGCCCTGCCGAGCGGTGTGCGAGGGTCCGCAAGTTCAGTGTGGCGCTTTGTGAGAGTTGTGCGCACGACTACTCACTCAAGAGGGATGTTCTATACAAGTCTGTTATGTGGTCTCGACGCCGTGGTTGGGGGATTGGATGACGCTTTCGGGCCGATCAAAGGGGTGAATCAACCGATTTCTTTCGCGATCAGTAGTGAACGGGCTCCACAGCTGCGATGATCTGGCCGCAGGAGGGGGCGTCGTCCGGGGGAAGGGCGGCGTCATGGGAACGAAAGGCACCATCGTGCTTGATGCGGTTGACGCCGCGCTTATGCGCGCGTTGCAGGGGGACGGCAGAGCGACGTTCCAGGCGCTGGCCGACGGAGTCGGCCTGTCCCGGACGGCGGTTCGCGCCAGAGTGCGCCAGCTGGTCCAGTCGGGGGCGATCCGGATCGTGGGGGTGCTGCACGCCGGAGTCGTGGGCATGGAGGTCCTCGGTCATGTGTCGTTCCGGGTCAGCGGTCCCGTGGGGCCGCTGCTGGAGGCGCTGGGCGAGCGCGAGGCGGTGACCTTCGCGGCGCAGTCGGCCGGGAGGTTCCCGGCCGTCGCGCAGGTGCGGGTGGCCGACGACGGAGCCCTCACCAAGGAGCTCACCGACCTCCGCTCGCTACCGGGGGTGGAGGGCGCGGAGGTCTTCCGCGCCAACGCCGTCTTCAAGGACGCCCACAGCAGCGTGCGGGAACTGCGCGACATCGAGTTGGACGCCCTGGACTGGCGTCTGGTTCGGCAGTTGCTGAAGGACGGCCGGGCCTCGTACGCGGACCTGGCCCGCCAGGTGGGCCTGTCGCAGGCGGCGGCCCGCTCGCGGGTCGTGCGGCTCCTGAACTCCGGTGTGGTGCACGTGACCGCGCTGGTGGAGCCGTCGGCGGTGGGGGCCAACGAGCAGCTGGGCTTCGGCCTGCGCTGCCGGGGCGACGCCGAGGCGCTGGGCTCCGCGCTGGCGAACATGCCCCGCGTCTCCTTCATGGCCAGCGGCTTCGGCCGCTACGACATCATCGGCACCCTCACCGCGCCGGACCGCTGCCAGCTGGTGGAGGCGCTGGAGTCGGTGCGGTCCGCGCCGGGCGTGGGCTACGTGGAGACCTGGGACCACCTGTCCGTGCGCAAGGAGCGCAGGGGCGGGGAGCGGCCGGTGGAGTGGTTCCCCGGCTGAGCAGGGCCGTCCGGGCCGACCGGCCCCGACCAGGCGCGCGCCCGGTCGGGGCCGGCCCTGTGCGTGACGCAGGGTGTGAGGCCGCGTGCGCTTCGGGCTCATCTGTAACCATCGGTAGCATTTTTACGTGTTTCCGCCACGTATGGCTTGCGTCACGCTTAAGTTACCCGTGAGTATGGAGGAGGTCGGTTCGAACCGGCCGCACCGGGCGCGGGTGTAGTGGGAGGCTGACGTGGCGCTTGCGAAGACGTTGACGGCTGTGGGAACGGTGGCACTGGCCCGCTGCGGCGGCCGGCCCTTCGGCACGCACCTGTTCTCGGTCTGGCCGGGGGCCGCGTTCGCCGCGACCGCCTTCCCGGTGCGCTGTACACCGGGGGACAACCTCGCCCTCCACGTGGCGGTGGCCCAGGCGCCGCCCGGGTCCGCCCTCGTCGTGGACGTGGCGGGGGAGTCCGAGTACGGCTACGTCGACGAGATCCTCGCCGTGGCCGCCCGGACCCGCGGCGTGAGCGGCATCGTCCTGGACGGCTGCGTCCGCGACATCGCGGCCATCGCGCGCTGCGAGCTCCCCGTGTTCGGGGCCGGGGTCGCCGTTCGCGAGGCGGGCCACGAGGCGGGCGGCTCCGTCGGCCGGGAGATCAGCATGACCGCGAGCGGCCCGGCGCCCCTGCCGGTGCGCCGCGGCGACTGGATCGTCGCCGACGACGACGGCGTGGTCTGCCTGCCCCGGGGGCAGGTGAGCGCCATCATCGCCGAGACCATGAGCAGCCTCTCCCGGGAGCAGGAGATCATCGACGCCGTGTACGCGGGGGAGAGCACCCTGGACCTGCTCGGCCTGGACCCGTCGCGGGTCTCGGGCTGGGAGGGGGCCGCGGGGAGCGGGAGCCGGCTCGCCGCGGGGCGCTCCCGGGCCCTGGGCGCGGTGCGCCGCGACACCGCGTCACTCGCGGCCGAGGGCCACCCGGCGGCGCGACCCCGTGTGGGGCCGCGCCCGGCTGTGGGCGAGGCCTACCGGGGCGACTGAGTCCCGTCCGCGTGCGGGAGCCCGGACCCGTCCTCTCCGGGCGGGTCCGGGCTCCCGCACGCGCGGCGGCACGCGGGGAGCGTCCGGTGCGTCAGTCCTCGGTGAGGGACAGCAGCTCGTCGATGTAGCAGGTGGCCTCCCGGGCGGCCGCCGCCGGGTCCGCGGAGCGGATGGCCTCGGTCAGCTTCGAGTGGTCCACGCCGTCGGTCTCGGACGAGGGCTGGTTCGTGGCGCCGTCGTTCTGCTCGTACGCCGTGTGCGCGATGCTGGCGTACACGACCTGGGCGATGTCGTCGTACAGGTCGATGAGCAGGGTGTTGTGGGTGGCGTTGACGACCGAGCGGTGGAACGTGAAGTCGGCCTCCACGAACGCGCTCATGTCGCGGTCGCGCCAGGCGGCCTCGCGCAGGGCCATCGCGCGGTCGATGTCGGCCATGTCCTCGTCGCTGTGGCGCAGGGCCGCCAGCCTGGCGGCCTCCACCTCCAGCGCGCGGCGCACCTCCAGGTTCTCCCGCAGGCGGGAGCGCTCCAGGCGGCGCCGGAGCGCGCCGCCGAGCTCGCTGGAGGCGCGGACGAAGGTGCCCGCACCCTGGCGGATCTCCAGCAGGCCCGCGTGGGCGAGGGCGCGGACGGCCTCACGCACGGTGTTGCGGCCCACCTCGAGCTGGTCGGAGAGCTCCGACTCGGTGGGGATGCGGTCGCCGACGCCCCATTCACCCGAGTCGATCTGCGCTCGTAACTGACTGATGACCTGGTCTACGAGACCGGTCCGGCGTGTCGAGGCGAGGGGCACGCGTTTACCTCCTAGGGGCGGGTCGCCGGATGACAGGGCCAGCGCACAGGTACGGAACGGTTAAGGCCGGAGCTTAGACCAGTTACCGTCGGGAATTGGCCTCGAACGGCAATGCGTTATCCTCATGAAGTACATCCGGTCATCCTACGAATCTGCGAGTCGCCTTCCATGAGCGCCGGATCAGCGCCCCACACGTCCGTGACGAGCGGTCCCCCCGCAGGCACGACCGCCCCCGCCCGCCCGCCGCGGGCCGTCCTCCTGCTCCTCGCGGCCGGCATCGCCCTCGCCGCCCTCAACCTGCGCACGGCGATCACCAGCGTCGGACCCGTGCTCGGCGAGGTCACCGCCGGACTCGGGATGACCGCGGTCGGCGCCGGCCTGCTCACCACGCTCCCCGTGCTGTGCTTCGCCCTCTTCGGCGGCCTCACCCCGACCCTGGCCCGCCGCCTGGGGGAGCACCACCTGCTGGTCTACGCGCTGACCGCCGTCACCGTCGGCCTCGCCACCCGCGCGCTGGTGGCCGAGCCCTGGATGTTCCTGGCACTGAGCGCCGTGGCGCTCTCCGGCGGAGCGGTCGGCAACGTCATCCTCCCCGCCCTGGTCAAGCAGCACTTCCCCGACCGCGTCGGCCTGATGACCACGGTGTACACCACCGCCCTGGCCCTGGGCACCACCATCGCGGCGGCCTCCACCGTCCCCCTGGAGCAGTCCACGGGGGAGTGGCGGATCGCCCTGGGCGCCTACGCCCTCTTCGGCGTCGTCGCCGCTGTGCCCTGGCTGCTGGCGCTGCGCCACGAGCCCGCCCCCGGAGACCCCTCCCAGTCGCTGGGCTTCCGCCAGGTGCTGGGCACCGGCATCGGCTGGCAGGCCATGCTGTACTTCGGCACGCAGTCCTCGGTGGCCTACATCATGTTCGGCTGGTACGCGCAGATGCTGCGCGACCAGGGCATGTCCCCCCAGACGGCGGGGCTGGCCCTGTCCTACCTGACCGTCCTGGGCATCCCGATGTCCCTGGTGCTGCCCACCCTGCTGACCCGGCTCCGCGACCAGCGGCCGTTCGTGGTCATGTTCGCCGCCGCCTACCTCGCGGGCCTGGCCGGGCTGTGGTTCTCCCCGCTCTCGGGGGTGTGGGTGTGGACCACCCTCGTCGGCATCGGCATGGGCAGCTTCGTCTTCGCCCTGACCTCCTTCGCGCTGCGCACCCGCACCGGCGCGGGCACGGCCGCCCTGTCGGCCTCCAGCCAGAGCCTGGGCTACCTGATGGGCGGCGCCGGCCCCTTCCTGTTCGGCCTGCTGCACGAGGCGAGCGGTGGCTGGCACGCCCCGCTGCTGCTGGTGGTGGCCCTGGTCGCGGTCAACCTGGGTGCGGGCCTGCTGCTGGGCAGACCCGGCCACCTGGAGGACGCCATCCGGGACCGCGCGCTCAGAAGGGAAGCCAGTCGATCCGGCCGATGAGGTACACGGAGCCGACGAAGGCCACGATGTCGATGACGGTGTGCGCGACCACCAGCGGCATGACCCGCCCGTAGCGCAGGTAGAACCAGCCGAAGACCAGCCCCATCACCAGGTTGCCGAAGAACATGCCCACCCCCTGGTAGAGGTGGTAGAAGGCGCGCAGCACCGAGCTGGCGAGCACCGCCTTCCACGGCGCCCAGCCGAGCTGGCCCAGCCGGTGCAGCAGGTACCCGACGACGATGACCTCCTCCAGGACGCCGTTCTTGGCGGCCTGGAGCACGAGGACGGGCACGTCCCACCAGTTGCCCTCCAGGGTGCTGGGCACGACCGTCAGGGTCAGCCCCAGGTTCCAGGAGACCACGTACACGGCCAGGCCCCCCGCGCCGATCAGCGCGGCCAGGGCGGCGCCGGTGCCCAGGTCGAAGCCCGGCCTGCGCACGTCGAAGCCGATCGTGCGGGAGGACTCCCCCGAGCGGCGCATGAGGTAGGCCACCAGCAGCACCGGGGCCATCGAGAAGACCAGCGCGTACAGCTGGCGGGACAGGTCCAGCCAGGGGCGGGCGTCGGCGCGCGGGTTCACCAGGCTCGCGGTCTGCTCGGCCAGACCCCCCGGCGCCGTGAGCACGCCCGCGAAGGAGATGATCGCCGAGACCGCGGACGCGCCCAGGGAGAGCGCGAGGACGCACACGACCTCCCATCGCAGCAGGCCCCGCTCCGGCGGCGCTGTGGGGGAGGACGGCGTCCCCGCGTCCTCGGCGGTGTGCGGTGCTCGGATCTTGTCGGTCACGCGTCGCAATCTACGCGCTGTGCGCCGGACGCGTGACCGGGGGGCTCAGGGACGGGGCTCCCCGGCGTCAGCCCTCGCCGTCGTCGTCCTGGTCGTCCTGGTCGTCGCCGCCGTCGTTCTGGTCGTCCTGGTCATCCTGGTCGTCGCCGCCGTCACCGTCGCCGCCGTCGTCGTTCTGGTCACCGTCGTCGTCCTGGTCGCCGTCGTCCTGCTGCTCCGTGTCCACGTCCGGCAGGACGTCGTCGCAGGCGGCGGTGCCCAGGACCACGAACGCCGACAGGGCGCCCACGGCGAGGACGCGGCGCAGGACGGGAAGGGTCGCGAGGAGCGGGTCGAGGAGTTTCACGGGTGCCTCCTGGTCTCGTGGCGGGCCGGCGGGCGCCGACCCCGCGCGGTCGCCAGCCTAGGTCCCGGTACGGCGGGCGGCCAAAGCGACGCGTGCGCGAATGCGTGTCGGAGGACGCCCGAAACCGGACACGGACAAGCCGCCGGCCATACGCGTGTGACACGGACCGCGTATGGCCGACGGCCAGGGGGCGGAGTCCGTCCCGCCCCGCCCCAGCCACGAAAGCGGGGAGGGACGGACTCCTGGGAACGAAGACCAGGTCAGTGAGCCGCTGAGAACTGGTCTTCTTCGGTGGAGCCGGTGAGAGCCGTGGTGCTGGCCTCGGGGGAGATGGTCGTGCTGATCGCGTCGAAGTAGCCGGTGCCGACCTCGCGCTGGTGGCGGGTGGCGGTGTAGCCGTCGGCCTCGGACGCGAACTCGGCCTCCTGGAGCTCGACGTACGACGTCATCCCGTTCCGGGCGTAGCCCTTGGCCAGGTTGAACATCGAGTGGTTGAGCGAGTGGAAGCCCGCCAGGGTGATGAACTGGAACTTGTAGCCCATGTGGCCCAGCTCGCGCTGGAACTTCGCGATGGTCGCGTCGTCCAGGTGCCGCTTCCAGTTGAAGGACGGCGAGCAGTTGTAGGCCAGCATCTGGTCCGGGTACTCCGCCTTGATGCGCTCGGCGAAGTCGCGGGCGACCTCCAGGTCGGGGGTCGCGGTCTCCATCCAGAGCAGGTCGGAGTGCGGGGCGTAGGCCAGGCCGCGGGCGACGCAGGCGTCCACCCCGTTGCGGAAGCGGTAGAAGCCCTCGGCGGTGCGCTCGCCGGTCACGAAGGGCCGGTCGCGCTCGTCGATGTCGCTCGTGATCAGGGTCGCGGCCTGGGCGTCGGTCCGCGCGATGACGAGGGAGGGGACACCGGCGACGTCCGCGGCCAGGCGGGCGGCGTTCAGGGTCTTGACGTGCTGGCCGGTCGGGATGAGGACCTTGCCGCCCAGGTGGCCGCACTTCTTCTCGGAGGCCAGCTGGTCCTCCCAGTGCACGCCGGCCGCGCCGGAGGCGATCATGCCCTTCATCAGCTCGTAGGCGTTGAGGACGCCGCCGAAGCCGGCCTCGGCGTCGGCCACGATCGGGGCGAGCCACTCGGGGGCGGTGTCGTCGCCCTCGGACCAGGTGATCTGGTCGGCGCGCAGCAGGGCGTTGTTGATGCGGCGGACCACGGCCGGGACCGAGTTGGCGGGGTAGAGGCTCTGGTCCGGGTAGGTGCTGCCGGAGAGGTTCGCGTCGGCGGCGACCTGCCACCCGGAGAGGTAGATGGCCTTCAGGCCGGCGCGGACCTGCTGGACCGCCTGGTTGCCGGTGAGGGCGCCGAGGCTGTTGACGTAGTCCTCGGTGTGGAGCAGGTCCCAGAGGCGCTCGGCGCCCCGGCGGGCCAGGGTGTGCTCCTCGGTGACCGAACCGCGGAGCCTGACCACGTCGTCGGCGGAGTAGGTGCGCTCGATACCGGCCCACCGGGAGTCGGTCTCCCAGTCGCGCTGGAGTTCGGCGCTGGCTTCCTGACGTCGAGCGCTGGTGCTCATGTTCGTTCCCGCCTTACGTGTAGTCCCCAAGGTGTTCGCACCGGTCGAGGGAGTTCCTGCCAGGACCAGGGGCCGAGCCCTGGGCGTATGTTCCCCGCCGGTAACTATGATTCTTGGTGAAGTTCCAGAGCTTTTCCACTTGAAATCGTGCGAAGATCAGCGATTCTTTCCGTAAGATGAACCCATGGCGTACTTTGGTGCTGAAGAAATACCGTCTTTGACAGGTGACCTAGATCTCGTCACCTTTGGCCAGCGGCTCCGTCATCTGCGGCGCGCGCGAGGTATGACCCTCTCCGACCTGGGAGAACGCGTCGGCAGGGCCCCTTCCCAGCTCTCCCTGCTGGAGAACGGCAAGCGCGAGCCCAAGCTCTCCCTCCTCACCTCCCTGGCCTCCGCCCTCGGCGTCTCCGTCGAGGAACTCCTCTCCAAGCAGCCCCCGAGCCGGCGCGCGCAGCTGGAGATCTCCGTGGAGGAGGCCCAGCGCGACTCCCTCTACCAGGAGCTCAACCTCCCCCACCTCAAGGTCGGCAAGAGGGTCCCCAACGACGTGCTCGAACACATCGTCGGCCTCTACGACGAGCTCAAGCGGCGCCACGCCAAGCCCACGGCCAGCCCCGAGGAGGCCAGGCGGGCCAACGCCGACCTGCGCCGGCAGATGCGCGAGCGCGGCAACTACTTCGAGCAGATCGAGAAGGCCGCCACCGAGACCCTGGACGCCGTCAACTACACCGCGGGCGCCCTCTCCCAGGGGCAGATACTCGCGATCGCGACGCACCACGGGTTCAGCCTCAGGTACGTGCAGGACCTGCCCCGCTCGGTGCGCTCCCTCACCGACCACGTCAACCGGCGGATCTACCTCAAGCGCGAGACCACGCTGGGCATGCACAGCCCGCGCACGATCCTCCTCCAGACCCTCGGCCACGTGGTGCTCGGCCACGGCCAGCCCCGGGACTTCGGCGACTTCCTGCGCCAGCGGGTCGAGGCCAACTACTTCGCGGCGGCCGTCCTCATCCCCGAGAGCACCGCCGTCACCTACCTCCAGGAGGCCAAGCACGCCCGCGACCTCTCGGTGGAGGACCTGCGCGACGTCTACTCGGTCTCCTACGAGATGGCGGCCCACCGGTTCACCAACCTGGCCCACCGCCACCTGGACCTGGTCTGCCACTTCATCCGCAACGACGAGACCGGCATCATCTACAAGGCCTACGAGAACGACGGCCTGGTCTTCCCCACCGACGAGACCGGCGCCATCGAGGGCCAGCGCATGTGCCGCCAGTGGTCGGGGCGCCAGGTGTTCGCCTCCCCGGACCGCTACTCGATCTACTACCAGTACACGGACAAGCCCAACGGCACCCACTGGTGCGTCGCGCACGTGGACCCGAGCCGGGAGCGCAACTACGCCATCACCCTCGGCGTGCCCTACAAGGAGTCGCGCTGGTTCCGCGGACGGGAGACCACCAACCGGACCCAGTCCAACTGCCCCACCGGGGAGTGCTGCGTGCGCCCGCCCGCGGACCTGGCCGCCCGCTGGGAGGGCAACGTGTGGCCGTCGGCCCGCGCCCACTCCCACGTGCTGTCGGCCCTGCCCTCGGGCACCTTCCCGGGCGTGGACGAGCACGACGTCTACACGTTCCTGGAGAAGCACAGCGGGGAGGACCGCGTCTGAGGCGCCGGAGGAGGACGGACGGAGAGGGGTCGGGGCCGGGGGCCCCGGCCCCTCGGTGTTCCCGTGGCGGCGACGGCCCCGAGCGCGCCGGGGCGGCGGCCGCTCACGCGTGGCGGGGAGGCCGCGCGGGGGACGCCGGGCGCGGGTGCGCCCGCCCGGGATTACCCGGCCGTCCGCCGTGCCGGCCGCTGCGGAGGTCCCCCCGAGGGGAGCGACCGCACCTCAGGGGCCGGTACCGGGCGTACCAGCTCCTTGTCGTTTGCCCGAACCGCCTGTACCGGTAGTGGTACCGCCTTCGGGTGGTGCGTGTGCCGGTGCTCCGCCGAGGGGGAACCGCTTCGCGTGGTGCGCCGCTCCGTCCCCTTCGACACCCCTGAGAGGGAGCCCATGAACCTGCCCGCGAACATCCGCACCCTGATTCCCGTCATCGTCGGCGTCATCGTCGGCGCGGCCGTCCACTACGCCAGCTCACGGGGGATCGTCATCCCCGAGGGGTCCCTGGCCGAGGTGGTGACCCCGGTCGTGTCCGGCGCCGTCACCGTGGCCTACTTCGCGGCAGGCCGGTTCCTGGAGACCCGGGTCCCCGCCCGCGTGCGCACCGTGGGGCGTGTGCTGCTGACGTGGGGGCTCACCCGCCAGACGCCGGCGTACGGCCCGGCGGGGGAGGTGGAGGCTTCCCGCGCTGCCGCGTGAGGCGCCCGCCCCCGATGCCCCGCCTCCGGTGAGCACGCCCTTCCCGGGCGTGCGTCCGACGGGCGGCGACCGGCCCCCGCGTCCCTTCCCCGGACGCGGGGGCCGCTCCCGTGTTCCACCGGGCGGTTCACGTGGTCGCCGGTGGTCGCTGATGAGCTATCCGGGCTGGGGCACCCACACCGTGGCCGTGACGGCAGGCCGGTCATCCCCCCAGCCGCCCTCCGGTCCGGTGGCCGCCGCTGGTGCCGCCAGTGCTCCCAGAGCGGCGATGGTCAGGGCGAGCGCGGCGACGGTGCGGCGCATGACGGTCCTCCTCCGGCTGGGGCTGCTTCCCCCAGTGTCCCGCCGGCACGGGCAAGGGAGGGGATGGTGGGCGGCAAGACTCCTTGGGCCGGTGTGTCCCCGCTTCGCCTTCCGCCGTGCCCAGGGTTTCCCCTGGTCAGGGTCCCGTGCCCCTGCCGCTCGCGGCGCCGGCGCGCGGGACCGGCCGGGGGCGTCCCGGAGGCCGGACGGAATCCCGTCCGGCGTCCGTCGTCGCCGGGGTCGAGCCGCTGCGCCCGTCCCCTCGTCGTGCCGCTTCCCCAGGTCCCGGGCTGCCCGACCTTGCGCACGGAGGGGGTCGTGCGTCCTATTGCCGCGGCAATGGCAGCGGCAATACTCATCCCCATGAAGCAGGGAAATCCCGGTAAGTGTGGGTAACTCGACTGGTGCCCGCGCACCGCACACGCGCCGTTCGAGACCTAGAACTCCCTTACGAAACAAGTGTCCTGAGCTGAACGGATGTCACCGCACCGGGAGACCGGTGACGGCGCGGCCGATGATGAGCCTCTGGATCTCGCTGGCCCCCTCGAAGATCGTGAAGATCGACGCGTCGCGGTGCCAGCGCTCCACCGGGTAGTCACGCGTGTAGCCGTTGCCCCCGAGGATGCGCAGGGCGTTCTGGGTGACGAAGGTGGCGGTCTCCGAGGCGTAGAGCTTGCTCATGGAGCCCTCCGCGTTCGTGAAGTCCTTGCCGTTGCGGGCCATCCAGGCGGCGCGCCACACCAGCAGGCGGGCGGCGTCGATGCGGGTGGCCATGTCCGCGAGGAGGAAGGCCACGCCCTGGTTGTCGCCGATGGGGCGGCCGAACTGCTCGCGCTGGGTGGAGTAGTCGCGCGCGTACTCGTAGGCGGCGCGCGCGGTGCCCACCGCCATGACCCCGACGCTCGGGCGGGAGGCCTCGAAGGTCTTCATGGCGGCCTGGCCCTTGGAGCTGCGGCCCTCGCGGGCGCGGGCGAGGCGTTCGTCGAGCTTGTCCTTGCCGCCCAGCAGGCACGAACCGGGGACCCGGACGTCGTCCAGGACGACCTCGGCGGTGTGGGAGGCGCGGATGCCGTGCTTCTTGAACTTCTGGCCCTGGGACAGGCCCGGGGTCTTCGGGGGCACGATGAACGAGGCCTGGCCGCGGGAGCCGAACTCCGGCTCGACCGAGGCGACGACGACGTGGACGTCGGCGATGCCGCCGTTGGTCGCCCACGTCTTGACGCCGTTCAGGACCCACTCGTCCTTGGCCTGGTCGTAGACGGCGCGGGTCCTGATCGCCGAGACGTCGGACCCGGCGTCGGGCTCCGACGAGCAGAACGCGCCGAGCTTGACGTCCTCGGCGCTGCCGAACATCTGCGGGACCCACTCGAAGAGCTGCTCCTGGGTGCCGTTGGAGGCGACGGAGACGGCGGCCAGCCCCGTGCCGGTGATGGACAGGGCGATGCCGGGGTCGCCCCAGTAGAGCTCCTCGAAGGCGACGGGGATGCCGAGCCCGCTCGGCTCCAGCCACTGGTTGGCGAAGAAGTCGAGGGAGTAGAGCCCGATCTTGGCCGCCTCCTGGATGATCGGCCAGGGGGTCTCCTCGCGTTCGTCCCACTCGGCCGCGGCGGGGCGGATGACGTCGGCGGCGAACCCGTGGGCCCAGTCCCGGACGTCGCGGACGTCCTCGCTCGGTTCCAGGCTGAAGGCGGGCGCGGGGGCCTCACTCATGCGCTTACATCCTTTGTCGGACCCTCCGGGGGCGGAGGGGCGGTCAATGTGTGTTACCAACGGTAACAGCAGGATCTTCCAGGCACAATCGTCCGCCGGGCGCGGCCTGCCCCCGGCGGCGATGTGCAGGCCGCGCGGCCGGGGCGGGCGGGTGCCGCCGGTCGCGCCCCCGCCTCCTCCTCGCCGTTCGACCGGCCCCGCCCTGGCCGGATCCGGCCACGGCGCCCGGCCGTCCCCTTTCCGACGAACCCCCGGCCACCGAGGCGGATCGTAGAAGGCCCGCGGAGAACGGGGACACGGCCGCCCGGGGCCTTCCCGACACCACCGGGAGTCCTCCGGCGGGCACAGGCACCCCACCGGACGGCACACCGACGAGCAGTACGACACCCTCCGCGCCGCACGGCGCGGGGAGCCCACCCGGCGGACGCTCCGCGCCGGTCCTGTCCGCGGCCGCTCCGGACCGCGCCGGGCCCCGCGCCGCCCGCCCCCGCCCGCCGTCACGACGAGACCGCCGACCGGACCGGTACACCGGCCGGCGGCAGAGCGGTCCACCTCATCGACTCCCACGACACCCCCCAAGGACCCCCGATGACCCCCAACCGCACCACCGCCGCCCTCGCGACCGCCGCCCTCGCCCTCGGCCTCACCGCCTGCTCCGTCAGCGTGGACCCCGACGAGATGGGGCTGGAGTACAACGCCGGCCTGTTCTCCTCCACCGCCTTCGACCAGTGCGTCGAATCCGGGAACCGGGAGTACTACGGCCCGGGCGACGAGGTGTACGTCTACCCCGGCGGCCAGCGCACGTTCACCTTCTCCGGCGGCGACGAGGCGGAGATGTCCTCGGAGACGGTCGTCACCGCCGACAACCTGGAGATGACCTCCACCGGCGTCGTGACGTTCCAGCTCAACCCCGACTGCGCGGTGTTCCAGCAGATGCACGAGCTGGTCGGGACCAAGTACGGGGCCCACGAGGACGAGGGCTGGAACGAGATGATCCGCGACTACGTGGGGCAGCCGCTGCGCCGGGCCCTGGACGACGCCAGCGCGGAATTCGAGTGGCAGGCCCTGTACTCCGACGACGACGCGAAGCGGGAGTGGGAGTCCCGTGTCGGGGAGCTGCTGGTCGACTACGTGACCGAGATGGGCGGCGGGGCGTTCTTCATCAGCCCCACCTACACCACCGAGGACGGCGACGACCTGGGCGCCCCGCAGCTCACGCTCCAGCGGCCCGTGCCGCCGGAGACCGTCCGGGAGGCCATGACCGAGGCCCACCAGGTCGCGGAGCAGATCCAGACCGCGGAGGCCCGGGAGGAGCTGGCGGACGCCGAGGCCGAGGCGATGCAGTCGCTGGTCGACCTGCTCGGCCCGGAGGGCGCGGTCCTGTACGAGGCCATCAAGAACGGTGACGTGGACGTGGTGGCGCTGTCCCCGGGCGCGGGGGTGTCGGTGACCGGGAGCGGGGACTGACGCGTCGGCGCGGGCCGGGGAAGCGCCCCGTCCCGCGCCGTGCCGTCCCGTCGTCCGGTGCGGGGCCGTGCTGTGACGCCCGTCCGCGCCGGTCCGGCCGACCGGGCGCACCGGCCCCCGTCCGTGTGCGCGCCGGGGCGGTTCTCCGGCCGCGGGCGCCCTGGCGATCCGATTCATCCGACGTCTACGCTGGCGCCATGAACGCCACCACGGGCGAAGGCGCCCCCACCATCACCGTCCCCGCCGCCTTCAACGGGCCGGACGGGTCGGGCAACGGCGGCTACACCGCGGGCCTGCTCGCCGCACGGCTCACCGCCGTCGGAGGGCCTGCCGTCCAGGTCACCCTGCGCACCCCGCCGCCCCTGGACCGCCCCCTGGCGGTGGAGGGCGGCCCCGGCGCCGGCCTCCGCCTCACCGATCCGGCGGTCGGGGAGGGGCAGCCGGGCCACCTGGTCGCCGAGGCCGCGGTCGCCGACCTCCCCGGCGGGCCCGGAGCCCCCGCGGTACCGGGAGGCCCGATCGGGGTCGCCGAGGCCGCGGAGGCCGAGAGCCGCTACGCCGGACTCGCCGGGCACCCCTTCCCGCGCTGCTACAGCTGCGGCCCCGAGCGCGCCGAGGGCGACGGCCTGCGCCTGTTCGCCGGTTCCGTGCGCCCCGGCACCGGACCCGGCGGCGCCGGGAACACCGTCGCCTGCACCTGGACCCCGCACCCCGGGCTGGACGACGGGTCCGGCGCCGCCGAGCCGGTCCAGGTGTGGGCCGCGCTGGACTGCCCCGGCGGCTGGTCCAGCGACGTGGTCGGCCGTCCCGCCGTGCTCGGCCGGTTCACCGTGCGGATCGACGAGGCCCCGCGGATCGGGAGCACCTACGTGGTGGCGGGCCACCTGGCATCGGTCGACGGGCGCAAGATCCACACCACCAGCGCGCTCCTCGACGGGACCGGGAGGACGCTGGCCCGCGCCGCCGCCACCTGGATCGCGCTCCGGGCCTGAGCCGGGGAGCGGTCTGTCCGCCCTCCCACCTCGCAGAACCGCTACCGTGAACCCTTGTGGCCCTCGAACACCCGCGCCCGACCGCGCCGACCGACAGCACCGACGCCTCCGGAACCCCCGCCCCGGAGATCCCCCCGGCACGCGGGGGGCGCGGGGGCCGGGGACGCGACCCCGAACGGCGGCGCGCGATCCTGGACGCCGCCGACCGGGTGATCCAGCGCGACGGACCGGACGCGTCGATGCTGGCCATCGCCGCCGAGGCCGGGATCAGCAAACCGATCCTCTACCGCCACTTCGGTGACAAGGGCGGGCTGTACCGCGCCCTCGCCCGGCGCCACGTGGACCCGCTCATCGAGCGCATCCGCGAGGAGCTGCACCAGCACACCCGGTTCGAGGTGAGGGCGCGGGCCACCGTCGGCGCGTACCTGTCGATGATCTCCCAGAACCTCAACCTCTACCGGTTCCTCATGGACCGGGCCACGTCCGAGGACTCCCGCATGCGCGGTGACCTGGGCATGATGGTGCGCCGGCTCGGCGAGGAGCTCGCCGAGCAGCTCCTCGCCGAAGCGCGGGTCGGCAGCCGCCTGCGGGCCCAGATCGTGGCGCACGCCGTGGTCGGCATGGTGCAGGCCGCGGGGGAGTGGTGGCTGGAGCATCCCGAGGTCAGCGAGCGGGAGATCATCGACGACCTCACGGACGCGGTCGTCGGTGCGATCCGCGGCGGACGCGGCTGAGCGCCCCGGCCGGGGGCAAGGCCCCCGCACGAGGAACTTTCCGGCAATTCGCCGGAACCCCTTGACCTGGAGCGCACTCCAGGTCCCATGCTTCTCGACATGAGGGACTACTACACGCCGGGCGAGGTCGCCGAGAGGTTCGCACTGACCCTGGACACACTGCGCTACTACGAGAAGGCGGGCCTGCTCCGCCGCGTGGAGCGCTCGCCCAGCGGACACCGCCGCTACAGGACCGACGACGTGGAACTCCTCCACCTGGTCCGCTGCCTGCGCGACACCGACATGCCCATCGCCCGCCTGCGCGACTTCGCCGAGCTGGTCCGCGCCGGGGACCACACGGTCCCCGACCGCGTCGAGGTGCTCCAGGGGCACCAGCGTCGGCTGGACGAGCGCATCGCCGAGCTGCGCGACCGCCAGGCCGTCATCCAGCACAAGATCGACTACTACCTCGGCGTGATCGCCGAACGCACCCACGAACCGGTCGAGGAGACCATCTGATGCGCCACACCACCATCGGCGACCGCAGTGTCAGCGCCCTCTGCCTGGGCGCGATGAAGTTCGGCAGCCAGACCGACGACGCCACCTCCGCCGCCCTGCTCGACCGCTTCGTCGAGGCCGGGGGCACCTTCGTGGACACCGCCGACTGCTACCAGTTCTGGGTGGAGGGGTTCGAGGGGCACGAGAGCGAGACCTTCCTGGGCCGGTGGCGCCGGGAGCGGGGGATCACCGACGAGGTCGTGATCGCGACCAAGCTCGGCGCCCAGCCCACCGTGCCCGGCACGGGGCTGGAGACGAAGGAGGGGCTGTCGGCGGCGGCCGTCGCCACGGCCGCCGAACGCAGCCGCGAGCGCCTGGGGGTGGACCGGCTCGACGTGCTCTACGCCCACCACGAGGACCGGTCGGTCCCGATGGAGGAGACCCTGGGCGCGTTCGCCAAGCTGGTCGCCGAGGACGCGGTCGCCGAACTGGGCCTGTCCAACCACCGGACCTGGCGGCTGGAGCGTGCCCGCGCCGTCACCGAGGCCAACGGCTGGCCGCGCCCCCGCGTGCTCCAGTACCGGTACAGCTACCTCCAGCCCCGGTTCGACCGGCCCCTCGCCTCCACGGGGCACATGCACGTCACCCCCGAACTCCTCGACTTCGTGCGGGAGGAGGCCGCCGAGGGCCGGGAGCACACGCTGGTCGCCTACACCTCCTTGCTGTGGGGCGCCTACACGAGGCCGGAGAAGGCCGCCGGGCTCGACCCGGTCTACGACCACCCCGGGACCCCGGCGCGGCTGGCGGTCCTGGACGAGGTCGCGCGGGAGACCGGTGCCACCCGCAACCAGGTGGTCCTCGCGTGGCTGATGGACAGCGACCCGCGTGTCGTGCCGCTGGTGGGGGTGAGCGGCCTGGACCAGCTGAACGAGGCGATCGAGGCCACCGACCTGAGGCTCAGCGCGGAGCAGTGGGGGCGTCTGGCGGACGCCGGGTAGCGGCCACGGGTCGCCGGGCCCGTCGGCCGTGCGCCCGGCGGGGCGGCGCCCGACCGGCGCGGCGACGCCTTCCCGTGCCGGTGCGCGGCGGCCCACGGGGCGGGAGGGGCGGTGCGGGGGCTCCGCGGGGGGCAGGGGTGGCGTGGCCGGGGCCGGTCAACAAGATCGGGGCAAAGTACGCATACGCGCACATAAAACTGTGTGTACGGTTTTTCTCAAGCCATGACCGGATACCTTCCCTAGTGGCGGCGGGGCGGCCGCGCCGCCTCGGTCCGCGAACCCGTGGGAGGGGCGACTTGCCCGAGAGCACGTACCACCAGATCCACTTCGCCTGGGCCGAACCCACCCTCCTCGGCAGAGTCGGACCCGGTCCCGCCTCCTCCTCGCTGCCCGAGACGGAGCAGCCCGTCCTGCGCTCCTGGCGCGACCGGCTCATCCCCGCGCTCACCGCCGACTACCGGTCCGCCCTGCCCGACACCGACCCCGCCGACTACCCCGAGACCCTGTGGTCGCACACCTACCCCGACGGGCAGGCGGCCCTGGTCTACCGGTGGCCCGGGGACGTCCGCTCCGCGCACGCCTGGGCCATCGTCGGCCCGGGGTACGGACTGACCCTGCCGCGCGTCCTGGCGCTGCACGAGAACCCCAACACCCGCCCGGCGCAGCGCCGCCCGCCCGCCCCCGGCTGGGCCGCCATGGACACGCTGCCCGTCCCCGAGCCCTGGGAGCGCACCGCCGCGCCCGGCGCCGTGCGCACCCGCGACCGGCACGCCGCCGAGACCGCCGTCGGCGGAGAACCCCTCCTGGTCGGCGCGGTCGCCGCCGCCCTGGCGCGGCCCGACCTGCCCGTCCACATCGCCCTGGACCCGGAGCGC
The DNA here is from genome assembly GCF_050955985.1 of Nocardiopsis sp. CA-288880. Taxonomy (NCBI): domain Bacteria; kingdom Bacillati; phylum Actinomycetota; class Actinomycetes; order Streptosporangiales; family Nocardiopsidaceae; genus Nocardiopsis; species Nocardiopsis sp. CA-288880. Next base: position 5,038,402 of record NZ_CP192105.1, on the reverse strand, counting down.
GCCGACCTGTGGCAGGCGGTACAGCTGCGCTTCCTGTGGGGGATGCACCGGGCGCTGCACGACGTGCTCACACCGCCCCGGGCGATCCCGGCGGCCGGGTGGAGCTGGTCGTTCTCCACCTACGACCCCGTGCTCGGCACCGCCGACGGCCGGCACCTGGCTTTCGGTCCACCCGTCGCCCCGGCGGCGGCGCCGTTCCTCAACCCGCCGCCCCCGGACCACCGCAGGACCGCCGAGGCCCTGGTCGCCGTGCTCCGCGAGGAGGGCGGGGACGCGCTCGCCGCCCACCTGGCCGAACGGGGGATCCCGGAGGCCCCCACCTTCGCCGACCGCCGCGACCTGCTGTCCGACTGGCTCGCCCCGTCCCCCCGGCCGTCCCGGACCGTGCCCGCGCAGGCCCCGCGGGCCGTCCCCCTCCCGCCGTCCGACGCGGGGACGGGCGCCGCGTTCCCCGAACCCGCGGAGGGGTTCGAGGCGCACAGAGCCCCGGAACCCGCGCCGCCGCGCGGGTTCGGTGAGGAGTTTCCGGAGCCCCCGGCCGAGACCCGCGCCCCCGGATACGGCGTTCTCGACGACGACCTCGGACTGGAGGACGTCCCCGAGGCCGAGGCGCTGCCGGACGGCGAACCGGAACCCGGAAGCGGGGACGGCCTCCCGGGGGAACCGGACGCCGACGCGGACGGGGGGACCGACGGCGACCGCGGTCTCGTCCGCGACGGGTACCTCGGCGGCGACCGCGCCCCGCACGGTGGACGCGGCTCCGCCGGTGACCGCGCCCCTGCCGGTGACCGGCGTTCCGACACCGCGTCCGAGCAGGACGACATCCCCCTTCCGGACCTCCCCGAGGCCGAGGCCCCGGGGGAGGAGGAGACCGGGCCCCGCCCGCCCTCGGAGCCATGGGCGCCCGCCGAGCGCGCCGAAGCGCCCCGCCCCGCCCCCGGCGCCCGGCTGGGACAGGGCTCGCTCCGGGCGTTCGCCGAGGAGATCGCCCGGGCCGCGGACGCGGAGCGCGAGGCCGGACGCGCGCGGTCCGCCGCGGGGCCCGGACGCGACCCGGACGGGAACGCCCCGCAGCGCCGGACCAACGAAGCGCTCTGGCCCTCGTCCGACCCCGAGCCCATGCCCGAGGGGCCGGAGCCCGGGGACGGACCCGACGGCGCCGCCGACGCTCCTCCCAGGACCCGCATGCCCCGCATCGCCCCCGCGCCCGGGGAACCGTCGACCTCCGGCGCCCTCCGGACGGGGGAGGCGGGCGGGGACGAACCGCAGGGCGGACACCGGCGGACGACGGGGATCTTCGACGCCCCGGAGCCCTACGCGCAGCCCGGGCCGGTTCCCGCCCGCGATCCCCTGGCGCCGCCCGCCTACTACGAGGCGGGCGAGATCGTCACCGACGACCCGACCCCGGTCGCCGGGCGACCGCGCATGTTCGGCCGTACCCTCCGCAGGGCCGTCGACCGGGACGCGAGGGCCGCCCAGCGCCGCGCCGCCGAACGCCGGGAGGCCGAGGAGGCCGCCCGGGCCCCCGGGGCGGGGGAGGCCCCGGAGGCGCCCGAGGCCCCGGAGACCCAGGAGTTGCGGGAGACGCACGAGCGGACGGTCGCCGTGCCCCCGGCCGACCGCCGAGACCTCTCCGCGGACACTCCCCCCGAGCACTTCGCCCCTCCGGCCCCGCCCGAGCCCGTCGCCGCCCCGGAACTCCGGGCCCCCGCCGACGCCCCGCCCCTCGGCGTGGTCGCCGCGGCCGACGGGGAGAACGGGAACCGGGGCGGGGACGAACCCCTCGACTACGCGGCCGAGACCGAGCCCGGGTTCGACGACCCCTTCGACGAGGGGCCGGCCGAAGACAACTGGCCCACCCAGTACGCGGACCTGCCCCTGGCCCGCCTGGAGCGCTGGCACTCCCGCCGCGGCCCGGAAGGGGCCCGCGTGGACGTGGTCGACGCCCGCGCCGCCGTCCGCGCCGAACGCGCCGAACTCCGGCGGGTGCGCGAGGAGCGCGACCACTACCACGCGGAGGTCCAGGACCTGCGGCGCGACGTCGCCCGGCTGGACCGCCCCTGGCTGGACCCCGAGGACGAGGAGGAGCACGACGCACCCCTCGCCCACCGCCCCCGCCGCCGGCTCCCGCGCGTCCTGGTGCTGATCCTCCTGGTGGTGCTCCTCGCCACCGGCCTGGAGGCGGGCGCCCGCCTCGACCTGGGCGCCCTGGACCTGCTCGCCCTCCTCGGCGACGGGATCGCCTCGCTGTTCGGGTGACCCCGCCCGGCTCCGGCCCCGAAGGCGCCGACGCCCCGGCCCGGCCGTCCCCTCCCCTCCGGCGGGACGGCCGGCCTCCGCGGGCGCCCCGCACCGCCCAGGGGCGTTCCGCGCGTCCTCCGGTGGAGGCGTGCAGACGCCGTCCGTCCCGGCGCGCTGTGCCCGCGGCGGAAGAAGCCGTTCCCCCTTTTTCCGTTTCCGGTGAAACCCGTCGGACCGGTGGTGCGGGCGGGACGGGAACAGCGATACGAGACCCGTGAAGGCGGGGGCATTCACGGCGTGCGAAGGAAAACAAAAGTCGGCGATAAGCGGGGACTGAAACCATCCGTTCCGGCGCTCGAACGAGTGCGAACGATACGAAAGGAACGACATGAACGTACTGCGTGCGGCCGCTGCCGCAGCCGCCTTCGGGGTCGCCGTGACCGCCGGGGCCCTGGTGGCGTCCCCCGCGCACGCCGCCACCTACAACGGTGCCTGCGGTTCCGGGTACAACGTCGTCAACAGCGTCGCCGTCGGCAATTCCGGCACCACTTTCCTCACCTACAACAATTCCAATGGCTACAACTGTGCCGTCACGGTGCGCAACAACCCCGGAGCGGCCGTCGAGATGGTGGTCGCCCTCAAGCGGACCCAGGACGACGCGAGCCAGGCGGTCCAGGACGCCGGCTACTACACGACGTACGCCGGTCCGGTCTACCTCCACGCGGCCGGGAGCTGCGTCGACTGGTTCGGCTACATCGACGGTGCCAACGGTTCCAAGAACGGGACCAACTGCGGCTGAACACCGGACCCGTGAAAAGTGCCAGGAGGAGATCCGTCCGGCGCGCGGCCGCGTCGGCGGGTGCGACCGCGCTGGGAGCGGCGGCGCCGTCCGCCACCGCGTCCCCTGCAGCGGCCGCCCGGGTCCCGGCCCCGCGCGGGCCTTGTGAGGGCGGGCCGCCTCGCCGACGAGACGGTCCGCCCGCCGGGCGCCGGTCCACTCCGGAGCCGGAACAGCGAACCCCACGGCCACTTCGGGCGTCGAACCCCGTCGTCAACGCGAGATCGTCGCGTCGAATGATGAGGAGCGGTTCGTGTTCGGAATCCTGCGTCCCTGTCGGCACACCCTGCCCGACGGGCTCGCCGAAGAGTGGATGTCCCACATGTGCGGGCTGTGCCTGGCCCTGCGCGACGACCACGGCCAGGCCTCCCGGGTCGCCACCAACTACGACGGGCTGGTCGTCTCGGTCCTGACGGCCGCGCAGTCCGAGAGGGAGGCCGACACCCGCGCCGCCGGCCGCTGTCCGCTGCGCGGCATGCGCGGCGCCCGGGCGGCCAACGGTTCGGGGGCGTACCTGGCGGCCGCGGTCTCCCTCATGCTGGCCTCCGCCAAGATCACCGACCACATCGAGGACGGCGACGGCCTCTACGGCCGTCGCGGCGTCCGCTCGCTCGCGGGCCGGGTGGCCGCGCGCTGGCGGCAGGGGGCCACGGAGGCGGGAGACAGGCTCGGCTTCGACGGCGCCGGGCTCGTCGCGGTGATCGACCGGCAGCGGGAGGTCGAACTCGCCGCGGGGGAGGGGACCGACATCCTCACGGTCACCGCTCCCACCGAGGAGGCCACCGGGGAGGCGTTCGCGCACACCGCCCTCCTCGCCGACCGCCCCGCCAACGCCGCTCCGCTGCGTGAGGCGGGGCGCCTCTTCGGCCGTATCGCCCACCTGCTGGACGCGGTCGAGGACCGTGGGGAGGACCTGGCACGCGGAGCCTGGAACCCGCTCACCGCGACGGGCACCGGCCCCGACCGCGCCCGGGAACTGTGCGACGGAGCCGTCCTGGGCGTGCGCCTGGCACTGGAGGAGGCCGAGTTCACCGACGACCGCCTGGTCCGCGCCCTGCTGGTCCGCGAACTCGGGCGCTCGGTCGACAGGGTCTTCTCCCAGGCGGGATACCCCGCGCCGGGGCCGCACGGCCCCCACCAACCCCACGGACCCCACCACCCTCAAGGCCCGCACCAGCATCAGGCTCCGGGGCCCCACACGCCCCGCTACTCCCACGGCCCCCACGACGCCTACGGCGTGGAAACCCCGCACCGGGGAGGAGGCCACCACCACGGGGATCACGGCCCCGGCGAGGGCGGCCACGGCTCCGGCTCCGGGGGCGGCAAGTCCGGCGGCGGAGGGTGCTGCGGCGCCTGCTCGTGCGACACCCCCGCGGCCTCCCACCCGCCGAAGGCGCGCGGCTTCTTCAGCGGGTGCGCGGTGGCGCTGTTCATGTGCGGCACGTGCCAGTTCTGCTGCCGGGACCCGCACCCCGGGCCCTGGACCGGGAAACCCCGCAACTCCTGGTGCGACCTGTGCGAGTGCTGCAACTGCTGCCAGTGCTGCCAGTGCTGCGCCTGTTGCGACGGAATCTGAGGCGGGAAGCCCCGCACCCCTGGCTTCCGGCGGCGTGCGCGACCGCGCCCGCCGGAGGCCGGGGGCGCCCCGCCCGGCGCCCGCGCCGCCGCCGGCCCCCGGCGGTCCCCGCGCCCCGGGCAGGGGCCGTGACCGGAGTCGGCCAACCCGACCGCCCGCCGCCGACGGCGAAGGAGAATCCCCGAGTACCCCCAGAGGAGAAGAGGACGATCCCCCATGCCCCGACACGGTTTCGGCGGGCTGCTCACCGACCTGCAGTGGGCCCGCCTGACGGTCTCGATCCCCCGGACGCCCTTCACCCCGGGGCAGACCCTGTTGCGGCAGGGGGAGACCGGATCAGGAGTGCACCTCATACTCAGCGGGAGGGCACGCGTGGAGACCACGCGCACCGACGGTACGTCGGTCCCCCTGGCCTTCCGCTCCTACGGAGACGTGCTGGGCGAGTCGGTGCTGGCGGGGGAGGGCCGTGCCCGCAACGCCACCGTGACGGCCATGTGCGAAGGCAGCACCGTGTACCTGACCGCGCCCCACTTCCAGAGCAGGCTCTCCGAGCTCAAGCTCGTCGCCGCCCTCTGGCGCAGTGTGTTCGAGCGCCAGGACGAGAGCGACCAGATCCGGGTCCAGCAGGCCGTCCTGCCCGCCGAACGCAGGCTGCCCGCCGCACTGGTGCACCTGGCCTCGATGCTGGGGGAGCCGATCCCCGCCATGCTCACCGACCGGCCCGGCGTGCGGAAGGAGGGCCGCCTGCTGCGCATCCCCCTCCCCCAACAGGAGATCGCGGCCTTCGCGGGCCTCTCCCGGACCTCTGTGCACAACGCCTACACCCAGTTGAAGGAGCGGGGACTCATCCGCACCGGAAGGCAGTACGTGGCCATCCTCGACCTGGTCGGACTGGAGGCTCTGGCGCGCGGAGACAATCGCGACTGACGTGGCTTGCGTCACTCTGCTCCTGCTTTGTTCAGAAGTGAACAGAGCGTCACCGATCCTCCCGGAATGCTGTCGGCAGGCAACAGAAGCCCTGCCGCGCACCCGACGAGGAGATCCCCATGGAACTGATTCCGCCCCGCTACGGAACGGTCGCGCCCCTCCCTCCCTACCGCGCCGTCCTGGCCGTGGACATGGAGAAGTTCAGCGCCACCAGCTCCCTCAACCAGCAGACCATCGGCATCCTCATCCCCCACGTGCTGGAGCTGGCCCTCAACCGCTCCGGCCTGAGCCATGTCTGGGAGGGACGCCGTTTTCCGCGCCACGGAGGAGACGGCTACGTGTTCGGCACCGATCCCGAGCACCTGCCCTTCCTCATCAGCCCCTTTCTGGAGAACCTGCAGCAGGTGCTGCAAGAGGTCCAGCCGAACCTCGCCGGCCTGGACCGGGCGCTCCGGATGAGGCTGCGTGTCAGCGTCGACGTCGGTCCCCTTCCCGACCTCGGGGAGGGGGACCCCATGAACGCCATGGGCGAGGCCATGATCAGCACCCACCGCCTCCTGGACTCCGAACCGGTGCGGGAGGAACTGCGCCGGACCGACGCCGACACCACCCTGGTGGCCGTCATCGTCTCCCGGCGCGTCTACGAGGACGTCGTCCTGGGCGGCTTCACCTCGGTCAAGGCCCCCCGATGGCAACCGGTGCAGGCGACCGTCCCCGAGAAGGGCTTCCAGGCCGAGGGGTACCTGTTCGTCCCGACGCCGTCGCGGGCCCAGGACGACGCGGTCGCGCCGGAGAAGACGGACCGGGCAGCCGACGTGTCGGCCCCCGTGAACGGTGCTCCTGGGGTCGGTGAGACCCACATCGGCAACTCGATCAACACCAACCACGGTCAGGTGGTTCAAGCCGAGACCCTGAACGGTGGGGCGGTCTTCGGAGGCGGTGCATCACATGGCGGATGATGTGCCGCCTCCCGAAGATGCGCGAGGAGACGGAGGAAGCGATGAGACCGGACGCCCCCCAGACACGCCGAAGCCACAGACGGGCCACGACGGCAAGGACGTGCCTCGGCAGTCGCCATGGGGCAACCGGGTCGATGAGAACCGGGGCCAGGCGGTCACCGCAGGTCGGATAGACGGTGGGGTCCATTATCACGAGTACATCGGGGAGGGGACCACTCGACGGCTCCGCCAGACGGCCAAGCTCTCGCCTGAGCGGGTGGGTGAGGTGCGCGCCACCTTCTGTTCCCCCGACGAGGGCAAGTACGCGGCGTTCCAGAGCGACCTGCGGTCCCATGGCGTGGGGGTCATCACCGGTAAGCCTGGCACCGGCCGTGCCTTCACCGCGGTGCACGCATTGGACGGGGTCCGACCCAGGACGTCGATCGAGGAGCTCACCATCGACACGGGGGAGAAGGACGCCGGTATCTCCCTGATCAGTGTGAACTCCGACCATTCCCGTTTCCTCGATCTCACCTCCCTCACCAGGCCGACGACAGCCCAGTTGGTCGCTCTGCGAGGTCTGGTGGAGGATGCCCGTGACGCCCGGGCGCTGCTGGTCCTCATCGCGGGGCCGGGGCAGCGGCAGGAGTTCCTGGCCGAGTACCAGGCCTGGCTGCACATCGACGCCCACGCCAGCGCTGTCGACGTCTTCCGCCGGGCCATGGGGCAGCGCTGCGGGCTCGAAACCGCTGACCGGTGGTTGAGGTATCCCGAGGTTCGGGACGTTCTGGAGGGGGCCGAACCCTCGAGAGCGCTCAGGCTTGCGCAGGAGGCGGACCGGAGTCGTCGCCACGGGCGGATGCCGGGGGAGGACGAGGCCGTCTGGATCAAAGAGGTCCTCGACAGCTTCGCCGACGCCACCGAGGAGATGGCGCGGTGGTTCAACAGGCATGACGCCGAGACGGAGTTCAGCCGGGTGCTGATGGCGACGGTCGCCCTGCTCGAGGGCGGACACCGCGAGGTGATCACGCGCCAAGCGGATCGGTTGGCCCGAGAGTGGCACATCCCGCCGCTGTGGCGCACGCCCATCTCCGGCGAAGGACTGACCTCGCACCTCTGGGAACTCGGCGCACACGTGATCGAGGACCGGGTCCACTTCAAGCGTCGTGGAGGTGCGGACGATGCGCTCGACTACCTTTGGCGCGAGCATCCGGGCACCCGCGAACACATCCAGGAATGGGCGAGCACAGCCGTGACCGACCTGGACAGTCCGCAGCGGGCCGTGGCCGCACAGCGGTGGCTGCGCCTTGCACGGCGCCATCGTGACGCCGCGCCCGTACGGGCGCTGATCGAAAGGTGGGGCCGTTCCGGAACCGGTATGTGGGAGGCGGTGCCTGCGATCGCGGAGGCCGCCGTCACGCCGGAGCTGGGGACACAGGTGCGTTCCGTGCTGTACCAAGTGGCCCGGGGGGCGGGGGTGACCCTGCGGGACCGGACCGTTCTCGAGGCATGCCGGGTCTACGGTCGGGTCCAACCGTCGACGGCTCTGACCCGGATACGCCACATCGCGGAAAAGGTACCGACCCACTGGGACCAGGCGGTGATCCGGGCTCTGGAGGACATCGCCGGGGAAACCCCCAACGACTCCGTCGTCCTCGAGGAACTGGTCTCCTGGACGGAACGGCCCGAGAGGGGCCGACGGACCTTCGTGGCGGCACTCGCACTGTGCCGGATCCTGGACGCCCGGGAAGACGACACGACACCGCGGGTGATGGCCGAGGTGAATCGGCGCGAGATCGACAGAGACCTCGTGGCTGTCGCGTGGCGTGCGGCCTCACGATCGGGCAGCAAGGTGGGAAAACCCCTGTGGTCCTGGTTCGACGCTCTCGAGGCAGGAGGGGGAGGACACCCCGGAGCTTTCGATGTCCTGCGCCGCGCGGGTAGCGGTCACGAAGCCCTCTCCCGCACCCTGGCCCGCTCCATCGGGCGGTGGAAGCACGCCCATGCACGCAGGTCGCCCGTTCTCGACGATCTGGCCCACTGCCTGAGCACACATGAGGAGAAGCGATGAGCGCATGGCGACGCAAGGGCGACGGCGGGGAAGTGCCCTCCTGGAGCATCGCCTTCAGGACCCCGGACACGACGCACGCCTTCCAGGCCCGGGTACCGACCAACACCGAGGGCATGTGGTTCGAGGGGGCATTCGAGGTGACCGTCTCCTGGAACGGGGCAGGGGCGGCGGCGCGGGCACATGCACTGGCAAGGATCCAGCGCGAGGTCATCCGCATGGCCTCGAAGGAAAGTGCCCGGTTCTCCCTGGGGGACCACGGCTCGGCCGAGGCCGAGATCGCCTGTGGGCTGGCGGAGGCACGGAACTTCCGTGAGGAGGTGGTGCGCGAGGTCGCGGTGCTGGTGAGCCTGACCGCCGACCAGGAGGACCTGGCGTTGGACCGCGAACGTGAACGGATCGGTCCGCGCAAGGAGATCCAGAGGGCGTTGCACCGGGCGAGCATGGAGAGGGTCGGGGAACTCCGCAAGGACGTGCTCAGCGACCCCCAGGTCGCGCGCGTGTGGTGGTACGAGCAGAACCCGGACCTGCTGCACGACATCGAGAACGCGGGGTTGGCCCTCGACACCATGGCCACCTCCCGTGAGGAGGTGTCCGGAGTCGGGGAGGGTCGGGAGGCCGCGGGCGACCCTGTTCTGGACGCTTTCCTGGAAGGACTGGAGGAGTGGGAGGTCCCCGCGGTTCTGGAGCGCCTGACCACGTTGCTGGAGGGCTTCGAACGTCCCGACCTGGTGAACCTCCTACGCGAGAAGTGGCCGAGCGCATGAGCCCGGGCGACCGGTCCGCTCACGGGTGAAACGGGCCGGGACGGCGGGGCGAACCGGGGAGCGGTCCGGCCGGCCAGGGACCCGGGGAGGGGGTCCGGGGGCGGACCGGAGGCCACGGGCGGACCGGTCACCGCACGTCCGGGCCGCTCCTAACCTGGGAGCATGACCGACAGCGCACCCCTGCCCCCGCCCCCGCTCCCCCCGGAACTGGTGGGGGCCCTCTTCGAGATGGACCTGCCCCAGCGGTACCTGGACGACCTGGCGGCGGCCCCGGACGAGGCGGGGGAGATCCTCCTGAACGCGGCTCAGGGGCTGGGCCCCACGAACCCGCAGAAGGCGCGGGATCTGCTGGAGACACTGCGGGAATTCGCCCCGAACCCCGACCACCGCCAGTACGCGACCCACATGCTGGCGGCGTCCCTCCGCGCCGAGGGCCGCGTGGACGAGGCCGACCGCCTGATCGAGGGGCTCATGCGCCCCGGGGTGCTCGGCCGGGCCACGGCCGTCGTGCTCGCCGACGAGTTCGCCCGCGAGGGAGACCTCGACAAGGCGCTGTACTGCTACAACGTCGCCTGTCGCGCCATCCTCGCCCAGCCCGCGCAGATCATCTCCCAGCTGGACCCGTACGGACTCCTGCCGCTCGTCGGCCGGGCCGTGGCCCGCGAGAGGCTCGGACTCGCCCCGGACGCCCACGACCGCGCGGCCCTGGCGGCGGACGGGGCGCAGTCGTCGCTGGAGACCGCCCTGGACCGGGCCGACGACGCCGTCCCCGGCCGAGGATTGGTCGTCCACGCGGCCTTCGCACGGGACTCCCTCCCCGAGGCCCGGAACCTCGGCCTCCTGGCCGACGACGCGGACACGGACGCCCACCACCACGGCGTCGAGCGGTCCCTGCGCGCGGAGTCCGCGGAACACACCGGCGCACCCCTGGCCACGGTCCTCACCACCCCGGAGGAACTGGGCGCCTTCGCCGACGCCCGAGGACTCGACGCGGCGGACGGAGATGCCCTCCGGCTCTGGGCCGCAACGCTGTCCCCGGAGTCCGGGCGCCTGATGCCCTGGCCGCCCGGGCGCAACCACCCCTGCTGGTGCGGTTCGGGGCGCAAGTACAAGAAGTGCTGCGGATCCCCGTCCGTGCGCTGAGCCCCGCGGTCCCGGGCACGCCGCCCCCCGCCCCTGCCGACGGGCGGGGGCGGCGGATCGTCCGCCGCCCCCGGCCGACCGGCCCAGGGCCTGTCCGACGCCGCCAACGCGGTGGCCGGGGCCCGTTCTCACCCCTCCAGGCGCTTGAGGACCTCGGGCAGGTCGGCGGTGTGCGCGACCGTCAGCCGCCGGGTGGCGCGCGTGACCGCCACGTAGAGGTCGTTGGCGCCGCGCGGCTGCTCCAGCAGCGTGTCCGGTTCCACGACCACCACCGAGTCGAACTCCAGTCCCTTGGACTCGGTCGCGGTCAGCACCACCACCGACTCCTCCAGGGCGTCCCTGACCGGGCCGGGGCGGGCGGCGTCCGGAAGCGCCTCCGCGACCTCGGCGAGCCGGCGGTCGGACGTGACGACCGCGACGCGGCCCGCGCCGACCGCCGCCGCCTCCTCGGCCACGATCCCGGGCAGCCCCTCGGACAGCGACGTCAGCCGCACGGCGCGCGGCGGCTCACCGTCCTCGCGCACCGACTCGGGGACCTCCTCGCCGGGCGCCGCCTCGCGCAGCACGTCGGCGGCCACCGCCATGATCGGCGCCGGGGTCCGGTAGTTCACGAGCAGCCGCTCCACGTGCACCTTGCCGGGGGCGTAGGGCTCCAGGACGTCCGTCCACGAACGGGCGCCCGCCGCGCTGCCGGTCTGCGCCACGTCGCCGACCACGGTCAACGACCTGGTCGGCACCCGCCGCATCACCGTGCGCCACGCCATCGGCGACAGCTCCTGGGCCTCGTCCACGATCACGTGCCCGTACGCCCACTCCCGGTCCTCGCCCGCCCGCTCGGCGGTGGTGCGGCGCGGACCGCTGTCGCGGTGCCGGTCGGCCAGGGCCTCCGCGTTCATCATCTCGTCCTCGGCCAGGCCGGTGAACTCCAGCACGCCCTGGGCGAACCGCACCTCCTCGGCGCGCTCCTCCTCGGCCCGGCGCTCCCGGATCCGCTCGTCGGTGTCGTCGCGCCCCAGGACGTCGGCGGCCTCGTCCAGCAGGGGAACGTCCTCGATCGTCCACGGTGACCCGGGGGAGCGCAGCAGCGCCGCCCGGGAGGCCCCGTCCAGGCCGACCCGCGTACCGACGCGCTCCAGCGCCGCCGCGTCGGTGAGCAGTTCGCGGACCAGCCGCTCCGGCGACAGGTCCGGCCACAGCGCGTCCAGCGCCTGCCGCACCGGCGCCTCGTGCCAGAGCCGCTCGCCCACGAACGGCAGGTCGTCGTCCTGGACGGGGCGGGACAGCAGCACGGACTCGGCCCGCGCCAGCTCGCTCAGCAGGGTCCGCACGACGTACTTGCGCGCCGTGTTGTGGGCCAGAGGAAGCCCGCGCGCGGTGTCCAGCACCCGCCGGCAGACCTCCTCCGGGACGGTGAGCGCTCCCGCGTCGGCCTCCACCACCAGGTCTCCCGACCCGAACGCCTCCAGTGGAGTGCGCTGGCGGTCGAGCACGGCCGCCGCGACGAGGTCCGCCATGAGCGGGGAGCCCTTGACCGCGGCGGTCGCGTACACGTCGTGCGCGGTCGCCTCCACCCCCGGGAAGAGTTCCCCGAGGGTGCGCATCACCACGTCGGTCTCGCCGAGGGAGGGCAGCACGTCGCTCACGTAGCGCAGGAACGCCGTGTTGGGGCCCACGACCAGCGCCCCGCGGCGCTCCAGCACGTTGCGGTGGGTGTAGAGCAGGTAGGCGGCGCGGTGCAGGGCGGCGACGGTCTTGCCGGTGCCCGGCCCGCCCTGGACGACGAGGACCCCGGCGAGCCGGGCGCGGATGACCCGGTCCTGCTCGGACTGGATGGTGGCGACGATGTCGGCCATCCGCCCGGTCCGCTCGCGGTGCAGCGACTCCAGCAGGGCCGCCTCCCCGACCAGCTGGCGCCGGTCGCCCTCGGAGAGGCCGGCGGAGTCGAACACCTCGTCGTCGAGTCCGGTCACCCTGCGCCGACGCACCCGCAGGTGGCGGCGGCGCGTGAGCCCCTGCGGGTCACCGGGGGTGGCGGCGTAGAACGGCCGGGCCGCCGGGGCGCGCCAGTCCACGAGGATGGTCTCGTGCTCGGTGTCGCGCAGGCCGATCCTGCCCACGTAGCGGGCCTCGGGGCCGTCGTCGTGGGAGAAGTCGATCCGGCCGAAGCACAGCCCCTCCTCGACCGCGCTGAGCTGGGCGCGGCGCCGGGCGTGCTCGTAGGCGCGCGTCTCGCGCTCCACGAGCGCCGCGTAGCCGGTCTGCGCGTCGAGCTGGACCTCGGCGAGCTGCTCGGCGGTGCGGGCGCGCAGGACGTCGAGCCGCTCGTACATCGTGCCGACCCGGGTCTGTTCCGCGGCCAGTGCGGACTGCTCCGGTGACGCCTCCCCGGCGCCGTCTTGACAGAACTGCATGTGCTTGATATCCTACCTGTTGCAGGTAACTATGTTTTTGCTCGGAAAAGGCACAGTGGGTTCCGAAGCCTAGCACAGTCCTCCGCTCTTCGACCGACCGGCTCGTCCGGCGTCCCGCCCTCCTCCCGCGGGATCACGGGCGCCGACTTCCCCGTCGGACTCCCCGAGCCTCCTCGCACCCGCTACACTCGGGCCCATGCGAACCACCTCGCCCCGAGCCCAGTGGTGGCGCCGCCTCTAGGCGGTGCTCCGATTTCGCATACCCCAGCGACCGCCCCGGACCGGCGGTCGTTCGTGTTTTCACGGCCCCGGCCGGTGCGGTCAACCCGTCCGCACACTGCGCAAAAGGACCGGCCGTGAACGCCAGCGCCACACAGACCACCACGTACAGCACCCCGGGCGGCGTGACCGTCCACCGCAGCGCCACCCCCTGCGACCCGGAGGTCCTCACCGACCTCGTCCGGTCGGTCGAGTACCGGCGCGGGGGCGTCCTCTCCTCCGGGATGGAGTACCCGGGCCGCTACGACCGCTGGCACCTGGGGTACGTGGACCCGTGCCTGGAGATCACCACCCGCGGGCGCCGCGTCACCGCCACCGCCCTCAACGACCGCGGACGCGTGCTCCTGCCGGTCCTGGCCCGGGCGCTGGGTACCGTCGGCGCCACCGACGGACGCGACCGCGACCAGGTCTGCGTCGTCGTCCCCGAGCCCGACCCCGACGTGTTCTTCACCGAGGAGGAGCGCAGCCGCCGCCCCAGCGTCTTCACCGCGCTGCGGGCCGTCATCGCCTCCCTGCGCAGCCCCGAGGACGCCAACCTGGGCCTGTACGGGGCGTTCGGCTACGACCTGTCCTTCCAGTTCGAGCCGATCGAACAGCACATCGAGCGCGACCCGGACGACCGCGACCTGGTCCTGCACCTGCCCGACGCCGTCATCGTCCGCGACCGCAAGCGCGAGACCTGCGTGCGCTACACCTACGAGTTCACCGTCCCCGCCGAGGGGGACCGCCCCGAGGCCACCACCGAGGGCCTGCCGCGCGAGACCGAGCCGACCCCGCCCGTGGTCGCCTCGGAGGTCCCCGAGGGCCCCGAACCGGGCTCCTACGCCAGGGTCGTCGCCCGGGCCAAGGAGAAGTTCCGCCGGGGCGACCTGTTCGAGGTCGTCCCGGGCCACCGCACCTACGCCCGCTGCTCCTCGCCCGCGCGCTTCTACGAGCTGCTGCGCGAGCGCAACCCCGCCCCCTACGAGTTCTTCTTCAACCTGGGGGAGGGCGAGTACCTGGTCGGCGCCTCCCCGGAGATGTTCGTGCGGGTCACCGGTGAGCCGGGGACCGGCCAGCGCGTGGAGACCTGCCCGATCTCCGGCACCATCCGGCGCGGGGAGGACGCCCTCGGGGACGCGGAGAACATCCAGGAGCTGCTGTCCTCCGTCAAGGAGAAGTCCGAGCTGACCATGTGCACCGACGTGGACCGCAACGACAAGTCGCGCGTGTGCGAGCCCGGCACCGTCCGGGTGATCGGCCGCCGTCAGATCGAGATGTACTCCCGCCTCATCCACACCGTGGACCACATCGAGGGCACCCTCCGCCGCGATTTCGACGCACTGGACGCCTTCCTGACCCACATGTGGGCGGTCACCGTCACCGGCGCCCCCAAGACCTGGGCCATGCGGTTCATCGAGCAGAACGAGTCCAGCCCCCGCCGCTGGTACGGAGGCGCCGTCGGCGTCGTCAACTTCGACGGCTCCATGAACACCGGCCTCACCCTGCGCACCGCCCACATCCGTGACGGGGTGGCCGCCGTGCGGGTGGGCGCCACCCTCCTCTACGACTCCGACCCCGAGGCGGAGGAGCGCGAGACCTTCCTCAAGGCGCGCGCGCTGCTGGAGACCCTCGCCCTGGGAGAGGAGGCCGCACGCCGGGAGGCCCTCGCCGCCGAGGGGGCGCCCGCGGCCCCGGAGCCGGTCGCGGCCCCCGCGGCGGACCTGCCCGGCGAGGGGATGAAGGTCCTGCTCGTCGACCACGAGGACTCCTTCGTCAACACCCTCGCCGACTACGTGCGCAGGCACGGGGCCGAGGTCACGACCGTCCGCTACGGGTTCGACCCGTCGTTCCTGGACCGGCTCGCCCCCGACCTGGTGGTGATCTCGCCCGGCCCCGGCCTTCCGGAGGACTTCGGGATGTCCGCCCTGCTGGACGCCCTCGCCGCCCGGAACCTGCCGGTGTTCGGGGTCTGCCTGGGTCTCCAGGGCATGGTGGAGCACGCCGGCGGCGAGCTGCGCACCCTGGTCGATCCGGTGCACGGCAAGCCGGGCCGCGTCAGGGTGTCCGGCGGGCGGCTCCTCAGCGGGCTGAGCGAGGAGGAGGCCTTCCCCGCGGCCCGCTACCACTCCACCTACACCCTTCCCGACCTGGTGAAGGGCTTCGAGGTCACCGCCGTCCTGGAGGACGGCGCGGACGGGGAGGAGGTCGTGATGGCGATCGAGGACCCGGCGACGCGCCGGTACGCCGTCCAGTTCCATCCCGAGTCGATCCTGACCGCGAGCGTCGGGGAGGGGATCGTGGCGCGGGCACTGCGCCTGGCGCGGGACTGACGCCTCCGGAGGGGCCGGCGGATCGGGGCCCGCGCGTGGCCTGTGCCACGTGCGGGCCGCCTCACCTGCACAGATGCCACCAAAGCAAAACAAATCACCGCACGCTGTTTGATGATTTCGTTATAGGACAGTGGTTGTGTATGGGTATTTTGCTAACGATCCTCGGAGTCATCCTCATCGTCGCCGGTGTTCTCGGAGTGCTGCGGGGGCAGCTCCTCTGGGGCATCATCTCCATCGTCGTCGGGCTGGTTCTGGCCCCCGGTACCTTCTACGGCCTCTAGCCGGTGAAGGCAGGCCCGCCGCCGAGCGGGAAACCTCCACCACGCAGACACCGCCGATACCGGTCCGAGGGCCGGGTGTCAGTCCGGGCGCATCGCCCGGGAGGACACCCGGCCCTCTCCCGTCCCCGGACGTGTACCCTCGGGTGAGGCTAATCGGCCCCGCCCCCACACACGCCCCCGTGCCCCCGGAACCCCTGGTCACGGCGTTCAAGCGTGCCCGGAGGCGGGGTCCACCGAACGGGAGGCAGTGCTGTGAAGAGGGTCGAGCCGCAGGTTCGTCTGGTCGCGCGTCCGCAGGTCGACTACGACGCGATCACCGACTACCTCAAGGAGGTCGGCGGTGAGGCGTGGATCGAGCGGTTCGACCGCGGCGAGCTCGACGCGCACCTCAACGATCCGCAGAACCTCGCCGAGTTCGCCGGGCGCCTGTGCTACCGCTCCTGGGAGCCGGGCCTCAACCCGAACGTCACGCGTGTGCGCACCGACCAGGACCAGTACCTCGGCAACATCCTGGCCAGCCTGCACGGCTCGGTCCTGGAGCACGTCAGCTTCAGCTTCGTCCTGCACAACGTGTCCCGGGTGCTCACCCACGAGCTGATCCGGCACCGTCCCGGCGTCGCCGTCTCGCAGGAGTCGCTGCGCTTCGTGCGCCTGAGCGACCTGCCGTTCTGGTTCCCGGACTGGGCGGAGGAGGACCCGGAGCTGATGGAGCGGGCCACGGCCATGCTCCAGCAGATGGAGGAGTTCCAGCTCTGGATGGCCGACCACTTCGGCCTGGACGACGACGGCGTCAAGTTCGCGGAGAAGAAGCACAAGACGTCCTTCATGCGCCGATTCGCCCCCGAGGGCGTCGCCACCGGCCTGGTGTGGACCGCGAACGTGCGCACCCTGCGCCACACCCTGGAGGCGCGCACCGCCCCGGGCGCCGAGGAGGAGATCCGCCTGCTCTTCAACCTGATCGGCGAGACCCTCAAGAAGGAGGCTCCCGCCCTCTTCGGCGACTACGAGGTCGAGGACGGCGCGTGGGTGCCGCGGTGGCGCAAGGTCTGACCCCTTTCCGCGCGCGACCGGGCGGTCCGGTCCCGCGCCGGCACACGGCTCGTCCGCCCCGGTTCGCCCCGGGGCGGGCGGGCCGTTCGCACGGGGGCTCGGCGCCGCGTCCCCCCGCTGCGCGGGGGACCGCGTCCGCTAGGTTCGTGGGCACGGAGCACCCGAGCGGAAGGACTGTGGGCATGGGCGGCGAGGAACCGCGTACCGACCGGGGGGCCAGGACGGTGCGGGCGTCCGCCGCAGCGGTCTACCGCGCCATGACCGATCCGGGTTCCCTCGAGGCATGGCTGCCGCCGGAGGGGATGACCGGCCGGATGGAACGCTTCGAGCCGTGGGTCGGCGGAGGTTTCCGCATGGTGCTGACCTACCTCGACCCGGCCGCCGGGCACGGCAAGACCTCCGATGCCGACGACGTCACCGAGGTCGGCTTCGCCGAGCTGGTCCCGGGGGAGCGGATCGTGCAGCGCGTCGCCTTCGAGTCCGAGGACCCCGCGTTCGCCGGGACGATGACGATGACCTGGCGGCTGGCCGAGACGGAGGACGGCACCGAGGTGGCCGTCGAGGCGACCGATGTGCCCCTGGGCATCTCGCAGGCCGACCACGAGGACGGTCTGGCCTCGTCCCTGGCCAACCTCGCGGCACACGTCGAGGCCTGACCGCCCGCCGGCGCGTACGCCTCAGCCGTCGGCGGCCAGCTGGAGCAGCCGCGCCTCCACCCCTTCGGCACGGGGGTCGCCGTGGTCGCGCAGGTAGTCCAGGGCGGCCCCCAGAGCCTCCCGGGCGCCCTCCCCGTCACCGAGGGCGACGCGGGCCTCCGCCAGCCCGATCAGTGCCACTGCCCGGCTGTCGCGGTCGTCACGTTCCTCGAAGACCTCGATGGACGACAGGTACTCCGCCACCGCGTCCCCGGCCCGAGCCGAACCGGTGAGGATCCGCCCCAGCGTGCAGCGTGCCCACGCCGTACTCCACACGTCACCGATGTCCTCGAACATCCGGATGGCGGCCCGGCAGTGTCCGAGTGCGGCGTCGAACCCGCCGAGGTCCGCGCGGAAGTCGGCCAGGCTGAGCAGCCCCATGGCCTCTCCCCGCGGCTCTCCGGCCTCGTGAAAGACCCCGATGGCCCGTTCGACGGTCTCCACGGCACCGCCGCCGCGCTCCCCGCGTTGCCAGGCCACCACACCGAGTTGGCGCAGAGCGAACCCCTCCACCCACGGGTCACCGGCCTCGCGGTTGGAGGCCAGGGCAGCCCGGTAGTGGCGCACAGCCGCGTCCAGATCGCCCAGCAGCCATTGCGCGTCGCCCATCCCCAGGTGGTTGCGAGCCGTCCCGAAGGCGTCGCCCGCGCTCTCGGCCGCCCGCAGACCGAGGGTGTGGAGGTCACGCCACTCGTACCAGTACCGGCGCAGCTCGAACAGACCGTAGACGGTCGCGGGCAGTCTCCAGGCGGTGTCGTGGTGGCCGTGCTCCAGAGCGGCATCCACAACGGCGACCAGGTTCGTACGCTCGGTCTCGAACCAATCCAGCGCGTCACGGACGGAGTCGATCCCGGGAAGCTCGTGGCACTGCTCCGTTCCTGGCACGGCGGGGAATTCGGGGTGCTCCGCGAGCTGTGCCCGGGCGGCGGCGTGCGTGTACCACTTCGCGACCCTCCCCACCGCCTCGCCCACGGCCCCGGCCTCCTCCTCGGCACGGACCCGCTCGATGGCGTAGAGCCGCACCAGGTCGTGCAGTCGGTAGCGGTTCTCCCGCAGACGCTCGACCAGGTTCGCGCGGGTCAGGTGGTCCAGGCGCCGACGGGCCTCGGGCAGCGGGGTGTCGGTGAGCGCGGCGGCGGCCTCGCCGGAGAACTCCGACCCCGGATGCAGTCCCAGCCGTCGGAAGAAGCGGGTGGTGTCGTCGTCCAGGGCCTGGTACGAAGCCGTCATCACTGCACGCAGATCACTCAACTCGTCCTCCTCTGCGAGGGCGTCCAGACGGGAATCCTCGGAGGCGAGTTCGCTCACGAGGGCGCTCAGCGTCGCGTCCGGCCGGGCGATGAGGCGCTCGGCGGCCACACGGAGAGCGAGGGGGAGGCGTGCGCAGTGCTCGGCCAGTTCATGTGCCGCGTGCGGTTCCGAATCCACCCGGACCCCGACCGTGTGGCGTAGCAGGTTCACCGAATCGGCTACGGGAAGGACGCCCAACGCGAGACGCCGGGCCCCTTCGCGTGCGACGAGCCCGGCCAGCGCGCTGCGGCTGGTCACCATGACCATGCAACCGGGTGACGCCGGCAGGAGGGGGCGTACCTGTGCGGGGTCGAGCACGTCGTCGATGACGACCAGGAGCCGCTTGCCGTCGAGCTCGGACCGGTAGAGGGCCGAGCGTCCGTCCAGGTCCATGGGGATGCGGTCCGGTGGGACGCCGAGAGCACGCAGGATGGTGTCGAGGATCTGGCCGGCTTCAGCGCGTGGGCCGGGGCCGTGCCCGTGGACACCGGCGTAGAGATCCCCGTCGGGGAACCGATCGCGCGCCCGGTGCGCCCAGTGGACGGCCAGAGCGGTCTTGCCCACACCCGGTGGGCCGACGAGCACCGCGACCGGAACCCCGGCCCCAGCCTCGGCTGCCAGCGCGTCCAGGTGTTGAAGATGAGCGGTACGGTTCACGAACGCGGTGGCGGCCAGCGGTAGTTGTCGCGGGACCCGAACGGATCTGGCGGGCCCGGAGACGATATGGACGCCGCCGTGCACGAGACCCGCTTGTACCGCCACATCGGGATTGCCGTGCACGGTGTTCGCGGTCCGGTGGTTGTCGATGTCGGTCACAGGGGGCGCATGTCGGCGTCGAAGCGCCTCTGGTATTCGGTGAAGGGGATCGCCCGGTGCAGTGCCCGGTCACGCACCGCGTTGGCCTGGACGATCTCCTCCGTGTCGCAGACCAGCTCGGGGGTGAGCATGGTGCCGTCCGGGCCGTAGTTCATGCGCACCAGTCGCTCGGAGTCGAAGAGCCAGTAGTCGTGCCGGGGGATGCCCTCGGGCCAGGTGGCCTCGGTGACGGGGAGGATGTTGACCTCCTCGCCCGCTTGCACGCTGGAGCGGTAACCCCACACCGATTCGAACCGAAGGTAGTCGGTCAGCGGTTCGACGACCACGTGGACCCGGCTGAACCGTCGGCTTCCGCCGACGAGGCGCGCCCAGGCATCGTGCGACTCGGACATGGCCACCTCCCCGTCCTCAAGAAAGCGGCGGAACGCCTCTTTCTCGTAGCCCACGTCGTAGACCTGGAGGGTCTCCAATCGGAACGCCGTGTACCGGCAGTCCTCGAAGAAGCGGTCGAACTCGTCCCCGCCCACCGGCCGAGAGCGGACACCTGTCAAGGTCACGCGTCCCTCCGCCGGAAGCGTTCGACGGCGGCGAGGACGATCTCGGGGGAGATGCGGACCGCGGTCTCGCCCGGCAGGGGATCGACCAGCTTCGCGAAGTCGGCGTCGTCGAGGCCGGCGCCCTGGACGACGAAGTCACCCGTATCGCTCAGGTAGACAGAGGGGCAACCCTTGTTCACCGACTTGTCGTCCTTGGCGAGCAGTTCCAGTTCCATGGCTCTCCGTTCAGGCCCCAGCGGAACGTTCCCAGGCCTTCGAAGCTAACACGGAACCCTTGCGCCGTAGGGCTTTCGGCCACATCTGGTCTCAGCCCTCCACGTACCTTCGCCGTATCCGTTCTACTTCGTCCCCATCGTTCTCACGCGACGCGCGAACGAGCCGCTTGACGTCGGCGGCGGCGAGCGCGTCGCGCAGGACACGCATCTGGGCCGTGTCATGCGGGTCGGTGCGTTCCCCGGCGTTGTCCATCTCTTCCCTCCTGCATGTGTCCTACCCGAACGGATCGAACGTACGGGGTAGAACGGCCCTCTCCGGCGCATTCGCGTCCGACCGCGGTCGCCCGGTGCCCGGAGCGGCCGTGGGGAACGAGGCCCTTCCCGTGCCGTGGCCGGCGGGCCCTCCTCCAGTGAAGCGCATCCGCCTCCTCCTCAGGGACCCCGCCCGTCCAGGACGGCCCGTACAAGGGGAAGCCCCGCGTCCGGCCCCACCTGCGGGGCGGCGCGGTCGGAGGCGTAGCATTCGCCGCGCGTCCGGGGCCTGCCGGCCGGTCCCCGGCGCACGCACCGGCACCCGTGTGGAGAGGCCCACCATGGACGAACAGCCCCGTACGACGGTCTTCCGCGACCTGCGCCCCCTGGGCGGCGACCCCGTCGACCTGGTCGTGGTCGACGGAACCGTGGCCGCGGAACCCGAGGGGGAGGCGGCCGTCGTCGACTGCGGAGGGCTGATCGCCCTGCCGACCCTGGTCGACGCCCACATCCACCCCGACAAGACGGCCTGGGGCGAGCCCTGGCACTCCCGGAGCCCGGCCCAGGGCATCGCCGGGTTCGGGGCCCAGGACGCCGAGCTCTTCCGGACCTCGCCCACGCCGGTCGGCGTCCGCGCGGAGCGGCTCATGGCCCATGCCGTCACCCGGGGCACACGGGCCATGCGCGCGCACGCCGACGTCGCGCCCGTCTACGGGCTCGAGGGCCTGGAGGGGGTCCGGCGGGCGGCGAGCAACCTGGCGCACGCCCTGGACGTCCAGACCGTGGCCTTCCCCCAGCACGGCGTCCGGCGCTCGCCCGGGACCGACGGCCTTCTGGAGGAGGCCGTCAGGACGGGGCTCGCCGACCTGGTCGGCGGCATCGACCCGGAGGGCTTCGACGGGGACCCCGACGGCCAGCTCGACCTGGTCTTCGACATCGCGGACCGCCACGGCGTCGGCGTCGACATCCACCTGCACGACCACGGCGACCTGGGAGTGCGCACCATGGACGCCGTCATCGAGCGCACCCGCGCCCTCGACATGGGCGGCTCCGTCACCGTCAGCCACGCCTTCTGCGTGGCCCGGGCCGGTGACGGCTTCGACCGGTTGGCCGCCCGGATCGGCGCCGCCGGGATCTCCCTGACCACGGTCGCCTCCGACGCGGCCCGGGTCCTGCCCGCCGCGCGCCTGCGCGAGCACGGGGTCCGCGTGGGCGTCGGCTCGGACGGGGTCCGCGACTCCTGGAGCCCCTTCGGGGACGCGGACATGCTCCACCGCGCCCACATGATGGCCAGGGCGCTGCGCTCGCGCCTGGACGGGGAGCTGTCCGACGCCTACCTCACCGCCGCGCACTCCGGCGCGGAAGTGGTGGGGCTGCCCGCCGCCGACCTGGCCGTGGGCTCTCCCGCCGACTTCCTGCTGGTGGACGGGGAGTGCCTGCCGCAGGTCGTGGTGGACCTCCCCCCGCGCCGGGCGGTCGTCCGTGCAGGGCGCGTGGTCGCCCGGGACGGACGCCTGGTCTGACCCGGGCGCGGCGGGTCGCGCCGCTCCCCGGCCGTCAGTAGAGGTCGTCGAGAGTCCGGAGGAGGGCGCGGAACTCACGGGCGCGGCGGGAGGTCATGCGGTGGGCCACGGCCTCCAGCAGGGCGCGGGCCTCGTGGGGGTTGCCGCAGCACTGCCATACGCCGCAGCCGCCGTCGCCCTCCTCCCACAGCCGGTGGGACGGGCTGTGCACGAACCGCCGCCAGATCCCGAGCAGCTCGCGCGTCCACCCCGGGGACATCCTCGGGTGCCGGTGTTCGAGCCGCGAGATCTCGGCCGCCGCGGGTCCGGAGAGGCCGTCGATCGCGGTGTGTGGTCGCCGCCCCCGGGGCGGGGCCCCGGAGCGGATGTCTCCCGGCCGCCTACGCGGCACGGTCCTCTCGGTCGTCGTGCATGGGACGGATTGTGCCAGAACCTCTGTCTCCGTGGCCATACCCGTGTTCCGTGCGTAGTTGCACGGCTACCCGGAATGCGCTTTCCGTGTTAGGTTCCGGACTCCTGGGAGCGCTCCCTGTCCCCCCGCTCACCCCTCCCGGGACGCCGCCGTCCCGGAGTTCGCACAGGAGAAGCACCGATGACACCCACCCCCACCACCGGAGGGCGCGGCCGGACCCGCGCCCCCGGACCGCGACGGCGCACCCGCCGCCTCCTGCTGAACGCGGCGCTCGCCGCCGGCCTGGCCCTGGGCACGGTCGCCGCGGCCGCCCAGGCGCCGGCCGCACCCGGGCCCCGCGACATCCCGAACGCGGGCGGCGACCGCGGCACCGCGGCCGCCGCGTGCGGCGACAGCGGCTTCGACGCCGAGGCCTACCTGCTCGGCTCCACCTGGGTCGCGCGCAACGGCGGCACCGTCCTCTACGAGGGCGGTGACATGCTCACCGCCATGCGCACGGCCGTCGGCAGCCTCACCCCCGGCCGCTCCTCCCAGGAGCGCGTGGTGGTGTGGCAGTCGGGCACCGTCCCGGGCAACGCCTCGCTCGACCTGCCGAGCCACACCTCCCTGGAGGTCTGCGGCACCATCCACGTCTCCGGCGCGGTCGCCGCGGACCACGCCCCGGTACGGGTGCGCAACGCCCAGAACGTCTCCGTGCCCCACCTGTCGGTCACCGGCGCCCCCTACTTCGGGGTCTTCGTGCGGGGCTCCCAGCAGGTGCACCTCGGCCAGATCGACCTGCGCCTCTCCTCGGGCCTGGGCATACGCGTCGACAGCCGCGGCAGCGACGCCGCGCGCACCACCCGCGACATCACCATCGACGACGTCTACGTCTCCGGCACGAACAACCACGGCGTGGAGACCTACAGCGTCGACGGGCTCACCATCGGCACCGTCACCGCCCGCGACACCGGGTACTCCGGCCTGCTCCTCAACAACACGGTCAACGCCGACGTCGGCCTGGTGGACGCGGTGGACGCCGGAACGGGCACCGGCTACGCCGCCTTCCGCATGGCCAACCGCAACGGGCGGGTCGGGAACGGGTACCCGGACAACATCCGGGTCGGCGAGGTGCGCGCCCGGGGAGGCGGTCGCGGGATCTTCTGCGTCTCCGAGAGCGGAGGCGCGGTGATCGAGCGCGTCGACATCGCGCAGACCGGGAGCAACGCCGTCCTGGTCGAGAACTGCCACAACGTCACCGTCGCCGAGGACGGCGGGACGATCGCCGGTCCCGGCGACATCCGGATCGCCGCCCGCTCCGAGTTCGCCAACACCTCGGACATCACGTTCGAGAACCTGAGGCTCGTGAACACCGCGCTCAACGAGAACCCGTGCGCGGCGGGCACGGTCGTCCGGAACATCACCTGGGACAACAGCCGGGACAACACCTGCTGATCCCGTCCGGCGACGACGTCGGGGGCCCGCCGGACCGCTCCGGACGGGCTCCCGGCCGCGCCCCGGGCCGTCTATCCTTCTACGCACTCGACGCCCGGACCCTGTCGGGCGCGGAACGGAGGAAGCCGAGCCCGTGAAGACCATCGCGACCGTCACCCCCGACGACGTGCTCCGGCGCTTCCGCGCCACCCACCCCGTGAGCGACGAGGTCTCCCGGCGCACCAACGAGTACGCGGAGGGGATCCTCGACCTCGCCTCCCGCCAGCTGGGCGGCACGTGGCACAGGGTCGCCCTGGACCGCGAGGACGTCCTGGCGACGGTCCTGCCCTGGCACACGGGGGAGGGCGGCGAGCTGGTGCTGGTCGACCCCGAGGGGACGACCGTGGCCGACGCCGTGGCCACCCTCTCCTCGTGGGAGGGCCGCTACACCGAGAGCAACCCGGTGTGCTGGGGAAAGCTGGCTTGGCACGCCGCGGCCGACCCCAGTCCCGTCTTCCTGAGCTCCTCGGCCGTGGACCACCCCTACTACGAGAGGCTCGAACGCACGGACGCACTGACCCACCTGGACGGCCTGCACCGCATGCTCGCCTGGGCGCTCTGGGGGCGGCTGCCGGACGGGCCCCGCCTGGAGGCCTACGTGGCCGGCCCCCTGTAGGCCCACGGCCCCGCGCCCGTGCGCCCTCCCGGCCCGTGTCCCCTCGGGCCCGCTCCCCGTTCCCGGAGCCCCCGCCCCGGGGCCGCGGCCGACGGGGTCCCCTCCTCCGTCGTCCCGGCGCCCTCGGCCCGGGCACGGGTCAGGGGCAGACCGAGGCCAGGGAGCGTGCCAGGGCCGCGGCGCCGACCCGGTCGAGCCCCCGCTCGTCCGCGACCTCCCGGGTGCTCCGGGCGAGGTCCGCCCCGCAGTCCGGGGAGCGAAGGGCGGGGCCGGCGTCGGCCAGCGCACGCACCAGCTCGGGGGTGAGCCGGTCCAGTTCGGCCCGGACCCGGGAGAGGTCGGGTTCCGGCCCCGGCCCGCCGCCGGGGGCCGCGTGCCATCGGGCGTGCAGGCTCCGCTGGACCGTCTTGTTCGCCTCGATCTGGTCGCGCACCACCGCCGCGACGGCCTCCGGCTCCACCCCGAGCGCCAGCGCGTGGCGCTCGGCCGCGGCCAGGACCTCCTCCTCGCGTTCGGGGGAGTCGACCGGGTCGCCGCTGTGCCACTTGGCCGCCGCCACGGGCAGGGCCGTCGCGAGCCGGTCGGCGGACAGTTCCACGACCGCGCCCGGCCCCACGGCACGGGCGGAGCCGGCGGCGGGACAGGCGAGCAACAGGACGGCCAGCGGGACGGCCACGGCTGGGCGCACGGCGGATTCCTTCGGACGGTTCGGGCGGGGACCCCTGGAGTGTATCCCTGCGTGTTCGTCCGTGCGCCGGGAGTGACAGGTCGCGGTCGAACGTCCATGGAGGACAGCGGCGCCCCTCGCGCGCGTCAAGGACGGGAGGCCGGGAAAAACTTCTGCTCAATTCTCGACCTCGGCCCGTTAGCGGCTCCCTTCCACGGCTCTTCCCGCAGGCCACGAGGGGTAGGGGTGAGGTCGTACGAGGCCGGGGCACCCGGTGTTCCGGCGGGGACCGCAGAGAAGGGGAGGGACCATGGCACGCGACCGCGCACCCGGAGATCTCATCGGGCACCACGTCCTGGACGAGGAGGGCCACAACGTCGGCAAGATCAAGCAGGTCTACCTGGATGACGAGACGAACGAGCCGAGCTGGGTGTCGGTCGAGACCGGCCTGTTCGGCCGCAACGAGACCCTCGTGCCCCTCCAGGGCTCCCGGCCCAAGGAGGAGGACATCCAGGTGCCCTTCGACAAGTCCACGGTGAAGGACGCCCCGAACATCGACGCGGACAGGCACATCTCCCCGGAGGAGGAGCGGCTGGTCCGCGAGTACTACGCCCGCCACGGCAGCGCGGACGCCTCCGGCGGCGAGCGCGCGGGCGGCGCTCCCCCGGCGGGCATGGGGGACCGTGCCGGTACGGCCGGCGCCGCGGGGACCGCCGGGGTGGCCGGGGCCGCCGGAACGGCCGCCGGAACGGGCGGGCCCGAGGCGGACGACATCTCCATGGTCCGCTCCGAGGAGCGTGTGGACATCGGTGTGGAGCGCCGCGAGGCCGGCCACGCCAGGCTCCACAAGTACGTGGAGACCGAGCAGTACGACGAGACGGTCCCGCTGCACCACGACGAGCTCCAGATGGAGCGCCGTCCGGTGACCGACGAGACCAGGGCCGACGACGCCGGGGACATGCACGAGGAGGAGCAGACCTTCACGCTCTACGAGGAGCGGCCGGTCGTCTCCAAGGAGCGCGTGCCCGTCGAGGAGGTCCACGTCCGCAAGCGCGACGTCACCCGTGAGGAGCACGTCCAGGGTGAGCGCCGCAGGGAGAGGATCGAACTGGAGGACGAGGACGGGGAGCCCTCCGGCTCCTGACCGGGGCGGGGGCCGAGCGGTTCCGACCGAGGGCGGGGTGTCGTCCCCGGGCGCGGCCCGGGGACCGCCTACAGTCGCTCGTGTCGGTCACCGGCACGGAGGGGGAGTTCCATGACTGACCCGGGTGACGCGGGCGGGGAGAACACGCAGGGGGAGGACACCGGGCGGGAGGCCGGGCACGAGCCGGTCGAACCGCGCGGGCGCGAGGCGGGCCCCGGGCGCGGCCACACCATCGTGGTGGGCGCCGGCATGGCCGGACTCGCCGCCGCGGACCGCCTGGCGCGGGAGGGGGAGCGCGTCACCGTCCTGGAGGGCCGCGACCGCACCGGCGGGCGCATCCACTCCGTGCGCGACTGGGGCGGCTCCACGACGCTGGACGTGGGTGCCTCCTGGATGCGGGGCGAGGAGAACAACCCCCTCGCCGACCTGGTCAACGAGATCGGTCTGCGCACCGCCGTGTTCAACAGGTCCACCGAGACCGCCTACGACCCCAAGGGGCGGAGGCTGCTCTTCGACCGCCACCGCCGCAACATGGAGGACGTCCACCTCCTCCAGGAGCACATGTACTGGGGGACCGTGGGCGCCAACCCCCGGGAGTCGATGGAGGAGGGCATCAAGCAGGCCCTCTACGACGCCAACCTGGTGCGCGCCCGCGCCCGCGACGCCGACGAGATCGTGCACCGCATCGCCGAGAGCGACCACGGCGCGGACGCGGAGGAGATCGCCTTCTCCGCGGTCGCCGCGCGGCACGAGTTCAGCGGTGACGACGTGGTCTTCCCCGACGGGATGGGCCAGATCACCGACCACCTGGCGCGCGGTCTGGACGTGCGCCTGGAGCACGTCGTGCTGTCGGTGGGCCACGGCGGCGACGGCGCCAGGGTGCGGGTCGACACCCCCGAGGGGGAGAGGACCCTGACGGCCGACCGCGTCCTGGTCACCGTGCCCCTGGGCGTCCTCAAGGCGGGGCAGGTCGGGTTCGACCCCCCGCTGCCCGAGGAGAAGCGGGACGCCGTCGAGCGCCTGGGCAACGGCAGCCTGGAGAAGCTGTTCCTGCGCTTCGACGAGGTGTTCTGGGGCGACGCGGAGGTCATCGTCCACCTGGGCGCGGAGGAGGGCACCTGGTTCCACTGGTACGCGGGCCAGCGGGTCCTCGGGGCGCCGGTCCTGGTCAGCCGCAACGGCGGCGGCGCGGCCCGGTTCCTGGAGGGGAAGGAGGACGGCGAGGTGGTCGAGCACGCGATGGCCACCCTGCGCGGCATGTTCCGCAAGGCGCCGGACCCGGTGGACCACCTGGTGACCCACTGGGGGGACGACCCGTTCGCGCGGGGCGCCTTCTCCTACACGGCCGTCGGGTCGGGCGACGCGGACCGGGTGGCGCTCGACAACCCGGTGGGGGACAGCCTGTTCTTCGCGGGGGAGGCGACCGAGATCGAGCACACCGCCACGGTGCACGGCGCCCTGCTGTCGGGCCGCCGCGCGGCCGACCGCATCCTCACGCTCTAGCGGCCCCCGCGGTGTCCGGGGGAGCGGCCGCGTCGGGGAGGCCCGCGCGCCCGGGAACCCCGGGGGAGGCCCCGTCGTTGGAACCCGTGGGAGGGGGCGCGCGCCGTGGCCGGAGTCGTCCGGATACGCGTCCGCGCTTTCCGAAACAGACACTGCGCTGGTAAAAGGCCCAAAACGTACACGGTACGATTGGCGGACGATCGTCCCTCGGGCCACGTCGGGGCCGTCGGCCCCCGTGATGGCGGGAAACGACCCACCCGCCCGTTATCGTGGGCGCCATGGGGCGATCCGCGGAAGATGGCAGACTCGAGGCGGGGGGGCGATGTGGCCAGCCCGGCGGTCAGTGACCGCATCTGGACGGTTCCCAACCTGCTGAGCATGCTCCGGCTGTTGGGCGTGCCGCTGTTCCTCTGGCTCGTCCTGGTCCCCCAGGCCGACTGGTGGGCGCTGCTGGTGCTCGGCTTCGCCGGGCTCAGCGACTGGCTCGACGGCAAGATCGCCCGCGCCTGGAACCAGACCTCGCGCCTGGGCACGGTCCTGGACCCGCTCGCCGACCGGCTCTACATCTTCGCCGCGCTGCTCGGCCTGGTGATCCGGGACATCGTCCCGTGGTGGCTGATGGCCATCCTCGTCCTGCGCGACGTTCTCATCCTCGGCGCGCTGCCGCTCCTGCGCCACTTCGGCTACGGGCCCCTCCCGGTGAACTTCGCCGGGAAGGCCGCCACGCTGTGCCTCCTCTACTCGTTCCCCCTGCTGTTCATCGCGGGCTACGAGTCCACCGTGGCGGATGTGGCGAGAATTATAGGTTGGGCCTTCGCGCTCTGGGGAACTGCTCTCTACTGGTGGGCCGGACTGCTCTACGCCGTACAGGGCCTGCGCCTGATGGCCCAGACCCGCCGCGACGAAAGCGCTGATCACCACGGGGACCGACCGGTCTCCGGAGACAGCGACCACGTCCGCGGCCACGACACGGATCGACCCGATCCAGCCACATCGGCGACCGCTGACGGCGATCATGGAGCGGTAGCCGAAGGCTCGGACCGGCCGAGCCGCCCGGATCAGGGACGGACCGGACCCTGATCCACCGACGGACCGGCTCACCGCGAGTCCTGTCGGATCGAAAGGGAGTGTCGTCTCCGTCATGAGAACATGTCCCACCGCGCGCCACGGCGCGCGCTCCGAGAACCCGTCCCCCGCCGCGTCCTCCCACGGCACCGTCCTACGGAGGCACCGGCGATGAGCACCCACGAGGAAACCCCGGAGAGCGCTTTTCAGGCGCCTCCCATGAAGGCCGTCGTGATGGCCGGCGGCGAGGGGACCCGCCTCCGCCCCATGACCGCGAACCAGCCCAAACCCCTGCTTCCGGTGGTCAACAAGCCCATCATGGAGCACGTTCTCCGCCTGCTGCGCAAGCACGGTTTCACCGAGACCGTGGTCACCGTCCAGTTCCTGGCCACCCTCATCCGCAACTACTTCGGGGACGGCGAGGAGCTCGGGATGAAGCTCCACTACGTCGCCGAGGAGGTCCCCCTCGGCACCGCGGGCAGCGTCAAGAACGCGGAGGAGCACCTGCGCGGGGAGCCGTTCATCGTCATCTCCGGCGACGCGCTCACCGACATCGACCTCACCGACATGGTGCGCTTCCACAAGGAGAGCGGCGCCAAGGTCACCATCGCGCTCAAGCGGGTCCCCAACCCGCTGGAGTTCGGCATCATCATCGTCGACGAGCAGGGCCGGATCCAGCGCTTCCTGGAGAAGCCCACCTGGGGCCAGGTCTTCTCCGACACCGTCAACACCGGCATCTACATCATGGAGCCGGACGTCCTGGACCGGGTCGCCGAGGGGGAGGTGGTCGACTGGTCGGGCGATGTCTTCCCCCAGCTCCTGGAGGAGGGCGAGCCCCTCTACGGCTACATCGCCGACGGCTACTGGGAGGACGTGGGCACCCACGAGAGCTACCTGAGCGCCCAGGCCGACGTGCTGTCCGGCAAGGTGGACGTCGACATCGACGGCTTCGAGGTCTCCCCCGGGGTGTGGGTCGGCGAGGGTTCGGAGGTCGACCCCCGCGCGATCCTCAAGGGCCCGCTCTTCATCGGCGACTACGCCAAGGTCGAGGCGGGCGCGGAGCTGCGCGAGTTCACCGTGGTCGGCAGCAACGCCGTGGTGCGGTCCGAGGCCTTCTGCCACCGCACGGTCCTGCACGACAACGTCTTCGTCGGACGGGGCGCCAACCTGCGCGGCTGCGTCGTCGGCAAGAACACCGACGTCATGGCCGCCGCCCGGATCGAGGAGGGGGCGATCGTCGGCGAGGACTGCGTCATCGAGTCCGAGGCCTACGTCAACGCCGACGTCAAGGTCTACCCCTTCAAGACCATCGAGGCCGGCGCGGTCGTCAGCACCAACGTCATCTGGGAGTCGCGCGGGCAGCGCTCGCTGTTCGGCCCCCGCGGCGTGTCCGGGCTGATCAACGTCGAGATCACCCCCGAGCTGGCGGTGCGCCTGGCCAACGCCTACGCCACCACCCTGAAGAAGGGCGCGCTCGTCACCACGTCCCGTGACGTGTCCCGGGCCGCCCGGACGCTCAAGCGCGCGGTGATCAGCGCGCTCACGGCCGCCGCCATCGACGTGCGCGACCTGGAGGTGGTGCCGCTGCCCGTGGCGCGCTTCCACACCTCCCAGAGCGGGGTCAGCGGAGGCATCACGCTCCGCACCACCCCGGGCGACCCGGAGTCGGTGGACATCCTCTTCCTGGACGGGGGCGGGGCCGACCTGTCGCCGGCGGCCCAGCGCAAGCTCGACCGGGTCTTCTCCCGCGCCGAGTACCGCAGGGCCTTCCCCGGGGAGATCGGGGAGCTGACCTTCCCCTCGCGCGGTGTCGAGAACTACTCGCACGACCTGCTGCGCTCGGTCGACACCTCGGGGGTCGCCGAGGCCGAACTCAAGGTGGTCGTCGACTGCGCGGGCGGCAGCGGCTCGCTCATCCTCCCCTCCCTGCTGGGGCGGATCGGCGTGGACGTCCTCACGGTCAACAACCGGCTCGACGAGGCCTCGCCCACCGACACCGTCGCCAAGCAGAACCGCGACCTGGAGCGGCTGGGCGAGCTCGTCTCGGGGTCGGGGGCCGACTTCGGGGTGCGCTTCGACCCCGTGGCCGAACGGCTGGCCATCGTGGACGGCAACGGCGAGCTGGTCGACAACGACCGCGCCCTGCTGGTCGTCCTGGAGCTGGTCTGCGCCGAGCGCGGGGGAGGCCGGGTGGCGCTTCCCGTCACCACGACCCGGGTCGCGGAGACGGTGGCGGCCGCGCACGGGGTCGAGGTGCACTGGACCGCCACCGCCACGGGCGAACTCACCAAGGCCGTCCAGAGCGGGGGCGAGGACGTCGTTCTGGCCGGGGACGGCCGGGGCGGTTTCGTCGTCCCCGAGTTCAGCCCGACCAGCGACGGCATCGCCGCGTTCGTCCGGCTGCTGGGACTGGTGGCCAGGGACCGCCGCTCGCTGAGCCAGATCGACCGGGCGATCCCCCAGGCGCACCTCCTGCGCCGTTCGGTGCCCACCCCCTGGGCGGTCAAGGGGAGCGTCATGCGCGCCGTCGTGGAGGCGGCTGGGGGCCGTCAGCTGGACACCACGGACGGCGTCCGCGTCCTGGAGTCCGACGGCAGCTGGGCGCTCGTCCTCCCGGACACGGCGGAGGCCGTGACCCATCTTTGGGCCGAAGGTCCCGACTCCGACACCGCTCACCGTCTGCTGGACGAGTGGGCGGCCGTGGTCGAACGGGCCGAGGGCTGACCGGTGCGACGCGCGGGCGAGGGCGGTCCTCCCGTCCCCGCCCGCGCGTCGCGTCCGGGGCGGTCACGGCCCTCCGGGTCGCCCGGGACGCGCTTTTGAGGGATAAAATGGACATATCACCAGGTTGAGGCCGTCCGATGGCGGCGGTGCGAATCCGTGGGGGTTCACCGAGAACCAAATCCCCCGGACGAGCATCAGCATCAGGACAGGTGTTTCACTGTCCCGAGGCCGGCCACCGGTGGAGGCGGCGCCCCGGGCGCCGGGTCCACCGATCCCCGCGCCGCACGAGCGGCCGGGGGCGTCTACGGCAGGCCGAGGAGGAGCGAAACCCTTCCTGGACAGGGATATGGTTTAAAGTCGAGTGTTCCCTGGAGCGCCGCGTCGCCCACCGGACCGGGTATCCCGGCAACGGCGGACACCCTGACCGGGGGTGACGAGGAGTACGACACGGGGGATGAGACCTAGCGACCGACCGTGTGGGGCGCACCGCTGCCGCGACAGCGAACCGTCCCACCACGTGCCGGGCGACGTGTGGACCAGGTGTCCGCGCGGAACCCGGGACGTGTCACCGATCAGCCGAATCAAGCACCGCCCCGTGCGGTAGGAGGCCGAGCCGACCTATGTCGAGCGTTTACTGCACGCAGTGCGGTCACGCCGTTGCGGATGATGCCCGTTTCTGCTCCCACTGTGGAACCCCCGTCCGCAGGGCCGAACAGCAGGGCCCCCGACCCGGTTCGGGTGGGGACGCCGCCGGAGACGTCACGTCCACCATCTCCATCTCGGGGATACAGGCCCTGGAGGAGGAGGAGTCCGGCGACGAGCTGGGCGGTGACGACCCCGCCAACGCCGACGCCCTGCCTCCGGGCACGGCGCTGCTCGTCGTCAGGCGTGGCCCCAACGCGGGAAGCCGCTTCCTGCTGGACAGCGACGTGACCACCGCCGGACGGCATCCCAACAGTGACATCTTCCTTGACGACGTCACCGTGTCCCGACGCCACGTGGAGTTCTTCCGCCGCGGCGACGGGTTCGGCGTCCGCGACGTGGGCAGCCTCAACGGCACCTACGTCAACCGTGAGCCGGTCGACGAGGCCCAACTCGGTGGCGGGGACGAGATCCAGATCGGCAAGTTCCGCATGGTTCTGCTGACCAAGCCGCGCCGCTGAGGGGTCGCTGACCACGGACGACGGCGGCGGGCGGGCCGATGAGGTTTGCGGCCCCCCGCCGCCGGAGAGCTTTGTAACGAAGGGTGCCGATTTCGCCTTCGGGTCCTGAATCCGACGGCGGTCAGGTGACGAGCGCCCATCCGGTATGACGACGCGTGGGACGGAGCCGCTGTGAAGCACATGGAGGTTGTCGGCGTCCGGGTCGAGATGCCCTCGAACCAGCCGATAGTCCTGCTCAAGGAATCCGAGGGGGACCGCTACCTGCCGATCTGGATCGGCGGCGTGGAGGCGACCGCGATCGCGCTGGCGCAACAGGGCGTCGCGCCGGCCAGGCCGCTCACCCACGACCTGTTCAGGGATGTCCTGGACGCCCTGGACACCGGCCTCACCACGGTGAACATCACCGGTCTCAGCGACGGCATCTTCTACGCCGAGCTGGTCTTCAGCAACGGCGTGGAGGTCAGCGCCCGCCCCTCCGACTCCATCGCCCTCGCCTTACGCACGGGTGCGCCGATCTACGCCCACGAGGACGTGATCGCCGAGGCCGGTATGCCGATCCCGGACGAGCAGGAGGACCAGGTCGAGGCGTTCCGCGAGTTCTTGGACAACATCTCGCCCGAGGACTTCGGCAGGAAGGCCGAATAGACCGCTGCGGGGTCCGTGCGGCGTGGGCTCCGACCAGCGTGGAAGCAGAAGGGACACAGCTGCGACCTGCGGCTTTGTCCGACGTGCCGGTGATAGATTGGGCTGGGGAAGTGACCGTGGCGGTCAGGGCCGAAATCCGTGGAGGCGCACAGGGCGCCTCCGGGCGGGCCCCGGGGCACCAACGGCGCGCGCACTTGGCGACGCGCCGGGCCCTGTCGTTGACGCTGCCGGTCGGTAGTCCTACCGTCAGTGCAGTGGAACCCGCGGCGCACCCATCCCCTGAGTGGATATCCCCTGTCGAGGCCGCCGCGGGACGAGAAGCCGGAGGTCGGCGTGGCGGTAGCGAGCGGCAAGCGGAATCCCCATGACAGGCGGTCCGCGCTGCGGCTAGCGGGGCAGCAGGGCCTACTGTGCGAAGAGGACGTGGTGGCGCGGCCTATGGACGTCGGGTATCGGGGCCCAGCGGCGTGTACCGCCGCCGGGATCACCTACCGTCAGCTCGACTACTGGGCGAGAACGGGCCTGGTCGAGCCGAGCGTGCGCACCGGAGCCCAGAACGCCCCCCTGTACAGCCTGCCCGACGTCCTGATGCTCAAGGTGGCCAAGCGGCTGCTGGACACGGGCATATCGCTGCAGCAGATCCGGACCGCGGTGGACCACCTGCGGGGACGCCCCGCCCCCGATCTGGCCCGCATCACCCTCATGAGCGACGGCGTCAGCGTCTACGAGTGCACCTCCCCCGACGAGGTCGTGGACCTCATGCAGCGCGGCCAGGGCATGTTCGGCCTGGCGCTGGCCCACGTGTGGCGCGAGCTGGAGGAGGCTCTGGGCGTGGTCCCCGACGAGGAGCGGACCGAGCTCCCCTCCGCGCCCCCGCCGGTGGACGAACTCGCCAGGCGGCGCAGGGAGCGCCGGACGGGCTGACCCCGGGGACCTCCGGGCATCCGCCGGTGTCGTCCGCGCGTGCCGGAGCGAGCAGGCATTCGAGAGCCGTTCCCGGGCCGCGTCGTGCCCATGTCCGACCGTGCCGGCGCCCCGGCGACCGCGGGCCTGCGGCGTGCCCGGGGACCGGGAGGGGAGCGGCCGCCCGCCCGGTCCGCCGGCGGGACCCCGGGCACGGGGACCCGGCGCCCGAGGCCGCCCCGCCGGCGGCGGGGAGCGCACCCGCACGGCGCCGGTGTACGCGGACCCCGGACGGGCGGCGGACCCCTGCGCGCAGGTGGTCGAAACGCGTGGGCGGGCTCTGCGCCTGCGGCGATGATCGAGTACCGTCGTACTCACAACAGGGACGAAGGGTGGAATTCGCCCTGTCCCCACATGCGTACATAGCGTCAGCAGGCTGTCAATACCGCGCGGGAGAGACCCCGACAGGGGCGCCGACGGGGCAATACTCCCCAGTAACCTCTCAGGCACCACGGACCGCGCGGAGGAGGCCGCTCTGAAGCCGGGGCACGTCCGTGCCCGGTGACAGAGGGGGAGACCGTGAGGAACACCGCCGAGTCGACTCGGCCCTGTCACCAGGAGGTCTCCGTGCCCGATCAGCCCGTGAACACCCCCGGCGCGCCCGCCCGGGTGTTCGCCGACCGCCACATCGGCCCCACCCCGGCCGAGATCCAGGAGATGCTCAAGACGGTCGGCCACGGCTCCACCGCCGAGCTCATGGCGGCGGCCGTACCGGAGTCCATCCTCACCGGCCCCGGCAGCAGCGCCCCGCTCGCCCTCCCCGACGCGATCGGGGAGGCCGAGGCCCTGGCCGAACTCCGCGACCTGGCCGCGCGCAACGACGTGCGCACCTCCCTGCTCGGCCAGGGCTACTACGGCACCTTCACCCCGCCGGTCATCCTGCGCAACATCATGGAGAACCCGGCCTGGTACACGGCCTACACGCCCTACCAGCCCGAGATCTCCCAGGGCCGGCTGGAGGCCCTGCTCAACTTCCAGACCATGGTCTGCGACCTGACCGGCCTGCCGGTCTCGGGCGCCTCCCTGCTGGACGAGTCCACCGCGGCGGCCGAGGCCATGACGCTGGCCCGCCGGGCCTCCAAGAGCAAGGCCGACGTCTTCGTCGTCGACGCCGACGTCTTCCCGCAGACCCTCCAGGTCCTGCGCACCCGCGCCGAACCCCTGGGCATCGAGGTCGTCGTCGCCGACCTGGCGCAGGGCCTTCCCCGGGGCGACGCCTTCGGCGTCCTCGTCCAGTACCCGGGCGCCGGCGGCGCCGTGCGCGACCCGGGCGACGTCATCGCCGCGGCCCACGAGCGCGGGGCCCTCGCGGTGGTGGCCGCCGACATCCTCGCCCTGACCCTGCTGCGCAGCCCGGGCGACCTCGGCGCCGACATCGCTGTCGGCTCCACCCAGCGCTTCGGCGTCCCGCTCGGCTTCGGGGGCCCGCACGCCGGCTACATGGCCGTCGGGGAGAAGCTGCGCCGCCAGCTGCCCGGCCGCCTGGTCGGGGTCTCGGTGGACAACGCGGGCAAGCCCGCCTACCGGCTCGCCCTCCAGACCCGGGAACAGCACATCCGCCGCGAGAAGGCCACCAGCAACATCTGCACCGCGCAGGTGCTCCTGGCCGTCATGGCGGGGATGTACGCGGTCTACCACGGCCCCCACGGCCTGCGCGCGATCGCCCGCCAGGTGCACACCCGCACCGCGGCGCTGGCCGACGCCCTCATCGAGCGCGGTTTCGAGATCGTCCACTCCGCCTACTTCGACACCCTCCGCGTGCGCGTGCCCAGCGCCGCCCGCGTCGTGGAGACCGCCCTGGAGGCCGGGTACAACCTCCTCCCCGTCGACCAGAACACGGTCGGCGTGAGCGTGGACGAGACCACCTCCGTGGCCGACCTGGAAGCGGTGCTGGCGGCCTTCGGCGAGGCCGAGCGGGGCTCCGCCAGGGGCCTCCCGGACGTGGACCCGGAGGCCGCGCGCCTCCCCGCCGGGCTGGCCAGGGAGGTCGACTACCTCGCGCACCCGGTGTTCAACACCCACCGGAGCGAGACCTCCCTGCTGCGCTACATGCGCCGCCTGTCCGACCGCGACCTGGCCCTGGACCGCACGATGATCCCGCTGGGCTCGTGCACCATGAAGCTCAACTCGACCACGGAGATGGAACCCGTCACCTGGCCCGAGTTCGCGGGCCTGCACCCGTTCGCGCCGATCGACCAGGCCGCCGGGAGCATGACCGTGATCCGCGACCTGGAGGCCTGGCTGGCCGAGGTCACCGGCTACGACGCCGTGTCCCTCCAGCCCAACGCCGGGTCCCAGGGCGAGTTCGCCGGCCTGCTCGCCATCCGGGGCTACCACCGCTCGCGCGGCGAGGCCCACCGCGACGTGTGCCTCATCCCCAGCTCCGCGCACGGCACCAACGCCGCGAGCGCCGTGATGGCGGGCATGCGCGTGGCCGTCGTCGCCTGCGACGACAACGGCAACGTCGACCTGGACGACCTGCGCGCCAAGACCGCCGAGCACGCGGACGACCTGGCCGCGATCATGGTCACCTACCCGTCCACGCACGGCGTGTACGAGGACACCGTCACCGAGGTGTGCCGCCTGGTCCACGAGGCCGGCGGCCAGGTGTACGTCGACGGCGCCAACCTCAACGCGCTCCTCGGCTGGGCCAAGCCGGGCGAGTTCGGCGCCGACGTCAGCCACCTCAACCTGCACAAGACGTTCTGCATCCCGCACGGGGGCGGGGGCCCGGGCGTGGGGCCGGTCGCGGTCCGCTCGCACCTGGCCGGCTTCCTGCCCAACCACCCGGCCCAGTCCGAGGCGGGCCCGCACACGGGGGTGGGACCGGTGTCGGCCGCGCCGTTCGGTTCGGCGGGCATCCTGCCCATCTCCTGGGCGTACGTCCGGATGATGGGGGAGGAGGGCCTGCGCTCGGCCACCGAGGTCGCGGTCCTGTCCGCGAACTACCTGGCCAAGCGGCTGGAGCCGTACTTCCCGGTCCTCTACACCGGCGCGGGGGGCCTG
This sequence comes from Nocardiopsis sp. CA-288880, assembly GCF_050955985.1. Taxonomy (NCBI): domain Bacteria; kingdom Bacillati; phylum Actinomycetota; class Actinomycetes; order Streptosporangiales; family Nocardiopsidaceae; genus Nocardiopsis; species Nocardiopsis sp. CA-288880. The sequence continues at coordinate 5,000,842 of NZ_CP192105.1, read as the reverse complement.
GTGGCCCACGAGTGCGTCATCGACATCCGCCCGCTCCAGAAGGCCAGCGGGATCAGCAACGAGGACGTGGCCAAGCGCCTCATGGACTACGGGTTCCACGCCCCGACGATGTCCTTCCCGGTCAACGGCACCCTCATGGTGGAGCCGACCGAGAGCGAGAACCTCGCCGAGCTGGAGCGGTTCGTGGAGGCGATGATCGCGATCCGCGCCGAGATCGACCGGGTGGCCGGCGGGGAGTGGGACTCCGAGGACAACCCCCTGCGCAACGCCCCGCACACCGCCGAGGCGGTCACGGCCGAGAAGTGGGAGCACGGCTACACCCGCGCCGAGGCCGCGTACCCGCTGCCGTCGCTGCGCACGGACAAGTACTGGCCGCCGGTCGGCCGTATCGACCAGGCCTACGGTGACCGCAACCTGGTCTGCTCCTGCCCGCCGCCGGAGGCCTTCGCGATGTAGGCGAGCGGGACGGACGAGGGGCGCCGGTCCGCCGACCGGCGCCCCTCCGCGTGTCCGGGCCACGTGCCCCCGAAAGTGAATCTACGTCGTAAAGGCGTCGCGTGGACAAGTGCTCTGTCCGGTGAGGAGACGAGCACCGGACCGACATCCCCACAGGGCCGCCGCCTCCGGGCAGGAGCCGCGTTAGAGTTGCGGCGACCCGGTTCCGCGTCCCACCGCGAGACCCGCCGCCCCCATGGAAAGCGGAAGCAATGACCACGACGTCCGGACATCCCGCACGCTCTGGCCCCGCCGACCCGCCGCCGGCCGCCGACCCCCAGGACACCGGGGAGACCGACGCGGTCTCTGCCCAGGACGCCGCCGACGTGTGCGACCAGGCCCAGGACCTCGCCGAGAACGGCCACCTCAAGCGCGCCGCCAAGCTCTACCGCAGAGCCGTCGCCGCGGACCCGCACCCGCGGGTGCTCGCCCGCGCCCTGCTGGGCCTGGCCGTGGTCGAGGACCAGCGGGGGGACCTCCCCGCCTCCCGCGAGGCCGCCCGCGGGGCGGTGGCCACCGGCGACCCCCGGTACGCCCCGCGCGCCGCCTACCACCTCGGCCTGTCCCTCGAGCAGGAGGGCGAGCACGTCGAGGCCGAGGGCGTCTGGCGCAGGCTCGTCGACCTGGGGGAGCCCTCCTACGCCGCCGTGGCCCACTACGGTCTGGCGCGGTCGGCGGAGGACCGCGGGGACCCCGGCGCGGCCGAGGAGCACTGGGAGGCGGCCCTGCGCCTCCCGCGCGGCTCCGACCCGATCGGCCGCCTGCACGCGGCCACCGTCGTCGAGGCGGCCCGGGACCTGGCTGGCCGCCTGCTCGGCCGGGGGCTGCCGGGCGCCGCCTCCGCGGCCGTCGAGCGGGGGCTCTCGGTCGCGGACGACCCCGGCTTGCGCCTGCTGCGCGCGGCGGCCCACCTCGAACACGCCATCGCCGACGTCGGCGCGATCGTCGACCCGGGCGAGGGGGAGCGGGACGCGCCCGCCCCGGACGCGGGGACCTCGGCCTCGGCGGTGGAACTCCTCGCCGGACTGCTCGCCCTGCGCGGGGAGCCCGACGGCGCCGAGCGGGTCTGGCGCGCGGGCCTGGGGAACGGGGACCCGGAGACCGCGCACGAGGTGCGCCGTCGGCTGCGCCGGGGGTTCGCCGCCCCGGAGGACGCGGGGGCGGGCCCGTGGTGGGAGCCCTACCTGGAGGAGGCCGCGGCGACGGCCACCGCCCCGGCGCTGGCGGGGGAGCTGTTCGCCGTCGTCACCCGGATGCACGCGCTGCTGGCGCTCCCGGTGGTGGAGGGGGAGTCGCGCGCCGACGCGCTGCGCGCCGCCATGGAGCAGGCCCTGCGCACCCCGAGCGGCCTGGTGTGGGGCGCCGACGTGCACGCCGACTTCCGGAGCCGGCTGCGGGAGGCGATGGGGGGAGAGGACGTCCTGCCCGAGGGCTGGCCCGACCTGTGACACGGAACCGCCCGGGGCTCGTCGCCTTCCGGGCGGGTGTGCGTCGGCCGGGGACCGCGCCGGCGGTGGCCCGGGGCCGGCGGCGGGCGGTGTCGCCCGCTTCCGGTGCGTGGGCGGGGCGGGTCCCTGGCCGTGTTCCTCGGTGTGCGGGGTCAGGCGGCCACGCGGGGCCGGTGCGGGGCGACAACCGCCCCGTCGGGCAGCAGTTCGCCGGTGTCGTCGAAAAGGACGACCCCGTTGCAGAGCAGGCTCCATCCCTGTTCAGGGTGGCTGGAGACGACCCGTGCGGCTTCGCGGTCGGTGTCCTCGAAGGACGGGCAGGCGGGTTGGTGGCTGCACATGGGACAGGCCTTTCGTTCCAGAAGAGCTCGTCGTTGAGCTGACGCCAACTTTAGTGGCTCACATCACATGCTTGCTCTGGTTTAGGCCCACCGTGGTGGTCCCGGTGTCGTCGTCCGCTCTCACACGGTGAGATATCCGCAGGCAGGCAATGGTTCCGGTGTGTCCGGCTCCGGCCAGAACGGTTTCAGTATCCGCCGCGCGTTCGGCGTGCCGCTGGGCGGCTGCGCATGCCCGCCCCGGCGAGCCCGCCGCGCTGGAAGGCCCGCACCAGTTCCCCGCCGAGGTTGACCCCGGCGCCCAGCGCCAGGCCCACCATGACCGCCTCCACCACGCTGAGCAGGCCCGACACCGCCGTGCCCTGGGTGATCTCGATCAGCCCCCGGTACAGGATGCTGCCCGGGAGCAGCGGCGCGATCGACGGGACCAGGTACGGCAGGACCGGGCGTCTCGTGCGTCTGGCGAGCCAGTGCCCCACGACGCCCACCGCGACGGCGCCGGCCATCGTGCCCACGACCGGCGGCACGTCCAGGAGCGAGCGCAGACCCGCGTAGATCGCCCAGATCATGACACCCAGGGCCCCGATCGTCGGGAGCATCCGGGGCGGGACCGCCAGCGAGATCGCGAACGCCATCGCGATCCCCGCCGCGCCGATCAGGACGGGGACCTCCAGGGAGGTACCCGCCGAGGGCAGGCTGTCGAGGTCGACCGGCACGCCCAGCCGGATCGCCGTGTAGGCCACGGCGCCCACCCCCGACACGATCGCGCCCAGGATGAAGAAGGTCTCCAGGAGGCGCGCCGCGGACGACACGTAGCTGCCGCTGATGCCGTCCTGGAGGCTGGACACCAGGGGCCGCCCGGGGAGCAGGGCCATGATGTTGCCGGTGATGATCGCCGCGGCCTGCAGTCCCAGGTCCAGCGTGGTGCTCACCCAGAGCAGGGCCACGCCGATGGTCGCCGCGACCACCGCCGCCGCGGCCATCTGGTAGAACTCGGCGACGCCGCGCCGGGCCAGGAACACCGCGGTCCGGTCGCCCAGCACGGTGGCGAGGAACGCGGCGGCCGCCACGACCAGGCCGCCGCCCATCATCACACTGGCGCTGGAGGCGATCAGGCCGAACCCGAACACGATCACCCAGTTCGGGTACGGCATGCGGGCACGCCGGATCTGGGACAGCCGGGCGGTGGCGTCCTCCAGTTCCAGCAGCCCCAGCGCGGCCTGCTGCACCAGGGTGTGCAGCTCGTTGACGCGGAAGTAGTCCAGGGAGCGCCGGCGCACGACCCGTTCGCCGGTGACGGGCGGCTGGTCGCCGCCCGGGTGGGTGGACAGGGTGATCGTGGTGAAGGTGACCGACACCTCGGACCGGGGCAGCTCGAAGGCGACCGAGAGGCTGAGCATCGACTCGCTGACGGCCTCCGTGCCCTCGCCGCTGGCCAGCATGAGCTCGCCGACGCGCAGGACCAGGTCCATGGCCCTCGCGTCGGGCAGGTTGACGCCCTCGTTGTCGTCGAGGCCGTCCGGGGTCAGTTCCCGTTCGTGTTCCGCCCGCCAGTCCCGCATCCTGCTGAGCAGGCGGTCCTCACTCGGGGGAACCGGTCGCTCCCGCTTGCTTGGCATCCCTGTTCTCCGTTCCCTCCCCGCCTGTACCCCGTGGTGGTCGGCGCGTCGATCACAACCCCAGAGGGGACGCAGTCCGGACGTGTCGGGTTCGCCTGGAACAGGGGCGGGCGCCGGTGAGTTCGATCACCGGCTCATCCTGTCAAGGCGGGATGGACTCCGACAGCGACGCGCCGGGACCCGCGGGGCGGGTGGCCCGGTGTCGCGGCGCGCCCGGACGGCGCCGTGCCTCAGCCGTCCCCGTCGGGCCGTCCGGGCCTGACGAGTCCGTGTTCGTAGGCGTAGACCACGGCCTGTACGCGGTCCCGCAGTCCCAGTTTGGTGAGGATGCTGCCCACGTGCGACTTGACGGTCGTCTCGCCCAGGACGAGGTGGGCGGCGATCTCGGCGTTGGACCAGCCGCGCGCCACCAGCCGCAGGACCTCGTGCTCGCGGGAGGTCAGGGCCGCGGCCGGGGCCTCCTCCTCGGCTGCGGGGGGCAGCAGCGGCGTGAAGCGGTCCAGGAGGCGGCGCAGGACCGGTGGGGCCACGACCGCGGCGCCGCTCGCGACCACCTCCACGGCGGTCACGAGATCGGCCGGCGGGGAGTCCTTGAGGAGGAACCCGGTCGCGCCCGCGCGCAGGATCTCCACCACGTACTCGTCCAGGTCGAAGGTGGTCAGTGCCAGGACCCGCACGCTGTGTCCCAGCGGCTGGGCCCAGGACGTGATCCGGCGGGTGGCCTCGACCCCGTCCATGCCCGCCATGCGGATGTCCATGAGGACGACGTCGGGCACCAGGGTCCGGGCGGCCCGCACCGCCTCGCGGCCGTCGGAGGCCTCCCCGACGACCGACAGGTGCGGGGCGGACTCCAGGATCATGCGGAAACCGGCGCGGACGAGGGGCTGGTCGTCGACCAGCAGTACAGAGACGGGCACACGGCCGATTGTGCCTCATCGGGGGGCTTGTCCGGTCCCCGCCGTTCGGGGCGCGGGCGGCGGCGCGGCGGACGGGTCCGGGCCGCGGCCGGTCAGGCGGTGGGCAGCGGCGGCGGTGTGCCGCCGAACTCGGGGCACAGGGCCTGGTGCTCGCACCAGCCGCACAGCTTGCTCTTGCGGGGCGCCCACACGCCGGTCCGTCCGGCCTCCTCGATCCGGGCCCAGATGCCGGAGATCTCCTCCTCCGCGGCCCGGAGCTCGTCCTCGGTCGGGTCGTACCAGCGCACGGCCCCGTCGCCGCCGAGGTAGACGAGCTGGAGGCGGGCGGGGACGACGCCGAGGTCGCGCCAGATCATCACGGCGTAGAAGAAGATCTGGAAGCGGGCCTTGTCCTCGAACCTGGGGTGCGGGGACTTGCCGGTCTTGTAGTCCACGATCCGGATCTGCCCGGTCGGGGTGACGTCGAGGCGGTCGACGTAGCCGCGCAGTTTGAGCCCGGTGGGCAGGGCCACGTCCAGGCGCATCTCGCGGTCGCGGGGCTCCAGGGCCGTCGGGTTCTCCAGGTCGAAGTAGCGGCGCACCAGGTCGCGGGCGGACTCCAGCCAGGTGTCGCGCTCCGCCTCGTCGGCGAAGAGCTCGTCGACCTCGGGCTTCTTCTCGCGCAGAGCGGTCCACTGCGGGTCGACGAGGGCGGCGGCGTTGTGCGGGGTGCGCGACTCCGCGGGGAGCTCGTAGAGGCGTTCGAGGCAGGCGTGGACCAGGGTGCCGCGCAGCGCCGCCGCGCTGGGAGCCTCCGGGAGCCGGTCGATGGTGCGGAACCGGAACAGCAGGGGGCACTGGAGGAAGTCGGAGGCACGCGAGGGCGAGAGGGCGGACGGAAGGGGCGCGGTGGTCATGGGACGAGCCTATGAGAAGGTCGCGACAGGCCGGGCGCGGTGGCCCCGTACCCTGGGGACGTGACCACCGGTAGTGAGCCCTCCGCGCCCAGAACCCGCGACCGCGCCAAGAGCAAGGGGCTGCTCCTGGGCCGCCCCTTCGGCATTCCCGTGTACGTGACGCCGTCGTGGTTGATCGTGGCGGTGCTGATCACCCTCGTCTACGGGGGGATCGTCGAGGGGCGGCTCGCGCTGGGGCCCGCCTCCTACCTGTTGGCGTTCGTCTTCGCGGTCCTGCTGTACGCCTCCGTCCTGGTGCACGAGCTCGCGCACTCGGTGGTGGCGCGCATGTACGGGCTGCCGGTGCGGCGGATCGTGCTGTACGTGCTGGGCGGGGTCTCCGAGATCGAGCGGGAGGCGCCCACTCCGGGGCGGGAGTTCTGGATCGCGTTCTCGGGTCCGCTGTTCTCCCTGATCCTGGCCGCGGGCGCCTTCGGCCTCTACCAGTTCGCCGACCCGTTCAGCGTGGTGGGCGAGCTGCTGTTCCAGCTGTGGATCGCCAACTTCCTGGTGGGCGTGTTCAACCTGTTGCCCGGGCTGCCCCTGGACGGCGGCAGGCTGTTGCGCGCCGGGGTGTGGAAGGCGACCGGCAGGCAGGTCGCGGGGAGTGTGGCGGCGGCCTGGGGCGGCCGGGGGCTGGCCCTGGTCGTGGTGGCGCTCCCGTTCGTCCTGGCGTGGTCGTCCGGCGGGCGGTTGAGCCCGTGGGCGGTGGTGTGGGGCCTGCTCCTGGGCGGGTTCATGTGGATGGGCGCCACCGACGCCCTGCGGGCGGCCCGGGTGCGCGAGCGGGTGCCCGGCCTGAGCGCGCGCGACCTGGCCCGGCCGGCGGTGCGGGTGCCGTCCGGCACCCCGCTGGCCGAGGCGCAGGGGAGGGCGCGCGAGGCGGGGGTCGTGGAGATCGTCGTGACCGACGCCGACGGCACCCCGACGTCGATCGTGCACCCGGCCTCGGCCGCGGCGATCGCGGAGGAGCGCCGGGCCCGGGTGCCGGTGTCGAGTGTGGCGCGGGCGGTGACGGACTCCTCCCTGGTGCCGGTGGACCTGAGGGGCGAGGAGCTGCTCGACGCGCTGACCGGGCACCAGCTGCCGGAGTACCTGGTGGTGGACGAGGCGGGCGGCGGGGTGTTCGGCGTGCTGCGCGCCGCCGACGTCAACGCGGCGATGTCCGGCCGGGCCTGAGGCGGCGGACGGCCACGCCTCCGCCGGGCCTCCGCCGGGCGCTCCCCGGGCGGCAGGCCGCGGCGGCCGGCGGTTCCGATGCGGATCACGGGTATTCCCCGCCGCTCCCCGCCTCTTAATCCGGGGCCGCGATACCGGTCAGGAGCGACGTGAGCCGGCGGTCCAGGTCGTCGACGCATCCGGCCCGGGGCCCCCGGTACCCGCGCCTGAACCTCCGCACCCGCCCGATCACCCGCTCGGAGTCGAAGCGCACCCCCGTGGCGAGCGCCTCCCGCGCCAGGCGGAACGCCTCGTCCACGTCGCCCGCCTCGGCGTGCGCCGAGGCCAGCTCGACCTGGAGGACCGCCGCCTGCTTGGCGTTGGCGGCCTTCTGGGCGAGGGCCTCCGCGAAGGCCTCGCGGGCCTCGTGCGGGCTCCGCAGGCGCACCCCGACCAGGGCGCGGTAGCCGGCGACCTTGGCCTGGTCGAAGGCGAACACCCACGGCCAGGGCGGGTCGGTGTTGGTCGTGCGGGCGGCCTCCTTCTCCGCCCTGCCGATGGCGCGGGAGGCGGCGGCCCCGTCGCCGGTGCCCGCGTGCGCGAGGGCGCCCACGCAGGCGAGCCAGGCGCGGGCCGTGGGGTGCGCGGAGGGGCCCAGGACGTGCTCGGCCTCCCGCACCAGCCCCAGGCCCAGCTCGGGGTCCTCCGCCGTGTCGATCTCGAAGGCGGCCAGGGACCCCAGCATGTACACGTCGAGCAGGCGCATCCCGGCCTGGCGGGCCCGGACGACCGCCGTGCGGTAGTGGACCCGGGCCGAGCCCATGTCGCCCAGGTCGGCGTGGAGCCAGGCGGCGAACCCGGCGGCCTCGCTGGCCGCCGCGCTGAGCGCCGGATGGAACGGAGTCCCATGCGAGTGCGCGAGCATCTGCTCGGCCAGCTGCACATGCGCCACGGCGCTGGGCAGCAGGTGGCGGGCGGGGGCGGACGCGTCCATGCGGCGCTGGCCGCCGGTGATGGAGCGCAGCGCGGACGCGGTGGTCTCGTCGACCGGGTGGGGCGCCTGCGAAGGCGGGGGAGCGGCGGGGGCGGCGGTGAGAAGGGCCCCGGCGGCGACCGCCTTCCCGAACTCGCGTCGTCTCGTGGTGTCCACCTCCTTCTGGACGGGTCCGTCCGGAGGCGGGGAGCCTCCGAAGCGGAGCAGGTGCAGCGGGACGCCCAGGCGCTGGGCGAGGTCCTGGACCTGGCTGACCGTCAGGGCCTGCTGTCCGTTGACCACCCGGGAGACCCAGCTCTGGGAATAGGCGACCGCGCGGGCGAGGTCTCCCTGGGACCATCCGCGCGCAGTGCGCACGCCTTCGAGAACTGTGGCCATGTCGCAGGTCGCCAGCGCGTTCGCCATGCGGGGCCGCGACCACAGGTCCGGTGGCAGAACACCGTCGGGTTGGGGCATGAGCTTAGATTAGGGATTCCGGCCACCCTGGGTGGCTATGTGTGAAAAAGAAGGTGCGATGCGTGATCCGCATAGAGACGCCCCGTACCGGGGCCGATGCGGGAGAGTACAAGAGTCGTTGGTCCCGGTAGGCATCCGGGAGGAAAGGGAGGCACCCCGTGACCGTGGAGACCCCGCCGGCGGGAAGCCCGAGTCTGCGGTGGGAGCCCGCCGCGGCTGATCCGGCGGACCGCGTGGACCCCGCCGGTCTGGCCCTGCGGGTCCTGGCCGCCGAACTGCGCTCACACGGCGTGGAGGTCCGCGAGGACGGGGCTTCCGGAACGGTCGACGCCGGCCCCAGCGCCCGCCCCCAGCGCGCGCTGCTCAGACCGCACAGGGGCGACCTCTGGTGGTGGATGCGCTGGCCGGCCCAGGTGGATGTGCATCCCGCCCTGTCGGGGGTCCCCATCTCCCCCGCCACCCGGACCTCCGACGCCGCCAGGCGGATCGTGGGCGCCCTGTCCATGACCGTCGGCGACGCCTGAACAGGCGCGGGTCCCCCTCAGCGCCCCCACGGGCGTGAGCGGTGCCCGCGCCCGGGAGGCGGGCGGGCCGGGTCTCCCCGAAACCCGGTCTCCCTCCGCGCGGGGCCCTGCCCGGTCCCGCCCGCCCACCCGTTCGACCCCCCGTGCGCGGGCCGTCCGCCGCCCGGCCCCCTCCGTCCCGGTCTCCGGCGGGCGGCCCGCGCCTTACCTCCGTCGCGCCCGGTCCGTCCGCCGCACTCTTCACCGAGGACCTCTTCGCCACCGGCAACGACGACGACAACCGGGCCGCCGTGCTCGGGGCGGCCGCCGAGGACCTGACCCTGGCGGGGGTGGCGGTCCACGGACCCGGGAGCGACGTCGACCAGGCGCTCAAGGGGCTGCGCCCGCACCCCTGAGGGACCCGGCGCGGGAGCCGCCCGGCTCCCGCCGGGGAGACCGCGGGCCGCCGCCCGGCGGGGACGGGACGGCGGCCGTGGCTCAGACCGTCCCGGGCTCGGCCGCCGCCAGCGCGGCGCCGACGATCCCGGCGGTGTTGCGCAGGGTCGCGGGGACGATGGGGGTGCGGATGTCCACATGGGGGAGGAACTTCTCCGACTTACGGCTCACCCCGCCGCCGACCACGATCAGGTCCGGCCAGAGCAGGTCCTCGACCACCCTGTAGTAGCGGTGCAGGCGCTGGGTCGCCCACTCGTGGTAGGAGAGGTCCTCGCGCTCCTTGGCGCCGGAGGAGGCCCGCGTCTCCGCGTCGTGCCCGTCGATCTCCAGGTGCCCGAACTCGGTGTTGGGCACGAGCTTGCCGTCCACCACCAGGGCGGAGCCGATGCCGGTGCCCAGGGTGGTCATCAGCACCACGCCCGGCACCCCCTTGGCGGCGCCGTAGCGGCTCTCCGCGACCGCCGCGGCGTCGGCGTCGTTGAGGACCCGCACCGGTCGGCCGGTCGCCTCGGTGAACAGGGTCCGCGCGTCGGTGCCCACCCAGCTCTTGGGCAGGTTGGCGGAGGTGCGCACGACCCCGCCCTGCACCACCCCGGGGAAGGTGATGCCCAGCGGCGCCTGCGAGACCTCGGGGAAGTGCGCGGAGATCTTGCCGACGATCTCCGCGATCGCCGCGGGGTCGGCGTGGCGGGGCGTGAGGACCTTCATCCGCTCCCGGAGGAACTCCCCGGCGACCAGGTCGACAGGGGCGCCCTTGATGCCGCTGCCCCCGATGTCGATCCCCAGTGCCGTGTTCGGCTGTGACATGGGTCGTCGCCTCCCGTGTTCCTCGTGTGGTGGATGGGCGTCGTCGCGGTCCCGCGGTGTCGATACTGCCCCGGAGGCGGGGTGTTCGCACGTTCGGACCCGGCGGGAGCCGCCCGTTTCCGGACTTGTGCCCGGACCGCTACGACCGTCCGTAGTCGGTTCGGGCCGCCTCCGGCCGTTCGCCACGGTATCGGGGGGCCGATACCCTGGGCGACTGCCCTGACTCAACCAATTGCGACGTGGGAAGACGAGAGCGACGTTGACCGGTATCCATGGCCGCCGCGGCCCCTTCACCGACGGCGACACCGTGCAGTTGACCGACCCCAAGGGTCGCATGCACACGATCACCCTGCGCGAAGGCAGCGCCTTCCACTCCCACAAGGGCAAGGTCGAACACGACGAGCTCATCGGCCTGCCCGACGGCAGCGTGGTCCGCTCCAACACCGGCACGGCCTACGTGGCGTTGCGCCCGCTGCTGATCGACTACACGCTGTCGATGAAGCGCGGGGCGACCATCGTCTACCCCAAGGACGCGGCCCAGATCCTGGTCGAGGCGGACATCTTCCCGGGGGCCCGGGTCGTCGAGGCGGGCGCCGGATCGGGCGCCATGTCCAACTGGCTGCTGCGCGCAGTCGGTGAGAACGGCATGGTGCACTCCTACGAGCGCCGCGCCGACTTCGCCGAGATCGCCCGCAAGAACGTGGAGAGGTTCTACGGCGGCCCGCACCCGGCGTGGAAGCTCACCGTCGGCGACCTGGTGGAGGAGCTCGACGAGACCGACGTGGACCGCGTCTTCCTCGACATGCTCGCCCCCTGGGAGTGCCTGGACGCGGTCGCCGGGGCGCTGATCCCCGGCGGACTGCTCTGCTGCTACGTCGCCACCACCACGCAGCTGTCGCGCGTGGTCGAGGGGCTGCGCGAGGACGACCGCTTCTACGAGCCGCGCTCGTGGGAGACCATGCTCCGCACCTGGCACGTGGAGGGGCTGGCGGTGCGCCCGGACCACCGCATGATCGGGCACACCGGGTTCCTGGTGGTGGCCCGCCGCCTCGCCGACGGGGCCGAGGCCCCCGAGCGCCGCCGCCGGCCGGCCAAGGGCGCCTACGGCAAGGACTTCACCGCTGCCCGCGAGCAGGACGGCCGCGGTCCGGCGCAGACGGCTGCCGGGACGGCGCCCGCCGAGGCCGTGGACCCGCAGGCCCCGGAGACCCCCGACGCGGGCCCGGGGGAGCCGGGCACCGCCGGGGAGTAGCGGGAGCGCCCGCCCGCCCCCTGCGTCCCACCGCGCCGCGCGAGGCCCGTCCGGAAGACCCGGGCGGGCCTCGCGCGTGTCCGGGGTCGCCGCCCCGGACACGCGGCCGGCCCCCGTCCGAGGCTTCTTGGGGGAGTCCTTCCTTGCCCGGGCCCGGCACGGAGGTTACTTTCTGATTACGTCGGGTCATCCGCTATCACTGTGACCTGGCGTAACGCAAGAGTTCAAAATGAGTCCTACGACACTCCCCGCGGCAGACAGGTTAGGAAATGGGCAGGGGTAGGTAGGCTCCGAGTAGTCATACTTCTCCTAGGGAGGTGGCGGACGTGGCCGAGCGCGACGACGAGCGTCAGAGCGACCGGGACCGTGAAGTCGCTGAACTCACGGCTCAGGTCTCCTACATGGAAAAGGAACTCAGCGTGGTTCGGCGCAAGCTCGCCGACTCGCCCCGACATGTACGCCTGCTGGAGGAGCGGTTGAGGGAGGCCCAGGCCAACCTCGCCGCTGCCAACGGCCAGAACGAACGGATCGTCTCCACGCTGAAGGAGGCGCGCGAGCAGATCGTGGCGCTGAAGGAGGAGGTCGACCGGCTGGCGCAGCCGCCTTCCGGATTCGGCGTCTACCTCGGTTCACGTGACGACGAGACCGTCGAGATCTTCACCAACGGCCGCAAGATGCGCGTCAACGTCAGTCCCTCGGTGGACCTCGAGAGCCTGCGCCCCGGCCAGGAGGTCATGCTCAACGAGGCCTTCAACGTCGTCGAGGTCGAGTCCTTCGAGACCGTCGGCGAGGTCGTCATGCTCAAGGAGCTCCTCGAGGACGGCGAACGCGCCCTGGTGATCTCCCACCACGACGAGGAGCGGATCGTCCGCCTGGCCGAACCGCTGCGCGACGAGCCGATCCGGCCCGGCGACTCCCTGCTGCTGGAGCCGCGTTCGGGCTACGTGTACGAGCGGATCCCCAAGTCGGAGGTCGAGGAGCTCATCCTCGAAGAGGTCCCCGACATCGCCTACACCGACATCGGCGGCCTGTCCGGGCAGATCGAGATGATCCGCGACGCCGTCGAGCTGCCCTACCTCTACAAGGAGCTCTTCTACGAGCACAAGCTGCGCCCGCCCAAGGGCGTCCTCCTCTACGGCCCTCCCGGCTGCGGCAAGACGCTCATCGCCAAGGCGGTCGCCAACTCGCTGGCCAAACAGGTCGCCGAGCGCACCGGCCGCGACGTCGGCAAGAGCTTCTTCCTCAACATCAAGGGCCCGGAGCTGCTGAACAAGTACGTGGGCGAGACCGAGCGGCACATCCGCCTGGTCTTCCAACGTGCCCGTGAGAAAGCCTCCGAGGGCACCCCCGTCATCGTCTTCTTCGACGAGATGGACTCGATCTTCCGGACCCGCGGATCGGGCGTGTCCTCCGACGTGGAGAACACGATCGTCCCGCAGCTCCTCAGCGAGATCGACGGCGTCGAGGGCCTGGAGAACGTCATCGTCATCGGCGCCTCCAACCGCGAGGACATGATCGACCCGGCGATCCTGCGGCCCGGCCGCCTGGACGTCAAGATCAAGATCGAGCGGCCCGACGCCGAGGCGGCCCGCGACATCTTCGGCAAGTACATCACCGAGGACCTGCCGCTGCACGAGGAGGACCTCGTCGAGCACGGCGGATCGACCAAGGCCACGGTGGACGCCATGATCCAGCGGGTCGTGGAGCGGATGTACACCGAGGGCGAGGAGAACCGCTTCCTGGAGGTCACCTACGCCAACGGCGACAAGGAGGTCCTGTACTTCAAGGACTTCAACTCCGGCGCGATGATCGAGAACATCGTCTCCAGGGCCAAGAAGATGGCCATCAAGGACTTCATCGACCAGCAGTCCAGGGGCATCCGGGTGTCGCACCTGCTCCAGGCCTGCGTCGACGAGTTCAGCGAGAACGAGGACCTGCCCAACACCACCAACCCCGACGACTGGGCGCGGATCTCCGGCAAGAAGGGCGAGCGCATCGTCTACATCCGGACCCTCGTGACCGGCAAGAAGGGCGCGGACGCGGGCCGTTCCATCGACACTGTCGCCAACACGGGCCAGTACCTGTAGAAACGCGCCTGCCACGCGCTCGGAGGGGGCCGACCGGATTTTCCGGTCGGCCCCCTTTCGCGTCGGTTGTTGCCGGTCCCCGTGTCAGCAGGATGAGGGCTGTTCAGCGGGGTGCGGGCGCGAACACGCCGTCGAGTCGGTGCTCGATCAGCTCCACGGCCTGCTCAGGACTGTGCTGACCGAGCAGGACGCTGGTCTGCAGGCCGATGGCGCCCGCCACCAGGAACGCGCTCTCGGCCTCGGTGTCGATCCCTGCCGGCACCTCGCCGGACTGCCGGCCCCGGTCGAGCAGGCCGGACACGAGGTCCTCCAGGGCGCGTGGCGCGTCGCGGGCCGCGGCGGCCAGGGCGGGATCGACGACGAAGGGGATGAAGTAGGCGGCGTACACCAGGTGCCGGGTGCGGCGCTCCTCGTCCAGCGGGAGCAGCTCCCACAGCACCCCGCGTACGAGCGCGCGCATGCCGGGAGCCTCGCCCAGCTCTGCCAGGCGTTGCCCGGCCCGCTGCTCGGCGTCGGCGTTGAGGATCTCCAGCGCTCCCAGCAGCAGACGGTCGCGGGTGCCGAAGTAGTACTGCAGCAGCTGGGCGGAGACCTCGGCCTCGGCGGCGACCTGGCGCAGGGTGACGTGTTCGAGTCCGCCCCGGGTGGCCAGGCGCCACACCGCCTGGGCGATCTGGCGACGGCGCAGGTCGTGGTCCACCTGTCGGGGCATGGCGGTTCTCGGCCTCGTCCTGGCCGGTTGGGGCTCGGGAAGGGCCAGACGGTCCGGGCACGTCAGGTGAGCGGTGGCCAGGGCGTCGGAGCAGGTCTGGATACGTGCCGGGAGGAGGACGAGGAAGGGCTGGAGGAGCTGCGAGAACTCGGCAGGGGATACCGTCTCGGTCCGCGCTGTGCGGCCTTGAACTACTCGAACACGCTGGGCGGCGTGGGCCAGGCGAGAGTTTCGCCCAGACGGCCGCTGCGGACCCGGTCGGGGCGTGCCTCTCCGAGAACGGGGCCGTGGTCATCGGATTGCATCACTGACTCGGCGCGGCTGCACGGCTCCGGCCCCGGGGGCGGGCGCACGGTGGTGATCGCCTTCGCTTCCCCCGGGCCTTACTGTCTGTGGAGTGTCAGCCGCACCAGGAAAAAACCTTTCATCACACCAGCCCCGTGGTGTCGAATAAGCGACACATTAATCGACAGGTATGGCTATGGTCGTTACATGGACAGGTATCGTCTTCCGGCATCCTATGGTTTCATCGGAGAAATTCTCCTTCGGCAACATATGCAAGCGATGCAAGCGCAAGCCGAGCGGCAGGACGAGATAGAACGCTTTTTGTCGTTCTGGGGATGGAAGATCCGCCGAGCTCTTGTGTATCTTGTCGGCGGTTCGGCCGCTCTGCTGTACTTCAACGGCGGGTTCGCGTGGACAACGGCCATGACTGTAGGTGTGTGTGCCACGGTGGTGGTCAGCCTGCTGTGGATTCTCTGGGCAGGTCGGATTCCTCGTGAGTACCAGCTGGGTCAGATCCTCCTCGTATGGTCGATCGCCAGCGGGTTCCATCTCGCCGTACTCATCTGGGGCTGGGTGGCCTATGGAGCCGCCACGGCCATACCGTGGCTTTTCATCGAGTTCGGCATTGTGGGGCTCGTCAGCGGTCTCGTGCAGGTCCGTAAGAACGATCTGTTCTGGTATTGAACGTCGATGTCTGCGGGACCGGTGCTCATTCCGGTCCGTTCGGCAGGCGTACCGGGTCCTCCGTTGCCGAGGCAGCGCCGTTGAATTTCTCGCCGGTGCGGAGAGGAAACGGACGCGAGTACTCGGTGCCACCAGGTGTAGCGTTCACCGTCCAGGGAGTCATGCGGTTCTCTCTGTTTCCTGTCCCCGAAGCAGCGGCGTAGCCCACCCGGTCCACTCCTCGAGGGGTGCGGTCCCACACCCGGTCGGCGTGTGCGCCGGAAGGTGAGGACACAGGCTCCCTCGCCGGTATGGCGCCGCCTTCGTCAGCGGGAACAGAATATGTCCGGTATACGGGCGGGGGGTTCGGTTCTGCTCCAGATGCAACGGTCTTCCCCGGTCGTCCGCCGAGCGGTACTTTGCACGCATGAGCGAACAGGAGAAGCCCTCCGTCGTGGAGAACACGATTGGGGAGGTCGGCCCCGGGGCCGATATCACCCAGCTCGGCCACATCGGCGCCCCCGCGCAGGGCGGGACTGTTCGCAACACCATCGGCAGGGTTTCCGGGAACGCGAAGGTGGTCCAGGCGGGGGACATCGTGGGCGACCTCCACCTGTGATCCGCCCCGGCTCGATCGAGGAGACCGGCAACGACCTCGCCCGTCGAACCCGTGTGTGACGCTCCATGACGTGCACGGGCGAGCCGGAGCCGCTGGCACGGCTCGGCCGAAGAGTTCGGTGATGACGTGAGGGGTGAGTCGTTCGGAACGCCCTTCTCACAGGGAAACCCGCGCTCAGCGGTGTCGGGCGGGGGAGAGGCCGGTGCGGGTGGCGCAGAAGGTGAGGACGTCGGTCCGGAGCCCGAGCCGGCGGTCCGGGGATCGCGGTCCGTGGCCTGCACCGCTCCAGCAGCGCAGCACGGGACCCCCCTGACCCCCGACACGGGAGAGCCCTTCCGACGCGGTCGTCGGAAGGGCCCGTCCGTCTTCGGTCACCGACCGGGTCAGTGTGCTCCGCTGATCGTGCTTGAGGAACCCGCCCCGTGCTTGCCCGCGTGCGTACAGGACTTCGAGTACCAGGACTTGCCGTCCTTCGCCTTGGACTGCACTTCGCAGTGGTGGGCGCCCTTGGGTCCGGCCGAGCTGGACTCCGACCCGTAGTAGGCGTCGGCCATCGACACCGCAGGGGCTCCGAAGGCCAGAGCGGGAGCGATGGCGGCGATGAGTGCGAAGCGGCGCAGGGTCTTCTTCGGCATGCTAGCTGTTTCCTCTCACGGAAGGTCCGGCTCGGCGCCGGACCCGCTCAGGCCCTTCCCCCGCGGCCACGTCGACGTGGCGGGGTCCCGGACCTCGTCCACGTCCCACCCTGCGGTCCGGGCGCACCAACAAAGAACCCCAGCTGTTCCCGTATACGCCCAAGCCGCTCGTGGAGCACCCGGTCGGGTGGGGCCGAGGCCGCTCCTTGTCTTCGTCCGGTCGGCTGTGGCGGCGAGGTGCGGAGAGCGTCGTTTCGCCGCTGAGCGGTCGGACCGGTCGAGCGGAGACGCCGGGTGACCCGGGATCGTTTTCCGTGGGCCGGGGCCGGGCGGAGGTGTTCGCCGCCCGGTGTCGAGCCGGGTACACCACGCGGGGGTAGGTACGGCGTCCAGATGGGCAAGGGCGAGCCAAGACATAGTCATAACTACTTTATGTTAACATTTGAATACTCAGGGTTGCCACTTGGTTGGTGTGGATATTTATTGCGTGGGGCCGGACATCGACTCCGAGCCCCGCACATGGTTCCTGTGACATGTCACCCCACTGGTGGCCTGCCAGGCCATACCGAGAGGAAACACCCTTGGACCGCAAGACCGTGACCCGCCTTGCCTTCGCCGCCGTCGTCGCGCCCGCTCTCGCCTTCGGCGCTCCGACCGCGGCCATGGCCGACTCCTTCTTCGCGACCGGCCACACCGAGGCCGGTCACCACGGCGCCTCGCAGAGCGCCGTCATCGCCTTCGCCACGGACGGCCACCACCAGAACGGCGAGGGCGGCCACGAAGGCGGCAAGAGCGGCAGCTTCTACATCGAGAAGCACAGCGAGGCCGGCCCCAAGGGCGCCTCCGAGGGCGGCACCGTCAGCGCCGCCGGCTAGGACGCTCCAGGGAGCCCGCGGTGACACATCCGCGGGCTCATGAGGACCGCAGCCCACAGCCCGAATACGGGTGAGCCCTGGCGCGGTGGTGGTTCCCCCCACCGGGCCAGGGCCTTTCCACCTCTGAACACGATAGGCAGGATCGATGGTTCTCTCATACCGTGCCCTGGCCGTGACGGTCCTGGCACTCGGCCTCACCCTGGGGGCGCCTGCGGTGGCCTCGGCCGACGCCCGCTTCCAGAGCCTGGACCATTTTTCCGGGCCGGAGGGGGCCGGTATCACGATGATCCGAAGCGTGGCCAGCGACGACGGAACGGTCGTCTACGAGATGGTGACCTACTTCGCGGGTCCGCACGGCGCCGGGATGAGCCGCACCTTCAGCTCCGCGAGCTGACGTCGAGGCAAGGTCCCCCGCGGCCACGACGTGGCCGCGGGGGACCGGGCACGCGGGAACAGGGCTTGCCCCCGCCCCGGCCACGAACGCGGGAAGGCTGCGGCACCTCTCTCTGCGCGAGGCCGTCCTGCCCGCCGGGTCCGGCCCCTGACAGCCCGGAGCCGGCGCCGACTCTTCCGGACACGGAGCGGGCTCACCCCTGGTCGTCCGGGTGCGAGCCCCCGCCGCCCCCCAAGGGCAGGGGCCGGTCACCAGGTGAGGGACGTGGTCCACGACTCCCCGTCGGCGGCCACGTAGCAGAAGGCCTCCTGGATCCCGTAGTCCCACGATTCCTCGTTCGGGGCGATGTAGCCGACGAAGTACGTGTCCGGCATGCGCGCGGGGTCCAGGGCGCTCTCGCTCATGGGGCTACAGGTGGCGTCGATGTCGGCGGTGAAGGCCGCCTCCCCGGGCCAGTCGCTTCCTGAGGGCGAGTAGGAGCCGATCACCTGGGCGTTGTGCGGCTCGTCGCAGGAGGTGAGCTCGACCTCGTAGAACTCGGCGGTCGCCGGGTCGATGAAGCAGTCGCCGGTCTCCAGCGTGCACACCGTGGCGTATCCGGGCGAGGGCTCGCACAGGTCGACGGGGGAGGGGCCCTCGCCCTCGCCGGAGGCGGAGGGGAGCGTGCCCGGGATGGACAGGTCCGTGTCCTCCGAGGCGTAGGAACCGGAGTCCGCCTGCGCGACGATGACGGCCGCGGCCGTCCACCCGAGGCCCCACATGCCTGCTGCCAGGAGTCCGACCAGGGAGAAGACGACGCTGATCGCCTTGGCGGCCGCGAACCCGCTTCCGGCGGCCGGGACGAAGGGGGCCGACGCCTCGGCGACCGGAGGTGCGAACGGCGGACTCGCCGCAGCGGGCGTGGGCGCCGGCGGCGGGTACACGCCCGCGTGGAATTCCGCCTGGCCTGCGGGCCAGTCCGGTGTGATCGGCGCGGCCGGGTCCGCCCCGGGGGGAGCGGCCGAGCCCGCGGGGTCGGCCTGGCTCACCGGCCGGTCCGGTGTGAACGGTGCGGCGGGGTCCGTGCCCGAGGACGCCTCGGTTCCGGAAGGCCACGCCTCGCCCACGCGCCCGTCGGGTGCGCCGGCCGCCGGGTCGGCGGGTCCGGGCGGCCAGGCGGGCTCGGCCGGAGGGGGAGTGCTGTTCGCCGCGGCTCCGGCGTCCTTGCCGGTCGGGCCCGCGGGTCCGGTCATCGCTTCCCCGGGCCCCGCCGCGGACGGACCTCCGGCGGCGGACGCGCCGCCGCCTGCCTGGTCGGCGCCCGGGAGCTGGGCCTGGGACGGCGACCGGAGCACCCGGGTGAGGGCCAGGAGCCCGAAGACGATGGCAAAGGGGATGGGCAGGACGAGGAAGCCCAGCAGGCCCAAGACGAGCGCCGCGATGGAGAAGCCGCTGATCTTCCGCTCGTGGACGGTGTTGTGCACCGTGTGGTGGACGTTGTGGTGCGTGTTGCTGGTGTTGTCGCCCATGTGGATCGGGCCCTGATGGTCGCCGCCCACGCTCACGTTGTGGTGGCCCGTCACCGTGAAGGAGGACACCCGTATGTTCATCATGGCGGCCACCTCCCTGGTCAGGCCCGGGTCCTCCTGCAGGGCCTGCCTGATCCCGCCGTGGAGCTCCCCTGCGGCGCCGGGGTCCTCCGGCGCTCCGGCGAGCCTTCTGACCGCGTCCTCGACCTGGGGTGCGGCCCTCCCGCGCCTGAGCACGGCGGCCAGCACCCGCTGGCCGAGTCGCACGGTGCCGCTCGCCGCCGCGTCCTCGGTCTGTGTCAGCACCGCCTGCCCGTAGGCGCTGATCGCGCCTTTCACATAGGGAAACACCTGGGAGGCGAGTGTTTCGGGATCCATCGAAGGCGCTCCTCTTCGGTTCCGGCGGCAGGCGTCGAGATGACGCGAGGGGGACCGGCCGGTGGGGGCCACCACTATAACGACGCGGTGCGCGCGCACAAGGAGGAATGCGACAACGGTTTACCGGGTTCGTGGAGAACGGTCTTTCCGCAGCCCTTGGAACGGGAAAGGAAACGGTCTGAACTCGTAGAACGCCCTCGGGGTCGGTGGTTGCGCGTCCGTGTCCGGAAGCGGACACGGTTTTTCGGCTCCGCCCGGGAGCCTGTCGTTCTGCCGGTCTCCTCGCGAACCTGACGAAGGTCCTGAACAGGAAAAACCTTGGGGTGACGAAAGGTGATTGTTTATTTATGGGACTGGAGAGGTGAAGTTCATGCGCTTTCTGGTTTTGGACAAAAGGTCGGGTTCAGGGTGATTTGTGGTGAATGCAGAAGCTGCTGCGGTCCATGGCGGGGAGACGCCCGAGCAGCCCGGGCCCGGCCTCTGGGGCCGAGGCGGACCGCCACCGTGCGGGCGGTTCCCGCGTGCGCGGGAACCGCCCCTCACGCGGTCCGGGAACGGACTCAGTCGCCGGCCAGGGGGTCGTAGGCCTCGCCGGTCACCGGGTTGGTGGCCAGGCCCGTCGCGGGGTCGTAGTCCACGTCCATGCCCAGCTCGGGATCGTGGTACAGCCCGGTGTCCGGGTTGCGCGGCAGACCCACCTCGGGGTCGACCTCCCAGCCGGTGACGGGGTCCACGGTCGGCGAGGGAGCCTCGGAGGGCTGGGCCGAGGGCTCCGCCGTCGGCGCGGCGGAGGGCGCGGGCTCCTCCTCCTGCCGCTGCTCCTCCGGGTCCTCCTGCTCCACCGCCACGACGTCGCTCCTGGCCGCCTGCGATTCCGCGCCGCCCTCGGGGTCGAGCACGCCCCAGCTCACCAGGGCCAGGATGAGGATGCCCAGGCCCACGCGGTAGTAGACGAACGGCATGAAGCTGTGCGTGGAGATGAAGCGCATCAGCCAGGCGATCACCACGAACCCGACCACGCCGGCGACGAGGGTCCCCACGATCGTGGCCCCCCACCCCGCGTACTCGTTCCCGCCGATGTCGGTCAGCTTGTACAGGCCGGAGCCGAACACGGCGGGCAGCGCGAGCAGGAAGGAGTACTCGGCCGCGTCCTTGCGGGTGAACCCGAGCAGCATCCCGCCGGTGACGGTGCCGCCCGACCGGGACACGCCCGGGATGAGGGAGAGGGCCTGGAAGAGGCCGAAGACCAGGCCGCGCGAGGCGGTGAGGTCCTCGATCCCCCGGTGCTTGCGCGTGTACCGGTCGACGATGCCGAGGATCACGCCGAAGACGATGAGGGTCAGCGCGATCAGGCGCAGGTCGCGGAAGACGCTGTCGATCTGCTCCTCCAGGAGCAGGCCCAGGACCACGATCGGCAGGGAGCCGAGGATGACGTACCAGCCCAGGCGCGCGTGGATGTCGCCGCGCAGCTCGCGGTCGAACAGCGACCTGGTCCAGGTGGAGAGGATGGCCCAGATCCGCTGCCGGAAGTAGATCAGGACCGCCGCTTCGGTGCCGAGCTGGCTGACGGCGGTGAAGGCGGCCCCGGGGTCGGGCCAGCCGAAGAACGCGGACATCACGCGCAGGTGTCCGCTGGAGGAGACGGGCAGGAACTCGGTCAGCCCCTGGACCAGGCCGAGGACGATGGCTTCGAAGAGGGACACGGCGGGAACTGCTCCAGGATGCTTCGGGCGCCCCTGGGGAGGGCGGGGTGGCGGGTGAGCGGCGGGGGATGCTCCGGGAGATCGGCCGAGGGCGGCGGGGCCCACGGCGTCCGGCCCCGGTCTGATCTGCGCCGCGTTCGACTGGGTGGGCACGGCGGCCCGCTCCCGGGAGGTCCGAGCGTACGCGGAGCCGCCACCGGGGTTCCCGGCGGGTCGGCCGCGACGCAGGGGAGGTGGTGCGGGGTGAGGCGACGACCGTCCGACGAGAGGCGTCCGAAGCGTCACTCAACGTCACACACTAGCGCCGTGGGGTAGCGTTTCGCGACTCGGGGTGGGACCGACGGCGCGGGGGCCGAACACGGCAGGGTCCTTGTCCGGAAGCGGCCAGGGTTTCCCTCCGTGCGGGTCGCCGCCGTGAAATGCCTGTTCCGCGGGTGCGTGTCTGCCCGGCCCGCACTCCGCGCGGGCCGGGCAGGGCGTGGCCCCCTGCCGCCGGCGCCGGGGCCCGCCCCGCCCCGGTCCTGCCGGACCCGGTTCCCGTTGCCGCAGGCGGGGGGCGGGTTCTGGGGTACCCGGGCGGAATGAACAGTGGCTTCTCGCCCCTACGGACCCCGTGCGGGTTTCCGGGGGACGACCCTTAGCGTGAGTTCCACGGACGGACAGCACCAGGGGAGAGAGCCATGGACGTCGTCATCATCGGAGCCGGAGTCGGCGGGCTGGCGGCGGCCGTCGGCCTCAGGCGCAGGGGACACGACGTACGGGTCTTCGAGCGGGGCGAGGTACTGCGCACCGGCGGAGCGGCCCTGACGCTGTGGTCCAACGGCACGGCGGCCCTGGGCGGGCTGGGCATCGACCCGACCGTGCTGGGACGTCCCACCGAGGTCATCATCGGATCCACGCACACCGGCGCCGAGCTGTACCGGATCGACCTGCGGTCCGTCTCCGAGCGCCTCGGGTGGCCCAATCTGTGCCTCCCGCGCCGCGAGCTGCTGGACCGGCTGGCGTCGCAACTCCCGGACGGCGTCGTCCGCTTCGGTCCGGCATGCACCGATGTGCGCCAGGACGCCGACGGCGTGACGGCGCTGTTCGAGGACGGCACCACCGCCCGAGCCGACGCCGTGATCGGCGCGGACGGCGTCCACTCGGCGGTCCGGGCCTGCCTGCGCCCCGGCGACGTGCCCCGCCCGCGCGGCTACGCCAGCTGGCAGGGCCTGACCCCGCTGCCGGTGCCGCTGGCAGGGAGCACCACCTCGCGCTGGCTGACCGGTCCCGGGGGGACGTGCGGAATCATCCCCACGGGCGGCGGGATGGTGCAGTGGTGGTTCGACCTCCCCTGGGCGCCCGGGGACCCCGAGCCCGTCTCGCCCGCGGAGGTGCTGCGGGAGCGCTTCGGGCAATGGACCGATCCGGACGTCCGCGCGGTGCTGGCCCACGCGAAGGACGAGGACGTCACCAGCTTCCCCCACGTGCAGACCCCGGTCCCGAAGACCTGGGGCAGCGGACGGATCACCCTCCTGGGCGACGCCGTGCACGCCTTTCCCCCCTCGACCGCGCAGGGGGCGAACCAGGCGCTGGAGGACGCCCTGGTGCTGAGCGCCGCGCTGGACGGCGTCCGGGCGGCCGACGCGGCCCCGGCCCTGCGCCGGTACGAGCGGGTGCGCGGCCCGCGGGCCGCTCGCGCCTCCTGGGTCTCCGGTCACCAGCCGACCCAGCGCATGAGGGGGACGAGGCCGGTACCGCTCTCCCCGGCCGCGATGGGCGGACTGCTGGAGGGGTATCTGAAGCTGGTCAGCAACGCCCTGCGGAACGCTCCGCGAGGACCGCGGGCCCGGGTCTGATCGCAGGCCGGGCGGCGGGGAGGAAAGGCGGGAACGGGACCGGGTGCCGGAGGGCGGTTCCGCCGTCTCCACCGCCGCCGGAGAAAAAGAACGGATGGCGCAAACGCCTCCGATTTTCCCCACTGGTGTTCCGGGATCCGTTGCGACCTGCGATGACAACGGATCCGACGCTTGCGGCGAAACGCCCGGGAAGACGGCGCTTGGGCCACGATTGGCGCGGAAGCGTTCAAGAGCGGGTCGCGGTGGATAACCTCTCACCATGAGTGTGCGGCGGATTATGGGTATCGAGACCGAGTACGGGATCTCCGTGCCAGGCAACCCCGGGGCCAACGCGATGGTCACCTCCACCCAGGTGGTCAACGCCTACCTGGCCGCCTCGGCGGCCCGGGCGCGACGTGCCCGCTGGGACTTCGAGGAGGAGAACCCGCTGCGCGACGCGCGCGGCTTCGACCTCGCGCGTGAGGTCGCCGACCCCACGCAGCTCACGGACGAGGACCTGGGGCTGGCCAACGTCATCCTCACCAACGGCGCCCGCCTGTACGTGGACCACGCCCACCCCGAGTACTCCGCGCCGGAGGTCACCAACCCGCTCGACGCGGTGCTGTGGGACAAGGCCGGGGAGCGCGTGATGGCGGACGCGTCAGCGCGGGCCGGGACCACCCCGGGCATCGACCCCATCCAGCTGTACAAGAACAACACCGACAACAAGGGCGCCTCCTACGGCTGCCACGAGAACTACCTGATGAACCGGTCGACGCCGTTCGGCGACATCGTCCGGCACCTCATCCCGTTCTTCGTCTCCCGGCAGGTGGTGTGCGGCGCGGGCAAGGTCGGCATCGGCTCGGACGGCCGGAGCAGCGGGTTCCAGCTCTCCCAGCGCGCCGACTTCTTCGAGGTCGAGGTGGGTCTGGAGACGACCCTCAAGCGCCCCATCATCAACACCCGGGACGAGCCGCACGCCGACCCCGACCGGTACCGGCGGCTGCACGTCATCATCGGCGACGCCAACATGAGCGAGATCTCCACCTACCTCAAGCTGGGGACGACCGCGCTGGTGCTGTCGATGATCGAGGACGGCTTCCTGAGCGTGGACCTGTCGCTGGAGACCCCGGTGGCGGACCTGAGGGCGGTCTCGCACGATCCGGGGCTCACCCACAGGGTGAAGCTGCGCGACGGGCGCAGGATGACCGCGCTGGAGCTGCAGGGCGAGTACCTGGACCAGGCGCGCAAGTACGTGGAGGACCGCTTCGGCACCGACGTCGACCCGGACACCGCCGACGTCCTGGACCGGTGGGAGTCGGTGCTGAGCAGGCTGGGCTCCGACCCGATGAGCCTGGCCGCGGAGCTGGACTGGGTCGCCAAGCTGAAGGTGCTGGAGGGGTACCGGTCGCGGGACAACCTGGAGTGGTCGCACCCGCGCCTGCAGCTGGTTGACCTCCAGTACTCGGACGTCCGCCCGGAGAAGGGCATCTACAACCGGCTGGTGGCCCGCGGCCGTATGCAGCGCCTGGTGGAGGAGGCAGAGGTGAACCGCGCGGTCACCGAGCCGCCGGAGGACACCCGGGCCTACTTCCGGGGCCGCTGCCTGGCCAAGTACGCGGACGAGGTCGCCGCGGCCTCCTGGGACTCGGTGATCTTCGACCTGCCCGGCTACGACTCCCTCCAGCGGGTTCCCACCCTGGAGCCCCGCCGGGGAACCAAGGAGCACGTGGGCGCGCTGCTCGACGCGTCGGACACCGCAGCGGACCTGGTCGCGGTGCTCACCCGCAGGAAGTGAGTCGCTGAGACGACGCCTGGGGAGGGACCGCGAGGTTCCGCCCCAGGTCGCTTCGGTTTCCCGGTTGATCACGGGGAGATAACGCCCTGGGTTTGCGCAGGTCGGTAACTGTGAACCCCGCGCACGCGGGGATGGACCGACGTTCCCCTGACGGCGCGAGATCACGGTCTTGTGAGCCCCGCGCACGCGGGGATGGACCGGGCGACCCGAGGGAGATGCTCGCCGGGGAGCAGTGAGCCCCGCGCACGCGGGGATGGACCGCGCCGGAACGCGGCGCGGCGCCGGTCCATCCCGTGAGCCCCGCGCACGCGGGGATGGACCGCGGGTCACTGCTCGGGCACTGCATGGCGAACGGTGAGCCCCGCGCACGCGGGGATGGACCGCGCTTACGGAGGGCCGTGAGCAAGGTGCGCAGTGAGCCCCGCGCACGCGGGGATGGACCGACACTCTGTTTTGAGGAGGACGTGCGAAGGCCGTGAGCCCCGCGCACGCGGGGATGGACCGGGAGTGCGGGGGCCCCGGAGCCGACCGATCGGTGAGCCCCGCGCACGCGGGGATGGACCGGGAGCGCCCCAGGACATTCCAGTCGAACCAGCGTGAGCCCCGCGCACGCGGGGATGGACCGGACCAGCCGCGGCTGACCCTGGCTCTGCTCGGTGAGCCCCGCGCACGCGGGGATGGACCGAGGTCGCCGAGATCTCCGGCGACGTCGATCAGGTGAGCCCCGCGCACGCGGGGATGGACCGCGGCCTGCATGTGCAGCCGGGCGTAGTCCGGGGTGAGCCCCGCGCACGCGGGGATGGACCGATCACCGTGCCCACCGCCCCCCCAGGGCGTGCAGTGAGCCCCGCGCACGCGGGGATGGACCGCGGTCGCCGAGGCGGTCCACATGGGCCCGTACCGTGAGCCCCGCGCACGCGGGGATGGACCGATCACCGTGCCCACCGCCCCCCAGGGCGTGCAGTGAGCCCCGCGCACGCGGGGATGGACCGCCTACACAGGACCGCTTCGACTGGCTGATGACGTGAGCCCCGCGCACGCGGGGGCGGGACCGCACTGAGACGGCCCGGGGCAGCGGCGGAAGTGTGAGCCCGTGCACACCGGAGTTCCGTGCGGATCGGCCCTCCCGCAGGGCCTGAGGACGGTTTTCGCAGGCCGGGCGCCGACCGCCATGTCCTGAAAGCCTGTGGCGGGATCCCCGCTTCCGAGACCGCTCCGAGTCGTGTGGCAGTCCCATGTTTGCCCGCGGCGGATCGGGTAGAGAGGGGTGTAACGCATCTGCGCGCCCCGAGGACCAGGGGGTACGGCCTCTACGGTCGTGCGGTCCCGGGATGACACAGCACGGATGCGGGGCCGGGCGCTCATGGGGGTGCGCGCGCGGCCCGCGCCGGACCGCCGGTATCGGGGGATGCCGCAGGGTCCGGCGAGACGCGGAGGCCCCCGCGCGACCTAGCGTCGCGCGGGGGCACTTCCCTTTTCCGGGGCGGACGGGCGCCCGAGGGCTGTTCCGCCGCCGACCCCTCGCCGGAAGGGGTCACTCCGCCGGCGGCTGCCCGGGTTCGCTCGCGGGCTCGCCTCCCCGGGCTGCGGCCTCGCGTACGGCCTCGGCGATGGCGTGGAAGTCCTTCTTGAGGATCGCGCCGTGGTTGCTGGGAACCTTCGCGCTGACCCGGATGTGGGGGTTGCGCGCGGTCACCCCGTCGAGACTGGTGCGGATCTGTTCCTGCTCGTCACCCTTGCTGCCGAAGGACGTCCCCGAGGCGACCACGTACCGTGTCGGGACGGCGATGGCGTCCAGCACCGGGCCCAGTTCGCGTTCCCGGGAGATCCGGCCGATCTCGATGTTGCTGTCCGCCATCTGCTCGGCGTTCATCCGCGGGGTCAGGCCCGTCGGGCGCATCAGCGCCGTGAAGGGGCTCAACCGCTTGAACAGCTTCCGGATCCGCTGCTCCGTGGCCTCGTCGATCCAGTCGTAGGGGAAGGCGCCGTCGACCAGGACCGCGCCCAGGGCCCGGTCCGGGTTGCGGCTGGCCCAGTGCGCTCCGACGAACGCGCCGTAGGACCAGCCCACGACCAGGGCCCGCTCCACGCCCCTGGCCGCCAGGACGGCGTCGACGTCGCGGACGGCGATCTCGAAGGAGTAGTCCGCCGACGTCCGCGACTTTCTGCCGCGGGCCCGTTCGTCGTAGGTGATGTGCCGCCATCCGGGGCCCAGGTCGGCGATGACCCGGCGCCAGTAGCCCTGGGTGGCGAACTGTCCGTTGAGGTAGACGACGGGGGTGCCGGGGCCGCCGGTGTCGGTGACGGCCAGCGCCGTGTCGTCGACCGGCACCATGCCGGTCCATGCCGCGCGGGTCGGGGAAGTGCTGTTCTTCGTCATGTCTCGCCTTGTCGTGAGGGGTGTTCTGCAGGAGTGCTCAGGGCGCCGTGTCGGGCCCGGTCGTGCTTTCTCAGAGGCTGTTGGCGGTGATGTCGCCGAGCGAGGTGGTGGCGCGGATGTCGAGTTCGGTGGTGCCGTCGTTCTTGAGGGCGTTGCTGATGCGGCCCCGGTCGGCGCCGGCGTCCAGGGAGGCCGAGACGCCGATGGCGGCGGTGACCGAGATGTCGCCGGACTGGGTGCGCAGCACGACCGTGCCGCGTACGGCCTCGGCGATGCGGATGTCGCCCCGGGTGGTGCTGATCTCGGCGGGGCCGTTGAGTCGGCCGACCTCGACGTCGCCGTCGACGGCGGTGAGGCGGACGCTCGCGGCCTCGTCGATCTTGGTCAGCCGGTAGGAGCCCTCGAAGGCGACGTCACCGAGGCGTCCGACACCGCGCAGCTCGGCGGCGGCGGACGTGGCCTCGACGGCCGAGCCGGCGGGCAGCCGGACGGTGACGTCCAGGGATCCGGTGGAGCCGAAGAGCCGGTCGGGGGCCGGGGCGGTGACCCGCAGGACGCCGTCGGTGTAGACGACGGTGGTCTGCTCGGCGGCCCTGGCGTCGCGGTTCTTGGAGGGGTCGGCGGGCCGGACCTCGACGGTGGTGTCGGCACGGTCCGCGGCGATGAACTGGATGCGGCCGGCGGGGACGTCCAGGACGGCGGAGATCGGGGTGGGGGTGGTGAACTTCTGCATCGTGCGCTCCCGTGCTCGTTTGTTTCTGATACGGGAAACGCTACGTTGTCTTTCCTTTTTCAGCAACATGATTGTTGCACAAAACTGCCATCAGTGCAGGTGAATGCAGCCAAAGTGTTGCAGTGGGGGGTGAGATAATGCAACGATGAGGATGTCATTCATTGCAATGGTTGAAGAATGAACGCTATGGGGGCCGACCGGGGCCGCCGCTCCCGCTCAGCTGTGCCAGATGCCGTCGAAGCAGGGCATGGGGTCCAGGCTCAGCGCGGTCCACAGCTCCAACCGGGTGCGGGGGTCGTCCAGGGAGCGGCCCATGACCCGCTCGGCGATGCGCAGCCGCGAACGCAGCGTGTTGCGGTGGATCCCGAGGTCCCGTGCGGTCGCCTCCACCTGGGCGCTGTTGTCCAGGTAGTGCAGCAGCGTGTGCGCCAGCTCCGTCGCGTTGCGCGCGTCGTGGTCGCGCAGCTGCCCCAGGACCGCCTGGTCGAAGACGCGTGCTCCGGTCGCCGGGACCGAGGACCGGAGCAGGGCCCACGCGTCGGCCTCGTCCACGTGCCGGTAGCCGTCGGCGGCGGCGTTGCGGGCCCGGTCCACGGCGGAGGGCAGGTCGTCCGGACGGCGCGCGCCGCACGCACCCGCGGCGGAGGGGCCGTCCGCCTCCGAGGCCAGGGCCGTGAACAGGCGCTCCCCGGTGTGCGGCCGACCGCTCGCCGGCAGCACCGCCAGCAGCACGTCGTCCAGGGCGGCGAGTCCCACCCGGTGGGCCACGTCGGTGTCGCCCAGCACGTCGACCAGCGCGTCCGCCGCGCGGTCCATCAGAGCGGCCGGGTCGGAGGTTCGCAGGCACACCACCTCCCACGGGGGGACGGGCAGGGTCAGCTGGACCTGGGGGCGTCCGGTCGCGACGGCGCGGAGCACGGGCGCGCGCTCGCGGTGCAGCGCCCGCCGGGCGTCGCGTGAGTGCAGGAGGTCCACCGCCAGCAGCGACGCCGCGTGGTTGGCGAGCATCCGCACGTGGGGGGTGACCGGGAACGGGCAGTGCAGCGCCAACCAGCCCAGCGTCCGCCCGGCCGGACCCAGCGTCTGGAGCAGGATCGTCGCGTCCCCGTCCGCCAGCAGCGTCATCCCGCGCGGGCGCCCCGCCAGCGCCGAGCGCACCGTCGCGTGCCAGGGGGGCTCGGTGCCCGGCACCGACACACTGGTCATCCCGTTCCGGTCCAGCAGGAGGGACGCGCCGGCCGTCGACGAGGACAGCTCTCCCATCACCCCGGCGGGCCCCGACCGCAGGGCGGCGCGCGCCATCGCGTCCTGTGCGGTCAGCAGCCGGTGCTGTTCCCGTGTCCGCTCGGCCGCGTAGTGGTCGGCGACCGTCTCCACCACCGCGATGAACGGGGTCTTGCCCTCCACCCGCAGGACCGGGAGGCCCAGGGAGTCGCCCTCCTCCAGCACCTCGGGCGGGATCTCGCGCAGCCAGACGTCGATCGCGAAGGCCAGTCCCGCGCACCCGGCCCCGTGCAGGCGGCGGACGTACTCCCGGCGCGAGCGCTCGTCGGAGCCCAGCCCCAGCCCGACCGTCAGCACCAGCTCGCCGCCGCGGAGCCACCGCACCGGGTCGTGCAGCTCGGTCACGTGCGCCCAGCGGATGGACCGGCCCAGGCCGGTGTGCCCGGCCGCGGCCCGCACCTCCAGGGCGGGGTTCGCGGTGATATCGCCGACCGTGATCGTCACGGGATCCCACCTCCGGAGGGGGTTGTGTGCACCTTGCACATTTGTAACAGCGCGTGGAGTGCGGACCGTCCCGACCCGGGCGGCCTCGGGGTGTCTACGGTCACAACAACATCCGAACCGGCTGTGGCCAGCGGCGACACCCCTCCCAGGGGTGCGGCCGGGACTCACCGAACGCGCAACGGAGTACACATGTCAGACCGGACCGCCCCCACGTCCTCGCACCCGGCGCGTGCGGCGATAGCGGCCTTCGTGGGCACCACCATCGAGTGGTTCGACTTCTACGTCTACGCCACGGCCGCCAGCCTGGTGTTCGGCACCCTGTTCTTCCCGCCCGGCACCGACCCCATGATCGGGCTGATGGCGTCCTTCGCCACCTTCTCCGTGGGCTTCTTCGCGCGCCCGCTCGGCGGGATCGTCTTCGGCCACTTCGGTGACCGGCTCGGCCGCAAGTCGGCGCTGGTCATCACGCTGCTGATGATGGGCGTGGCCACGTTCTGCGTGGGCCTCCTGCCCACCTACGAGCAGGCCGGCTTCATCGCCCCGCTGCTCCTGGTGCTGCTGCGCTTCGTGCAGGGCATCGCCGTGGGCGGGGAGTGGGGCGGCGCCGTCCTGATGGCGGTCGAGCACGCCCCCGAGAACCGCAAGACGTTCTACGGCGCCTTCGCTCAGCTGGGCAACCCCGCCGGCGCCCTGCTCGCCACCGGTTCGTTCGGGCTCATCGCCGCCTGGGACGCCGACCTGCTGTACACCTGGGGCTGGCGCCTGCCCTTCCTCGCCTCGGTCCTGCTGGTCCTGGTGGGCCTGCTGATCCGGTTGAAGGTCGAGGAGTCCCCGGTCTTCGAGGCCGTCCAGGAGAACGACGGCCGACCGGCGGAGCTGCCCCTGCGCGAGGCCGTGCGCACCTCGTGGCGCCCCCTGCTGCTGGGCATCGGCGTCCTGCCCGTGGCCGTCGGCGGCTACTACATCGTCACCACGTTCCTCCAGGCCTACGGCGTCGAGGTCGGCGTCAGCGAACAGGTCATCCTCAACGGCCTGAGCCTGGCCGCGTTCGTCGAGCTGGTCGCCACCCTCGGGGTGTCCTGGCTGGGCGACCGCTTCGGCACCGTCCGGGTCGTCACCATCGGCCTGGTGGGGGTCATCGTCCTGGCCCTGCCCCAGTTCCTGGTCATGGAGACCGGCAGCACCCTCCTGATCTTCGTGATGCTGTGCGTCATGCGCCTGGCCATGGCCGCCGTCTACGGCCCCATCGCCCGCGTCCTCGCCCAGATGTTCCCGCCCCGGGCCCGCTACACCAGCATCTCCATCGCCTACCAGGTCGCGGGCGCCGTCTTCGGCGGCCTGTCCCCGATCGTGTGCACGGCCCTGTTCGCCGTGACCGGCAGCATCCTGCCCGTCGCCGGCCTGCTCATGGCCATGGGCGTGGTGAGCATCGCCTGCCTGGTCAAGGCCCCCCGCCACCAGGACGACGACCTGGTCACCGCCGCCTGACGCGGCCGTCCGCACACCCGCCGCCGCACCGCGGCGGCACCGTCGCACACCCACCGCCGCCGGGCCATTCCGTCCGGCGGCACCCCACCCAGGGAGGAACCGCACCCGTGTCCGGTCTGCTCATCCACAACGCCAAAGTCCTGACCATGGACGACACCAACCCGCGGGCCGAGGCCGTCGCCGTGCTCGACGGACGGGTCCGCCTCGCCGGGAGCGTCGAGGCCGCCAGGGCCGCCGCAGGCCCCGGCGCGACCGAGGTGGACGCGGGCGGGCGGACCGTCCTGCCCGGGTTCATCGACCCGCACAACCACCTGCTGTCCACCGCCGAGTCGCTGGCCGCCGTCGACGCCGGCTACCCGCGCGTGGGCAGCGCGGCCGACCTGGTCGCGGTCATCGGGGCCGAGGCCGAGCGGACCCCGCCGGGGCAGTGGATCCGCGCCTTCCACATGGACGACGCCAAGTTCCCCGGGGGCCGCCCCACCCGCCGCGACCTGGACGGCGCCACCAGCGAGCACCCGGTCATCGTCTACCACGTCTCGGGCCACCAGGCGGTGGTGAACTCCGCCGCCCTGGCCTGGAGCGGTATCGGCGAGGACGTCCCCGACCCGTCGGGCGGCTCCTTCGTGCGCGACGAGGGCGGGCGCCTGACCGGGATGGTCCTGGACTCGGCCATGGAGCTGCTGCTGCCCCTGGCGGTCGACATCGGCTGCCACGGCCCCAACTTCCACACCGACCTCCCGGCCGATCAGCTGCTGGGCTGGCTCTCCGCCGCCGCCGTCCCCTACCTGTCGGCCGGTGTCACCACCGTGTGCGACCCGCAGGTGTCGGCGCGCGAGCTGCGCGTCTACCGGGCCGCCCGCGCCGCCGGGACCCTGCCGCTGCGCACGTTCGGCATGCCGCTCTCCCACCAGCTGGACTCGCTCACCCACGCGGGGCTGGCGAGCCCCTTCGGCGACGACTGGCTGCGCCTGACCGGCATGAAGTTCTACTCCGACGGGACCCTCCTGGGCGGTACAGCCAAGTTCAGCGTCCCCTACGGCGAGCGGGGCGAGTTCGCGGGCAGCCTCTACCACCACCCCGACCAGCTCGTCGACCTGGTGACGCGGGCGGCGGCAGAGGGCTGGCAGGTGGCCGTCCACACCCAGGGCGACGCGGCGATGGAGAACACCCTGGCCGCCATCGCCTCGGCCGCGCGCGTGTCCGGCCCGGACCCGCGCCCGCGGGTGGAGCACTGCGGCTACCCGACCCCGGAGCAGGCCAAGCGCTTCACCGACTACGGGGTCATCCCGGTCAACCAGCCCAACTTCCTGTACGACAGCGGCGGCGACTTCGTCCGCCGCCTCGGCGAGCGGGCGCACCGGCTCCAGCCGATGCGCGAGGAGATCGACCTGGGTCTGCGCCCTGTGCTGTCCAGCGACTCGTTCGTGTCCAGCCTGCGTCCGATGGACACCGTCGCCAACGCGGTGTGCCGTACCACCCGGGAGGGCGACCCGATCGGTGTCGAGCAGGCCGTCACCCTGCACGAGGCGCTGCGCGCCCACACCCTGGACGCCGCCCACGCCCTCGGTGTGGAGGACCGGCTGGGGGCCCTGCGCCCCGGATACCTGGCCGACCTGGTGGTTCTGGACCGCGACGTCGAGTCGCTGCCGGAGCAGCGTCTGCGCGAGGTCGACGCCTGGTTGACGGTGCTGGACGGGCGCGTCGCCCACCGCGCCTCCTGAGGGGCCCTGCCCGGTCCCGCCGCGCGCGGGGCCGGGCGGAGCGCCGGGGCGGCGCCGGTCGCCCGGCGCCGCCCCGCGGACATGGGCGTCCCCGCCCGCTGACGCGGGCGGGGACGGTCAGGGGTGGTGAGGAGGGTCAGCTGGTGCGGATGCTGACGCCCCAGGAGTTCACCATCGGCAGGACCTCCTGGTAGAAGGTGGTGCCGCCGACGGAGCAGTTGCCGGAGCCACCGGAGGTGACGCCCTGGGCCTGCGAGCCGGAGATGAACGAGCCGCCGGAGTCGCCGGGCTCGGCGCACACGTTGGTGCGGGTGAGCGAGTAGACGGTGCCCTGCGGGTAGCTCACCGTCTGGTTGCGGGCCTGGATGGTGCCGCAGTGCCAGCCGGTGGTGGAGCCGGAGCGGCAGATGGCGGAGCCGACGGCGGCCTGGCTGGTGCCGGTGACGCTCTGGTAGCCGCCGGTGTTGTAGCGGGAGACCAGGTTGGTCAGGGTGAAGTTGGAGGTGCCCCGCACGAACGCGGCGTCGTTGCCGGGGAAGACCGAGTTCTGGAAGGTGCCGCGGCCGTTGCCGATGGTCACCGCGGTGCCGACGGTGCCGCAGTGGCCGGCGGTGACGAAGCCGGGCTGTCCGGCGCTGTTGGTGGCGGCGAAGCCGACCGAGCAGCGTCCGCCCATGGTGTAGGCGAGGCCGCCGATGATGTCGGCGTAGGTCTCGGGGGTCTCGCTGGTCTCCTGGACCTGGACGGCGGAGGCATTCACGCCCGCCTCGGCGAGCAGGGCGTCGATGTCGGCGCCGGAGCCCTCCAGGACCTCGACCACGACGGTGTCGCTCGTGACGTCCGGGTACCAGCCGACGATGCCCTCGGGGACGTCGGCCGCGTTGAGGTCGTCCACGACCTCGGCCAGGCCCTCGGTCCCGTAGGAGACGACGCTCGCCTCGGCGCCGGTCGCCTCGACGGCCTCGACCGCCGCGGCGTCGGTCACCAGGACGGTGAGGGTGTGGGTGTCGATGTCGAAGGTGGAACCGCCGTAGGCGGAGCCGGCTGCCTCGGTGGCCTCTGCGTCGATCTCCAGGGCGGCCTCCTGGGCCTCCAGGAGGGACTCGGCCTCGGACTGGGTGAGGTCGAGGTCGCGCTCGAGGGCCTCGAACATGCTGGCGGCGTTGTCGTCGGCGACGGGGCCCTGGGGGAGGGGGGCGGTCGCCGCGAGGGCGCCCGGCGCCAGGGACAGGGCCAGGCCGAAGGCCAGGGCTCCCGTGCCGATGGCGGAGATGACGGGGGAGGGTCGCATGGGTGTCTACTCTCCAAGGGGGATCAAGGGGGATTCGGAGTGTCCGCGCCGGTCGGGACGGAAACCCCATTTCCGGAGGCCGGGGTTGTTCCGACGTCCGGAATTCACCGAGACATCCGGTAAACGATCCCCAACATAAATGGACACTTTGGTGAGGGAAAGACCCGCTCTGTGTTGATCTATTCAGACGTACAAAGGATCGTCCGATGACCCTCTGTTCCGTCATGGCTACGCGTAGCCGCCCGGTGTGCGACCTTGCGGTTTCCGCAGTCGGACGCTCACGGAACGAAGCGGTGGTCCGTGCGCAAGGTGTGCTCCGTGGCCGGATGCGGACACCGGTACCCGGTACCGTTCGTGACAGCCTGGCTACCTGGATGTAACACCAGAGGTCACAGAGGTGCCAAAGGGGCTGTGCGGACGGTTCGCGACGCGGCCCCGGGCGCGGGCGTCTGGCCGGATGCGGACGCGTGGGCGGCCGTCCTTGCGGGACGCCGGCCGCCCACGGGCCCGAGGCGGTGGCAGGCCTCAGGAGGTGACCAGCTCCAGGCCCCACATGGCGAGGAGCGGGTTGACGTCCTGGAAGTAGGTGGTGCCGCCCGAGACGCAGCTGCCGGAGCCGCCGGAGGTCACGCCCTGGGCCTGCGAGCCCGCGACGAAGGGGGCGCCGGAGCCCCCGGGGCCCGAGCACACGTCGGTCCGGGTCAGGCCGTGGACCGTGCCCTGGGGGTAGCTCACCGTGTGGTTGCGGCCCAGGATCCTGCCGCAGCGCCACCCGCTGTAGGGGTTGGACGTGCACACGGTCGATCCGATCGGCGCGGGCTGTGAACCGGTGACCTCGGCGAACCCCCCGGCCTGGTCGTCGACCAGGTTGGTGAGGGTCCACCCGGGCCCCACGCGGACGAACGCGCCGTCGGAGCCGGGGAACTGCGAGTGCTGGAAGGTCCCCGCGGCCCCGGCGGGGATGCTCTCCACCGGGGCGCCCGCGGTGCCGCAGTGGCCCGCGGTCAGGAAGCCGGGCTCCCCCGCGGCGGTGGCGGCGAAGCCGATGGTGCACACGCCTCCGCCGGTCCGGAACAGGCGGCCGCCGACGACCTCGGCGTAGGGGACCGCCTGCTCCGCGCCCTCCCGCACCCGCACGGCGGCGGGGTCCACACCGGCGTCCTCGACGAGGGCGGCGGCCTCGGACGAGGCCCCGTCCACGGTCTCGACGACCACGGCGCCCTCGGACGGGTCCGGATACCAGCCGACGACCCCCGGGCGGGGCCCGGCCGCGTCGAGGCCGGCCACGACGCCGTCCAGCTCGTCGGCGGAGCGCGGGACCACCTCGACCCGCGCTCCGGTCCCTCGCACCTCCTCGGCGACGGAGGGGGTGTCGACCAGGACGGTCAGCCGGAGCGTGCCGCTGTCGAAGAAGGAGCCCGCGTACGCGGGACCGGCGGCCTCGGCGGCCTCCGCGTCCGCACGGGCGGCCTCCTCCTGGGCTCTGAGCAGGTCCCGGGCGGCCGACGGGCTCAGGCCGAACTGCGCCGCGACGGCGTCGGCCGGACCGGCGGAAGGCCCGGGGCGGGCGGGCGCGGTGGAGTCCGGGGCGGCGGGGAGGGCGGCCCACGAGGGCGCCGGCGCGGATCCGAGGGCGAGGACGGTGGTCAGGGCGAGCGCGAGGAGGGCGCCGGCGGCTCGCGGCACGGGGGAGGAGGATGGGGAGGTGTGCATGGTCGTCCGTTCTCCTGGGGGAGGGGTGTCTCCAGGAGAACCCGAAAGCCCGCACGGCGCCAGACGTCCTCTGCGCCTGTGGACGACGGAGACGGCAGGCGTCCCCGCCCGCGGGTGCGGACGGGGACGCGCTGCGGTGGGCCGGACGGCCCGTTCGGCGGCCGGGGTCAGCCGGTCACCAGGCTGAGCCCCCACGAGCTCAGCAGCGGTTCGACCTCCTGGTAGTAGGTCGTACCGCCGGAGGTGCAGTCGCCGGAGCCGCCGGAGGTGACGCCCTGGGCCTGCGAGCCGGAGATGAACGAGCCGCCGGAGTCGCCGGGCTCGGCGCACACGTCGGTCCGGGTCAGGTCCTCGACCGTGCCCTCCGGGTAGCTCACCGTCTGGCCGCGGGCCTCGATGGTGCCGCAGTGCCAGCCGGTGGTGGAGCCGGAGCGGCACACGGCCGACCCGATCGGCGCCTGGGTGGAGCCGGAGACGGTCGAGGAGCTGCCCTCGACCCGGTTCGTCCCGGTCCAGTTGGACGTGGCAGCGACGTAGGCGCCGTCGCTGCCGGGGAAGACGGACTCCTCGAACACACCGGAGCCGGTGCCGTCGGAGCTCTCGGCGGTGGTGCCGGCGGTGCCGCAGTGGCCCGCCGTCACGAAGCCGCCCTGCACGGCGAAGCCGATGGAGCAGCGGCCGCCGCCCATGTAGTAGGCCTCGCCGCCGACGATCTCGGCCAGCAGTCTGGGCGCCTCGACCGTCTCCTGCACCTCGAAGGCGGAGGCGTCCACCCCGGAGGCCTCGATGAGGCCGTCGGCGTTCGCGCCCTCGGTGACCTGGATGACGACGGTGTCGCGCTCCACGTCCGGGTACCAGCCGACGACGCCCTCGGGCGCGCCGACCGCGTCGAGTTCGTCCACGACCTGTGCCAGGCCCTCGGTGCCGTACGAGACCACGGTGGCCTCGGCGCCGGCGGCCTCGACCGCGTCGACGGCCGCGGCGTCGGTCACCAGGACGGTGAGCTCCTGTGTCTCGGGGTCGAACAGGGAGCCGCCGTAGGCGTCTCCCGCGGCCTCGGTGGCCTCGGTGTCGGTCTCGAAGGCGGATTCCTGGGCCTCGAGAAGTGCTTCGGCCCCGAGCGGGGTGAGGCCGAGGTCCCTCTCGAGGGCTTCCAGCATCGTCGCGGACCCGCCGCTGGCGGCGGGCTCGGCGGGGACGACCGCCGCGGTCGCGCCCGGCGTCACGGAGAACGCCAGGCCGAACGCGAGTGCGCCGGTGCCGATCGCGGAGATAACGGGGGAGGGTCGCATAGATCCCTACTCTCCTTGGGGAATTCTGACGGGGGTTCGGGGCCCGACGCCCGCCGGCGAGGGCGTCGGACCCCGGACCGGAGCCCGTGATGAGACGAAAACTCCGGCCGGTTCGCCGTATGTCCTGCAGTCAAGACACTCGGTCAACGTTCATCCACGTTAAGTGCACATCTTGGGCAACGAAAGGACCGAGAACCTGGTATTTCATTCAGGTGGCGAAAGGATCATGTGATGATCCGATGCTTTTGTTCCAATCACGCATCGTGACGACATGCCTGACCTTGTAGTTTCCTACTGTGATCATTTTCGGATCACACATGAGCTCTCGGCGCAAGGGGTGTTGTGTGGCCGGATGCGGCCACTGGAACCGGGTGCCATCCGTGATGGTTCGGCCACGCATATGTAACTGCAAAGGTCAGAGCGGTAACTCATGGGTAACTTTGTTTGCCTGGCGGACAAGCGTGCGTTTTCCGAACAGCTTTGCGATGTATCTCGTCCTGCCCGGAGGCGCGGGCCCGGGGACCGAACGCCCCGGGAACCGCTCCGGGAGACACGCCCGGTGCGAAACGGGCGCCCGCGCGGGCCACGCCGCGCGCACATCGGACGATCCGAGGTAACTAGCGGGTATCGGGCCCCGGGAAGGGGGTTGAGTCGCGCGGTGTTGGGCCAAGATAAGGGCGAGAGCCCCGAACGGGAGCCCGAACGGGAGGGAAGACGCCATGGCGACGAAGGACACCGGCGGTCAGAAGCACGCCTCGCGCCGCGACGAGGAGGTCGAGGAGACCGAGGCGGCGGCGGACGTCCAGGAACGCAAGGACCAGCTCGACGAGGACGTCGACGACATCCTCGACGAGATCGACGACGTGCTGGAGAGCAACGCCGAGGACTTCGTCCGGCAGTTCGTGCAGAAGGGCGGCGAGTAGCCGCTCCGCGGCGGTTCGCTGACAGCGCACCCGGGCGCCCCCGGCACCGCCGTGCGTCCGACTAGGGTCAGTCTCATCGGCCGGAGCACCGCCCGGCCGCCGAAAACAAGGACAACAGGCGCCCCACCCGCCCCCACGCCGGGGTGGGGCGCGAGTGGAGGGAGTCGCGTGTTCGAAGGGTTCGAGGGCGGACGGTTGCCGGCCGCTTTCATGAGTGCGGGAACCTCGTCCTTCACCGAGTTTCTCAGTTCGGTCAGCCCCGAGATGCTGCCCGGGCACAAGCTCCCGGCCGGAGGTGGGACGGAACACCTCACGCCCGACGCGACGACCATCGTCGCCCTGACCTTCCCGGGGGGCGTCCTGCTGGCGGGCGACCGCCGGGCCACCCAGGGCAACGTCATCGCCAACCGCGACATGGAGAAGGTCTTCCGGACCGACGAGTACTCCGCGGTGGCCATCGCCGGCTCCGCCGGGATCGGCATCGAACTCGCCCGCCTCTACCAGGTCGAACTGGAGCACTACGAGAAGATGGAGGGCCGCTCGCTCTCCCTCGAGGGCAAGGCGAACAAGCTCGCCCAGATGGTCCGGGGCAACCTCGGCATGGCGATGCAGGGCTTCGTCGTCGTCCCGATCCTCGTCGGCTTCGACGAGAACACCGGGGTGGGACGGGTCTTCAGCTACGACGCCGTCGGCGGACGCTACGAGGAGCAGCGCTACCACTCCATCGGCTCCGGGTCGGTCTTCGCCAGGGGCTCCATCAAGAAGCTCTACCGCGACGACCTGGACGAGACCGGCGCCGCCAAGGTGGCGCTCCAGTCCCTCTACGACGCCGCCGACGACGACTCCGCCACGGGCGGACCCGACCTGCACCGCAAGATCTTCCCCCTCGTCGACGTCATCACCGAGGACGGCCACCGCCGACTGCCCGTCGAGGTCGTCGCCCGCCTGGCGACGGAGGTGGTCGAGGGGCGCGCCGAGCACCCCGACGGCCCCACCGTCGATTTGGGCTGATCCGGCAGCCGTCCCCACCCCAGACTTCTCCCGACTAGGTAAGGAAACGATCCGCGGTGTCGATGCCGTTCTACGTCGCCCCCGAACAGCAGATGAAGGACAAGGCGGACTACGCGCGCAAGGGCATCGCGCGCGGCCGCAGCGCCGTCGTCCTGCAGTACGAGGGCGGGATCCTCATGGTGGCGGACAACATGTCCCGCACACTGCACAAGATCAGCGAGCTCTACGACCGCATCGGCTTCGCCGCCGTCGGCCGCTACCCCGAGTTCGAGAACCTGCGCCTGATGGGCGTGCGGTTCGCCGACGTGCGCGGGTACCAGTACGACCGCCGCGACGTCAGCGGGCGCCAGCTCGCCAACATCTACGCCCAGACCCTCGGAACCGTCTTCAGCGAGAGCCTCAAGCCCTGGGAGGTGGAGATCGTCGTCGCCGAGGTCGGGGACACCGCCGACGACGACGAGATCTACCGCATCACCTTCGACGGCTCCATCGTCGACGAACAGGGCTTCGTGGCCGTGGGCGGATCGTCCGAACACGTCTCCACCCAGCTCAAGGACCGCTTCGCAGCCGACGCCCCGCTCAGCGCCGCCCTCAACGCGGCCACCCGCGCCCTCGCGCGCGAGAACGGCGAGGAGCGGGAGCTGGAGGCCTCCAACCTGGAGGTCGCGATCCTGGAGCGCTCCAGGCAGCACCGCAAGTTCCGCCGCATCCAAGGCCGTCGCCTGACCGCCCTCATCGAGGAGGGCAAGGCCGGAGGCACTGTCGCCCCGGGCGGCGACAGCACCGAGGACGAGGCCGACGAGTGATCTGAACGATGACGACGGTGCGGCGCGCCCGAGGCGCCGCACCGGCCGGGCGGGTGCGGACGGCGAGGGCCCGTCGTCCGCACCCCGGTGACGGGAAGTTGGTGAGGCCGCGTGGAACGACGGATCTTCGGGCTGGAGAACGAGTACGGGGTCACGTGCACCTTCCGGGGACAGCGCAGGCTGTCGCCCGACGAGGTCGCCCGGTACCTCTTCCGCAGGGTGGTCTCCTGGGGGCGCAGCAGCAACGTGTTCCTGCGCAACGGCGCCCGGCTGTACCTGGACGTGGGGAGCCACCCCGAGTACGCCACCCCCGAGTGCGACAGCCTCGTGGACCTGGTGGCCCACGACAAGGCCGGGGAGCGCATCCTGGAGGGGCTGCAGGTCGACGCCGAGCAGCGCCTGCACGAGGAGGGCATCGCCGGCGACATCTACCTGTTCAAGAACAACACCGACTCGGCGGGCAACTCCTACGGCTGCCACGAGAACTACCTCGTCGGACGGCACGGGGAGTTCGGCCGCCTGGCCGACGTGCTCATCCCCTTCCTGGTCACCCGCCAGATCATCTGTGGCGCCGGCAAGGTCCTCCAGACCCCCCGCGGCGCCCTCTTCTGCGTCAGCCAGCGGGCCGAGCACATCTGGGAGGGCGTCTCCTCCGCCACCACGCGCTCCCGCCCCATCATCAACACCCGCGACGAGCCGCACGCCGACGCCGAGCGCTTCCGGCGCCTGCACGTCATCGTCGGCGACTCGAACATGAGCGAGACCACCACCCTCCTCAAACTGGGCTCCACCGACCTCGTCCTGCGCATGATCGAGGCCGGGGTCGTCATGCGCGACTACACGCTGGAGAACCCCATCCGGGCGATCCGCGAGGTCAGCCACGACATGACCGGCCGGCGCAAGGTGCGGCTGGCCAACGGCCGCGAGGCCAGCGCACTGGAGATCCAGCGCGAGTACCTGGACAAGGTGCAGAGCTACGTCGACCGGCACGGCACCGACGCCACCGGCAAGCGCATCCTGGACCTGTGGCAGCGCACCCTGGAGGCGGTCGAGACCCAGAACCTGGACACCGTCGCCCGGGAGATCGACTGGGTCGCCAAGTACCAGCTCCTGGAGCGCTACAGGGACAAGCACGACCTGTCGCTGTCGTCGCCGCGCGTGGCCCAGCTCGACCTGACCTACCACGACATCCACCGCGACCGCGGACTCTTCTACCTCATGCAGAAGCGCGGCCAGATGGACCGCGTGGTCGGCGACCTGAAGATCTTCGAGGCCAAGTCGGTGCCCCCGCAGACCACGCGGGCCCGGCTGCGCGGGGAGTTCATCCGCCGTGCCCAGGAGCAGCGCCGCGACTTCAC
Source organism: Nocardiopsis sp. CA-288880 (assembly GCF_050955985.1). Taxonomy (NCBI): domain Bacteria; kingdom Bacillati; phylum Actinomycetota; class Actinomycetes; order Streptosporangiales; family Nocardiopsidaceae; genus Nocardiopsis; species Nocardiopsis sp. CA-288880. The sequence goes on along the minus strand of NZ_CP192105.1, from coordinate 4,959,546 downwards.
GGTGGACTGGGTGCACCTCAAGCTCAACGACCAGGCGCAGCGGACCGTGCTCTGCAAGGATCCCTTCAAGTCGGTCGACGAGCGCGTGGAGAAGCTCATCGCCGGAATGTGACCTTCCGCAGCAGCCGGACACGGGCCCCGCCCGGAGGACCAAAGCCCTCCGCGGCGGGGTTCTGGCGTTCGGTGCGCTCCCGGGGGTGGTTACGGCCCTACTTTTCGGTAGTGTGACCCTGTCCCAAGCCGGAAATCAGAGGTTGTGACTCATGCACCGACGTGCCGCCGCCCTCGCGGTGCCGCTGGCCGCCATCACCCTGGCGGTCTCAAGCTGCGGAAGCATCCCAGAGGAATGGCGAACGCCAGCCTTCCTGCGCATGAACGGGGACCAGCTCGACCCGCGGCTGCCCACCGTCACCGGCGAGGTCGGTGAGGAACCGGAGGTCACCTTCCCCGAGTCCGACCCGCCGGACGAGGAGATCTCGGGCATCGTCAGCGCCGGCTCGGGTGAGGACGAGCTGGTGCGCGCGGACGACCTGGTCGTCGCCAACGTGGTCCAGTACCAGTGGACCGGCCCCGGCGAAGGCGAGCTCGCCGAGGGCATGTCCAGCTACGAGACCGGCGCCCCCGACCTGATCCGCATGGAGCAGATGCCGGAGCAGATCAGCGAGGTGCTGGTCAACCAGCCCGTCGGCAGCCGCGCCGTCTACGTCATGCCCCCTCTCACCGAGGACGAGCAGGCCCAGGCGGAGGCGGCCGGACAGGCCGCCCCGGCCGGCGCCAGCGTCCTGGTCATCGACCTGGTCAACAGCTTCAACAAGGGCTCGGTCGTGCCCGGGGAACAGAGCACCGACGGCGGCGACGGCCTGCCCGTGGTGACCCAGGAGGGCCACAGCGAGCCGACCATCGAGTTCCCGGAGGGCGCGGAGGCCCCCGAGGACCTGGAGGTCGTCCCGCTCATCGAGGGCACCGGCGACGAGGTGGAGGAGGGCGAGCAGGTCATCGTCCAGTACACCGGCGTGCGCTGGGAGGCCGACGAGAACGGCGAGCACCCGTCCTTCGACTCCACGTGGAGCCGCGGCGGCGACCCGTTCGACACGACCATCGGCGCGGGAGCCGTCATCGAGGGCTGGGACGAGGGCATCGTCGGCCAGCCGGTCGGCAGCCGCCTGCTCCTGTCCGTACCCGCCGACATGGCCTACGGCGCGACGGAGGAGGAGACCATGGGCGCTCCCGCCGGCCCCCTCGTCTTCGTCGTCGACGTGCTCGGGTCCTACCAGAACCCGCCGCCCGCCGAGGAGGAGGGCGGGGCCGCCCCCGAGGAGGGCGCCGAGGAGGAGGCCGACCCCGCCGAGGGCGGGGAGTAGCCGCCTCCGCGCGTACGCGTACGACCGCCCCCGCGGGCCTCCCGCGGGGGCGGTCGCGTGTCCGGGGCCGTTCGCGCCCGCGTGTCCGGGCCCCGCGGCGGGCGGGCTCCTGCGAGGCGCCGGGGCCTGACACGCCCGGTGGGCGCGGTCCCGGGCCGGGCGGGGCCCCGTGCGTAGAGTCGGAGGATCCGTGGACAGGCGAGGGGGAGTGATGTCGGACCGAAGGCGCTACTGCTACGTGTCAGGACTACGCCTCGGGGTTGCGGCCCTGGAGGAGCTCTGCGCCCAGGGGCGCCCGCCCGCCCTGGTGGTGTCCTACTCCGGGGAGCTGGCCCACCGCTGCGGGTACCTCGACTACGAGTCCGTCGTTCGCCGCCACGACCTGCCGCACCTGCGCGTCGCGGACATCAACTCCGACGAGGTCCGGGACGCCCTCGCCGCGCACGGCGTCGACCTGATGGTCGTCGCCGGGTGGTCGCAGCTGGTCCAGGAGGACGTGCTGGATCCGCTGGCGCTGGGGGCGGTCGGGCTCCACCCCTCGCCCCTCCCCGTCGGGCGGGGGTACGCGCCCATCCCCTGGACCATCCTGCGCGCCATGCGCTCCAGTGCGGTCACCCTCTTCCACCTCGAACGCGAGCCCGGTACCGGCGACATCGTCGACCAGAGCTGGTTCGACGTCCCGGCCGACGCCACCGCCACCGGCCTCTACGAACGGGTCGGCCACCTCCAGTCGGAGCTGCTGGTCCGGCACCTGGACGACCTCCTGGAGGGTTCGGCCCCGCGGCGGCCGCAGAGCGGCCACGCGTCGGTGTGGCCCACCAGGCGGCCCAGCGACGGCCACCTCGACCTCACCGCCGCCGGGAGCGACGTGGACCGGATGGTGCGCGCGCTCGCCTCCCCCTACCCGGGGGCGTTCGCGATGTTCGGCGGCGCGCGGATCACCCTGTGCGCGGGGGCGCTGCACGGCGAGGCCCGGGGCGGGGACCCCGGACAGGTGGTCTCGGTCGGGGAGGGGCGCAGGTGGGGGGTCACCTGCGGGGACGGGATGGTGTTCGTGCCCGAGTCGCTGCGGGTCGACGAGGGGGTGCGGGCCGAGCCGACCTCGCTGTCCATGTTCCGCCCGGGGGCCTATTTCGACGCGCCCTCCGAGCACATGCTCGCCTCCACCCGCAGGGTGCCGGTGCCCGGGCAGGCGCCGAGCCCGGACGCGCTCCAGAGCGCCTGAGAACCGGGCCTCCGGGGCCCGGGGCAGTGGGTCCTGCCGCCGGACGGGGGCGCCGGACGGGGGCACGGCGGGCCGGGGCGCCCGGACGCCGGGGAGCGGCAGGGCCGGCGCGCACGGCCGGGGCCGGGGCCGGCGGGCGCCGGGGCGCACACGGGGCGTCCCGCGCCCCGGGCCGGTGCGGGCGGGTCCGGCGGACGCGAGGGGTGCGCGCGGGCGGCCCCGGGGCAGCACGGGGCCGGCGGAGCCGTGGGACCCCCGTATCCAGGAAACCCCACCGGAGGGCGCGGGGGAAGGGGCTGTGGACGGCCGCCGGGCGGCCCCTACAGCAGCGCCGCCGCGTGGCGGCCCGCCGCGGCGGAGCTCAGGAACGCCGCGCGGTCCTCGTCGAGCCCGCGGCCCATCGTCGACACCTTCACCGGCAGGGACGCCAGGGCCTCCTCCAGACCGCCGACGCCGACCTCGACCAGGGTGTGCCGCTCACCCAGCGGCCGGGCCTGGGCGCGCACGCGCTCGCCGAACACCCCCGGCAGCACCGGCACCACCACGTCCGCCCGGGCCAGCGCCACGCGCCCGTACGCGGTCATGCTGTGGTGCGACACCCCCCGGTGCCGCTCGCGCCCGTCGGCCTCGCTCACCCGGAGCGCGGCCACCGGGCGCCCGCCCAGCACGGCCGCCGCGTTGACCGCCTCGCCGCAGGAGACCCCCGAGAACCCCCACGGGGTGCCGGTGCCCAGGTTCCCCGGCCCCTGGCACACCACCGCCACCTCCGCGCCCATCACGTGCCGGGCCGCCAGCAGCCCGGAGTGCACGGTGACCGCCTCCAGGTCGCCCCCGAAGGCCTGCCCGGTGGTCACGCACCCCTCGACCAGGCCCTCCTCCCGCAGCGCCCCCACCAGCTGCGAGAACGCGGCGGGCAGGGCCCCGCCGTCCAGCATCACGTTGACGATCCGGGTCCCCGGCCGCTCCGCGCGCACCCCGGCGACCACCGCGGGCAGCGCCGAGTGCAGGTCGGCCACCACCACGGGCATGCCGTCCACTCCGTCGGCGGACCGCAGCACCCCGTGGTGGGGCGACCCCTGCTCGTCCGCGCCCAGCACGGTCGCCTGGAGCGGCGTGTAGCGGGCCTTCACCAGGTGTCCGGGCCCCTCCCGGTCGGCGGGGAGGCGGTCCGGGACCGCCACGACCAGCGCGTACCCGCCCGTCCCCAGACCCAGGTCCAGGGCCCCGGTGTTGAGCAGCACGGAGTCCCCGACCTCAGGCTCCCCGACGAGGTCGGTGTAGGCCAGCGCCCGGCACGTCGCCACGGGGTCCGTCCCGGTCCCCTCCGCGCCCCCGCCCCCCTCGTCGGCGGGGTCCACCGCCACCAGGGCCAGGGCGACCCCCGGCCAGGACGGGAGGAGCTGAAGGACTTCACCACGGCGCCACCGGATCATGCCAGGCACGGTACCGTCGTTGCTGAACCGGAGTAGGGACGACGCGCCAGAGCGCACCCCGACCGGTCCATCCACCATGCGCGGGCGAGAAGGGTGCGGACGATGTCTCGCAGGAAGACGGAACGACAGCTGAACCTGGTCATCTGTCTGTTGTCCACACGCCGCCACCTGACCGCCCAGGAGATCAGGCAGACGGTGCACGGCTACGCCGAGGCGGACACCGAGTCGGCGTTCAAGCGCATGTTCGAGCGGGACAAGCGCGAACTGCGCGACAGCGGCATCCCCATCCAGGTCGGGACCGGGGACGCGGTCAGCGGCGAGGAGGGCTACCGCATCTCCCGCTCCGACTACGAGCTGCCGGAGATCGAGCTCCTCCCCGACGAGGCCCTCGTCCTGGGCCTGGCCGCCCGTGCCTGGAGGCACGCCTCCCTGGGCGAGGCGGCGGCCAACGCCCTGTTCAAGCTCCGCTCCGCGGGGGTGCCCGTGGACAGCGAGGCCGCACCCGGGCTCACCCCCGCGATGCGCACCGACGAGCCCTCCTTCGGCCCCGTCTGGCAGGCGGTGCGGGACCGGCGCCCCATCTCCTTCGACTACCGCAAGCCGGGCCAGGCCGAGTCCGAGACCCGCGAGGTCGAGCCCTGGGGCATCGTCAACCTGCGCGGCCACTGGTACGTGGTCGGCCACGACCGGCTGCGCGACGCGCGCCGGGTGTTCCGCCTGGGCCGCATCCGGGGAGAGGTGACCGTCCTGCGGGGAGGCCCCGACGTGGTCATCCCCGAGGGCGTCGACCTGCGCTCGGTGGTCGCGGGCCAGACCGCCGAGCCCGAGCGCACCGCCCTGCTGCGGGTGCGCGCCGACTCCGCGCACGCCCTGCGCCGCCGCGCCCTGCGCGTGGTCCCCGGGGAGAGGGACGGCTCGGGCAACGGCTGGGACACCCTCAGCTACCCCTACTCGGACACCCCCGCCCTCGTGCGGCGCGTCGCCTCGTTCGGCTCGCGCGCCGAGATCGTCGAGCCCGCCGGGGCCCGCGAGGCGATGGCGGCCCACCTGGCGGCCACGGCCGGGTCGGCCGGAGCCGCCGCGTCCGAGCCCGTCGGCACGGGCGGCGCCGGGGGGACCGACGCCCCCGCGCGCGGGCCCCGCTCGGCCGACCAGCTGCGCCGGCTGCTCATGCTGGTGCCCTACGCCCTGGGCCGCGACGTGCGCGTCCCGGAGGTCGCCCAGCACTTCGGGCTCAGCGAGAAGCAGGTCGTCGCCGACCTGAGCCTGCTCTGGATGTGCGGACTGCCCGGCTACACGCCCGGGGACCTCATCGACGTCGACCTCGACGCGGCCAAGGAGACCGGCGAGATCATCATCGCCAACGCCGACACCCTCGCCCAGCCGCTCCGGCTCACCGCCGACGAGGCGGCCAGCCTGGTCGTGGGCCTGTCCCTGCTGGAGGCGCTCCCCGAGACCGAGGGACTGGAGGGCGGTGCGCTCAAGCGGGTCGGGGAGAAGCTGCGCACCGCGGCCGGGGCCGCCCTGGGCTCCCTGGCCGACTCGGTCCAGGTACGGGTGGAGGGGGACGAGCAGGTCGCCCGGACCCAGCGGCGCTGCGCCGACGCCCTGGAGGCCGGGCAGCGCCTGCACCTGCGCTACCTGTCGGGCTACCTGGACCAGGTCACCGAACGCGACGTGGACCCCATGGGCCTGGTCGTCCAGGACGGCTACCCCTTCCTGGAGGGGTACTGCCACCTGCGCGAGGACGTGCGCCTGTTCCGCCTGGACAGGGTGCTGGAGCTCACGGTCCTGCCCTACGCGGCCGAGGTCCCCGAGGGGGTGGGCCGCCGCGACCTGTCCGCGGGGGTGCTCCAGCGCTCGGACCGCGACGCCCAGGTCACCCTCGACCTGGAGCCCACGGCGGGCTGGGTGACCGAGGACTACGTGTGCGAGTCGGTGGCCGAGCTCCCCGGGGGAGGGGTCCGCGCCACACTGCGCACGCCCGCCCCCGCCTGGGTGGTGCGCCTCGCGCTGATGCTGGGGCCGGAGGGGCGCGTGGTGGCGCCCGGAGCGCTCGCCGAGGAGGCGCGCGCCGAAGCACTGCGGGCGTTGGAGTACTACCGCACAGAACGAACCTGTGGGAAATTGGTCGAGACCACTCCGTCGCCCGAGTGAGGCCCAGCTGTTCACCGGGGGCAGGGGTGGCGGTCACTCCGCAAGGGATAAGGTGAACGCGTGATCGTCCTCGCCGTCCTGTTCGGTGTGTTCACAGCCGGACTCGCCGTCGTCGCGGCCCTCGCCCTGCGGGTGCGCCGCGCCGCGGGCGTGCTGTCCGAGCAGGTGGCACGGGCGTCGGGCGAGTACCGGGCGAGCAGTGATGACCTGCGTGAGCGCGTCGGTCGAAGCGGTGCGGGGACATGACGGACCCGTATCCGCATACGCGTACCATCGAAGGCGCTTGTTCGCGCCCCACAGAGAGGTAGAACCATGGGACCGTTCAACGGACCTACCCTCGCCATCCTGGCGATCCTGGCCCTGCTGCTGTTCGGAGCCAAGAAGCTGCCGGACCTGGCCAGATCCCTGGGGCGCAGCGCCCGCATCCTCAAGGCCGAGAGCAAGGGCCTGATCGACGAGGACGAGAAGGCCGAGGCCGAGGGGGCCCAGACCCAGCAGGCCTCCCAGCAGCAGAACCCCGCGGCCGGCCAGCAGTACCCCCAGCAGCCGTCGCAGCCGCAGCAGCAGAACTACCCCCAGCTGCCCCCCGGCCAGCGCATCGTCGACGAGTCCGGTGAGACCACCCACCGCACCTACGGCAACTGATCCAGGCGCCACATCCGCGTGGAGCCGCGCTCCCCGGTGCCCCCCGCACCGTGTGACGCCGCGGTTCCGCCTCAGCGGCCCGCCCGAGGGCGGCGCCGCCGGACGCCCGACGCCGAGAGGCGGGCGGCTCCCGTGACGGGCACCCCCCGGTGCCGGACACGGGTGCGACACGGGCGCGGCGCCGAGCAGGAGCGCCGCGCCGCACGGCTGGCATGGGGATCCGCGCCGACCGCGCGGACCCGGAGGAGAAGAGAGTGACCACACGATGAGCGCACGAGGCCGGGCGGCCAATCCGGAGGCCCGGATGCCGCTCATGGAGCACCTACGCGAGCTGCGCAGCCGACTGACCAAGGCGGCCATCGCGCTGGCCCTGGGCGCGGTGGTGGGATACCTCGTCTACGACTACGTGTGGGCGTTCCTGGTCGAGCCCTACTGCTCCCTGCCGGTGTCCCAGGTCAACGGACCCGACGACTGCTCCCTCATCGTCACCGGCCCCTTCGACGCCTTCTTCGTGGCCTTCAAGGTCTGGCTGTTCGTCGGGGCACTCGTCTCCGCGCCGTTCTGGCTCTACCAGCTGTGGGCGTTCGTCGCCCCCGCGCTGCACGGGCGCGAGAAGAAGTACGCCTACCTCTTCGCGCCGCTGGCCGCCGTGCTGTTCGCCGGGGGCGCGGCCCTGGCCTACGCCATCACCTCCATGGCGCTGACCATGCTGTTCGGCTTCCTGCCCGAGGACGCCGACCCCTTCCTGACCATCGGCGAGTACCTGAACTACATGCTCATCATGATGGGCATGTTCGGCATCGGCTTCGTGCTGCCCCTGCTGGTGGTCCTGCTCAACATCTCCGGGGTCCTCCCGCACGCCGCCATCGCCAAGTGGCGCCGCGTCATCATCTTCTCCTCGTTCGTGATCGCGGCGGTCATCACCCCGGCCGAGCCGATCTCCATGCTCGCGCTGGCGGTCCCGCTCGTCGTCCTCTTCGAGATCGCCGAGCTGTTCGCCTTCCTCAACGACCGCCGCAAGAAGCGCGACGACCCCTACGCCGGCCTGGACGACGACGAGATCTCCGAACTCGACGACACCCCGTCCGCCCTGGACGAGCCCGACGTGGGAGAAGAGTCCGGAAAACGCTCATGAGGGGCCCCGGCACACGCTAGGGTCGGGCGGTGGGGCGGGCTCGTCCCACCGTCGGCTCCGGCGCACCCCCGGGCCGACCCAGGCCGCGGAGAAGGGGAAGACCGATGAGTGAGCAGAGAGAAGCCCGACGGGAGCTCCCTCCCGAGGCCATGGGCAACGAGAAGTGGCACGACACCACCGACGCCGTCTGGATGCGCTCCTCCCTGTCCAAGGAGGAGTCCGAGGCGGTCGTGGAGGTCGCGACCTTCGACGACGGCTTCCGCGCCGTACGCGACGGCAAGTCCCCCGAGAAGGGCACGCTGTACTTCACCCCCGCCGAGTGGGAGGCCTTCGTCCTGGGCGCCCGCGACGGCGAGTTCGACATCCCCGAGGAGTACCTCACCGAGGAGGAGCGCCGGATCCAGAACGGCGAGGTCGACGTCGAGGTCGCGTGGGTGCCCTCCCCGCTGAACACCCCCAAGGCGATGGAGGAGTACCATCGCCGCCAGCGTGAGGAAGCCGAACAGCGGGAACAGCGGGCCGGGGCCTCCGAGGCCTCCTGACGCACCCCCGCGCGCACCCGGGCGCGAGGGGTGCGCGGGCGACCTCCACAGCTCCGAACTCCCTCCCTGTCCCTTACGGGGTAGCAAGGACTGGTATGCCCCCTCACATCGCTCTTCTCGTCAACCCCGTCTCCGGCAGGCGCCGCGCCGCCGTCACCGCGGTCCGGCTCAAACAGGCGCTCCGCGACGCCGGGGCCAGAGTGCACGTGTACACCGGGCGCTCGGCCTCCGACAGCCGGAGGATGGCGCGCCTGGCCGCCTCCGACAACCCGGACGCCCTCGTCGCCGTCGGCGGTGACGGCCTCGTCCACCAGGCCCTCCAGGGTGTCGTGGGGACCGGGGTCCCCCTGGCCGTGGTGCCCACCGGGACCGGCAACGACATCGCCCGCGCCTTCGGCCGCCCCAGCGGCCCGGCCCGGGACGTGGCCGCCGCGATCCTGCGGGGCCGCACCCGCCCCGCCGACACCGTGCGCATGACCCTGGCCGACGGCACCCAGCGCTACTACCTCAGCGTCCTGGCCTGCGGCTTCGACGCCCGGGTCAACGAGCGGGTCAACGACTCCCGGTTCAGGCTCGGCCGCGCCGGCTACGTGATGGGCCTGCTCGCGGAACTGCGCTCCTTCGCGCCCGTCGACTTCGAGATCGAGGTGGACGGCAGACGCATCGCCGAACCCGGCATGCTCGTCGCGGTCGGCAACACCAGCGCCTACGGCGGAGGCATGCTCGTGTGCCCCGACGCCGAACCCGACGACGGCCTCCTCGACGTGGTCTTCGTCCGCGAGGCCCCGGTGGGCCGGTTCCTGCGCCTGTTCCCCCGCGTCTTCAACGGCAGCCACACCGGATGCGACGAGGTGGTGGTCGAACGCGGCCGCTCCGTCACCATCCGCGCCGCGGCCGGCGCCGCCTACGCCGACGGCGAGCGGGTCGGGGAGCCGCCACTGGTCTGCGAGGTCGTCCCCAAATCGGTCGAGATGTTGGAGCTGACCTCATAGGCTGGAGGCCATATGAGTAGTCACTCCGAGCGGTACGCCGCTTTCCGCCGGCGCCAGGCCGCCTCCAGCCCCGCCATCGAGGCCTTCCAGGGCCTCTACGGGTTCGAGTTCGACCCGTTCCAGGTCAGGGCCTGCCGGGTCCTGGAGAACGGCCACGGGGTGCTGGTGGCCGCCCCGACCGGCTCCGGCAAGACCGTGGTCGGCGAGTTCGCCGTGCACCTGGCCCTGTCCGAGGGCACCAAGTGCTTCTACACCACGCCCATCAAGGCCCTGTCCAACCAGAAGTACAACGACCTGGTCAAGCGCTACGGCGCCGACCGGGTCGGACTGCTGACCGGTGACAACAGCGTCAACGGCGAGGCCCCCGTGGTCGTCATGACCACCGAGGTGCTGCGCAACATGCTCTACGAGGGCTCCTCCACCCTCGGCGGGCTCGCCTACGTGGTGATGGACGAGGTCCACTACCTCGCCGACCGCTTCCGTGGCGCTGTGTGGGAGGAGGTCATCATCCACCTGCCCGAGTCGGTGCGCATGGTGGCCCTCTCCGCGACCGTCAGCAACGCCGAGGAGTTCGGCGAGTGGCTGCAGCAGGTGCGCGGCGACACCACCGTCATCGTCGACGAGAAGCGCCCGGTGCCGCTGTGGCAGCACGTCATGGTCGGCAACCGCGTCCACGACCTGTTCGTGGACATGGAGGAGGACACCGGCCAGGAGGAGGAGCCCGACTCCGGCGGCCACCGCGGCAAGGGCAAGCGCAAGAGGGAGAGGCGCCGCCCGCAGCAGCACCGGGAGATCGAGGTCGGCGGCCAGAGGCTGCGGATCAACCCGTCCCTGATCCGGTTCGCCGAGGAGGACTCCCGGATCACCCAGCTGGCCGACCGGCGGCGCCACCCGCAGTCCAGGGCGCGGGGCAGCATCCGCCCGCGCTCGCGTTTCGCGCCGCCCTCCCGGACGGCCATCATCGAGGAACTCGACGACGACGGGCTGCTGCCCGCCATCACCTTCATCTTCAGCCGCGCGGGCTGCGACGACGCCGTCCGCCAGTGCGTGGCCTCCGGCCTGGTGCTCACCAGCCCGGAGGAGGCCGCCGAGATCCGCGAGTACGCGGAGACCCGGTGCGCCGACATCCCCCCGGCCGACCTGGCCGTGCTCGGCTTCGACCAGTGGCTCCGCGCCCTGGAGGCGGGCATCTCCTCCCACCACGCGGGGATGCTCCCCACGTTCAAGGAGATCGTCGAGCACCTGTTCTCCCGGGGGCTCATCCGCGCCGTGTTCGCCACGGAGACCCTCGCCCTGGGCATCAACATGCCCGCGCGGACCGTGGTCATCGAGAAGCTCGACAAGTGGAACGGCGAGGCCCACGTCCGGCTCACCCCGGGCGAGTACACGCAGCTCACCGGCCGTGCCGGACGCCGCGGCATCGACGTGGAGGGCCACGCCGTCGTCGTGTGGCAGGCAGGGACCGACCCCGAGGCCGTCGCCAGCCTCGCGGGCACCCGCACCTACCCGCTCAACTCCAGCTTCCAGCCGTCCTACAACATGGCGGTCAACCTGGTCGGCCAGGTCGGCCGCCGGCGCAGCCGCACCATGCTGGAGGAGTCCTTCGCCCAGTTCCAGGCCGACCGCGCCGTGGTCGGCCTGGTCAAGCAGCTGCGCAAGCACGAGGAGGCGCTGGACGGCTACGCCAAGGCCGCCGAATGCCACCTGGGCGACTTCATGGAGTACGCCTCGCTGCGCCGCGCCCTGAGCGACCGCGAGTCCATGCTCTCCAAGACCCGTTCGGCCCAGCGGCGCGACGAGGCCCTGGAGAGCCTGGAGAAGCTGCGGCCGGGCGACATCATCCGCATCCCGTCGGGCCGCTTCTCCGGACACGCCGTGGTGCTCGACCCCGGGCTGCGCCACGACCTGCCCGCACCGCTGGTGCTCACGGCGGACAAGCAGGTCAAGCGGATCAACGCCAGCGACTTCACCGTTCCCGTGCATCCGTCCGGGCGGATGCGCATCCCCAAGTCCTTCTCCGCCAAGTCGCCCAGGTCCCGCCAGGACCTGGCCTCCACGCTGCGCAACAAGCTCAAGGAGCGCGGCACCGACCCGGTCTACGAGCGGGGCGGACGCGACGCGGGCGAGGACGCCGAGGTGCTGCGGCTGCGCACCGCGCTGCGCGAGCACCCCTGCCACGGGTGCGCGGACCGCGAGGACCACGCCCGCTGGGCGGAGCGGTACTTCCGGCTGACCCGTGAGACCGACTCGCTGCGCCGCCGGGTCGAGGGGCGCTCGCACGTCATCTCCCGCACCTTCGACCGGGTGTGCGGCGTCCTGGAGGACCTGGAGTACCTGTCCGGGGACAGTGTGTCCGACGACGGTTCGCGTCTGGCCAAGATCTACTCGGAGCTGGACCTGCTCGTCGCCGAGTGCCTGCGCCGGGGGGTCTGGAAGGGCCTCAACCCGGTGGAGCTGGCCGCGTGCGTGGCGTCCCTGGTCTACGAGGCGCGACGCAACGACGACGCCTACCCCCGCATCCCCTCCGGCCCGGTCGAGACGACCCTCGCCGAGATGGTGCGGCTGTGGGGCGAGCTCAACGAGGTCGAGGCCCGGCACCGGGTGTCGTTCCTGCGCCAGCCGGACCTGGGGTTCGTGTGGACGGCGCACCGGTGGGCGCGCGGCGACCGGCTGGACGACATCCTGCGCCAGGCGGACATGCCCGCGGGCGACTTCGTGCGCACCGCCAAGATGCTGGTGGACATGCTCAGCCAGATCGCCGGGGCGACCGGTGACGCGGAGGTGCGCTCCACCTCGCGCAAGGCCGCCGACCTGGTGCGCCGCGGAGTGGTCGCCTACTCCTCGTTCAACTAGGAGCGTAGGCGCGTTCCGCGCTGCGGCCGGTCCTGTGGGGTCGGCCGCAGCGGGGAACACCCGCGGCCGCGGGGGCGTTCGTCGCATTGCGGGACCCCGGTGGTCGCAGCCGCTCCCGGCCGGGTCCATTATGGGAGACGCACGGGACCCCCGACACAGGGGCCTGTAGTTCGCAAGACACCTGAAACGAGGCTCGAACAGTGCTGCGCACCCTCATCAACGGCAAGATCCACCGCGCCACGGTCACCCAGGCCGACCTGCACTACGTCGGCTCCGTCACGATCGACGCCGACCTGATGGACGCCGCCGACATCGTCGACGGGGAGCAGGTCCACATCGTCGACATCGACAACGGAGCCCGCCTGGTCACCTACGCCCTCGTCGGGGAGCGCGGCAGCGGGGTCATCGGCATCAACGGGGCCGCCGCCCGTCTGGTCAGCCCCGGCGACCTCGTCATCATCATCGGCTACGCCCAGGTGGACGAGGCCGAGCGCGCCGAGCACGTCCAGCACATCGTGCACGTGGACCGCGACAACAGGATCGTCAAGCTGGGCAACGACCCGGCGGAGCCGGTCCCCGGCGACGCGACACTCGTCGCCGGGCGCTGACCGGCCCGGACACGCACGAGGCGGACGCCCGTGCCGGCGCCCACGGCGTCGGCACGGGCGTCCTGTCCGTGCAGCGGCTTTCGGAGCGCACCTACAACCCTTGCAAACTGGCCGATTCCGGCCTGATCGGTCCTCCCGGCGGCGGGTATGCCCACAGTCGGCATGGACGACACAGGAGACGAGGAACAGCGCCGGATCGCCGAGCACATCGAATGGCAGAAGCAGGGGGCGTGGGTCGTCGTCTGGGGGGCCTACACCCGCTGCTTCTGGGCCTACGCGTGCTGGCCGGTGGTCCCCGAGAGCGGCGTCGTCATCAGTGCGCGCGACCCGCACAACCTCTACGCCGAGATGCGCTACGTCGAGCGCGAGCACGACTTCCTGCGCTGGCGCTACGGCCGCGCCTAGGGCGTGTTCCGTGGATGCTGTCCGTCGCGAGCGGCGTATCCGGTGCGTTCATCGCAAGGCCGAAGAAGGAGTCAGGGTGGGGTCCTGTCGACAGAGGAGAACGCCGCGAGGGGCGTGCCGGGGCGACGCGCAGCAGGGCGAGTGTCCGCGGAACACGCCCTAGGAGGGTGCCTGCTCTTTCGGCCCGAACGCACTCGTTTCGCTCACGCGCCCGGACGGGGGCCACGGTAGGGCGTTCGCGCGTCGCGCAGGAGGCGCCGCGGGCGGCGGGGCCGCGCCGCCCGGCGCGGGCCCTGCGCGTACCGCCGCCGTCCGCCTCAGGGGCGCCCGGAGGAACCAGGGCCCCGTGGCACGCATACGCCCCGCCCCAGCGGACAGACCAGACGTATGGGAACCCTCTACCTCGCCCTCTCCGCCGCCCCCGCCAGACCGGAGGAGACGGCCCCCGACCTGGTCCGCCTGCTCCAGGGGAGGGGGTGGCGGGTCACCGTCCTGTGCACGCCGACGGGCGCCCGCTTCCACGACCTCGACGCCCTGGAGGCGCTGACCGGCGAACCGGTCGGCGTGGACTTCCGCCGTCCCGGAACGGGCACGAGCCTGCCCCCTCCGGACGCGGTCCTCGCCTGCCCCTGGTCGTTCAACAGCACGAACAGGACCGCCCTCGGCCTCACCGACACGTTCGCCGTCGCGCTCGTCTGCGAGATGATCGGGCGCGGCGTCCCCACGCTCCTGGTCCCCAAGACGGGGGACGGGCTCGCGGGCCATCCCGCCCTGGGCCGCAGTCTCCGGCTCCTGGACGAGATCCCCCACGTCACGCTGCTGCGCGATCCCGCCCACGGACTTCCTGCGTGGCACCGGGTGGCCGACGCCCTCGCCGGGGTGGCCGCGCCGTGAGGAGCCGTCGGGCCCGGCCCCTGTCCTGCCCGGGGGCGGAGGCGCGTCCGCTGCCCGGGGGAGCGGGGCCGCTGCCGCAGTTCACGGGGGCGGGAACCGCCCCCGTGGGGCGGGGACCCGACGCGCCCGTCCCCCTGAGCGGCCGGTTACGATTCCTCCGTAGATAGGACGAATCGGAGAGCAGGCCTCGTGTCGACAGAAAACGCTCATGTCGGGGAGGCCCTCCCCGAGGAGGCTCGCGCCCGCATCCAGCGCCGCACCGTCCTCGTCCTCATGCTCGCCCAGGTGGTCGGCGGCATCGGCATGGGCGCCATGCTCGCCGTGGGCGCGCTCATCGCGCTCGACCTGTCCGGCTCGGACGCCTGGTCCGGTATGGCCACCACCATGATCACCCTGGGCGCCGCCGTGTTCGCCCTGCCGCTGGCGTCGCTGGCCGCCCGCCGGGGCCGCCGTCCCGGCCTGGCGCTGGGCTGGATGCTCGGCGCCGTCGGCGGGACCATCGTCATCGCCGCCACGGTCCTGGAGGCGTTCGCCCTCTTCCTCCTCGGGATGGTGCTCGTCGGAGCGGGGACCGCGACCAACCTCCAGTCCAGGCACGCGGCCGCGGACCTGGCGTCCGAGGCCACGCGCGGCCGCGACCTGTCCGTCGTGGTGTGGGCGACCACCGTCGGCTCGGTGGCGGGTCCCAACCTCATCGGCCCCAGCGGGAGGCTCGCCGCCCTCCTCGGGCTCCCCGAGCTGCTCGGCCCCGTGGTCTTCACCACCACCGGGTTCGTCCTGGGAGCGGTCCTGATCTTCGCCCTGCTGCGCCCCGACCCCCTGCGCACGGCCACCGCCGAGCTGGCCCGCAGCGGAGCCCCCGCCGGTGTACGGCTGTCCGTGCCCGGAGCCCTGCGCGTCGTCGGGCGCAGCCCGGGAGCCCTCCTCGCGATCGTGGGCATTGTCGCCAGCCACACGGTGATGGTCGCGGTCATGACGATGACGCCCGTGCACATGTCGCACCACGGCGCCGCGCTGACCGTCATCGGCCTGACCATCTCCCTGCACATCGCCGGCATGTACGGCCTGTCGCCGGTGGTGGGCTGGCTCACCGACCGGTTCGGCCGGGTCCCGGTGCTCCTCACCGGCCAGGTGATCCTGCTGGTCGCGACCGCGGTGTCCGGGACGGCCGGGCACGACGAGGTGCTCGTGACGACGGGGCTGGTGCTCCTGGGGCTGGGCTGGTCCTTCGGCCTGGTGGCGGGGACGGCCCTGCTGGCCGAGTCGCTGTCGGCGGACGTGCGCCCGCGGGTGCAGGGGGTCAGCGACCTCACCATGAACCTGGGCGGCGCCGCGGCGGGAGCGCTGTCCGGTGTCGTGCTGGCCCAGGCGGGGTTCGGCGGACTCAACCTGTTCGCGGCGCTGTTCACCCTGCCCGTGTTCGTGCTCGCGGTGCGCGCCCTGGCGGCCCGTTCCCGGAGCACCCCGCGGACGCCGTGAACCGGGCCCCGTAAAAACATCCGGACCTTTACCGGAAACGCCCCCGCAGCTGTCCTACGAGCCCCCGGACCGCGGTTACCGTGCAGTTTTGGGGCGTCTACCGGCCTCGGTGGGCGGATTCCGCTGACAGGGGGTGTTCTCAATGACCGGTCGAGAGCCCGAGGACGGGGCGGGGGAAGCGTCGGAACCGCGTCCCGACCCGGTGAACCACCACCCGCCGGAGGAGTGGAGGCCCGGGGACCCCGGGGACCCGGTCGAGGGCGGCCGGCAGCCCCCCGGCGAACCGCCGCACGAGTTCCCCCACCACGATCCGCACATGCGGCAGCCCCCTCCGGGCGGGGAGGGGCAGGGGTACACCTCCCAGGACCCGCCCCAGGGCGGGCACTCCGGCAGGGACCGGCCCTTCGGGGCGCACCCCTACCGGGAGCAGCCCTACGGCGACCACCCGCAGGAGGACGGCGCACCGGGGGAGACCCCCGCCGGCGGATCGTCCGCGCCGGACACGGGTGAACTCTCCGAGGGACCCAACGGGCCCGCGCAGGCGGGCTACGAGCACGAGGGGTACCCGCCCGGCTACGGGGAGACGGACACCTCGGAGGCCGGCGCGGGAGGGGCCCCGGAGGGAGGCCCGCTCCCCGGGGACCGGAGCTCAGGCCAGGGACCCGGTTACGGCGAGGCGGGCGGCTACCCGTCCGGCCAGGGGCCCGGGTTCGCGTCGGACCCCGGATACGCGGCCCACCACGACCCCGGACAGGGCTACGGGCAGGGGCCCGGGTACGGCCCGGGCCAGCCGCCCGGGTACGGCCCGCCGGGCTACGGGCAGGGACCCGCCTACGGCCAGGGCTGGCAGCCGCAGCCCGGCTACACCTATCCGCCCCAGGGCGGTTACGGACCGCCGGAGACCAGACCCACGCCCTGGGGCAAGATCATCGGGATCGGCTGCGGCGTCCTGCTGCTCCTGCTCCTGCTCGGCGGCGGGTGCACGGCCATCGCGCTGATCTCGGCGGGCGTCGGCGACCGGGCAACGGAAGGGTCCGGGGAGCGGGCCCCCGGCGACGAGGGGCTGACCGAGACCCGGGGCGCGGAGGTCACCGCCGGCGAGACCGACTTCGAGCCCAGTCCGCTCTACGCCGAGGGCGTCTACACGAGCGTCTCCGTCTCGGTCACCAACTCCGGCGAGGAACAGCTGGACGTCAACCCGCTCTACTTCAGCATCGTCGACGAGGAGGGCTCGGTCCACAGCACCAGCGAGGCCATCGGCATGGACGCCAACGAGCTCGGCGCGCAGACCCTCGCCCCGGGACAGACCACGTCCGGGGCGGTCACGGTCGAGGGCCGGGTGGACGCGGCGCGCGTCGTCTTCGAGCCCTTCTACAGCGGCCCGGTCGAGGCGCCGGTCACCTGAGGCCGGCGGCGGGGCACAGGACCCCGGGCTGTGCGCAGGCGTGCGTCAGGGAGCCAGGGCGGGGTCGCGCAGCCACTCGGACAGGGCCTCCTGGCGCTCGCCGTCGCACTTGAGGGGGCAGGTGGTGCAGTAGCCGTGCTCGGGGTCGCCCTTGTAGTCGAAGCAGCACGTGCCCCGTACGGCCCAGGTCCCGCGCGGGTTCTCCGGGGCGAAGGGGAACAGGCGGGGCCGCTTGCGGGTCACGGCGCCCGCCTCGACCACGGCGTCCGCCAGCCGGGTGGCCAGCCCCCAGGCATCCTCGGCGTCGCGGCCCAGGTACCGGGCCGGGTTGAGCATGTAGAAGTGCAGGGTGTCGAGCACCCACCCCCACAGGGTGCGCCTGCCCGCGCGCGAGTGCGCGTGCAGGGCCTCGATCAGGGGCGAGAAGGTGGCGAACAGGCCCTCGGCGGCCAGGTGCAGCTGGTCGTCCTCGTCCCGGGCGACCACCGTCCCGGGACGGCCCGCGGCCGGGTCGTCCGGCAGCACCGCCAGCAGGGTGTCGACCGACGCGGGGGTGCGGAACCGCGCCTGGACGGTGTCCCAGGGCAGGTACAGGCGGTCCGGGGACAGCACCGGCGCGCGCCCGGTCAGGTACAGGGAGGCGGAGACCAGGAAGATGGGCTCGCGGAGGGTGACCCGGAGGAAGTTGGTGGCGGCCGGGAGCCGGTGCCCGGGACCGTGCTCGGTCTGCAGCTTGTCGAACAGGACCGGCAGCCAGCCCTCCGACGCCAGGGCGTCGGACCGGTACCAGTGCACGCCGCCGACCGTGTGGGAGTGCAGGTCGTCGAGGGTGACGAGGGCGGGCAGAGGCGCGAACCTGAGCCCCGCGCAGGCGTCGCGGAGCGTGTCGAGCGGGTCTGGAGTCACCGCGGAACCTGCCCTTCGTCGCTGATGCCGTCGTGTCCGGGGGTGCGTTGTCGCAGTTCACACCCCGGGGGTACGGGTACATCTGCGTCTCTTAAGTGAGGCTACCCTAACGAGTGGTGATGTCGCAATGAACGTCGGGGTGACCCGGATCCTTCCCCGAAGCGCGGTCGGAAAGTCCGGTTCGCTCAAAATCTGGGCAGTTTTAGTCTTTTGTCCGCTGTTTCGGGTGTCAGGGACGGGCGGTGCGGGGCCGCGGGAGCGCCGTCGCCACCGCGGCCCCGCACCGGATCACGCCGTCCTCGGGGCGCGTGCCCCGCGTCCGCGGGGGCGGCGGTACTTGAGCCACCACTCCACGAACAGCAGGGGGAGCACGGTGTTGAGGAAGGCCGCGCCCGGGGCGATGTCCAGGATCAGCGCCTCCATGTCACCGCCGTAGCCCGACTCCAGGCGGGGCAGCACAGCGAGCATCAGCAGGGGCACGCTCACCCTGGCGAGGGGGATGGACAGGATCAGCGCGAAGCTGCGCAGCATCCACTCCCGGTGCACGCCGTACCGGCGCCTGCGGGCCATCGTGTAGCCGATCGCGGTGAAGGCCAGCCACGAGAGGGCCCACACGGTGTTGATGAGGGCGACCGAGGTCCCGCCGTGGCTGTACGGCGCGATGAGCAGGGCCGGAACCCCGACGAAGGGGACGCCGAGCATGACGTAGGCGCGCCCGCTCCACCGGTGCACGGCGGGGTGCGCCAGGCGCAGCCAGGGCCACACCTGGAGGGTCACCAGTGCCATGAGCACGGTGCCGCCGAAGATGTGCGTCAGCAGCATCGGGTAGTACCAGCCCGGTTCCTCCCAGATCGGGATGGGCGCGGTCGCGGGGTCCAGCCGCGCGTAGGGCGGGACGGAGAACGCGGCGAAGGTCCCGCAGAGCAGGGCCAGCGGTGCGATCCAGGGGCGCTCCCACCAGCGCGCGGCGGGCCGCTCGCGAACGGCGCCCGTTCCGGGGGGCTTCGCGGTGGAGGTGGTCATGGGTCTTCTCCTCTGTCGTGAGGGGGCGAGGAGCGGGGCAGGGCTCGTGGTGGCGCGGCAGTCGCGGGTCAGCGGCTGAGCCGCCGGAAGCGCCGCACGGCCAGGGGCGCGGCCATGGCGACGGTGAGGACCGGGACGGCCAGCGCCAGCAGGAGGGCGTTCTCCGAGGGCCAGGCGTCGGAGGGCAGCGACGGGTTCCCGAACAGGTCGCGGGTGGCGGTGACCACCGCCGAGAGCGGGTTCCACTCGGACACCGGGGCCAGCCAGGACGGCATCGCCGAGGAGGGGATGAAGCTCGTCGAGAGCATGGTGACCGGGAAGACCAGCGGGTAGACGACCATGCTCACCGCGTCGGGAGTGGGAAGCAGAAGGCCCATGAGCACCCCCAGCCACACCAGGGCCAGCCGGAAGAGCAGGAGCACCCCGATCGCGGCGGCGGCGCCCCCGGGGCCGTCCTCGGCGCGCCAGCCCATCGCCAGCCCGACGAGGAGCAGCACGGCCACCTCGGCGCCCGCGCGGGCCATGTCGGTCAGGACGCGGGCGCCCAGCACGGCCACCGGGGACATGGGGAGCGTGCGGAAGCGGCTCATCACGTCGCGGTCGGTGTCGCGGGCGATGCCGGAGGCGGTGCCGCCGACGCCGTAGACCATGACCATCGCGACCATCGCCGGGACCAGGAACGCCCGGTAGCCGTCCGTCCCCGGCGGCGCCATCACGTCCCCGAACACGTAGCCGAAGAGCAGGACCATCATGACCGGCATGGTGATCGCGATGGCCGGCTCGAAGGGGTCGCGCGCCATGTGCAGGAGGTTGCGGCGGGTCAGGACCAGGGTGTCGGAGACCGCCTTGCGCCACCCGCGGCGGGCACCCGGCGGGCGGGGCGGGCCGTCCCCGGGCGGGGTCGGGCGGGGCGTGGTTCCGAGGCCGGCGGCGGTCATCGGTACTCCTTCCGGAGGGTGTCGTCGGAGGCGGTCGGGTCCCCGGTGCCCCCGCCGGAGCGGTCGGCGGCGGGCTCCCCGGTGAGGGCGAGGAAGACCTCGTCCAGGCTGGGGCGGCGCACGCCGACGTCCTCCACCCGCAGGCCCGAGCCGTCCAGAGCGCGGACCACCGCGGTCAGCACGGCCATGCGGTCCCCGGCGGGGACGCTGACGCGCTGCTCACGGCGGTGGACGCCGACCGCCCCGGGGACGGCGGAGCGCAGGAGTTCGGCGGTGGCCTCCAGGTCGGCGGGGTCGCGGACGATCACGTCGACGCGGTCGCCGCCCGCCCTGGACTTGAGGGAGTCGGGCGTGCCCTCGGCGATGACCCGGCCGCGGTCGATCACGGCGACGGAGTCGGCGAGCCGGTCCGCCTCCTCCATGTACTGGGTCGTGAGGAGCACGGTCGTGCCGGAGGCCACCAGGGCGCGGACCGACTCCCAGACCTGGAGGCGGCTGCGCGGGTCGAGCCCCGTGGTGGGCTCGTCCAGGAACAGCACGCTGGGCCCCTGGACGAGGCTCACGGCCAGGTCGAGGCGGCGGCGCATGCCGCCGGAGTAGCCGTCGGCGCGCCGGTCGGCGGCCCCGACCAGGTCGAAGCGCTCCAGGAGGGCCTCGGCGCGGTCCGCGGCCTCGCGGGGGCCGAACCCGTACAGGCGGCTGAACATGACGAGGTTCTCGCGGCCGGTGAGGAGTTCGTCCACCGACGCGTACTGGCCGGTCAGGCCGATCCTGGTGCGGACCAGGTCGGCCTGGGCGACCACGTCGTACCCCGCGACGAGGGCGTGCCCGGCGTCGGGGCGCAGCAGCGTGGCCAGGGTGCGCACGACGGTGGTCTTGCCGGCGCCGTTGGGCCCGAGCAGGCCGAGGACGGTCCCGGGCGGGACCGTCAGGTCGACGCCGTCCAGGGCCCGGGTGGAGCCGTAGCGCTTGCGGAGCCCCCGGGCGCTGATGGCCGGGGTCGGGTGGGTCATGGCGTGCGCCCTCTCAACTGTTTATCTCATACACGTATTAGTGTAATAGATACACAGTTTTAGGATGGGTGTCAACGCGACCTGGAAGCCGAAGGGGCGCAGCCGACGACTGGTGGGGTATGACGACCGAGCAGCAGCCGACGAGCCGGACGACGCGGGAGGTGGACCTCCTGTGGGGCCTGGACCGGCCCGCGCCCAGACGCGGGCCCCGGCCCAAGCTCAGCCGGGAGGCCGTCGTCGACGCCGCCGTCGCCGTCGCGGACGCGGAGGGCCTGGAGGCCGTCTCCATGCAGCGGGTCGCCAAGGAGCTCGGCTACACCACGATGTCCCTCTACCGGCACGTGGACAGCAAGGAGGACATGCTCGTCCTCATGAGCGACCGGGCCATGGACGGGACGCCGCCCGCGCCGCGTCCGGACCGGGGGTGGCGGGCCGGGGTCGAGGAGTGGGTCCACGAGGTGATGGAGGTGTACCGCCGCCATCCCTGGGCGATCCAGCTCCCGCTCAGCGGGCCGCCCGTCGGGCCCAACGGCCTCCGGTGGATGGAGGCGGGCCTGCGCGAGGTCGTCCGCTCGGGGCTCGACGTCGGGGGCGCGCTCCAGATGCTCTCGATGCTCTCCTCCCTGCTGCGCGACACGCTCCGCCTGGAGGCGGACATGGCGCGCGCGGCCAGGGAGGCGGGGAGCACGATGGCCGAGGCCGAGCGCGACTACAGCGTGGGCCTGCGCAAGGTCGTCACCCGCGAGGAGTTCCCCACGATCGCGATGATGCTGCAGAGCGCGGTGCTGGAGGAGGAGCCGCCTCAGGGGCGTCCGGACCGGCTCGGCGGTCCCGCGGAGGAGTTCGACTTCTCCCTCCACCGCGTCCTGGACGGCATCGAGGTCCACGTCGGACGGCTGCGCGCCGAGCGGGAGGCCGGGGACGGGGACGCGCCCACCCGCTAGCCGCGCTCCCGCGGGACACGCGACCCGTGCGCCACGGGCCGGGGCCCCGCTCCGGGGGCCGCGGCGCGGGGGAGGACGGCCGGCGCCCGCCCCCGCGACCGGTCAGCGCACCAGCACCAGGTGGTGCCTGGCCAGCACCGCCACGATCTCCGCGGCCCGCTCCGGGGCCACCCCCGCGCGGTCGGCCAGCGCGCCCACCGTCAGCGAGCGCTCCTGCGCCAGCACCGCCAGGACCGGCTCCACCTCGGCGGGGAACCGGTACCGCCGCCCGCTCACCGAGACCGCGACCCGCCCGTCCTCGCGGACGAGCGGCGGGGGCAGGACAGGCACGAACTCCACCCGGGCGTCCTCCGGCGGCGCCCCCTCCTGGACGGGCCACGGGAGCGAGAACGACGTCCGGCGCGGGAACCGGGCGTCCCGCTCCGCCAGGAAGTCGTCCACGCCCCACTCCTCGGCCAGCTCCACCAGCCGCGCCGCCAGCTCGTGCTGGTGCTTGCGCCGCACGTCGGGGTCGGAGAAGCGGGGCAGGTCCCGCCGGAACCCCTCCTCGGCGAACAGCCGCCGCACCAGCGCGTCCGCCCAGTCCACCCCGGTCGCGCGGGTGAACCCGAAGGTCAGGTGCATGCTCACGTCGCCCGTCCCGGTCACGGTGTGCCACCAGCCGCGCGGCACGTGGATCACCTGGCCGGGGCGCAGGACCCCCTCCCACACCAGGTGCAGCCCGCCGTCGGCGTCGCGGGGGGGTTCGTGGTCGTGCTCCAGGTCGTTCTTCATCGGGAAGGGGCGCGAACCGGGGCCGTGCACCTGCCAGTGCTTGGTGCCCTCCACCTGCACGATCACGGTGTCGTGGTCGTCCCAGTGGGTGTCGAAGCCGCGCGACTCGCCCCAGATCAGGTACAGGTTGGCCTGCGCGCGCTCGCGCACGAGCCGCATCAGGTCGTCGGCCGCGGCCCCCACGGGCGGGTGCATCCTGTCGACCCCGTCCAGGACCAGGCTCGCCCCCGCGCGCAGTTCCCGGTAGAGCGCCTCGGGGCGCACCACCCGGCGCTCGGTCCGCGAGGCGGTCGCCGTCTCGGTGTAGCGGTCGACCGGGACGGGCGACCCGTCGCGGTGGAGGCGCAGTCTCGGCGGTTCCGGCGAGCACGCGGCCAGCAGTCCGTTGAGGTCGTCGAAGGTCAGCAGCGAGCGCACCGCCTCCGCCCCCAGGTCGGCGAAGACGAACTCCTCCGACAGGCGCGTGGTGAGGGCCTCCCGCCCCACGATGTCGCACAGCGTCCGGGTGAACAGGTGGCCGGGGTCGGTCACGGGTCGTCCTTTCCGTACAAGGGGGCGGGGGCGCCGCCCGGCCCGGTCGCCCGGGCCGGGCGGCGCCCCGGTCCCGAAATCAGATGAAGTCGGAACTGGAGTCGGTACCGTCGCTGTCGCCGCCCGCGGTGATGTCGCGCGACGTCACGTCGGCCAGGTCCTCGATCTCGACCTCGATGGGGTCCATACGCACCGCACCTCGCTTTCTGTGTGCTTCTCGTGCTGTTTCCTCTGTCCAGGGCCGCCCGCGCGCGTCAGCGCGGGGACAGCCCCGTTCGGTGGGCCGCGAACGCGTGCGCGTCGGCGGCCAGTCCCACCGCCCGGCCGACCGCGCGCGGGCCGTGCCCGACGTCGCGTTCGTACCGGAGCAGGACCGGTGGGCGCCCCCCGTCCCGCGCGGCCGCCAGGAGCGCCGCGCACATCTTGCGCGGGTGGGCGGCGTCGGTGCGGGTGTCGCCGTGGAAGCCGGTGAGCAGGACGTCCGGGAAGTCCGGCCGCGGCGTGCGCGCGGCGGCCTCCAGGGCCCGGTGGTAGGGGGAGTAGGACATCAGGGCGGCGAAGTCGTCCGGGTCGGCGGCGGTGCCGAACTCCCGCGTCCACATCCGGCCCAGGCCCATCCGCTCGAACCGGGCCATGTCCGCGAGCGGCGCCGAGGCGATCACGGCCCCGCACAGGTCGGGACGGGCGGTCGCCGCGGCCAGGACGAGCAGGCCGCCCGCCGATCCGCCGGACAGGCACAGCCGGTCCCGTGTGCACAGCCCCGCCGCGACCAGGGCGTCGGCGGAGGCCACCAGGTCCTCGACGGCGCGCGGTTTGGCGCGGCCGGATCCGGCCAGGTGCCACGCGCGGCCGGCGTCGCCGCCCCCGCGCACGTGGGCGACGGCGTACCGCCCCCCGGCGAGCAGCCAGGCCAGGACCGTGGCGCTGAACCCGAACTGGCGCGGGCGGCCGAAGCCCCCGTAGGCGTGCAGGATGGTCGGGGCGGGGCCGGAGGGATCGGGCGGACCCGCGCCCGCCGCGTCGAACACCGTGACGGGGACCCTCGTGCCGTCCTCGGAGCCGCACCACAGCACGGTGCGCTCCACGGCGGGGGAGGGCGGGGCGTCCGGGGCGCCCGGGGGCCAGGGGCCGGGCCGCCGCTCCCCGGGCGCCAGGCGCAGGATCCGCTGCTGGGCGGCCACGTCCGCGTACGCCAGGTACACCGATCCGTCGGGGGCGGTCTCGGGGGTGGAGACCATGCCCTCGCCCGGCAGGTCCACGGGGTGCAGGAGCGCGCCGGTGCGGGCGTCGTGGACGGAGGCCTCGCTGATCCCCAGGCGGGTGCGCGACACGAACAGCGCCGGGGCGTCGGCCCCTTCGCCGGGGGAGCGCGCCAGGACCGCGAACGCGTCCAGGGTGGCGCCGCTCTCCTGCGCCACCACCTCGGTCCAGTGCTCCACCCCGGGTTCTTCCGGGGAGACCGCGCAGATGCGCCTCCAGGGCGCTCCCAGGGTGGTGCGCAGGTACAGGAGGCCGTCCGGGCCCAGTCGGGCCTCGGTCTCGCCCTCCTCGCCCACCTGGACGGGTCTCAGCGCGGGTCGCGCGGTCCGGCCGCCGGACAGGTCGGCGAGCCACAGGTCGGTGCGGTGCCCGGTGCCGTGGCTCTCGGTGACCAGCAGCCACCGGCCGCCCAGGACGCGGACCCCGGGCACGGTGCCGGGGGCGGTGCAGGCGTGGACGAGCGTCTCCGCCCCGTCGCGGACGCGGCGCAGCCAGAGGCCGCGCACCCCCCGCTCGCCGTCGCGGCGCACGTAGAAGAACGAGGGGTCGCCCTCGGGGGCCCACGCGACGTGGGAGTAGCGCACCCCCGGCACCTGCGGTCCGCACGGGTCGCCGGTGGCGGTGGAGAGCACCCGCAGGATCCCGCGCTCGACGCCGCCGCGGGAGGTCTGCACGGCGACCATGTCGCCGCCGGGGCCGGGTTCCCAGGCGTCCAGGGTGGTGCGTCCGGTGGGGTCCTCCGCCGCGGGGTCGTAGACGGTGCGCGGGGGCGCCGACCCCTCCAGCGCGACGAGGCGGGGGTGTTCGCTCCCGGCGGGGCGCACGGTGGCGAAGGCCCTGCCGGGCCGGTGCGCGGGGACGCTCCACAGGTCGGTGGCCACGAGGGAGCGGATCCGCTCGGCCAGGTGCTCGCGCAGGGGCCAGGCGGCGGCCTCGCGCTCGTACTCGCGGCGGCGCTCGTCGAGCCAGCGGGCGGTCTCGGGGGAGTCGGGGGTCTCGAGCCAGCGGTGGGGGTCGGCGACCCGGCGGCCGTGCAGGGTGTCGACGACGGGGCCGGGGGCGAGGGCTGCTCCGGGGGCTCGGTTGGGCACCATCACATGGTTCAGGTGGGCCGAGTCGGCGGTCAAGCAACAGCTACCTCACCCACAGGAACACGAATATGTCCGACTGGTCAGGTTTATGCACCGTTTGGTGAAGTGTGAGGGCTCGCGTCCCTTGTGGGCGGAGCGGGTCCGAACGGGTAGGACCCCGGACGCGGGACGGCCCCGTCCCGCGGACTCGACGGGCACACCGCCCGGGACCGGGAGGAGAGCATGGAGGAGACGGTGGAGCGGCGCGGGGCGCCGCTCGGTCGGTCCGTCCTGGCGGCGGCGGGGTTCGCCGCGGCCGTCGCGGCGGTGGCGGCCGTGGGCGGGGCGGCGGCGAGCGGGTCGGGCGCGGTCTACGCGGGACTGGAGCTGCCGGCCTGGGCGCCGCCCGCCTGGCTGTTCGGCCCCGTCTGGACCGCGCTGTACGTGGTGATCGCGCTGGCCGGATGGCTGGTGTGGAGGGCCTCCGGGCTGCTGGGGGCTCCGGCCTTCTTCGCCGTCTACGCCCTCCAGCTCGTGCTCAACGCGGCGTGGACCCCGCTGTTCTTCGGCGCGGGCCTGTACGCCGCGGCGCTCGCCGACATCATCGCCCTGGCCGTGGCGGTGGCCGCCGCGATCGCCCTGGGCCGCCGGCACAACACCGCCGCGGCGCTGCTGCTCGTGCCGTACCTGCTGTGGGTGCTCTTCGCCGCCGCCCTCAACCTCGCGATCGCGCTGGCGAACTGAGCCCCGCCCGCCGGCCCGGTGAACAGGGGAGGGGCGGCTCCCCGCGTCGCGCGGGGAACCGCCCACGGCTCGAAGAGCCGGAGGGACCGCTCAGGCGTTGGCGGGGTGGCCGATGGCCAGACCGCTCTCCTGGTCGAAGAAGTGCAGCTGGCTCACGTCCACCGACAGGCTGACCTTGCTGCCGGGGCGCACCTGGCTGCGGGGGCTCACCCGGGCGGTGAAGAGCGAGCGGTCGCCGCCCAGGGGCAGCGCGGCCTCGGCGCTCTCCTCGTCGTCGCCCGCGGCGTCCCGGGCCAGCGCGGTGGCGTCCTCGTGGCGCACCGGCGGGGCGTCGACGCCGAAGATGATGTTGATCTCGGTGCCCAGCTCCTCGGTGACGCCCGCGGTCACCTCGATGCGGGGGTCGCCGTTGCCGTCGAACTCGGCGTCGTTGAAGTCCGAGGGGCGGATGCCCAGGATGACCGAGCGGCCCAGGTAGTCGCGCAGCTTCGGACGGGCGTCCAGGACGCCCGCGGGGACGGGCAGCTTGTGCTCGGCGAACGTGAGGGTCGCCCCGCTGCCGTCGGCGGTCAGCTCGGCGTCGACGAAGTTCATCGCGGGCGAGCCGATGAAGCCGGCCACGAACAGGTTGACGGGGGAGTCGAACAGGCGCTTGGGGGTGTCGACCTGCTGGAGCCGGCCGTCGCGCAGCACCGCGACCCGGTCGCCGAGGGTCATGGCCTCGATCTGGTCGTGGGTGACGTAGACCGTGGTGACGCCCAGGCGCTCGTGGAGCTGGTTGAGGGAGGCGCGCATCTGCACGCGCAGCTTGGCGTCCAGGTTGGACAGCGGCTCGTCCATGAGGAACGCGCGCGGCTCGCGCACGATCGCGCGGCCCATGGCCACGCGCTGGCGCTGACCGCCGGAGAGCGCGCCCGGCTTGCGCTTGAGGTAGGGCTCCAGGCCCAGCATCTCGGCCGCCTCCTGCACGCGGCGGGCGATCTCGGGCTTGGCGACCTTGCGCAGCTTCAGGCCGAAGGCCAGGTTCTGCTCGACGCTCATGTGGGGGTAGAGCGCGTAGTTCTGGAAGACCATCGCGATGTCGCGGTCCTTCGGCGGGCGGTCGTTGACGATCTCGTCGCCGATGACCAGGGTACCGGCGGAGATCTCCTCCAGGCCGGCGATCATGCGCAGCGCGGTGGACTTGCCGCAGCCGGACGGGCCGACGAGCACCATGAACTCGCCGTCCTCGATCTTCAGGTTCAGGTCGTCGACGGCCTTGACGTCGCCGCCGTAGATCTTGTCAACGCCCTCAAGGACGATCTCCGCCATGGTTTCAGCTCCCGCGCTGGGCTCGAGGTGGGGGTGACGGGGATCTCGTGGCCGAAGGTCCGCGTCACCCGACCCGGTGTTTCCGAAGTTGATCGAAACGGGCCGATTTACTGATCACATCAGACACGATCGTGATCGAAAAGTCCAGGCTTGGCCTGATGTCGATCCGATTGCGGTCAGACACAAACGACACCGGTCCAGCTGGCGTGGCGGCCCCAGGTGCGTTAGCCTGTCCGACGGTTCATCGCTATCTCCCCTCCAGACGCTCGAAGCGGCGGTCACGACACGGCAGCCGGGTTGAGGCATCCGGTTGGGGAGTCTGGGTAACCTAACGACCAGTCCAGCACTGGACGGACCGGTTGTGCGGCCCCCGCTCGTCCGATCGGACGCTGCATCACGCGCCAGGTGCAGTTGGGATCGGGTGAGGGGCGGAGTACCACGACCGGGCGGGGGGTTGGACCCGGAAAAGGCCCGGACATCCAGTAGACAACGGTCTTCCGAGCTCGCCGCCGACGGGACGGAGCCGGTCCGAAGGGTGGCTCGGGCCTTTTCCGCGTCCCCCCAATATGCTGACCGCCAGCACTTCACCCGCCAGCGGAAAGCGAGCACCCCACGTGGTTGCCGAGCACATCGAGCAGGGCGACGCCCCCGGCTCCGACAGACCCTCGCCGGGACCGGAGGGGCGGGAGCGGACGGCGAACCCGGGACGCTCCCTCGCCTCCGCGCTGATGCCGGGACACCGCTGGGGACGCCTCGACCTCCTGTGGCGCGTACTCGCCGCGGTCGGCTCCGGCCTCGCACAGCTCCTCGCCCTGCCGCCCTTCGGCCTGTGGTGGCTGGGACCCCTCAGCGCGGCCCTGCTCGCCTTCGCCGTCGCCGGGACCCGCATGCGCCGCGCCGCCTGGATCGGCGCCCTCGCCGGAGGCACCCTCATGGTGCCGCTGGTGCACTGGCAGGACATCTTCGGCGTGGACGTGTGGCTGGCCATCGCCGGCGCCGAGACCGTCTACTTCCTCCCCATGGCCATGGGCGTGGCGCTCGTCATGCGCCTGCCCGGCTGGCCGCTCTGGACCGCGGCGCTGTGGGTGGCCCAGGAGGCCGTGCGCGCCCGCTGGCCCCTGGGCGGCTTCCCCTGGGGCAAGCTCGCCTTCGCCCAGCCCGACACGCCCTTCGTCGGCTACGCCGCCCTGGGCTCCTCCGCACTCGTCTCCTTCGCCGTCGCCCTCACCGGCGGGCTGCTGCTGTGGAGCGCGCTGCGCGCGGCCCACGCCCTCCTCGGCGCGCGGGGAACGGCGCCGGACGCCCCACCGGCCCCGCCGCCCCGCACCGGGTGGATCGGCGCGGCCGCCGGACTGGCCGCCTGCGCCGTCATCGTCGCCGGGGGCTCCCTGGCCCCCGCGATCGGCCGCCCCGCCGTCGACGACACCGTCACCGTCGGCATGGTCCAGGGCAACGTGCCCAACGTCGGCCAGATGTCCATCCTCGGCGAGCGCATGCAGGTGCTCAACAACCACGCCGACGGCGTCCACGAGCTCGCCGCCGCCGTCCGCGAGGGGGAGTACCCCCGGCCGGACATGGTGCTGCTGCCCGAGAACGCCACCGACATCGACCCCTTCCGCGACCCGGTCGCCCGTGAGGTCATCGACGCCGCCGCGGCCGACGCGGGCGTCCCCCTGCTGTGGGGCATGAGCCGCTTCAACGACGACGGCACCCGCTACGTCAGCAGTGTCGTCTGGGACCCGCAGACCGGGCCGGGCGAGCTGTACGACAAGCGCTACCTGGTGCCGTTCGGCGAGTACGTCCCCTACCGCGACTTCTTCACGCGGTTCGTCGACCGCCTGCAGCAGGTCAGCTCCGACGCCGTCCCGGGCAGCGAACCCGGGGCCCTGGACGTGGCCGGCACCACGCTGGCCGTCGGCATCTGCTTCGACGTCGCCTTCGACCCGCCGGTGCGCGAGTCCGTGGCCGCGGGCGGGCAGGTCATCGTCATCCCCACCAACAACGCCAACTACAACTTCACCGGCCAGTCCGACCAGCAGCTCGCCATCACCCAGCTGCGCGCGGTCGAGCACGGCCGCCCGGCGGTGGTCGTCTCCACCAGCGGCGTCAGCGCCGTGGTGGACCCCGACGGCAGCGTCGTCTACCGGTCCCCCGAGGGCGAGCCCGACATCCACGTGGCCGAGCTCGACGCCATGGACGGCACCACGGTGGCCACCCGGCTCGGCGCCGCCCCCGAGGCGGCCCTGAGCGCCCTCGGCCTGGCCGCGGTCGCCGCCGCCCTCGTGATCGGCCGCCGCCGGGCCTGAGGGCGCCACGGGACCCGCGCCGGGACGCCCCGCCGGGGCGTCCGGCGCGTTCGCCCGCGGATGAGCGGGCCCCGTCGGGGAACCATCGGGGCCCCGGGCGCGTTCACCCCTGTAAGGGAGGACCCGTTGGCCGACGACCCTGAGGATGGTTCCGCATGCCGCTGCTGACAGTGCTGGCGCTCATGGCGCTGCCCTTCCTCGAAGTGTGGCTGATGATCGTGGTGGGCGGCTGGATCGGTGTCCCCTGGACACTGGCGGCACTGGTCTCGCTGATGGTCCTGGGCGTGGCTGTGCTGCGCCGGGCCGGGACCAAGGCCTTCCAGGACGCCGACAGGGCCATGCGCTCCGGTGAGCCGCCGCGCGGCGGCCTGCTCGACCCGCTCATGCTGATGGCGGGGGGCGTCCTGCTCGTCATCCCCGGCTTCATCACCGCCGCGCTCGGACTCCTGCTCGCCCTGCCGTTCACCCGGCCGGCGCTGCGCTGGGCGTTCGCCGGATGGGCGCAGCGGCGGATGAGGAAGATGCAGGACCGCGTGAACCAGGAGTTCGTCGTGCAGGGCGTCGGCGTCCCCGGACAGGGCGGACGCGCGGGCGACCCCTTCGGAGGAGGCCCCGGAGCCGCCCCCTTCGGCCGCCGTCCCGGAGCCGACGCGGCGGGGGACGCCCCCGCGTCCGACCGCGGACGCGTCATCCAGGGCAGGTTCGAGCCCACCGACGGGGACGACGACACCCCCAGATGATCCATCCACCTCCCGGGGCAGGCGCGCTCCCGGGAGCGACGAGGCCCGCCGCGGATCGCCCCACGGCGGGCCTCGTCACGTCCGGTCCCCGGTCCTCAGTCCCGGTCGTGGAAGTGCGCCTGGAGCGCGCGCACCTCCTCGGCGAGCGCCTCCACGGGGCCCTCCACCTCGACCCCGGGCACGACGTCGTTGACGGGCAGCGCGCGCACGGGTCCCGCGGGCACCCCCCACCCCTCCAGCCAGGAGACCAGCTGCGCCGAGGAGCTCGCGTACACGATCCGGCCGAGTCCCGCCCAGCCGTGCGCCGCCGAGCACATGGCGCAGTGCTCCCCGGAGGTGTACACGGTCGCCGCCGCGCGCTCGGCCGGGGTCATGCGGGTCGTCGACCACCGGGCGATCGCGAACTCCGGGTGCTGGGTGCCGTCGCCGCCCGCGACGTGGTTGTGGTCCTCGAACAGCACGGTCCCGTCGGCCGCGACCAGCAGTGATCCGAACGGCTCGTCCCCCGCGGCCAGCGCCTCCGCGGCCAGTTCGACCGCACGCCTCAGGTGCCGCAGGTCGGTGTCGTCCACCATGCCCTCCCTCTCCTCGCGCCGCGGCCCCCGGCCGCGGTCCGCGCCACGGTACCGCCGGGGCGGCCCGGACGGCGAACCCCCTGGGGGAGGCGTCCCGGCGCCCGGCCGGGGTCCGCGTCCGCGGCCGGCCCGCCTTCCCGGTCCGCGCCCGCACCGCCCACGGCGCCATCGCCGCGGAGTACGCCGAACCCCACCGCTGCGGGCCGGACGGGCCCACCTGGCGGGTCCGCCCACGAGGACGGCCGCGCCGGAGCGCGTCCGGCGCGGCTCAGCGACCGGCGGGGGAGGGCTCCGCCGCGTCCGCCACGCAGGCGGGGTCGTCCGCGTCCTGCGCCGGTG
The DNA here is from genome assembly GCF_050955985.1 of Nocardiopsis sp. CA-288880. Classification (NCBI taxonomy): domain Bacteria; kingdom Bacillati; phylum Actinomycetota; class Actinomycetes; order Streptosporangiales; family Nocardiopsidaceae; genus Nocardiopsis; species Nocardiopsis sp. CA-288880. Next base: position 4,927,938 of record NZ_CP192105.1, on the reverse strand, counting down.
CGGCGGTGATGAGGGTGTCCAGCACGTCCAGCGAGGACACGAGCTCGGCCACGGCGGCGCTGATCCGGTCGCGCTCCCGGTTCAGGTCGGTCACCAGGCCCGCGCAGCCGGGGGCCAGCTCGTCCCCGTCGTCGACCATGCACGGCAGCAGGTCGGCGATCGCGGCGGTGTTCAGCCCCGCGGCCAGGAGGGTGCGGATGTGCCGCACGGTGCGGACGTCGTCCTCGCGGTACTCGCGGTACCCGTTGGCCTCCCCGCGCAGGGGGTGCAGCAGGCCCTGCTTCTCGTAGTGGCGCAGCGAGCGCTCGCTGGCTCCGGTCAGCCGGGAGAGGGTTCCGATACGCACGTGACGACCACCACACAGGTTCGAGTTGACTCTGACACGGGTGTCAGACTCTAGCGTTTCGCCCATGACGACGAACAACATCGCAGGCCAGGACAGCACAGCACACGACGGACAGACCCAGGGGGCCGCGGAACGCGACGCCGCGGCGGGGGAGAGGGCCCCCGTCGCCCTCGTCGGACTCGGGCCCATGGGGGTGGCGCTGGGGGAGGCCCTCCTCCGGCGGGGGCACCCGCTCACGGTCTGGAACCGCACCCCCGGCAGGGCCGGGGCCCTCGTCGCCCGAGGCGCCCGCCTGGCGCCGACCGCGGCCGAGGCGGTGGCCGCCGCGCCCGTCACGGTCGTGTGCCTCAAGGACTACGCGACCACCCACGAGGTACTCGGCGCTGCGGACGGCACCCTGCGCGGGCGCACGCTGGTGAACCTCGCCTCCGGCACCCCGGCCGAGGCGAGGGAGGCCGTGGACCGGGCCGCCGCACACGGCGCCGAGTACCTGGACGGCGCGATCATGGTGCCCCCGCCGCTGGTGGGGCAGCCGGGGGCCGTCTTCCTGTACAGCGGCGCGCAGGAGCCCTTCGACCGCCACCGGGCGGTGCTGGAGAGCATGGGCGACCCGCGCCACCTCGGCGCCGACCCCGGTCTCGCGGTCCTGTACAACACCGCGCTGCTGGAGATGATGTACACGACCATGAACGGGTTCCTGCACGCCGCCGCCCTGGTGGGCTCGGCGGGCGTCACGGCGGCCCGGTTCTCCGAGCTCGCGCTCGGCTGGTTCATGCCCGTGATCCTGGACGCGTCCTTCGCGCAGCAGGCCCCCGACCTGGACCGGGGACACTACCCCGGGGACGAGGGGACCCTGGAGATGAACCTCAACGCGCTGGAGCACATCGTCCGCACCAGTGAGGAGCAGGGAGTCCACACCGCGCAGCCCAGGCTGCTCGTGGAGATCGCGGAGGCCGCCGTCGCCCGGGGCCACGGCGCCGACAACTACCTGGCCGTGTTCGAGGTCCTCAGGAGGGCGGCGCCCACGGCGTGACCCCGGCGGACGGGACGGGGCAGATCCGCGGCGCACAGGCAGGGTCCCCTCCCCGGAGGACGGCGGGCCGGCCGGGCGGGGCCCTTCACGCCCGGCCGGGCCCGGACGCGCGGACGGCCGCGCCGGAGCACGTCCGGCGCGGCCGTCGGGGTCCGGCGCGGCCCCTGGGGAGTGTTCTTTGGAGGCTTTCGGATCGGCGAGCGGCCGTCCGGGCCATCTCTCGCAAGCCGATGTGCGAAGTTCGGCCTGGTTGTGCCTCACGAGCGCAGAGGTGCAGCGAGAGGCAGCCCGGTGGACGCGAGCCCGGAAGAATCCACAGAACACGACCTAGACCATGGAGGCCTCCCGGTGCCCGTCCTCCTCACGGGCCGCCTCCTCGGCGGCGCGGGCCTCGGACCGGGCGATCCACCGGTCGTCCACCACCCGGATCACCGTGATCGCCACGATCGCCACCCCGGCCACAGCCAGACCGGTGAGGACCTTGGCCGGGTCGCTCACGTCCAGGTCGAAGAACCACTGGCCCAGCGGAGTCACCATGGCCAGTGTCAGCAGGCCGACCATGGAGCCCACCATCAGGACCTTCCACCACACGTACGGCTTGGCCACCAGCAGCAGGACCCACAGGGTGGTCGCGCACAGCGTGATCACCACCGCCGTGCGGTCCGCGGGGTCCGGGACGGTCCGCCCGCCCAGCACCAGCAGGTAGGTCGTCACCGCCGCGAAACCGGCCACCATCCCCGAGGGGATGGCGAGCCGCAGCGTGCGCATCACGAACCCCGGCTTGGCGATGTCGGTGTTGGGCGCCAGGGCCAGGAAGAACGACGGGATGCCGAAGGTCACCGCGTTGATCAGCGTCGCGTGACGGGGGAAGAACGGGTACGCGACCGCCAGCAGCCCGACGATGATCGCCAGCGTCATCGTGTACACGGTCTTGGTCAGGAACAGGCTGGCCACACGCTCGATGTTGCCGATGACCCGGCGGCCCTCGGCCACCACGCGCGGCAGCACCGCGAAGCGGTTGTCCAGCAGGACCAGCTGTGCCACCGAGCGCGACGCCGGGCTGCCGGAACCCATCGCCACCCCGATGTCGGCCTCCTTCAGGGCCAGCACGTCGTTGACGCCGTCGCCGGTCATCGCCACCGTGTGCCCGCGGTCCTTCAGCCCGCGCACCATGTCGCGCTTGCGCTCCGGGGTCACCCGGCCGAACGCCGAGCGCCTCTCGACCTCGCGGGCCAGTTCGCCCGCCTCGTCGGACAGGGATCGGGCGTCCACCGGGTCCTCCGCGCCGGGCAGGCCCAGCTCGCGGCCCACCGCGCCGACCGAGGCCGCGTGGTCGCCGGAGACGATCTTGACGTCGACGCCCTGGCCGGCGAAGTAGTCGAGGGTGGCCCCGGCGTCCTCGCGCACCTTCTGGTCCAGGACCACCAGCGCGACCGGCTCCACCTCGCCCGGGGCGTCGTCGGAGTCCACCCGGGCGGAGGCGCGGGCCAGCAGCAGCACCCGGAGCCCCTGCGAGCCGAGCCGTGCCGCCTCGGCCGCGGCGGGGGAGTCGGGGGAGGACAGCACGTCGGCGGCGCCCAGGACCCAGTGCTCCTCGCCGTCCGGGGTGAGGAAGCCGGCCCCGCTCCACTTGCGGGCCGACGAGAACGGCGCCAGCGCGGTGACGGTCCAGTCGGGGGCGGACACCCCGCTCGCCCCGAACCCCTGCGCGATGGCGGCCATGCTCGCGTTGTGGTCGGGGTCGCAGGCCGCCAGGGCGGCCAGCACCAGGGTCGGCGACGGGTCGTCGCCGACCGCACGCCCTCCCAGGTCGCGGATCTGGGCCAGCTTCATGCCGGCCTCGGTCAGCGTCCCCGTCTTGTCGGTGCACACCACGTCCACGCGGGCCAGGCCCTCGATCGCGGGCAGCTCCTGCACCAGGCACTTGTACTTCCCCAGCCGGATCACACCGACCGCGAAGGCGATGCTGGTGAGCAGGATGAGCCCCTCGGGGATCATCGACACCAGCGCCGCCACCATGCCGCGCAGCGCGTCCGCCAGCGGGCCGGAGATCTGGCCGCCCGCCGTGGGCTCCTCCAGCGTGACGTGGCCGCCCATGAACAGCTGGCTGTAGATCAGCAGGGCGCCGATCGGGAACAGCGCGTAGGTGATCCAGGTCAGGATGCGGTTGATGCCCGACCGCAGCTCCGAGTGCACCAGCGAGAACCGGCTCGCCTCCTCGGCCAGGCGTGCCGCGTACGCGTGCCGCCCCACCTTGGTGGCGCGGAAGCGCCCGGCGCCCGCCACCACGAAGCTGCCCGACATCACGGTGTCGCCGGGCCGCTTGAGCACGGGATCGGCCTCGCCGGTCAGCAGGGACTCGTCGACCTCCAGGCCTCCCGCCCAGGTGACGACGCCGTCGACCGCGATCTGGTCGCCCACGCCGACCTCGAGGACCTCGTCCAGGACGATCTCCTGGGTGGTCACGCGCACCGTCGCGCCGTCGCGCACGACCCGGGGGTGGGCTGCGTTGACGATCGCGAGCTTGTCCAGGGTGCGCTTGGCGCGCAGCTCCTGGACGATGCCGATCAGCGTGTTGATCAGGATCACCATCGCGAACAGCCCGTCCTGGACGGGACCGATCACGGCGATGATCGTGAACAGCACCGCGATCATCGCGTTGATCCGCGTGAACACGTTGGCGCGGATGATCTGCCCGACGCTGCGGCTGGCACGCACGGGGACGTCGTTGGTCCGGCCGGTGGCGACCCGCTCGGCGACTTCCGCCAGGGTCAGCCCGGTCTCGGACGGGGGGCCGTGGAGGCCCGGTCCGGCACGCTCGGGCCGGGCGCCGGTGACGTTCGGGGCAGCCGCCTGCGAATCCCTGTCCGAGGCGCCTTCCGCACCGTCGTCGGGTCGTTCGGGTTGGACGGGCACGCACACTCCTGGGTGGTACGGGAGACGGGTGGACGGGCCCCTGATCACGCGAGGGGGCGCATCGGCCACGGGCGTCCGGAGAGTAAGGAGATCCACAGCCTAGAAGACCCCCGGACCACTCGCGGGCGTCCTGCCCCCCGATGCCGGGTGGTACCCGCACCACCCGGCGTCCGGGAGGGCGGCAGGGGCCGTGTCCGGCGCCAGCCCCGCCCTCCCCGGCAGGCCCCGGGCGGACGTAGAGTCCGGGTACAGTTCCGTCCATCCTCCGGTCGGGCCTCTCGGGCCGTGCCTCCGGGGAGACAGCAGAGGTCCTCATGTGCACCGTCATCGTCGGATTCGATCCCGGCGCCGACACACCGCTCGTCATCGCGGCGCTCCGGGACGAGATGTCCCTCCGGCCCTGGGACCCGCCCGCGCGCCACTGGCCCGACCGGCCCGAGCTGGTCGGCGGGCGCGACCTCACGGCGGGGGGAACCTGGCTGGCGGTGAACCCCGGCCGCCCCCGGGTCTCCGCCGTGCTCAACGGGTGGCCCTGGGACGGGAGCATGCCCTGGGAGGGCGTGTACCCGGCGAGCCGGGGGGAGCTGCCGCTGCGCGCCCTCGCGCACCCGGTGCGGGACCCGCTCCAGGGGGAGGACCCCACCCGGTACGCGCCCTTCCACCTCCTGGACGCCGACGCCCACCGGGTCGGCCTGCACAGCTGGGACGGGCGGTGCATGGACACGAGGCCGCTGCCCGCGGGGGTGAGCATCGTGGTGAACACCGGCCTGGACCCGCACGACCCCAGGGCGGTGCGCCACACGCCGGAGTTCGCGGCCACCCGGCCCGATCCGGCGGACCTGGCCGCCGCGAAAGGCGTCGAGGAGGTGTGGGGCGAGTGGCCGCGCCTCATCACCGAGGCCGCCGGCGCGACCCCCCGCTCCGTGGGCGCCGACGGCCCGGGAGATCCGTCGGGCCTGGTCGCGCGGGCCGATCTGGGGGAGGGGCGGATCTGGGCGACGGGCTCGGTGACGCTGGTCGCGCTGGACCGGGAGACGGTCCGCTACGCCTTCACGGACGCCCCTGCCGACGCCGGGGCGTGGCGGATGGTCGAGGTGTGAGGGGCCGCCGCCGCCCCGGGACGGGGCGGCGGCGGGCCGTGAAGTGAAACCTCGGTGAAGGATTCCCGCAACGGGGTGTTTACAGGAGGTCGGCCGCTGGCTACTCTCATGGGAGCGTTCCCAAATGACTTGGGTCACATTCTCTCGACATCCCCCTCCCCCTGGCCTCCCCCCGGCATCCCCCTCCTCCCACACCCCTCGCCCGGCGTCGCACCATGGTGGTCGGGTTTTCTTCGCCTGCCGTTTGGGAGCGCTCCCATATCCCCCGGCGCATTGCGCCCCTGCCAGTACGAGGTCGTCATGCCCCGCGCGCCTCCGTCCCCGTCCACGTCTGAGCGGACCTCACGCAACCGTCGCCCGCACCCCCGGCCGACACTCCGCAAGCTCCTTTTGGTCACCCCCCTCCATGAGGAAGAAGACGACATGAGCAGGATCCACCGTGGCGCGAGCACACGCTCGCGGACACGACGAGGCCTCGCCGCGGCCTCGGCCCTCGTACTCGGCACCACCTTGGCACTCCTTCCCACCACGCCCGCGAGCGCCGCCCCGGGCTGCGAGGTGGACTACCAGGTCAACGACTGGGGCTCCGGTTTCACCGCGAGCGTCGAGATCACCAACCTGGGAACCGCCCTCAACGGCTGGACCCTCGACTGGTCCTTCCCCGGGAACCAGCGGGTCACGAACCTGTGGAACGGTACGCACACCCAGTCGGGGCAGGACGTGTCGGTGACCGCCGCCGGTCACAACTCGTCGATCTCCACGAACGGGACCGTCTCCTTCGGGTTCAACGCCTCCTACTCCGGGAGCAACGCCGCACCGTCGGAGTTCACCCTCAACGGCGTGGTGTGCGACGGATCGGTCGACCCCGGTCCAGGACCCGACCCGGACCCGGACCCCGACCCGGAACCGGGGGACCGCGTGGACAATCCGTATGAGGGCGCGGATGTGTACGTGAACCCGATCTGGTCGGCCAACGCGGCCTCCGAGCCGGGCGGGGACGCGATCGCGGACCAGCCCACGGGTGTGTGGCTGGACCAGATCAGCGCGATCGAGGGCAACGACAGCCCGACCACCGGGTCGATGGGCCTGCGCGAGCACCTGGACGAGGCGGTGGTCCAGGCCGCGGGCGAGCCGCTGGTCTTCCAGGTGGTGATCTACAACCTGCCCGGCCGCGACTGCGCGGCGCTGGCCTCCAACGGCGAGCTGGGGCCGGACGAGATCGACCGGTACAAGGAGGAGTACATCGACCCGATCGCGGAGATCCTGGCCGACCCGGCCTACGCGGACCTGCGGATCGTGACGACGGTGGAGATCGACTCGCTGCCCAACCTGGTCACGAACGTGTCCCCGCGCGAGACGGCCACGCCCGAGTGCGACGAGATGCTGGCCAACGGCAACTACGTGGAGGGTGTGGGCTACGCCCTGGCGCAGCTGGGCGCGATCGACAACGTCTACAACTACGTGGACGCGGGCCACCACGGCTGGATCGGCTGGGCCGACAACTTCACGGCGTCGGCGGCGCTGTTCTACGAGGCCGCCAACGCCGCGGGTGCTTCGCCGGAGGATGTGCACGGGTTCATCGCGAACACGGCGAACTACTCGGCGCTGGTGGAGGAGAACTTCTCGATCGGCCAGACGGTGGCGGGAACGCCGGTGCGGCAGTCGCAGTGGGTGGACTGGAACCAGTTCACCGACGAGCTGTCCTACTCCCAGGCGCTGCGCGAGGAGCTGGTCTCGCAGGGGTTCGCCTCCGACATCGGGATGCTGATCGACACCTCCCGCAACGGGTGGGGCGGACCGGACCGTCCTTCCGGTCCGGGGCCGCAGACGAGTGTGGACGCGTTCGTGGACGGGGGCCGCTACGACCGGCGGATCCAGTCGGGCAACTGGTGCAACCAGTCGGGCGCGGGGCTGGGCGAGCGCCCGCAGGCCTCTCCCGAGCCGGGCATCGACGCCTATGTGTGGATGAAGCCCCCGGGTGAGTCGGACGGCTCCAGCGAGTTGATCCCCAACCCCGAGGGCAAGGGCTTCGACCGCATGTGCGACCCGACCTACGAGGGCAACCCGCGCAACGGGTACAACATGAGCGGCGCGCTGGCCGACGCCCCGATCTCGGGGCACTGGTTCTCGGCCCAGTTCCAGGAGCTGCTGGACAACGCCTACCCGCCGCTGGACTGATCCGTCCCGTCCCTCCGGCGTGCGCCGCGGGGGACCGCCGAACAGGACGCCCGTCCGCTCACCGAGCGGGCGGGCGTCCGCCACGGGCGCCCCGGGCGGCGCGCGTGGCGCGGCTCACGCCGATCCGGGGGTCGGCCCGCCGCTGGAGGCGCGTGCGACGAACTCGAAGCCCAGGACCTCGTGCACGGGGTCGTCGTCCACGGTGCGGCCCGCGAGGATCTCCACCACGCGCCGCGCCATGGCCTCCGTGGGCTGCTGCACCGTGGTCAGGGCGGGGATGGACACCAGGCAGTTGCGGGTGCCGTCGAACCCCACGACGGCCAGGTCGTCGGGGACCGTCAGCCCCGCCCGGTGGGCCGCGTACAGGACGCCGAACGCCTGCTCGTCGGTGGTGCAGTAGACGGCGCGCGGTCGGTCCGCCCCGCTCAGCAGCGCGTAGGCGGACTCCGCGGCGTCGTGCCGTGAGATCTCCGAGCGGATCGTCCACGCACGCACGCCCTCCGCGCCCGCGACCGCCCTGTCGAAGCCCGCGCGGTGCTGCCGTGCCCCGGTGGACTCGACCGGGCCGTTGAGCAGCACGATGCTCCCGTAGCCGTGCGCCAGGAGGTGCTCGGTCGCCCGCTGGGCGGCGGCCTCGTAGTCGATGGTGATCGACGAGGCGCGCTCGCGGTCCGAGATCGGGTGCAGCGCGACGACGGGGATGCCGGCCTCGAAGAACTCGCCGAGGTCGGGTTCGTCGCACACCGAGACCAGCACGACCGAGTCGACCTGGCGCTCGACGAGCGAGCGGGTGTGGCGGCGCTCCTGCTCCGCCGAGAGCGCGGAGTCGGCGATGAGCAGCAGGTTGCCCCGGACCCCCGCGGCGTCCTCGATGGCGCGGGCCAGTTCCGCGAAGTAGGGGTTGCAGATGTCGGGCACGATCAGCCCGATCGAGTGCGTCCGGCCGCTGGAGAGGGAGCGCGCCAGCGCGTTCGGCCGGTAGCCGAGCTCGGCCGCCGCGTCGAGGACCTTCTGCCGGGTCGCCGGGGCCACCCCGCGCGGTCCGTCGTTGAACACGTAGGAGACCACGGCGGTGGAGGTACCCGCCCGTCGCGCGACGTCCCGTGCTGTCGCCATGCGGCACCAGTCCCTTCCGTTTTCCCTAGCGTGAGGGTAGCCGTCCCCGCGGGCGGTCCGGGTGCGGGGGCACCCGGAGGTCGCCGGGTCACGAATCGGGCCCCCGACCTTGTCATTTACCGTTCACATGAGGTTTGCTAGCTTATATCTAAGCGCATAGATCGCTGACTTCCCGGTGAAGGCCTCCGCGACCCAGCAGTGCCGTGCGAGCCGGAACCCGCCTCGAAAGGTCACCGTCCATGAGAAAACGACAGAGAGTCCTGGCGTCCGTCGCCGGAGCGGCATCCCTGGCACTGATCGCGGCCTGCTCCCCGGGCTCCGGTGACGGGGGCGGGGACGGGACGATCCAGTTCCTCGGCCCGGAGGACCCGGCCTTCTTCGAGCCCCTCATCGAGGCCTTCGAGGCCTCCCACGAGGGCTACACCGTCGAGTACACCCAGGTGCCCTTCGACCAGTACAACAGCACGGTCCAGCAGCGGCTCTCCGCCGGCGACGAGTCCATCGACGTCTACGCGGTCGACCAGCCCCGCGTGCCGTGGATGGCCGCCCAGGGGCTCCTGGAGGACCTCTCCGACCTGGAGGACCGCGCCCGCGAGGCCACCACGGAGGGCCAGTACTCCACCGGGATCCACCAGGACAGGCTCTGGGCCCTGCCCGTGTGGAACTCCACGCAGCTGATGTTCGTCAACCAGGACGCCCTCGCCGCCGCGGACGTCGAGGGACCGGGTACCGACCCCTCAGAGCGCTGGACGTGGGAGCAGACCGCGGAGGCGGCCGAGGCGGCCCAGGAGGCCGGCACCGAGTGGGGCCTGCTCCTGGAGCAGACCGACTTCTACTACCAGCTCCAGCCGCTCATGGAGTCCAAGGGCGGCGGGAGCGGGGTCGTCGGCGAGGACATGCTCGACCAGGACGTCGCCAACGCCGAGTGGGTCGAGGCCATGGAGTGGTTCGGCGCGACCTTCGAGGACGGGCTCTCCCCGCGGGGCGTCGGCACCTTCGAGACCAGCCCCCTCTTCTCCGGCGGGGACGTCGCCTTCTTCGTCGGCGGCCCCTGGGACCTGGGGGAGTTCGCCGACTCCGACGTGGACTGGACGGTCGCGCCGATGCCCTACTTCGAGGGCGGCGAGGAGGTCACCCCCTCCGGGTCGTGGTCCTGGGGCGTCAACCCCGCCTCGCAGGCCAAGGACGCCGCACGCCTGTTCCTGGAGTACGCGGCGCTGGACCCCGCCGGCAACCTCGCCAGCACCGAGCGCCAGACGATCATCCCGGCCAACACCGAGGCCGCCGAGGAGTACCTGCCGCGCATGGACGCCCTGGCGGGCGACCGGAGCGCCGGAGCCGCCGACCTCATCTCCTACGAGGTGGCCAACACCGGGGTGGTGCGGCCCGTCACGGTCGGCTACGCCCAGTTCGAGGAGGTCATGAACACGGCCTTCGCGGACATCCGCAACGGCTCCGACGCCGCGTCCCGGCTGGAACAGGCCGGGGAGCAGCTCGAAGACGCCTGGGCCCCGCTGCGATGAGCGGTCCCTCCACACGGGCCGGGGACGGCGGGCAGGCCGTGGGCGCCCGCCCCCGGCCCGGCCACTACCGGCGCCCGTGGTGGCGCGGGACCGCGGCGGTCGCGCTCGCGTTCCTGCTGCCCTCGCTGGTGGCGCTCACCCTCCTGCGGCTGCTGCCCGGCGCGACGGCCCTCTGGGAGAGCCTGCACCACACGTCCCTGCTGTCCGGCAGGAGCTTCGTCGGACTCGGCAACTACCTCGACCTGTTCGCCAACGCCGACTTCCGCGGCGCGGTGGCGGTGACCCTGCTCTTCACCCTGGTGGTGAACCCGCTGCAGGTGGCGGTCTCCGTCGCGCTGGCGGTGCTGTACACGCGCCGCCGCATGGCCGGCTCCAAGGTGTGGCGTGCGCTGGTGATCCTGCCGATCGCCACCCCGCCCGCGGTCTCCGCCGTGGTCTGGAGCGTGGTCTTCCGTCCCGAGGGCGGGCTCGCCAACGCCCTGCTGGCGGTGGTCGGGCTGCCCCCTCAGGGGTTCCTGACCTCGCCCGACCAGGCGCTGGCCTCGATCATCGTCCTGCTGTCGTGGATCGGCGTCGGCTACTGGATGCTGTTCCTCATCGCGGGGATCAACGACATCCCGGCCGAACTCTACGAGGCGGCGGAGCTGGACGGGGCGTCGCCGATGCGCGCGTTCCTCAGCGTCACCCTGCCGATGCTGCGCAGGCCGCTCTCGTTCGTCCTGGTCGCGGCCACCGTCTCCAACCTGCTGGTCTTCGCGCCCGTGCAGATCCTCACCGGGGGCGGGCCGGAGGGGTCGACGAACCTCCTCATGTACGACATCTACTCCCGCGCCTACTCGCTCGGCGACATGGGGCGCGCCCAGGCGGAGGTGGTCGTGCTGGTGGTGATCACCCTCGTGATCGTCGCCGTCCAGTTCCGCATGCTGCGAAGTGAGGACTGAGCGATGCCGACGAACACCTCCTCCGCCCCCGGGGCGCCGGCCGCCCGGGCGGACCGCCCCGCCGGGCGGACACGGCGGCGCCCCCGCACGCGGAGGGCCCTGATCACCGCCACGGGCGCCGTGGTGGGACTCGTCTTCGTGGTCCCGCTGCTCTGGGTGCTCACCAACTCCCTCAGACCGAGCGCCGACACGTTCCGCTTCCTGTCGCCGGTCGGCTGGGAGACCTTCCTGACCCTGACACCGGCCCTCGACAACTACACGGCCCTGGTGGGGACGGGCCTGGGCCGGGGCATCCTCAACTCCCTGCTCATCAGCGCGGTCACGGTCGTGGTGGGCCTGGTGCTGTGCGCCACGGCCGCGTTCGGGCTCTCCGCGCTGCGGTTCCGCGGCCAGGGCGCGGTGTTCGCGGTGATCGTGGTCAGCTTCCTGATCCCGTTCGACGCGATCGCCATCCCGCTCGCGGACCTGTTCCGCGACTGGAACCTCCAGAACACCTTCACCGGGCTGATCCTGCCCGGCCTCGGCAACGGCATGGCGATCTTCATGCTGCGCAACTTCTTCCTCGCCATCCCGGAGGAACTGGTGGAGGCCGGCCGCCTGGACGGCCTCAGCTGGTGGGGCGTGTTCTGGCGGATCTACCTGCCCCTGTCCAGGCCCGCGCTCATGGGGGCGGGCCTGATGCTGTTCCTGTTCCAGTGGCAGGCCTACGTGTGGCCGCTGCTCATGGGGACGGACGCCGAGCACGTCGTCGGCCCCGTCGCCCTGGCCAACATGCAGGGCCAGTTCAGCGTGGACTACGGCCTGATGTTCGCCGGGTCCGTCGTGCTGATCCTGGTGCCGCTGGTCGTGATCCTCTCCCTCCAGAAGTACTTCATCCAGTCCGTCTCGACCTCGGGGCTCAAGTGAGCCCGTCGAACCACACGAAAGGCTCCTCCATGCCCGCCGCCCCTACCGCCCGCGCCGTCGTCCTGGACACCGACATCGGAACGGACGTGGACGACGCCATGGCGCTCGCCCTGCTCCTCGGACTGCCGGGGGTGGACCTGCTCGGGGTCGCGACGGTGTACGGGGACACCGCGCTGCGCGCGCGGCTGGCCCGGCGCTACGGGGCCCTGGCCGGGATCCCCCTGCCCGTGCGGGCCGGGGAGGGGGCGCCGCTCTCCGGCCGCGAGGTGTGGTGGGCGGGGCACGAGGGGTCGCTGCACACGGGCCTGGACGGGGAGGCCTACGAGGACGGGTCCGCCGTCGAGTGGCTGGTCCGCACGGTGGCCGAGCGGCCCGGGGAGGTCGACGTCCTCGCCATCGGCCCGCTGACCAACATCGCCCTGGCCCTGGAGGCCGATCCCGGCTTCGCGGAGAACGTGCGCACCCTGTGGGTAATGGGCGGCGCGTTCGACGACGTGGAGAGGACCGAGCACAACTTCCGGAGCGACGCCCTGGCCGCGCACCGGGTCTTCTCCTCGGGCATCCGCGCCGTGGTCACCGGCCTGGAGGTCACGCGCAGGGTGAAGGTGCTGGAGCCGCACCTGCGCCGACTCGGGGCCGCGGGCGCGCTCGGCGGCGCGCTGGCCGCCGACATCGACCAGTGGTGGAAGTTCTGGGACGAGCAGTGGAACGTGCCCCACGACCCGGTGGCGGTCCTGAGCATGGTCAGACCGGAGCTGTTCACACTGTCCGCGCCGGGCACGGTCCTGATCGAGACGGAGGGGGAGGACGCCGGGGCGAGCGTCTTCAGGCCCGGCGGGTCCGGTCGCACCCGCCTGGTCCGGGACCTGGACACGGCCGCGGTCCCGGAGGAGATCGTGCGGGGGATCGTCGCGGCGGGAACCGGGCGCGAGCAGGCGGCGGCAGAGGCCTGAGGCCCCCGGGCTCCCCGGGAGGGGGTGACGGGGCCCGCGCGTCCGGGGGCCGCTGCGTTCCACGGCCCCCGGGTGCGGGCCCCGGCGCCGCGGGGGAGCACCGCGCGCGGGCGGCGGTACGACCGGGCCGACGCCGAAGCGATCATCCGGCGGTGAACGCCGGACCGCGCGGTCAGCGGCCGGTCCCGGAGCCGGGACAGGTGTTCGTCATGGTGAACGCCGGGCCGCGCGCGGTCGGTGGCCTCAGGCCGCCCCGAGGGCAGCGGCCAGGTCGTCGAGGCTCTTCGCCTCCAGGTCGAACGCGTCCGCCGCCCCGGGCGGGTCCCCGACGGGTCGTTCGACGTAGGCGGTCCTCATGCCCACCGCCTGGGCGCCCCGGAGGTCCCAGGCGTGGGCGGCGACCATGAGCAGGCGTTCCGGCGCGCAGCCCGCGTTGGCGATCGCGAGCCGGTAGACGTCGGGACGGGGCTTGTAACTGCGCGCCTCCTCGGCCGAGAGCACCTGGTGCCAGCGCAGACCGGCGTGCGCGCCGATGCGGGTGAGCGCCGCGCGGCTCGCGTTCGACAGACCCACCACCGGGAAGCGGGAGGCGATCCTGTCCAGTGCCCGGACGGAGTCCGGCCAGGGGTCCAGCCGCTGCCCGGAGGCCGCCAGCGCGCGGATCGCGTCGGCGTCGCCGACACCGGCCAGGGCCGCGACGCGCGTCGCCGCCTCGAGGTCGAGCACCGTGCTGTCGGCGTAGGCGCGGCGGCCCGCGAGGATCTCCCGCTGCTGCTCGTCGACGTGTCCGTGCCACAGCGCGGCGAGCTCGCCCACCCTGGCCTCGTCGGTGTCCGGGAGCAGTGCGCGCAGGCCGCGCCTGATACCGGCGGGTTCGTCGACCATGGTCCCGAGGATGTCGAAGACGACCACGTCGATGTCGGGGTGGGGTGTCACGGGAGTCGCTCCTGGGCGTCTCGGCCCGCGCGGTCCGGCGCGCGGGGCCCCGTCGGAGGGGCGCGGGGTTCGGCGCTGTGCCGGGTTCGCGGGCGAGCATAGTGCGCCGGTCCCCCCGTGTCAGGCGCGTTTATCCGACCTGCCGGTCCCGGGCCCGCGGACCCGCGGCCGGGCGCCGACCCCCGGCCGCGAGGAATGCGCGGGCCCCGGAAAATGGCTCGACGGCTGCGCGGAGCCCTGCCACAGTGACGCGGTATGACGAACTCCGAGCTTCTGACCGCCGCGGACGTGCGGCTCATGCAGGGTCTGGCGCAGCGTGTCACCGCCGTCCGCCCGGACCTGGTGAACAGCGACGCGTCGTTCGGCGAGCTGGCGTGGAACTGGGGCAGGGGGCACGCCGCCGTCGGCGCGAGCTGGCGGCGCCGGCTGTGGTTCTCCGGCGGGGAGCTGGTGGCGTGGGGCTGGGCCCACCTGCCGCGCCGTGTGGAGCTGAGCGACGGGTCGGTGAAGGACGTCACCAGCACCTATCTGGCGTACCAGGTGCATCCCGACCACGCGGGGCTGGTCGACGAGGTGATCGACTGGTACGACACCACGGCGGCCGGTCTCGAGCGCTCCGTGCTGCCGGGAGCCGCCGACGGGTTCGCCCTGCGGCGGTGGACGGAGCACGGGTACGTGACCGATCCGGCCTCCCTCGGCGACACGGGGGACTGGACCCAGCTCAACGTGCGGGACCTCGCCGACGTGGAACAGCCGGCGCTGCCCGCCGGATACCGGTTCCGCACCGCCGACGAGGCCGGGCCGGAGGCCGTGGTCCGGGCCCACCTGGACGCCTGGGCCCCCTCGGCGTACACGGTCGAGGGGTACCGGGGCGTCCGGCAGACGGACGGGTACCGCGGCGACCTGCACCTCCTGGTGGAGGCGCCGGACGGGACGATGGCGGCCTCGGCCGTCATGTGGCTCGACGAGGCGAACAGGACCGTCGAGTTCGAGCCCGTCGGGACGCACCCGGACCACCGGCGCCTGGGACTGGGAAGGGCGATGCTCCTGCACGGGATGCTTCTGGCGCGGACGGCCGGGGCCGTTCAGGCGACGGTCGCCTGTCTGGGCGCGCCGGGTCGTCCCGGGGCGCGCGGGCTGTACTACAGCGTCGGGTTCAGGGAGTTCACACGGGACGCGCCGCTCGTCAAGGCCGGGACCCCGGGCTGAGGGCCGCTCGTCCGGGCGGCCGACGGACCGTCCCCCCGCACAGGGCGCCGGAGACCCGGCCCCGGTTCAGGGGGACCCGTCGCGCCCGTGCAGCAGGCAGAACTCGTTGCCCTCCGGGTCGGCCAGCACCGTCCACCGGGCGTCCTCGGGCTGTCCCACGTCCACCTGCACCGCACCCAGCCCCATCAGCCTCTCCAGCTCCTGGGCCACCGTCAGCCCGCCCGTGACCCTCAGGTCCAGGTGCAGGCGGTTCTTGACGGTCTTGCGCTCGGGCACGGGAAACACGTCGATCCCGATCCCGGCGTCCCCGGACGGGGCGAGGACGATCCCGTCCTCCTCCTCTTCCACGATCGGCCAGTCCAGGACACGGCTCCAGAACCCGGCCACGATCCTGACGTCGATCGCGTCGATGGCGACCACTGCGATTCGGCTTCCCATGGCCGGGACCCTACAGGACGGCCCCGCGGACCGGTCGCGCGCTCCCCGGGCGTTCCCGGGGGCGCGTCCTCGAGCTGGAAGCCGCTCGCGCCCGTGCGCAGGGCGAGGACCAGCGCGGTCCGAGTCCAGGGTGGCGAGGACGAGAACGGGCGGCGCGGCGGTGCGCCCCCGGCCGGGGGCGCACGCGCCGGGAGCCGGGATCAGCGCCCGGTCGCGCCGTCGATCTGCTCGCGGAGGATGTCGGCGTGGCCGGCGTGGCGGCCGGTCTCCTCGATCATGTGGACGAGGGCCCAGCGCACGCTGGGGGCGGGACGGCCCGGCCGCGCCCGGGGGACCGGGGCGCCGAGGTCGGCGCACCCGTCGAGAACGGCGTTCGCGCGCTCGACCGTCCTCTCGTAGCGGGCGACGACGTCGGCCACGCCGTCCTCGGGCCCCGCCCGGAACGTCGCCTGCCAGTCGGTGACCTCCTGCCCGAGGAACATCGCGCCCTCGACCGAGGCCAGGTGGTCGAGCAGGCCGAGCAGGTTCGTGCCGGAGGGAACCCCGGCCGACCGGACCTGCGGTTCGGGGGCGCCGGCGACCTTCGCGGCCATCGAGGCCCGCAGGTAGTCGAGGAACCCGCGCAGGACCTCGGCCTCGCCGCCGCCGGTCCGCGGCGGAGGGGTGTCGCCGCGGCGGTCGCGGCGGTGGAGGGTGGGCACGGTGGCCTCCTTCGTCGGGGAGCGGTTTCCGGTACCGGGTCAGGCGGTGCGGCGGACGATCAGGACGTGGTCGGTGACCTCGGCGGTGCGCCCGTCGGGACCCGTCGCGATCCGGCGGGGGGCGTCGGCCCGCTCGACCGTCCACGACGCCGGGTCCAGGGCGATGCCCTCGGCGACCTCCTGCGGGGACGGGAACCGGGCGTCGGGGTCCTGGTTCCACGACCACGGCGCGACCGAACCGTGGTCGACGACCAGGAGCCGTCCACCCGGACGCAGCGCGTGCGCCGCCGAGCGCAGGACGGCCGCCCGGTCCAGGGCGAAGAAGGTCTGGAGGTAGTGGGCGCTGACCAGGTCGAACCGGCCCTGCGGGAAGGACGCGTCCAGGTCGTGCCGCTCGGCGGCGACCAGGTCGCCCAGGCCGAGTGAGCGGGCGAGACCGGTGAGGCGCTCGACCGCCACGGCCGAGATGTCCGCGGCGGTGACCTGCCACCCGCGCCGGGCGAGCCACAGGGCGTCACCGCCGCCTCCGCACCCCAGGTCCAGCACGCGGCCGGGCGGCAGGTCCGCGACCACCTCGGTGAGGCGGACGTTGGGCCGCGGGTCGGTGGCCGCGGGGTGGGCCGCGTGGACACCGTCCCAGAACGTGACCGCATCGGTGGTGTTCATAGGGGCTCCTTCTGTCGGAATGCGCCCAGTCTCACCGCACCCACCACGATCTGGCACGGAAAATTGCGGTTCTGGCAAGATGGCGGGATGGACCGCGAAACAGAAGACGTTCTCGACGTGGTGGGACCCCGGCTGCGCGCGCTGCGCCGCGAGCGCGGCATCACCCTCGCAGACCTGGCCGCGACGACCGGGGTCTCGGAGAGCACCCTGTCCCGGTTGGAGAGCGGTCGGCGCAGGGCGACCCTGGAGCTGCTGCTGCCGCTGGCCCGCACCTACGACGTCCCCCTGGACGTCCTGGTCGGCGCCCCGCGCACCGGGGACCCCCGGATCCACCTGAAGCCGATCCGCCGGTTCGGGATGGTCTTCGTGCCGCTGTCCAGGCGGCCGGGCGGCACCCAGGCGTTCAAGATGGTCATCCCCGCCGTGCCCGCCCCGCTCGAACCGACACCGCAGACCCATGAGGGGTTCGAGTGGCTGTACGTGCTCAACGGGCGCCTGCGGCTCGTGCTCGGCGAGCGGGACCTGACGCTGGCGCCCGGAGAGGTGGCCGAGTTCGACACGGCCCAGCCGCACTGGCTGGGCAGCGCCGACGGAGGCGCGGTCGAACTCCTCATCCTGTTCGACCTGCAGGGGGTGCGTGCGCACGTGCGCACGGGCGCCGCGTCCCAGGGCGGCTGAGACGCGGGCGGGACCGGGGGCCGGCACGGTTCGGGGCCGGGACGAACGCCCGGGCGGGCGCCTTCGGCCGCCCCGCTCCCGGGGCCGGGAGCGGAGCCGCGCACGGCTCGGGCCCGCCCCGCGGCTCACGCCGCCCCGGAGCGGGCCCGGGCACCGCTCAGAAGAAGAACCCCGCGACGCCCCGTCCGGCCGCGACCGCGGTCCGGCACCAGTCCATGCAGGACTCGGCGGCGCTCAGGACGGCGGGGTCGAGGGCGGCCTTGCCCTCCTCGGTGGCGGCCTCCCACTGTTCGAGGGCCTTCCGGCACTCGGTGAGGCTCCACTCGCCGTAGCACGGCTCGAGCTCGGGGTCGGGAAGGGGCGAGGGCACGCGGCCGAAACCGAACTCCTCGACGCCGACCGCCGTCACACCCAGCTCCGCCAGGCCCTTGTCGACCGTCTCCAGCCACCCCGACCTCATGGGGCTGAAGTCGTTGTTGAACAGGGTGCGACCGTGGAACTCGCAGATCCACTGGTAGGCGTAGCCGTACACGAAGCCGTACTGCTCGTCGAAGGGGCCGCCCTCGATGACCGCGCGGATCGCGTCGCGGATGGAGGGGCCGCCCGCTTCGGAGACGTGGGAGAAGTGGTCGTCGAAGCCGCTCAGGCGCTGCTTGAACCGGCCGCCGATCATCCGGCGGAGCTTGTCGTCCTTCGACCCCACGGATGCGTGCAGGACGTCGAGGTCGACCACGTATGTCGTCAGCGAGTAGCTCATAGCGGGGAAGCTATCGCCCGGCGACGACATCGGGGAGCGGAGGGCGGCGCCGGTGGTCTCCGGGGGCAGGGGGAGTGGGCCCGTACTGTCGACGCCCGTCTTCGTCGGAGCGCTGTGTCCCATGTCGGTCCTTCTCCCCTCCTGTGGCCCGCCGGGGCCGGTCCGGTCCCAGTGCCGGAACCGGTCAGTCCTGCGCGGTGGCGGTGTCGGTCTTGGCCAGGCGCTTGGTGGAGCGGCGGAAGGCCCAGACGACGGCGACGGCGGCCAGGGCGGTCAGGGGGAAGCCGGTCACGGTGTCGGCGATGGCCAGGCCGGCGGTGGAGTCGGCGACGTAGAGCCACTGGCGGACGATGAACCGGCTGGCGAAGACCGCGGTGACGGCGAGGGTCGCCAGGTCGTGCACGAGCAGGGTGGGACGGTCCTCGCGCCAGGGGTGGGCGCCGCCGTGGACGGCGTTCCAGATGACGCCGGTGAGCGGGCGGCGCGCCAGGAGGGAGAGGAGCGTGATGATCCCCCCGGCGAAGGAGGCCCAGATCCCGATGAGGAAGAAGTCGTTGGCCGATCCGGTCATGGCGGAGACGCCTCCGGCGACCGCGACGCCGAACACCCCTCCCAGCGCGGACATGAGCTTCTCTCCGCGCCACATCCGGAAGACGGCCAGGACGGCGGCGATGGCGATCGCGGCGCCGATGGCGGCCATGAGCGACATGAAGGGAACCGCGAGGGCGAAGGCCACGACCGGCAGGGTCGTGTAGACCATCCCGGAGAGGCCGCCCATCCCGTCGAGCACGGCCTGCTTCACGTCCACCGGCTGCTCCGGGGCGTCGGCCCCGTCGGCGCGGTCGGGCTCGGGCTCGGGGGCGGGGTTCGGGGTGAGGCCGGGGGTGGTCTCGTGGGTGAGGCCGGTGTCGAGGTCCTTGGCTGCGGTCATCGCGTCCTCCCGGTGGGTCTGTCGTGCGTGGTTCTGTGCCGCTGTGGGACCAGTCAAAACCGTGCCGCTGCGGCACGGTCAACCTCGGCATCACGAAAAGCTCCCGGGGGCGACGGTGAGTGACGACCTCTCCGGGGTCCTGAGCTGCGGAGATCCCGCGCGATGGAAAAATCGAACTTTCCGTCGATCCCCGACGGTTCTCCGCCGCATCCGTGCCGGGGAACCCTGTCTTTCGGCTGAGGTCGTGCCGTTCGGACCCCGTCGTGACACTCTCCGTCATGGGTCGGGCGAGCCGTGCCGGGGGCTGCCCGCGCCCGGAAACCGGGGGAGCGGGGGAACCGAGGTGCTGCGCAGTCGGGCCCACGCAGCCTCACATCCGGGATCTCAGCACGTCGACCTCACAGCCCGGCGCGAAGGGGTCGAAGCCGTGCTCGACCAGCCAACGAACCCCCAGCAGGCTTCGCAACGACCACCACGCGCGGATCACGTCGAGGTCGACGTCGGGGCCGTAACCGGCGATGACGTCGTCGAGGTGCTCCTCGTGTCCGAGAGTCAAGGTGGCAAGGTCGAACAGGGCATTGCCCCGGCCCGCCTCGGACCAGTCGATGATGCCGGTGACCTCGTCGCCGTCGACAAAGACGTGGTCGATCTGCAGGTCGCCGTGTGTGAACACCGGAGTCCACGGCCGGAGCGCGGCCTCGGCGACCTGGCGGTTGCGGGTGACCAGGTCAGCGGGCAGGACACCGTTCGTCACGAGCAGCTCGCACTCGCCGTCGAGTTCCGCCGCCAACTCGTCGGGACCCCGGCGGCGCCTGCCGGGCCAGGGCGGCAACGGCGCCTCGTGCAACTGCCGGATGACGGCGCCCGCCGAGGCCCACGCCGCCGACGGCGCGGTCGACGGCTCACCGAGACGGCCGAGCACTGTCCCCGGGACGGCGGCGATCGCGAGCACAGGCGGTTTGCGCCACAGGATCTCCGGGGTCGGGACCGGCGCGAGGGACATCGCCTCGACCTCGACGTCGATGCGCGCCTGGTCGGCGTCCACCTTCAAGAACACGTCGCCGGCGCGCAGGGTCGCGCGCTCGGAATGGGCGACGACGACTTCGATCTCGTCCATGGGCGACCAGTATCCCGGGGATGATCGCCGACGTCGCCGGGTTTTCCGCGTGCGATGACGTGGCCGAGATGACGGAAGCCCGCCCCCGAAGAGGAGCGGGCCTCGGTGCCTACATGAGGTCGGCGTGTCGAGCCAGGATGTGGGCGGTGACGACTCCTGCGGCGGTCAGGGTCCAGACGGCCCAGGCCCACCACACTGCGCCCGGAACGAGGGTGATCAGGGCCAGCGCGAGCGTCGCCCACGAGATCCAGACCCACGTTTTCGTGCTCATGGTCTTCCTCTGGGGGTTGGGGGCGAGGGAGAGTCCACGCCGGATCATAGTCCGGGTGGCCGGTGCAGGGGGCTGCGATCAGGCGGAGCAGGTACCCGCTCGCGCGCAGCCCGTACCGTTCGCGTCTTAGGGCAGCTCTCCTTCTTCTGCGGCGCACGTCGCTCGCGTGCTTGCTGCCGAATCTGTGTCATGCGCTGGTGCCTGAGGCCGGTCGGTGAGCCCCGCCTATGTGGGGATCGCGCCGTGGTCCACCGGGTTCGGTCCGCGTGGCGGGGCTTGTCGGCCCTCGTTGCAGGGGGAGACGCTGAAGGAGTACGGGCCTCGGCGACGTGATGGAAGGCCCTGCCGGCGCCGGTCCGGCAGGGCTCTTCCCGTCAGGGGGGCGGAGCCACCCGGTTGTCGGGCTCGTCGATCCACACCTGGTGGCCGATCGCGGTGATAGTGAGCCCGAAGCGGTCCCGGCCGGGCATCCCCCATCCCGCCCAGGTGAGGTAGGCCGTCTCCACCTCGTCCCACAGGTCGCGCGGGCCCCGCTGCTCGACGCCTGTCCGGGCGTAGCCGGGGTCGTAGGCGATGCGGGCCTGTGAGGAGCCGTCCCACATCCACACCTGGAAGGCGCCGTCCTCCCCGTCGGCCCCGTGCGCCTGGACCCCGGGGACCATGGCGCTGACGGTGACGTGGGCACCCGGTGCGGCGCGCATGACCCGGCGGGGATCGAGCAGTGTCGACTTCTCGCGCCAGCCCTCTCCGTCGAAGTCAGGGCCGGCGGGGCGCTGGGCCCGCATCAGCATGTAGGTGCTGCCGCCCGTGAACCGGCCGACGGCGCGGCTGTCGTCGAGGACGGTGAGTCTCACCTGGTGGCCGTGGCCGAACCCGGGCACCCACGGCGCGACCACGGTTCCTCCCGGCCTGGTCTGCTCCACCCACGCCATCGGGACCTCGCGCACGCCGCAGGTGGCGTGGACCCCGTCGTAGAGGGCACCCGGCTGCCAGCCCAGCGCCCCGTCGCCCGTGACGAGGGTGGGGGTGAGACCGACCCGCTCCAGGTTCACCGCTGCCTGCCGGGCGACCTGTGCGTCGACCTCGATCGAGGTCACGGCGTCGGCGCCGAGCACGGTGGACAGCAGCGCGGCCGTCCACCCGGTCCCGGTGCCGATCTCGAGCACCCGGTCGCCGGGGTAGGGGTCGAGCAGTTCGAGGAAGGCGGCCACCATGCCCGGCGCGGACGCGGAGCTGGTCCCCGTGCCCTCCCCGAGGGTCAGGTCGCCTTCGCCGTCGTCGAGCTGGGTGACGACCGCGGTGTCGGTGTAGACCGCCGTGCTCCAGGCGTCCCGGTCCCGGTCCCGGTCGATGGGGTGGGGCGGAGTGCCGTCCGTGGGAACCGCCCACGCCCGGGTCGGGACGAACTTCTCACGCGGTACGGAACGCAGTGCGTCGCGCCAACGCGGTTCGGTCAGGTACCCCGACCGCGTCAGCGCGTCGAGCAGTTCGTCGGTCCCGGGCATTACTTCGGCTTCTCGCGGGTTCCGCCGCCCGGGGGCGGCGTGTCCGGGGACTGCGGCGGCGGTTCGTAGGGCTTGCTGGGCTTGGGGGCACCCTGGTGCTTGGCCGTCATGGCACTGTCCTGTCGCTCAAGGAGAGGATTCAGAGTGACGGTAACTCACCGTGACTGATCTGTCAGTGGACCGGCCGGTGCCGGACAGAGCGGGTTGCACCGCGTCGGGCAGGGGTACCGCCGTCTTCCGGGGCGCCTCACTCGCGAAGGCCGGATTCTCGAGCGTCCATTCTTCGCCGGTACGAGCCCCACGCCTGTGGGGACGGATCACCCCGAACGGACCACCAGGGGGACCCATGACGTGAGCCCGCGTACGTCGGGACGGGCCGGCGTACGTCGCCGGGGCCGCGATCCCGGCACCGACGGTCTTCTTCCCGCCGCGCCTTTCGTGTGGGGAGCTGCTTTCTCGGTGGCGGCGGTGTCGGGGGAGGGGGGTAGGGTGCGGTTGCGTTTCCAGGAATCCCGAGCAGTCGGGGCCCCCGAACCGCATCCGGTTCTACCGCATCCGACGGCTCGTGCACCGCGCCCGGCCGTGCCGTGAGACGACTACACACGGACACCCCCCGACGACACTCGGCAGGAGAGCCATGCAACCCCCCTACCAGCACGCCGCCGGACAGCCGGAGCCCGCGCACCCCTACCCCGGCGCACCTCAGCCGGTGTGGCAGGCGCCCGCCTATCCCGCACCGCCTCCCCACCACCAGCCCCACGCCCCCGGCTACGGTCATCCGGGGTACTACCCGCCCGCGCAGAACTGGCTTCCCCCGGCGCTCAACGATCCCGGGCAGTGGAATCCGGACAACCCCGAGGTGGGCAGGGCCGAGCTGGGGGTGCGCTTCGTGGCCCGGTTCGTCGACTCGTTCTTCGTCGGCTTCGTCTGGTACGCGATGATGCTGCTGGGAACCGGTGTCAGCGTGGCCATCGGTGGCGGCGACATGAACGGCGGACCCGGCGAGGCCGCCTTCATGGTGGTCGTCGTCTTCAACTTCTTCCTGCTGGCCATCGTGGCGGAGTGGCTCCAGGTGCGCCTGTGGGGGCGGTCTGTCGGCAAGATCCTGCTGGGTCTGTGGGTGGTGCGCTCCGACGGTAGCGGAAGGGTCAAGGCAGGCCGCGCGCTCGTGCGGGCGCTCCTCTATGCCCCGGGCGTCAACATCATCACCCTGATCCTGCCCTGGTCGCTCCCCAACCTGCTGTGGCCGCTGTGGGACAAGAGGCTCCGCCAGTGCCTGCACGACAAGGTCGCGGGCACCGTGGTGGTCAAGGTCCGCCGCTGACACAGTGCCCGCGCTCCCGCGCACGCTGCGCACAAGCGGTCGGAGGCCGACGACGCGTCCGGCGTGGGAACGCCGCACCGACACTTCGAGAGGACTTCACCTGTGATCCCCCTGCTCCTGCTGCTCCTGGTCTTCATGGCCGGAGCGGTGGCCGTGCTGATCAATCCGCGCCTGGTGTGGCGCATGAACTCGTGGCAGTACCGCAATCCGGAGTACAACGAGCCCTCGGACGCCGCGTACACGGGTTACCGGATCGGCGCCGTCGTCATGATGTTCGCGATCGTCGTGATGCTGGGCGCGGTCTGGGAGCCCCAGAGGCAGGAGTCCCCGCAGGCGGCAGGGGCGCCGGAGCCGACACCCTCACCGACGCCGGCCTCACGGCAGGAGGTCACGGCCACGGCCTCCGACGCGGGACGCATCCGCGCCTACAGCGTCAGTGGCGAGACCGCTCTGACCGTCCACATCTACCTGGGCGAGTGCACGTCCGGCCATGTGCCGGCCAGTGCTCGGGAAGAGGACGAGACCGTGACGATCAGCTTCGCGGTGGGGGTGGACGACGTGTGGTGCGCCCCCGAGCGGGACTCCCTGATCGAGCACACGACGGAGTTGGACGAGCCGTTGGGGGGACGCGAGGTGGTGGACACCGACGGGGAGCCGATCCCGCCCTGCGGGGAAGAAGAGCAGAGGCGCTGCCCCTGACCCCGGCACGGAGGTCCGGGTGACCGGACGGGGAACCGTGGCGCACCCCGCCGCGCTGTGTTCAGGGGCCGGGCGGGGACACGGGCGGCACCGCAGGTGCGGGAGCACGCGTCAGGGCTTGCGACCCACTCCGCAGTGCTCGTCCACGTCGTTGGCGGAGCCCACCTCGGTGGGGTCCGGCCGCCAGCGGGGACAGGAGACCACCCCGGGTTCGAGCAGTTCCAGGCCCTCGAAGAACGCCGCGAGCCGTTCGGGGGTGCGGTTCACGCGGGGGCTCCCGCCCGAGGCGTTCCACTGGCGCACCATCGCGTCCATCTCCTCGGGATGGACCACGTCGGTGTCGTCGGAGACGACCAGGAGGCTCCCCGGGGCCAGGGCCGCCATGAGCCCGGCCACCAGGGCGCGGGCCTCCCCGTCGTCGGTGACGTGGGCCAGCACCCCGGCCAGGACGAGCGCCACCGGTCGGGAGAGGTCCAGGGTCCGGGCCGCCTCCCGGACGATCCTCCCCGTCTCGCGGATGTCGGCCCCCACGTAGCCGGTCGCGCCCTCCGCGGTCCCCACGAGCAGGGCCCGTGCGTGCGCCAGCACGAGCGGGTCGTCGGCCACGTAGACCACGCGCGACTCCGGGGCCGCCGCCTGGGCGATCACGTGGACGTCCTGCGCCGTGGGCAGCTCGCTGCCGACGCACAGGAACTGGCGCACCCCGTGCTCGTGGACCAGCCGGGTGATCGCCCGGCGCAGGAAGTCGCGGGCGGCCCTGGCGATCTCCAGGACGTGCGGGTTCGTCTCCAGGATCTGGTCGGCGACCGCCTTGTCCGCCGGGTAGTAGTCCTTGCCGCCCATCCAGTAGTTCCAGACGCGGGCCGACTGCGGCACGGACGCGTCGATCATCGGGGGGCGTGCCTCGGAGGGGGTCACATGCGGCTCGCTTCTGTCCTCACGGGTCGACCGGGGAAGGGGACCCTGTCCGCCGACCAGAGTGGCACAGCGCGGCAAGCCCTGCCACCACGGGACTCCGGCGCCCCCGGCGAGCTGCGGCGGACGGCTACCGCCGCTCGGGGACGGCCGTCGCGCGGCGCCGCAGGGGGGCGAAGCCGACGGCCAGGCCGAGCCCGATCACCGCCATCCCCAGCCAGGTTCCGAGCGTGGGGAGGGGCGCGCCGAACAGGGCCCCGATCAGCGCCGCGGCCGGTGCGGCCGCGCCCGCGGCGAGCCCCGCGCCGCCCGCCCCGATGCGCCCCACGCCCGTGAACCACAGGACGAACGCCAGTGCGGTCGCCACGACCCCCAGGTAGGCGACCGCCCCGAGCGACGCGGGGGTGAGGAGCAGGCCGAGTTGCGCGCGCTCGGTCGCGGCGGACAACACGGCGAACACCAGCGCGGCCACGGCCGCGGTCGAGGCCGTGTAGCTCCACGCCCCCATGCGCGGCAGCGCGGGTGCGCCGAACAGGGTGAGTCCCGCCTCCAGGGCGATCAGGGACAGGGCCATGAGGATGCCGAGGGCGTCGGCGGCGCCCCAGCCGGTCACCGCGACCGCTCCGAGGCTGACGACGACGGCCCCGGCGACGAGCCGCCGCGACGGGCGCTTCCCGCGGGTGAGCGGGCCGGCCACCGACAGGACGATCGGGATGCAGGCGACGGCGGCGCCCAGGACGGCTGGTTCGGCGTGCGCGGTGCCGATCACCACGGCGATGTTGAAGCCGACCAGGCCCGAGAGGGCTCCTCCGGCGACCCAGAGGAGGTCGCGGCCCCGGGGAAGCACGAGGCGCTTGCCGAACAGGCGGGCCAGGGCCGCCACCGTGAGGGCGGCGACGGCGTACCGGGCGCTCTGGAGGCCGAACGCGGGGAGTCCTGCGGTCGCTCCGATGACCGCGACGCTGCTGCCCAGCAAGGCCATGCCGGCCAGGGCGGGCCACAGCCCCCACAGGAGACCGGGGGAGCCGGGGAAGGTTCGGGGAAGCGGGGAGGACGGGACGGGTGTCGTCTGCATGCGGTCCAGACTGGTCCCTCCTTGGTCCCGCCGACAGGGCCAAATACGGCGCAATAGAGTGGTCCATATGAGCCGGGGTTCCGACTTCCTCCAACTCGACGCGGCCGGGGTCCCCAGGGGCGGGCGCACCGCCTGGCTGGCCTCCGCCCTGCGCGAGGCGATCGGTACCGGCGTCCTGGGGCCGGGGGCGCGCATGCCCGCGACGAGGGCCCTGGCCGAGGACCTCGGCTTCGCTCGAGGCACCGTCGTGGAGGCCTACCAGCGCCTCACGGAGGAAGGGCTCCTCGCCGCCAACCGGGGAGCCGGGACCACGGTGGCGGCGAGGCCCGTCCTCCGGGAGCCGGCACCCCGCGTGGCGGCCCGCACCCGCTCCGGGGCCGACGCCCTCCCGGGGGCGGGGGAAACAGGCGGTCCCGCCGCCGCACCCTCCCCCGAACCGGGACGACGGCCCGAGGAGGGACCCGGGCGGACGCTTGGCCCCGGTGGTGCCGCCCCCGGCCGCACCGCCCCCGCCGAGGTCACGGACCTCTCCACCGGCCTGCCCGACCTCGCGGCGTTCCCGCGCGGCGCCTGGCTGCGGGCCGAGCGCGAGGTCCTGGCCACCGCGACCGCCCGCCAGCTCGGCTACGCCCCGCCCCAGGGCACCCCCGAACTGCGCGCCGAACTGTCCGCCTGGCTGGCCAGGTCGAGGGGCGTGGACGCCCCTCCGGAGCGGATCGTCGTGTCGGCCGGGGTGACCGGGGCGCTCAGCCTCCTCGCCCAGGCGCTGCGCGACCGGGGAGTGGAGGAGGTGGCGCTGGAGGACCCCGGGGCCGACGGCAACCGCCGCATCCTGGGCTACTGGATGGACCGCGTCACGCCGGTCCCCGTGGACGGCGAGGGGATCGACGTGGCCGGGCTGGCGCGCACCTCCGCGACGGCGGTCGCCGTGACCCCCGCACACCAGTTCCCCACGGGTGTCGTCCTCTCGCCCGGCCGCCGGCGCGACCTGGTGGCCTGGGCGGGGGAGCGGGACGGGATCGTCATCGAGGACGACTACGACGCCGAGTACCGCTACGACCGCTCACCGGTCCGCGCCATGCACTCCCTCGCCCCGCACGCCGTCGCCTACACCTCCAGCCTGTCCAAGACCCTGGCCCCGGCGCTGCGCCTGGGCTGGCTCGTCCCGCCGCCGCGGCTGCTCGACGCGGTGGTGGAGCGGCGCTGGGCCACCGACCTCGGCTCGCCGGTGCTGCCCCAGCTCGTCCTGGCCGCCCTGCTGAGGGACGGGACGCTGGCCCGGCACCTGCGTTCGATGCGTACCCGGCACCGGGCCCGCCAGCGCGCGGCCGTCGCGGCGGTGCGCGAATACATGCCCGGGTGCTCGGTCCTCGGGGTGGCGGCCGGGGTCCACCTGCTGGTCATGCTGCCGGACGGGGCGGACGACGAGGAGGTCGCGGCCCGCGCCCTGCACGCGGGGGTCGCCGTGCAGCCGCTGAGCCGCAACCGCTCGGCTCCCGGTGCTCCGGGCCTGGTGGTCAGCTACGCGGGCCACGACCCGGAACGGCTCCGCGACGCCGTCGCGCGGCTCGGCCGGGTCGTCTGAGGGGCGGCGGACCGGAGGTTGTCCACAGGGCGGCGGCCGGGGCTGGTCGAGGGCGCGGACGGGCGCCTACGCTGGAAATCGGGGGGGACCCCACGCGGGCAGCCCATATGACCGGGCCCCGATGCGCGAACACGTCGACGTCCTCCCGCACCCTCCTGCCCCGCCCCGGCTCCCGAGCCCTCCTCCCATGCCCCCGCCGCTGCCCGCTGCCCGGGCACAGCCGACGGCCGCCGCCCACCGGGTGGGGAAGGCCCGGTGGGCGGCGGCCGTCGCGCCTGTGTGCCGGTCGAGAGCGACGTGACTCCGGTTCAGAGCGAGTAGACGCGCACGTAGTCGACGACCATCCGCTGCGGGAGCTGGGTGCTGCCGTCCGGGTAGCCGGGCCAGTTGCCGCCGACGGCCACGTTGAGGATCATGAAGAACTGCTGGTCGTAGACCCAGGGGTTTCCGCGCGTGTCGGCGGAGGTGTAGGTCTGGTAGGCGTTGCCGTTCACCGACCAGGTGACCGAGCCGGGCCGCCAGTCCACGGCGAACGTGTGGAACGTGTCGGCGAACGACCAGCCCTGCGGGTGCATGTAGGAGCCGGTCAGCGGGTTGCCGCCCGAGTAGCCGGGGCCGTGGAGGGAGCCGTGGACCAGGTGGGGTTCGCGGCCGATGTTCTCCATGATGTCGATCTCGCCGGAGTTGGGCCACGGCGTGCCCGGGAAGCTGCCGCCCAGCATCCAGAACGCGGGCCAGATGCCCTGGCCCCGGGGGATCTGGATGCGGGCCTCGATGCGTCCGTACTGCGGCTGGACCTTGCCCTGGGTGGTCATGCGGGCCGACGTGTAGGAGCCGTTCGCCTCCTGGCGCGCCGTGATGACGAGGTTGCCGTTGCCGTCGAGGGCGGAGTTGTTGCGGCTGTTCGTGTAGTTCTGCAGCTCGTTGTTGCCCCAGCCGTGGTTTCCGGTCTCGTGGTTCCAGTTGGCCGGGTTGGGCGCGCTGCCCGACGGGCCGTTGAACTCGTCGGACCACACCAGGGCGGCCTGGCTGTCCACCGTGTCGGAGGCGGGCGCCGCTGAGGCGGGTGCGGTGGACGCGGAGGCGGCGCCGGGGGAGAGGAGGGCCAGCAGGGTGAGGGCCGCCGTGGCCACGGGGGCGAGGAACGTGCGGGGGGAGCGCTCGGTGCGCATGGTCTGCTCCGGGGGGAGGCCCCGCCTGGGCGGGGCGGTCAGCGGGCGGAGTCGGGCCGTCGGACGCGGACCCTGGGAGGTCACGGCGGGAGGCGACCCAGCGTGGTCGCCGCGTGACCCGTTGGATTGTAAAGTTACTGTACGTTTAGTCACCTTGGTGTGCAAGGGGTGGGAACCCCGCTCTTGCCCGAACCGGGCGGAACAGCCCCGGTGCCGGGCGCTCCGCGTCCCCCGGCCGTGCCCCGCACGCCCTCCCGCCCCCGTCCCGCCCCCTACTTGGAGGCCGCCGCCCCGTGGCGCCAGTAGCCGACGAAGGAGACGTTGGCCTTGGGGACCCCGCGCTCGCGCACCAGGGCGCGGCGCAGGCCGGTGGGCAGGCCCCGCTCCCCGGCCACGAAGCAGTAGGGCGTCCCCGGGGGGAGCTCCGCGGACAGGACGGTCTCCAGGGCGAGCGCCCCGGGTACCGCCGCCGACCCGTCACGGGGCAGCCAGTGGACGCGGACGCCCTCGGGCGCCGCCACCTCCCGGGCATCCCCTTCCTCGGGCACCTCGAGGAAGACCTCGGCCCGCAGGTCCGCGGGGGCCTGCTCGACGATGGACAGCAGTGCGGGGACCGCGCTCTCGTCCCCCACCAGCAGGTGCCAGTCCGCGTTATCCGGCGGTAGGTAGTAGCACCCCTCCGCGAACAGCCCGGCCTCGTCGCCGGGCTCGGCCGCGGACGCCCAGGCGGAGGCCGGGCCGCCGTCCCCGTGGGTGACGAACTCGATGTCCAGTTCCCGCCTCCCGGCGTCGAAGCGCCTGGCGGTGTAGTTGCGGATGTGCGGCCGTTCGGCGAGGGGGATCAGGTAGTACTGGGCGATCCAGCCGTTGTGCGCGGCCGTGGGCATGCGCAGGGTCTCCTGTCCCGCCCGGGGCAGGAAGAGCCGGACGCACTGGTCCAGGCCGAGGAAGTCGAACTCCGCGAGCCCGTCGCCGCCGAAGGTCACCGTGACGAAGTTCCGCCCCGTGGGGCGGACGCGGACGACGTGCGCGCGGACCATCGCGCGGCGTTCGGGTTGCTGGATGCGCATGGCGTTCTCTTCTCGACGGGGCGGGGGAAGGGGCGGAGGCCGCCGGGGTCGGGCGACCTCGGGCGGACCAGGAAGAAGTTAGGTTAGCCTACCCAACATTGTCCTCTCCGTGCGGGGTCCGCCGTCCCCGCGGAAGCGGCCACGCGTTCCCGCGGCCCCTGGACGGCCGGAACCACCGCGTCCGCCCCGGTCGGGCGAAGCCTTCCCGCTCCGACCTGCGGCGATGTCCGGCCCGGCCCGGCCGGACGGAGCCGGTGGCAGGAACCGCGGCGACGGGGGCATAGGGGAGGTCCAGAAGGGGAGGGAGAGAGCAAGAGTTGCCGGAAAACGGTGTTGGAGGGACCGGAGTGATCTCCGGGCCGATGCGTCGTCCGCGAGGGCGGCGAAAGGATTCCGAAACCGCGTCATAGGCGCGGCGCGGGACCGTGTACTCGGTGAACCCGGGGCACGCAAACCGTGTCGAACCGTGAACCCGGGGCTTTCCTGAACACCGACCCACCTCAAAGGACCATCCCATGAGCGCCACCGCACCCCACCAGGCCCACTCCGTCTCCGACCAGTTCGCGCGAGCCGCCTCCCGCGACACCTCCCGCGCCCGCTGGCGTCTGCGCGCGGTCCGGGCGGAGATCGTCGAGTTCGGCCCCGACGGCGACCCCGACCTCGTGCGCGTGACCGACGAACTGGAGCACCTGGAGCTGGCCGCCGCCGCCAGGCCCTGACCGCGGCGGCCTCCGGCCGCCCGAAGTCCCCGGGCCGGAGCGCCGGACCGTCCGCGACCCGTGTCGCGCGGTCCCGACCGGTGGGTCGCGCGGACTCCCCGCACGTCCGCGCCCACACCGGCCCCTTTCCGATCCCCGCCCGCCCTCCGACCGCCCCCGGGCGGTCGAGGCCCCGGGCAGGGCGGGCGGCAGCCCACGCCCGCCCCGCGCTCCGCCGCCTCCCTACCCCGCCCTGCCCGAACTCTTCGCACCCCGCACGTCCCGGGGCCGTGTGCGGAGTCCCCGCGCCCGGGCGGGACGCGGTGTCACGCGGAAACGGGAGGGGAACACCACGCCCCCCGGCTCCCGCGCCCGCTCGTGCGCGGTGTCACGGGGCCGGCGCCGGTTCGGCCGTTCCGGCGTCCGAAGAGGGTGCGCCGCCGCAGCAGCCGGCCGGGGCGGCCGCCTCCGTGCCGGCCACGGGGAGCAGGCTCCGGCGGAGGGAGGGCACGGACGCCTCCGCTCCGTGCGGGCCGCCGTGGAGACCTCCCCGTGCCGCGGCGGGCTCCGCCACCGATCCGGCGGGTCCGCAGCAGCCGCCGGCGTCGGCCTTGGTGGCAGTGGGGTCGTCGAACAGCCCGGCGCCGCCGCACACCCCCGTCTCGGGCAGGGTCAGCTCCACCCGGGCCGCGGCCTCGTGGTCCCCGGCCAGGTGCGCGGCGATGCTGCGGACCTGCTCGTAGCCGGTCAGGGCCAGGAAGGTCGGCGCGCGACCGTAGGACTTCATCCCCGCGAGGAAGAACCCCTCCTCCGGGTGGGACAGCTCGGCCGCCCCGTGGGGGTAGACGGTGCCGCAGGAGTGCTGGTTGGGGTCGATGAGCGGGGCCAGCCCCACCGGGGCCTGGAGTGTGCTGTCCAGGCCGAGGCGGATCTCGGACAGGAAGGACAGGTCGGGCCGGAACCCGGTCAGGGCCACCACCTCGTCCACCGGCTCCAGCTCCCGGCCGTTCTCGTCGATCAGCACGAGGTGCCCGTCCTGCTCCGCGTGGACCTCGGTGGTGCGGAACCCGGTGACCACCCGGACGTGTCCGGCCTCGACCGCTGCCCTGGCGCGCTGTCCGAGTGCGCCGCGCGCGGCGAGCTGGTCGGCGGCCCCGCCGCCGAAGGCGTCGCCGATGCCCCCACGGCGCAGGACCCACACCGCCTTCGTCCCCGGGCTCTCCCGGGCCAGTGAGGCCAGGGCCACCAGCGCGGTCAGCGCCGAGTGCCCGCGCCCGACCACGGCCGTGGTCCGCCCCGCGTGACGCGCCCGGACCGCGGGGGCGGCCAGGTCGGGGATGCGGTAGGACATCCGTTCGGCCGCGGCCCCTTCGCCGAGAGCCGGCAGGCCGTCGCCGCCCGCGGGGTTGGGCGCGTTCCAGGTGCCGGAGGCGTCCACGACCGCGCGGGCCGTGATCCGCTCCTCCCCGGCGCCGGTGCGCACGCGCACGGTGAAGGGCTGGTCTTCGCGTGCGGCGTCCACGACCCGGTCCCGGCCCAGGCGGCTCACCCCCGTCACCTCGGCGCCGAACCGGATTCGATCGCCCAGCACAGTGGCGAGTGGGGCCAGGTAGGCGTCGACCCACTCTCGGCCGGTCGGGTACCCGCCGTCGTCCGGGCGCCGCCACCCGGTGGCGGCCAGGAGCTTCTCGGCCGCCGGGTCGACCAGGTCGCGCCACATCGAGAACAGCCGCACGTGACCCCATCCGGACACGGCCGCCCCGGCCCGGCCGCCCTTCTCCAGGACCAGGACGGGAAGGTCGCGCGCGACCAGTTCCGCTGCCGCCGCCAGCCCCGCGGGGCCGGCGCCGATCACCACGACAGGAGGTTCCTCGGCCATGACACACCTCTTTCATCGACTGATGTCTATGAAACGGGACTCTATCGATGTCCATCGATGGAATCAACCATAGATCGTGGTCGATAATGTGGGGCATGACCGTGACCCGGCCCGAGCGCGCCGCACCCGCACTGCCCCAGCACGAAGCCGAGACCTACGCCGCCTGGTTCGCCTGCCTGGCCGAACCCATGCGCGTCCAACTCCTGCACGCCATCGCCACCGCCCCGGGCACGGTCGGCGTGGGGCAGCTCGCCGAGATGGTGGACGTGCGCCAGCCCACCGTCTCGCACCACCTGCGCAAACTCGCCGACGCCGGCTTCGTGACCCTGACCAGGGTGGGCACCTCCACCCGGGTCGCCGTCAACCCCGCCTGCTGCACCGGTCTTCCCCACGCCGCCGACGCCGTCATGGGCATGCTCAACGCCCGGCCCTGCTGCCCCACCGACCTGCCAGCCGACACCACCACCCGCGCCATGGCCGACGCCGACCTCGCCGAGGTGCACCGCATCTACGCCGAGGGCATCGCCACCGGCGACGCCACCGTCGAAACCGAGGCCCCCGCCGTCGAGGAGCTGAAGGCCCGGTGGCTCCCGGGGCACCGCTGGGTGGCCGAGACCGGCGGGACCGTGGTGGGCTGGGCCGCCGCCTCACCGGTCTCCACCCGCGAGGCCTGTGCCGGGGTGGCCGAGACGTCGGTGTGCGTCGCCGAGGGCGCCCGCGGCCGGGGCGTGGGCAAGGCGCTGCTGCACCGGCAGGTCACCGAGGCCGACGCCGCGGGCCTGTGGACCCTGCAGGCCTCGGTCTTCCCCGAGAACCGGGCGAGCCTGGCCCTGCACCACCGGGCCGGCTTCCGCACCGTCGGGGTGCGCGAGCGCATCGCCCGCCACCACGGCGCCTGGCGCGACACCGTCCTCCTCGAACGGCGGAGGCCGGAGGACGACCGGGCCTGCTGACACGGCGGGGGCGGCGCGGGCCGAGGCGCGACGGCCCGGCCGGACGGGCCGCCGAGGGAGGGCGCGGGCGGTGGTTCGGGACGACGGGGCCCGCCCGCGGGGCCGATCACTCCAGCCACACGGTGATCACGCCCCCCACCTCCCCCAGAGCAGCCCCACAGCTCCTCCTCCCTGGTGAACAGGGGTGCGGCCGTCTCCATAACCACCGTCACATTGTTGGTGGGAAAGATCTGTCAACCCCCTGTGTGACCACGGCGTCTCTGAGAGAGACGGTGCTCGCAGCCGTCGAGCGCGTGGGAGCCACGCGTACGAGGTAGGGGGAAGCATGGAGGGCCGTCACGGCAACCTGGTGGAGAGCGGAGCGTACTGGCTCCTCTACGTGGTCTCGGTGAGCGGTGCGCTGCTGCACTGGCGGCTGGGCAACGAGGGCCTCGCGGCGGTGTGCGCCGCGGCCGCGGTGTCCGGCGCGCTCCTCATCGGCAGGGGGTACCGCGGCATCGCCGCATAGCGCGGCCGGAGCCCCGGCCGCGGCCCTATTCCCGGCTGTGCTGGGGGGATTTTCACCCACCGCCCGCACCCGTCCCCGGGCGTTCGCCGCACGGCCGTGCGGATAGTCTTCCGGGTATGCGTTCATGGTCTGCGCCTGACATCGTCCCCCTGCCGGGTACCGGCGGCCCCCTCCGTATCCACGACACCACCACCGGACGGATAGAGACGACGACGCCGGGGCCCCGGGCGGGGATGTACGCCTGCGGGATCACCCCCTACGACGCCGCCCACCTCGGACACGCCTTCACGTACCTCACCTTCGACCTGGTCAACAGGGTCTGGCGCGACGCCGGCCACGACGTCGACTACGTGCAGAACACCACCGACATCGACGACCCGCTCCTGGAGCGGGCCGAGGCCCTGGGCGTGGACTGGCGCGACCTCGCCCACCGCGAGATCGACGTGTTCCGGGACGACATGGCCGCGCTGCGGATCATCCCCCCGACCTCCTACGTCGGGGTCGTGGAGTCCGTCGACCTCATCAGCGAGCTCGCCGCGCGCATCCGGGGCACCGGCGCCGCCTACGAGATCGACGGCGACCTGTACTTCTCCATGGCCGAGGCCGAACACTTCGGCGAGATCAGCCACATGAGCCGCCAGGAGATGCTGGAGGTGTTCGGCCAGCGCGGCGGCGACCCCGGGCGGGCCGACAAGAAGGACCCGCTCGACTGGCTGCTGTGGCGCGCCGAACGCCCCGGCGAACCCGCCTGGGAGAGCCCGCTCGGTCGCGGCCGTCCCGGCTGGCACATCGAGTGCAGCGCCATCGCCCTCGACAGGCTCGGCCCGAACTTCGACCTCAACGGCGGCGGCAGCGACCTGATCTTCCCGCACCACGAGATGGGCGCGGCCGAGACCCGCGCCACGACGGGCGGCCCCAACGCCCAGCACCACCTGCACGTCGGCATGGTCGGCCTGAACGGCGAGAAGATGTCCAAGTCCCTGGGCAACCTCGTGTTCGTGTCCAAGCTGC
Organism: Nocardiopsis sp. CA-288880; assembly: GCF_050955985.1. NCBI lineage: Bacteria > Bacillati > Actinomycetota > Actinomycetes > Streptosporangiales > Nocardiopsidaceae > Nocardiopsis > Nocardiopsis sp. CA-288880. The sequence continues at coordinate 4,892,828 of NZ_CP192105.1, read as the reverse complement.
GCGAGCAGGGCGTCGAACCGGCCGTGATCCGCCTGGCCATGCTCACGCACCACTACCGCTCCCCGTGGGAGTGGACCGACGTGGAGCTCCCCGCCGCCACCGAGCGCGCCTCCCGCTGGCGCGCGGCCCTCGCCCTGGGCGCGGGTCCGGACGCCGCTCCCGTGCTGGCCGCCGTGCGCGCCGCCCTCGCCGACGACCTGGACTCGCCCGGCGCGCTGGCCGCCGTGGACGCCTGGGCCGACACCGCGCTCACCGCGGGCGGCACGGACACCGGGTCCCCCGCCCTGGTGCGGGCCACGGTCGACACCCTCCTGGGCGTCGCCCTGTAGGGCTTCCCGGCCGGGGCCCCGCCCCGGCCCCGGGGCGCTCCGACGCCCCGTCCGACGCAGGGAGGGCGCACCGCGTCGCGCGCGGGCGGCGCCGCGCCCCCTTGCCGGGCGCGGGCCCTGCCGGGGCACGGGGTCGCCGGAGGCCCCGTCAGGGCGCCGAGAAGTCCGGGTAGGGCGACCGGGGCGGGTCGTCGGGGCTCAGCCGCACCACCGGGATGCCGTTCTCCGGATCGGCCCCCACCCTCGCGAAGGACTCCGGGCCGCCGTCCACCTCGTGCCCCAGCCCCCGCATCAGCGCCACCGCGGCCTCGGGGTGGCGCTGCGCGTAGTGCGCCAGCGCCTCCCCGGACTCCTGCGGGGAGAGCACGGTGGCCGTGCCCCGGTGGCGCCGCCCGCCCACCTGGAACAGCACGCGCGGCTCCGCGAGGATGTTGCGGAACCACTGGGAGCGCCGGCCATAGCCGGAGGCGATCAGCACCGACCCCGTGGTGTCGTTGCGTCCCACCACCTCCAGCACCGCCTGGCGGGCCTTCCCCGTCGTGCGGCCCCGGTGCGTCAGCAGCACGAACCGGCCTCCGAGGGCCCCGCCCAGTCCCAACCGGTAGATCCAGATCGGCGCGCGGAACAGGGCCCGGCTCAGGGGTGTGGTGGGCGGTTGGGCGAACGGCATGGCGTGGCCTTCCTGGGTACGGTCCCGGGCACGGGCGCCCCGAGTGTAGCGACGACGCCGCCCCGCCCCGCCGCCGCCACGCCCGCGAACCGTCCGAGGGCGGTGCCACAATCCCGGTCATGCAGACAGGACCGGACGTACTCCGCGACACCGACTGGACCCGTACCTTCCACGCCTACGGTTCCGCCGCCGACGCCCCCGACCACCTGGCCCCCCTGCTCACCGGCGACCCCGGCGGGAGCGAGCGGGCCCTGGGCTACCTGTACAGCGCGGTCCTCCACCAGGGGACCGTGTACTCCGCGACCGTCCCCGCGGCGCTGTTCGTCGCCGGGATCCTGGACCGCCCCGCGCTCGCGGCCCCGGCCACGACGCCGTTCACCGCCTCCGGGGAGTCCGCGCCCCTCCGGCAGCTCCTGCTGGGATTCCTCGCCTCGGCCGCCGAGGGCGCGCTGCACTGCCCCGCTCCCGGGGAGCAGGCGCCGCCCGAACCGCCCTCCGAGGCCGACCTCGACCGCGTGTACGCGGCGCTGAACGCCCCGGACGCCGCCGAGGACGCCGAGATCTGGGAGGACCCCGTGATGGACGCCCTCATGTACCGGGTCGGCCCGGACATGCGCGCCGCCGCCCCCGTCCTGTACGAGGCGGTCCGCCCCCACCTCACCCACCCCGACCCGGCGACGCGCATGCGCGCGGTGGAGGCCGCGACGGCCGCCGCCCGCCTGGGCGGGTTCGACCCGGACCTGTCCGGCGCGGCCGACATGGCCGAGTCCCGCGACGAGGGCGCGGTGATCGTCCTCGCGCTGGGACAGGCCGGGCGGGACACCGCCGAGTTCCTCGCCCACGCGGACCCGGCGATCCGTGCCTGCGCCGCCCTGGCCCCCTCCCAGGCCGCCAACCCGGCCGCCACCGACGAGCTGGCCGCCGCGCTGGCGGACCCGGCCGCGGCGGACGCCTGGTTCGGGAGGCGTCCGGCGTACTTCCCCGGCCACGTCCGGTTCACCCTGGCCCGGGCGCTCGCCGAGCGGGCGGCCCCCGACGACGCCGAACGGCTGCTGCCGGTGCTGCGCGCGATGGTGCCGCTGTCCTCCACGCACGTCGGCGCCCAGGACGTCGGCCCGCTCCTGCGGGTGGCGTTCCCCGCGGCCGGGGAGGCCGGCGAGTGCCGGGACCTCACCGGGGTACAGCGCGCCTACCTGTCGGCCCTGCTCGACAACGACGCCCTGTGGGAGGGCGGGATCGCCAACTTCCGGGTCCACCTCAAGGGGTTGGGCCTGCCGCAGGACCGCGTCGGGATCAGCGCCCTGGCCGGGGTCTGAACGCGGGGGCGGCCACCGGTTGCGGGGTCCGGCCCGCAGGGGCCCCGTACGCTCCCGGCAAGACTCGGAGGGGATTTGTTCATCTTCGTCTCGATATGCACGTGCAGGGTGACCACCTGTGGCCACGACCTCGGCCAAACACCCGTATCAGGGCTCCAGGCGTGGTGGGATAACCCCCATGACAACCCCCACGCGGCACAGCGCGGCCGCCGAACTCATCGCGGACTTCGTCTCCACCGGCGGTCACCTGACGGACCGGGCCGACCTCGCGCGGTTCCTCCGCCGGCACCACCTGGCCACCGAGGGGGCCATCCCCATCACCCTCGCCGACCTCGACGAGGCCATCGCCCTGCGCGACGGGATCCGGGCCGTCCTGGACCGGGACTCCGAACCGGACACCGAGGCGATCGCGCGGGGACAGAAGGTCCTGGACGGCCTGCGGGTCACCGTGCGGCTGGAGCCCGCCCGCGACTCCGGGGGACAGCTGGCCCCCGCCGTCGTGGACGAGGTGCGGCGCGGCCTGGCCCGCATCGCCGGGGCCTGGGCGGCGGTCCTGGCCACGGGGGAGTGGCGCGGCCTGCGGGTGTGACCGGAGCCCTCCCGGTCAGGGGCGGGCCCCGGCGGCGGGGCGGCCGGGGCCCGTGGGCGTCGCGCCCGCGCCTCAGCCGTCGTCGCGGCGGCGCAGGTAGCGCTCGAAGTCCCGGGCGATCGCGTCGCCCGAGGCCTCGGGGAGCTCCGCGGTGTCCTTGGCCTCCTCCAGGCCGCGCACGTACGACGCGATGTCCTCGTCCTCGGCGGTCAGCTCGTTGACGTTGGCCTCCCACGTCACCGTCTCCTCGGGCAGCGAGCCCAGGGGGACCTGGACGCCCAGGAAGTCCTCCACCCACGCGAGCAGCGCCAGGGTGGCCTTCGGGCACGGCGGCTGGGCCACGTAGTGGGGGATGGCCGCCCACAGCGACACCGTCTCGATGCCCACGGAGCTGAACGTCTCGTGCGCGACGCCCAGGATCCCGGTCGGCCCCGAGTAGGTGGTCGGCTCCAGTCCCAGGTCGGTGCCCAGGTCCACCGGCGTGGCCATCCCGGTCACCGGGATCGGCCGCGTGTGCGGGGCGTCCGCCAGCAGCGAGCCCAGCATCACCACGCGGGTGACGCCCAGCTCCCGCGCGATCGCCAACAGGTCGGCCGCGTACGAGCGCCACCGCATGTTCGGCTCGGGGCCGGTGACCAGCACCACGTCGCGCCCGGCCCCGGGCGGAGAGGCCACCTGGACCCGCGTCGTCGGCCATTCGACCTCGCCGACCACGCCCTCCACCACGGACATGCGCGGACGCGTCACCTGGAAGTCGTAGTAGTCGTCCGGCGCCAGGGCGCACAGCTCGTACGCGCCCCACTCCTTGGACAGGTGTTCCACGGCGAGGCTCGCGGCCTCCCCTGCGTCGTTCCAACCCTCGAACGCCGCCACCATGACAGGCTCGACAAGCTCCCGGGCGAGCTTGATCATCGGTGGCCCCTTCCTGCACGTGGACGGAGTCCACCCTATGGGGTGCCGCCCCACCCGGGAAACCGTTATGCGGGCCCGGCCAGGGGGGCCTGGCGCACGCGAGGTGGGACACCTGTCTCACGTGCTGAAACAGCCTATGGGGTAGCCTCGGGGACAGCGACTGAAACGGACGCAGCTGTCCCCGGACGCCCGACCCGCCCCGCGCCGCGGGTCGACCCAGTGCCACGCATCACGGGGACAGAACTGGGCCGCCCCGGTGCTCTTACATAGAGTTGCTGAACATGAGAGCTCGCCTCACCTTCCGTGAAGCACTGTCCCGACGCGTCCTCGTGGCGGACGGAGCTATGGGCACCATGCTCCAGGCTCACGATCTCGACCTCGACCAGTTCGAGGGCCACGAGGGATGCAACGACATCCTCAACCTCACCCGTCCCGACATCGTCCACGACACCCATGCCGCCTTTCTTGCCGTGGGTTCCGACGCCATCGAGACGAACACCTTCTCCGCCAACTTCTCGGGTCTGGCCGAGTACGGCATCGAGGAGAGGACCTACGAGATCGCGGAGGCCGGAGCACGGGTGGCCCGAGAGGCCGCCGACGCCTACTCCACCCCCGACCAACCCCGCTACGTCCTCGGCTCCGTGGGCCCCGGCACCAAGCTGCCGACCCTGGGCCACGCCCCCTACGCCCTCCTGAGGGACTACTACGAGCAGTGCCACCGGGGCCTCATCGACGGTGGCGCCGACGCCATCCTCATCGAGACCTGCCAGGACCTGCTCCAGGTCAAGGCCGCCGTGGTGGCGGCCCAGCGCGCCCGCAAGGCCCTGGGCAAGGACATCCCGATCATCGCCCAGGTCACCATCGAGGCCACGGGCACCATGCTGCTCGGATCGGAGATCGGCGCCGCGCTGACCTCCCTCGAGCCCCTGGGAATCGACGTCATCGGCCTCAACTGCGCCACCGGCCCCGCCGAGATGAGCGAGCACCTGCGCTACCTCTCGCACCACTCGCGCATCCCCATCTCCTGCATGCCCAACGCGGGCCTGCCCGAGCTGGGCGCCAACGGCGCGGTCTACGCGCTCTCCCCGGCAGAGCTGGCCGACGCCCACGACACGTTCACCTCCGAGTTCGGGCTCAGCCTGGCCGGCGGCTGCTGCGGCACCACCCCCGAGCACCTGCGCCAGGTCGTGGAGCGCGTCCAGGGGCGCGGCATCAAGGACCGCAAGCCGTTCGTGGAGGCCTCGGCCGCCTCGCTCTACCAGAGCGTGCCCTTCCGGCAGGACGCCAGCTACCTGGCGGTCGGCGAGCGCACCAACGCCAACGGGTCCAAGAAGTTCCGCGAGGCGATGCTGGAGGGCCGCTGGGACGACTGCGTGGAGATGGCACGCGACCAGATCCGCGACGGCGCCCACCTGCTCGACCTCAACATCGACTACGTGGGCCGCGACGGGGTCAGCGACATGCGCGAGCTGGCCTCCCGCTTCGCCACCTCCTCCACCCTGCCGATCATGCTGGACTCCACCGAGCCCCCCGTCCTGGAGGCCGGGCTGGAGTCCCTGGGCGGCCGGGCGGTCGTCAACTCCGTCAACTACGAGGACGGCGACGGCCCCGACTCCCGCTTCACCCGCATCATGGAGCTGGTCAAGGAGCACGGCGCCGCCGTGGTCGGCCTGTGCATCGACGAGGAGGGCCAGGCCCGCACCGCCGAGTGGAAGGTCCGGGTCGCCAGCCGCCTCATCGACGAGATCACCGGCGACTGGGGCCTGCACACGGGCGACATCCTCATCGACTGCCTCACCTTCCCGATCACCACCGGGCAGGAGGAGACGCGCCGCGACGGCATCGAGACGCTCGACGCGATCCGCGAGCTCAAGCGCCGCTACCCCGAGGTGCAGACCACCCTGGGCCTGTCCAACCTGTCCTTCGGCGTCAACCCGGCCGCCCGCATCGTGCTGAACTCGGTGTTCCTGCACGAGGCGGTCCAGGCGGGGCTCGACTCTGCCATCGTGCACGCCTCCAAGATCGTGCCGATCAACCAGATCCCCGAGGAGCAGCGCAAGGTCGCGCTCGACCTCGTCTACGACCGGCGCGAGGGCGACTACGACCCGCTCTCCACGTTCATGGACATGTTCCAGGGCGTGGACGCCAAGTCCATGCGCGCCTCCCGGGCGGAGGAGCTGGCCGCGCTGCCCCTGTGGGAGCGGCTGGAGCGCCGCATCATCGACGGTGAGCTCACCGACATCGAGGCCGACCTGGAGGAGGCCCTCCGGTCCAAGCCGGCCCTGGCCATCGTCAACGAGACGCTCCTGTCCGGCATGAAGACCGTCGGCGAGCTGTTCGGCTCCGGCCAGATGCAGCTCCCGTTCGTCCTCAAGTCCGCCGAGGTCATGAAGAAGGCGGTCGCCTTCCTCGAACCGCACATGGAGAAGACCGACGACGACGGCAAGGGCCGCATCGTCCTGGCCACCGTCAAGGGCGACGTCCACGACATCGGCAAGAACCTCGTCGACATCATCCTGTCCAACAACGGCTACGACGTCGTCAACATCGGCATCAAGCAGCCCGTGTCGGCGATCCTGGAGGCGGCCGAGACCGAGCGGGCCGACGTCATCGGCATGTCCGGTCTCCTGGTCAAGTCCACGGTGATCATGCGCGAGAACCTGGAGGAGATGAACTCTCGGGGCATCTCCGAGCGCTTCCCCGTCCTCCTCGGCGGCGCGGCGCTGACCCGCTCCTACGTGGAGCAGGACCTGGCCGAGACCTTCGACGGCGAGGTGCGCTACGCCAAGGACGCCTTCGAGGGCCTGCGCCTGATGGACGCGTTCATGGCGGTCAAGCGCGGCGAGGAGGGCGCCTCGCTGCCGGCCCTGCGCCAGCGCCGCGTCAAGACGGGGGCCAGGCTCAAGGTCACCGAGCCCGAGGAGATGCCCGCGCGCAGCGACGTGTCGACCACCAACGCGGTGCCCACCCCGCCGTTCTGGGGGGACCGGATCAGCAAGGGCATCCCGCTGGCCGAGTACTCCGCGTTCCTGGACGAGCGGGCCACCTTCATGGGCCAGTGGGGCCTCAAGGCCGCCCGCGGCGGCGAGGGACCCTCCTACGAGGAGCTGGTGGAGACCGAGGGCCGCCCGCGCATGCGGATGTGGCTCGACCGTATCCAGACGGACGGCCTGCTGGAGGCGGCCGTGGTGCACGGCCACTACCCCTGCTACAGCGAGGGCGACGACCTGGTGGTCCTGGACGACGACGGGGTCACGGAGCGCACGCGCTTCACGTTCCCGCGCCAGCGCCGCGACCGCCACCTGTGCCTGTCCGACTTCTTCCGGCCCAAGGAGTCGGGGGAGCTGGACGTGGTGTCCTTCCAGGTGGTGACCGTGGGGGCGGCGATCAGCCGCGCCACCGCGGAGCTGTTCGAGAAGAACGCCTACCGCGACTACCTGGAGCTGCACGGGCTGTCGGTGCAGCTCACCGAGGCGCTCGCCGAGTACTGGCACACGCGGATCCGCGCCGAGCTGGGCTTCGCGGGAGAGGACCCGGCGGAGCTGGACGCGTTCTTCAAGCTCGGCTACCGGGGCGCGCGGTTCTCCCTGGGCTACGGGGCGTGCCCCGACCTGGAGGACCGGGCCAAGATCGTGCGCCTGCTGGAGCCCGAGCGGGTGGGCGTGAACCTGTCGGAGGAGTTCCAGCTGGTGCCGGAGCAGGCCACCGACGCGATCGTCATCCACCACCCGGAGGCGACGTACTTCAACGTCTGAGCCGGACGCGCGGCCCCGCCCCCCGCACCGGGGGCGGGGCCGCGCCCCTTTTCCCGGGCGCGGACTGTGGGGCAGCTCTCCTCCCGCCCCCGCCCGAGTGTTCGTAGTGTGGAAAGGACGCCGACAGGTCCTCTTCACGGCGCGGGCGCACCCGGTTCGGCACGATGAACGGCAGGGGCGCCCCGCGGGCGGGCTGGGGTACCCATCACACACGAGGGGAGAGTGCGGCGCTCCGCCCGGCCGGGTGCCGGGACGCGCCGCCGAACGCATGAGTGAACCGAGCACGCTGAGCCGTGAGACCTCCGAGACCGGGACCGGGAGACGGCTCCAGGCCGTGCTGCTGGACATGGACGGCACCCTCATCGAGAGCGAGCACCTGTGGGGTGAGGCCGAGGCCGAGCTGGTCGCCGAGCTGGGCGGGGTGTGGACCGAGAGGGACCACGAGGCCAACGTCGGCAACGCCGCCGAGCCCGTGGGCCGCTACATCGTCGCCCTGACCGGAGCCGACCACCTCACCCCGCGCCAGGTGGCCGACCTGCTCTACGCGAAGTTCCGGACCAAGCTCGAGGGCGGGGCGCAGCTGCGCCCGGGGGCCAAGGAGCTGGTGGACATGCTCTCGCTGGCCGGTGTGCCCGTGGTCCTGGTGACCTCCACCGAAAGGCAGCTCATCCAGGCGGCGATCGGCGGCATCGGCATCGACAGCTTCGACGACTCCGTGGCCGGTGACGAGGTCGAGGCCAACAAGCCGCACCCCGACCCCTACCTCAGGGCCGCCCGGCGCCTGGGCGTGGACCCCGAGCGCTGCGTCGCCTTCGAGGACTCGGTGGTGGGCGTGGCCTCGGCGGCCGACGCCGGGTGCGTCACGGTCGCCGTGCCCAACCACGTGGAGATCCCGCCGCGTGAGGGCGTGGTCTTCCGGGACAGCCTGGTGGGCGTGGACCTGGAATGGCTGGAGTCGCTGGTCGCCGACCGCTGACCGTCCTCCCCGGCCCGGGCCCGCGCGGTCGCTCCGCGGCGGGCCCGGCGTCCGTTCGCCGGGATTCCCCGCGGTCCCGCTCCCTCCTCCCGGCCCGCCGGCACGCGGGTAACGTGGGAGAAGGGCCCCGGCACGGGCGCCGGATCGGGGGCAAGCCCTAAGGGATCGACCGGATGTGCGCTCCGGCGCCGGATGGGAGACTGGGCCCATGCCTGAGAACCTGACGTGGATGACCGGTGTGATCCTGGGAGGCGGCCTCACCCTCGTGGGGCTGGTGATCTCCTTCGTCGTGTGGCGCGCGAAGGGCGCCGCCCACGGTCTGCGGGGGGTGGCGTGGTCGCTGCTCCCGCTGGCCGCCGGTCTGATCGGGTTGATGAACGCCGTCTGGCAGTTCGTCATGAGCATCGTCGGCATCCTGGTGGGGCTGCTGTTCAACCCCGCCGTGTGGGCGGGCGTGGCCCTGGCGGGCCTGGCGGTGGTCCTCTACGTCGTCTCCGGCGTCATGGCGGCCCGGGGTGTGGGGACCCGGTCCAGGGGCGGGCCCTCCGAGGAGCCGAAGGCCGCCCGGGGCGGCGGACAGGCGGGCGCCGCCGGTGCGGCCAAGCCCGCGGCCGGCCAGGTGGGCGCGGCCCCGAAGAACCCGAAGAAGACGGCTGCCGACGACGACCTCGCCGACCTCGGCGACATCGAGGCCCTCCTGCGCAAGCGCGGTATCGACTAGGTCCTCGCGATCGCACCGGCCCCGCGCCCTCTTCCCCAGGGCGCGGGGCCGACTGCTGTGTCCGGTTTCTCCCGATACCACGGACCGGTCGCCGTACGGACCGGGGGCCGGTTCCCGGTCCTGTGGCGGGTGGCCCGGTTCCGGTGACGGAGCGTGCGGACCCCCAGGTTCTCGGGGTGATGACGGCACAGTAACGGCCGAGTCACTGCTCGCTTTGCGCGTTCATACCGTCACTCTTCGACGCATAGCACTTGCCATAGGACGCCGTTCTCGGGATGGACGCGGGCGGAAGCGGACGTATCGTGGGGGATCGCGCCAGTGCCACATCGCCCCAGCTCGCGGCCGGTCGTCGGATGAATGCGAACTCTGTCATCTTTTGTTGTTATATACGTTTTTTGACAGTGTTTGTCACGATTTAGATACATGGCCAGGGATTGGACGATATGCGCTCAAAGGGCGAGTAGGTTTGTCGCTGTGTAACAGCCCGGGCGTGACGGTCCCCGGATGTGCCCAACTCCTCATGTGAAGCGGCGCACCCCGGCGGCCAGAGTCGGCGAAGGCGGGTCACCCACCCGCCGCGCGGACCAGCGCCCACGCCAGCCAGCGTCGAGAACCGGCCGGCCCCACCGTGAGATCCCCGACGGGTCAACCCCCGGAGGTCTCACGTGTGGGATCTGCGCGTTCCCCTCGGCCAGAAGCGTATGAGTGGAGAGTGGTGGCCTGATGAGCGCGCCCTCGCATGTCCCTGAGTCGGCGGAGCAGTCCGACGCTGTGGACGTCGCAGTGACGGCCCCCGTGGGCCGCAGTGACGCGGGCAACCGGTCCCTCCGGCAGATCGCCTGGCAGCGGCTGCGCAAGGACAAGGTCGCGATGGTCTCCGGGATCGTCGTCGTACTGCTCATCCTGGCCGCGATCCTCGCGCCCCTCCTGGTCAAGTGGTTCGGGTACCCCCCCACCCAGTTCAACCAGGACCTGATCGAGCCCAACACGGGCCTGCCGATGAGGGACCCCGACAACCCGGACCCCTTCGACACCGACCCGTGGGGCGCCATCAGCGGCGACCACCTGCTGGGCATCGAGCCCAAGACCGGTCGCGACCTGTTCAGCCGCATCCTCTACGGCGCCCAGATCTCCCTGCTGGTGGCCTTCCTCTCCACGCTGCTGTGCGTGGCCCTCGGGACCATCCTCGGCATCATCGCGGGCTACAAGGGCGGCTGGGTCGACACCCTCATCAGCCGGGCGATGGACGTCTTCCTCGCCTTCCCGCTGATGCTCTTCGCCATCGCGCTCGTCGGCGTCATCCCCGACGGGGTCCTCGGCCTCGAGGGCAACGGGCTCCGTGTCGGCGTCATCGTGTTCATCATCGGGTTCTTCAACTGGCCCTACATCGCGCGCATCGTCCGCGGACAGACGCTCTCGCTGCGCGAGCGCGAGTTCGTCGAAGCGGCCAGGAGCCTGGGCGCCAGCAACCGGCACATCCTCTTCCGGGAGATCCTGCCCAACCTGGTCACGCCGATCGTGGTCTACTCCACGCTGCTGATCCCGACCAACATCCTCTTCGAGGCGGCCCTGAGCTTCCTGGGAGTGGGCATCAACCCGCCCACCCCGAGCTGGGGAAAGATGCTCTCCGACGCGGTCCCCCTGGCCCAGTCCGCCCCGTACTACATCCTCTTCCCGGGCCTGGCCATCTTCATCACCGTCCTGGCGTTCAACCTCTTCGGCGACGGCCTCCGGGACGCCTTCGACCCCAAGACCTCCGACTGACCAAGGCCGGTGTGGCTGCCCCGCCCAGACCACGCCATCCAAGGCACGGGTCCGACCACTGGTCGATCCCATCCCCACATCAGGTTCGCAAGAGAGGCAGTTCCTTGAGGAAACGCACCCTCGGATTCGTCGCGCTGGGCGCGGCGGCGTCCATCTTCCTTTCAGCTTGCGGCGGTGGTGGCTCCGAGGGCGGAGACACCCAGGCCAACGGCGCCTACGACCAGGGCTCCACGGAGATCGTGAACCCGTCCGACCAGACCGGTGGCACCCTGCGCTACGCCATCTCCTCGGACTTCGACTCCACCGACCCGGGCGACACCTACTACGGGTTCAGCTGGAACTTCACCCGGTACTACGCCCGTACGCTCCTGGCGTTCACCCCGGCCCCGGCCAACGCGTCCACCGAGCTGACCACGGACATGGCCACCGGCATGCCCGAGTCCAACGACGACTTCACCGAGTGGACCGTCAAGATCCAGGAGGGCCTCAAGTACGAGGACGGCTCCGAGATCACCGCCCAGGACATCAAGTACGCGATCGCCCGCTCGAACTACAACGGCGGCGAGCTGCCCAACGGGCCGCGCTACTTCGAGGCGCACCTGGACCAGGAGCCGTTCAACGTCTTCGAGAGCGACGACCCGATGGCGGAGTTCACCGCCGTCGAGACGCCGGACGACTACACCCTGGTCTTCCACCTCAAGGACTCCTTCTCCGAGTTCCCGTACATCCTGACCCAGCCGCAGACCGCCCCGGTCCCGCTGGACAGCGACCGCGGCGCGCTCTACAAGGAGAACGTCGTCTCCTCCGGGCCGTACAAGTTCGACGGGGCCTACCAGCCCGGCGTCGCGCTCAACCTGACCCGCAACGAGCACTGGGACGGCGAGACCGACCCGATCCGCCCGGCCCTGCCTGACGAGATCACCGTCGAGATCGGCGTGGACCAGGACGAGATCGACCAGCGCCTGGTCAACGGCGAGATCGACGTCGACCTCTCCGGTGTCGGCGTCGGCCCGGCCATGAAGAGCACGCTGCTCACCGACGAGGCGGCCCAGCCCAACCTGGACAACCCGCTCTCCGGCGCCCTGCGCTACGTCAACATCCACACCCCGGTCATCGAGGACGTCGCCTGCCGCCAGGCGATCATGTACGCGGCCGACCGTGACAGCCTGCACCGCGCCTGGGGCGGTGAGAGCGGCGGCGACCTCGCCACCAACCTGCTCCCGCCGACCATCCCCGGCGCCGACCCGGAGTCGGACCTCTACCCGTCCACGGACAACAAGGGCGACCTGGAGGCCGCGCAGGCCAAGCTCGAGGAGTGCGGCGAGGACGAGGGCTTCGAGACCACCATCGCCGTCCGCGACGGTCGTCCCAACGACATCGCCACCGCCGAGGCCCTGCAGGAGTCCCTGACGCGCGTCGGCATCCAGACCGACATCCAGACCTTCCCGGCCGAGGACTTCTTCGCCCAGTACGCCGGCTCGCAGGACTACGTCCGTGAGAACAACATCGGTCTGAGCGTCTCCGGCTGGATCCCCGACTGGGCCACCGGCTACGGCTTCGCCTCCAAGATCACCGACGGCGACGCCATCCAGGCGACCGGCAACTACAACACGTCCGAGCTCGACGACCCCGAGGTCAACGGCCTCTGGGACGACGCCCTCAAGACCGAGGACCCGGACGAGCGCGCCAACATCTACTCCCAGATCGACACCCTGGTCATGGAGCAGGCGGCCATCCTGCCCGTCGTCTTCGACCGCGCGATGTTCTACCGCTCGGACGAGCTGACCAACGTCTACTACACGTCGTCGTACGCCATGTACGACTTCATGGCCATCGGTGTGGACCGGGGCTAGAGCCCCAGCCGGCCTGAACTAGTACGAGAAGGCAGGTGAACGCGGCGGGGGTCCCACGGCCCCGTGGGTACCCCCGCCGCCGACCGCGATGCTGAACTATATTCTTCGCCGCCTCGGAGCGGGGCTGCTGCTGCTCGCCGTCGTCACGGCGGTGACCTTCTGTATCTTCTACGTCCTGCCCCGGTGGGCGGGCGTGACCCCGCGCGGCATGGCCGCCATGTACGTGGGCAAGGCGCCCACGCCCGAGGCGCTCGACGCCACGGTGGCCCGGCTCGGCCTCGACCAGCCCATCGCCGTGCAGTTCTTCGACTTCGTGAAGTCGCTGCTCTTCGGTTCCGAGTACACCTTCGGTCGGGAGACCGTGGAGTGCGCGGCCCCCTGCCTCGGCTACTCCTTCACCACCAACAGCCCCGTGCTGCCCCAGCTGCTCGACCGCCTGCCGGTCACCATGTCGCTGGCCTTCGGCGCGGCCGTCATCTGGGTCATCGGCGGCGTGGCCGTCGGCGTCCTGTCCGCGGTCAAGAAGGGCAGCCTCTTCGACCGCCTGGCCATGGGAACCGCCCTCGTCGGCGTCTCCATGCCCGTGTACTTCACCGGCCTGCTGGCCCTGGCCTTCCTCGTCCACGAGTGGAACCTGTTCCCCGTCTCGCGGTACGTGCCGCTGGGGGAGGACCCCGTCGGCTGGTTCCAGGTCATGATCCTGCCCTGGGTGACGCTGGCGTTCCTGCACGCGGCCCAGTATGCGCGGCAGACCCGCGCGGGGATGCTGGAGACCCTGGGCGAGGACTACATCCGCACCGCCCGCGCCAAGGGGCTCAGCGAGCGCCGCGTGATCTTCAAGCACGCGCTGCGCCCGACCCTGACCCCCATCGTGACGATCTTCGGCCTGGACCTGGGCCTCGTCCTCGGCGGCGCGATCCTCACGGAGAAGGTGTTCTCCCTCAACGGTGTGGGCGCCTACGCCATCGACGCGATCATCGGCAAGGACCTGCCGGTGGTGCTCGGCGTGACCCTGCTGGGAGCCGTCTTCATCGTCATCTGCAACCTGATCGTCGACCTGCTGTACCCGATCGTCGACCCGCGGGTGCGGATCGCGAAGTAACGCGCGACAGCGTTCGACCAGACCAGCTCTAATGAAGGAATGTGACATGGCCTCGACCGAGCCCGTCGTCCGCGTGGACGACCTGAGGGTGACGTTCCCGACCATGGACGGCGACGTCCAGGCGGTGAACGGGTTGTCCTTCGAGGTGCCCGCCGGCGGCGCCCTCGGCATCGTGGGCGAGTCCGGCTCGGGCAAGAGCGTGACGTCGCTGGCGCTGATGGGCCTGCACCGGGGCAGCCGGGCGCGGATCAGCGGCGCCATCGAGGTCGTGGGCAAGGACGTGGTGTCGGCGTCGGACAAGCAGCTGCGGCGGATGCGCGGCAACGACATCGCGATGGTGTTCCAGGACCCGATGCAGTCGCTGCACCCGCAGTACACGATCGGCAACCAGCTCGTCGAGGCCTACCGGATCCACAACCCCAAGGCCTCCAAGGCCGACGCGGTCAAGCGGGCGGTCGAGTCCCTGGACCGGGTGGGCATCCCCGACCCGGCCAAGCGGATCAACTCCTACCCGCACGAGTTCTCGGGCGGCATGCGCCAGCGCGTGGTCATCGCGATGGGGCTGATGTGCGATCCCAAGGTGCTGCTGGCGGACGAGCCGACCACGGCCCTGGACGTGACGGTGCAGGCGCGCATCCTGGACCTGCTGGACGAGCTGCGCCGCGACCTGAACATGGGTCTGATCCTGGTCTCCCACGACCTGGCCGTGGTGGCCGGGTCGGTGGACGAGGTCGTGGTCATGCGCCACGGCGTGGCCGTGGAGCGCGGCGACGTGCGCCGGGTCCTGTCCGCCCCCGAACACCCCTACACCCAGGGGCTCCTGGCCGCGGTGCCGCGGGTGGAGGTCTCCCGCGCCCAGCGACGCGCCCAGGACCGCGCGGACCGGATCGAGAAGGAGCAGCGCGAGGGCACGGTCACCGAGCCCGGCGAGTTCAAGGCCTTCGTCCCGCCCGTGAGCGGTACCGGCGACAACACCGGCGAGCCGCTGCTGCGGGTCGAGGACGTGGCGCAGCGGTTCAAGGTGCGCGGCGGCACGTGGGGCAAGGCCACGGACTTCTGGGCGGTCAAGGGTGTGTCCTTCGATCTGCACCAGGGGGAGACGCTGGGGATCGTGGGGGAGTCGGGGTCGGGTAAGAGCACGTTGTCGCGGATGGTGATGCGTCTGCTGGAGCCCACCCGGGGCCGGGTGGAGTTCGAGGGGCGCGACATCACGCACATGTCGGAGCGGGCGCTGCGTCCGCTGCGCCGTGATGTGCAGATGGTGTTCCAGAACCCCTACTCCTCGCTCAACCCGCGTCTGACGGTGGGGGACGCGATCGGTACGGCGCTGCGGGTGCAGGGGGAGAGGGACGGCAAGAAGGTGCGCCGGCAGGTGCAGGAGCTGTTGGAGCGGGTGGGGCTGGAGCCCAACCACTACAACCGTTTCCCGCACGCGTTCTCGGGCGGTCAGCGTCAGCGGATCGCGATCGCGCGGGCGCTGATCCTCAAGCCGAAGCTGATCATCTGCGACGAGCCGGTGTCGGCGCTGGACGTGTCGACGCAGGACCAGGTGCTGCGGTTGTTGTCGGAGCTGCAGGACGACTTCGGGCTGACGTACATCTTCGTGGCGCACGATCTGGCGGTGGTGCGCCAGGTCAGCGACCGCGTCGCCGTCATGCGCGCCGGCGAGGTCGTCGAGTCCGGTGACAGCGACTCGGTGTACGAGAACCCGCAGAGCGACTACACGCGCCAGCTGCTCACGGCGGCGCCCGTGCTGGACCCGGACGAGGCCCGCCGCCTGCGCGCGGAGCGCGTGGAGAAGCGCGCCAAGGGCGAGGCCGCCTGAGCCCGGCCCGGCCGGGACGGGCCGCCGGCCGGGCGGAACGGTAGGACGCGGAGGCGCCGCGGGGGACACCCCCGCGGCGCCTCCGCCGTTGCGGCTCACCCCCGCCCGGTGGCAGCCTCGGCGAACAGGTCCGCCATCTCGCGGGCGTAGGCCCCGTGCTCCTCGGCGGGGCGCCGTGCCACGGACCGCGGGGCGGAGCTGAGCGCGGCGAACAGGGCGTCGGTGAAGACCTCGGGGTCGAAGGGGCGGAACTCCCCGTGGCGCTGCCCCTCGGTGAGGAAGCCGACCAGCTCGGCCCGGCCCGCCTCGTTCCCCCGGGCGACGTGCTCCTGGAGCGCGGGCGGGAGCGCGGCGGAGAGCACCTCCCGGCGCGCGACCATCTCCTGGGGGTGGCTCGCGCAGTACGTGACGTGGCCGGTGACGATCCGGCGCAGACCGTCCTCGAAGCCCTCCAGGGGCTCGGGTCCGCCTTCCATCGCGCGGTCCAGGCGGGCGTCGATGTGGCCGAGGACCTCTCTGATCAGGTTCTCCTTGGTCTTGAAGTGATAGGTGATCAGCCCCGGGCTGATCGAGGCCCGTGCGGCGATGCGCACGAAGGAGGCGCGGGAGTACCCCTCCTCGGCGATGGCGGCGATCGCCGCCGTGACGATCTGTCGGCGGCGGGCGTCCTCGATGAAGGACCGGTCTCCGTCCGTCCTGTCGACTGGTTGCATGTATAGAATCCTATATGCTCAACTAGGAACATGGCGAACACCGGAGGAGAGGATCTCGGAACCCCGTGAAGAACGACCGCGTACTCGCCCTCACCGGAGCGACGGTGCTCGTGGGCGCCTCGCTCACGCCACGACGGGACTGCACCGTCCTGGTCTCGCAGGGCCGCGTCGGCGCGGTCGGGGCCGACGTCGTGGTCCCGTCGGCGGCCCGGGTCCTCCACCTGCCCGGACACACCGTCCTGCCAGGTCTGATCGACACCCACGTCCACCTGGGCGCGCCCGAGGAACCCCCGCGCCGTCCCGCCCGCGGAAGGGCGGGACGGCCCGGCACCGGTAGGGGCGCAGGAGGACGACGGACCGGGGCGGGCCTCGCGGGACGGCTCTCCACCGGAGCGGCGCAGGTCCGGGCCGTCGCCGACCGGATGCGCTTCCAGCCGCGCAAACGCCGTGCCTTCCTGGAACACGGGGTCACCACCGCGTGCAGCCTGGGGGACGACAACGCCTGGGCGCACGACTTCCGGAAGAGGACCGCGGAGGGCGGGCTGGTGGGACCGCGCCTCCTCATCGCCGGGCCGCTCTTCACCGCTCCGGGCGGGCACCCCGTCGCCACCCTGGGCGCCGAGCCCGGCGCCGACTGGGTCCGGGTGCCCCGCTGTCCGGAGGAGGCGCGCGAGCAGGTCGCGGCGCTCGTCACCGGCGACGACCCCGTGGACGTGGTCAAGGTCGTGCAGGACCGGGGCGACCCCCGCCGACGGAGCCTGGAACCGATCGAACCGGGCGTCCTGGCCGCGATCGCGGACGAGGCCCGCCGGCACGGCGCGCCCCTCGCCGCCCACTGGGGGACCCTGGAGGACCTGTCCGAACTCCTCGACGCGGGCGTCGACGTCCTCCAGCACCTCGAACCGCGCGGCCCCCTCCACGGCTGGCCGCCGCGCCTGCTCGACGCCATGGTCCGGGGAGGCGTCGCCCTCGCCCCGACACTGGCCGTCACCGAGGCGCTGCTGGACGAGGAGGTCGCCGCCTCGCTGCGCGCGAGGGCCGCCGAGTTCCTCGACGCGGGCGGCACCCTTCTGGCGGGCAGCGACGCCGGGATGCCCGCCGTGCGCGCGGGGGCGGGGCTGGTCCGCGAGATCGAACTCCTGGCCTCCTGCAAACTCACCCCGCGCCAGGCGCTCACCGCCGCGACCTCCGCTGCGGCCCGCGCCCTGGACGCGCCCCACCTCGGCGCGGTCGAACCCGGCCGCGCCGCCGACCTCCTCGCCGTGCGCGGGGACCCGCTGGCCGACCTCGGCGCGCTGCGCCGGGTCGCGCTGGTACTGCGCGACGGGCGAGCCGTCGTCGACCGAACCCGAGAGAAGGCGTCATGAGCAGGGCCGAGCAGGCGACGAACCGACCGACCGTGGTCCGCGACGGAGCGGTGACCCACGTGCTGCTGTGGACGTGCTTCCCCCTGCTCGGGGCGGCGGCGGGCTGGGTCCTGTCCGTGGTCCCGGGGTGGCTGGCGGCGCTTCCGGAGTGGGTCCACGCGCTTCCCATGGTGCCGGGGCGGGAGCAGCTCGACCTCCTGGCCGGACTGGCCGGACCCGTCCTCACCACTGTCCTGACCGCCGTCGGCCTGGGGGCCGGCGCACTGCTGGCGCTGCTGTCCTACGACGACATGGTCGTGGTGGAGGTCGGCGACGGGGGCGTGCGGATCACCCGCGGGGGGAAGGGGTCGGAGGTCGGACGCGACCGTGTCGGCACGGTCTTCCCGGACGGCAAGGACCTGGTCGTCCTCGGCCCGGACACCGCCGAAGCCGTCCGCGAGCGCACCGACCACAGCGCCGGGCGCCTCCGCGCCGCCTTCGAGGCGCACGGCTACCGGTGGTGCGACGACGACCCGCACGCGGACGAGTTCCAGCGCTGGGTGGACGGGATGCCCGGCCTCGAACAGCACGCGCAGGCGGTCCTGAGGGCGCGCCGGACCGCGTTGGAGTCCGGGGACGCGGACGACTGCGCGGAACTGCGCGGCGAGCTCGCCCGGCTCGGCGTGGTCGTGCGCGAGGAGGGGAAGCGGCAGTACTGGCGCCCGGTGCGGCGCGGAGCGGTGGAGGAGGGCTGACCCGCGCCCGACGGGGGAGCGGGGGGCGGCCGGAGCCGGAGGGCGCGCCCGGCGCGCCCTCCGGGACGCTTCAGGGGCGGGGACGCGGCGGAGGCCGCCCCCCTTCCCGGGGGTCGGGCGCCCCGTCCCGGCGCCGCGCTGTTCCCCGGGCTCCTGTCTCCCGGGGGCCGGGACGGTGCGGTGGCGCGGTGTCGGGCCCCTGCGCCGACCGGCCCGGTTCCTGCGCCCCCTCGCCGATGCGGTGGTTGCCGCGCGGCCCGTGCGCGGGCGAGCCGATCCTGCGCCTGCAGTACGGGCAGTGTCCTGAGACGACCACGGTTGCTCCTCAGTCGTTGACCATGGCCAGGAACAGGACGCCGCAGAAGACGAGGAAGGCCGTGGTCGGCCATGACGAGAACTGACCCTTGAAGTTGCGTGCGGTCACAGACGCCTCCGTGTGCCGAGGGAAGGGGAAGACGGAACCTGAGTACCACGCCACGGTGACACTCCGCAGTTCCCCGCTACGAAAAGTCACCCTCTGTCCTGCTTGTCGGGTGTCCTCCGCCGCGACCGGGGTGGAAGACCCCCGGGCGTCGGGGGCGGCCGCTGTGCGGCGGGTCCGCCGTGCGCCGCCTCCCGCCGGTCGGCCCGTCGTCATCGGAGCGGTCGATCCGGGAATGAAAACGGTTATCATTGGCTTATTAGGCGTGAGACCCCGAGGAGGCATCCATGGCACGCAACGAGGTACGCCCCATCATCAAGCTCAAGTCCACGGCGGGCACGGGCTACACCTACGTGACCCGCAAGAACCGGCGCAACACACCCGACCGGCTCACCCTGAGCAAGTACGACCCCCGGGTCCGCCGCCACGTCGAGTTCCGCGAGGAGCGCTGACCCGGCCCGGCCGCCCGCACAGCCGCCGCGCCCCGGTCCCGGCCGGGGCCGGCGCCGAGGACACCGCCAGGAGGCACGCATGAAACCCGGAATCCACCCCGCCTACGGGCCCGTCGTCTTCCGCGACCGCGCGGGGGACTTCTCCATCCTCACCAGGTCCACCGCCACCAGCGACAAGACCATCGAGTGGAGCGACGGCAACACCTACCCGCTGATCGACGTCGAGATCTCCAGCGCCAGCCACCCCTTCTACACCGGCAACGCCCGGGTGGTCGACACGGCCGGGCGCGTGGAGCGCTTCCAGCGCCGCTACCAGCGCAAGGGCTGACGCCCGACCGCGGCGGGGCGAGCGCCCCGCCGCCCGACCCACCCCACGACAACGACGAGGACAGGGCCGATGGCCGTACCCAAGCGCAGGATGTCGCGCTCCAACACCCGCACGCGCCGCTCCCAGTGGAAGGCCGCCACCCCGGACCTGGTGCGCGTCACCCTGGGGGGACGCGAGCACCTGGTGCCGCGCAACCTCGTCCGCGCCTACCGGCGCGGACTGCTCTCCCCGCCCGCCTGAGCGGGACGCGACGACCGCCGCCGCGCGCCGGGCCGCCCCCGGTGCGCGGCGGCGTCCGTGTTCAGACCACCCGGACGACGTGCTTGCCCCGCACGCCCCCGGCCTCCAGCGCCCGGTGCGCGGCGGCCACGTCCGAGAGCGGGTGCACCGTGTCCACCACGGGCCGCAGGGAGCCCTCCTCGACGTACCGGGTCAGGTCGGCGAACAGCGCGTGCCGGGGCTGGCCGCTGAAGAACCGCACCCGCCGTGAACCGAACGCGTACGAGGCCAGGACGTAGCCCACCATGGCCGCCGAGTCGAAGGACAGCCCGATCATGCGCCCGCCGGGCGCCAGCAGCCGCCGCAGGGCCGGCAGGTCCGACCCCACGCTGTCGACGACGACGTCGAACCTCCCCAGCTCTGCCAGGGGGGTCGCGGCGTAGTCGAAGACCTCCTCGGCGCCGAGCCCGCGGACCAGGTCCAGGTGGCGCGCGGACGCGAGTCCGGTGACGCGCCCGCCCATCGCCTTCGCGAGCTGCACCGCGGTGTTGCCCACGCCGCCGCTCGCCCCGCGCACGAGCACCCGCTCGCCGCTCCTGAGGCGGGCCTTGTCGCGCAGGGCGGTGATCGAGGTCGTGCCGACCGGCAGGGCGGCGGCCTCGACCAGGTCCACGCCCTCCGGCGCCAGGGACACCTGCCGGGTCGGCACCGCCACGTACTCCGCCGCGCTGCCGAACCCCATGTTCGGCAGCAGGCCCCACACCCGGTCGCCCACCCGGTAGCCGGTGGCGCCCGGCCCGGTCTCCGCGACCTCGCCGGTGAAGTCCATGCCGACCCGCTTGGGGAAGGAGCGGCCCGTCACCCACCGGAGCCTGCCCGAGCGCAGCAGCCGTTCACCGCCGTTCACGCTGACGGCGTGGACCCGCACGAGCAGCTGCCCGGGGCCGGCGGTCGGGACCGGGACCCGGCCCTCGTACAGGACCTCCGGAGGGCCGTACTCGTCGTACAGCGCCGCTCTCATCAGGCTCGCCGATCCCATCGCCCACTCCTTCGGATGTGCGGAGGACACGCTCCCCGCCTCATGTGGACAGGGCCGTCCGCTTTCTCTCCACGCTAACGCGCTAAACGGACAGCACCATCCGTTTGCCGTAAAGTGAGAGGCATGGCAGAGCGGACCTCTCGGATGGAGCCCGGCGGCGGCGCCCGCGTCACGGAGAACCCCTCGGGCGCGGGGGCGGAGCCGCCCGCCGCGGGCGAACCCCCGACCGGCGGCCGGGGCCTGCGCTCCGACGCCCGGCACAACCGCAGGCGCATCGTGGAGGCCGCACGGGCGGCGTTCGCCGAGCGCGGGATCGACGTGCCGATGGTCGCGATCGCGCGCCGGGCGGGGGTGGGGCCGGCGACCCTCTACCGCCGCTTCCCGACCAGGGAGGCCCTGGTCGCCGAGGTCTTCGCCGACGAGATGACGGCGTGCGCCGGGCTGGTGGACGAGGCGCTCGCCGACCCCGACCCCTGGCACGCCTTCTGCACGGTGATCACCAGGGTGTGCGCCATGCAGGCGGCCGACAGGGGCTTCACCGAGGCCTTCCTCGCGGCCTTCCCCGACTCCCCCGGCTTCGACGAGCGGCGCGCCCACGCCGAGCGCGGCCTGGCCGAGCTGGTCCGCAGGGCCAAGGAGTCGGGGCGGCTGCGCGCCGACTTCGCCCGGGAGGACCTCGCCCTGGTGCTCCTGGCCAACGGCGGCATCGCCACATCCGACCCGGAGACGACCCGGGCGGCCTCGCGGCGCCTGGTCGCCCACCTGATCCGGTCCTTCGAGAGCGCGGGCGGCTCCGGGGAGCTGCCCCCGGCGCCCCCGATCGGCCTGGGCGGTCTGTACCGGTTGCCGGGGGACTGACGCCGACCGGGGCGCGTACCCCGACCGCGCGTACGAAACGCCCCCACCCCTGGCATCCGAATCCCCGTGAGTCGGGCAGGCTTGGACCCGTGACGACCCGAACCGCTCCGGACGCCCCCGCCCCGGACCCCAGCACCGCGCGCACACCGCGCAGACCCGTCGACCTCCTCCTGGGCACGGCGGGCCTGCTGCTGGTGGCGGCGATCATGCTCGCCGTCCGCGTGGCCACCGACAGCGGCGACGCGGCCGACCCCGACCGGCTCCGAGCGATCATGCCCTCCGGCCTGCTCCTGCTCGTCGCGGTGGGCGCGAACCTGGTGATCATCGTCCTGGTCTGCTACGTCGTCCTGCGCACCCTGTTCACGGGGAGGCCCCGGGACCTCGCGCGCGCCATGGCCTCGGGCGTCGCCGCCTACGTCCTCGCCTCCCTCATCAACGCCGCCCTGGCCACCCTGATCAGCCCCGGCCAGGTCCCCAACCCCCTCACCCCCGCCCCCGACGACGTCTTCACCGGCGCCACCCTCGGCTACGTGGCCGCCGTCCTCGCCTTCATCCGCACGATGCCCACGGGCCTGCCGCGCACCCGCTCCGTCCTGTGGGCGGGGAACACCGCCGTCGCGGTCTGCGCCCTCCTGGCCGGGGTCACCAGCCTGCTCGCCCTCGTGCTCACCGTCCTGGTCGGCCTGACCTGCGCCTTCCTCGCCCGTTACGCCATCGGCGCGGGCGCTCCCGCCCCGGCCGACGACCGGCGCCTGCGCGCGGAGCTGGAACGGTTCGGCATGACCGCGACCACCGTCGCCCGGGCGGGCGAGGACCGGGAGGGCAACCCGCGCCACCTGGCCGAGCTCGACGACGGCGGCCGGGTCGAGGTCACCGTGCTCAGCTCCGAGAACACCTCCGGGTTCTGGCGGCGCCTGCGCGACCTGGTGTTCCTGCGCGGGCCGGTCGCCCCCCGGATGCTCTACGGCGTGCGCCGCCGGGCCGAGCACGCCGCGCTGATGAGCTACTCCGCCCGGAACGCCGGCGTCACCGTGCCCCGGGTCCTGGGCGTGGGCGAACTCGGCCCCGGCACCGTCGTCCTCGTCCGCGAACTCCCCGGCTCCCTGCCCCTGGAGGACCTGGACGACGACGCCCTCACCGACGACGTCCTCGACCTGTGCTGGAACGGGCTCGGGGCCCTGCACCGCCACCGCATCGCCCACGGCGGGCTCAGCGGGGCCACGGTCGGGATCCTGGGGACCGCCCCGGAGAGGGCGGGGTTCACCGGCATCGACCGCGGCACGGTGGCCGCACCGCAGATGAGGATCTCCCTCGACCACGCCGCGATGGTCACCCTGCTGGCGATGCGGGCCGGCGCCGAACGCGCGGTGGACTCGGCCGTGCGCTCCCTCGGGGTTTCCGCCACGGCGGCGATCCTGCCCTTCCTGCAACCGGCCGGCCTGCCCTACCCGCTGCGCTCGGGCCTGCGCGCGAACCGCGGGCTCCTGGGCCGGCTGCGCGAGCGCATGGTCGAGATCGCCCCCGAGGCGCCCGCCGAACCGGCCCGCCTGGAGCGCATGCGGCCCCGCACGATCGTCAGCTTCGTGGTCGCGACCGCCGTCGGGCTGGTGCTCCTCTACCAGCTGACCGGGGTCGACTTCAGCACCATCGGCCAGGCCGACCCGGTGTGGGCGGCCGCCGCCTTCGTCATGTCCACCGTGTGCATGGTCGCCGCGGCGATGATCCTGGTCGGGTTCGTGCCGGTCCCGCTGCCCTGGTGGCGCACGGTCATGGTCCAGTACGCGGCCTCGTTCGTGCGGATCGCCGCCCCGGCCGGGCTCGGGTCCATCGCGGTCAACACCCGCTTCGTCACCAGGGCGGGAGCCCCCACCGCGCTGGCGCTGTCGGCCGTGGGCCTCACACAGCTGGTCGGGTTCCTCGTCCACGTGCCGCTGCTGCTGGTGTGCGCCTACCTCACCGGCTCCTCGTACTGGACGGGCTTCACCCCCTCGCCGACCGTCGTGGGGGTCAGCATCGCGGGGACCGCGGTGGTCGCCGTGGTCCTGCTGTCGCCCCGCATGCGCCGGGCGATCGCCTCCCGGACCCGCCCCTACCTGCAGGGGGTGCTGCCGCGGCTGCTGGACATGCTCCAGAGCCCGTCCTCCCTGCTCCTGGGGTTCGGGGGGACTCTGCTGCTGACCGTGGGGTTCGTGCTGTGCCTGTACGCCTCGGTGTCGGCCTTCACCGACCCGGGCACGCAGGTGAGCCTGGTCGCGGTCGCCGTGGTCTTCCTGGCGGGCAACGCGATCGGCTCGGCCGCGCCCACCCCGGGCGGCCTGGGCGCGGTCGAGGCCGCGCTGATCGGCGGGCTCACGGCCGTGGCGGGCGTGCCCGCGGCCGTGGCGCTTCCCGCGGTGCTGCTGTTCCGGCTGCTGACCTTCTGGTTCCCGGTCCTGCCGGGCTGGGCGGCCTTCAGCCACCTCCAGCGCCGTGAGGCGATCTGACCGGGCGGGCTGCGGCGGGGGTGCGCGCCGGACCCCGCCGGGGGCGGGCGGGGAGCGCGGTGGCCGGCGCCGCTAACCTGGGAGGACGGGGCCCGTGCGAGCGTGCGGTCCGCGATCCCCGGCCCCTCCCCGCCCGAGGGCGGAGCCCGACGGCGGGACTCCTGTCCCGGCGCGGGGGCGAGGGCGTCGAACACCGCGGCCCCGGCTCCGGAGGCGAGCGGTTCGGGCAGGTCAGGCGAGTGATCCCATCATGTGCCGTTTGTCACTGGCGGGCATCGGCGGGGGCAATCCTGAATTAAGATCGGGAAAATAGGAAATTCTGATGGAAGGTCGGGTGAGTCCCGTTCCCTCCATCGCACCGCACCCGTGAGGATCCCCTTCATGCGCCGCACCGCCATCGCCGTCCCCGCCACCGCAGTACTCCTGGCGGTGGCCGCCTGTGGCGCCCCGTCCGAGAACGCCTCCGAAGCCGCCTCCGGCGAGGACACCCTCGTGGTCGGCGCGACGGCGGTCCCCGCCGGGGACATCCTGGAGTTCGTCGACGCGGAACTGGCGGCCGGGGCCGGGCTGGACCTGGAGATCGTCGAGTTCTCCGACTACATCGCCCCCAACGCCGCCCTCGACGAGGGGCAGCTGGACGCCAACCTCTACCAGCACGCCCCCTTCCTCGACGAGTTCAACGAGGGCAACGGCACCGACCTCGTCTCCGTCCAGGAGATCTACCTGCCCCCGCTGGGCCTGTACTCCAACGAGGTCGACGCGGTCGAGGACCTGCAGGACGGCGCCGAGGTCGCGCTGCCCAACGACCCGACCAACGAGTTCCGGGCGCTCCTGCTGCTGGAGGAGGGCGGCCTGATCACCCTGGCCGAGGGCGTCGACGAAGCCACCTTCTCGCTCTCCGACATCGAGGAGAACCCGAAGGACCTGGAGTTCCGCGAGGTCGAGGCCGCGCAGCTGCCCCGCTCGCTGGACGACGTGGACGCCGCGATCGTCAACAACAACTACGCCCAGGAGGCGGGCCTGGACTTCGAGGAGGACAGCATCCTCCTGGAGCAGGTCGAGGGCAACCCGTACGTGAACGTCCTCGCCGCCCGCGCCGACAACGCCGACGACCCCCGCGTGGCCACCCTTGTGGAGCTGCTGACCTCGCAGGAGACCGCGGCGTTCATCGAGGAGGAGTACGCCGGCAGCGTCATCCCCGTCACCGCCGGCTGATCCCGGCCTCCCGCGCACCCCGTCCGGAGGCGCACCCCGGCCTCCCGCGCACCCGCACGGCCGTCCCACCGCACCGGTGGGGCGGCCGTCGGCCGTGCGGGCGGCCCCGTGGTCGCCGCGGGTCTCCCGGAAGGCATCGGTTCCGGCCGGAAGGACCCGCCACCGGGTGCGACCGCTCGAACCCGTGGCCGGATGGGGCCATCTCCCTCCGTGGCGGCCCCGCGAACGCATACCGTGATGGGCCCCTACTTCGGAGGTCCTATGAGAGGCTGTCTCGTCTTCCTGGCTCTGGGCATCGCGGGCGGCATCGGTTACCCGCTGGTGGCAGGGGTGGCGGGCGGCGACCTGTCCGCCCTGCTCCCGCTCACCGCCCTGGCGGCGGTGACCGCGGCGCTGGTCCTGTTCACCCGCACGCGGTGGAAGGGGGCAGCGGGTGACGGCAGCACCTCCGTGGTCGTCGCCGCCGCTGCCGTTGACGCCATCGACGGCAGCAACGGCAGCGACGGCAGCGACGCCAGCGCCGACGGTGCCGGGGGCGACGACCGGGAACGCGGTGGCGGTGGCCGTGTCCGGAACCGCGTGGCCAGGGCCGGGCTCGTCCTGTTCATCGGCATGTTCCCCGTCCTGTTCCTCCTCGCGTCGTTCGAGGCGGTCTCCTGGCTCGCCCCCTACGCGATGGGCGCGGGCGGCGTCGGGTTCGCGCTCTCCCTCCTCGGGGACGGCGGCAGCACCGGCGGGGACGGCGGTGACGGCGGCGGTGAGTGACGGTGGCCGGGCCCGCACCGTGCCTGCTCGGGCCGGTGGCCCCGAAGCCGCGGCCGGGGGCGGGGGCGGGGCAGCCGGGCCGGGCAGGAGGGAGACGGCGGCGGTGGGACGGCCGTCCGGGGCCGCGCGGAACCACCCCGCCCCGGGCCGGGAGGCGCCGACGGCACGGCGGGTCCGCGCTCCACGGCGGTTGAGTCTCAAGCCGCTCGAGACCCGATAGTGGCGGTATGCACGACAACGACCTGTACCCGATCGGGGACGCCGCGCGCCGGGCCGGCCTGAGCGTCAGCGCCGTCCGGTTCTACTCCGACGCCGGGGTCATTCCCCCCACAAGCCTGACCGAGGCCGGCTACCGGCTCTACGACGTCCACGCCATCGCCCGGCTGGAGCTCGTGCGGACCCTGCGTGAGCTGGACGCCGGCCTGGAGGACATCCGCCAGGTGCTCGACGGCGAGAAGACCCTGCACGACCTCCTCACCGCCCACCTGGGGATCGTCGAACGCCAGGAGCGCGGCCTGCGCGCGAAGCGCGCCGTTCTGAGGACCCTGGTCCGGCAGGAGGGAACCGCCGCCCAGGCGGCGCTCCTGCACAAACTCGTCTCGATGACCGACGAGGAGCGCGAACGGCTCGTCGACGACTTCTGGAACGAGGTCGGCGCCGGCCTCGACGTGCCCTCCGGGTTCGTCGAGCGGTTGCGGCAGCTGCGGCCGCAGCTGCCGGAGGACCCCACCGCCGCCCAGCTCGAGGCCTGGATCGAGCTGGCCGACCTGGTCCGGGGCCGGGAGTTCCGCGCAGCGGTCCACGACTACCTCCAGGTCACCTACACGACCGAGCCGGGGAAGCTCCTCGCCGCCTCACCGGTGCAGGAGTTCATGTACGAGACGGGGGTGCCGATCATCGAGGAGATCATCGCCGTGCACCGGTCCGGGGAACCCGCGGACTCCCCACGCGCCCAGGAGGCGGTCGTCCGCCTGGCCGATGCCGCCGCCGCGCTCGGCGGCGGTCCGGCCACCGCCGAATCCCGGGACAGGATGGCCTCGTACTTCGTCGAACTCCTCAGGCTGGAAGAGGAGGAGCCGCTGGAGGACCCCTGGTTCGACAGCACGCACGGCAGGTACATGAGCCTGGTGGCGGTGATCAACGGGGCCCCGCCCGGAGGGGAGGAGGACCCGGTGCCCTGGCCCTGGATCATAGCGGCCCTGCGCGCGTCGGTCCCCGGGGACTGACGCGCGCGGGGACGGCGCGAGGACAACCCGCACCCGGGCCGGAGCGCCTGGTCGTCCTGCGGGGCAACGGCGGAAGCGCCTCCGAGGAGTGGGGGTCCCGGACGCGGAACGGTCCCGCGTTCTGTGCCGTGGGTTCCGGCGGTCCCCGCGACTCCCTGGATTTCAGGGAGTTGCGGGGACCGTGGATGTCGAGGGGTGGAAGGCAGGGTTCTTCGAGGCGCTGGACCGGGAGGACGGCAGCATCTCGGGTGCTGCTCGGGCGGTCGGGACGAACCCTCGCACGGCGGCCGACCGGACGCGGAAGGCCGGAGTGCGCGGTCGCCGCGGCACGGGTCAGTCCGTGAGGGCCTCGGCGAAGAAGGCGAGCGAGCGGTCGACCTCCCCCAGGGAAGGGCCGCGGTTGAGGTGCCCGTGCGGCATCCCCGCCGCGAGGTAGGTCCTGTGGGGAACCCCCGACTCCTCCAGCTGCCTGGCGAGCAGTTCACCGGAGGGCCGCAGGTCGTCGTACTCGGACAGCAGGATGCTGGTCGCCGGAAGGCCGGACAGGTCCGCGGCCCCGGGCATCGCGTCGGCCGGGAGCCCGCCCACGCGGCCCACGTAGTTGCGCACCATGGCCTCGATCGACTCCGGGGTGAACCGCAGGACCGGCGGCAGGACCTCCATCCGGGCCGCGCCGTCCGCGTCCAGCGCCGGGGTCGGGAAGTGGACGAAGGGGTAGGCCAGCAGCACGGAGCGGGGGAGGGGGAGGCCCCGGTCGCGCAGCCGCAGCGCCGTGGACAGGGCGAGCGCGGAACCCGCGCTCGCCCCTCCGAGGGCGACGGCGCCGGCCTCCGCCCAGCCCGTTCCGGCGAGCCACGTCCACGCCGCGTACGCGTCGTCGACGGGGACCGGGTAGCGGACGCCGTTCACGGCGAGGCGGTAGTCGACGGAGACGACCAGGGCCCGGGCGCGGGCGGCCAGCTCCGAACCGACGGTGTGCGCCTCCGGCATGTCCAGGTCCCCGGCCATGAACCCGCCGCCGTGCAGCCACAGCAGCGCGCGGCCGCTCTGCTCCCGCGGCCGGTAGATCCGCACGGGGACCTCCCCGTGGGGGCCGGGGACGGTGCGGTCCTCGACCGAGACGTCGGGCATCCGCCACTCGGCGGGGTCGCGGTGGTACTCGGCGAAACTCCGCGCCGCCTCGGGGTCCGACCGCGCCATGGCGCGGTCGCCGAGGCCGTCGAGGTGGTGCAGCCTGCCGGCGAGGTAGGGGTCGAGGGTCATGCCGTCTCCGGGTTCTCGGGTCGGTGCGTCCCGGGTGCGTTCCGCGGACCGCGGGGAGCGGCCGGACCGGGCACGCGGAGGACGGCGGTGTCCGTGGCGCACGCGGCAGCGGGGTGGGACGCGGTGATCCTGTCATACCTGGGGGACGGCGCCCCGAACCGCTCCGGGCGGTACGGCCGTTCCGGGTGCGGGTCCCGGTCGACGCGCCCCCGGGGCCGCCCGCCGCCGGCACGGGAGTCCCCCGAGGCGCCGCCGGGCACGGACGAGCCCCGCCCGGGCTCCCCAACCCGGACGGGGCTTCTCTCCTGTGATGGTCTCGTCAGCGGTTGGGCGGGGCCGCGCTCACGTCCGCCAGCGCGGAGTCCTCGTCGATCGTCCGCGCCAGGTCGCCCATGGTCACGATGCCCACGACCTCCGGCCCGTCGACGACGGGCAGGCGGCGCACGCTGGACGTGCGCATGGCGTGGACGGCGTCCCGGAGGCTGCTCTGCCGCGGAACGGTCACGACCTCGGCGCTGCAGACCTGGCCGACCGTGACCCTGTCCGGGTCCCCCTCGTCGGCCACGCAGCGCACCACGATGTCCCGGTCGGTGAGCACCCCGCGGATCCTCCCGGAGTCGGTCACCACGACATCGCCCACGTCCTCGTCCCGCATGATCCTGGCGGCCTCGCGCAGGGTCGTTTCCGGTGCGACCGTGTGAACGGTCTCGCTCATCACTTCGGCGATACTGTCCGCCATGGTCAGCTCCTCTCACGGTTGCCGGCCTCGCACAGGGCCCTAGCCGACTTCCCGACGCCTAAACGTTCCCTTCCCCCCTTCCTCGCGTGTCCGGGCGCGGCTCCGACGCCCGGGAGGGCGCGGTCCGGGCGATACCGGGTGCGGGCCCGCAGATGGGGGCCGTGCCGCCGGAGAGGACCGGTTCGACGGCCGGGGGTCGCGCCGGACCGGTGGGGGCGGCAGACCCCTGCCGGTCGGGGCCGACGCGTTCCGGGAACGGGGTGCCTCGGCGCGCTCAGGAGCGGGGGGCCGCGGCGCCCTCGGCGGCGGTGGCGGCCGCCCGTGCCCCGAAGGCGAAGCCCGCGGCCGCCAGCGCCCCGAGGGCCTCGACCGTCCGGGGGTCCTGGGCCGCGTCCGGGGTGACGGTGCGCAGCCCTCCCGGACCGAGGGACGCCAGGGCCCTCGTCAGGTCCGGGGACGGAGGGGGCGCCGGAGCCCTGAGGGGGAACGGTGCGAACACGGCGAGGGCCGCGGCCACCGTCCACAGTTCGTGGAGCAGGCCGTAGCCCAGCGCCCCCTCCAGGGTGCGGCCCGTGGGGGAGTCCGCCCACAGGTCCAGCGCCCCGCACAGGTCCGCGTGCTCGACCCCCGCCTGTCGCAGTTCGTTCCGCATCAGGGACTCGTGGCTCTCGTAGCGGTGCGCCGCGGTGTCCCAGCGGATCGCCGCGGCGCGGGCACGGCGCCAGCTCACGAACGGCACCAGCCCGGGCGCGTGCAGGACGTCCCCGGCCACGGCCTCCCCGGGGCGCGCGAGCAGCGCGGACCGCCGGGCGCCCATCGCGTGGTCGTTGCCCACCAGGCTCGTGTCGCCGTCGTGCTGGACCAGGTTGGGCACCGTGACGAACGCGCTCCGGCCCCGCCCCTCCAGGAACCGGGCGATCACCTCGTCGTCGGCCTCGGCCGGGTCGCGGGAGTCGATCGTCCCGACCAGGGCGGAGGCCGTCGCCGCGGGCAGCACCAGGCCGACGGTGGGCACGAAGGCGTCGACGCACTCGGCGAGGCCGAACCCGCCCATCGACGCCCACCGCGCCATCGACCCCGTTCCCGACCCCCATTCACAGAACAGGGCGACGGGAAGGTCCGGGTGGGCGGACAGGACCCCGGCCAGGGTGTCCGCCATACCGGCCACCGGTACGGCGTCGTCCTGGAGCACCAGGTGGTGGGTGGCCTCCGGCGGTACCGCCGCCCAGGCGGCACGTGCCGTCCGCAGGGTCGCCGGAGGGCCGTCCGGTTCCGGGTCGAGGACGACCCGGGGGGAGAGCCCGGGGAGGGAGGCCGCCAGGCGGCGGGCCGCCGCGGAGCGCTTCGGGTGCGCCATGATCGCGCAGGAGAGGTGGACGCCGGACATCAGTGCCCCCGGTGGGTGGAAGGAAGGGCGTCCCCGGACTCGGGGACGACGGTGTGGTCGTGGGATCTCGCGGTCGTCCGCGGCCGCGCGGTACACCCGGTGGGGCGGGGGCGCCGGCGCGGGGAGGACGCGGTCATCGCTCCGGCTGCCGGGGCCAGCCCTGCCCCGGCGCCCCGGGGGGCGGGTCCTGGCGGTACTGCTCGGCCTGCAGCCGGTACAGCTCCGAGTACAGTCCCCTCCTCCCCATCAGGTCGTCGTGGCTCCCGGACTCGGCGATCCGCCCGTCCGCCAGGACGAGGATCAGGTCGGCCGTGCGCACGGTCGAGAAGCGGTGGCTGACCAGGAGGGTGACGGCGCCGTTGCGCAGCCCCTCGGCCCTCGCGGTCCGCGCGTAGCCCTCGAAGAGCTGGTGCTCCGCCCTGGCGTCCAGGGCCGCAGTCGGTTCGTCGAGCATCAGCAGCAGCGGTTCCTCCCGCATCATCGTCCGGCCCAGCGCGAGTTTCTGCCACTGCCCGCCCGACAGCTGCACCCCTCCGGGCAGGCTGTGTCCCAGGGGCGTGGCCGCTCCGGAGGGCAGGTCGCGGACCACCGCCCCGGCCCCGGCCCGTCGCAGGGCGCCGTCCACCGCGTCCGCGTCCGCCAGGCGCGGCAGGTCCCCGACGCCGACGGTCTCCCCTGCGGTCAGCTCGAAGCGCGAGAAGTCCTGGAACCCCGCCGTGATCCTCGCGCGCCACCGCTCCACCGGCAGGTGGCGCAGGTCGGCGCCGTCGATCTCGATCGTCCCCGCGGTGGGGAGGTAGAACCGGCTCAGCAGCTTGACCAGGGTGGACTTCCCGGCGCCGTTCTCCCCGACGACGGCCACCACGGACCCGGCGGGTATCCACAGGTCCACGCCGTCCAGGACCGCCTCCTCCCGGTCCGGGTACCGGAAGGAGACCCCCCGGAAGCGGATGCCGCCGGACAACCGGGCGGGCACCTCGGCGGGCGGCTGCCCGCCCCGGTCCTCCCGGCGTCCGATCAGGGCCCTGACCCAGCGCAGGTCCGCCAGCGTCCGGGAGAGCCGCTGCAGCTCCTGGAGGAGCGCGACCACCCCGGACACCTGTTGGCTGACCTGGGCCGCGAGCACGACGGCCAGGACGACGTCGCCCACGGTGCGCTCCGCGGCGACGGCCTCCCGTACGACCAGCAGAGTGCCGGCGAGGTAGGCCGAGGCGAAGACCAGCTGGCCGGCGACACGCACGAGGACGGCCCTGGTCTCCCCGCCCCACAGCAGCCGGGTGGCGGCCCGCCAGTGCTCGGCGTGCCTGTCCTGGACGAAGTCGCGCATGCCCAGGACGCGGAGTTCCTTGGCCGTCGCGGCGTCCCCGGTCAGCTCCAGCACGTGTTGCGCGCCCCTGGTGTGCGGCGCGGCCCGGCGCCGTCGTCGCGCCATGAGGGTCTCGGCGTACCGGCCGGTCAGCAGGGGCGGCACGGCCGCAAGGGGGAGCAGTAGGAGCCAGGGGCTGAGCTCGACCAGGAGCACGACGGTGATCACCAGGCCGCACATGAGGCTCAGGCCCGACATCAGCGCGGTCATCCCGCTGGTGGAGACCCTGCTCAGTTCCTGGCGCAGGACCGTGATCCGGTCGGCGTACTCCGGGCGTTCGTGGTGCTCCAGCCCCTCGGAGCCGTTCGACAGGCCGATCAGCTCCCTGTCCAGCCGCAGGAAGGCCTTGTCGCCCAGTTCCATGTACAGGACGTGGGCGAAGTGGGCGCCGACGAACGCGACGATCATCAGCAGGCCCGCCAGGGCGCCCGCCCACCCGGCCCGC
This sequence comes from Nocardiopsis sp. CA-288880, assembly GCF_050955985.1. Classification (NCBI taxonomy): domain Bacteria; kingdom Bacillati; phylum Actinomycetota; class Actinomycetes; order Streptosporangiales; family Nocardiopsidaceae; genus Nocardiopsis; species Nocardiopsis sp. CA-288880. The sequence continues at coordinate 4,859,996 of NZ_CP192105.1, read as the reverse complement.
TCCGTCTCCCCGGCCACGGCGGCGTCGGTGAGCACCCCCAGGGCGAGCGCCGTGAGCGGCTGGGCCACCGCGGCGGCGAGCATCAGCGCCGCCGCCCCCAGCAACCGCGCCCGGTCGGCCGACCACGACAGCCGGGTGAGCTCCCACACGGCCCGCAAGGTGTCCCTCATCGTGCCCCGCCCCTTCCCTCGCCGCGGCCGGCGGGGGCGAAGCGCTCGGCCTGGAGCCGGAACATGCGCGCGTAGCGGTTCCCCAGGGCCATGAGCTCCTCGTGCGTGCCCTGTTCGACCACGCGCCCGCCCTCCACCACGACGATCCCGTCCGCCCTGCGGACGCTGGAGAAACGGTGGCTGATCAGGACCGAGGTGACCCCAGCGGTCAGCTCGATGAAGGAGTCGAAGAAGGCCGCCTCCGCGCGCACGTCCAGGGCCGAGGTCGGCTCGTCCAGGACCAGCAGCCTGGCGCCGGCGTCGAGGGCGTAGAGGGACCGGGCGATGGCGACGCGCTGCCACTGCCCGCCGGAGAGCTCCGCCCCGCCCTCGTGCTTGCGGGAGAGCACGGTGTCGATCCCGTGCGGCAGGGCCTCCAGGGTGTCGAGGATGCCCGCGCGCCGCGCGGCGTCGCGCACCCTCTCCCGGTCGGCGGGGAGGTGGACCGCCCCGCAGGCGATGTTGTCCGCGGCGGAGAACTCGTAGCGCACGAAGTCCTGGAACACGACGCTCACCTGCCGTCTCCACAGCTCGACCGGTGTCCGGCGGACGTCGCGCCCGTCCACCACGATGTCTCCCGCGTCGGGTTCGTGGAGCCGGGTGAGCAGCTTGACCAGCGTGGTCTTGCCGGCCCCGTTGACGCCGACGACGGCGGTGCAGCGGCCGGGGGCCAGGGTCAGGTCCAGGCCGTCGAGGACCGCTCTTCCCGTGTTCGGGTAGGAGAAGCGCACGGACCTCAGCTCCACCGACGCCGGCGCGGGGCCGGTGACGGGCTCCTCCCCGGAGCCCGCGGCCTCCGGGGGCGGTACCTGCCCCCCGGCCCGCGACATGCGCTCCTCCAGGGTGTCCAGGGACTGCCAGGCCCGCATGCCCAGGGAGGTCTGGAGGTCGGCCTCCGGGTAGTTGGCGCCGCACATCACCATCGCGGCGGTCGCCTGCAGCGCCAGCGCGAGCCCGGTGAGCGAGACGGTCCCCTGCGCCGCGTCGGAGGCGAGCAGGGCCAGGACGGAGCAGACCGCGAGCAGTCCCAGGGCGGTGTAGCCGAGGTACGGGACGAGGAACACCCGTCGCCTGGCCCGGGACACGCGGTCGTGCGCCCTCGTGTGCTCGTCGACGTAGCGGTCGGTGAACCAGGCGGTGAGCCCGAACAGCCGCAGCTCCTTGGCGTCGCGGGTGCCCATGGCCACCCCGCGCAGGTGGTTCGCGCGGCGCAGCACCGCGCCCACCCCGGTGTCGTACACACGGGACAGCACCCGCAGGCCGCCGCGCTGCCCCGTCCGGAAGACGAGTACCGCCGCCAGGAGCGCCGCCGCCACCGCCCAGGAGGCTACGACCCCCAGGAGGGCGGTGAGGGCGGCGAGACGCACGTAGCGGGCCACGAGTGCCAGCATTCCGGCGCAGGCGCCGCCCGGGGTGTGCGCACGGGCCTCGAACCAGCGGTTCACCTCGTCCAGGGAGTCGAGCACGGCCGGGTCCTCCAGCGGGCCGATGCCGGTGCTGCGCAGCGACGCCCGGATGAGGCGCTGCTGCAGGAGGCCGTCCATCCGCCGGGTCATGAGCTCGCCCAGCATGTGCTGCACGGGGGTGAGAAGGGTCTGGAGGGCGAAGAGCGCGGCGGCGGCCAGGAAGGTCCGCACGAGCGCGGACCAGGCCGGTGACCCCACCCCCGCCGCCACCGCCGCGGGCACCTGGCCGATCACGACCGAGGTGGCCACGACGAACGCGACGGGCAGCACGCCCAGGACCACGTTGACCAGGAGCAGCGCCGAGGCCGGCGCCGGGCCGGTCGAGGGGATCGCCCGGATGATGCGGACGCGGGCCAGGACGGCCTCGTCCCACCAGCGCTCCACGCCCGGACGCAGGTCGCGTGTCCCGGCCCGGGAGGAGGGTGCGTGCTCTCGGTTCCCACTGCTCACGGGCGGCTCCAGACGGGGGTGTGGCGCGGACGGGGCCCGGGTGCGCGGCCTCGGGGCCCCGTGCCGTCGGGTCGACGAAGGGGGATTCGGGGGAGACGGAGTGCTCCTGCTCGTCGGGTCTGCGGGGCGCGCGGCAGGCCTCTTCCGGCCGACGGCTCCAGATCGTAGGCCACGGAGCACCGTGTGTCCGGGGTCCGTCCCCGGTGGAGGACCGCCGTCGGAGTCCGTTCCGGTCGACCGGACCCGCTTGACGTGGGAGCGCTTCCACCCCAGGGTGAACAGAAGGAAACCCTGGCCACATCCGGCCAGGGGCGGGGCGTTCGGCCAGGGGCCCGGACCGGTGGCAGACGCGAGGGGCGGGGACGGGCGCCGTGTTCCCCGTGGTCGTCGCGGGACGGGGCCTCGCACGCTCCGTCCCCGGTCGGCCGCCCGCGCCGCCCGGCCTGCCCCGCTGCCGACGGGCCGTGCCCGGACGGGTGGAGGATGGGCGGTGTCCGAAGGAGGAGCGGAGGGCGGATGGCGTTGCGGATTCTGTTGGTGAGCGGGATCAGGCCCTGGGACCCGTTCGGCGGGGCCATGCGGACCAAGGTGATCGCCGGCGCCCTCGCCGGGCTCGGCACCGTGGACCTGCTGGTGCTGCCGCTCGACGGGAAGCACGAGGAACCGCCCGCGGACTCCGTCTTCGACCGGGTGCTCACCGTGCCGCAGGAGTTCTCCCCGTTGGACCAGGACAGGTCACCGGCGCGCCGGGTCGCCGAATTCCTCAGGGGCACCCTCGCCGCGCAGATCGGCAGGACACGCGGGGCCGTCCTGGAGAAGGCGCCCGACTGGCTGGCGGGGACCCGGTACGACCTCGTCTGGTACATGCGCGAACACGTCTGGTTGATGACCCGTGGCCTGGTCTGCGCGCCCTCCGTCATCGACGTGGACGACCTGAGGGACGTGCTGCTGGCCCGCTGGCTCTCCATCGGCAAGGCGGACCGGGGCATGGAGCTCACCCCGGTCCGCAGACTGGACATGCACCGGGCCATCGCGCGCTGGCGGCGTATCCACCGCCAGGCCGCGCAGGGTGCGGACGTGCTCGTCTACTCGGGACAGGGCGACCTCCTGCGCTCCGGCTTCCCGAACTCGCTGGTGGTCCCCAACACGTACACGCCTCCCTCCGCGGACGGCGGTGCGGAAGCGGCGGAGGAGAGGGGGCCGGGGAGGCCCACCCTCCTCTTCCAGGGGGTCCTGTCCTACGCCCCCAACGCCGACGCGGCCGCGTGGCTGGTGAAGGGGATCGCGCCCCTGGTCCGTGAGCAGTTCCCGGACCTGCGCGTGCTGCTCGCCGGCCAGTCCTCGCCGCGCATCGACGCACTCGGCCGCTTCCCGGGGGTCGAGGTCACGGGCGCCGTTCCCAGCATGGCGCCCCACCTCCGCCGGGCGGACCTGGTGGTCGCGCCCCTGCGCGTGGCCGGGGGCACGCGCATCAAGATCCTGGAGGCCTTCGCCCACCGGGTGCCGGTGGTCTCCACCACCGTGGGGGCGGAGGGGCTGGAGGTCCGGTCCGGCGAGCACTGCGGGATCGCCGACACCACGGAGGCGATCGCCGACGAGTGCGTGCGGCTGCTCTCCGACCGCGCCGCAGCCCGCGCCATGGCCGACCGCGCCCACGGACTCTGGGACTCCTCCCACCGACCGGAGAAGGCCGCCGAGCAGGTGGGCCGGGCGGTCGACAGGGCCCTGTCCGGGGGGCGCTGACGGAGGGAGGCGCAGCCCCGGCCCCGGGGGCCCGCGCCGCCGGGGCGGATCCCCCGGGGCCGCGTGGACCCCCCCCGGGACCGCCGAACGAGTGGACCGCCGAGCCGGAGCGCTGAACCCCGCCGGGGGCGATCCGGCCCCGGGGCGGACCCGGCCCGCGCGCCTGCGTGTGCCGGCCCGGGGACTCGCCCAGCATGGTCCCCATGAACGCATTGGCTCTCGTGTGCAGCCTCAAACCGTCGCCCGCCCCGTCGAGCAGCGAACTGATGGCGCGGCAGGTCCTCGACGCCCTGGCCGACCACGGTGTCGCCGGCGACCTCGTCAGGGTCGTGGACCACGACGTCCGCCCCGGCGTGGAGACCGACATGGGCCCGGGCGACGCCTGGCCGGACCTCCGGCGGCGCATCCTGGCCGCGGACATCCTCGTGATGTCGACGCCGACGTGGGTCGGCCACATGTCCAGCGTCGCCCAGCGGGTCCTGGAGCGGCTCGACGCCGAACTGGGTGAGACCGACGAGCAGGGGCGGCCGTCCATGTTCGGCAAGGTCGCCGTGACGGCGGTCGTCGGCAACGAGGACGGCGCGCACAAGATCACCGCGGACCTGTTCCAGGCCCTGGGGGACACGGGATTCACCATTCCGGCCCAGGGCGGCACCTACTGGAACAACGAGGCCATGAACCCCAAGGACTACAAGGACCTGGAGCAGACCCCGGAGGCGGTCGCCTCCACGACGGCCACCCTGGCCCGCAACGCGGCCCACCTGGCACGGAGCCTGCGCGAGAACCCCTACCCCGCGCCCTGACGCGGGCCGGGGGAGCGGTGCCGGCGCTACCGGCCCGGCCCCTCCCCGTACACCGGGGCCGGCGCCGGGGCGTCGAGCGCGGCGGCGCAGGCGGCCAGGACCTCCTCCGCACCGATGGACCCCAGGCCCGGGTCGAGGTAGTCGGAGTGGGGGTCCCCGCGGCGTCCCGCCCACAGGCAGCGGTGCGAGTCCCGGTCGACGAGCGGCCCCCACAGTTGCGGGGAGACCGGGCCGAAGAGGCGGACCGACGGGGTCGAGTAGGCGGTCGCCAGGTGTCCGACGCCCGTGTCCCCGCACACGAGCAGTCCGGCCCCGGCCACCAGCCGCGCCAGCTCCACGAGACCGGTGCGGCCGGCCAGGACCGAGCCGGGGCCGAGCCCCGCCTCCGCCGCCACCGCCTCCGCCCGGGAGAGCTCCTGCCGCGAACCCGTCACCAGCACCCGGAGTCCGGAGCCGGCCAGGTGCCGGGCGACCCGCGCGAAGCGTTCCACGGGCCAGCGGCGGGACGGCGCCGCCGCACCCGGGTGCACGATCACCGTGTCCGGCAGGCACGTCGTCCGCTCGGGCCGGGGCCACCGCAGGTCGGTGGGGTCGGCGGCCGTCCCGTGCTCCCGCAGGAGACGGCACCAGACCTCCGCGTCGTGGACGCCGGAAGGCCAGTCGGGGCCTTCCCGGTCGACCGCCGTGCGGTGCCCGAAGGCCCACATCACGCGCGGTGAGAGGGCGGCCAGGGCGGCCGTGCTCTCGGGGCCGCGCCCGTGCAGGTTCACCGCCAGGTCCGGCGGGGGCGCGGAGTCCCACCCGGGCACGGCCAAGGGCTCCGTGGGCAGGACCTCCCAGGACAGCCCGGCCAGGGCGAGCAGGTCGCGGTACCACGGCGGGCCGGCCAGGACGCGGCGCCAGGCGGGGGCGGCCCTCTCCAGCGCGCGGAGCGCGGGCACGGCGGTGGCGAAGTCGCCCAGGCCGAGCGCCCTCAGCGCCAGCAGCGCGGGGCCGTGCCCGTCCGCCCCCTCCCGCCCGGGCGGGAACGGGAGCCCGTTCACCGGCGGCCGCCCGGACGGGGGAGCGCGGTGCCGGCCCCGGCCGGAACCGGGTCCCCCTTCCACGCGCGGGGTCCGCCAAGGCACGCCCCAGGGGGCTGACCGCCGGTCCTGCCGTCCACGGATCCCACCACGGTCCCGCTCCCTTTCGTCCGCGCACCCGTGCCGCCTGACCTGCACCGCCACTAACCCGTCGGCGCGAGAACAAACATGGTGGGCCGAAGGCGCTGCGGGCGCGCGGTTGCGGAGCCCACCGGGCCGGGACCCGCCTCGGGGCCATGTTTACCGGTGACCGCCTTCGGTAGTCGACAGGGTGCGTTCGCCATCACACCCCAGTCTCGGAGGGAGCGGTCGCATGCGAATCCTCGGGGTCAACGCCGTGTTCCACGACCCGGCCGCCGCGCTCGTCGTGGACGGGCGGACCGTCGCCGCCGCGGAGGAGGAGAGGTTCTCCCGGCGCAAGCACGGCAAGGAGGCCGTCCCCTTCTCCACCTGGGAGCTGCCGTCGGCGTCGATGCGGTGGTGCCTGGAGCGGGCGGGACTGCGCCCCGCCGACCTGGACGCGGTCTCCTACTCCTACGACCCGGCCCTGGCCGACCCCTCCGGGCCGGGGCAGGACGTGGCCTGGGAGCAACTGCGGCTGTTCTACGTCGAGCGGGCGCCCCACTTCCTGGCCTCGGAACTGCCGGGCCTGGACCCGGCGAAGGTGGTGTACGTCCCCCACCACGTGGCGCACGCCGCCTCCGCCGGGCTCGCGGCCCCACCGGAGGCGGGGGGCGGGGACTGCGCGGTGTTCGTGGCGGACGGCCGGGGCGAGGCGACCTCGCACCTGGCCGGCTCCTACACGGACGGGCACCTGGAGGTCCTGGCACGCCAGCCCCTGCCGGAGTCCCTCGGACTGGTCTACGAGGAACTCACCGAACACCTGGGGTTCCACCGCTCCAGTGACGAGTACAAGGTCATGGCCCTGGCCTCCTACGGTACGCCGACCATGCTCGACCGCGTGCGCGAGCGCATCGGCTACGAGGGGGAGGGGCTGGTCCGGGCGTCGGGCGTGGACTGGAAGTCCCTCACCGAGCCCTGCCGGAAGGGCGGGGAACCCACCCGGGAGCACGCGGACCTGGCCGCGAGCGTCCAGGCCGCCATGGAGGAGGCGCTGCTCGGCGTCCTCGGCTGGCTGCACCTGCGGACGGGGAAGAGGCACCTGACCATGGCCGGGGGCGTCGCGCTCAACTGCGTCGCCAACAGCCGCATCGCCGCCGAGGGGCCCTTCGACACCGTGTGGGTCCAGCCCGCCGCCGGGGACGCGGGCACGGCCCTGGGCGGGGCGATGCACCTGGCCTCGCTGGCGGGCGAAACGGTCGAGCCCATGCCCGGGGCCGAACTGGGCCGCTCCTGGGACGAGGAGGAGCTGCGGGCCCTGCTCGACGAGGCCGACATCGAGTTCGAGCGCCCCTCCGACCTCGCCGACGCCGTCGCCGCGGAACTGGACGCCGACGCCCTGGTCGCCTGGTTCCAGGGAGGGTCGGAGTACGGCCCGCGGGCCCTGGGCCACCGGTCCCTGCTCGCCAACCCGCTCAACGCCGGCAACCTCGAACGGCTCAACAACGTCAAGGGGCGCGAGCAGTTCCGGCCCGTGGCGCCCATGGTGGCCGAGCGCAGGGCGGGGGAGATCTTCTCCGGCGGCCCCCTGCCGAGCCCCTACATGCTCTTCGTCCACGAGGTGGAGCCCTCCTGGCGCGAGCGCCTGCCGGCGGTGGTCCACGTGGACGGCACCGCCAGGGTGCAGACGGTCTCGCCCGAGGACGACCCGCTCACCGCGCGGCTGCTGGACCGTTTCGAGGAGCGCAGCGGCCTCCCCGTCCTGGTCAACACGAGCCTCAACACGGCGGGGCGGCCCATGGTCGACTCACCGCGCGACGCCCTGGAGTGCTTCGGGTCGGCGCCGGTGGACGTCCTCGCGATCGGCCCCTTCCTGGTGCGCCGCCACGCCCGGGCGGGGCAGCGGTGAGCGGCCCCGGGTACGCGGTCGTCATCCCCACGGTGGGCCGCCCCAGCCTCGCCCGGGTGCTGGAGGTCCTCCTCGACGCGCCGCCGGAAACGGCGCCGGAGGAGATCGTCGTGGCCGACGACCGGAAACAGGGTTCCGACAGCCCGCTGCCGGGAGCCGACCACGCCCGCGTGCGCGTCCTGCGCACGCGCGGCGGCGGTCCCGCGGCGGCCCGGCAGGCCGGGTGGCACTCCTGCCGCAGCGAGTGGATCGCCTTCCTGGACGACGACGTCGCGCCGCCCGCCGACTGGCCGGCCCGGCTGCGCTCCGACCTGGCCGCACTTCCCGCGGAGGTCGCCGGGAGCCAGGGCCGGATCACCGTGCCGAGACCGGAGGGGCGGGCGCCCACGGACGCGGAGCGCGCCACCGTCGCCCTGGAGGACGCCCGCTGGATCACGGCGGACATGGCCTGCCGCAGGAGCGCACTGGAGGCGGTCGGCGGGTTCGACACGCGTTTCCCGCGCGCCTACCGGGAGGACACGGACCTGGCCCTGCGGATGATCGACGCCGGGTTCGTCCTGGTCGGCGGCGACCGGGAGTGCCTCCACCCCCTGCGGGAGGGGGAGCGCGGGCTCAGCCTCGCCGCCCAGCGCGGCAACGCCGACAACGCCCTGATGCGCCGCGTCCACGGCCCGGGCTGGCGGCGCCGGATCGGTGAGCACCCCGGAGGACTGCGCGCCCACGCGGTGACCACGGGCGTGCTCCTGGCCGCGGTCCTGTCCTGGCTGACCGGTCGCCGTGCCGCCGCGGGCGTGCTCGGAGCGGCCTGGACGACCCGCACCGCCCTGTTCGCCCTGCGCCGCCTGGCCCCCGGCCCGTGGACCGCGGAGGAGATCGCCGACATGGCACTGACGAGCGCGCTGGTGCCGCCGCTGGCCTGCTGGCACCGCCTCGCCGGCGAGGTCCGCCACGCCGGAGCGGGGCCGGGGCCGGGACCGGCGGTCCGGGCCGTCCTGTTCGACCGGGACGGGACGCTGGTCGAGGACGTCCCCTACAACGGGGACCCCGACAAGGTGCGGCCCATGCCCACCGCCGCCCGCGCCGTCGCCCTGGCCCGCCGGGCCGGGCTCGCCGTCGGCGTGGTCAGCAACCAGTCCGGCGTCGCCCGGGGCCTGCTCTCCGCCGCAGAGGTGGAGGCGGTCAACCGGCGCGTGGACGAACTGCTGGGACCCTTCGACCTGTGGAGGGTGTGCCCGCACGGCGAGGACGACGGCTGCCACTGCCGCAAGCCCGAACCCGGCATGGTCCTCTCGGCCGCCGCCGAGCTGGGCGTCCTCCCCTGCGAGTGCTCCCTGGTCGGCGACATCGGCGCCGACACCGACGCGGCGTCGGCCGCAGGGGCGCGCGGCATCCTCGTCCCCACCGCGAAGACGCGGGAGGAGGAGACGGAGGCCGCCGCGGAGACCGCCCCCGACCTGGAGTCGGCCGTCCTCCGGCTCCTGGCGGGGGCACACCGGTGAGCGGCCGCAGCGTGCTCGTGGCACGCCTGGACAGCATGGGCGACGTCCTGCTGTCGGGTCCGGCCGTGCGCGCCGTCGCCCGAGGGGGCCGCGAGGTGGTCTACCTCGCCGGGCCGCGCGGCGCCGACGCGGCCGCGCTGCTCCCCGGCGTGGACCGCGTCCTGACCTGGTGCGCGCCCTGGATCTCCGCCGACCCGCCGCCGGTCGACGCGGAGGACGTCGCCCGCCTGGTCCGGCGGATCGCCGCCCTCGACGTGTCCGAGGCCGTCGTCCTGACGTCCTTCCACCAGTCGCCGCTACCGCTGGCGCTCCTGCTGCGGATGGCGGGGGTTCCCCGCGTCTGCGCGACGAGCGAGGACTACCCGGGCAGCCTGCTCGACGTCCGCCACCGCGTCGGCCACGGCGGCCCCGAGGCGCAGAGGATGGTCTCCCTGGCCCGGGCGGCGGGGTTCCCCCCGTCGCCGGAGGACCGGGGGCTCCTCGCGGTGCGGCGTCCGCTGCCCGACACGCGCCGCCTGACGGGGCCGGACGGCTACGCGGTGGTGCACGTCGGAGCGGACGCGCCCTCACGGGAGATACCGCCCGCGCTGGCCGCCAAGACCGTCGCGGCCCTGGCCGGGCACGGCCACCGGGTCCTGGTCACGGGCGGCGCCGGGGAGGCCGGGAGGGCGGAGGAGGTCGCCGGCCCCGGCGGTCCGAGCCTGGCCGGCCGCACCACCGTGGCGGAACTGGCCGACGTGCTCGACCGCGCCTCCGTCCTGGTCGCGGGCAACACGGGCCCCGCCCACCTCGCCGCCGCGGTGGGAACGCCCGTCGTCTCGCTCTTCTCCCCGGTCGTCCCCGCCTCGGCCTGGGCGCCGCACGGCCCGCGGGTCCGCGTCCTGGGGGACCAGGGGGAGGCCTGCGCGGGGACGCGGGCCCGCGTGTGCCCCGTGCCCGGGCACCCCTGTCTGACCTCGGTCACGGCCGACGAGGTCCTGGCCGCCGTGGAGGACCTCCTCGAGGAAGGGGAAGAGTGATGACCGTAGACGAGCGCCTCTCCCGCCGCGCCCCGGACGGGGCGGACGAGGGGGTCCGCGTCCCGCGGAGGACGCTCCGCGTGCTGATGTGGCACGTCCACGGCTCGTGGACGACGGCCTTCCTGCGCGGGGGCCACACCTGCCTGCTGCCCGTGACGCCCGACCGGGGCCCCGACGGGCGCGGGCGGGCCCGCACATGGGACTGGCCCTCCAACGCCGTGGAGCTGCCCTGGGGCGAGATCCGGGGCTGCGAACCGGACCTGGTCGTGCTCCAGCGCCCCCACGAGGTGGAGCTCGCGGCACGGCTGCTGGGACGCCCCATCGGCAGGGGGCTGCCCGCCGTCTACGTCGAGCACAACACCCCGCGCGACGACGTGCCGGTCAGCCGGCACCCGCTCGCGGACCGCGACGACATCCCGGTCGTGCACGTCACTCGCTTCAACGACCTGTTCTGGGACTGCGGGCGCGCGCCCACCGGGGTGGTCGAGCACGGGGTCCCGGACCCGGGCCACCGCTACACCGGAGAGGTCCCGCGGGCGGGGGTGGTGCTCAACGAACCCCTGCGCCGCTGGCGCTTCACCGGGACCGACCTGCTCCCGCGGCTCGCGGAGGCCGCGCCCCTGGACCTGTACGGCATGGGCGTGGCGGACGTGCCCGGGCGCCTGGGGCTCCCGGAGTCGCGGCTCCGGGCCCACGAGGACCTGCCCCAGGCCGCCATGCACGGGCAGCTCGCGCGGCGCCGCGCCTACGCGCACCCGCTGCGGTGGACCTCGCTGGGGCTCTCCCTCATCGAGGCCATGATGCTCGGTCTTCCCGTGGTGGCCCTCGGCACCACCGAGGCGTACGAGGCGGTGCCGGCCGGGGCGGGGGTCGTCTCGACCGACACCGGGGTGCTCGTGGAGGCCTTGCGCGCGTTCAACGGGGACCGCGCCCTGGCCGCCCGCACCGGTGCGGCGGCCCGGAGGGCCGCTCTGGACCGCTACGGGCTCACACGGTTCCTCGACGACTGGGACCGCGTGCTACAGGAGGTGACGTCATGAGGATCGCCATGGTCTCGGAACACGCCAGTCCGCTGGCGGCGATCAGCGGAGAGGACGCCGGGGGCCAGAACGTGCACGTGGCCGAGCTCGCCACGGCGCTCGCCGCACGCGGTCACGAGGTCGTCGTCCACACGCGCCGCACCGACGGCGGGCTCCCGGACACCGTCCCGCTGGGACCGGGGGTGTACGTGACGCACCTGCGCGCGGGGCCGGCCGGCCCGATCAGCAAGGACGAGCTGCCCCGGTACATGCCCGAGTTCGCCAGGAACCTCCGGGCGCACTGGCGGACCGACCGGCCCGACGTCGTCCACGCCCACTTCTGGATGAGCGGGTTCGCCGCGCTGCGGGCCGCCCACGGCCTCGGCGTCCCCGTCCTGGAGACGTTCCACGCCCTGGGCACCGTCAAGCGCCGCCACCAGGGCGCGGCCGACACCAGCCCCGGGGAGCGGATGCCGACCGAGCGCGCGGTGGCCCACCGGTGCGACCTGGTCGTGGCCACCTCCACCGACGAGCGGGAGGAACTCGGCGGGTGGGGGGTCCGGCCGGAGCGCGTGGAGGTCGTCCCCTGCGGGGTCGACACGGAGCGCTTCACACCCGGGGGACCGAGCGCGCCGCGCGGTGACGGGCCGCGGCTGCTGAGCCTGGGACGCCTGGTCCAGCGCAAGGGCGTCGAGACGGTGGTCCGCGCCCTGGCCGAGATCCCCGGCGCCGAGCTGGTGATCGCGGGCGGCGCGGACGCCGAACGGCTGTGGACCCAGCCCGAGGCCGTCCGGTTGCGCATGGTCGCCGAGCGGATGGGCGTCGCCGACCGCGTCCGCTTCCTGGGGTGCGTCCCCCGCGAGGAGGTCCCCGCGCTGCTCAGGTCGGCCGACGTCGCCGTCAACGTGCCCTGGTACGAGCCCTTCGGGATCTCCACCGTCGAGGCGATGTCCTGCGGCGTCCCGGTGGTCGCCTCCCGTGTGGGCGGCCACATGGACACGGTCGACCACGGCCGGACGGGGCTCCTGGTGCCTCCGAGGTCCCCCGGGAGGCTGGCCGCCGCCGTGCGGTGGGTGCTGTCGGACGACGCGGCCAGGGCGGCCCTCGCGGAGGCCGCCGCGGAGCGGGCCCGCGAACGGTACTCCTGGCAGGAGGTCGCCCGGCGCACCGAGGAGTGCTACCTGGGGGCCGTCGCACGGAGGCGGACGGCGGTGCCGGCGCCGAGGGAGGCCGACACCGCCCCGGTCGGGACCACGGCACTGGGAGGCGAGAAGTGATGCACACGCACCTGAGGCGGTTGAGCGCGGTCCTGGACCGCACGGACGCGGCCCGCGTCGAGGAGTGGGGGCGCCGGGCGGCCCGCGCGCTGCGCGACGGACAGCGCCTGTTCGCCTGCGGCAACGGCGGCAGCGCGGCGGAGGCACAGCACCTGACCGCCGAGCTGACGGGGCGCTTCGAGGACGAGCGGGCCCCGCTGTCGGCCATCGCCCTGCACGCGGAGACGTCCAGCGTCACCGCGATCGCCAACGACTACGGCTACCGGCAGGTCTACGCGCGCCAGCTGCGCGCGCACGCACGTCCGGGAGACCTCCTGGTCTGCCTCTCCACCAGCGGCGACAGCGAGAACGTCGTCGCCGCCGCCAAGGCGGCGCGGGAGCTCGGCGTCGTCTCCTGGTCGCTGACCGGCCCCGGGCCCAGCGCCCTGGAGGCGCTCAGCGACGAGACGGTGGCGGTGCCCGCGCCGAGCACCTCGACCGTGCAGGAGGTGCACCTGGCGCTGGTCCACGTGTTCTGCGCGTCCGTGGACACGGAGTTCCGCGTCGCCGGACACACCGTGTTCGTCCCGGAGGGGAGGGCGGCCACGTGAGCCCCGCCACCGGGCCCGTGGTCGTGGTCGGGGACGCCCTCCTGGACGTCGACCTGAGGGGCTCCTCCGGACGCGACTGCCCCGACGCGCCCGCGCCGGTGCTGGAGGGGGTCTCCGCCTGGCACCGCCCGGGCGGCGCAGCCCTGGCCGCGACACTGGTCCGCGACCACGGCCGCGGCGTCGTCCTGCTGACACCGGTGGGCCGCGACGCCGCCGCCGACGACCTGGCCGCGCTCCTGGGCGACGGCGTCACCCTGCTCGGACTGCCGCTGATGGAGCGCACGCCCACCAAGACGCGGGTCCGGGCCGACGGCCGCACCGTGGCCAGGATCGACGAGGGCTGCGACGGCGTGGAGGAGGCCGCGTCCGCCCGGGCGGTGGCCCGGGCGCTGGAGGGGGCCTCCGCGGTGCTGGTGGCGGACTACGGCCACGGGTTCACCCGCCAGGGCGCGGTGCGCGCGGCACTGGCCGCGTGCGCGGAGGGCGTCCCGCTCGTGTGGGACCCGCACCCGCGCGGGGCCGAGCCGCTGCCGGGGTCGCGCCTGGTCACCCCCAACGCGGCCGAGGCGGGGGCTGCCGAGGCCACGGGAGGGGACGCGCTGCGCAGGGCCGGGGAACTGGCCCGGCGGTGGGGGGCGCGCGCCGTCGCGGTCACCCTCGGCGAGCACGGGGCGGCCTGGGCCGGGGGAGACGGGGCCGGCGCCCTCGTGCCCGGTGCGCCGGTGCGCGCGCCGTCCGACACCTGCGGCGCCGGGGACGCCTTCGCCGCCGCGTGCGCCGCCGCCCTCGCCGCGGGGGCGGGCACCGGGGACGCGGTACGGGAGGCGGTCCTGGCCGCGTCGGCCTTCGTCGCCGGGGGCGGGGCCTCCTCCTGCGCTGTGCCCACCGGAGGCGCGGGGGCGCCGCTGCGGGAGCCGGCCGCTCCCGGACCGGGGACCGCGCACCGCCGGGGCGGGGGCGTCGTGGCCACCGGCGGCTGCTTCGACGTCCTGCACGCGGGCCACATCGACCTGCTGCACCGGGCCCGCGCGCTCGGGGACCGGCTCGTCGTCCTGCTCAACAGCGACTCCTCCGTGCGGCGCCTCAAGGGCGCGGGGAGGCCGGTCGTCGGTGAGCGCGACCGCGCCAGGGTCCTGTCGGCGCTCGACTGCGTGGACGAGGTGGTCGTGTTCTCCGAGAGCACGCCCCTGCGGGCCCTGGAGCGGCTGCGGCCCGACACGTGGGTCAAGGGAGGGGACTACGAGGTGGAGGACCTGCCGGAGACACCCCTGGTGAGGGGCCTCGGCGGGGAGGTGGTCACGGTCCCGCTCGTGCCGGGGCACTCCACGACGGAGCTGATCACCCGTATACGCGGAGGCGGCCGCGACGGCGCCGCCGTCCGCTGACGCGGCCGGCCGCGACGGGCCGCGCCACGGCCCGGCAGGGCGACGACGGAGCACCCACAGGAAAGGAACGGGATCAGGAAATGCGTCCACTCGGAAACACCCTCATCACCGGAGGAGCGTCCGGCCTGGGAGCCGCGACGGCCGAGGCCGTGGCGGCCGAGGGCGGCCGCCCGATCGTCCTCGACAGGCAGCACCCCGGCAACGACCTGCCCTTCGAGCAGGTCGACCTGGCGGACCGCGAGGGCGTCGAACGCGCCGTCCACCGCGTCGCCGTCCAGCACGGACGCATCGACGCACTGGTCAACGCGGCCGGGACCGACGCCTGCGGCACCCTCCTCGACGTGTCGGCCGAGGACTGGGAGCGCGTCGTCCAGGTCAACCTGATCGGCACCGCCTCCGTGACCAGGGCGGCCCTGCCGCACCTGCGCGCCTCCCGGGGGACGGTGGTCAACTGCGCCTCCACGCTGGGGTTGCGCGCGCTCAGCGACGCCACCGCCTACTGCGCCTCCAAGTTCGGGGTCGTGGGCTTCACGAGGGCGCTGGCCGCCGAACTCGCCGGACAGGTGGGGGTGACCCTCCTGGTGCCCGGAGGCATGAGCACCTCCTTCTTCGACGACCGCCCCGACCAGTACAAGCCGGGGCCGGACGCCAAGCTCAACACCCCGGAGAACGTGGCCCGGACGGTGCTGTTCGCGCTCCGCCAGCCGCCCGGCTGCGAGGTCCGCGAGATGGTCGTGTGCTCCTCCGAGGAGTCCTCGTGGCCCTAGGACGTGTTCCGCGGACCGTTCCGGGCCCGTGCCGGTCCACGGGGGCGCCGGGCCTGCCGGGGGCGTCCGCGGACCGCGCCGGACGTCCGCGCAGGGGGCGCCCCGCCGCCGACCGGGTGAGGCGGGCGCCGCCGGACCGGTCGCGGGACCCCGGGAGCAGTGCCTGGCTCCCCGCCGCGCATGACGGCGGGGCCGACCCTTCGAGGAGGTGGGCAGCAATGCGAGAGCCCGTAGCGACAAAGACGGCCCTGGTCACCGGTGGAGCCGGATTCCTCGGTTCCCATCTGTGCGACCGGTTGCTGGAGAGGGGGATACGCGTGGTGTGCCTCGACAACTTCGCCACAGGACGCGCGGAGAACGTGGAGCACCTGGCCGGACATCCCTGGTTCGAGCTGACGGAGGCGGACCTGACGGAGCCGTTCAGCCTCGACACACCCGTCGACACGGTCTTCCACCTGGCCTCGGCGGCCTCGCCGCCCGACTACCTGAGCATGCCGGTGGAGACGCTGGAGGTGGGGAGCCTGGGCACCCGCAACGCCCTGGCTGTGGCGCGGGAGCACGGAGCGCGCCTGGTCCTCGCCTCCACCAGCGAGGTCTACGGCGATCCGCTGGAGCATCCGCAGCGCGAGACCTACTGGGGCAACGTCAACCCCGTGGGGCCGCGCAGCGTGTACGACGAGGCCAAGCGCTACGCCGAGTCCCTGACGATGGCCCACCACCGGGCCTACGGGGCCGACGTGGGCATCGCGCGGATCTTCAACTGCTACGGGCCCCGCATGCGCCCCGACGACGGGCGCATGGTGCCGACCTTCGTGAACCAGGCGCTGGAGGGGCGCCCGCTGACCGTCGCCGGGGACGGGCACCAGACGAGGTCGCTGTGCTACGTGGACGACACGGTGCGCGGCCTCATCGCCCTCGCCGAGAGCGACGCCACGGGCCCCGTCAACATCGGCAGCGACGAGGAGCTGACCGTCAGGTCCCTGGCACTCGCCGTCCTGAACCTCACGGGGGCACGGTCCCGGATCACCTTCGTCGACCGCCCCGAGGACGACCCGCACTACAGGCGCCCCGACATCCGGCTGGCCGGCGAACTGCTGGGCTGGCGTCCCCTCCTGCGGCTGGACGAGGGGCTCAGACGCACCATCGCCTACTTCCTGGACCAGGACGTCCGCGTGGCGGGCTGGGTCGAGCGGGCGGTGCCCGTCAACGAGACGGACCGGGCGAGGTGAACGGCCATGGGCAACGCCGGAGGGGAGCGGGTCACCGTCGTGGTGGCCACACGCAACCGGGTCGAGGAGCTCCGGCGCACACTGCGCCACCTGGAGAAGCTGGACCCGCGGCCCGCCGTGGTGGTCGTGGACAACGCCTCCGCCGACGGCACGGCCGAGGCCGTCGGTTCCGCCTTCCCGGACGTCCTGCTCGTCAGGAGACCGCACAACACGGGGTGCGTCGCCCGCAACACGGGGGTCCTGTACGCGGACACGCCCTATGTGGCCTTCTGCGACGACGACTCCTGGTGGGCCCCGGGAGCGCTGGAGCGGGCCGCCGATGCGCTCGACGCCCATCCCCGACTGGCACTCGTCGCGGCCTCGGTGGCGGTGGGGGAGGAGGAGCGGCCGGACCCGGTCAACCAGGACCTGCTGCGGAGCCCGCTGCCGCGGTCCGAGGGCCTGCCGGGCCCCAGGATCCTGGGCTTCCTGGCCTGCGCAGCCGTGGTCCGGCGCAGCGCCTTCGAGGAGGTCGGCGGTTTCGACCCGCTCCTGTTCTTCGGAGGGGAGGAGGCGCTGCTGGCCCAGGACCTGGCGGCGGCGGGTTGGGAGCTGTGCCACCTCAGGGACGTGCTCGTCCACCACCACCCCTCGGCGGCCCGGCCGCCGGGGGTGTGGCGCAGGTCCCTGGAGGAGCGCAACGCGCTGCTGACCGTCTGGCTGCGCCGCAGCCCGGGGACCGTGCTCGCCCGGACCGCGCGCCTGGCGGCGCGTTCGCTGCGCGACCCCGCCTGCCGCCGGGGGCTGGCCGGCGCCGTGGCGCGGCTGCCCTCCGCGGTGAGGCGGCGGCGACCGCTGCCGGGCCGCGTGGAACGCGACCTGGCCCTGTTGGAGCGGGCATGACGGGCGGGGGGAGGCCTCGGATCGGGGTCGTCGTCATCACGCACAACCGGCGCGACACCCTGCTCCACACCCTCCGGCGCCTGGAGGAGCTGGAGCCGAGGCCTCCCGTCGTGGTCGTCGACAACGCCTCCGCCGACGGGTCCCCGGACGCCGTCGCCCGGGAGCACCCGTGGGCGGTGCTCGTCCGTGCCCGTGTGAACCTGGGCGGGGTGGGGCGCAATATCGGGGTGGAGGCCCTGGACACGCCCTACGTGGCGTTCTGCGACGACGACACGTGGTGGGGGCCGGGCTCGCTGGAGCGCGCCGCGGACCTCCTGGACGCGCACCCCGGCCTGGGCTCGGTGACCGCGCGCATCCTGGTCGAACCCGGGGGGCGGGAGGACCCCATCACGGCCGAGCTCCGCGACTCGCCGGTCCCGGCGCCCGCCTGGCTCCCGGGACCGGCGCTCCTGGGCGTCCTCGCCGGAGCCACGGTCTTCCGCGGCTCCGCGTTCCGGCGGGCCGGGGGCTTCTCGCGGCGGCTGTGGATCGGGGGCGAGGAGGAGCTCCTCGCACTGGACATGGCCACGGACGGGTGGTGGATGTGCTGGGACGAGGGCATGGTCGTCCACCACGCCGCCTCACCGGTGCGCGACCCCTCCGCACGCCGCCGGCTGGGGCTGCGCAACACCCTGTGGACGGCGTGGTTGCGCCGTCCCGCCGGCGGGGCCCTGCTCCACACGTGGTGGGTGCTCCGGTCGGCCCCGTTCGACGTCTCGACCCTGAGGGCGGTCCTGGCGGCGGCGGGGGGAGCGGGATGGGTCGCCCGGGAGCGGAAGGTGCTGCCGGCCGAGGTCGAGAGCGGGCTCCGGCTGCTCCAGGGCCCGCGCAGCCGCTCCCGGGCCCGCCGCTACGTCGGGTGAGGCAGCCGTGGCGCGGGCCGGATGCGGGCGCGCCCCGCCGGGGGCGCACGGGAGGGGCCGTCCGGGGGCGGCCCCTCGGCCCCTGCCCCCGGCCCGGCCCTCACGGCCGGTTCCCGCCGAGGAGCTCGTCGACGTGCTCGAACTCGTCGAGCAGGCGCCGGGTCTCGATGAGGAACACCCCGTAGGGCCGGGTCGGGTCGCCCAGCGGCGGGGTGCGGTCGCCGCCGTCCGCGCAGACGCCCTCCAGGGCGGACTCGTGCCGCCGGACGCCCTCGACCGCCTCGTGGAACCGCTCCGCCTGCGCACGCGCGCGCAACCCGTCCGGCTCCTCCAGCACGCGCAGCGACGAGGCGACCGACTGCACGAGCTCGCCGCACCGCACCAGGAACTCCCAGTGGGGGTCGGCGCGATCGTCCTTCTGCCACCGGTCCAGGGCCCGCGCCAGGGACTCGACCTGTCTGACGGCCCTCTCCAGGCTGTCGACGAGCTGCTCGTAGAACTGCGGCCGGGGCTCGGAGCGCCCCCGCCTGCCCAGGACCCGGCGCGGGTTGTAGTACACGCTCTCCCGGGCGGTCCCGACGGCCAGCCGGGCCTGCCGGACGGCCGGGTCGAGCGCGTCGGCCCGCTGCCTCCACCACGCGGTCGTGGACTCGTCGGTCCGCCCCTCCAGCAGGCCCCGGCTCATGTCCGCGCACAGGTGGCGCAAGGAGCCGACCAGGGTCCGCAGGGCGGACTCGGCGCTGCGGAACCGCAGGGGCGGGAACACGAGGAGGTTGACGGCCACGCCGATCGCGCTCCCCACGAGGACCAGCAGCACGATCTGGCCGAGCTGGGAGAGCCGCTCCACCGTTCCCGAGGCGGACACGTACGTGGCGAAGGCGAAGAACGCGGCGGTGGCGACCTGGGTCCCGTACTGGCCGAGGGCACGCCACTGCCCCACGCCCAGGGCGACGAGCGCCACGAGGACGAACGTGAGGATGTCCGGGCCCGCCGTCAGCGCGGACACGGCCTGGAGGGCGACCCCCAGGACGATGGCGCCGACGAAGCGCAGGGACTGCACGACGGACTGGTAGACGGTCACCTGCACCATCAGCACCGCCGAGAACGGGGCGAACGCCGGGCTCGGCGCCGCCATGAGGTGGTGGGCGACGAGCCACGCCAGGGTGGCGGCGAGGGCGCCCTTCGCCACCAGGGCCAGGGTGTGCCGCTCGTAGTTCCCCGAGGCCGTGGACCTGGTCAGCCATACCCGGACCCGTGTGTACCAGTCCGTCCCGGATCCCGCCCGCTCGCCGGAGCCCCTCGCCCCCACGGCCCTCTTCAGGAAGTCTCCTCGCACATCCTCCCCCTCGGTTCGTACGGAACGGCCGACGCCGCGTCGGGCCCTGCGGAGAGCCGGCCCGCGCGGCACGAGGTTCTTCCGGTCCTTCGGAGGCAGGACGGTCGGGGGGCGCGCACCGGACGCGCCGTCCGGCCTCCGGCCCCCGGCGCCGGCGCGCCCGGGGGCGATCGTGCATGTAGCTGCCCCACAGGGAGCCGCCGAAACGGCCGGGGCGTGCGAGGCCCCGACGACGTCGGCCAAGGGCCTCCGACCGCCTCTTCGAGAGGGAGGGGCCGGCGGGAGGCGTTCGGGAACGCGGCCGGAACCCCCACGGGCCCGGGTTCGCCGTCCCCGGGCGCGTGCGGTGCGCCGTGCCCGGGGACGGCGGTCCCGGGAGCCTCAGGCGCGGGCGTGCGCGTGGTCGTGCAGGCCGTGGACGTCCCATTCCGGGAAGGGGTCCCGGAGCGATTCCCAGGGCGCGGCGAGTTCGTCGTCGGTGAGCAGGCAGGAGCGCAGGGCCCGGTCCAGGGAGTCGCGCCGCAGGGAGGCGCCGATGAACACCAGCTCCTGGCGGGGTTCCACCGGTTCGCTGTCCGCCAGGTCCTCGGGCGCGTAGCCCAGGGCGGCCCCGTCGGCCGGGTCCCACACCCCAGCGGGCTCGAACCGGGCCACCGGTCCCGCCTGGGACCACAGCCCCGTGGTCCGGGCGCGGGTCGCCAGCCAGAAGAAGCCCTTGGTCCGCAGGATCGTGCCGTGCCGGTCCCCGTCGAAGCCCGCCGAGACCAGCTCCCAGAGCCGTTCGGGGTGGAAGGGGCGGTCGGCGAGGAACACCAGGCTGGAGATCCCGTACTCCTCCGTCTCGGGCACGTGGTCGCCGTTGAGCTCGGCCACCCACCCCGGTGCGCGGGAGGCGCGTTCGAGGTCGAACCGGTCGGCCCCCACCAGTTCGCGCGGGTCGACGCGGCCGTGCGTGACGCGCAGGACCCGGGCGAGGGGGTTGAGCCTGCGCACGGCCGCCTCCACCCGCTCGGCCTCCTGCGCGGTGACCAGGTCGGTCTTGGTGACGAGGAGGAGGTCGGCGAACTCCACCTGGTCGACGAGCAGGTCGCTGACCGTGCGCTCGTCGTCCTCGTAGGCGTCGAGTCCGCGTTCGGCCAGGTCGTCGCCCTTGTCGAGTTCCGTGAGGAAGTTCGCGGCGTCGACCACCGACACCATCGTGTCCAGCCGCGCCCCCTCCAGGAGGGGGCGTCCGTCCGGGCCGGGGACGGCGAAGGTCGCCGCCACCGGCATCGGTTCGGAGATGCCGCTGGACTCGATCAGCAGGTGGTCGAACCGGCCCTGTTCCGCGAGTCGGGAGACCTCCTCCAGCAGGTCGTCGCGCAGGGTGCAGCAGATGCAGCCGTTGGTCATCTCCACCAGGCGCTCGTCGGTCCGGGACAGGCGGCCCTCGCCCCGGACCAGCTCGGCGTCGATGTTGATCTCGCTCATGTCGTTGACGATGACCGCGACCCGCAGGCCGTCCAGGTTGCCGAGGAGGTGGTTGAGCAGGGTCGTCTTGCCCGCGCCGAGGAAACCGGACAGCACGGTCACCGGGAGCCCGTCGGGTGCGCTCATGGCCTCAGCCCTCCGGGAGGAGCTTGTACAGCCCGGCCCCGGTGGGGCCGTGCGGCACGGCCCGCAGGCCGTGGGGCGAGGTCTCGGCGCGCAGCGCGTCCTCGGTGATCGTCCACCAGTCGTAGCGGACGTCGTCGGAGGCGATGACCCGCCCGCCCCCGTGGACCTCGTAGGTCATGTGCCAGTTCACCCGCTCCGGGCCGCTGGGCTCGGCGGCGGCCCAGCCGACGTAGGAGCGGTCGCCGAGGCGGACCTCGCTCATCCGCGCCCGTTCCACCCGCTCGGGCTTCAGCGGTGCGGCGAGGTTGAGCAGGATGAACGCCCCGGGGGCCAGGCGCGGGGCCAGGTCCTCCCAGAGCCGGTCGCGCTCGTGCGGGCTGAAGTGCCCGATGAGGTTGGCCATCACCATCCCGCCGATCCGGTCGGGCAGGTAGGCCGAGAGCAGGTCGTCGCCGTCCACGGTCACCCGGTCGCGCAGGTCGGCGTCCTCGGCGATCCGCGAGAGCAGCACCGTCCTCAGCGGGAGGGAGGGCTCGACGGCCAGGATCCGGGCCCCGGGCAGGGCGGCGGCCACGAGGCGGGTCCCGTGGCCCCCTCCGGCGCCGGCGTCCACCACGGGGCCGGCGCCGGAGGGGAGTTCCCACAGAGCCTCGACGAGGGTCTCCCCGTGGTGCTCCCACCAGCCCGCGATCATGATGTCGATGTACTGCCCGGAACGGGCGTAGGGGTCGTTGTGTTCAGGCACGGTGCGTCTCCTCGCCGAGGTGGTGCGCCCTGGTCGGGGTGGTGGTCGTGGCCGTTCCCGAGGCGCCGCGGCCCCTCGGGAACGGCCGGGGCCGGGCGCCCCGCTCCGGCCGGGGCGGGGCGCCCGCGGGTCTTCCGCTACCAGCTGGACTTGGTGATGCCCGGCAGCTCCCCGCGGTGGGCCATCTCCCGGAAGCGGATGCGGGAGAGGCCGAACTTGCGGAGGTGCCCCCGCGCGCGGCCGTCCACCGAGTCGCGGTTGCGCACCCGGGTCGCGCTGGCGTCGCGGGGCTGGCGGCGCAGTTCGGCGAGGGCCGCGGCGCGCGTCTCCTCGCCGGTGCGGGGGTTCTTGACGAGCTGCTTCAGCTCGGCGCGGCGCTCCGCGTAGCGGGCGACGACGGCCTTGCGCTGCTCGTTGCGGGCGATCTTGCTCTTCTTCGCCATCTCAGACCTTCTCCCCGCGGGCGCGGATGTCCGCGACGACGCGCTCGATCCCGCGCGCGTCGATGACCTTCATGCCCTTCGTGCTCACCCGGAGCCTGACGAAGCGCTGTTCGGCGGGCAGCCAGTACCGCTTGCTCTGGATGTTGGGGTCGAACCTGCGCTTGGTCCGCCTGTGGGAGTGGGAGACGGCGTTTCCGAAGGAAGGGGACTTCCCCGTGACCTGGCATACGCGGGACATGTGACTCCTTGTCTTTCCAGGACCGTTTCCGGTCCTTCTCAGGCCTTCTGCGTCGGCGTGTTGGAGGGGTAGGGCAGCAGGGCCGTCTCGCGGGCGTTCTTGACCGCCGCGGCGATCAGCCGCTGCTGGCGTGCGGTGACCCGGGTCACCCTGCGGCTGCGGATCTTCCCCTTCTCGGAGATGAACTTGCGCAGGAGGGCGGTGTCCTTGTAGTCGACGTAGTCCTGTTCGCCCAGGGGGTTCGTGAAGTTCCGCGACGTCTTGCGCTTGTCGGAACGGCGTGCTGAAGCGGTCATGCTCACCTTTCTGAGAACTCCGCGAAGGGGTCGGTGCTGAATTCCTGGCCCGTCTCCTCGTCGGTGACCAGGCAGGAGTCCAGCAGTGATTCCAGGGCCGCGGTGTCGAGGCCGACACCGACGAAGGAGAGGTGCTGGCGCCGGTCGCCCGCCTCGGGGTCCCAGTCCAGGAGCGCGGAGACGCGCCTGGCCTCGGGGGCGAGGTCCATGGCGGCCGGGGGCAGGGCGTCCATCCACGGGCCGCCGTCCTCCACCAGGAGCAGCGCCCCGAACGACTCCCAGACGAGGAGGGTGTCGGCCTGGCTGGCGAGCCAGAACCGCCCCCGGCCGCGGACGCTCGTGGACAGCACCTGTTCCAGGGCGTCGGCGAACCTCTGGGGGTGCAGGGGGCGGGTCCGGGTCCAGGTGAAGGTGCGCACGCGCCCGTCGATGCGGTCGCCGTACTGGGCCCAGGCCGGGTTGGACCGGGCGTGGGCGGCCCCCGGGTCGAAGAGGCCCCGTGTCGGGTCGATCGCCCGGGACCCGGGGAGCGCGACGACCGCCGCGGGGTTGAGGTGCTCCACCAGGGCGTGCGCCTCGCTCCCGGCGTCGGCCCCGTACAGGTCGATCACCGAGGGGTACTCGATCTGCCTGGTGAGCACCTCGCTCACGGTGCGGTTGTCGTCCTCGGCGATGTCCAGGCCGCGGTCGCCCAGGTCGTCGTCGCTGAGCAGGTCCTCGACCAGGCGGCCGGCGTCCACCGCGCCGACGACGGCGACCAGGCGAAGGGTCCCCTCGTGGGCGATCGCCTCGGCGATCAGCTTGGGTTCGACGCCGTCCCAGGCCTCCACGACGCACAGGCCGGGAGGGTCCTCCGCCGCCATGCGGAGCAGGTGGGGGATCAGGTCCTCCCGCAGCGTGCACGAGGCGCAGGCGTGGACGAGGTCGACGTGCTCGCGTTCGACCCGTCCTGTGGCGTCCCGGACCACGCGGTGGACGATCCCCTCCCCGATCTCCTCCAGGTCGTGGTGCACGGACACCGATCCTGGGGACGTGGCGAGCAGTTCGTCGACCGAGAGTCCACGTGCCGACCGGTGTATGCCGGTGACCAGGACCACGCGCATGTGCCCTCCTTCCCGTAGGGGCTTTCACCAAGGAAGTGAAAACGATTATCGTTTCCGAAAGTCTACAGGGTGTTCGGAGGGGTGCGTCCACGGCCCCTCGGGGGCGGGGTCCGGTTCGTCGGTGCCGTGCGGCCGGGCCGGGACGCCGGGGTCCTGCCCCGGCCGCGCGGGTCCGGGGGCGGCGCGGGCAGCACGAAGCCCCCGCTCCGGACCGGGGGTCCTGTGGGGAGCGGGGGCTTCTCGTGCCGGGGCGGCGGGCCGGGCGGCCCTACCGGTCGGGGCGGGCCGCGGGGGAGGTCACCGCCGACTCGGGTCCTCTTCGCGGGCGGGTTCGGCCGGAGAGGCGTCCGCGGGCTGCCCGTCGAGCGTCCGGTCGACGGCCGAGGCCAGCTCGGCCAGCCAGGCCAGGTGGCTCCGCAGAGCCGTGCGCCCCTCGGGGGTCAGGCGGAACCACGTCTTGGGGCGGCGTCCGACCGCTCCCTTGCGGACGTCGAGGTAGCCCGCGGTCTCGAGGGTGCGGCTGTGCTTCGACACCATCGGGTCGCTGACGCCGAGCAGGTCGCGGACGGTGGCGAAGTCGACCCAGTCGGCGCTCTGCAGGAGCGCGCACATCGCCAGCCGGGGGCCGGTCTCCAGGATCGGCCGGCGCCCGGTGGCGCTTGCACCGGGTTCGCCGTCGCCGGGGCGGTCCGGCTCGGTCACGGCTTGACCCGGCCGGCCTCGATGCTCCGGCGCATGGCCGCGCGGACGAGCATGTACCCCACGAGCATGACGGCCGCGACGGGGACCAGGGCGGCGAGCGCGAGGCCCATGTGTCCGTGGTCGACCAGGGCCTGGATGCCGAGGAAGCCGGCGCCGGTGGCGGCCAGGGTGGCGACCCACAGGATCCGGGCGCCGGGGTAGGAGGTGACGCGGCGCGGGAGGTACACGCCGGTGCGCCGCCGCCGGACGATCGCGTAGACCGCGGACGCCGCGGCCAGGACGACCAGGCCCCAGTCGAGGTAGGCGCCTTCGGTGGGGAGGAGCGCCCTCCAGATCGGAAGGCCCGCGATCAGCGTGCCGGCGAACGCGAGGAACACCCAGTAGGAGCCGGGCAGTGAGGCGTGGGCGGCGATCCTGCTGCGGGCCTCGGCGACTTGGTCGAGCTCGGGAGTGCTGGCCATGTCTGTCTCCTCTTTGGTATCTACTTTCCTTTTGGAAAGTAGATACCAAAGAGTGGGTGATGTCAACGGCAGAGGGGCCGCCGCGGGCCGTCGGCTTCGCCGGTGGGCGGGTGTTCTCCCAGGTCGGGGCGGGGCGGGGCGAATCCACAGAAAAACGGGGGTCCGGCGGTCCCCTCGGAGGGGAGCGGGGCGGACCGGTCGGGAAGACCGGCCGGTTCCGGCTGCCGCGTGCGTGAGACGGGCCGTTGCGCCGGGAGGGCGGGCGCCCCGCAGTCGCCCCGGCCGCAGGAGGTTCGCGGCCCCGGTCACCGGGGCGTCGGAGTGTCCTCGCGCGTCACACGCCGACGGAGGGGTCCAGGAGCACGGCCCGGCCCTCCATCCAGTTCTGTCCCGTGAGGCGGCGGAACGCCTGGACGAGGTGGTCGCCGAAGTCGAAGGAGGGGTCCAGGAGCCACTGGGCCTGGAGGCCGTCCCAGGTCGCGAGGAACTGGCGGGCGACCCCGACCGCGTCGAGGCCGGGGTGGGCCGTGCCCGCGCGCTGGCGGTGGCGCACCACCCGGGCGAAGTGCGCCACGGCCTCCCGGTTGTGGTGGGAGAGGAACTCCTGGGCCGGGTGGTCGGGGGAGGTGGCGCGGCCCAGGAGCGCGGTGTGCAGGCGCATGATGTGCGTCCGCTCCGCCGTGGTGTCCACGAACGCGCGCAGGTCGTCCAGGCTCATGGCGGGGTCGGACGTGAAGGGCCGCAGCGCGGTCTCCTCGTCGGACAGCTCCAGGGCGGCGACGAGGAGGTGCTCCTTGGTGGGGTAGTGGTACAGCGCGGTGGCCTCGCTGGTCCCGGCCCGCCGGGCGGTCCCGGCCGTGGTGACCCGCTCGTGGCCCTCCTCCAGCACGGTGTCGAGCACCGCTCGGGCGATGCTCCTGCGGCGCTCGGTCGAACGGGCGTAGGGGCCGCGCGACCCGGTGGAGGTGGTGCTCATGGTGATCACTCTAGGCTTCCCCCAAAACCGATGTCGACTCGAATTTCCTCGAAGCGATGCCCTTGTTCCGACTTCTGACAGGCCGGTATGCTGCGAATCCCTCGCGAAAACACATCTTCACTCAGTTTTGATGGACCGTCCCGCGCCGTCCACCGCACGGCGGCGGCACCGCCGTCCCCCGCGCCCGCGGGGCGCGGAGCGGTCCGGGCCCGACGCCCGGCCCCGGCACGGTCCGGGCGGCGCGCCGCGGGGGAACCCACGACCGACACGAAGGAGCTCGTGCCTTGAACGCACACCCCGGACCCGTCCCCGACCTGAGCGGGCTCACCCTCGCGGAGCTGGCCTCGCTGAGCGGCGGCGCCGACTTCTGGAGCACCAAGGCCGTGGGGGAGGTCCCCTCCCTCGTGCTCACCGACGGGCCGCACGGGGTGCGCCGCCAGGCCGGCGCCACCGACCACCTCGGGCTCGCCGAGAGCCTGCCCGCGACCTGCTTCCCCCCGGCCGTGGGCCTGGCCCAGAGCTGGGACCCCGACCTGGTCCGGCGGGTGGGCGCCGCCCTCGGGACCGAGGCCGGCGCCCTGGGGGTCGACGTGCTCCTGGGCCCGGGGATCAACATCAAGCGCGACCCGCGCGGCGGACGCAACTTCGAGTACTACTCCGAGGACCCCTTCCTCACCGGCGTCCTCGGCGGCGCCTGGGTGACCGGGCTCCAGGGCACCGGCGTGGGCGCCTCGCTCAAGCACTTCGCCGCCAACAACGCCGAACACGACCGGATGCGCTCCAGCTCGAACATCGACCCGCGCACGCTGCGCGAGATCTACCTGCGCGCCTTCCAGAAGGTCGTGCGCACGTCCGCCCCGTGGACCGTGATGTGCTCCTACAACCGCATCAACGGCGTCTACGCCTCCGAGGACCACTGGCTGCTCACCACCGTGCTGCGCGAGGAGTGGGGCTTCGACGGCGTGGTCGTCAGCGACTGGGGCGCGGTGCGTGACCGCTCCGCCTCGGTCCCGGCGGGGCTGGACCTGGAGATGCCCGGCGACGGCGGCGCGAGCGACGCACGTCTGGTCGCCGCGGTGGAGGACGGCTCCTGCTCACCGGAGGACGTCCGCACGGCCGCCTCCCGCGTGGCCGCGCTGGCCGCGAAGGCGGCCGGCGCCCGCGGGGAGCGCGCGGCACAGGAGGCGGGGACCCACGAGGTCGGGGCTCGGGACGCCGAGGCGCACCACGCGCTCGCCCGCGAGGTGGCGGCGCGGTGCGTCGTCCTGCTCAGGAACGAGGGGGGACTCCTGCCGCTGGCGCCGGGCTCCTCGGTCGCCGTGATCGGCGGGTTCGCCCAGAACCCGCGCTACCAGGGCGGCGGCAGCTCCCACGTCAACCCCACGCGCCTGGACGTGCCCCTGGAGGAGATCCGCGCCCTGGCGGGGGAGGGCACGGTCACCTTCTCCCACGGGTACACCGAGGGGGAGGACGGCGACGCGGGCCTGCGCGAGCAGGCGGTGCGCGACGCGGAGAACGCGGACGCCGCAGTGGTGTTCCTCGGCCTCGCCGAGCACCAGGAGTCCGAGGGCTTCGACCGGGACCACATCGAACTGCCCGCCGAGCAGCTCGACCTGCTCGCCGCCGTCGTGGGCGCGCAGCCCCGCACGGTCGTCGTGCTCTCCCACGGCGGCGTGCTGCGCCTGGCCCCGGTCGCCGAACTCGCCCCGGCGATCCTCGATGGGGCACTGCTCGGCCAGGCGGGCGGCGGCGCGATCGCCGACGTGCTGTTCGGCCGGGTCAACCCGTCCGGGCGGCTGGCCGAGACGGTGCCGGTGCGGTTGCAGGACACCCCCGCGTACCTGAACTTCCCCGGGGAGAACTCGGCGGTGCTCTACGGCGAGGGCCTGTACGTGGGCTACCGCTGGTACGACGCCCGCGAGACGGAGGTGGCCTTCCCCTTCGGGCACGGGCTGTCCTACACCAGCTTCGCCTACTCCGACCTGGGGCTGGAGCAGGACGGGACCGGCGTCACGGCGAGCCTGACCGTGACCAACACCGGCGACCGGGCCGGGCGCGAGGTCGTGCAGTTCTACGTCTCCAAGCCCGACTCGGCCGTGTCGCGGGCGCCCCGCGAGCTGAAGGGCTTCGCCGGCGTGACCCTGGAGCCCGGACAGAGCGAGCGGGTCTCCGTGCTCCTGGCCCGTGAGGACCTGGCGTACTGGGACGTGCGGGTCGACCGCTGGGTGGTCGAGGGCGGCGAGTACACGGTGTCGGCCGGCGCGTCGAGCCGCGACCTGAGGGCCGAGGCCGCGGTCACGGTCGAGGGCGACGAGCTGCGGCTTCCCGTGACGCTCGACTCGACGCTGGGCGAGGTCATGGCCGACCCGCGGGCGGCGGCCGTGCTCGGCGAGGTGCTCTCCTCCTCGCCGCTGGCCTCCGACGACTCCTCCGCGCTGGGCATGGACATGGTCCGCATGATGGCCTCCATCCCGCTGGGCCGCCTCGCGTCCTTCGGGCCGGTGGGGCGCGAGGAGCTCGAAGCCCTCATCGCCCGCATCAACCAGGAGGCGTGAGCGAAGGGCCGCCGTCCCCGCAGCGGGACGGCGGCCCCCTTCCCTCCGGTCCCGGCCGCGTCCCCGGCGGATCCGGGACCCGGCGTTCCCTCACCGCGCCGAGCGCAGGGAGAGCCCTCGCGAACCTGCGTTCCCCGAATGAGAAGGCGGGGTGAACGGAGGTGGACCTTCGTATGAAGGACCACGTCAAACGAGCTGAGGAAACTTAAACGCTGTTTCGGTGGATATTTGGGGGCTTTGGGTGATCCTTGTGAGCTTCGAGGCGAAATGCGCAGTTAGTTGCCCTTGTGGTCTGTGTGTGCATCAAAAGTGATGTACAACACTGAAAAAATGTCCGGGAAGTCCTGATAACTTCCTGATCGGTCCCAGGTCGCCACCAAGGTCCCGCTCCCATGGCGAGACATCCCCGCTCGGTGTTCCCCCTTCTGGGCTAGAGAGCACTTTGCCATGCCCCGCGCCGTGCCAGCACTGAGCGCTGCCGTTTTGTCGGCCGTGTTGCTCACGCCCTTCCTCGCCTCCACCTCCCATGCGGCACCGGACCTGTCCGAGGACGATGGGTCGGTGGCCACTGCCGAGCTCCTGGAGGGGGAGGCGCTCCGACAGGTCCAGGAGACCGGCGAAGCCGTCGAGATCACCGCCGCCACCACCGAGACCACCCGACACCTCGCCAACCCCGACGGCAGCTTCACCATGGAGCAGAGCGCCTTCCCGGTGCGGGTCAGGACCCAGGAAGGCTGGACGCCGGTCGACACCGACCTGGTCGTGGCCTCGGACGGCCGCCTTCGCCCAAGGTCGGTCAGCGCGGACATCGCCTTCTCCGGCGGGGGAGACCGGGCCCTGGCCGGCATCGGCATCGGCTCCAACTCCGTCGACCTGGGTTGGCACCAGGACCTGCCGGTCCCTACCATCGACGGCCCCCAGGCCACCTACGCCGACGTCCTACCGGATGTGGACCTGGTCCTCACCGCGGGGGTGGACGGGTTCGGACAGGTGCTGGTGGTACACACGCCGGAAGCAGCCCTCCACGAGGATCTCGCCGAGCTCGAGATGACTCTGGCCACCACCGGTGTCACCATGCGCCTGGCCGAGAACGGCACCCTGGAAGCCCTCGGTGACCTGGGCCATGAGAGCGTCTTCACCGCGGTCGCCCCGGCCATGTGGGACTCCGGCGGCGCACAGGAGACCGGTGAGGACCCCACGCTGATGGCCCCCATGGGAGCGTGCACCGCACTCCTGGACGTGGACCTGACCACCGACAGCATCCGACTGGTACCCGACGCGGCCATGCTCGGCGACGCCGAGACCGCTTACCCCGTCTACATCGACCCCTCTCTCGCCGTAAGCAGGGTGGGCCGCACCTACGTCGACGCCAACTACCCGAGCCAGTCGTACTGGAACTACTCCACTTCCCACGACCCCGGCGTCGGCTACGAACCCAGCGACGGCAGTACCAAGCGCGCGTTCTGGCGCTTCAACGTCGACTCGCGCACCCGCGACGCCGACATCACCCGGGTCACGTTCCGTCCCAGGGTCACCCACGCCTACGGGTGCACCAACGCGCAGATCCAACTGTGGCGCACCGACGCCATCTCCTCCTCCACCACCTGGAGCAGGCAGAACACCACTGCGTTCTGGAACACCAGGCTCGATACCAGGACCATCAACGCCGGACGCTCCAACTGTCCCGGCGGCACCTCCCCGACGGTGGAGTTCGATGCCACCGACGGGTACGTGTTCAGCCGTGACGCGGGTAACGCCACCACCACGCTGGGCCTGCGCGGCAACGAGAGCAAGTCCTCCAGCAACCACGACTGGCGGCGCTTCGACTCCAACCCGACCCTGCAGGTGGACTACAACAACCCGCCCGAGATCCCGACCAAGGTCTCGGACTCCCACGGCGGCACCTGCTCCACCGACACGGACAACCCGCGCCTGGTCAACGAGACCCGGCCCACCTTCACCGCCTACGTCCGCGACCGTGACTCCACCTCCGCCAACCGCCAGAAGGTCAAGACGCGCTTCGCCTGGTGGGTGGACGGTGAGCAGGTCGGCGAAGTGGACTCCTCCTCCACCAAAGTGGCCGTCTGGTCCTCGGGCTCCTACCAGTCGGTGCGCTCCGGTGAACTGCCCGAGGACGTGCTGATTGGCTACCGCGCCAACGCCAACGACGGCACCTCCTGGTCTGGATGGACCGGCTACTGCTACCTGATGGTCAGCACCGCCCGCCCCGAACAGGGCCCCTCGGTCAGCTCCACCGACTATCCGGCCGGGGACGAGTTCCACGGTTCCCCTGGACTGCCCGGTGAGTTCACCCTCTCCAACAACGGTGTCGAGAACGCCCAGAGCTACTTCTACGCCCTCAACGACGACTCCTGTGTCACCGAGGCCGAGCCCGCGCAGCCAGGAGGCGAGGTGACGGTGACCCTCACCCCGCGCCTGGAGGGGCCCAACTGGGTCTACGCGCGCACGGTCGACGCCTTCGGCAACTCCTCCGACTGCGTGCTCGCCTATTCCTTCCTCGTGGCCGCCCCCAGCGACCCGGTCGCCCACTACACCTTCGACGAAGGACAGGGCAACCGCGCCGCTGACACTGCCAACCCAGACCAGGGCGCCACCCTCTCCGAGGGGGTGGACTGGATCCGCGGACGCGTCGGTTCGGTGGACAACCCCGACACCGACCCCACCCCCCGCCTGGAGGGCACTGCCGTCCACACCAGCGGCTACACCGCCGGCGACCCCGGACCTTACGACGAGATCACCGCTGACGCCTCGGCCGTTGACACCTCAGGAACCTTCTCCGTCTCGGCGTGGGTCAGGCTGGACCGCGCCCACGCCCACCACACAGCCGTCGCCCAGGAAGGCGAGGAACAGAGCGCCTTCCATCTCGGCTACCAGGGCAACACAGGTGAGTGGGTCTTCAAGATGTCCCCGGAGGACGAGTACTGGGACGGCTCACGCGAGTGGGCCAGCGTCACGTCTCCCGTACCCGCCGAGGTCGGGGTGTGGACCCACCTGCTCGGTACCCACGACGCGCAGACCGGTGAGATCACCCTGTTCGTCGACGGCGTCGAGCAGGGGACGGACACCCACACCGGACCGTGGAACGCCCGGGGGCCGCTCACCGTGGGGCGCGCCCTCTTCCAGGGAGTCGGCAACTACTACTGGCCCGGCGCGATCGACGACGCGAAGGTCTGGGACAGGCTCGTGCTGGACGAGACGGTGTCCGAGTCCGAGACCGACTCCGAGGTGTGGCGCCTGGCCAACCAGCCGGTGGCAGCCCAGGGCCGATGGATGCTCGACGAGTACGAGGGAACCGCGGTGGCCGACGCCACCGACCACGGACTCGACGCCGTCCTCAAGGCCGATCCCGCCACGGCGTGGAACCTGGCGGAGAACTCGTTCACCGCATCTCCGGGGCTGCGTCTCAACGGCGTTGAAGAGTACGTCGAAGCGACCGGACCCGCCCTGCGCACCGACAGGAGCCTCAGCGTCTCGGCATGGGTGCGCCTGGACGAGACCGGTGAGGCGGTCAACACCACCGCGGTGAGTCAGGCAGGCGAGTTCCAGAGCGGGTTCCATCTCGGCTACCAGGGGTCGCGTGGAGCGTGGGTGTTCAAGATGGCTCCTCACGACGAAGCTCCCACCTCCGGTTCGGCCGGATGGACCTACGCCTACTCCACGACCGCCGCCGGTCTGGGGGAGTGGAGCCACCTGGCCGGTGTCTACGACCACGCCACCGGAGAGCTGGTGCTCTACGTCAACGGTTTCGAGGAGTCCCGCGTGCCGGTGGACCACGCCTGGCACGCCGACGGCCCTTTCCGGATCGGCAGCGCCCAGCACAGCGGTTCCAACGCCTACCACTGGACCGGCGACGTCGATGACGTCCACGCCTACCAGGGAGTACTCGACCAGCGCGGTATCCACCACGTCCGGGACGGCGTCTTCCCCAGCACTTGAGGCTGCCCCGTCGCCACATCCCCCACCCCCCACCCCGTGATCGTCCCCTGCCCGTTCGGGCGGGGCCAGGAGGACTGCTGTGACCCCGCGCAGTGACACCCCCGTCCGTCTCGGTCCTATCCGCCGAGGCCTTACCTACTCGGTCGGCCTCGTCCTCATGGCCGGACTGCTCAATACCCTTCCGGCGTCCGCCACGGCCTACAACCCGCGCCCGGAGGTGGAGGACCTGCCCTCCGTGGAGGGGCGGGACCTGGTCGCCGAGGCCTCGGCAGGAAGCAACGCGGTCGCCGAAGCGGACGTGACCGAGCCGGAGCAGGTCGACTGGCCCGAGGCCTCGGCCACCGAGGTGGACCTGGGCGGAGCACAGGCGAGGACGCTCGGGGCACAGGAGCAGTCACCGGTCACGGTCACGGCTGTGGCAGAGGAGGACCTCGCCGGCTGGGAGGTCCCCGAGCACTGGGGTGAATGGGCGCCCCCGATCCCCGAGTCCGACCCGCCCGAGGAGGAGACTCCCGCTTCGGAGGAGACGCCTTCGGCGGAGGAACCGCCGAGCGAGGACCCTCCGACACAGGAGCCCGATCCGGACACCGCCGCGGAAGAGGAACCGCAGGGCGCGCAGCCTTCCCCGTCCACAGGTCCGTCTCCCCAGCACAACGAGATGCGCAGAGACCCCGTCGCCGCGGACGAGCCCGAGGTAGATGCCTTCGCTTCCCCCGACCCTGTCGAGTCGGTCCAGGTCGAGGTCCTGGACCAGGCCGACGCCGAGACGGCCGGAGTGCACGGCCTGCTCGTCAACATCACCCGCACCGATGACTCGCCGACCATCGCGCCGGTCCGGATGGAGGTGGACTACTCCGAGTTCGCCGCCGCGTTCGGCGGTGATTACGCCTCCCGCCTGCGCGTCGTGGAACTCGACCCCTGTGTCCTGGACGACTCCTGTTCGGCGGATGACACGGTCGCCTTCGACGCACCCCAGCTCCTCGACAACAGCGTTGCGGACCAGAGCCTGTCCGCCGTCGTGAGTGCCGCCCCCGCTCAGGGGTCCCTGTTCGCCATCGCCTCCGCCCCTTCCGGGGGCAACGGCGACTACCGGGCCACCAAGCTCTCCCCCTCCTCCACCTGGAACGTCAACACCCAGTCGGGCGACTTCTCCTGGTCCTACGACCTGTCCGCCCCACCCGCGCCCAGCGCGCTCGTCCCCGCCATGGGCCTGAGCTACTCCTCCGGCGGGGTGGACGGACGCGTGGCCACCTCCAACAACCAGACCTCTTGGATCGGCGACGGGTTCTCCTACGCCCCCGGCTCCATCGAACGCCGCTACACCGCCTGCGCCGACTCCGGACACAGGACCGGTGACCTGTGCTGGAACACCGACAATGTCACCTTGTCCATGAGCGGACACTCCGGTGCGCTCATCAAACACGATGACGGTACTTACCGGCTCTCCAACGACGACGGCACCAAGGTCGAAAGGCTCACCGGCGCTGCCAACGGCGCGCACGAGGGCGAGCACTGGAAGGTCACCACCCCCGACGGCACCCAGTACTTCTTCGGCCGCAATCGCCTGCCCGGCTGGTCCAGCGGTGACCCCGAGACCGACTCCGCTCAGACCATGCCCATCTACGCGGCCGAGTCCGGACAGCCCTGCTACGACTCCACCTTCGCCGAGTCCTGGTGCCAGCAGGCCTACAAGTGGAACCTCGATCACGTCGTGGACGTGCACGGCAACGTCATGACGTTCTACTACGACGCCGAGACCAACCACTACGGCCGCAACCTCACCAACACCGCCACTCCCTACGTGCGCGCCGCCAATATCAAGCGCATCGAGTACGGGCTGCGCAGTGACGACGCCTATGCCACTGCCCCGGCTCGCGTGACCTTCTCCACCTCCGAACGCTGCCTGGTCACCGATTCCTTCGACTGCGCGGCCGAGGAGCGCACCTCCGACAACGCCGAGCACTGGCCTGACGTCCCCCTGGACCAGGACTGCAAGTCGGGCTCCTCCTGTGCGGGCAAGCACTCGCCCACCTTCTGGTCCACCACGAAGCTCGACGCCGTCACCACCCAGATCCACAACGGCGACGAGTACACCAAGGTCGATTCCTGGGCCCTGGAGCACTCCTTCCCCGAAGCAGGCGACGGCACCGGCCCGACCCTGTGGCTGGATTCCATCGAGCACACCGGCCACGTCGGCGGTACCGAGTCGCTGCCCAAGGTCACCTTCGGCGGCACCCAGATGCCCAACCGGGTGGACTCACCCACCGACGACATCGCGCCGATGCTGCGATGGCGCATCACCGAGGTCCGCACCGAGACCGGCGGACAGCTCGACATCACCTACTCCGCGCCCGAATGCGAACCGGGCAAGACACCGCAGCCGCACGACAACACCAAGCGCTGCTACCCGGTGAAGTGGACCCCTGAGGGCGGTGCGGAGCTGACCGACTGGTTCCACAAGTACGTCGTCACCGAGGTCAACGAACTCGACCTGGTCACCGACCAGCCGACTCTGACCACCAGCTACGACTACGTGGGAACACCGGCCTGGCGCTACACCGAGGCCGACGGCATGGTCGAGGACGAGTACCGCACCTGGGCGGACTGGCGCGGCTACGACCGCGTGATCGTTCGTACCGGTCACGCCGGCGAGGCCCGGACCGAGACCGAGTACCTGTACTTCCAGGGCATGGACGGCGACAAACAGTCGAGCGGTACCAGGGACGTCTCCGTCACCGACTCCCACGGCGTCGAGCACACCGACCACAAGGAGCTCAACGGCGCCCTCCTGGAGACCATCGTCCGCGATGGCGAGGGCGGTCAGGAGATCTCCCGGGAGATCACCACTCCTTGGCTGCGCAAGACCGCCGAGGTCACCCACGACTGGGGCAGCCAGACCGCGCACATGATCCGTACCGAACGGGTGGACAGCTTCGCCCGCCTCGCTGACGGCACCTGGCGCCACGCACGGGTGGACCACACCCTCAACGACGACGGCGTCATCACCCGCACGCGCGACCACGGCGACGTGGACGTTGCCGGTGACGAGAAGTGTGTCCACACCACCTACCTCAGCAACACCGACGCCTGGATCCTCAACCTCGTCTCACGTACCGAGACACTGGCCGTGGACTGCGGAGAGACCCCGGAACGCCCCGAGGACGTCGTCACCGATGAACTCGTCCTCTACGACGGCGGCGGCCACGGTGAGGAACCGACCCGAGGTCTGCCCACCCGCACGGAGAAGCTCGACTCCTACTCAGGCGGCGAGCCCGTCTACCAGACGGTGCAGGAAGCCGAGTTCGACTCCTTCGGCAACACCGTCGCCGAGACGAACGCCAACGGCGGGGTGACCACCACCGACTACACCCAGACCGCCGTGGGGCTACCGGAGTCGGTGACCGAGACCAACCCGGCGGGACACACCACAACCACGGTCGTGGACCCGGCGCGCGGGATGCCCGTGGCCGAGACCGACGCCAACGGCCGCACCATGCACATGGCCTACGACCCGCTCGGCCGTCTCACGAGCGTGTGGCTGCCGGACCGGAACCCCGACACAGACACCCCGACCGCGAAGTTCGAGTACCACATCCGCCAGGACGCGCCCACCTCCATCGTCACGCACACTCTGCGCACCTCGACCGAGTACGCCACCGGCTACGAGATCTTCGACGCCTTCCTGCGCCTGCGCCAGACCCAGACCCCCAGTCCGGCAGAGGAAGGGGGACGGCTGATCACCGACACCTTCCACGACACCCGGGGCCAGGTGGTGAAAGAACGCGAGGCCTACTACAACACCGAGGAGCCCAGCGGCACCCTGTTCGTGGCCGCTGACGACGCCGACATCCCCCGCCAGACCGAAACCCTCTACGACGGGGCAGGACGCGTCACCGACCTCCTGCATGTGGGGTTCGGCGAGGAGCGCTGGCGTACCAGTACCGAGCACCACGGGGACCGCACCCTGCTCACTCCGCCCGACGGAGGCGTGGCCGCTACCTCCATCACCGACGCCCAGGGGCGCCTGACCGAGGTACGCACCCATCACAGCCCCACCCCTGAGGGCGACTACGACGCCATCACCTACACGTACGCCAAGAACGACGAACTGGCCACGGTCACCGACCCCGAGGGCAACACCTGGACCTACACCTACGACCTGCGCGGTCGCCTGGTCCAGACCGAGGATCCCATCGCGGGCACCAACACGATGACCTACAACCGGCTCGACCAGCTGGTGACCACCACCGACGCCCGCGGCCAGACACTCGCCCACTCCTACGACGCCCTCGGCCGCCAGGTAGGCCTGCACGACGACTCACCGGAGGGGCCGCTGCGCGCCAAGTGGGTCTACGACACTCTGGCGGAGGGGCACCTCACCTCCTCCACCCGGTACGTGGACGGCAACGCCTACACGTCTCGGGTGGTGAACTACGACCAGTTCTACCGGCCCCTGGCCACCGAGGTCCTGATTCCCTCCAGCGAGCCCGGGCTCGCTGGACGGTACCGCTTCACCACTGCCTACAACCCCGACGGCACCGTGCAGTCACAGCGGATGCCCGCCGTCGGAGGCCTGGGCACCGAGTCGGTGGCCTACACGTACAACGACCTCGGCATGCCCACCCACATGTCCGGGTTCACCGACTACGTCGCCGCCACCGTCTACAGCAACACCGGTGAGCTGCGCCAGCGCACGATGGACATCGGCGACTCGAGCACCCACGCCACCTACCTGACCCGGCACTACGACCAGGCCACCGGGCGCATGGCCCAGACCACCCTGGTTCCCGAACGCGGTGTCACCGGTTCCCTGGTGCACCAGTACTACACCTACGACGACGCGGGCAACGTCCTCAATCTGCGCGACGAACCCACCGCCGAGCACCTCCAGTCGGATGTGCAGTGCTTCACCTACGACCACATGCGCCGCATGACCGGCGTGTGGACCCCTGACGCCACCGGTGACGAAGCCTGCGCGGCCGAGCCCTCGGCCGACGCCTTGGGCGGAGCCGCACCCTACTGGCACGCCTACACCTACGACACCCTGGGCAACCGCACCACCGAGGTCCAGCACGGCCCCGCCGGGGACATCACCCGTACCTACACCCACGGCGACACGACCGGACTGCGCCCGCAGGCGCTGACCCAGGTCGAGCAGACCAGCCCGGGCGGCGACCGACTGGAGACCTACGCCTACGACGAGGCCGGGAACATGACCGGCCGCACCACCGCCGCCCGCGACCAGGACCTGGAGTGGGACGCCGAGGGCAATCTGGACCGCGTCACCGAGGAGGACGGCTCCCAGACCTCCTACGTCTACGACGCCGACGGCCAGCGCCTGATCCGCCACGCCCCGGACGCCTCCACCCTGTACCTGCCCGGCATGGAGCTGCGCCTGGACCGGCAGAGCCTGATCAAGGAGGCCACCCGGTTCTACTCCTTCGCCGGCGAGACCGTGGCCGTGCGCAACAACGACGGCACCCTGTCATGGATCCACTCCGACCACCACGGGACCGGACAGGTCGCGATCGACGCCCGCACCGGGGAGACGACCCACCGGCACACCACCGTGTTCGGCACCGAACGGGGCAGCGCGGGCGCGTGGCCCGCAGAGCGCGGGTTCGTTGACGGCACGATCGACGCCTCCACCGGGCTGACCCAGCTGGGGGCGCGCGCCTACGACTCGGGCCTGGGCCGGTTCATCTCGGTGGACCCGCTCATGGACGTGACCGACCACCAGCAGATGCACGGTTACACCTACGCCAACAACAACCCGGTCACCTTCACCGACCCCGACGGGTTGATGCTGATCGGTGGGCACAAGGGGAGTGCTCGCCCGTCGCGGGTCTCTCCAGGCGCTCAGCTGGCGCAGGACAAGTGGTTGTGGCACCAGCAGTACAACCACCAGAACAATCCCACTGCTCTCAGGGACGCGACAGAACGTTATCGCCGGCAGACCAGCGGGCACTACAGGAGCGGTTCCGGCGGTGGCGGAACGACGTACCAGGCGCAGCGGGGGCCGTCACAGGCCTATCTGGACGCCCAGCGGGAGAAGGAGGAGGCCAGGCAGAAGCTGATCGCCGCCGCGGCGGGGCTGGCGCAGCTGGTCGCGGACGAGCTGGGGATCACGGCCGGCCTGGAGTGCTTCACCACGGGTGATCTGGGGGCGTGCGGTGAGACGGCGCTGAACGTCGCGTCGATGTTCGTGGGTGGCCTGGCGGGCAAGATCGCCGTCAAGTACGGGCTCAGATGGGGCAAGGCCGCAGAACTGGGGCGTAGGATCGCCGAGCTCGGCGGTGAGCTGATCGACGGGGTCAACGGCCTGATCAGGGCCAACCGCAAGGTCGACAACCTCTGCGCACCCGGTAACAGCTTCGTGCCCGGTACACGGGTGGTGATGGCCGACGGGTCGACCAGACCCATCGAAGAGGTCGATGTCGGCGAGAAGGTGTTGGCGACCGATCCGGAGACCGGTGAGCAGACCGCGCGGACGGTGCTGGCCACGATCGTCGGGTCGGGTGCCAAGCACCTGGTGCAGATCACGGTGGACCCGACCACCGAGCGCGAAGCGGCTGATGAGGACACCGGTTCCGAAACTGAAGGCCAGCAGGCCGAGCATTCGGGCATCCCTGGCCCGGTAACGGCGGGGGACGTGGTCATCGCGACCGACGAGCACCCGTTCTGGGTGCCCGACCTGGAGCAGTGGGTCGACGCGGTCGACCTGGCCCCGGGCACGTGGTTGCAGACCTCGTCCGGCACCTGGGTACAGGTCTCCGCAGTCCAGGCATGGACCCAGCCTGCGACGGTACATAACCTGACCGTCCAGGGCGTCCACACGTTCCACGTGGGTGCGGGATCGCTAGGCATCCTGAACCATAACGCCATGGCTTGTCAGGATGGGCCAGATGGATGGCCCATTCCTACCATGGATAACTGTAAGGAATGTGCGGTAAAAATTCGGGATAAAATCGGTGGTGAAGTATATGAGGTGAGAGACTCTATGGGCGCTCCCTCTCTTGGGCCATCGGTGCGAGATCCTCACGGTAAATGGACAGAACACTTCGTTGTCGTGAAAGATGATAGGGCTTATGATGGGTTCACGGGATCTCGGGGAATGGAGGTTGGGGCCTACCGCCAGCAATGGGATTACGGAGAGTATATCGAAATGGTTGAGCGTCCGGATTTGAGATAAGCGATGGAAATTCGTAGGCTCTGCTTCCACTTGAGGGAGCGCCGAAGAATGTATTTAATGGATGATCGATTTGTCACGGCAGTTGCCTTCGTGGAGGGGTTCAACCTTGCTTTCGGTGGCCAAATGCTGGATGGATTTCAAGCCTGGGTATGTGAGCGCTTGGCCACTGGTCGAATTAGTCGCCATTGGTCCTATGTTCTTATTGAAAAAGAGGTTCCATCTGGGCTCGAAGAAGGTTTTTCGATAGATCAAATTCCTCCTGGGGTGGAAGTTCATTTAATTGAAGTGATGATTGATTTGCTTGAAGAATTCTCCAGGGGTGGTTATAGTAAATTTTAATATTTCCATGCTTGCCCAAACGAAGAAATGTTACTTTTTGTGTGATATTTCAGCGTGGCCAGTGCAATTTGGAGACGTATTTACCAGGTTTGTCGCATGCCTGCCTGAATGCTCGGCAGGAGAGAGCGACAATCAGGAGCTGATCGCCGTTGCGGCCGAATTGGGGTTAATTTCGGTGAGCGGACCGCGCGGACGGTGTTGGCCACGATCGTCGGGTCGGGTGCCAAGCACCTGGTGCAGATCACGGTGGACCCGACTACCGAGAGCGATGCGGTCGGTGAGAGCACCGGTTCCGACAACGCAGGTGAGCAGTCCGAGCAG
Source organism: Nocardiopsis sp. CA-288880 (assembly GCF_050955985.1). Classification (NCBI taxonomy): domain Bacteria; kingdom Bacillati; phylum Actinomycetota; class Actinomycetes; order Streptosporangiales; family Nocardiopsidaceae; genus Nocardiopsis; species Nocardiopsis sp. CA-288880. The sequence goes on along the minus strand of NZ_CP192105.1, from coordinate 4,819,445 downwards.
TCGGGTGTCTCTGGCCCGGTAACGGCGGGGGACGTGGTCATCGCGACCGATGAGTACCCGTTCTGGGTGCCCGACCTGGGGCAGTGGGTCGACGCGGTCGACCTGGCCCCGGGGACGTGGCTGCAGACCTCCTCCGGCACCTGGGTCCAGGTCTCCGCGGTCCAGGCCTGGACCCAGCCTGCGACGGTCCATAACCTGACCGTCCGAGGTGTCCACACCTACCATGTGGCCATAGGGAACTCGTCTCCTCTGGTTCACAATGACGATCCGTGTGGAGTCACTTCACTATGGAACCTAGAACGAAATCATTCGATTCAAGGAAATGCTTCATCGCGAAACGTGTGTAAGCTAGCCGACAGAATGAAAAATGACGGATGGCAGGTCGATCCAATTGCTGTGGTGGGGCATGGAGAAAGACTTCTCGTTATTGATGGTCGCCATTGAATTTCTGCGGCAAAGCGTTCTGGAATCGACGTGCTATATGTTCGAGTGGAACTTCCGAACAGGGGATATCAAGACCTCAATGATGGCTTGCAGTTCTGGCATGGTGTTGGCTCTGACAGGATTCGCTGATGAGTGAATATTTGCCGTTGGATGCAGTCCGGTCTTTTGTTTCCTCTTTGCGCGTGCTTCGAGGTCTAGTAATTGATCGAGTCGGCGGCGCTGGCTGTGTTCGAGATATTGTTTACATGGCGCAGAAGGGGGAGATTCCCCGCGAAGCGGTCCTTGCTGATGGTGTGTCTTACACGGTCCATGGGATTGGCTGCCTGATTAGGGGTCCTGAGGGGCGAGAAGTCGATGTGGATATTGATGATGGCGGGCATGAAGTGTTCAATTCGTGGCGGATTTCCATCTACCTAGAGAGTCTTGGTGGAGATGACAAATTTTCCCGTAGGGACCTTGTTCTTGCTTGTCGGAGGCTCGTTGAAATGGGAGAGTTGGAAAGCTCGGGGGCAGAATTCTTCGGGATCTCGAAAATTTAATATTACCCATTTTGATTCTCTTTCTGGTAATCATTGAGAAGTATGAGAGTTCGTGCTTTCCGCTCGCGCAGATGCGGGGGCAGGTGCCATCCACAGCTGTCCGGTGAATGTCCTGCGCATCTCGGGGTCCAGGTGATGCTTCCTTTTCTCATGGTTGATGTGGAGGTGCTCTAGTTGTCGGTCAGTGTGCTGGTGTGTGAATACGGCGGCGCCGTCATGTCTCGCTGTGTTCGTCAGAATATTAATGAATTCTTGCGAAGGCTAGATTCGCGCAAAGAGTACCCCATGTTGGGTTATGTGGATCTTTATGGCGATACCATATTTAACTCCCGTCAGGTTGGAGTGGTCCTGGAAGAGCTTCGTTCTGCGTCTCGATCCTTCGAGGATGGTGAAATGACTCCTATGATTCAGGAGCTGATTGAATTGGCTGAGTTGGTGCCTTTGCGGCCGCATAGAAAGCTTATTTTCTCTGGGGATTGAAAACTTTTGTCCGAGCGTTCAGGTCTGAGTTCCTGATCTTGTTGGTTCTCTGTTATTTGATTGGACTGGAGACTTCTTGGTAAATTGTGTCTCCATGTATTGTTGAGGGTGAGGTCGGCTTGGGTGAACGCTGCGATCCTGCTCAAACTCAAGGTGACATTCTTCCGTGCCCGCCAACGCTGATTTAGCTGAAAAGCAGCTCGGTCCCCAGATCAGTCCGCCGAGCGAATTTACCGCTGACCTAACCACACCTGGGCAATGTGCCGTTGGAGAAGCTGACCCCAGCTCGGATGCAGAAGGTCTTCGAGCAAATCTCGCAGGGTGTGGCGTCTAAGTGAACAAGAAGGTCCTGGGTGAGGATCGGCAGGAATTTTAGAATTAGCGGAATTAATTGGAAAAATGCCATTGAAATTGACTGTGAATGATGGAAAATAAATGGGGCTTCTTTCCTGAAAGAAAGACTGGCGATCCGATTCCTGGGAATGTGAAGTCCTTGCCGAGGGAGAAGCTTATGGAGTTGTGTCGTAAAATGTGGCCCGGCCTGAAGCCGCCTAGGCGCCGAGTTGGTTTCGTTGAGGGGATGCCAAGTGATGCCACTGCTTTCTTGTTCGCAAGGTTCAAAAAAAGGGGAGACGGGAGATATCGCACGGCCTGCCTTGTTTCCTGGGGGGTAGACTTCAGGTGGTTCACGTTGGATGTTGGGCACGAAGACTTCTTTCTGTTGGAGGATGCTGAGATCCTGGCTCTGCGGAGCGTTGTAAGTTCTTTGTTGGGGTATGTGGAATCGGGTCTGACTCCTGATGTCGCGCTCGAAGTCGGCAAATTTATCAAGGACGAAAAATCTGGTTTTCGTGAAGCGGCGGTGGCTTGCCGTGTAATTTTTGTTCAGGCCCCCGAGCGCTGATTTTTGTTTGTGATGTAGTTGATCTTTTTGTGGTCCGACATGGCTTGAGTGAATGATAATGCATTCTGGAATTTAGTGAGAGTGTTCTCTTGGTGGGGGTTTGGTGCAGTACCGGATTTCCTTCTTAAGGCTCAGATTGATGCTTCGCGAGAGTGGCTGTCGATCATTGAAATTCGTTCCGGGGGAGATTCTGGAGGGAGTATTCGGAGACGTTCGGGAGGCTTTCGATGTCGCAGTTGCGGAGAGTTCGATGTTCTTGGATACTTACAGGTTCAGGTATGCTTCCTACCCTGATGTTGCGGAGGCCAGGTTCGGGTGGAATGAGTTCTTCGAAGTCCTGCGTCGGGATTCGGAAAATGGCCTTTTCGCCGTGAGGTCGTCTTCATGGAGGGCGATCCTGCTGACAGATTCCCGGGTGCAGAAGATCGAAGCTGCGATCGTCGGTCCGCCCGAAGACTTCACGTGGCCGGAGGGGGCTGCGGATTCTTAGCTGTGGGCTGGTGTGAGAGCCGACCAGCTCATGGTCGACGTCGTTTCTCTGAACGTCTTCCGGTGTCCCGGGTCGGAGAGGGTCTGGTGCACGCGTTCATCGGGTGGAGTCGCCGAGGGCGACCGTAGGCGGCCTGTGGACGGTCTTCGAGTGAACGTGAAGTCGGTCGAGTTCGAAGCTGGCCTGCGGGACTGGTCGGGGTTCAGGACGATGACGGGTGACGCGTCCTTCGTTCCGGTGTGCTTCATGGAGTTGGTCTCCCAGGGCTCCGAGGACGACGCCATGGACCACTACCGGGATCTCGAGAACTCGGTCTTCGTCCAGGGTCAGCTCTTCGAGGCGGCGGAGCCGACCATGGTCCTCGCGATGGCTGCTCTCGCTTCTGATCCTCCGCCCCATGTGAGGACCGTGGTCCTCGAGCTGATATTCCAGATCGCCAACGGTGTGGCCCATGGTGATGTCATCGGTCGAGGAGACCTCGGCCTTGTGCAGAGGCGCAGGGATAGCGCCAGAAGGGGGATCCTGGTTCTGCACAGAGGATCCCTCAGGAAGACGGGTGAGCAGGCTCTGGATGTCGTGGACCTGATCGAAGGCGACCGTTCGAGGCCGGCCGGCTTCAGAGACGTTGCCGCCCGGTCCTGGCGCAGCTGAGAACGGGGTTCCCCGAGTCGGGGCGCGGAAGCAGCGAAGCCCTCATCACCCGTACAGACCGGGAGGGGTGAAGCGGGGGCGGAAGAAGCGGCGGCCGTCGACCACCGCCCCGGCCTCGATCTCCCGCAGAGTCCACGGGTGGGCGGAGTGGTCGTCGACCGCCACACCGCCGTGCGCGAGGAGCAGTGCGACGGCCCGGTGGACCTCCGCGATGCCGTCCACGCGCCCGGAGACGTCGATCTGCACCGCCCAGGCGGGGCGGCGCCCGACGACCGCTTCGAGGACCGCCACGTCGTCGGGGTCCCAGTCGGAGAACAGGTGGCCCATCTCCTCGTCGTCGATGTCGATGTAGAGGGCGCCGTCCAGGATCCACGGCTCGCGCTGCCCGGGCACGCTCCGGTCCAGGAGGGCGGCGGTCACGGACCGCTCGCCCGGGGGGAAGACGAACACGCTGCGCACGCGGGGAGTGTAGCCGGTGCGGTTCCGCCGCGCCCGTGGACGCTTCCGGGCGTACCCCGCCGCCGACGGGGCGTACAGCACGGTCCGACCGTTCAGCCGTCGCCGTCCCCGGCCGCAGTCCCGGCGCCACCGTGGCCGGGGGAGTGGATGTGCAGCTCGCCTATCCGTCCGGCCTGGACAACGATGCCCGCTCCGTCGCCGTGGAACTCGTTCCGGCTGATGAGGGGCTCCGCGGCGGGAGGCCCCGTCCCGGCCGGGCCGCGCCGGGGATCCGCCCGCTCCAGTCCGGGCCACCTCTGCGCGGCCTTGTGGGTCAGAATCCTCACGAGGAGGTCAGCGGTCCCCGCGGCGACCTTGCAGGCGAACAGGCCCGCGGCGATGACCAGGAGGAACTGGAGGAGCGTGGCGGGGCCGAGGTGGAGGGCGAGTTTCCGGGCAGGCTCCGCCAGCTGTGACGGCTCCGGAAAGACGAAGCCAGAACGCTCAGGGCCAGTGCCTCGATCTTCGCTCGCGCCTTCCCGTTCGCCCGAAGGGTGACCATACCGACGCTACCGGAGGCGGACTGCGGCGCGCGAGGGCGGGACGTGTCCGGACCCGGCCACGGAGCCCGCCGGGAGCGCCGAACCGCGCGGACCGGCCACCACGCGGCGGCCGGGCCGACCGGGGTCCCGGCCGGCCCGACCACGGGCGTGTCAGAGTCCGACCATCGCCATCCCCCGGGCGTTGTACCGGTCCCCCCGGACGCCCACCCGTGCGGCGAGTGCGTCCAGGTCGGCGACCTCGTCGGCGGAGAGCGCGATCCGGGTGGCCCCGGAGTTCTCCGCCACCCGGCCCCGGCGGCGCGTGCCGGGGATCGGCACGATCCACGGATGCTGGGCGAGCAGCCAGGCGAGCGAGACCTGGCCCGCCGTGGCCCCCTTCGCCTCGGCGAGGGCGCGGACGTGCCCCACCAGCGCCCCGTTGGCGTCGATGTTGCCGGCGTCGAACCGGGGGATGGTGGAGCGGATGTCGCCCTCGGCGAACTCGGTCGAGGAACCCACGGTCCCCGTCAGGAAGCCCTTGCCGAGCGGGCTGAACGGGACGAACCCGATGCCGAGTTCGCCGCAGGCCGGCAGCACCTCCGGCTCGGGGTCGCGGGTCCACAGCGAGTACTCGCTCTGCACCGCCGTGACGGGATGGACCGCGTGGGCCCGCCGGATCGTCCCGGCGCCCGCCTCGGACAGTCCGAAGTGGCGGACCTTGCCGGCCGCGACGAGTTCGCCGACCGTCCCAGCGACGTCCTCGATCGGCACGTCGGGGTCGACCCGGTGCTGGTAGAAGAGGTCGATCACGTCGGTGCCCAGCCGTCGCAGCGACGCGTCCGCGACGCGTCTGATCTGCTCGGGCCGGGAGTCGGTCCCGACCATCCTGCCGTCCTGGATGTCCCAGCCGAACTTGGTGGCGATCACGACCCGGTCGCGCAGGGGCGCCAGGGCCTCGCCGACGAGTTCCTCGTTGGCGTAGGGCCCGTAGACCTCGGCGGTGTCGAAGAAGGTGACACCCTCCTCCTCCACGGCGTGGCGGATCACGCCGACCATCTCGTCGCGGTCCCCCGGGTTGGGCCCGTAGCTCTGGGACATGCCCATGCAGCCGAGGCCGACGGCGGAGACCTCCAGGCCCTGTCCGAGCGTGCGCGTGTGCATGACGGCCTCCTCAGGCCTCGGGGATCTCGATGCCGAAGTTCTCGCGGGTGATGTCGGCGGCCTCGGGGCCGCCGCGGATGCCGGTGTCCAGCGCGTCGACGGCGGCGAGCTGCTCGCCGGTGAGCTCGAAGTCGAACACGTCGAAGTTCTCCGCGATCCGGGACGGCGTCACCGACTTGGGGATGACCTGGCGGCCCTGCTGGAGGTGCCAGCGCAGCATCACCTGTGCGGGTGTCTTGCCGTGCGCGTCCGCGATCTTCCCGATCACCGGGTCCTCCAGGGTGGAGCCCTTCGACCCGTCGCGGTAGAACGTGATGCCTCCGATCGGCGACCAGGCCTGGTTGAGGATGCCGCGCTCGCGGTCGTACTCCAGCAGCTCCGACTGCCGGAAGTAGGGGTGGACCTCGATCTGGTTGACCGCGGGCACGGTCCCGGCCCCGGAGAGCAGCCGGTCGAGGTGGTCGGGCATGAAGTTGGAGACGCCGATCGCGCGCACCCTGCCGTCGGCGTGGAGCTTCTCCAGGGCCTTGTAGGCCTGGACGGTCAGCTCGAACTCGCCGGGCAGCGCCTGGTGCAGGATCAGCAGGTCCAGCTGCTCGACGCCGAGCTTGCCGGCGGACTTGTCGAAGGCGTGCAGGGTCTCGTCGTAGCCGTAGTCGGTGATCCAGACCTTGGTCTCGAGGAAGACCTCGTCGCGCGCCAGACCGGAGCGGCGCACCGCCTCGCCCACCTCGCGCTCGTTCCCGTAGGCCGCGGCGGTGTCGATGTGCCGGTAGCCCGTGGACAGGGCGGTCTCCACGGCCGTGATCGTCTGCTCCGGCGGGGTCTGGTAGACGCCGAAACCGAGGACCGGCATGTCCACGCCGTTGTTGAGAGTGACGCTCGGAATGCTCATGTACGCCACGCTAGATCAGGGGTGGCCTGCGGAGGAGTACCTGGTGATACGGGTACCCGCAGTGCCCCCCACGCACCGGATCCGGCGGCCGGACCGGCGCGTCCCCGGCCGGGCGCGCCCCCGTCCCGCGGCCGTCCCGGGTAACGGCAGTACCTCCCACGCCGCGGGCGGTGCGCCTACCGTGGGGGCATGGCAACGATGGACCTGCGCAGTGAGATCCGCGAATTCCTGAGTTCGCGGCGGGCGCGCATCACCCCGCAGCAGGCGGGCCTTCCGGCGTACGGGGGCAACCGCCGGGTCAAGGGGCTGCGCCGCGAGGAGGTCGCGATGCTCGCCGGGGTCTCGGTGGACTACTACGTGCGCATGGAGCGCGGCAGCCTGGCCGGCGCCTCCGAGGGCGTGCTCGAGGCCCTGGCCTCGGCGCTGCAGCTGGACGAGGCCGAACGCGAACACCTCTTCTCCCTCGCGCGGGAGTCGGGCGCGCGGAGCGGGCGCCGCGGGCGCAGCGCCCCCGCGACCGTCCGACCGGCGCTGCGACAGGTCCTCGACGCGATCACCGACGCCCCGGCCTGGATCCGCAACGGCCGCCACGACGTGCTGGCCATGAACCGGCTCGCCCGGGCACTCTACGCCCCCGTGCTCGCGGACCCGCGGCGTCCGGCGAACACCGCCCGGTTCGTCTACCTCCAGCCGGAGGCGGCCCGGGAGTTCTTCGTCGACTACGACCAGGTCGTCCGCGACGCGGCCGCGATGCTGCGTCTGGAGGCGGGCCGCAACCCGCACGACAAGTCGCTCATCGCCCTGGTCGGCGAACTCTCGACCCGCAGCGAGCTGTTCCGGCAGAGATGGGCGTCCCAGGACGTGCGCTTCCACCGCTCCGGCCGCAAACGGCTCTTCCACCCGGCCGTCGGCCTGCTCGAACTCGACTTCGAGGCGATGGAACTCCCCTCCGAGCCGGGCCTGCAGCTGAACGTCTACACCGCGCCGGCCGACTCACCGGCGGCCGACGGGCTCAAGCTGCTGGCCTCCTGGGCGGCCGACCAGGAGCGGCTCTCCACCGAGGAGCCCCCGGCCACCCGCTGACCCGTCCCCCTGCGCAGCCCGGGCCCCGCCCCGGACCCCCTCCGTCCCCGGGCCGTCCGGAGCGCCGGGCGGGCGCGCGGCGCACCCCCTCAGTGGAACACCCGGTCCGACCCGGCGGGGGAGGCCAGCCGGACGGCGGACTCCAGCATCAGCGCGTGCACGAACGCCTGGGGGAGGTTCCCCCGCATCTGGCGCTGGCCGATGTCGTACTCCTCGGCGAACAGCCCGGGCGGTCCGCAGGCGGCGCGGTTGCGCTCGAACCAGCGCAGTGCCTCGCCGTGGTTGCCCTGCTGGTGCTCGGCCAGGGCCGTCACGAACCCGCACAGGAGGAAGGCCCCCTCGGCCTCCTCCAACGGGCGCCCGTCGTGCCGGAAGCGGTACGCGTAGTGGTCGTGGGTGAGTTCGCGGACGAAGGCCCGCAGGGTGTTCACCGTCCGCGGGTCCCCGGCCGGAAGGGCGCCGCGGAGCGGGGGCAGGAGCAGGGAGGCGTCCAGCCCCGGGTCCTCGGGGCTGCGCTGCCACCGGCCGCCGGGGTGCAGGCTGGTGGCGGCGGTCTCGGCGACCATGGCGTCGGCCAGGCGTGTCCACTCGTTCACGCGGCCCGCGGTGGGGGCCGCGCCGGCCAGGGCCCGGAGCCCGGCCGCGCAGGTGAGCCTGCTGTGGGTCCACGCCCGGTCGCCGATCTCCCAGATGCCGGCGTCCGGCCTCCTCCTGTACCGGGCGACGGCGCCGACCGCGGCGTCCGCTGCGCGCCACCCCTCCGGTTCCAGCCGACCGTGCCGGTGGGCGGTGGCCAGCAGGATCAGCGCCTCGCCGAAGGCGTCGAGCTGGAACTGCCGGTTCACCCAGTTGCCGACACGGTCGAAACCGCCCGGGTACCCCTCCAGGCCGAGCGTCTCCTGGTCGGGTATCCGCTCCCCGGCGACGGTGTAGGCCGGGGCCATGTGCGGGCCGTCCTCGAGCAGCCGCGCCGAGACGAAGTCCACCGCGCAGTCCAGGAGGGGGAAGCTCCCCGTCGCGGCCGCGGCCAGGCCCGCGTAGCACTGGTCCCGGATCCAGACGTACCGGTAGTCGTAGTTGCGCCCGGTCCTGGCGCGCTCGGGGAGGCTGGTGGTGGCCGCGGCCACCATCCCCCCTGTGCTGCTGGTCAGCCCCCGCAGGACCGCGTAGGCGTGTCGGGAGTCCCGCGGGGCGAGGCCGTGGTCCAGGGCGGGGACCGTCCTGGACCACTCGGCCGTCGTCGCCTCCCACGCGCGGGAGGCGTCAACCACGGCGCCGAGGGGGCCGTCGGCGATCTCCAGCACCAGGTCGTGGTGTTCGCCGGCCGCGAGGGAGACCTCGGCCGCGAGGCCCGCGGGCTCCCCGCCGCGTGGCACGGGGTGCGCGCGGGGCGCCCCGCTCCACCGCAGGCGCAGGTCGCCGGACCGCGCCGTCCACACGCCCTCCTCCAGGTGGAACGAGGGCGCGCCGCTCCGGCCGAAGTCCGCCGCGGGCTCGAGCCGCAGGTCGAGGCGGGCGTCCCCCTGCACGGCCGTGATGCGCCGCAGCAGCACGGCCCGGTGCGGGTCGCCCGGGAACGCCAGCGCCTCACGGCACTCGGTGATGCCCTCCGAGGTGGTCCAGCGGCTGCGCCAGACCAGTGTGCCGGGCTCGTAGTGGCCGCCGCCGACGAAGCGCCCCCGCGGGGCGACCGTGTAGTGGCCGGGCCCTCCGACGAGGTCGCCGAAGACGGCGCCGGAGTCCCAGCGCGGGGCGCACATCCAGACGATTTCTCCGTGCAGGCCGATGAGGGCCCCGCGCTCGCCGTCCGCGAGCAGCGCGTAGTCCCGCAGGGTCTGCGGCGCGGGCCTTCCGTGTGCGTCCCCCATGGTCCTCCTCGTCCCGGGCGCCGCGTCCGGCACGGCGGCCTCCCGCACCCGGTCCGGCCCCCGGCGTTCAGCCGCGCTTGTGGTGGCGCCCCCGGCCGGGGAGGAAGTCCTGGATCTTGGCCTTGACCCCCTGCCTGACGATGCCGGCGCTCTCGCTGTCGCCCTGGAGGACCGCCGAGGCCGCGGCCTCGATCTGCTCGAGGGTGGCGTGCGGCGGGATCGGGGGGACGTCGGGGTCGGTGCGGAAGTCGATGACGAAGGGCCGGTCCGCGCCCAGCGCCCTGTGCCAGGCGCCCTGGACGTCCTCCGGCCTCTCCACGCGCACCCCGTCGAGGCCGATCAGGCGCGCGAAGTCGGCGTAGGGCACGTCGGGCAGGGACTGCGAGGGCAGGAACTGCGGCGCCCCGGACATGGCGCGCATCTCCCACGTGACCTGGTTGAGGTCGTGGTTGTTGAGGACGGCCACGACCAGCCTGGGGTCCTTCCACTCCTGCCGGTACTTGGCCGCGGTGACGAGCTCGGCCATGCCGTTCATCTGCATGGCCCCGTCGCCCACGAGCGCCACGGCGGGCCGGTCCGGGTGGGCGAACTTGGCGCCGATGGCGTAGGGGACCCCCGGCCCCATGGTCGCGAGCGTGCCCGACAGGGACCCCCGCATGGTTCCGCGCATCCGGAGGTGGCGCGCGTACCAGTTCGCCGCCGAACCCGAGTCAGCCGTCAGGATCACGTCGTCCGGCAGGAGCGCGTCCAGGGCGTGCACGACGTACTCGGGGTTGATGGGATCGGCCTCCACGGCGGCCCGGCGCTGCATGACCTCCCACCAGCGCGCCGTGTCCTTCTCGACCTTCCTGCGCCAGGCCTTGCGCTTCCTGTCGCGTTTGAGCTGGGGGAGCAGGGCGGCGAGGGTCTCCTTGGCGTCCCCGACGAGGTTGACCTCGAACGGGTAGCGCAGGCCGATCATGTGCGGGTCGATGTCGATCTGCACCGCGCGCGCCTGGTCGAAATCCGGGAGGAACTGCGAGTAGGGGAAGCTGGACCCCACCACCAGCAGGGTGTCGCAGTCCCGCATGAGCTCGTAGGAGGCCCGTGTGCCCAGGAGGCCGATCGAGCCCGTCACGTACGGCAGGTCGTCGGGCAGGACGTCCTTGCCCAGCAGGGCCTTGGCCACCCCGGCGTCCAAGCGCTCCGCGAGCGCGACGACCTCGGCCCGCGCGCCCGCGGCCCCCTGGCCGACCAGGACGGCGATCCGTTCCCCCGCGTTGAGCACCTGCGCGGCCCGGGAGAGGTCCGCGGGCCTCGGGACGGGGACGGGGGAGGACAGGCCGAGGCTGGACGGGACCATCTTGAACTCGTGGGTCGGCGGCGAGTAGTCCATTTCCTGCACGTCGGCGGGGATGATGACGGCGGTCACCGTCCTCCTCGCGTACGCGGTGCGCATCGCCCTGTCGATGACGTTGGGCAGCTGCTCGGGCACGGTCACCATCGCGCAGTAGTCCGAGGCCACGTCCTTGTAGAGGCTCAGGAGGTCGACCTCCTGCTGGTAGGAGCCGCCCATGGCGCTCCTGTTGGTCTGCCCCACGATCGCCACCACGGGGACGTGGTCGAGCTTGGCGTCGTAGAGGCCGTTGAGCAGGTGGACGGCGCCGGGCCCCGAGGTCGCCGCGCAGACGCCGACCCTGCCGGAGAACTTCGCGTAGCCGACCGCCTCGAAGGCGGCCATCTCCTCGTGCCGGGCCTGGACGAACTTCGGATTGTCCTCCGCGCGCCCCCAGGCGGCGAGCAGGCCGTTGATGCCGTCGCCGGCGTAGGAGAAGACGTGCTCGACGCCCCATTCGCGCAACCGCTGCAGGACGTGGTCCGAGACCTTGACCGCCATGGGTTCCCTCGTCTTCCTCGTGGTGGGACAGGTGCCGCGACCGTGCGGACCGGTGGCGCGCGGGCGCCGGTCAGGCCCACCGCCGTGCGCGGTACCGGGCGCCGGCCGCCCCGCTGGGCACGGCGGCCGGGAGGGGCTCCTCCAGTTCCCCGGTGGCGGGCCCGCCCCGGAGCCGCGTCCCGTCGGGGGCGATCGGGGTGTCGGTGTCCTGCCCTCCCGGGCCGGTTCCCCCGGCCCGGGAGAGAACGGGGGTGCCGAACCGGGGGCCTGCGGAGACGGCCGCCGCCGATGCCCCGGCGTCGCGGCGCACCATGACCCCTACGGGGACCCGGCGGCGGTCGGAGGCGTCCGGGGAGCAGGCGGCCGGACCGACCGCGTCGCACCGCGCCTTCCCGTCGACCCGTCGGCGCAGTTTCTTTCGCGGGGCCGCGACGTCCACGGGAGTGCCCTCGTCCGTGGCCGGACCTGAGACTGCGCTTTTCGGCATGGGGGCAGCGTTCCCGCAGGCGGTGTCGGCCACGCCGGGAATTCGGGACGGGCGGCAAAAAATGGCCCGGGCGGCGGCAAAGAAGGCAATGGGAGTGTATTCGGGAAGAAATCCATGGGCCTGGGAAAGGGAAACGCTGTGCGCATTCCCCCTTTCCGTTCCCGATCGGGAGGCGGGCGTCCGGCCGTTCCGTCGGGAGTCCTCCCCGCGACGGCCTCCGCCACCCCGCGGCGCGCGGTCGCTCCGGACCGGTGCAGCCACCGCGGCGCCCAGGCCGGCAGGGCGGTCCGCACCGGGCGGGCCCCGCGGTGACCTCGGAGCCGCTCAGGCCGCCCCTGGGCTCTGTGGCGGCGGCCGGCGTCCCGCGGAGCCACTCCGGCGGGGCCTCCGGGCGCAGGCCGCCGGACCGGGCCGCGCGGCGAGCACACCCGGGCGGGCGGGCTCGCCGAACGGCTCCAGACGGGGCGCGCGGCGCGTCAGAGCAGCCCCTTCAGATAGGCGCCGGTCCGGCTGTCCGGGGCCGCGGCGATCCTCGACGGGTCCCCCTGGGCGACGATCCGGCCGCCCTCGGAGCCGCCGCCCGGGCCCAGGTCGATGACGTGGTCGGCGGTGGCCACGACCCGCATGTCGTGCTCGGCCGCCACGACGGTGGCTCCTGCCCCGACCAGGTCGTGCAGGCGGCCCATCAGCACGTCGGTGTCGTACGGGTGGAGTCCGGTGGTGGGCTCGTCGAGCAGGTAGACGGAGTCGGCGACCCGGCGGCGCTGGAGCTCGGTGGCCAGTTTGATCCGCTGGGCCTCGCCGCCGGAGAGCTCGGTGGCCGGCTGGCCCAGGCGCAGGTAGCCCAGCCCGACCCCGGCCAGGGTCTGCAGCGACCGCCGCACCGACGGCTCCCCGGTGAAGAAGTCCTCCGCCTCCTCGACCGACATGGCCAGCACGTCCGCCACCGTGCGCCCCCGGTACCGCACCCGGAGGGTGTCATCGTTGTAGCGGGACCCGCCGCAGGCCGGGCACGGGGCGTAGGCGGTGGGCAGGAACAGCAGCTCCACCGACACGAACCCCTCCCCCTCACAGGTCGGGCAGCGCCCGCCCACGACGTTGAAGGAGAACCGGCCCGGCCCGTAGCCCAGGGCCCGCGCCTCCTCGGTGGCGGCGAAGAGCTTGCGCACCGTGTCGAAGAGCCCGGTGTAGGTGGCCAGGTTGGAGCGCGGTGTCCGCCCGATCGGCTGCTGGCTGACCCACACCACCCGCCCGTGCCCGGCGGCGTGGTCCGCGACCGCCGCCAGCAGGGTGGACTTGCCCGAACCGGAGACCCCGGTGACGGCGGTGAACACCCCCAGGGGGACGTCGGCGTCCAGCCCCTTGAGGTTGTTGCGGGTGACCCCGCGCAGTTCCAGGTGTCCGCGGGGCGTGTGGGGGCGCCTCTCCGGCAGGGCGTCGTGGAACAGGTAGCGGCGGGTCACCGACTCCGGGACGTCGCGCAGCCCCGCCACCGGACCGCTGTAGAGGACCCTCCCGCCGCGCTCGCCCGCCTCGGGGCCCACGTCCACGATCCAGTCGGCCCCGCGCACGATGTCCAGGTCGTGCTCGACGAAGCACACGGTGTTGCCCCCGTCCCGCAGGCGCCGCAGGATCCCCGACAGTGCCTCGCAGTCGGCCGGGTGCAGGCCCGCCGAGGGCTCGTCCAGGACGTAGACCACGCCGAACAGGCCCGTGCCCAGCTGGGTGGCCAGTCGGATCCGCTGGAACTCGCCGGTGGACAGGGTCGGGGCCGGGCGGTCCACGCTGAGGTAGCCCAGGCCCAGTTCCTCCAGCACCTCGACCCGGCCGGTGATCTCCCCGGCCAGCGCCCCGGCGGCGCCGGCGTCCTCCCGCCAGGGGCGCAGCAGGGCGGCCAGCTCGGTCAGGGGCAGCCCGGCCACCTCGGTGATGGTGCGGCCCGCGAAGGTGACCCGCAGCGCCTCCCGGCGCAGCCGCCTCCCGCCGCACTCGGGGCAGGTCCGGTCGACCATGAACTCCGCCGCCCTGCGGCGCCGCGCCTCGCTGGCGGAGGAGGCGTACGCCTTGAGCACCAGCCGCCGGGCGCTGCTGTACCGGCCCTGGTAGCTGCGGTGCACGCGGCCCGCCTCCCGGACCGGGTGGACGGTCACCACCGGCTGCTCCTCGGTGAACAGGATCCACTCGCGCTCCTCCCGGGGCAGCTCCCGCCAGGGCCGGTGGATGTCGTACCCGAGGGTGTCGAGGATGTCGCGCAGGTTCTTGCCCTGCCAGGCCCCCGGCCAGGAGGCGACGGCGCCGTCGGCGATGCTCAGCGAGGGGTCGGGCACCAGCGACTCCTCGGTGACCTCGTGCTCGACCCCCTCCCCGTGGCAGACGGGGCAGGCCCCGGCCACGGTGTTGGGCGAGAAGGAGTCCGAGTCCAGGCGGTCCGCGCCGGGCGGGTAGGTCCCGGCGCGGGAGAACAGCATGCGCAGCGTGTTGGAGACCGTGGTGAGGGTGCCCACGGTGGACCGGACCGAGGGCGCGGTGCGCGGCTGGGCCAGGGCCACGGCCGGGGGCATGCCGGTGATGTCGTCCACCTCCGGGGCCGGGAGCTGTTGGAGCAGGCGCCGCGCGTACGGCGCCACGGACTCCAGGTACCGGTGCTGGGACTCGGCGTACAGCGTCCCGAAGGCCAGCGAGGACTTGCCCGACCCCGAGACGCCGGTGAAGGCCACCAGCGCGTCGCGGGGCAGCTCCGCGTCCACGTTCCTCAGGTTGTGGATGCGGGCTCCGCGCACCCGGATGCGGTCGTCGTGGTTTTCCATGGGACCAGGCTTACCCGGTCGCGGTCCCCGCCGGATCCATGGACCGTCCGGGTACGGCAAACACCCCGGGCCCCGCACGCCCCGGGCCGGCCCGGGAGGGGCGCCCGCGCCCCCCGGACACGGGTTCCGGGAGACCCGGCCACGTTCTGCCCAACTCCGGGCGCCCCGGACGCCGTCGGCGGGCTCGGGCCCGGCAGCCCCGCCCGCAGCCCCCCGCACCGAGGCGGTCCCGGGGCCGGCCGCCTCCCCGCCGTACGGCCGTCCGACGCGGCGCCGCACGCCCCCGGTCGGCCCCGTGTCAGCGGTCGGCGGTCCCGCTGTGCGCGCTGCGCGTGCGCCCGGCGGGACCGGTGTCGGCCCCGCGTGGGCGGCCCCTCCTTTCGTGGCCTGGTCCCGACCGCCCACCGAGGGAGACACACCATGTGGACCGGACCGCTGCACACCGCCGAGCGCGAGTTCCTGCGTTCGGACCTGGACCCGCGAGAACTCGCCGCCCTGCTCGAACCGTTCACCGACCCGCGCCCCGAGACGCTGCTGGAGGTGCGCGGGGCCCTGCTCTCGGGAACGGTCGCGCGCCAGGTGCGCGACGCCGTCTGGCGGCGGGTGATCACCGACGCGCGCCTGTCGGAGGAGTGGATGGTCGCCGCCGTCGGCCTGGCCGTGCCCGGATTGAAGGCGTGCGCGCGGCGGCTGTGCGAGGGCCTGGACGCCCGTGCGGCCGAGGACGTCCAGGGAGAGGTCCTGGCGGGTTTCATCGCCGCCGTCCACGAGATCGACACCGGCTGGTACCGGCTGCCGTGGATGCTGCGCTGCCGCGCCCAGCGGGCCGGCCTGCGGGCGCGCCGCGACGCCCTCGCCCACCCGGTGGCGGGGGAGGGGCCCGAGCGGGGCGCCCTCGCGCCCCGGCCGCCCGGGAGCCCCGACCTGGTGCTCCGGGACGCCGTCCGCCAGGGCGTGCTCAGCGAGTCGGAGGCGTGCGTCATCGGCCTCACCCGGCTGGAGGGCGTCCCGCTGACCCGGGTGGCGAGAGAACGGGGGACCGCGTACTGGAAGCTCGCCAAGCGGCGCTCCCGCGCCGAGAAGCGCCTGGCGGACGCGGTCCGCTCCGGCCGGGTCGCCGCCCGCTCGCCGGTCCCGGCGCCGGCCTGAGGGTCCGGACCGGGTAAAGGAATGCCTTGACCCGGTCCAATCCCGCCCCTGCACCGGCTTCTTTCCCAGTAGGCGAGCGGAAGGGGGCGGGATGGTGGATCCGCGCGGTACGGGACGGACGCGGCGCCTGCCTGCGGCACGGACCTGCGTCCTCGCGGCGGGAGCGGCCCTGGCGCTCGTCGCCCTCGGCGGCGACCCGGCCGCGGCCGAGGTGGAGGCCTACACCGTCCACATCAACGAGGTCGTCCGGCGCCTGACCCGGGTGGGGCAGAGCATCGCCGTCTCCTTCGCCGTCCTGTTCACCGTGGTCGCCGGTCTGCGCTGGATCCTGGCGGGCGGCGAGCCGGGGGAGATCGACAAGTCCAAGCGCGCCTTCGCCGGCGCGGGCATGGGCTACCTCGTCGCCTTCTCCGGCGAGGTGATCCTCCTGGCCCTGGACTACGTCAACGGCTACGACGCGTGACGGGGGCGCCGGGGAGGCCGGGGGAGCCGGAGGAGCACGGGGACGCCGCCACGGAGCAGACCTACGCGGAGGTCTTCGACTGCGGCGCCCTCGAGGTCTCCTGCCACATCACCCAGTGGTTCCACGGGCTGGTCGTCGGCGTCCTGGACCCCCTGCTGGGCTGGGTCGCGGGAAAGCTGTTCGCGACCCCCGGGCCGACCGCGGGGGTGACCGCCGTGTGGGAGGGCGTGTCCGCCACGGCCAACGCCCTCTACCTGCTCCTCGTCCTCGCCGCCGGGTTCGTCCTCATGGCGCACCACAGCGTCCAGGCCCAGTACGGGGCCAGGGAGGTCCTGCCGCGCCTGGTGGTGGGGTTCGTCGCCTCCAACGCGTCGCTGAACGTGGTGGGCCTGGCGGCGGAGGCGTCCACCGCCGTCGCCCGGGCCGTCGGCGACGACGGCATCGACGCCGGCGCCGCCGCCCGCCACCTGAGCAGCAGGTCCACCCCCTTCCTCGCCGACGAGACCTCGGCGGTGGTGCTGTTCCTGCTGGTCCTCGTGGTCCTGCTCGTGCTGTGGGTGGTCGTGGAGATCGTCCGCGTGGTCATCGTGGTCCTGCTGATGGTCGGCGGCCCGCTCATGCTGATGTTCCACGGGCTGCCGCAGACCAACCGGGTCGCGCAGATGTGGTGGCGGACGCTGGCCGCGGTGTGCCTCGTCCCGGTCGCCCAGGCGATCGCGTTCGTGGCGCTGACCCGCGTCTTCTTCGAGGGCGACACCCGGGCGCTGTTCGGGGTCGTGCACATCGTGCGCGGCGAGGCCGACCTCTTCGACCTCTTCCTCCTCCTGGTGCTCGTCTACGTCCAGATCCGCATCCCCGTGTGGGCCTACAGGGCCGTGTGGTCCCCGCCGGCCGGAAGGTCTCCGGCGGCGGACGCCGCCAAGTCCCTGGCCTCGACCGCGGTCCTGGTCGCGGTCACGGCCGCCACCGGAGGGGGAGGGGCGCTCGCCGCCGCGGCCCGGAGCACGGGCGGCCGGACCGGCGCGCTCCTGCGGGCGGTCGAGCGCCGCCCGCGCGCCGAGGCGGGCGTCCCCGCCCTCCCCAGGCGCGTGCGCACCTGGCGCTTCGGCACCCCGGGCTCCGGGTCCTCCCCGGGCTCCGGGTCCTCCCCGGGCTCCGGGTCCTCCGCGCCGCACCGGCCGACCGCCGCCCCCGCCGCCCGGGGCGCACCGGGGCCCGCGCACGCCCCGCCACGGGGACGGGGAGGGCCGGCGGACGCGGCCGCGCACCGGAGGCCCCGCAACGCCCCGGCCCCGCCGCCCGCAGGACCGCCGGACGGACGGGGAGGGACGCCCCGGCCCGTCCCGCGCCGCCCGGGCACACCGCCCGCGACCGGGACCGACGCCTCCGCCACCCGGCCGGAGCCGCCACGGGACCACGGTGCCGAGCCGCGGCGCGGGCGGCCCCCGCCGGACCCCGGCGCCCGGCCGGCACGGCCCCGCGCCGAGCCCGGGCACCGCAGACCCGTTCCGCCCCGGCACCGGCCGCGGCGCGAGACCTGAACCGATACCGAAGGACGGCCCCATGGACCAGGACGCCTCCACCTGGCGGGCACGCGTGCCCGCCGACATCGAGCGCCCCGAACCCGTGCTGTGGAACCTCACCGCGCGCCAACTGCTGCTCATGGCCCCCGCGGCACTGGCCTCCTGGGCCGTGTTCTCCGCCGGGTCCGGACACCTGCCCGCGTGGCTGCTGGGAACCGCGGCGGCCGTGCTGCTCGGCCCCGCCTGGGCCCTGGCCTGCGGACGCAGGGACGGCGTCGGCCTCGACCGCCTCGCCTGGTCGGCCCTGCGCTGGAGGACCGCCCCCCGGACGCGGCGGGCGGACGAGGCCCTGCCCGCGGTCGGCGCCGACGGGGTGGTGGACCTGGGCGGCAGGTCCGCCGTCGTCCTCGCCTGCACCAGCGTCCCGCTCCACCTGCTCTCCGGGGAGGAGCAGGACCGGGCTCTGGCCACGTTCGCCGCCCTGCTCGACTCCCTGGCCGAACCCGTCCAGATCCTCGTCCGGCGGCGCCCCACGGACCTGGCCCCGCACGCCCGGCGGCTGCGCCGCGACGTCCCGCGACTCCCCGCGGGGCTGCGCCGCGCGGCCCTGGCCCACGCCGCGTTCCTCGACGACCTGCAGGCCCGCCACGAACCCACCCGCCACAGCGTCCTGCTCGTCCTCACCTCCGACGGCGCCCCGGAGACGGCGGGGGAGGCGCTCCTGCGCCGCGCGGAGGACACCGCCTCCCACCTGGCGGCGCTCGACGTCCGCGCCCTGACCTGCGACGGACCCACCGCCGAACGGCTCATCCGGGAGTCCCTCCCCACCGCCGGCACCGAGGGGGTGCACCGGTGACCGCACCCCGGATCCGCCTGCGCCCGCGCCGCCTGGACGCGGACGGCTGGTTCGCCCGGACGATGGTCGTCACCGGCTACCCGCACCAGGTGCGCGCCGGATGGGCCGACCCGCTCCTGTCCTTCCCCGGCAGGGTGGACGTGGCCTGCCACCTCACCCCGGTCCCCGGGCCGCTCGCCGCCCGACGCCTGCGCCGGCGCCGCGCACGCCTGGAATCGGCGTGGCGCACCGACACCGCCCACGGGCGCCTGGAGGACCCGCAGCGCACCGCCGCGGCCGAGGACGCCGCGGACCTGGCCGAACGCGTGGCACTGGGGGAGACCCGCCTGTTCCGGCTCGCCGTCTACGCCACCGTGCACGCGCCCACACCGGAAGAGCTGGACGCCGACGTGCGCCGTCTGGCGGCGCTGGCCGGATCGATCCTGGTCGACCTGTCGCCCGCCACCTACCGCGCCTGGGAGGGATGGCGCTCGACCCTGCCGCTGGGCACCGACAGCCTGCGCACCGGGCGCACCGTGGACACCGAGGCCGTCGCGGCGCTGATGCCCTTCGCCGGGGCCGAACTCCCCGCCGGCGCCGGACGCACCGCCGTCGTCCACGGGGAGAACGCCCACTCCGGCGGGCTGGTGGTCTGGGACCGCTTCCACGGCGGCCTGGACAACGGCAACGCCGTCATCCTCGCCCGCAGCGGCGCCGGAAAGTCCTACCTGGCCAAACTCGAACTCCTGCGCTCCCTCTACACCGGTGTGCAGGCGAGCGTGATCGACCCCGCCGACGAGTACGGGCGCC